>JAXLRK010000001.1:0-2630177 GCA_046331155.1 Acidimicrobiia bacterium
GTGTCGGCCACGACCGACGCCAGCAACTCCATCCCGTCGGGAGCTTCTACGGGCGCGAACCACGTGTCGATCACCCGCAGACACGACCGACACGTCGGCACCAGCGAGATCACCTGCCAACGACGGAACGTGCCGCCGTCACCCGCGGCCATCTCGACCCACCCACGGCCGCACAAGGTCTTGGGCGACCAGCGCTCGCGATACAGCGCAGCCTGGTCATAGCCGGCAACGACCTCCGGTGGCTCGACGTACTCGGCGCCGGTCGCTTTCACCGCCGCCCGCCGATCATCACCGTCGCACAGCGACGCCAGGTGCACTTCCGCTCCGCTGGTCTCGACCAACAGAAGGTCGTGTCCCAGCACCTCGATCACGTTCACATCGCTGGTCACGACCGCTCCCCCTCTCCGCTCTCGGCCACGACTGTGGCCTCCGTCGAGGTGTCCATGACGGGGGTGTCGTCGCCGAGCGGGGCCAGGTGCGACACGGCGGCATGAGCCGCGGCGATGCAGCGGCCCAGTGCCCGCCCGTACTCGTCGGCTCTGACCATCTCGTCCGCCGCGACAGCCAGCAACGACGTCGCTGTCTCGGAGGTCTCCGAATCGCTGCGGGTCGATGACCGAAACGCGGGCCGCTGGAACGTGCGGGCCAGCTGATCACACACCTGGGGCAGTCGGTCGACGAGCACACCCAGCTCGCCCAACAGCCGGTAGGTGTCGCCCACGTCCTGCCACCCAACCGTGCCCGCCGATGGCGCGGCAAGGGTGGCGCGGTTCATCATGCGCACCGCTTCGGCCGCGATCTCCGCCATCGTCGAGGGGTCCTCAATGCCACCCAACGCCTCGAGCACACCTTCGACACCGAGTGGGGTCACCTTCCCTGACGGCCCGTTTACCGTCGCCACGGCGGTCCCCATCGCGGTCCTGACCATGTGGGCGTTGCGCAGCACCTGCGCGAACGCGACGGCCGCTTCGGCCTGCATGCCCGGCAACACGTGCTGGTACACCGACATCGTGAACGCCGGGTTCGAATGCCCGAGCCGTTCGCACACCACCTTCACCGACACCCCCGCCTGCAACAGCAGCGTCGCATGGGTATGGCGCAGGTCGTGCAAGGTGATCTCGGGGACCGCGATCCTCGCGACGACTCGGTCGAAGGTCTGGCTGAACACGTCAGGGTGGA
The DNA here is from genome assembly GCA_046331155.1 of Acidimicrobiia bacterium. Classification (GTDB taxonomy): domain Bacteria; phylum Actinomycetota; class Acidimicrobiia; order IMCC26256; family CAWATG01; genus JAXLRK01. The sequence goes on from JAXLRK010000001.1 coordinate 1,180, forward strand.
TCCACGTGGTGTCGGGCTTGGAGAACACCAACGCCTCCTCGCCGATCGGTCCACCGGCCTCGAGCTCACGGGCCTTGCGCCACTGGCGGAGGACCTCGACGGTCTCCTCTTCGATGTCGATCGTGCGCCGCCCCGACCCGGTCTTCACATCGGAGATGTGCATCTCATAGGCCACCGACACCAACGCCTGGCGCACCGACAGACGGTTCGCGTCGAGGTCGAGGTCCTTCCAACGCAACCCCAACAACTCACCCCGGCGCATCCCCGTGTACGACGCCAGATGGAACGCCGGGGCGAGACGGTGCGCCTCGATCGCTTCGAGGAACACGTCGAGCTGCTCCGCGGTCCACGCCTTGATCTCGATCTGCTTGCGGGCGCCGACCTTGGGCGGATCGGCCAGCGCGGCGACGTTGCGGATCACCAGGCCCTTGCGCTCCGCGTCCGCGAGCGCCTTGTGCACCACCAGGTGGATCGACCGCACCGTCTTCGGTGCCAGACCCTCACCGGTGCGAGTCGCCGCCTTGCGGCCCCGCACCAGAAGCGACGCGTACAACGCGTCGAGGTCGCTCGCGGTCAGCTTCTCCAACGGCATCTTGGCCAGCGCCGGCAACACGTGCAGCTCGATGTTGCGCCGATACGAATCGAACGTGCTCTTGCGGATCTGGCTCTCCTGGATCGGCAACCACCGCCCCGTCAGGTACTCACCCAGCGTCAGCTTCTCGGTCGCGACCGACACTCCCTGGTTGCGGCGCTTCACCAGATCGGTCACCAGCTTCTCCGCGTCGCTGCGACGCGGACCCGCCGAGACCCACTTGCGCTTCTCCTTGCCCGTACCGGGGTCGACACCGTCGTAGACGACCGCGTAGTAGCTCTTGCCCTTCTTGACGACATAGCCGCGCATGGCTGTTCCTTCGAGGTAGTCCAGAAGGAACGCCGAGCAGCCTTGCGTCCGCACCCGGGGCGTTCGACGGGCAACGCGGGACTGTGCCGATCAGCCTACGCCCACTCGGGGGAACGGTCTACCGGCCCCTTCGACCCGCGCGTTCTACCGAGAACCCGAAGATCACCCCAACCGCCCTCCCCAAGCCCCGCGAGCGGTCCGAACCCAGGCCACGCAAGGACGGCCGTCATCCCGGCCCGGAAGGTCCCGTCACGGACCTTCGTGGGCTGTACCAGCCGATCCGGTAGAAAACCCGGTAGAAGATCGGGGGAACAGGCAGCAGAAAGGCCCTCCCCGATTCCTCGGAAAGGGCCTTTGACCTGCTGTTTCAGATGGTGGCGGGGGCAGGATTTGAACCTGCGACCTTCGGGTTATGAGCCCGACGAGCTACCAGACTGCTCCACCCCGCGGCGATCTGGAGCAATCAGCGTAGCAGCACCGGGAGACGGCCCGGGAGTCGGCGGAGCGAGGAGCTCGAGGGCCGGCGGCTCAGCTGCTGGTCGCGTGCGTGTGCGCGCAATCGCTGCCGTGCGACACCGGGCCGGCGGTCTCGATGCCGGCGAAGGGCCCGCAGTCGTTCGGGACCACCCATACGTGCAGCATGGGCGACGTCCCGTGGAACGTGCCGCCGGGCGTGCACTTGCCGTTGACCAGGACCCCGGCGACGGTCCCCCGGCCCGACCAGCACAGGTTCTGGTGGTCGTGCCACGGCGTCAGCGGCCCGCCGACGTCGGGTACGTCGGCCATGGTCGAGCCGTTCTTCAGGATGAACATGGCCGACACGAACGTCTTCGCCCCCGTCGCCCGGTCCACCCGGTAGACGAGCGACTCGACCTTGGCCGGGTCGAGCTCGACGTCGTCTCGCAGGTAGTCGCTGCTCACGAAGTGCTCGAAGCCCGTCATGGCGTCGCCGATCGAATGGTAGCCCGCGGCGACGGCGGCGGCCGGGTCGTCGTACTTCGGCACCAGCGTGGCCTTGACATCGCGAACGAGCTCGTCGGCACGAACCCGCTCCGCTTTCGTGGGCGCGGTGGCGTCCGCGTTCGGGCCGCCGTGGTTGCCGGTGTGCAGGACCGCCGACGACGCGTCGGGCCCGGCCGACGACGACGAACCATGAGAGTGGCTGCACGACGGCCCGCCGCCCTCGATGCCGGCGAACCGGCCGCACGGCGTGTCCTCGACCCAGACGTGAAGCATCGGCGAGCTCGGCGCGAACGTGCCCCCCGGCCGGCACACCCCGTTGCGCAGGAGCCCGGTGACCTTGTGCCCCGTCCAGCAGAGGTCCTGGTGATCGTGCCACGGCGTGAGCGGCCCGCCGACGTCGGGAACGTTCACCATCGTCGCACCGGAATGCAGGATGTACATGGCGGAGACGAGCTTGCGGCCGTTGCCGGCCGGCACGACCTGGTACACGAGGCTCTCCACGGCCTGCGGGTCGAGCGTCCTGCCGTCGTCGAGCCGGCTCCAGTTCACGTAGTGCTCGAAGCCGGTGACCGCGTCGCCGATCGACTCGAAGCCGTCGGCCGCCGCGGCCTTCGGGTCCCCGTACTTCTGCACCGCGGGAACGGTGACGCGCACGAGCTGGTTGGCGCGCGCCTGTTCGGCGGCGGTCGGCTTGGTCGCGCCGGCGTTCGGTCCGCCGTGGTGGTGGCCGTCGGCCTCGGTGACGACGTCCGCGGCCGGGACGCCCGTCGCGACGCCGGACCCGGCGTGTGAGTGCCCGGTCGTCGCGGTCTCGGCACCGGTGTGGACATGGGTGTGGCCGTCCGCCGCGACCAGCTCGCCGTCGGCGTGGTCGTGCTGGTGCTCGTGCGGCGCGACCAACGCGGGGACGGCGAACAGCAGTGCCGCGATGGTCACCGCGCCGGGCACGAGGAACGACCCGCGGGACCGGGCCGTCGCCGGGACCGGGTCGCCCGCCTCGTCGTCCGACGGGTGCAGCGCCAGGATGCCCGCGCCCGCGAAGACCAACGCCTCGAGCACGGTGCACACGATGTCGGCGAGCTGGGCCTGCTCGGGCCGGTCGAGGCCGTCGATCCAGGAGATGCCGTAGCGCTTCGAGACGAACCAGAACGCCACCATCCCCGCGTTGGCCAGCGCCCCGAGGGCGAGCCACCGGCGGCGGGGCCGCAGGACGACGAGGAACGCCCAGCCGACCTGGAACACCGCCGCGGCGGCGAACAGCTCGGCGACGTTCTGGTGCTCCGTCGCGTGCGAACCGGCGGCCCCGGCGTGAACGAGGCCGGCGACGACCGAGAGGGCCGCCAAAGACAGGATCAGGTCGGAGCGCCCGACGTGCGTCGATCGAAGTTCGGGAGTCTGCGTTCCCTCGCTCGTCATCGAATCCCCCGGTGTCGTGGCGGGCCAGTATGGCCTGCTCGACGGCCGGTTTCCCGTCGCCGCCGTCGTCGTACCCGCGCATCCTGGCGAGGCCGGCCGAGCAACCTGACACCGGCGTCAGCTATCCTCGGGGCCACCACCGCGAGCGAGGAGAGGTCCATGGAACTGCCGAAGATCATCAGCGTGGACGACCACGTGGTGGAGCCGGCGCACGTCTGGCAGACGTGGCTGCCCGAGAAGTACCGGGCGAAGGGCCCGCGCGTCGAGCGCAAGCGGTGGGGCACGTTCAAGATGCGCCGCGGCGCGAAGTACGTGATGCCCGAGGACCCCGAGGGCGAGTGGGGCGACGCCTGGTACTACGAGGACAAGCTCATCTACGTCCAGAAGAAGTTCGTCGCCATCCCGAACTCGGCGACGCCCGACGGCGATCCGTCGAGCTTCGACAAGACGCAGATGACGATGACCCCCGTCACCTACGACGACATGCGCCCCGGTTGCTACGACCCGAAGGAGCGCAAGAAGGACTTCGATCTGAACTGGGTCGACGGCTCGCTCCCCTTCCCCACGTTCCCGCGCTTCTGCGGCCAGACCTTCCACGAGGGCGACGACAAGGAGCTCGGCCTCGCCTGCGTGAAGGCGTACAACGACTGGATGGTCGAGGAGTGGTGCGACCCGTCGATCGGCATCAACATCCCGCTGTGCATCATCCCGCTGTGGGACGCGGACCTCGCCGCGCAGGAGATCCAGCGCAACGCGGCGCGCGGTGTGCGGGCGGTGTGCTTTTCCGAGCTGCCGACGCGCCTCGACCTCCCGAGCGTGCACACCGGCCACTGGGACCCGATCCTCACGGCGTGCAACGACACCGGGACCACGCTGTGCATGCACGTCGGCTCGTCGTCGAGTGACCCGTTCTCGTCGAAGGACGCACCTCCCGGTGTCACGAGCATGGTCGGCTTCAACAACTCAATGGCGTCGCTGGGCGACTACCTCTTCGGCGGGATCATGCACCGGTTCCCGAAGCTGAAGATCGCGTACTCCGAGGGCCAGATCGGGTGGCTGCCGTACGCGCTCGAGCGCGCCGACACGGTGTGGGAGGAGCACAACACCTGGCAGCAGTCGAAGCGGCTGTGCCCCGAGCCCCCGTCGAGCTACTACTACGACCGCGTCTTCGGCTGCTTCACCTGGGACCGCCACGGCGTGAAGTCACTCGACGAAGTCGGCGAGAACAACATCTGCTTCGAGACCGACTACCCGCACACCGACACGACCTGGCCGAACACGAGGGCGTACTGCGAGAAGATCCTCGAGGACGTCGCGCCCGAGCAGCAGTACAAGATCCTGCGCGGCAACGCGATCCGCATGCTGGAGCTCGACCGCGTCTGATCACCGCACCGGCGGGGCGGTCGCGGTTCACGGACCGCAGTCCATCCCCTCGACCGCCATCGTGACGCCGAGGGCGGCGCCCGCACACGACGCCGCGAGCTCGTCGATCGCGTCGTCGGTCCGGCCCGGCCCGTGGTGCGACAGGATCACGCGGCCGACGCCTGCTTCGACTGCGAGTGCCAGCGCCGCGTCGATCGTCGCGTGACCGAAGGCCGTCGCCGTCGCCGCTTCCGCGGCCACGAACTGGCCGCCGTGGATCAGCACGTCGACACCGTCGGCGAGCGCGAGGGCCGCGTCACGCGTCGGCCCCGTCCGAGCCGGGAGGTGATCGGGCAGGTAGGCGATCGAACCCGTGCCGTCGGTCAGGCGGTACCCGAACGTCCGGCCGCCCTTGTGGGGGATCTCGCGGGCCAGCACGTCGATCCCCTCGAACGCGTGGGCACCCTCGGCGAGCGTCGAGAACGACCAGCGGCCCCGGAGCCCGTCGGGCCCGATCGGGAAGTGAGGCGGGGACATCGCCCGCGCCAGCGTGCTCGCCGCGTCCACCCCCTCGTCGGGCACGTGCAACCGGACGTCGGCGTCGTCGCGGTCACCCGCCGCGAAGAACGGAAGCCCCTGCACGTGGTCCCAATGCAGGTGGGTCAGCAGGATCGTGCCGCGGAACGGCCCACCGTCGAGCAACGACGTGACCGACCGGATCCCAGTGCCCGCGTCGAGCAACAACCTCGGCGCGGCCTCACCGGCCGGCGTCACGGCCACGCACGACGTGTTGCCGCCCACCCGCACGAACTCGGCACCGGGGGCGGGCGTCGAGCCGCGCACCCCGCAGAAGCGCAACCTCACGTGGCAGTCGCCCTCGCGGCTTCCTCGCGTCGATGGCCATCGCTGATCGACTCGAGCGCGGCCCGGTCGAGCTGATCGGGTCGGACCACCGCGACCTTGGCCTTCGTGAGCGCCCGCAACGTCGACGTGCGCGCGCCGCCTTCGATCGCGGCGCGCTCGCCGAGGATGGCGCCGGGGCCGATCTCGGCCAGGGCTTCGCCGTCGACCTCGACGGAGAAGACGCCGTTGAGGAGCAGGAAGATCTCGTCGCCCCCCGCGCCCTGCTCGGTGAGCAGGTCGCCCTTCCCGATCTTGCGGAACTTGGGCTTCTCCCCGCCCCGCATGATGTGCCCCGACAGCTCGCGTTCGAGCGCGGTCTCCACCGCGGTGGTCAGCGCGGGCGACTCCTCGTCTCCCCATGGCGTGTGCGAGCCGAACGAGTTCCGCCACCATTCCTTGAAGTCGGCGAGACCGGCCTTGGCGCTCAGCGCGCCCGAGTGGTCGTAGACCCAGTGACGCGGGAAGGTGCTCGCACCGACGAGCTCGAACTCGGAACGGCCGTCGGCGTGCAGCGTGAGCGCGAGGGTCGTCCACACCGTCGGTGCCTGGAACGCGACGAACGGCGCGTGATTGACGCGGCGCGGCGCCGGCACGGCGGTGTGGCCGCCGACGGTCTGCACGAAGCGGGCGGAGGTCGCCCCGAGCTCCACCGGGTGCTGGATGTCGTCGAAGGCGACGGCCGCGAAGGTGGCCTGCTTCGGCCCCACGGCGATCGTGGTGGAGCCCATGGCCACGCCCCCCGAGTAGCCGCCGTCGACGACCTTGCCGTCGTCGTCCACCTCGATCCACGCCGACAGGACGTTGCCGAACCGGAACCGGTCGGCGGCCCGGAGGGCCTCGAGGTCGTCGATGACGTCGGGCGGCGGCGCGTCGTAGTGGGTGAAGCCCGAACCGAAAACCGCCTTGTTGAGGCCGGTCACGGCCTCGGACGGGATCCAGGACAAGCTGGTGACGGACGACTCGATGCGCATCGCAGCCTCCTCGGGGTTCGATCGCCGGTTCGGGAACCACGCTAGGGAAGACCGGGGCGACGGGCGAGGGGGGACGCCGGTGTCGCCACAGGGGGGTTAGCCACCCGACGCTCGGAGGACTGCCCCCTTGCCGCCGGCCGCCCGAGTGTGGCCTGATGGCACCGTGCCGTTCGGAGCCATCACCGTCTTCCTCGCCGACGACAACCTGCTCGTCCGTGAAGGCGTGCGCGCGCTCTTGAACCTCGAGACCGATCTCGAGGTGGTCGGCGTCGCGGCCGACTACGACGAGCTCATCCGGGGTGCCTCCGACACGTCGCCGCAGGTGGTCGTCACCGACATCCGCATGCCGCCGAACTTCCAGAACGAAGGCATCGACGCGGCCAAGGAGGTGCGGAAGCGCAATCCCGGAACCGGCGTGGTGATCCTCTCGCAGTACGACGAGCCCGAGTACGCGATCTCGCTGCTGGCCGACGGGGCCGCGGGATACGCGTACCTGCTGAAGGATCGCGTGAGCGACGGCAACCGGTTGGCCCGCGCCATCCGCGAGGTGGCGAGCGGTGGGTCGGCGCTCGATCCCGAGATCGTCACGGCCTTGATGTCACCGGCACGCGACGACGGCGAGCTCACCGGCGCGCAGGAGGAGCTGTTGCAGCTCGTGGCCGAGGGGCGGCCGGTCAAGGCGATCGCCGCGAGCACCGGGTCCACGCCCGAAGCCGTCAACGACGCGATCGAAGCAATCTTCCTCGACCTCGCGCGCGGCGCGAGCGCGGGTCGTGACGGCGCGCTGCGCCGGCTGCGCCTGTTGCAGAAGGCGATCGTCGACCGCGAGGAACAGGGCGAGACGTTGAGCCGGTTGCTGCCGGGCGGTGTCGCCGAGCGCCTGCGCAACGATCGTGACGCGATCGGCACCACGGAGCGGCTCGTCGTCACCGTGCTCATGTCCGACGTGCGCGGCTACTCGGGCATCGCGGAGCGCACCGATCCGTCGGTCCTGGCCGGCCAGCTCAACAGCCACCGGTCGGCGATGAACGCGGCGATCCTCGACGAGGGCGGCACGGTCATGCAGTACGTCGGCGACGCGGTGATGGCCGTGTTCGGCGCGCCGTTCGCCCAGGAGGACCACATCGAACGCGCCGCCGCGGCCGCCCGCGCGATGCACCGGCGCCAGTTCGTGCTCGACGCGCAGTGGCAGGCCGACGGGCTCGAGCCGTTCGGGCTCGGCATCGGCCTGTCGACCGGCGAGGTGGCGGCGGCGCTCCTGGGGAGCGAGGAGCGGCTCGAGTACACGGTGGTGGGCGACGTCGTGAACCTCGCGCAGCGCCTCCAGGATCTCGCCCGGCCCGCGGGCACCACCGTGGTCAGCGAAGCCACCGCCGGCGGTCTGGGCGACGGTTGGAACCTCGAGCCGCTCGACGTGCAACCGGTGAAGGGTCGCGAGGCCCTCGTGACCGCCTTCAAGCTCGAACCGAACACTGGAGGAACGTGATGGAACCGGTCCTGTCGGTACGCGGCGCGCGCAAGACCTTCGAAGCGGAGCTCGCGCCGGTGCGTGCGCTTCGGGGCGTCGACCTCGATCTCGTGCCCGGAGAGTTCGCGGCGATCATGGGCCCGTCGGGCTGCGGCAAGTCGACGTTGCTCAACCTCGTCGCCGGGCTCGACACCGCCGACGACGGCACCATCACCCTCGCGGGCGAGGAGATCACGGGGAAGACCGAGGACGAGCTGGCGCGGATGCGACGGCGCGACGTCGGGATCGTCTTCCAGTTCTTCAACCTGCTCGAAGGCATGACCGTGCTCGAGAACGTCGTGCTGCCCGCGATGATCGCGGGCACGAAGCGCAAGCCCGCCGAGACGAGAGCCCGCGACCTGCTCGACCTGCTCGGCCTCGGCGACAAGGGCGGCGAGGTCCCCGCCGTGCTCTCCGGGGGTCAACGGCAACGGCTCGCGATCGCGCGGGCGCTCGCCAACCAGCCCACGCTGGTACTCGCCGACGAGCCCACGGGGGCGCTGGACAGCGACGGCGGGCGTGAGGTGCTCGAACTGTTCCGCCGTCTCCACGCCGACGGCCAGACCATCCTCATGGTCACGCACAACGACGAGGTCGCGGCCGCGGCCGACCGCATCGTGCGCATGAAGGACGGCCGCGTCGACGACGACGGTCTCGTGGCTGCATCCGGACCGGGAGCGATGTCGGTCTGACCGACACCGTCATCGGTCCGCAGGACCGGGAAGCTGGACACAGGAAGCGGGGAACGGAGATGACCGCGCTGCGGTATCGGCTCACGCGTGACCTCCGGGCACGCCGGCGGCCGCTGCTCGCCATCGCGCTGCTGCTCGGCGTGGCCGGCGGCATCGCGCTCGCGGCCGGCCGCGTCGCGTGGACCGCACTCGCGGATTCCATCGGCGCGGTCGCGGACCCGGTCGTGCCGTGGGCCGTCCTGCTACTCGTTCCGGGCGTGGTCGTCGTCGCCAACCTCGTCGCCATCTGGCCCGCGCGCCGCGCGGCGCGCGTCGTCCCCGCAACCGCGCTGCGGAGCGAGTGATGGGTGCCGTCATGCTCCGGGTCCGATCCGACCTGCGGCGCCGCCCGCTGCAGCTCCTCGTGACGGTGTTGCTCATCGGCGCCGCCGGCGCCGCGGTGCTCACGGCCGCCGCCGGCGCGCGACGCACGGCGAGTGCGATCACGCGGTCGGCCCGGGCATCGCTGGCGTCCGACGTGTCGGTCGGTCCCGACATCACCGGCTCCGCACCCGCCGCATGGTCCCGGGTGGACCGGCTGCCCGAGGTCGCCTCGGTCACGACGTTCAAGGGCGTGATCGCGATGCCTGTCGACGCTCACGGGGCACCGGATGCACGCTGGCTCGGTGCGCCCATCGTCAGCTTCGACCGCCGGCTGTTCCGCGACATGGATCGGCCGCGACTGCTCGCCGGGAGGCTGCCGGACCCGGACGTCGCTCATGAGATCGCCGTCAACGAAGCCTTGGCCCGACAGGCCCACGTCGCCGCCGGAGCTCACCTCGACCTGCACGTGTTCAAGGGGAGCGACCTGAACCAGAGCGGTGACGCCCGCCCGCCGCCCGCGGGCCGCCCGTTCCGCGTCACCGTCACCGGCGTGTACCTCACCCGCAACGATGCGTTGCGCGAGAAGGACGACCCGGCCCTGGGGCCCAGCGCGTACTGGGGGCCGGCCGCGGCCAAGCAGCTCGCGGAGGACCTCGGTCTCTACGACGGGAAGTTCGTCCGGTTGAAGCGCGGCCCGCAGGCTCTCGGGTCGTTCGAGCGCCATGTCCGCGAGCTGATGCCGGGGACACCCTTCGTGTTCCAGGAGCTGCGCACCTCGGATGCCCGGGCCCGCCGAACCGTGCACCCATACGTGATCGCGCTCGGACTGTTCGCGCTCATCACCGCGGTCGTCGGCGCGGCGGTGATCAGTCAACTGTTCGGGCGCCAACGCCGGTCGACCGCCATGGACAAGACGGCACTGCGTGCCATCGGCTTCGAACGTCGCGACTTCGCGGCGATCGGGTTCGTCGAAGGAGCGCTCGTGGGCTCGGCGGGTGCCGCGCTCGCGGTGATCGGCGCCGTGCTCGCATCCACCCTCATGCCCATCGGTCCGGTTCGCCGGGTAGAGCCGCATCCCGGCGTCTCGATCGACTGGGTCGTGTTGCCCGTCGGATTCCTCCTGATCGCCGGGCTCGTCGCACTGCGCGGCGCGATCGTGATGGCCCACGTACCGCGACGCGAACCGCGGCGGCATCCCGCGTTGCTGCCGGCGACCTTCGCCCGCGCCGGTGTCGCCACCCCGATCGTGAACGGCGTGCGGTTCGCGACCGACGGTGGTCGCGGTGACACCGCGGTGCCCGTGCGATCGGCGGTACTCGGCATCGGCGTGGCACTCGGAGCCGTGATCGCTTCCCTGGTGTACGCCGCCGGGTTGACGCACTTCACCGGAACGCCGCGGCTCTACGGGTGGAACTGGAACGCGTTGGTGGCACCCCAGTCCGACGATCCGGCAACCAAGGCAAGGGTCGGCGCCTTGGCGAAGGATTCGCGGGTCGTCGCTCAGTTCGCGTCGTACGCCAACGTCGAGATCCACGGCACCACGGTCCCGGCCGTCGGATTCGACTCGCCGCCGGCGCTCACCATCGTCGAAGGCCGTGCACCTCGACGATCGAACGAGGTCGTCCTCGGTACGTCGAGCCAACACCTCGCCCGCGCCGCGCTCGGGGACCGGATCACACTCCGCGGCCCGGCCGGCTCGCTTCGCTATCACCTCGTGGGTCGCGCGGTCTTCCCGAGGCTCCAGCCCTACCCGGCGTCCGAGCCGACGGGTCTCGGGATCGGCGCGGGTTTTTCGAAACGCGGCCTCGAACGACTCGTCCCCCGGAATCCCGACGATCCGCTCGGCAACTGGGTCGTCGTCCGGGTCCGGCGGGACGCTCGAACGACGGCACCCACTGTGCGATCGCTCGACGCGCAGCTGTTCCACGGTGACCCGAGCCTCGGTTGGGTGCTGGGTCCGCAGCGACCGATCGACGTCACGAGCTACGACCGGGTGTCGCGTACGCCGTTGCTCCTCGCGTTGCTGCTCGTCGTCCTGGCCATCGGTGCCGCCGCACACGTGCTGATCAGCTCCGTGCGGCGCCGGGGACGCGACCTCGCCGTCCTCAAGACGATCGGGTTCACGCGGCGGCAGGTCTCGAGCGTCGTCTTCGCGCAGGCCACGACGCTCATCGGCGTGGCAGTGGTGGTCGCGGTGCCGCTGGGGATCGTGACCGGCCGATGGGCGTGGACCGCCACCGCGCACCGGATCGGCATCCCGGTCGCCCAGCGCGTGCCCGTCGTCGCGATCGCCCTCGTGGTCACCGGCGCGTTCGCGATCGCCAACGCACTCGCGTTCGTCCCTGGTCGCCGCGCCGCCCGTATCCGACCCGCCGTCGCGTTGAGGACTGAGTGATGGCGGTGCTCTGGCTCCGCCTGCGGTCCGAATGGCGACTCCGCTGGCCGTCCCTCGTCGCGCTCACGTTCCTCGTCGCGCTGGTCGGCGGCGTGGTCCTCACCGCGGTGTCCGGGGCGCGCCGGGCGCGCAGCAGCGTCGATCGGTTCGCGACCGCGACCCGATCGACCGACGGGTTCATCGTGTTCTCCACCTCCGACGGCGCCGCGCCGCGGCGGGTCGCCGGCCTGCGCGAGGTCTCGGTCGCGAGCCGCCTGGCCACCGTCACCTTCTTCAGCAAGAAGACGTACCTGGCCACGGTGGCGACCGTCGACGGACGACTCGGCGACACGATCGAGCGCGACCGTGTCGTACGCGGCCGGCGGGCCGAGCAGTCCGCCCCGCGAGAGGTGACGCTCTCGGAACCCGCGGCGAGGAAGCTGGGCCTCGACGTCGGCGACAAGCTCACGCTGACCGGCATCAGCCAGGAACAGGGCCAATGCGCCTTCGGCAACGACCCGTCGGCCGCGAACGACCCGACGTGTGCTGCCGTGCAGCAGAACTTCTTCAGCCAACAACCCGACTTCACCAAGTTCGCGGGGCCGACGGTCGCGCTCGAGGTCGTCGGCGTGACGCGGGGCCTCGACGACGTCGTGAAACGACCCCGGGACCTTCCGCTGGTCGTCCTCACCCAGGGGTTCTTCCAACGCTACGGCCGCCGGTCGTTCACGCGAGATGCCGTCGCCGTACGGTTCCGGCCGGGCGTCACGCCGCCGGAGTTCGAGGACGCCGTCGCCCGGGTCGTTCCGCCTACCGCGATCAGCGACGTCTCCGGTTCCGCGCCGACCGTCGACGGGCTCCGGTCCACCGTGGGCGTGCTGGCCAACGGACTGCTCGTCTTCGCGGGTGTCGCCGCGCTGGCCGGCCTCGTCGCGCTCGCGCAGGCGTTGGCGCGTCAGACGGCCGGCGGGGGTCACGAACGATCGGTCCTGCGGTCGTTGGGGGCCACGGCACGGGAGCGGCGGCTCGACGCCGTCGCGCCCTTGCTCCCGGTCGCGGCGGTTGGCGCCCTGCTCGCAGGCGCCGGTGCCTGGATCACCTCGCCGCTCATGCCGATCGGCACGGCCCGACGGCTCGAACCCCATCCGGGATGGTCGTTCGACGGGCCCGTCCTCGTCGGAGGATGCCTCGCCGTCGCCACGATCACCGTGGCGGCCACGCTGCTGTCAGCGCGATGGGTGGAGCGCCGATCGGCTCGGTCCACCCGCGAGCGCAGAGCTCGCGACCTCGTCGTCGGCGGTGTCGTCCCGACCATCGGGCTCCGCTTCGCTCGCGACACGGGTCACGGCCCCCGCACCGTCCCGGTCCGTTCGGCCGTCGCGGGGATCGCCACCGGCGTCGCGGGCCTGGTCGCGGTGGGCACCTTCGCCGCCGGCCAATCGCGTCTCGCCGCCGAACCCGCACGGTTCGGATGGCCCTGGGACGCCACGATCGGTGCCGACGGTACCGGCGAGTGCAACGCCAAGATCGAGAAGGTCGCGGCGCGCCTCGGGCGGGATGCAGACGTCGAACGCGTGACGCCCATCTGTTGGGGCTACCAGGCTCGGGTGGCGGGACGCAGCGTGACGACCTTCGCCCAGCCACCCGGAGTCGCCGACGGAGGCTTCGTGATCGTCCGCGGGCGGTCGCCGGCAACGCCGGACGAGATCGCGCTCGGGGCCAAGACGATGCGGCGCGAGCACGTGGGCATCGGTGGCACGGTCGACGTCGAGGGACAGCGCGCCCGGGTGGTGGGCCAGGCCATCTTCCCGGTCAGCGACGACGGCTATCCCCTGGCCGACGGCGTGCTGTTGAGCTTCGACGGGTTCCGGGCTCGACACCTCCAAGGGCCGACCAACGAATCCGGCAACCGGCAGTTCGCGATCCGGCTACGCGATGGTGCGGATCACAACACCGCGATCGCCCGGCTCCAGAAGCTGACCGGCGACGGGGACCCCCCGGTCCTCGCCCGCACGCCACCCGAGGTGGACCAACTCCAGCAGCTCGATCGCCTACCACTGGTCCTCGCCGGCTTCTTGCTGATCGTCGCGCTGGTGGCGGCGACCCACGCGCTCGTGTTGACGATGCGGCGGCGGATCCGCGAGCTCGCCCTGCTGCGCGCGGTCGGGTTCACCGCCGGGCAGACCAAGGCCGCGGTCGCGTGGCAGGCGAGCGCGCTCTCGCTCGCCGGCATCGTCATCGGCGTGCCGATCGGAGTGCTGCTGGGCCGGCTGGTCTGGGCCCGGGTCGCCGATGCCTTCGGCCTGGCGACCGACCCCGCCTGGCCCTGGATCGTCCTCGCGCTCGTCGTTCCCGTCACCCTCGTCGTCGTCAACCTGGTCGCCTGGCCGCTGGCCCGGCGCGCCGCGCGGGTGCGCCCGGCCCGGATCCTGAGAACGGAGTAGTGATGTCGGCCACACTGGACACCGTCGAAGATCTCGAGCAGGCCACCATCCCGGCGAATGCCTCGGTCTCGCACGCCGGGGCGCTGCCCGCCGTCACGCTCGCCGCGATCGCGAGCGTGGGCGCGGTGCTGGGCGCCACCGCGGTGCACGACGCCGGCGACACGCGGTGGACCGCGGCCGCGGTGGTGATGGTGTGGGCCGTGGCCGGTGCGCTGGTCGCGTGGCGCCGACCCGGGGAGCCGCTCGGAACGATCATGGCCGTCGGCGCCGCGCTCGGGGGTGTGGCGATGCTGGCCGACGGGCGGTTCGTCGCCGACGGATCCGGTGGATGGGAGACCGTGCGCACCGTCGCGACCCTGTTCGTCCCCGCGCTGGGTCTCCACCTGGCGCTCGGGCTCCCCGACGGCCGGTTGACGACACGCATGCGCAAGGGCCTCACCCTCACCACGTACCTCGTTGCGCTCGCGACCGCGATCGCGGCGCGGAGCGCGGACGCGGAACCGGCGGTTCCGGTGATGGTGATCTCGGGATTCGCCGTCGCGCTCGGGACCGCGGGTTACGCCGATCGGTGCCGGCGCGCCGGTCCCGCGGATCGCGCCCGCCTCCAGTGGGCCGGCTGGGGCGTGGTGGTCGCGACCCTCGTCGCCGTCGCGGGGTGGGCGTCGCACGCCCTGCTCGAGTGGCCGAGCAGCCCGGGCGCGGTCGCGGTCGCCGCGACGGCGCTCGTCCCGGTCGCCCTCGCGCTCGGATCGTACGAGCACCTGGCGTTGCGCATCGACCGGATCCTGGTGGAGACGATCATCGTCAGCGGCCTCGTCCTGCTCGTGGCCGGTGCGTACCTCCTCGTGGTCCTCGGTCTCGGGCACGCCCCGGACAACGACACCGAGCGCAACCTGCTCGGTCTGTCGATGGTGGCGGCCGCGGTCGTCGCCGTGTTCGCCGGCCCGATGCGATCGAGGCTCGACGAGTCCGCGCACCGGCGCGTGTACGGCGAGCGGCGGTCCCCCGACGAGGCCCTCCAGACGTTCGGCAGCCGCATGTCGCGCGCAGTGCCGATGGACGAGCTGCTGCTGCAACTGGCCGAGACGCTGAAGACGAGCATGCACCTCAGCGCGGCCGAGGTGTGGACGGGGGGCGAGGGCGTGCTCGAGCTCGCGGTCTCGGTTCCCGACCGGGGCTCGAAGCGGCTCGCGTTGTCCGCCGCGGAGCTGCCCGTGGTCTCCCGGGCCCGCGTGTCGGGGAACGCGTGGCTCGCAGTCTGGGTACCGTCGCTGCTCGAGGGACGCGACGACCGCATCGTGCGGGTCGCGCCGGTAGCCCACTCCGGAGAGCTGCTGGGCCTGATCGTGGTCGAGCGCGCCGCCGACGCCATCGCGTTCGTCGAAGAGGAGGAACGCGTGCTGACCGAGCTCGCCCGCCAGGTCGGGCTGGCGCTGCACAACGTGCGCCTCGACTCGGCGTTGCAGGCGAGCCTCGAGGAGCTCCAGGTTCGCAACCGGGAGCTCCAACAGTCACGCCTTCGCATCGTCACCTCGGCCGACGAGGCGCGCCGCACCATCGAGCGCAACCTGCACGACGGTGCCCAGCAACATCTCGTCGCGCTGGCGGTGAAGATCGGCCTCGCCCGCCAGCTCGCCGGGTCGGATCCGGCCACTGCGGAGACGTTGCTCGACGAGCTGCGCGGCGACGTGCAGGCCACGCTCACCGAGCTGCGCGCGCTCGCACACGGGATCTACCCGCCGCTGCTGCGCGACCGGGGGATCGCCGAGGCGCTGCGGACCGCGGCCAACCGTGCACCGATCCCGACGGAGGTGCAGGCCGACGACGTCGGGCGCCATGCGAGCGAGGTCGAGGCGACGGTGTACTTCTGCTGCCTCGAGGCGATCCAGAACGCCGGGAAGTACGCGGGCGACGGCGCTCACGCGACGGTCGCGGTGCGCGCCTCCGGCGATGGCCTGGTCTTCGAGATCGAAGACGACGGCGCCGGCTTCGACCCGGCCGCGGTCGGGGAGAGCCAGGGGTTCGTGAACATGCGGGACCGCCTCGGCGCGGTGGGCGGGTCCCTCGAGGTGCACGCCGCGGCCGGCGCCGGCACCCGCGTCCGGGGCGTGATCCCCGCGCGGCCGAACAGTGCGGCCTGAGTCCGGCTACGACGCCGTCGTCGTCGGCGCGGGGCCCAACGGTCTCGTCGCCGCGGTCACGCTGGCGCGCGAGGGTTGGCGCGTCCTCGTGGTGGAGGCGCAGGACAGTCCCGGCGGCGGGACACGCTCCGAAGCGCTCACCGGTGACGGGCGGATCCACGACGTCTGCTCGGCGATCCACCCGCTCGGGCTGGCATCGCCCGCACTGCGTTCGCTCCCGCTCCACGAGCACGGACTCGAGTGGATCCACCCGGAGCTGCCGCTCGCCCATCCGCTCGACGGCGGTCACGCCGCGCTGCTCCAGCGATCGGTGGACGACACGGCCGCGGGGCTGGGCCCGGACGCCCGCGCCTATCGCCGGCTCCTCGGCCCGCTCGTGCGCACCGAGCTCGTGGACAGCCTGCTCGCACCACTCGCGTTCCCGCGGGCGCCGGTCACACTGGCGCGCTACGGGCTGGCCGGGATTCGCTCGGCCGACGGGTTCGCGCGAGCGCGCTTCGAGACGGACGAGGCGCAGGCGCTCTTCGCGGGGGCGTCCGGCCACTCGATGCTGTCACTGCACTCGCCCATCACCGCGGGCTACGGCCTCATGCTCACGCTGCTCGGGCACCTCGTCGGCTGGCCGATAGCCAGGGGCGGGTCGCGGGCGATCGCCGACGCGCTGGTCTCGCTGCTGAGCTCGCTCGGCGGCACCGTCGAATGCGGCCGGCCGATCCGCTCGCTCGACGAGCTCCCCCCCGCCCGGGCCGTGTTGCTCGACGTCGGTCCCCGCCAGTTCCTCCGCATCGCGGGAGATCGCGTGCCGCCGCGCTACCGCCGCCGGCTCGAACGGTTCCGCTACGGGCCCGGGGTGTGGAAGCTCGACTGGGCGCTCGACGGACCGGTGCCGTGGACGAACCCGGAGATCGCTCGCGCCGGCACCGTGCACCTCGGGGGCACACGGGCCGAAGTCGTCGCAGCCGAGGACGCCGTGCAACAGGGGCGCTGCGCCGAGCGGCCGTACGTGTTGTTCGCGCAGCCGAGCCTGTTCGATCCGTCGCGTGCGCCGAACGGTGGGCAGACCGCCTGGGCCTACTGTCACGTTCCCCACGGCTCGACCTTCGACATGACCGAGCGCATCGAAGCTCAGGTCGAGCGGTTCGCGCCCGGCTTTCGCGATCGCATCACGGCCCGGCACGTGATGGGACCCGCGGCCATGGAGGCCCACGACGCCAACTACGTCGGCGGCGACATCAACGGCGGTGTGGCCGACCTCCGCCAGTTCGTCGCCCGGCCCACGCTGTCGCCCGTCCCGTGGGCGACACCGCTCGAGCGCGTGTACCTCTGCTCGTCGTCGACGCCGCCCGGCGGTGGCGTGCACGGCATGTGCGGTCTGCACGCAGCACGCGCCGTGCTACGGCGAACGCGCGATCGCGAATAGAGGCGGCGAGTTGCGAGGGTCGGCTCCGTCCGCTCGGCGTGGCGCGGACGCGTCCGCGGTCGCGTGCATGCCACGATCCGTGGTGGGCGACGGCTCGGGATTCCTGTCCTACCCCCCGAGTAGGCTGACGAGCAGAGCTCGTCAGCCTCCGGCACATCTCGCCGCCCACCCCAACTGCCGCGTCCCGGCCCTCTTCGCACGGCTCCTTCGCCGGTTGCGCACGGAGTGCGGCGCGGGCGCGTCCGCGGTCGCGTGGATGCCACGCAGCGTCGCCGGGTCCGCGTGCAACCGATGACGCAGGTCGATTGAGCCCCGCTCGGCGTCGCGCGTCTATCCGTGCGAGCTCACCGCGGCGTCCCAGATCTCGCGGATCACCGCGGGGCTGAGGTCCTCCTTGTGCACGTAGCGCGCCGCGCCGCAGGTCCGCGCGTCGGCCGGGAGGTCCGCCTCGGTGTAGGTCGACAACAGGATGACCACGGTGTCGGGCCGGGCCGCGACGATCCGGCGCGTCGCCTCGATGCCGTTGATGCCGGGAAGGTTGATGTCCATCAGCACGAGCCGCGCGTCGAGCGCGGCGGCCGATACCACCGACTCCTCTCCCGACTCCGCCTCGCCGGCGACCGCGAACCCGGGGGCGAGGGCCACCACGGTGCGCGCGACCGACCGGAACGGCGGCTGGTCGTCCACGATGAGGACGCCGATGTCGTCGTTGTCCCGGATCACGAGCTCCTCCGTCTTCACCCACCCATTGTCGGCAATCCGGCCCGCATCACCCAGCGTGTGCACCCCCGAAGACCACGTGGTGCTAGCCCCCCTCGGGGCCCGGCGTCGCCTCGGCGAGGTACAACAGCACCGCCTTGACCCGGCGGTGGCCGTCGGCCTCCTCGGTGAGGCCGAGCTTCGAGAACAACGAGCTGATGTGCTTCTCGACCGCGCGTTCCGAGATGAACAGTGCCGCGCCGACGGCGGCGTTGTTCTTGCCCTGGGCGATCTCGGCGAGCACCTCGCGCTCGCGGGGCGTCAAGCGGTCCAGCGGCGATCGGCGCGCCTTGGCACGCGCCGTCACCAGACCCTCGACCACCTTGGGGTCCACGACGGAACCGCCGTCGGCGACTTCGTGGATCGCCTGCACGATCTGCTCCGGGTCCGAGACCCGCTCCTTCAACAGGTAGGCCCGCCGTTCCGAGCCGCCGTCGAAGAGCGCGAGCGCGTACGCGGGCTCGGCGTACTGGGAGAGCACGACGACACCGAGCTCCGGATGGCTCTCGCGCAGTCGTGTCGCCGCCTGGATTCCTTCGTCCGTACCGGTCGGGGGCATGCGGATGTCGGTGAGCACGACGTCGGGGGGATCGGCCGCGACCGCGGCCAGGAGTGACGGCAGGTCCTCGACGAGGGCGGCGACGTCGATGTCGGGTTGCGCATCGAGCAGCCGGGCGATGCCCTCCCGCACCAACAGGGCGTCCTCGGCGACGATGACGCGAAGAGTCACGGCCGACACGCTACCCCCGACCGCCGGCGGGCCCCTGACCTGGCCGTGGACGACGCGCCGCCGTTGGTGGTGCCACCACGCCGATGGTTCGGGGGCACCCCCCCTCGACGCCGCGAGCACGACGCCACATGATGAGGCGCGAAATGGAATCCCTACGGCTCCTCGCCCGTCTCCAGCTGCGCCGCCGGTGGCGCAGCCTGGTCTTCGTGGCCCTGGTCATCGCCGTGGTCGGCGGCGTCTCCGCCTCGCTGATCGCGGGATCCCGCCGATCGGCGTCGGTCGTCGGTCGGTACTTCGGCGCCCGCACGCACTACGACCTCAACGTCTACACACCCACGTTGCAGCCGAGTCGGAAGCAGATCCTGGGCATGCCGGGAGTTCGGCGGGCGGATCCCGCGCCGTATCTCGCGATGAATCGCCGTGCGCCGGACGGAACGGAGAGCGAGAGCATCAACGGGACCGCCGCCGACCTGGCGACGGGCGACCCGACCACGCGGATCCTCCGGGGACGGGTCCCCGACCGTTCGGACATGTTCGGCGTGCTCGTGAACGAGGGCTTCGTCAAGCAGTTCGGCCTCGGCGTCGGCGACACCGTCGACGTCCGCATGTACTCCGATGCGGACCGGGACAACATGGGCAAGGGCGTCTATCAACCCACGGGCCCTCGATACCGATTCCACCT
This sequence comes from Acidimicrobiia bacterium, assembly GCA_046331155.1. Taxonomy (GTDB): domain Bacteria; phylum Actinomycetota; class Acidimicrobiia; order IMCC26256; family CAWATG01; genus JAXLRK01. Next base: position 20,808 of record JAXLRK010000001.1, read on the forward strand.
GACCGGGGTCTTCCGGTCGGGCGACGACTTCGTGTTCGACGAATCACGTGGCGTGCCGGGACGGCCGACCGAGCACGGCAACGTCATGGTGGTGCCGTTCCGCTTCTACGAGCGTTACGCCGGAGCCTTCGCGAACTACGGCAACGACTTCGATGTCCAGCTCGCGGACCCGAAGCGCGACCGACCGCGCTTCGTCGCCGCGGTCAAGGCGGCCAGCGCACGGGCCGGCGTCGATTCCCCGCCGGGGTTCCAGCCGCCGAGCGGCAGCGAACGTCGCGCGTCGTTCGACACGCCCGTGAACCTCGAGTCGTCACTGTTGCTGGCGCTCGGGGTGGCCTTCGCGATCGCCGGCGTGGTCGTCGTCGCGCTCCTCCTGCGCGCCGAGCAGCGTTCGCATCGGGGCGACGAGCCGACACTGCACGCCCTGGGCTTCGCGCGATCGCAGCTCGGCATCGTGGCGGCGATGCGCACGGTACCCGTCGCGACCGTCGGCGCCATCCTGGTCGTGGTGGTCGCCTTCGTCCTGTCGGGCCGCTATCCCATCGGGATCGGGCGTCAGATCGAGCTCCATCCGGGGACGGAAGCGAACGTGGCGGTGCTCGGCGGTGCCGCCGCGACGACGTTCGTCGCCGTCGTCGGCTTCGCGTTCGTGTTCGGACGGCGCGGATCCCGCCGAGCGCGTCACCCGTCGAATCCGGCGGCGGCGCGGTGGCTGGCCCGGGTCGGTGCGCCCGTCCACACCGTCGTGGGGGCACAACTCGCGTTCGAACGGGAGCCGACCAGTGGGTCGATGCCCTCGCGTGGCGCGGTCACGGGCGGGGCGGTCGCGCTCGCGGTCGTCGCGGCCGTCGGCGTGTTCATCGGCGGCACCAATGATCTCTACGGCAGTCCCAGCGCGCACGGCTGGCCTTGGGACGTGGCCATCGGAAACCAGAACTTCGACTTCACCGGCGCGCGGAGCGCGACGCTGAAGCGGCTCGTCGCCGATCCACGCATCCGCGCGCGAACCCGAGCCAGCTTCGGGCAGGCGACGATCGGCGGGCGGTCACTCGAGGTGCTCGCCATCGATCCGGCCGGTACCGCGCCACCGGTAATCCTGTCGGGTCGCCTGCCCCGAGCAACGGACGAGATCGCCATCGGTGCGAAGCTCGGCCGCGAGCTCGATGCCCGCGTCGGTTCCAGGGTGCGCTTCTCGATCGCGGGCGGCGACTTCGAACGCAAGGGTCGCCGCCCTCGGGACGTCGACGCGAAGGTGGTGGGGATCGCACTGCCGCCGATCCTCGGCGAGTCCGAGCTCGGCGAGTCCGGGATCGTCACCACCGGCGCGATCGAGGCGGCCGGCGGGCATACGCCGTGGAGGTTCCTGCTGGCGCGCGTCGCCGGGAGCAACCGGTCGCGAGCCGTTGCCTCACTCTCGAAGAGCTACACGCAGGAGATGAAGACCGACGTCATCCCGTCGCGGGTCGTGAACCTCCGCCGCGTCCGCCCGCTGCCGCTGCTCGCGGCTCTGCTCGCCGCTGCGCTCGGCATCATTCTGCTCTGCTCCACCATGGCGGTAGGCGTGCGCGTGCGGACTCGGCAGCTCGCCGTGCTGCGGGCGCTCGGAATGCCCGCGCGCCAACTCCGACGCGTCATCGCGTACCAGGGCGTCGCGCTGGCCGTCGTGATCTGCCTCGTCGGGCTGCCCCTCGGCGTGGTTGTCGGTTCGGTCGCGTGGCGATCCATCGCCGACCAGCTCGGAGTCGGCGACCGGGTATCAGGCGCGCTCTGGGCGGCGCTGCTCGTCCCGATCACGATCCTCGTGGGCCTCGCCGCCTCGATCATCCCCGGCCGCCGGGTCCGGCGCCAGGACGCCGCCTCGTTGCTCCGGGCCGAGTGACCAGGGTCGAGCTGTTGCCCAACGCCGGTGCAGCGTTCAAGGAGGGGGCCGGCGTTGTGCGCGACCTCGGGCCGACCCGGGCGCTGCGCTCGCGGCCCATCGGATGCACCAGTCCCATGACGCCCGGACCTGCCGTTGCCAAGCTCCGGTGATCGGCTTCCCGCCCGACGTCGAGGCGTACGCGACGGTGATCGTCCCGCCGGCGAGCACCCTCGACGGCGTCACCGAGAGCGTGACCGGACCGGCGGCAGTCGCAGGAGGCGACGTCGTCGAGGAAGGGGCGGACGTCCCGGTGGTCGTCGGGGGTTCGGCGGACACACCGGCCACCACGCCGTCGCGGCCGCGCTCGTCCGGACCCGGCTCGGCAACCTGACACCGGCGTCAGCTATCCTCGCGGCACCACCACAGCGAGGAGAGGTCCATGGAGCCCCCGAAGATCATCAGCGTGGACGACCACGTCATCGAACCGCCGCACGTCTGGCAGACCTACCTCCCCGAGAAGTTCCGCGAGAAGGGGCCGCGCGTCGAGCGCGGCACCTGGGGCGACTTCCGGATCATGCCCGGCGCCCGCTACGAGCAGGAGCAGGTCGAGGGCGGCCAGCCCGGCGACTTCTGGGTGTACGAGGACCGCATCATCTACGTGCACAAGCGGTTCGTGGCCATCCCGATGGAGGCCACGCCCGGCGACGACCCGTCGCGCTTCGACCGCACGAAGATGGTGATGACCGCCGTCACCTACGACGAGATGCGCCCCGGCTGCTGGCAGGTCGACGCCCGCGTCAAGGACATGGAGCTCAACTGGGTCGACGGATCGCTGCCGTTCCCGACGTTCCCGCGCTTCTGCGGCCAGACGTTCCTCGAGGGCAACGACATGGACCTCGGCCTCGCGTGCGTGCAGGCGTACAACGACTGGATGATCGAGGAGTGGTGCGGCACGTCGAACGGGATGAACATCCCGCTGACGCTGCTACCGCTGTGGGACCCAAACCTGTGCGCCGCCGAGGTGCAGCGCAACGCGGCGCGGGGCGCCCGCGCCGTGTGCTTCTCGGAGATCCCCACGCACCTCGGGCTGCCGAGCATCCACACGGGCCACTGGGACCCGCTGTTCGCGGCGTGCAACGACACCGGCACGACCGTGTGCATGCACATCGGCTCGTCGTCGAAGATGCCCGTCGCGTCACCCGACGCCCCGACCGGCGTGAACAGCGTCCTCGCCTTCAACAACTCGTTCGCGTCGCTCATCGACTGGCTCTACTCGGGGAAGCTCGTCCAGTTCCCCGAGCTGAAGCTCGCGTACTCGGAGAGCCAGATCGGTTGGCTCCCCTACGCGCTCGAGCGGGCCGACACCGTGTGGGAGCACCACGACAGCTGGATCCAGGCCAAGCAGCGGATCCCCAACCCGCCGTCGAGCTACTACTACGGCCGCGTGTACGGATGCTTCACGATCGACGACCACGGCGTCGACGCCATCGACAAGGCCGGCGAGGACAACATCTGCTTCGAGGTCGACTACCCGCACACCGACACGACCTGGCCCGACAGCCGCGCCTACATCGAGAAGCTCGGTACGAAGGTCACGCCCGAGCAGCTCTACAAGATCGTGCGCGGCAACGCGATCAAGATGCTGGAGCTCGACCGGACGTAGCGTGTGCGCTATGCGCCGATGACGTCGGGGCGCGGGTGGCCTTCGCGCTCGCACGCGGCGAAGTAGAGGTCGCGGATCAGACCCGCATCGGCGTAGTAGGCGACCTGGTCGTCGTCGTCGAGGAAGAGGTTGGCACCGGTGATCGCGAACCAGACGTCGGTCGTCTCGGTGTTGGTGTCGGGCACGGTCAGCGTGTGCACCGAGCCGGACGGCTCGAACAGGTAGCTCCCGGCGGTGTTGACCTCGGGATACTCGAGGTACTTCCAGCTCCCCGCGATCGTGAACGCGTACACCTCGCCGGTGTGCTTGTGGCGCGCCACCTGCGTACCGGGCTCGAAGCGGGTGCGCACGACCCAGAGGCCGTGCTCGACGTCGACGTGCAGGAGTTGCAGCAAGCTGCCGTCGCCGATGTCGACGAAGGGAAGCTCGTCCTCGCCGCGGTGGACGGCCCGGGGGATCTCGAGTGTCGTCATGGCGTCATGATCGCGCCCGGCCGGCTTCCTGGCGAGACCTCGTTCTGGCTAGCGAGCGGTCGCCATTTCGGTCGTGTGGCTAGCCAAAACGGGAGACCAGTCAGACCAGATAGCGGCTGACGGCGTCGACGACCGCGGCCGGCTTGGCGGAGCCTTCGAGCTCGATCGTGACCCGGATGACGGCCTGGACGCCGCCCGGCACCTCGGTCGCGGACACGAGCTCGCCCGTACCGCGCACGCGCGAGCCGACGGGCACCGGTGCCGGGAACCGGACCTTGTCCACCCCGTAGTTCAAGCCCATCGAGATGCCCTGCACGTCGACGATCCGGGGCAGGAACATGCTCGCCAGCGACATCGTGAGGTACCCGTGCGCGATCGGCCCGCCGAACGGGCCCGCCTTCGCCCGTTCCACGTCGACGTGGATCCACTGGTGGTCCCCCGTGGCGTCGGCGAAGCCGTCGACCTGCTCCTGCGTGATCGTGGTCCAGTCGCTCGTTCCGAGTGTCTGCCCGACCGCGCCGAGAAGGTCCGTGGGGGATGCGAACACGGTGGCTGCCATGCCGGTTTTGTAGCAGACCGTGGCGCCCCGAGCCGACGGCAGCCGACGGGAGCGGCCACCGCGGCGGCTCAGCCGAATTTGGTGAGGCGGTGCAGGCCGATCGCGTCGAGGAAGTCCTGGAGGCGCGCGGTCAGCGAGGAGAGGTTGTTCGTCAGCAGGATCAGCCCGAAGAGGAAGAGGATCGCGGCCGACACGAACGTCAAGCCCCGCGAGTGCCGCTTCACCCAGCTCAACGGGCCGGCCAGCCGGCCGAACAGCAGGCCGACCACGAGGAACGACAGGCCGAGACCCGCGGAGTAGGCGAACAGGAGGAGGCCGCCCCCGGCGGTGTCCTTGGTCGACGCGACCGACAGGACCGACGCCAGGATCGGCCCGATGCAGGGCGTCCAGCCGAAGGCGAACGCGGCACCGGCGACATAGGCGGCGAACGGCCCGAAGCGCTCGAGGTGTGGATGCAGGCGCAGCTCGCGGTACACGCCCGGCGTCATGAGCACCTGCGAGCCCGCGAGGTACAGCGCGAGCAGGATCATCAAACCGCCGGAGATGCGCGTCAGCGCGTCCTGGTTCTGCACGAGCCACTGACCGACGAACGTCGCGCTGAGGCCGAGGAGCACGAACACCGTCGTGAACCCGGCCACGAACACCAAGGTGCTCGTGAAGATGCGGCGGACGTGGCGGGGATCGGGATCCTCGAGCTCGCCGATCGACAGGCCCGACACGACGCTGAGGTAGCCGGGCACGATCGGCAGGACGCACGGCGACAGGAACGAGATCACCCCGCCGCCGAAGGCGGCGAGCACCCCGAGCACGGAGACGTCGACGGTGACACCGAGGGCCGCCATACCAGCAGGCCGATCACCGCATCCGATACCGGATCGGGAGGTGCTTCACGCCACCGACGAAGGTGACCGGCATCCATTCGGGCTCGCCGTCGAGCTCCAGGTGCTCGACGCGCTCGAGGAGCCGGGGCAGGAACGCACGGAGCTCGCGCCGCGCGAACTGCGAGCCGATGCAGTAGTGGACGCCGAAGCCGAACGCGAGCTGGTTGGAGGCGTCGGGACGAGCGATGTCGAACTCCATGGCCCGCTCGAACACGTCTTCGTCGCGGTTGGCGGCCGGGTACGACAGCAGCACCCGTTCGCCCTGCCGGATCGTCTGGCCGCGCACCTCGGCGTCGCGTTGCGCCTGACGGAGGAAGTGCCGCACGGGTGCCGTCCAGCGGATGATCTCCTCGACCGCGTTCGTGGCCAGCGACGGGTCGTCGCGCAGCGCCGCCAGCTGGTCGGGGCGGCGGAGGAGCGCCTCGAGGCCGCCGGAGAGGGCGGTCGAGGTGGTGTCGTGCCCGGCCGTCGCCACGATGAGGAAGTAGCTCATCATCTGGAGGTCGCCGAGCGGGCACCCGTCGACCGTCCCGTTGGCGATGACCGTCGCGAGGTCCGAGGTCGGGTTGGCCCGGCGGTCCGTCACCACCTCGTTGAAGTACGCGGCGACGCGGAACAGCACCTCGAACACCTTCTCGTCGGGCCGGTCGGCCCCGAACTCGGGGTCCTCGGCGCCGAAGAGGCCCTGCGTGAGCTCGAGCATGAGCGGCTCGTCCTCCTCGGGGACGCCGAGGATGCTCATGATTACGTGCAGCGTGTAGGGCATCGCGATGTCGGTCGCGAAATCGCACCGGCCACCGAAGTCGCCGAGGCGGTCGATGAAATGGTCCGCGAGCTCGGCGATGCGGCCCTGCATCCGGTTGGCGCTCGCGGGCTTGAACCAGTCGGCGGTGAGGGCGCGGTAGTCGTCGTGCTCCTTGCCGTCCATGTGCACGAGCGTCTTGACGTCCGCGCCGAACGCCTGCATCTGCGCGTACGACTCCTCGGTCCCGAGGACCGACTGCTGCGTGTTCCACCACACGTCGTGGTGCCGGGAGACATCGAGCACGTCGGCGTGTCTCGTGAGCGCGAAGAAGGGTGCGAAGCCGTCGGCCTCGACCCGCAGCACAGGGGCGTCGCGGCGCAGCTCGGCCGCGCGCCGGTGCCAGTCGTCCATGTCGGCGTACGCACGCGGATCGACGAACAGCGCACCACGCGGGTCGTTGACTCTCACCATCGGCTGCACCTCACGATCGCGGATCCGCCAGTCTTACGCCACGGGCACGTAACCGGGGACTCGGTGGTGCGGCGTGTCCAGGTAGACCTTCGCCTCCGGCGGCTGGGAGAAGCGCCCATGACTCCACCGGATCTCGACGTGCCCGGCGACGAGGTGGTCGCCGCCGCCGGCCCGGTCCCGCACCGTCGCCTGCCACCGCACGACCGGCTGGCCCGCAACCTCCCCCGCGGCGTCGAACCGGCGCAGGTCGAATCGCCGGCGCCAGTCCCAGGGCGTGTCGACGCGCAGGCGCAGGCTCCGCCGGTCGGTGGCGCCGAGGACGAAGTACGGGGCGCTCCCGATGCGCAGCAAGCGCCAGAGCATCGCTTCCCGGTCGACCTTGCGGGGCATGGACGCCCGCCAACGCTCGGCCGACGCCTGTGCGACTGCGGCCGCGAGCGAGCGGTAGAGCAGCTCGGCTTTCGGCGACCACTTCGAGGGGACGGCCCGCTTGAGGACTCGGCGGTCGGCGGGCGTGAGATCGGTGACGAACGCGGGCGTCTCGACGAGCGGCATCAGCTCGCTTCGCACGAGCTCGTACAGCGCCTGGTACGCGTCGGGCGCGACGTCCTCGTACCAGTCGCGCGCGGTGAGGCCGTGCCCGCCGCGCAGGCACCGGTCGAAGAGGTGCGCGGGCGACGCGTTGATGAGGATGCCCGAGAGGTACTTGCAGCTGACGAGGTAGACGTGGTCGACGCGGAGGTCGGCCGGAACGACCTCGTCGCCGGGTGCCCGGTGCGGGCCCTTCCACTCGACGAGCAGCGGCACCCGCCCGCGCAGACCCTCCGCGGCGCGCAGGAACGCGGTGCCGTTGGCCCACGCGGCGGCGAACTCGACCCGGTACCGCCCGTCGCGGTACGAGGCGACCAGCCGCGCCCAGACGTCGCCGTCCACGTTGCCGAGCTGCGGCGGACGTTCGGCGAGCGCTGCGTCGAGATCGTCGAAGCCGAGCATGCCGAGCCCGGTGACGATCTCGGTGATCTCGGTTCGGACTGCGGGCACGGCGGCGGACCGGTGGTCAGTCGGCGGCCGTGACGCCGACGCTCTCGCCGCGGGCGTACTCGCGCAGGCGACCCGAACCGGCTCCGCCGTCGAAGACCCCGATGGCGTCGACGATCAGCTTCGACCGCTTCGCCGACCGCAGCGCCGAACCCGCGGTGCTCGCCCCGGCCGGCAGTTCCGACGACAGCAGCACGAACCTCGCGGTGTCACCGAGCTCGTCGTGCAGCACGGCGGCCTTGCCCAGCGCCTTCCACACCGTGTCGGTGCGGCGCAGGCCCGTCGCGTTCACGGTGGCAGCGCCCGACACGTCGAAGTACCAGTCGTGACCCAACGCGTCGCGTGCGGTGAGCGTCGCGCGTGCCGCGGCGCCCCGGCGCTTGTCGTCGCGCACGTCGACGAACCCGCAGTCTCCCAGCAATGCCGCCGCGACGTCCTTGAGCGTCTCTCCGTTCTGCCGCGCCTCCTGGAACCGGCCGTCGCCACCTTCGGCGCGCGTGGCCGTCGCAGCCGCCGCGAGCCGTTCGTGGCCGACGCGTGCGGTCGCCGCGGCGACGTACCCGGCGTCGGTGTCGTAGCCGACGAAGTGCCGGCCCGTGCGGACCGCGGCGACGGCCGTCGAACCCGAGCCCACGAACGGATCGAGGACGAGGTCGCCCACGTAGGTGTAGAGCTCGATGAACCGTTGGGGCAGCGCGACGGGGAACGGCGCCGGATGCCCGACGCGGGTGGCGCTCTCCGGCGGCATCTCCCACAGGTCGGTGGTGGCCTCCATGAACTCCTCCTTGGTGATGGAGTTCGCGTGGGGCCATTGCGAGCGTTCACGGACCGGGCGGTCGAGGGCCCGGTCGAAGCGGCCCTTGCTCGCGACCACGACCCGCTCGGTGAGGTCGCGCAGCACGGGGTTGGCCGCACTCTGGAACGAGCCCCACGCGCACGATCCCGCCGCGCCGTCGGCCTTCTTCCAGATCACCTCGCCGCGCAGGAGCAATTGCAGCCGGTCCTGGAGGATGGCGGTCACGTCGGCCGAGAGCGACCGGTAGGGCTTCCGGCCGAGGTTCGCGACGTTGACCGCGAGACGACCGCCCGGCTCGAGCACTCGGACACACTCGGCGAACACGGCCTCGAGCATCTCGAGGTACTCGAGGTACGAGGCCGGGATGTGCCCGGTACCCATCTCCTCCTCGTAGGCCTTGCCCGCGAAGTAGGGCGGTGAGGTCACGACGAGCGCGACCGAGTCGTCGGCCACCCGCCTCATGGCCCGGGAGTCGCCGCAGACGATCTCGTCGAGCAGGGTCGGGCGTCTCGGGAGAGTCTCCGTGTCGACGGCCGGGGCCCCGAAGCGCGCGTAGAACGCGCTGGCGTCGTGACTCTCCCGCTTGCCGACGCCGAAGTTGGACGTCGTCGTCGGCCTCCGTCGCTCCCCACGCTCGCTCACGATCTCCGCTCCTGGCGCCTACGGCGCCGGGCCGCTGGGCCACGCTCGCTACTCGGCGGGATACCCGCCTCCCCACGCTCGCTCACGATCTCCGCTCCTGGCGCCTACGGCGCCGGGCCGCTGGGCCACGCTCGCTACTCGGCGGGATACCCGCCTCCCCACGCTCGCTCACGCGCTCGCTCACGGTCTCCGCCCTCCGGGGCTCATCCTAGGAGTCCGGAGGGTACGCCGGGGGTACGACCGTCACGCGCTGCAGACCGCTTCAAAAGGTAGCGATCGGTAACGAAGACGTTACCGATCGCTACCTTTTGGTGCGACGGGCGGCGCCCAGCTCGGCGGCCATGGCGTCGAGGGCGGCCCGGTCGGCCGGCTCCCCGGCGGGATCGCCCACGAACCCGACCGCCTGCCCACCAGCCGCGCGCAGCTCCGTGACCAGCGTGCCCACGGCCCCGGCGTCGGGGCCGACGATCACGACCGCCTCCCCTGCGGCGCACGCAGCGTGGGCATCGCCGGCATCGGACGACCTGATCTCCCGCATGCCCGCCACACCTCCGAGCCTATCGACGGGCAGGCGCTCACCACCGAGGCGCGCCGGGGCGGCCGGTTCGCCGCGGTGCACCCGTTCGGCGTCGTGGATCACGGCGAGGATCTCGTCGCCGACGAGCTCCTCGCGCGCGATCAACGCGTCGCGCAGGGCGACGACGAGGTGGCGGTGCTCGTCGAGCAGCTGGCGCACCGCGTCCTTGGCCTGGTTGAGGATCCGCTCTACGGACGCCCGGCCCTCGTCGTTGCTCAGCACCTTGGCGACGATGCCCTGCGCGACGGCCGACTCGACGGCTTCGTACGACACGAGGGAGCCCGCCATCCCGAACGAGCCCACCATCTGCGCCGCGACCTTCGTCGCGTGCGCGAGGTCGCTGCTCGGCCCGGTGCCCGACTCGCCGAAGAAGAGCTCCTCGGCCGTCATCCCGCCGAACGCGATCTGGATCGACGTCAGCAACTCGGACCGGGTCCGTGTGTACCGCTCCTCGGTCTCCGAGTGCGCGAGGAGACCCAGTGATTCGGCGCGCTTGACGATCGAGAGCACCTCGAGCTTGCGGCCCTTGCCTTCGAGGTACGCGACGACCGCGTGGCCCGATTCGTGGGTCGCGATCGTCAGCTGCTCCTCGGGTGTGTACTCGACGGGCTGCTTCAGGCCGATCTCGGTGGTCATCTTCGCCTGCTGCACGTCTTCCCAGTGCATGGCGTCACGCCCGTCGCGCAGGGTCCAGACGAGGGCCTCGTCGAAGAGGTGCTCGATCATCACGGGCGAGTAGCCGAACGTCATCGCGGCGAGCTGGTCGCGACGTTCCGGCCGGTCGAGCTCGTCGGCGTGGGCCTTCTTCGTCATGTAGTAGTCGATGATCTCACGCCGACCCGACTTGTTCGGCAGGTCGAAGTGGATCGAACGGTCGAACCGCCCGGGGCGCAGCAACGCGGCGTCGAGGTCCGACGCGCGGTTGGTCGCCCCGATCACGAGGATGTTCGACGTCGCCGGAGGTCGCTTGCGGATCTCCCGCTTCGACGGCAACAGCGTGTTGCACGCGTCGATCAGGCGGCCCTTGGTGCGCTCCCCGAACGTCGGCTCGTCGAACGACTGGAGCTGGACCAGGAGCTCGTTGACCACGCCCGCCACGCCCTCGGTCGTCGCCCGGTGCACGGTGGCGGCCGCCGCAACGCCCATGTTGTTGCGCATCCCGGCGCGCGCCGTCGCGATCGCGTCGATCTCCTCGATGAACCCGATGGCACCGCCCTCGCGACGCGCGGCCTTGCGCAGTTGCTTGAAGAACGAGCGGATCTTCCGGTTGGTCTGGCCGTAGAACTGCGACTGGAACGCGCTCGACGACACGAAGAGGAACGGCACACCCGCTTCGTGCGCCATCGCCTTGGCCATGTACGTCTTGCCCGTGCCCGGCGGGCCCTCGAAGAGGATGGCGCGGCGCGGGTTGCCGCCCATCCGGTCCTGGAAGGTGCGGTAGGCGAGGAACAGGTTGAGGGTCCGGACGACCTCGTCCTTCACCATCCCGAGGCCGACGACGTCGTCGAATCCGATCGGGATCTCGCTCGATCGGTAGAGCACGTGGGGCGAGCGACCGGTCCCGGCGATGGAGAAGACCGTGCCGCCGAGCACCACGAGGACCAGCATCCACATCGGGAGGTACAGCGGGTCCGTGATCTGGTCGGGCAGGGTGGGCAGGCCGGGGCGCGCGACGAGCCAGGCGAGCAGCAGCGCGAGCAGGATCGCGACCTTCAGCAGACGTCGCAGCCGGTGCGACTCCCGCTGTCGGCTGACGTCGACGAGCTCGCCGCGCAGCACACCCGACTGGCCGAGCGTCCGGATGTCCATGGCTTGGGCGCGGTCCTGCATGCGAGCTCCGTCAGCACGATCCCCGTGGCGTACCGGTCGAATCGGCGTCGAGACATCGAAACCTGAGCGAACCTGAGCGAACCTGAGGGAACCTGCGGGGACCTGCGGGGACCTGCGGGGACCTGCGGGGACCTGCGGGAAGGCGCCGGGGTATCGTCGGGCGTGCCGACCCCGGAACCCGCGCCGCTGCCCATCGACGCCCGCGGTCCCCGCTTCGCCCAGGGCGTCGTGGCGCTCGTCCTGTTCGCAGGCTTCGTGTTCCACGCAAGTTGGGTGATTCCGGTCGCCCTGCTCCTGGTGGGGGCCGGCGCCGCCCTGGGGCCGAGCGCTTCCCCGCTGGTCCACCTGCACCGGAGCGTCGTGGCCCCGCGGCTCGGTCCGGCCCGCGACCTCGACGACCCGCGCCGGGCCCGGTTCGCGGCCCTCGTCGGCAGTGTCCTCCTGGGTCTCGGCACCGCCCTGTGGCTCATGGGAGAGGACGGGATGGCCTGGCTGTTCGCCCTCACCGCCGCCGGCCTGGCCGCACTCGACGCCGCGACGGGCATTTGCCTCGGCTGCGAGATCTACGCGCGGGCGCGGCACCGCCGCGGGGACGGTCCGGCGACCTGAGTGCCGCGACCCCGGCGATCAGCGCGGGCGGAGGGCGTCGGGGATGTCGGCGACGCGCGGGTTCTGTTCGTCGCGTGCGGAGAGCACCGGGTGGGGGTCGGGCCAGTCGATGTTGAGCGCGGGGTCGTCCCACGCCACGCCGAGCTCGTCGTCGGGGTTGTAGTAGCCGTCGACGAGATAGGTGATGGTCAGGTCGGTGAGCGCGTAGAAGCCGTGCGCCACGCCGCGCGGGATGTACACACCGGCGTGATTGTGCGGCCCGATCTCGAGCGTGAGCGACTTCCCGCAGGTCCCCGACGACTCCCGGAGGTCGTGCAGCGCGACCAGCGCCCGGCCGAACGGCACGTACCAGTAGTCGGCCTGGTGGAGGTGGTAGTGCAGCCCGACCAACGCGCCCGCCTTGCGGTCGGCCCGGTTGGCTTGGATCATCACCGGCGCGCCCGGGATCCACTCCTGGCGGTAGGTCTCCACGAAGAGCCCGCGGTCGTCGCCCCAGACCTGGGGCTCGACGACGACGACTCCCTGGATGGCGGACGACTCCTCGACGGTGGCCATGGCCCGCAACTCTCCCCCACTCAGGGCGTGAACCGCAACACGACCACCGTCACCGCACCGAACCCGGCCGCGGCCGCGACGACCGGGCCCGCAGACGCGCCCGAGGTCGAGCCCGTCCCGAGCACCGCCACCGCGAGCAGCCAGCCGTTGCGGAGCACGGTACGGGGCGAGATCGGCGCCGCCCCCGCACCGAAGCAGGGGCACGGCGCCCGGTGGCCCCGGGCCAGGTTCACCACGATCGCCGCCGTGAACACCCCGAGCAGCACCACGGCGGCCCACGCCGGTCCGGCCGAGCCGGGGGCGAGCACGAGCGCGGCCGCCACGGCCAGCTCGACGAGCACGAGGCCGACGCCGGCGCCGGTGGCCACCCTCGCCGGCACGCCGAAGGCGCGCATCTCCCCCGAGAGCAACGAGCGGTCGCGGAGCTTGGCCAGCGCCGCGACCGCGAGCACGACCGCGGTCACCAACCGGGCGGCGAGCGCGACCGACGACACTCAGGGGGCGATTCGCCCGTACCCGCCGCGGTAGAAGAGGAGTGGCGCGTCCTTCGACGTGACCCCGAGCTCCTGCACGCGGCCCACGACGATCAGGTGGTCGCCCCCGTCGTGGACGGTCTCGATCTCGCAGTCGACGTAGGCCAGCACGTCGTGCAACAGCGGAGAGCCGTTGGCGCTGATCCGGTAGCCGGACTGCCCGAAGCGGTCGGCGCCCTTCTGCGCGAAGAGCCGGCAGACGTCCTCCTGGTCCTCGGCGAGGATGTTGACCGCGAACTTGCCCGCCGACCGGACGCGAGGCCACGTGCTCGAGCTCTTGGCCGCGCAGAACAGGACGAGCGGCGGATCGAGCGACACCGACGTGAAGGCGTTCGCGGCGAGACCCACCGGTTCGCCGTCGTCGACCGCCGTGATGACCGTGACTCCGGTGGCGAAGTGCCCGAGCACCGTCCGGAACGCCGACGGGTCGGGCGCCATCAACGCTTCGGAATCGGTCACGGGCTTCCTCCGGAGACGAGCTCGATCGTTCGGCCTTCGGCAGCCGCGCTGACGTCGGGGCCTCCCGTGGCGGCCGAGAGGTCGCGAGCGTAGGTGAGCAGGCGATCGAGGTCGTCATCTACGTGCGTCGGGCAGTGGTGGAACAGCACGAGCCCCTTGGCACCGGCCTGGCGCGCGACGTGCACCGCGTAGTCGACGGTGCAATGGCCGTAATGGCGCTTCTGCTGGTACTCCTCGCAGGTGTGCTGCGCGTCGTGGATCAGGAGATCGACACCGTCCACCACTTCCAGCACGTCGAGGGGGATGAAGTCGTCGGGGTCGTCGGGCACGCATCCCGGGCCGTGATCCGAGATGTACGCGACGGAGACCCCGTGCCAGTCGAGCCGGAACCCGAGCGTCGGGTCGGTGTGCCGTACCCAGCTCGACCGGACCTTCGCCGTCCCCACGGGGAAGTGGTCGTCTCCTGCATCGTGGAAGCGCACGGAGCCCTCGAGTTGCTCGGGCCGGATCGGGAAGTAGGGCGGGGTCATCACGCGCGAGAACACCTCGCACAGCGAGCCGTCGGGCTGGCGGGGCCCGTAGATGTCGATGGTGCTGCCCGGCGCGTGCAGGGGACGGTAGAACGGCAGGCCCTGGATGTGGTCCCAGTGCAGGTGCGTCAGCAGGACGCTGGTGTGCGCCCCTCCGCCCCGGGCCAGGAGCTCCTCGCCGAGCGGGCGCAGGCCGGTGCCGAGGTCGAAGACGATCGGCGCCTCGGCGGGATCGGTGCTGTCGACAACGACGCACGAGGTGTTGCCCCCGTAGCGCGCGTAGGGCGAACCGTCACACGGCGTCGATCCGCGGACGCCGAAGAACGTGACTTCGGTTACCCCCACAGCCGGTGAGGATACCGCCGACCTGCTCCGGATCACAGGGGCCGTTGGTCACAGCCTGCGACCTTGCTCGGGTCGTGATCGGTCGCGATCAGCTCAGCACGCGCCGCTTGAACCCGGTGATCCCGCGCCAGGTGAAGAGCACCGAGAAGCCGATCAACGCCGGGTAGACCGCCCAGAGGCTCATGTGGTCGGCGTTCGTGAGCGCGGCCCGGAAGCCTTCGCACATGTAGACGAGCGGGTTGACCAGCACGAAGATCTGGAGCCACCGGATGGGTTCCAGGCTGGCCCACGGGTAGTAGATCGCGCCGAGGAACGTCAGCGGCAGCACCACGATCCCGAACAGCAGCGGCACCGTGCGGGGATCGAACTGGGTCCCGAACATCAGGCCGAGGGCGCCGCACATGTAGCAGGACAGCGGGAGCAACGTGAGCAGCAACATCCAGTTGATGTGCAGATGCACCTCGGTGACCGGCACGACCGCCGCGATCGGGAACACCAGCACGGCCGCGAACATCCCGTTGAGCGCGCCGTTGACCACCTTCTCGATCGCCACGAGCTCCACGGGCAGCGGCGCGAGCACGCGGTCCTCGATCTCGCGCGTGAAGCCGAACTCCTGGACCATCGGCAGCGCGACCGCCTGGAGGCCCTGGAACATGACCGCCAGCCCGATCACGCCCGCGACCAGCATCGTCGAGAACACGGCCTGCTCTGCGGGGCTGCTGCCCCCCACGCCCTGACCGATCTTCGGGAACACGTACGTGAACACGAACACCAGGAGGAACGGCTGCAGGAGGGTACGGGGGAGGAACTCCCGGAGCGTCTTGCGCAACACGGTCAGGTCGCGCAGCAGCAACGCCTTGAACGCGACGCCCGACGACTGCGCCGGGCTCACGACCGCGCGCGCGGCCTCGATCGTCTCGGTCATTCGCGCAGCTCCTTGCCCGTGAGTTGGATGAAGACCGTCTCGAGCGTCGGCTCGGTGGTGGACAAGTCGGTGACCGCGAAGCCGCCGGCCTCGGCAGCGTCGATGATGGCGGGCAGCAGCCCCTCGGTGTTGCGCGCGTAGACCCGCACGACCCCGTCGCTCACCTCGACGCGGGCGGCGTGCACGATGCGGTTCTGCAACACCCGTGAGAGCTGCTCGAGGTTGCCCGCTGCGCTCACGGTGACGACGGCGTCCGCCCCGATCGACCGCTTCAGCTGCGCCGGCGTGTCGAGCGCGAGCAGGCGGCCGTGATCGATGATCGCGAGACGGTCGCAGAGGCTGTCGGCCTCCTCCATGTAGTGCGTAGTGAGCAGGATCGTCTGCCCGCCGGTGTGGAGCTCGCCGAGGATCTCCCAGAGCGCGATGCGGCTCTGCGGGTCGAGGCCGGCGGTCGGCTCGTCGAGGAAGAGGATCGCCGGCCGGTGCATGATCGCGCGCGCCACCATCAGCCGCTGCGCCATACCGCCCGAGAGCGCCATCACCGGTGCGGACGCGCGGTCGGCGAGCCGGAACTGCTCGAGCAGCCGCGCCGTCTCGGTTCTGGCCGCCTTCGCGCTCATACCGAAGAACCGACCGTGGAAGTACAGGTTCTCCCGCACGTTCAACGAACGGTCGAGCGTGTTGGTCTGCGGCACCACCCCGATGACCTGCTTCGCCCGTGTCGGGTGCGCGACGACGTCGATCCCGCCGACGAAGGCCCGCCCGCTCGTGGGAATCACTCGGGTCGTGAGCATCCCGGCGGTGGTGGTCTTCCCGGCGCCGTTGGGACCGAGGAGCCCGAAGATCTCGCCGGCGCAGATCGAGAGGTCGAGCGCGTCGACCGCCAGCACGTCACCCGGATACACCTTGGTGAGCGCCTCCGTCCGGATGACCTCGTCGGTGGTGGTCCGGATGTCGTCGACGGGCAATGCCATCGGGAGTCCTCTCGGGTCGGACCGGCCGGCCCTGCTCGGCGTGACGGGCGGCTGCCGCCCGGACACTACCCACCGGTGCGCTGCGCGCACCGCTCACCTGCCTCCTATCCTCGGACCGCGTGGAGCGCATCACGGTGAACGGCGTCGACCTCGCCTACCTCGAGCGCGGGCCGGCCGGAGGGCCGCTCGCCCTCTGCCTCCACGGGTTCCCCGACCACGCCCCGACCTTCGACGCGTTGCTCGGCGCGCTCGGCGACGCCGGGTTCCACGCCGTGGCGCCCTGGCTCCGCGGCTACGCGCCGTCGGGTCTCGCACCCGACGCCAACTACCAGACCGCGTCGCTGGCGCTCGACGCGCTCGCCCTCGCCGACGCACTGGCCGGGGAACACGGGGCCGTGCTGGTGGGCCACGACTGGGGCGCGATGGCCGGGTACACGGCCGTCGTCCACGCACCGGCGCGCTTCTCGAAGCTCGTGACGATGGCGGTTCCCCACGGCGCGGCCCTGGCCGATCGGATCTTCGAGCCCGAGCACCTCACCCGCTCGTGGTACCAGTACTTCTTCCAGACCGCGTTCGCGGTGCCCGTCGTCGCCCGGGACGACTTCGCGGTGATCGATTTCCTGTGGCAGAGCTGGTCTCCGAACTACCGAGCGCCCGAACCGTTCATGCGCCGGCTCAAGGAGACGCTCTCCGCACCCGGAACGCTCGGCGCCGCGATCGACTACTACCGGTTCACGTTCGGCGCGCTGCCGTCGGACCCCGCGCTCGGCGAAATCCAGGCGAAGTTCCTCGACCCGATCCCCGTGCCGACCCTGTACTTCCACGGTGCCGCGGACGGCGTGATGGACGTGAGCCTGGTGGACGAAGCGCTGCTGTCGCCATGGTTCCCGGCCGGGTTGGAGATCGAGATCGTGAGCGGTGCCGGCCACTTCCTCCACCTCGAGGAGCCCGACGCGGTCAACGCTCGGATCGTGGAGTTCCTCACGAGCACCTGAACCGGCACGCGAGCAGGAAGGCCTCGGGCGGCGCGCGCGTCAGCGGTTCGGGCGCGGGCCCTCGGCTCGCACCCTCTCCACGTGGACGAGCGCGTCGCGCAGCTGCGTGATCCACTCCTCCTGGTTGTCGCGCACGAGCCGGACGCACCACGCGAGCGCGTCGCTGCGGCTACGGGCGACCCCGGCGTCGACGAGCGTGTCGAGGACGACCCGGTCCTGCATGCGCAGCCTGGTCATCACGGGAATGCTCAGCGTCGTGAACACGGCGCGGACGTCGCCGCACGTGGCACCCCACGCGACCTTCCGGCCGAACTCCCGCTCGGCCCGATCGGCGACCTTCATCCGCTGTGCACGCGTGTCCTCGCGGAACGCCTGGATGCGGGCCGTCCGCGCGGCCTGCCGGGTGGTGTCGTCGGCGCCGGAGGCGAGCTCGGGTTCCGCGAGCGCTCCCACGACCAGGATCTCGTCGCGGTCCGCGGACACCTCGGGCGGACCGGTGAACCAGCCCTCCGGCACCTGTCCGGCGAACCAACCTGCAACCGCTTCCTGCTGCATCGCCTGCCAGTCCTCGTCATCCCGCCGTCGAATCGTTGATTACATGATTACTCTATCGCACCTGGTGATCCCGATCAAGGGCCACTATCCTGCCCGAACCGGACGATGCGCCCCTGATGGCGCGAGGAGGGACGATGCGCAGGCGAGCAGCGTGGGCGGTGGTCATGGGCATGGCGTTCGCGGTGGTGCTGACCGGGTGTCCGGGCGGCGGCAACGCCACCGGGTGGGGCAGCGGGACGATCTTCCGAACGCTCACGAAGCCCGACGGGAGTGGCCAGACCTACACCGCGACGGACAGCCACAACATCAACTTCGAGGTGTTCAACCTCGCGCCGGCGCAGGGTTGCGTCCGGGGCAGGGTCTCGGCGGTCTATCCGGTGGTGGGCGAGTTCGGCGTTCCCACCCAGGCCATGGACGTGTGCACCGACATGCCGAAGCTGGGCACGGGGTACAGCTTCGCCCCGGTGAACACGTGGAAGCTCACGATCTGCAAGCTCGACAAGGGCGTGGAGTCGACCTGCACCGTGATCGCGACCATGGACGTCTGACGAGGAGCACGGGCCGCGAGCGCGTCACGACAGCGCGTCACGGACCCGAGCCGCGTACGCCGCCATCTCGTCGTCCGACTCGTACCTCTCACGCGGCCAGAAGAACCCGCGCAGGCCGTCCTTCCGCCGGCGCGGGACCACGTGGACGTGCAGGTGCGGCACCGCCTGGCTGACGACGTTGTTCATGGCGACGAACGAGCCGTCGGCCCCCAGGCCGTCGACCATCGCGCGGGCGACGCGCTGCGCGGCCCCGAACAACGGGCCCAGCAGTTCCGACGGGACGTCCGCCAGCGTCGCGACGTGGACGCGCGGCACGACGAGCGTGTGGCCCTTGAACACGGGGTGGAGATCGAGGAAGGCGACGACCGCGGGCTCGTCGAGCACGAGATGGCCAGGGTGGTCGCCCGCGACGACGGCGCAGAACAGGCAGGCGCCGTCGGTGGACGCCACCGGCAGGCCTACTCGGGCGACGTGTACGGCCGCTGCCGCGGCTTGACCGCCTCCCGCTTGGGCACCATGACCTTCCGGCGGAAGTAGCAGACCTCTTCGCCGCGCTGGTTGTACCCGAACGTCTCGACGCCGACGATCCCCCGGTCGGGCTTGCTCGACGACTCGACCTTGTCAAGCACGCGCGTCTCGGCGTAGATCGTGTCGCCGTGGAAGGTCGGCCGCTTGTGCTGGAGCGTCTCGATCTCGAGGTTCGCGATGGCGGCGCCGCTGACGTCGGGCACGCTCATGCCGAGCACCAGGGAGTAGACGAGGTTCCCGACCACCACGTTCCTGCCGAACTGGGTCGACGTCTCCGCGTACCACGCGTCGGTGTGCAGCGGATGGTGGTTCATCGTGATCATGCAGAAGAGATGGTCGTCGTACTCCGTGATCGTCTTGCCGGGCCAGTGCTTGTAGACGTCGCCGACCTCGAAGTCCTCGTAGTACCGGCCGAACGGGCGCTCGTGAACTGTCATGGCCCCGACGGTACGACGGCCCCCGGCGGCCCGGCCACTCGACGAACCGAAGCGGCGTGACGCGCCGGCGAGCCGCATCCGAGGCTCGACCCCATCCGCGGGCCGGTAGGTTGGAGTCTCCGATGCAGATGCACCAGACGATGATGGGCTTCCGGCGTGACCCGGAGGTCGTGAAGAGCGCCGGGATCCCACGCGCCCTCGTCCGGAGGGTGCTCACCTTCGCCCGTCCGTACCGGCGCCAGATAATCGGGTTCGTCCTGACGGTCGTCGCCGCCGCGGCGGTGGGCGCCACACCTCCGCTGCTCCTCAAGTACCTCATCGACAACGGCCTCCCCTCGACCGACGCCCAGGGGCACTCCCACCCCGGGAGCCTGAGCGTCGTCACGACGGTCGCGGTGCTCGCCGTGCTCATCGCGCTGGCCACGGCGGGACTCGGGTTGCTCCAGCGCTGGTACTCGGCACGCGTCGGCGAGGGGCTGATCTACGACCTGCGCGTCGCACTGTTCGACCACGTGCAACGGCTCCCGCTCGCGTTCTTCACCCGCACCCAGACCGGCGCGCTCATGAGCCGTATGAACAACGACGTCATCGGCGCGCAGCAGGCCGTCACCGGCACGCTCGGGACGGTCATCTCGAACATCATCACCCTCGTCGTCACGCTCGCGGTGATGCTCGGCCTCGAATGGCGCCTCACGCTGCTCACGCTCGTCGTGCTCCCGGCGTTCGTGATCCCGGCCCGCCGGGTCGGCAAGAAGCTGGTGTTCGTCACGCGCGAGGGCATGCAGCTCAACGCCTCGATGAACTCGACCATCGCCGAGCGGTTCAACGTCTCCGGCGCGTTGATCGTCAAGCTGTTCGGACGCCACGACCGCGAGCGGGACGGCTTCGCCGTGCGAGCGCGCCGGGTCGCCGACATCGGCGTGACCACCGCGATGTACAACCGCGTGCTGTTCGTCGCGCTCGGCCTCGTCGCCGCGGTGGGCACGGCCGTCGTGTACTACGTGGGCGGACGGCTCGCCATCGAGGGCACGATCTCCGCGGGGACGGTCGCCGCGTTCGTCTTCTACGTCAGCCAGATCTACCAACCGCTCACCCAGCTCACGAACGCCCGGGTCGACGTGCTGACCGCCCTCGTCAGCTTCGAGCGCGTGTTCGAGATCATCGACTTCCCCCCGCTGATCACCGAGCGGCCGGGAGCCGTCGACCTCGTCGCCCCGCAGGGCGAGATCAGGTTCGAGCACGTCTGGTTCCGCCACCCGGCCGCCGAGCTCGTGTCGCTCCCGTCGCTCGAGGAAGGCCTGCCGGCCGCGACACCTCCCGCGGACGCCGGGATCTGGATCCTCTCCGACGTCGACTTCTCCGTTCGGCGCGGCGAGCTCGTCGCGCTCGTCGGCCCGTCGGGTGCGGGCAAGACGACCACCGCGAACATGGTGCCGCGTCTCTACGACGTGGTGGACGGCCGGGTCACGGTCGACGGCCTCGACGTACGCGACCTCACCCTCGACTCCTTGCACGCCGCCATCGGGGTCGTCACCCAGGATCCGCACCTGTTCCACGACACCATCGCCAACAACCTGCGTTACGGGAAGCCCGACGCGACCCTCGACGAGATCGTCGAGGCCTGCCGGCGGGCGCGCATCCACGACCTCATCGCGAGCCTCCCCGACGGGTACGACACCGTGGTGGGCGAACGCGGCTACCGCCTCTCCGGCGGCGAGAAGCAGCGCCTCGCGATCGCGCGCGTGCTCCTGAAGGGGCCGGCGATCGTCATCCTCGACGAGGCCACCAGCCATCTCGACTCCGAGTCGGAGCTCGCGATCCAGCGGGCACTCGACGAGGCGCTCACCGGACGGACGGCAATCGTGATCGCCCACCGGCTCTCGACCGTCGTGAACGCGGACCGCATCGTCGTGCTCGACGAGGGACGCGTCGTCGAGGAGGGGACGCACGAGCAGCTCCTCGCCGAACCGGGCCTGTACGCCGACCTGTACCACACCCAAGCCCACCGAAGCGTGGTCGAGTGAGAACCCGAGCGGATAGGTGGCGTTGGTGGATCGGCGTGTCGGGGGTGCCGCCGGCAAGGGCGCACGACGAAGGCGCGGCCGAAGCCGCGGCGAGGAGGAGGACGCAGTCCGGCGGTGCCACCGGCCGGTGAGGCACGACGTTCACCTATCCGCTCGGGTTCTGAGCCCGAGGCGGGCTCGCGTACCACCGCAGGTAGACTCGGCGGTTCGCCGTGCCGGGCCCCGACGCCCGATCCCCCGAAGCGCGGCGCGCACGGCCGAACCATGTCGAAGATGACCGATCCCTCGTCCGATCTCGTGCCCCACGGCGCCCGACGCCTGCGCCGCTGGCGCCGGCAACGCCGGCGCGACGTCGCCTGGGCGATCGTCATCGGCCTGCTCCTCGTGACCGCGGGGCTCGTGGCGACGGACACGATCCGGATCCCGAGCAGCGAGAGCAAGCCGGCGCTCGCGGCGGACACCGGCGCCGGCGCCGGCGCCGGGCAGGCGAAGGCCGACACCGGCGACGCCGGTACGGACACCCCGCACGCGAAGGCCGACAAGCCTCCGCGCGCGCTGTCGGCGACCGATCCGCTCCGGCTCTGGATCGCCGGCGACTCGCTCTCGTGGGCGCCCGGCGTCTCGCTCGGGGGGCTCGTCGCCCCGACCGGCATCGTGCGGGCCTACCTCGACTCGCACCAGTCCACCGGCCTCAACGGACAGCAGAACCTGAACTGGTTCCGGCGCGCCACCGACGCCATGACGCAGCGCGACCCCGACCAGGTGATCTTCACGATCGGCACGAACGACTGGACGAAGGTCGCGTCGACCCCGAAGGACGAGACCGGTCGGCCCGCATGGGAGGCGACGTTCCGCGACCAGGTGGCGCGGATGATGGACATCCTCGTGGGCGGCTCGCGCCACCGTCGGGTCTACTGGGTGGGGGCGCCGCCGATGCGCGACCAGACGATGAACCGGGCGATCCTCCAACTGAACGCGATCGCCGCCGCCGAAGCGACCAGGCACGACGGCGTCACGTACGTCGACGCGTACAAGCTCTTCGCCGACTCGTCTGGTCGATATGCCGCATCGCTCCCCGACCCCACGACCGGCAAGCGGCTGCTGCTCCGTGGCGGCGACGGCGTGCACTTCACCGGCGACGGCGGGGACTGGCTCGCCGACGAGCTCATGCGGCACCTCGAGAAGGACTGGCAACTCGCGGCGCAGGCGGTGCCGGGGCACCCGATCCCCCTGACGCAGAGCAAGGACGCCACATCTCAACCGGGCCGGTTCATCCAGAGCACCCGCTCGTCGAGGACGACCACGTCCTCGGGGGCGAGGACGCCGGTCGGGGCGGCGGCAACCACGAGCTCCACCGCGGGTTCCACGACGAGCGGCGCGGCGAACACCGGCGAAGGCACCACGTCGACCGCGTCGGCGGCGGGGTCGACGACGTCCGCGTCCGTCACCACTGCGCCGCCGACTACCAGCGCGCCCCCCACCACCGTCGCGCCGCCGACCACCGTGTCGGCACCCGGGCCCTGAGCCCACCCCCACCATTCTTTCGATGATTTCCCCGAATTGTTGGGGGATTCCATCGAAAGAACGATGGCCCGGGTGGCCCGTCGCCGAAGGGCGGCCGTAGCCTCTCGACATGACCGAACAGCTCTCCGCTGCTGCGGCTGCGGTCGATGCGGCGTCGCAGGTGGTCGCGGCGGCCGGCCGGCATCTCGCGGCCGCGTCGAGTGCCGACGGCACCATCTCGGTGGCCAAGCTCGACGAGCACCAAGCGCTCGCGTACGACCTGGCTCACACCACCAGCGCGATCGAGGGCAGCAAGGTGATGCTCGAGTACGCGGCGCTCGGCGAGCTCGAATCGATGCTCGCGCGCGCCTTCATCGCCGACGCCGTGTGGGATCTCGGGTCCAAGCTCTTCGGTCGCGAGGCGGTGTGGGGCGTCGACGGCGACGAGCTCGCGGCCGTGCTGCCGTTCGTGGAGACGCACCGGGCACCGGCGTTCCTGGAGGCGCTCGCGGCGCGCGTGGCGAAGGAGGGAACGGGCCCGGCGCACCTTTCCGAGGACTTCGATCTCGTGCGCGAAACGTTCCGGCGCTTCGCGGAGAACGAGATCCGTCCGGTCGCGGAACACGTGCACCGCACGAACGGGGACATCCCCGAATCCGTGATCACGGGGCTCGCCGAGATCGGAGGCTTCGGGCTGTCGGTCCCCGAGGAGTACGGCGGCTTCGCGGCCGGTGGCGAGCACGACTACCTCGGCATGGTCGTCGCGACCGAGGAGCTCTCGTGGGGTTCGCTCGGCGTCGGTGGCTCGCTCATCACCCGACCCGAGATCCTCACGCGCGCGCTCGTGCGGGGCGGCACCGAGGAACAGAAGCAGCGCTTCCTCCCACGCATCGCGTCAGGCGAGGTGATGTGCGGGATCATGGCCACCGAACCGGACTACGGCTCCGACGTCGCGGGCGTGAAGGTCACCGCGACGCCGACGGAGGGCGGGTACGTCGTCAACGGCGTGAAGACCTGGTGCACCTTCGCGGGCCGGGCCAACCTGCTGATGCTGCTGGCGCGGACGAACCCCGACCGTTCGGCCGGGCACCGGGGACTGTCGGTGTTCGTGGTCGAGAAGGAGTCCACGCCCGGGCACTCGTTCGCGTACAGCCAGGACCGCGGCGGGAAGATGGAGGGCCGCGCGATCGACACCATCGGCTACCGGGGCATGCACTCCTTCGAGGTCGCGTTCGAGGACTGGTTCGTGCCGTCGGAGAACCTGATCGGGGAGGAAGGCGGCCTGGGCAAGGGCTTCTACCTCCAGATGGAGGGCTTCGAGAACGGCCGCCTCCAGACGGCCGCGCGCGCCACCGGCCTCATGGAGGCCGCGTTCGAGGCCGGGCTCGCCTACGCCCAGGACCGGGTGGTGTTCGGCCGCCCCGTGTTCGAGTACCAGCTCTCGAAGCTGAAGCTGGCGCGTATGGCCGCGCTGATCCAGGCCGGCCGGCAGTTCTCGTACCACGTGGCGCGCCTCATGGCCCGGGGCGAGGGCGCGCTCGAGGCGTCCATGGTCAAGGCGTACGTGTGCCGGGCCGCCGAGTGGGTGACCCGCGAAGCCCTCCAGCTCCACGGTGGGATGGGCTACGCGGAGGAGTTCCCGGTCAGCCGGTTCTTCGTCGACGCCCGGGTCCTGTCGATCTTCGAGGGAGCCGACGAGACCCTCTGCCTGCGCGTGATCGCCCGCCGGCTCGCCGAGCAGGCCCTCGCCGGCTGAGCCGGACCGCGACCAACCGGACCGGGTTCGCCCCCGGGGGATCGGCCACGCGCCCGGACGACCTGGTCAGAGCCTGTCCCGACCGCGGGTAAACTAACCCTTTGTCGGTTTTGTCAGCCGTGACACGGAGGTCCGGATGGGGTTCGTCCTGCGGCGCTCACTGCCCTCGCTCACCGGACTCGTCGGGCTGCTCCTCGCCGTCGGCGTGGCCGCGGTCGTGTTCGCCGGCGCCCCCGTGTGGTTCCCGGCCGCGTTCGCGATCGCGATGCTGCTGGTCCAGTACGTCGTGAACCCGTGGATCGTCGAGTGGCTGGTGCCGGCACACGTCATCGAGCACGACGGCGAGCGCTACCTCACGGACCACGTGGTTGGCGAGATCGTGGCCCGGCGCTGCCGGGAAGCCGGGATCCCGCTCGTACGCCTCGGAATCGTCGACGACGGCACGCCCAACGCGTTCACGTTCGGGCGCCGGCGAGGCGACGCGCGCATCTGGCTCACCCGCGGGCTGTTCGAGCGCCTCGACGAGGCCGAGCTCGACGCGGTGGTGACCCACGAGATCGGCCACATCAAGCACCTCGACTTCGTCGTGATGACCGTCGCGGCCGTGATCCCGATGGTGCTCTACCTGACGTACATCCTGATGCGCGGCCAGCGCGGGCAGGCGCAGGCCGTCGCGCTCGGCGCGTTCGTCGCGTACCTCGTGTCGTCGTTCACGATCCTCGCGTTGAGCCGCGCCCGGGAGCTCGCGGCCGACCACTGGTCGTGCCGCTGCACGGGCAACGGGGACGCGCTCGCCTCCGCGCTCGTCAAGATCGCCTACGGCATGGGTAAGGCCGACGCCGAGCTCCGGAACGAGGCGGCCGCGCTCCGCGCCCAGGGCGCCAAGGGCAAGGTCAAGGCCGCCAAGGTGGAACGCCACGCCCGCCGCGCCCAGTCGATGCGCGCCATGGGGATCTTCGAGCCACGAACCGCCGACGCGATGGCCACCGCGTTCGCGCACGGCATCGACCCGAACCGCGCGCTGGCCGCGATGCGCTGGGACAGCGCGAATCCGTGGGCCCGGCTGCTCGAGAAGCTCTCGACCCATCCGCTCGTGGCGCACCGGATCCAGGAGCTCGACGAGTCCGGGCTGCCCGGCCGGCCGACGACCTGGAGCGTCCTGCGCTCGGAGGCCGCCGCCGTCTCGCGTCCCGAGCGGGCGGCGCTGCGGGTGCGGTTCACGCGGGAGCTCGCCGTCTCGGTGGCGCCCTGGATCATCCTGCTCTCGATGCTGTTCGCGGGAGCGTTCACGTCGAGCCTGCCGGTCACGGGCACGGCGCTGCTGGCTGCCGGCGCGTTGCTGCTGTGGAAGCAGTCGATCCGCTACCCGGACCGCTTCGAGCCGGTGGAGAGCGTCACCGGGCTGCTCGACCGGCTCGACGCCGGCCCCGTGGCGGGGATCCCCGTGCTGCTGCACGGCCGGGTGATGGGACGCGGCATGCCGGGCTACGTGCTGTCGCCCGACCTGGTCGTGGAGGACGCCGGCGGGTTCGTGCCCGTGCTGTACCGGCAGCCGATCCCGTTCGCCGGCCAGCTCTTCGGGCTCCTACGCGCCCGGGCCTTCCTCGGCCAGGAGGTGAGCGTGCAGGGCTGGTACCGGCGCGGCCCACAGCCCTCGGTCGAGCTCAAGTGCGTGTACGCAGCGGACGGACGCCGGGCCCGCGCCGGCATGTGGATCGCGCACTGGCTCGGCTCCGCGCTCGTGCTCGCGGCCGGAGGTGCCGTGCTCATGCTCGGCCTCGGGCAGGGGTGATCGCCGGCGCCCCGCGCCACTCGGTGACCTTCTCCCCTCGTACCGGGCATCCCGGCAGGCAAGACTGTCGGCGTGACCGCCAGCCGCGCCTCCGCGTCCGGATCGACGCGGACGTTCGACATCGCCGCGCTCGACGCGCTGTTCGACGCCCTCCGCGCCAAGGGCCTCCGGATCATCGGGCCCACCGTCCGCGACGGCGCCGTCGTCTACGACGACGTCTCCTCCGTCGCGGACCTGCCCCGCGGGTGGGGTGACGAGCAGGACGGCGGGCGGTACCGGCTCCACCGCCGCGACGACGACGCGCTGTTCGGCTATGCGGTCGGTCCGACGTCGTGGAAGCGGTTCCTCTTCCCTCCCCGCTCCCGGCTCTTCCAGGCCGACCGCACGGACGACGGGTTCGTCGTGGCCGAGGAACAGCCCGAGCAGCCACGGTTCGCGTTCCTCGGCGTGCGCGCGTGCGAGCTGGACGCGATCGCGATCCAGGACCGCGTGTTCCTCGGTGACGCGCACATGGACGCCATCTACGCGGCCCGCCGCGCCGACGCGCTCTTCATCGCGGTGCACTGCGCCGACCCGTCCGGGACCTGCTTCTGCGTCTCGATGGGTACCGGACCGCGGGCGACGAGTGGGTTCGACCTCGCCCTGACCGAGCTCGTCGACGACGACCGCCACGACTTCGTGGTCGAGGCCGGCAGCGAACGCGGTGCCGACCTCCTCGCGACCTTGTCTCACCGTGAGGCGACCGCATCCGAGCTGGCGGCATCGGAGTGGGTCACGACACGGGCGGCGGCGGCAATGGGTCGGGAGATGGACAGCGACGGGATCGTCGGGCTGCTCGAGCGGAACCTCGAACACCCGCGCTGGGACGACGTGGCGGCCCGCTGCCTCGCGTGCGCCAACTGCACGCTCGCCTGCCCGACGTGCTTCTGCCACGACGTCGAGGACGTGACCGACCTGACGGGCGATCACGCCGAACGGTGGCGGCGCTGGGACTCCTGCTTCACGCTGGACCACTCGTACCTGCACGGCGGGAGCGTGCGCAGCTCGACCAAGGCGCGGTACCGGCAGTGGCTCACGCACAAGCTCGGCACCTGGTACGAGCAGTTCGGCAGCTCGGGCTGCGTCGGGTGCGGCCGCTGCATCACGTGGTGCCCCGTCGGCATCGACCTCACCGAGGAGGTACGGGCGATCCGCTCCCGCGACGGGGCGGTGACGCGCCGCGAGGAGGCCCCGACATGACCTTGAAGGCGATCGAGCAGCTCCTCGCCGAGCACGAGTTCTTCGCCGGCCTCGAGCAGGGGTACCTCGAGCTCCTGTCGGGGTGCGGCCGCAACGTGCACTTCGCCGCGGAGGAACGCATCGTCAGGGAAGGGGACACCGCCGACAGCTTCTTCGTGATCCGCAAGGGTCTCGTGGCCCTCGAGATCGTGGCCCCCGAGCGCGGCCCCGTCGTGCTCGAGACGCTCGGCGACGGCGAGGTCCTCGGGTGGTCGTGGCTGTTCCCGCCGTACCGCTGGCTGTTCGACGCCCAGGCGCTCGAATCCACGTCCGCGGTGCAGCTCGACGGCACCTGCCTCCGCCAGAAGTGCGACGAGGATCCTCGCCTCGGCTACGACCTCATGGGTCGCTTCGCCGGCGTCATGCAGGAGCGGCTCAACGCCGCGCGCCTCCGCCTCATGGACCTGTACGGGCATGAGTGAGCGTTGGGAGGCGGGTATCCCGCCGAGCAGCGAGCGTGGCCCAGCGGCCCGGTGCCGCAGGCGCCAGGAGCGGCAAGCATGAACGCACGCGCTGAGCTCCTGCCGCCCGAGCCCATGGTGCCGGTGCCGTACCGCGTCGTGTCGCACGCGCAGGACACGCACGACACCGCAACGGTCGCGCTGGAACCCGTCGACGCTGCCCTCGGTCCGTGGGCGCCTGGTCAGTTCAACATGCTGTGGGCCTTCGGCGTGGGCGAGGTCCCGATCTCGATCAGCGGCGGAGAGGGCAGCGGGATCCTGCACACGGTCCGCGCGGTCGGGGCGGTCACGGCCGCGCTCTGCGACCGCCGCCCGGGCGACGTCGTCGGGGTGCGGGGGCCGTTCGGCACGGACTGGGGGGTCGACGCGGCGGCCGGCCACGACGTGATGGTGATCGCGGGCGGCATCGGACTCGCGCCGTTGCGCCCCGCGATCCGTCAGCTCGTGGCGCAGCGGGAGCGGTTCGGCGCCGTGGCCGTGCTCGTCGGCGCCCGGACCCCCGACGAGCTGCTGTTCCGCACCGAGCTGGAGGGCTGGCGCGCCCGCTTCGACACCGACGTCGCCGTCACCGTGGACCGGGCCACGGGCGGGTGGCGGGGCCGCGTCGGCGTCGTCACCAAGCTCGTCCCCCGGGCCGCGTTCGAACCGTCGAACACGGTCGCCCTGATCTGCGGGCCCGAGGTGATGATGCGCTTCGCCGCGCAGGCGCTGCTCGACCGGGGTGTCGCACCCGGCGACATCCGCATCTCGATGGAGCGCAACATGCAGTGCGCGGTCGGGCACTGCGGTCACTGCCAGCTCATGGGCGAGTTCGTCTGCCAGGACGGGCCCGTCTTCTCCTACGACCGCGTGGCCCCCTGGCTGCGCGTGCGGGAGCTCTGATCGCGATGGCGACGGCTCCACGACCGAAGCTCGCCGTGTGGAAGTTCGCCTCGTGCGACGGGTGCCAGCTCACGCTGCTCGACTGCGAGGACGAGCTGTTGGCCGTGGCCGAACGGGTCGAGCTCGCCTACTTCCTCGAAGCCTCGCGTGCCGTCGTCACCGGTCCCTACGACCTCTCACTCGTCGAAGGCTCCATCACCACCGCCCACGACCTCGAACGCATCCGTGAGGTCCGGCGCGTCTCCCGCCGGCTCGTGACCATCGGGGCCTGCGCGACCGCCGGCGGGATCCAGGGACTGCGCAACTTCGCGGACGTCGCCGAGTACACGGGCGTGGTGTACGCGCATCCCGAGTACATCTCCACGCTGGAACGCTCCACACCGATCTCCGCGCACGTGCCGGTCGACTTCGAGCTGCGCGGCTGCCCCATCGACAAACGGCAGCTGCTCGAAGTCGTGGGCGCGTTCCTCCAGGGCCGGCCGGCGGAGGTGCCCGCGCACAGCGTGTGCATCGAGTGCAAGCTGCGCGGCAACGTGTGCGTCATGGTGGCCCGCGGCGCTCCGTGCCTGGGCCCGGTCACGCACGCCGGGTGCGGGGCGCTGTGCCCCGGCTACCAGCGAGGCTGCTACGGGTGCTTCGGGCCGATGGAGACACCGAACCCGGTCGGGCTCGAGATCGGCCTGCGCCGCGCCGGAATGGGCGACGACGACCTCGTGCGCGTGTACCGGACGTTCAACGCCAACGCCGATGCGTTCCGCCAGGAGAGCGAGCGGCACGAGCAGGGAGCCAAGCGATGACCCACCGCAGCGTGGCCAGCCGGACCCTGCGCGTGGACCAGCTCGCCCGGGTCGAGGGCGAGGGAGCGATGTACGTCCACCTGACCGACGGCGCCGTCGACGACGTCCAGCTCGCGATCTTCGAACCGCCGCGCTTCTTCGAGGGGTTCCTGCGCGGCCGCCGGTACACCGAGCCGCCCGACATCACCGCCCGCATCTGCGGGATCTGCCCGGTCGCCTACCAGATGAGCGCGTGCAACGCGATCGAGGACGCATGCGGCGTGACCGTCGACGGCCCGCTCGACGAGCTCCGACGGTTGCTCTACTGCGGCGAGTGGATCGAGAGTCACACCCTGCACGTGTACATGCTCCACGCGCCCGACTTCCTCGGGTACGAGAGCGCCGTGCACCTGGCGGCCGACCACCGCTCGATCGTGGAACGGGGCCTGGCGCTCAAGAAGGTGGGCAACGAGGTGCTCGACCTGATCGGCGGGCGGGCGGTCCACCCGATCAACGTCCGCCTCGGGGGCTTCTACCGGGTGCCCACCAAACGGGAGCTCGCGCCGCTCGCCGAGCGCCTGCGATGGGCACGCGACGCCGCGATCGAGACCGTGCGCTGGGTCTCGACGTTCGACTTTCCCGAGTTCGAACAGGACTACGAGTTCGTCGCGTTGCGCCAACCCGGCGAGTACCCCATCAACCGGGGGCGGCTCGTGTCGAACCTCGGCCTCGACATCGCAGCCCGCGAGTTCGACGACCACATCGAGGAGGAGCACGTCGAGCACTCGAACGCGCTCCACGCCCGGATCAAGGCGCGCGACCACTACTTCGTCGGCCCGATGGCGAGGTACACCTTGTGCCGCGACGAGCTGAGCCCGCTCGCACGCGACCTCGCAGGCGAGGTCGGGCTCGAGCCCGAGGTTCGCAACCCGTTCCGGAGCATCGTCGTGCGCGCGCTCGAAGTCGTGTACGCAACCGACGAATCGCTGCGCATCATCGACGACTACGAGATGCCCGACGCACCCGCGATCGAGGTACCGGCACGAGCGGGCACCGGGTACGGCATCACCGAGGCGCCCCGCGGCATCCTCTACCACCGCTACACCCTCGACGCCGAGGGCACGATCCTCGACGCGAGCATCGTCCCGCCGACCTCGCAGAACCAGCCGACCATCGAGCACGACCTCTGGCACTTCGTGGAGCCTCGGGTCGACCTCGACGACGCCGAGCTCACCCGCCAGTGCGAGCAGGCCATCCGCAACTACGACCCCTGCATCTCGTGCGCCACCCACTTCCTCGACCTGCGGGTGGAGCGCGCGTGAGGCCCCGGATCGTCCTCATCGGCGTGGGCAACGAGATGCGCCGCGACGACGGCGTCGGACTGGCCGTGGTCCGTGCCGTCACCGAGGACCTCGACCGCTCGATCGAGTCGGTGATCCTCGACGGCGAGCCGACCCGGATGATCGACGCGTGGGAGTCGTTCGACGTCGCGGTCGTCGTCGACGCGGTGCGGACCGGCGCGGCGCCGGGCACCGTGCACCGGTACGACGTCAGCGGTGGCGATCGGCTCCCGGGCCGCGTCGACCAGGCCAGCAGTCACGCGCTCGGCATCGGCGAGTCGATCGCCCTCGGCCGAGCGCTCGACCGGTTGCCGGGCCGGGTCGTCGTCGTGGGCGTCGAGGGCTCGGAGTTCGGCGACGGGCCGGGGCTCTCGGCGCCCGTTGCGGCCGCGGTGGCCGGGGCCGCCGCCGCCGTCCGGAGCGAGCTGACCGCCCTTGCGGGAGACGTGCGCTGATGTGCCTCGGCGTTCCCGGCCGGGTCGTGGAGCTGTTCGGTGAGCACGACGCGCGCGTCGACCTCGACGGCACGGTCCGCGACGTCTCGCTCGCCGTGCTCACACTCGACGGCCGCGGCGTGGGACCGGGCGACTGGGTGATGTGCCACACGGGCTTCGCGGTCGAGGTCGTCGACCCGGCCGAAGCCGAGTCGATCGTCGCGCTGCGCCACAGCATGCGACAGGCCGCGGAGGTCACGACAACTGGGGAGGGGTCATGAATCCACGTGGGTCCGCGGATCGCCGCGCCGCCGGCGTCGTGCTCGCGATCGGCGCCGCGCTCGTGAGCGGGGTCGCGGTGTTCGTCAACGCGTACGGCGTCCAGCACGCCACGAAGGCCGGCGTCGACGGCACCAGCTACACGACGGCCAAGAACCTGATCGCCGCGCTCGTGCTCATCGGCGTCGCCGGGATCGCTCGGGCAGCGCGGTCGACCGCGGCCGCTCGGCGACCCTCGACGGGAACCGAATGGATGGGGCTCGCGGCCGTCGGCGTACTCGGTGGCGGGATCGCGTTCGCCCTGTTCTTCGAGGGCTTGACGAGGATCACGTCGGAGACGCCGGTCAAGGCGCAACTGCTGCACAAGACCCTCGTGGTCTGGGTGGCGATCCTGGCCGTGGTGTTCCTGCGCGAGCGCATCAACGGCTTCCACATCGGCGCGATCGCGCTGCTCGTGCTCGGCCAGGTGCGGCTGGCCGGCGGCACCGGAGGCTTCACCTGGGGCTCCGGCGAGTGGATGATCGTCGGAGCTACCGCGATCTGGTCGGTCGAGACCGTCGTCGCCAAGAAGCTGTTGGGATCGCTCCCCGAGCTCACGGTCGCGCTGGCGCGCATGATCGGTGGCAGCGTCGTGCTCCTCGGTTGGGTTGCCCTCACGGGGCACCTCGACCGCCTCGCCTGGGACTCGAGCTGGTGGGGTTGGGCGCTGTCGACCGGTGTGATCCTCGCGGTCTATGTCGGCGTCTGGTTCGCGGCGCTCGCGCGCGCCCAGGCGGTCGACGTCACCGCGGTCCTGGTCGGCGCGGTGCTCGTCACGATGCTGCTCGACCGCGCCGCGTCGCATCCCGTGCTCCAGCCCGCGGCCGGGTACTGGCTCGTACTGGGCGGGTTCGCGCTCGCGCTCGTGGCCGCGCTGCTTCCGCGCCGCCGGCTCGCGGCGACGTGAGTGCGCTCGACGGCCCGACGCGCTTCGCGCGGTTCGCCTACCCGCCGAACGCGCTCGGGTACTGCGGTCCGGACGATCACCTCGCGCTGCTCGAGTACGGCGCGAGCGGCGCGAGCGACGGCGGACTGCGCGACTTGGCGCGTCGGTTCGAAGGCGCGTGGCCGTACCTCCAGCTCATCGCCGGTTGCAGCGGCATCGACGACCCGCTCGACGCGCGCGTCGTGGAGGCGTACTGGATCGGCAACGAGCTGCTCGACACGGTTACGGACTTCGAGCTCGGCACCTCGCTCACCGATCGGTTCCGCGGTCCGGCCGGCGCGACGTTCGAGCGACTCGCGGCCGCCATCGGGGCCGGCGGGCGCCCGCACCACTGCTTCCACGTCTTCGCGGTCTACCCGTTCACCGGCCTCGTCCGGAGCGGCACGGTCGACCAGCCACTGCACGTGCTCGAACGCTGCCGCATCCGGTGGGGTCGGGTGGTCGACGTCGTCGGTGGTGACGTACTGGTTCGATCACGACCGCTCGTGTGGGACGGAACACGCCTCGGGCTCGGCGCCGCCCGCGTCGAGCAGGCTGTCGCCGGACACACCGGCCGCGTGTTCGAGCCGGCGCTGCGACGCGACGACTGGGTCGCGCTGCACTGGGACTGGGTCTGCGAACGCCTCGACCGCCGTCAGCTCGCGAACCTCCGCGGGATCACCGAGCGTCAGCTCGCAACGGTGAACGGGATGCCGTTGCCGCCACCCGCCCACGTGCTCGCGTGAGCGAACTTGCGTCGAGGCGTTGTCGATGGTGGCCATACCCGCACCAACAACGCTTCGCAGGGTCGGTCAGCCCTGCACGCTGCGCTTCATCCCCGCGCGCTCGCCCCGGCTGACGAACTTCGTCGCCATCTTCCGGCTCGCCTCGTCGATCATCTCGTCGCCGAACATGACGGCGCCCTTGCCCTCGTGCTCGGTGGCTACGTGGTACGCCTCGAGGATGCCGTACGCCTTGTCGAACTGCTCCTGCGTCGGCGTGTACACGTCGTTGATCACGCCGATCTGGTCGGGGTGCAGCGTCCACTTGCCGTCGTATCCGAGCGTGTGCGACCGCTGCGCGTACTCCCGCAGCGCGTCGAGCTCCTTGATCTTCAGGAACGGGCCGTCGATCACCTGGAGCCCGTTCGCCCGGCCCGCCATGAGGATCTTCGAGAACACGTAGTGGAAGTGGTCGCCGGGGTAGGCGTCGATCGCGACGCCACCGGTGAGCACCGGCATCTCCATCGACGCCGCGAAGTCGGCCGGTCCGAAGATGATCGCCTCGAGTCGCGGCGACGCCGCACAGATCTCCTCGACGTTGATCAGGCCGCGTGTCGTCTCGATCTGCGCCTCGATCCCGACCTTGGCCTGCCGGCCGGTGTTCAGCTCGATCTGGGTGAGCAGCAGGTCGAGCGCGACGACCTCGGCGGCGGACTGCACCTTCGGCAGCATGATCTCGTCGAGCCGCTCCGACGCGTTCTCCACCACGTGGATGACGTCGCGGTACGTCCACTTCGTGTCCCAGGCGTTGACACGCACACACAGCACGGCGTCGCCCCAGTCCTGGTCGTTGATCGCGTCGACCACGGTCTGGCGAGCGGCTTCCTTCTCGTTCGGCGCGACGGAGTCCTCGAGGTCGAGGAAGTACATGTCGGCACCGAGCGACGGGGCCTTGGCTAGGAACTTCGGGTTGGAGCCGGGAACTGCGTGGCAGGACCGGCGCGGCAGGTCACGGGTGCGCTCTGACATGCCCACGAGGGTACAAGTACCCTCGTGAAATGGCGCAATCGAGCCCGGTGAACACCCTGCACCCGGTCGGCGAGGGCGTGTACGCCTGGTTGCAGCCGGGCGGCGAGTCGGGGGTGGCGAACGCCGGGGTCATCTCCGACGGCGACGGGCTCACGATCGTCGACACGATGATGGTGCGTGAACAGTGGGAACCGTTCGCCGCAGCGGTGGCCGGGCTCGATGCCCCGATACGCCGGGTCGTGCTCACGCACGCGCACATCGATCACGTCGGCGGTACGAGAGCGTTCCCGAACGCGGCGGTCTACTCGTCGCGCGAGACGAGCGATCTCCTCGACCTCGACATGCCCGTCGACGCGTACAAGGCGTTCATGCCCGCGTTCGCGAGCAGTTTCGACGAGCTGGCCGTGCTCGGCACGCGACCCGTCACCCACCTCGTCGAGGGCGCCGCCAACCTCACCCCACGCGTGGAGGTGCTCCCGGCGAGCGGCCACACCAACGGCGACCTGCTCGTGCTCGTCGCCGATGCCGACGTGTGCTTCGCGGGGGATCTCTGCTTCTTCGGGGTCACACCGCTCGCCTTCCAGGGCGACCCGGCGCAATGGGCCGCGGTGCTCGACGTCGTCGCCGAGCTCGCGGGCATCATCGTGCCGGGACACGGCCCGATCGGCGACGCGTCGGACGTCGCCGTACTCCAGCAGTACCTGCTCGCCTGCGTGGCCGCCGACGGCGCGGTCGAGGCCGTCCCGCCGGGGCCATGGGACACCTGGCTCGAACGCGACCGCGACGCGATCAACGTCGAGCGCGCCGCGATGCTCGCCCGCGGCGACCAGAGCATGCCCCCATCGATGCTCAGGGCAATCGGCCTTTGATTCCTCCCGGTGTAAGGCTCCGCTCGCGGCGAGCGAGGGCGACAATCAGATCCGGAGTCTCGAGCGTCCCGCAGGGCGGCCGCAGGTATCCTGCGGCCGAGCGAGGGCGACAATCAGATCCGGAGTCCCGAGCGTCCCGCAGGGCGGCCGCAGGTATCCTGCGGCCGAGCGAGGGCGACAATCAGATACCGTGTCCTCCTATGGCGAAGAACCCGGATCCCACGCTGGCGCTCACGAGCCTGCAGGGCGTGACGCGCACGCTCGACGACTGGCTCACGATGTTCCACCTCTGCCTCGTGGTGCTGCCCGACCGCCCCGAGGCCGCGCGCTGGCTCCCGGTGATCCGCCGTATGTTCAAGGTGCTCGGCGACGCGGACTGCCGCACCGCGGTGTGCGTGACCGGCAACGCCCAGATCGCTCACCGCGTGCTCGACACCGCCGTCGGCGAGTTCCTCGTGTTCGTGGACCCCGAGAGGGAGCTCGTGACCTCGCTCGGGCTCACGCACCTCCCGGCGTTCGTCCACCTCCGGCAGAACACGACACTGGTGAGCGCGGCGGAGGGGTGGGACCCGCACGCGTGGCAACGCGTCGCGCGCGGCGTCGCCGAGGCGATGGCGTGGAGCACCCCTACGGTGTCGGGCGCCGGCGACCCGCGGCCAACCGAGGGCTGGGCGGTCTGAGCGAGGCCCGCGGCGTCGCGACGCCGCACCCCGAAACCCTTTGATCACAACACCTAGCAGGCGGCTGGCGCGCCCGGACCGCGAACACGTAGCGTGGTGGTGCCGCACGTCGGATCGTCTTCGACGGGCGGTCGTGTTGTTACTGTGGATCACGTTCCCAGAGTGCCCACACGAGGACCGCCGTTCGCAAGGACCAACGTCCGGACCCCATCCGGGCGACGAGGGAGTCCCCATGAACCTCCGGCCCCGCCGGCTCGCACGTGCAATCGGTGTTGCCCTGGTCGCCTCGGTGCTCGCGCCCGCGGCGTTGGCGCAGGCCAGCCCGATCGACGACAAGAAGGCGCAGGCCAAGCGGCTGCAGGACCAGATCGACGCCAACTACAACCAGCTCGAGACGCTCTCGGAGCAGCAGAACGGCGCGCAGTACAAGCTCCAGCAGGCCAACCAGGCCATCGCCGCGGCCCAGGCGCGCGTCGACAGCGCCAAGGCCGAGACGGTGCGGCTCCACAACATCCTCAACGGCCGGGCCGCGGCGCTGTACATGGCGGCCGGAGCCGGCCTCACCGGTTCGCCGGTGGACCCTCGTGACGAGGCCGCACGGTCGCGGTACGCCGCGGCCGCGGCCAGCAAGGACAGCGCGACGATCGACGCGCTCAAGCGAGCACGCGAAGAGCTCGCCGTGCAACAGCAGGACTACGAAGCCGTCAAGGCCGGGGCGCAACAGGAGTCGGAGCGGCTGAAGCAGAGCAAGCTCGCGCTCGAACGTCTCAACACGAAGCAGCAGGCGCTGTTGAAGCAGACACAGGGCGAGCTCGCGTCCCTGATCCAGCAGGAGATCGCACGGCGGCAGGCCGAGGAGCGCCGTCGCGCCGCGGCCGAGCAGATCCGGCGCCAGCGGGCCGCGGCTGCCACACGAGGTGGCGGAGGAGGACGCAACGCCGCGGTCAACGTCGACTACACCCACGTGCCCGCGCCGAACCCGCGCGCCGCGGCGGCGGTCGCGTTCGCGCAGGCCCAGCTCGGCAAGCCCTACCAGTACGCGGCCGCCGGCCCCGACGCGTTCGACTGCTCGGGGCTCACGATGGCTTCGTGGGCCGCGGCGGGCCTTTCGCTCCCCCACTACTCGGGTGCGCAGGCCGCGATGTTCCCCCGTGTGCCCGACGACCAGATCCAACCCGGCGACCTCGTGCTCTACTACGGCGACCTGCACCACGTCGCCATCGCGGTGAACAGCGGCCAGGCGATCAACGCGCCGCACACCGGCGACTTCGTGAAGGTGGAGCCGATCTTCCGCAACGGGTACCGGTTCGCGGTCCGGCCCGGCTGACCCAGCCCGATCCGGCGTATCTCCGGGTGAACGGTCACCCCGGAGATGCGCCTGTGTGCGTCTCGAGTCAGGGGATGACCAGCATCCCGAGCTCGGCTTCGAGCTGCTGGCGGGGTTTGGCCCCGAGCGCCGCCCGCTCCATCCGGCCGTCGCGGAACAACCCGACGAGCGGGATGCTCTGCACGCCGTACTCCTGCGCGAGGCGCGGCTCCTCGTCGATGTTGACCTTCACGACCTTGTACGAGCCCTGGCGCATGGCGGCGATCTGCTCGACGATCGGCGACACCTGCCGGCACGGCCCGCACCACGGCGCCCAGAAGTCGACGATCACCGGCAGCTCGCTGTGCAGCACATCGGCCTCCCATTGCGCGGTGGTCACCGCGGGCACGAGCTCCGGCCGGTCTTCCGGCGGTGCTTCCGCGGGCCGCTCGCCGGCCCGGACCCGGTCGAGCCAGGCGCGCCCCTGTTGCACGCTCTCCAGCGCGACCTGGTGCTCCATGGGGTACTCGCCGTAGACGACCGGCACGCCGTGCGCCACGAGCTCGCGCGCCAGGTCCCGGCTCCGCTTCACGGGCACCAGCGGGTCGTGGGTGCCGTGCTGCACGAGCAGCGGAACGTCGGCGGCCGCGTCCCAGTCCGTGTCGAGGAGGTCGAGGTACGCGCCGGCCGGGCTCATGGCGAGCACGCCCGCGGGATGCGGCCGGTCGCTGCGCCGCAACGCCAGCGCCACCATCACGGCGGCGCCCTGTGAGAACCCGCCGACGACCGCGGTCGCGCGCTCGAACCCGTGTTCCTCGCAGGCCCGGTCGAGCAGGTCGTCGAGCGCGTCGACGCCGTCGACGAAACCCTGGGGCAACGTGCCGGCCGGTGCGCCGAAGTCGTACCACGCGAAGCCGGGCGGTGACGCGATCGGCCCACGCGGCAACACGGTGACGAAGTGACCCTCGGGGTCGAGGTAGGGCAGCAGCCCGGCCAGGTCGCGTTCGTCGGCGCCGAAGCCGTGCACGAGCAACAGCAGCCGCTCGGCGCGGGCACCGGTCTCGACGTGCGTCACGAGCTCCATCGGGTCACCTCCGCCCACCGCAACACCGTTCGGTGCCGGAGTATGCCCCGGCGACGACCCTCCCTCCTGCACCCGGGGTCCGCCGGCACGTCGACGGTCCGGCCGACGAGACGCTCGATCGGCGGGACCGACCGCGCTGTGCCACGATGCACACCGCGTTCGAGGAGGTCCACATGAGGCTCGGCATCAGCTTCGGCTACCAGGACTGGGGCAAGGGGCTCCCCGGCGCGCTGGCCATCGCCCAGGAGGCCGACCGCCTCGGGTACCACTCGGGGTGGACGGCCGAGGCCTACGGCACCGACGCCATCACGCCGCTGACGTGGATGCTGGCCCACACCGAGCAACTGCGATTCGGCTCCTCCATCATGCAGATGCCGGCACGCAGCCCGGCCATGACCGCCATGACCGCGATGACGCTCGACCTGATGAGCGGCGGACGGTTCCTGTGCGGGCTCGGGCTGTCGGGCCCGCAGGTCGTCGAGGGCTGGCACGGCGAGGCCTACGGGAAGCCGCTGGCGAAGACGCGCGAGTACGTCGAGATCCTGCGCACGATCTGGCGGCGCGAAGCCCCGCTCGAACACCACGGCGCGCACTACGACATCCCGTACACGGGGCCCGGCGCGACCGGTCTGGGCAAGCCGCTCAAGCTCATCGTGCACCCGCAGCGGCCCGACATCCCCATCTACCTCGCGGCGATCGGGCCGAAGAACGTCGAACTCGCGGCCGAGATCGCCGACGGCTGGTTGCCCATGTTGTTCTCGCCCCACCGGCTCCCGGCCACCTACGGCGCGCACCTCGACGCCGGGTTCGCCCGCGCCGGGGGCGACAAGGGTCTCGCCACGTTCGACGTCGCACCGACGGTGGCCGTGATCGTCGGCGACGACGAGGACCTCGACACCTTCCGTGGGTTGCTGCGCCCGTTCGTGGCGCTCTACGTCGGCGGCATGGGCGCACGCGGCAAGAACTTCTACAACGACCTCGCGTGCCGCTACGGGTACGAAGCGGCCGCCAAGGAGATCCAGGACCTCTACCTCGACGGCAAGAAGCAGGAGGCAGCCGCCGCCGTGCCCGACGCACTGCTCGACGAGATCAGCCTCGTCGGGTCGCCCGAACGCATCGCGGACGGGCTCGCGGCGTGGAGGGAGTCGGGTGTGACGACGATGATCATCGCGGCCCAGCAGCCGGAGGCGTTGCAGCTCATGGCCGAGCTCGTGCTGTAGCGACCGGCGTCTCGGGGATCCAGCGGGTCAGAACAGGACGTTCAGTGCGGCCACGATCGCGCCGCCGAGGTCCGCATCGCCCGCGAACGTGACCCGACCGTCGTCGATCGCCTGTTCCGCCGCCCAGCGGCCGCATCCCAACGCGATGAAGGTCTCGACATCCGTCGTGATGCGCACCGTCGGATCCGGGGGCGGCTCCGTCAGCTGGTTCCCCCGCCCGCCTACGACCTCGACGGCCATCACCCGCCCGCGCGCCCCCCGGACTTGGAGCACGACCGTGGTGCCGTCGGGCGCTCCCGCCTTCTTCCCCACCACGTAGCCGACCGCCCCCGCGATGCGGTCCATCGCAATGCCTGCACCCGCGTCCTCGAGCGACCCGGGGCGCCCGAGCGCGCGGCGCATGTCCTGTTCGTGGACCCAGGCGTCGAAGATCCGGAACGGCAACAGGTCTCGCACCGTGCCCGGGCCCATGGGTGTCCACGACTCGGCCGCGAAGTCCGCTTCCGAGTAGCCGCGCAGGATCGCCCGTCGCTCGTCGGTGACGGTGCGGAACTCGTCGAGCACCTCGGGACCCGTCCGGGAGCGGTAGAAGTCGACCCAGACCTCGTTGAACTTCCCGACGTCGTTCTTCACGTGCGGCGCGTCGGGCGCCACGTGATCGGGCGTCGGCCGGCCGAGCAGCATGGACTCGATCGCGATGAGGTGCGCGACGTTGTCCTGCACGCTCCAGCCGGGGCAGTCCGTCATCGTCTGCCACTGCGGCGCGTCGAGGTCACGGCACAGCTCGATGATCGAGTCCCACACCTCCTCTTGCGCGTTGACGAGCTCGCGGTCCTGCATCGGTTCGCTCCTCATGGGATAGCCGCTTCATTCTGTCGCGTCCGGCCGGTACCGTCTCCGCCATGGACGACGAGCGCATCCACGAGATCAGCCGCCGGCTGCGCGCGCGAGCCGAGCCGATCCTCGGGGTGGTGTTCCACATGCCCGAGGCGTGGAACGGGTACCCCGACCTCGGCCTCGACGCCGTCGAGGGCACGCTCGCGGGCCGGGCCTCGTGCCTGGGCGCGGTCTCGGGCTACGTGGCCGCCGCGGCCTTCGGCGTGCTGGAACCGACGCACGTCGCCAAGGCCATCGACTCGGCCTGGGTCAAGACCGCTCCCGACGAGCTGTGGGATCGACGCCTCGATGCCGCCACGCGCTACCTCCGAGCACTGATCGGCGACGAGCCCGCCGGTGTCGAACGGGCGATCGAGATCCTGATGCCGGTCGTGGAAGCGGGGAGTGTGGCGGGGCACCCGATGTTCGCCGGGCTCTGCACGATGGACTGGCCCGACGTCCCGCTCGGCGACCTCTGGCACGCATGCAACCTGCTGCGCGAGCACCGGGGCGACTCCCACGTCAACGCCTGGTCGGCAGCCGGCCTCGATCCCGTGGAGATCAACGTGCTGAGCGAATCGTGGCGCGGGATGCTCCCGGACACGATCACGGTCCACCAGCTCGGCTGGTCGCGATCGGAGGCCGCCGCGGCCCGCGAACGTCTCCGTGTGCGCGGCTTCCTCGACCGTGACCACGCGATGACTGCCGAAGGACGCGCGCTTCGCGACGACATCGAGCGCGCGACGAGCCGGCAGCAGTGGACGATCGTCGAGGCACTCGGTGGGGACGTCGACGAGCTGTTCGCGCTGCTCGAACCCTGGGACCACGCCTGCGACGGCGCGGCCCCGATCGCCTGGCGTCAACCGGGGGCCTGAACGCCCGCGGCATGCGATCCGTTCAGGGCCTGAACGCCGGCGGCATGCGCGCGGCTCAGGGCATGAACGCCGGTTGCATGTGACGGCTCAGGTCCCCCAGAAGGTCCGGGATGATGAGCCGGTCGGTGAAGTACCAGCCGGCGTCGTCACGCGCGAACGCGTCCTCGTACCGTCCGGCGATGATCGGCTGCAACGGCAGTTCGGGCGTCGCCTGCAACACGGTGAAGTAGGTCCGTGCGGCCGCGGTGCTCTCGTCGCGGGCGAGCTCGATCGTCACGTTCGTCATCTGGTGCTTCGTGCGCGGGACGCCGTCGTAGAGGATCACACCTTCGTAGGCAGCCCGCGCTTCGGCGGAGCCGCGCAGCACCACCTCGTGACCGGCTGCACGCCAGGTCGACCGGGCGAAGAGCGCGGCGACGCCGTCGAGGTCCCCGAGGTCGAGGAGCTCGGCGTACCGGTGGATCAGGGTGCGGATCGCGTCCGCGTGATCGGTCACGATCGCCATCCTCGCACGCCGGCCGGTTAGCGTCGATCCGATGATCGGGTCGACGCGCCGGTTCTGGGGGTGGGGCACCGAGGCCGACGCACTCTCGCCGTCGCAGGTGTCGGACCTCGGGGCGATGCTCGCGACGCTCTTCAACCTCGACGACGTGGACCCGGTCGCACCGCCGACGGTCGAGGAGCTGCACCTCCCCGAGCCGCGCCTCTCGCCACCCGCGGTGTTGGCGCCGATGTGCACCACCGATCCGGGCGAGCGCGCGGGACACACCTACGGCAAGAGCTTCCGCGACGTCGTGCGCGCGCTGCGCCGCGACTTCGCCCACCCGCCCGACCTGGTCGCGCTCCCGCGCTCCGAGTCCGACGTGGTGGCGCTGCTCGACTGGTGCTCCGACACCGGCGCCGCGGCCATCCCATACGGCGGCGGGTCGTCGGTGGTGGGCGGTGTGGAGTGCGACGTGGGCGACGCGTACCGCGGCGTCGTCAGCATCGACCTCCGGCACCTCGACCGGGTGCTCGAGGTGGACCGGCCGTCGCGCGCGGCTCGCATCCAGGCGGGAACGTACGGCCCCGCGCTCGAAGACCAGCTCCGGCCGCACGGCCTCACGTTGCGCCACTTCCCACAGTCCTTCGAGCACTCGACGTTGGGCGGCTGGCTCGCGACCCGAGCCGGCGGCCACTTCGCGACGCTCTACACACACATCGACGACCTCACCGAGTCGCTCCGGATGGTGACACCCCGTGGCGTGCTCGAGTCGCGTCGCCTGCCGGGATCCGGTGCGGGCCCGTCGCCCGACCGGCTGCTCCTGGGGTCCGAGGGCACGCTCGGCGTGATCACCGAGGCCTGGATGCGGGTGCAGGACCGGCCGCGTCACCGCGCATCGGCCACCGCGACGTTCACCGACTACGGCACCGCGGTCGACGCGACTCGCGCGCTCGCCCAGAGCGGGCTCCATCCGTCGAACTGCCGGCTCATCGACGCGACCGAGGCGCTGATCATGGGCGTCGGCGACGGTTCCGCGCACGTGTTGCTCGTCGCGTTCGAGTCCGCCGACCATCCCCTCGACGCCTGGATCGCCCGTGCGGTCGAGTGCACCCGCGACCATGGAGGAACCGTCGACGGCGCGAGCGGCCGGACCGGGACCGAGGACGGGTCGGACGTGGGGTCGAGCAGCGGACGCGAAGGGATGTCGGCGTCGTGGCGGACCGCGTTCATCCGTGCTCCGTACACCCGAGACGCGCTGGTGCAGATGGGAATGCTGAACGAGACGTTCGAGACCGCGATCACCTGGGACCGGTTCGAATCGCTCCACCGGACGGTGACGACCGCGACGCGCGACGCACTGCGTGCGGTCGGCGCGGGCGACGGGGTCGTCACCTGCCGCTTCACGCACGTGTATCCGGATGGACCGGCCCCGTACTTCACGGTCGTGGCTCCCGGCCGGCGCGACGGCATGCTCGAGCAGTGGGCCGCCGTCAAGGCCGCCGCGTCCGCAGCCATCGTCGAGCACGGCGGCACGATCACCCACCACCACGCCGTCGGCCGCGACCACCGGCCCTGGTACGACCGGCAACGCCCACCGCTGTTCGCCGAGGCGTTGCGGGCCGTCAAGAGGACGCTCGACCCCGCCTCCATCCTGAACCCGGGCGTGCTCGTCGACCCGTGACACCGTCGTTCCACACCAAAAGGTAGCGATCCGTAACGAATACGTTACGGATCGCTACCTTTTGTAGGGAGGTGCGATATGGCCGTCGACGTTGCTCAGGAAGGTCGCGTCACCGTCGTCACGATCGACCGACCCGAGGTCCGCAACGCGGTCGACGGCCCGACCGCGCAGGCGCTCGCCGACGCGTTCCGGTCCTTCGACCTCGATCCCGACCACGACGTTGCCGTCCTCACCGGTGCCGGCGGCACGTTCTGCTCGGGTGCCGACCTCACCGCCGTCGCCGCGGGCCGGGGCA
Source organism: Acidimicrobiia bacterium (assembly GCA_046331155.1). GTDB lineage: Bacteria > Actinomycetota > Acidimicrobiia > IMCC26256 > CAWATG01 > JAXLRK01. Next base: position 64,947 of record JAXLRK010000001.1, read on the forward strand.
ATCGCGTCCGTCCCGACGGCGACGGGCCGATGGGCCCGACGCGCATGGTGCTCTCCAAGCCCGCGATCGCGGCGGTCGAGGGTTACGCGGTCGCGGGCGGGCTGGAGCTCGCCCTGTGGTGCGACCTGCGCGTCGCCGCGCGTGACGCGGTCTTCGGCGTCTTCTGCCGGCGCTGGGGGGTCCCCTTGATCGACGGCGGCACGGTCCGCCTGCCGCGACTCGTCGGCGAGAGCCACGCGCTCGACCTGATCCTGACCGGGCGCGGCGTGTCGGGCGACGAAGCGCAACGCATCGGGCTGGCGAACCGCCTGGTCGAACCGGGCCGGGCGCTCGAGGCGGCCGTGGCGCTGGCGGCCGAGCTCGTGCGCCTCCCGCAGCGGTGCCTGCGCAGCGACCGTCGTTCCGTGCTCGAACAGCACGGCCGGCCCGTCGACGACGCGCTGCGCCGGGAGTACGAGCTCGGCCTCGAGACGATCGAGTCCGGCGAGACGCTCGACGGTGCGACCCGGTTCGCCGCGGGGGCCGGCCGCCACGGCGCCCCGACCTGACCCGCGTCGCGCGTCGCGCGTCGGCTCAGGCTTGGTCGGCGTGGCCGCTGAACGGCGCCCGGGGGAAGTGCTCGTCGCGATGCTCATCGGTCACGAGGTGGTTGACGTCGTCGCGGCTCAGCAGGCCCACGACGCGCGGGCCGTCGAGGACCGCGAGGGCGTGGCGCCGGGACGGCACCAGCACCTCGAACGTCGCCTGCTCGAGGTCGGCGTCGGCGGCCAGCGTGGGCGCGTCACGGTCGAGGACCTGCCCGACGGTGAGCTCACCCGGCACGGACTCGAGGCCGAATGCGTGCAACAGGCCTACGTAATCGTGGCCGTAAGTCACGGGGAACGACCGCTGCGCGTACCGGCGCAGCACGGGGATCACGTCGCCGACGAGGGTGGCCGCCTCGAACGTCACCGGGTCGGTGAGCATGGCGTCGCCCACGACGTGGCCTTCGAGCCGGAGATGGACGACGGTCGCGGCTTCCTCGGCGGACGCGCCGAACCAGACGAAGATGCCGATGATCAGCAGGAACAGGTTGACGAGGAACCCGACCCCAACCATCACGGCGGCGAGCACGCGGCCGACGCGGGCCGCGATGCGGGTAGCCGTCTCCAGGTCGTACCGGCGTTCGAGCAGTGACCGCAGCACGCGTCCACCGTCGAGCGGGTAGGCCGGCAGCAGGTTGAACGCGCCGACGATCAGGTTGAACCACGCGAGGCGGTGCAGGATCGAGCCGGTGGCGAGGTCCACCGGCCAGAGGTCGCGGCCGAGTGCGACACAGACGACGGCCGCCAGCACGCCGAGCGCAAAGCTGGTCAACGGGCCGACGATGGCGATCGCGAACTCGTCGCGCGGGTTCTCGGGGAGGTTCTCGAGCCGCGAGACCCCACCGATGGGCAACAGCACGATCTCGCGTACCGTTGCGCCACGACGGCGGGCCACCAGGCTGTGGGCCAGCTCGTGCGCGACGACGCAGGCGAAGATGATCACGAGCCAGCCGATGCCCGCGATCGGTCCGTCCGGATCCATCGCGAAGAGCGCGACCAGGGCCAGGAACGTGAGGTGGACGCGCAGTTCGATCCCGGCGATCCGCCCGAGCGGCACGGACCACTTCGAGGTCTGCTGCTCCTCGCGCTGCGCCGGTCCCGGCGATGCCATCACGACCTCCCGTCGCGGTCGACCGTACCCCGGTGGGAACACCGAAGTGAGGGCAGGAAGTCCCGTGGTCCACGTACCCGGAGGGAGCGTCGAGCTCCCACGGACACTGTGCCCGGAGGGAGACTCGAACTCCCACGCTCCGAAGAGCCGGCGGGTTTAAGCCGCCTGCGTCTGCCGTTCCGCCATCCGGGCGGCCCCAGGGTAGTGACCGCTACGCGGCCGCCGGGCCGGCCCGGCCCGTCGTGGGCAGGACCGGATCCGCGTCCAACGCACCGACGAGCAGGCGCCGGACCCGCGCCGCGGTGTCGCCGCCGAGGGAGTTGGCGACGACGACACCTTCGACCATGTCGGCGACGACCTCGTCGAGCGAGCGGCCTTGCAGCCGGACCGCCACCACGGCACCACCCGGGTACCGGCGCACGGTCCGGCGGGCGCCGGCGATCCGCGGGGGGCTGCGGAACGCCGGGACCCGGAGCCCGCCGGCCCGGGCCGCGGCACCGAGCACACGGGCCACGTGTGCGAACCGGAGCGCGGAGACGGGGTGCATGCCACGATGATCCCACGGGGGTGTGACAGCTCCCCGACCCCCTCACCACCCTCGTTCTTTCGATGTTTTCCCCGAACTATTGGGGGATTCCATCGAAAGAACGCGGGGGGGGAACGCGGGGGAACGCAGGGGGATCTGCAACTTCCTGACCTACTCGACCACGGCAGCCCGTGGCCCGGCTGCTCGGAGCCGGCGGGCGGCCGCCGAGCAGGGCATCGACGGGCTCTGGCTCGCCCTCGGCCTCGGCACCGCGCTCCTCGTCGCCGGGGTGCTCGCGGCGCCGGCGATCGTCGGCCTCATGGGCCCGTCCGCCGCGGTGGAGCCCGCCGCGGTCACGTACCTGCGGATCAGCGCTGTGGGGCGCGCTGAGCCTCTTCATGGTTGCTCGCCTCGTCGGCAACCTCGCCCGGTTCCGTGCCGGTGGCTGGCAGGTGGCCGGCGCCACCCGGTGAAGCGGGGCGTGGGCGCCCACCGACGGAGTGGGGACGTCCGACTCGGGCGCGACTCGGCTTGCGTGACCAGCCCCGACGCGGTTTCCTTCCTGCGTGGCGGACCATCCCGAACCCCCGGTCCTCGGCGTCGTGCCCGCCGGCCGTGCACGCGAAGCCGCGGTCGGGCGGCCCACCGGCAGCGCGCTGGTGCCGTTGCGGCGCGGTCGCGCGGCCGAGGTCGGCGAGGAACTCGAGGAGGCCAGCCTCGCCGACGACCGGCAGTACCGGCAGGGCGACGTCGACAACTGGGGCCGCAGCGAGCACATCCGCCAGATCGCCCACCGCGTCTACGGCCCGCTGTACCGGCGGTGGTTCCGGGCCGAGTGGGAAGGCCTCGAGAACATCCCGACGACAGGCGGTGCCCTGCTCGTCGCCAACCACGCCGGCGCCATACCTTCCGACGCCCCGGTCATCATGCACGGCCTCGAGACCGAGATCGGCCGCCCGGTGTACGCGCTCGCCGAGTACCTCTTCCGCACGATTCCCATCGTCGGCACGATGTGGTCGCGAACGGGTGGAGTCTCGGCCCACCCGGAGAACGCGTACCGGTTGCTCCGCGACGAGCAGCAGCTCGTGCTCGTCTTCCCCGAGGGCGCGAAAGGGCCGGGCAAGCACTACTCCGAGCGCTACCGGCTGCGCCGTTTCGGGCGGGGCGGCTTCGTGGAGATCGCGATGCGGGCCGGCGTGCCCGTGATCCCGGTCGCGGTGGTGGGCGCAGAGGAGTCCATGCCCATCATCTTCAAGAGCACCCGGCTCGCCAAGATGATGAACATCCCGTACGTGCCGATCACCGCGAACATGCTGATGTTCGGCCCTCTCGGCGTGGTCGCGTACTTCCCCGTGAAGTTCAAGCTCCGGGTGCTCCCGCCCGTGACCTTCGACGTCCCGCCCGATCAGGAGCGGTACAACCGCAGCCGCGTCATGGACGACGCCGACGCGATCCGGGAGCAGATCCAGGAGGCCCTCTACGACATGCTCCGCACCCGCCGCAGCATCTGGTTCGGGTAGGAGCGTCGTGCGGATCCTCGTCACCGGTCTCGGCACGTTCTGGGGCAGCCGCATCGCGCAGCAGCTCGAACGGCGCGACGACGTCGAGGTGATCGTAGGCCTCGACACCCGCGAGCCGAAGCTGCCGCTGGAACGCACCGAGTTCGTGCGGGCCGACTCCTCGTACTCGATCCTCAACCGCATCGTGCGCGCGACCCAGGTCGACACGATCCTGCACACGCACCTGATCGTCGACTCGACCAACATCAGCGGCCGCGCGATGCACGAGATCAACGTCATCGGGACCATGAACCTGCTCGCGGCCGCAGGTTCCGCGGGCAGCCCCGTCCGCAAGGTCGTGGTGAAGAGCTCGACGCTCGTCTACGGCGCGTCGTACAAGGATCCGTACTTCTTCCGCGAGTCGATGCAGCGCGCGCGGGCTCCCCGCACGCGCGTCGAACGGTCGCTCCTCGAGGCCGCGGACTTCCTCCGCGACTTCGCGCAGGACAATCCGCACATCACCGTCACCAAGCTCCGGCTGTCCAACGTGTTGGGCGACGACCTCTCGACCCCGTTCTCCAAGGCGCTGCGCGCACCGTTCGTGCCCGAGATCTTCGGATTCGACCCCCGCCTCCAGTTCACGCACGAGGACGACGTCGCGGGTGCACTCCTCTACGCCACGGTGAACGACATCCCCGGCATCTTCAACGTGGCGGGCGACGGCACGCTGCCGTGGAGCGAGGTGTGCATGATCGTCGGCCGGCCGCGCGTCGCGCTCCCGCCCGTGTTGACCGGTCTCGCGGCCGAGCCGCTCCGCTTCTTCGGGCTCGAGCTCCCCCAGGAGACCGTCGACCTCCTGCGCTACGGGCGCGCGGTCGACAACACGCGCTTCAAGCGCGCCGGCTACCGGTACCGCTACACGACGGCCGGTACGGTCGACGCGTTCGCGCGCACGCTGCGCCTGGAATCGACCATCGGGGAGCGGCATCCCCACTACCGCTACGAGCGCGACGTCGAGACGTTCTTCCGGCACTCCCCGGCGGTCGTTCGAGAAGCGGAGTAGCTCCGTGCCGCTGCTCGTCGAACGTCGCGACCGCGTCGCCGTCCTCGTCCTCGACGACCCGCCGCGCCGCAACGCGCTGTCGCCCGAGCTGGTCTCCGAGATCGTCGACACAGTGGGGGAGCTCGAGCGCGACGACACCGTCGGCGCCCTGGTCGTCACCGGGGAACCTCCCGCGTTCTGTTCGGGGGCCGACGTGGGCAACCTCGCCGCACTCACGGACGCCGGCGCGGACGCGGGCTCGACGGACCTGCGGGGGATCTACGAGGGGTTCCTGCGGGTCGAGCGATCGACCCTCCCGACGGTCGCGGCGGTGAACGGGCCCGCGGTCGGCGCCGGCCTGAACCTGGCCCTGGCCTGCGATCTCCGCCTGGCCTCCCCCTCGGCCCGGTTCGACTCGCGGTTCCTCTCGATCGGCATCCACCCCGGCGGTGGACACGCCTGGTTCCTCGAGCGGACCGTGGGCCGCCAGGCCGCGGCGGCGATGGTGGTGTTCGGCGAGCCCGTCGACGCCGACCGGGCCCTCGAGCTCGGGCTGGTCTGGGAGGTCGTCGCGGACGACACGCTGGTGGACCGGGCCGTCGAGCTGGCAGGGCGGGCGGCGGAGCTCCCGCGGCCGGTGGTGGAGCGGGCCGAGGCCACGCTGCGGGAGGTCCCGTGGCAACCCGACCTCGAGGCCGCGGTCACGACCGAGCTCACCCGCCAGGCCTGGTCGTTCGGCCAGCCCTACTTCGCCGAACGGACCCGGAAGCGCTCGTAGCGCACAGCTCGGCCCGGCCGGCCCTCGTCGCGGAACGGACTGGGAGGGGCTCCGGAGCGTGTAGGCTTTTGTCATGCGGTGTCCGAATTGCAGCACTCTCGTCGCCGACCGGGATCAGGAGTGCTGGCTCTGCCGGGCTCACCTGGCGCCCGCCACTTCCGCGTTCTCTACCCCGACCGCCGCGGCGGGCGCGCCGACGGCCGCGGTCACGCCGCCCGCGCCCACGGCGACCGCCACGCTGGCTCCGCCCGTTCTCGCCGACGCGGTCGGTCTGCCCTCCTTCGACGGTGCGCCCGACCACTGGCACGCGCCCACCGGGTCGCCCGCTGCGGGGTACGGGAACACCCCGCCCGTCGGGCCTTGGCCACCGACCGGAGCACGGTCCTCCAAGCCTCGACGCGCCCGTCGCGGGCGCGTCGCCGGAGCGCTGGGCGTCCTCGCGATCCTCGCGGTGAAGATCGGCCTCGGGGTCTACTTCTCCATGCCCGATGCCACCCAGGTGCGCGAAGCCAGTGCATTCGCGGCGGGTCAACGGGCCGGGGTCGCCTACACCTCTGCCGCGGGCCGGTTCAGCGCCACCTTCCCCGCGAGACCGGTGGAGACGGATCGCACCCACGCACTCGAGGCGGGCGGCACGCTCACGGTCCACTGGGTGGACTCCGGCAGCGACGACCACTACTTCGGCGTCCACTACGTCGACTACCCCGGCGCGTCGGACTTCGCGATGCGCGGCGTCGTCAACGACTGGCGAGCCCCAGCCGACACGACGGACGTCACCGCCGGGGGTACCACCTACCAGGGCGCGCCGGCACGGGAGCTGACGTGGCGCTTCCACGGGCGGACGCTCCGGGAGCTGACCGTCTCGTCCGGCACGCGGGTCTACTTCGTGCGGGTCGGCACGTCGGACGACACCGACGGCGGCTACGCCCGCTTCCGCGACTCCTTCCGGGTGACCGGCTGACCCATCGCGGCGGCGTCCCGACGGGCGGCTCAGATCGGTCCCCGAAGGGCCGATCTGACACGGGATGTCCGGGAGTCACGGACCCCGGAGGAGGGAAACGGGATGCGTTGCCCCCATTGCAGCACCATCGTCGCCGAGTCCGCCACCGGGTGCTGGCTCTGCAAGCGCCCGTTCGCCGAGGACGCCGTGCCGTCGCCCGAGATGGCCGCCGTCGGGGCCCCGCCCGGGACGACGGCCGGCGTGGCGGCCCCGCCCGGCCCCGGCGGACAGTCCGGTCAAACGGGACCATGGATCCCGCCCGCGCCCGGTACCTGGATCCCACCCGTCGCGTCGCCCGGCGGGTCGGGCAAGGGCCGCGTCCTGGCGGTCGTCGGGCTCCTCGTCGTCGCGTTGCTCGCCTTCGCCACGCTCGGGGCGGTCACGAAGCTGGGCAAGTCGAACGACCACCCGGAGGCCCGGACCACGTCCGACTTCTGCGAGCGGATCCCCGGGTGCCAGCAGGCCCGATCCTCGGCCGGCGGCTCGACCAGCGCGCCGTACACCTCGACCGAGGGCCACTTCTCCGTGAACTTCCCCGGCGAACCCAAGCACACCGTTGAGCCGGACACAGTGGACGGAGTGACACTGCATGCTGACGGATGGGAGGTGGTGACGGACAGCGCAAGCTTCGCCGTGAAGACAGAACCGTTCCCGTTCGGCAACGTCAATGCCGCCAGGGTCGGCGCCTTCTTCGACGCCTGGGCGACCACTTCCGCGCGCAACCTAGGGGGCACGGTCGTGAGCAACGTTCACACGACCTTCGGGCTAGCGCCGGGCACCGAGTTCACGCTGAGGGGCACGGTCAGCGGCATCGGCATCTGGGTGCACGGCCGGGCTCTCCTCGTCAGCCAGCGGTTCTACGTCGTGGTGATGATGACGCCGACCGAGAACCCGAGCGAGTGGCCGGCGTTCCGCGACTCGTTCAAGGTCACGGCCTGACCACCCCTCGACCTGACGGCGCCGGCGCGGCTCATGTACCGAGGAACTCGCGCGAGATCTGGTCGCGGCGTTTCTCCCACTCCTCGGCGGTGATGGCGTAGCGGACGTGGTCCTCCCACACGCCACGGATCTGGAGGAAGCGCAGCGCGATGCCCTCGTCGCGCAGGCCGAGCTTCTCGGCGACGCGACGGCTCGCCTGGTTGCGCGGCACGATCGCGGCCTCGAGCCGGTGCAGGTGCAGGTCGTCGAACCCGTAGCGGATGACGAGCGCGACGCCCTCGGGCACGAGCCCCATCCCCGCGTGCAGCCGGTCGACCCAGTACCCGATGTAGCCCGACTGGAACGGACCCCGCTGGACGCTGCCCAGGCTCACCTCGCCGATGAACGCGCCGTCGCGCAGGAAGAGCCCGAAGCCGTAGGCGGTGTCGAAGTGGCGCTGCCGCTCCCACGCGCTGCACCGGGCGCGGAAGGCGTCGAGGTCGGTGGTCGGGTCCGGGGTCCCCGGCTCGGAGAGCGGCTCCCAGGTCTCGAGCCACTCGCGGCTGCGTTCGCGGACGTCACGCCACGCCCCGAAGTCCGAACCCTTGAGCGGCCGGAGCTGCACCCGCGGACCGACGATCGGCCGTCCGTCATGCCAGCGCACGGAGGCGCTCCGTCACCCGGTCCATGGCGCTCAGGCTACCGGTCTCGATGAGCGCCCGGATTCGGCCGGTTAGAACCCGGGCGGATAGGTGGCGTTGGTGGATCGGCGTGTCGGGGGTGCCGCTGGCAAGGACGCACGACGAAGGCGCAGCTGAAGCTGCGTCGAGGAGGAGGACGCAGTCCAGCGGTGCCACCGGCCGGCGAGGCACGGCGTTCACCTATCCGCCCGGGTTCTCGGTCGCGGGTCGGTAAGGTGACCGCCGTGCCCGACGAGCCCGCCGCTCCGATCCCTGCCCTCGCACCCGACGACGACCGCCTCGTGTGGATCGACCTCGAGATGACGGGGCTCGACCCCGACCGGCACGTCATCGTGGAGCTCGCGGTGCTCGTGACCGACGCGCGGCTCGAGATCCTCGACGACGGGTTGGACCTGGTGGTCCACCAACCGGCCGAGGACCTCGCCGGCATGGACGACTTCGTGCGGGCGATGCACACGAAGTCGGGGCTGCTGCCGGCGATCGAGGCGTCAGAGATCGACCTCGCCGCCGCCGGCACACGCGCCCTCGACTACGTGCGCGGGCACTGCGCCGAGGGGACCGCCCCGCTGTGCGGCAACACGATCGGCATGGATCGCCGGTTCCTCGCCCGCTACCTCCCCGACCTCGACGGGTACCTGCACTACCGCAGCATCGACGTGTCATCGCTCAAGGAGCTCTGCCGCCGCTGGTACCCGAAGGTCTACAAGCACCGCCCGTCGAAGAAGGAGACGCACCGCGCGCTCGACGACATCCGCGAGTCCGTCGCCGAGCTCCGCTTCTACCGCGAGAAGATCCTCGTTCCCGCCGAGCGCGCGTAGGCGCGTGCGGCCCGTTCACGCGGCCGATCAGCCGACCAGCTCGTCGAGCGCGGCGAGCAGGGCGAGCACGGAGCGCTCGCGGGCGGTGTGCCCCATGAGTCCGATGCGCCACGCGGTGCCTGCGAGCTCGCCGAGCCCGCCGCCGACCTCGATGCCGTAGCGGTCGAGCAGCGCTCGTCGGGTCGTGGCGTCGTCGACGCCGTCGGGCAGCCGGCACGACGTGAGCTGCGGGAGCCGGTGGCCCTCTTCCGCGAGCAACGAGAATCCTCGCTTCGGGAGTCGCTCCTGGAGCAGTGCGCCAACCGCCCGGTGCCGCGCCCAGGCCGCTTCGAGTCCCTCGTCGAGCAGCGCGCCGAGGCCGGCGTGCAGCGAGAAGATCATCGAGATCGGCGCGGTGTGGTGATAGCGGCGGGCCGCGCCGACGTACGCGCCGATCAGCCCGAGATCCAGGTACCAGGACTGCGGCGGCTCGCGGCGCGCCCGGAGCCGTTCGGCCGCGCGGGCCGAGAACGTCACCGGCGAGAGGCCGGGCGCGACGCCGAGGCACTTCTGCGTTCCCGAGTAGCAGGCGTCGACGCCCCAACGGTCGACCTCGACCGGGATGCCGCCGAGCGACGTGACGGTGTCGACGAGCAGCAACGTGTCGGTCTCCTGCAACGCGGCGAGCGGCGCGACGTCGCTCTCGACGCCGGTGGACGTCTCGGCGTGGACGACGGCGACGAGCCGGGCCCCGGGCTGCGCGCGCTGCGCGTCGAGGAGCCGTTGGGGATCCATGGCGCGACCCCACGGCGCGTCGACCCGCACGACCTCGGCGCCGCAGCGGCGCGCGACCTCGCACATCCGCTCGCCGAACACGCCGTTGACGCCGACGATCACGGTGTCGCCCGGCTCGACGAGGTTCACGAAGCACGTCTCCATGCCGGCCGAGCCGGTCCCGCTGATCGGGAGGGTGAGCTCGTTGGCGGTCCGGAACACCTGCCGCAGGCGCGCCGCGGTCTCGTCGAGCAGCGCGAGGAACTCGGGGTCGAGGTGGCCGAGCATCGGCCGGGCCAACGCGGCCTGCGCCTCGGGGTACGGGTTGGAGGGGCCGGGCCCCAACAGCAGCCGCTCGCTCAGCGCCATCGTTCGATGCTAACGGGACGGCCCGATGACGAGCCGGTCCGAAGTCAGGCCGCGACGAGCGGGTTGACCTCGCTCCACGTCTCGACGAGCGGGCGCACCTCGGGCTCGCAGGTCATGCCGCCCACCACGGCGCGGGCGAGCTCGGCCGCGGACCGCGCCACGGCCGTCACCACCGGGTCCGGCAGCGTGAAGCCGGCCGCGGTCGCCGCAGCGAGGACCGCCTGGCCGGCCGAGTACGCGGCGTGCGCCGCGAGCCGCGTCCGCCGCGCCCGGCGCAGGCAGCGGTCGATCGCGAGCGTCGCGCGCCACGCGTCCACCTCGTCACCCGCGGATTGCGAATGACGTTCGATCGCCCGGGCCACGGCGCGGAGATCGGGCTCCGTCATCGTGGCCAGCGACCGGGTGAACTCGCTCAGATCCATGCCTTCTTGTCGGCAGCGGACACGGGAGTTTGAGGGATTCGCCGGGGCCGGCAACCACCCCCCACGCCACGTCGACCCCGGGCTGCGCCGCTCAGCCCAGGCTCCGTACGAGGCCGTCGAGGATGTCCGCCTCCGACACCAGCATGGCGTCGGCGTCGTAGTGGCGGAGGATCGAGACGAGCACGATGGCTCCGCCGACGATGACGTCGACGCGGCCCGGTTCGAGCCCGGGCGTCTGCCGGCGGAGCTCGACGGGCTCGAGCGCCAGCGTGCGGAAGATCTCCTCGGCCGCCGGCCGCGTCAAGCGGTGGTGGTGGATCCTCTCCGGGTCGTATTCGGGGAGGCCGAGGTCGATCGCGGCCATGTTGGTGACCGTGCCCGCGAGCCCCACGACCGTGGCCGCGCCCGCCGCGGCCGGCACCTCACGGTCGACGTCGGCGAGGTGGTCGCGCATGGTCATCACGGCGTTCGACAGCTCCTCGGGCGTCGGGGGATCCGACGCGAGGAACTGCTCGGTGAGCCGCACGCAGCCGACGTCGACCGACACGAGCCCTTCGGGCTTCTCGGTGCCGACGACGAGCTCGGTGGACCCACCGCCGATGTCGACCACCAGGTACGGCGGCGGGGCGGTGGCCGCTTCCAGGTCAGCGGTGGCACCGGCGAACGACAGCTCCGCCTCCTCCTCGCCGGAGATCAGCTCGAGCTCGTGCCCCAGCACCTCGGCGGCCGGGCCGAACAGCTCCTCGCGGTTCGTAGCGTCCCGCGACGCGCTCGTGGTGCCGGCCCGGACCGATTCGACCCCGAGCTCGTCGAGCGCGCTCCGGTACTCGCGGAAGACGGCGAGCGTGCGCTCGATCGCGTCGGGATGCAGACGGCGGTTGGCGTCGACGCCCTGCCCGAGTCGAGTGATCCGCATGCGGCGGTCGACGGTCCGGAGCCTGGCCGCACGCCCTTTGCCGGTCACGTCGGCCACGAGCAGGCGCACGGAGTTCGTCCCGACGTCGATGGCACCCAGACGGCGCGTCACGCGGACTCCTCGGCCGCCGGCACGGCGAGCCGTTCGTGGACCCAACGCCCGACCGGGTCGTCGCCACCGGCGAGGAAGTACGCGTAGTGGGCGTGGAGGCACTTCACGCCGGTGCGGGTCCCGCCGACGCCGCCCGAGGGACGCGGGCCGCGGTGGCCGACGGGGATCGTCGCGTCGCGTTCACGCGCGTACGCGGCATGGGCCGCGGCAAGTGCGGCCGGATCGACCGCCCCCTCCGCGCGGCGCACACCGCCGTCGGACTCCAGGCGCGCGATCCGCGGCGAGAGGTCGGCGTCGACCAGCCAGTACCGCGTGGGCATCGGCGTCCCGTCGTGGAGGAACGGTGCGTTGCGGATCACCGACGGCAGCGCGCGCGAATCGCGCACGACGACCTCGAACTCGCACTGTGGTGCGCGGCCGAGCAGCCGCGTCAACGCGGCCACGTCCTCGGGGGTCGACGGCATGCGGCCAGTCTGTCGGAGGCCGCGCGGAGGAGCCAGTCGCCCGGGGTCAGGATTCGGGGGTCAGGGTGCGGGCGTCGCGGCCGTCGCCTGCGGTGCTGCCGTGGTCAGCTCCGACGGCGCGTCGTTGGCGTCGGCGCCGACACCGCCGTCGGGGGCGGAGCTCCCCGTGGCGCCCGGCGTGGCGGCGGGCGCAGGCTCCTGCGGGATGATGGCGTAGGCCTTCTCGCCCGGCTTCACGAGGTTGTAGCGATCGCGGGCGATCCGTTCGATCTCGGCCGAGCTCCGCAGCCGCTTCGCCTCCTTGGCCAGCGATGCGTTCTGCTGCTCCAGCACCTGGAGCTGCTCGCGCACCGCGTTCGTCTCGCGCCGCTGGGCGAGGTACGCGCGCGTGGGGAAGACGAACAGGAAGAGGACCGTCACGCCGACGAGGAACACGACCGTGATCTGCATGACGGGCCGGCGCCAGAGCGGCTCCGGCGCCATCATGTCGACGACCTCAGCCACGCGCACCTCCCGCCCTCGCGAGCGCCGTGCCACCGAGGTAGGCCGCGCCCTCCCCGAGGCTCTCCTCGATGCGCAGGAGCTGGTTGTACTTCGCCACACGGTCGCTGCGCGCCGGAGCGCCGGTCTTGATCTGGCCGCAGTTGGTGGCGACCGCGAGGTCCGCGATGGTGGCGTCCTCGGTCTCGCCGCTTCGGTGCGACATCATCGCGGTGTACCCGTGGCGCGCACCCAGCGCCATCGTGTCCAGCGTCTCGGAGAGCGTGCCGATCTGGTTCACCTTGACGAGGATCGAGTTGGCGACGCCGCGGTCGATCCCCTCCTGAAGTCGCCGGGCATTGGTGACGAACAGGTCGTCGCCGACGAGCTGCACGCGGTCGCCGAGCCGCTCCGTGAGCGCCCCCCAGCCGTCCCAGTCGTCCTCCGACATGCCGTCCTCGACCGAGACGATCGGGTACCGGTCGCACAGATCGGTGAGGTAGTCGGCGAATTCGGCGGGGCTGTACTGCTTGCCTTCACCCTCGAGGTGGTACCGGCCCTCGTGGAAGAACTCGGTCGAGGCGGTGTCGAGCGCGAGCGCGATCTCGGATCCGGGCGCGTAGCCCGTGGCTTCGATGGCACCGAGCAGGAGCTTGATCGCCTCCTCGTTCGACGGCAGGCTCGGCGCGAACCCGCCCTCGTCGCCCAGCGCGGTGGCGAGGCCGCGGTCGTGGAGCAACTTCTTCAACGTGTGGTAGGTCTCCGCACCCCACCGCAACGCCTCGGAGAAGCTGGCTGCTCCGACCGGCGCGAGCATGAACTCCTGGAGGTCGACGTTGCTGTCGGCATGGGCGCCTCCGTTGAGGACGTTCATCATCGGGACCGGCAGCACGTGGGCGTTGACACCGCCGACGTACCGGTAGAGCGGCAGCTCGGCCTCGTCGGCCGCGGCCTTGGCCGCGGCGAGCGACACGCCGAGGATGGCGTTGGCCCCGAGCCGCGACTTGGCGTCGGTGCCGTCGAGCTCGCAGAGCACCGAGTCGAGCGAACGCTGGTCGCAGGCCTCGAGGCCCATCACCGAGTCGGCGATCTCGCCGTTGACGTGCTCGGCGGCCCGCTGCACACCCTTGCCGAGGTAGCGCCGGCCGCCGTCGCGCAGCTCGACCGCCTCGTGGGCCCCGGTGCTGGCGCCGCTCGGCACCGCGGCCCGTCCGGTGGCGCCGCTCGCCAGCGTCACCTCCACCTCGACCGTGGGGTTGCCACGGGAGTCGAGGATCTCACGACCGAGGACGTCGACGATGCTGCTCACGGCTCACCTGTGGAAGCTGATGCTGGTGTTGTTTGCGTGACTGGTGTGACGAAGGTAGTCCACTGTGGCCCGTTGGGATGGGAGCCCCGATCCGGAATCCGGCGTCACCTCACGGCCCGATGATGCCCGCCGGCGGGTCAGGACCGGGAACCGGCCACGTCGGCCCACAGCGCCTCGACCGTCGCCGCATCGGCCCCACCCAGCTCGACGCCTCGCGACGCGGCCAGCCGCTCCATCTCCTCGAAGCGGGCCCGGAACCGCGCCGACCAGGCCCGGAGCGACGTCTCGGCGTCGACCCCCCGGGCCCGGGCCAGGACCACAGTGCCCGCCAGCAGCTCACCGAGACGACGCTCGACGTCGGCGTCGCCCGCCGTGGCGAGGGCCGCCGTGGCCGTCGCGATCCGCTCGAGCGCGACCTCGGCCGAGCCCGGCTCCAGCCCGACGGACGCCGCCTTGCGGTAGAGCTTGTGGGCGTAGAGCAGCGACGGCAGACCGGCCGTGATCCCGGCGACGATCGACTGCTCTCCCTTCTCGGCCTTCTTGATCTGCTCCCAGTTTCGGATCACCTGCTCGGAGGTGTCCGCCTCGACCGGCCCGAACACGTGCGGGTGACGGCGGACCAGCTTGTCGTGGATGCCGTGGGCCACGTCGGCCATCGTGAACGCGCCGGCCTCCTGCGCGAGCAGGGCGTGGAACACGATCTGGTAGAGCAGGTCGCCGAGCTCGTCCTCGAGCCGTGCATAGCCGCCCGGCAGCTCGGCGCCGGCCGTGACCCCGGCCGGCGCGTCGACGGGCAACGCCTCGACGGTCTCGACGACCTCGTACGCCTCCTCGAGGAGGTACCGCGTGAGCGAGTGGTGCGTCTGCTCCGCGTCCCAGGGGCACCCGCCCGGTGCACGCAGCCGCGCTGCGAGCTCGAGGAGGCGCACGTACTCCTGCGCGGGCGCCCGATCGCCCAGGTCGACGAACACCGACGTGAGGTGGTCGGGCTCGACGGCCCGGTCCAATTCCGAGAGCGGGAGGCCCGTGATCGCCTCGGTGGCGAGGCCGAGGCGCTGGAGCACGACGACTTCGGCCTTCGGCGCGAGCACGTCGAGCAACGCGAGCTTCACGTCGGAGAGCAGCAACCGGTTCCAGCAGTGACCGACGAGCAGGGGGCCCGAGAGGCCGGCGGCCGCGACCGCGAACTCCTGGGCGTCGACCACGTGCGCACCCTGCATCGGGTCGACGCCCAGCTTCGTCCACGCGAGCTCGGCGAACGACAGGCCCGGGAGCACCTCGAGGTCGATCAGGCCCCGGGCCGAGAGGTCACGGAGCAGCACGACCGTGCGCTCCGCGACCGCCGGGCTCCCGGGCACGGCGTAGACGACCTCGCCGTTCGCCGCCGCGGCCTCGCTGACCGCGTCGGCGATGGCGCCGTAGACCGCCTCGAAATCCGGCGCTGCGTCGTACCGGTCGTCGAACGAGTCGAAGGCCAGGCCGGCCGCGCGCAGCTCGTCGACCGCCGGATGACGCGTCGTGCGCACGAACCGGGCCGGGATCCGCTCGAGGGCGTGCCGAGCGGCCGGGAGCACGAGGTCGGCGCCGGCCGGGCCGAGCCCCACGACCACGACGCGACCCCGCCGGGTCACGGCGAGCCGGTGGCAGGCGCGGACGCCGGCGCGGAGGTCGGCGGCGAGGTCGCGCCACCCTGGGGCACCTGGGATGCCGTCGTCGTCGTGGCCGAGTTCCTGCCCGTCGACGGGCGGGTCTTCGCCTTCGGCGCCGCCGGCGGTTCGACGGCGAATTGCGGCTTCCGCACGACTCTGCCGTACTTCGGGTTCAGCGACACGCGGGCCTTCTTCAGGGTGTTCTGCAGGTGCGTGGAGAGCTTCTGGTTCTGCTCGGCCAGGAAGTTCTGCTCGACGGCGGCGCGCTGTCCTTCGAAGGTGAGCGGGGTCACCTTGATGAGATGCCAGCCGTACTGCGTCTGCACCGGTGCCGAAACCGTATCGGGCGCCAGCGCGTCTGCGGCCTTCTCGAACTCCGGCACGTACTGCCCCGCGGTGAGGCACCCGACCTGCCCACCCTGTTGGGCGGACTGGGTGTCGGTCGACTTCTGCGCGGCAGTCGACGCGAAGTCCGCCCCCTTGGCGAGGTCGGCGGCGATGGCGTCGGCCTCCGCCTTCGTCTTGACGAGGATGTGCGAGACGAGCTTGCCCGACGGGCACTTGGACGTTTTGAGCTCTTCGAAGCTCTTGCGCAACTCGGCCTCCGTCGGTGCGGGACCCAGCACCGTCAGCAGCCGCTCGAAGCGGCCCAGTTGCAGGTCGCGGAACCACTTCGGGAACGCGTCGAAGACCTGCTTGCTCGAGAAGTACTGGTCGCGGAACGTCGGCAGGAGCTTCTTCGCCCGCGCCGAGACCTTCAGGTGACGCTGCGCGAACTCGTGGTCCACCACCGACTGCTGCATCCCGGCCTGGGCCCAGGTCGCGGTCAGCTTCGGATCCATCGCGCCTTTCGCGGGCTTCGAACCGCCGCTCTGGGCGATGAGCTTCTGGAGCTGCGCGTTGTCGCGCAGCGCCCGCAGCTCGCGCTGGAAGTCGTGATCGCTCGTCGAGCGACCGTCGACGCTGAACGCGTCGGCACCGGCGGACGACCCGCAGCCCGTGAGCGCCAGACCGGTGACGACGGCGACCACGGCGGCCGCGGCCGTGAAGCGGGACAGGGAACGAGCGGACATCTGGAGGCTTTCGAGTCGGGGGCAGCGGGAGCGAAGGGGGCGCGCTCAGGGCGTGGCGGATGCTACCGGTACGGGTTCGGAAGCGGGCATCAGGGACCGCAGCAGCTCGGTCACGGCCGGGGCGGCCCGGCCGTCGGGAACGCCGAGCGGCACCGCCAGCTCGCCGTCGTCCTTGGCGACGGCCTTCGGCGCCAGCCGGCGGAGCCGTACCTTCTGCGACTCCTTGAGCTCGAGGCCCAGGAGCCGGGCCGTCCCCTTCGCGACGGTGACGGACCGAACGCCGCTGCGGACGCACTCGGCGCGCAGCAGACCCACCTCGAGCAACGCCTCGGCCGGCCCGGGCAGCGGCCCGTACCGGTCCTGCCACTCGGTCCGGATGTCCTCGACGTCCGCCGCGCTGGTCACCGCGGCCAGGCGGCGGTACGCCTCCATGCGGACGTCGTCGCGCGACACGTACTCGCGCGGAAGGTGCGCCGCCACCGGGACCTCGATCGCGATCTCGACCGGTTCCTCCTTGGGCGCTCCGGTCAGCTCGCCGACTGCTTCGGTGACCATCTGGCAGTAGAGGTCGAACCCGACGGCCGCGATGTGTCCCGACTGCTCGCCTCCGAGCAGGTTGCCCGCGCCTCGGATCTCCAGGTCGCGCATGGCGATCTTGAAGCCCGAACCGAGATCGGTGAACTCGCCGATCGTCTTCAGCCGCTCGTACGCCTCCTCGGTGAGCACGCGGTCCGACGGATGGAGTAGGTACGCGTAGGCACGCTGGCCGCGCCGGCCCACGCGGCCGCGCAGCTGGTACATCTGCGCGAGGCCGAGCAGGTCGGAACGGTCGACGACGAGCGTGTTGACGCTCGGGATGTCGAGGCCGCTCTCCACGATCGTGGTGCAGACCAGCACGTCGTACTCGTGGTCCACGAAGTCCAACACGATCCGTTCGAGCGCGCCTTCGTCCATCTGCCCGTGCGCGATGCCGACGCGCGCCTCGGGCACGAGGTCACGTACGTGCTCTGCGACGTGTTCGATGTCCTGCACCCGGTTGTGCACGAAGAACACCTGGCCTTCGCGCAGGAGCTCGCGCCGCACCGCCTCCGCGACGGCACGGTCGTCGTACTCGCCGACGTAGGTGAGGATCGGCTGGCGGTCCTCCGGCGGTGTCTGTACCAGCGAGAGGTCGCGGATGCCGGTGAGGCTCATCTCGAGCGTCCGCGGGATGGGGGTGGCGGACAGCGTCAGCACGTCGACGTTGGCCCGCATCTCCTTGATTCGTTCCTTGTGCGTCACGCCGAAGCGCTGCTCCTCGTCGATCACGAGCAGACCGAGGTCCTTGAAGCGGATGTCCTCCGACAACAGCCGGTGCGTCCCGATCACGACGTCGACCGCACCGGTCGCGACGCCGTCGACGACCGCCTGCTGCTCCTTCGGCCCGAGGAACCGCGAGAGCACCTCGACGCGCACCGGGTAGCTCGCGAACCGATCGCGGAACGTCTGGCCGTGCTGGGCGGCGAGCAGAGTCGTCGGCACGAGCACCGCGACCTGCTTGCCGTCCTGCACTGCCTTGAACGCGGCGCGCACCGCCACCTCCGTCTTGCCGTAGCCGACGTCGCCGCAGATGAGGCGGTCCATCGGGACGCCGCGCTCCATGTCGGCCTTGGTCTCGACGATCGCCTGGAGCTGGTCGGGCGTCTCCTCGTACGGGAACGCCGCCTCGACTTCGTGCTGCCACGGCGTGTCGGGCGCGAACGCGTGGCCGGGCGTGTGCAGTCGCTTGCGGTACAGGACCACGAGCTCCTGCGCGATCTCGGTGACGGCCTTGCGGACCTTGGCGCGGGCCTTGGCGAAGTCGCTGCCGCCCATGCGGTGCAGCGTCGGGGTCTCACCGCCGGTGTAACGGCGCACGATGCCGACCTGGTCGCTCGGCACGTAGAGCTTGTCGCCCCCCTTGTACTCGAGCAGCAGGTAGTCGCGTTCCGCGCCACCGATCGCGCGCGAGACCATGCCGGCGTACCTGCCGACGCCGTGGACCTGGTGCACCACGTAGTCGCCGGGCTTCAGGTCGTCGTAATAGTCGACGCCGCGCCGCGCGCCGCGAGGCCTGCGGTGCACGCGACGACGCCCGGTGAGATCCGATTCGGCGACGATCGCCAGCTCGAGGGCCGGAAGGATCACGCCCCGTTCGAGTGGCGCGACCGTCAGGTGCAGACCCGGACCGCGGAGTACGTCGGTCCCGATCCGTTCGAGGACCGGTACGGCCACGCCCTCGCCGGCCAGGATGTCGTGCAGCCGGTCCGCCGACCCGCGACCGTCGGCCGCGATCACGACGCGGAAACCCTCGGCCCGGAGCTTGGTCAGGCGCCGGGCGAGTCCCTCGGCGTCGCCGACGACCGGATCGAAGGCGGTCGCCGCGAGCACCGGCGTCTCCGGGTTCTCCGGGGCGGAGAGCAAAGAGGTCGCGGCGGCGGTCGTGTGCGCGAGCAGCCGGTCGAACGGCAACGACAGGCGCGGGAACTCGCGGTCGCCGGGCACGTCCCAGGTGGTCGCGAGGCTCGAGGCGAGCGCGGCCTCCTCGTCGAGCAGCTCCCGGGCGCGGTCGCGCATCCGCTTCGGTTCCGCGAGCAGTACGAGTGCGTCGCGCGGGAGGAGGTCGGACAGCAGGTGCTCGTCCTCGCAGAGCCACGGCAGCCACGACTCCATGCCGTCGAACGTCTGCCCCTGGGCCAACCGCTCCCACTGCTCACGGCCCCAGGGTTCGGCCCCGACGAGGTTCTCGGCGCGATCCCGGACCTCGGCCGTCGGCACCAGCTCGCGCGCGGGGAAGATCGAGACCCTGTCGAGCTCGTGGGTGGATCGCTGGTCGGCGATCGAGAACGCGGAGAGCCGGTCGACCTCGTCGCCCCAGAGGTCGATGCGCACCGGGTGGTCGGCGGTCGCGGGGTACACGTCGACGATCGAGCCCCGCACCGCGACCTCGCCGCGGGCCTCGACTTGGTACTCGCGCCGGTAGCCCATCGACACGAGCCGTTCGAGCAACTCGTCGCGGTCGACGCGTGCTGCCGGCCGGACCGCGACGGGTTCGACGTCCTCGACGTGCGGGCCCAACCGCTGGATCAGCGCGCGAACCGGCGCGACGACGACCGCGGGGAGCTGCGCGCCGCCGTGCCGCAGCCGCCACATGACCCGCTGCCGGCGGCCCATCGTCTCGAGCGACGGCGACACCCGCTCGAACGGGAGGGTCTCCCAGGCAGGGAACAGCTCGACCTCGTCGTCGCCGAGGAACCGGCGCAGATCGTGCCCGACGCGCTCGGCCTCCGCGCCGGTCGGGACCGCGAGGAGGACGGGCCGGCGCCCGGTGGTCCCCACCAACGCGGCCGCAAACAGAGCCCGGGCCGCGTCGGGCACCGCGACGACGGGCGCCGACCCGGTCGCGGCCGCGACGAGGCCCGGCTCCCGGGCGAGGAGCCGGGGGATCTCGGCCAGTGCCAGCTTGTTTGTGTCGGCCATGGACTGCTTTCGAATTCCCGATCACGGATCGTGGCATTCGCGCGACCGCGGTCGCGTGCATCCCACTCTCCGCTGTACCCGCACCGGAACTCGCGTCGGCTTACGAGTGCATTAGTCAGCCTACCGACGAGCTGTGACAGTCATACGTCGACGACGCACCCGCGAAGCTCTCGACGGAGCTGCTGGATCGAAGCGAAGCCCTCTCCAGAGACCGAGGTCGCGTACCAGGTCGGCCGCGCCTGCATCGACCGCAGATCCGAAGCCGGCTGAGCGACGCCGACCACACTCGCTCTCCAGATGCCTCAGGTAGCTCCACTGGGCCTGAGGGTTGACTCGAGTCGGGAGATCCGTTCGTCCGCGTCAGTCTCGCCCATGCACCCACTCCTTTCACGTCGTGTCCACGCAAAGGCCGATAGCCGCTCAGTTGAAACGGTTCATGGCCGCGTCGACGCCGTCGCGCAGGATCGCCTCGACCGCGTCGGCGGCCTGCTCGATCGTCACGTCGATCTCGGCCCGTTCCGCCTTCGAGAACTTCCGCAGCACGTGGTCGGCACCCTGCTCCTTGCCGCCCGGCGGCTTGCCGACCCCGATGCGGACCCGCAGGAACTCGTCGCTGTGCAGGTGCGACTTGATCGACCGCAGGCCGTTGTGGCCCGCGAGCCCACCGCCGACCTTCACCTTGAGCGCGGCGACGGGGAGGTCGAGCTCGTCATGCACGATCACGATTGTCGACGGGCCCACCCCGAGTCGCCGTACCAGTGGCGCGACCGCCTGGCCCGACTCGTTCATGAAGGTGAGCGGCACCGCGAGCGCAACGCGCTTGCCGCCGACGCGTATCTCGTCGACCAGCGCCCGCTCCTTGGTCTTGCGCAGACGCGCGCCGTGGCGCTTCGCCAGCAGCTCGACGACCTCGGCCCCCACGTTGTGACGGCTCCGGGCGTACTCCGCGCCGGGGTTTCCGAGCCCGACCACCAGGAGGTCCGCGGGCGTGCCGGTCCGTTCGGCGCCCGGACCGCGGCGCCGGAGCACCGGCTACTCCCCGCCGGAGGCTTCGCCCTCGCCGCCCTCGGCGGCCGCACCGCCCTCGGCCCCTTCGCCCTCGGCCGCCTCGCCTTCGGCGCCCTCCTCCTCGGCCCCCAGGCCACGCGGCACGGCGACCTGGGCGACGAGCTCGGTGGGCTCCTGGAGCGTGACCACGCCCCGCGGGAGGACGAGATCGCTGATGTGCAACTGGTCGGAGAGGTCGAGCTGCGAGACGTCGGCTTCGATCGCGGTGGGGATGTCGGCGGGCTTGGCCTCCACGGTGAGCGTGAAGATCAGCTGCTCGAGGAGACCGCCGTTCTTGACGCCTTCGGGTTCTCCGGTGAGGGTGATCGGGACCTCGGCCTGCACCGCGGTGTCGCGCCGGATGCGGATGAAGTCGACGTGGAGCAGGTCGCCCCGCACCGGGTGACGTTGGATCTGACGGGCCAGCGTGAGCACGGAGTCGCCGTCGAGCTTCAGCGTGATCAGCGTGTTGGCGCCGGTCTCGCTGTGGAGGATCGAGTTGAGCTCCCGGGTGGGCACGGTCACGGACACGCAATCGGTCTCGAGGCCGTAGACCACGGCGGGCAGCCTGCCCTGGCGGCGGAGGCGGCCGGCCGGCCCGGACCCGGCGGAGGTGCGCTTCTCGGCGGCGAGCGTGACGTCAGACATGGCGCGTGAGGTCCTTTGCACAGGAACGGCGGAACGCACCAGTCTGCCACGCGGGCCCGGTCGGCCCCAATCCCCGCTCGATCCGACCCCCGAGGAACTGTCGGCACCGCCCGTCGGCGCCCGCCGTCAGACGTTGTCGCCGCGGAAGATCTCGCTGACGGACGTGTCCTCGAAGACGGCGTCGAGGGCGTCGGCGATGATGGGGGCGATCGAGAGCACCCGGAGGTTCTCGAACCGCTTGTCGGCCGGGATCGGGATCGTGTTGGTGAGGACGAGCTCGCGGATCGGGGCGGCCCGGAGCCGTTCGACCGCGGGACCCGAGAGCAGCCCGTGCGTCGCCACCACGAACACCTCGGCCGCACCCCGGTCGACCAACAGGTTGGCGGCGCTGACGATCGTGCCCGCGGTGTCGATCATGTCGTCGACGAGCAGGCACGTGCGGCCGGCCACCTCGCCGACCACCTCGGTCGCCTCGGCCACGTTGTGGGTGCCGCGTGGCCGGCGCTTGTCGATGAACGCCAGCTCGCACTCGATGTCGTGGTGCCCGAGCGCGTTGGCGTACCGGCGGGCGAGCTTGCCGCCACCCGCGTCGGGAGAGACGACCGTCACCTCGCCGTCGACGCTCTCGGCCAGGTACTCCGCGAGGAGCGGCACCGCGGTGAGGTGGTCCACCGGCTTGTCGAAGAACCCCTGGATCTGACCGGTGTGGAGGTCGACGGTCACGACCCGGTCGCACCCGGCGGCGGTGAGGACGTCGGCCACCAACCGCGCCGTGATCGGTTCGCGACCCTCGGCCTTGCGGTCCTGGCGCGCGTACCCGTAGAACGGGCAGACCGCGGTGATCCGTTTCGCCGACGCCCGTTTGGCGGCATCGATCATGATGAGCTGCTCGAAGATCCGGTCGTTGATCGGCTCGCAGTGGCTCTGGAGGACGAAGACGTCCGCACCGCGGATGCTCTCGGAGAACCGGCAGTAGATCTCGCCGTTCGCGAAGGTCGACAGCACGACCTCGCCGAGCGGGACCTTCAGGCTCGTCGCGATCTCGTCGGCCAGCTCGGGGTTCCCGCGCCCGCTGAAGAGCATCAGCCTCTTCTTGGTGACCAGCTCCATCCGGCTCCTCCACGCGACGCCTGACGGTGTCTCGGCCCATTCTTGCCGACGATCGCCGATCGCGCCCGGTCGACGGTCAGGCGGGGCCGGGCTCCTCCCCGCCGGATTCCCGCGTGGCCCAACCTTCGTCGATGCGCGCGGGCACGCCTTTCGCCAATGCGCCGGGCGGTACGTCGTTGGTCACGACGGCACCTGCGCCGGTGTACGCGCCGTCGCCGACCTCGACCGGCGCGACGAGCACCGTGTTGGAGCCGGTGCGGACGTCCTTGCCGATCTTGGTGCGATGCTTCTGCCTACCGTCGTAGTTGGCCGTGATCGTGCCGGCACCGAGGTTCGCGCCCGCCCCGATCTCGGCGTCGCCGACGTACGAGAGGTGCGGCACCTTCGCACCCTCCCCGACCTCGGAGTTCTTCAGCTCGACGAACGACCCGACATGCGCGTCGGGGAGCAGGCGCGTCCCCGGTCGGAGATGGGCGAACGGACCGACCGCCGCACGGTCGCCGATCTCGCTGTCGCGCGCCACGGTCTGCTGGATCACCGCGTCGTCCCCGACGATCGTGTCGACCAGCCGCGTGTCGGGCCCGACGACCGACCTGGTACCGATCACCGTCCGGCCCTCGAGCAGCGTGCCCGGGAGGATGCGGACGTCGGGCTCGAGCTCGACCGTCGCGTCGATGTAGGTGCGGGCCGGGTCCACGATCGACACGCCGTCGCGCATCCAGCGCGTGTTGATGCGCATTCGGAGCGTGGCCTCGGCCGCGGCAAGCTGCGCGCGGTCGTTCACCCCCGATGCCTCCTCGGCGTCGTCGGCCGCGACCGCGACCACCGTGTGACCGGTCTGGTGGAGGACGCCGATCACGTCGGTCAGGTAGTACTCACCCTGCGCGTTCTCGGGTGACAGCCGGCGCAGCGCGGGCGCGAGCAGGCCGCGACGGAAGCAGTAGATCGACGTGCAGACCTCGTTGATCGCGAGCTGTTCCTCGGTGGAATCGGTCTGCTCGACGATGCGGTCGACGCGGCCGTGCGAGTCGCGCACGACGCGGCCGTAGCCCGTCGGATCGTCGAGCTCGACGGTGAGCAGCGTCGCCGCCGCGTCGGCCAGCCGGTGCTCCCGGGCCAGGCGCGCGAGGGTCTCGGCCCGCAGCAGTGGCGCGTCGCCGGGGAGCACGACGAGGTCGTCCTCGCCGTCGAGCTCGTCCGCGAACGCGGTCAACGCGACGCTCGCCGCGTCGCCGGTGCCGCGCTGCACGCGCTGCTCCACGAACTCGATGCGCATCTCGGTGGCGAGCTGGTCCTGGAGCGTCTTGGTGACCCGTTCGGCCCCGTGCCCGACCACCACGACGATTCGCTCGAGCGGCAGCTCCACGAGCGCGTCGACGACGTGCAACAGCATCGGCCGCCCGCACAGCGGGTGGAGCACCTTCGGCGTCGCCGAACGCATCCGCGTGCCCTCGCCCGCTGCGAGCACGACGGCCGACAACGGTCTGTACCCGGTCTTCATTGTCGCCCTCGCTGCGACGCCGGGATACCCGGCGTCGCGGGCGCTCGGGACTCCGAATCCATTGGTCGCCCTCGCTGCGACGCCGGGATACCCGGCGTCGCGGGCGCTCGGGACTCCGTGCTCGCTCGGCTTCGCTCGCTCGCCGCGGATCCAATCCTCAGGTCGATCACCGATGCATCACCCTCAGTCGCGCCGCTCAGCTCGGGGGCGAGGTCTCGAACCTCGACTTGGGACTCCAAAGGACCCCGTGCTGCCATTACACCACCCCCGACCGGGTCCGCCGACCTTACCGCCGCCCAGGAACCCGACCGCCGCAATGTGACAGCCGCGACGCCGACGGCTAGCGTCAGCACCCGCCATGGGCTCCCTGATCAAGAAGCGCCGCAAGCGCATGCGCAAGAAGAAGCACAAGAAGCTGCTCAAGAAGACGCGCTGGCAGCGTCGTCAGCAGGGCCGCTGACCGGCCCGCGCCGCGTCACGCCCGCCATGGGAGCCGGCCCGCTCTTGAAGACCTCGGGCAGAATCCGTTGTGCCGCCCAGATCGCGGTCTCCGCCGTGAAGTGGCCGCCGTCGGGACGCAGGCGCAGACCCGACACCGTCTCGGGGCACGGGAAGCCGCCGGGGCACACGATCGGCTGCAACTCGACGAGCCGCACGGAGTCCGGGTGTCGACGGGCGAACTGCCGGAGGAGGTCCTGGAGGTGGTCGATCTGGTCGGCGCCCGACCGGGGCGCCGGACCGTAGTCGTTGGGCGCGCGCGGCGCCGGCACCAGGACGACGACCTTCGCGCCCCGGGCGGTCAGCCGAGTCCACGTCTCGTCCATCGACTGCAACAGTGCGGCGTCGCCTTCGGGCGACCCGAAGTGCAGCCACCGACCGTTCACGCGTCGCTCCGCGGTCTCCCACGTGCTGAGCCACAGCACGAGATCGGGGCGTTGCTGCTCGACGAGCCGGCGCTGAAAGTCGGGCACGACCTTGACGCAGTTCGCCGACCACGCGAACGGGTTGCCCTGGTCGTCGAGCGAGAACCCGTTCGCCACCGGGCAGCCGTCGACGGCACCACGCACGAGATCGATGCCCAACGGGCCGAGGAAGTGCTCGAGGCCGGGTGCCAGGCTGTCGGCCACCGAGTCGCCGACGAGGGCGATCCGGTGCACGGCGGGATCCGGGACGATCGCGCCGGGCGCCGCGTCGCGCGACTCCGTCGCGAGGGTCGGGCGGGTGGACGAGGTCGTCGCCGGCGGCAGCTTCGGGACGATGGCGGCCGCCGGCGCCGCGTACACGGTCGCCGGCGCCACCGCGCCCGAGGTGCTCAGCAGCACCGCCACGGCGCAGACCGCGAGTGCCGCGGGTGCGACGGTGAGCCCGGCCCGACCACGCACGATCGTGCCCCTCCGGACCGGGAGCTCGAGCAGGTAGTAGGAGACGACGGCGGTCGCGAACGTCAGCGCGACCTGGAGCGCTTCGAGCGGCAGGCCCTCCAGACCGGTGCGGCGCGGCGTGACCACCACGATGACCACCCAGTGCCAGAGGTAGAGGCCGTACGAGATGCACCCGATCCACCGCAGCGGGGACCACGAGAGTACGCGGCGCACCGGTGAGCGGCCCGGAGCGACGGCCGAAGCGATCACCACCGTCATCGCCAGCGCGAAGAGCAGGAACCCGCCGTGATAGAGGAAGGCGTCGCGGTCGCCGACTCGCACGAACGCGACGACGCACCCGATCCCGAGCAGCGACCCGGCGACATGCAACACACCCTGGCTCCGGCTGGTCCGGGGTGACCACCGTTCGAGCACCAGTGCGAGCAACGCGCCGACGAGTAGCAGGTGGGCGCGCGTGTCCGTGCCGTAGTACACGCGCGACGGATCCGCGGCGTCGTAGAGGAGCGCCATCAGCGCGACCGATACTGCGACACCGACCGTGCAGAAGGCGACGAGGTAGCGCCGCGCGCCGCGACCGATCCGGAGGCAGAGCAGCACGATGATCGGCCAGAGGATGTAGAACTGCTCCTCGATCGCCAGCGACCAGACGTGCCGCAACGGCGACGCGGCCTTGAACAGGTCGAAGTAGGACTGGCCCGAGAGCACCAGCCGCCAGTTCTGCACGTAGAACAACGTGGCGAGCCCGTCGCCCCTGATGTTGCGGAGCTGATCCGAGGGCACCGCGACCGCGGCGTACACGCACACCGCGAGCACGACGACGAGCAGCGCGGGCAGCAGGCGCCGAGCGCGCCGGACCCAGAACGCCGACCGGCTGATCGCCCCCGAGCCCGACCATTCGGCGACGAGCAGGCTCGTGATCAGGTAGCCGGAGAGCACGAAGAACGTGTCCACGCCGAGGAAGCCACCGCTCGCCCAGAGCCCGCGGGGCGCGCCGCCGTTCGGGCGGTAGCTCTCGAGGTGGTAGGCGATGACCGCGAGCACGGCCACGGCGCGGAGACCGTCGAGCGCGGGCTTGTACGCGAACCGCGACTCCGAGTTCGTCACAGATTCACCATTGTGCCATGCCCCGAATGGCGACGAACCGCGTCAAAGAACCCTCGGCAGCGTGGCGCCCGCCCAGGCCCGCACGCCCAACCGATCGGCGAGCCGCGCCGGCAGCTCCCGCCAGCGGTCCGGCTCGTCGTCCACGCAGATCGCGTAGGCCGAGCCGCTGCCGGCCATGAGGACCGGCCGGCCCGCGATCGCCTCGACGTCCTCCCGGAACGCACGGAGTCGCGGCTCGACGTGCTCGGCCGCGGGCTCGAGGTCGTTGCGCAGCTCGTCGAGCAGCCCGGCCACCGGCAACGGTGCCGGGACGACCCGACCGGTGCGAGGCCCGCCCAGCTCGTCCCACGCCCGGTAGACCGCGGGCGTCGGGCACCCGAACGGCGGAACGACCACGACCACCCGCAGGATGCCCGCGAGCTCGACCGGCTCGAGCCGTTCCCCGCGGCCGCGCATCCGGACGGATCCGCCGGCGAGGCACGCGGGGACGTCCGACCCCAGATGCCCCGCGAGCTCGACGAGCCGTACGTCGGGCACCCCGTACGCACGGCCCAGCGTACGCAGCACGCCGGCCGCGTCGCTCGAGCCGCCACCGAGGCCCGCGCCGGCGGGGATCTCCTTCCACAGCGCGATCGCCACACCGCGCGGGGCGCCGACCTCGTCGAGCACACGCCGGGCGGCGAGCACCGCGAGGTTGGCGTCGGTAGCCGGCACCCCGCCCGCCGCCGGCCCCCGGACCTCGATCGAGACACCGCGTGTGGCGTCGACCACGGTCAGGGTGTCGTGTGGGTCGTCGAGCGCGACCGCGAGGGCGTCGAGCTCGTGGTACCCGTCGTCGCGGACCCCCTCGACGTGCAACGACAGCGTCAGCTTCGCCGGCGCGAACACCTCGTTCACGCGCCCGCCTCGCCGACCGCACCGGCGAGGCGCGCCCACCCGTCCAGCGTGACGGTCTCCGCCCGGGCTCGGGGGTCGATCCCCGCCGCCTCGAGCACCGCGACCGTTCGATCGCCGAGCAGCCCGCGCAACGCCTGGCGCAGCATCTTGCGGCGATGGGCGAACCCGGCGCGCACCAGCGCGAACAGCCGCTCCGGGTCCGCGACGTCCACCGGAGGGTCGCGATGACGCCGGACGCGGACCAGGGCGGACTCGACCTTCGGCGGAGGCACGAAGACGCTCGGTGGAACGATGCCGACGACCGCCGCCTCGCCGTAGTAGCCGACCTTGACCGTCACGGCTCCGTACGCGGCGGTCCCGACGGGTGCCGCGAGCCGCTCCCCTACCTCGCGCTGGACCATGACCAGCAGCTCGTCGACGCGGGGCGCGGTCTCGAGGACCCTGACGACCAGCGGAGTCGCGACGTTGTACGGCAGGTTGGCGACGAGCTTCCAGCGAGCAGTGCCGGGCTCCCGCGCCGCGAGCAGCCCGTCGAGGTCCTCGGCGAGCGCGTCGCCGACGACGACATCGAGTGCGCTACCCACCGGTACCACGGCCCGCAACGCGGGGACCACGTGCCGGTCGAGCTCGAGCGCCAGGACCCGGCCGCCCGCCTCGAGCAACGCCAGGGTCAGCGAGCCGAGCCCCGGGCCGATCTCCAGGACGCGGTCATCGGCGGCGACCCCGGCGAGGCGGACGATGCGCCGGGCCGTGTTGGGATCGGCGAGGAAGTGCTGGCCGAGTCCGCGGCTCGGCGCCAGGTCGTGCTCGTCGAGCAGCGCGCGCACGCGGCTCGGTGTCAGCAGGGTCACCTGGTCATCGTCGCGCTCGCCCGGTGCCGCCGGCACGACGCGGCGCCCGGGCGGGCGCCGTCACCACTCGGCGCGGACCGTGATGACACCCGAGGTGCTCGGCGCGAGCTTGGCGAAGACGTCGCGCGACAGGTCGAGGATGCGACCGCCGCCGAACGGGCCACGGTCGGCGACCATGCAGGTGGTCCAGACACCCGTTGCGGTGTTCGTCACCTTGACGACCGTGCCCTTGGCGATCGTCTTGTGGGCGCACGTTCCCGGCGTGAACGCGTACCAGCTCGCCTTGCCCGTCTCGGTGTGGGTGGTGGCGGCCGACGCCGGCGTCGGGGCCGATCGCGCGCCCGCGGCCGATGCCGGTGGGGTCCGGGGCGCGGCCGGGGCCTTGGCCCCCACCGCGATCACCTGCGCCACCGCCGGCTGCTGCACCACGGACGAGATCTTCTGGCGGTCCACCACCTGCCCGTCGTGCGTGGTGAGCCGGAACGTGTCCAGGGTCGTGCCGGCACGACCGGGCTGCGTCGTGCGGCGCTGCCCGACCGGCAGCGTTCCGTCCTCGACGTACTGCACGGGCATCGGGATCGCGCGCCGCTCGGTCGTGTACTGGCCCGCGACGCGCACGACCTGCACCGCGGTACCCGTCGTGAGAAGGGTGTCCGAGGCCGGCGTGACGATGTCGCTCGCACCGACGACCACGTGCGCGTCGGCGAGCAGCTCCGCGACGGTCCGGGCGCTGGCGGTCGACGCGGTCGTGCTGCCGTCGACCGTGAGCGTGACACGCCGCGGGGTCCGGAACGCGAGCACCGCGCCCTTGGTGACCTCGGTGCCCCGAGCCAGGAGCGTGGGGCGGAGCCCGAGCTGCTCGCGCACCGCGTCGACCGAGGTGGCCGACGTGAGCACGGTCCGGCCGGCGCCGTCGACCTCGACCGTGACCGGCACCGCCCGGGTCACTGCGATCGTGGTGCCCTGGCGGACCGGCGCGAGGAGCGACGGAGCCACCCGGTCGAACCCGCCGAGCCGGATCCCGCTGGCGGCGAGCGCGTCGCCGACCGTCGACGCGCGGACGCGGTGCGACGCGCTGACGCCGTCGACCGCGATTCGAACGGTGGTCTCCCTGCGGCCGAATAGCCGGGGCCACGCCGTGGCGACCAGGAGCGCGACGGCGAAGGCCGTCGCGAGCAGCGCGGCGCGGTGTCGGGCTCGTCGAGAGCGGCGGGCGCGGGCCAGGGTGGCACGAGAAGGTGCGGTCGCCCCGACCGGCGCGGCGCGCAGCTCCACCAGCTCGCTCGGGTGGTACGAGCGCCCGGGCGCCGCGGGCGGGACTTCGAGCGGAGTGGCGAGCGGACGGGCCGCGGGCCCAGCTCCGTCGGGCTCGGCCGGTTCCGGCCCGACGAGCGCGGCCACCTCGCGCTCCAGGTCGGCGATCGCGGCGTCGACGTCGATCTCGATGAGGGTCACGGCCGGGTCGAGGTCGGGATCGCGCTCGGCCTCGGTCGCGGTCGGGAGACGGATCGCGGTGGTCTGACCCGAGTCGACGAGGAGGTCGAGGTCGAAGAGCTCGTCGAGCTCGGGGAGCACGTCGACGTCGGGGAGCGGGAGCCACGAACCGGGCTCGGCGGGACGGGCCCGGCCCGGTGACTGGCGTACGGCGCGCACGACGTGACGTGGCAACGCGTACCGCCGGATGCGACCGTCACGGTTGTGTCCTGCCGCGTGCCGCGACGTCGATGGCCTCACGTGCTCCGCGATCGGGTCCGCCCTTCCCGCGACGAGTCACACCGAAGTGATCGGGAGACCCCGCCAACAGCCGGGGACTCGCGTACCGGCCGGGGTCCTGGTGCGCGGCACCGTACCGAGGCCGCGGTCCGACGGACAACCATTCTGGAAGGTTCTCCCAGTCAATCTCGGGTGTGACCTGGGAGAACGTCCCTCAGATTTCTTTCGGCGGGAACGCCGCGCGGGCGTTCTCGGCGGTGGCCCGCGCGACGACCTCCGGCGCAGCCCCCCGGGTGACGGCGACCGCCTCGCCGACCAGGCCGACGAGCGCGGGCTCGTTCGGCTTCCCGCGGTGCGGCTCGGGTGACAGATACGGCGCGTCGGTCTCGACCAGCATCCGATCGAGCGGGGTGAGCGCGACGGCCTCCCGGAGCTCGTCGGCGTTCCTGAAGCTCACGATGCCGCTGAACGACAACGACGCGCCGAGGTCGAGCGCGCGGCGCGCTTCGGCCGGCCCGCCGGTGAAGCAGTGGAACACCGTGCGCCCCGGCGCGCCTTCCTCGCCGAGCACCCGGAAGGTGTCGTCCCAGGCGTCACGGGTGTGGATCACGAGCGCGAGGTCGAGGCGCTTGGCCAGCCGGATCTGCCATCGGAACGCCGCTTCCTGCTCGCTGCGGGGCGAGTGCTCGTAGTAGAGGTCGAAACCGGCTTCGCCGATGGCGACGACCCGGTCGCTCTGCGCGAGCGGCTCGAGGCGCCCCCACTCGGCGGCGAGCTTCGACGCGTCGTGCGGGTGCAGCCCCACCGTCGCGAGGACCTCGGGGAACCGGCCCGCGAGCTGCACCGCCTGCATCGACGTCTCGAGGTCGGTGCCGACGCACACCATCGTCTCCACCCCGGCCTCACGAGCGCGGGCGATGGCGGCGTCCGCGCCGCCCTCGACGGACTGGAGGTGGCAGTGGCTGTCCACCCAACCGAGGCGTTGGGGGCGGTCGGGACCGCGCGGCGCGGCGACGCTCACGCCTGCGCCTCGATACGTGGGAACAGGGGCCGGCCCTTCTCGAGTCGGTTGCCCGCCGGCAGTTGCCCCCATCTCGCGGCCTCGGGCAGACGCTGGTCCTCGGGGCCGTCCGCGTGGCCGAGCCGGCGCCACAGCTCCTCGCACGCCCGCGGGATCAGGGGCGACGCGAGCACCGCCACGATCCGCAGCGCCTCGAGGCAGTCGCCGAGCACCCGCGCGGTTCCGGCGGCGTCACCCGCCTTGTGCAGCGCCCACGGCCGGCGATCCTCGATGAACGCGTTCGTCGCGCCGATGAGATCCCATACCGCGCCGAAGCCCCCGTGGAAGTCGAGCCGGTGCATGCCCGCGGCCAACCCGTCGAACGCGGCCGCCGCCGCGCCGACGAGCGGCCCGTCGGCCCGAGCGTCGGGCACCACCCCGCCGCAGTAGGTGACCGCCATGTTCAGCACCCGGCTGGCGAGATTGCCGAAGTTGTTGGCCAGGTCCGCGTTGTACCGCCCCACCATCGCCTCGTAGCTGAAGTCGCCGTCGGGCCCGAACCGCTGGTCGGTGAGGAAGTGGTAGCGAAACCCGTCGACGCCGAACTCGGCGACGAGGTCGGCGGGCGCGATCTGGTTCAGCCGGGTCTTGCTCATCTTCTCGCCCCCCACGAGCAGCCATCCGTGCGCGAACACGCACCGGGGTAGCGGCATCCCGGCCGCCATCAGCATGGCCGGCCAGTACACGGCGTGGAAGCGGAGGATGTCCTTGCCCACGAGGTGGTAGTCGACGGGCCAGTAGCGGTCGAAGCGAGCCGCCTCACTGCCGTATCCGATCGCGGTGCAGTAGTTGAACAGGGCGTCGAACCACACGTAGGTGACGTGCCGCTCGTCCCACGGCAGCGGGATCCCCCAGTCGATCGAAGTGCGGCTCATCGAGAAGTCGCGCAAGCCCTGCCGGATGAAGCCGAGCACCTCGTTGCGACGGCTCTCCGGTTGCACGGCGTCCGGGTGCTCGGCGTAGTGGTCGAGCAGATCCTGCTCGAAGCGCGACAGCTTGAAGAAGTAGTTCTCCTCGACGACCCGCTCGACGGGCCGGCCGTGGATCGGGCAGTTGCCGTCGACGAGCTCGTCGTCCGCGTAGTACGCCTCGCACGCCACGCAGTACCGGCCCTCGTACGTACCGAGTTCGATGTGACCGTTGTCATAGACGACCTGGAGGAACTGCTGCACCGCCGCGTGGTGGCGCGCTTCGGTGGTGCGGATGAAGTCGTCGTAGCGGATGTCGAGCAGGGACCACGCCTCGCGAAACCGCTCGCTCGTCGTGTCGGCCCACTGTTGGGGCGTCACGCCCTGTGCCTGAGCGGCCTGGGCAACCTTCAGACCGTGCTCGTCCGTACCGGTCAAATAGAACACGTCGTCGCCCCAGAGGCGCCGCCAGCGCGTCAGCACGTCGCCCGCGACGGTCGTGTACGCGTGCCCGATGTGGGGTACGTCGTTCACGTAGTAGATGGGCGTCGTCGCGTAGAACCGGTCGACCATGCGTGGCCTACCATACCGAGCACCCCCGGCAAGCGAGGACGCATTGACCTCACTGAAGAACATCGGCATGGCCCGGAAGGTCGACCAGCTCGGACGGATCGTGTTGCCCTCGGAGCTCCGCCGCCTGTTCGGGATCCGCGAAGGCGACCTGGTCGAGATCTACGTGGAGAACGAGCGGATCGTGCTCAGCAAGCTCGAGGACCGCTGTGTCTTCTGCGGATCCACGGTCGACCTGCGCGAGTTCTCGGGCAAGCTCGTGTGCACGACCTGCGTCGACAAGCTCACGGCGCCCGCCGCCTGAGCGCGACCGCCCGGTCGTAGGCCGCCCGCCTGGCGATCCCGAGCGACGCGGCCACGGCGGCCGCCGCGTCCCGCGCCGACGCCCCGGCGCCGAGCTCTGCGAGCAGCGCCGCGTCGATCTCGTCGCCGGTGGGCGCGGGTGTGGTCGCCGGTGGGGCGGGGCCGACCACGATGACGTGCTCGCCCTTGCGCTCCGACCAGTCGCGCGCCTCGCCGACCGTCCCGCGCCACACCTCCTCGTGCAGCTTGGTCAGCTCCCGGGCAACGGCCACGGGCCGGTCGTCGCCGCACGCATCGGCGAGGTCCCGCAGCGTCGCCGCGACGCGCCGCGGCGACTCGAACAGGACGGTGGTCCGGTCGTCGCCGCCGATCGCGCCGAGCCGGGCCCGTCGCTCCGGCCCCTTGCGGGGCAGGAATCCCTCGAACGCGAAGCGGTCGGTCGGGAGTCCCGAGAGCACGAGCGCCGTGAGCAGCGCGCTGGCCCCGGGCACGACCTCGACGGCCAGGCCGGCGTCGAGGACGGCCCGGACCAGGACGGCACCCGGGTCCGAGACGCCCGGCATCCCGGCGTCGGTGACGTAGGCCACCCGCTTGCCGTCGCGCACGAGCTCGACCAGGTCCGGCGCGGTCGCGCGTTCGTTGTGCGCGTGAAGCGCGCGCAACCGGCCGGCCGCGGGGATGCGTGCGTGCGCGAGGAGCGTCCGCGTGCGCCGGGTGTCCTCGGCGGCGATGACGTCCGCCTCGCGCAACGTGTCGACGGCTCGGGCCGTGAGGTCGCCGAGGTTGCCGATCGGGGTGGCGACGAGCACGAGCGCTCCCGCCGTCACTCCTTGACCTCGACCACGTCCCCCGGCCGCAGGCGCCATCGCTCGAACGCTCCCGCCGCCGCCTCGATCGCCATCGCCGAGTCCCGGACCGGAGCCGAGACACGCCTCCTCTGCACCGTCGTGACCCGCAGCACCCGGCCGAACCGGTCGCAGAACGCGACGTCGATCGGGAACCGAACGCCGAACGTGTGGACCTGGCGGCAGGGCCGGAGCACGAGGGCACCGTCCAGCCTCTCGCGCCCGATCAGCCCGCGACGACGGGCGGAGCGAGACACCGCGAGCTCCGCGGCCGCCAGCACCTCGCCGTCGCGCACGATCCAGGTCATCGCCGCGACGTTAGAACGGCCGGACGGGACCCGGAAACCTCGGCGCCACGGCCTTCCGTGTCATTCAGGTGACGCCACGCGTCGCATTTCCTCCACAGAACGGGGCACGCGGGTCGGACGCGGGTCAGACGTTGAAGCGGATCTCCAGCACGTCGCCGTCGTGCACGACGTACTCCTTTCCCTCGACCCGCAGCTTGCCCGCCTCCCGAGCCTTCGACCACGAGCCGATCTCGAGCAGGTCGTCCCAGTGCACCACCTCGGCCCGGATGAAGCCGCGTTGCAGGTCGGAGTGGATGACGCCCGCGCACTCGGGTGCCTTGGCACCGGCCCGGAACGTCCAGGCCCGGCTCTCCTTGTCGCCCGTGGTGAAGAACGTCTCGCGACCGAGCAACCGGTAGGCGGCGCGCGCGAGGCGGGGCACGACGCTCTCGGCCACCCCGAGGTCGGCGAGCAGCTCGGCGCGGTCGTCGCCCGCGGCGGCCACCACGTCGGGGTCGCCCTCGAGCTCGAGGCACACCGCGAGCGCGGTCTCGCCGAGCGGGGCCGCCAACTCGTAACCCCGGTCGAGGTCGCCGCTGTCGATGTTCACGACGACGAGCGCCGGCTTGTTCGTGAGCAGGAACACGGGCCCGAGGAGCTCACGCTCCCCGGTGGTGAGATCGGACCGGTAGACGGGGATCCCGTCGCCCAGCACTGCGGTCGCGCGTTCGAGCGCCGCGATCTCGGGGCCGAGGGTCTTGTCGCCCTTCGCGGCCCGTTGCTGCTTGTGGAGCCGCTGCTCCACGGACGCGAGGTCGGCCAGGACGAGCTCGTACTCGATCGTGGCGAGGTCACCCGCGGGATCGTTGCCTCCGCCGGCCCGGGTGACCGCGAGGATCGCGTCGCAGTCGCGGAGCTGGCCGAGCAACCGGCTGCCGAGGCCCTTGCCCGGCTCGGTCGACAGGCCGGGGAGGTAGGCGATCTGGAACGTCGCCGGCACGACCTTCTTGGACTGCGACATGGCGGCGAGCCGGTCGAGCCGGTCGTCGGGAAGATGCACCACACCGAGCATCCGCTCGGTGGCGAGCGCCGCGTCCTGGGCGGTGAGCGCGGCGAACAGCGCCGCGTGGCCCGAGTCGGCGAGCCCGATGAGTCCGAGGTGCTCCATGCGCCGGAGGTTACCGGGCGGCCCTCCCGCGGGCGCCGGGGTGGGTGCCGAACGGCCGATCCGAGCGAAGCGGGGCGGGCCGGTCGGATCGGCTACCGTGACCGCTTCACTCGCGAGGAGTCACGATGAGCAAGAAATCGAAGAAGCGGCGCCTCCGGGCCCGGCGCAGCAAGGCCAACCACGGCAAGCGCCCCCTCGTCGGCCGCCGCTGACGCCACGGTGGGTCACCCGCCGTCGACGAGCAGGGACTGCGTCGCCCGGCCGATGCGACCCAGCTCGTCGTAGAGCCCCGACTCCGCCATCCCCACGCCGGTCCGCTCCGGGTACGTGACCGCGTCGAGCCCCACCCATTCCCCGACCGGCTCCCGGTGCAACGAGATCGTCAGGTCCGGGTTGATGAACACGTAACGGTCCCAGTCGAGCACCGAGCTGACGCCGTTCCCGAAGTCGGCGGCCGCCGCGACCCGCATCAACGGCGACGTCTCCTCACCCGCGACGATTGGCAACTTCAGCCGGAACCACATCGCGCACGGTCCCGGCGCGCCGAACCGCCCGCGGGCGGGACGGGCGTCCATGGCGAGCGGGAACATGAGCCGGCCGAGAGCCTCGAAGGGGAACGTCTCGGGCTCGAGCTCCTCGGGCCGCGGGCTCATCCGGTCGTCCGGCACGATCGACGAACCGAGGTCGACCTCCGTCCTGCGGATCCGCAGCCCGAGCGCTCGTACCACCTCGGTCCCGTCCCCCGTCGTCATCGAGGCCTCGACGAGCTGCACCTTCTTCCCGGGTCTGGCGATCCGTGTCGCCACACGCAGCGGCGTGAGCGGGACGGGGCGCAACAGCTCCAGCGTGATCCTCGTGACCTGCATCGGCGGGCCCGGCTCGCGTTCGATCCCCCGGGCGATCAAGGCCCCCGGGGCGCCGCCGTGCTGGGCGTCCGGATCCCAGGGACCGCGGGCGATCTCGCTCGGTACGAACGTGTCGCCGTCGGGCTCGAACACGGCATCCGGGAGCTCGATCACGGACCGAGGCTAGTGCCGACTCGCCGCGGCGTATCCGGGCGCGAACTGTTCGCGCCGGCATACACCGGTTCACGTTGACGAGGTGGAGACGGCGACCGTAGCGTCGCCCGCGATGCAGATCGGCAAGCTCCTCGACGAGAAGGTCGCGTTGATCACGGGCGCAGGGTCCGGTCAGGGCCGGGCCGCGTCGGTGCTCTTCGCCGAACACGGGGCGCGCGTCGCGATCGTCGACGTCAACGACGAGGGTGCGCGCGAGACGGTCCACATGGTGCAAGCGGCAGGGTCGGAGGCCACCGCTATCCACGCCGACGTCTCGGAGCGCACCGACTGCGACGCCATGGTCGACGCCACGATCGCCGCCTACGGACGCGTCGACGTGCTCTACAACAACGCCGCGGTCCAGATGTCGGGCCGGTTGGTCGACACGTCCGAGGCCGACTGGGATCTCACGATCGCCACCAACCTCAGCGCGATCTTCTGGGCCTGCCGTGCGGCCATCCCACACATGCTCGAACACGACGGCGGGAGCATCATCAACACCGCCTCGGTGCTCGGCCTCATCGGCAGCGAGGGCTACGCGGCGTACGGCGCGGCGAAGGCGGGCCTCGTTGCGCTCACCCGCCAGATCGCGACCGAGTACGGGCCCGAGATCCGCGCGAACGTGATCGCGCCCGGCTCGATCGACACACCCCGCTTCCGCAAGGTCACCGCGGAGATGGCCGACCCCGACGGCTTCCTCTCGGGGCTGCTCGGCAACATCCCGATGCACCGGCTCGGCACCGCCGGCGACATCGCCGGTGCCGCCCTCTTCCTCGCGAGCGACCTGTCGTCGTACACCTCCGGCGCGGTGATCCCGTGCGACGGCGGTCTGGCGGCCCTGCGTTGAACGCGAACGTCCCGATGAGCGCCGAGCTCGCCGGCGAGGTCGCGATCGTCACCGGCGGCGCATCCGGCCTCGGCGAGGCCATCGCCCGGCGGTTCGCCGAGGAGGGATCGAAGGTCATCCTCGCCGACCTCGACGAGGTCGGCGCCCGCCGGGTGGCCGACGCCATCGTCGACGAGGGGGGTGCCGCCGAGGTCGTGTCCGTCGACGTGACCCACGAGGCCGACGTCGCCGCCATGATCCACGACACCGTGGCGCGTCACCGGCGCCTCGACGTCCTGGTGTGCAGCGCCGCGGTCGAGACCCGGGCGAGCGTCGTGGAATGCACGGACGACGACTGGAAACGCGTCCTCGACGTGAACCTCAAGGGCCCGTTCCTGTGCATGAAGCATGCGATCCCGGCGATGGTCGCGAGCGGGGGCGGCTCGATCATCCTCATGAGCTCGGTGCTCGGCTCGATCGGCTCGCCCGGCTACGCGGCGTACTGCGCGTCGAAGGGCGGGCTCCAGAACCTCGCCAAGCAGGCGGCCATCGAGCACGCCGCCGACGGCGTGCGCGTCAACGTCATCGCGCCGACCGCCTGCGAGGCCGGCCTGTTCCTGAAGGTCATCCAGCAGGCACCCGACCCCGAGGGGATCAAGGCGTTCGTGGCCGCACGGACGCCGATGGGTCGGCTCGGATCGATCGACGACGTGACCGACGCCGCCATGTTCCTCGCGACCGACGCGTCGGCGTACGTGAGCGGCGCGGTGATCCCACTCGACGGCGGGCTCGCGGCCCGCCGCGTCTGACCAGGGGAGGCCAGCGATGCGCGACGGCCGACGGATACTCGACGCCGATGCCCACGTGATCGAGCCGGGCGGGCTGTTCGGCGCCGCGCAGCAACCGGACGTCGAGCCGATGGTCCTCCCGGAGCACACGCCGCGCGTGCCGGTCGGCGACCTCGACAAGCTCGCGGACTTCCTCGCCGACGGGTGCTCGGCCACCGAGTACCTCCGGTGCATGGACGCCGAAGGCATCGACGGCGTGGTCCTGTACCCCTCGGTCGGGTTGTTCGTACCGTTCCAGCACGACCTGGCGCCCGGACTGTCCATCGAGGCGTGCCGCGCCTACAACGACTGGGTGGCGCAGTACTGCGCGACCGCCCCGCACCGTCTCGCCGCCGTCGGCATCGTGCCGCTGGTGGACGTCGAGGCCGCCGCGGCCGAGGCACGGCGAGTGCACCAGCTCGGTCTCGTCGGCGTCATGGTCCGACCCAACCACTGCTACGGGCGCGACCTCGGGTCGCCCGCCTACTACCACCTCTACGACGTGCTCGAAGAGCTCGGGCTCGTGCTCGCCGTGCACGAAGGGCTCGGGCTGCGGGGCACGACGATCGGCGACCACCGCAGCGACAAGTTCGCGGTCCGTCACGCGATGTCGCACCCGATGGAGCAGATGGCGGCGATGGCGAGCCTCGTGCTCGAGGGCACGCTGGAGCGGCACTCGACGCTCAACGTCGCGTTCCTGGAGTCCGGCACCGGCTGGCTCCCCTACTGGCTGGCCCGCCTCGACGGCCACGCCGAGTGGATGGCCGATTCCGAGACGAAGTCGCTCTCGCTCACGCCGTCGGAGTACTTCCAACGTCAGTGCGTCATCTGCACCGACCCCGACGACCCGCTGGCCGCCTCGGTCGTCGACCGCGTCGGTGCCGACCACGTCATGTGGGCCAGCGACTTTCCCCACCCCGACGCGGTGTACCCGCACGCGGTCTCGGAGTTCCTGGCCGAGTCGGACGAGCACGGGCTGGAGGGCGCGGACCTCGACGCCGTGCTGTGGGACACCCCGCTGCGGTTCTACGGCCTGGAAGAGCGGTTCTCCGGCGTCGGCGCGGCTACGCCGACCCCACCCGGCTGAACGTCGACGTGCCGTACTTCGCGGCCAGCAGCTCCTTGAGACCACGCGGGAACCGGTGGTGGCCGGCGACGTGCGCCGCGGTCAGCGCCCGCTGCACCCCGACGTCGCCGCGGAAGGCCTGCGCGCACCGCCGTGGTTCCACGTTGGCGAGCGACAGGATCGCGCCCGTGCAGCCCAACGGTCCCGCGTAGGCGAGCAACGCCGACGATCCGGTGTAGATCGGCCGCTTGAACGTCGCCAGCTCCTCGAGCAGCCGCTCCGCGTCGCCCGAGGAGTCCTTCAGACCGTCGATCGCCAGTGCGTCGAGCATCTCCACCGGGATGCCCGGGGACGAGACCGCCGGGAAGTGGTAACCGAGGACGGGGCGCCCGGCCGCGGCCGTCGCGATCGCGTCGTAGTACTCGGGTAGCGCGGGCGAGCCGGGCGGGGTGAGCGCGAGCACCGCGTCGGCGCCGTGCTCGATGGCTTCGCGGGTGTAGCCGACGGCTTCGCGGGTGGACGACGCTCCCGTGCCCGCGAGCACCGGGATCGCGGGCGGCACGGTCTTGCGCACCGCGTCGAGGAGCTCGACCCGTTCCTCGGCCGAGAGCGTCGAAGCCTCGCCGGTCGTGCCGGCGACCAGCACCGCCCGCACGCCGTCGTCCACGAGCCGGAGCGCGAGATCGGCCGTCGCGACCGTGTCGAGGGAGCCGTCGTCGCCGAACAGGGTGACGAGAGCGACCCCGACCCCGTGGAACACCGTGGTCGTCATGGAGCCAAGGTACCGGGAACCAATTGCCGCGTTCACACCGTCGAACTCGGTGCCGGGCCACCAGGGCCCCGAACAGGAGCAACGACGATGCGCACGATCCTCGCGGCCCTCGCGGCCACCACCGCACTGGCCCTCGCCGGCTGCAACACGGCGTCCCGAGCCGCCGAGCCGACCAGTCGAGTCGACGCCGCGCCGGTCGCGGCCAAGAGCGGTCCGCGCACGGTGACCGTGCAGGCCAACGGCCGGGTGACGGGCAAGCCCGACACGATGACGTTGACCATCGGTGTCGAGAGCCGCGGTCCGACGGCCCGCGCCGCCCTGGACCGGAACAACCAGCGGGCCGGCGACGTCATCGCGTCGCTGAAGGCGTCGGGCATCGCCCCGGACGACCTCCAGACGAGCCAGCTCTCGGTGAGCCCCACCTACGACGACCGCGGCCACGTCACCGGGTACTCCGTGAGCAACATGGTCACGGCCAAGCTCCACCAGATCGACAACGCCGGGAAGGTGATCGACGCGGCCGCGGCGTTCGCGGGCGACGACATCAGGGTGGGCGGCGTGCAGTTCTCGATCGAGGACACGGGCAAGCTCGCGGGCGCGGCCCGCGCCGAGGCGATGAAGCAGGCCAAGCAGCACGCGTCCGACTTCGCGTCGGCCGCCGGCGCGTCCCTCGGCGCGGTGCAGAAGATCACCGAGACGGCCGCGTCGGTACCGACCCCGATCGCCTACGCGGGAGCGGCCGACGTTGCGAAGTCGGCACCCGTCGAACCCGGTACGCAGGAGGTCGGCGTCACGGTCACGGTCGTGTACGCGCTCGGGTAGGCGCCTTGCCATCCCAGGTTTCATCATTCTTTCGATGGAATCCCCCAACTATTGGGGGATTCCATCGAAAGAACGCGTGCTCAATGCTCGAACGGTTGACCCGCGCCTGTGACGCGACACGTTCAAACGTCGTCGGGCGCGAGGGCCGCGATCACGTAGTCGACGGCGCGGGTGAGGACCGCCAGGTCGTCGGGCTCGATGGCCGGGAACATCGCGATGCGCAGCTGGTTCCGGCCGAGCTTGCGGTAGGGCTCGGTGTCGACGATCCCGTTGGCCCGCAGCACCCGGGCGACCGCGGCGGCGTCGACGGCGTCGGAGAAGTCGACGGTTGCGGTGACGTGGCTGCGCTCCGACGGCTTCGCCACGAACGGCGCCGCATGCGCGCTCGCCTCCGCCCAGCCGTAGACGATCTCGGCCGACCGATCACAACGAGCCGCGACGGCGTCGAGCCCGCCGAGGCCGAGCATCCAGTCGATCTGCTCGGCGAGCAGGAAGACGGTTGCGAGCGCCGGCGTGTTGTACGTCTGGTCGAGCCGCGAGTTCTCCAGGGCGATCCCGAGGTCGAGCGACGCCGGCATCCAACGGTCGCTCGCCGCGAGGCTCTCGATGCGGGCGATCGCCGCGGGCGAGCACAGTGCGATCCACAGCCCGCCGTCGCCCGCGAAGCACTTCTGCGGCGCGAAGTAGTAGACGTCGAACTGCGCCGGGTCGACCCGCAATCCGCCGGCGCCGGACGTCGCGTCGACGGCGACGATGCCCTCCGATCCGGCCGGTCGCCGCACGTCGAGCATCACGCCCGTCGACGTCTCGTTGTGGGTCAGGGCGTAGAGGTCGACGTCGCCCCCGGCGCGCGCGTCCGGATGGGTACCGGGCTCGGACTCGATCACCTCCGGCACGTCGAGCCACGGTGCCGCCGCGACCGCGGTTGCGAACTTCGACGAGAACTCGCCGAACACGAGGTGCTGGCTGCGCCGCTCGACCAACCCGAACGTCGCCGCGTCCCAGAACGCGGTGGAGCCGCCGTTGCCGAGCAGCACCTCGTAGCCGTCGGGCAACGAGAACAGGTCGACCAGACCGCGACGCACCCTCCCGACCACGGCCCGCACGGTCGACTGGCGGTGGCTGGTGCCGAGATAGCTCGTGGCCACCCGGCCGAGCGCGGCGACGGATTCGGGCCGTACCTTCGAGGGCCCGGACCCGAACCGGCCGTCGGAGGGACGGAGGTCGGCGGGCAGCACGATGGTCGCAGGATCGGCGGTCATGGGATGCAGGCTACCGAGCCGGTGGCTGCACTCCCGAAGGCGGCGCTCCCGAAGACTGCTCCGCCGGCAACCCGGTGATCTCCTCGTACCAGCGGGGCCGCTCGCGTCGCGCCCAGGCGGCCGGCACCGAGCCGCGAACCATCGCCCGCAGCGCGACCGGGTCGGCGAGCGCGAGCCCCACGTGGCCGATCACCGAGCACCAGATGAAGAAGGCGAACCAGTCGTGCGCGAACTGCGCGCCGGTGCGCCAGGAGTCGGAGAACGGCTCGTTCCAGCGCATGATCGAGCCGGTGAGCACCATCACCACGATCGCGCCACCGACGAACGCCGCGTTCAGCTTCTGGCCCGGATTGAACTTGCCGAGCCGCACGCCGACCCGTCGATGCTCGGCTCGGAACCAACGCCGGTCGCCGCGGCTCCAGCGGTTCAGTCGCTCGAGATCGCGCCGGAGCGCGGCGCCGTGGCGCCCCAGGAGCCCGAGACCGATCACGACGGGGATGGCGAGGCCCGCGTACACGTGCACGAATCGCACCTGCTCACGGTGCCCGACCAGCGCGGAGAGCCAGCCGACGTAGAGGGCGCTGCCCGTCAGCATGACCACCACGAAGAGCAGGGCGTTCGCCCAGTGCACGACGCGCTCCGCTCGCGCGAACCGCTCGATCGGCTCCTCGAGGGCACCGGTGCCCGCCGGGCCCGGGGGCGCAGTGGGCTCAGGCCGGTTCGTCGTCACGTCCGTTGGACCGCCCGATCCACGCGTCGGTGTCGTACCCCCGCTGCTCCCAGTATCCCGGGACCACCCGGTCCACCACCTCGATCGACGCCAGCCACTTGCACGACTTGTAGCCGTACATCGGCGCGACGTACAGCCGCACCGGCCCGCCGTGGTCCGAGGACACGTCGTGGCCGTCCATGCGATAGGCGACGAGCACGTCTCGACGCCGCGCCTGCGCGAGCGTCAGGCTCTCGGCGTAGGCGCCGTCGAACGACGTGAACCGAAGCGCCTTGGCCCCCCGTTGCACACCCACCCGGTCGAGCAGGTCGGCTAGCAGCACGCCCTCCCAGGGAACGTCGTGCACGCGCCAGCCCGTGACGCATTGGAAGTCCCGGGTGAGCCTGGTCGACGGAAGCGCGCGCAGGTCGTCGAAGGTGAGGGTGGCCGGCCGGTCCACGAGACCCTTGACCGTCAGGCGGTACGCGGACCTCGACCGGTTCGGGAGGTCCCCCGTCACCGTGTAGATGCGGAAGCGGCCGACGGGCAGCAGCGACGACAGTCCGGTGCCGTCCTTGGACGTGACCGGCGCGAGCACCCGCTCGAGCCATCGGGCCGCGGCGTCGCCGAACAGGACTCCGGCTGCTCCCAGGCCGACGACGCCGAGGAAGACGCGGCGGCCGATCGGAGCGCCACGGGCGGCTCGTGGCTCGTCCACTCACCCGATGCTACGGCGTGGCGTGGCCCCGCGGTCCGCGGCCGTCATCCGCCCTGCTCCGCACCGTCACACCACGCCGAGCACCCCGGCGAACCCGTGGTCGAGGGACTCCATGAACACCTCCATCTCCGGCACGGCGACGGCGTCCACGTTCACGCCGATGCAGCAGATGCCCGCGTGCGACAGCAACGTGACGTTGGC
Source organism: Acidimicrobiia bacterium (assembly GCA_046331155.1). Classification (GTDB taxonomy): domain Bacteria; phylum Actinomycetota; class Acidimicrobiia; order IMCC26256; family CAWATG01; genus JAXLRK01. Next base: position 108,623 of record JAXLRK010000001.1, read on the forward strand.
CGCCGAGCCCGACAGCGGGCCGAACGGGAACAGGTGGGTCATCTCCGCGCCGGCGACGAACACGGGGAACGGCGCACCCGGCACGTTGCTGGCGACGAAGTCCGCGCCCTTGAGCATGGCACCGAACAGCGCGGTGGTCACCGACGTCGGCAGCTGGTTGAGGACGCTGGCGAGCGCATCGGTGAGCCGCACCGAGGGCTCCTCGCGGACCCGGGCCACGAGCTCCTTGATCGCCACCATGCGCTCGGCGGGGTCGCCGATCGTCATCGGAACGAGGAACCGGGCCGGCGTGAAGTGGTTGCCGCCCATCGGCGACTCGTGCGAGCGGACGTTGATCGGCATCGTCATGCGCAGGTCTTCGATCTCGGCGCCGTACACGCGGTGATAGCGCGCCAGGCCACCGAGAACACCGCCGAGGAACGCGTCGTTGAGCGTGCCGCCGACGGCCTTCGCGGCGCGCTTCAGGTCGTCGAGCGGCACCTCCAGCGTGGCGAGCTGCCGGGCCAGCGTGCGCTCGCGCATGATCGGCGAACGGGGGGACATCGCGGGCTCCAGCATCTTCGCCACCGATCGTGCCACCACCGCGGCGTGCTCGGCGGACTCGATCGGATGCATCGTGAGGTCGCGGGTCGCCTCGGCGACACCGCGCAGGCCCCGGACGACCATCCCCTCGCCCCGGCGTACCTGGTGCGCGAGGGAGCGACGGACCACGTCGGCCCGCGAGATGACGTCGAGGTCGGACGGCGGCGGCATCGGCGCGGTCTCGACCTGGTCCCGTTCGACGTCCAGCAGCATCATCGCGAGCTTCATGCCCCCCACCCCGTCGGTCATCGAGTGGTGGACCTTCATCACGACCGCGGCGCGGCCGTCCTCCAGGCCGTCGACGAGCAGGTACTCCCACAGCGGCCGGGCGCGGTCGAAGGAAGCCATCGCGGCGTTGCGGGCGATGTCGAGCACGGTGTCGACGGTCGCCGGCTCCGGAGCCCGGACGCGCCGGAGGTGGTACTCGAGGTCGAAGTGCTCGTCGGCGGACCAATGCGGGGGCCCGATCCGCAACGGTGGCGTGACCACGCGCTGGCGCAACCGCGGGATCTGCCGGCTCCCCCGGTCGATCTTGTCGACGAACCGGCCCCAATCGGGGCTGCGGTCGAGCAGGCCGACGGTCACGATCGTGGACCGCAGGAGCGGGTCCTTCTCGATGTTCCACATGAGCGCGTCCGAGTCGCTCATGTGGTGGGCAAATGGCTCATGGTCCTCCACGGCCCCCATTTCACCATGTCGAGACGCGCCGCGAAACCGTGTTGCCGCGCCCTGGAGCCGCCTCACAAGCGGTGAGCGAGCGAAGTCGAGCGAACAGCGGAGACGAAGCGGAGTCCTGGCCGGAAGGCCGGGAGGACGAACCGGAGTCGACCATCGAGACGGAGTCCCGAACGACCCGCAGGGTCGGCGCAGGTACCCTGCGCCGAAGTGAGGGCGACCATCAAGCACCGTATTTCTGGAGGCGGCCGGCGTTGGCGAGGGCGATGGCCATGAGGTCCTTGGTCGGGCGGATGCCCAGGCCTCCGCGGAGCGCCCACCTCTCGCCGAACCGGGTGACCTCGTCGCGTCCGCAGTGCTCGCTCCAGAGCAGCGCGGGCACGGGGTGCCACGAGTGCGCGGCGAGCTGGCTCGGGGTCGAGTGGTCGCCCGACACCATGATGACGTCGGGTCCGAGCTCGCGTAGCTGCGGCACCACGGCGTCGAGGGCCTCGATCGCCGCGATCTTCCGGGGTCGGTCGCCGTCCTCGCCCGCGGAGTCGGTGCCCTTGTGGTGGAGGAAGAAGTAGTCGTAGCTCGACCAGTGCTCGCGCAGCACGTCGAGCTGGGCCCCGAGATCGGCGGGGCGGCCCAGCACGTCCATTCCGAGCAGCCGCGAGATCCCGCGGTACATCGGGTAGATCGCCACCGACGCCGCGCGCAGACCGTACCGTTCGAGGTAGCTCGGTAGCTCGCGGTGCGTGTCGAACCCGCGCAGCAGGATGCCGTTGGCCTTCGGTCGGCCGGCGAGCGTTCGGCGCACCTGCGCCTCGACCTCGGCCACGAGCTCGGCGGTGCGTTTCGCCGCGGGCTCGAGCGCAACGGGTCGGAGCGGCGGTACCCCCGTGTGCTGCGGATCGGTGTCGCCCACCGCCGGATCGAGACCGTCGCCACGCAACACGACGAGGACGCGGTGCTCACGCTCGTGACGGAAGTACACCTCGACGCCGTCGAGGCGCACGTTCGCCTCCAGCTCGGCCACGACCGCCTGCGCCTCGGCATCGGGGATCCGCCCGGCGCGACGGTCCGTCACGGTGCCGTCGGCCCCCAGCGTGCAGAGGTTGCCGCGCGCGGCGACGTCGCCCGCACGCAGCTCGAAGTCGAGGCCCGCCGCGCTCAACGCACCGCGGCCGAGCTCGAACTGCTCGGGGTCGTACCCGAAGAGGCCGAGGTGCCCGGGACCCGAACCGGGTGTGATGCCGGGGCCGACCGGCTCGGCAAGGCCGCTCATGCCCTCGGCCGCGAGACGGTCGAGGTGCGGCGTCGTCGCCTCCTCGAGCTCGGTGCCGTGCTCGGCGTCGGCGTATCCGCCGAGGCCGTCCATGACGACGAGGAGGATCTTCGTGTCGGCAGCCTGGATCAGCGGCGTGAGGTCCATCGACCCAGCGTAGGCACTCGGGCCCGACCGCTCCTATCCGGCACCCGCGGTATCCCGCGGCGGCGTCCGCCAGACGGTCTCGGTGTACAACGCGGCCGCGGATGCTGCCGGGTCGGTGAACCGGGCGACGTCTCCTCGGATCGCCCGCTTGCCTTCGTCAGAGTCGTAGTAGCGCTCGGCGTAGTCGGCCCGGCTCGCGAAGTGGAGCTCGGCAATACCGTCGACGCCGGAACCTTCCTCGGTCAGCGACTCGATCACGACGTTCTGCGTGTAGGCCCACAGCCCCACGTGGTGACGCAGGGCAAGCGGGGCGTGACGGTGCAGCCAGTGCCCGGCGAACTCGTCGCGTGTGAGGTCGGGGCGCCGCCGCACGAAGGCGATCATCTTCACGCCCGGGCTCGGCGTGCCGTCCGGCCACGACCGCGGGTACTGCTTCGGCCGGTGCTCGTCGACGGCCCAGACCGCGAGCCGTTGCGCGAACGCGTCGGGCGCGTCGGGCAGGTCGGGCGGACCGTCCGACCACAGCGCGACGAGCGCATCGGGCGTCGGCACGATGCCTCGGTGACCGGAGACGCGGGCGTAGGGGCCCTGGTCGTCGGAGGCCATGTTCACGACGAGCCCGCGCGTGGCCGGGTCGCGCCCGCGCTCACGGGCCCAGTCGTCGAGCCGCCGGCCCGGTGCCGCGCGGTCCGGCGCGGGGTCCCGCCGGAGCGCGACGAGCAGCTTCCTCACGTCCGGGGCGTCGCGCCGGCCATCGTCGACATCGGCGCCGCGCTGGGCGGCGCGGTCGTGGACGGCGCGGTCGTGGGCGGCGCGGTCGTGGGCGGCGCGGTCGTGGGCGGCGCGGTCGTCGTGGTGCCGCCGGCGCGCCACGAGTCGAGGTCCCAGTGCCTGCGGATCACCTTGTCCATGACGGCCCTGGCGATGATGCGCCCGCCCGCCGGCTCGAAGTGGATCCCGTCGGCGGTCCGCACCTTAACGGACTCGCCACCGATGTCGAGGTAGTCGGCGTAGCCGTCCTTGCCGTGGGGTTGCAACAACGGGTACGTGTCGACGAAGAACACGTTCCCCGGCCGCTTCTCGGCCTCGGACCGGAAGATCGAGTTGAGGTACTGGAAGTGGTCCGCGCGCTCTTTCGTGATCGGGATCCCGACCCACACCACCTTCCGGCCCTCGGCGACGATCTGGTCCATCAGACCTCCGACGCGACAGCGGTACTCCGCCTCCCAGGAAGCGCTGCGGAACGGACCGATCGGCTTCCCGGTGCACGAACCCGTCATGAAGGAATGGTCGTCGTTCGCGCCGAGCATGATCATCACCACGTCGGGCTGGTACTGCTCGGTCTGCCGCTTGATCTCCGCCGGCCAGTTCACGACGAAGTCGGGGCGTTCGAGACCGGTCGAGACGCGGCCGTCGACACCGTGGCGGACGTCGACCACCTTCGTGTCGGCCGCGAGGCGGAGGAACTGCTGACCGGGCGTGTCGACCAGGGAGTCCCCGACGATGATCATCTTCAGCGGTCGCTCCGGCGAGACGGCGACGCGCGCCGCGGTCGTCGTCGGCGCGGCCGACGCCGTCGTCTCCCCCGGCTTGGTCGACGCCGTCGCCGTAGTCGTGGTTGCCTTCGGCTTGGGAAGCGCGGCGCTGATCGTGTCGTGGCCCTCCTGGCCGGCGACGTCGAGCAACCAGTCGCGGGGCGCGCTCAGCCCGGTGTGCACGGAGACCCAGCGGATCGGGCCCATGATCCCCATGCCGACGGTGCGCGCCCAGCCCTCGTCCTGGTTGGCAGCCGTCCGGTACATGCCGCGGGCGTTGAGCAAGGTGCCCACCGCGAAGGCGACGAGCATCACCACGAGCACGTGCCCGGCCGACATCGTGCGCCGCGCCGACCGGTCCGGCGGAGCCGGGCGGGGGCGACGGGGCGAGGCGGGGGCGGTGTTCGTCATCGGATGGCAGTCAGAACTGGAAGTAGATGAAGTCGGGGACCCGACCCTGGAGGGCCGCCACGCCGAGCGCGTCGATCAGCAGCAGGGCGAGGCCGAGCGTCAGCCCCATCGCGACCGGCGAAAGCCGCGACCAGCCGGCGAGAAGTCGCGCGCCCAGCCGGCGGGGCACGTACTGCGCGCCGATCCCCACGGCGATCGCGAGCAACACCGAGGCGTGCACGAGCGCGGTCGAACCGCCACCCCAGTTCCAGGGGAACAGGAGCCGGCTCAGGATCTCGAACGAGCCGTGCAGGGTGGGGAGTCGGGTGTCGCCCATGCGCGTCGGGAAGAAGACCCAGGCCAGGCACACCAGGTTGAAGGTCACGAGCCGCCTCCAGGCTCGCGCCCACAGAGTGTCGCGTGGTTCCGGCCTCCCGAGCGCGAGGCGCACGTCGCGCCAGTAGTGGCCCGCGATCAGATACGCGCCGTGCAGACCGCCCCAGATGAGGAACGACCACCCGGCACCGTGCCAGAGGCCACCGAGCACCATCGTGATCATGAGGTTCCCGTACACGAACCAGCGCAGCCGGGCGCGCCGCGGTGCCGTCTCGCGCATCGCGCCCGGGCCGTCGGCCACGCTGACCCAGCCCGTGCCGGGTACGAAGGCGCGCCGGTTCCCGCCGAGCGGGATGTAGAGGTAGTCGCGCAGCCATCGCGAGAGCGTCATGTGCCACCGACGCCAGAAGTCCTGGGTCGACGTCGCCGCGTACGGCCGGTCGAAGTTCTGGGGGAAGCGGAAGCCCAACAGCAGCGCGAGCCCGATCGCGATGTCGGCGTAGCCGCTGAAGTCGGCGTAGATCTGCACCGCGTATCCGTAGACGGCCACCAGGATCTCGAACGAGCTGTGGCGAGCGAGGTGAGGGTCGGTGAACACCGGGCGCACGATCGCCCGCCCGAGGAAGTCGGCGATCACCAGCTTCTTGAACAGGCCGCCGGCGATCAGCGCGAACGCCCGTGAGGCGTCGATGCGCCGGGGGTCGTGCCGCTGCCGGAGCTGGGGGACGAACTCCGCGGCCCGCACGATCGGGCCGGCGATGAGGTGCGGGAAGAACGACTGGTAGACGAGGAAGTTCGAGAGCGAGACCGGCTCGAAGTCGCGACGGTAGACGTCGACGAGGTAGCTGATCCCCTGGAACGTGTAGAAGCTGATCGCCACCGGCAGCACCACGTTCATCGGCTCGACGGGCAACGAGATGCCGAGGTGGTGGAAACCGTTGACGACCTGGGCGACGAAGAACTCCGAGTACTTGAAGTACCCGAGCAGCAGGAGGTCGCCGCCGACCCCGATGCCGAGGACGATCCGGCGCGACCGGTCGTCACGCGCGTCCGACACGAGGCCCCCGAACACCCAGTTCCAACCGCACGACGCCACGAGCAGGAGCACGAACAACGGGATCGCGCCGAACACCATCGGTTGGTTGGCGTAGGCGAGGAACGACCAGCTCGCGGCGAGGATGAACACCTTCCACCAGCCGCGCAGGGGCATGAGCACCCAGCTGAGCGGCAGCACCACCATGAAGAAGACGCCGAACGTGACGGTCGGGAAGAGCATGGGTCCTCGGGGGCCGGGACGGGACCCCTCCGCCGTGGGACCCGGTTCCTTACGCTACGCGCCCGGGCGGCGCGAACCCGTCACGGCCACTCGGTCGAGCTCAGGGCCTCCCAGCCCGGCGGAACAGCGGGGCGATCCGCCACGCGAGCAGCCCCGGGATGTGCTGGTACCCCGAGTCCTCGTAGCAGAGCCGGGCCGGCTCGGCGAAGACGGTTGCCACCGTGCAGCCCGGATGGGCGCTCATGAGCTGCGCGCACCCGAGCACGGCGTCGTCCGGGTGGGGCGACACGACCACGACCCGCTCGAGCTCGGCCGCGCTCACGAGACCCCAGGTCCGCATGTCGTCGGCCGTCGAGCTCACGAGCCCGGCATTCCACGTCCCCCCGGCACCCGCGTTGTGCAATACTTAGAGCATCTAATTAGTTGATCGAAACGATGCCCATGCCTGCCGTCACCGGCTCCGCCCCCGGCGCCACCGATTCCACCACCGTCGACGCCGCGGCCCGGCTCCGGCTCGCCGTCACCCGTCTCGCCCGCCGCCTCCGCCAGGAGGCCGAGGCCGGCGTCTCCCCGACCGGTCTCGCCGCGCTCGCCACCATCGAGCGCGACGGGCCCATCACGCTCGGGGCGCTGGCACGGATCGAGCGGGTCCAGCCTCCCACCGTCACCGCGGCGGTCACCCGTCTCGAGGAGCTCGGACTCGTGACCCGGCGGCCCGATCCCGCGGATCGGCGCGTCACGCACGTCACCGCGACCACGGCCGGCCGCCGGCTCCTCGCGCGGAGCCGGTCCCGCAAGAACGCGTACCTCGACCGACGGCTCCGGGCGCTCTCGCCCGACGACCGGGCGACCCTCCAGCGCGCGGCGGTCATCCTCGAGCGGTTGTTGGAGGAACCGGAGTGACGCGCGTACGCCGCGCCACCGGCCGCACGTTCGAGTCGCTGCACGTGCGGAACTTCCGGCTCTACTTCTTCGGCCAGGTCGTCTCCGCGAGCGGAAGCTGGATGCAGTACTTCGCGCAGCTGTGGCTCGTCCTGCGCCTCACCGGGAGCGGGATCGCGCTCGGCGTGACGCTCGCGCTCCAGTTCGCGCCGACGCTGGTGGCCGGAGCGTGGGGCGGCCTGATCGCCGACCGGCTCGACAAGCGCAAGGTGCTGGTCGTGACGTCGGCGGCGGCCACGGTGCTGGCCTTCGCGCTCGGCACGATCGTGTGGCTCGGAGCCGTCGAGCTGTGGATGGTCTACGCCCTGGCCTTCGCCATGGGCTGCGTCACCGCGCTCGACAACCCGGCCCGCCGCGCGTTCGTGGTCGAGATGGTCGGGCCGGAGCAGGTGGCCAACGCCACCGCCCTGACCAGCGCGGTGTTCACGGCCTCCCGGGTGGTCGGCCCCGCCCTCGCCGGCCTCCTCATCGCGGGGGTCGGGATCGCCTGGTGCTTCTTCGCCAACGCCGTGTCCTACGGCGCCGTGATCGCCGCGCTCCTGATGATGCGACGGGCCGAGCTCCACGCGGTGGAGCCCGCGCCGCGCGCCAAGGGACAACTGCGCGACGGCCTGCGCTACACCTGGCGGACGCCCGAGTTGCGAGTACCGCTGGCGATGGTGGCCGTGATCGGCACCCTGTCCTTCAACTTCCAACTCGTGCTCTCGCTCATGACGACCCAGGTCTTCCACGTCGGCTCGCGCCAGCTGGGGATCACGATGGCGTTGATGAGCGTGGGCTCGGTCCTCGGAGCGCTCACCGCCGCCCACCACGCCCGCCCGACGCACCACCTCCTGGTGGTCAGCGCGTTCGCCTTCGGCGCGCTCATGACGGTGGCATCCCTGTCTCCCACGCTGCCCGTACTGATGCTGCTGCTCGTCCCGACGGGCTTTGCCGGCATGGCGTTCCTGTCCATGGCCAACAGCTCGCTCCAGCTCCGCGCCGCGCCGCAGATGCGCGGGCGGGTGGGCGCACTCTTCGGGGTCGCCTTCCTCGGCACGACGCCCATCGGCGCACCGATCGTCGGATGGGTCGCGGAGCAGTTCGGGCCGCGCTCCGGGCTCGTCGTCGGCGGGGTCGCGGCATTGGTCACGGCGGCGGTCGCAGCCCGCAGCCGGGTCCCGGTGCACGAAGCAACGCCCTCCGAGACCGTGCCCGGCCTGGCCGACGCCGTGGCCTGAGAGGCCGCGCGGATAGGTCACGTCCATCGAATCCTCGGCGGCTGCGCCGCCGAGACGACCACCTGTGTTCCCCGCTCATGGCGCCTTCGGCGCCGGGCCGCTCGGGCCACGGATCCGCCTATCGGCTGATCCTCTGAACGGCCCGTACCCGTCGCGCTACCCTGCCGTCCTCGTGACGGACGGGAAGACCATCGCCGAGCTCCTGCGGGCCCGAGCCGGCGACGACCGCACCGGCCTGTGCTTCGAAGACCGACGATGGTCCTGGCGCGAGGTCGTGGCCGAGAGCGCACAGCGCGCGGCATGGCTGTGGTCCGAACGCGAGCCCGGCCCGCTGCACGTCGGCGTGCTGCTCGAGAACGTCCCCGAGTACCTCTTCTGGCTCGGCGCCGCCGCCCTCACCGGCGGGACGATCGTCGGCATCAACCCCACCCGCCGGGGCGCCGAGCTCCGCCGCGACATCGCGCACACCGACTGCCAGCTCATCGTGTCCGACCACGACGGCCTCGACACGCTGGCGGGCCTCGACCTCGAGCTCGACCGGTCGAGGTTCCTCGCCGTCGACGACCCGGCCTACGGCGACCGTCTCGACGCGTTCCGCGGCGCCCCCGCTCCCGACGTCGCGGTCGACGGCTCCGCGCTCTTCCTCCTCATCTTCACGTCGGGCACGACGGGCGCCCCCAAGGCAGTGCAGTGCAGCCAGGGTCGCCTGGCGGGCATCGCGGAGGTCATGACCAACGGCTACGGGATAACCACGGACGACGTGCTGTACTCCGCGATGCCGCTCTTCCACGGCAACGCGTTGATGACCAACTGGTCGCCCGCGCTCAGGTGCGGCGCGTCCGTCGCGTTGCGGCGCAAGTTCTCGGCCGGCGGGTTCCTCCCGGACATCCGCCGGTACGGGGCGACGTACTTCAACTACGTGGGCAAGTGCCTCACGTACATCCTCGCCACCCCCGAGCAACCCGACGATGCCGACAACCGGTTGCAGCGCGTGTTCGGCAACGAAGCTTCCGACCGCGACATCGCTCGGTTCCAGCGGCGCTTCGGCTGCTCCGTCGTGGAGGGTTACGGCTCGAGCGAGGGCGGCGCGGCGATCAACAAGGCTCCGGGAACGCCACCCGGGGCGCTCGGTGCCGGTCGTGACGACGGCATCGTGATCGTGAACCCCGACACGCTCGAGGAGTGCCCGCGCGCGGACTTCGACGACACCGGACGGTTGACCAACGCGCACGTCGCGATCGGCGAGATCGTCAACAAGAACGGCGTCAAGACCTTCGAGGGTTACTACAAGAACGACGAGGCCAACGAGGTCCGAACCCGCAACGGCTGGTTCTGGTCCGGAGACCTCGGCTACCGCGACGCCGAGGGCTACTTCTACTTCGCCGGACGCGATGCCGACTGGCTGCGCGTCGACGGCGAGAACTTCGCGGCCGCGCCGGTCGAGCGGATCCTCATGCGCTTCCCCGGCGTCGTCATGGCGGGTGTGTACGCGGTACCCGACGCGCTGGCCGGCGACCAGGTCATGTGCGCGCTCGAGCTCGAGCCCGGGATGGAGTTCGACGCCGCCGCCTTCGGGCCGTTCCTCCAGTCGCAGTCCGACCTGGGCACGAAGTGGGCGCCGCGCTACGTGCGCATCGCGTCCGAGATGCCGCTGACGGGCACGCACAAGCTCGTGAAGCAGGCGTTCCGCCACGACCGCTGGGAGTGCAGCGAGCCCGTCTTCTGGCGCGACGGCACCGAGCTCGTCTACCGGCCCATGAACGATGGCGACCGCGCCACGGTCCGTGCCGAGTTCGACCGCCACGGCAGATCGGCCGTGCTCGACCTCATGTGATCGCACGCGGATGAAGCCGTTGCTCTTCCTCCACGAGACACACCGAGTGCGTGGCGACCGGGAGGACGAGTTCGAATCCGCCTACCGAGACCGGTGGTTGCCCGAGCTCGAAGCCACCGACGACGCGCGCCTGTTGTACTTCCTCCACCACGCCCACGGCACCGGGCGCGCGTACCAGGTGGTCACGATCACGGCGGTCCGTGACGGCCGCTCCTACGAGGCTCTGACGCGGCGCGTGCACCGCGGCGACCTCCAAGCCTGGGCCCGCGACGTCGACCGGCTGCGCCACCGGGTCGACGGGAAGCTCCTCGTCGAGGTGCTGTGGTCCCCGCGCGACTGAGGACCGCGCGGCCCCAGCCCCGAGAGGATCAGCCGATGGGCAGATCCGTGGCCCGAGCGGCCCGGCGCCGAAGGCGCCATGAGCGGGGAACACAGGTGGTCGTCTCGGAGGGGTCTTGCCGTACGGACATTTCCTCTGGACTCTGTGATTGACGTGCGTTATGATACGAACATATGTTCGACACCACGGATGGTCAAGCATCCCGACCAGGAAGTTCACCGCCGGCGGCGCAGCGGGTGATCGAGCTGCTCGCGGCGCGAGAGCAGCTCGAAGCCGAGCTGCTGGGCGCGCTCGGCGACTGTCTGACCGACCGGTCGTGGGCCGCCGACGCAGGCATCGGCCCGCTCAGCCCGGTCGCCTGGCTCGTGCACCGCGGCGAACTGCTCCGCCGCGACGCGGTGCGGCTGGTGCGCTCGGCACGCCTGTGCCGGGACCACGGACCGGTCGGGTCCTCACTGTCGGCCGGACGGATCCGGACCGACCACGTCCGCACCCTCGCCCGCATCGAACACCACCGGGAACCGATCTTCGCCGACCACGTCGAGACGCTCGTCGACGCGGCCGAGTCGGTCGACGCCAGTGCGTTCGAAACCGTCGCGCGCCGCTGGGCCGCATACGCCGACGACCAGATCGACACCCACAACGAACCACCCGAACCGTGGCTCGACCTCGCCACCACCCTCAACGGCTCCGTGCGTCTCGCCGGACTGTTGGACCCCGAAGGCGGCGCCACGCTCCTCGCCGCCCTCGCTGCGCTCGAAGCACCACCGAGCCGTCAGGACCCCCGTCCGGCGGCCGCCCGGCGTGCCGACGCGCTCATCGCCCTCGCCCGCGGCTCCACCACCACGGCCCACGTCGACGTCCGCGTCGACCTCGCCACCCTCGCCGGCCTCCGGCCCGAGGCGCCAGGCGACCTCGCGGCGTGCCGCCACGACCTCGACGGCATCGGTCCCATCCGGCCCAGCACCATCCGTCGCCTCGCCTGCGACGCCATCCTCGCCCGCCTCGGCGTCGACGACGAACTCGTCGACATCGGACGGCGGTCCCGAGTCATCTCACCGAAACTGCGCCGCGCCCTCATCGCCCGCGACGGCGGCTGCTCCATCGCGGGCTGCGACCGACCCCACCAATGGTGCGATGCCCACCACATCGTCCACTGGGCCGACGGCGGCGAAACGACCCTCGAAAACACCGTCCTCCTGTGCAGACGGCATCACACCCAAGTCCACGAACACCACGGCCGGCTCGTCCGCGGCCCCGACGGCTACATCATCGAACCACCATGAGCCCGCCGACGAGTCCGACTCAGGTCGGAAGCGAGCGGAGGATCCACTCGCTCATGGTGAGGTTGCGCATCGTGTCGAGGTCGATGAAGGTCGTGACGTGTTCGATCATCGTGGCGATGTTGGCGTTCATCGTCTCGATGGACCCATCACCGCAGTAGAAGAGCATCGGATCCGTGACGTGCTCCGCGGACGGCCACGCCTCTTCCACGATCGCCGCGTACGGCGGGGCGTCGGGCGTGAGGACCTGCGTCACCGTGTTGCGGACGTAGCGCGTCCGCGGTTGGATCGCCTCCGACATCGGCGACTGCTTCGTGTGCCAGAACTCGATCCAGTCGTCGCGGCTCATCCCTGTCTTCTGCTCGAAACAGGTGACCGTCAGCGGGCCCGGCGAGCGAGCACCGTCGGGCCAGTCGCGCCGCCCGGACCACCGATTGCCGCCGTACTCCCGGTACAACGACTCGGTCACGAGGTAGCCGGCGATGCGGTCACTGCCCGATCGGAGCACCTCTTCGTACGGCGCGCGCCGGTCGTAGCAGTCGAGCCAGAGCGACACGAGCGCTCGTGGGGCCGGCTCGCCGGGCGGAGGCGGCGCCGGTGGGGGGATCTGCGCCGCCTCGTCGTCGACGTCGACGGTGACGGCGATCGGGTCGAGCGCGAGCAACGCGCCGCCGATGCCGTCGACGACCGCGACCCTCGCATCCGAGGGACCCATGGCATCGGGCAGCCAGAGCAGGTACGACAGCTTCTCCACGCAGGTTCCCTTCGGCACGCGGCGACCGGGCCCGACCGCTGGTCGAGACCTGGATTCCCCAAAGCATGCCCGCGCGGCTACCCCCGAACCGCAACGCGTCGCCGTGGCACCGACCCGACCGCCACGAACGCGGCGAGCGCGAGGAGCGGGACTGCGTACTCGACGAGGAATCGCTCGTCGGGCAGCCATGCGAGCGGCGGGAGCCCGCGCGGCAACGAGTAGGCCGCCGCGAGGAACCCGGCATGGATCGCGAGGAGCTGGGTCATCCGGCTGTGCGGCCGGAGCATCGCGGTCGGCAGCGCCCACGCCGCGTACCACGGCAGGACGTACGCCCCGCCCACCTGGTAGCCCGCGGTGGCGACGGCGACACCGTCCTCGGGGCCGCTGCGGCTCGACCGTCGCCACGAGAGCGCGACGCCGACGAGCACCGCGAACACGGTCGCGACCGTCGCCACGGTTCCCACGACCTCGGCCCGGTCCCAACCGAGCAAGACCTGCCGGTGCGTGTCGAGCCCGAGGAGATGCCGCGGCAGCTGCCACGCCGACGCCCTGCTCATGAGGTTCCGGTTGGCGCCGAGAGCGGTGACGGCGCTCGGGCCGGCCGCCAGGTAGAGCAGCCCGACGACACCGACGGTGGCGACAACCGACCGGATCGCCGCGTGCCACGACCGCCTGCGTACGTACCAGATCGCGAGGCCGAGCGCGGCGAGGCCGGCCGTGATCTTGATGCCGGCCGCGACGCCGATGACCGCGCCGGCCAGGGCGGGTCGCTCCGAGAGGGCGGCGAGCACGCCCGCGAGGATCAGCACGCCGACCAGCAGGTCGTTGTGACCGCCGTTCACCGTCGCGACCATGACCGCGGGCGCGAGGCCGAGCAACGCGAGCCCGGCCGGGCTCCGGGTCCGGCCCCAGACGAGGTACATCGCGGTCGCGAGCGCCGCGAGCGCGAGCAGCTGGTGGAACAGCCTCGCGAGCACCGCGCTCCCGCCCGCGAGCCACGCACCGACCGAGCTGTAGGCGACGAACACCGGCCCGTAGACGGACGGCGTGTGCCGCCACCGTTGTCCGGTCCGGGCCAGGAACGGGTCTCGGGGGTAGTCCGCCGGTACGTGCGTGTACGGGCTGGCGTGGTGCACGGCCGCGGTTCGCCCGTACATCACGTAGCTCCAGACGTCGTTCGAGCCCCGCGGCGGGAACGACACGGCCACGGCACCGGCGAGCGCGACCGCGACGACGACCATGCGGAGCGTCGGGCCGCGCCCGAGCCGCTCCTCCCGGAGCAGCAGCAGGCCCGCTGCCGTCGCCGCGACGACGAGCACGACGCCTTCGGGTGACGCCGACGGCGGCGGTGAGGCGACGAGCATCCCGCACGCGAGCACGGCGAGCGCGAGCAGGGCGACGCTGCGCCGGCGGTCCGGACGGTCCTTGGTGGAGGACGGCGGCACGGGAGCCTCGGGGGCGCTCAGCGGCACGCGGCGAGGGTACCCACCGCCGTCCCAGCACCTGGTGCCACCCGGGCAAAGATTGTGCCAAGTCCGGCCGCGGTGCACGATCCTCCCATGGCCCACGACTGGCAGATGGCCGGCGAAGCGTGGGGTCGGGCCGCACTCGACGAGGGGCGTGCCGCACTGCGGCGAGGCGACCGCGCCGGAGGCCGCCGGGCGTTCGCGCCGCGTCGGCGGGGCCGGCTATCGGCCGGAGGTGGCGATGACCGGCCCGATGTGGCGCTCCGGCGGTCCGGCGAGGAGCGGCACCACGTGCTCGCGCATCCACGGCGAACCGACCTCGGTCGCGAGCCGGTCGAGCGTCTCGACGGTGTCGGCCAGGATCACCAGGATCACGTCGCGGTCTGAGGTCTGCACCACGTGCAGCGCCTCGAAACCGGGGACTTCGTGCATCCTCGGAACGACGCTCCGCTCCGCATCGGCGAAGAGCTCGGGATCGAACGGTTCCCGGAAGTGCAGGTGGTTCACGACGGCGGCCATGAGTCGCACGCTACCGCGCGGGCCGGGGCGCCGCGTCAGAGCCCGAAGACGCGAGTGGCGTTGCCCGCAAGGAACGCCGCCTTCGTGTCGTCGTCGAGACCGAGCTCCCCGAGACGCTCCAGGGCACGGCCGGCCGTCATCATCGGATAGTTGCTGCCGAACATGACCTTGGTCTTCCCGCGCCCCTTGACGTATTCGACGAGCTCGGCGGGGTACCGGTGGCACGCGTAGGCGCTCGTGTCGATGAAGACGTTGGGATGCTTGTCGGCGACGGCGATCATCTCGGTGGTCCACGGGTAGCCGATGTGGCCGCAGACGATCACCAGCTCGGGGAAGTCGAGCGCGATCTGGTCGACGTACGGGATCGGGCGGCCGGTCTCGGACGGACGCGCCGGCCCGGTGTGACCGACCTGGGTGCAGAAGGGAACGCCGAGGTCGACGCATGCCGCGTACAACGGGTAGCAGCGCCGGTCGGTCGGCGGAACCTCCCACAGCCAGGGGAGGACTCGGAGGGCGACGAAGCCGGCGTCGACCCGTCGCCGCAGGTCGCGCACGGCACCCATCGGATCGCGCAGGTCGGCGCCGGCGACGCCGCGGAGCCGGTCGGGGAAGCGGTCCACGAACGCGGTGACCTCGTCGTTGTCGATCAGCGAGCCGGTCGGGCCGTACCACGCGGTCGTGAGCGCGACGTCGGTGCCGGCGGCGTCCATCGCCGCGATCGTCGACTCGAGCGAAGGGGCCTCCTCGAAGCTGCCGTCCATCCCCAACCATCGGCGCAGCGCCTCGAACATCTCGCTGTTGGCGAAGCGGAGCGTCGGGTGCTGGATCCAGACGTCGACGGTGCGCAGCGGCATCGGCACAGTGTCGCGGATCGGGTGGCCGGACGGCCCGCCACCCACCCGTGAAGTCCCCGGTTGCGGGCCCGGCGACCCCGCGCGTACGTTCGGGCTCATGAGCGAGGACGTGAGCGTGACGCGCGAGATGGCCGCACCGGCCGACACGGTGTGGGCGATGGTCTCGGACGTGACCCGGATGGGCGAGTGGTCGCCGGAGAACCAGGGCGGCACCTGGCTCGGCGGCGCGACCGGCCCCCAACCGGGTGCGAAGTTCCGCAGCGCGAACCGCGTCGGCAAGCGGAAGTGGAAGACGGTGGCGACCGGCGTGTCGGACCGCGCCACCCACAACCGGGCGGGGATGGAGCAGACGCTCGAACGTCTGGCGGCCGCGGCCGAGGCTCCGGCGTCGGGCTCCACACCGGGCTGAGCCCGGGCCCGGCGCGCCGGCACCGGCCGACGCGCCCGGACCCTCGGGCTACTTCCCGGGCGGGGTGTAGCTCACCTGCTGCTGCGACGCGGCGTCGACCTCGGCCGGGGACAACAGGACGACGACGCGGCTCGCGGCGAGTCCCGTGCTCGAGACGGCCATGGACATCGCCGCGGCGGTGACGTTGTCGGGCAGGTCGACGGTCACGTACGCGTCGGCTTCGCCGAAGGCGAAGTAGAAGCTCTCCATGGTGCCGCCGAGCTTCTCGATCGAGTTGCGCACGGCATCGCTGCGGGCGGTCCCGCCGTGCTTGATCACGCCCTTGATGCCTTCTGGACTGTACGTAGCGATGACGAGGTACTTGGCCATGGTCGTGCTCCTTGTGGTCGGCGGCGGGTGCGACCCGAGTCTTGCGCATCCGACCTGATCCGTCGAGGGGCTCACCGGCGGAGCCGGAGTGGGAGTGGACACCCCGTGTGCAGCGTCGGTCGCGTGGGTACCGTGGGCCACACGATCCACGAAGAAACGAGGCCGCCATGTCTCTACGCAAGAAGTTCTTCGCCATGACGTACGACCGTTTCATCAACGGGTCCGAGAAGGCCGGGCTCCGGGGCCTCCGTCGCGACCTGCTCGCCGGCGCCGAGGGCAGGGTGCTCGAGATCGGCGCCGGGACGGGCCGCAACCTCGAGCTCTACCCGACGGGCGTGTCGTTGACGGTGACCGAGCCGGAGATCCCGATGCTCGCACGCCTCGAGCGCAAGGCCCACGAGCAGGCACCCGCGACCACGGTGATCCAGGCGCCGGCCGAGGACCTCCCCTTCGAGGACGGCACCTTCGACGTCGCGGTCTCGACGCTCGTGCTCTGCGGCGTACGCGACCAGTCGAAGGCCCTGGCCGAGATACGCCGCGTCCTGAAGCCCGGCGGCCGGTTCCTGTTCCTCGAGCACGTCCGGTCCGACGACCCGAAGCTTGCGCACCGGCAGGACCGGATGAACCCCGTCAACCGGTTCGTCGTGCTCTGCGACTGCAACCGCTCCACGCTCGCGGCGATCGAGGCCGCCGGGTTCACCGTGGCGAACCTCGAGCACGGCGAGTTGCCGAAGTCGCCGTCGTTCGTGCGCCCGCTCATCACCGGCACCGCGTTCGCGCCGGGTTCGTCGAGTTCGCCGGGTGCGCCCGGAGCCGAACGCACCACGGCGCGGCCGGCGATCGTCCCGTAAGGGCTCCGGCGCGTTCCTCAGTACGGCGTCGGGATGTACCGCAGCGGTGTGCCGCGTCTCCGATCGACGTCCTGGATCTCCCGCTTCGGCAGCTTGACTTTCGACGGGGGGAGCGGTTCGTACGGGATCTGCCCGAGGAGGTGGGCGATCACGTTCAGGCGGGTCCGCTTCTTGTCGTCGGAGTAGGCGACCCACCAGGGCGCCCACGGCGTGTCGCTGGCCGCGAACATCTCGTCGCGCGCCCGCGTGTAGTCGTCCCACTTGGTGTACGACTCGAGGTCCATGGGCGAGAGCTTCCAGACCTTCCGCGGGTCGTCGATGCGGCTCTCGAGCCGGCGGGCCTGCTCCTCGGCGCCGACCTCGAGCCAGTACTTGACGAGCAGGATGCCCGAGTCGACCATCGCCTTCTCGACCGCCGGGACCATCTCGAGGAAGCGGCGGTGCTCGTCGTCGGTGCAGAAGCCCATCACCCGTTCGACGCCGGCGCGGTTGTACCAGCTCCGGTCGAAGATGACGACCTCTCCCGCGGCGGGGAAGTGGCCGAGGTACCGCTGCACGTACATCTGCGACTTCTCGCGTTCGGTGGGCGCCGGGAGCGCGACCACGCGGAACACCCGCGGGCTCACCCGCTCGGTGATCGCCTTGATCGTCCCGCCCTTGCCGGCGGTGTCGCGGCCCTCGAACACGATGCAAACCTTGGCGCCCGCGGCCTTGACCCACTCCTGCATCGCCACGAGCTCCCCGTGGAGGCGGCGCAGCTCCCGCCGGTACTCCTTCTCCTTCATCCTGGGCGGCGAACCGTCCGCGCCACCCTCGGCCGCCGCCGGCGACGTGTCGTGCCGCCCGGCCGCCTTCTTGGTCGGCTGCACCGTCCGCTTCGCGTGATGCTTCTCCGCCATCTCCGTCACCTCGTGTTCGTCGAGTCCGTCGTGGGTTCGCGCTCAACGAGCCACGTCGACCAGACCGCGCGCCGGTGCGACGGCATGCTGCGCGTCGGCCGCCGCCACGCCGGGTGCACGCCGCCGCCGGATCCATTTGCTGATCTCGATCACGAGCGGCAGGGCGAGCGCGAGGCCGATGCTCGCCGCCCACTGCGGGCCGGTGAGCGAGGCCGTGAGCATCGCCGCCTGGAGTCGCGGGAGCATCGTCGCCGCGACGAGCAGGCTCGTCGGGACCAGGGCCACGGCCAGGGCCGAGAGGATCGGCGGGTCGAGGCCGCTGCCGGGGTCTCGCCGGTTCGTGAGGGCGTTGAACACGGTGCCCAGGCCCATCACGACGAACGTCATGGTCATGGACGCGCTCGCGTGGTCGGTGCTCGGCGTGTCGGGCCCCCAGGCGAGCGGCACCAGCGCGGCGAGGAAGAGCACCGCGCCGTAGAGGACCCAGAGGGACACGGCGGTGCGATTGGTGATCGGCACCTTCGGATCACGCGGCGGCCGGTGCATGACGTCGGGATCGCCGGGGTCGATCGCGATGATGACCACGCCGGAGGAGGTCATGAAGAACAGCAGGTAGAGGATCATGAGCGGGGTCAGCGCGACGCCGTCGTTGATGTTGAAGGCGGTGGCGGCGACGAAGAGCATCACGAGCGACAGGAGCTGCGTCATCTGGTAGCGCACGTAGGCGACGACCTTGGCGTACACCCGGCGGCCGATCTCGACGGCGTGCACGAGCGTGCCGAAGTTGTCGTCGGTGAGGATCATCCGGGCCGCCTGCTTGGTGACCTCGCTGCCCGAACCCATCGCCACGCCGATGTCGGCCTGCTTCAGCGCGGCGGCGTCGTTCACGGCGTCGCCCGTCATCGCCACGATCAGTCCCTGTTCCTGCATCAACCGGGCCAGCCGCAGCTTGTCCTCGGGTGACACGCGGCCGAACACGTGCAGCTCGGGCAGCCTCCCGGTCAGCTCGTCGTCGGACAGCGCCTGGAGCTCGCTGCCGCTGATCGCCCCCGGCCCGAGCCCGAGGGACTCGCCGATCGCCTGGGCCGTCACGGCGTGGTCGCCGGTGATCATCCGGACGTCGATACCGGCACCGAGCGCCGTGTGGACCGCGCCCTTCGCCTCGGTCCGTAGCGGGTCGATGATCCCGACCAGACCCACGAAGTCGAGGTCGCGGGTCAGCGACATCGGGTCCGAGCTCATGGCGTCGAGCTCGTCGTCTGCCACGAACCGGGCCGCGAAGGAGAGCACCCGGAGGCCCTTCTCGCCCATCCGGTCGTTGGCCGCGTCGATGTCGGCTCGCGCCTCCTCGATCGGAACCTGGGAACCGCTCATCGGGCCGCCCGAGCGCTTGCACCGCGCCAGCACGACGTCCGGACCGCCCTTGACGAGCTCGATGACGCGCTCCGTTCCGTCGACAGCGATGCGGTGGAACGTGGCCATGAACTTGTAGTCGGAGTCGAAGGGCACCTCGGCGATGCGCGGATAGGCACGCCGCGTCTCCTCCGCGTCGACGCCGAGCTTGGCCGCCAGCACGACCAGCGCGGCTTCGGTCGGGTCCCCCACCACACTGCCGTCGTCGGCAACCGTGGCGTCGCTGTCGAGCACGACCCCGAGGGCCAGCCGCGTGAAGTCGGGTACGGGCACACCGGCGACCGACTTGATGGCCCCGGTCTTGCGATAGCCCTCACCCTCGACGGTGAACCACGACCCGTTGGCGTAGATGACCGAGACCATCATCTGGTTCATCGTCAGGGTGCCGGTCTTGTCGGTGTTGATGGCGCTGGTCGCGCCGAGCGTCTCGACGTCGGTGAGGTTCTTCACGACGGCCTTCGCGTCGGCGAGTTGCTTGGCCCCGTACGACAGGAGGCCCGACACGAACGCCGGGAGACCGGTCGGGATCGCGGAGATGGCCATCGCCGTACCGAGCAGCAGCACGTCGCTCGCGTCCATGCCGCGCGCGATGCCGACGACCACGATGAACGCCACCGCGGCCCAGGCGATGACGCCGAGAACCTTGGTGAGCGACGCGAGCTCCTTCTGCAGGGGTGAACGCGTCCGCGTGACCGAGGTCAGCATCGTGGCGATGCGGCCCATCTGCGTCTGCATGCCGGTGTCGGTCACGACCATCGCGGCCGTTCCCCGGGTCACCGCGGTGTTCTGGAACAGCATGTTCGAGCGGTCACCGAGCGCGACGTCGCCCCCGGCGAGCTCGTGGGGATCCTTCGCAACCGGCGCGCTCTCTCCCGTGAGCGCCGCCTCCTGGGTCTCCAACGTGGCCGAGCGGAGGATCCGCCCGTCGGCCGGGACGATGTCACCGGCCTCGACCTGGACAACGTCGCCCGGGACGAGATCGACGGCAGGGACGAGGACGAGCGACCCGCCGCGCACGACCTTCGCCTGCGGCACCTGGAGGTTCGACAGCGCGTCGACGCTGGCCCGCGCCTTCAACTCCTGTCGCGACCCGAGCACGATGTTGAGGACGATCAGGAAGGCGACGAGGACACCGGTGGAGACCTCGCCGATCGCGAAGCTCACGACGGTGACGGCCACCAGCATGATGTTCATCGGGTCGCGGAGCTGTTGCATCGCGACCATCCAGACCGACGGCGGCTTCTCCGCCGTGATCTGGTTCGGCCCGTGCTGCACGCGCCGGGACTCCGCCTCGGCCGGCGCCAGTCCCTGCTCGGGGTCGACGCCCAGCGTCGTCGCCACGTCCGTGGCGGCCCGCGCGTACCACGCGACCTCCTGCGTTCCCGAAGCGCTCGTCACGTCAGCCAAGGATCTCCTCCCGTTGGGCGCGGTACTCGGCTGCGCTGATCAGCTGCTGGTCGCGCTGCTCCGCGAGCCGGGCGAGGGCATCAACCTGGTCGCGGGTCAGGACCTCGCGCCGGGGCGGCCCCGGTGCGGGCAGCCAGAACCGCAGGGCGAGGGGCTGCATCCGGTTCCCGCGGGCGATCACGTACACGAGGACGCCGAGCAGCGGGGCGAAGACGACGAACAGGACCCAGAGGGCCTTCGCCAGTCCCGAGAGGTCCGGGCTCCGCAGCGCGTCGACGAGGACGGCGATGACCAGCCAGGCCAGGATGACGAACAGGAAGAACCACAGCATCGACCAGAACACCTGGCCGGTGCCCCACTCGGCGGCGAGGGACAGAGTCATGACGCGAAGCTACCAACAGGACTGTGGCGGCCCCTTGTCCCCGGGACGGTGACCATCCGTCGGGCACGCGCCCAACTCCGGCATCGACGATCCCTCGTTCCGCCCGCAGTACGTTGACGCCCGGCGAGGGAGGTTTCGGGTTGGGCAACTCGCGGAGCGACTCGCCCGCCCGGGCGGGCTCGACGTCGGCCGTGGGCTCGTTCGGCCCGCGAGGACGGCTCCGACTCTTCGCGAGCCGGCAACCGCGCACCCGCCGGGCGACGGATGCGATCGCGCTCGTCGTCTCCGGCGCGTCCGTCGTGGCGTTCGGCCTGATCGCGAAGCCCCCGTCGAGCATCGAGCGGGCCGCAGCCGAGCTCGTGCAGGCCTTGCCCGGATTCCTCGACGGCGTGTGGGGCCTGGTCTGGACCCTCCTCCCCTCGTGGGCCGTCGTCCTGTTCGTCGCCGCGCTGGTCCGCCGGCGCGCCGGGATCGCTCGCGACATCGCCATCGCGGCCACGACCAGCCTCGCGGTCGCGTCCGTGACCGCGGCGGTGCTCGGCGGCCAGGGCAGCGTGGCCGAGATGCTGGGCGCGTCGGGCCCTCCGGCGCAGCTCTCACCGATCCGCCTGGCGGTGGGGGGTGCCGCGATCCTCGTGGCCGGCCCGCAGCTCACCCGGCCCTTCCGCCGCCTGGGCCGCTGGCTGGTCCCGCTCGCGGCCCTGAGTGCCGTGCTACTCGAGATCGCGACTCCGGCGGGCGCGATCGTCGGGCTGCTGATCGCCACGGTCGGGGCCGCCGCGACCCGTCTCGTGTTCGGCTCGACCGACGGCCGTCCGAGCCTCGACGACGTGCGCCGGGCCCTCGGTCAGCTCGGGGTCGAGGCCGACGAGCTCGCACCGGCCGACCGCCAGACCTCGGGGGTGTTCGTCGTCGGCGTTCGCCGCGGCGACGAGAGGCTCCGCGTGAAGATGTACGGCCGCGACGCCTACGACACCCAGATCGTCGCCAAGGTGTGGCGCGCGCTTTGGTACCGGAACCCCGACACGTCGTTCTCGCTGACCCGGCTCCAACAGGTCGAGCACGAGGCGTTCGTCAGCCTCTACGCCGCCAACCACGGAGTCCCCGTTCCCGGCGTGGTGACCGCCGGCGTCTCCGCCGAGC
The DNA here is from genome assembly GCA_046331155.1 of Acidimicrobiia bacterium. Lineage (GTDB taxonomy): Bacteria > Actinomycetota > Acidimicrobiia > IMCC26256 > CAWATG01 > JAXLRK01. The sequence continues at coordinate 130,919 of JAXLRK010000001.1, forward strand.
ACGACGCGCTGCTCGTGCTCCGTGGCGAGGACACGCCGTTGCGGGACCTCCCATTGGCGGCCGTCGACGACACACTCCTCGACGGCCTGTGGCAGGCCGTCGCACGGCTGCATGCCGCCGGCGTCGTGCACGGCAACCTCGACCTGGAACACCTGGGTGCTGTCGACGGCACGGCCACGATCCACGACCTCGGCAGAGCATCGGTGATCGCGAGCGACGAAGCGGAGCTCGCGGACCTCGCACAGCTGCTCGTGTCGACGGTCGTGGTCGCCGGCGAGGGTCGTGCGCTCGCTTGCGCGCGGGCGCACATGGGCGACGAACGGCTCAGCAACGCGCTGTCCTACGTCCAGGACGCCGCGATCAGCCCGTCACTGCGGCGTATGTCGAAGGCGGCCGACGTCGACCTCGAGGAGTTGCGGAACCGGGTCGCCGAGACGATCGGCGTCGAGCTCGGCCAGCCGGTCCGGTTGCGTCGCGTGAGCCGCGCCGGCCTGGTCCGTGCCGCGCTCCTGTCGCTCGGGGCGTACGCGCTGCTGAGCCAGCTGGGCAACATCGACTTCGCCGAGCTGGCCGACGCGCTCCGGGACGCGAACTGGGCCTGGATGATCCTCGGCTTCTTCGTCGCGCAGACCCCGCGGATGACACAGGCCCTCAGCACCCGCGCCGCGAGCCCCGCGCCGATCCCCTTCGGCCCGCTCTACGCGCTGCAGCTCGCGGTCTCGTTTGTGAACCTCGCGATCCCGTCGACGGTCGCACGGGTGGCGGTCAACGTCCGCTTCTTCCAACGACAGGGGCTGCGTGCCGCCACCGCCATGACCGTCGGCGCGCTCGACAGCTTCGCCGAGTTCCTCCTCCAGATCACCATCCTCGCCATCGCCTTCTTCACCGGCGCATCGGGGATCGACCTCGACATCGAGCCCTCGTCGGCGGGCAGCGCGGGCGTTCGCATCCTCGTGGCGGTCGCCGTCTTCGCCGTCGTCGCCTGCGTCACCGTGGTAGCCGTACCGCGGTGGCGCCGCGCCGTCGTGTCCACCGCTCGGGAGTGGCTCGGCCAGGTCCGCGAGACCCTTGCGTCGTTGAGTGCGACGCGGTTCGCCCAACTCATCGGCGCCAACGTCGCCACGCAGCTGCTGTTCGCACTCTCGTTGGGGATCTTCCTCGCCGCGTTCGGCGCGACCGTTCCCCTGCTCACGCTCCTGGTCGTCAACGTGTCGGCGGCGCTGCTCGCCGGATTGCTGCCGATTCCCGGAGGCATCGGCGTCACCGAGGGCGCGCTGATCTTCGGGTTGACCGCGGCCGGCGTCGACGAGACGACCGCGTTCGCGGCGGTCATCTCCTACCGCATCGCGGTCTTCTACCTCCCGCCGATCTGGGGCGCCTACGCGTTCCACTGGCTCGAACGCAACCGCTATCTCTGAATCGACGTCCCGAAAACGGCATGCCCCGCCTGGTTCGGCGTATGACGAGACGCGCTCGACGACGCCGCCGCGGCCCGGGCGGCCGGCGGCCCGGACGGCATCGTGGAGGTTGCGCTCGAGACCGGGGCGCTCCCGGAGCCATGCCGGTCGGCGTTGCCGTCCGGAGGCGCGTCAGGTGACGTCGAGCGAGTCGACGAGAGCGTCGTACAGGCGCCGCGTGCCGACCTTGGCGTGGACGCCGAGCAGGTACACGCGCCCATTGCCGCTCAGTGCCATCAGCCTCGCGTCGTAGCCGTCGGTGATCTCGGCCCGGACCTCGAGTCCCGAGACACCGTCGTGGGTCACGTGTTGCTCGTGGTCGATCGTCGCGTGCTGTGATCGGGCTCCCTGCTTCAGCACGTCGTGCAGCACCGTGTCGACCTGCTCGGACCGGAGCGATCCCGGCAACACGATGCTCGCGGCAACGATCTCGTAGTCGTCGGTCTGGACCTGCGCCAGGTACAAGGTGGCCGAGAGGGACCCCACGGAGTACGAGCGTTGCCTGACGGTGGGCGTGCGCGGGAAGCGCGCCGTGAACGTCTGGTCCGGCGACGCGTAGGGCACGCCACGACCGGCCACGAACTCGCCGGTGTCGGAAGGGATCGCGCCGTCGCCGGCGAGGACCGCGTGGGCCAGCGCGCCGGCCAGCGCAGTCGCGACGACCATGACCAGCGCGACGAGCAGGCGCGGTGCCTTGCGGGCCCGCGATGCCGGAGCCGCCGGGGTCGTAGGGCCCCAACGCTCGAGGGCGGCGGTCGCGCCGGCGAAGCTCGCGGGGGCCGCGACGCGTCCCGGACCGCTCCAGTCGATCGACGGCGGGGGTGTCACGTGGGCAGCGTCGGGGGGCGCGCCGGATGCGTGCGGGGTCGCCCGCCCGTCCGGCCCGGCCACTGGCGGGCGCGGCGGGTCGGCCGGTTGCGCCTCCACGGCGCTCGCCGGAACCCCGGGCGGTACGGCGCCGGCGAGGGCGACCGGTGGAGCGAACGGCGCCCCGCAGTGGTTGCAGCGCCCGGTGTCGGCGAGCGTCACGTAGGAGCATGCCGTGCATTTCTGCATGAACCGGTATCGACGGGCCAGAAGGGCTGCTTGAGCACGCTCGCGGGACTGGCATTCGGCGGGTCGACACTCGCGACGGCGATGGCGACGACCACGAGCGGGTGACAACCGGATGCGCCCGGCGTAGTATGAACGGACGTTCATCCAGTCAAACTGCAATTCAGCCGGACGCCAACCTACCCAGTCGGGAGGCGCCATGCGCGTCGAAGACCTCGTCCTCATCAGCGTCGACGACCACGTCGTGGAGCCGCCCACCATGTTCGACGCCCACATCCCGGCGAGGTGGCGCGACCGGGCGCCCCGGGTCGAGACCAACGACCGCGGCGACGACGTATGGGTGTTCGAGGGCGCGACGATCCCGAACATCGGTCTCAACGCGGTCGCGGGCAAGCCCCGCCGCGAGTACGGAGTGGAGCCGACCGCGTTCGACGAGATGCGACCCGGCTGCTGGGACGTGCACGAGCGCGTGCAGGACATGAACGCCGCGGGCGTGCTGGGCTCGATGAACTTCCCGAGCTTCCCGAGCTTCTCGGGCCGGCTGTTCGCGGCCACCCCCCACAAGGACCTCGCGCTCGACGTGCTGCGGGCCTACAACGACTGGCACGTCGACGAGTGGTGCGGCTCGTATCCCGACCGGTTCATCCCCATGGCGATCGTGCCGCTGTGGGACGTCGAGCTCGCGGTGGCCGAGGTCCGGCGCACGGCCGCGAAGGGCTGCCATTCGATCAGCTTCACCGAGAACCCGGCCGCCCTCGGCTTCCCCAGCTACCACGACGACTCGTGGGCGCCCCTCTGGAAGGCGGCGTGTGACCTCGACGTCGTGATCTCGATCCACCTGGGCTCGTCGGGGAAGCTCGTCGTCACCGCGGAGAACGCACCGGTCGACGTGATGATCACCCTCCAACCCATGAACATCTGCCAGGCCGCCGCGGACCTGCTCTGGTCGCCGCTGATCAAGCGCTACCCCGACCTGAAGCTCGCGCTCACCGAGGGCGGCATCGGCTGGATCCCCTACTTCCTCGAGCGCGCCGACCGCACCTACGACGTCCATCACGAGTGGACGGGCCAGGACTTCAACGGGAAGCGGCCGAGCGAGGTCTTCGGCGAGCACTTCCTGACGTGCTTCATCTCGGACCCCGTCGGCCTGCTGCTGCGCGACCGCATCGGCGTCGACAACGTGTGCTGGGAGATGGACTACCCGCACTCCGACTCGTCGTGGCCCGCACCCGGCGAGGAGCTGCTCGCCGAGGTGGACTCGGTGGGCGGCGTCCCCGACGCCGACCTGGAGAAGATCACGTGGGAGAACGCGCTCCGCTGGTACTCCTGGGACCCGTTCTCGATCCGGCCGAAGGATCAGGCGACCGTCGCCGCACTCCGGGCCGAGTCGCCCGGCCGCGACGTCGCGCCCCGCTCGTTCGACAAGGGTCGCTTCGAGCGCCGGGTCGGCATCGACATGGGCGAGCTCGCACCCCGGGCGACCGCGTGACCGCCACGTCCATCTCGTCGAACGGCATCACGCTCGAGACCGACTACCCGCACCGGGACGACACGTGGCCGCACACCGCAAAGGTCGCCGCCGGCCTGCTGGAAGACGTCGACGCGCCGACGCGCGCCGACATCCTCCGCAACAATGCCATCGACCCGTTCGGCCTCGACCTCGCCCGCGCGTAGCGGGCGCTCACGCCGCGAGGAGCACCCAATGCCGAGGAAGCGCTTCCCGTACCCGATGCCGTTCGGCTGGTTCGCGATCGCACGCGTCGACGAGCTGCCCGACACCCCCGTGACCAGCCTCGAGTACTTCGACCGAGAGCTCGTGCTGTGGCACGACGGGACGCATCATCATCTCGTCGACGCGATCTGCCCGCATCTCGGTGCGCACATCGGCGTCGGCGGCTGGGTCGAGGGCGGCTGCATCGTCTGCCCGTTCCACCAGTGGGCGTACGGGCCCGACGGCGTGAACACCGAGATCCCGTACGCCGACAATCCGAACCGCAAGGCGCGTCTGCACGTGCTCCCCACCGTCGAGCGCAACGGGCTGCTGCTCGCCTGGTACCACCCGGACCGGTCGCTGGCCCCGACGTTCGAGGTCCCCGAGATGCTCGGCGACGACTTCACCGAGTGCGCACGGGTCGACTTCGAGGTGCGCACGGCGTGGCAGGAGATCGCCGAGAACTCGGTCGACATGGCGCACTTCAAGTACGTGCACGGCCTCACCCGCATCAGCGAGGTCGGCGACCTCCACATCGACGGCGTCTACCGACGCGTGGAGAGCAAGCAGCTCTTCAACTCGGCGCGGGGGACGTTCGAGGGCACGTTGCAGTCCAACAACTACGGTCCTGGCGTCGGGGTCGCGCACTTCGACCTGCTCGGTCGGGTCACCCTCGTCTCGGCGATCACCGCAATCGACGACGAACGGGTGAAGGTTCTCTTCACGTTCTTCCACTCGGGCGACCCGGCTGCGGCCAAGATCGGGCCCGCGTTCGCGGCCGAGGTGAAGCGCCAGTTCGAGGAGGACATCCCGATCTGGGAGTCGAAGCACTTCGTGCCGTCACCGGCGCTCGCGCCGGTCGAGAAGCCCATCACCCGGTTCCGGAGCTGGGCATCGCAGTTCTACGTCACCCCTTCGTCGCCCGCATGAGCTCGCCCGGGAGGTTCAGCCGACCTCGAACGCGCCCGTGACGATGGCGTGCAGCTCGTCGAGCGAGAGCGGCACGGCGTCGGGGTCGTCGGAGACCACTGCGGGGTCGACGGACTGGAACGCGGAGACGAGGCCGCTGAAGAGTCGGGCGAGCACCGAAGGGTCACCGGCGCGCAGCAGCCCGGCGCGCCGGCCGCGGTCGAACACGTCGGCCTGGAGGCGCATCGCTTCCTCGTACCGCTTGCGCATCACGTCGTCCACACCGGCGGCCGACGACAGCGGCGTCGCGGTCGAGTAGCGGAGGAACAACCGGCCGAAACGGGGGTGCGCCCGGAAGAAGCCCACCTCGAAGTCGACGAGCGCGTGCAGCTGCTCCCGTGGGTCGAGACCTGGATCCCCGACGATCTCCCGCACCCCCGGCATGAACTCCCCACCCCGCCGGTCGAAGATCTGCCGGAACAGGTCGTCCTTGCTCTCGAAGAACGAGTACACGGAGCCGACGGAGAACTCCGCGAGCTCCGCGACCTGCTTGAGCGTCGCCTCGTGGAAACCCCGACGACCGAAGACCTCTTCGGCTGCGTCGAGCAGGTGCGTCCGGCTGAGCTCCTGGTGCCGCTGCCGGCGCTCGGTTCGCGCGTTCGCTCTGGTCACGCTACGAATATACGGACGTTCGGCCGATTGAACCGCTATTCGGCCGGCGCGCCCACCCTCTCAGCTCGGATCAGAGCGCCGCCACCCGCTCGGCGTACGCGAGCGGGAGCAGTTCGACGAGCTGACCGTCGGGATCACGGACGAAGATGGCCGCGCCGACGTCGGTCTCGGCGAGCACCTCGCCGCCGTACTCGGCGACGCGTGCACAGACGTCTGCGACGTCGCACGACAGTGAGAGGTGCGTGAGACCGGGCTCGTCCATCGCTCGGCGGACCGGCGCGCGACGATGCGACGGCTCCGAGTAGTGGATCAGCTCGAGCACGAAGCCGTCGCGCCGGAGATAGCAGATACGGCTGTTCAAGGGAGGGGTGAGCCCGAGCAGCTTGGCCGACGACTCGTCCGGTGGGGCGAGCTCGCGCCAGAACTCGAAGCCCAGCAGCCCCTCGTAGAACCGTCGAGACCGCGCGAGGTCCGTGACGCAGTGCCCGAGGTGGTTGACGACCATGCGACCGGTCATGGAAGCAGTCCTCCTCGTGGGCTCAGGGGCCGGCCGCGTTCGCGGCCGGCGCGAAGGCCTGCCGGGCCGAGTCGAAGTCCCGTTGATTCTGGTCCGCGTACGCCGCCGCGAAGTCGGCGATGGCCCGGTCGAAGACGTCGCCGGTCCCGAGGTACGCGGCGATGGCCACCCGGTCGCCCGAGCGCGCGTGTCCACGCGCCAGCGTCCAGCCGCACATCTGCGCGAAGACCTTCGTCGCCGTCGGCGTCATCGTCTCCAGGTTCGGCGAGACCTTCCAGTCCCAGAGCTGGCGGACGTAGTAGTCGCGCTCGACGCCGTCGAGCAGCCCGGCGCTGCGGAACCAGCCGAGCAGGATGTCGCTCGATGCCTGGAGCAGTCGTTGGCCCTGGACGACCCGCTGGCCGGCATTCGTGGGCCCGCGGCCGGACACGAACGGCTGGAGGACGGAACGCTCCGCCTCCTTGATCTGCATGAACAGGGGGTCGTTGTCGTCCCGGCCCAGGAGCAGCACGATCCAGCAACGCGTGCCGACGCTCCCCACACCCACGACCTTCCGCGCGACGTCGACGAGCCGGTAGTTCTCCAGCAGGTGGCGCCGGTCGGCCTGGAGGCTCCGCCGGTAGGAACGGAACCGTTCCCGGATCCAGTCCTGGAAATCGACGGCCTCGTGGCCGGCGTCGAGCAGGTCACGGGCGGGAACGAGCAGCGGCGGGTCGCTGACGATCCGATGCTCGCCGTCGACGACCTCGGTCAGCTTGGAGAATGCCTTGAGGCTGTCCTTCGTCTCCGCCCGCGCCACGAGCCCCCTCATGCGCTTGACGTCGGCCGGGGTCGCTTCGGCGCTCCATCGGTCGATGACCGCGTTGACGTCGAGGCGCGCGTACCACACGTCGAGGTTGGTCATCCCGGCGAAGGCCGCAACGGACTCGCGGTAGGCCTGCGCGCACAGCAGGGTGAGCTCGCGAGCCTTCTTCGCCGACCAGCCCCGGTCGCGCGCCGCGATCTCGAAGCTGGTCGCGAGGCGCTTCAGGTCCCACTCGAAGGGCCCGGGGAAGGTCTCGTCGAAGTCGTTCATGTCGAAGACGAGATCCCGTTCGGGCGACGCGAAGCCACCGAAGTTGGCAAGGTGCCCGTCACCGCAGAGCTGCACGCGCAACCCGGACCGAGGAACGAGCGAGAGGTCCGAGGCCATGACGATCGCGGCGCCGCGGTAGAACGCGAACGGCGACGCCCGCATGCGCTCGTGCCGGATCGGCACGAGCTCCGGCACCCGGCGCGATTCCTGGTCCACGAGCAGCGCGATCGGGTCGGGGCGCGACGCGGGTGGATCCCATGCTCCGTGCGCCGCACGGGGCACCGCCTTCCGGGCGGCCTTGCCGCGCGCGATCCGGGTGGCGACGTCGGGATGTTCCACGGGTGGCGCCACCCGCCTGCCGCGTCCCAGGCTGTCCGCCTCGGTCATCGTGTCACGCATCGTTCGGTCTCGTCGCCTCCACTCGCCACCACACTCCACTGCCCGTCACTAGCATGTCAACCCCGTCGGGTCCGCCGCCCGAAGGGAATACCTTCGCTCTCGCTGCCTCTCGAGTTGGCGGGCGGGCGCGGCGCCGAGGTCGGCCGATTCGTCGAGCGACACCACCTTCGGGTGCTCGACGAGCGCGCGTGCGACCGGCACGACCTGGCGTTGCCCCTGCGACACCTCCCCCGCGCGCCCGTCGCGCAACTCGTGAAGCCCCAACAGCTGCATCTGCGCTCCTGGATCGCACTCCGGACGCGGCCCACGAGGCCCAGGCGGCGGAGATCGAGGTGCCGATCGCCGGAGCACGGGCGGGGCACGCTGTGCCGGTGGATCGGTGCAGTCACTACTGTCACTCGACGTGCACGAGTCCTGGGCGGGGAGCGGCGCGATGTGGCTCACGGGACACGCGGACGGCGCACCGTTGCTTGCTCCGGCCGGTGTGGTCTCGGCGATGCAGGAGCTCGCGGGCCCGCTCGATGCCGATGTGTTGTCGTTGTTGTGCGAACGGGCCGTGATCGCGGGATCGACGCGGCGCGGCACGACGAGCTGCGGTGGCCGCACCCGGTTGTTGCGGGCAGCGGACGGCGGGTGGGTTGCCGTGTCACTCGTGCGTCCGGATGACGTTGCGCTGCTGCCCGCGTGGCTCGACGTCGTCGAGCCGCAGAACGGCGAGATGGACGATCACTCGTGGAACCTGGTCGGCGCCGCCGTCGGCCGGCGCGGCGAGCGCGACATCGTGGATCGTGCGGCGATGCTCGGGCTCCCGGTTGCGGGGCGCAGCGAGGTCACCGACGACGACCCGGTCGCCTCCTTGCTGCTCGGTCCCACGCCGCGACTGGAACGCTCACCTGTCGTCGTCGACCTGTCTTCGCTCTGGGCAGGCCCACTCACAACGCGCCTGCTGCAGCTCGAGGGTGCCCGCGTGATCAAGGTCGAGTCCCTGTCGCGTCCGGATGGGGCGCGGCGCGGGCCGCAACAGTTCTTCGACCTGATGAACGCGGGAAAGGAGTCCGTCGCGCTCGACTTCCAATCGCGTGAGGACGTGGAACGTCTGCGCGAGCTCCTGGGCGCGGCCGACGTCGTCGTCGAGGCGTCGCGCCCACGTGCGCTCCGGCAGTTGGGGATCGATGCATGCGAAATCCTGGCCGACGGACCGCGAATCTGGGTCTCGATCACCGGTTTCGGTCGGTGCGGACCGGGCGCGACCCGGGTGGCCTTCGGCGACGACGCCGCGATCGCGGGCGGCCTGACCGCCGACACCGGCGATGGTCCGTGCTTCGTCGCCGACGCGGTTGCCGATCCGCTCACCGGCGTCACGGCGGCCGCGGCCGTGCAAGAGGCCTTGCAGAGGAACGTACGCGTGCTGCTCGACGTAGCGCTCGCTCGCGTCGCCGCCCGGGTGGCACGCGCCGCGGACGGAGAGCGCTGGCGCGAGGCCGACCCGCCGACGGCCCGGAGACCACGTCTCCCCGCCTATCGGGGCCGAGGACCCGAGCTCGGTGCGAACACGGCGGCCGTGTTGCGCGAATTCCTGGGATGAAGGACGCGCTCCTCATCCGTAGAGTCGAGGTCCGCGACCGGATCGTCGACGTCCTGGTACTGGACGGCCGCGTCGCGGCGATGGGCGACCGCTTGCCGCCGCCTCGGGGCGCGCACGTCGTGGATGGCAACGGCGGCGCGCTCCTCGCCGGTCTCCACGACCATCACGTCCATCTGCTCGCGATGGCGGCGGCACCGCGATCCATCGACGCGTCACAGCTCGACCAGCACGCCTTCGTCGAGGCGCTCAGGGCGGCCGACCGCGGGAATGCGGAGGCGGCGTGGCTGCGCGTCACCGGCTACCACGAGTCCGTGAACGGCCCGCTGGATCGAGCGACGCTCGACGGGATCGTACCCGACCGGCCGGTGAGGGTTCAGCACGCGACCGGCGCGATGTGGGTGTGCAACTCGGCCGGCCTCCATGCCGCACAGGTCTCCCTCGCTCCTCCGCAGGGTGTGGAGCGCGATGTCGACGGCGTCATGACCGGACGGCTGTACGCCCTCGACGAATGGCTGGCGCGCGTACTACCGCGCGAACCGGTGGACCTCGAGCCCGTCGGTCGCGACCTCACGGATTTCGGCGTCACCGGCGTCACCGACATGACCCCGTATCGAGATGCCCGGGACCTCCGTGTCCTGCGTGATGCAGTGAGCACCGGGACGCCGGCCCAACGAGTCGTCATCACCGGTGCCCCCGCACTCGACCGGTCCGACGTAGCACCCCTCGTGTGCGGTCCGGCCAAGATCGTCGTCGACGACATCCGTTCGCCCGATCTCGACGGGCTCGCCGGTGAGATCGCGCACGCGCACGCCTTGCTGCTCCCCGTCGCCCTCCACTGCGCGTCGCGCCTGGGTGTCGTCCTCGCGCTTGCCGCGCTGGAAGCCGGGGGGTCATTCCGGGGCGATCGCATCGAGCACGGGGCGGTCATCCCGCCGGAGCTGTTCGCACGGTTGCACGCCCTGGGTGTCACCGTGGTCACACAACCGGCATTCGTGCACACACGCGGTGATCGCTACTTGTCCGACGTAGAACCTTGCGATGTCCCGCACCTCTGGCGCTGCAAGTCGTTGCTCGACGCGAACATCGCGGTCGCGTTCGGCAGCGACGCGCCGTATGGTCCGGCCGATCCATGGGTCGCCATCCGCGCCGCAACGACCCGGCGCACGCGCGCAGGTCGCGCTGTCGGCACGGGCGAACGACTGGCTGGACGCGACGCGCTCGCGCGGTTCCTCACTCCATGGCACGATCCGGGCGGCGCGCCGCGCCGCGTCGAGCCCGGTACCCCAGCCGACCTCTGCCTGTTGCACGAGCCGCTCGCCGAGGCGCTCCGAGATCCCACCTCCGACGCCGTTCGCGCGACGATCATCGACGGATCACTCCGGGGTTCGTGATTGGCCGAAGCCCTCCTCGCAGGCGGGCCGCCACCTCAACCCTGCTCGGCGGCCCTCGTGTAGGAGACCGCGTACCCGCCGTCGGCCCGGAAGAGGTCGAGCCGCCGGCCCGCGACCCCGAACGTGTGCGCCAGGCCGAGGGCGGTCAGGTAGTGCCGTTCCTGCTCGTCGACGGCGGGATCCGCGCAGGCCCGCTTGGTCGAGGCGAGCGGACCGATCGTGATGGTGTCGCCTTCGGTCAGGTAGGTGCCGCTGAAGGTGTTGCAGCCGGCGGCGCCGCTGATCTTGCTGCCGTCGAAGGTCGCGGTGAGCGTGGACCCTTCATGGGGAGACACGAGCGCGTCGCCCGTGTAGAGCAGCGTCACGCTCCAGGTGCCCTTGATCGCCTCGGCGGGCGCCGAGGCCGAGTACCGCAACAGCTCCCGACCCGACCCGTCGTGCAGGGTCAGGCGGTTGCTCGTGACCTCGTAGGTCGCGACCTTCGGCAACGCGGCCATGTAGGCGCTCTCGACCCGAGCCCGCACCCCGTCGCACGCCATCTGGGTCGCACTGATGTGCGGGCCGATCGTCATCGTCCTCTTCGCCGCATCCGAGGTGTACGGAGCCGAGTACCGGTTGCAGCCGTTCTCACCCGAGACCCGGGAGCCGTCGAACGTCGCGCTGGCGAGCACGTCGCCGGCTCCGGACAGCAGACGCGCCGTGTCGAGCACCCACGTCCGTCCGGTGATCGCGGCCGCACCGGAGGAAGGAGCGGACTTGCCCGAGGACGAGCTCCCGCAGCCGGCGACGCCGGCCGAAGCAAGGACCACCATGACGGCCAAGACCGGGGCTCGGAGCGTGCTCATCTCCGAACCCTAGCGTCGGCTCGCCGAGCGTACGACTCACCCCTCCCGTTGACCAAGGATGGCTTCGCGAAGAATCGCGCCGGTACGGTCGACGGCCTCGCGTGCGACCGCCAACGCGTCGTCGACGGTGGGCTCGCTCGCGTGCGACCGGATACTCGAAGCGGTTGCGATTCCACCGAAGCCGGCCGAAGGCTCGGGGCGCACGGTATCGCCGAACTGCGCGATGACGGTGTCCTGCACGACGATGTTGCCGCCCGGCGTTGCCACGAACCAGATTCTCACCGCGTTGCATCAGCCATCCCATCCCGTATGGCGTGCGTCCGAGAGCGGCGGCGTCCCACGCTCGCAACGATGACCCGCGTGCAATTCACCGCGTCCCCGCTCCGAGCTCGCCACGAAGTGACAGGTCGGCCAGACTGCCGAAGACGCCGCCGGCGATCCAACCTTCGTGGTCGCTGGCGGTCGGCGTGAACGAGGTCGCTCGTGGAAAGGCCGCCGCGGCAGCGGCCGCGGCCCGCTCGTCACGGGCGGCGAGGATCGGCACCAGCGCCTGCCCGCACTCCGCGTCGGTGGCCTCGACGGTTGCATCGACGGTCGCCTGGAGCCGGTCGCCGATCCGAAGGGCGAACGCGACGAGAAACGACTTTCGATAGCGCCTGGTCCGGCTCCGTCCCGATCGGTCCTGCTTCGAGCCTTCCCGACGGAGCGCGGCGGCCGACTGGACGAGGAGTGACGTGAAGAGCTCCTCGACGCCGTCGAGCTCGTCGGCGAAGCCGAAGACGGTCGAGAACCCGAGCCCCTTCGACCAGACCGCACGACAGCCATTCGGCTCCGCGATCGTCGTGAGCAGGAGCGCCTTGGCATCGGCGTACGGATCGTCGATCGTGATACGGCGACCCGTCGGCCCGTCGTCGGCGTCGGCCTCGGCGGCAGCCGAGTCGAGCAGCGCGCGATCGATCCGGTGCCGGGCCATGAGCTCCTGCGCCTTGGCGGTGAACGCCTCGGCCTCCGCGTCGAACGTCGTGGACTCCGCCTTCGCGAGGAGGGCACGCACCTTGGCCAGCAGCCCATCCGGGAGAGTCTCCGCGGCGGCAATGCGCTTGCGCTTGCGACTGCGCTTCCCCATGCTGCGTCCTACTCGGGAGTGTCGCTGCGACCCGACGCAGCGACCAGTGGCCGGAGCAGCTGTGCACCCAGCCGACCGCGCATGTCGGGCTCGCGCAATCGCGCCCTTGCTTCCTCGACCGTGAACAGCTCCCGGTCGAGACAGTCCTGGACGGTGCGACGGAGCTGAGCGCGGTCGAGGTCCGGCGCGATGTCGATGACCGTGCGCAGCGCCGTCGTGCAAGGAATGCCGTCCACGGTCGTGATGTCCTTGTCGGGGATGTCGTCATAGTGGACGATGACCTCTTGCCCACCGAGACGTCGCCGCTCGGTCAGCACCCCGTTGCGGTCGAAGTAGATGTCGTATCGAAATTGACGTGCCACCGTTTCCTCCTCTCATTCGTGCGACCATCATGGAGCGGGGGTACGACAGCCACGCCGCCCCACCCGTTCCGGCTGCCGCCCCACTGACGTTCTGGCTGGCGTGCGGCGCGGAGATGCGACCGCTGGCCGGCCAGAACGCCAAGCAGGGGGCTGCCGCGCGACGCTGGTACTCGGACCTCCACGCCGCCGACATCGTCGGTCCCCACGAACCCGAGAGTGCCCTCGAGGAGCAACCCCATGGCAACCGACCCGACCCCCGACGCGCTCGTGCGCACGCAACCCGACACCGAACCCACGGTTCCGGCCGTGCTGTTCCTCTGCGTCCACAACGCCGGCCGCAGCCAGATGGCCCTCGGCTGGTTCGAGCACCTCGCGGCCGGGCGCGCCATCGCATGGTCCGGCGGCTCCGAACCGGGCCGCGAGATCAACCCCGCGGCCGTCGAGGCCATGGCCGAGGTCGGCGTCGACATCACGGGCGAGTACCCCAAGCCCTGGACCGACGAGATCGTGCGCGCCGCCGACGTCGTCGTCACCATGGGTTGCGGCGACGCCTGCCCGTACTACCCCGGTACCCGCTACGAGGACTGGCAGCTCGACGACCCCGCGGGGCACGGCGTCGAGACGGTCCGCCCGATCCGCGACGAGATCCGCGTCCGCGTCGAGAAGCTGCTCGCCGAGCTCGGAATCCCGACCGGCTGACGCCACCACCGAGGAGGCTCGAACGTGCGAACCCTCCCGATCGTCTGGCAACGCCTCGTGCGCGGCGGGCAGACCTGCAACCGCTGCGCCGCGACCCAGCGCGAGGTCGAGCACACCGTCGCCACGCTCGAGCGAGCCCTCGAGCCGCTCGGCATCGAACCCAGCCTCGAGGTCCGCGAGATCGACGAGCCGACCTTCGAGCAGGAGCCGAGCGAGTCGAACCGCATCTTCGTCGCCGGCCGACCCGTGGAGGACTGGCTCGACGCCGCGGTAGGCCGGAGCCGCTGCTGCTCGGTGTGCGGCGACAGCGAGTGCCGAACCGTCGAGGTGCACGGCACGACCTTCGAGACCATCCCCGAACGGCTCGTCGTGAAGGCCGCGCTGCGCGCCGCGGCCTAACTCCTCGACCCGCCCACCTGAGCCGCCGGCTCCTTCACGCGGGAAGTGCGTCGTGGGTCTTGGCGGATGCCGTCGTCGTGGCCGCGTTCGTCGAAGATCGTCGACGTCGCCGCGCCAACCCTCCGATGTGAGGCCGAATGCGAAGTCGAGGGTGAACACGCGGCCGACCCAACCCTCGAGGATGCTCGGGAGGTTGCAGAAGTGGACGGGGAAACGGCCGGGTCAGAGCGCGAGGTGCAGACGAAGAGCTTCGTCGAGCGCGTCGACGGTCTCGGCGGAGAGCTGGCCGACTCGCTCGCCGACGCGTTCCACTGCCACCGACCGGACTTGCTCGGCTTGAGCTTTCGAGTCGGCCCGAAGCCCCGTCGCCGCCGAGGTCAGCAGCACCTGAAAGGGGTACACCCTCGTCACGTTGGACGTGACGGGCACGACGGTGATCACGCCCCGGCCGAGACGCTGCGCCGCGGTGTTTGCTCCGTCATTGCTGACGATCACCGCCGGCCGGCGCTTGTCGACCTCCGATCCTCGAACCGGTTCGAAGTCGACGACGCGGACCTCGCCGCGCTTCATCGGGAGAGGCCGTCGGACGCGGCGGAGTCCCACAGCGTTGCGTCGCCGCCCTCGGACCACTCTCGCCACGCGTCCTCGTAGGACGGCCCGAGCTCGGAGGCGCGGAGGAGGCGAACCGCCTTGTGGACAACGGCGGAGCGGGACTCGATTCCCTGCGATCGGGCATAGGCGTCGAGAAACGCGACGTCATCGTCGGGGAGGCTCACGCTGACCTTCATACTCGAATGCTACCAGCAGTAAGACCGTGAGAGCAACCAATCCGCCGAGCGACCGTCCGTGCCCCGTGTGGTGCGTCTGTGGTGCATGCAGGACCCCGGGCAGAACTCGCGGCCCTTCCGCGGCAGGCGGCCCGAGCAGCGGGCTGCCGGGCTTTCCCCTGCTACCGCGCCGAGTTCCCCCGGTCGAGACGTACGGCCTCGGGGCCCGCTGGTCTCGGTCCCCGTCGCCGCTCATTGCGCGTCCGTCCCCCTGTCCCGATTCTTGCCTTCGATCCACCCGATGGCGTCTGCGTGCGCGCGCTTCAGGGTTGCACCGACCCGCTCATCGCCGGTGTAGACGTTCTCCCGGCCGATCAGGTCGGTGATGCCGGTGACGGCGAGTTGTTCTTGGATTCGTTCATTCGCCGAGACGATGACGAGCTTGGAACCGAGACCCGCGAGGCTCTGGGCGTACCTGGAGAGCACGTCCATGAAGGTGGTTCCGAGGTCGCTGCGGCCGCGCAGCCGCAGGATCACGACCGAGTGGCGGGAGGCATCGGTGACGGCTGGGAGCCCGGATTCGAAGACCGGTGCGGCCGCGAAGAACAGGCTCCCGTACGGCTGGAGGACGACGACTTCGTCGGGCGGAAGTCGGGCCGGTGGTTCCGTCTCGGTGATCTGCCCGTCGGGGTCGAGCTCCCACCGCTTGATCGTGATCTGGTTCGACTGGCGCACGACGTGCAGGACCACGGAGAGACCGACGCCGACGAGCACCGCGTACTGGAGCGGGATGAGCATCGTGAGCGCGAAGGTGGTCACGAGCACCACCTTCTGCACCAGTCCCGTCTTCCACACCGATTGCAGGTCCGCCGGCTTGATGGTCCGGACCCCGATGAGCATGAGCAGGCCCGCGAGGGCGGGCATGGCGACGTGGCCGACGACGCCGGCGAAGGCGACGATCACCACGGCCATGACTGCGCCTGCGAACAGGAGCGAGAGGCGGGTTCGAGCACCGGCGGCCTTGTTCAGCGCGGACGCGGACAACGATCCGCCCACCGGCATCCCCTGGAAGATCCCCGCGGCGACGTTCGCGGCACCCTGGCCGACGAAGTCACGCGACGCGTCGGGGTAGCTGCCGTCGGGGTTGGGGTAGTTCGCGGAGATGCCCGCACCCTGGACGAGTCCGACGAACGCGAGCGACAACGCGGGGACGATGAGCGACGGGACGAGTCGGAGCATCGGCAGCTCGGGAAGCGGCAGTGACCGGGGGACGGCGCTGATGTCGTCGAGGGTGGCGACCTCGGTCCATCCGAGCACCGCGACGGCGGCCGACGTTGCGACGACGGCGATCACCAGCCCAAGCGAGCCCAGCCTGGTCCGTTCGGTCACGAGGATCAGCACGATGGTCGCTACGCCCACGACGAGCGTCTCGAGCTGGAGGCGCCCGGGGTGCACCAGGGTGTCGAGCGCGCGCGCCACCCGGTTCGATCCCTCGGCCGTGTAGCCGGTGAAGTTGGCCAGCTGTCCGAGCACGATGTTCACGCCCACTGCGCTGATGAAGCCGACCATGACCGCGTTCGACACGAACCGCAGGATGGCGCCCAGGTGCAAGATGCCCGCCGCGAGCATGACGATGCCCGTGAGCACCGCGAGCGTGAACAGCGCACGACCGGCGTCGCGGGAACCGTGCACCGCGTCGACGTCGGCGATCACCATCGCCATCGCGCCTGTCGCCTGGACGGCCATGAACGCCGAGCTGGTGACGCACGCGCCGGTGATGGTGCCGAACAGGTACGCGTACAGGCCGGAGAGGGGGTTGACCCCGGCGAGCAGTCCGGTGGCGAGGCCGTCGGGCACGCTCTGCACGCCGAGCACGAGTCCGGCGACGCCGTCGGCGCGCAGCGTGTCGCGCCGGATCGGGAAGCGCAGCCGGCGCATCAGAAGCGCTTCGGCAAGACCAGCACGAGCATCATCGCGCCGGCGAAGGCCGCGAGGCTCAATCCCAGGAGGGTCCACTGGTTCCGACGGGACTTCATGCGCTCGGACGTCGCGGCGAAGAACAGCACCGACGCGAACGCGACCGCGAGGGACGTGTAGTCGTCGCCGCGCCGGTTGTTGCGCAGCGCCTCGGCGAACTTCGCGTCGGCGCGCCGGTCGGCTGCCTTGGCCGCGTCGAGTGCCGGATGTCGTACTCGGGCATGGCGAACGGCGACGACGGCGCTCGGGGGTTCGTCTCGGGTTGCGTGGCCTGCCAGGCGGTGAACGCCGTGGCAAGCGGCTCCGGGAAGCGCGCCGCGAGGTACTCGGCCGTGCGCTGATCGCCTTGCGTCGACGCTTGCAGCCACTGCGTGAACAGTCCGGCCTGGAGGTGCCGGACCGGCGGGGTCAGTCGACATGACGGTACGACAGGACGAGGATGTTGATGCTCACCAGGAGCACCCAGAGCGGGAAGACGAGTTGGAGCCAGGGCAGCGCGGTGCTCGCGAAGAGCAGCAACAGGAGGGCCGCGGTGTAGCCGACGCCCGCGACGACCCGGCTGTGGATCCGGAGACGGAGCGCGATCGTCGACGAGGCGATCATGAAGACGGCCCCCATCTTCACTGCGTAGACCGACGCGAGATTGAAGGTCGTCTCCCGCCCCAACCGCCAGATGTCGAGTGGGGGGTTCCCGTCGTGTCGGGTCGCGAGCGTGAGGAGGGCCCCGAAGAGCGCGGCGAACACGAAGAGCATCGCGACGAACAGGAGACCGCTGCCCAGGAACACAGTGGCGAGGAACTTGTCCTCCGCGTCGCCGACGCGGGAGCGGACCGCCCCCATGAACCACAGAAAGAAGATCCCGCAGAACGGGACGAGCGCAAGCGCGAACCGCACCTCGCCTCGGCTGCTCGACTGTGTCAGCCACGTCCCCGCGGTGTGGGGGTTCGCGGGCACCACTCGGCGGAGCAGGAAGATGATGACCCCGAACAGCACCGCGAACACGACGCCGGCAAGGCCAGCGGCGCGAGGCGTCCGCAGCACCTTCGGAGTGATGTCATCGGCGATCGGGTTCGCCACGTGGTCCTCCCAGGTGAGAGGCGCTACGGCGTGACGATCGCGAAGTTCGGATCCACCGGGGCGAGGAGACCGACGAGGCGCGCCAGCGACGAGGGATCACCGTCGACGGTCACGGTGCCGTCGGCAACCGCGGCTGCGAAGTCGAGGGTGCCGGTCACCAGCCCGATGAGCGCCGGGCGCGTGAGCGTGAACGTCGTGGTGCCCGGCGACGCGCCGACGACCGTACGGTGGTTGAGGGTCCCGTTGCGGAGTTCGGTGACATGCGTCGTGCCCGTGTCGGTGACGACCCACGACAGGACGAGGTGTTCGTTCCAGGCCTTCGGTCCGTCAATGCGGATGGCGATGCTGTCGAAGACCTGGGCAACCGTCAAGGCGCCGATGAGATCGCCGGACGCCGCAGTGGTAGGGGTGCCGAAATTGCCGTCGCGAAGCTCGGTGGAGCCGGCCAGGTAGGCACTGCGCCAGGTGCCGTTCTCCGCCCCGAAACCCAGCTGCTCAAGCGCGTCGGCCTGCAGCGCACGTGCCGCGCCGTGCGTCTCGTCGGCGAACAGCACGTGCTTGCAGACTTCGGCAACCCACCGGTAGTCGCCCTCGTCGTAGGCGCGTCGTGCGACCGCTACTGCCGCGTCCGCACCCCCCATGGCGTCGATGTAGCGGCGGGCGGCCTCGACCGGTGGATGCGGCCACAGGTTGGCGGGGTTACCGTCGTACCAGCCGAGGTACCGCTGGTAGATCGCCTTCACGTTGTGACTGACCGACCCGTAGTACCCGTGCGTGTGCCAGGCGGCTTCCAGCGCCGGCGGCATGTCGAGCATCTCGGCGATCTCCGCGCCGACGTACCCCTGATTCATCAACCGCAGCGTCTGGTCGTGGAGGTAGAGGTACATGTCGCGTTGCATGGCCAGGAATTCGACCGCCCGCTCGCGCTCCCAGGTGGGCCAGTGGTGCGAGGCGAAGACCACATCGAGCTCGTCGCCCCACAAGTCGATGGTCTCGGTCAGGTAGTGCGCCCAGGCGTGCGCGTCACGGACGACGGCACCGCGCAGCGTCAGGATGTTGTGCAACGTGTGTGACGTGTTCTCCGCAGCGCACAACGCGTGCCGGTCCGGGAAGTAGAAGTTCATCTCGGCGGGTGCCTCGGTGCCGGGCGTCACCTGGAACACGATCCGCACGCCGTCGATCGTGAGCTCCTGGCCAGTCGTCGTGATGTCGATCGTGGGCACGATCAACGTCGCTTCGCCCATCGAGGTGGTCTGACCCAGCCCGGCCCCGATCTGTCCCGCCGGTCCCTTGGCGACCGCAGCGCCGTACATGTACCCGGCGCGTCGGGCCATGGCAGTGCCCGCGAAGACGTTCTCGGCGATCGCGTATTCCATGAACCCCTCAGGGGCGATGACCTGCACCCGCCCGGCGTCGACATCCTCCTGGCTGATGATGCCCTTCACCCCACCGAAGTGGTCGATGTGCGAATGCGTGTAGATCATCGCCGTCACCGGCCGGTCCCCGCGATGCTCCCGATACAGCGCGAACGCTGCCGCAGCCGTCTCCCTGCTGATCAAGGGATCGATGACGATGACCCCGGTGTCACCCTCGATGACGCTCATCACCGACAGGTCGTAGCCCCGCACCTGGTAGATGCCGGGTACAACCTCGAACAGGCCGTCCTTGGTCAACAACTGGCCCTGGCGCCACAAGCTCGGGTTCGCCGTCTCCGGTGCCGGCCCGTGGAGAAACTCGTACGCGTCGAGATCCCAGACGACCCGCCCGTCCTCCGCCCTGATCTGGCGCTCGGCGCTGCGGCCGACGAAGCCGCGTTCGGCGTCGATGAAGTCCTGCGTGTCGTGCATCGGCAGGTGCTCCGCCGCGGCGGCGAGGCTCCGACGGGTCGCGTCAGTGGCCTGAGAAATTGGAGTCATGACCACGAGTGTGCCAGACGGGACTGCGAGTTCGCCGACGATCGGGTTGGAGAACACGTCCTTGATCGAACGCCAGTAGAGCTTCCCCTCGACGGCCGGGTGCTCGATGACCGAACTCGGGATCGTCAACCTCCACGTCGACGATCAGGTTCGTGGTGCGCGCGCCGGCCCAGTCCCCATCACTGATCGGGCGGGCCTGCCACTTGTAGAACGCCTGGGTCGAGAAGCCGAGCACCCCGCACGTCAAGCGCACCGGGATGCCCTCGGCGGCCAGATCAGATCAGAGACGAGCGGGAACATCACTTGGGAGCGCGTCCTTCGCGAAGTACGCGGCCGCGCGGCGCAGGCTCTCGTTCCCCGTCTCCAGGCGTCGGTTGTCGCGACGCAGCTGCATGATCTCCTGTTGCTCCGTGGATCGTGAGACCGTCCTTCTCACCGTCATCGATATCGGCCTGGCGCATCCAACGGCGCACCGACTCGGCCGATACATCAACATCGACAGCGACCTCAGCCAGGGTCAGATCATCCCGACGCGCGACCGTGACCACATCACGCTTGAACTCGGCAGGGAGCGTCTTCGGCACGGTGCCATCCTCTCCACCCGACCGCGCCGGGCACAAGCAGTGTCGACCAACCATGCAGCAGACCCGAGTTCTGGGTGACCGCGTAGGCGTTGGGCAGCATCGCGTTGGTCGTGCTGGTGGTGACCGCGGGCGCTGGGTGGTGGTGGAGGTGATGGGACTTGAACCCACGACTTCTACGTTGCGAACGTAACTCGGCCCACTTCGCTGATCAGCACCTTCGTGTGTTCCCGCAGTTCACGATCGCTGTTCGGCTGTCCCTGAGTGACCGTGGCTGACCGCGTTTGGCCCTCCCTTGTGGTGCACGCGTGGTGCACACCCGCGAACGGCGCGCCGTTCATGACGGCTCGGCGTGGCGCGATCAGGCTTGCCGATCGAGATCGTCGAGAAAGCCGGCCGGCGAGAAGACCGGAACCTGTCCTGCGAGTCCGAGAAGATCGCGGTCGCCGGAGACGAGCACAGCCTGCGCGCTCTCGGCCACCGCGATCAGATAATCGTCTTCGGGATCGGGTGATCGGACGCTCGACGGGTCGTCGGGATCGTCACGCATGCGCGCGCCGCGGCGGAGCAGTTCGACAAGCTCGATCGCCTCCGACGGCTCCACTCGTGAGCGGAGCTTCGGGTAGGAGAGCGCGCGTTCCAGTTCAGCGAGCAGGCGGTCAGACACGATCAACTCGAACGCTCCGTCGAGCCATGAGCGCAGCACCCGCGCGGGTGTGCCGTTGCGGGAGAGGAGCGCGGAGATGAGGACGTTTGGATCGAGAACGGCTCGCACGCGCTCGAATCAGCGCTTGCGACGCCGGCCGGCGTGTTGCGCTTCGACCGCGAGTTTGATCGCGTCGTCCTCGGACAGGTCGTTGCGCGCCCAGAGTCGGTCGAGTAGTTCGAGACCGAGGTCGCGCCGCAGGGCCTCCTCGATCACCTCGCTGTCACCCTTGCCCAGCCGAGCGGCCCGGACCCTGACCGCTCGCAGCACGTCCTCGTCGATCGTCAACGTGGTCCGCGTCTTGGACATGACAGCATCATAGCATCAGGATGCCGTCATGTCGGTTCGATCCGTGCACACCAGCATTGCGTTCTCAAGTGTGGCGCAGCATCCGCTTCTTGGGAACCACTCCCAGAATCGGCCGCGAAACCGCAGGTCAGAGTGGAGGTGATGGGACTTGAACCCACGACTTCTACGTTGCGAACGTAGCGCTCTACCGGGCTGAGCTACACCCCCAGGAGCCGGTGAGGTTACCACCCAGCCTCATATTCCCTGGGTCCGGCGCTTCCGCGCTCGGACGCTCCAATAGGTAGCGATCCGTTTCAAATGCGGGGAGATATCGCTACCTGTTGGGGGCGCGCCTGGGGACGCGCCTGGGGACGCGTCAGCGCTCGCCGGACTCCATGCGCTCGATGCTCGCCTGGAGGCGTGCGGCAACCATCGTGGTCGTGAGGTCGCCGCGTGTGCGCTCGAGCACGCCGCGCAACGCATCCGTCGTGCGCCGCAGCCCGCCGGTGACACCGTCGGGGTAGTCGATCGTCACGAGGAGCGCATAGACGTCGTCCATGATCGCGACCAGCTGCTCGGCCCGATCGAGCCGGCCCTCGCGGAGGCAGTCGAGCGCGTGGCGCCGCAGCTCGCTCGCCGCCTCGGCGAGCCCGTTCAGGTACGCACTCGCCGACACCCCCAGCGCCTCCATGGTCGGCAGCGGCGCGTCGGAGACGAAGGCGAGCGTCGCGTTGGCCTCCACCAGTTCCTTGATCGCGTCGGGCAGTGCGCCGGTCACGCGCAGGTCGGGGTGGGCGGCGAGCGCGGCGTCGGCCTCGGCGAGCGCGGCAGCGCCTTGCGCGATCAGTTCACCGGCACGACCGAACTCGCCTCGGTGCGTCGCGCGGATGGAAGCCGCGCTGGCCTGGATGATCCGGCGGGCCGCGGCGAGGGTGACCTCGCGCGCCCGGTGCCTCGAGTCGATCGCGGCCCGTGCGGCCTCGCCGGCGGCGGCGATGTCGTCGGCGTACCCCACCGGCGGCGCGTCAGAACGAGCCGGTGCGTCGCAGCGACGTGAGCGGCGGTGCGGTACGCCGCGGCAGGTAGTGCACCTTGGCGTGGCGCTCCGCCGCGACGTTCTTCACGTGCAGCAGCAGGCCGACGTAGAGGAACACGAACACGTCGGCGACCAGGTGCAGCACCCACATGATGGTCACGCCCGACGCGAACGCGAGCAGGAGCGAACCGCCGGACGCGCAGAGCAGCGTGACGAGTACGTCACGGCGGCGGCGCTGCACCGGCGTCATCCCGTGCACGCGGCGGGTGTGCGACACCGGGCGCGGGGTGCCGGGAAGGGGGCGCACGGCGGGCGGCGCGATCGAGCGCAGCGGAGCCGGGCGGCGGAACGCGTGTCCACCCGTCCGTCCGATGACGCCGAGCCGGTAGCGGAAGTCGCCGATCGAGTCCGCCCGGTGCCCTTCGGCACGCGTGCGGAACATGTGGATCAGCACTGCCGCC
The DNA here is from genome assembly GCA_046331155.1 of Acidimicrobiia bacterium. GTDB lineage: Bacteria > Actinomycetota > Acidimicrobiia > IMCC26256 > CAWATG01 > JAXLRK01. The sequence continues at coordinate 153,928 of JAXLRK010000001.1, forward strand.
CACAGCGCTGCGAGAACGAGCAACCAGAGAATGAGCAAAGCTCCTCGACGCTTTCTTGGTCGCGGAACCTAACAAGGAACGAACTGAAATCGGGGGATACCGCTGCCCAACGCGGCGCCATGCAAACCGACCGCGACGGGCCAGTCAAACTCAGGAGGCGGCCGAGAGTCCCGGTGTCGCCGAGTCAGTGGCGCCGACCAGCGGAGACGACGCACGGTGAAATCCTGTTCACGCGTCCGATTCCGACCAGTTTTCCAGAACCGGTCAGAGGCCGAACTCGTCTCCGCCGGCGCTCGCCCGACGGTAGGTACCGGACCGGCCGCCGGTCTTCTCCCACAGCGCCAGCTCGCCGATGGTCATCGACCGGTCGATCGACTTGCACATGTCGTAGATGGTGAGCGCCGCGATGGAACACGCGGTGAGCGCCTCCATCTCGACACCCGTGCGGTCGACGGTGTCCACCTGCGCCTCGACCTCGACGTGGCTGTCCTCGATCCGGAAGTTCACGAACACCGACCCGACCAGCAACGGGTGGCACAGCGGCAGCAGGCTGGGCGTCTGCTTGGCCGCCTGGATCCCCGCCACGCGCGCCACCGCGAGCACGTCCCCCTTGGTGATCGCGCCCGACGCGATCTTCGACGCCGTGTCCGGCTCCATGTGCACCCGGCACCGGGCGATGGCGCGCCGGTGGGTCGCGTCCTTGGCCGTGACGTCGACCATCCGGGCCCGCCCGAGCGGGTCGAGGTGCGTGAACTCCGAAGGCATCGCACCAGTGTAGGAGGGCGACGGGCGCCGGCGGCGCGGGCTCGGGGCGGCCGGGTGGCCGGCCCGGGCTCGGCGGGCGGTAGCGTGGCCCGGGAACCCACAACCGGGCCGGTCGACGGGGCAACCCGGGTTGGCCGGCGGGAACTACCGGCGAACGTCGCGAGGGATGGGATGCAGCACCGAATGCCGGCGCGAGAGTACGAACGGGAGCTCCAGAAGCTCCAGATCGAGCTGGCCAAGATGCAGTACTGGATCCAGCGGTCGGGAGCCAAGGTCGTCGTGCTCTTCGAGGGTCGGGACGCCGCGGGCAAGGGGGGCACGATCAGGCGCATCACCGAGCGGCTGAACCCGCGGGTGTGCCGTATCGCGGCCTTGCCTGCACCGACCGAGCGCGAGCAGACCCAGTGGTACTTCCAGCGGTACGTAGCGCAGCTCCCCGCCGCCGGGGAGATGGTGCTCTTCGATCGCAGCTGGTACAACCGCGCCGGGGTCGAGAAGGTGATGGGCTACTGCACCGACGCCGAGTACGAGGAGTTCCTCCGTTCCTGCCCCGAGTTCGAGCGCATGCTGATCCGTTCGGGCATCCAGCTCGTCAAGTACTGGTTCTCCGTCAGCGACGAGGAGCAGGAGCGCCGCTTCGAGCAACGGCTCAAGGACCCGACTCGCCGTTGGAAGCTCTCACGCATGGACCTCGAGAGCAGGCTGCGCTGGGTCGAGTACTCGAAGGCCAAGGACGAGATGTTCTCCTACAGCGACACGAAGCACTCACCCTGGTACGTGGTCGATTCGGACGACAAGCGCGCCGCCCGGCTCAACTGCATCCACCACCTCTTGAGCACCGTGCCCTACGAGGAGCTCGCGGAAGAACCGCTGTCCCTGCCCGAGCGCCCCAGCGGGCACGGCTACGTCCGGCCGCCGATGGAGGACCAGACGTTCGTCCCGAACGTCTATCACGCGAGACCGTGAGCACCGAGCACCGGCAGGAAGGCCTGGCCGCGGCATCCGCACCGCGTCTGCGATGGTGGGTGGCCGCGCTGCTCGACCTGACCGGGCTCGTGCTCTTCGTGCTGCTCGGCCGGCGCCAGCATCACGTGCACGCGGGAGCCGACGAGCTCCTGACGACGCTCTGGCCGTTCCTCGCGGGCTGGTTCGCCGCCGCGATCGTGTTCAGCCTCTACCGCGCGCCGTTGTCGTGGCCGCGTGCCATCGCGACGTGGCTCGTCGGGCTACCGCTCGCCATCTGGCTGCGCGTCGCGTGGACCGACCACGTGTTCTTCTGGAGCTTCACCCTGGTGGGAACCGCGTTCATCGGTCTGTTCCTGCTCGGGTGGCGCCTGATTGCGCGCCTCGTGCCGAGCCGGCGGACGACGGGTACCTCACCCGCCGATCTGGCTCATCGACCGTGACGGCCGCACGAAGTTGACCCGGCCGATGCCGTGGCCCGCCCACTTGCGCGCCACCGCCGCCTCGATGGCATCGGCGATCGCCGCGTCGGTCGCGCCGGAGCGCACGAGGGCACGCAGGTCCGTCTCCTCGACCGCGAACAGGCACGTTCGGAACCCGCCCTCGGCGGTGAGCCGGACCCGGTCGCAGGTCGCACAGAACGGCCGGGTGACGCTGGCGATCACGCCGACCTCGCCGCCGCCGTCCTCGTAGCGGAACGTCTCCGCCGGCTCGACGTGCGCGCCCGCGGGCGCCGAACGCTCGAGCGGGAACACGCGATCGATGCGGTCAAGGATCTCCTCCGCCGAGACCACCTGCTCCCGGGCCCAGACGCCGTCCGCGTCGAGCGGCATGAACTCGATGAACCGGACGCCGACGCCCCGTTCGCGCGCGAATGCGGCGAGGTCCACGACTTCGTCGTCGTTGACGCCCCGGACGACGACACAGTTGAGCTTCACCGGCGCGAGCCCGGCGGCGAGCGCGGCGTCGATCCCGGCCAGCACCCGGTGGAGGTCGTCGCGCCGGGTCAGCGCCTCGAAGACGTCGCGTCGCAAGGAGTCGAGCGACACGTTGACACGGCGCAGCCCGGCCGCCGCCAGCTCGCCGGCGAACACGGGCAGCAGCACGCCGTTCGTCGTGAGCGCCAGGTCGACGCCGAGCGGGGCGAGCATCTCGACGAGCCGCGACAGCCGCGCCCGCACGAGCGGTTCGCCGCCGGTGATCCGGACCGACTCCACGCCGAAGCCCCGGACCGCGATCTCCACGATCCGAGTCAGCTCCGCGTAGGTGAGCAGCTCGTCGCGGGGCAGCCATTGCAGGCCGTCGGCCGGCATGCAGTAGGTGCACCGCAGGTTGCAGCGGTCGGTGACCGAGACCCGAAGGTCGGTGACCCGGCGGCCGAAACCGTCCACCAGCGGCCGTTGGACGAGCACCATGACCGGAGACTACGCCAGGCGAGGATCGGCGGACAGCCGGATCCCGGCGTCGATCGGGCTTGACCGATACCACTCTCCGTGGTATAAAGTTCTCGTTCCGTGAAACCGCCGGGCGAGCGGAACTGCCATGGGAGGCAGAGAGCACCGTGGCACAACGGTGGCCGCAGCGTTGGCAGCGCTGGCCGGCCCCACCGGGGAGGCCTTGAGCCGTCAGCAGGAGTTGGTCGCTGCGCTGACGGGGAGCCAGAGCGAACCCGCCCCCGGGGGCCACGATGTGCGTCCGGCGACCCCGATCGTCGACCGGCCCACCGGCTGCCCCTTCGTCAGCCCGCCCGCTCCAGCGACGGCTCCTCGGCGCGGGCCCGCCGCGAGCCGAAGACGAACATCGACCACACGCCGATGACGCCGAGCGTGAGCCCGGAGAGCCGGAAGACCATCCCCTCGTCCGTCGCCTGGACGACGAAGCCGCCCGCCGTCGCGCCCACGACCACCGGCCCGTACACCACGAAGCGGTACGCCGCCGTCAAGCGGCCGAGGAGCGCGTCCGGGGTCAGGAGTTGACGCAACGACGCGCTGACGGTGCTCCAGACGAACCACCCGCACATACCGATCGCCCCGGCGACGACCGCGAGCCATGCATCGTGGGTCACGCCGGTGACGAAGTCCCCGGCGGCCTCCGCGAGGACACACACCACCAGCGCCGGCCCCCGGCCGATCCGGTGGACGACCGGCCCCGCGATCAGCCCGCCCACCACACCGCCGAGCGAGACCACCGCGAGGAACAGGCCGTACTGGGCGCTGCCGAGATGGAGCCACCGGGTCGCGTAGAGCACCATCACCGCGAAGATCGCACCCGCGTAGAGGTTGTGGATGCCGTGAGCGATCGCCAACCTCCGGAGCACCACCTTGTCCCGCAACCAGCGCATCCCCTCGGCGATCTCGTGTCGCATCCGTTCCCGGCTGACGACCTCGACCGCGACGTCGCCCGCGGGCATCGTCTTCCACATCGCCAGGACGAGACCGGCCGAGAGGGCGAAGGACACGGCGTCGAGAAAGAACGGCAGGGCGATCGCGGCCGCGTACACCGCGCCGCCGATCGCCGGGCCGAGCAGGTCGTTGGCGCCGGTCTCGGCGGCCGCCATCCAGCCGTTGGCATCCTCGAACCGGTCGGGCCCGACCACCGAGGGGACCATCGCGTCGGCCGACGTGTCGTAGAGCGTCTCGCCCACCCCGATGAGGAAGAACACGAGGTACAGCACGAACAGGCGCACCCCTCCGAACGCGACGCTGAGCGCGAACCCCACCATCACGAGCCCGCGGAGGACCTCGACGACCGTCATCAGCAGGCGCCGGTCCAGCCGGTCGACGACCGCGCCGCTCGGGAGCGCGAACAGCAGCCAGGGGAGCATCAGGGCGGTCGTGAGCCCGGCGACGAGGCGCGGGTCCCTCGTGAGCGACGCGGCGAGCAGCGGTGCGGCAGTACGCGTGATCCCGTCGCCGAGATTCGAGATCGCGGTCGCGAGCCAGAGCAAACGGTACGGAGCACCGAGACGGGTCCGAGTCGCCACGGTCGACATCAGCCGGTCATCCTGACACATCCGCGCCTCGGAGCGAATCGTCAGCGTGTGCAGGGGCCGTCGAGGCGCAGGACGCGGACCTCGTCGCCGGCCCGCACGCCGTCGCCGTCAGGGAGCAGCACGAGCGCGTTCGCGTGCGCGGTCGCCGCGAGGGCGTTGCTCGCCTGCACGCCGGTGCTGTCGACCCGGAACCCGGCGTCGCTCCAGCGGAGCCGGACGCGGTCGAGGTGGAGCTTGCCGTCGGGGGCCCTGGAGAAGTCGTGCGAGGCGACGGCCACGAGCTCCTCCCGGAACCGCGACGCGTGGCCCATCATCTGCCGCAACGCGGGTCGGGCGAAGAGCTCGAAGCTGACGAGGGACGAGACCGGATTGCCCGGGAGCCCGAACACGGGCGTGCCGTCGAGCATCCCGAAGGCCAACGGCTTGGCCGGGCGGATCGCGACCTGCCACCACCGCATCGCCGCGACGCGCCCGAGGACCGCCTTCACGACGTCGTAGTCGCCGACCGACACCCCGCCGCTCGTGACGATCGCGTCGCAGTCGATCGAGGCGGCGCGCAACGTCCGTTCGAGCAGGGTCTCGTCGTCGGCGATCCGGCCGAGGTCGACGGCATCGCAACCCGCGTCACGCGCGAGCGCGAGCAGCATCGGGCGGTTGGAGTCGCGGATCTCACCGGGTGCCAGCGGCCGGTTCTCGTCGACGAGCTCGTCACCCGTCGAGAGCACGCCGAGGCGGACCCGCGCCACGACGTCGACCTCGCGTACGCCGATGCTCGCGAGCACGCCGAGGTGGGCCGGACGCAGCTCGGTGCCGCGATCCAACACCCGTTCACCTGCCGCCACGTCGCCACCGACGTCGCGGACGTGCTCGCCCACTCGCGCCGCGTGCCCCACGAGGACGCGGTCTCCTTCCGGCCGGGTGCGCTCGACCATCACGACGGCGTCGGCGCCGTCGGGCATCGGCGCCCCCGTCATGATGCGGATGGCTTCTCCCTCGCCCACGGCACGCCCGGCCAGGTGACCGGCCGCGGCTTCGCCGACCACCACGAGGCCGACCGGCTCGTCGGGCGTCGCCGCGGCGACGTCGCCCGCCCGTACCGCGAACCCGTCCATCGCGCTGTTGGCGAACGGCGGGACCGACTCCGTGGCGACGACGTCTCGCGCGAGCACGAGCCCGACGGCGGCATCGAGCGACACGCGGTCGGTGGGACCCGCGACGACGGTGTCGAGGATCGCCTGCTGCGCTTCGGCGAGCGGGATCACGGCCCGACGGTCACGCCAGGCCGCGGCGGCGTACGAGGTCGACGAGGAAGCCCTCGAGCTCGGGACCGAGGTCGGGCCGCTCCAGCGCGAGCTCGATGTTGGCCCGCAGGAAGTCGACCTTCTGGCCGATGTCGTAGCGGCCGTGCATGAACGTACGTCCGTACACGGCCTGCGAACCGAGGAGCAGGCCGATCGCGTCGGTGAGCTGGAGCTCGCCGCCCGCGCCGGGCGTGATGCGGTCGAGGGCGTCGAAGATCTCCGGCGTGAACACGTACCGGCCGATCACCGCGAGGTTCGACGGCGCGTCGGCCGGTTCGGGCTTCTCCACGATCGACTCGACGAGGACGAGGTCCCCCTCGACCGGACTGGCGGCGACGCAGCCGTACGCCGAGATCTCCTCGGGAAGCACCTCCTTCAACGCGAGGACCGACTGGCCGTACCGGCCGTGCGCCTCGAGCATCGAGCACAGCAGCGCGGCGTCGTCGACCATGATGTCGTCGCCCAGGAGCACCGCGAACGGCTCGGACCCCACGTGCTGGCGCGCCACGGAGACGGCGTGGCCGAGACCCAGGGGATCGCGCTGGCGGATGTAGTGGATGTCGGCGAGGTCCGACGTGGCGCGGACCTCCCGGAGCAGGGCGTCCTTCTTGCCCTCCTCCAGGTAGAACTCGAGCTCGAAGTTGCGATCGAAGTGGTCCTCGATGGCGCGCTTGCCCCGACCGGTGATGATCAGGATGTCGGTGAGGCCGGCGCGGACCGCCTCCTCGACGACGTACTGGATGGAGGGTTTGTCGACGACCGGAAGCATCTCCTTGGGCTGGCTCTTGGTCGCCGGCAGGAACCGCGTGCCGAGGCCCGCTGCCGGGATCACCGCTTTCCGTACGCCGTGCATGCCGCTCCTCGACCGCTGACGGGACCATCCACGGTAGCGTCCCGTGGAGGGGCCCGAATCCACGGTGTCGGGCGCTCAGCCGGGCCTCGTCGGCTCCCCACCGGCGTCTTCGCCAGGACCGTCGGCGGCGTCGTCGGCGGCGTCGAGGGAGTGCTCCTCGCCACGGATCAGGCGCCCCAGGTTCTTGGCGTGCCGGGCGATCACGAGCACGGCCAGCCCGGCCATGGCCACGACCTCGGCGGTTGGATAACCGGCGGCCAGCACGCACACGGGGAACAGGACCACCGCCGTCAGCGAGGCGAGCGACGCCTTCCGGGTCGTGCGGGCCACGACGAACCAGACGACACCCAGCCCGAGTGTGATCCACGGGAACAGGACCGTCACGACCCCTCCGCCGGTCGCCACGCCCTTGCCGCCCCGGAACCGGTGGGTCACCGGCAGCATGTGCCCGAGGATCGCCACGATCCCGAGCACGTACGCGCCGGCCCGGCCGGCGACCGCGAGCCCGACGAGCGCGGGGATCGCACCCTTGGCGAAGTCGACGGCGAGCACGAGGATGCCGGCCTTCCGGCCGGCCAGCCGCATGACGTTCGACGCACCCGGGTTGCCCGAACCCTCGGCGTACACGTCGTGGCCCGCGGCGCGGGCCACGAGCATGGCGCTCGGGAACGTCCCCATGAGGTACGCCACCGGCACGAGCGCCAGGATCCACGGCGTCACGGGCAGCTCCTCGGGCCGGGGGGGGTTCGTCGGTCGTCGGGAAGGTCGACCGAGCGCCATTGTGACCCGTGGAAGGGCCGGCCTGTGGTTCCGGTAGCATTTAGCAGTCACGACACCCGAGTGCCAACGAGAAGCCCATGCCGACGTACCAGTACCACTGCGCCAAGTGCGGCGAGACGTTCGAGCTCTGGCAGTCGATCACGGACGACGCCTTGAAGAAGCACCCCGGTTGCGGCGGGAAGGTCACCAAGGTGCTCGGCTCCGTCGGCATCGTGTTGAAGGGATCCGGCTTCTACCGCACGGACAATCGGTCGTCCCGGCCCGCGGCGAAGACCGACTCGTCGAGCACTTCGAAGAAGGACTCGACCGGCTCGTCGGGCTCCGACGGCAGCTCGTCGAGCTCGTCGAGCGGCTCATCGTCGAGCGGCTCGCCGTCGAGTAGCGCGTCCTCGACGGGTACCGGGAGCTCGGCCGCCAAGAGCGCCTGAGAGCAGGCTGTCGCGCACTCGGGCGCCCCCCCGGCACGTCCCCTCCTCACCTCCCGCTCGGACTTCCCCTCGGTTCTTCCCCCGACGGACCCCGTCGTGTTCGGGAGGAATCCATGTTCGGTCGCTCACCACGCGCGTTGCTCTTCTGGGCGGCTGCCGCGCTCGTCGCCGTGTGGACCGCGTCGTACGCGGCCCGCGAGCTCACGGCCGTCCAGCGACGCGAGGCCCGGCTCGGCCGCAGCCGAACCGTGGTCGTCGCGCGCCGTGACCTCGCGATCGGCGCCACCGTCCGGACGGGCGACCTCGTGACCGCGCGCGTCCATGACGGATACCCGCCCGGGGCGCTGGCATCGCCTGCGCCGGCCGTCGGCCGGGTCGTCGTGGTACCCGTGCTGCGCGGGGAGACCATCACGATCCGGCACGTCGCCGCCGCGTCGCGCCACGGCCTGGCCGCCGTGGTTCCCCGCGGCATGAGGGCCGTCCGCATCGTCGTCGCCGACGGCCTGCGACCGCGACCGGGTCAGTCCGTGGACGTGCTCGCCACCTTCGACCCGGCCAAGGTCCCCGATGCGGCCGACGCGACGGTCACGGTCGTCGCGGCCGCACCGGTGGTGCGCGTCGACCGTGCCGGCGGCGGGGGGTCGGCACCCGCGAGCGCCGGTCCCGGGATCGCCGGCGCCGGCGACCCCGCCGGCGTCACGCTGCTGGTGGACGCCGAGCACGCCCGTCGCCTCGCCTACGCCCGGGTCAACGCGGTGCTGACGCTCGCCCTCGTCCCACCCGAGGAGACGGCGTACGATCGCTCGGCCCGAGGCCGTGGAGGAGATACACCGTGATCGTGTCCGTGCTCGCGTCGACGCTGACGTACCTCCAGGCCGTCGTCATCGGGCTCCTCCAGGGGATCACCGAGCTGTTCCCCATCTCGAGCCTCGGCCACTCGGTGCTCGTGCCCGAGCTCCTCGGGTGGGACAAGCTCGTCACCGGTCAGTCCGCCGACGAGTCCTTCTACCTGGCCTTCCTCGTCGGGCTCCACGTCGCCACCGCGATCGCGCTGCTGATCTTCTTCCGCAAGGACTGGGCGCGGGTCGTCGCCGGGTTCTTCTCCTCGATCCGCAAGCGCAGGATCGAGACCGCCGCGGAACGGTTGGCCTGGCTCCTGGTGCTCGGGACGATCCCGGTCGGCGTCGTCGGCCTCGTGTTCGAGCACAAGCTGCGCACCGTGTTCGCCAAGCCGACGGCCGCCGCGGTGTTCCTCATGATCAACGGGGTCATCCTGCTGCTCGGCGAGCGACTCCGGCGCCGGTCCGAGGTTCGCGCTCTCGTCGAGACCCACGCACACCACACCGACGAAGCACACGAGGTCACGCGCAATCTCGACTCTCTCGAACTGCGTGAAGGCTTCCTCGTCGGCGCGTCACAGATCCTCGCGTTGTTCGCGGGGATCAGCCGGTCCGGCGTGGCCATGGTCGGCGGCCTGCTTCGGGGCCTGGACCACGAGGACGCGGCCCGGTTCTCCTTCATGCTCGCGACGCCGATCATCTTCGCCGCGGGTCTCTACAAGATCCCCGACCTCCTCGGCAGCAACGGCGAAGGCATCCGCGGCCAGGTCGTCGTCGGGAGCATTGCATCAGGGCTCGCGGCGTATGTGTCGGTGCGTTTCCTCACGCGGTACTTCGAGACGCGAACCCTGACTCCATTCGCGATCTACTCCCTCGCCTTCGGCGCGGCGATGCTCCTCTACATCCGGTAGCGACGACGGTCCGCGGCGCCGCGTCAGCCCGTGGGATCGAGACCGCTCGGGATCACGCGGGGCGTCCAGGTGCGCGGCCGATCGAAGCGATGCCCGACGACCCGCGCCCCCCGAAGGGCCGCGAGGAACGACTGCGGGCCGTCGAAGTCCTGCATCTCCACGAACGCGGCACCGATCCCGGCCGGGTCATGCGCGTCCGAACCGGCCCCGCCGGGGAGATCGAACTCGCCCGCGAGCGCGGCCGCCCGCTCGTTGAGGTGGTCGAGCGACGCCTTGGCGTTGAACACCTCGACGGCGTCGACGCCTCCGGTCGCGCAGAGGGACCGCAGCGCGGGTTCGTGCATCGCCCGCCGGGTGACGTCGAACGGGTGCGGCACGTAGACGATGCCACCCTGGGCCCGAACGCGCGCGACGGTCTCCTCCGGTGTGAGACCGAACGGCACGCGCTCGCCGAGGAACAGGCCGATGAGCTCTCCGGCGGTCGTGCGGATCTCCTCGCCGACGATCACGCGGAACCCGGGATCCGAGCCCGCCAGCTCCTGGGCACCCCGCACCGCATGGTGATCCGTGACGCAGACCACCTCGACGCCCGCCGCCACCACCCGGTCCGCGAACTCGTCGAGCGTCGTCACCGCGTCGCCCGAGTAGCAGGTGTGGAGGTGGCAGTCGACGCGGACGGTGCCCGGGACCCGGGTGCCGTCGAGGTGCGGATGGAGCTGCGACGGTCGCTGGGGCACCGGGCCATGGTACGCGCCGGCCTCACGGCCGCCGACGGGATCGACGGCCCGGCCCGGCGGTACCCTGGCCGGGTGCTGGAGGCGGTGATCTTCGACTACGGGGGCGTGATCTCCAGCCCGCTGTTCCGCGGCATCGGCCGTTTCGAGGCCGACATGGGCTATCCGCCGGGCGCCATCCTCGAGCTGCTGTTCGGGGAGACCGCGTACATCGGGCTCGAGGGCCGGGCGCTCGCGGGCGAGCTCCCGGGCCCGGGCCCGACGCCGTCGCCGGCCGTCACCCACGACTGGCACCGGCTCGAGATCGGCGAGATCGGCCTCGAGGAGTACCTCGCCGGCGTCCAGGCCCGCGCACCCGAGGTGCTCGGCAAGCCGCTAGACCTCGAGGCGTACGCCCGGTTCACGAGCGACATGCCGGTCGGCGTCCACTGGATGGTCGTGCACAAGATCCGGGACCTGCGCGCCGGCGGCTACCGCGTGGGCCTGCTCACGAACAACGTGGCCGAATGGGGCGCCCACTGGCGCGCCACGTTCCCGGTCGACGAGCTGTTCGAAGTCGTCGTGGACTCGAGCGCGGTGGGGCTCCGCAAGCCCGATCCGCGCATCTACCGGCTCACGTGCGAACAGCTGGGCGTGGACCCGAGGTCTACGGCATTCGTCGACGACAACCACGACAACGTGGCCGCCGCCCGGGCCCTCGGGATGACCGGCGTGCACTTCGGCGCCGATCCGTGGGAGGCTCTGGCCGAGCTCGACGCGGCACTCGCGGCGTCGAGCCGACGGAGCGCCTCGTGACCGTGCTCGACTCCCACGCCGCCCCTACCGACCTCGCGGAACCAGCCGGCCTCGCCGAGCCGGCTCACGCCGCGCGATCACGCCGCGCGGGCGCGGACCGCGGCGCCTCACCCCTCGAGCGCGTAAGCGGGTTCCGTCTGTTCCTGGTGTTCCTGTTCCTCGCGACGGTGCTGCACCTGCCGGGCCTGTTCCACCAGGTGTTCAACTCCGACGAGGCCTACCTCGCCACCCAGGCCCACGTGCTCGACCAGGGCGGCAAGCTCTACACCGACACGGTCGACCGCAAGCCGCCGATCGTGCCGTACCTCTACCTCGGGGCCTTCCGCGTCACCGGCTCGGACAGCCTGCTCAGCGTTCACGTGCTGGCGATCCTTGCGCATGCGCTCACCGCCGCCCTGCTCGCCGCCGAAGCGCGCCGCCGGTACGGCCCGCGGGGCGCGCTGATCGCGGGGGTGCTGTACCTCTGCGCCTGCGCGACCCTGTACCCGAGCGACACCCAGGCGGCCAACTTCGAGGTGTTCATGCTGCCGTTCATGACGGCGGCCATCCTGTTCGGCGCGCGGAACCGACCCTTGGCGGGCGGGTTCATGGCCGCCCTGGCCACGCTCACGAAGCAGACGGCGTCCGTGACCGTGCTCCCGCTCGCATGGCAGGCGTGGCGGTGGCGCCGGTGGCGCGGGCTGGCGCTCCTCGCAATCGGGTTGGCGATCCCCATCGGCGTCGCGGCGATGATCTTCGACGCGCGCGAGTTCCTGTTCTGGGTCTTCACGTCGAACGGCGGGTATCTCGACGTGGGTGGCGCGTTCAGCTACGTCGTGCGCGAAGGCCTCGCGAACACGCTGCTGTTCCTCGTCGCCAACCTCGCGCTGTTCGTGTTCCTGCCCCTCGCGTGGCGCCGGCGGCGCGAGGACATCGACCTCTGGCTGTGGGCTGCGTCGGCCGCCATCGGCGTGTCGATGGGGTTCCGGTTCTTCGGCCACTACTACCTGCAGCTCCTGCCGCCGCTGTGCCTGTTGGCCAGCGGACCGTTGGTGAAGGCAAGCCGACGCGTGGTGATCGCCGCGGCGACGCTCGTGGCCGTGCCCCTCGCGTGGTTCGGCGCGGCGGCCGTGGCGACCGCGACGGCCGACACCACGTCGAGCTATCACGCGGTCGCGTCGTACGTCGACTCGCACACGAGGCCGAGCGACCGGATCTTCGTGTGGGGGCACTACCCGGAGGTCTATTGGTCCTCGAACCGCATGCCGGCCACGCGCTTCGTCACGACCGGCTTCCTCACGGGCCACAGCGGCGGCCGTCCACCGGACCAGGTGGGTCAGGACCTCGCGGTCCCCGGCGCATGGCAGGACTTCCTCACCGACATGCGCGCGCATCCGCCGGCGCTGATCCTCGACACGTCGCCGGCGAACATCCGCAACGCGGCGCTCTACCCGCCGGAATCCTTCCCGCAGTTCGCGAGCTACCTGCACCAGAACTACGAGAAGGTCGCCACCGTCGACTTCATCGACGTCTACGCCCCGAAGACACCGGCCGGCACGGGCTGAGCAGTAGCCCGGTCAGGCGCCTCCCATGCTCATCTCGCGGATCGCCAGCGTCATGCCCGCCGCGTTGCCCGGCAGCCAGCGGACGTCTGCTCCCACGTGGTGCACGTCGAGCAGCATCCGCGGGATCGTCGAGGCGATCGTGATCTCGCGGACCGGTTCGGCCAGCTCGCCGTGGCGGATCAGGAATCCCTCCGCACCCACGGAGAAGTCGCCGCTGACGGTGTTGACGCCGGAGTGCAGACCGCTCACGGACTGCACGTAGAGCCCGTCGCCGACCGAGCGGAGCACGCCGTCGCGGTCGAGGGGACCCGGCTGCAGACCGAGAGCCCTCGCGCCCACCCCTGGTGTCGACTTGTATCCGGCTCGCACCGCCGAGGCCGTCGAGCTCGCGCCGGCACGGCGTGCAGACGCACGGTTGTGGAGGAATCCTCTCAGCACACCACCCGAGATCAACGTCGTGGGGCGGGTCGGTGCACCCTCGGCGTCGAACGGCGCGGCGCCGTACGCGCGTGCATCGGTCGGGTCGTCGAGGATCGTCACCGTCCCGTTCGCCACCTCCTCGCCCTCCCGGCCGACGAAGAACGAACGTCCCTTCGCGATCGATTCGCCGTTGAGCGCGCCGCCGATGATCGAAAGGAAGGACGAGGTGACCAACGGGTCGAGCACCGCCGGGAGGCGAGCGGATCGGGGCTGCGTGGCGCCCAGCAGGTTCACGGCCCGACGCGCCGCGTCCTTCGCCGCCGCTTCGACGTCGAGATCGCCGGGCTCGCGCCCGACCGAGAAGCCGTAGCCCGTCTGGGTGGCCCCTCCCTCGCCGGCGAGCGCGGCCGCCGAACACGAGCACGCGGTCCGTCGGGTGACGGCCTCGACTCCGAGCGAGTTGACGATCGCGGCCTCCGCGCTCACCTCGCCGTACGACGACTCCTCGAGCCCGCGGACGCGTGGGTCCACGGCGCGGGTCGCGGCGTCGAGCGCCAGCGCGATGCCGACCTTGTCGTCGGCGGGTACGGCGAACAGTCCCTCGCGCCAGAGGTCGAGGTCCGCGACGGCCGTGCCGCCGAACTCGGCCGGGTCGACCAGGCCGTTGGCGTCGTCGGGCTCGGCGAACGCGGCGTTGTCGCGTGCTTCGGCCAGCGCCTCGGCGACGAGCGCCTCGTCGAGCGACCCGGTCCACGCGTAGCCCTGCCGGCCGTCGATCACCACCCGGACCCCGATCCCGGCGGTCTCGGCCACGGACAGGGACTCGACTTCGGCGTCGAAGACGCGGACGTCGAGATCGCGCGCCCGGAGCACGTACGCCTCGACCTGCTCCGGGCCCCGCGCGTCCGCCGCGATCCGGCGTGCGATGCCCAGCAGCTCGGTGGTGCGGTCAGCCACCGGCCGTCCCCCCGATCGTGAGCTCCGCGACGCGCAGGGTCGGCTGCCCGGACGACACCGGCACGCTCTGCCCGTCCTTGCCGCACATGCCCGGCCAGGTGTCGAAGTCCGTGGCCACCGCGTCGACCCGGAGCAGCGCTTCCGGGCCGTTGCCGATGAGCTGGGCCGCCCGCACGGGCTCGGTGATCTCGCCGTGCTCGATCATGTACGCCTCGGTGATCCCGAAGACGAAGTCGCCGGTGGCCGTGTTGACCTGTCCGCCGCCGAGCGCGACGCAGTACAAGCCCACAGGGGTCCGGCGGACGATGTCGTCGGGATCGTCGTCGCCGGGCTCCAGGTACGTGTTGGTCATGCGCACCATCGGCAGGCTCTGGTACGTCTCCCGACGCCCGTTGCCGGAGCTGCTGCGCCCCTCCTTGCGCGCGCGGAGCAGGTCCCACATGTAGTCGGTGAGCACGCCACGTTCGATGAGGACGTTGCGTTGCGCGGGAGCCCCCTCGTCGTCGACGGCGAAGGCCCCCCATTCGCGGCTCCGCCCGCCTTCGTCCACGAGAGTGACCAACGGCGAGGCGACCTGGTCGCCGACGCGCCCTCGAAACACGGACGCGTCCCTGCCGACGAGATCGGCCTCGAGCCCGTGCCCGCACGCCTCGTGGAACAGCACCCCGCCGGCACCGCGCTTCAGGACGACCGGCAACTTGCCCGAGGGCGCCGGTCGGGCGCTCAACATCGTGACCGCGCGACGGGCCGCGACGCGCGCAACCTCGTCGGGATCGATCTCGTCGAAGAGCTCGAAACCCATCGTCGCGCCCGGCGCCTCCGTACCGGTCTGCATCCCGGTGTCGCCGGCGGCGACGCACTGCACGACGAATCGCGTCCGGACCTGGTCGTCGCCGGCGAGCACCCCATCGGAGTTGGCGACGACGAAACGGCGCCGGCTGTCCAGGTACGACGCGCTCACCTGACGGATCGACCCCGACTCGGAGCGAGCCGCGGCGTCCGCTCGTTCGAGCAACCCGATCTTCCGGGACTTGTCGACCGACTCCGGCAGGATCGCCGCGGGCGAGGTCGCGACGTCGCGTCGTTCGAGCGCGACCGTCCGCACCGCGTCCCCGTCACCGTCACGCGCCGCTGCGGCCGCGGCGTGCGCTGCGTCGCGCAGTCCGGTCTCCGAGAGGTCCGAGGTGTGCGCGAAGCCCGTCGTCTCGCCGCGAACGACCCGGATGCCGGCACCGCGCTCGCGGCCCGAGCCGAGCTCCTCGATCCGGGTGTCGTCAAGCCGGATGGAAGACGTGCGCCGGTCCTCGACGAACACCTCGGCGAAGTCGCCTCCGCGACGCAGCGCCTCGAACAGCGTGTGCTGTAGGACCGATTCCTCGATCAACGGATCCTCCCACGGTCGGCGGCGCTCGTGGCGCTCCCGGGCCGGCTGTGGCGGCACGGCCGCCGGAACTGCCCGGACCCGGAGCGGCTGCATATCGTAGGCCCATGAGCATCGAGCCGGGTCTCACAGCCCAGGTCCACCACGTCGTGACCGACGACGACACCGCGCTCGCCATGCGTTCCGGCGACGTCCCGGTCCTCGCTACGCCCCGTGTGGTCGGCCTGGCCGAGGAGGCGACGGTGGCGGCGGTGGTCGACCACCTCGACCCGGGAACGACGACGGTCGGTTACCGCGTCCAGCTCGACCACCTGGCCCCCACGCCCGTCGGCGGCGAGGTCACGGCCGAGGCGGTGCTCGAGACCATCGAGGGCCGCCGGCTCACGTTCCGGGTGTCGATCGCCGACCTCCACGGGCTCGTCGCCGCCGGGCGCGTCACGCGGGTCGTGGTCGAGCGGGCCCGGTTCCTCGAGAAGGCGGGCGGGTCGACGTGACCATCATCGGCCCGGGCGCCCCGCCGCCCGAGCCGCCCGACGCCGGGACGGACACGCCCTCCCCCGTTCCACCACCCGCGCCACCCGCGGGGCCGGCCCCCGGACCCTCGTCATGGCCATCCGGGCCATACGCCTCGCACCCGTACGGGGCGCCCGCGGGATGGCCGCCGGCCGCCCCGCCTCCGAGACGGCGGACCTGGATCGTCGTGCTGGTAGGAGTGCTCCTGCTCCTGGTCGCACTGGTGACGGCCGACGTGACGCTGGTCGTCTCGCGGATCAAGCCGGTCGTCGACCACACGAACGAGGCGCTGGCCGCCGTCCGCGCCGGCGACTACCGCCTCGCCCGCTCCCTCTCGTGCTCACGCGACGGCCTGTCGTCCGCGGCGTACGCCGAGTTCTGGCGCAGCCTGGAGCAGGCCAAGGGCGGGGCGATCACCGGGTACAGCGTGAACATGGCCCAGGTGCGCGGCGACCACGCGAGGGTCGACTACGACCTGACGTTCTCCAACGACCGCACGTTGCAGCTCACCGTCGACGCGTACCACGAGCGCGGTCGCTGGCGGCCCTGCCTCCCGTAGCGACGTCAGCCGGGCGCCTCCCGTGGGCCGGGCCCGGCGTCGCCGAGGCGCTCGAGAAACCCGTGCACGATCTCGAACCACGCCGCCGGCGTCTCGACCTGGGGCGAGTGGCCCGCCTCGGCGATCACGGCGAGCTCGGCGAGCGGCACCACCGCGGCGATGTGGTGCGCGGCGTCGAGGAACAGCTCGTCGAGCTCGCCGACGACGACGAGGGTCGGGGCAGAAACGCTCTGGAGGACATGCGTCTCGTCGGGCTGTTCGACGAGCTCGAGCGCCACCGTCGACCACATCGCGGCCGACAAGGACGCGAAGCGTTGCTCCTGGAGCTCCACGTACTCTGGCCGCGCCTCGATGAGCCGGCGGTATGCAGACGTCTCCAGCGGCGCGGCCGCGTCGAGGAGCTCCTTCAGGATTGCCATGCCCTGCTCCCGCGCGACCTGCGCGGCGAACGCGACCTCCTCGCGGTCCAGCCACTCGAGCGGCCCGGCGGCGGTGTCCATCAACACCAACGCGTCGAGCCGGTGGGGAACGGCGCCGGCGAGCCGGCGGGCAACCATGCCGCCCATCGAGTGGCCGAGCAGCCGGAACCGCTCGACGCCGAGCGCGTCGAGGACCGCGAGCACGTCACGCACGAACCGGTCGAGTGAGTACCGCGAGGGCTCCTCGGGCCCCTCGCTCGCACCGTGGCCGCGCAGGTCGAACGTGACCACGCGATGCGTCGCGTCGAAGGCCTCGACGTGGTCCACGAAGTCGACCATGCCCCCGCCGAAGCCGTGGACGAGCACGAGTGTCGGTCGCTGGCCGCTCTCGCCCCGGCCGGTGTCGAGCACGGCCAGCTCGACCCCGTCGTCCACCCTGATCCTCATGACCACCTCGCCCGTCATCACGAACCGTCTCGACAGGACCTGTCCCGTAGGCTAGGGAACATGGCCGCGCAACGACTGGAGGGCGACGGCGTGGACGCGACGGCCCCCCGCCGGGCGCGCTGGATCGTCGTCCTCCGCCTGGCCGTGAGCGCCGGGCTACTGGCGGTGGTCGTCACCCATATCCCCGATTTCGGGGAGATCATCCCCGACGACGACTACGGGCGGACCTCGAGCTACCTCGCGCTCGGCGTCTTCCTCGCCGCCCTCGGCGTCGTCCTCTCGGCCTGGCGCTGGCAGCGCGTGCTGCTGGTGCTCGACACGCGGATCCCACTCCGCCCTCTCGTCTCCCTGACCGCGGCCGGGCTCTTCGTCGGCAACGCGCTGCCCGGCACGATCGGGGGAGACGTCCTGCGCGTGTCCCGCATCACCAAGATCACCGGTTCGGGGACGACCGGTTTCACCTCGGTCGCGCTCGAACGGCTCACGGGGTTCGTGGCCCTGCCGGTGCTCACGCTCCTGGCGTTCCTGATCGAGCCGTCCCTCCTCGACCACCAACGCGCGTGGATCGCGCTCGCCATCGCCGGCGGCACGCTGTTGGCGCTCGGCGCGCTCGTGTTCCTCGCCGGGCACCCACGCATCGCGGGCCGGTTCGCCGGCCACGAGAACTGGATGCGGTTCATCGGCGCGGTGCACCTGGGGATCGACGACCTCCGGCGCCGTCCGCGTGACGTCATCGGCGTACTCGGCGCCGCGATCGCGTACCAGGTGTCGGTCGTGCTCTCGGTCCTCTGCCTGGTCAAGGCGCTCGAGATCGACGTACCCGTGGCGGCGGTCGTGGCCTTCATCCCGGCGGTCGCGATGGCCCAGGTCATTCCCATCTCGCTCAGCGGGTTCGGCGTGCGGGAAGGCCTGCTGGTGCTCTTCCTGCACGCGTTCGGCGTGCCGACGGCGAAGGCGGTCGCGGTCGGTCTGTGCTGGTACGGCATGACGCTGATCGTGAGCCTCGCCGGCGCACCTTCCTTCGCCGTCGGGAGCCGCAACCATTCCGGCGACACCGTCGGCACGAGAGCGTCGCCATGACCGCGGTCGTGCCGACAGCGCGCCCGGCCCGGTGGAAGGGCGCCCGCCGCCTCGGCGACGGCCGCCACCTCTACTGGTGGATCGAGATCTGCGCGTGCCTCTGCTACTACGCGGTCTACTCGACGATCCGCAACCTCATCGACCACGACAAGGCGATCGCCTTCCACCACGCGACGCAGCTCATCTCCCTCCAGCAGCACCTGGGCATCAACCACGAGGAATCACTTCAGCAGTGGGCCCTGCACTGGAGACCGATCGTCATCTCGATGAACTACGTCTACGGTTCCCTGCACTTCATCGTCACCGCCGGCGTGGGCATCTACCTCTACCGGCGCTTCACCGACGATTATCCGTTGTGGCGCAACGCGCTCGCTCTAACCACCGGAGTCGCGCTCGTCGGGTTCTACAGCTGGCCGTTGATGCCGCCGCGGCTGCTCCCGCACCACTACGCGTTCGTCGACACGCTCGCGAAGTACCCGACGATCTGGTCCTTCAACTCGGGTGCGATGAGCGCGATCTCCAACCAGTACGCCGCCATGCCGAGCCTCCACTGCGCGTGGTCGCTCTGGTGCGCCTGCGCGATGGTGCCCCGCGTCCGGAGCCGCTGGGCAAAGGTGGCGTTCGCCTGCTACCCGGTGTTGACGGTCACGGCGATCGTGCTCACCGCGAACCACTACCTCCTCGACGCCGTGGGCGGGTTCGCGGTCTTCGGGATCGGTTACCTGTTCTCGTGGCAGTTCACCCGCGCCGGGCGCATCCGGCCGGGGCGGACGGGTCGTGCCGTCGAACCCGAGCAGGAGGACGCACGTCCGCCCGAGCCTCTCGTGGTGCGCGCAGGCCCGGGGGACCAGGGGCCGGGCGAGGGCGCCGGGCCGTACCGGGGGGACGATCCCGAAGATCGCGTGTGAGTCGCGGAGGCGACGACGGAGTCGACGTCGACGCCCGCGTCACGGTTCTCGTGCCACGCCGACCTCTCGCTGCGAGGCGACGAGTCGCCGCACCGCCTCGCGCACGGAGCGGTCCGCGAGCGACAGGTGCGTGTCTCGTCCGGTGATCAAGGCCAGCCGGCGCGGGGGCAACCCCGCGATCTCGAACCGCCGGATGTCGCTGCTCGCGGGAACCGCAGTTTCCGGCAGCACGGATGCCCCGGCCCCGGCCGCGACGAGCTCGACGATGAGCCGCACTCCTTCGACCTCGATGGGTACCGACGTCGTCAACCCGGCGTCGGCGATCGCCGTCTCGACCTCCGTGCGCAGCGGGTTCTCGCGCGGGGGGAGAACCAGCGGCATCGCCGTGAGCACCTCGAGCGACACCGGTTCCGCGGGCAGCTTGGCCGACGCGGGCGCGAGGCCCACGAGCGGTTCCTCGAGCAGGTGCTCGACCGCGAGCCGCGCGTCGAGCACGGGCTCGGTGACGACGGCCTGGGCGAGCTGGTGGTCGAGCACCTCGGCCGAGAGACGCTCCGACGCGGCTTCGCTGATCCGCAGCCGGACGCCGCTCGCACGGTCGCGCAGTTCGACGACGAGCGCGGGCACCAACCAGCGGCTCGCGGTGCCGACCACCCCGAGGCTCGCCGACCCGGCCGCGAGGCCGCGCAGCATCGAGAGGTCGGCGCGCATGGCGTCGAGCTCACGGCGGATGCGCCGGGCCCGCTCGACGACCACGGAACCGCAGTCGGTGAGCCGGGCACCCTTGCGGCCCCGGACCACGAGCTCCGCGCCGAGCTCGTGCTCGAGCTGGCGGATCTGCTCCGACACGTTCGACTGGACGGTGCGCATCGAGTCGGCAGCCGCCGTGAACGACCCTTCCCGGGTGACCGCGAGGAGCGTATCGAGATGTCTGAGTTCCATGATCGCCCGCTTTTTACGCTTTGTCAGGGGCCCGAAGGCCCAATTGCATCTCCAGAAGCGATGGTAGCAATCGGAGTTGCCTGTTTGACAGATGCACCCGGCATGGTGTTTGATAAATCTCGCAGTACGAGATCGGGGAGTCGGTGATCTCCCCCCTTCACCGACTCCCCCGATCTTCTCTCTTCCTCGATAGTGGAGGGTTCCGTGGCGGCCGAGACCATTCCGAATCACTTGTTCGCGGGTCCGATCAGCTGGATCGACGACGCGGCGTGCAAAGGCCAGAACGATCTGTTCTTCGCCCCGCCCGGCGAGCGCCCCGAGGCTCGCGTCGTCCGCGAGCGCAAGGCCCGGGCCATTTGCCAGGGCTGCGTCGCGGTGGCTTCGTGTCGCTCGTGGGCCCGGGAGCAGCGCGAGTACGGCTTCTGGGGCGGCGAGTCCGAAGAGGAGCGGGCCGCGGCCGGCTTCCGCGTCGACATGCCCGTCGGCCGGGTCGCCCGGTACCCGAAGGGCAACGGGACCCCCGTCGCCCCGCGTACGCCCCGCGTCGCCTGAGGCGACGAGCGTGGCCCGGCCGCAACCGGCCGGCAGGCACCGGGCATTAGGCTCCCTGCACCGAGCAGGAGCAACGCGTGCCCGCACCTTCCACGTCACCCGAAGGCCTGGACCTCGACGCGCTCCAAACCTTCTTCGCGGACAACGCTCCCGATGCCGGTGACCGCCCGCTGCACGCCGAGTTGATCGCCGGCGGGCGGTCCAACCTCACGTACCGGGTGACCGACGGCGAACGGCAGTGGGTCGTCCGGCGCCCGCCGCTCGGCCACGTGCTGCCGACCGCACACGACATGAGCCGCGAGCACCGCATGCTCGACGCGCTCGCGGCCACCGACGTCCCCGTCCCTGCGGTTCTCGCGCTGTGCACGGACGAAGCCGTGATCGGCGCCCCCTTCTACGTCATGGAGCACGTCGACGGGCGCGTCCTGCGCACCGCGGCCGACGTCGGGGAGCTCGACGACCGGCAGGCGGCGCGGGTCTCGCGCGAGCTCGTCGACGTGCTCGTACGGATCCACGCGGTCGACGTGGACGAGGTCGGGCTCGCCGACTTCGGGCGTCCCGAGGGCTACCTCGAGCGGCAGGTGCGGCGCTGGGGCCGGCAGTGGGAATCGTCGAAGACCCGTGACCTCCCGGCGCTGGACGAGCTGGCCCGACGGCTGTCCAACGCGATCCCGCTGTCGCCGGCGCCGACCATCGTGCACGGCGACTACCGGCTGGACAACACGATGGTCGACCCGACCGGCCTCGACCGCATCGTCGCCGTCCTCGATTGGGAGATGGCCACCATCGGCGACCCGCTCGCGGACCTCGGCCTCCTCGTCCTGTACTGGGGCGAAGCCGACGCGCAGGTCATCGCAACCGGGCAGGCCATGCTCGAACGTCCCGGTTTCCTCACCACCGACGAGGTCGTCACACGCTACGCGTCGCGAAGCGGTCGCGCCGTGGACTCGCTCGACTTCTACGTCGCGCTCGGGGCCTACAAGCTCGCGATCATCGTCGAGGGCATCCACGCCCGACACCGGATGGGAAAGACGCTCGGCGCCGGGTTCGACACGGTCGGGGATCTGGTCCCGAGCATCGCCGACCGGGCGCTCGAGCGCGCGAGTCGATCGTCGCTCGCGGCGCTGCGCGGATGAGTCGCCGGTCCCTCGTGCTCGTCGCCTGCGGAGGGGCGGTGGGCGCGGTCGCAAGGTACCGGCTCCAGGACGCGTTCCCCGTCGGGCAGGGCGCGTTCCCGTGGACGACGTTCTGGATCAACGTCTCGGGCGCGTTCGCCCTCGGCTTCCTGCTCGAATGGGCGGTACGCAAGCGACCCGACGACACGTGGGAGCGCTTCCTCGTCGGCATCGGGATGCTCGGCGCGTACACCACCTTCTCGACCCTGGCGGTGGAGGTCGTGCAGCTGCTGCGCGTCGATCACGCCGGAACGGCCGTTGCGTACCTCGGCGCCTCGTTGGTCGTCGGCCCCGCGTCCGTGATCGCCGGGTTGCTCGCCGCCGGTTGGCGTCCCCGCGAGCTACCGCCCGAGGAGGGCGAGTCGTGATCGCGGTATGGGTCGGCGCCGCGGGTGCCCTCGGAGCCGTCGCCCGCTTCGTCCTCGAGCAGTGGGTCACCGCGAGCCGCCGGGCGCGGTTCCCGCTCGGGACGTTCGTCGTCAACGTCACCGGCTCCTTCCTGCTCGGCGCCGTCACCGGGCTGGCCACGGCCCACGGGCTGCCGGCGGACGCACGGACGATCGCGGGCGCCGGGTTCCTCGGCGGCTACACGACGTTCTCGACGTTCGCCTACGAGGTCGTCCGGCGGGCCGAGGCCCACGAACCGGCCGTGGCCGCCGGGTACCTCGTAGCGTCCGCGCTCGCCGGGACGGTCGCGGCCACGCTCGGCCTGGCCCTCACCGGCGGCCTCTGACCCCACCGACGTTTGAACGGTGTCCGCCGTCGCATGCGCGTGTCAGGCGGTCACACGTCGCGGGGCGGCGTAGGGTTGGCGCATGGAGGGACTCGTGTGGGCGGGCGACCACTCGGGGCTTCGCCGGCCGGTGCTCGTCGCCGCGTTCGAGGGTTGGAACGACGCGGCCGACGCCGCGAGCGACGCCGCGACTTGGCTCGTCGGGCAGTTCGGGGCCACGCGGCTCGCCACGATCGAACCCGACGGCTTCTTCGATTTCCAGTCCCGGCGACCGGAGGTCGAGATCCTCGACGGGATCCCGCGCGCGGTCCGCTGGCCGGTAACCGAGTGCTTCGCCGCCCGGCCTCCCGATGCCGTACGCGACCTCGTCGTCGTCATCGGCGTCGAGCCGCACTACCGGTGGCGGTCCTTCTGCGCCGCGGTGCTCGAAGTCGCACGGGTGACACGCGCCGAGCTCCTGGTCACGTTCGGCGCGCTGCTCGCCGACGTGCCGCACACGCGGCCGCTCCAGCTCACCGGCTCCGCCAACGACCCCGGGCTGGTCGCGCGCCTCGGCCTGGAGCACTCCCGATACGAAGGGCCGACCGGCATCGTCGGCGTCCTCCACCACGAGTGCCGTGCTGCCGGGATGCCGGCCGTGTCCCTCTGGGCTCCCGTGCCGCACTACGTCGCCACGCCGCCCGACCCCGTCGCGACCCGTGCCCTCCTCGACCGGTTCGGGGCCCTCGTCGGGATTCCCCTCGACCTGTACTCACTCGAACATCAGTGCGAGGAATGGCGGCGTCGCGTCGACGAGGTGGTCGCCGCCGACGCGGATGCCGCCGCCTACGTGCGCGACCTGGAAGCCCGCGATGAAGCCACCCGGTCCGCCGAGGACGTGGAGCAGACCACCTTGGAGCCGGCGTCGGGCGACGAGCTGGCCGCGGAGCTCGAGCGCTACCTGCGCGAGCAGCGCGGCGACGCTGACTGAAGCGCCGGCACGGGGCTTCGAACGCCCGGCCCCGAGATCGCGGCGCAGTCAGCCCACCAGATCACGGGCTACGGCCTCCCACAGATGGGTCGACAGCGCGAGCGACTCCTGGTCGACACGTTCGTCGTTGCCGTGGAACATCGAGAGGAAGCTGTTGTAGTCCACGCGCCGGCTGAAGAGCCCGAAGCCGTAGCCGACCGCACCGGCCCGGCGGAAGAACCGGTTGTCCGTGCCGCCGACCATCAGGAGCGGGACGAGCGCAGAACCTTCGCAGAGCCCGGCCGTGGTCCGCGCCAGGGAGCTCCACAGCGGGGTGTCGATCGGCGAGGCCGTGGACGGGTCGTCGTTCGCGACCACCTCCACGCGCTCGGCGAGGTCGCCGAGCGCCTCGTCGAGCATCGCCCGGGCCTCGGCGCCGCGCTGCCCCGGGAGCGTGCGGACGTCCACCTCGAGCTCGACCGAATCGGGGATCACGTTGGTCTTCGTGCCGGCGTGCATGACCGTGGGCGCGAACGTCGTGTGCGTGCACGCGTGCACGTACCGACCCAGCCCGAGCGGGAACTCGCCGATCGCCGTTCGCACGCGGGCGGGGTCCAGCAGCGCGGCTCGCAGGTCCGGTGGATAGCCCATCCCCTCGACGAACCGTTCCCACGTCTCGTGGATCCGCGTCTCGGGCTCGTACGCGTTGATGCGCCGCACGACCTCGGCCGCGGTGACGAGTGCGTTGTCGGTCCGGAAGGGTTGCGAGCCGTGACCGGGCGTGCCGTGCACCCGGATCTTCGTCCAGTACGTTCCCTTCTCGGCGACGAGCACCGGCAACCGGGTACCGCCGTCGGGTGACGCCATCGGGACGCCGCCGTACTCGCTGAGCACGTAGTCGGCGCGTACCGCGTCGAGCTCGTGGTCGACGAGCCAGCGCGCGCCCCACGTTCCCAACGCCTCCTCGTCGGCCACGGCGAGGTACACGAGCGTGCCCCGCGGGGTGAACCCCGAGTCGGCGAGCCGGCGGAACGCCACCGCCATGGACGCGGTGAGGTTGAGCATGTCGACGGCTCCTCGGCCCCAGACCTCGCCGTCGATCAGCTCACCGCCGAACGGGTCGCGCGACCATCCCTCTTCGTTGACGGGCACGACGTCGGTATGGCCCATCAACAGCAGCGTCGGCGCGGTCGGATCGGAGCCCTCGATGCGCGCGACGAGGCTCTCGCGCCCCGGCAACGGCTGATACCGCTCGTGGTCGAGCCCGGCCCCCGCGAGGTACCCGGTGAGCAACTCGACGCTGCGCGTCTCGCCCCCCGAGCCTTCGGAACCGTCGTTCACGCACCGGTTGCGGATCAGCTGTTGGAGCAGATCGGTGACCTCGACGGTCGGGTCCTCGCTGCCGCGCATGTCCGCACCTTACCGGTGGGCGTCACGCGACCCGATAGCGCAGGGTCCCGCCCTCCTCCCACCGTTCGGCCCGGCCCGCGAGCGCGAGGTGCTCCAGGTGCGCGAACGTCTCGCTCTCGGCCATGACGCCCCAGTGCTTGCGCGGGAAGATCTCGTGGGAGAGCTCGACCACGGTGGCCGGGCCCAGCGCGTGCGACACGAGGCGCAACTGCTCCATGCGCTCCTCGTGGTGGCGCTTGATCGCGTCGACCCGGCCGGGCACGTCGTCGAAGGGATGGCCGTGCGCCGGGAGCCCGAGCGAGATGCCGTCGAGGCCCGCGACGAGGTCGAGCGTGGCGATGTAGGAGCGCAGCGAATCCGCACCGTTGCCGACGCCCGACACGTGCGGTGTGATCGTGGGCAGTACGTGGTCGCCCGAGAGCAACAGCCCACCGTCGGGATCGTAGAGGCAGAGATGGTCCAGGGTGTGGCCCGGCGTGTGCACCGCGACCCACTCGCGGCCGGCCAGCATGAGCGGATCGCCGTGACGCACACGGTCGCTCGGGATCGGCGCCGGGAACAGCAGACGCAGCGCGCGCAGGAGCATCCGCTTGTGCGCCGGCGGACGCGGGTGTTTGCTCCCTCCCCACGGCGTCTGGTCGGCCCAGGCCACGGAGCGGAAGTTGCGTTCGCGGTCATCCTGGTCGGCACGCAGCGGATCGGCCAACCGTTCCTCTTCGTCGTCGAGCAGCCCGACATCGAGGAGCTGCGCCGCGGCCGCCGCCTCGCGTTCCAACTCGACCGCCTCCTCTTCGCTCACCGACCGCGACCCGCGGCCACGGGACATCCACGTGGTGAACGCGGCGTGCGTGACGAGCCTGGCGTCCGCCTCCTTCGCCAGCCGGCCGGCGCCGCCGAAGTGGTCGGGGTGTGAATGCGTGACGATCACGGTGTGCCCGTCCCGCACGCGGAAGCCGGCCCGGTCCAACCGCTGCCGGAGGGCCTTCCAGGACGACGGGCCCGGCAGCCCGGGATCGACGACCGCGAGCCCGTCGTCGTCCAGCAGCCCGTACATGTTCACGTGGCCGAGCCCCGGCATCCAGATGGGGAGCTGCATCCGCACGATCCCGGGCGCGACCTCGACGACGTCGTTCGACGCCGGCTCCTGCTCCTGCTTCCGGGGCCTGGGCGCCGACGCAGGGTCGCCCGGCCGACGAAGGTCGGTCACCGAGCCAGCGTACCCGGCCGTCGCGTGTGTCCGCGACGCCGGCCGACGTCAGCCGTCGGGGCGTGCCGCCAGCTCGACGAGCTCGGCGAACGCCTCGACGATCCCCGTCGCGAAGGTCTCCAGGTCGGAGAACGCGTCCCGGTCGGCGAACAGGCCGAAGTGCAGCGCCCCGCAGTACGACAGGATGCCGACCGCGACCGTCAGGTTGAGCGCGAGCGGGACGACCGGGTACGGCTCGAGCAGCCGCGCGCCCATGCAGTACAGGGGGAACTGGGGTCCGGGGATGTTGGTCACGACCAGGTTCGCGAACCGCTGGTGGTGGGTGACGCGGGCCGCGAGGCCGAGCAGCGTCGGCGCGGCGTACTGGGCGAGGCCGAGGAGGAAGTCCGCGCCGACGGCCTGCTCCCGGTCCTTGAGGTCGGCCGTGTGCTCCTGGATCGCGCGCAACCGCGAGCGCGGGTCGGGATCACCGACGGGCACCGGTACGAACATGCCCGACACCCGATTGCCGAGTTGGAGCTGTTCGCTCTCGTCGCGGATCGAGACCGGGCAGAACGTGCGCAGCTCGAGCCCCGCGTCCAGTTCGCCGCGCGCTTCGAGAATCCGACGCAGCCCCCCGGTGGCGCCCGCGAGGACGACGTCGTTGACCGTGCCCCCGAACGCCTTGCGGACGAGCTTGACGTCGTCGAGCGGTATGCGAACCGTCTCGAGCCGGCGATGGCGGCCGACGGTCGCGTTCAACGACGTGCGGGGGGCGACCACGTTGCGACTCACGAGCGACGAGAGCGAACGCGTGAGCCGCCGGCTGCTCGAGACCGCGCGTCCAGGCGCGCGCACCATGCTCCCGGCGGAGGAGAGCAGCTCGCCCGGTTGCGTCACGCGCTCCCAAAGACTGTCGCGCAGCAGCGTGGTGCTGTCGGGCGGCGGCTCGGGCGTCCACCGGGGCGGGTCGAGCATCGTCGTCTCCGGCGTGACGTCGAGCAGCACCGTGGCCACGTCGACGCCGGAAACCCCGTCGACGAGCGCGTGGTGCGTCTTCTGGATCAGCGCGACATGGCCGCCCTCGAGCCCCTCCACGAACCAGAGCTCCCAGAGCGGCCGGCTCCGGTCGAGGAGCTGGGCCTGCACCCGGGCCACCAGCGTGCGCAGCTGTTCGAAGTCGCCGGGTGCCGGGAGCGCGGCGAGGCGGACGTGGTAGGCGATCTCGAACCGTTCGTCGTCGACCCAGATCGGACGGCCCTGGTCCATGGGTACTTCCATGATCCGGCGGCGGAACCGCGGGATGAGGTGCAGCCGCGACGCGACCAACGCCCGGACTTCCTCGAGACGGAACCGGCCCCGCTCGTCGGTCAGCGGGCCGCCCTCGAGGATGCTGACGGCACCGACGTGCATCGGGGTCTCGAGCCTCTCGAGCCGTAGGAAGCTGGCGTCGAGTGCCGAGAGTCGGTCATAGGCGGCCATGCGCGTCCTCGCTGGGCACGTCCCCGGTCCGGGCCGCCATCGTACCCCCGGCGACGGTCGGGGCGCCCGGCGCACGGCGTCGCCGCTCGGCCCGTACCGGCGGGCTTCAGGCGGAGGAGCTCGCGCAGGCTTGCAACCCGAGCCGTTGGGCCAGGCGGCGGGCGCGGCTCTCGAGCTCACGCGCGCGCCGCGTCGCCTCGTCGATGCGGTGTTGGTCCTCGGCCGCTATTGCCGCCACGATCGCGGCCTCGGCGTCGAGAGCCCGCGGTTCGACTTCGAGCCAGCTCGACGCGGTCTGCCGGTCGGGCGCCGAGGGCCGCAACGCCGCAATCGAGTCGACGGCGCGCCGTTGGAGCTCGATCGCCGACCGAGTCGTGACGAGCGACGACGCGGGATCCAACGGGTCGGGAGGCGTGAGCGCCCGGATCCGGTCGTTGGTGCGGGAGCAAACCGTGTTCACTCGGTGCACGTAGGTGTGGTGGTCGAGGCCTGTGGGTCGGTGGCCGGCGCACGCGTCGACACCGCCGAGCACGCCGAGCAGCGCGACCACCGCGATCCCCACCGGCCTCCCGATCCGCACCACCACCTCCTCGGCCGGCGCAAGCTAGCCGACCCGACCGGAAGAACCGGTAGCGTGCAACTTCGTGGAGCTCGTGGCGACCTGTCTGTGGCCGGCTTCCCCTGAGGTCGTCCTCGCGCTCGACGAGCGGTTCGGGTTGCCGGTCGACTCGTACGTCAACGGCTCGCAGACGTGGCTCGTCGACGTGGCCGGGGCCGCGATCACGCTGGAATGGCGGCTCCACCCGGTCGCGCGCTACCGGACGCCCGCGGGATGCTCCCACTACGACGTTTGGGAGCTCGTCGTCGGCGCCATCAGCTCCGCGCCCGACGCCCCGATCGTGCTCGGCGACGAGACGCGGACGCTCGACTCGCTGTGGGACGGTCTGGAGTGCTTCGTCGCCCACGGGGACGACGTCGAGCCGGCCACCCTGGCGCGGCTCGGCGCCGAGATGCTCGGCATCGCACCCGAGGCGAGCGGACTCGTCGACCACCGGCAGGTCGCCGACGCGTGGGAACGCCGAGGCCGCGACGTGTCGATCGTGCAGATGCTGCGGAACCAACTGGGAGCGAAGCCATGACGGACAGCCGGCCGGAGACCGCCGCCGCGTTCCACGAACTGCTGGCGACGCTGCAGGGCATCGACGCGAAGTTCTACGACGGCCCGGCCGGGCCGCTGGACCCACCGTCTCTGCTCGAGGGCTATCAATGGATCCCGACCATCCTCCAGGTCGCGCTCGACGCCTACGTGTGGGCCGACGCCGACAACCCGCGGTTCGTCGACATCGTGGGTCCCTACAAGAAGTGGGGCGGCGACAACGCCGATGCTTCGTACTGCTACGCACCGATCGACCCGGCCCGCACCTACCGCGTGCGCGTCCGGCCCGGCGACGCCGTGTACTGGTCGTTGACGGTGTACGGAGGTCCGAGCGACGGGCGCTACTCGGAGCGCATCGTCGGGACGATCAACGACCGCGACGCGGCGGCGCGCGACGACGGGACGGTGGAGATCGTGATCAGCCCGCACGAGCAGCCGGGGAACTGGCTGCGGCTCGAGCCCGACGCCGTGTGCGCGATCACCCGCGACTACCTGATCGACCCGACCCGCGGCCGTCGGTGCGAGTGGCACGTCGCGACCGACGACCCTCCTGCGACGCGACGTCTCACCGACGCCGAGCTGGCCCGCCGCTTCCGGGCCGCCACCACGTGGGTCAGGGAACAGGCCGGACTCGTGCCGCTCCCGCTCGGGGAGCCGAACGTCGTGGAGGAGCCGTACCCGGTCCCGACGACCACCTTCGGGTGGGCGGCGGGCGACGCGGCGTACGCCATGGGGAGCTTCGAGCTCGACGACGACCATGCCCTCGTCATCGACGGTACCTCGCCGGAGTGCGCGTTCTGGAATCTCTGTCTCTGGAATCCCTTCCTGCACACGTACAACTACGACTACGAGCGCGTGACGATCAATGGCGGTCAGGTGGCGGCCAACACCGACGGCTCGTGGACGATCGTGGTCACCGCACGCGATCCAGGCCATCCGAACTGGGTCTCGACGGCCGGCCATCCGCGCGGTCGGATCTGGTTCAGGTGGTTCCTACCGGCCACCACGCCGTCGCGACCTTCGACGCGTGTGATGCACGTCGGCGAAGTCGGGCGTGCGCACGGCTGAGCAGATGCCCGTCAGCCGCGCCACGGCGGCGTCCGGGGCACGTCGAAGTCGCACGGTCGCCCCTCGCTGGTGATCGCCGCGAACGCGGTGTCGACCCAGCGGTGCGCGCCGGCGAGTGGCTGTGGCAGCGCGTCGCGCGCGAAGAAGCCCACCTGGCGCGTCTCGAGTGGATGCCCCCGGAGCTCGCCGCCGAGCATCCGGCAGTGGAACACCAGCGAGTACATGGGCAGCCGGGCGAAACCGAGGCGCAGCCCGTCGAAGACCGCGATGAGCGACACCGGTTCGACCTCGATGCCGGTCTCCTCGTAGACCTCCTTCACCGCGATCTCCGACGGGGAGTATCCGACGTCGGCCCAACCGACCGGGTAGAGCCAGAATCCGTAGTCGGCGCGCTGCGTGAGGAGGATCTCGTTGCGGTCGTTGCCGACGATCGCCGCGACCGCGACCTTGGGCGTGACGTACCCCGCCACACCTTCGCCGACGGTCGCCAGCCACTCCTCGAAGAGGGCGTCGGACTCGGCCTCCTCGATGGCGGCGGCGCGCACGTCGGCCGCCACCTTCAGGACCTCTTCGAAGCGTTCACGTTCGTAGAGGCTCTGCGTGAAGCCCAGCCCCGTCCGGGCGATCCCCGAGAGGGTCTCCGCCCATCGGAGCAGGTCGACAGCCGAAACAGCGTGCTCCTCCATGCACGGCAGCCTACGCCCGCCCATGTTTGCCGCTCCTGGCGCCTACGTCGCCGGGCCGCTGGGCCACGCTCGCTGCTCGGCGGGATACCCGCCTCCCCACGCTCGCTCACCCATCGTCGTGCGGGCCGAGCCGGGCGAGCAGCGCGGCGCGGAGACCGTCCAACTCCGCTGGATCCGTGACCTTCACACCCGCCGCGTCGCGGACGTAGAACACGTCGACCACGCGATCGCCGAGCGTCGCGACCTTCGCCGTCGAGACGTCGAGTCCCCGGTCCGAGAACGTCTGAGCGACGCGCGCGAGGAGACCGATCTCGTCGTCGGCATGGATCTCGACGATGGTCGCGAAGTCCGAACCCTCGAGATCGACGATGACCTCGACCGGGCCGCGTTGCCGCTGCTTCGACGAAGCCCGATACCGCACCACGCGTTCCGCCACCCGCTCCTCCAGGTTCTCCGCCCCGGCGATCGAGCGTCGGATCGCGTCCGACGCCGCGTCCCGCTCCGTCTCGCGCGCCAGTCGGCCGAACCGATCGACACCCCGGTAGACCTCGAGCGCCCGACCGTCACTGCGCGTGTACGCGGCGGCGTCGTGAATGTCGAATCCGACGAGCGTCAGTGCGCCCGCCACGTGAGCCAGCAGTCCCGTCCGGTCCGGGGAGACGACCGCGCACTCGAGCTCCTGCTCGCCCCGCGACACCCACTGGACCGCGAAGCGTCCCGAATCGAGCAGCTCGCGGTGCTCAACCATCGCGACACCGTCGAACGCCAGCGCGTACGACGGCGGCATCGCGTCGAGGAACGCGTCGGCGGCAGCGGCACCGACGCGGCGACCGAGGTCCTCGCGGCGTTCGCGAGCGATCGACGACAACACCTCGCCGCGTTCGAGCAGGCCCTCGGACTTGAGGAACAGCTCCGTCACGAGCGCGGCCTTCGCCGTCCCCCATGCCGCAGGACCGGTCGCCCGCGAGTCGGCGATGGTGAGCACGTACAGCGCCCGCAGGAGCTCGGTATCGCCGACGGCACGCGCGAAGCGGGCGATGGTCGCCTCGTCGCTCAGGTCGCGCCGCGTTGCCGTCTCGGCGAGCAACAGATGGTTCCGGACCAGCCAGGCCAAGGCTTCCACCTGCGCCTCGGTGAAGCCGAGACGTCCGGCGACACATCGTGCCGTCTCGGCACCGATCGCGGCGTGATCGCCCGGCGTCCCCTTGCCGATGTCGTGCAGCAGTGCGGCGAGGACCAGGAGATCGGGGTTCGTACAGGCCCGGGCGACGTCGCCGTCGAAGCCCTGTTCGGCCAACAGCTCGGCGGTCTCGACGGCGGTCTCGACGAGATGCCGGTCGACCGTGAAGCGGTGGTACGCGTTGCGCTGTGGCAGGCAGTGAACTGCGGCCCACTCAGGCAGCAGCAGGACGAGAACGCCCGTGTAGTCCAGCGCCTCGAACACCGCGACGGCCCCACGCCCGCTGCGCAGCAGGGCGAAGAACGACGTTCGCGCCTCGTCGTCCCACCGGGCTCCGGCAAGTTCGCGAGTCCGCTCGAGCGTCGCCCGCGCGAGCGGTGTACCCAACTCCGACGCCGTGGCCGCGAGACGCAGCACGAACGCCGTGTCGATCGGCGCATCGTCCTCGGCATGGATCCGTCCGCCCACCAACCGCACTCCCGGACCCACGACGCGAGGCCGACGACCCCCGCGCCCGCGCCCCCGGTTGCGCACCCGCACGGTGGCCCACACGTCGTGCCCGAGCCAGGCGACCTCGCGCGTTGCCGCGGCCAGCCGGCGCATGACCGCATCAGCGTTCCGCTCGCCCGTCAGCTCGGCCACGGCATCCTGCTCCTGGAGCGCGAGCACGTCGCTGCGCGTTCCGGTGACGCGGTGAAGGGCAACCCGGAGGTCCAGCAGGACGTCCGCGCCACGCTTCAGGCGGACCGGGTCCTTCGGCCAGAGCGCACCGTGCTCGCGCAGGGATTCGAGGCCGCCCGGTGGGCCGAGGGCGAACCCCGACCAGGCCAGGGCCTGCACGTCGCGCAACCCCCCCTCCCCCTCCTTCAGGTTGGGTTCGAGCATCTCGCCGACCGCACCGAACCGCTCCCGTCGGTGCTCCGCCGCGTCGGCGAGCGCGTCGACCACATTGGATCCGCGCCGCGCACACGACCGACGCACGCGCGTCACCAGTTCGTCGGCGAGAGTCCCGTCGCCTGCGACGCGGCGGACGTCGAGAAGCGCGGTCAGCGTGTCGAGGTCCTGCTCGGCGAGGTCGACCGCCTCCTTGATCGTGCGGGTGGCGTGCCCGAGGACGAGACCCGCATCCCACAGCGGATACCACAGCGCCTCCGACACCGCGGCGGTGTCCAACGAGCCGTCGTGCAACAGCAGTACGTCGACGTCGGAGCCGGGGCAGAGCTCGTTCCGGCCGTACGATCCGTAGGCGAGGACCGCGACCCGGCCGGGAACGACGACCGAGGCGAACGACGACAGGATCTCGGTGTCTACGAGCGCGGCGTACGCGCGGGTGAAGTCGCTCCCCCGCAGCGCGCCGTCGTCGACGAGTCGCGCCCGGGCCTCCCGTAGTGACTCACCGCGCCGCACTAGAGCGCGTCGGGGCCAACTTCACCGGTGCGGATGCGGTGGACGGAGTCGACCGGGACGACCCAGACCTTGCCGTCGCCGATCTTGCCGGTCCGCGCCGCCTCGATGAGACGGTCCGTGACGCGGTCCACATCACCGTCGTCGACGAGGATCTCGATGCGGACCTTGGGCACGAAATCGATCGTGTACTCGGCGCCCCGGTAGACCTCGGTGTGGCCACGCTGCCGCCCGAAGCCCTGGACCTCCGACACGGTCAGCCCTTGGACCCCGAGCTCCTTCACCGCCTCCTTGACGTCGTCCACCTTGAACGGCTTGACGATGCCGACGATGAGCTTCATGCCACCTCCTCAATCACGTCCCTCACACCAGATCGAGTGCATAGCCGGTTTCGGAATGCTGCGTCAGGTCGAGGCCGCTGTGCTCGTCCTCGTCGGACACTCGCAACCCGCCCCTGATGACCTTGTGCAGGGTCCACGCGAGCGCGTAGGTCACGACGAACGAGTACACGAGCGTGGCTGCGACGGCGAGGGTCTGTTCGCCGACGAGGCCCCATCCTCCACCGAAGAACACACCGTCGGCCCCCGCCGGGTTCACCGCCTTGTCGGCGAAGAAGCCCAGGAGCAACGAGCCGAGGATCCCGCCCACCAGGTGAACGCCGATGACGTCGAGCGAGTCGTCGTAGCCGAACCTGAACTTCACGCTGACCGCGAAGAAGCAGACCGCGCCGGTGACGACTCCGATGTAGATCGGCGCCATGCCCCCGACGAACCCGGCGCAGGGCGTGATCGCGACCAGGCCGGCGACGGCGCCCGACGCCGCGCCCAGTGTCGTGGCGTGACCCGTCTTGACCCGCTCGAAGACCAGCCAGCCGAGCATCGCCGCCGCCGCGGCCAGGTGGGTGTTCACGAGCGCCTGCGCGGCGATCGCGTTGCCGGCGAGGGCGGAGCCGGCGTTGAAGCCGAACCAGCCGAACCACAGGATGCCGGTGCCGATCAGCGTGAGCGGCAGGGAGTGCGGTGGCATCGGGTGCTGGGGCCACCCGCGCCGCCGGCCGAGGACGAGCACCACTGCGAGCGCGGCGATGCCTGCGTTGATGTGCACGACGGTCCCTCCGGCGAAGTCGAGCGCGCCGCGGCGGAACAGCCAGCCGGCCGGCGCGAACACCCAGTGCGCGACGGGCGTGTACACGAGGATCGCCCACAGGCCGAGGAACCAGGCCCAGGCGGAGAACTTCATCCGGTCGGCGATCGCGCCGGTTATCAACGCCGGCGTGATGACGGCGAACATCATCTGGTAGGCCATGAACAGCAGCGGCGGAATGCTGAGGCCGAGCCCCTTGATGCTCGGGGGGAACTGGTCGGCGGCATTCGACAGGAACGCGAAGTGGAGGTTCCCGATCCACCTCCCGGTACCACCGAACGCCAACGAGTAGGCGACGAACGCCCAGAGAATGCTCACCAGGCCGAGTGAGAAGAAGTTCTGCATCAGCATCGCCAAGACGTTCTTGGCCCGGACCATGCCGCCGTAGAACAGCGCGAGCCCCGGCGTCATGAACATCACGAGGGCCGTCGAGACCAGGACCCACGCGACGTCGCCCGAGTCGACCTTCACCCCGCCACCTCCCGTTCAGGTTGCCGGCGGGAGCGTAACGAGCGACTGCGGCCGCGCCCCGGGACGCCGTGTTACGGGAGTATGAACATCGCTGCGCCCGGCCCTGCGGAAGCCGTCAGCGGTGCCAGCGGACGCGTCCCGTGAGGTCGTGCAGGTCACCGGTGGGCTGCGGCGAAGCGAAGAAGAATCCCTGGGCGTCGTCGCAGCCCAACGCCTCCAATTCGACGATCTGCTCCTGCGTCTCGACGCCTTCGGCGACGACTCGCAGACCGAGGGCGTGACCGAGGCTGACGACGGCGGCCACGATCGCCGAGTCCTCGGGATCGGTGCCCAGCCCGTCGACGAACGACCGGTCGACTTTGACGGAATCGACGGGCAGGCGCTTGAGGTACCCGAGCGAGGAGTAGCCGGTCCCGAAATCGTCGATGCTCAGCCGCACACCGATCCCGCGCAGCGAACGCAACGACTGGACCGTTGCCTCGACGTCGTCCATCAGAACGCTCTCGGTGATCTCCAGGCAGAGCCGCGACGGATCGGCTCCGGTGTCCTCCAACGAGCGCGTCACCTGGTCGAGGAGGTCAGCCTGTGCGAGCTGCCGGGCGGACAGGTTCACGGAGACCACGAACTGTTGGGTGGGATGCGCCGAACGCTGCCAGGCCGCGATCTGCCGGCACGATTCGCGCAACACCCAGTCGCCCAACGGCACGATGAGTCCCGTCTCCTCGGCGAGATGGATGAACTCGTGCGGCGCCACGAGACCACGCTCCGCGTGCTGCCAGCGGACGAGTGCTTCCACACCGGTGCAACGGCCGTCGGCGAGCGATACCACCGGCTGGTAGAACACCTTGAACTCACGACGATCGAGCGCGCGGTGGAGCGCGTTGCCGGTCTCGTGTCGTTGACGGACGGTCGCGCGCATCGCCTCGTCGAAGATCTCCCAACGGCCCTTGCCACGGTCCTTGGCCCGGTACATCGCGGCGTCGGCGTCGCGCAGCAGGGATTCGGGGCGCTCGCCACCACCGGCGATGGCGATCCCGATGCTGGCACCGAGGAACACCTCCTCGCCCGCGAGCGTGAACGGTCGGTGGATGACGTCGAGCAGTCGCTCGGCGACCTCGACGGTCTGCGCCCTCGCATCGCTCCTCGACAGGTCGCTGCACAGGATCGTGAACTCGTCGCCCCCGAAGCGCGACACCGTGTCGCCCGGTCGCACGACGCTCTGTAGCCGACGAGCGACCTGATGGAGGAGATCGTCACCGAGACCGTGGCCCATGCTGTCGTTCACGACCTTGAATCGATCAAGGTCCAGGAACAGGACGCCGACGGTCGAATGGTTGCGGCGCGAGCGGGCGAGCGCGAGCGTGAGGAACTCGAAGAACAGGGCCCGGTTCGGCAACGACGTCAGGGGGTCGTGATGCGCTTGGTGCGCGAGGCGCGACTCGAAGCTCTTGCGTTCGACGGCGATGGCCGCGAGGTTCGCAACCAAGTCCAGGATCTCGACGGTGTCGTCGTGGGGCTCCGCCGGAGTGTCGAAGTAGAGCGCCAAGGTGCCGAGCACCTGGTCCGGCGCGGGCGCCCGTACCGGGATCGACCAGCAGGACCGCAGCCCCGACGCGCGGGCCGGAATCGCGTCGTCCGGCGCGGTGCCGTCAGCGAACAGGTCGGGCACGAACAGGCGCTCCCCCCGGAACACCGCCGCGCCGTGCACCCCGCCCTGCGGCCCGATCTCCCCACCCTCGAGGTGCTCGCGCAGCGCGTCGGGCAGGTTGGGGGCCGCACCAACCGACAGCCCCACCCCGTCATCGGTCACGAGCAGCAGCGCGGCTCGCGCGCCGGAGATCCGATCCTCTGCTACGCAACAGATCTCGGCCAGGACGTCCGGCAGCGACGCACCGGTCGCGATCTGCTCGAGAATGTGCGCCTGTGACGCGATCAGGCTCCGCGCCGCCCGCTGCTCGGTGACGTCGCGGCAGGTGACCACGAACCCCTGTACCGCCGAGTCGTCGAGCAGGTTGCTCGCCTGGGCTTCGACCGTCCGCCAGGAGCCGTCGGCATGCCGGAAGCGCAGTTCCACCCAGCCTTCCAGACGGTTGCGCTCCACCGCGTGACGGAACATCGGCACGAGCCGCTCGACGTCGTCCTCGTGGATCAAGGTGAAGGGACTCTGCCCGAGCAGCGCAGCGGGCGCATAGCCGAGGATCCGCTCGATCGACGGGCTGACGTACCGGAATGCACCGCCTTCGTCGACCACGGCGACGATGTCCGACGCGTTCTGGACGAGAGCGCGGAACCGAGCCTCACTGTCGTGCACCGCGGCGACAGCCGCCTTCTGCTCCGTCACGTCGACCATGACCGCGAGCGCGGCCACGATGGCGCCCGAGCCGTCGCGCATCGGGGCGCACGAGAAGCTCGTCGTGATCTCCCGACCGTCGCGGCGGGTTCGGACGGCTTCGATGCCGTGGACGACCTCGCCGGCGAACACCCGCTCGGCGGCCGCCCAGGCCGACCCGGTGTCCAAAGGGCGGAGGAACGGCGGGGTCCGGCCGAGGACCTCCACCGCCGACCAACCGAACATCCGCTCGGCGGCCGGGTTCAGGAGCTGGACCCGTCCGTCGCGCCCGAGCGCCACGATCGCGAGCGGCGAGTTCTCGACGATCGCCGACAGCGTCTCGTTGCTGAGCCGCAGGGCCTCGTTGATCTCGCGCAGTGCTTCCTCCGTGTCCCGGCTGTCGGTGACGTCGCGGGCGTTGATGACCGTCCCGGCCACGTTGGGGTCGTGCACCAGGTTCGTGGCGATCGCCTCGACCCAACGGAACTCGCCGTCGGCATGGCGTAGGCGCAGCTGGAACGGGCGGGACGTACCCTCGAGCGTGCGGAGCATGGCGAGGATCCCCGCGATCGACTCGGCGTCGTCGGGATGCGTCCATTCCGGAAGTGGGCTGCCGAGTTCCTCGGCCGCCCCGACGCCGAGGAATCGTGCGGTCGACGGGCTCATGTACGTGATCACGCCGCGCTGGTCGAAGAGGCAGAGGAGCTCCGACGAGTGCTCGGTCAACGACCGGAACCGCTCCTCGCTCGCCTGCAACGCGCGCTCCGCCCGGCGCCGCTCGGTCACGTCGGCCACCACGCCCATGACCGCGCCGATCCGGCCGTCGGCCTCGCGGATCGGTGCCACCGAGATGCTGGCGTCGACCAGCCTGCCGTCCTTGCAGTGCCGGGGTGCTTCGTAGCTTCGCACCGTCTCGCCGGCGAAGGCGCGCGCCAGCACGGCATCGAAACCGGGCACCTGCTCGTCGGTCAGGAACGGGACCTGCTGCCCGAGGACCTCCTCCTGTGACCAGCCGAAGAGCTCCTCGCAGGCGCGGCTCCAGAGTTGGACGTGACCGCTCCGGTCGAGTGCGTAGATGGGGAGCGGCGAGTTCTGCACGATGCCGCGCAGCGCCGCTTCGCTGCGGGCCCGCGCCGCCTCGGCGCGCCGGCGCTCGGTGACATCCTCCACCGATCCCACCACGGACCGCCTGGCGCCCTCTCCGACCACGACCGACACGCGTGCCGTGAGCTCGCGCACCGAGCCGTCCGGGCGACAGAACCGGAACTCGATCGAGCGGTCCCCCCCTGAGG
The DNA here is from genome assembly GCA_046331155.1 of Acidimicrobiia bacterium. Lineage (GTDB taxonomy): Bacteria > Actinomycetota > Acidimicrobiia > IMCC26256 > CAWATG01 > JAXLRK01. The sequence goes on from JAXLRK010000001.1 coordinate 192,675, forward strand.
TCACGACGTCGTCGCGCACCTGCCACACGCGGGCCGCGTCGTCGGGGTGCACGAGGGACAGCCATTCGTCGGCGCGACTCCCCCAGCCGGTTCGATCGACCCCGGCGATCTCCAGCAACCGGTCGTTCGCGAAGAGCCGCGGTGAGTCGAGGTCGCGCACGAAGATGCCGATCGGCGCCGCGGACGTGAGCGCCCGGAACCCGGGCTCCGTCTCCTCGATCGGGGTGAGCTGCACGGCGTCCAGGTCGCGGGTGACGGCGAGGAGGTGGGTGCACACCCCGGCCGCGTCCACCATCGGCTCGAGCAAGGTCTCGAGACGCGAGCCGCCCACGTCGGCCGTCGGCTCGACCCGGAACCGGAGCGGTCGCTCGGTGCGCAGCACGTCGTCGCCGCGTTCGAGGATCTGCGCCGCCAGCCGGGGGGCGAGGAACTCCTCGGGCGCGCGGCCGATCACCGAGCGTGCCGTGGCCGCGAAGGCACGGCACCACGCGTCGTTGGCGGCCACGCAGCGGTAGCGGGGCGTCGAGCCGCCGGGTCGGACCTCGAGGAGCATGACCAGGCTGTCGAGGATCGCCGGCACCCGGGTCGGGGCGTCCATCGGCTCCTCGTGGTCCCGCGCGCGGTCGATCGTCATCGACGCCCGTTCCCGTTCTGCGCGCTCAGCTTGATGGCCGCTCTCCGAGCTTCTCCGGCCGGGCCGGCCGGATGTCGCTTTCGTCCGTGAAGCGCCAGTTTAGCGGCCCCGGCGGCGCCTCAGAACCGCTCCCGCGGGATCGGGCGCAGCGGGGCCCGTCCACCCGGGCCGGTCAGCTCTCGAGCACGTCGCCCTGCATCGGGTTGACCGTGCAGCCGACCTCCTCGAGGTACGCGATGGCGGCGTTGCGTTGCTCCTCGGGTCCGCCGAGCTCGAGGATCACCCAGCCCGAATGGGCCTCGACGTTGGCCCGCCGGATGTTGGGCACGACGTCGAACTGCTTGACCATCTCGTAGATCATCGGCCGGTCCACGAGCTCCTCGGGGAACGACACGAACAGCCGGACCGACTCCATCGGCTCTCTCCTGTCGACGACGTGGCCCGCGCAGGCTAGCGGTCCGACGAGTCAGCCCGACAGGCCCACCCGGCGGAGTGCCTCGACCGGGTCCAGCACGAGACCGGTGACGAACGGGCCGAAGTCGGCGTACCGGGCCGAGGCCTCGTCGAAGCGCATCTCGTAGACGATGTCCTTGATCGCGGCCGGGTCGTCGGCCAGCAGCGTGACCCCCCACTCCCAGTCGTCGAGGCCCACGGACCCGGTGATGAGTTGGAGCACGCGCCCGGCGTACTGCCGGCCCACCCGAGCGTGGCCGCCCATGATCCGCTTGCGCTCCGCGAACGCGAGCGCGTACCAGTTGGCCTCGGCGTCACGGCGCTTCGACATCGGGTAGAAGCAGATCGTGTGCTTGCGCGGGAGCTGCGGGTGCAGCCGGTTCTCCTGGTAGTGCTCCATGCGATCGCGCCACGCCGTCAGGCGACGCTCGATCTCCGCGTCGTCGGTGATGGCTTCCTCGTTGGCCAGGCGGGCGCGTTCGTCGTCTTCGGTCGACGTGTACTCGGAGAGCTCGGTCAACGAGAGGTACGAGTCGACGAGCTGCACCGGCGCGTACGAGAGCTCGTGTTGGAGCTGTTGCAGGCGGGCCAGGTCGGGACCGAGGGCCATGATCCCGAGGTCGGCCTTGTGCCCGAGCACCGCGAACACGAGCGCCTGGTGGCCGTCACCTGCGAGCGCCGCGACGGCATCGAGCACGACCTTGGCCGCCTCCGGTCGCTCGTCGGCCCGTTCGCGGTCGACGACGTAGAAGAGGTGCAGCACTCCCCAACCGACGGAGGCGCTCACGGGCTCCATGACGCCGAGGCTACCTCCGTGACCACACGACCCTGCGGGCGGCGGTGGACGATCGTCACGGGACGGTCCCTGCGAACGGCTACCGCTCGACGACCCGGTCGGCGGGCGGCGGGCGGACCTCCCCGACGTCGACACCGAAGTCGTAGAGCTCAAAGGTCATGGCCGCCTTCCCGGAGACGGAACCCAATGTGGCGTCGACGTCGAACTCGATCCGGCGAAGCGTCCCGTCCCTCGCGATCCAAACGTCGGCCGGCAGGGTGTCGCTCCCGAGCGCGTCGCGCAGCTCCTCGGCATCGAAACGGTCCGACGCGCGATCGGCGGCCTTCCTGAGGTCGAGATCGGCCCGGTAGTGGGTCGTGTCCGTACCGTGGATCGTTTCGTGACCGAGCTCGGCGACGTCGGAGGAGACACCGCGCAGCGCGTCGAGCGAAGAGGTCGGATCAGGCGATGCGCTCGCCGACGCGGATGTCCTCGTCTTGTACCAGCGGTCGCCGAGGGAAGGGGCGCTGACGTAGCTGTAGCCGTCGACGACCAGCATCTCGCCACGACGTCCGTCGAGGTTCGCCGTGAACCGGCCACGGCTCCCATCGGCGCTCATGACACCGTTGACGCGAAGCGTCTGCGACTCGCCGTTCGCCTCGCCGCGCAGCACCAACGAGATTCGCATCGACTTCATCGCCGCGGTGGCGTCGGCCGCCGCCGCGATCCGCCGTGCCGCGCTGCGTCCCGGCGACCCGACCAGGTGAGTCGCCGTGCTCCTCTTCGCGGCCGCCCCGGTCGAGCTGTTGCCACACGCGGCGGGCAGCACCGACACCGCGCCGAGGAGGAGGATCGGGACCGTTCTACCGGGCACTCGGCCCTCCTGACCTGATGCAACCGTTTTGCCCAGTATATGGCACTGGAGGCGACGCTCGAACGCCGTCGATCGGAACCGCCCCGGCTCCTGTCCCTCCTCCCCGCACCTCCCTGCCGGCGGAGCTGCCAGGCGTACGACGCGAGTGGGCCGCCCCGGAGGGCGGCCCACGAAGTGCTTGGAGCTTGGAGCGGGCTAGAAGTCGCCCATGCCTCCCATGTCGGGCATGCCGCCGCCACCGGGCATGGCGGCCTTCTCCTCGGGCTTGTCGGCCACGACGGCCTCCGTGGTGAGGAAGAGGGCCGCGATCGACGCCGCGTTCTGCAACGCCGAGCGGGTGACCTTGGCGGCGTCGATGACGCCGGCCTTGACCAGGTCCTCGTACTCGCCGGTCGCCGCGTTGAGGCCGTTGGCAGCCTTGAGATTGCGCACCTTCTCCACGATCACGCCGCCCTCGTAGCCGGCGTTGAGCGCGATCTGCTTCAGCGGCTCCTCGAGCGCCCGACCGACCGTGCGGGCCCCGGTGGCCTCGTCGCCCGCGAGCGTGTCGGCCAGCTCGACGACCTTGGCCTGGGCCCGGAGCAGCGCCACGCCACCACCGGGCACCACGCCCTCCTCGACCGCGGCCTTCGTGGTCTGCACGGCGTCCTCGATGCGGTGCTTCTTCTCCTTGAGCTCCACCTCGGTGGCCGCACCGACCTTGATGATCGCCACGCCGCCCGACAGCTTCGCAAGGCGCTCCTGGAGCTTCTCGCGGTCGTAGTCGGAGTCGGTGTTGTCGATCTCGGCGCGGATCTGGTTGATCCGGCCCTGCACGTCGGCACGCGAGCCGCTGCCCTCGACGATCGTCGTCTCGTCCTTGGTCACCACGACCTTGCGGGCACGGCCGAGCAGGTCGAGACCGACGTTCTCGAGCTTGAGACCGACCTCTTCGGAGACGACCTGGCCGCCGGTGAGGATGGCCATGTCCTGGAGCATCGCCTTGCGGCGCTCGCCGAAGCCGGGAGCCTTGATGGCGACCGACTTGAACGTGCCGCGGATCTTGTTCACCACGAGGGTGGCGAGGGCCTCGCCCTCGACGTCCTCGGAGATGATCGCCAGCGGCTTGCCCGTCTGCATGACCTTCTCGAGCACCGGCAGCATGTCCTTCACCGCCGAGATCTTCGAGCTCACGAGCAGCAGGTAGGCGTCGTCGAGGACGGCCTCCATGCGCTCGGGGTCGGTCACGAAGTACGGCGAGATGTAGCCCTTGTCGAAGCGCATGCCCTCGACGAGGTCGAGCTCCATGCCGAACGTCTGGCTCTCCTCGACCGTGATCACGCCGTCGGTGCCGACCTTGTCGAGCGCCTCGGCGATCATCGAGCCGATCTCCTTGTCGGCCGCCGAGATGGCCGCGACGTTGGCGATCTGCGCGTGGTCGGTCTTGACGCTCTTCGAGTCCTTCTTGATCGACTCGACGGCCGTCTCGACCGCGGCCTCGATGCCCTTCTTCAGGGTCATCGGGTTCGCACCTGCCGCGACGTTGCGCAGGCCCTCGCGCACCATCGCCCACGCGAGCACCGTGGCGGTGGTGGTGCCGTCACCCGCGACGTCGTCGGTCTTCTTCGCGACTTCCTTCACGAGTTCCGCGCCGATCTTCTCGTACGGGTCCTCGAGGTCGATCTCCTTGGCGATCGACACACCGTCGTTCGTGATCGTGGGGGCACCCCACTTCTTCTCGAGGACGACGTTGCGACCTTTCGGGCCGAGGGTGACCCGGACCGCGTCGGCGAGCTTGTTCATGCCCGCCTCGAGCGCCCGTCGGGCGTGCTCGTCGTAGGCGATCTGCTTCGGCATTCGTTGACCCCCTGGGGCAGCGTTGGTGACTTGGGTACTTGGGTACTTGGGTATCGGTCCGTCCGCCCGCACCGAAGGGACCGGGACCGGGCGTTAGCACTCAGGAACGGGGAGTGCTAAGTCATGTTGGCACTCGGGGGCGGCGAGTGCAAGCCGCTTCGGCGGGGCATGCTGTAGCCATGGCCCGATCCCCGCTCCGGGTCCGCCCGGCCACGGCCGCCGACGGGCCCGAGCGCCTCCGGATGGCCCGGATCCTCTGGCCCGACGAAGGCGACGGCCTCGCCGAGGAGGTCGCGGCCTGGCTCGACGCTGACCTGCGGCGGACCGGACTCGGGCGGGCGCTCGTGGAACGAGCCGAGGCGTGGGCGGTCGACGGCGGCTACCGCGAGCTCGCCTCCGACACGTGGGTCGACAACACGGCGAGCGTCGCGGACCACCGCTCGCTCGGCTTCGACGAGACCGACCGCATCGTGTGCTTCGTCAAACGCGTCGCCCCCGACCCGCGCGTCGACGGAGACGTCGCCGAGCGCGACCGGTAGGCTCGCCGGGCGATGGCCGAGCTGCACGACGCGACGGAGGAGTACCTCGAGACCATCCTCGAGATCGAGGAGGAGGGCATCGTCCCGATCCGCGCCCGGCTGGTGGAACGTCTCGGCCTCTCGGCGCCCGCCGTCTCCGAGACCGTGAACCGGCTCGTCGGCCAGGGCTACGCCGAGCTGCTCGACGACCGCAGCCTGCGACTCACCCCGGCCGGGCGGGAGATCGCGACCACGATCGTCCGGCGGCACCGGCTGGCGGAGCGGCTGCTCACCGACGTGATCGGCCTGGAGTGGGAGAAGGTGCACCGTGAGGCCGACCGGTGGGAGCACGCGATCTCCGCCGACGTCGAGGAGAAGCTCGTCGCGCTGCTCGGCGATCCGGCCACCTGCCCGCACGGCAACCCCATCCCCGGATCGGGCCGTGCCGCCGACACCTCCGGGGCGGTGCCACTCGGCACCGTCCCCACCGGCGCGGTCACGGTGTCCCGGATCAGCGAGAGGCTCGAGATGGACGACTCGGCGCTGCGACTGCTCGCCTCGGCGTCGCTCATCCCGGGACGTGAGGCCGTGGTCACCGGTCACGGCCACGACGGAGTGTCGACGAAGACCGACACCGGGGAGCACGTCGTGCCGAACGACCTCGCGTCGCTGGTGTTCGTGACTCCGGTCTGATCCCTCGGGCCCGCGACCGTCCGGCGAGCGGTCGCTCGGCCTCCACGTTCTGGCTGGTGAGCGGGCCCGCATTCGGTCGCGTGGCCAGCCAGAACCGGGGAAATCCGTCAGGCGCCGGCGGCGACGAGCACGAAGTCGGTCGCGAAGCCCATGAACAGGCCGACCAGGATCCCCAACATCAACATCTCCTCCTGACCGAGCTTCTGGCCGACGCGCACGAGCTGGAGCACGACGTAGAGGATCGAGCCGCCGGCCAGCGCGAGGAAGACCATGCCGAGCGTCTCGTTGACCCAAGCCTGTCCGACCAGCGTCCCGACGAACGTCGGGCCGCCGCCGATGAGGCCCATCGCGAACAGGAATCCCCACGACGGCAGGATCGACTCCGCCGACAGGGGCGCGACGATGCCGAAGCCCTCGGTGGCGTTGTGGAGGCCGAACCCCACGATCAGCAGCACGGCCAGCTGGATCTCACCGCTCGCAGCCGACTGACCGATCGCGAGACCCTCGGCGAAGTTGTGCAGCCCGATGCCGAGCGCGATGAACAGCGCGAGGCGCTGCGCCGGCGAGAGTCCCAGCACGAGCGACCGCCGCACGGTGAGCTCCCCCACCGAGGCCGCCCCGGGTCCGAACGCCGTGAACCGCTCCCGGCGGAGCAGCCAGCGGTCGTAGAACACCAGACCGAGCAGGCCGACGCCGAACGCGACGACGAACAGCGCGCCACGAACGGCCACGGTGAGCCACGACCCGTGGTTCGTCTGAGAAGCCGCGTGAACCGCGCTCTCGACCGGCTCGAGACCCTTGCCCATCACGTCGACGAACAGGAACAGCAGGACGCCCGTCGCGACCGCGTTGAGGAACGCCCGCGCCTTGGGTCCGAGGTTGCGCAGGCGACCCACGGGCAGACCGAGGAAGATCGTGAACCCGGCGATCGCTCCGAGGAGCAGGATCCGACTCGTCGACATGGGCGGGGGCTCCCTACCGAACTGGGCCGCGGACGACCGCCATTACTAAGGGCAACCTAACCTAGTCTGACGCCGGCGTCAACTCGGCCGTTCGACCCGTCGGCCGCCCGCCCGTCCCGTCGACCGTCGGCGGGATCAGCCCCCGGCGACGGCCGGGATGATGCTGACGACCTGACCGGCCGCGACCGGGGTTTCGACGCCGTCGAGGAACCGGATGTCCTCGTCGGCCACGAAGACGTTCACGAACCGCCGCAGCGTCCCCGTGTCGTCGAAGATCCGCTCGGCGAAGCCGGGATGGGCGGTGTCGAGCGCGCGCAGCACCTCGGCCACCGTGGCGCCCTCGAGCTCGAGCTCGGCCGCGCCGCCGGCGAGCGGTCGGAGCTGGGTGGGTATGCGGACGGTGACGGCCATGATGGCTCCCCGGTGTGTTGCGGCTACTGGTCGATCGTCGAGGGGTCGAAGGCGGCGTGGAACGCGTCGAGCGTCGGCGCGATCGTGGCCGTCGGGCCGACGACCGGGGCGACCGCGTCGAGGGTCTTCAGGCCGTGGCCCGTGATGTAGGCCACGACCCGCTCGTCTCGGTGCACGACCCCCTGCTCGGCGAGGCGCCGCAGGCTCGCGATGGTCACGCCGCCCGCGGTCTCCGCGAAGATCCCCTCGGTCCGCGCGAGGAGGCGGATGCCCTCCACGATCTCGTCGTCGGTGACCGCGGCAAGGCCACCGCCGGTCTGGCGCACCGCGTCGAGCGCGAAGTACCCGTCGGCAGGGTTGCCGATGGCGAGCGACTTGGCGATCGTGTGCGGCTTCACCGGCTTGATCGTGTCCGATCCCTCGAGCCACGCAGTGGCGACCGGCGAGCAACCGGTGGCCTGCGCGCCCGAAACCCGCAACCGCGGCTCCTCGTCGAGCAGCCCGACCGTGTACAGCTCGTGGAACCCCTTGCGGATCTTCGTGAGCAGCGAGCCGCTGGCGATCGGCACGACGACATGGTCGGGCGTCTCCCAACCCAGTTGTTCGGCGGTCTCGAACGCCAGCGTCTTCGATCCCTCGGCGTAGAACGGCCGGACGTTGACGTTCACGAAGGCCCACTCGTAGGTGCCCGCGAGCTCCGCACAGAGCCGGTTCACGTCGTCGTAGTTGCCGTCGATCGCGACGACGTTGCCGCCGTAGACGGCCGTCGTCACCACCTTGCCCTGCTCGAGATCGGACGGGATGAACACGAAGCTGCGCAACCCGGCGCGCGCCGCGTGCGCAGCAACCGAGTTCGCGAGGTTGCCGGTGCTCGCACAGGCCGCGGTCTTGAAGCCGAACTCGAGCGCCTTCGAGAGCGCCACCGACGTGACCCGGTCCTTGAACGAGTTCGTCGGGTTCAGCGTGTCGTTCTTGATCCACACCTCGCCGAGGCCGAGCTCGGCAGCCAGTCGCTCGGCACGCACCAGCGGGGTGCAGCCGGCGCCGAGGTCCACCGCGTTGCCGGGATCCACCGGTAGAAGGTCGGCGTAGCGCCAGATCGTGCGGGGGCCGGCGGCGATCGTCTCGCGCGTGAGCGTGGCCCGGATCCGGTCGTAGTCGTAGACGACCTCGAGCGGTCCGAAGCACCACTCGCACGTGTAGACCGGCGCGACCTCGTACTCGTGGCCGCACTCGCGACATCGCAAGCCCGCAACGTTCGCCATCTCGGCGGTCTCCTTGTCTCCCTGGGCGCCGCGTCCTGCGACACCCGTTCTCGACGCGCTCTCGAGCGCCTCGAGCGGAAGGACCGCTCTCGGGCTGACTCATCGTTCGGGCATTGGCACCTGGCGTTCCCCGGTCGATCCTCGGAAAGGGATCCTCGGGGTGCTGGTTGCCGCGGCGTCACAGGGCCCGTCCCTCGGCCGCTCTCGATGAGCGCGTAGTGCTCCATCAGCATGCCACGGGCGAGCGGAAGGTGCAAAGCGCTTGCGCCGAAGAATCCGCTCGGGTTCTAGAGTTTGGCGATGCCGTTCTTCGTCGCCCCGGCGAACCATCGGGACTTCGATCCCGGCGAGCTGGCGCAGGCGAAGCGCGCCCAGGGCTCGACGATCTCCGTCTGCATCCCAGCGCGCGACGAAGCGGCGACCATCGGCGCCATCGTGGGTTCCGTGCGGGGCTCGCTCGTCGAGCGGCACGGCCTGGTCGACGAGGTGGTCGTGCTCGACGATGGATCCGCCGACCGCACTTCCGACGTGGCCAGAGCCGCCGGTGCGCGGGTCGAAGCGGTCGGCGAGATCCTGGCCGAGACCGGTCCGGGAACGGGCAAGGGCAACGTGCTGTGGAAGTCCCTCGCCGCCAGCGGTGGCGACATCATCTGCTGGGTCGACGGCGACCTGCGCAACTTCGAGCCGCACTTCGTCACCGGCCTGGTCGGTCCGCTGTTGAGCGATCCCACGCTGGCGTTCGTGAAGGGCTGTTACGACCGGCCGTTCGACGGTGACCCGCGTGGCGGCGGGCGAGTGACGGAGCTCGTCGCACGGCCGATCATCTCGCACCTCTTCCCCGACCTCGCCCGCATCGTGCAGCCGCTCGGTGGTGAATACGCCGGGCGTCGATCAGTGCTGGAGGCGGTGCCGTTCGTCGAGGGGTGGGGCGTGGAGCTCGCACTCCTCGTCGACATCAGCCGGCGATTCGGCATCGCCTCGATCGCGCAGGTCGACCTCGGCGTGCGTGAGCACCGCAACCGCTCACTGCCCGAGTTGGCCCCACAGGCGATGGCGATCCTCGTGACCGCGCTGCGGCGGGCCGGCCTCGATCGCTCCGACACCGCGACCGAGGAGCTCGTCCGCTTCGACGGGTTCGCCATGGAGCGGACCTCGGTCGAGCTGCGCGAGCGACCGCCGATGCTCGAGGTTCCCGCGTACCGGGCGAAGCTCGGCCGCGAGCTGTCGGCCTGATCCGCATGCCCCGCGTGCGTGTGCTCTACACCGACGTCGACGGCACGCTCGTCGGCCCGCTCGGCAACCTGTTCCGCAACGGGGCGAAGGAACTGACGCTGGCGGCGGCCGAGGCGATCGTGCGGGCGCATCGCGAGGGGCTCGAGATCGTGCCCCTGAGCGGGCGGGCCCGGTTGCGCATGTTCGAGCTCGGCCGGTTGCTCGGGCTGCACTCGTGGATCTGCGAGTTGGGTGGGCTGCGGGTCTACGACGGCGGAGCCGGGACCGTGATCGACCGGGGCGAGTACGACGGGCCTGGGCGACCGGTCGACGTCCTCCAGCGCGCGAGTGACGGCCTGGCCGCCGCGTTCACGACGCTGGAAGCCCACGACCCATGGAACGAGGGTCGGGAGGTCTCGTTGCTCCTCCGCGGCGAAGCCGACGCCGGCGCGGTGCGCGCCTGGCTCGACGGCAACGGCTTCGCATGGGCCGAGCTGCACGACAACGGCGTGATCCCACGGCACTTCCCGACACTGCCGGACGTGACGCGCGTGCGCGTCTACCACCTGTCACCGCGCGGTATCTCGAAATCGAACGCCATCCTCGCGGACCAGGTGCACCGCGGCTTCGCTCGCCACGAGTGTGCGATGATCGGCGACGCGCCGTCGGACCTCGCGTGCCACGCTGCCGTCGGCCGCTGCTTCGTCGTGCGCAACGCGCTGGACAAGGACCCGGGGCTCGCGGTCGCGGTCGACGTCGTCGCCAACGCCGAGGTGACGCCCCGCGCCTTCGGCGAGGGCTTCGCGGACGCGGTTGCCGCCCTCCTCGACGGGTAGGCGTGTCCGAGGAGCGGTCTACGCCCCTCGGACACGCCTCGTTCAGGCCCGGGCGGCGCGGGCGGCTTCGACGGCGGCCTCCTCGACGAGAAGGGCAGCCCGCGAGAAGGCCTCGCCGGCCTGCCACACGCGATCGGTCAATGCGTAGACGGCAACGTCGCCCAGCTCGGCGGCGCGGGCCCGGGCGCCGTCGGCGACCTGACCCGCGATGATCGCCCCTCTGGGCACGCCCTCGGCGAACGCCCACTCCAGGACGCCTCCGACGACCTTGCCCTCGAAGCTGGTGGCGTCGAGCTTGCCTTCGCCCGTGACGACCAGGTCTGCGCCCCCGACGTGCTCCTCGAAGCCCGCCGCGCGCGCGATCACGTCGAACCCGGGCTCGAGCCGCGCGCCGATCGCCGCCAGGCCGCCCCCGAGGCCGCCGGCGGCACCCGATCCCTCGATCGCGCGCACGTCGACTCCGGTGCGGGCCCGGTACTCGTCCGCCAGCCGATCCAATCGCTTCGTCAAGAGCGCGACCTGTGCCGCGGTCGCACCTTTCTGCGGCCCGAACTTCGCGGCCGCATCCACGAATCTCGTGGTGACGTCGCAGGCTACCGTCACGTCGAGCCCGGCCAGCGACCAACCCAGCGCCTCCACCGCGCCGAGCCCACCATCGGTCGTGGCGCTGCCTCCGACGCCGACGATGATCCGTCGCGCGCCGCCGCGGGCCGCGGCCGCGACGAGCTCGCCGGTCCCGCGGGTCGTCGCTCGCAACGGATCGTTCTTCCGGCCGGTCAGCGCGAGCCCGCTCGCGCGCGCCATCTCGACGACCGCCGTCCCGTCGGCGAGGACGGCCCATTCGGCCTCGACCGGCTCACCCAGGGGCCCGGTCACGCGGTTCGTGCGGCGGGACCCACCCGTGGCCGCGACGAGTACGTCGAGCGTTCCTTCGCCACCGTCGGCCAGCGGGAGCTCGACGACGTCGGCGAAGCCGGCACTCAGCAGGCCTCGGCCCATGGCGGCCGCGGCCTCCACCGCGGTGAGTGTCCCGCGGTACTTGTCGGGGCAGGCCAGCGCCTTCGGCATCTCGATAGATTGGCGCCGCACCGGGCCCGCCCGCAGTCGCGGGCCCCTGACCAGGGAAGCCCCGCCGTGCTCGAACACGTTCCGCTGCTCGAGAAGGACCTCGAGGACTACCGCGCCGTCGCCGGCGACGACGTCGTCGACCGCATCGTCGCGCTCGCCGAACCGTTGCGTGGCGCCCGCGTGCTCCACGTCAACGCGACGGCATACGGGGGTGGCGTCGCCGAGCTGCTCGCCACCCACGTCCCGCTGCTGCGGAGTGTGGGCATCGACGCCTCGTGGCAGGTCATCCACGGCAGCGACGAGTTCTTCGGCGTCACGAAGACCGTCCACAACGCGCTACAGGGCGCGCCCGTCGAGTGGAACCTCGCGATGCAACAGACGTACCTCCAGAAGGTGCTGGAGAACGCCGGGCTCGTCGAGGGCGAATGGGACTACGTCGTCGTGCACGACCCGCAACCCGCCGCACTCCTGACGTTCCTCCAGGACTCACCGATGCACCGGCCCGCGACGAAGTGGATCTGGCGTTGCCACATCGACCTCACCGACGCCGATCCCGAGGTGTGGGAGTTCTTCCGCCCCCACGTGGAGCGCTACGACGCGTCCGTCTGGACGATGCCGCAGTTCGTGCCGTCCAGCCTGCACATGGACCGGGTCGTGCAGGCGCCTCCGTGCATCGACCCGCTCGCGCCCAAGAACCTCGACCTCCCGGATCCGTTCGTTCGCGAGATCTGCAAGCAGTACGGCATCGACGTGGACCGACCCATCATGTGCCAGGTGAGCCGGTTCGACCCTTGGAAGGATCCGGTCGGTGTCATCGAGGCGTTCCGGGCGGTGCGCGAGGAGTTCCCCGACGCGCAGCTCGTCCTGGCCGGATCGATGGCAACCGACGACCCGGAAGGTTTCCACGTGTGGGAGCAGGTCGAGGCGGCGCGCGGCGGCGACCACGACATCCACCTCCTGTCCAACATCCAGCAGGTCGGCGCGGTGCAGATCAACGCGTTCCAGCGGGCGGCCGAGGTCGTGGTCCAGAAGTCGGTGCGCGAAGGGTTCGGACTCACGGTGAGCGAGGGACTCTGGAAGGGCCGGCCCGTGGTCGGCGGCCGGTGCGGGGGCATCGCCCTCCAGATCCGCGACGGCGTCGACGGCTACCTCGTCGACTCCATCGAGGAATGCGCCCGTCGCACCGTCGAGCTGTTCCGCGACGCCGCCACGGCCGACGCGTTCGGTGCGGCCGGGCGCGAGCACGTGCGGGCGAACTTCCTCTCGACCCGCGAGCTCGAGGACTGGCTGCGGCTGTTCCACGAGGTGCGAGGGTGACGTGATCGTCGTCTCCCATCGCGGGCCGTTCACGTTCACGGAGGAGCCGGATGGTTCGCTGGCCCGGCGGCCCGGCGCCGGAGGCGTCGCCAGCGCGCTCGCCCCGTTGCTCGCTCGTCGCTCGGGCACGCGCTGGATCGCGGCCGCGATCGGGGACGGCGACCGCGAGGCCGCGGCTGCGGGCCCTCAAACGGTCGACGGGATCGAGCTGCACCTCCTCGCGCTGGAACCTCGCCTCCACCGGCGCCACTACGACGTCGTTTCGAACGCGACGCTGTGGTTCCTCCATCACGGCCTGTTCGACCTGCCCCGCCGCCCCCGCTTCGACGCGCGGTTCCGCGAAGCCTGGCAGGCCTACGAGCAGGTGAACGCGGCGTTCGCCGACGAGATCTGCGCCTGCGCCGCGCCCGGCGAGATCGTGCTCGTGCAGGACTACCAGCTCGCGATGGTGCCGGCGCTCGCGCGGGCCTGTCGCCCCGACCTGCGCGCAACGCTGTTCCAGCACACGCCGTTCTGCGGCCCGCAGTCCGTTCGCGTGCTTCCCGAGTACGCGTCGGGCGCGCTCCTCGGCGCGATGGCATCGGTGCCGGTCGGGTTCCACACGCAACGTTGGGCCCGCGCCTATGAGGCCTCGGCCCGGGAGATCCTCGGCGACGACCACCCGATCGAACCGGCGTTCTGGGCCTCGCTCGGACCCGATGTCGAGATGCTGCGCGCCATGACCGCGACGCCGGATGCGGTCGCCGCCCGCGATCGCTTCGCGGCCGTGGTCGGCGAACGCCAGGTGATCCTGCGCACCGACCGCATCGAGCCGTCCAAGAACATCGTGCGCGGATTCCTGTCGTTCGACCTGCTCCTGGAGGAGCGGCCCGAGTGGCGCGATCGCGTCGTGTTCCTGGCGTTGTTGTATGCGTCCCGCGAGACGCTCGCCGAGTACCAGTGGTACCGCCGGGAGGTTGTGCAGGCGGCCGAGAGCGTCAACCGTCGATGGGCCACGCCGAGCTGGCAGCCGATCGTGCTGGAGACCGACGACGACTTCGCCCGCAGTCTGGCGGGTATGCAACGCTACGACGTCCTGCTCGTCAATCCGGTGAAGGACGGGCTGAACCTGGTGGCCAAGGAAGGGCCCCTGCTCAACGAACGCGACGGCGTGCTGTGCCTGTCACGAGAGGCCGGGGCGTACGCCGAGCTCGGCGAGGCCGCCCTCCCGCTGCACCCCTACGACCTCGAGCAGTGTGCGGCAACGCTGCACGCCGCGCTCACGATGACGCCGGCCGAGCGTTCGGCGCACGCGACCCGCGTACGGGAGCTCGCCGCGAGCCGCGATCCCTCGCGATGGCTGGCGGACCTCATGGCGCAGGCCGGCGGCGAAGGCTGATCGCTCCTGCGAGCTGCTCGAGCAGTCCCGCCAGACCTACCGGGCCGTCGACCACGACGTCGGCGCGTCGCATCAACTCCGCGGGTGATTCCTCCGACTGCACCGCGATCCGCACCACCTGCTGCACATCCGGGAACCCGGCCATGCGGTCGAGCGCATCGAACGCGGCGAGGTCGCCGTGGTCGTCGCCGGCGAACGCAACCGCGCGCAGCCCGTCGGTCACGTCGAGGAGCGCCCGGCCTTTGTCGACATCGACCGGTGGGCGCAGCTCGATCGCCAGCCGGCCCGGCATCGCGAGCAACCCGTACTCTCGCGCGAGCCTCCTCGCGAGCATCTCGACCTCGCCGGCGCGGTCGGGCGCAGTCCGGTAGTGGAGGGTGAACGCGAGGTTCGCCTTCGGTTCGACGAGCGGGCCCGGCAGCTCGCGCCGTGCAGCCGCGAGCGCGTCGGCGACCCGCGAGACGAATGCCGCGGCATCGGGATGAGCCACGACCATGCCGTCGACCACGCGCTGCATTCCGTAGAGACCCACGTACTCGATGCCCGGCAGACCCAACGCCCCCTGTAGGAAGTCCACCGGGCGTCCGCTGATGACCGCAACCCGGGCGACGAGACCAGTCAGTGCTTCCAGGGCGCGGCGCGCCGCGGGGAGCGGCACCGAGCGTGCCGGATCCTCCACGATCGGTGCGAGCGACCCGTCGAAGTCGGCAACGAAACCCGCGTGGTCCGGGTCGTCGACGAACACGGCGAACGGCGTGGCCTCCATCACGATCCGGTCAGGTTGCGTGCCGGCGAGCCGGAGTCCCGATCAGGAGCCCAGGGTCACGATGCAATTGGAGGTGCTTGCCCCAGTCGGAGCCGGCGTCGGGAAGGCGACGACCTTGGCCGCCGGGCCCACGGCGGCGGCCAGCGCCGCCGCCTCGCGGTCGAGGCCTGCGGTGCAGGCGGCGGTGGTGCCCGTCTGGCGAGTGGAGGCCGTCGCGGGTTTGCCCATCTGGTAACCCTTGGCGGCGAGCTGCTTGCTCGTGGTTGCCGCGGCGCCGTTCACGCCCGAAGCGTTGAGCACGACGACCGTGAGCTGACCCGGCTGCTTCACCGGACCGGTGGGCTTCGCGGTCGTCGTCACACCCGTGGCGCCGGTCGTCTGCGGGCCCGTGGCCGTCGTCGTGGTCGTGGTCGTCTTGGTGCCGGCAGCCGCGCCCGAGCCCTTGCCGCCGGGGCCCTTTCCCGTGTCGATGACCTGCAACAGGACGACACCGATCACGACCGCGAGCGCGATGAGCAACGCGCCGCGGGCGGCCGAGAACACGAGCGACCGGGCGAACCCGCGGTGCCGGTGGACGTGACTGTCGGGAAGGAACGTGTCGCTCATGCTCGCCGCTCCTGGCGCCGGCGGCGCCGGGCCGCCGGGCCACGCTCACTACTCGGCGGGAAACCCGCCTCCCCACGCTCGCTCATCGTTACCGCTCCTGGCGCCTACGGCGCCGGGCCGCCGGGCCACGCTCGCTACACGGCGGGACACCCGCCTCCCCACGCTCGCTCATGGTCTCCGCTCCTGGCGCCTGCGGCGCCGGGCCGCTGGGCCACGCTCGCTACACGGCGGGACACCCGCCTCCCCACGCTCGCTCATCGAAACCCCGGATGCGACTCGCTGCCGACGATACGGGCTCGGCGACGCGAGTCGCGGCGACGGCGGAGGCGCTTGACGGTCAATGGGTCGTACGCCACGGCGGCGTCGACATCGAGCAGCGTACTCAGAATCCGGTAGTACTGCGTAGGCGAGAAGCCGAAGTGCGCTCGGATCGCCAGCTCCTTGGAACCGGACTCGAGGCACCACATACGCTCGAAATCGAGGATGGCCGTCTCACGCGGGGTCAACGCCGTCGTCTCCATCGAACGCCGAGCTTGGTCGCCCCACCCACCGAGGTCAAGCATTTCGGATTCGCGCGGCCGCGACGGCCGCAATCGGGACTGCCTCCGCCCGCGACATCGCAACCCGAGAGCGCGAGCGCCGCGACAGTGGGCGTCCACAGAAACGCAACCCGCAGGTGAGCGAGCAAGCGCAGCGAGCCGAGCGAACACGGAGCCCCGAGCGCCCGCGAGTCCGGGTATCCCGGACTCGCAGCGAGGGCGACCATCCAAGACAGAGCCGGGTGTCGGATTCGAACCGACGACATCTTCTTTACAAGAGAAGCGCTCTGCCAGCTGAGCTAACCCGGCGTCGGCACCACGCTATCCGGCGCGCCTGCGGGCGACCTCGAAGCAGGCGAGCGCAGCGGCGGCCGACACGTTGAGCGATGCGATCCGCCCGGCCGTCGGGATGTGGACCACGAGGTCGCAACGGCGCCGCGTGAGACGCCCCAGGCCCTGCCCCTCGGCGCCGAGCACGAGGACGAGCGGCTCGGCGGCGATCTCGAGCTCGAAGAGCGAAGCGCGGCCCCCGGCGTCGAGGCCGACGGTCCAGCACCCCGCGCGATGCGCCCGGTCGAGCGTGGCCGGAATGCCGGCGACCGGCGCGATCGGCAAGTGCTCGACGGCCCCGGCCGCGGCCTTGGCCACGGTCGGTGTGATGCCTGCCGAACGATGGCGCGGGAGCAGCAGGCCGGTCGCTCCGGCGGTCTCGGCGGTGCGGATGATCGCGCCGAGGTTCTGCGGGTCGGTGACGCCGTCGAGGGCGACCAGGAATGCGTCGGGGGCTTCGAGCAGGTCGTCGAGGCCGGCGGCCGGAACGGGCGCCGCCCATGCGATCACGCCCTGGGGCGCCTCGGTGCGCGCGCGTTCCGCGAGCGTGGCGGCACCGACCCGCCGAACGGCGACACCCCCGCGTCGAGCGAGCTCGACGATCTCGTCCAGGACGTCGCTGGGATCTGCTTGGCGGGAGACCCAGAGCTCGCGCGGTGGCCGGCGCGCGGCGCGGAAGAGTTCTCGCACGGCTTGACGGCCCTCGACCTGCTCGCCGCCGAGCTCGTCGGCAGGTTCGGCGCGTGAACGCGCACGAGAGGCCGGTCGGCGGCCGCTCATCGATGCCAGATCGTGCCGGCCGGCGTGTCTTCGATCGTCACGCCGCGCGCGGCCAGCGCGTCGCGGATGTGGTCGGCTTCGACGAAGTCGCGCGCGGCCCGGGCGGCGCCGCGAGCGGCGACCAGCGCGTCGATCTCGTCGGCGTCGTCCGAGCGCGCGCTGCCGTCGTCGAGCGTGAGGCCCAGTACGTCGAGCAAGACCGACACCGTCGCGAGCTGACGAGCGGCTTCGGCGTGGTCACCGGCATCGATCGCGGCATTCGCGCGGCTCTTGGCCTCGAAGATCACCGCCACCGCCGCGGGTGTGTTGAAATCATCGTCCATCGCGTCGCGGAACGACGCGACCGCGGCGACGTCGGGCGCGGCGCCCGCCTCGATCCCGGCGACGCGAGCTCGACGCGCCAGCGCGTCGAGGCCATCCAGGGCGTCGGACGTCTCGCTGAGCACCGAGGCGCCGACTTCGATCGGCGACCGGTAATGCGTGCGGAGCACCGCGAGGCGGAACGCACGGGGATCGTGGGCGTCGAGTGCCTCCTGCAAGGTGGTGAAGTTGCCGAGCGACTTCGACATCTTCTCGCCGCCGACGTTCAGCATGCCGCTGTGGATCCAGTGCCGGGCGAACCGATGCCCCGCGGCTTCGGCCTGAGCCCGTTCGTTCTCGTGGTGCGGGAACACGAGATCATCGCCGCCACCATGCAGGTCGAAGCCCTCGCCGAGCAGGCCCAGCGACATCGCCGAGCACTCGATGTGCCACCCGGGCCGGCCGGGACCCCAGGGCGAATCCCACGCCGGTTCGCTCGGCTTCGCGGCCTTCCACAGCGCGAAGTCGACCGGACTGCGTTTCTGCTCGTCGAGCTCGACGCGTGCTCCGGCCGTTTCGAGCAGATCGGCGAGCCTCCGGTGCGACAACCCGCCATAGCCACGGTACGTGTCGACGGCGAAGTACACGCCCTGTCCCCCGACCACGTAGGCGTGCCCGCTCGTGACGAGCTCGTCGATCAGCTCGAGCATCTGCGAGATGAACGCGGTGGCGTGGGGGATCTCGTCCGGTCTGCGAACGTCGAGGCGCGAGAGCTGATCCCAGTAGACCGACTCGTATTGCGCCGCGACCTCGGCCTCGCTCGTGCCCTCCCGTTCGGCCCGGGCGATGATCTTGTCCTCGACATCGGTGACGTTGCTCACGAAGGTCACGTCGAGACCCGTCCATTCGAGGTAGCGGCGTATCGTGTCGAACACCACCGCGGTCCTGCCGTGCCCGAGGTGCGGTGCGTCGTACACCGTCGGTCCGCAGACGTACATGGAGAGGCGCCCGGGTTCGCGCAGCTCGAGCTCGACCTTGCGACCCTGCAACGTGTCGTGGATCCGCATCGTTTGCAGGCTATCGGCGCCACCCGGAAGATGCCCTCCCGCGTTCTTTCGATGCTTTCCCCGAACTATTGGGGGATTCCCTCGAAAGAACGCAGATCCGGTCGGGGGCGGTCGGCCGTCACGCCCGTTCGAGCAGCGCGACCGCCCACGCCGCGATCCCCTCGGCGCGACCGATCGCACCCAGGCCCTCGGCCCGTTTCGGTCTGACGGCCACGTGCATCGGCAGGCCCATCGGCTCCCGGGCGACGGCGAGCGCCTCGGCGACGTTGGCTGCCATCGCCCCCACGTGGGGCGCCAGGCGGGGCTGCTCGGCCGCGATCACCACGTCGACGTTGGCAACCCACCACCCCACGCGCACGACCATCGCCGCGCACTCGTGCAGGAGCCCGATCGACGATGCGCCTCGGTACCGCTCGTCCGACGCGGGGAACAGCGTGCCGAGGTCGTCGAGGCCGGCCGGGCCCAGAATCGCGTCGGCGACGGCGTGGGCCACGACGTCCGCGTCGGAATGACCGGCCAGGCCCCGGCCGTCGATCGTCACGCCCCCGAGGACGAGGACGCGGTCGACGGCGAAGGGGTGCACGTCGAACCCGAGCCCGACTCGCGACCTCATCGCGCTCGCCTGTGCTCGTCGGCGAGGAGCGCGGCAGCGACCACGAGATCGTCGGGGTTCGTGACCTTGAGGTTGCGCCGGTCGCCGGGCACGACCACGACCGTACCGCCGATGGCCTCCACCAGCGCAGCATCGTCAGTCGCGTCGCCGCCGGCCGCGTGGGCGCGTCGAAGCACGTCGGCCGCGAACGCCTGGGGCGTCTGCACGGCGACGATCGCGTCGCGGGCGATCGTTTCGACGACTCGTGCACCGTCGACCCGCTTCAGCGTGTCGGCGACCGGGGCACCCGGCACCGCGGCGTCTGCTCCCTTGCGCACGGCCGCGATCACCGCGTCGAAGAGCTCGCGGCCGGCGAGCGGGCGAGCGGCGTCGTGGATGACGATGACGCCGGCGGACGGCGGGACCGCGGCGAGACCGGCGCGCACGGAGCCGGATCGTGTCGCCCCACCGGGTACGGCCGCGGTCACCGGCGGCCCGTCCCACACGTCGCCGGCCGGCAGGACCACGACGACATCCTCGCACGCCGCCGACGCGGCCCGTACCGACCGATCGACGAGGCGCTCGCCGCCGAGCTCGACCCACTGCTTCGACGAACCGAACCGGCGGCCGGCGCCTGCCGCGACCACGATGCCCGCGACGGTGCCCGACAGGCCCGCGGTCACCGTCCGCTACTTCTTGAGAGCCTCGTCGAGCTTGGCCTCGGCGGCTTCCTCGTCGACGTTCAGCGCGAAGGTGAGCTCGGACGTCAGGATCTGACGGGCCTTCGCCAGCATGCGCTTCTCGCCCGCGGACAGGCCCTTGTCCTTCTCGCGGATCGACAGGTTCCGCACGACCTCGGCCACCTGGTAGATGTCGCCCGACTTCAGCTTCTCGACGTGATTCTTGAAGCGACGCGACCAGTTCGTCGGCATGCGCGCTTCCTTCTTGCGCAGCACGGCGAACACCTCCTCGACCTCCTCGTCGTTGATGACCTCACGCAGGCCGATCTCCTCCGCGTTGTCGGCCGGGACCATCAGCGTCAGGTCGCCGTAGGCGAGCCGCAACACGAGGTAGTCGCGCTTCGAACCGAAGACGTCCTTCTTCTCGCGCCGTTCGATCGTCGCCGCACCATGATGCGGGTACACCACCTTGTCGCCGACGTCGAAGACCATGGGACTCCTGTGTCGAGGGCGCGTCGCCGACCCGCCCGCAAGAGAAGACATCCCCCGTCGCCGTCCGACGGGACCATTCAGGATACGGCGAAACCGCAGGTCGGACAACTCGAACGGGTTGTCTCCGGCAGTCGACCTGGAGGTCCACCCGGTAGATTGACGACACCCGGGTGAAGGAGGGGGACGGTGCCGGATCGGCGGCTCGTCGACACAACGGAGCTCTTCGCCGCGCTCCCCGAAGGGGTGCGCGACTCGCTCGCGGCAGGCGCCAGAAGTCGCAGCTACGAACGGGGTGAGTTGGTCTTCGCTCAGAGCGATCCGGCGGCGGAGCTGTTTCTCCTCGTGAGTGGACGGGTCGCCATCGTCAACCGGGCGACCGACGGACGCGAGTCGGTCGTCGCCGTGCTCGACGACGGCGGGATCTTCGGCGAGCTCGGCCTCTTCGACGGTGCGGTGCGCTCGGCCGACGCTCGGGCACTCGCCGACACCGAGTTGCTGGCGTTCGACTACGGCCGCGTCCGAGCCGCGCTGGAACAACAACCCGGCGCGCTGTGGGTCATCATGCGGATCCTTGCCCGGCGGCTGCGCGCCACCGACGAGGCACTGGCCGACGCGGTGCTGCTCGACGTGCCGGCGCGCACCGCCAAACGCCTCCTCGAGCTGGCGGGTGACGACGACGAGTTCCGGCTCCCCCTGACCCAGGAGGAGCTCGCCGGGCTCGTCGGCGCCTCACGCGAACGGGTGAACAAGGCGTTGTCCCTCTTCACCCGCGTCGGATGGCTCGCGATCGAGGGTCGGAACCACTACCGGATCCTCGACCGTCAGGCCCTGGAGGACCGGGCCGACCTCTGATCAGGCGCCGAGGAAGGCCAGGACGCGCGCCCAGGCGTCGGCCGCGTCGTCGGCGCGGTGCGCCGGCCGCTCGGCGTCGTGCACGAACCCGTGCTCGGCCCCGGGATACACCACGATCTCGTGGGCGGGCCGGCCCGCCCACGCGGCGCGCAGCGCGTCGATGTCGGACGCGGGCGTGTACGGGTCCTCGTCGCCGAAGATCGCGAGCGTCGGTGCGGCGTGCGCGGCCGACGCCAACGGGTCGGCGAGCGTCGCGCTGCGCCAGTCCTGGGGGACGCGGATCATCCCGTAGAACACGACGGCCCGATCGAACCGGCCTGTCGCCGCCGCCTTCAGCGCGTACATGCCTCCCATGCAGAAGCCCATGACCGCCACTTCGGTGACGTCGTCGTCGACCACCAGACGGTCGGCGGCCCGTTCGAGATCCCCGAGCTGGAGCGTGTCCTCGAGCTCCCTGACGCGCGCCATGCGCGCCACCGGGTCGGCGAGCGTGTCGCCCGCTCCGAGCAGGCGGGCGAAGGGCTCGGGACAGCACACCGCGAAGCCGTGGGTAGCCAGCCGCCGGCAGAGGTCCTCGAACAACGGCCGGATCCCCATGATGTCGGGGTGGAGCACGATGCCCGACCGGGGCATCCCGAGCGGACGGGCATGGATGGCGTCGACGGGCGTACCGTCGTCGCCCTTCAACACGATGCGTTCGACCTCGACGTCGAGCCGGCCTTCGGCGAGCGCTCCCATGTCCGTCCCCTGCCTCAGACGTATCGCTCGAGGATGGAGGTCTCCGCGAGGCGTGACAGCCCTTCCTTGATCGCCCGCGCCCGGGCGTCGCCCACGCCTTCGACCTCCACCAGGTCGGCAACCCCGGCCCGCATGATCTTCTGGAGGTTAGAGAACCGCTCCACGACGTGATCGGCCACGGCGTCGGGCAGCCTCGGGATCTTGTGCAGGAGCCGGAAGCCGCGCGGCTGCAACGCCGTGTCGAGGGTGGCGTCGGACGGGAGGTGCAGCACCGACGCGACGGTCCGCAGGTCGATCAGCTCCTCGGTGTCGAGCGCGCTGAGGCGGCCGACGACGTCGGCGAGCTCCCAGGAGGGGTCGTGCGCGAAGTAGTCCTTGGTGACCAGTCTCCGGTCGTCCTCGACGCCACCGACGAGCTCCTCGAGCTGGAGACGTACGAGCCGGCCGTCCGAGCCGAGCTCGATCACATAGCCCTCGAGCTCGTCGGAGATGCGCCGCACCATCTCGGCCCGCTGCAACACCGTGGCGACGTCGCGCACGGTGACGAGGTCCTCGACCTCGAGCGCCGACAACGAGCCGCTCACGGCGTCGAGCCGTGCCTTGTACCGCTCCAGGATCTGGAGCGCCTGGTCGGCCCGGGCGAGCACGCGGGGGATCGTCTCGAGCGTGCGCTTGAGCCCCCGGCGGTGGATGGCGACCACCGACATGTCTTCGGACACCGTGATCACGGGCACGTCGATCTGGCGGGCCACGCGTTCGGCGGTGCGGTGCCGGGTGCCCGTCTCCGACGTGGGGATGTTCGGGTCCGGGACGAGATGGACGTTGGCCCGGGCCACCCGGGAGCAGTCGGCGGCGAGGATGATGGCGCCGTCCATCTTGGCGAGCTCCGAGAGCCGCTGCGGCGTGAACTCGGCGTCGAGGAGGAAGCCGCCCGAGCAGACGCTGAGCACGTCGGGCCCGGCGCCGACGACGATCAGCGCGCCCATGCGGGCCTGGAGGATCCGGTCGAGGCCCTCGCGCAGCGGACGGCCCGGTGCCACCAGCGCCAACGCCTGCAGCATCGCTTCCGATCGGGGTTGCGACGGCAAGGGAGCTTCCTCTCGCTTCGCGGGCGTACGCACCCGGTCAGGCCGGACCCGCCAATCATACGGCTCGACGGCTTGGAACCCGAGCGGACAGGTGGCGTTGGGGTTCTGAGTATCGGCAGGTCAACGCCGCGACCTGATGTCGGTGGCCCCGGGCCGATCGGGGCCGAGGCCCGCAGCCGTGAGGGCCTCGTTGACGTCTCGCACCCGGCTGAGGTGCAACCCCGGCACGTCCGGCGTGGACTCGGGCACGATGGCCTGGAGGAACCCGAGCCGCGACGCCTCGAGGAGACGGCGCCCGGTCTGGGGAACCTGGCGGATCTCGCCACCCAGACCGACCTCGCCGAGCGCGACCGTGTGCGCCGGGACCGGCATCCCCGAGTGGGCGCTGACCAGCGCGAGGGCGACGGCGAGATCCGCACCGGTGTCGTTGATCCGCATCCCCCCGGCGACGTTGGCGAACACCTCCCCTCCGTCGAAGCAGGTGCCGGCGTGCTGTCGAAGCACCGCGAGGAGGAGCGACAGCCGACCGGCGTCGATCCCTTGCGCCGAACGGCGCGGATTGGGCGCCAGCGTCCGGGCCACGAGCGCCTGCACCTCCACCAGCAGCGGGCGCACGCCTTCGAGCATCGGCGCGACGACGGAGCCCGGCGTGCCCGGTCGCCGATCGGTGAGGAACAGCACGGAGGCGTCGGGCACGGCGGCCAGCCCCTCGTTGGTCATCTCGAAGATCCCGAGCTCCTGCGTCGACCCGTAGCGGTGCTTCACGGCGTGCACCATCCGCAGCGCGTGGTGCCGATCACCTTCGAACGACAGCACCGTGTCGACCACGTGCTCGAGCGCGCGTGGGCCGGCCAGCGCGCCGTCCTTGGTGACCTGGCCGACGAGCAACGTCGAGAGCTGCCGTTCCTTCGCCGTGCGCACGAGGCGGTGGGCGCATTCCCGCACCTGCGTCACCGAGCCCGCAGATCCGGGCAGGTCCGGGTCGAGGATCGTCTGGATCGAATCGACCGCGAGCAGGTCGGGGGCGAGCTCCTCGACGTGCGCCACAACGTACGGAAGCGCGGTTTCGCTGACCAGCGACAGGTGGGGAACCAGGGCCCCGATCCGTTCGGCCCGGAGCCGCACCTGTTCGATCGACTCCTCCGCGCACACGAGGAGGCAGCGCGCGCCCGACGCCGCCATCGAGCCGAGGGCCTGGAGGAGCAGGGTGCTCTTGCCCATGCCCGGCTCCCCGCCGAGCAACGTGACGGAGCCGGGCACCAGCCCACCGTCGAGCACCCGGTCGAGCTCGTCGACCCCGGTCGGCCGGCGAGCCGCTCCGATCGGGTCGACGTCGACGATCGGGAGCGGCCGTTCGACGCCGGCGGGCAGCGCGGCGGGGCGCGCGCCGCCGGCCCGGCCCTCTGCCGGCCCGGAGTCGACGGCCTCCTCGACGAGCGTGCCCCAGGAACCACAGTCGGGGCAGCGGCCCAACCATCGGGGTGCCTCGGCGCCACACTCGGTGCAACGGTGACGAACACGTGTTCGGGTCATACGGTGATCGTAGCGTCGGGGTGCGACATCGACCCTCTTTCCCGAACTCCGCCCCGCTCCGTGGCAACCACGCGTCCATGGACGCGTCCTCACCACGCTCCGCGTTGGCCGAAGCCGGTGGGCGACGCCCGCGTTCCCGAACGCCCGCACACCGAGCCCCGAGGGAGACGAGCGGAGTGACGGAATCGAAACGGACGAGCTTCTGCTGCGGTGGCCATCGGCCCTCCCTACACCGAGGTGGAGGCAATCAGCGCCGGCGCGGCGCAGACGCTCTCTGTTCCTGACGGTCGGCCAGAGCAGCAGGCTGACGAGCTGTGCTCGTCAGCCTACACAGGGGGTAGGACAGTCGTCGGTCCCGTTCCCCTCGGATTCCCGGGCGGGTGGGTTCGGCGTCTTCGTGGACCGGTCGGGGCCTGGGTGCGACCGGCGGTGTGCTCAGCGGCGGTCGCCGCACCGCGCCTCCTCCCGCGTCGCGCACTGCGCTCTCTACCTCGCTCCGTGGCAACTACGCGTCCACGGACGCGTCCTCACCACGATCCGTGCTGCGGTCGCCGTAGGCACTCCCGGCACGACGTGGAGCACCTGGCGCCGACGCGGTGCCGACGCTCTCTCGTCCCGGATGGTCGTCCATGCGCTGCAGCCTGACGAGCTGTGCTCGTCAGCCGACCGAGGCCGGTCGGCGACGGTCATCCGGGCACGCGACTCCGGCCCCCGTTCCGCCGCCGCCCGCGGCGCAGTTCGCCCGCCACGAGCAGCACCAGCGCGAGGAGCCCCAGCACCACGCCCACCACCACGAGCACCACCCGTCCGAGGTGCCGTTCGCTCGCGGACACGTCGATCGACGCCGACCGGCCGGCCCGGGGCTTGACCGTCACCGTACGCCCCGGGAGCTCGACCCGGACCGTCAGCGAGAACCCCTTGCGCAACTGCTCGGCGAGCACACGATCGAGCACCGCGGCGTCGATGCGCTGGCCGGCCAGCGTGGCCAGCAACTGAGCGTCGTGTGGCACCCCGGTGCCGGCCGCGCCGAGGTCGACGCGGCCCCGCACGCGCGTCGACGTGGACAGGAGCCCGGTGTCTCGCGCCGCCTCGAAGCCACGCAGCGGGCCATCGGTGCCCGACAGCTCCCCCACGGTGGCCGTCAGCTCGGTGGGTCGGTTGAAGGGCTTCGACACGACGATCGACGCGGCGCCGTCCTTCGTCTTCGTCCACCGCGAGACGGTCCAGCCGGCGGCCGCCAGGTCGGCCAACCGGACCCGGCTCTCCAGGGTCCCACCGCCCGCGGTCAGTGCGGCGACTGCTTCCGCGTCGGCCCGCACCGTCGTCCGGACGACACCGCTGCCGTCCGGCTGCACGTGCACCACGACGTCCGCGTGGACCTTGCATCCCGCGAGCACGACGGCGACGAGCACGACCAGGGCGATGCGGCGCATGGGCCGCGCAGTCTGACCGGACGGATCCGAACTGTCGAGCCGGCCGTGGGGCGGTCGATGGACGTTCGTGTCGGTGACTCAGCCTTCCGGCGTGCCGCTCCCGGCGAGCTCGACCGGCGGAGCGGGCGGGGGCTCGATGCCCTCGACCGCGCGGAACACGACGTCGTCGCCGTCGGCGTCGACCACGATCGTCTCGCCGGCGTGGAACTCCTTCCACAGGATGCGTTCGGAGAGCGCGTCCTCGACGTTGCGCTGGATCGCGCGACGCAACGGCCGGGCACCCAACGTCGGGTCGTAGCCCTTCTTGGCGAGCAGCAGCTTCGCGTCCTGCGTGAGCTCCAAGCCGAGACCCTGCGTCTCGAGCTGATTCTGCACCCGCTTGATGAGCAGGTCGACGATCTCGGTGACCTCTTCGCGCGACAACTCGGCGAACACGATCACGTCGTCGATGCGGTTCAGGAACTCGGGGCGGAAGTGGCGCTTCAGCTCCTCGTTGACCCGCTCCTTCATCTTCTCGTACGTGACCGCCTCGTCGGCGCGGCCGAAACCGATCGCCGCCTTGCGAAGATCGGCCGTGCCCAGGTTCGACGTCATGATGATCACGGTGTTCTTGAAGTCCACCGTACGACCCTGCGAGTCGGTCAGGCGCCCGTCCTCGAGGATCTGCAACAACGCGTTGAAGACGTCGGGGTGGGCCTTCTCGATCTCGTCGAACAGCACCACCGAGAACGGCTTGCGCCGAACGGCCTCGGTGAGCTGACCGCCCTCGTCGTAGCCGACGTAGCCCGGAGGCGAGCCGACGAGGCGCGACACCGTGTGCTTCTCCATGTACTCGCTCATGTCGAGCTGGATCAGCGAGGACTCGTCGCCGAAGAGGAACTCGGCGAGCGTCTTGGCGAGCTCGGTCTTGCCGACGCCCGACGGGCCGAGGAAGATGAACGAGCCGGACGGCCGCTTCGGGTCCTTAAGACCCGCACGCGTACGACGGATCGCCTGCGACACCGCCTTGACCGCGGCGTTCTGGCCGATGATGCGCTTGTGGAGCTCGTCCTCCATGCGCAGCAGCTTGGCCGTCTCCTCCTCGGTGAGCTTGTAGACCGGGATGCCCGTCCAGAGCGCGAGGACCTCGGCGATCGACTCCTCGTTGACCTCGTTGAAGAGGTCGACGCCTTCGGCCTTCCACTCCTGCTCCTTGGCGGAGCGCTGCTCGAGCAGTTCCTTCTCGCGGTCGCGCAACGACGCGGCGCGCTCGAACTGCTGACCTTCGATCGCCGCTTCCTTCTCCTTGCGGACCTTCGAGATCTCGTCTTCGAGCTCGCGGTAGTCCGGAGGCGCCTGCATGCGACGGATGCGCAGCCTCGAGCCGGCTTCGTCGATGAGGTCGATCGCCTTGTCGGGCAGATGGCGGTCGGAGATGTAGCGGTCGGCGAGGTTCGCCGCGGCGACGATCGCCTGGTCGGTGATCGTGACGCGGTGGTGGGCCTCGTACCGGTCGCGCAGGCCCTTGAGGATCTCGATCGTGTGCACGACCGACGGCTCCTCGACCTTGATCGGCTGGAAGCGGCGCTCGAGCGCGGCGTCCTTCTCGAGGTGCTTGCGGTACTCGTCGAGGGTGGTGGCCCCGATGGTCTGGAGCTCACCGCGGGCGAGCATCGGCTTCAGGATCGACGCGGCGTCGATCGCACCTTCGGCGGCACCGGCGCCGACGAGCGTGTGCAGCTCGTCGATGAAAAGGATGATGTCGCCGCGCGTGCGGATCTCCTTGAGCACCTTCTTCAGGCGTTCCTCGAAATCACCGCGGTAGCGGGATCCGGCCACGAGCGCACCGAGATCGAGCGTGTAGAGCTGCTTGCCCTGCAACGTCTCGGGAACCTCGCCGCCGACGATGTCGCTCGCGAGCCCTTCGACGATCGCGGTCTTGCCTACGCCGGGCTCGCCGATGAGCACCGGGTTGTTCTTCGTGCGGCGCGACAGCACCTGCATGACGCGCTCGATCTCCTTCTCGCGCCCGATCACCGGGTCGAGCTTCTTGTCGCGCGCGAGCTGGGTGAGGTTGCGGCCGAACTGGTCGAGCACGAGCGAACCCGACTGCTGCGACTCACCCGTGCTGCCTGCGCCCTGCGTCGAACCTTCCTTGCTGCCGCCATAGCCCGAGAGCAGCTGGATCACCTGCTGGCGCACGCGCGAGAGATCGGCGCCGAGCTTCACGAGCACTTGGGCGGCAACGCCCTCGCCCTCGCGGATCAGGCCGAGCAGGATGTGCTCCGTGCCGATGTAGTTGTGGCCGAGCTGGAGCGCCTCGCGCAACGACAGCTCGAGCACCTTCTTGGCACGGGGCGTGAACGGGATGTGGCCCGACGGCGCCGAGCCGCCGTGGCCGATGATCTCCTCGACCTGGGCGCGCACCGCCTCCAGGGAGATGCCGAGCGACTCGAGGGCCTTCGCCGCGACTCCCTCGCCCTCGTGGATCAGGCCGAGCAGGATGTGCTCCGTGCCGATGTAGTTGTGGTTGAGCAGACGCGCTTCCTCTTGCGCCAGGACGACCACTCGCCGGGCTCGGTCGGTGAAGCGTTCGAACACTGTCTCAACCGCCTCTCATCGGTCGGCATCACACCGCCGTGACCACTTCGTCACGATCGCTCGGTCCGGACGCCGCATCAAGCCATTGTATCGGTCGGCGCCCACATCCCCCGGACGCCATTTCCGTCAGTACCTCTTCGGATGTCGGGTGCCGTACCTGAAGTAACGCCGGCGCGGTCCGGGCACGCCGACTACGACGCCGCCCGATCCGGATTTGTTCCACCGGAAGGGATTCCGGCTTGGTGTTCGACCACCGGGTTCCGTAGCCTGCACCGATATGCGGAGGATCCGAGCACTCCCCGTGGCCGCGCGCCCCGACGGGCGGCCGTGAACCTCGCCGATCTCGGCCTGGAACCGCTCGGCGCCGATCTGGCCCGGGTCGAGGCCCGGCTCCACGAGGGCGTCGACCACGACGACGCCTTCCTCGGCGACGTCGCCACCCACCTGGTCGGAGCCGGTGGCAAGCGCCTGCGCCCGGCCCTCGGGCTGACCGCTTTCTACGCCGCGACCGGCCTGCACCCGGCCTCGGACGGCGCCGTGACCGGCGCGACGGCAGTGGAGCTCGTCCACCTCGGTTCGCTCTACCACGACGACGTCATCGACGAAGCGGAGACCCGCCGCGGCGTGCCGAGCGTCAACGCCCGGTGGAGCAACATCGTGGCGATCCTCGCCGGCGACTTCCTGCTCGCACGCGCGTCGGCGTTCGCGGCGTCGCTCGGTGCCGACGTCGCCGCGCTGCTCGCGGACACCATCGGCGAGCTCTGCCGGGGCCAGGTCCTCGAGCTCCAACACCTCTTCGACGTGGCCCGCACCGAGGAGAGCTACTTCTCGGCGATCGAGGGCAAGACCGCGACGTTGATGGCGACGGCCTGCCGCATCGGCGCGATGGTCGCGGGCGTCGGCCCGTCGACGCTCGACGCGCTGACTCGGTTCGGCATGCACCTCGGCATGTGCTTCCAGGTGGTCGACGACGTGCTCGACCTCACCGCCACCGACGAGGCCCTCGGCAAGCGCGCCGGCAAGGATCTCGTCGAGGGCGTCTACACGCTGCCGGTGATCGCCGCGTTGCGCGACACGCCCGCGCTCCACGCGCTGCTCGGACGCCCACTCCCGCTCGACGCCCTCGACGACGTTCGCGGCCTCGTCCTCGCCGACGGTGCCGCCGATGCCGCGCTCGACGTCGCACGCAGCCACGCCACGAAGGCCGGCGAGGCACTCGCGGGAACCGACGGGCTCGATCCGGTGGTCTGCGAAGCGCTCCACTGCCTCGTCGAGGGGCTCGTGGACCGCGACTTCTAGTCGGTCACGATGGTCGCGCTCGCGCGGGCTCGGGATACCCGAGCCCGCCCGGTCGGGCCGCTCGCCGCGACAGCCCACCATCGTCCCGGGAGCCGGAGGTGCCCCACGCACATGTGCGGCCTTCAGGCCGAGGCCGAGCCCGCCCCGGGCTCGAGACCCTCGTCGAGGTCGTGGTCGAGCGGTAGCACGAAGTGCTCGCCGGTGACCGAGCCGAGGAAGTCGAGCACGACGTCGTTGAACGTGTTGGGCGCCTCGACCATCAGGCCGTGCGCGGCCCCGGTCAGGATCTCGAGGCGTGCGCCCGGGATCATCTCGGCGATCTCCTCGGCGTCGCCGACGGGGGTCAGGGCGTCCTGCGATCCGGTGATGACCAGGGTCGGTACGGCGACGTGCACGAGCTCGAAGCGGATCTCGTCGGGAGCGTTCAGGATGGCCTCGACCTGGGCGACGAACGGTTCGGGCGGGGTCTGGAGCACGATACGGGCGAGCAGGTTCAGCCAGACGCCGAAGCGCTTGCGCAGGCGCGGGCCGACCAACCAGTGCATGGCATCGGATCCGAGCGCGCCCATGCCCTTGTCGGTCACCGCGTCGGCCCACTCCCGCAACAGTTCGCGGCGCCACTCGTGGTGGTGGCACGCCGTGCACGCGAGCACGAGCGAGCTCACCCGATCCGCGTGCAACACGCCGATGATCTGGGCGATCACGCCGCCCATCGACGCGCCCATGACGTGCGCCCGCTCGACGCCCTCGGCGTCGAGGACCGCCACCGCGTCGAGCGCCATCTGGTTGAGGTCGTAGGGCCCGGGCGGTTTCGCGGACTGGCCGGTCCCCCGGTTGTCGGGTGCGTAGCACCGGAACCGCCGGCCCATAGCCATGCGCTGGAGCGCCCAGCCGCGTGAATCGGCACCGAGGCC
The DNA here is from genome assembly GCA_046331155.1 of Acidimicrobiia bacterium. Classification (GTDB taxonomy): domain Bacteria; phylum Actinomycetota; class Acidimicrobiia; order IMCC26256; family CAWATG01; genus JAXLRK01. The sequence goes on from JAXLRK010000001.1 coordinate 223,496, forward strand.
CTGGATCATCAGCAACGGCTCACCGTCGCGCCGACCCCAGACGTCGTACGCGATCTCCGCGCCGTCCGTTGCGATGACCGTTCGCATGCGCCTGCCCTCCGGCCGCTAACCGAGGAGCGACGCGACGGCTTCGCGGGCCCGTTCGGCCAGCTCGGCCGCCGCGAGCTGGTCACGGGCCAGCCCCGCCCGTTGCTCGACCGGTTCGCCGATCACGACCCGCCACGGGCGGATCGCCAGGCCCATCGGGCCACCGACACGCACCGCAACCGGGATGACCGGATAGCCGAGGGCGGCGACCAGCAGGTCGAGTGGGGGTGCACCGGCACCCGTTCGCAGCCAGGTGAGTCCGAGCGGCACCGCCACGAGGTGCTCGGCCCGCAGCAGGGCGCCGACGTCGTCGGGCCGGAGGCCGACGCCGCCGAGCTTGCGCAACGTCGGGCCGAGCAGCGGCCATTCCGGGGTCCCCACGACGCGTAGGCGGCGGCGCACGGTCTTGCGCACCGCGACCGACAGGGCGATGGGCTCGCCGATGCCCAATCCGCGGTTGGCGACGAGCACGGCGGGCCCAATGTCGGGCAGCCGCTCCGCGTTCTCGACCCGGACCGGCGTGCACCGCTCGACGAGCGGCGCGACGACGTCCTGGAGCAGCGGGTCCGCACCGAACGGGTCGACCGGGAACCGCCCGTCGATCCGGCGCCGGAACGCGGTCGGGATCGACTCCGGATCGTGGGCGCGGTCGGAATCGAGCGAGTAGTTGCTGATCGCGAACTCGGCGCTCATCAGGCCACCGCCTCGCTGGCATGGATCGGGGTCACGGTCGCCCACTCGTACAGCTCGGCGCAGATCTGCTGGGTCGGACGGATGCCTGTGAGCTCGAGCTCCTCGATCGCCCGGCGCCCGTCGGCTGCGCATCCCTTGCACATGGTCTCGACCACGTGGGGCGGTACCGGGGCGCCGGCCAGCTCGGCGACGCGCCTCGCGGCGGCCCACATCGGGCCGAGCACGGGGACCGGGATGCGCCCGCCGAGGCGGACGACCTGCCAGGGACTCCCCGCACCGGGTCCGACGACGTTGAGCGGGCCCTCGTGGCCGCGGCACAACGCCTCGACCGCGGCGCGGGCGGCGTCGTCGGGGTGCACCAGGGAGAACGGCGGGTCGTCGAGCATCGGGACCGGCACCGCCGGGAGGCGCAGCAGCCGGCCGAGCGGGCTCGGCGCGTGCGACCCGACGACCGGGGCCATCCGCACGGCGCTCACGGTCACGTCGTGGCGCCGCCCGAGCGCGACGCCCGAGCTCTCCACCTCGATGCAGGTGCGGCCGAACGGCGTGGTGGGCGCGAGCGGTGACTCCTCGTCGGGCACGAGCGGTCGGCCTCCACCGCGGCCGTAGACCTCGATCCCGCTGCGGATCACGAGTCGCTCGAGGGTGCCGGTGCGGGCGGCCGCGCCGAATGCCGCCAGGGTGCACGCGGTGGTGCTGATCCCGGCGTCACGGGGGCCCATGCGGGCGTCGGGCTCGTAGACCCCGAAGTGGACGATGGCGGTGGGCGCGAACTCGATGACGAAGTCGACGAGCTTGTCGCGGTCGCGCGGGTCGATGCGTCGGAACGCACTGCGGCGCAGGCGGCGCCGTGGGGGCACGAAGTCGACCCCGGCGATCTCGCCGACCTCGGGACGGGCCTCGAGCAGCTGTGCGACCCGGGTACCCAGCTCGCCGCCCATCCCCGTGACCAGGACGCGCTTCACGACTCGACCTCCGGTCGTAGGTGTGGGAACAGGATGACCTCCCGGATGGACGAGACGCCAGCCAACAACATCACCAATCGGTCGATACCGATACCCAACCCTCCGCAGGGTGGCAATCCGTACTCCAACGCTCGTACGTAGTCCTCGTCCACGCCGTGGGCCTCGACGTCTCCCATGGCCTTGAGGTGAGCCTGGGCCTCGAAGCGCTCCCGCTGGTCGATGGGGTCGTTGAGCTCGCTGAAGGCGTTGGCGAGCTCGCGGCCGTCGACGATCAGCTCGAAGCGCTCCACGAGCAGCGGGTCGTCGCGGTGCGACCGGGCGAGGGGCGAGACCTCGCGTGGGTAGTCGAGGACGAAGGTCGGTCCCACGATCATTGCTTCGGTCGTCTTCTCGTAGATCTCGAGCACGAGCTTGCCGGGACCCCAGTCGGGCTCGAACGGCACCTCGAGCTCCTGGCAGAGCACTCCGAGGTGCTCGACCGTCATGCCGGGGTGCACGTCGACGCCCGCGTGCTCGCGCACGAGGTCCCGTAGGGTCATCCGAGGCCAGGGCGGCGTCAGGTCGACGATGCGCCCCTCCGCCTCGACGACGGTGGTACCGATCGCGGCGCGCGCCGCGTCGGCGACGAGCTCCTCGGTAAGGCTCATCATCTCCGTGTAGTCGACGAACGCCTCGTAGAGCTCGAGCATGGTGAACTCCGGGTTGTGGCGCGTCGACAGGCCCTCGTTGCGAAAGACGCGACCGAGCTCGAACACCTTGTCGAGACCGGCCACGAGCAGACGCTTGAGGTGCAGCTCGAGCGCGATCCGGAGGTTGAGCTCCATGTCGAGGGCGTTGTGGTGCGTGACGAAGGGCCGCGCCGCCGCTCCCCCCGGCACCGCGTGCAGGACCGGCGTCTCGACCTCCACGAACCCACGCGACGTCAGGAACCGTCGGATCGCGGCGATGGCCGCGAAGCGGATCTCGAACACCCGGCGGGCGTCGTCGTTGGCGATGAGATCGACGTACCGCTGCCGGAACCTGGTGTCGACGTCGCCGAGGCCGTGCCACTTGTCGGGTAGCGGACGCAACGCCTTCGAGAGGAGCCGGAAGCTCGACACCTTGACCGACAGCTCGCCCTTGCGCGTGGTCATCACGCTCCCCTCGACGCCGATCCAGTCGCCGAGGTCGAGATCGTCGAACGCGTCGTGGGAGGCGTCACCGACCACCGCGCGCGAAACGAAGAGCTGCACCGAGCCGGTGGCGTCGCGCACCGTCGCGAACGTGAGCTTGCCCTGGCGACGAAGCAGCAGCACCCGCCCGCCGATTCTCACGACGTCGTCGGTCTCGCCTCCAGGCTCGAGGTCCGCGTACGCGGTTCGCAGCTCCCCGATCGTGGTCGTGCGGTCGAAACGGACCGGGTACGGATCGACGCCCGAGGTTCGCAAGGCCGCGATCTTGCCGATCCTCCGCTCCCGCTCGTCGTCAGTCATGTGAGAGGGGCACCTCCGGCTCCTGAGACGATGGTGAGCTGTCGCGGCGAGCGACCCCAGTCAGACGAAGCGCAGCCCAGGTCGGACGACCGGGTGGGCGGAGCGGAGTCGACCATTGAGCCAAGGGGCGGGCCCGGGTATCCCGAGCCCGAGCGAGCGCGACCATCATGACGGCTGGTTCCTCTCGTACACGATCCGCAGGCCGAACAGGGTCAGCCAGGGTTCATAGTGCTGGATGGTGCGGGAGAAGGGCATGATCAACTCGGCGAGGCCGCCCGTCGCGACCACGTTGCACTCGCCGAGCTCGGCCTGGAACCGGTCCACCAGCGCGTCGACCTGCCCGCTGAAGCCGTAGACCGAGCCCGACTGGATGGACTCGACGGTCGACTTGCCGATGACGTGCTTCGGCGGTACCAGCTCCACGCGCCGCAGGCCGGCCGCGCGCCCGAACAGCGCGTCGAGCGAGACCTCGATGCCCGGGAAGATCGCGCCGCCGAGGTACTCGCCCTGGGCGCTGACGGCCTCGATCGTGTTCGCGGTACCGAAGTCGACGACGATCGAAGGTCCCCCGTAGAGGTCGAAGGCCCCGACCGCGTTGGCGATGCGGTCGGCGCCGACCTCCTTCGGGTTGTCGTAGAGGATCGGCATGCCCGTACGAACACCCGGCTCGATCACCACCGGCGAGAAGCGGAAATACCTCTCGGCGAGCTCGCGGAGCGCGGCGGTGACACGCGGGACGCCCGACGCGACCGCGGTCCCTTCGATGTTGTGCTCGAACGCGAAGCCGTGGAAGCCCAGGAACTGCTGAATCATGAGCGCCAGCTCGTCGGAGGTGCGCTCGGCCACGGTCGCGATCCGCCAGTGGTCGACCAGGTCCTTGCCGTCGAACAGGCCGATCACGGTCTGGGTGTTGCCGACGTCGATGGCGAGCAGCATGACGCCCCCGTTGCCTACTGGATGTCGAGCGCGAGGTCGAGCGAAGGCGCCGAATGCGTGAGCGCGCCGACCGAGATGAAGTCGGGCCCTGCGTCCGCATAGGCCGAAACGGTGGCCAGCGTCACACCCCCGGACACCTCGGACCGGCACGCGCCTTCGAGGAGGATGACCGCGGCACGCACCTCGTCGGGGCTCATGTTGTCGAGCAGGACGAGGTCGGCGTGCGTGGCCTTGGCCCTGGCGACCTGCTCCAACGTGTCGCACTCCACTTCGACGATCCGTCCCGGCCACCGGGCCCGGGCGCGTTCGACGGCCTGCTCCAGGTCGAAGTGCGCGAGGTGGTTGTCCTTGACGAGCACGGCGTCGGACAGCGAATCCCGGTGGTTGAAGCCTCCGCCCGCGCGCACCGCGGCCTTCTCCAGCGCCCGGAGTCCGGGCAGCGTCTTGCGCGTGTCCCGGATACGCGACCGGCCGCGGGCGCTGCGGACGAACCGCCGGGTGAGCGTCGCCACACCGGAGCAGTGGGTGAGGATGTTCAGAGCGGTCCGCTCGGCGACGAGCAACGAGCGCAGGCGTCCGTCGACGCGTCCGAGCACCTGCCCCTCGCGGAGCTCGGCGCCCTCCTCGGCGTCCCACCGCACCTCGACGGCCGGGTCGACCTGGCGGAACACCTCCGTCGCAGCCGCGGTACCGGCCAGGATGCCGTCGGCCCGGGAGACGAACGCTCCGCGGCCGGTCGCGTCCTCGGGGACGACTGCCACCGACGTGATGTCGCCGAGGATGCCGAGATCCTCGGCGAGCGCCCGCGCGACGACCTCACGGATGGCGCTCGGCGGCGGATCGAAGTCACTCATGCTTGCCACTCCTGGCGCCTACGGCGCCGGGCCGCTGGGCCACGCTCGCTGCTCGGCGGGATACCCGCCTCCCCACGCTCACTCATCGGTCTCCGTCATCTCGTGGTCGGGCGCCGGCGCTTCGCCGCCGGCGGGCAGGGTGGGTAGCGGCACGAAGCCGCGGTCACCTCCCATGATCGCGAACCGGCCGAGCATCGCGGGGTCCGGTACGGGGAAGTCGGTGCGCCAGTGGGTGCCGCGCGACTCGGTACGTACGCTCGCCGACGCGACCAACGCCCGCGCCACGACGCAGAGGTTCCGCAGCTCCCAGGCGGCCGGGCTGGCCGCGGCCAAGGCCTCGGCCTCGATCTCCACGGCGTCGATGGTCTCGCACGCGTCCCGGAGCGACGTCTGCGAGCGCACGACGCCGGCATGGCGGGTCATCTCGACTTGGAGCACGCCGCGCAGCTTGCCGACGCGATCGTCGGCGTCGTGGTCGCCGACCGGGACGGGCGCCTCGACGGGTGGCGGCCCCGGCAGCATGCCCCGCAGCACACCGGACTCCTCGGGTCGGTGCTTGCCGCGCTCGATCGCGGCGATCGCCCGCGGGGCGAAGACCAGCCCGTCGAGCAAGGAGTTCGATGCCAGACGGTTGGCGCCGTGGACCCCCGAGCACGCAACCTCGCCCACCGCCCACAGCCGCGGCAGCGTCGTGGCACCGTCGAGATCGGTCACGACCCCGCCCGAGAGGTAGTGCGCGGCGGGCGCGACCGGCAGCCACTGCCGGGTCGGGTCGAGGCCGGCCTCCGCACACGCGCGCCAGATGGTCGGGAATCGCCGCCTGAAGTCGCCGATCGACGTCGCGTCCAGCCAGACGTGCGCGCCGGCCCGCTCGATCAGCCGCGTGGTGATCGCACGGGCCACGACGTCGCGCGGCGCGAGGTCTGCGAGTGGGTGCTCCCCCGCCATGAAGGCTTCGCCGCGGTCGTCGCGCAGGACGGCGCCCTCACCTCGCAGCGCCTCCGAGAGCAGCGGTCTCGGCATCGACGGATGGTCGAGTGCGGTCGGATGGAACTGCATGAACTCCACGTCTGCGACGGCCACCCCGGCCCGCAGGGCCATCGCGATGCCGTCGCCGGTGGACAACTCCGGGTTCGTCGTCACCGCGAAGACCTGCCCGGCCCCGCCGGTCGCCAGCACCGTGTGGCGCGCCGGGATCTCGACGAGGCCACCGGCCGGGTCCAGCGCCCGCACCCCGACGCACGCGCCGTCCTCGACCAGCAGATCGACGGTGAACCAGGCCTCCCGCACGTCGACGCCGGTGAGCCGCACCGCGGCGACGAGCGCCCGTTCGATCTCGGCTCCGGTCGCGTCGCCGCCGGCGTGCACGACCCGCGCCAACGAGTGCCCGCCTTCGCGAGCCAGTGCCAGCGGCGCGGACGCGGCGTCGCCCCTTCGGTCGAACGCGGCCCCGAACGCCATGAGCTCGCGCACCCGTGCCGGGCCCTCGTTCACGAGCACCTCGACGGCATCGAGGTCGCAGAGTCCCGCGCCGGCCGTCACCGTGTCGCGTTCGTGCAACTCGGGCGAGTCCGGTTCCCCCAACGCGGCGGCCACGCCGCCCTGGGCGAACCGGGTCGTCGACTGGGACAGCGCACCCTTCGTGAGCAGCGCCACCGAGCGCCCGACGCGGGTGGCGTGGAGCGCGGCGGACAGCCCGGCGACCCCGCTGCCGAGGACGAGGACGTCGAAGTTGCGTTGAGCGCGGCCCGCGTTCACGGGACGGTCCCTCGGGCGGTCCGGGCCGGCGCGGTCAGGGCGCCAGCTGGTGGAGCTCGCGGTCGAGAGCCTGGAACGACGCGTCCGTCGCGCGGTTCCGCGAGTCCACGTGGACGACCTTGGGCTCGTAGTGCTCGAGCTCGGCCTCCTCGTACTGCGCGTAGGTGATGATGATCACCCGGTCGCCCGGATGCACGAGCCGTGCCGCCGCGCCGTTGAGGATCACGTCCCCCGGCCCGCCGGTGATGGCATAGGTCTCGAACCGCGCGCCGTTGTCGACGTCGAGCACGTGGACCTGCTCGTGCTCGTAGATGTCAGCGAGGGCCATCAGCTTGGGGTCCAGGGTGATGGAGCCGATGTAGTTGAGGTCCGCACCGACCACGGTGGCCCGGTGGATCTTCGACTTCATCATCGTGCGGCGCATCACGCCTCGCTTTCTGCGGGGATGGTTGTGACACCGAGGTCGGCGTCGACCTCGGTGTCGTGGACGAACAACGTGCAGTTGTCGATGAGCCGGGCCGCGCCGACCCGGGCCGCGACCGCGACGAGCACCTCGCCGTCGATCACGCGCACGGGTTGCAGCGAGACCGCGTCGCAGACCTCGGCGTAGTCGAGAGCCACGGCGGGTTCGGTCGCGATCGCGGTCCTCAGCGCCCCGCGGACCGCATCCGCGTCCCGTTCGCCGGCCCCGACACGAGCCGCGGCATCGAACAGGGCGCGGCTCAGGACCGCGGCCGCCGCGCGGTCGCCTTCCGACAGGTACGCGTTGCGGCTGGACATGGCCAATCCGTCGGCCTCGCGCACCAGCGGGCACCCCACGACCGTCACGGGGAGCTCGAGGTCGCGGGTCATGCGTCGCACGATGGCAAGCTGCTGCGCGTCCTTGCGACCGAAGTAGGCAGTCGAAGGCCCGACCAACGAGAACAGCTTGGCGACGACCGTCGAGACGCCGTCGAAGTGCCCCGGGCGGGAGCTCCCGCACAGCCCGTCGCCGAGCTCGGCGACGTGCACGTTCGTGTGCACCGGTTCGGGATACATCTCGGCCGGCGTGGGGGCGAACACGACGTCCACTCCTTCGGCGGCCGCGAGGTCGAGGTCTCTCTCGAGGTCGCGCGGGTAGGCGCCGAGATCCTCGGTCGGCGCGAACTGGAGCGGGTTCACGAAGATGCTGACGACCACGACGTCGTGCTCGGAGCGCGCCGCCCGCATCAGGGAGAGGTGACCCTCGTGGAAGAAGCCCATCGTCGCCACGAAGCCGACGGACTTGCCGGTAGCGCGCGCGGTGTCGCAGTACCGGCGGATCGCATCGCGCGTCGTGAGCGTGATCACGGGCGCGGCTCCGCGACGAGGGATCGCAGGGCCGGGTCGTCGCGCCCCGCGAGGCGAAGAGCCGCGTCTGCAAGCGCGCGGTAGGCGGGGCGCTCGCTCTCGGGGAGCGCGTCGAGGTGGCCCGCGACCGTCGACACGTCACCGCGTGCCACGGGCCCTGTGAGGGCACCGGCCGGGCCGAGCTCCGCCAGGTTGTCGACCGTCGCCTGCACGAGGGGCAGCAACGCGTCGAACGGGACCCCGGCGGACGCCGCCACGCGCTGGGCCTGGCCCAACAGGGCGACGAGATGGTTCGAGGCGATGGTCGCGGCCGCGTGGTACGCGGTGCGCGCGCCGTCCGCGACGACGAACGGGTGCATGCCGAGGTCGGCCGCGAGGTCGGTGACGGACTCGGGCCCGCTCACCGCGCACCACGCGCCGGCGAGGCGCTGCGCACCGACTTCGGGTGACGGCAGGGACTGGAGAGGGTGGAGCACACCGACCTCGACGTCGGGCCGGGTGGTACGGATCGGATCGAGGTCGGAGACCGAGCGCGAGCCGGACAGGTGCACGACCAGCGCTCCGGGCGCGAGCGACGGCGCCACGCGCGCCGCCGTCGACGTGATCAGCGCGTCCGGCGTGGCCACGATCACGAGCGCGACGTCACGGCCGGCGTCTTCGACGGCGACGGTCGACGCGTCGAGCAGCTCGGCGGCGCTCCGCAGCGTCGGCGACGCGCGGTGCCCGCCGGCAACCGCCCGCACGCGCCAGCCGGCCCGGGCGAGCGCGAGTGCCACGCCCGTCCCCGCCCGCCCCGGACCTACGAGCGCGAGCGATCGCACGGGCACGCCGGACGGCTTCGCATCCACCACGTCCAACCTCTTCGTTCCAGCCCACCAGGGGTGCCGGACTACTCGGTAACGACCAATGCTACCCCCAAACGGCGGACGCCGGGCCAGCCGGCCGCCGGGACCTCCACCAGCTCGCGCGCCACGTCGGCCAGCGGCGCCAGGACGAACGGCCGTTCCCACATCCGCGGATGGGGCACCTGGAGGTCGGGCTCGTCGATCGACGCGTCGCCCACGAGCAGCACGTCCACGTCGAGGGTGCGTGGCCCCCATCGCTCGGCGCGGACCCGGGCGGCCGCCCGCTCGAGCCGGCCGGCGAGCCCGAGGAGCGCTCGGGCGTCGAGGTCGGTGTCGAGTGCGACCACCGCGTTGAGGTACGCGGGCTGGTCGGGTCCGCCCTCCGGCTCGGTCTCGTAGACCGCCGACACCCCGACCACCGTGACACCGGGTTCGGCGCCCAATCCGTCGACCGCCTCCCGGAGCCGGCTCATCCGGTCGCCGAGGTTGGACCCGAGCGCGAGGTACGCGCGCGTCACTTGGAGACGCGCACGCCGACGTGGTCCACCATGGCCCGCACCGGAGGTTGAAGCTTGCGCACCGTGACCTCGACGGCGGTCACGCGTTCGTCGCTCCGGCACACCTCGGCGATCCGGGCCGCCAGCCGCTCGAGCAGGTGGTACCGCTCCGAGCTGATGACCCGGCTCACCGCCTCGGCGATCGCCGAGTAGTCGACGGTGTCCTCGAGCTCGTCGCTCTCGCCGGCGCGCCCGAGGTCGACCTCCATCTCGACGTCGACCTCGAACGGCTGGGGACGGGCCTGCTCCTCGGGCAGCACGCCGTGCGTCCCGAGCTCGCGCAACCCGCTGATCACGATCCGGCCCATCGCGCCACCATACGCCCGCCGGGTTCAGGGCCGGCGGAGACGCTCGTCGACGGTGAGGGCCACGATCTCGCGTCCCGTCGCGCCGAGCTGGCGGCCGGTGATCTTCTCGATGACCACTACCGCCTGCGGGCCCTGCTCGACGAGACCCGCGTACAGGAGGTAGCCCGCGAGAACGCCGACCAGTCGGTCGCCGAACTCCTCGTGATGGAGGAGGACCTTCTCCGTCGGGTCGTCGAGCAGCTTCGCGACCGTCGAGTAGATCTCGTCGAGGCGCACGGCGAGCTCGTCGTGGCGGCCCAGCGGCACTTGGAGGTACGAAAGCCCGGCCTCATCGTACGCGTGCAGGTTGTGGGGCGAGTCCAGCAGGGACACCACGTGCGTGAACCCGTGGCCGCTCAGCCAGATGAGCTCCTCCATCCGGCGCACCTTGCGATGGTTCCGCGCGAACCCACCCGGCCGCTCCGACGCCGCCAGTCGATCGGTGATGATCCAGCAGAAGCCCCTCGGCTCGAGGCCCTGCGCCCACTTCCCTCTCATGGTTGCCGCTCCTGGCGCCTGCGGCGCCGGGCCGGCCGGCCACGCTCGCGGCCCGGCGGGACACCCGCCTCGCGACGCCCGCTCACGCGACCAAACCCTCGGGGACGGCGCGCCGGATCGCGTCGAGTACCACCACTGCCTGCACGGTCGCGAGGACGTCGTGCACTCGGACCGCGGTCGCCCCACGTTCGATCGCCCAGACCGCCGTCGCGATGGATCCGGCGTCACGCGCCGCGGGTGGAACCGGAACGTCGAGCAACGAGCCGATGAAGGACTTGCGTGACGTGCCGATCATGACCGGCACGCCGACGCACTCGACGAGCTCCGGAAGGCGGGCGAGCAGCTCGAGGTTGTGGTCGAGCGTCTTGCCGAACCCGATTCCCGGGTCGGCGACGAGGCGATCGCCGGCCACGCCGGCGGCCCGGGCCGCGTCGAGGCGCTCGACGAGGAACTCGGCGACCTCGCGCACGACGTCGTCGTAGTGCGGGTCCTGCTGCATGGTGCGCGGCTCGCCCCGCATGTGCATCACGACGTACGACACGCCGGTCTCCGCGACCGCGGGGATCATGTCGTCGTCGAACCGGCCTGCGGAAACGTCGTTGACGACCGTCGCACCGGCCGTGATCGCCGCTCGGGCAACCGACGCCTTCGTCGTGTCGATGCTGATGACCGCATCGGACGTCCGGGCGAGCCGTTCGATCACGGGCACCACCCGCCGGAGCTCGTCGGGGGCGGCCACCGGCTCGGCGCCCGGGCGGGTCGACTCGCCGCCGACGTCGATGACGGCCGCACCGGCCCGGGCCATGTCGACGCCGTGAGCGACCGCGGCGTCGACGGCGAGAAACCGGCCCCCGTCGGAGAAGGAGTCGGGCGTTACGTTGAGCACACCGACGACGACCGGGGTACGGAGCGGCGATCCGTCGCGACTCGTGAACATCGCGGCGCAGCGTACCGGAGTCGTCGGGCCACCGCGCCGCCGTTCCGGAGCCGGTCGACCCGCCTCGGGTGCCGTCTCGACCGGCTCAACGGCTGCCGAGGAAGCCCATCGCCTCGGCCCGGGTCGCCGGGTTGGCCTTGAAGATGCCACGCACCGCCGAGGTCACGGTCACGGCCCCCGGCTTCTTCACGCCGCGCATCGACATGCACAGGTGCTCGGCCTCGACGACCACGAGCACGCCGGCCGGGTCGAGCGCGTGCACCAACGAATCGGCGATCTGGGTGGTCAGCCGCTCCTGGACCTGGGGCCGGCGGGCGAAGCCCTCGACGAGGCGAGCGAGCTTCGACAAGCCGGTGATCCGACCGTCGTCGCCTGGGATGTAGGCGACGTGGGCCTGGCCGTGGAACGGCACGAGGTGGTGCTCGCACAGCGAGTAGAGCGGGATGTCGCGGACCATCACCATCTCGTCGTGGTTCGCCTCGAACGTCACGTCGAGATGACGGGCCGGGTCGTCGTGCAGGCCGCCGAAGAGCTCGACGTACATGTCGGCCACCCGGGACGGTGTTCGCACCAGGCCGTCGCGCGACGGGTCCTCGCCGATCGCGGCGAGGATCTCGCGCACCGCCGCTTCGATGCGGGCGGTGTCGATCGGCGGGTCGCCACTCATGCCGTGGGTCGCGACCCCGGGTTCAGGTCGGTCGCGGCGACGGCGGAACCGCGGCCCGGGCGGCTCTCGGTCGAGCGGTTCCACTCGGCCACGGGCGCAAGAACGGTCTGCACCTCGTCGGTGTCGAGCGTCTCGCGCTCGATCAAGGCGTCGGCGAGGGCATCGAGCGTCTCGCGGTTGGCCTCGAGGATGTCGCGCGCCACCCTGTGCGCGGCGTCGATGAGCCGACGCACCTCGGCGTCGATCGCGGAGGCGACCTTGTCGGAGTAGTCGGGGTCGGCCGCGAAGTCGCGGCCGAGGAACACCTCGCCGTGCGGTCGGCCGAGTCTCATCGGGCCGAGCGCGTCGGTCATGCCGAACTCCGTGACCATCTGGCGCGCGACGACCGTCGCGCGCTCGATGTCGTTCTGCGCACCCGTGGTGGGCTCCGAGAACACGAGCTCCTCGGCCGTGCGCCCGCCGAGCAACATGGACAGCTCGTCGACCAGCTCGCTGCGGGTGACGAGGAACTTGTCCTCCATGGGCAGGGTGAGCGTGTACCCGAGCGCGCGGCCGCGCGGGATGATCGAAACCTTGTGTACCGGGTCGGTGTTCGGCAACGCGTGGCTCACCAGCGCGTGGCCTGCCTCGTGGTAGGCGATGACGCGCTTCTCCGCGTCCGAGATCAGGCGGCTCTTGCGCTCGGGTCCCGCCATGACCCGGTCGATGGCCTCCTCGAGCTGCACGATCCCGATCTTCGTGAGGTCGTGGCGAGCCGAGAGCAGGGCTGCTTCGTTCATGAGGTTGGCGAGGTCCGCACCGGTGAAGCCCGGGGTCCGGCGGGCGATGACGTCGAGGTCCACGCCCTCGGCGAGCGGCTTGCCGCGTGCGTGCACGGCGAGGATCGCCTTGCGGCCCTCGAGATCCGGGCGGTCGACCACGATCTGGCGGTCGAAGCGACCGGGGCGCAGGAGCGCCGGATCGAGGATGTCGGGGCGGTTCGTGGACGCGAGCAGGATCACGCCGGTCTTCTGGTCGAAGCCGTCCATCTCCACGAGGAGCTGGTTGAGCGTCTGCTCGCGCTCGTCGTGGCCGCCGCCGAGGCCGGCGCCGCGATGACGGCCCACCGCGTCGATCTCGTCGACGAACACGATGGCCGGCGCGGAGGCCTTCGCCTGCTCGAACAGGTCCCGCACACGCGACGCGCCGACGCCGACGAACATCTCGACGAAGTCCGAACCCGAGATCGAGAAGAACGGCACACCGGCCTCGCCCGCCACCGCCTTGGCGAGCAGCGTCTTGCCCGTTCCCGGCGGGCCGTGGAGCAGCACGCCCCTGGGGATCTTCGCCCCCATCTGCTGGAACTTGGTCGGCGACGCCAGGAACTCCTTGATCTCCTGGAGCTCCTCGATCGCCTCGTCGTGGCCGGCAACGTCGGCGAAGGTCGTCTTGGGCTGGTCCTTCGAGACCATCTTCGCTCGCGACTTGCCGAAGCTCATCACGCGGTTGCCGCCACCCTGGGCCCGGTTCATGAGCCAGACGAAGGCCCCGATGAAGAGGGCGAAGATCGCGACCTGCGAGAGGATGCCCCACCACGGGCTCTGCTGCTGGTTGTCCGTCTTGAGGTGGACGCCCGCCTTCTTGATCTGGTCGACGATCGTCGGCGTGTACCGGTCCGGGAAGGTGACCCCGTACTTCTTGCCGTCGGTGAACTCGCCGCGAACGGCGTGGTCGCCGTCGTAGAGCGTCGCCGTCCTGATCTCCCCGTGGTGGAGCCGCGACTCGAAGGTCACCAGGTCGAGCTGCGTGCGGGAGCTTCTCGTGCTCACCATCCGCCCGACCAGGACTACGCCCACGACGGCGAGCACGAACCACACGATCGCGCTGCGGCGGAGCTTGTTCACGGGCGACCTGCCGGGACCGGACAACGAGTGGCGCCGGAATTCGGCGCCCTCTCAGGCTACAGGCCCATATCGGACGCCGCACCACGGGAGTTGACCATGCCCCCACTCCAAAAGGTAGCGATCCGTAACGTATTCGTTACGGATCGCTACCTTTTGACGGGCTTGGAGCGCGGCCGGTGTCAGCGCAACTCCGGCCCGGCGTACTCGGCCACGTAGGGCAGGTTCCGGTACCGCTCGCCCACGTCGAGGCCATACCCGACCACGAACGTGGGCGGGATCGTGAAGCCCACGTACCGCAGGTTCAGATCGACCTTCTGGAGGCCGTCCTTCACGAGGAGCGCGCACACCTCGAGCGAGGTCGGGTGGCGGGCAGCCAGGTTCTTGCGCAGGTACGCCAACGTGAGGCCGGAGTCGACGATGTCCTCGACGATCACGACGTGCCGGTCCGTGAGGTCGATGTCGAGGTCCTTCAGGATCCGGACCACGCCGCTGGTGCGGGTGGCCGAGCCGTACGACGACACGGCCATGAAGTCGAACTCGACGGGCAGGTCGATGGAGCGGGACAGGTCGCTCATGAACATGAACGCACCCTTGAGCACTCCGACGAGCAGCGGCGGTCGGTCGAGGTAGTCCGCGGTCAGCTCCTTGCCGAGCTCGGACACGCGCTGCTGGAGGTCGTCGGCCCCGACGACGATCCGTCCGATGTTCGGCCCTTCCACGCGCTCAGCCCTCTCCCGCTTGCCGCTCCCGGCGCCGACGGCGCCGGGCCGCCGGGCCACGCTCGCTGCTCGGCGGGACACCCGCCTCCCGACGCTCACTCATCTTTGCCGCTCCCGGCGCCGACGGCGCCGGGCCGCCGGGCCACGCTCGCTGCTCGGCGGGACACCCGCCTCCCGACGCTCACTCATCTTTGCCGCTCCCGGCGCCGACGGCGCCGGGCTCGCCAAGCCACGCTCGCTGCTCGGCGGGACACCCGCCTCCCGACGCTCACTCATCTTTGCCGCTCCCGGCGCCGACGGCGCCGGGCCGCCGGGCCACGCTCGCTGCTCGGCGGGACACCCGCCTCCCGACGCTCACTCATGGGCCCCGACAACGCCGCCCTGCGGTACCGCCGCGATCCAGAGGAAACGTCGGGTCGATGCGCTCACCCGAACACCCCCGTCGATACGGTACCCGACGGTCCAGATGGGCTCGCCGGTGGGGCGCGTCAGGAGCACGCGTCCGTTCGAGGGCCGGCGTCGGAGGCGGGCCGCCTCCCCGACCGCGTCGGCGTCGACCACACAGGTCCAACGGCCGTCCGGCCAGCGCACCGGCGTGTCGTGTTCGATCCACGCGTCCAGCTCCAGCCCGAGTCCCGCGGCACGGCCGGGAAGTGGGCATTCGACGACCGACGCCGGGTCGGCCTCGCCGATCGAGCGTTCGACGACGAGCCGGCCGCCGCGCCGGGTCACCCGGCGGCCCCGGGTGAGCTGCGCGGCACGACGCTCGGCGCGGGCGACGGTCAGCACGGCCTCGATCTCGGCCGCGGACGGGACGGGCGGACCGAGCCACCGGCGCACGGCCCGGCGCGCGACGGGAACGGGCAACGCGGCCAGCCGGGCGGCCGAGCGGTCCGGTTCGCCACCGCCGGGCCACGCCCCCTCTCCGAGCGCGTCCAGGAGCGCGGACTCCTCGCGCAACAGCGCCGCCTGACGGACGAGCACCGGCACGAGATCACGGCCGGCGCCCCGTTCCAGGAGGGGCAGCAGCTCCCGGCGCACCCACACCCGTCGGAACGCGGAATCGACGTTCATCGGGTCGTGGAGCGGCGCGATGCCCAGCCGCGCGCACAGCTCCTGCGTCTGCGCCCGCCGGCAGGCCAGCAACGGACGCACGACCGTGCCACGTCGCGGCGACATCCCGCCGAGGCCGGCCGAGCCACTCCCCCGGAGCAGCGCGAGCAACGTGGTCTCGGCCTGGTCGTCGGCCGTGTGCCCGACGAGGACGGCGTTTGCGCCCGTCGCACGACGCACGCGCTCGAGGCACGCGTACCGCGCGTCCCGTGCCCGCTCCTCGAGGTTGCCGCCGGCCGCGACATTCACCCGTTCGATGCGGCAGCCGACCCCGAACGCGGCCGCGAGTGCAGCGACGCGCGCGCCGTCGGAGGCGCTTGCGGGCCGCAACCCGTGATCGACGTACACCGCGATCGGGTCGAGGCCGGCTCGCACCGACCACGCGAGGAGCGCGCACGAGTCGGCGCCGCCGGAAACGCCCACCACGACGGGTCCCTCGACGTCCACGGCCGCCACCGCGTCGCGCAGCACGGCGTCGACCGCGAGCTCGACGTCGCGGCGGAGGAACGGCTCAGCGTGCGTCGAGCAGTCCACCCTGGCGCACCAGCGCGAGGAGCTCCTCGGTGCTCTGGAGCCCCAGCTTCCTGCGGATCCGCCGCAGGCTCGAGTAGATGTTGCTGCGGCTCATGCCGAGGTCTTCGGCGACCGTCATCACAGGGCGTCCGGAACGCAACGAGTCCAACAACTCACGCTGCCTGTCGGTCAGGTTCTCCAGCTTCGCGCGTGCATTGCGCATGAGCGGCGACGACACCGGGACCTGATGAGCGTGTTCGAGGCGAGTCAGGCGCACGCGAGGCTCGTCTCTCGTGAGCGCCGTCTCGTCGGCCGCGGTACCCAGACGTTGGTCGCGCGCCAACGCCTCGAGGGCCGTCGATTGCGCGACGCGGCGCTGCACCGGCTCGGGCGACGCCGAAGGGTCGAGTACGGATTCGAGCGCGCGGACGAGGTCTTCGGGATCGAACGGCTTGGTGATGTAGCGCAGGGCGCCTTCGATGCCACCGCGCAAGCGATACTCCCGGTCGGTGAGGCCCGTCACCATGAACACCGGGATGTCGGAGATGTCGCGGTCCGCCGCCGCCTTCAGCGTCTCGAGGACGGTCCAACCGTCGACATCGGGCATCATGACATCGAGGAACATCGCGTCGGGAACCCGCGTCTTCACGGCGGCGAGCGCATCGGAGCCGTTGCCCGCGGTCACGACCTCGTATCCCGCCCCCTCGAGGTTCATCTGGATGATCTCGCGGATGTCCGCGTCGTCGTCGACGACCAGCACGAGCGGCATGGCGCGAGGTTACCGGCCCGACGCCAGCGGGGTGATCCGATCGATGCGGGCGAGCCACTGCTCGGGCTCGGCGAGCTCTTCGAGCGAGGGGAGCAGCCCGGGGCCCTCCCAGGCGCGGTCGATCGCTGCGAGCCCGGCCTCCCGCTCGACGGTGTCGACGAAGGACTCGCCCAGCTCGTACTGGCGCATCTTCATCTCGAGTCCCAGCAGCTTCTGCACCTGCCCCGATACCCCGCCCTGCTGCCGCCGGGCCTGAAGCACCGTGGCCATGCGCTCCTGCCCGGCGACGTGCTCCCGACCGAGACGGTTCATCACCGCGTTGCCATGGCCCTCGAGCAGCGACATCAGCGCCTGTACCTGGCTGAGCACGCCGCGCTGTTCCGGGGTCGCCATGAGCGCGACGAGCCCGCCGTCGTCCAGCGGGTTGCGCCCCGCGCGCAACTCGTCGATGCCGCGGCGCAGGGCGCGAACCAGCCGTTGCGGATCGGGGTCGAGCATCGACAGCGACTGCTCGACGAGCGACAGGAAGTACTGCTGCATCCACGGGACACCCGTGAACTGCGCCCGATGCGTCACCTCGTGGATCGCGATCCACAGCCGGAAGTCTCGCGGCCGGAACGCGAACTGCTTCTCGAGGGAGAGCACGTTCGGCCCCACGTAGTAGACGACGTCGCCGCCGCCCGCCCCTTCGTCGGGTACCAGGAGGTCGTACTGCCCGAGCACGCGGCGCGCGAGGTAGCCGAGCAGGACGCCGACCTCCGCGCCCGAGACGCGTACGCCTATCGGTGCCCACGGGCTCCTGCTCATGCGCGCTGCGATCCGGTCCATGAACGGCGCGAGCATGCGGCGCATGGCCCGGACGTTCGCCGACACCCACGCCACACGGTCGATCACCAGCGCGCGCGCCGGGTCCGGCGCGCGCAATCCGGTGAACTCCGCGACCAACGACTCTGCGGTGCTCGTCGCCGTCGCGAAGTCCGGTTCGAGCGAACGTGCGAGGTAGCTCGACGAGAGCGCATCACGGCCGGCGACCCGTCGAGCGATCCGTTCCGCGAGCGGCCAGTCGACGGGCTCGCGGACCGGAACAGGCACCGGCTCAGCGCCCCCGGTACTTGGGGATCAGGACCTTGACGACGTACCCGACGAGCAACGCGAGCGCCAGGCCGACGACGGAGATCGCGATGAACGTGGCGATCCAGTAGTGCCAGGGCGGGTGATCCCGGCGGGCCGGGTCGTACGGGTTCCCGCAGCTCGTCACGGCGAGGGTCAGCAGCAGTGTCAGCGCGTGCGTGCGCAGGGTCTTCACCTGCGTCCTCCGGGTCGGGTGGGGCTCGTCCGCGTCATCGTAGAGGCGCGGCGGCCCCGAACGGGAACCCCGCGCCCGACCGGCCCGTTCCGGCCGCCCGTCGGGCCGGCATGGGTGCCGTCCCGTCTCCCTGTTCTGGCTGGCGAGCGGTCGCGATTCCGGTCTTGTCGCCAGCCAGAACGGGACTGTCAGTCGTCGGGAAGGGAGTAGCCGAGCTGCTCGGCGATACGGCGCTTGAGGTCGGCCGGCACCTCGTCGCGGCACTTGGTGGCGATCACCTGGCGGAGCTCGATCTCGAAGTCGAAGCCCTGGGCGCACGGCGGGCAGTCGTCGAGGTGGCGCCGGATCTCCTGACGCTTGAAGACGGTCAGCTCGCCGTCGAGATAGAAGTAGATGCGATGGATCGCTTCGTTGCAGTCCACCTGGTCATCCCCCTGCCTGCACCGGCTTCGGGACCAGCCCACGCGCCTCGGCGAAGTCCCACAACCGCTTCTGGAGCTGCTTTCTTCCCCGGTGCAACCGGCTCATCACGGTACCGATCGGCACGTCCATGATCTCGGCGATCTCCTTGTAGGAGAAGCCCTCGACGTCGGCGAGCAACACCGCCATGCGGAACTGCTCGGGCAGGTCTTCGAGTGCCGCCTTCACCACGTCGTCGGGCATGGCGTCGAGCAACTCGGTCTCGGCGCTCCGAGAGGCCCGCGCAGCCTCGAGCCCGCCGAGACGGCGGAAGAGGTAGAAGTCGTCGGTGTCGTCGAGCTCCACCTGCTCGGGCCGGCGCTTCTTGGATCGGTAGCTGTTGATGAACGTGTTCGTCAGGATCTTGTACAGCCAGGCCTTCAGGTTGGTGCCGTCACGGAAGGTGGCGAACGCGCGGTAGGCCCGGAGATAGGTCTCCTGCACGAGGTCCTCGGCGTCGGCGGCGTTGCGGGTCATGCGCAGCGCCGCGGAGTACAGCGCCGACATGTAGGGCATCGCGAGCTCCGCGAAGTCCGCCTGATCCGCCATGACACGAGCGTACCCACCCCGTGAGGCGCGCAGCCCACCGGACCCTCCGTACCTGCCGGCCGCCCGGCCGGCAACTCGGGTTCGGGCGAGGTTCGAGGTTCAGCGCAGGAGGCCGCGTCCGGTCACGAGCGGCAGGTCGAGCACCGAGAGCAGGCCCGGCTCGGCCGCGCACACCGCCGGGATCGCGTTCACGATCCGCCCCGCGGTGCCGACGAGCCCGCCCGTGTTGTGGTCGCCGTCGTCGCCCATCATCTGCACGTCGCACGTGTAGCTCGGGTTGCCGGTGACGACCACCCGGTAGCCGCTGTGCCCGACGGGCTGCGGCCAGTCGGGAGCCAGCCCGTCGTCGACGCGGGTGACGTGCTCCAGCACGATCCTGGGCTGCCCGCGGACGATGCCCTGCACCTCGAACCGCAGCGCGCCCGTGGTGCCCTCCTCGACCACGCCGAACCCGAGGTCGAGCTTCCCGGTGGCGGGTCGGCGTTCGTGGACCTCGCGCAGATCCTCGACCTCGGCGCCGAGCCCGGCCGCGAGCGCCTTGACCACACCGCCCCACGCGAACGACAACACACCCGGCAGCAGGAGCAACGGCGTGCTGTCGAGCGGCTGCCCGAAGCCCATGGTGTCGAACAACACGGTCGGCTGCGCGTACGTCGCGTAGTTGACGATCTCCATCACGCGCAGCTCGTCCACGTACTCGCACGTCCCGGTGAGCACGAGCGGGAGCAGGTCGTTCGCCCACCCGGGGTCGATGCCGGAGGTGAAGCACGAGACGCCGGCCGCGGCGCACGCGTCTTCGAGTGGCCGGCGCATCTCGGGCGCGACGTGCGGCGGGAACACCAAGGGCACCACCGAGCTCGACACGACGTTCTTGCCCGAGGCCAGGATGCGGGCCATCTCCTCGATCGCCTCCGCCGGCCGGAGATCCGCCGTCGCGGTGTAGCAGACGCAGTCGGCGTCGAGCGCGAGCAATGCATCCGCGTCGTTCGTGGCCGTCACGCCGAGCGGTTCGGTGCCGGCCAGCTCGCCCGCGTCGCGGCCGGCCTTCTCGGCGCTGTGGACCCAGAGGCCCACGAGCTCGAGTTCGGGGTGCCGGGCGACGAGCCGCAGCGCGTGCCGGCCGACGTTTCCTGTGCTCCACTGGATCACCCGATACGCCATGGCGCACCTCCCTCGCAGCCGCACCGTAGCCACGCGGCGGCGAGAGTAACCGGCCGCACCGGCTGGAGAATGGACGCGGGGCGAGGCGGGATGCGAACGGCAATCGTGCAGCCGCCGGGAGTCGAACACCACTTCGGCGACGGCGAGTTCATCGTGTCGAAGACGGTCACATTTGGGATGATCACCTACGCCAACGACGCGTTCCTCCGCGTCTCGGGGTACGCGGAGCACGACCTGCTCGGGAAACCGCACACCATCATCCGGCATCCCGACATGCCTCGGTCCGTCTCCCGGCCACTGTGGAGCACGATCCAGCATGGCGAGGAGATCTTCGCCTACGTCGTCAACCTTGCGCGCGACGGCACGCACTACTGGGTCTTCGCGCACGTGACGCCGAGCTTCCGAGGGAACGGCGAGATCGTCGGCTACCACTCGAACCGCCGCAGCCCCGAGCAACGTGCGGTTGCGCAGGCAGCCGCGCTCTATCGGATGCTGCGCCAGGAGGAGGCTCGCCGCTCGAGCCGGCCGAGGCGATCGACGCCGGCGTGCGACTGCTCGCGGGCATCCTGCGCGACACCAACGGGACCGACGACGAATGGGTCTGGGACCTCGCCGCAGCGGGCACGGGCCGCCATTACCGCCAACTCCTTGCGAACGGTCTCGGGGGCGCGTTCGCCAAGGGCGCCGTCACCATCAACGACTCCAGGCGCGCCCGGCGCGACGCGTTCGAGAAGGTCGCGAACGACCAGAAGGAGCGAGCGCAGCTGGCCGAGACCGTTTACGCAGTGCCGACACAGGCAGCGTCGACCGAGCTCGGCGACCATCGAGGCGATCGACGACCAGGCCGACGGCTTCACGACCGCGGCGACCGGCGGCCAGGGCGATGGGCTCCCCGAGCTCGGGGAGAGGCTGCGCGTCGAGCCCGACCGACTCCGGCCCCAATCGTGACGACCTCGACGGCCAGACCGCTCCTGTCACCCGGTCCGGGGCGCCTTCGCCTGCTCTCCGTCGCGCGAGCAACCTCGCTCGTACACTCCGCCCATGAGCCTCTTCCAACACACCCCGCACCCCCGGATCGCGGAACGTCACGCCGCACGACCGGCCACGGTCGCCGACCAGTTGCCGGCCGCGAGCACGGTCGCCCGCGCCAACTCGTGGCTCGCGGTCCGGATCACGAGCGGCGTGGGAACGATGTGGTGCGCCTACGCGTTCGCGGTCCTGGCGTTGATCAGCCTCCCCGATGCGATCAGCGCGGGGCGCGCAGCAATCATCGCGTGGATCGCCCAGACCTTCCTCCAACTCGTCCTGCTCTCGATCATCATCGTCGGGCAGAACATCCAGAGTGCGGCCGCGGACAAGCGCGCCGTCGACACGTACAAGGACGCCGAGGCCGTCCTCCACGAGGCGCTCCAGATCCAGAAGCACCTGGACGTACAGGACGCGGCGCTCGAGCACATCCTCGAGCACTTCGGCCTTCCGGCACCCGGGCCGGCCCCCGCCTGACCGCTCGGGCCGCGATCCCCACCGACGCCATCTTCCGTATTCCGGCGTCGCTCGGTAACCTCCACGACGGTGCGAGGAACGGGACGGACAACGCTGCGATCACGGCTCGTTGCCAACGCGGTCGTAGCCGTGGTCCTGCTCGTTGCGTGCGTGGCAGCGAACGCTGCGCCGGCCGGCGCGGCCCGTACGAGGGCCAAGGCTCCCGCCGGTATCCACAAGATCAAGCACGTCGTCGTGATCATGCAGGAGAACCGGTCGTTCGACTCGTACTTCGGCACGTTCCCCGGCGCCGACGGCATCCCGATGAGCGGCGGCACACCCTCGGTCTGTTTGCCGGACCCGCGCGGCACGTGCATCCGCCCCTACCCCGACCACGCCGACGTCAACGGTGGCGGACCCCACGCGCAACAGGACGCGACCGAAGACATCGACGGCGGGAAGATGGACGGGTTCGTCACCCGGTCGATCGTCGGCCGGCGCGGCTGCGAAGACGTCACGACGCCGCAGTGCGTGAACTCGGCGAAGTCCGACGTGATGGGGTACCACACCCGCTCGGACATCCCGAACTACTGGCGGTACGCGAGCACGTTCGTGCTCCAGGACCACATGTACGAACCGGTCGCGTCATGGAGCCTCCCCGAGCACCTGTTCCAGGTCTCCGAGTGGTCCGCGAACTGCGCGGCGCACGACGTCAACACGTGTGTGAACGCGCCGATGGCCCCCGGCCTCCCGCCGGACTTCGGGACGCCACCGCCCGGGGGCCGGCCCGATCCGATCTACGCGTGGACGGATCTCACCTACCTGTTGCACCGGCAGAACGTCTCGTGGCGGTACTACATCGTCAAGGGCAACGAACCGGACTGCGAGGACGACGCCGCGATGACGTGCGGTCCCGTCCCCCAGGACCCCAACACGCCCGGCATCTGGAACCCGCTGCCCTACTTCGACACCGTGAAGGCCAACGGCCAGTTGGGCAACATCCAGTCGATCGACCGCTTCTTCGCCGCCGCGAAGAAGGGGAAGCTCCCCGCGGTCGCGTGGGTGACACCGTCCGACGCAGTCAGCGAGCATCCCCCCGCGTCCGTCAGTCTCGGCCAGTCGTTCGTCACGAGCGTCGTCAACGCGGTGATGAAGAGCAAGAACTGGAGCTCGACGGCCATCTTCCTGACGTGGGACGACTGGGGTGGCTTCTACGACCACGTCGTCCCGCCGACCGTCGACGAGAACGGCTACGGGCTCCGCGTCCCCGCCATCGTCATCAGCCCGTACGCGAGGAAGGGCTTCGTCGACCACCAGACCTACAGCTTCGACGCGTACGCCAAGTTCATCGAAGACGACTTCCTGAACAGCAGCCGGCTCGACCCCGAGACCGACGGACGGCCCGACGGGAGGCCGACCGTCCGCGAGAACGTCGCGATCCTCGGCGACCTGCGCAACGACTTCGACTTCACGCAGAAGCCGCGCCGCCCGCTCCTGTTGCCCGTACGACCGAAGACGACGCTGACCGGCACGCCGACGGGCCACGGTCGCGGCGCCACGACGTCCACCATCGCCACCACCTCGACCGGGTAGGTAGTGTCTCAGGACCCGCCGGGCGACGGCGGCGCGCCGGTTGACTCCGCCGCGGTCGCCTCGCCCGCACCGAGCCGGCCCTCGAGACCGAGCGTGGCGAGGTACGACACGACCACGCCCACGATGATGAGCGGGCCCAGCGCCGGTCCCGCGGCGTGCGTCAACGCCGATGCGATGACGATGCTGGAGAGCGGCAGCTTCAGGAAGGCCACCACCATCACGCCCATGCCCACGGCGATCCCGGCGGTCTGTGGGAGGCCCGGAAGGTGCGACGCGGCGATTCCGCCGGCCGCGCCCAGGTAGATCGCGGGGAAGGTCGGGCCACCGCGGAAGCTCGAGAGCGACACGCCCCACGCGACACCCTTGCAGAGCATGACCATGGCGAGCGCGCCGAGCGACCACGTCGACGCGCTGCTCACGAGACCCGGCAACGCCTCCTGCCCCGAGAAGAGCACCTGGCCCGCGCCGTGGGTGGTGGTCTGCTCGAACAGGATCGCGAGCGCGGCGACCACGAGACCGGCCGCGGGGATCAGGACGAACGGGTTCCGGGGGACGACACGCGCCCCACCGAGCCCGATCCGCCGCACCACCTGGGTCAGGAGCGCGCCGGCGATCCCGAGCACGATGGTCCAGCCGATCTCCTCCCAGGTGACGTGCGTGAAGCTGTTCAGGTGCAGCGGCACGAGCGAGTACGCGCTCGTGTTCAGGCCCGTCCAGTTCGCCATGCCGAGGAAGACGAGCGATCCGATGCCCGCGGCGATCAACCCCGGGATCAGGATCAACGTGAGCGTCGCCCCACCCAAGCCCGTCGCCTCGATGATCAGGACCGCGCCCACGACCGGTGAGCCGAAGATCACCGCGATGGCCGCGAAGCTCCCCGCCGCGCCCAGGACGACCAGCAGCTGCGGCGGTGCGTCCCGGCGCGCGAGCTTCACCGAGAACACCGCTACACCGGCGCCGATTGCGATGAGGGGTGCCTCCGGGCCGAGCACCAGACCGAGACCGAGCGTCGCGAACGCGGCCAGCGCGATTCCCGGGACCATGCTCGGCTCGGTCCGGCCCATCTGCAGGCCGTTGGCCGGGACATGCCCACCGTTGCCGGGAAGCCTCGCGATCGCGAACGCGACGGGCAGCCCGGCCAGTCCCAACACCGGTAGGTACCACCACCAGGGCGTGGACGAGAAGCCGAGGTCCCCCGGGAGGTCCTCGAACACCAGCATCTGGAGCTGGTGCACGAGCTCGAGGAATCCCCAGCCCACGAACGAGACGATCACCCCGACGATCGCGGCGAACACCAGGAGGACCACGAAGTTGCGGCTCCGCAGGATCGCGGCGGGATCGGGCGCAGGTGCGGGTACGTCGCTCACGGCAGCGGGACCCTACGACGGCCTCCGCTCACGCGGCAAGACCCTCCAACCGTCGGCCGGCGTTGCCCACTCCGGGTTCACGGTGACCGCGATCAGCTCAGCGGGTCGGTCGACGCCTCGCCGTCGTCGGCGACGTGCCGGGTCCACCGGTCGCCGCTCCACCACCGCCACTGGTGCCGGCCGCTCGGGTCCGCCGCCCATTGGGGCGGGACCGACGATCGCCGGGGCGGTAGCGGCGGCGGGTACACGCGCATCGCCGCGCCCGGTGCCAGCGGCGCCCTCGGCGTGAGGAACTGGTAGTGCATGGCCTCCGGGTACGGGCCCTCGCCCCGACCCGGCGGACGCTCGTCGGGAACGGGCTCGCCGGCCTCCTCGCGCGGTTGCTCGTCGAGCTCGCCGGGCACGAGGTCGTCTGCATCGTCGCCTTCGTCGCGCGACGGCTCGTCCGGATTCGCCACGCCCGGACCTTACTGCGCGGGCGCCGCTCAGTAGCCGGCGAGCCGGCCCGGCAGATCGGCGATCGAGTCGATGGTGGCATCGGGTCGTGGCTCGGCCGAGTCCTCCGATCCCGGCCGGTACTTGCCGGTGCGCACCAGGACTCCCCGGATGCCGACGGCCTGAGCCGCCAGCACGTCGGCGGCGATGTCGTCGCCGACCATGACCGCGTCGGCGAGGTCGGCCCGGGCGCGGCGCAACGCCTCCTCGAACATCGCCGGCGCCGGCTTCCCGACGATGGTGGCGTCGGCACCCGTCGCCCGTTCGAGGGCGGCGACGAACGTGCCCCCGTCGAGGCAGATGCCCTCCGCGGTCATCCAGGTCGCCGCGCCGTGCATGCCGACCAGCGCGGCCCCGTCGATCACGGCCCGGGCCGCAGCGTTGAGACGCTCCCAGGTGAACGAGGGCCCGCCCGACCCGATCACGACCACGTCCACCGCCTCGCCCGGCCCGGCGAGCCGGACGCCGGCCAGGTCGTCGAGGGGGCCGTCGTTGAGGACGAGGCAACGGGCACCGGGATGGTGACGGCGCAGATGGGCCGCGGTGGCGACCCCGGCCGTCGTGAGCTCGTCGGCCCCGAGCTCGAAGCCCGCGCTCACGAGGTGGGCCACCATCTCGGACGCGGTGACCGACGTCGTGTTGGTGAGGAACTGCACGGCGAAGCCCGCGGTCCGAAGCGCACGCACGGCTTCGACCGCGCCGTCGATCGGTTTCCAGGAGACGACGAGGACGCCGTCGATGTCGAGCAGCACGGCTCGCGTGGGCACAAGACGATTGTGGCAACCCAGCTGCCCGCCGTGAAGGCCAGCGTTGCATGCCGAGGCCTCGAAATCGGTGCGGTGCCGGAACGCCGTGGAGCCGGGGAGGGGATTCGAACCCCTGACCTGCTCATTACGAGTGAGCTGCTCTGCCGACTGAGCTACCCCGGCGACGGGGTGCGACTCTAGCCGCCGTCCCTACGGCCTCCGGACGCCGGGAGCCGGAGCACCAGCCGCTCGAGCAGGATCGCCTCGTTCGGGTTGAACTCCATCGACTCGCGCGCGGACCGGCAGGCGTCGAGCGCCTCGGCCGCGGCCCGCGGCGACAGGACCAGACCCGGCCGGTCGACGTTGCGGGCTTCCTCCGCCGGCACGAGCGCGTCCCGGTACACCGTCTCGAGCGCGGTGATCCCTTCCAGCAACGCGTCGATCCGCCCCCGGCGGTCGGCGCGCTTGTGCCGCTCGACGAGCCGCTTTCGAAGTGCCTGCGCCGCCCGGTCGGGGTACGCGGCGCGCTCGATCTCGTGGTCGAGCTCGTCGGTCTCGAGCTCGTGGGAGAGGCGCAGCGCGGCCACCGATTCCGCGATCGCCTCGGCGAGCTCGTCGGCCATCCGCAGCGCCACGGCACCGGTCCCGTCGAGCCGGCCGGCCGCGACGACGAACGCGTCGCGCAACGGGCCGAGACGGCCGGCGAGCGAACGGCCCCGGTCCAGCCGGCCGCCCGCGAGCCGCGCCGCGAGCCGCGCCCGTTCCGGTTCGATCCCCTCGGCTACGAGCGCTTCTCGCACCGTCGCTTCGGACAGCGGTGTGAGGTCGATGCGCTGGCAGCGGGAGCGGACGGTCGGCAGCAGGTCGTCGGGGGACGCGGTCACGAGGAGAAGCACCGTGCGCGCCGACGGCTCCTCGAGCGTCTTGAGCAGCTTGTTGGCCGTCGACGGGTTCATGCGGTCGGCCTCGAACATCACGATGACCTTGCGCTCGGACTCGACCGGGCTCGTCGACGCCTCGTGGATCACCGCCTCGGCGTGCTCGACGCGGATCTGCTGCTCCGGCGGGTCGATCTCGATCACGTCGGGGTGCCGGCCGCGGTGCACCCGGTCCGACACCGCCGGGTCCCCCTCGGGGTTCACGAGCGCGGCCGCGAAGCTGCGAGCGACGTCCTCGGCGCCGGAGCCGCGCGGCCCGACGAACAGGTAGGCGTGCACCGGGCGCAGCGCGGCCCGTTGCAGCAACGCCACCGCCGCTTCCTGCCCTACCGCCGCCTCCCACATGCCCGCCAGCCTACGCCCGCCCGCCGTGGCGTATCTGAGGGGCGTATAGCGCCCCTCAGATACGCCTCGTCACCAGGGCGTGGATCCGGGTAGCGACCTCCTCGGGGGTGTCGCTCCCGTCGACGACTGCCCACCCGAACCGTGGCGCCAGGTCGCGGTAGGCCTGCCGCACCCGTTCGTGGAACGCGCGGCTCTCGCGTTCCATCCGGTCGGGCCGGCCCGACCGGCGCTCCCGCGCCACCTCCTCGGGCACGTCCACCACGATCACGAGGTCCGGCGTCAACCCCCGGGTCGCGAACCGGTTCGCCTCCGCGACCTCGTCCACGCCGATCTCGCGTGCGACTCCCTGGTACGCGAGTGACGACGGGAGGAAGCGGTCGCTCACGACGTCCGCGCCCCGCTCCAACGCCGGCAGCACGACCTCGGCAACGTGCTGCGCGCGGTCGGCCGCCATCAAGAGCGCCTCGGCCATCGGTTCCACGTGTTCGTCGCCGCCCAGCATCAGCTCGCGGATTCGAGCACCCATCGCGGTCGCACCCGGCTCGAACGTGCTGACGACGTCGCGCCCGAGCGATCGCAGGTACTCGACGAGACGGCGCTGCTGGGTGCTCTTGCCGCATGCGTCGCCGCCCTCGAGCACGACGAACAGGCCACGGCTCATTCGATCAACCCCGACGCGGGATGCAATGCGGCGCGGCGTGCGTGCCACACCTCGTGCCGCGCGTAGACACCGGCGACGATGGCCAGCACGCCACCGGCCCACAACGCGAGTCGCACGCCGGGCAGCTCGTACTGCAACGCCCACGCGTGCACCGCGTGGTGGCTCAGATATTCGCCTCCCAACGCGTCGAACAGGTCGGCGAACAAGGGCGACACCGTCAACGAGATGAGCAGGCACATGCGAACGATGGTGTAGAGCGTGGCGAAGGTCCGACCCCGCAGCTCGTCGGAGACCTGCTCCTGGAGAAGCGTGAAGCCGGTGACGTACGCCGTACCGGCGCATGCTCCGACGACCGCGACGAACAGCGCGGCTGGTGCCAGCATCGAGAACGACACCGCGACGATCAGCGCGATCCCGGTTCCCATGACGGCCCAGTAGAACACGATGTCCCTCGGTAGCTTCTTCTGCAACGCCATCAGCGAGATCACACCGATCGCCGCGCCGGTGCCGAGCGCGACCATCAACAACGAGAACGTCGCCGGGCCGCCTTCGAGACCCTGGATGGCGAAGACGGGACCGAGCGGGATCATCGCCCCGCCACCGATGATGCCGATCCCCAACCCGACGATCACGCCACGCACGAGCCGGTGGTTGGCGAGGAACTGGAGACCTTCCTTGATGTCGCGGAAGGTCTCGGTGAGGTCGATGTGCGGTTTCTCACCGTCGCCTTCCTTCCGACCGAGTGGGAGGCGGAACACGATGAAGGCCGACACGAGGTACGTGAACCCGTCGACCCAGAGCGCGAGCACCTCCTGGTCGACCTTGAGCGACGACAGCGCGGGGATGTTCCCGAGCAGACGGGCCATCCCCGCGAGTGACGCGAAGATGAGCGCGCCGATCGGGAACGTGCCGAACGAAGCAAAGAGGCTGAGCGAGTTCGCCGAGGCCAGCTGCTCCTTGCCGACGATGTTCGGCACCGACGCGTCCTTCGCCGGGCCCCACAACAACGTGAGGATCTCGAGCAGGAGCGAGACGACGACCAGGGCCCAAAGGGTGTTGACGAACGGAAGCGTCGCGAGCAGCGCGGCCCGGCCGACGTCGCACGTCACCATCACCTTGCGCCGGTCGAAACGGTCGACGATGACACCACCGACCGTGGCGAGAAAGAACCCCGGCACGACCCGAGCCAGCATCACGAGGCTGACGGCCGCACCCGGATTGTCCGACAGCCGGGTGGCGATCGACAGGATCGCGAACATGCCGATCCAGTCGCCGAGGCTCGACGTCACCTGCGCGACCCAGAGACGGAAGTAGGCCTTGGTCCCGAAGACCCGCCAGAACGCGGGTGGGACGGGGGATTCCTCGGGACGAGGGGGGATGAACGGCGCGGGCGTCTCGGCAGTCACGTCGTCGTCAGCCTACGCGGGTGGTCCCGGGAACCGGGGCTCTCCACACGACCAGGGGTGCCGGGCACCGGCGGCCGGTAGCTGGGCCCGGCCGCAGAACCGCGTGGATCAGGCCGACTTCTCGGGCGCCTTCTTGGCCGCCGCGCCGGCCTTCTTCGCCCCCGCGGCCTTCGCCGTGGTCGCGGCGGCCTTCTTCGCCGCGGTCTTGGTGGTCTTCTTGGCGGGCTTCTTCGCAGTCTTCTTGGCCGCCTTGCGGGGCTTCGCCGGGCCCTGCTCGGCCCGGGCCCGCAGGAGCGCCACCGCCTCGTCGAGCGTGACGTGCTCGGGGGTCATGCCGCGCGGCAGCGACGCGTTCGTCGTGCCGTCGGTCGCGTACGGGCCGAAGCGGCCGTCGAGGACCCGGACCGGCGCGCCGGTGTCGGGGTGGGGGCCGAGCTCGGCCAGCGGCGGTTTCGCAACCCGGCCGCGCCGCTGCTTCGGTTGGGCGAAGATCGCCTCGCACTCGGACATGGTGATGGTGAGGAGCAGTTCCTCGTTGTCGATGCTCCGGCTGTCGGTGCCCTTCTTGATGTAGGGACCGTACCGGCCGTTCTGTGCCGTGATCTCGTTGCCCTCGGCGTCGGTCCCCACGACGCGCGGCAACGACAAGAGCTCGAGCGCGTCCTCGAGCGTGATGCGCTCGAGCGTCATCGTCTTGAACAACGACGCCGTCTTCGGCTTGTCCTTCGCGGCAAGCTTGCCGTTGCCCTCGGGGATCTCGCCGAGCTGCACGTACGGTCCGTACCGGCCGTCGCGGGCGATCACCGGGAGGCCCGTCGCCGGATCGTTCCCGAGTATGCGACCTTCGTCGCGTCCGCGCGCCAGCAGCTGGGTCGCGACCTCGACGGACAGCTCGTCGGGCGGCAGGTCCTCCGGCAGCGTGGCCCGGTCGTCACCACGCTGGAGGTACGGCCCGTACCGCCCGACGCGCACCACGATCTCGCGGCCTTCACTGTCGACGCCCAGCGGCACGCTGTTGATCTCGCGGGCGTCGATGCTCGCGATGTGCTCGTCGCCGACCATCGCCTTGAGCCCGGGCGCGCCGTTGCCGTTGTAGAAGGAGTCGAGCCACTTCTCGGACTCGCCCTGGCCGGCCGCGATCACGTCGAGCGCCTCTTCCATCGTGGCGGTGAACGAGTAGTCGACGAGGTGGTCGAAATGCCTCTCGAGCAGTTGGATCGTGGCGAACGCGGTCCACGACGGCACGAGCGCGCTCCCCTTCTTCCACACGTAGCCGCGATCCTGGATCGTCTGGATCACGGAGGCGTAGGTGGACGGACGCCCGATGCCGCGCTGCTCGAGCTCCTTCACGAGGCTGGCTTCGGTGTACCGGGCGGGCGGTTGCGTCGAGTGACCGTTGGCCTCGAGGTCGCGGCAATCCACGGATTCGCCCTCCGCCACCGGAGGGATCGGCGACTCCTGGTCCTCCAGCTCGGCGTCGGGATCGTCGGCACCCTCTACGTAGGCCCGGAGGTACCCCGGGAACTCGATGGTGCGCCCCGTCGCGGCGAACAGCGTGTCTTCGCCTGCCCTCGACGTTGCACCGATGCGCAGCGACACCCGCTTGCCGCGGGCATCCGTCATCTGACAGGCGATGGTGCGCTTCCAGATGAGGTCGTAGAGCTTGCGCTCGTCGGCGTCGAGCTCCTTGCTCACCTCGTCGGGCGTGCGCATCGTGTCGCCCGCGGGCCGGATCGCCTCGTGCGCCTCCTGCGCGTTCTTCACCTTGCGCTTGTAGCTGCGCGCCGAGTCGGGCAGGTAGTCGTCGCCGTAGAGCTTGCGGATCCGCGAGCGCGCTGCGGTGATCGCCTGCTCCGAGAGGTTCGTGGAGTCCGTCCGCATGTAGGTGATGAAGCCGCGCTCGTAGAGGCGCTGCGCGACGGCCATGGTGCGCGCGGCTCCGAAGCGGAGCTTGTGTCCCGCCTCCTGTTGCAGGGTGGAGGTGATGAACGGCGGGTGCGGACTCTGCTTCCACCCGCTCGACTCCGCGGACCGCACCGCGAAGGCGGCGTCTCGCAGCCGGTCGACCAGACCGGTCGCCTGCAGAGCGTCGAGCTGTACGACCGCGTCGGGTTCCGCGAGCCGGCCGGTGGCAGGGTCGAAGTCCTTGCCGAGAGCGAGGCGCTTGCCGTCGAGCGCCACCAGCGTGGCGGCGAACCCGACGCCGTGCGCGGCGAGCTGCGCCTCCAGGTCCCAGTACTCGCCGGCGCGGAACGCCATGCGGGCCCGCTCACGCTCCACGACGAGGCGCGTCGCGACGCTCTGGACGCGTCCCGCCGACAGCCGTGGCATGACCTTCTTCCAGAGGACTGGCGAGACCTCGTAGCCCACGAGGCGGTCGAGCACGCGCCGGCCCTCCTGGGCCTCGACGAGCTTCATGTCGAGCTCGCGCCAGTTGGCGACGGCTTCCTCGATCGCCTCGCGCGTGATCTCGTGGAACACCATGCGCTTGACGGGCACCTTCGGTTTGAGCACCTCGAGCACGTGCCACGAGATCGCTTCGCCCTCGCGGTCCTCGTCGGTGGCGAGGTAGAGCTCGTCCGCGCCCTTCAGCGCCGCCTTGAGTTGGGCGACGACCTTCTTCTTCTCGGCGGGCACGACGTATATCGGGGTGAAGTGATGCTCGACGTCGATGCCGAGCCGCCCGGCACTCGTCCCCTTGAACTGGTGGGGAATCTCGTCGGCGTTGCGGGGGAGGTCACGGATGTGTCCGACGCTCGACTCGACGGCGAAGCGGTCGCCGAGGAAGCCCGCGATGGTGCGGGCCTTGGCGGGTGACTCGACGATGACGAGGGGCTTGGCCACGGGCGGTGTTCCTGTCTCGGGGTGGCGACAAGTTGCTGTTCGGCGCGGAATCGGGGAGACCTTGAGGCCTCCCCCTTTTTCTGTGGTGCCACGCCGCCGGGGGACCTGTCAAACCGTTCCCGAGCCGCCGCCGCCCTCCCGACCCGTCTAACCTGCGGTTTCATGTCCCCGCAGGATCTCATCACGAGTCTTGGCACAATCGGGCTGATCGCCATCGTCTTCGCCGAATCCGGACTTCTGGTGGGTCTGGTGTTCCCGGGCGACTCCCTGCTGATCGTCGCCGGGGCTCTCGCCGCCAAGGGGAAGCTCGACCTGGCGGTCATCCTCGTCGGCGTGTTCGTGGCCGCCGCTGCCGGCAGTGAGGTCGGGTACCTCACCGGCAAGAAGTTCGGACCCGCGCTGTTCCGCCGCCCCGACTCTCGGATCTTCAAGCACGAGTACGTGCACCGCTCCCGGCTGTTCTTCGAGAAGCACGGCTCGAAGACCGTGTTCATCGCCCGGTTCATGCCGTTCGTTCGGACGCTCACCCCGATCCTCGCGGGCGTCGGCGAGATGCCGCGCCGGAGGTTCACCGCGTTCAACGTCGTGGGCGCGGCGATCTGGTCGACCGGTTTCATCATGCTCGGCTACTTCGTCGGCGAGTCCTTTGCCGACAAGGACATGTACATCGTCGCGGTGGTCTTCGTGCTCTCCGTGCTGCCGATCGGGATCCACCTGATCCGGGACCACCGGCGCAAGGCGGCGCTGCCGGACGAGCAGGTCGCCCAGGACGAGGCGGAGGCCCTGCACCAACTGCTCGGCGACGACTGACCCCCTCCCATCCTCGAACTGGTCAGCACCGCGGGCCCCTACGAGTACCACCACACGGTCCAGTTCGGGAGTTAGTCGGTCAGGTCGGGACCTCGAAGCGGTAGCCCGTCCCGCGCTCGGTCAGGAAGTACCGCGGTCGACCCGGGACCGGCTCGAGCCTGCGCCGCACCCGGGCGAGGAAGACGCAAAGGTAATGGGTCTCGCGGGCGTCTCGACGATCGCGGGGGCTCGACGTCGTAGCCGCGCGCTTCGAAGATCACCTCACCCATCGTCAGTTTTCACCCGGTGACGACATCGTCGAGGCCCTCCCTCGGTCAGTCCGGGCTGTGCTCTCCCGCCACCAGCACCGCGCCGAGCTGGTCGGCCAGCGCGACCGCCAGCGCGCGATCTTCCGGGGGGATCGCAACTCCCGTTCCCCTTGCCGACATCTCGAGCACGAAACGGGCGACCTCGCGGCCTTCGCCATAGACGGGCAGCTCGACTTCGTGACCGATCTCGTTCCACGCAGTCTCGTCGCCCGAACCGGGGATGAGCACGCGGCCGTGCTGCAACACCGGCAGCCTGGTCGTGAACGGCGGCCGTTCGAACCGGCAGCGGCGGAGTCCGAGCAGCTCGGTCAATTCGTCGCGCACGACGTTGATCAAACGACCCGCGGGCTCGTTCCCCGCCGCGAGCTCGGCGAACCGGCGCATCTTCCCGATCTCCGCGGTGCGCTCCTCGACGGCGCGGCGATGGCGATGGCTCCGCAGGACGATCTCGCCGACCGCGAGCCCGACGATCAGGAGCAGGACCGTGGTCTCGACGTCGTCGGCGCTGTCGACGGTGAGGGAGTTGTACGGCTGGGTGAAGAAGAAGACGAACGACATGGCGGAGACGACGGCGGCGACCGCACCGCCCGTCCGCCCGCCGAAGACGGCAGCGAGCAGGACCACGACGACGAGTACCAGCGAGGCGTTCGCGGTGCGGATGTGCTCGCGGAACGGGAGCAACGCAAGAGCGACGGCCACGGGCGTGACGATCGCGAAGGCGATGGGCCACCACTTGATTTGGACGGGTCGGGTGCCGCCTTCTCGGGTCTCGGACATGACCCCGTTGTACACCCGCTTCCCGCCGGATGCGCACGCCTTGACGCATTCCTGACGTGGGTTCCCGCACTCTTGACGCCGGTCCTCCGCCCGTCACGAACTGGTCGGCACCGCGGGCCCCTACGGGTACCACCACACGACCCAGTTCGGTCTGTTGTCGAGGCGGAGCCCCAGATCGGACGGTCAGTCGCGCGCGGCCGTCTCGAGGTCGATCTGGGACTCCTCGTCAGGGCCCAGGACGGTCTCGGCCTCCTCGGCGAACGAACCGCCCTTGCGCTTCGAGAAGGCGATGGCGGCCACCAGCACCACCAGCGCGGCGAGGGCGATCAGGTAGCGCACGTTGTTGTCCTTCAGGCTGATGATGGCCGGCAGCATGAGCAGCGACACCAGGTTCATCACCTTGATGAGCGGGTTGAGCGCCGGCCCGGCCGTGTCCTTGAACGGGTCGCCGACGGTGTCGCCGATGACCGCGGCCTTGTGGGCCTCGGAGCCCTTGCCGCCCTCGTGGCCGTCCTCGATGTACTTCTTCGCGTTGTCCCACGCGCCACCCGAGTTGTTCAGGTAGTTGGCCATGAGCTGGCCGGTGAGGATCACCGCGGCGAGGAACGCGCCGAGCGCGAGGTAGTTGACGCCGAACCCGATGATCACCGGGGTCAACACCGCGAGCAACGCCGGGGTGGCGAGCTCGCGCAGTGACGCCACGGTGCAGATGTCGATCACCGGCCCGTAGTCGGGCTTCTTCGTGCCGGCCATGATCTGGCCGTCGGCGAACTGGTTCCGGACCTCCTGCACGACGGTCCCCGCGGTCCGGCCGACCGCGCGGATCGCCAGCGCCGAGAACAGGAACGCGACGGAGCCGCCGATGAGCAGCCCGATGAACGTCTTCGGGTTCGCGACGTTGATCTGCGTCTCGGCGTGGTTGAAGAGCGCCGAGCCGACCTTGTTGAGCTTGAGCTCGTCGCCGACGGTCTCGATGTAGCTCGCGAACAACGCGACCGCGGCGATGACGGCGGAGCCGATGGCGAACCCCTTGGTGACCGCCTTGGTGGTGTTGCCGACGGCGTCGAGGCTCACCATGACCTTCTCGGCCTCGCCCTCGAACTCGCCCGACATCTCGGCGATGCCCGCCGCGTTGTCGGCCACGGGGCCGAAGCTGTCCTCGGAGACGATCACGCCGGTGGTGGCGAGCATGCCCATACCGCAGAGGGCGA
This sequence comes from Acidimicrobiia bacterium, assembly GCA_046331155.1. Taxonomy (GTDB): domain Bacteria; phylum Actinomycetota; class Acidimicrobiia; order IMCC26256; family CAWATG01; genus JAXLRK01. The sequence continues at coordinate 258,896 of JAXLRK010000001.1, forward strand.
CGAGGTAGAGCGAGAACTGGATGTTGCCGCCGCCGAGGCCCATGGCGACGCCGATCGCACCCGCGATGGCGACGATCGCCCACACCGTGCTCTCGAGGCCGGCCGAGGTGCCGGAGAGCACGACGGTGGCCGGGCCCGTGCGGGCCGACTCGGCGATCTCCTGCACCGGCGAGAAGTGGGTCGACGTGAAGAACTCCGTCAGCCGGCTGACGATCTGCGCGAGCACGAGGCCGGTGACGACGGCGAGGAAGACGCGCCAACCCGGCCCGGCGGTCCAGGGTCCGATGTCGTTGAGACCGTGCTTGAAGTCGTTGCCGACGTAGCCGAACGCGAGGATCGCGGTGCCGACGATGGTGAGGACGCCGGCGGTGAAGAAGCCCCGGTTGATCGGAGCCATCGCCGACTTGTCCTTCTCGCTGGCGCGCACCATGAACACGCCGACGATCGAGGCGAGCACGCCGATCGCGCGGCAGGCGAGCGGGAAGACCAGCCCGAGGGCCGGGTTGGCGCCGATCGAGCGGAAGGCGGCGACGCCGAGGATGATCGACGCGACCAGCGTGACCTCGTAGCTCTCGAAGAGGTCGGCGGCCATGCCGGCGCAGTCGCCGACGTTGTCGCCCACGTTGTCGGCGATGGTGGCCGGGTTGCGCGGGTCGTCTTCGGGGATCCCTTGCTCGACCTTGCCGACGAGGTCGGCGCCGACGTCGGCCGCCTTGGTGAAGATGCCGCCGCCGACCCGCATGAACAGGGCGATGAGCGAGCCGCCGAAACCGAATCCGACGAGGATGGCCGTCGCGGTGTTCTGGAAGATCATGATGATCACCGTGGCGCCGAAGAGCCCGAGGCCGACGGTGAACATGCCGGCGACGCCACCGGTGCGGAACGCCACGGCGAGGGCCGGGGCCATCTTCCCTTCACGCGCCGCCGCGGCCGTGCGGACGTTGCCGCGCACGGCCAGGCTCATGCCGATGAAGCCGGTGAGGCCCGACATCACGCACCCGGCGACGAACGCCAGGGTTCGCCACATGCCCGACTGCGCGAACGACAGCGCCTCGATCCCCGTGTCCTTCTTCACCGCGGTGGACGTGAAGAACACGACCAGGGCGACGGGAATCAGGATCACCGCGATCGTCTTGAACTGGCGCCGCAGGTAGGCCATCGCACCTTCCTGGATGGCCTTGGCGATCTCGACCATCTTCGGGGTGCCCTGGTCGGCCGCGAGCACGCCTCTCATGAGGAAGAACCCGACCGCCACCGCGAGCAAGGCCGTGACCAGGGCGAAGATCAGCCAGAACCACTCGGCGCCACCGAGGTCGAACCGCTGGAACCCGCCCTCGGACGCGAGGATGTGCGTCATCGCTTGCCTGACTCCTTTGAGGAGGTGACGCGGGCCCGCAGTGGGTTGCATCGCGGGCCCCGCCACACGCGAAAGGACGACGGGATCACCGTGCCCCGAACCGGGTGAACGCTACGAGCCCGCGGCCCGGCCCGTCCAATCTTGGCGACGTTCCACTCACCCCTCAGTGCTGGGGCGCGACGAGCTCGATCTCGGGGTTGAGGATGGCGAGGTAGCCGCGGTGCTCGCCGACCATCCCTTCGGCGATCACGGTCCGGCCGAGCTCGATCCCCGCCACCTTGCGCCGGCCGAGGAAGACGATGAGCAGGCCGCCCGTGTCGTCGACGACGACCGCCTCGAGGGTGCCCACGTCGGCCCACGGTTGCACGCGGATCGACCGGATGCGACCCCTGATCCGGGCGATCGTCCGCCAGCGAACGTCGCCGATCGGTCCGACGTCGCGCCGCGTCGCCGTGGTGCCGTCGCCGGCGAGCACGTCGGTCAATGCGTCCCGACTGTCTTCGTCTTCGGCGGCGCGGCCACCCCAGCGAAGTGGAACGGGACCATCGTGACGTTGGCATGCGGGAGCTGGCCGACCACCGTCGCGATCTCGTCGGCGGTGCGGTCGTGGAGCATCTTGTGCCAGAACCGCCGGCGCACCTGCGTGGGGATGAGCACGCTCACCTCGGTGTTCCCGTCGGCAACTTCGGCCGCCACGACCTCGAGCGCCGACCGGCTGATCCGGCGAGTCGGGCAGTCGACGAGCTCGAGGGGGACCCGCGACAGGCCGAGCCGGCGCCACTGCTCGGCCAGGCGCTCCCCGTGTATCCGGTCGACGGCGATGTGCACCGCCCGGAGCTCGTCGGGCACCAACGTGCGCGCGTACTGGATCGCACGCGCCGCGCTCTGGTCCAGTCTGTCGATCAGGACCAGGACGACATGGCGGCGCAGGATCGGCTGCGCGATGGCAGTCGCGGCATCGCGTTCGAGCTCGTGGACCTCGCTCTCGTACTGCCGGTTGAGCCGGAAGAGCAGGACGACCATCACGGGGACGACGGCGATGATGATCCACGCGCCGTGCGTGAACTTCGTGACCGCGATGATCAGGCAGACGATCAGCGAGAGCACAGCCCCGGTGGCATTGATGACCAGTCCGCGGCGCCAGCCCGGCTCCTTCTTGGTCTTGTGGTGCTTGGCCATCCCGGCCTGGGACAGCGTGAACGAGGTGAAGACGCCCACGGCATACAGCGGAATCAGCCGGTCGACCTTCGCTCCCGTTGCCACGACGAGGACCGCGGCGCACGCGGCGAGGAACATGATGCCGTTCGAGAACACGAGCCGGTGGCCGCGCTTGGTGAGCTGCTTGGGAAGGAAGCTGTCACCGGCCTGGAACGACGCCAGCCTGGGGAAGTCGGCGAACGACGTGTTCGCCGCGAGCACGAGGATGAGCATGGTGCTGGCCTGCAACGCGTAGAAGAGCACGTTGCCGACCGGACTGCTGCCGAAGACCTGCTTGCCGATCTCGGAGATGACGGTCGGCGTGCCCTCCTTGAAGGGAACGGCCTGGACCTTCGTCGAGAGGATCGAGAGACCCAGGAACAGCGTGCCCAACGTCGCGCCCATGATGGTCAACGCGATGCGAGCGTTCTTCCACTCCGGCTTCTTGAACGCCGTCACACCGTTGGAGATCGCCTCGACACCGGTGACCGCCGCGCCACCCGAGGCAAACGCGTGCAGCACGACGTAGAGCGTCGCCCCGTAGAAGAGACCGTCGGCCGCGCTCCCTTGCGTGTCGGCCGTCAGCATGCCGGAGGCGTGGGGTATGTGCGAAAGGCTCCCGAACACCATCCGGTACAGGCCGACGAGCAGCAGTGTGCCCATGATGCCCATGAAGAAGTACGTCGGCACGGAGAAGATCGCGCCCGACTCGCGGACGCCCTTGAGGTTTCCGACCGCGATGAGCACGATGAAGCCCAACGAGATCGGCACCGAGTACGGAGCCAATCCGTGGAACGCCGACGCCAACGCGGCAGTTCCGGCGGCGACGGACACCGCCACGGTGAGGATGTAGTCCGTCAGCAACGAGACGCCGGCGATCTGGGCCGAGAGGAGCCCGAAGTTGTCGCGCGTCACCATGTACGCGCCGCCGGCCGTCGGGTACTCCTTGATCGTCTGCCGGTACGACAGGATGAGCAGGAACAGCACCGCGATCATCGCGACCGTGAGCGGCACCACGAGGCTGAACGCCGCCAGACCGATGGCGACGTAGAGGACGCGCAGGATCTCCTCCGTCGCGTACGCCGACGACGAGATGCAGTCCGAGGAGAACACCGCGACGGCGGTGGGAATCCCCAGGCGCTCGCTCTCGAGCTGGTCCGTCTCGAGCGGCGGTCCGAGGATCCGGTTCTTGATGCGATATCCGAGGCGCTCGGGTAGGTGGACCTTGGGTGCCGGCGGCAACGGCTTGGGTTCCGTGCCGCGTTGGAGCGTGCGCATGCCTCAGTTCACCACATCACGACGGGCGGGCGTCAGGGGGCTCGGCGATCACGCTCAGGTGCGGGAGGTCCTGATCGCCCTGCTCGCCCAGGTGGAACGGCACGCTGGTCACGTTGGCGTGCGGGAGCCGGCCGACGGCGCGGGTGATCTCGTCGGCGGTGCGGTCGTGCAGCAGTCGGTGCCAGAAGCGCCGGCGGACCTGGGTCGGGATCAGGACGCTGACTTCGGTGTGCCCGTCCCCCAGTTCTCGAGCGACCACCTCGAGCGCCGACCGGGCGATCCGGCGCGTCGGGCAGTCGACGAGCTCGAGCGGAACCCGCGACAGGCCGAGCCGGCGCCACTCCTCGGCCAGGTACTCGCCGTGCATCCGGTCGACGGCGATGTGCACGGCCCGGAGCTCGTCGGGCAGCAACGTGCGCGCGTACTGGATCGCGCGAGCCGCGCTCTGGTCGAGGTTGTCGATCAGGACCAGCACGACGTGCCGGCGCAGGATCGGCTGCGCGAGCGCGGCCGCGGCGTCCCGCTCGAGGTCGCGCGCCTCGCTCTCGTACTGCTTGTTGAGGCGCATCAGGAGGGCGACCATGACCGGCACGATGACGAGGATCACCCAGGCGCCTTTCGGCGCCTTGAACCAGAGGAAGACGATCAACACGACGAACGACAGGAACGACCCGAAGCCGTTGATGAAGATGCCCTTGCGCCACCCGGGTTCCTTGCGGGTGAGATGGTGCTTCGCCATGCCCGCCTGCGACAACGTGAACGACGAGAAGACGCCGATCGCATAGAACGGGATGAGGTGTTCGACCTTCGCTCCGGTGGCCACGATCAGGAGTGCGGCGGTCCCGGCGAGGAACAGGATCCCGTTCGAGAACACCAGGCGGTGCCCGCGCTTGGTGAGCTGCTTGGGCATGAAGTTGTCCCCGGCGTGGAACGAGGCGAGCCGTGGGAAATCCGCGAACGAGGTGTTCGCCGCGAGCACGAGGATCAACATCGTGCCGGCCTGGAGCGCGTAGAACACGACGTTCTTCCCGAACACCTGCTGGCCCACTTGCGAGATCACCGTCGGATAGCCGGATTCGGTGGGGAACGGGTGGACCTTGGTGGACAGGAACGACAGTCCGAGGAAGAGCACCCCGAGGGTGCAGCCCATGATCACGAGCGTCTTGCGGGCGTTCTTCCACTCGGGCTTCCGGAACGCGGTCACTCCGTTCGAGATCGCCTCGACGCCCGTGACCGCGGTGCCGGACACCGCGAAGGCGTGCAGCACGTTGGCGATCCCCGCCGCCGCGAACACCTGCCCGAGCGTGCCGGTCACGCTCCGCTTGTGCCCGATCTGGTCGTGGAGCGTCGAGAGATCGAAGTGCCCGAGGTCCCCACCCGAAGCCTTGACGATCCCGATCACGATCATCGCCAGCATGATGACGATGAAGAAGTAGGTCGGCGCGGCGAACGCCTTGCCGGACTCCCGCACGCCCTTCAGGTTCATGAACGCGATCAACGCGATGAACGCCAGCGATATCGGCACACTGTACGGACCGATCGCATGGAACGCGGAGGCCAGTGCCGCGGTTCCGGCGGCGACGGACACCGCCACGGTGAGCACGTAGTCGGTGAGCAACGACACCCCGGCGACCTGCGCAGGAAGGAGGCCGAAGTTGTCGCGCGTCACCATGTACGCACCACCGGCCGTGGGGTACTCCTTGATCGTCTCGCGGTACGAGAGGATCAGGAAGAACAACACGATCAGCATCGCCATCGTGACCGGAACGACGAGCGTGAACGCGCCGAAGCCGACCGCGGGGATCAACACGCGCAGGATCTCCTCGGTCGCGTACGCGCTCGAGGAGATGCAGTCGGACGAGAAGACGGCCAGTGCGGTGGGCACGCCCAGCCGCTCGTGCTCCAGCTGGTCCGTCTCGAGCGGGGGCCCGAGGATCTTGTTCTTGATCCGGTAGCCCAGGCTCTCCGGAAGGTCGATCTCGGCGCCGGTGGGCATCGGCTTGGGTGCCGAGCTCGGGGAGACCCAGGACATGCCCCAAGTTCACCACATCCGGCCGGGCCGCCTTGATCGCAGCCACGAACAGACCCGGGGTTAGCATGCCGGCGAACCGGAGAGTCCTGGAGCGGCGCGTGCACGTGGTGGTGGTGGGTTGCGGTCGGGTCGGCAGCGAGCTGTCCGCGCTCCTCGAGCAGGCCGGCCACACCGTGGCGATCGTCGACAAGCGCAAGGAATCGTTCAGACGGTTGCCGCCGGATTCGAAGGCCCAGCAGGTCGTCGGGTTCGGCTTCGACCGCGACACCCTCATCGAGGCGGGCATCGAACGGGCCGGAGCGCTCGCGGCCGTGACGAGCGGCGACAACTCGAACATCATGTCGGCCCGCGTCGCCCGCGAGACGTTCGAGATCGAGCGGGTCGTCGCCCGCATCTACGACCCGCGCCGGGCGCAGATCTACCAGCGACTCGGCATCCCGACGGTGGCAACGGTGTCGTGGACGACGGACCAGGTGGCGCGCCGCCTGTTGCCCGGCGACGAGCACCGGGCGAACTGGGTGGACGCGAGCGGGACCGTCTCGCTCGTCGAGCGCGACCTCCCGGGCGTGTGGGCCGGCCGGAAGCTCGCCGAGCTCGAGGAGCCGGGGAAGTTCACGATCGGCGTGGTCACCCGACTCGGCCGGGCGCGCGTGTTCGACGGGTCCCTCGTGGGCCAGGAGGGCGACGTCCTCCACTTCGTCGTCGACCACGCGGCGCTACCGGAGCTCGAGCTGCGCCTCGAGGGGCCCGAACGCACCAGCGGGGGACATTGATGCGAGTCGCCATCGCGGGCGCCGGCAACGTCGGCACGTTCATCGCCAACGAGCTCGTCGACAACGGCCACGAGGTCCTGCTGATCGAGCAGGACCCGGCCACCGCGGCCCGCGTCCCGGTACGCGAGAACCTCACCATGCTCGTCGCCGACGCGTGCGAGGTCTCGTCGCTCAAGACGGCGAAGCTCGAGACCGCCGACGTCGTGGTCGCCGCGACCGGCGACGACGAGGACAACCTCGTGGTCTCCCTGCTCGCGAAGCAGGAGTTCGCCGTACCCCGGGTCATCGCACGGGTGAACCACCCGAAGAACCACTGGCTGTTCAACGAGTCGTGGGGCGTCGACCTCTCGGTGTCCACCCCGCACCTCATCACCGCACTCGTCGACGAGGCCGTGAGCGTCGGACGGCTGGTCCGCCTCTTCCAGCTCGAGGGCGGCGCCGTGCGGCTGGTCGAGGTCACGCTGGCCGACGACACACCCGTGGCCGGGCAGGCGATCCGCGACGTCGAGATCCCCCGCGACGCCACGTTCGTGGCCGTCGTGCGCGACGAGCACGTGGTGATGGCCCGGGGCGACACGACCTTCCAGCCCGGCGACGAGGTGCTCGCGCTCGTGACCCCGGAGTCGGAGGACGCGGTCCGCAGCCTGCTCACCGGGGGCTGAGAACCCGAGCGGGTTCTCTGGGCACGTCCGGTCGGCCCGGGTGACACCACTCCCGCCTCGTCGTCTGGCATCCTGATCGCGATGTCCCCTCGTTCGTCTCGTCGTCGGTTCGCGCCCGCGATCGCGGCACTGGCCGCCGTCGCGCTCGGCGCGTGCTCGGGCGGTGGATCGAAGCAGTCCTCCCCGTCCACGACACGCTCGTCGAGCACTCGAACGGCCGGCGCGGTCGTGAAGCTGCGCCTCGAGCCAACCGTGGTCGCCGGCGTGGGCACCAAGCCGGCCGTGCTCGACGACGCAACGCGCGACAAGGTGCTCGCGGCTGTTGACGGTTACGTCCAACGCGGCATTGTCAAGCCGTTGACCGACGGCGCCAAGGTGGGCGACGTCGCGCCGGTCTTCGCTGCGAACACGCTTGCGCAGGCGACCGGTGCCGACGCGCCGACACTCTTCGACGCCGGCTTCCCGAAAGTCGCGAACCTGACGGCGAAGACCGCGGCCGTCACGCTGACCGACCTCGCCGACGAGAGCGGTGCTCCCGTGATGATCGGCGCCGCGCTCGTGCTCGACCTCGCCGGCACCGCGAACAGCAAACCGGTCCGAATCCACCGCCTCGCCGACCTCGCGCTCGCGCCCGACAACGGGACCTGGAAGATCACCGGTTACGACGTCGCGGTCCAGCGTGACGGCGCGGGCGTACCGGTCGCGTCGAGCACCTCCGCCGCGACGTCGAGTACTGCGGGAGGCGTGAAGCCGTGAGCACCGCGCTGCGCCGGACGGTCAAGGTGGCCGTCGCGATCCCACTCGTACTCGCACTCGCGTTCACCCTGTCATTCGCAGCATGGCTGCACGGATGGAAGGTCCCGTTCGCCTCCGGCAGCACGTGGTTCTCCGTTACCGCGACCGGCGAGGCCCACTACGACGACGACCCGACGCAACCGGTGTTCATGCTCGTGATCGGCAGCGATCTCCGCCCGGGCGTCGCCGGCGGTCGGGCCGACGCCGTTCACGTGATCGGGGTGAACCCGGCGCTGCACAAGGCCACGATCATCGACATCCCGCGCGACACCGAGGTCGCCATTCCCGGGCACGGCCGCAACAAGGTGAACGCGGCGAACTCGCTCGGTGGGCCCCGGCTCATGGCCGAGGCCGTCGGCGGCCTGCTCGGCATGAAGATCCCGTACGCCATCGTCACCGACTTCGAGGGTTTCCGCGGGCTCGTCGACGAGATCGGCGGACTCGACATCAACATCCCGACGGCGATGCACGACTCGTACTCGGGTGCGGCGTTCGACGCCGGGCCGGCACACCTGTCCGGCACCCAGGTGCTCGCGTTCTCGCGTGACCGGCACTCGTTCCCCAACAGCGACATCACCCGGACCCAGAACCAGGGCCTGGTGATCCTGGCCGGGCTGGCGCAGTACCGGGCGAAGCACACCGGCGTCAGCGGCACCCTTCAGGCACTCGCCACCCTGGGCCGGCACACCCAGCTCGACGGCATCGGCCTGCGCGACCTCTACCGGCTCGCCCGCGTCGGCCTCGCAGTGGACCCGGCGAACGTCCGGAACGTGCTGATGCCGTGGGGACCCGGCCGCGGCGGGAACCTGAACCCGGGGCCCGGCGCGGCGGCGCTGTTCGCGGACTTCCGCGACGACGGCGTCCTCGAGACCCACTGACGATCATCCGGTCACCCGGCGATCCGCGGTGTGCGCCGCGCTACGGTCGGCCGTCCATGGACATCGCCCCCGAACCCGCGGCGGATGCGGCTCGCGCCGACGCGTGCGACACGCTCGACGGGATCGCGGGCGACTTCCTCCTCGGCGACCGATTGGTGTTCCGCGAACACCTGCCGGCGCGACCGGCGCGCCGCGCCATGCTCTCGACCGGGCTGCATCCCGAGATGGAGGAGCGTCTCGCGGCGCGCCGCATCGACGCGTTGTTCACCCATCAGGTCGACGCCATCGACCGGCTGCGTGCCGGCGGCCACGTGGCCGTCAGCACGGGTACCGCATCGGGCAAGTCGCTGTGCTACCAGGTCCCGATCGTCGAGTCGGTGGTGGCGGGGCGACCCGAGACCGCGCTCCTGCTCTTCCCGACCAAGGCCCTCGCCCAGGACCAGCTCCGGTCGCTGCGCTCGTGGCTCGTCCCCGGGCTCCGGGCCGTGACCTACGACGGCGACACGCCCGGCGACGAGCGGAGCTGGGCCCGGAAGAACGCCAACGTCGTGCTCACGAACCCCGAGATGTTGCACATGGGGATCCTGCCGTCGCACCAGCGCTGGGCGACCTTCCTGATGCGCCTCCGCTACGTGGTGGTCGACGAGCTCCACACGCTCCGAGGGATCTTCGGCAGTCACGTGGCGCACCTGCTGCGGCGCCTTCGCCGCGTGTGCGCGCACTACGGCTCCGCCCCGTCGTTCTGTTTCGCGAGCGCGACGATCGGCAACCCGGCCGGCCTGGCGTCCGAGCTCTGCGGTCTACCCGTGGAGGCCGTCGACGACGACGGGTCGCCGCGCGGCGAACGTTGCTTCGCCGTCTGGCAACGCCCGTTGCTCGACGTGCACAGCGGCGCACGGGCGTCGGCAAACGTCGACACCGCGACCGCGATGAGCCGGTTCGTGCGCGAGGGACAGCAGACGCTCGCGTTCACGCGCAGCCGCAAGGGGGCCGAGCTGGTGGCGGCACAGACGCGACGCATCCTCGAGGAAGACGCTCCGGAGCTCGCACCGCGCGTCGCCGCCTACCGCGCCGGCTACCTCGCCGACGAGCGGCGCGCTCTGGAGAAGCAGCTCGCCGGTGGGCAACTGCTCGGCGTGGCGGCGACGAACGCGCTCGAGCTCGGCATCGACGTCGGGAGCCTCGACGCCGTGATCCTCAACGGGTTTCCCGGGACGCTCGCGTCGCTGTGGCAACAGGCCGGTCGGGCGGGCCGTACGGGTCGTCGGGCCGCAGCCGTGCTCGTGGCCGGTGACGACCAGCTCGACCAGTGGTACGTCGCCCATCCGAGCGAGCTCGTCAACCGCGAGCCCGAGGCGGCGGTGATCAACCCGTCGAACCCGTTCGTGCTCCGCGCGCAGGTGAGCTGCGCGGCGCACGAGTTGCCGCTCAGCCCCGACGACGACGTCTATTTCGGCGACGCCCTCGACGACGTCGTGCGCGACCTGGTGCTCGAGGACCGGCTCAAGCCGCGCGCCGGGAAGATGTACTGGGCGGGCAAGACCCCACCGGCACCGGGCGTGGGCCTGCGCACCGGTTCGTCGGCCGAGGTCCGGCTCGTGGCGACGGCCGACGACCGGCTCGTGGGAACGGTCGACGAGTCCCGCGCCATGCACGTTGCGCACCCGGGCGCGATCTACCTGCACCAGGGCCGCCAGTACCGCGTCGAACGCCTCGACACGGCCCAGCACCTCGCGTTCCTCACGGAGACGGACGACGACGAGTACACGCAGCCACGCGACGAGACCGACATCGCGATCACCCGCGAGGAGCGGCGCGGCGCGAAGGGCCACGGGACCGCGCACATCGGAGCGGTGGAGGTGACGAACCGGCTCGTCGCCTTCCAACGCAAACGCGCGTCCAGCAACGAGGTGATCGAGACCGTGCCGCTGGAAGTCCCGCCCCGGACGCTGCCCACCCGCGCCTGTTGGTACACCGTGCCGCACGACGTGCTCGCCGTGGCCGGGGTCGAGCCGGCCCGGGTGATGGGCGCGGTCCATGCCGCGGAGCACGGGCTCATCGGCATGCTCCCCCTGTTCACGATCTGCGACCGGTGGGACGTGGGCGGCGTCTCGATGGCCCTCCATCCCCAGACGGGGGAGCCGACGATCTTCGTCTACGACGGCTACCCGGGTGGTGCCGGTATCGCCGACCTCGCATTCGAGGCACTAGACCGCCACGTGGAGGCGACGCTCGAGCTCATCTCCCGATGCCCGTGCGACGACGGCTGCCCGTCGTGCGTGCAGTCCCCCAAGTGCGGGAACTGGAACGAGTACCTGGACAAGCACGCCGCGATCGCGCTGCTCAGGGCGCTTCGGGGTTGACAGCCGGCGTGTCGACGGCGGCGCGAGCGACGACCCGGACGGACCGGCCGGCCCATCCACTCCCGGCGAGCTCCACCTCCACGGCCGCGTCGTGACCGGCGCACCGGCACCACACCAGCCGGGCGCCGTTCGCCGCCGCGGTCGCACGCGCCGCCTCCGCGGCCGCAGCCGGACCTCGGCCCGTTGCCAGCGCGTCCGCCGCCGCGAGTGCGGCGGTGTCGGCCGCGGTCTCGGCCCGCGCCCGAGCCACCGCCGCGACGCCGACGCGCGTCGCCGCGGCCGCGAGCACCAGACCGAGCGCGACGACCCCCAGCACGAGCGGCGCGACGGACCCGCGCTCGCCCCGGGTGCTCACCGCTCGACGCGGATCACGGCGCGGGCCCGCAGGGTCGGGTCGGGAAAGAGGACGCCGACGAGCGGGAGGTCGGTGCGCGACCGGTAGGAGACCTCGACCGTGATCGGACCGCCCACGGCCGGTCTCGGCCCGAGGACGACCTGGGCGCCCGGAACCACCCGCCGGGCCGCCCGGACCACGGCGGCCGGGTCGCGATCCACGCTCGCCGCCCGCGCCGCTTCGCGGGCCGCGTGCACGACCGCGATCTCGTCACGCACGACGACACCCACCTGCACCACCGCCAGCAGCGCCAGGACCACCACGGGCAACAGCAACGCGAACTCCACGGTCGCCTGCCCGCGGTCCTCCCGGACCCGGGCGCCTGGACGGCGCGCCGACTCCTGCATCTCAGGGCAGGATGCGGCCGATCACGCCGTCGAAGAGCCTCGTCAGGGCCTGGCTGTGCGTCGCCCAGGTCACCAGCAACGTGGCCACCGCGGCCGCACCGAGGATGACGAGTGCGTACTCCGCCGTCGTCTGTCCAGCTTCGCGCTCGGCCCGAGCGTTGCGGGCACTCTCCGCTCCGAGAGATGCGTCGTGGACCGTCATCGTTCGCTCCTTCGTTCCGGCTTCGGTTCGGGGAGGCTGACGGGGAAGCGCGATCTCGGAGAGACCCGGCGTCGGTGGACCGACACGACACAGCAGGGCGAGCACGCGTCAAAGGCGGGCGAAACCGCCGAGGAGCGCGGGGACGACGGTCAGCAGGCCGAAGGCCGGCAGGACGAGGAGGACGAGCGGGAACAGCAAGCGGACCGGCACGGCACGCGCCCGCGTCTCGCACGCCCGGCGGAGCTCGGCGCGGCCCGCGTCCGCCAGCCGCGCCAGCGCGGCCGCCGTGGGGACGCCGAGGTCGTCCGAACCGGCGAGCGCGTCGGTCAGCGCCGAGGAGGCCGGCCACTCGTCGCGCATCACGGCGATCGAATCGGCGAACGACAGGCCGAGCTCGCATCGATCCACGACGCGCGTGCACGCCGCCGCCGCCCGCGCGGGCGCCCACGGCGCGACGGCGACGACCGCACCGAACGGTGTGCATCCGGACTCGATCGCGACGCGCAGGAGCTCCACGACGACCGGCAGCTCGGAGCGCGACGCTCGATCTTCGCGGCGCACGCGCAGTCGGCGACCGAGGTCGGACACGACCCGTCCGACCGGACCGAGCCGGACGCCCGGGAGCCGGTGCTGGACGGTCCGGGACCGGCGCATCGACAACGTGCGCCCCACCACTTCCTGCCGCCTCGCGGCGTGCACGAGCGGAGCCGCCGCCAGCACACCCCATGCCCGCGCGAGCCATGCCGTCACCGGTCGACCCCGCCGACGATCCGGCGCATCCACAGCGCGGCCAGGGCTTCGAATCCGAGCCCGAGGACCAGGCACCAGCGACCGGCGGTCGTCGCCACGAGCACGCGCAACGTGGTGTGATCGGTTCCCGCCGCGAACAACAGGAACGCGACGGGGCCGAGCCCCACGACCCAGGCCGACAGGCGCGCCTGGGTCGAGAGGGCTCGCGCCTCCGCCGAGACCGCCAGCCGGTCCTCGAAGGAGGACGCGCACCCGTCGAGCGCCGCCGCGCTCGGGCCGCCCATCGTCGAGGCGACGGCCAGGGCACCCGCGACGACCCGCGCGTCCGCGAACCCCACCCGCCCCGCCCAACGCGCCAGCGCGTCCACCAGCGGGGCCCCGAAGGTGCGATCGTGTGCCACGCCGGCGAGCGAATCGGTCAGCACCCCTCCCAAGGCGGTACACCGGCCGAGTGCGGCGTCGACGGTTGCTCCGGCCCGCAGCTCGTCGGCCACTCGGTGCAGGACTCTCGGTACCTCGCGCTGCATCCTCAGGGATCGCCGCCCGGCGAACGGCGGCACGCGATCCAACCGAACGAGCACCGGGGCCCGCGGCGCGCCACGACCGAGCGGGCGGAGGCGGTCCTGCACCGGCACGGCCATCGCCCGCGCCCGCAGCCACCACGCCAGGAGCGCGCCGGCACCGGCGCCCGCCACGACGCTCACGACGCACCGGGCCCTCGACGTGCGCGCGCCCCGGTCGCCACCAACCCGGCGGGCGTCCGGTGGTAGAGCGGGTGTACCTCCAACCCATGCGGTGCTGCCGCTCGCAGCTCCCCGATCGTCGCCACGATCCGCCGGCCCCCGATCCTCCGCACGTGCACGACCCCGTCGATCGCCGAGACGAGCTGCGCCCGCACCGCGTCGAGCGGCAGTCCGGCGCCCGCCAGCAGCACGAGGGTCTCGATCCGGACCATCGCGTCCGGGGCACTGTTGGCGTGGACCGTGCACAACGACCCGGCGTGACCCGTGTTCATCGCCTGCACCATGTCGAAGGCTTCGGGCCCGCGCACCTCGCCGATGATGAGGCGGTCGGGCCGCATGCGCAACGACGTGCGCACGAGCTCCCGCACCGTGACCGCGCCGCGGCCTTCGGCATTGGGCGGCCGCGCCTCGAGCCGCACGACGTGTGGGAGGTCGAACGCGAGCTCCGCCGTCTCCTCGATCGTGACGACGCGCGCGCCGCACGGCATTGCACCGGCCAGCACGTTGAGCAGCGTCGTCTTGCCCGTCGACGTCCCGCCGGAGACGACGAGGTTCCATCCCGTGTGCACGGCCTCGTGGAGAAACCGTGCCGCCGGCCCGGACACGTCGAAGTCGTCGAGGGACAACGGCCGGGGGGCGAACCGGCGTATCGTGACGCATGGCCCGTCGATCGCCAGGGGCGGGATGACGGCGTGCAGGCGCGCGCCGTCGGGGAGCCGGGCGTCGACGATCGGCGACGACCGGTCGAGCCGCAGTCCGAGCGGCGCGAGCACGCGTTCGACGACGCGTCGCGCCACCGGTGCCGGGACGCTCACGGGGACCGGTTCGATCCGCCCGTCGCGCTCCACGTAGACGCGCCCCGTTCCGAGCACCATCACCTCCGTCACGCACGGGTCGGCGAGGAACGCCTCGAGCGGACCGAGCCCGAGGGCCTCGTGCACGAGCTCGTCGAGCAACGCGGCGCGTTCGGGCCCGCCCAGCAGGGGCAGCTCGGCCACGATCATCTCGGCGAGCGCCTCGCGGACCCGGTCCTCCTCCGGTGGGACGCCTCCTTCGATCAGGCGCCGGTGGATCCTCGCTCGCGTCTCGTCGTTGCGCGCCGCGACCCCGGCGGCGGAGCGCGGACCGAGGGTCACGCCGCCTGCCCGCGCCGGCGCGGCAGCACGCGGAGCGCGTCGAGCACCGCTGCCGCAGCACGCGCCAGCGAATCGGGCGTGCGCGCGGCCAGGACCCCGGCATCGACCGCACGCGCGACGTCGGCCCGGGCACTCACGTGGGCGAGGACGGGGCGGTCGAGCACCGCGCGGACGTCCCTCGCGGTGATGGAACGGCCGCTCTCCTCCACCACGACCACCCCGGCGGCCCGCTCGGTCAGCGGATGCCGGGCGGCGCGGCGCAGCGTCAGGTAACAGCCCCGCACCACGACCACGCTCCGGTCGGCGAGCTCCGTCGCCGCCCGGGCCGCGGGCGAGCCGGCCCGGCCGGCGTCGAGCACCGCGACGCCGGGACCTTCGCGCAACGCAACCGCGAGCGCGGCGCCGGCTTCGGCGGCGGGCTGCGACCCGACCGCGCCCGAGCCGCCCCAGGGCAACAGGGAGAGCCCTTCGATCACCGGCACGGCGAGCCGGTCGAGCGCCTCGGTCGGCGCCGTGGGCCCCGCGAGGAGCCAATCGGCCACCCCCGTCGGGGGTTCGTCCGCGAGACCGAGGATCGCGGACTGGTCCCCGTCGAGATCGACGAGCCGGACGGGAGCGGGACCACGGCGGCGCGCGAGCACCAGGGCGCAGGCGGCGGTGACGACGGACGTCCCCGAACCACCTTTCGGGGACCAACAGGCGACGAGCACGGTTCCTCCTCGAGACGCGAAACGGCGCGACGGAGGAAGAACCGGGGAAGTGGTGGGACCGTAGATCGCGGACCCGGACGGTGTCAAGAGCCCGTATCGTTGCCCGTATGGAGGCCGCGTTCTTCGACCTCGACAAGACGATCATCGCGAAGAGCTCGGTCCTCGCGTTCGGCAAGCCCTTCTATCGCGAGGGGTTGATGTCGCGCCGCATCATCGCCAAGGCGATGTACGCGCAGGTCGTGTTCCTGCTCGTGGGCGCCGACGAGGCGAAGATGGAGAAGATGCGCGAGGCCATGCTGTCGCTCACGCGCGGCTGGAGCCAGCACCACGTGGCCCAGATCGTGCGCGAGACGCTCGACGAAGTGGTGTCGCCGATCATCTTCGCCGAAGCGCTCGAGCTGCTCCGCGAGCACCACGACGCCGGTCGCAGGATCGTGATCGTGTCGTCGGCGCCTGCCGAAGTCGTGGGGCCGCTCGCCGAGTACCTCGATGCCGACGACTGGATCGCGACCCGAGCCGAGGTCGACGCCGACGGCAACTACACGGGCGAGCTCGCGTTCTACGCGTACGGCCCCCACAAGGCCGAGGCCATTCGGGAGCTCGCTGTGCGCGACGGCATCGACCTGGCGAGCTCGTACGCGTACAGCGACTCGATCACGGATCTCCCGATGCTCGAGTGCGTCGGGCACCCGGTCGCGGTCAACGCCGATCGCGATCTCGCGAAGATCGCCAAGGAACGCGAGTGGGCGACGCGCGAGTTCCGACACCCGGTCCGGTTGCGCGATCGCGTACCGGTGCCACCTGCCGGGCCGACGATCGCCGTGAGCAGCGCCGTCGTGGCCGCCGGCGCCGGCGTGGCGGCGTGGTGGTGGTACCGGCGCCAGCACCCGGCAGCCGCGGCGGCGTCGCCGTGGCGACGGGTCGCGTCGTTCCTCACACGTCCGTGACGGCGCCTCTCTCGTCCTGACGTGACCCACGCGCGCGACAGCCGGGGTCTCCCCCCGGCTGTCGACGTCGAACCGGCGTGGTGGCTACGCGGAGCGAACCTTCTTCGCGACCGCGGCCCCCAACGCCACGACGATGAGAAGCAGCAGCAACTTCTTCATGAAGACCCCCTGGGATACGACCGCCGCTCGCGATGCTAGCCGAGCGGCACAGGCCGCGATCGGGCCGGGCTACGACACGCCCCTCGGCCAGTCGTAGACGACGTGGGTCCGGAACACCAGATCGTGGAGCCCGTAGTTGTGGCGGCTGACCACGACCCACGCGAGGACGATCACCTCGAAGCTGACGCACAGCGCGGCCCGGCCCACGGCCTGTACGGGACGCAGGCGACCGCCACCGCGCGAGACGACCCGCAGTCCCATGACACGCTTCCCCAGCGTCCGGCCGTCCCCGCCCCAACCGAGTGCGAGGTAGGCGGTGAGGAGCACCCACATGAGGGCCACCGTGACGCCGACAGGTGGCTTCGGCAGCGCCAGCTCCTTGTGGCCGAGCAGGAAGCGGACCAGCCCGACGCCGGCGAGCATGCCCACGAAGATGAGGGTCACCACCACGCCGTCGACCGCGTTCGCGACGACCCGGGAGACGATGCCGGCGTTACGGCCCTGCGCCTCTCGGGCCCGCTCGTCGTGAGCCGCCGAACTCATGCGTCCCCCTGCCCTTCACCGGGAGCGGTACCGGCAGCTTCGGTCGCGAGCGCCGCCGTGGGCTCGCTCGGGCCCCCGGTCGCGGGCGCGCTCGCCGGTTCGGCGCTCGCTCGGTTCCGCTTGCGCAGCAGCAGGCGATCGGTCACGCGTTCCACCAGCGCGTCCGCCCCGATCGCCTGGCTCCTCACCGCGTCGATCGCGTCGCCGCCGACCGTGCTCGTGGACTGCCGGACCACGTCGGGCAGGTCCATGGCGTCGAGGACCTCGGCCAGGAGGGTGCCGATGTCCATGCTGGCGATGATCGATCCGATGTCGATGCGTTGCATCAACGCACCGAGGTCCACGCCTTCGAGCAACCGCTCGAGAGGGATCGCCGCGAGGATCTTGTTGAGGTCGATCCGGGCGACGATCGCGTCGGCGAGCTCGGGCGCCAACCGGCGGACCAGCTCGCTGACCAGGACCCGGTTCCGCGCCTGCTCGGCCTCACCCCGCGCCCGCCAGTGCTCCAGGTACTGCTCGACACGGCTCGGGCCGCGCGGAGCCGTCGGCACCCGACGCCCGCTGCGCAACACCTGCGTGACCCGGGTAACCCGCGACTCGACGGCCGCCGCGGTGTCGAACAGGCGTCGCTCGGCGACGAGCCCGACACCGACGAGCGCGCCCGGCACGAGGGACACCGCGTTCGAGGGGAACCGATGGGCTGCCGCCGCAGTCCCGTCCCGATGGCGCAGCCGGGACGCGACACCGCGAGCAGCTGCGGTCATCGTTCCCCCGGCGCCGAACGCGAGCCGCGTGACGCGCTGGACCGATCTCGTGACCGGCGCAGGCGCCCGGTAGGGCACGAGGTCGGTGCCCGGTTCCCCGACGACCTCGGCCGTCGCGCTCGCCGCTTCGGCGCCCGGCTCCTGATCTACGGGCTCGATGCCACCCGTCATGAACGCACACCCTATGCCGTCGAATCCGGGGCCCTCGCCCGTGGGGGCCCAGCGACCTCATCGACGGGTCGTCGCCACCGGTTGAGCGACTGGTCGAGCGTCCGTCTTGGCGACGTACGGGCCCGGCGTGCCAAGATCTCCTCGTCCGCCGGCCGAGCCGGTGTCATCACCAGGAGCATCCCATGGTTCTCGCAGAGTGGCACGTCGGCGAGGTCTTCCTGACCTTCCTGTGGTTCACGCTGTTCTTCATCTGGATCTGGCTCTTGATCTCGGTGTTCGCCGACGTCTTCCGCAGCAAGGACATCGGCGGTGGGGCCAAGGCCCTGTGGTGCATCTTCGTCATCGTCTTCCCGTTCCTGGGCGTGTTCGTGTACCTGATCGCCCGCGGCCACAAGATGAGCGAGCACGCGATGGAGGCCGCCCAGGCCCAGGACGCCGCGATGCGCCAGTACATCCAGAGCGCCGCAGGCACCACGGCCAGCTCGGCCGACGAGCTCGCCCGCCTGGCCGACCTCAAGGACCGGGGCGTCATCGACGACGCCGAGTTCCAGCGGCTCAAGGCCAAGGTCGTCGGCTGAACGAGCCGCCGTACCCGGGGAGCGCCAGCCTCGGAGCCGGCCCATCAACCGTTGACGGGGAACGGCTACCTACAATCGACCGTGATCACGACCTGGTAGGGGGAGAGCCATGTTCCTGTTGGTCTTCGCGCTCGTCGCGGTTGTCATGTCGTTCCCGGCGACGTGGTTGCTGATGCTGTTCCTCGGCAACATCGGGACGCACATCAGCTTCTGGGGCACGCTCCCCGCCGGGATCCTCGTCACCTTCTTCGCCGCCGGCGCGGGCGCGGGCTCGCGATACCGCTCGATGTAGCGGCCGAGCCGCCCGGCGCGCCCCGGGCCGTCGCCAAGCGGCTCGGGGTGTTGGCGAAGAGCTTGACGAACCCTCCTGGCCCGGTTGTGGGCCCGGAACGATCTTGGTGAAGGCGAAGCGCTCGAGCTTGCCGTCGAGGCCCAGCACGTGACTCGGCGCCGCCGGCACTGAGCAGTGCGGACGGTGTTCGATCCCAACGTCATCATCTCGGCACTGCTCGCACCGCGCGGCGCTCCGGCCGAGGTGTTGCGCGCTTGGCTCGATGGAGCCTTCGAGCTCGTCGAGATGCCTCGCCGCGAGGCGCGGATGACCGAGGATCCCGAGCACCCACCGAGCACCCGTTCCCCCGACCCCGGCGACGATTACCTCATCGCGCTGGGCGCGACCGTGCAGGCAGCCATCGTGTCGGGAGACGGGCATCTCCTGGGCCTCGCAGGAGAGCTGCCCGTGTACTCGCCGACGGAGTCCTTGGCGCTCCTCGACGAGGTTCCCTGATCGACTCGCCCTGAGCGCGCACTCGCTCCGCGTTCGATCACGACGGCTGCGGTGACGTCGCCGTGGTCGACGTCGGGTTCGACGACGAGCCGGGCCCCCACACCGCGTCCAAGATCCCCGACGCGATCCTCTTCGGCGTCCCGCCAGCGTCGACGCGGTAGAGGTCGTGGCCGGCGTAGAGATCGACGTGGGACGCATCCGGAGGCGCAGAGTTGCGCAGGAAGAGCACCGACTGCGACGACGTCGTGTCCGTGAGGATGACGTTGTCCGGCCACGGCCACGGCAACGTCGCGAAGGTTCGCTGTTCACCGCCGGTGACGGGGTCCATGACCACCAGCTCGACGTTGTCGCCGCGACGGTCGCTGCCGACGAGCGAACCGCTGTCACCCAGGACCCGGACGCCGAACCGGCCCTCGATCGGGACGCGCCGTGAGGTCACCGGCGTCGCGTGCACGTCCACGTCGTAGGTACGGCCCGCTGCATCGGCGTAGAAGGAGTACACCACCAGATGACGGGCATCCAGCCACCCGACGGGCCGCACGTGCTGCACGTCGGCGTCGAGCGAGGCGGGGTCGATCCGCCGTTCCGTCCCCGTCGCGAGGTCGCGCAGGATCAGCGCGCCCTCGTCACAGCTGGTGGGTTGCGGCTGCTGGAGCTGCTCCTCGTAGGCGAGCGTGGTGCCGTCAGGGCTCACGCTGGCGCCGTTGCCGAGCCCGAGCGACGTGAGCAGCGACGATGTACCGTCGAGCGAGATCACCCGGAGGTCGTGGTACCCCACCCCGCAGCCGGTCCGGTACGAGGCGATGAGGGTCTTCCCGTCGGGCGAGACCGTGACGCCGTCGGCCCGGCGGCCGTTCGAGGGATCCGCGATGGTTCGCTGCACCGTACCGTCGGCCGCCATCTGCACGACGCGGCCGTCGCTCGTCACCGCCATGATCTCCGACGGTGTCGCAGCGGGGATCGTGTCCGTCCCCGACGGCACGGTCGTCGACGGCGCGGGCTTCGCCGTAGTCGTCGGCGACGCGGTGGTCGTCGAAGACGGGATCGTCGTCGAGGAATGGGGTATCCACTTCGCGGCGTCGACGTGCTTGACGATGTCGGCCAGATCCGTTCCGCGTTGTCGCTTCAGCGTGCGGTCTCCCGCCCGTTCCAACAGGAGCGCGACCGATTCGCTCTCGTCGAAGTCGACGAGCTCGAGCGAGGTGGAGAACTCAAGGATCGGCTTCCCCGCGGGCTGAGGAGGGGTGTCGACCGGCACCAGAGTGGCGTGATCAACACCCGTCTGGTCCACACCGGTCATCGCGGCACCGATCCATCCGAACAGGTCGAGCCCTTCGGGGGCGGCCAACGGTGTCGGGCTCTGCGCGGCGTCGGTGATGCTCAACAGTTCGTACCGCTGCATTCTGTCGCGGACGAGAAGCTGCGCTCCGTCAGGCGAGAACGCGATCGGGTCGAGCGCATCGAACGTCACGTCGGCCGTGCTGCCCACGAGATCGTGGACGACCAATGTCGCAACTGGTCTGGCCCCGGCACCCACGCATGGCGTGCGCGAGTAGGCGACTCTCGATCCGTCGGGCCTCACGACCGGGTTGCCCGCATCGGCCGCCACGACCTTCGACGTCTTGTCGCCGAGGGAGTACTCGACGAGGTCGGTGGTGGGCCTCTGCTCGCCGCTGCACGCGTGCGTCACCCTGGCCACGAACGCGTGCTGCCCATCGCGTGTGATCGACATGCTGCGGGGACCATTGACGACGACGTTCGGATCGATGGTGTCGACGACGTTCCCGTTCGCGGGATCGAGTACGACGAGACCGGTCTCGCGTCGTGGTGGCGCAGCGGTCGACGGGCCGTCGGGCGGTGCACCCGACGAGACCGGACCGGCTGATGGACCGCCGACCGACGTCGAGGACCCACCCTCGGTGCTCGCGCCCGAGACGACCGCGAGGATCCCACCCGACGGGGCGGCCGCGGTCGTCGAACGCACTCGGGACCTTCCTCCCGGCGCGGCGATCGCCGCCGCGACGACGATCGCGAGCACCGAGACCAACGCGACGGAGGCGGCAACGAGCCGGGGGCGTCGGGACCGGGGACCGAAGGACCCGGGACCGAGCTCCGCGACCGGCGACGAGTTCGGACCCTCGCTGCCGTCGACCATCCCTGACCCCCTACCGGCCGCTCGTCCGATACGCACGGTCTGTCCAGTTTAGAGGCTCTGTCAGGCGCTCGGGATACCTCAGACGGCGAGGAGGTCGCGGGCCCCGGTGTCGGCGGACGGGTGCCGGAGCTTCGACATGGCCCGGGCCTCGATCTGGCGGATCCGCTCCCGGGTCAGGTTGAAGTACTCCCCCACCTCCTCGAGCGTGCGGGGTTCGCCCCGGTCGAGGCCGAAGCGCAGCGAGAGGATCTGGCGCTCACGCTCGTCGAGCGGCGCGAGCAGCTTGGCGATCTCCCCCGGCAACAAGGTCGTGGCCGCCGCGTCGAACGGCGACTCGGCGCCCCGGTCCTCGACGAGGTCCCCGAGCTCGGCGTCGCCGTCCTCGCGCAACGGCTCGGAGAGCGACAGTGGCTCGGCCGCGAATCGCAACGCCTCGGTGACCTTCTCCTCGGGCATCTCGAGCTCGGCCGAGAGCTCGGCGAGCGTCGCGGCCCGGCCGTGCTTGAGCTCGATCGACACCCGGGCCTTCTGCAACCGCGCGAGCAGGTCGCCCGCGTGGACGGGCAGCCGGATCGTGCGCCCCGTGTTGGCGATGCCGCGCGTGATCGCCTGGCGGATCCACCACGTGGCGTAGGTCGAGAACTTGAACCCCTTGCGCCAGTCGAACTTCTCGACCGCGTGCATGAGCCCGAGATTCCCCTCCTGCACGAGGTCGAGGAGCGGCAGCCCCGACGCCTGGTACTTCTTGGCGATCGACACTACGAGGCGCAGATTGGACTCCACGAACGTCCGTTGTGCGTCGTCGCCGTCGCGAATGGTTCGGCGCAGGTCACGCCGGCGGGCCGGCGGGAGGTCCTCGCCTTCGGCCAGCAGCTCGGTGCGTGCCGCGGTCCCGGCCTCGATCTGCTGGGACAGGTGGACCTCGTCGTCCTTCGTGAGCAGCGGATACTGCCCGATGTCCGTCAGGTAGAGGCGGACGAGATCCTCGTCGTCGCGCTCGGGGCGTTCTCTGGCCACTCCGCGTCCTTCCGACTACCGACGCGCGCCACGGTGACGACTGGATCGGGCACCACCGAGAGCACGACCCAACTCGTACGTTACCGACCGCGTCAAGATGGTCGTCCACAGGTCCTGGGGACAGCGGGACATGCGAAGTTCCTCGTCCCCGAGCCGAGAATCGGCCGCGATCCGACCTGGTCCCCCACCGGCCTGTGGATATCGCGACCGCTCAGCGCGTGAGCCCGTCCGACGTCTCGAGCAGGTCCGCCATGATCTCCTGTAGTCGCAGCGCACGCTCCGTGGCATCGACAGCCGCGGACGCCGACTGAAGCAGCGCCTCGGCCACCTCCACTCGTGCCCGTTCCTCGGCCGTCACGCGCTCCAGCGCGCCGATGACCGGGCCGTCGGCGAGGGCCGTGACGCGGGCCCGGTGCGCTTCGTAGCGGGCCACCATCGCGGGCAGCACCACCCGGTACACCGCGACGAGGCGCTCGATGGTCTGTGCCGGTGCGTCCAGGGCCCACACGGCGGCGAACAGCGCCTCGGTGCCCGGGCCCGGCGCCTCCGGGCCGCTCGGACCGGCCTCCCGCACGTCGGGTCGCAGCCGCGCCCATACGGCTGCGTGCTCGGCATGGCGTGCCGCATCCGGGCCGAGCACCAGCTTCACGTGCGGGTCGGGTTCCCGCACGGCCCAGCCGCCGAGGATCTCGAAGAGCCGTTCCTCGACCCACTGGTAGCGAGCGAGCAGGTACGCCGATTCGACGATCCCGATCCCGGCGCTCATCGTTTCCGCTCCTGGCGCCGCCGGCGCCGGGCCAGCGGGCCACGCTCGCTGCTCGGCGGGACACCCGCCTCGCGACGCTCGCTCATCGGCTCATTGTCCCGGCGGCCGCACGGTCGGGTCAACGTCGGCCCGGTCGGCGCGGCGCGGTACGGGAAGCCGGGCCGGGAGCCCGGGCATGGCCCCGATCTCGATCACGATGGCGGCGAGGATCAGCACCGCGCCCACGGCGCCGAGCGCACCCAACCGGTCCCCGACCACGAAGCCGATGACGCCTGCGAAGACCGGCTCGGTCGACAGGAGCAACGCGCTACGCGTCGGCGTCAGCCTCCGTTGCCCGCTCACCTGGAGGCTGAACGAGAGTGCGGAGACCGCGGCCCCGGTGAACACGATTGCGGCGACGGCCCGGCCCGTCAGGTCACCCACTCCGGTGACGAGGAGAAGTGGCGCGGTGAGGACGGTCAGCATCCCGAGCTGCACTGCGTTGAAGGCGAGGGGCCGAAAGCGGGCGGTCATCGTCGAGAGGACGATGATGTGGATCGCGTACGCGAATGCGCACCCCAGGGTGAGGGCGTCGCCTTTGCCGATGGCCAACCGAGCTCCCGTGAGCAGGAAGAGGCCGAGCACGGCCACCACCACCGCGATCGCGGTGTTCACGCCGAGACCGCGGTGCCGCAAGGCGATCGCGAGCAGCGGCGTGAAGACCACGAACAGCCCGGTGATGAAGGCCGAGTTCGACGCCGACGTGTACTGCAACCCGACGGTCTGGAGCACGTACCCGACGGCGAGCGCGGCGCCGGCCAGCAGACCCAACCGCAACAGCGTTCCCCTACCGGGCATCCCCTTCGGTGCCTCGACACGCCGAGACTCGAACCACGCGATCGGGATCATGATCAAGGTCCCGACGGCGAAGCGAAGCGTCACGTATGCGATCGGGGTGACGTCCTCGATCGCGTCCTTCGTGACGACGAAGGTGCTCCCGAACAGGAAGGCGGCCACCACGAGCGCGACCTGCGCTCGCAGCTGCTGCCTGCTCGCACGAGGCGCGGGCGACGCCACTCGCTCCACGGTCGAACGCGTCGTCAGCCGGGCCAGCGGTTGGTGATCGGCAGGCGCCGATCCTTCCCGAACGCCTTCGCCGACACGCGAACGCCCGGTGGGGCCTGGCGGCGCTTGTACTCGTTGCGGTCGACGAGCATCGCGACACGCCGGACGGTCTCGGCGTCGAAGCCTTCGGCGATCAGGTCGTTGACGGACCTGTCACCCTCGACGTATCCCTCGAGCACGGCGTCGAGGACCGGGTACGGAGGAAGTGAATCCGCGTCGAGTTGACCCGGTCGGAGCTCTGCGCTCGGTGGCTTCTCGATGACCGAACGCGGGATCAGCTCGCGCCCCGCTCGGGTGTTGACGTGGTCGCAGAGGCCGTAGAC
This sequence comes from Acidimicrobiia bacterium, assembly GCA_046331155.1. Lineage (GTDB taxonomy): Bacteria > Actinomycetota > Acidimicrobiia > IMCC26256 > CAWATG01 > JAXLRK01. Next base: position 283,827 of record JAXLRK010000001.1, read on the forward strand.
GAGCGTCTTGGGGACGTCCTTGATGACGGCATAGCCGCCGGCCATGTCGCCGTACAGCGTGGAGTACCCCGTGGCCATCTCGCTCTTGTTGCCGGTGGTGAGCACCATCCAGCCGAACTTGTTCGAGATCGTCATGAGGATCGTGCCTCGGACGCGGGCCTGGAGGTTCTCCTCGGCGAGTCCACTCTCGAGGCCGGCGAACGTCGGGGCGAGCATCTCGAGAAACGCCTCGTGGGCCGGCTCGATCGGGATCGTGAGCGTCCCCATGTCGAGGTTGGCCGCCAGTGCCTCGGCATCGGCGATGCTCCCCTCGCTCGAGTAGCGCGACGGCATGAGTACGCCGGTGACGTGCTCGGCACCCAACGCGTCGACCGCGACCGCGGCCACGAGCGACGAATCGATGCCGCCGGACAGCCCGATCAGCACGTCGTGGAAGCCGGTCTTGCGCACGTAGTCGCGCGTGCCGAGCACGAGTGCGCGGTACACCTCCCCTTCCGGTTCGAGCAGCGGCTCCACCCGAGCGGGGATCGGCGCGCCGTCGAGACGGCGCTCGCCGATCCCCACCTCGGGGAGCGTCGCGACGACTCCACCTGCCGGTGCGTGCGGCTCCAGCAGGCGTTTCCTCGTTGTCGGGTCGAGCTCCGCTTCGGCCTCCCGGCCTACGGCCAGGCCTGCGCTTCGTCTCCTCGCACCGGCCGTGACGTCGAGGTCGACGACGAGAAGATCCTCCTCGAACTGCTTCGCGCGAGCGACGAGCTCGCCGTGCGCGTCGAAGACCACGGACGCGCCGTCGAACACGAGCTCGTCCTGCCCGCCGACGAGGTTCGCGTACACGATCGGGACGCCCGCATCACGGGCCCGCGTGGCCAGCATGGTCTCGCGCTCGTGCTGGCGACCCGCGAAGTACGGGGACGCGTTGATGTTCACGACGAGCTCCGCCCCCGCGGCGGCCTGGGTCGCGATGGGGCCGGTCGGGCTCCAGGCGTCTTCGCAGATGGACAGCGCGACCCGCACGCCCCCGACGACGAACAGGGGGCCGTCTTCGTCGGACGCCGTGAAGTACCGCTGCTCGTCGAACACCGCGTAGTTGGGAAGCAGGTGCTTGCGGTAGACACCCTGCACGCGGCCATGGGCGCACATCGCGGCCGCGTTCGCCAAGGTCCGGCCGAGCTCCGGGAGCCCGACGACCGCAGCCGTCGCCTCCGTTCGCAGCGCGAACTTGTCGAGCACCTCCATCGCGTGGGAGACGAACGCGGGACGCAGCAACAGGTCTTCGGGCGGGTAACCCGTGATGGCGAGCTCGGGGAACGCGACGAGATCGCACGCCAGCGCGACGGACCGCTCGTACGCGTCGAGCATCCGCGCGACGTTGCCGTCGAGATCGCCGACGACGAGGTTGAGCTGAGCAGCGGCGACGCGAAGCCGGGTCATGCACCCAGGATAGGAAAGGACCGCCACGACGCCAGGAGCCCCGGCCGAGGCCGGGGCTCCTGCTCGTACACGTGGTTCTCCTCGCTTGTTACGAGGACACGCCCACCACCGGCTTGTTGAGCTTCGTGCCGGCTTCCTGACGCTTGCCGCCGACCGAGACCGCGTTCTTGTGGAACAGCACCATCGTGCCCTGCGAGTCGATCAGGCGGTAGCCCTGGTTGTTGTCGAGGATGGTCATGCCGACGTACGTGTCGGTGCTGCCGCCGGCGGAGCCGAGGAACTCGGCGTCACCGAAGGCGAACAGGCCACCGTCGGAGGCCACGAGGAAGTAGCCCTTGCCCGACGGCGTGACCTTGATGCCGTTGATGGGCTTGAGCAGGTTCAGGTTCCCGGTCGAGCCGTAGAACACCGCGTCGCCGAAGGCGAAGATGCCACCGTCGGAGGCCACCAGGTAGTAGCCCTTGCCCGACGGCGTCGACGCGATGCCGACGATCGGCTTGTTGAGCGGCGTGCCGCCCATCGAGCCGAAGAACTCGGCGTCACCGAAGGTGAAGATGCCACCGTCGGAGGCCACCTCCCAGTAGCCCTGGCCCGTCGGCGTCGCCGCGATGCTCACCACCGGCTTGTTGAGCGGCGTGCCGCCCATCGAGCCGAAGAACTGAGCGTTGCCGAAGGAGAAGATGCCACCGTCGGAAGCGGTCAGCCAGTACCCGCCCTGGTCGGGCGTGGTGCCGATGCCGGTCACGGGCTGGTTCAACCTCGTGCCGCCCATCGAACCGTAGAACTGCGCCCCGCCGTAGGCGAACACGCCCCCATCGGCCGCCGCCAGCCACACCGGCCCGGCCGCCTGCGGCAGCGGAACGCCGTTGCGGTCGTAGACGTAGACCTCGGTGTTCTGGTTGTTCTTGTCGACCGTCAGCGCGCCCGCCGACACGAAGGCGATGAACCTCCCGTCGGTACCCATCACCGGACCCGTGCCGCTGCCCTGGCCGCCGTCACGACTGACGCTCACGAGCTTCGGCCTGGCGATGATCACGTCGGACACGTACACGTTCCAGGTGTTCGCGGCCGTCGTCAGCGGAGCCAGCGAGTTGAACGAGACGAACTTGCCGTCGCCCGACACCGAGCCGCCGGTGCTGGCCTTCGGGAACTCCTGGCCGGTCGGCGAGACCGACAAGCGCTTCACGGTGCCGAAGGGGCCACCGGTCTTCACGAACACGTCGGACACCTGGTTGTTGTCGCCCGGCACGAGGTTCGGTGCCTCGGACCAGAACGCCACCGTGTTGCCGTCGTCGCTGATCGTGCCGGCGTGGATCGGGCCGAGAAGCCCCGCCTTGTCGACCATCGTCGTCTGGGCCAGCGTCGCCGTGTCCGTCCGGACGATGTTGCCGCCCTTGTTGGAGAGGAGCCACTGCCCGTTGGTGCTGAGCTTGCCGTCGGCGAGGTTCTCGATCGCCTTCATGGTGCCCCACGGGAAGCGGGTCGCCGACGGGTTGCGGCTCCACACGTAGGTGTTCACCGGGCAGTTGAAGAACAGGTTGCCGTTCTCGCAGTTCTCCTGGCCCACACCGCTGCCGTGGGTGGCTCCGGCATTGACCTGCGAGTCGTTCGACTGGAAGGTCACGGTGTTGCCGTCGGCGCTGATCTGCGGGTTGAACGACCCGTCGGTCGACACCGACGCGCTGCCGAGGAACGAGAAGCTGAGCGACAGCCCGAAGACACGCACCGCACCGTTCGGATCGGAGATCGCGGTGGTCCGGCCGGCGCCGATGTCACGCATGTAGATCGCGGAGCGACCGTTGCTGAACGCCGAGTCACGCACGCTCACCTGGTCGGACTTCGCCGTGAACACCACGAAGTTGCCGTCGGCGCTGATCGCCGGCTGACCGGTCGCCTCCGGGATCGGGTTGCCGTTGTCCTTGATGTCGACCTGGACGACCTGGCCCGTCTGCATGTCCTTGCGGAAGACGTGGTCGACCTTGGTCGGGAACAGCGAGTACGACGGCGCCGCGGCCCCCGGGATCTGATCCGGTGAATTCGATACGAACGCGACGTATCGCCCATCAGCCGAGAGCGACGGGCTTCCCGCCTCGAACGAGTTGCAGGCGCCGGTCTTGATGACGATGATCACCAGGCACGGCGACGCCGTCTCCGAGCCGTCGGACTTGGTGCTCGCACGCCGCAGCTGGTCACCGGGGGCCGCGCTCGCGACGGGCGCCGCGAGCACGGCGGCCAGGGCCGTCGCGCCGATCGTGAGCAGGAATCGGGATCGCAGACCCCGGGGAAACAGTCTCATACCAGTCCTCCAGCCGGTGACGAAGGCTCCCATGCCCCCTGAGATCCCAGGTGAGGACCCCGGGACCGAAGTAATGCCCTGTTGACAGCGTTCCGTAACGTGCCGAACCGTGTCAAGACGAAAGTGTACCGTTTTTTCACCTTCATGGCTATACGGAGCGTTCAGAAATCTCACGCTGCGTGGGAATTGGGTCGTTCGACCCAGGGAGCTGGCCAGACGGTCGCTCCCCCCGCATCTTGTCAGATGCTTCCACCGGATGGGCATCGCCCCTCTGGGCCTCCTCGATGAACGCTCCGTTACGAAGACCGGCCGCACTCACGCTGCCGGGCCGAACGGTCGATCCCACCTGGCACAATCACCGCGGAGGACCCGGGATCGCGGGCGACACTCGACGAACGACATCCACCCGCGGCGAGCGAGCGAAGTCGAGCGAGCACGCCGAACGAACGACCGCCGGCCGGGGGTCCCGGCCGGCAGTGAGCGAGGCAATGGCCATGAATCGGCACCAGGAGTACGTGTTGCGGACGGTCGAGGAGCGGCGGGTCCGTTTCGTCCGGCTCTGGTTCACCGACGTCCTCGGGTTCCTGAAGTCCTTCGCCATCACCCCGGCCGAGCTCGAGGTCGCGCTCGAGGAGGGCATGACCTTCGACGGGTCCGCGATCGAGGGCTACAGCCGCGTCCAGGAATCCGACATGCTCGCCGTGCCCGACGCCGACACGTTCGACATCGTGCCCTGGGGCGACGACGACGCCCCGGTCGCCCGGATGTTCTGCGACGTGAAGCACCTGGACGGCCGGCCCTTCGCGGGCGATCCCCGGTACGTCCTGAAGCGGAACCTGGACCGCGCCCGCGAGCAGGGCTACACGTTCTACGCCGGCCCCGAGATGGAGTACTTCTACTTCCGCTCGCCCGACCGGCCCGAGCCCCTCGACCGGGCCGGGTTCTTCGACCTGACCCATCAGGACATGGCGAGCGAGCTCCGCAAGCGCACGATCCTCACCCTGGAGGCGATGGGCATCCCGGTGGAGTACAGCTTCCACGAGAACGGGCCGAGCCAGCACGAGATCGACCTGCGTTACTCCGACGCCCTGTCGATGGCGGACAACGTGATGACGTTCCGCCTGGTGGTCAAGGAGGTCGCGCACGCGCTCGGCGCGTACGCGACCTTCATGCCCAAGCCCATCGCGGGGGCGTTCGGCTCGGGCATGCACACGCACGTGTCCCTCTTCGAGGGCGACGTCAACGCCTTCCACGACCCGGGCGACGAGTTCGGCCTGTCGAAGGTCGGCAAGCACTTCGTGGCGGGTCTGCTCCGTCACGCACCCGAGATCACCGCGGTGACCAACCAGTGGGTGAACTCGTACAAGCGCCTGATCGTCGGCTACGAGGCTCCCGTCTACGTGTGCTGGGCGCGCAACAACCAGTCGGCACTCGTCCGCGTGCCGGTCGCCAAGCACGACAAGGAGTCGTCGACGCGGATCGAGTACCGGTCCCCCGATCCGGCGTGCAACCCGTACCTCGCCTTCAGCGCGATCCTCACCGCGGGACTCAAGGGCGTGGCCGAGGGCTACGACCTTCCCGATGCGGCGACCAACAACATCTACGAGATGACACCGGAGCAGCGTTCCGCAGAGGGCATCGGGGTATTGCCCCAGTCGCTCGGCGAAGCGATCGGTGTCATGGAGCACTCCGAGCTCATGGCGGAGTGCCTCGGCGATCACGTCTTCGAATGGTTCGTGCGCAACAAGCGCGCCGAGTGGGCCGAGTACAAGCAGTACGTCACCCCCTTCGAGCTCGACCGCTACCTGGGAACCTTGTGATGACCGCAAGTACCCGACGTCGCAGCGAGGGCGATGCCGACCTTGCAGTGAGCACGCTCCGCACCGCGCGGCGAGCGAGCGAAGCCGAGCGAGCACGGAGTCCCGAGCGCCCGCGACGTCGGGTATCCCGACGTCGCAGCGAGGGCGATGCCGACCTTGCAGTGAGCACGCTCCGCACCGCGGCGAGCGAGCGAAGCCGAGCGAGCACGGAGTCCCGAGCGCCCGCGACGTCGGGTATCCCGACGTCGCAGCGAGGGCGATGCCGACCTTGCAGTGAGCACGCTCCGCACCGCGCGGCGAGCGAGCGAAGCCGAGCGAGCACGGAGTCCCGAGCGCCCGCGACGTCGGGTATCCCGACGTCGCAGCGAGGGCGATGCCGACCTTGCAGTGAGCACGCTCCGCACCGCGGCGAGCGAGCGAAGCCGAGCGAGCACGGAGTCCCGAGCGCCCGCGACGTCGGGTATCCCGACGTCGCAGCGAGGGCGATGCCGACCTTGCAGTGAGCACGCTCCGCACCGCGCGGCGAGCGAGCGAAGCCGAGCGAGCACGGAGTCCCGAGCGCCCGCGACGTCGGGTATCCCGACGTCGCAGCGAGGGCGATGCCGACCTTGCAGTGAGCACGCTCCGCACCGCGCGGCGAGCGAGCGAAGCCGAGCGAGCACGGAGTCCCGAGCGCCCGCGACGTCGGGTATCCCGACGTCGCAGCGAGGGCGATGCCGACCTTGCAGTGAGCACGCTCCGCACCGCGCGGCGAGCGAGCGAAGCCGAGCGAGCACGGAGTCCCGAGCGCCCGCGACGTCGGGTATCCCGACGTCGCAGCGAGGGCGACAATTAGAGATGGAGCCTCTGCTGGTGTTCCCCGATCCGGCACCCGCGCTGCTCGTGCAGACGCTGGACCTCGCCGGCTATGCCTGGAAGGCCGTCGCGAACGCGTCGCTCGCCACCCAGGTGGAACCGGCCGAGGGATGGTCCGGCGCGGTGGTGTGCGCCGACGAGGACCCCGAGGGCGCGTTCGGTATCTGTCGGCTCCTCCGCAAGCGCGAGACGCCGCTCGAGCCGCTACTCGTGCTGGTGTCGGGCGCCCAGCTCGGCGACCTGGAGCTCCGGGAAGACCTCTTCGACGACTTCTGCCTGTCGCCGTTCCACCAGAAGGAGTTCGAGGCGCGGCTGCGGCATCTCTTCTTCCGGACCGGTCGGGGGACGCGTGCGGAGGTCGTCGAGTACGGCGATCTCGAGCTGAACCTCGAGACCTACCAGGCGACGCTCGCCCACCGGCCTCTCGATCTCACGTACATGGAGTACGAGCTGTTGAAGTTCTTCACGACCCACCCCGGCAAGGTGTTCTCACGCGAGCAGCTGCTGTCGCGCGTCTGGGGTTACGAGTACTACGGCGGCGCCCGTACGGTTGACGTCCACGTTCGCCGGTTGCGCGCCAAGCTCGGCGAGGAGCACGCGAACCTGATCCAGACGGTCCGGTCCGTGGGTTACCGGTTCGGCCAGCCGAGAACGCAGCGGCCCGCAGCCTCCACCTGACCCCGGGCGCGAATTGGCCCCCGCGTCGCGGGGCCAATCGCGCCTTGCTGCCGATCGGCGATCAGGCGAGCTTCGAGCAGACGGTGTCGACGATCATCCGCGTCACCAGGTACGGATCCATGTTGGCGTTCGGCCGGCGGTCCTCGATGTAGCCCTTCTGGTCCTTCTCGACCTGCCACGGGATTCGCACCGACGCGCCGCGGTTGGACACGCCGTAGCTGAACTCGTGCCACGGCGCGGTCTCGTGCGAGCCGGTGAGCCGGTGCTCGATGTCGGCCCCGTACACCCGCACGTGCTCGTCGGCCTTCGTACCGAGTGCCTCACACGCCGCGATGACCGCGTCGTAGCCCTCCCGCATCGCGTTCGTCGAGAAGTTCGTGTGGGCACCGGCACCGTTCCAGTCGCCCTTCACCGGCTTCGGGTCGAGCGTCGCCGAGATGCCGAACTCCTCCGCGACCCGGTACAGGATCCAGCGGGCCACCCAGAGCTGATCCGACACGTCGAGCGGGCCGAGCGGGCCGACCTGGAACTCCCACTGACCGGGCATGACCTCGGCGTTGATGCCCGAGAGCGCGAGACCCGCCTCGAGGCAGGCCTCGAGATGCGCCTCCACGGCGTCACGGCCGAACACCTCGTCGGCACCGACGCCGCAGTAGTAGAAGCCCTGCGGCTCGGGGAAACCGCCACCGGCCGGGAAGCCGAGCGGGCGACCCTGCTCGAAGAAGGTGTACTCCTGCTCGATCCCGAACATGGGCTCCTGGTCCGCGAACTTCGTCGCGGTCTCCACGAGCGCGGCGCGGGTGTTCGTGGGGTGCGGGCTCATGTCGGTCAGCAGCACCTCGCACATCACGAGCACGTCGTCGCCGCCCCGGATCGGGTCGGGGCAGGAGAACACCGGTCGCAGTACGCAGTCGGAGTTGTCGCCCGGCGCCTGGTTCGTGCTCGAACCGTCGAAGCCCCAGATCGGGAGATCCGCGCCGTCCTTCAGGATCTTCGTCTTGGAGCGGAGCCGGGCCGTGGGCTGCGTCCCGTCGATCCAGATGTATTCAGCCTTGTAGCTCACGTTGCTTCGCTTTCCCTCCGGGGTCCCGGAGCTTGGTCTCGAGGTACTCACGGTGGAACACCCAGGAGTCTGGCGTGAGCGGGTTTCGGTTCGGTTCCCCGAATGTGAACGGCGTGTGAACACCGCCGCCCTGGGCGCCGCACGTTACCGGTACCGCCGCCGGCCCCGCCGGACCGGCCGTCAGTTGGGTCGCGCCGGGTATGGCGCCGTCAGGTGGGCCGGCCCTCGGCCCGGGCGTCGGCGTCGTCCGCGAGGAGCTGGCCGTTGAGCGCGCTCCAGGCTGCCCCGGCCAGCATCACGGCGAAGGGCCCCACGAGCAGCAGCACGATCACGATCAGCACGACTCCGGCCACGGGAGCGAGCCTACCGGAGAAGCCGGTCAGCGCGGCGGTCGATGGGCCCAGACCTCGATCTCGACGGCTCCCCCCAGCGGGAGGGCGGCGATCTGCACGGTGGCGCGGGCGGGCTTGTGGTCGCCGAACGTCTCCGCGTAGATCCGGTTGACGGTCGCCCAGTCGCCGAGGTCGGTCACGAACACCGTCGTCTTGGCAACGTCTTCCAGCGAGGCCCCGCAGTCGCGCAGGATCGCCTCGACGTTGACCAGCGCCTGCCTGGCCTGGGCGTCGACCGGGCCGACGAGCTCGCCGGTCGAGGGATCGACGCCGAGTTGACCGGCGAGCACGATCCAGTCGCCCGCCCGCACCGCGGGCGAGTACGGGCCCGCGGCAGGCGGGGCGCTCGGAGTCGGGAGGGGCTGCACGGCCATGGCGTCTCCAGTCGACGGCGAACTCGCGAACGAGCTCGCGACCGTATTAGAACCCGAGCGGATAGGTGGCGTTGGTGGATCGGCGTGTCGGGGGTGCCGCCGGCAAGGACGCACGACGAAGGCGCAGCCGGAGCTGCGTTGAGGAGGAGGACGCAGTCCAGCGGTGCCACCGGCCGGCGAGGCACGGCGTTCACCTATCCGCTCGGGTTCTGAGACGGCGCGCGGCGTCAGCGCCGAAGCGCGCGTGCGGCGCGGGTGTCGAACGCGGGGAAGCTCACGGGCCGCGCGCCCTCGACCCGTGCCACCGCGTTCCACGCCGCCGCCGCAGTGGCCGCGAACACTGCGTCCGCCGCGGCGAGCGGCGGGCCGGGGTCGTCGAGCACCCGCACGGAGATCGGCGGCGTGTGCTTGGCGCGGATCACGCCGAAGGAGCGCATCGTCAGGTCGAGGATCTCCCCGTCGTCGTCGACGGCCAGCCCTTCGGTGAACACCCACCCGAGCGCCATGTGCACCGCACCGACGGCGTACGACCGCAGCACGACCTCGTCGAGCGGGTCGCCGGCGGCGACGACGACGTCGACACCGCCGAGCGCGCCGGTCGAGCCGTCGATGGACACCCGGGCGCCGGCCAGCGCACCACTGGGTGCCCGCACGCAAACGTCGAGCGCGGTGGCGGCAGCCCGATCGTCTCGGTGGAGCTCGGCGCGATCGACGCCGGCTTCGTCGAGCGCGCCCTCGAGCAGCACCACCCGTTCGGCCCAACCGGCCGCGCGCAGTTCCGACGACACGCGCGGACCGTCGAGGTCGGCGCCGTCCCAACGCTCGTGCACGTCGATGGCGTACGGCCACGTGAGCGGATCACGACACGCATCGAGGCCCGGTGTCGCGACCTGCCCTTCAATGCTGGCCCCTGAACCCGTCGCGATCGCGGTGGCCGACACCGGTGGGCGCTTGGGGCCGAGGCGCACGACGTCCTCGCGCGAGTAGACGACCCGCACGGTGCGACCGAGGCGGTCCGCGAGCTCGCGTGCCGCCGCCGGTGCCGCGGACGTCGCCTTGCCGCCGAAGGCACCTCCGTTGCCCAGCGGACTCGCAGGTTCGCCGCCCGGGTGGCACCACGACGCGTCGGGCTCGAGGTATGCCGGCTCCACCCAGCTCGTCGCGAGCGCGACGCCGCCAACCGGCGGCGCCACGGGTGGGATCGGTGGCCGAACCCCGATCGTGGTCCGCCGGCCCTGGATCTTCGCGGCCTGAGCCCGGGCCTCGAACAGCGACTCGCCGACGACCCACCGGTTCCCGGCGGCGTGAACCGCGTCGGCCGACGAGCCCAGGGGTAGCGGCACGGCGACCAACGCGTCTCGGGGCGCGGTGTCGTCCGCGAACAATGCGGCCCCGAGTGCCACGCCGACCGTCACGCGCTGTGGCGCCCCGCCCTCGAGCGTCGCGCGTCGGCCCGCCGCGTCGAGGTCCCGCCGCCCGGTCGGGTTCGCGCTCCCTTCGACCGCAGCGAAGATCGACTCGTACCCGGTGCAACGGCAGACGTGCCCCGCCAGGGCGCGACCGACGGCCTCGCGCGAGCCGGCACTCTCGCCGAAGGTTGCGAAGCATCGCATCGCGATCCCCGGCGTGCAGAAGCCGCACTGCGCCCCGCCGGTGGCGACGAACGCCTCCGCGAGCCGCGCTCGGTCACCGGCGTCGAGTCCTTCGAGCGTCGTGACCGACCGGCCCGCGACGCGAGCCACCGGCGTGACGCACGCGACGCGCGGGGTACCGTCGACGAGCACGGTGCAGCACCCACACTGGCCCTGCGGTGCGCACCCGTCCTTGGCCGAGGTGACCCCCAGGCGCTCCCGGAGCACCGACAGCAGGCTCTCGCCGGCCTCGACGGCGAGCGTCACCGCCTCGCCGTTGCAGCGGAACTCGACCCGATCGGACACCGTCACCTCCGTACGGCAGGATACGTGCATGGTGGAGCGCCCTCTGAGCCGTCGTGCCTTCCTCGTTGCCGCCGGCGGTCTCGTCACCCTCGCCGCGTGCGGCAGCTCGTCGAAGCCGGCGAAGTCCTCTCGACGCCCGGCGTCCCGCGGCTCGTCGCTCGAAGCCGGGGTCCTGTCGGCCGATCTGTACGCCGACCCCGGGCCACAGCGGGTGGCGTTCGCATTGCTCGACGCCAAGGGCGGATACGCGTCGGGCCCGCCCGCACAGCTCCAGCTCGTCACCCCGGCCGGCAAAGAACGGCCACCGGTGCCCACCACGCTCCACACCGACGGGCTCGAGCCCGGCCGCGGCGTGTACGCCGCCGACGTCGTGCTCGACGCGGCCGGGAACTGGCCCGCCTTCGTCATCGTCGACGGCACGAAGCACTCGCTCGCCTTCTCGGTCGCGGAGACCGCGACGGTGGTCGTTCCCGGGGCCGCGGCACCGCGCGCGGCGTCGCCGACCACCGCCGTCACGCTGGGCGTCGACCCGATCTGCACCCGCGATCCGGCCTGTTCCCTCCATGCCGTGTCGCTCGACGCGGTGATCGGCAAGGGCCGGCCGGTCGCCGTCCTGTTCGCGACACCCGCCCGATGCACGTCCCGGTACTGCGGACCGACCCTGGACAACCTCCTGAGCCTGGTGCCCAAGTACCAGAACGCCGTGACCTTCGTGCACGTCGAGATCTACCAGAACTCGTCGACCTCCGACCTCATCTCGACGGTGCAGGCATGGAACCTCCCGAGCGAGCCCTGGCTGTTCTCGGTCGACGGCGCGGGGAAGGTGCAGGGCCGGCTCGACGGCGGGTTCGGCAAGGACGAGATGGACGCGCTCCTGGCGAAGCTGGCCGGCTCCTGATCGGTGTCACGGCGCCGGGCCGTGCCGGCGGTCATTGGTAGCGAGAGGCCCGATCGACGATCGCCTGGAGGACCCCGTCACGGGTGCCCGTGTCGAACGGGTCGGCCACCGCGCCCAGCATCACGACGCTGACGACCCGCCCGGCGCGTACGACGCCCAGCTGGAACGCCACCGGTACAGGTGCCTCCTGAGTCTGGACGTTGAGCGTGACCTCGGCCCCAGCGGCGGCGTCGCCCGCCTGCGGTGCGGTGGTGACGGCCGACTGCGCCGCCACGCCGCTGACACCAGGCGCCGCGTCGATCCGATCACGCAGGGCCTTGGTGACGGCGTCCAGCGTGCATTGGCTCGCCAGGAGGTCGAACGCCGCCTTTGCCGTCGCGGCGTCCTCGAACACGTGCGAACGCGAGACGGCGATCTTGCGATCCGAACCCGAAACGAGGTCGTCGGAAGACGCCGTGGCGGTCCGCGCCCGCTTCATGTGTTGCACGGCCGCGCTCCGGGGGCACGCGCGGATCGCGTCGTAGGTGGTGTGGAACGCCTTCATGGCAGCCTGCGAGCCGGCATCGGTGCGGACCGCGTCGACCCAGGTCTCGGGGAGATCGGTGCGGTGCACGATGCCCGCCTGGGCCAGCGCCGTCTCCTTCAGGTCGGCGATCGACGCGTCGGGCCCCGCCGTCTTGGGGTCCGAACCGCACGCACCCGCGACAACGGCGAGCGCGGCGAGAATCGTCACGACCCGGACGAGCCGGCTCCGCCGGACGAGTCGTGCCCCAGGGCGCTCGCTCGGCGCGCCGGTCAGCTGAAGGACTGCCCGCAACCGCAGCTACGCGTCGCGTTCGGGTTGCTGATCGCGAACCCGGCTTCCTGGAGCCCGTCCTTGTAGTCGAGTGAAGCGCCTTTGAGGAGCTGCTGACTGGCGGGATCGACGACGACCTTCACGGTGCCGTACTGGTACTGCATGTCGTCGTCGGCGACGTCGGCATCGAAGAACATCTCGTAGCTGTAACCGGAGCAGCCCCCGGGGCGGACGGCGACCCGCAGCGCGAGCGCGTCGTTGCCTTCGGCCGTGAGGAGCTCGGCGACCTTGGTCGCGGCGGCATCGGTGACCGTGAAGATCGACGCGGCGTCGGTGACAGTGAACATGCGTTCCTCCAGCGGATGGATACGGACAGGATACCGTGGTTCAGAGGGCGCTTCGGACGGTCGCACCGCAGGGCGTGCCGTCGCGCAGCGCCACGAAGGCCTCGACCCTTCCGGCGGGGGGTACCGCCGCGAGTCCCTCGCAGAACCCGCGGTGCAGGTTGCAGACCAGTTCGGGGTGTCGTTCGGCGAGCTCGCGGAACGGGCAATCGTCGAACGAGATCCGGGTGGACCCGGCGGATTCGCCCACCGAGACGTCGAAGCCGAGTCGCTCCAGCCCGCGCTGGAGCCGCGCGACGACCGGCTCCCCCTCGGGGCATCCGGCCGCGTCCGACCGGCCCCAGTCCCGCCCGGCCTCGAGGGCTTCGTCGCTCCCGAGACCACCGGCCGCGGCCATACCTGCCAGCACGCCGGCCAGCGCGCGCAGCGGTTCGTCGCTTTGCGCGACGCCGTCCGCCGCCGCGCCCGGCCGATCCGGTCCCGGCGAGGCGACGGTGTACCGGTGCTGGGGTCTGCCCACTCGCCCCCGGTGCTCCGCCTCGACCTCGACCAGACCGACCTCGCGGAGGCGCTCGAGGTGGAGGCGGACCGTGTTCGGGTGCAGTTCCAGGCGGTCGGCGAGCTGCTGGGCGGTGCACGGCCCGCCCACCGCGACGAGCTCACGGAACAGCGCAAACCTGGACTCGTCGCCCAGGGCCTTGTGGGTGGCCAGGTCCATCACGGCTTGACCGTACCGCCGTCCCGCCGTATTTTCAACATCAGAACGAGGTTTATTCACGCCGACAGGATGCCCCGTGCCCGCCAGCACCGCCGACGAACCCACGAAGCCGGGGAAGCGAACGGTACCGCCCGTCTCGCACGGGCTGCCTTCACCCGACCACGTCCGTCGGGTGCTCGAAGGGGTCGTCGACCCCGAGCTGCACGCCAGCATCGTGGAGCTCGGCATGGTGCGCGAGGTGGAGGTGCGCCCGGGCGGCCAGGTCGTCGTCGAGGTCGCGCTGACCACGGCCGGGTGTCCGTTGCGGGCACAGATCCGCCAGGACGTCGAGTCGAAGGTCGCCTCGCTGGCGGGCGTGCACGGCGTCGAGGTGCGCTACGCGGAGATGACCCCGGCGGAGCGGTCGGCCGTGATGCAGCGCGCCCGGTGGAACGCCCGCGAGCGCGCCCCCGACACCGAGATCCCGGGCGCCACCCGTGTCCTCGCGATCGCGAGCGGTAAGGGGGGCGTGGGCAAGTCCTCGGTCACCGTCAACGTCGCCGCCGCGCTGGCCGCGCGTGGCCTCACCGTCGGCGTGCTCGACGCCGACATCTGGGGCTTCAGCGTGCCGCGCATGCTCGGCGTCGACGGTCGCCTCGGCGGCACGAACGGCAAGATCCACCCGCACGAGGTCGAGGTCCCCAACGACGATCCGGCCTCGGCACCGGGCCGGATCAAGGTCGTCTCGATGGGGTTCCTCGTCGACGACGAGGGCACGGCGCTCATGTGGCGCGGCCTGATCCTGTCGCGTGCGCTCGAGCAGTTCCTCACCGACGTGCGCTGGGGCCCGATGGACTACCTGCTCGTGGACATGCCGCCCGGCACGGGCGACGTCCAGATGGCGCTGGGCCGGTTGCTGCCGCGCACCGAGCTGCTCGTGGTGACCACACCCGCGCTGGCCGCGCAGAAGGTGGCCGTGCGCGTCGCCGACATGGCCCGTCGCTCGTATCTGAGGATCGCCGGTGTCGTCGAGAACATGAGCGCGTTCGTCGCACCCGACGGCACCGAACACGCGATCTTCGGCGAGGGTGGCGGTGCGGCGCTCGCCGCCGAGATCGGCGCGCCCCTCGTCGGGCGAGTCCCCATCGAGCCTCGCGTGTCGTCGGGCGGGGACTCGGGGCTGCCCGTGACCCTGGCCGATCCGGACGCCCCGGCTTCGGCCGAGTTCCGCCGGATCGCGGCCCGCATCGTCGAGGAGATGCTGCCACCCGTCGAGATGGCGGGCTGCACTGCCCGCATCCTCGAGCTCGCCGAGACGGCGGCCGCCCTCGAAAGGTAGCGATCGGTAACGAATTCGTTACCGATCGCTACCTTTTGAGAGGGCTCTCGAGCGGGTTCACTCGGCGGTCCGCAGGGCGACGGCAGGGCGGATGCGGGCCGCGGCCCGGGCCGGTCCCGCGGTGGCGAGGAGCGAGAACCCGAGCGCGATCGCCACGACGATCCCCAACTGCAGCGGCGAGAAGCCCCACTCGAGCCCGTCGCCGAACATCGCCGCCGTGGCCACGAGGCTGTACGACGTGACGAACGCAATGGCCACACCGATCAACACGCCTTCGAGCGCGACGAACAGCGACTCGAGGAAGAACGCGCGTTGCACCATCCGGGCCGAGAAGCCGAGCGCGCGCAGCACCCCGACCTCACGCCTCCGTTCGCGCACGGCCCGGACCATGATCACGCCGATCCCGGCGATGCCCACGACAAGTCCGACCGCGAGGTAGCCCTGCATGAGGTTGAAGAACGAGAGCTGCTGACTCAGCCGCGCTTCGATGATCGAACGGATCGGCTCGGCATCGGCACCGTTCGCCAGGTAGCGCACGTTGAGAGTGCGGGCGAACGTCGAGGGGTCCGACGCCCGCACGTACGAGCGCGACAGCACCGCCCGCGGACCGAGGAAGGACCGCACCGCGTCGTTGCTCCAGAACGCCCCGCTCGAGAGCCAGTCCCCCTCGACCACCGCCGCGACCTTGACCGTGCGAGTGCGGTTCGACTGCGGATCGCTCACGGTGAGCGTGTCACCCACGCGGGCGCGTTGCTTGGGCGGGCCGTTTCCATGGGCCAGGAAGAACTCGTCCACGACGACCAGCCCGGGATCGCGCAGCACGGCCGTCCATGCGGCCCGATCCGACCGGTACGTCCCGCGGTCCTTGAGGTGTGGCGGGGTGACGACGAAGTTCTGGTCGAAGCCCGAGAGCGCCCAGCGCTGCGGAGCCCCTCCCGCCCGCGAGAAGTCGACCGCCTGGTACGACATGGGCGCCACCGCCCGGACACCGGGCTCGGTCCGCAACCGGTCGAGCGGGATCGGATCGGTCGGGTTGGACGCCACGAGGACGTTGAACCCGCCACCGAGATGCTGGGTCGCCTTGTCGAGCTGCCCGCGGAACATGTGGGTCACGACGCCGATGTACGCGAGCGTGAACATCACGATCGAGAACATCGCGAGCGTCATGCCGGTGCGGAACCGGCGGGCCAGCGGGTACGCGAGACCGATGCGCACGTCGAGCGAGTTGCCCGAGAGCCGGCCGAGCACGTGGCCGATCGCACCCTGATGCTGGTTCACCAGGACAACGGCCGCGGCAGCCATCGCGAGGCCCTGGACGACGAAGATCGGCACGTCGAAATCGATGCCCAGGATCGACACCACGGTGATCGACAGCGCACCCCACGCCAGGACACCGGTTGCGAGCACGGTCGTCACCAGGCCCTTCGGCAACCGGCGGGCGAGCGCCGGCCCGATGCCGGCCATGACCAGCATCGGTCCGGCCATCACCCCGAACGGGTCGCCGAACCGGAAGCCGATCAGAGTCCACACCGTGCCGAGCGCGGCGGCGGTGAGACCGATCCACTGGACGCGGCGGCGGGGACGGCGACGGCGCGGCTCGTTGAGATCCCGGATCGCGGCGATCACGTTGAAGCGCGCCGAGCGGATGCAGGTGAGCACCACGGTGGCCAACGCGATCGCGAAGCCGATCACGAGCCCGGTCATCACGCTGCTGCGCGTGAACGTGAAGCCGAGCGAGAGCCGGTCCTCCTCGCGGCCCGACGACAGGATCCGGTCGGCGACGAACGTGATCACGCGACCGAACCCGATCCCAACGGCCGAGCCGGCGATCGACGCGACCACGGCGTAGAGCCACCCCTCCGTGGCGAACGCGCCGACGAGCGCGCTGCGGCGCAGCCCGACCGCACGGAGCATCCCGATCTCGGAGCGACGCTCGTCGGCGAGCATCACGAAGATGTTGACGAGCAGCAGCACCCCCGCCGCGATCGCGAACATCCCCATCGACGTGTAGAGCTGCGACAGCGCGTCGCCGGTCTGCTTCGCGGCGTCGAGGAGCGTCCGCTTGACCGGGACCACGGAGACGCCGAGCGCCCGGGCCACGGACCGCAGCTCACGTCGCACCGTCGCCGTCAGCTCTGCTCCCGGTTCGACGCCGCCCCGGTTGGAGATCGCGACGACGTACTGGGGTGGCTCGCTCGCCGGCGCGGCCGCGCCCGCCCGCGCCGCGAGCCCTGCGATCGTGCCGGGGGCGACGAAGACGTTGTACGACTGCTGTCCACGGTCCAACCACAGGCCGGCGACCCCGCGCCGGGGGAGGATCCGGTCGACGACGAGCTGTCGGGCGGCACCGTACGCGAACACCTGCACGGTCGCGCCCTTGGAGAGATGCAGCCGGTCGGCGACGTCGCGCGTCACCGCGGCGCGCCCCGGCGCGGGTGTCCGCCCGGAGATCCCGGTCGCACCCGCGTCACCGCCGAACGACCGGGCCTTCCGGAAGTCGGTCTCGACGAGTTGGGCGCGGGGCGCCGAGCGGCGGGGCGTCGTGACGTTGGCCGCCGCGGCGCGTGCGGTCACCAACGCGAGGACGCCGTCGGTGTGCTCGGTGCGGAAGCGGTCGGCCTGGTCGTGGAGCGCGGTGCCCGCCGTCGCGCCCGACGCCGCGACCACCTCGTCGACCGGGCCGAGCTGCGCGTACGCGACCTCGGTGATCGAGCGGTTCAACGTGTCGCCCACGATCAACGACCCCGTGATGATGGCTGTGCCCAGCAACGATCCGAGCACCACGAGCAGGGCCTCGCGCGGACGCCGGATGGCATTGCGCAGCGCGAGCCGGCGCAACACGGGCCGCGTCGCGAGCACCAGGAGGAACGGCAACGACAGGAGGACGACCGGTGCGGCGTTCATGACCGAACGTTCCGTCAGACCGCGGCGAGCGCGCCCGGCCTCGTGTCCTCGACGATCGCCCCGTCGCGCATCGTGATCATGCGCGGGGCGCTGGCACCGATGCTCTTCTCGTGCGTCACCAGGATGAGCGTGAGCCCGTCGGCGTGCAGCTCGCGCAGCAAGGCCATCACCACACCGGCGGTCTCGGAGTCGAGCGCACCGGTCGGCTCGTCGGCCCACACGACCTGCGGGCGTCCGGCCAGCGCCCGGGCCACGGTCACCCGTTGCTGTTCGCCGCCCGACAGCTCGAGGGGCCGGTGTTGGAGCCGGTGCCCGAGCCCGACTCGGTCGAGGGTCTCGCTCGCACGGCGGCGGGCCTCGCCGGAACGCGCGCCCGCGAGGAGCAGCGGGAGCTCGACGTTCTCGACCGCGCTGAGCACGGGGATGAGGTTGAACGACTGGAAGATGAAGCCCATCGCCTCGGCGCGGTGCCGGGTGCGGGCGCCGTCGGACATCTCGTGGAGGTTCCGGCCGCCGAGCTCGACGCGGCCGTCGTCGATGTCGTCGAGGCCGGAGAGGCAGTTCAGGAGGGTCGTCTTCCCCGAACCCGACGGGCCCATGACGGCGACGAACTCGCCCTCGCCCACGACGAGGTCGACCGAGCGGAGCGCCTCGACCTCCTCGGCACCGGTCCGGTAGACCTTGCGAACCTGTTGGGCGACGAGGATCTCGGGCACGGTGCTCCTGCTCGCGACGCGTTCGGGACCGACGGTACTGATCGACGGGCCGACATCTCGGGTTGAGCGCCCACTTCTCCCGTGGCGTATCTGAGGGGCGCTATGCGCCCCCGAGATACGCCAGGAGCAAATGGGGTGGATCGGTCAGGAGGCGGCCGGCACCCGGAGCACGAAACGACAGTCGAGCTCGGTCTCGACCGACAGCGAATCCGCCATGACCCCCTCGTCGGCGTCGAGGACCAGCGTCTCGTCGCCCGGGTACAACGATCGGAGGAGGGCCGGCGCGTACACGGCTACGCCGCCGACCTCCCCCACGACCTCGCAGTCGGGTGCGGGAAGGTAGTCCTCGTAGAGGAACGGCGCGGTCGACTCGCAGCAACCCGTCCCGATCGTGAACACCAGCGCGCCGGGGCGCCGGACTCTGACCCGGGCCACGAGTCGCGCCGCCGTGTCCGTGCCGACGACGCGCATCAGCGGCGGATGCTCACGGCAGCAAAGCGTTCGACAGCGCCGCGAAGTGCACGTAGCCGTCGCGCCCTTCGCTCGGGTTGCGGTACACGTGCTTCACCTGCTGGTACTCGCGGTAACCCATCACGCCGAGCTCGCGACCGATCCCCGACTGCTTGTATCCCCCGAACGGGTACATCGAGTTGAGCATGTGGTAGTCGTTGATCCACACGGTGCCGGTCCGCATCCCTGCCGCGACCCGCTCGGCCCGTTCGACGTCACGGCTCCACACGCCACCCCCGAGCCCGTACATCGAGTCGTTGGCGATCTTGACCGCCTCGTCGTCGCTGTGGACGCGGATGACGGTGAGCACCGGCCCGAAGATCTCCTCCTGTGCGATCTTCATCGAGTTGTCGCCCTCGAAGATCGTCGGGAGGAAGAAGGCGTTCCGGTCGAGGCCGTCGGGGAGATCGGTGGGCTTGGAGCCGCCGCACAGCAGCTTCGCTCCCTCGTCGAGCCCGAGCTTCACGTACCGCTCGACGGTGTCCACCTGCGCGGGGGCGACGAGGGGGCCGAGGTCGGTGGCCATGTCCATGTTGTCGCCGATGACGATGCCGCCGGCGCGCTCCACGAGCATGTCGACGAACTCGTCGTAGACGTCGGCGTGCACCAGCGCACGCGTGCCGGACTCGCAGACCTGCCCGTTGTGCAGGAACGTTCCGAAGAGCACACCGCCCGCGGCGACGTCGAGATCGGCGTCGGGCAGCACGATGTTCGCCGACTTGCCGCCGAGCTCGAGCGTGACCTTCTTCACGGTTCCCGACGCGAGCTGCATGATCCGCCGGCCGACCTCGGTGGATCCCGTGAACGCGACCTTGTCGGCCAGTGGGTTCTGCGCGAGCTCCTCGCCGGCGGAGCCACCCGGACCGGTGACGAGGTTCACGACGCCCGCGGGGATCCCGGCCTCCTCGATGCAGCGTGCGAGCTCGACGGCCGACAGCGACGTGAAGCTCGCCGGCTTGAGGACCACCGTGTTGCCGGCCGCGATCGCCGGCCCGAGCTTCCACGCCGCCATGATCAGCGGGAAGTTCCACGGAACGATCGCGCTGCAGACGCCGAACGGCTCGTACCGCACGCGGTTCACCGACGGCGGGAACGGTTGGCCCTCCATGTCCTCGAAGTCGGGCACCGCTTCCGCGCACTGGGCGAAGAAGGTGAGTGCCGTCTGCGCGCCCGGCACGTCGGCGAAGACCGCCTTCTTGATGGTGCCGCCGCCGTCGCGCGCCTCGATCTCGGAGATCGCCTGCGAGCGTTCGCCGAGGAGCTCCACGACCTTGTTCATCTTCGCGGCGCGCTCGGCGCCGGACATCCGGGGCCACGGGCCGTCGTCGAACGCGCGCCGCGCGGCCTGCAACGCGGCAACCGCGTCCTCACGGCCGGCCTTGGCGAGGTCGGCGATCTTCTCGCCGGTCGACGGGGCGTACGTGGGGAAGGTCTCGCCGCTCTGCGCGTCGACCCACTGACCATCGATGAAGAGCTGGGTGTCGGCCACGATTCCCCCGAGGTGTCAGGCCTGGCGGAGGCAGGCAGCGGTGACTGCACCCGATGGTAGGAGTTCGGTCAGGCGAGCTTCCAGGCCGACTTCACGTCGCGACCGGCGACCTTGCCGGCGGCCCGGAGCTTGAGCAGCTGGGCGTGGACCTGGCGAGCGGCCATCTCGTGGAGCTCCTCGGGCACGTCGAAGTACATCCGGTCGACGAGCTCGGGGATCCGGGCCGGCCCTTCCTTCAACAGCTTGACGATCTGGCGCTCGCGCATCGCGCGATGCCGGATGTAGTCGTCGATCGCCGCCTTCGGGTCGTCGATCATGTCGCCGTGGCCGGGTGCGATGCGGGCGAGCCGCAGCTTCTTCAACCGGTCGAGAGTCGCGAGGTAGGTGACCATGTCGCCGCCGTTGGCGGGCGAGATCACCGACGTGGTGCCGTTGAGCACGGTGTCGCCCGTGAACAGGACGCGTTCCTCTTCGAGGAGGAAGCAGAGGTGGTCCGGCGTGTGACCGGGGGTGTGCAGGACCTGGAGCCCGAACTCGGTCCCCTCGATCAAGTCGCCGTTCGCGATGGTCCGGTCCACCGGGACGTCGACGTCCTTCTTCGAGAACGCCAGCACCTCGGCGCGGGTCGCCTTCTTGAGGCGGGTCGTGGCCGGCGCGTGGTCCGGATGGAGGTGGGTCAGCAGCACCCACCGCACACGCTCCTTCATCGACGCGCCGATGATGGCGTCGACGTGGGCCTTGGAGTCCGGTCCGGGGTCGATGACCGCGACCTCGTCGATGCCGACGAGGTACGTGTTGGTCCCCGGACCGGTCATCGCACTCGGGTTGGGGGCCACGATCCGGCGCACGAGCGGCGACAGCGCGCCCGGAACACCGGGCGTCAGGTCGGCCATGGACCACCGGTCGCGAGGTGGGAGAACGGTGGGAACATGCGTTCAATTCTAGGTGCTGGGTCCGGCAACGTTCGCCCGGGTCACGGCGAGTCAGGGGCGTCGATGGCAAGGAGCGACGACGAAGGCGCAGCCAAGGCTGCGTCGAGGAGGAGGACGCAGCAAGCGGCGTTCCTGGCCGGCGTGAGAGGGCGCAAACGTTGCCGGTCACGGCACTACGTGGCGCGACGGCCGGCTCGGCCCCGCCCGCCACCCGTCGAGGGGCCTCCCCGCGGGCGCCGATGGATCAGAGGGGCATGAACTCGCCGCCGTTGACGTCGAGAAGCGCCCCGGTGACCTCGCTCGAGTAGCGGGAGAGCAGCGTGAGGATCGCCCCGGCGCAGGCCTCGTCGGTGGGGATGCGGCCGAGCGGGTTGCGCGACGCGATGTCGTCGTACACCTCCCGCTCGGAGACGCCCTTCTGCTCCGCCGTGTACTGGATGTAGAAGCGCACGCCGGGGCCGTCGAGCCAGCCCATCACGGCGTTGTTCACCCTGATGCCGTGCTCGCCGAGCTCGAGCGCGAGGTAGCGGGTGGCGCAGCTCATCGCCGCTTTGGCCACTGCGTACGCGGCCTCGCCCCTCATCGGGTTGCGGGTCGCCATGGTGCCGACGTTGACGATCGACCCACCGCCCGCCGCCTTCATGTGCGGCACGACGGATCGCGTCATGTTGAGCGCGCCGTGCACGATCACGTCGAGGGCCGTCTGGAGATCGGCGGGTGAGGTGTCGATCAGGTCGTCGAACGACGGGTGGGCGTAGGCGCTGTTGACGAGCGCGGTGATCCGGCCGAAGCGCTCGACCGCGGCATCGGCGACGCGGGCGCAGTCGCCCTCGTCGCTCACGTCGCACGCGACGCCGACGGCGCGGCCGCCGAGGCGCTCCTCCAGCTCCGCGGTCACGCGGTCCGAACGCGCCGCCATCACGACCGAAGCACCCTCGTCGACCGCTCGCTCCGCGAGCTTGGCGCCGAGACCGGCGCCCACGCCCGTGACGACCACGACCTCGCCGTCCAGGATCACAAGTACACCTCCGTATAGAACGCGAAGTCGCGTTCGAGCTGGTCCTCCGAGAGCCCGAAGTCCTCGGGCGTGTAGGCATGCTGGCCGTGGCGCTCCGCCTCGTTCTGCTCGCGGTAGCGCTCGAACGCGGCCCGGTCGCCGTCGCCCACGCTGAAGCCCAGCTCGCCCAACACCCGCACGGCTGCGCCGACCGGGTCCTCGACCGTCGACAGGAACGGCACGTCGACGAAGCGGTCGGGCCGCCGGGCGCGCACCTCGACGAACTTCGTCAGGCACTCGCGGAACCGGTCGCTCCAGTAGCGGCCGACCTGCACCGGGTCCACCTCGTCGCTCTGCATCGACATCATCGTCCGGCACATCGACGCGTAGGACGGCACCGCCGACGTGGTGGACCGGTGCGTCATCACGATCTCGGCACCGGGGAACTCGTCGAGGACGGTGTCGACGGCGGTGAGGTGGTGCGGCGACTTGAGCACCCACTGCCGCCCCGCGCGCGACGGGTCCTGCCACTGCAGCGCCTGGAGCCACTCGCGCAGCTCGCCGTAGGCCTTCGACTGGTCGAACGACCGCAGCCACACGCCGTACGTCGGCACCCAGTAGTAGGAGTCGAAGCCCATCGTGGTGAAGGTCCGGTCGAGGAGGAGTACCTCCTCCTCGGCCTCGTCCCAGACGACGGTGTGGATGTCGCCGAACTCCGGCGAGAGGCCCAGGAACATCTCCATCATCTCCTTGGCCTTCTCCTTGCGGAGCTCGGCCGCCGGGCTCTCGCCCGGGAACGGGAGAGGGAACGAGACCTCCCAACCCAGCGTCGCGGTGAGCTGCGGCGACACCGCGAGCATCCGGTGCAGCAGGGTCGAGCCGGTGCGCGGGAGACCGCAGATGACGGCCGCGACCCGCACGTCGACGTCGAGGACTTCGGGGTGCTCCTCCTGGAACCGACGCAGCCGGAGCCGGTCGACGAGCAGCGCGGTGAGCCGGTGTTCGGCCATCGCGCGGCCCATCTCCGACAGGCGGGCTTCGGTGTTCAGCGACTCCACCAGCATGCCGAGCGGCTCGAGGAACCAGTCGTCGCCGAAGCGGTCGTGGCCGGCCTTGGCCGCGGCCGCGGCGAGGAGGGCGTCGACGGCCAGCGGTTCGACGGACGGCGTCATCTCAGATCTCCGTGACCCGGCAGGTGGGAAGGGGGTGATGGTCGGCGCCGACCCATCGCAGCAGCGCGGTGCCCGACGTGTGACCGGTGGTGTCGATCCAGTTGCCCCAGCCCGGGTCGGCCGCGGCGACGACCAGGGTGAGCGTGCCGTCGTCGTTCAGGGCGGCCGTCTGCTTGTTGACGGTGATGCGCCGCTCCCAGTCCATGGACTCCATCCACCAGTTGTCGAGCTGGAAGTTCCAGTACGGGCAGTCGGGCACCGCGGTCTCGATCACCCACGCCTGACCGGCCTCGAGCTTCCAGTAGCCGTGGAGGTAGAAGATCTCCGGATCGCCACCCGCGCGCTGGAACATGTCCTGACCCCAGTCGGGCAGCTCGTTGGGCCGGGTCATGAACAGCTCGGTCCACCCGGTGAAGGTGGCCGCGGTGCCGATCACGGACAGCGCCGTGCGCTCCAGGGACCGGACGAGGTGCTCGCCGGTCAACGGCTCGTACGGCAGCGGGTCGCCGACGCGCTCGATCTCCCAACTCCCCGGGGTCTCGTTCTCCCGGTCGAGGAACGACTCGCGCAGCACGATCATCGTGGAGTCCTCGGCCAGGGGCAGCCAGTTGGCGGCGCTCTCCGGCCGCTCCGCCGAGACGACGATCTCCACCGTGCCGTCGGGCTCCACGTGCAGGTCGCCGTCGCGCAGCTCACCGGTGGACTGCATGGTGCCGTCCTTGGCGTAGCGGTTTGCCTTCGATCCGAAGCTCACGTAGGCGATGGTGCCCCGGGTGCCCGTGATCCGGTACGTGTTGGTGCCCCGGACCGGGGCCGAGTGGTACACGTTGTCGGGGTTGTCGGCCCCGATCTTCACCAGGTCGAGGCCCTGCCAGCGCGGCCGGTCGGGATCGCTGTTCTCGATCGTGGCGTAGAGGAAGCTGCGGAGGAGACGGGTGAGGTAGCGGAAGCCCTCGGCCCGGTCGAGCGGCGTGTCGGGGGCGGTGTCGCGCAGGATGACCGGCCCGGCCTGCTCGAGGGCACGGCAGAAGTCCGTCCACGCCCGCCCGCTGCGGATCCTGTCGTCGTCGGCGTCGTCGCCGTCGTCGTCGCCGTCGCCGTCGCCCATGATCCTCCCGGCTGAGGCGTGTGAGGTGCTGGGGAGGTCACGTTCTACCAGAGGCTCGTGGCTCCCGGGAAGGCAACGGCCGTCACGCCACCCGCCCGACGGGTGCGGCCCGGCCCTATCCGACCTCGTGTACGAGTTGACGCCGCTCCGCTTCGTTGAGTCCGCCCCAGATCCCGTGCGGTTCGCGGATCGCGAGCGCGAACTCGAGGCAATCCCGCTTCACGACGCAGGTCGCGCAGATTGCTTTGGCGCGCCGCTCCCGCTGTTCGCGCTCGTCGCGCCGTTCGATGTGCGCGGGCGGGAAGAACAGTCGCGATTCCGGTCCCCGGCAGGCGGCACGGAGCTGCCAGGCGTCGTGCACGGTTCCGATGCCCACCGCTACCCCCCGGTTCGGGCCCGGCGGCAAGCTAACCCCCTCGGGGGAGACCTCACAAGGGAAATCCTGTTCGTGGGCTCCATGCACCACGAACCGTTGCAGGTTCTCCACATTGCGTGAACAACACGCGGCGGCGAGCGGCCGCAGGTGGAGCGAACGGCCCGGAGGGCGCCGGCCGGGTATCCCGGCCGGTGAGTGAGCGGAGCAATCGTGACCGCGGGTACCCCGCCGAGCGAACGGAGCAATCGTGACCGTGTCAGTGCCGGTAGTCCTTCGCGCCGCCGGTCTCGGGTTCGACCTCGAGGACGAGCCCTTCGACGGAGACGACGCGGATGACCTGCCCGGCCCGGATCGGCGTGGCGCGATTGGTTCGGGCGCGCCAGAGCGCCTCGCGCACGCGCACCACGCCATCGGGCGCGACGTCGACCTCGGCCGTACCCATCTCGCCGACCATGCCTTCCCGCCCCACCGTCGGCGTCGAGAACCGCGAACGGATCATCGCGGTCATCCCGCTCATGAGGAACAGGACCGCGCCCCCGATCACCAGGACCAGCACCCACCACGCCGGGTCGAGATTCGACGAGCCGCCGTAGAGGAAGACCGACCCGGCGATCAGGGATGCGCCGCCGATGAAGGTCCAGGCGCCGAGTCCACCGGCCTGGATGTCGACGGCGAAGCCGAGCACACCGATCACCAGCAGCATCGCGGCCCACCAGTGCACGGGAAGGTGCGACCAGCCGATGCACGCACCGACGAGCGCCAGGGCACCGACGAACCCGGCGATGCCGACCGACGCGGTGAAGAACTCGAACGTGATCAACAGCAACGCGACCACGAACAGGAGATAGGCGATCGTCGGGCTGACGAGCGTGTGCAGCGCCTGACCGGCGAGACCGAGCCGCCGGAACCGCACCACCTGGTTCGGCGTGAGCCGGCGGTCCTTGCCCGTCCCGACCACCTTGGCGGTGGAGAGCTCGACCGGCCCCGAGGCCGTCATCACCGTCTTGCCGTTCAGCCCGACGATGAGCTCGCCGACGAGCGCGTCGATCCGGTCGACCGCGAGCTGCCGGCGGGCGGCCGCGGCACCGAGCGTCTGGTGGGCGATCGGGCGCGAGCTCCGGCCGGGCACGGGATAATCGACCGAAGGATCGCGGGGCGGGAGGTGGACGACGCCCGCGGAACCGTCCGGGGTGCCGTCCAGCCGGACGGGGTTCACGGGCCCGGCCGACGAGCCGTTCGAGACCGAGGCCACCGCCGCGCCGGAGAGCAGGAGCGCCGCCGCGCCCTTCGCCGTGGCGCCCGACGGCCCCACCCAGACCGCGACCGGCACCCGGGAGCGCACGACGTCGCGGAGCAGCGCGCCGGTGTCGACGTCGACGGCGCCCCCGGAGTCCACCTGCAACACGAGCAACGTCGCCCGGCGGCGGTTGGCGTCGCGGATCGAGTCGCGGAGCAGCGAAGCGTTGGCCGGGTCGACGAGGCCGTTGACCTGGATGACGTCGATACCCCGGTGACCCTCTCGGGGGGCACGCACTCCCGCACCCGCCGGCGCGCCCAGCAACACGACGGCGCCGAGCGCCAGGCACGCGCACAACACGATTCGCCGGTAGAAAGGGACCAACGGGGCTCCCGTAGCATGCTCGCGATGGAGCTCGGACGCTTCTGCTCCACCGCTCGGGTGGTCATCGTGGCGGGCAAGGGTGGTGTCGGCAAGACGACGGTCACCGCCACCCTCGCCGTGACGGCGGCCCGAGCCGGGATGAGCGTGCTGATCATCGAGGTCGAGGGCAAATCGGGGCTCTCGGCGGCGTTCGGCAGGCCCGCGCTCACCTACGACGAGATCGAGCTGGCCGCCCGCGTCCGGGCCCGGACGCTCACGCCCGACGAGGCCCTCGTCGACTACCTCGACACCGCCGGGCTCAAGCGCATCTCGAAGCGGCTCGCACACTCCGGCGCGCTCGACGTCGTCGCCACCGCGGTGCCCGGCATGAAGGACATCCTCGTGCTCGGCAAGGTCAAACAGCTCGAGCAGGCGGGCGCGGCCGACCTCATCCTGATCGATGCGCCCGCGGCCGGCCACGCGATCACCTTCCTCATGTCGCCGATCGGCCTGCTCGACGCGGTGCGCGTCGGCCCGGTTCGCAAGCAGGCGACCGACGTCGTCGCCATGCTCTCCGACCCGGCCCGGTGCCAGGTGCTCCTCGTGACGATCCCCGAGGAGACGCCGGTCAACGAGCTCGTCGACACCGCCTATGCGCTCGAGGACAAGATCGGCGTGAAGCTGGGCCCCGTGGTCGTGAACGCCTGCTACCCCGAGTCGACGCTCTGCAGTTCCGTCGAGACGATCCGGCGCGACGCCGACCTCCTCGACGTCTTCGTGTCGCCCCGCGAGGCCCGCGACCTCGCAAGGGCCTCGAGCTTCCGGGCCGCCCGTCACGAGCTCCAGGTGGAGCAGGCGGACCGGCTCGCCTCGCTGCTCCCCCTGCACCAGATCAAGCTGCCGTTCCTCTTCACCGCCGACGTCGGACCGGCCGAGCTCGAGACGCTCGCCGACGCGTTCGAACGCGGTGTCGCCACGCTCCCGGAGGATCGGCGATGAGCGAGCGTGGGGAGGGGGGTATCCCCCCGAGCCTCGTGCGCATCGTCGAACGACGGCGCATCGTCGTGTGCTGCGGCACCGGAGGCGTCGGCAAGACGACGACCGCCGCAGTGATCGCGCTAGAGGGCGCGCGGCGCGGCAGGAACGCGGTCGTCGTGACGATCGACCCCGCGAAGCGCCTCGCGAACGCGCTCGGCCTCGACGTCCTCACCAACACGTCGCGGCTCATCGACCACCGTCTCTGGGACCCCGACGGCATCGCGCCGAAAGGCGGCCGGCTCTCCGCGCTGATGCTCGACACCAAGTCGACCTTCGACCACCTCGTGACCCGCTACGCCGAGGACGAGGACCAGGCGCACCGCATCCACGAGAACCGCTTCTACCGCAACGTCTCCGGCGCGCTCGGCGGAACCCAGGAGTACATGGCGATGGAGAAGCTGCACGAGCTGCACGAGGAGGGGGGATACGACCTCATCGTGGTCGACACGCCCCCGACCCGTCACGCGCTCGACTTCCTCGACGCGCCCAACCGCATCGTGCGGCTCCTAGACAACCGCATCTTCCGGCTCCTGATGATGCCGACGCGTGCCTACCTGCGAGTCACCACCGTTGCGGTCCAGACGTTCCTCCGTACGGTGTCGAAGGTGGTCGGCACGGAGGTCATCGAGGACGTCGTCGCGTTCTTCCGGGCCTTCGAAGGGATGGAGGCGGGCTTTCGCGACCGCGCCGCGCGTGTGGAGCAGCTCCTCGCCGACGCCGGGACGAGCTTCGTGCTGGTGACCGCGCCGCGACGCGATGCCGTCGAGGAGGCCACGTTCTTCGCGCAGCGGCTCGCGGTCGACGAGCTGCCGATCGACGCCCTGATCGTGAACCGGATCCACCCGCGGTTCGGCGACGAGTCGCCCGGCGGGCTCGCCGACCGGGCCGCGTCGCTGCGGGGGCTCGACGGGGACCCCGATCGCCACGCGGCGGCCCTCCGCCTCGCCGACGCCTACGACAACCTGGCCGAGTTCCAGGAGATCGCGGCTCGAGAGCGTTCGCACCTCACCGGGCTCCAGGAACGCATCGGATCGGCCGCCGTCGCCTACGTGCCGTTCCTCTCCTCGGACGTGCACGACTTCGAGAGCCTCGGCGAGGTGGCTGCGGTGCTGTTCCACGGCGCCGAGCCGTGACCGGCCGGCGCGCGACCGCGCGACCGTCGTTCTGGCCGGCCCCACGACCGAGATCGCGACCGCTCACCAGCCGAAACGGGGAGGCGCGGGCCGGCTGGCCTGCGGATCCCTGACGCTCCGACCGCTACGCTTCGCGGCCATGACCACGATCCTCGTCGCTGCCGACGCGCGCTGGGTCCGCGAGCAGCTGCGCACCGCGTTCGCCGGGCCGGGCCAGGTCGTACGTGAGGTGACCCGTGGCCAGGATGTCCGGGGCGCGGTTGCCGAGGAGCCCACCGACCTCGTCGTACTCGACCTGCAGATCGGCAACATGGGCGGGATCGCCACGGCGATCGACCTTCGGCTGGAGGAGTCGGCGGGCCGGCTCCCGCACCTCCCGATCCTCCTGCTCCTCGACCGTGAAGCCGACCGGTTCCTGGCCGCCCGCGCCGACGTCGACGCCGTGGTCGTCAAGCCGCTCGACCCCGGCACGCTGCGTCGTGCGGCCGCCCTGGCCATCGAGCACGCGGCCCCCACCACCGAGACCGCCGACGCTTCGGACGAGGACGCGACAGACGGGCCGGATACACTCGACCCTTCTCGGGATGTAGCGCAGCTTGGTTAGCGCGCAGCGTTCGGGACGCTGAGGTCCCGGGTTCAAATCCCGGCATCCCGACCCGTGAACAACGACGGCAGGGGCGCCCGCCCGGGCGCCCCTGCCGCGCGACCTGCGCTGCCCCGGTGGGCGGCGCGGAGTGTCGGCGCTCGCGTCACCCTTCGCTGCGTCGCCGGGCCTGCTCACGCGCCTGATGACGTCGCGCCCGGCGCTCGACCGCCGGTAACAGCGCGAACGACAGTTGGGGTGCGATGCCCAGCAGGCGCACCGTGGCACCCCGCCTCGCCGGGACCGACGCGAGCACGCGCCGCGAGTCGAGCAGCGCCATCGCCGCCGCGGCGACCTCGTCGCACTCGAGCAGCCGGGCGCCGGTGAACGACATGACGTGGCGCGGGTCGTCGACGTGGACCATGGGGCTTCGGAAGCCGTCGGGCAGGAGACAGCACACGCGCACGGGCGTCGAGCGCAGCTCGGCGGCGACCGCGACGCTGAACGCACGAACGCCGTGCTTCGTCGCCGAGTAGAGCGCGATGTGGGGCGTGGGCGCCCACCCGGCCAGCGACGCGACGTTGAGGATCGTCCCGCGGCCGTCCTCGAGCATCGTGGTCGCCGCCGCGCGCGTACCGTGCACCACACCGACGAGGTTCACGGCGACGAGCCGTTCGACCTCGGCGTCGGTACTTTCGAGGAAGTCCCCGCGACCCGTGAGCCCCGCGGCGTTCACCCACACCGCCGGCCGCAACCGGCCCGCGAGATCCCGGCAGGCGGCCGCGTCCGTCACGTCGAGGCGCTCACCGGTACCCGCGAGGTCGACCGGTACGACGTCGAAGCCGGCTGCCTCGAGCCGAGCCTGCAATGCCCGGCCCAGACCGCCGGCGCCGCCGGTGACGACCGCGACTCCGCCCCGATCACGCACGGCCGGTCACGTGTTGCCCGCTTCGTACATGGTCGTGAAGTCGTCGAGCCCCGGTGGCGCGATGTTCTCACGGTCGTCCACCACGACCTGCACGACGGCCGGCCGCCCGGCCGTGAGCGCCCGCTCGATCGCCGGTCCGACGTCCTCGGCGTGTTCGACGTACTCGCCGTGGCACCCGAGCGCCCGGGCCACCTCGTCGTAGCGGACCCGGCTGGTCTTGACCCCGACGGTCGTCCCGGCCGTCTTGAGCATGTGGACCTCCTCCATGCCCCAGGCGAAGTCACAGTTGATCACTGCCACGACGTTCACCTCCTCGCGGGCGGCGGTCTCGAGCTCCTGGATGTTGAAGCCGAACGCACCGTCGCCGCTGAACAACACCACCGGACGGTTCGGGTGCGCGAGCTTGGCCCCGATCGCATAGGGCAGCCCGGTGCCGAGATGCCCGTAGTGGCCGGTCCACAGCAGCGATCGTGGACGGCGGAACGCGAACGCGAGCATCGCCCACAGGCCGGTGTTCCCGCCGTCCATGCAGAGGATCGCGTCGTCGGGCAGGAGCCGAGCCGTCTCAACGGCGAGCCGCCCCGGGTGTACCGGCGACCCGTCGATCTCGGCGTACGAGTCGGCGAGCAACCGGCGGAAGTCGCGCGCTTCGTTCGCGTACGTGACCGCCTCGGGTGCGGGTGGCCGTGCCTCACCCCGTACGCGGAGCGCGACGGCAAGCGCAGCGAGCCCCGCCTTCGCGTCGCCGACGAGCGCGACGTCCACGGGACGGTTGACGCCGATGCGGGTCGCGTCGGCGTCGAGGTGCACCAGGCGCTGCCCGGGCGGACCGGTCCATGCGGGCGGCATGAGGTACTGGACGGACTCGCCGGCCTGCGTCCCCACGGCGAGGATCACGTCGGACTCGAGGTGGGCGGGCGTGCCCCACGGGAACGCGATCCCGACCGACTGCTCGTGGTCCTCGGGGAACGCGCCGCGTGCACCGGCCGTCGTCATCACCGACGCGCCGAGGTGCTCGGCCACGGTTCGCAACTCCTCGGACGCACCCGCGTGATGGATCCCCATGCCGGCGAGCACGAGCGGTCGGCGCGCCGCGTACAACAAATCGGCCGCGGCACCCGTCGCGACGGGGTCGGGTGCGCCGGGCCCGACCCGATAGGACGCCGGCTCGTAGACCGGCACCTCGTCCTCGTCGACCGCCTCGAGCAGGACGTCGGCGGGCAGCTCGAGGAACACCGGCCCGGGGCGCCCGGCGAGCGCGAGGCGGAACGCTTCGCGGACGAACTCGGGGATGCGGCGCGCGTCTTCCACCGCGGCCGCGAACTTGGTGACCGGGCGCACCACCTCGACCTGCGGGCCGAACTGGAACCGGCCCCGCCGCACCGCGTGCACGGAGCGGCGCACTCGCTGGGTGCCGATCGCCAGGAGCGGCACCCCCTCGATCCAGGCGCACATGATCCCGGGAACCATGTTGGCCACGCCGGGCCCGGCCGCGCCGACGACGACTGCCATCCTGCCGGTGCTGCGCGCCCACGCGTCCGCCATGTGGGCCGCCGCGCTCTCGTGTCGCGGTCCGACGTGGCGGATGCCTGCGGCCTCGGTGCTGCGCAGCATCGGGCTCGACGCGATGTCGGAGATCGAGAACACGACCTCGACGCCCTCGGCGCGAAGCGCCCGTACGAGCAACTCGCCTCCATCGATCCGAGCCATCCCCCAACCCCCTGCCTAGGTTGCGCGCGACCACCGACAGCTTCGCGGACTACGAAGCGGTGGTGGGCGTTCCGTGTCACTCAGGTGACGCGACGCGTCATCTGAGTGACACGAACAGGGTGAACGCGTGGTTGCCGCTGAGGCCGGAGCTCGGAGCCCGCGGCTACGCGCCGGGGTGGTCGGTCTCGAACGAGCCGCGCTCGGCGCCCGACGCCGGAGCCGGGAGCTCCGACTGCGATGCCGGCGGTGCGGGTGGGCTCTTCGGGCCGTCCGCCACCGGGACCTGGCTGTTCGCGAGCGACGCGAGGCCGGTGGTGCCGAGCAGGCCGGTCCCGTACTGCTCGTAGAGCGACAACAGGGGCGACGCGCCCGTCGAGAAGTCGATGGGCGTCGAGTTGCCGTTCGCCGTCGTGCTCAGCGCGGCGACGACGTTCGACTTCACGACGTCGTTCATCATGGCGACGCGCCGGGCAACCGAGTACGTCAGCGCGGTCGAGTCGGCGGCCGTGAGCGTGGGGTCGGCGGGAATGTCGGCGGCGAGTGCGGCGAACGGGCTGGCGGTCGTGCTCTGCGGGGAGCCGGGCACCCCGTTGGCCGGGGCCTCGAACGGGTTGGCCGCCCGCGCCTCGCGGCCGTCGGATCCCAAGCCGGGCGCTTCGAGGCGGGCGGGCAGCAACGGCTGCGGGAGGGCCGTGCTCCCGGGAACGCCGGGGACACTCTCGATACTCATTCGACACCGTCCTTGGTCGTCGATGGGCACAGCTGTGCGTACCCTGGTATCGGCACTCCGGCCCCGCGAACTTGAGGGCGATTTCACCGTTTGGCGAAGAATCCTGCCGCGAGGCGCGACAAGAACCTCGGAACCCGAGCGGATGGGTGGCGTTGGTGGATCGGCAGTCCAGCGGTGCCACCGGCCGGCGAGGCACGACGTTCACCTGGCCGCTCGGGTTCTCAGCCCTCGACCATGACCTCGGCCATCTGCACGGCGTTGAGGGCCGCGCCCTTGCGGAGGTTGTCGCCGGTCACCCAGAGGTCGAGGGCCCCGGGAAGGGACGGGTCCTCGCGAACCCGTCCGACCAACACGGGGTCCACCCCGGCGGCCTCGAGCGGCGTCGGAAACCCGTCGCCGTCGTCGACCAGGATCACCCCGGGGGCGGAGGCGAGCAGGGCGACCGCCTCGGCCTTCGTCACGGCCCGCCGGAACGCGACGTTGGCCGTCATGGCGTGGCCGACGAAGACCGGCACGCGCACGCAGGTCGCCGTGGCGCGGATGCCGTCGGCGTGCAGGATCTTGCGGGTCTCGCGGACCAGCTTCCACTCCTCGGAGGTGTAGCCCGCCTCCTTGACCGATCCCGCGAGCGGGATGACGTTGCCGGCGATCGGGCGCGGCCACACCTCGCCCGCCTCCAGCATCCCGACCGTCGTCGCGGCCCGGCGGAGCTGCTCGGAGCGGCCGGCCCCCTTGGTCCACTGCGCGTCGAGCTCTTCGATGCCGACGTGCCCGGCGCCCGAGACGGACTGGTAGGTGGAGACGACGAGGCGTTCGATCCCGGCGGCCCGGTGCAGGGGCGCGAGCGCGGTGAGCAGCACCATCGTGGTGCAGTTCGGGCACGACGCGATGCCTTTGGGAAGGTCGTGCAGGTCGTCGGGATTCACCTCGGCGATCACGAGCGGAACGTCGGGATCCATGCGGAACGCGGCCGAGTTGTCGACGACCCGCGCGCCCGCCGCCGCGGCCCGGGGAGCCCATTCGGCGGCCAGAGGGTCGTCGACGTCGATCATCACGAGATCGAGCCCGTCGAAGCAGCCGTCGGCCAGCACCCGGCACTCCTCCTCGTCACCCGCGAACGACAACCGGCGGCCCTCCGAGCGCGGCGAGGCGAAGACGCGCAGCTCGTCGAGCGGGAACGCGCGCTCCTCGAGGATCCGCAGCATCTCGGTGCCGACGAGGCCCGTGGCCCCG
This sequence comes from Acidimicrobiia bacterium, assembly GCA_046331155.1. Lineage (GTDB taxonomy): Bacteria > Actinomycetota > Acidimicrobiia > IMCC26256 > CAWATG01 > JAXLRK01. The sequence continues at coordinate 317,906 of JAXLRK010000001.1, forward strand.
ACCACGCCCATGCGTACGCCCACGGGTCAGCCTGCTCCCAGTTCGAAGGCGCGGTGCAGTGCGCGCACCGCCTTCTCCACATCGGCAGCCTGGACCACGCACGAGAGACGAATCGAGGAGGTCGAGATCATCTCGATGTTCACGCCTTCACCCGCCAGGACCTCGAACATCTTGGCGGCCACACCCGGGTTGGTCTTCATGCCGGCGCCCACGAGCGAGACCCGGCCCACGCCCGTGTCCGAGCGCACGTCGCCGCCGTGGATCTCGTCGGAGACCTTCTCCATCACGGCCATCGCGCGGCCGAGCTCGTCGTTGGGCACGGTGAAGGAGATGTCGGTGGAGCCCTCGTGTGACACGTTCTGCACGATCATGTCGACGTTGATCGCCTCGTCGGCGAGGGCACGGAACATCACCGCGGCGACGCCCGGCCGGTCGGGGACCCGCTCGATCGTGACCTTGGACTCCGCGGTGTCGTACGTGACCCCGGAGATGATCGCCTGTTCCATCGAAGGGTCCTCCTCGCCAACCCAAGTGCCGGACTCCCACGTGAAGCTGGAACGCACGTGCACCGGCACGCCGTGGTTCCGGGCGAACTCCACCGACCGCAGCGCCAGCACCTTGCTGCCGGTGGCGGCCATCTCGAGCATCTCGTCGTAGGAGACGCGCTCGAGGCGGCGCGCGTCGGGCACGACGCGAGGGTCCGCCGTGTAGACCCCGGCCACGTCGGTGTAGATCTCGCACACCTCGGCGTCGAGCGCCGCCGCGAGCGCGACCGCCGTGGTGTCGGAGCCGCCCCGGCCGAGCGTCGTGATGTTCTGCGAGGTGGAGACGCCCTGGAACCCGGCGACCACCGCGACCGCGCCGCCGCCCAGCGCCTCGCGGAGGCGGCCGGCCTTGACCTCGAGGATCTTGGCCTTGCCATGCTGGGTGTCGGTCAGGATGCCGGCCTGCGATCCCGTGAACGAGACCGCCGGTTCGCCCCGGTCGATGATCGCCATGCAGAGCAGCGCGATCGAGATGCGCTCGCCCGAGGTGAGCAACATGTCCAGCTCGCGCGCGGCCGGCACGTGCGACACGTCGTGGGCGAGGCGCACCAGGTCGTCGGTGGTCTTGCCCATCGCGGAGACGACCACGACGACGTCGTGACCTCCGCGGCGAGTGGTGACGATGTGGTCCGCGACGGCGCGGATCCGGTCCGGGTCCGCGACCGAGCTCCCTCCGAACTTCTGGACGACGAGGCTCACGACGGGTCACCGTACCAGCGCAAACGCGTCGTTCCCCGCTCGTTTCCCCGGTCGGCGCGGACGGATGATCACGGCCGTCTCGCGTTCCCATGGCGGCCGGTACGGGAGTTGGCGCGGTGCCACGGAGGCTCGCGACCCGCTGGTTAGACTCCGCGCCCGTGTCGAAGGCCAGCAAACGCGAACGCCAGCGCCAGAACCGCGAGGCCGCCCGTACAGCACGCCTGCGGGCCGAGAAGCGCGCCAAGCAGCGTCGCCTGGCCCTCACCGTCGGTATCCCGGTCCTGTTGATCGTCGCGCTCCTGTTCTGGTTCGGGCGTTCGAGCAACGACAACGAGAAGTCGTCGAAGGAGACCTGGCCGCGCTCCTACCCGTCGGCACCCCCCATGACGCTCGACAAGACCAAGACGTACCGGGCTTCCATCAAGACGTCGGAAGGCGACATGGAGGTCGCGCTCGACGCCAAGAACGCGCCGATCGGCGTCAACAACTTCGTGTTCCTCGCCCGCAACCACTTCTACGACGGGCTCACGTTCCACCGCGTCGTCAAGGACTTCATGATCCAGGGCGGCGACCCCAACGGCGACGGCTCGGGCGGGCCGGGTTACACCGTGCAAGCCGAGGTCCCCACCGCCGCCTACGAGGTCGGGACCCTCGCGTACGCGAAGACGAGTGCCGAGCCGGCGGGGACGGCCGGCTCGCAGTTCTTCGTCGTCACCGGGTCGCAGGGCGTCGCGCTGCCCAAGGAGTACGCGTCCTTCGGCAAGCTGACCAAGGGCACCGACGTCGCGCACAAGATCGAGGCGTTGGCCCCGAGCGACCAGAGCAACGAGAAGCCGACGAAGAAGGTAACGATCACGAGTTTGTCGATCACCGAGGATGGCAAGACCCTCGCGCCGACGGTCACGCCGGGCGGATCCTCCTCCACCTCCGCGGCGTCCACTACCGCAACGGCGGCCGCACCTACCACGACGGCGTCGGCCACTAGTCAGGTCACTACCACGACGGCGTCGGCCACGAGTCAGGTCACCACCACGACGGCGTCGGCCACGAGTCAGGTCACCACCACGACCAAGAAGCCGTGACCGGCATCCGCGTGACGGCGATCGCCGTGCTCGCGGCGACGCTCGCCCTCGGAGCATGCGGTTCCGACGGCAAGAAGGGCGTCTCGTCGGGCGGCACGGTCACGACGACGGCGCCCACGACCCTGGGCACGGCTCCGCCGATCACGGCCGACCCCGCGAAGAGCCGCGCCGGCTTGCAGACGAGCGAGGGCACGATCGTCATCGCACTCGACTTCGTCAACGCGCCGAAGGCGGCGGGTAACTTCGCGACGCTCGTGGGCAAGGGCTTCTACGACGGGCTGACCTTCCACCGGGCCGCCAAGGACTTCGTGATCCAGGGCGGCGACCCGAAAGGCGACGGCACCGGCGGGCCCGGCTACGTGATCCAGGGCGAGGTCCCGAAGACCGGCTACAAGCTCGGATCGGTGGCCATGGCCAAGACCGCGGCCGACCCGCCGGGCACCTCGGGATCGCAGTTCTTCATCATCACCGGCGTCAACGGCACCCAGCTCCCGGCCGACTACGCACTCGTCGGGCAGGTCACCGGCGGCCTCGACGTCGCCCAGAAGATCGAGTCCTACGCTCCGACGACCGAGCCGTTCGACGGCACGCCGACGAAGAAGGTCACGATCACGAAGGCGACGCTCTCGACCCCGTAACCCGCAACGCCGCCGGCGGTCGGGACCGCGCCGGCCGGCGCCGCTCAGCGGTCGAGCGCCACGGCCAGGCCCGGGCCGATCAGTTCCACCCCGTTCGGACCGTAGACCGAGACCTTGCCCGCGCCGTCGACCCGCCAGACGCCGTCGGGGTCGCGGATCAGCGCCGTCTCCTCGTCGATCCCGACCAGCGTGGCCGTACGGGGCAGGAGCTCGATGGACCGTTGCCGGAGATGGTCCGCAGCGGTCCCGTGGTACGGGAAGACCGCGAGGTCTTCGACGAGGCCGATGCCGACGGTGTACGCACCGCCCCGGGGGTCGACCATCGGGTCGCACAACACGGTGGCGCCGGCCCCGGACGCGGCGAGCACGCCCCCTCGGTGGTAGACGCCGACGATCGCGGCGACGAGCGCCGAGTCCTTGAGCACGGACCGCAGGTGCATGGGCGATCCGTCGGACAGGTACACGAAGTGCGCCCGAGCCAGTGCGTCGCCGACCGACGGCGCCTCCGCCTCACGGCGATTGAGCACCATCAGCGGCTTCACGGTCGCGCCGAGCGCGGCGAAGTACCCGGTCGCGCGCTCGACGGTGCGGGCGGGGTGCTCGAACGCGGCAGCCGTCGGTACGACGACGACATCGGTGCCGCCGCTACGCTCGAGCAGTTCGGCGTCGAAAGCCCGGCACCCGTGCCGCCATTCTCCCCCGCCGACCAGCGCGAGGGTCCCTCGCTTCGCAGCACCGCTCATGTGGCAACTCCCATCGTGAACGGCTTGAGGAAGGCGGTTCGCCGCGGTTCCCGACGCTCGACGTCGTGCAGCTCGAACCCGTGCTCCGACAGCAGGTGCTCGACGTTGCGAGTCAGATGGCATCCGCGGGCGGCCTTGGACCACACCGGATCCAGCCGGTGCTGCCACCGCCCGAGCGAACCCGAGGCGCCACCGTGCTCGAGGAACAGGAACCGGCCGCCCGGCCGGAGCACGCGTCGAATCTCCCGCACCGTGCGATCGGAATCCCCGACGGTGCACAACACCAGTGTCGAGACGACCGTGTCGAAGCTCGCATCCGGGAACGGCAGGTCCTCCGCGGACGCTCCGAAGAGCTCGACCTCGAGGCCGACGCCGGCAAGCCGGCGTTCGAGGCGGGCGCGCATCTCGGCGTCGGGCTCGGTGACCGTCACGTGGCCGACGCCCGTGTAATGCCCGAGGTTCGCGCCGGTGCCGCCGCCGATCTCGAGCACGTCGCCCCGGGCGCGTGCGAGCAGACGATCACGCATGCGACCCAGCCAGCCGCGCTCGGCCGCCCCGTTCAACCGGTCGTAGCCGGCGGCCCACAGACGCGTGCCGAGACCCATCGCCGGGAGCCTACCCACCGGCCGGCGTCGTTTGGAGAGGTTCGCCTACCCGGCGGTAACCTGCATGGTCTCGTTTCGCACCGCGGGGGTTGACATGACCATCAAGCGCGTCGGAGTCGTCGGCTCCGGCATCATGGGTTCGGGCATCGCCGAGGTCGCCGGCAAGGCGGGCTTCGAGGTCATCCTGCGCAGCCGGGCGCAGGCCACCGCCGACGCCATGGTCGCGGGGCTCGAGAAGTCGTTGGCCCGCCAGGTCGACAAGGGGAAGCTCGACGCGGCCGAGCGCGACGCCGTCCTCGGGCGGGTCCGGGCGGTCTCCGATCTCGGCGAGCTCGCGGACTGCGACCTGGTCCTCGAGTCGATCGTCGAGGACCTCGCCGTCAAGAAGCACCTATTCAACGAGCTCGACCGGATCGTGCAGGACGGTGCCATCCTCGCCACCAACACCTCCACCCTCCCGGTCGTCGAGATGGCGATGGAGACGGGCCGGCCGCAGCTGGTCTGCGGTGTCCACTTCTTCAACCCGGCACCGATGATGCCGCTCGTCGAGATCGTGCGGGCCATCACCACGTCCGACGAGACGGCCGACGCCGCCAGGGCCTTCGCCGAGACGTGCGGCAAGACGCCGGTGATGGTCAAGGACCAGGCCGGCTTCATCGTGAACGCGCTCCTGTTCCCGTACCTCAACAACGCCGTGAGGCTGCTCGACGGCGGCGTGGCGACGCGCGAGGACATCGACGCGGCCATGAAGGGCGGCTGCAACTTCCCGATGGGCCCGCTCGAGCTGCTCGACCTCGTCGGTCTCGACACCAGCCTGTCGATCCTCGACGCGCTCTACACGGAGTTCCGCGACCCGAACTACGCGGCCGCGCCGCTGCTGCGCCGCATGGTGAGCGCCGAGCTGCTCGGCCGGAAGACCTCCCGAGGGTTCTACGACTACCACAAGAGATGAGCATGCGTATCCGAGAGGCGCACCCCTCGGATACGCACCGAACGGGAGACGGCCCGTGCGCGACAAGCCGTGGGTGATGCGGACGTACTCGGGCCATTCGTCGGCCCGGGCGTCCAACGAGCTGTACCGCACGAATCTCGCCAAGGGCCAGACCGGGCTGTCGGTGGCGTTCGACCTGCCCACGCAGACCGGCTTCGACCCCGATCACCCGCTCGCCCACGGCGAGGTGGGCAAGGTCGGCGTCCCGGTACCCCACTTGGGGGAGATGGCCGCGCTGTTCGAGGGCATCCCGCTCGACGAGATGAACACGTCGATGACGATCAACGCGACGTGCATGTGGCTCCTCGGGATGTACGTCGCGCTGGCCGAGGAGCGCGGCATCGATCCGGCACGGCTCAGCGGCACCACGCAGAACGACATCGTGAAGGAGTACCTGTCCCGGGGGACATACGTCTTCCCGCCCGAGGCGTCGAAGCGGCTGACGGTCGACGTGATCACGCACACCGTTCGCCACGTTCCGAAGTGGAACCCGATCAACGTCTGCCCGTACCACCTCCAGGAGGCCGGGGCCACGCCCGTGCAGGAGCTCGCCTACGGGCTCGCCACCGCGGTCGGCGTGCTCGACGCGGTGTGGGAGTCCGGCCAGGTCGCGGCGGAGGAGTTCCCCGACGTCGTCGGGCGCATCTCCTTCTTCGTCGACGCCGGCATCCGCTTCGTCGAGGAGACGTGCAAGATGCGGGCGTTCACCCGCATGTGGGACCGCATCACGGCCGAGCGCTACGGCGTCACCGACGAGAAGTTGCGCCGGTTCCGCTACGGCGTGCAGGTCAACTCGCTCGGCCTCACCGAGGTGCAGCCCGAGAACAACGTGCAGCGCATCGTGCTGGAGATGCTCGGCGTCACGCTGTCGAAGCAGGCGCGGGCCCGGGCGATCCAGTTGCCGTGCTGGAACGAGGCGCTCGGCCTGCCGCGCCCCGAGGACCAGCAGTGGTCACTGCGCATCCAGCAGATCCTCGCGAACGAATCCGACCTGCTCGAGTACGACGATCTCTTCGCCGGCTCGAAGGTCGTCGAACGCAAGACGTCCGAGCTCGAGGAAGCCGCATGGGCCGAGCTCCAGTGGGTGCTCGACGGCGGCGGGGCGTTCTCCATGATCGACGAGGTGAAGGCGCGCATCGTCGGAAGCCACGCGGAGCGTGTCCGCAGGGTCGAGAGCGGCGACCTTCCCGTCGTCGGCGTGAACTGCTTCACCGAGACTGCGCCGTCACCCCTCACGTCGGGGGGCGCAGGCGCCTCGATCCTCGAGCTCGATCCCGCGGCGGAGGCCACCCAGCTCGAGCACCTCGCCCGCTGGCGCGCCGAACGCAATCCGGCCGCGGTCGACGCCGCGCTCGAGGTGCTCCGCGAGACCGCGCTCACCCACGACAACCTCATGCCGGCCACGATCACGCTCGCGCAGGCCGGCGGCACCGTCGGCGAGTGGACGGGCGTGCTCCGTGAGGTGTTCGGCGAGTACCGCGCCCCGACCGGGGTGGGCGCCGTCGCGGCCGCGCCGGTCGACGCCATGCTCCGGGTGCGCGACCGCGTGCAGGCCGTTGCCGCCAGGACGTCCGGTGGCCCGATCCGCATCCTGGTGGGCAAGCCGGGTCTCGACGGGCACTCCAACGGCGCCGAGCAGATCGCGGTCGCGGCGCGTGACGCCGGGATGGAGGTCGTGTACCAGGGCATCCGCCTGACGCCCGAGCAGATCGCCGCGGCCGCACGCGACGAGGACGTCGACGTCGTCGGCCTCTCGATCCTGTCGGGCTCGCACCTCGAGCTGGTGCCCGAGACGATCCGTCGGGTCCGCGAAGCCGGCGTCGACGCGCCGGTGGTCGTCGGGGGGATCATCCCGGAGCCCGATCGGCCCAAGCTGACCGAATCGGGCGTCGCCCGGATCTACACCCCCAAGGACTACCGGCTGTCCGAGATCATGGGCGACCTCGCCGACCTGGCCGCCGAATACCGGGCGGCCCACCCGAAGTAGCGCCCCGACGTCCGACGGACCACCGAATTCGCCTCATCCCGGCACCGCTGCGAGCCGATGGAGACCCCATGGATCGCCGGGTGGTGGTCTCCGCACTCGCGGCCCTGGGGGCTGTTCTCGCCGGCGTCGGTGCCGTGGTCGTCGGAGCCGGTCAATTGAGCATCGTCGCGGTGCTGGCGGGCGTGATCGCGGCCGCGGGCATCGCATCCTTCGGGATCGCCCACCGCGATTGCCGCGTGCGGTTGCGCGCCGCCGACGTGGAACAGCAGCGGCTGCGCCGGGAGGTGAGCACGCTCCACGCGTCCCTCGCCGAGCACGCCACCATGCGGACCGCCCGCGAGCACCTCGACCAACCCGGGGGTGACGGTCCGGCCGCGGGTGACAGCCCCGCCGGAGGTGACGGCCCGCCGATGCCACCGGCGCCGGACGACGCGATCGACCCGGTCAGCGGGCTCCTCGACGAACGTTTCTTCCCGGTGCTCGTCTATCAGCGTGTCGCGGCGGCCCGCCGGCTGCTCCAGCCGGTCTCGATCGTGATGTTCGAGATCGACTCGATGCGCGACGCACCACAGTCGGTGCGCGACGAGGGCCTCGGAGTGCTCGGCGACGTGCTGCGGTCCGCCCTCCGCGAGTGCGACACGTCGTGCCGGATGAGAAGCCACGGCGCCGGCGCGGTGCTCGAGAACACCACCGAAGCCGGCGCGGTCTGGGCTGTCGAACGCGTCCGGGGCATCCTGCTCGCCAGCCCGGTCGGCGTGAACCTCACGATCTCCGCCGCGGTCGCCTGCTATCCGTCGCACGCCCTCGCGGCCGACGAGCTCCTCGAGCGCGCCGATCGGGCGCTGGCCGTGGCCCGGTCCCGGGGCAGCGACCACGTCGAGGTCGCCCGCCTCGATTGAGAAGGCTTGTCCATCCCACGAGAAGCCCGCACGCAGGCGAGCGAGTGGAGCGAAGCGGAGTCGAGCGAGCACGGAGTCCCGAACGTGCTGCAGGCCGGTGGCGGGTATCCCGCCGTCGAGTGAGGGCGACAATCAAAGTCGGTACATGGCGTCGATCTCGGCGGCGTGCTTGGCGAGGACGCCGCGGCGTTTGAGCTTCATGGTCGGTGTGAGCTCCTCCGAGTCCGGCATCCACTCCTCCGCCAGCACCGTGAACTTCTTGACCTGCTCGACGCTCGAGAACCGCCGGTTCGCGTCGGCCACGTTGCGTTCGACCTCGGCGAGCACGTCCGGGTGCGTCGCCAACGCCGCAAGCGACGACGCCTCGATGTCGTGCTGCCTCGCCCAGGCGGGAGCCACATCGGCATCGAGCACCAGCAGCGCGGAGATGAACGGCCGTCCGTCACCGATCACGCAGGCCTGCCCGATCAGGGGAGAAGCCTTCAGCGCGCCCTCGAGGTTGGCCGGCGAGATGTTCTTCCCGCCCGCGGTGATGATCAGCTCCTTCTTGCGGTCGACGATCTCGAGGTAGCCGTGACCGTCGAGCACACCGATGTCGCCGCTGTGCAGCCAGCCGTCCCCGTCGAGCGCCTCGGCGGTCTTCTCGGGGTCGTTGAGGTACCCCCGGAAGACGTTGCCGCCGCGGCACAGCACTTCGCCGTCCTGGGCGAGGCGCACCTCGCAGCCCGGGATCTCGGGCCCCACCGTGCCGGGCCTGATGCGGAACGGTGTCCAGGTCATCGGGCCCGACGACTCCGACATCCCGTAGATCTCGGAGATCGGCACGCCGAGGCCGAGGAAGAAGTCGAGCACCTCGACCGGGATCGGCGCGGCGCCGCTGATCGCCGAGACCACCTGGTCGAGCCCCAACATCTCGCGAATCGGTTGCAGCACGGCGGCATCGAGACGCTCGAGCTCGGCCTGTTCGCCCGCGGCGAACGTCCCGCCGTCGAAACGCGCCAGGGCCGCCCGACGCCCCAGCGCCAGGGCATGCTCCATCGCCTCCAGCGCGGCGGGATCCTTCCGGACCGAGGCCAGTACCCCGGCGTGGATCTTCTCCCAGATGCGCGGCACGCCGAACAGCAGCTCCGGCCGGACGGCAGGGAGATACTGCGCCACGAGGTTCGGCTCCGGACAGGTCGTCACCTCGTACCCCGCGACGATCCCCTGGTAGTGCGAGAGCTCGCGTTCCGCGATGTGGGCCATCGGCAGGTAGGAGACGAGCCGCCGGCCCTCGACGGGGAGATCGCCGAACGCACGCAGCAGGCTCTCGACGGTCCACACCACGTTGCGGTGGTCGAGCATCACACCCTTGGCCGGACCGGTCGTGCCCGAGGTGTAGATGACGGTGATCAGGTCGTCGGGCCGGGCGATCCCCGAGGCGGCTTCCAGGTCGACCGGCGCGGCCGACAGCAGCTCGTCGAATCGCAGCACCCCGGCCCGCGCATCGGCCGGTGGTTCCACGACGACGATCGAGCGCAACGCTGGGAGCGCGCCCCGGACATCGAGGACGCGGTGGAGGAACGCGGCGTCCTCCACGACGGCGACGGCGGCTTCGCAGTGCGAGGCGACGTACTGGATCTGGGAGGGGGACGACGAGTTGTAGATCGAGATCGGCGTGGCACCGAGCAGCAACGCGGCCATGTCGACGACGTGGAACTCGGGCCGGTTCCGCAGCAGCATCACGATCCGGTCGCCGCGGCCGACACCGAGCGCCGCGAGGCCTGCGGCGACCCGGGCGGCACGATCCGCGTAGTCGGTCCAGGTCCATTCGCCCCAGCCGGCGTCGCTCTTCCAACGCAACGCCACCCGCTCGCCGCGCCGCCCGACCGTGTCGACGAACCGGCGCGTGATCGTGCTCTCGCCGACGGCCGCCGCAATCTCCGCGCTCGTGACCATGTCCCCGTCCCCCGCCGCCGCTGCCTCCGTCCGTTCGTACCATTGATAGTCCACAGGGCCGTGACCTGCACTTCGGCACAGAATCCCCAACCTTTTCCACAGATCTCTGGAAAAGCCGGTGTGGATGGTGGATACTTTCGACCGTCCGAGCGTCCCGAGGAGACCGTTGGGGCCCCGCCCGCGCGGGTTCTCTACTCCGACCCTCCTCGGGACGTTTCGCGCGGATGTTTCGCGCGGATGTCTCGCGCGGACGTCTCGCGCGGACGTCTCGCGCGGACGTCTCGCGCCCGACGGTGCCGCGGGCGGTCAGCCGGCGAAACGCACCCGGACCACGCTCGCCTCCTCGGTCGTGCCGTCGCGAGCCGAGAGCGTGCGCAGCACGACGGCACCGGCATCTGCAACCGGCGCGGGGAACGCGATGGACTTCGAGAACGGTGCCATCTCGCCCATGGATCCGCCCATGACGATGTCGGCCTGCAACGGCTCGAGGGTTCCGTCCTGACGGATCTCCACGTTGACCGTCGCTTCGAACGCGGTGCTGCGACCCGAGAGCGTGACCGGCGAAGACACCGCGGCCAACGCCGGAGGGGACTGCAGATCGAGGTGCGCGTTGGCCGCGCCGAGCACCCACCAGGTGTCGTCACGGGTCAGCTGCCGGACGAACACGGTCGTCACCGGGCCGGACGGCGTCGGACGCACGTCCACCTCCCCCGATCGGCTGTCCCCCTGCGCGAACGGGCCGAGCGTGGGCGAAGTGAACCCGAGATACGTCGTCGCGAACGACCGTGCCGCCGTCACCGGGTCGCGGAAGCGGACGTCACCGGACGCGAACGGCCACACCGCCGTCGCGGGCTGGGCGTCGGCCGGCCTGGTGGTCGACGCGGGAGCGGTGGTAGGCGCCGAGCTCGTGGACGTCCCATGAGCCGTCGTGGACGCGGCTCGGGTCGTGGACGTGGCCGGATGTTGCTTTCCACCACCACCGCACCCCGCGACCGACCCGGCAACGACCGTAGCGGCGATCCACGCTCGCCAGGGCCGCGCACGCATCACCCCACCTCACCCCGTTGTCCGAGGGCGTCGAGCCCGGCCAGGATCTCGTGGCGGTCGGCGTCGAGCATCCGCCCGGGGTGACGGATCGCGCCGGGGGTGCGTGAGAGGCGGGCGACCACGTTCTGCATGGTGGTGCCGCGCACGTCCGTGACCGCTTCGCGGGCCTGAACGTGGGGATCCGCGAACACGTCGGCCATCGTGTAGACGGGCGCGATCGCAGCCTGCGCGGCCTCGAACGCGCCGAGGACCTCCGACGCAGGTCGGGCACCGATCCAGGCGGCGAGCAGCTCGTCGAGCTCGTCGCGGTGAGCGGCGCGGCCGTCGAAGGAACCGAACCGTTCGTCGTGGCCGACCCCGATCAAGCCGAGCACCCGGTCGGCCACCGTCTCGCTCGACGTGGAGATCGCGACCCAGACGCCGTCCGCGCAGCGGTAGGTGCTGCGCGGCACCGTGTACGGAATCCCCGCGCCCAGGCGCGGCTGGAGGTACCCGCCGTGGGCGTACGCGCTCGGCAGGGGTCCGAGGACCTGGAGCATCGACTCGAGGAGGTTCACGTCGATGACCTGCCCTTCACCGGTCCGCTCCCGTTGGCGTAGCGCGACCATCACCGAGAAGGCGCCCACGAGCGCGGCGATCTCGTCGGTCAGCGCGATGGGCGGCAGGAGCGGGGGGCCGTCGGGCTCGCCGTTGATCGCGGCGAAGCCCCCCATCGCCTCGGCGAGCGTCGCGAAGCCCGGGCGCGACGCGTAGGGACCGTCCTGGCCGAATCCCGAGACGCGCAGGACCACCAGTGCCGGGTTCAGTTCGAGCAGGTCGGCGGGCGCGAGCCCGAGGCGCTCGAGCGTGCCCGGCCGGAGGTTCTCCACCAGCACGTCGGCATCGGCGAGCAGCCGACGCATCGTGTCGAGGTCCGCGGGTTGTTTGAGATCGAGCACCAGGGAACGCTTGCCGCGGTTCACCAGCTTGTGCATGAGGCTCTGACCGTCCCGGTCGTCGATCCAGCCGAGCCGGCGGATCCCCTCGCCACCGGGCGGCTCGACCTTGATCACGTCGGCCCCGAAGTCCGCCAGGTACCGGGCCGCGCCCGGACCGGCGATCAACGTCGCCATGTCGACGACACGCAACCCGTCCAACGCCTGCACATCTCAGAAGGTAGCGATGTGAACGGTATGCCGTTCACATCGCTACCGCTTGGAGGCCAGTGCGATCACCACGGGCGGCTGAAGCAGCGGTCCGCCAGCGTCCCACGGGCGTAGGCCCGGTGCATCCCGAAGATCATGTGGCTCGTCTTCTCGGCCCACGCCATCGCGGCCGGTTCGCCGACCCGGTGCACGACGTAGGTGTACCCGCCTTCGAACACCGTGAGTTCGGCCCACGCACCCGGGTACTCCTTCACCGCCGCGACCTCGACGAGCGGTACCCCGCGATCCGGCGTGTGGCGTACCAGGTTGCGATGGGTGTGGCCCGAGAAGTAGCCGGCCAGGGCAGCCGAGCGGTGGTCGAGCAGCTCGACCAGCCGGCGGGTGTCGTCGCGGGCGAGGTTGAACGGCCGTTCGCGACCGTCGTCCCAGTGGGGGTCGTACGTCGGATGGTGCCCGAAGACCAGGACGTGAGGCGCCGCGTCGGCCAGCGCCACGAGGAACTCGGCCGTCTCGCCCGTGAGCCGGCCGCCGGCCTCGCCGGCGACGGTGGTGTCTGCGACGGCCAGCACGACGCCGTCGAGGGTCACGCGGTACGGCGCGGGCGCCGACGCGAAGGTTCCCGGCCCCAACACGTCATGGTTGCCGCCGACGTGGTGGAGCCGGTCGCCGACCGCCCCCCGGTACACCTCGAGGAACCGCGCGTAGTCGGCCTCCGCCCCGTGATCGGTCAGGTCGCCGTTGGCGACGACGGCGTCCGGTCCGAGCCGAGCGATGTCGGCCACCACCGCCGCATTCATGATCTCCGGATACGGCGCGTCCCCGGGTTCCACGCGGAACACCGGCTGGACGTCGTGCTCCGGGCCGAGCTCGCCGCACACGGTCTCGCCGAAGTGCACGTCGTTGACCACGGCGACCCGCGCGAGGAGAGCGCCCCGCGGCCGGGCCAGCGTCCGCACGGCCGACGGCAGCTGCTCGGAAGGTTCGGCCCCTTCGACCCTCAGCGGGTACTCGTGCGAAGGCTCGAGCCCGTCGACGCGCACGACGTGGTACGTACCGGTCGACACGACCTCCCGGTCGCCGACCGCGACCCGGACCGCCGACGCGGGGTCCGAGACGAAGGCGATCTCGACCGAGTCCCAGCCCGCGTGCACCAGCTCGGCGTCTTGCACCCCCACGCCGGGCAGCGTAGGTGCAGCCGTCGGTCAGGCGCGCGACCGCCTGCCGATCCGGCCCGACACCCGCCACGGCCCGCGGGCGAGCCCCTTGCGCCGAGCGGTGAGCCTCGAGGCGTGCGACCACTCGCGCAGCGGCGCCGGCGCGGCCCCACCCGTGCCCTCGGCACCGCCGGCGGTCCGCGACGATTCGAGCGCACCGACGGCAGCGACGATCGCCGCGACCTCCTCGGGCGATGCGTCCGGGGAGATCGAGCGCAGGACGGGCCCGGGCGTCACAGCGGCACATTCCCGTGCTTGCGCTGCGGGAGCTGCTCCTTCTTCGTACGCAGCAGCTCCAGCGACTGCACCAGGACGCGTCGGGTGTGCCGGGGGTCGATCACGTCGTCGACGTAGCCGCGCTCGGCAGCGTTGTACGGGTTCGCGAACCGCTCGGTGTACTCCTCGACCAGCTCGGCGCGCAGGCCTTCGGGGTCGTCCGCGCCGGCGAGCTCCTTGCGGTACAGGATGTTGACGGCACCCTGGGCACCCATGACCGCCAGCTCGGCCGACGGCCACGCGAACGCCAGGTCGGCACCGATCGACTTCGAGTTCATGACCACGTACGCGCCGCCGTACGCCTTGCGGGTCACGATCTGTACCCGCGGCACGCTCGACTCGCAGTAGGCGTAGAGCAGCTTGGCGCCGTGGCGGATGATCCCGCCGTACTCCTGGTCGGTTCCGGGCAGGAACCCGGGCACGTCGACGAACGTCACGAGCGGCACGTTGAACGCGTCGCACGTCCGCACGAACCGGGCCGCCTTCTCCGAGGCGTCGATGTCGAGACAGCCCGCGAGCACCTGGGGCTGGTTGCCGACGATCCCGGCGACGTGGCCGCCGATGCGCGCGAACCCGCACACGATGTTCATGGCCCAGTGCTCGTTGATCTCGAAGAAGTCGCCGTCGTCGACGACGTCCTCGATCACCTTCTTCATGTCGTACGGTTTGTTCGGCGCATCGGGCATCAGGTCGACGATCGCCTCACAGAGCCGGGCCGGGTCGTCGTCGGGCGTGTAGTACGGCGGATCCTCCAGGTTGTTCGACGGCAGGAAGCTCATCAGGTACCGCACCTGCTCGAGGCACGTCTCCTCGTCGGGAGCCACGAAGTTCGCCACCCCGGACTTGGAGGCATGGGTCATCGCGCCACCGAGCTCCTCCTGGGTGACCTCCTCGCCGGTGACGGTCTTCACGACGTCGGGGCCGGTGATGAACATGTGCGACGTCCCCTTCACCATGAAGATGAAGTCCGTCATCGCCGGCGAGTAGACGGCGCCACCTGCGCACGGGCCCAGGATCACCGAGATCTGCGGGATCACGCCCGACGCGTTGACGTTGCGGAGGAAGATGCCGCCGTAGCTGGCGAGGGACACCACGCCTTCCTGGATACGGGCGCCGGCACCGTCGTTCAGCCCGATCATCGGCGCGCCGACCGACTCCGCCAGGTCCATCACCTTGTGGATCTTCTCGGCGAACACCTCGCCGAGCGCGCCACCGAACACCGTGAAGTCCTGCGCGAAGAGGAACACCTTGCGGCCGTCGATCGTGCCCCAGCCGGTGACGACACCATCGGTGAGCGGACGGGTCTGCTCGATGTCGAAACCGTGGGCGCGATGCCGGGCGAGCAGGTCGAGCTCGACGAAGGAGCCGGGGTCGAGGAGCTTCTCGATCCGCTCGCGCGCGGTCAGCTTCCCGCGCTCGTGCTGCCGCTTGATCGCCGCATCACTTCCCGCGTGGAGCGCCTGCTCCCGCAGGTCCGCGAGTTGGGCCAGCCGCTCCTCGATCGGGTGGGCCTTCGGCAGGACCGAACCCCCACCTGCCGCGCCACCTTCGCCGAGGACTTCGTCGGTCTCTTCGATCGCCATGACCGCAAGGCTAGCGACGGCGCGCCGGGAGCCACCCACCCGGTTCGGTTCTTCGGTACCCGGTTCGCCGACGAGCCGGCCTACTCCTGCACGAGTTCCACGAGCACGCCCAGGCCACCCTTGGGGTGCACGAACGCGACGGTGGTGCCGCGGCTCCCGGGCCGCGGCACCTCGTCGATGACGCGCTGGCCCTCGCCCCTGACCCGCTCGAGCGCGGCCGCGCAGTCGTCGACGCGGTAGCCGATGTGGTGCAGCCCCTCGCCCCTCGTCGCGAGGAACTTGGCGACGGGTGAGTCGTCATCGAACGGCATGAGCAGCTGCACGTACGAGTCGGCGACCTTGAGCAGCGCCTCCTCCACCCCGTCCTTGTCGACCTTCTCGCGGTGCTCCACGGTCGCGCCGTACACGCGCCGGTAGTAGTCGACGGCGGCGTCGAGGTCCAGCACGGCGATGGCCACGTGGTCGATCTCGGTGAGCATCGGTCTCCTCTCGGGGCCTTCAGCCCTGGTGGCGGCGGAAGAGCGTGATCCGGTCGAGCTGCGCCTCGCGCGCCTCGGGGTCGGTGACGCCCAGCCCCTCGCCCGGCGCGAGAACCAGGATGCCGAGCTTTCCTTCGTGCCGGTTCTTGTGCACCTGGTACGCGGCCTCGCCGGTCTCCTCGAGCGTGAACGTCTTCGACAGGGTCGGGAAGACCTTGCCCTCGCAGATGGCCCGGTTCGCCTCCCACGCCTCCCGGTAGTTGGCGAAGTGGCAGCCCTTGAGCGTCTTGAGGTTCATCCAGAGGTAGCGGTTGTCGTACTCGATCATGAAGCCCGAAGTGGCCGCGCACGTGATCACCATGCCGCCGCGCTTGGCGACGAACACCGACGCACCCATGGTCTGGCGGCCGGGGTGCTCGAACACGATGTCGGGGTCGGTGCCGGCGAGCTCGCGGATCTTCTTGCCGAAACGGCGCCATTCCGACGGGTCCTGCTCGCCCTCCTTCCAGAACTGGTAGCCCTCGGCCCTGCGGTCGATGACGGCCTCGACACCCATCTCGTGCAGCAACGCGGCCCGCTCGGGCGAGCTCACGACACCGACCGGCGTGCCCCCGCCGTTGAGCACGTACTGGCAGGCGTACGCCCCGATGCCACCGCTCGCCCCCCAGACCAGGACCGTCTGGCCCTGGGTCATCCGGGCGCCGTTCGGGCTCACGATCATCCGATAGCTCGTGGAGTTGGTGAGCGCGTTGACCGCGGCCTCCTCCCAGGTGAGCTGCTTCGGCTTGGGCATGAGCTGGTTGGCCTTGACCACCGTGAGCTCGCCGAGACCGCCGAAGTTCGACTCGAAGCCCCAGATGCGCTGGTTGCTGGCCATCATCGAGTCGTCGTGGGCACTCGGGTCCTGGTCGTCGACGTAGTTGCAGTGCACCGTGACCGCGTCACCGGGCTTCCATTTGCGTACCGCCGAACCCACCCGGACCACGACGCCGGAGGCGTCGCTGCCCATCACGTGGAACGGCTGGTCGTGCCGCGCTCCCCACACGCTCTCCCTGCCGAGGCGCTCGAGGAAGCCGAACGTGGGAAGCGGCTCGAAGATCGACGTCCACACCGTGTTGAAGTTGATGGAGCTCGCCATCACCGCCACGTACGCCTCGTCGGGCGCGAGCTCGGGCAACGCGACGTCGATCAAGTGGGTGGACTGGCGCGGATCCTTCCCGGCCGAGTCGAGCCCGGCGAACATCTCCTGCTCCTCGGCGAGCACGGCGGCTCCACGAAACGACTCGGGCAGGGGCAGCACGGCCAGCTCGTCGCCCGGCGCGCCCTCGAGGATGGCGGTACGGATGGCATCGATCGCGGTCATGGGCGGAGACCGTAGTGGGGCGGGTCGAATGGGCTCCACCTGCGCTTATGCGAGTACCATTCCCCGACCGCGAACTTCGCCAGGAGGCCACGCCCATGTCCGGCTCCGTCATCGTCTCGTCGGCCCGCACCCCCATCGGGAAGCTCTCGGGCGCGTTCGCGTCGCTGAGCGCGATGGACCTGGGTGGCGTCGCGATCAAGGCCGCGCTCGAGCGCGCCGGAGTGCCCGGCGACCAGGTCGACTACGTGATCATGGGTCACGTCCTCCAGGCCGGCCAGGGTCAGATCACGGCCCGCCAGGCCGCCGCGAAGGCGGGCGTGCCGATGGACGTCCCGGCGCTGACGATCAACAAGGTCTGCCTGTCGGGCATCAACGCCCTGTACCTCGCCGATCAGATGATCCAGTCGGGTGACGCCGACATCGTCGTGTGCGGCGGCATGGAATCCATGACCAACGCGCCGTACCTGCTCCAGGGGGCGCGCGCCGGGTACCGGATGGGCAACGCCGAGGCGCTCGACTCGCTGATCCACGACGGTCTCTGGTGCGCGTTCGAGATGGAGCACATGGGCAGCGGGACCGAGCGCTACGCGAACGAGCACGAGGTCGAGCGCGAAGCGCAGGACATCCTCGCGGCCAAGAGCCACGAGCGGGCCGCCGCCGCGATCAAGGAGGGCCGCCTGGCCGACGAGATCACCCCGGTCTCGATCCCCCAGCGCAAGGGCGACCCCATCGTGGTCGACACCGACGAAGGCGTGCGGCCCGGCACCACGGTCGAATCGCTCGGCGCGCTGAAACCGGCGTTCGTGAAGGACGGGACGATCACCGCGGGCAACGCCTCCCAGATCTCCGACGGCGCCGCGGCGATGGTCGTGACCAGCCGCGAAAGGGCCGAGCAGCTCGGAGCGGCCCCGCTGGCCGAGCTGGCCGCCTTCGGCATGGTCGCCGGGCCCGATCCGTCGCTCCTGCACCAGCCGTCCCGGGCCATCAAGGCGGCCCTGGCACGTGCCGATCTCAGCCTGGATGCCATCGACCTGTTCGAGCTCAACGAGGCCTTCGCCGCGGTCGGCGTGGCGTCCATGCGGGACCTCGGTATCTCCGACGACGTGGTCAACGTCAACGGCGGCGCCATCGCGCTCGGCCACCCGGTCGGGATGTCCGGGGCCCGGATCGTGCTCACGCTCGTCAACGAGCTCCGCCGGCGGGGCGGCGGCACCGGCGCCGCGGCGCTCTGCGGCGGCGGCGGCCAGGGCGACGCCGCCATCGTGCGTACTCTCTGAGGTAATCGCACGGTTCGCGCTATTCGCGGATAATTGCCCACCGGGCCGGTAGACTGGTGGCGATGGACCCGTACCAGCTGCGCCCGCTCCGGCTCGGGGAGCTGCTCGACGCCGCCATCAAGATCTACCGCCAGAAGTTCTCGACGATGCTCCGCGCCGTCGCGATCACCCTGATCCCGGTCGGCGTGCTCAACCTGCTCGTACGGCTCTCGCTCACCCCCCAGACCTCGACCCGCACCGTGTCGTTCGGCTCGGGCGGCACCGGCACGGTCACGAGCACGTCCGGGCCCTCGGGGGCGGCCGTCGGTGGCGCGGTGCTGCTCGTAGTCATCTCCATGGTCGCCTCGACCCTGGCCGAGGCCGCGTGCCTGAAGGCCGTGATCGACACCTACCTCGGCGCGAACTCCGACTGGCGCTCGACCCTGCGCTTCGGGTTCTCCAAGCTCGGTTCCCTGGTGTGGCTCCTGGTGCTCCCCGGCCTGCTGTTGGGCCTCGCCGGGACGGCCATGATCGTGCCGGCGTTCCTCCTCGCGGTGGCGGCCGGCCCGGCTGCCGCCGTGATAATCGTCCCGCTCGCCATCGCAGTCGTGGTCGCCCTCGTCTGGCTGTACAACTCGTGGGTCGTGCGCGTGCCGGCGCTGCTGGTCGAGGACGCCCGCGGCTCCCGAGCCCTCCGCCGCTCGTTCGAGCTGGTGAGAGGCCGCTGGTGGCCGGTCGCCGGCACCATGTTCGTCGTGCAGCTCATGGTGGGCGCGGCGACGGCCGTCTTCTCCGCGCTGTTGCTCGCCGTCGCCGTCACCCAGTCGCACACGACCTACGCCGTCACCGCGGCCGCGACGAACACCATCGCCGCCGTGCTCACCACGCCCTTCAGCGCGGCGATCGTCGCGGTCATCTACTTCGACCTGCGGGTCCGCAAGGAGGGGTTCGACCTCCAGCTCCTCGCGCAACGCGTCGGCCTGCCCGCCTCGGCCGTGACCTCACCGCCGGGCACCCCGATGCCGTGGGCGCCGCAACCCCAGCCGAACCCGTGGGGCCCGCAGTGGGGGTCGCCGGCCGGGCCCGGGTGGGTCCCACCGCCGCCCACCGGCGGCCCGAGCTGGGGTCCGCAGTGGGCCCACCCCGGCGCAACCCCCTCACCCACGTCCAGCGGGGCTCCACCCCCCGTCCTCTCGCCGGAACCGGCCGACGGCCCGGTCACGGCCACGCCCTCGGTGCCCCCGTGGCAGCGCCCCCCGAACGGGACCGACGAGACGGGCCCGGACGGCCCACCGGGATCCCCGGCCGCGCCCGGCGCAGCCGGCGGCTAGAGCCGTGCACGCGTTCGTGGCAGGTCCCGATCCCGGCGCGGCGCGGGCCTCGGCACACTCGATCCTCTCGCAGCCACGATTCCGACCGGAGCGGGTCCCGCACCCCCTCACCGGGGTCCTGCGCTGGATCGGCGACCGCCTCGCTTCCGTCGTGCGGCCCCTCGCCACGCTCTGGGACCACCTGACGGACCTCACCACCACGGGTATCGGCATGGTCGTCTCGGCGACCGTCCTGGTCGTCGTGATCGTGCTGATCACACGGGCCGTCGCCCGGCGCCGGCTCTCCCGCGCCCGCGCTCGCGTCGCCGGCGGCGCCGGCATGGAGCACACGAGCCGGGACCCCGACGAGCTCGAGCGCGCCGCCGACCGAGCCGAACGGCGAGGCGACCTGGCGCTGGCCATCCGGCTCCGCTTCCGCGCCGGGCTGCTTCGCCTCGACGAACGCGGGATCCTGGAGTACGACCCGTCCCGGGCGAACGGCGCGATCGCGCGTCGGCTGCACCATCCCGTCTTCGACAGGCTCGCCCGCGAGTTCGATCTCGTCGCCTACGGCGATCACGACCCGTCGGCCGACGACGTCAGCGCCTCGCGCCTGGGCTGGGAGCGAGTGCTCGCGGAGGTGCCGCGGTGACGGGTCCGCCGGCGCCATCCCGGCTCCGCGCTCGCTGGCGCTCGGCGCGCCCGTCGACGAGGGCCGCCATCGTGATCGCGGTGGTCGTGCTCGCCGTCAACGTGGGCCTCTCAGCGCTCGACTCGGCCACGCGCGGCGCCGACGAGTCGAGTCCCACGTCGTCGTCGTTCTCGACCGGCCACGAAGGGCTCGCCGCGTACGCCACGCTGCTGCGCCACTACGGCGTCGACGTCCGGCAGCAGCGCGGGCCCATCGACGAAGCCGTCCTCGAGCCGTCGCGCACGACGATCATCCTGCTGGATCCGAGATCGGTCGACGACCGCGCGGTCTCGTCGCTGCGCTCGTTCGTCGAACACGGCGGCCGGCTCGTCGCCGGAGGTACCGACCCCACCTGGCTCGACAGGCTGGTCGACGACGGCCCGACCTGGTCGAGCTCGGCTCGCCGTCGCTATTCGACCACCTCGACCGAAGCGGAGGCGAAGGCGTTCCGGGTCGTGCGCGCCGACGGGCGCGGCTCGTGGGCGCAACCCGGCCGGGCCACCGTCATCGCCGGGACGCGGCGGGAATCGCTCGCCGTGGTCGACGATGTCGGCCGCGGACGCGTCGTCCTGCTCGCCGACGCGTCGCCGGTCCGGAACCGGCTGCTCGACCGCGTCGACAACGCCGCCTTCGCTCTCGGTATCGTCGGCGAGAAACGGGCCGTCGTCTTCGCCGAAGGTGTGCACGGCTACGGCGAGTCGTCCGGGCTGAGCGCCGTCCCCGACCGATGGAAGATCGCGCTCGGCTTGGCGTTGCTGGCCACGTTCCTGTTCGCGCTCGCCGGCGGCCGCGTCATCGGCGGACCGGAACAGGGTGCACGCACGCTCCCCCCGGCACGCGGCGCGTACGTCACCGCGCTGGCCCGGGTACTGCAGGGCAGCCGGGAGCGTGCGGAGGCGGTCGCACCGCTGCAACGCCGATCCCGCGACGAGCTCGTCGCCCGCCTCGGTCTCCCGCCCGAGATCGACGGCATCGCCCTCCGACGCATCGCCACCGAACGCGGCTTCGACGGCGTCGACGTCGACGCTCTGCTGCGCCCGGCGCAAGATCCCCAGGCCGTGCTCGCCGTCGGGCAGGCACGCGCCCGTCTCGAAGGAGAACGACGGTGAACGAGCTCCGCCACCGACTCGCGAGCGAGGTACACAAGGTCGTCGTCGGCCAGGACGACGCGATGGAGCTCGTCCTCGCGTCCGTTGCCGTGGGGGGTCACGCGCTGCTCGAAGGCGTGCCCGGCACGGCCAAGACCCTGCTGGCCAACGCGGTCGCGCGCGCCCTCGGGATCACGTTCCGCCGCGTGCAGTTCACCCCGGACATGCTGCCGTCCGACCTCACCGGGACCATGACCCTGCGCCACCAGGAGCTCGCGTTCCGCCCCGGCCCGATCTTCACCCAGGTGCTGCTGGCCGACGAGATCAACCGCACGCCGCCGAAGACGCAGGCCGCGCTCCTCGAGGCCATGCAGGAGGGGCAGGTCTCCGTCGACGGCACGTCCCACCCGTTGCCCGAGCCGTTCCTCGTGCTCGCCACCCAGAATCCGATCGAGTACGAGGGCACCTACCCGCTGCCCGAGGCGCAGCTGGACCGATTCCTCGTCAAGATCGACGTCGGCTACCCCGACGCCGCCACCGAGACCGCGATCCTCCGCCTCGCTCACCACGGCGTGCATCCCGCCACCCTCGACGAGATCGTCGCGATCACGACACCCGAGGAGCTCCGGTCCCTGCGCGACCTCGTCGACGCCACGACGGTGCACGACGAGATCCTCTCCTACGTCGCGGCGATCGTCCGCCGCACCCGCGAGCTGCCGAGCGTCGCGCTCGGGGCCAGCCCGCGGGCCGCGGTCCACCTCCTCGCGGCGTCGAAGGCTTCGGCGCGGATGAGCGGCCGCGCCTTCGTCACCCCCGACGACGTGGCGTGGATGGCCCGCCCGGTGCTGCGCCACCGGTTGCTGCTCCGGCCGGAGGCCGAGCTCGAGCGCTACACACCCGACGACGCGGTCACGACCGCGCTCGCCGGCGTTCCGGTCCCGCGATGACGCAGAGCTGGTACGCGGTCGCTCTCGCGGCGACGGCGCTCGTCCTGTCCGTCGGGGTCGCGCCCCTCGCGGCGACGAGACGGTTCGCGGGGGCCCTCTTCGTGGTCGCCGGCGCCGCGCTCCTCCTGCCGCCGGGCCTGTCCCTCACCGCCCTGGCCGTCCTCGCCACCGCCTTCTCGGTCGACGCCGTCTTCGCGCGCCGCCACCCCGTCGTCCGCCGTTCGGTATCCCCGGTCCTCTCGCGGGGTGTACCGAGCCCGCTCGAGCTGTCGTCGACCACCCGCGACACCGTACGGCTGCGCCAACCGCGCCTGCCCGACTTCGATCTCGACACCGCCGAGGCCGACACCCGTCTCGACACCGAGATCATCCCGCGCCGGCGTGGTCGGCACACCCTGCCCGCGCCCGCGGCCCGCGTGACCGGGCCGCTCGGCCTCGCGTCCTGGTACCGGCGCGCCGGTGCGCCGGCCGAGACGCTGGTCTACCCCGACCTCCCTGCCGCGCGTCGGCTCGCGCTCGCGGTGCGCCAGGGCCGGTTCCGCTCGCCGGGCCGGATCACGCGCGGGCCGCTCGGTCTCGGCACCGACTTCGAGTCCATCCGGGAGTACCAGCCCGACGACGACATCCGGCAGGTGAACTGGCGGGCCACCCAGCGCACCGGACGCCCGATGAGCAACCAGTACCGCGTCGAGCAGGACCGCGAGATCATCTGTCTCGTCGACTGCGGGCGGTTGATGGCCGCACCGCTCGACGATCGCACCCGGCTCGACGCGGCGATCGACGCCGCGGTTTCGGTCGCGCTCGTGGCCGACGAGCTGGGCGACCGGTGTGGTGTCGTGGCGTTCGACGCGGTCGTCCGGCGGCACCTCGCGACCCGGCGCAGCGGGGGCGACGCGGTCGTGCGCGCGCTGTTCGACCTCGAACCGGCCGAGGGCGACTCGGAGTACGAGCTCGCGTTCCGCACGGTCGGTACGAAGAAGCGGGCGCTCGTCATCGTGTTCACCGACCTCCTCGACGAGGCCGCCGCGTCGTCGCTGCTCGACGCCGTGCCGATGCTCGCCCGCCGGCACGCGGTCGTGGTCGCCACCGTCGAGGACCCCGACGTGCGGCGGTTCGCTCGTACGGCGCCCCAGCAGGTCGGCGACGTCTACGCGACCACGGTCGCCCTCGACGTGCTCGACACCCGGACGCGCGTCGCCGCGCAACTTCGCCGCCTCGGCACCGAGGTGATCGAGGCGCCGCCGGAATCGTTCTCGGCCGTGTGCGTGGCCGCGTACCTCAGAGCGAAGGCGCGGGCACGTCTCTGACCGAACCGTCGGGTGCCCCCGACGGCACGGTCGGGCGGCCGCGCACGACCACCAGGGTCCAGAAGCACCCGCCGACGAGGATCCCGATGGTCGCGGCCGGCGCGAGTCCGATCCCCGAGGTGCTGACCGAACCCTCGATGATGCCGGCCACCACGAGGCACGCCGCCACGCCCAGCGCCATCTCGCCGGCGGCCCGGCCCTCCGCGGCGAACGCTTCCGCACGATGCCGGTGCCCCGGCAGGATCAGGGCGAGCCCGAGGCGCATCCCGGCCGCGGCTGCGACGATGACACACGACAGCTCGAGGACCCCGTGGGCGAAGGCGAACTCGACGAGATGCGGTCCGTTCCCGGCCGCGATCGTCAGTCCGAACGTGGCCCCGAGCATGACGGCCTGGTAGAGGAGCATGAGCACCGCGCCGACCCCGCCGGCGGCGCCGAGCGCGAACATCGCGCACGCGATCGTGATGTTGTGCGTGAAGAGGAAGCTCGACTCCGCCGCCTTCTCGTCGGGGGCGAAGCCGAAGTCGGCCCGGTCGCGCTGCGTCACGCTCTCCGCGCCGGGCGCCAGTCCCGATGCTGCCGCGGGGTCGCGCACGGCCCACATTCCCGCCAGCAGGAACGGCACGACGAACAGCAGGATCGACACGAGCAATACGCCCTGCCGTTCCCGCACCCGCTGCCAGAATCCCGTCGTCACGAACTCGCGGATCGACATCGAGCGCGACGCACGCGAGTACACGAGGCTGCGCGCCCGGCGCACGAGATCCTCGAGCCGCACGACGACCGGATCTCCCGGCGCGGCCCGGCGGACCCGAGCCAGGTCTCCCGCGGCGAGCCGGTAGAGCGTGCCCAACCGGCGAACGCCCTCGGGGCCGAGGCGTTCGGGACGCCGGCGCGCCGCGTCGATCAGCTCTTCGAGCTCGTCCCAGCGCGCGACCCGGTCGGCCGCAAAGCGTTCGATGTTCATCTCGGATTGTCTACCGTCGTGGCGGTGAACCTCGACGACCGCTACCGGATCGAGACGCCCGAGGGCGTCCCGGTCGAGCTGACGCTCGCCGGTCTCGGTTCACGGTTCCTCGCCCTGCTGCTCGACACCACCATCCAGGTCGCCATCCTCTTCCTCCTCGCCATCTTCTTCGGCGTCGAGAACGGGTACCTTCGCGCCTTTCTGATCCTGGCGGTCTTCCTCGTACTGTTCGGCTACCACATCCTGTTCGAGACCGTGGCCAACGGCCGTACCCCGGGGAAGGCCGCCGCGGGGATCCGCGTCGTCGCCCTCGACGGCGGCCCGGTCACGTTCCTTCCGAGCGCGGTCCGGAACCTCCTCCGGATCGTCGACGGTTGCACGATCCTCACCTTCTTCCTCGCGCCGGTCGGCCTGATCGCGGTCTTCGTCTCGGACCGCAACCAACGCGTGGGCGACATGGCCGGCGGCACGCTCGTCGTCCGCGACCGGGTCGCGGTGCCGGCGCCGCCCATAGTCCCTGTCGTCGCGACGGATGCGCCCTATCTCGCCTGGGACGTGAGCGGGGTCACGGCCGACGAGTTGGCGACGATCCGCCGATTCCTCGACCGGCGACTGTCGCTCTCCCCGGACGCTCGGCAACGCCTAGGCGAGGAGCTTGCTTCCCGGATCCGGCCGAAGGTCGCGGGCGCGGAATCGTGGCCCGCCGAGCTCGTGCTCGAAGGGATCGCGGCCGCGAAGTACGCGCGCGGCTGATCAGCCGAGTGGCGCCAGCGAGCCGAACGCCGGCAGGTTCCGCAGCAGCCCGAACACGACGAGCGCAGCCGGCAACCAACAGGTCACGGCAACGGGTACGCGGGGCAACCGGTCGGCGCGCCCGAGGAACCACCGCCAAGACCAGGCGAGCGCGAAGGGTACCGCCAGCACGAGCAGCACGTTGTCGTGCAGCGCGGTCACGACGTGGCCGTGCAACAACGCGTGGGCGGCGCGCGTCGCGCCGCAGCCCGGGCACCACAGGCCCGTCACCGCGTGGAACGGGCACATCGGGAACACCCCGCGGGCCGGGTCCACGAGCCCGACGTAGGCGACCCCCACCGCGACCGCACCGGCAATCGCGTTCCGGGTGCCTGCCGGCGCCGTCGAACCGGCGGTCGTCGACTGCGCGCCCCCCACCGCCGCGGTCATCGCGTCGCGCCGTGCGCCACCCAGTAGTCGGTCAACGCCGTCTGCACCTTGTAGAGCCAGATGAACCCGCCGACGAGCGGCAGCAGGATCCAGAGGCCCGTGGTCCCCTTCACCGGCGACGTGCTCCCGTCCTGCTCGTACATGGCGCGCACCTCGGACGGCATGAGGAAGACGTTCACGATGGAGAGCACGATCGCCAGCAGCAGGCCGACACCGCCACCGATGCCGTTGCCCGTGTGGTCCTTCATCTCCTTGAACGTCTTGTACTGCCACACGAGTGCGTAGATGCCGAGCGTGATGATCGAGAGCCCGATCACGCCCAGCCAGCTCCGCGGCTTGCCGAGCGGCCCCCGGCTCCCGGCGGGCACCGGTGCGGGCGGAGGCGGAGAACCGGGTGCGGGTTGCGCTTCCGGGGCCGCCTGCGGGGGCGGTGGACCCGGTGAGGGTTGCGCTGCTGCCGGGAGCGGGGGTGAAGGTTCCATGGGTTCGGTCATGGCGCCATTCAAGGGCCGCCGCTCGCCGGAGTCAACGATCCGGTGGCCGAGCCGGCCGATTAAATCCGACTTGACTGGTCGAGTTTTGAGTGCGTACGGTCCGACCTGCACCGATGCGTCGAAGAGCCGTCAGGAGGCCGTCCAATGTCCGAGTGGGGATTCGAGACCCGCCAGATCCACGCCGGCGCCCAGGCCGACCCCGCCACGGGCGCCAGGGCCGTCCCGATCTACCAGACCACGAGCTTCGTCTTCCGCGACACCGAGCACGCCGCCAACCTCTTCGGTCTCGCCGAACTCGGCAACATCTACACCCGGATCATGAACCCGACGCAGGACGTCTTCGAGCAGCGGCTCGCCGCACTCGACGGCGGCGTCGGCGCGCTCGCCACCTCGAGCGGCCAGGCCGCGCAGGCCATCGCGCTGCTGAACCTGGCCGAGAACGGCGGGCACGTCGTGGCCTCCGCGTCGCTCTACGGCGGCACGTACAACCAGTTGCACTACACCTTCCCGAAGCTCGGCGTGGAGGTGTCGTTCGTCGACGACCCCGACGACCTGGCCGCGTGGCGTGCCGCCATCCGTCCGAACACGAAGGCGTTCTACGGCGAGAGCATCGGCAACCCGAAGGGCGACGTGCTCGACATCGCGGGGATCAGCTCGGTCGCCCACGAGCACGGCATCCCGCTCGTGATCGACAACACGCTGGCGACGCCGTACCTGCTCCAGCCCCTACGCCACGGCGCCGACATCGTCACCTACTCGGCCACGAAGTTCATCGGCGGCCACGGCACGAGCATCGGCGGGATCATCGTCGACGGCGGCACCTTCGACTACGAAGGCAGCGGCCGGTTCCCGAACTTCACCGAACCCGAACCGAGCTACCACGGGCTCGCGTTCTCGCAACTACCCGAAGCGCTCTGGCCCGCGCGCTACATCCTGAAGGCCCGGCTCACCTACCAGCGCGACATCGGCGCCGCCGTGTCGCCCTTCAACGCGTTCCTCTTCCTCCAGGGTCTCGAAACGCTGAGCCTGCGCATGGAGCGGCACTCCGAGAACGCCTTGGCGGTGGCTCGGTGGCTCGAAGGCCGCGACGAGGTCGAGTGGGTCGCGTACCCCGGCCTCGCGTCGAGCAAGTGGAACGCCCGCGCCCAGGAGTACCTGTCGAACGGGGCGGGGGCGATCGTGGCGTTCGGCATCAAGGGTGGCCTCGAGGCGGGGCGGCGGTTCATCGACTCGCTCGAGCTGTTCAGCCACCTGGCCAATGTCGGCGACGTCCGCAGCCTCGCCATCCACCCCGCGTCGACGACGCACCAGCAGCTCACTCCCGAGGAACAGGTGACGGCGGGCGTCACACCCGATCTCGTCCGGCTCAGCGTCGGCATCGAGTCGCTCGAGGACATCCTGGCGGACCTCGAGGCGGGATTCCGGGCCGCGAAGGGCGCCTAGCCTTGTAACCGCGTGACGAACCTCGACCCGATCCCAGTCTCAGGCGCGTGGCGCCCCGGCGACGAGCCGGGGCGCCGCCGGTTCGCGACGTTGTTCGACGCCCGTCCGCACGTCCTCGAAGCGGGCGGTCGCGTCGCCGACGTGACCGTCGCCTACGAGACCTGGGGTGCGCTCGACGCGTCACGCTCCAACGCGGTGCTCGTGCTGCATGCACTCACGGGCGACAGCCACGCCGCGGGCCCCGCGGAAGCCGGCCATCCGCAGGCGGGCTGGTGGGACGCGGTGATCGGGCCCGGCCGGGCGATCGACACCGACCGGTTCTTCGTGGTGTGCCCGAACGTGCTCGGCGGCTGCCAGGGCACCACGGGGCCGGCGTCGTACGGGCCCGACGGGCGCCCGTACGGATCGCGGTTCCCCCTGGTGACGATCCGCGACCAGGTCGTGGTGGAGGCCGCGCTCGCCGACCAGCTCCGGATCGACCGCTGGCACGCGGTGATCGGCGGGTCCATGGGCGGCATGCGCGCCCTCGAATGGGCGGTGAGCTTCCCCGAACGGGTGGACCGGGCGGTCGTGATCTCCTGCGGCGCGACCGCGACCGCGGAGGAGATCGCGTTGTGTTCCACCCAGATCCGCGCGATCAGGGCCGACGCTCTCTGGCGGGGCGGCGACTACTACGACGCGCCACCCGGCGACGGCCCGCATCGGGGTATGAGCATCGCTCGGGCCGTCGGTCAGGTCTCGTACCGCAGCGAGCTCGAGTTCGAGCAGCGCTTCGGTCGCGGTCACCAGGGCGACGAGACGCCGCTCGAAGGCGGGCGGTACGCGATCGAGTCCTACCTCGAGTATCACGGCGAGAAGCTCGCCCGGCGCTTCGACGCCAACACCTACATCGTGCTCAGCGCGGCGATGAACCACCACGACGTCGGCCGTGGGCGCGGGGGCGTCGCGGCGGCACTCGCCCGGATCCGCTGCGAGGTCGCGCTGGCCGGAATCTCGTCGGACCACCTGTATCCGCCCCGGTTGCAGGAGGAGCTGGCTGCGTTGATCCCGCGCAACGGCGGCCTGGAGCTCATCACGTCGGTCACCGGCCACGACGGCTTCCTCGTCGAGCACGAGGCCGTCGGCAAGGTGATCACCCGCGCGCTGGCCTGAAGACCTGGATTCAAGAGGTAGCGATTTCGAACGAATACGTTACGGATCGCCACCTCTTGGCCGGAGGTCAGGCGTCGACGACGCGGCGGCCCTCGAGCGCGCGGCCCAACGTCACCTCGTCGGCGTACTCGAGGTCGCCGCCGACGGGGAGACCGCTCGCGATGCGCGTGACGCGCACACCGAGCGGCTGCAACAACCGGGCGAGGTACATCGCGGTGGCTTCGCCCTCGATGTTCGGGTTGGTGGCGAGGATGACCTCCTCCACGCCTTCCGCGTCGAGGCGGCCGAGCAGCTCCTTGATGCGCAGCTGCTCGGCGCCGATGCCCTCGATCGGCGAGATCGCACCCTGCAACACGTGGTAGCGACCACGGAACTCCTGCGTCCGTTCGACCGCCACGATGTCACGCGGTTCCTCGACGACGCAGAGCACCTTCGGGTCGCGGCGTTCGTCGCGGCAGAAGTTGCAGAGCTCGCCCTCCGCGATGTTGAAGCAGCGGCGGCACCACGACACGCGGTCCTTGGCGTCCTCGATCGCCCGCGCGAGCCGTTTCGCGTCGGCCGCCTCGGACTTCAGCAGGTAGAACGCGATCCGTTGCGCGGACTTGGGACCGACACCGGGGAGGCGGCCGAGCTCGTCGATCAGGACCTGGACCGGGCCCTCGTAGAGCGTGCTCAACCGAGCAGACCGCCCAGCCCGCCGAGATCCATACCCCCGGCGAGCGGCCCGAGCCGCGCCGCTTGGAGCTCCTGCGACTTCCGCAAACCTTCGGAGACCGCGGCGACGACGAGGTCCTCGAGCATCTCGACGTCGTCGGGGTCCACGACCGTCGGGTCGATCTTCACCGCGTGCACCACGCCCGTCCCGGTGACCGTCGCGGTGACCATCCCGCCGCCCGCGCTGCCCTCGACCGTCTCGACGGCCAGGGCGTCCTGCGCCGCGGCCACGTCGGCCTGCATCTTCTGCATCCGGCGCATCATCTGGTTGATCTGCTTCTGGTTCGCCATGGGCCGTCTCCGATTGTCGCCCTCACTTCGCCGCAGGGTACCTGCGGCGACCCTTCGGGTCGTTCGGGACTCCGTGCTCGCTCGACTTCGCTCGCTCGCCTGATGGTCCGGACTCCCGCCACGTAGCAACGCCTATCGGGGGCGTTCCTCGACGACGCTGGCGCCGAAGGTCTGGACGAGGCGGGACACCGAATCTACCGCTCCCGCGTCCGACGGAGCGTCGACCAGCTCGTCGGGATCGAAGGATTCCAGGTCGACGTCGGGTGGTTCCTCGGGCGGTGGCGGCCCGTCGGACGCGGCCGTTGCGCTCGCGCGCGAACTCGGCCGCACCGGCACGTCGGCGGAGCCGCCGAAGTCGTGCGCGACCGTCTGGAACCGCAGGGTGCGTCCGACCCGGTCGGCGAGGGCGGTGCGGATGACCGCCGCCTCCTTGCGGAACCGGGGCCGGGCCGCTTCCAGGAGCCGCGCGGGCACCCCGAACACGACGACGTCGCCCTCGACGGCGATCGGTTGGGCCTCCTGCACTGCCGCACGGGTTGCCGGCGAAAGGGTCGGCAGCAGCTCCGCCCAGGCCACGATGAGGTCGTCGAGGTCGACGGGCCCCGCGGGCGGAGCGGCCGCCTCGGGCGGTCGAGGAGATCCGACCGGGCGCGCGGGCTCGTTCCGTGGTGCCGGTTCGGCCGGCTCGGCAGCTCGCGCCGCCGGCGCCGCCGACGCATCGGGCGACGGATCGGGTGTGGCGGCCACCTTCTTTCGCAGCGCCCCCAGCGCCCGGGCCGGACCCGACGACGGGTGTTCCGCCGGTTCCTCGTGGCTGAGCGGCGTGTCGGCCGGGTGGACGGCCTCGGACGTCGCCGTCGATCCTCGAGGGCCGCCCGACGCCACCGACCCGGTTCCTCCCACCGCCTGCTCCAGCCGGTCCACCCGTTCGGCCAGTGCGTGCAACGACGACGACGCGTCCCGCCGGCTCAGGCGCACGACCGCCACCTCGAGCACCAGCCGCGGGTCGGGTGCTCCGGTACCGCGCATGTCGACGGCCGCCTGCCCCAGGGTCTCGAGCGCGCGGACCATCGCGCCGGTTCCCATCGCTTCGCCGAGCGCGGCCAGCGCGGCGCGCTCCTCGTCGGGCGCACTGATCTTGACGCGACCACCGGCCGCGGTGAGCAGCAACGCGTCACGGAGCGAACGCATGAGGTCGTCCGCGACGCGCCGCGGGTCGTGTCCGGTGTCGAACAGGTTGGCGAGTGCGGCCAGGGCGCCGGCGACGTCCTCGGCGTCGGCCGACCGCAGGACCTCTAGGGACGCCTCGAGCGGCGTGCCGCCGAAGAGGGCTGCGACCTGCGCCGCGTCGACGCGGTCCGGCGACTGCGCCAGCGCCTGGTCGAGGAGCGACAACGAGTCCCGCAGCGAACCGGCGCCTCGCCGGGCGATGATCGCGAGCGCCTCCCGGTCGGCTTCGACACCCTCACGGGCCGCGACGTCGGCTAGGTGGTCGACGATCTGCGCGCTGGTGAGCAGCGTGAACTCGAGCGGCTGCGTACGCGACTGGATGGTGGGCAGCACTTTCTCGGGGTTCGTGGTCGCGAGCACGAACACGACGTGATCCGGTGCCTCCTCGAGCGTCTTGAGAAACGCGTTCGAAGCGCGCGCCGAGAGCTCGTGCACCTCGTCGACGATGTAGACCTTCCGGCCGCCGGCCGCGCTCCGGTATGCGACGCGCTCGATGAGATCGCGGATCTCGTCGACGCCGTTGTTCGACGCGGCGTCGATCTCGACGACGTCGAGCGACGACCCGGCGGTGATCTCGCGGCACGACGTGCACTCCCCGCACGGTTCGCCATCAGCGCCGCGGTCGGTGCAGTTGAGTGCCTTGGCCAGGATGCGAGCGGTGGTCGTCTTGCCGGTGCCGCGTGGGCCCCAGAAGAAGTACGCGTGGACCACCCGGTCGTCGCGCACGGCGTTGCGCAGCGCGCCGACGACGTGCTCCTGGCCGACGAGCTCGTCGAAGCGCTGCGGGCGGTACTTGCGGTAGAGGGACTGGTAGCTCACGACCCCGACCTTACCGATCCGTCACCCGTTCCTGCCGAGAGGAGGGAAGCGGCCACTGGCATGCCGTGAGTGAGCGAAGCCGAGCAGACCCGGAGTCCCGAACGGGCCGAAGGCCGGCGGCGGGTATCCCGCCGCCGAGTGAGGGCGACCATCGAACACGGAGTCCCGAACGGGCCGAAGGCCGGCGGCGGGTATCCCGCCGCCGAGTGAGGGCGACCATCGAACACGGACCGTGCCCCGCCTCCGACGTGGCGCCACGAGGCGCGGGTCCCGTCGCCGGCTCAGACCAGGCCACCCTACGGCACACGGAAGGACCCGCTGAGAGCTGCTTCCTTCCGGACCTGACTCGGTTCACGGGATTCCGTTGCGCAGGACCCGGCCATCGTCGCCACGTGCGGGTCGCCTTCCTCACGGCGGCACACGCCTCGGGCGGGAATTCAGCCCCTCGTACGTGGATTGAGGGTAGAGGGCACCACGAGCTCCCCGCCTAGCACGGTCCGCACCGGCACCCTACCAGCCGTCGGCGTCGACCCGATCCGTACCGGCCCACCGCTACGATGCTCCGTTTCGGGAGGGATGCGAGAGCGGCCGAATCGGCACGCTTGGAAAGCGTGTGTGGGGCAACCCACCGTGGGTTCGAATCCCACTCCCTCCGCTCGGGTCGGTGTGCGCGACGCGCACTCCAAACCCCCGAAGCGCGGGCAGTGAGCCGTCTGAACGAACGCAGTTCGGGGCCGAGCGGGGGCGAGGGTGGATACGTTGCGACGATGTACGACTCCGGGGTCAGAGCGCTCCCAACCGGTGGCCCTGACCGACCCTCGCGCGCGACGTCCTAACCCGGTAGGTCAAGGATCACGGCGACCGTCTCGCGGATCTGTGCGAGCACCGTCGAACCGACGTTGCCGCGTACCCCGGAGATTCGGCCGGTGGACACGGCCCGGAGGTGCTGGCATTGGGCGGCCGAGGCCTCCTGCAGCCCGTTCGCAGCGTCGGGATCGATCACGATCTCGGAATCGACGCGCCGGATCATGGACGTGAGCGGAACGACGTGGACAACTGACGGAACCGCGTCGAGTATCCGCTGAGCGGTCACCAAGACTGCGGGATGGACGAAACCGGCCTCCCGCCCCTCGGGCAGACCCAGATCGAGATCGACGACGTCACCCGAGGTCGGCATCGAGCCAAGCAGACTCGTCTTCTCGCAGGTGCGCCTTGAGCTCGCCCCCGATGCGGTCCTGGCGGAGGGCCCTGACAGCCAGCGACACGGTGTTCCCGACCGTCGTGTTCAGCTGAGCGGCGAGCCGTTTGAGCTCCTCGTGGGTGGAAACGTCGATCCTGACACTCGTACTTTGCATGCAAATCAGCATACACCGATGGGCGGGGGCACGTCGCTCGAGGTCCAGGAGCCCTTCATGGACATGCTGTGCACAGGGGCCTACCTGGGCGTGGTCAGGCCGCGGATCGCAGTGGGCGCGCGGTCGCCGCACCCATCGATCTCCATGGCGCGCCGGGCGCGGCGCTGAGCCAATGAGCCTCTGCCGTCAGCAAGAGGAACTGGTACCTTCCGTGCGGTCGCCGCGAAGGCGACCGCCGCCACGAGGGGGGTACCACGATGGCCGACACCACCAACGTCCGACGCGTCGCCGATCAGCTCGATGGTCTCATCGGGGGTGTGCAGGACTCGCAGCTCGGGCTGCCGACACCGTGCACCGAATGGGACGTGCGCGCCCTGCTCGATCACGTGACCGGAGGCGGCCTCCTCTTCGCCACGTGCATCCGCGACGGTGCCTGCTCCGACGAGTACCTCATGAAGATCATGACCGAAGACCAAGTCGGCAACGACCCGGTCGCGTCGTTCCGTGCGGCGAGCTCGTCGTTCCTCAGCGCCGCCGACGCGGCCGACGCCGACAGGGTGGTCGCCACGCCGTGGGGTGAGATGCCGGTTTCGGTGGTGTTGGACATCGCGGTGGCCGATCTCACCATCCACTCGATCGATCTCGCGTTGGCCACCGGCGCCGACCTCGACGAGCTCGACCTGGAGCTCCTCGCCAGGGCCGACGAGCTCGCCCACCAGTACTTCCCGAGCGAGGGAAGACCGCCGGTGTTCGGCCCGCCGGTCGAGGTCACCGCGGACAGGCACCCGGCACTGCAGCTGGCGGCGTTCGCCGGTCGAACCGTCTGACCGACGCGGGACCCGTCTGACCGACGCCGGACCTCCGACCATTCCGTAGCGCCCAGCCTGCTGGAGTCTGCCGACAGGTGTCAGCAGCCGAGCGCGTAGCTGAGGGCCGAGCACACCCGCGCCAAGGTGACGTGGTCGACTGCTCCGACGCGGGTGGTCAGCGCCGACTGGGCAATCGTGTGAAGGCCATCGCAGTTGATGACGGATTCCTCGTCGAGGCCGGCATCCGCGTGATCGATCACGACCTCGGCCGCCAGACCACGTGCCGAGGTCGAGACCTCGGCGACCGTCACCAGCGAGCGGACATCGAGCACGTCCGTACGCGTGAGGACGACTACCGGGCGCCTCGTGCGGCCGACCTCGGCGACCCAGACCTCACCGCGATTCACTCGTCACCCCAGCTCTCTGCTCCGGCCCAGAACTCGTCCGGCGTCTCCGGCATGTTCTGGTACGCGCGCCGATCGGCCTGCGCCAACGCCGCTCGAACGGCAGCCGCGACGCCCTCCCGGGCAGCTGCAGAGACGTTCACGCCGAGGCGGCGCGCTTGCTCCGCGAGCGATTCGTCCAGCGTGAAGGTCGTCCGGGTCGCCGCCATCGCGTTACATGCTAGCACGAGCTGCTAGCGTACCCGTCGCGCAAGTCCCCCGGAGCCGTTACGAGGACCGGCGCGGCGTCAGTACTCGTTCTTCAGCACGAAGTAGGAACCGCGGATCGTTCCGGCCAGCTTCGACTTCTGCCGAGCGAACTTGAACCGCGAGGCGAGCTCCTCGGGAACCTCCATCCCGTCGGAGAGCTTGAACCCGACTGCCCGCTTCTTGGGGTCGTCGATGGTGTACATCACGTTGATGGACAGACCGCTCTCGTAGAAGACGTAGGCCATGCGGATGTTCTCGACCTGGAAGGCGGTGGCCTCGAGAGGCCGCGACGAGATGACGATGTCGCGTTCCTCCTCGAGGATCCGGTGCACCCACTCGATGGTCTTCTCGGCCTTGCTCGCAGGCTCCACCGTGAAGTCGTGGTCGTACTTGTTCTTGAAGTAGCGGGCCTCGTTCGCCCGCAGACCGGCGAGCGCGTCCGCGACCGGCGACGACTCGAGACCGACGGTCGAGACGGTCTTGAAATCCACGGCGTAGGCCATGACGCACTCCTCCCTCTGGTCCCTACTTCGTGCCGACGATGCAGCGCGCCACGCCCGGAATCCTGACTCTGCCGTCTTGCTCGTAGCTGCGGGCCCTGGCGATGACGGCGCCGGCGATCCGCTTCCGCGCCGGTTCGTCGACCTGTTGAAGCGCCGCAACTGCGAGCGAGACGTGCTCGCCGATCATCTCCCAGTACTGCGCGGCCGATCGCGTCACCAGTTCGACCTCGACGTCCCACTCGGCGACGTCGCGCAGCCCTGCGGCCGTGTACAGGGCACTGACAGATCCCGGGGCCGCGAACCGGAACATGCTCGGCCCGTCCGGGTCGGGCGGCGCCAACACCGCCTCCGCCGCGATCGCCTGCATGGCGATCATCGTCCACGGGTTCTCCTCGGGCTTGACC
Organism: Acidimicrobiia bacterium; assembly: GCA_046331155.1. Classification (GTDB taxonomy): domain Bacteria; phylum Actinomycetota; class Acidimicrobiia; order IMCC26256; family CAWATG01; genus JAXLRK01. The sequence continues at coordinate 353,755 of JAXLRK010000001.1, forward strand.
CACACCGACGAGCAGAGTCGGCCGCCCGGTTTGAGCACGCGAGCGAACTCGGCGGTGGCTTCGCCGACGTCGGGAAAGAACATGTACCCGAACCGCACCGAGATGCTGTCGAAGATCGCGTCACCGAACGGCAGGTCGTCGGCACTGCAAACCCTGGTCTCGATGTTGGTGATCCCTTGCACGTTCGCTCTTCGCGTCGCGACGTCGAGCATCTCAGCCGCGAGGTCGGTCAGTACGACGTGTCCCCTCGGCGCGAGCTTCGCGACGGTCAGCCCCGGCTCGCCGGTGCCCGCGGCGATGTCGAGATGCTGTTGATCATCGGCGATGGCGAGGCGCTCGATCATCGCAGTGCCGACCGGGCCCAGTTGATCCATGATGACCGAGTCCCACTTCTCCCAACCCGCGGACAGTCCGGCCCACGTCGCTCGCTGACCGTCTCGGATCTCGTCACCGCTCGGCATCGGCCCTCCCGCGATCGAATGCACCCATCGAACACGAGGCACTCCTCGACCGGAACGCATCGTGCCCGCGATGCCGCTCACACGGCCACTTGCTGGTCAGACTGCAGCCCGGGCGCCCCGTCGCTCGGCACCCGATCGGCACTTCGGGAATGCTGGGCCACCTACGATGCCACGGTGCCGAGAGCCGCGACTCTCACCCTCGAATCGGGCCTGCGCCTGTCGTACGTCGAGCGCGGCGCGGAGACGGGACCGGCCGCGGTCCTGCTGCCGGGACCAACCGACTCCTGGCGGTCATACGAACCGGTGCTCAGTCGGTGCTCGCCGGCCACTCGGGCTCGTGCCTCGTGGCACGGAGGGTGGCGCTCGATCATCCGGAGAGAGTTGCGGGGCTGGTTCTCGAAGCATCGCTGACGAGCCTCACCACCAACGCGGCACTCCACGAGTTCGTGAACTCGGTCGTCCCGAGCTTGGACGACCCGATCGAACTCGAATTCGCGAGGTCTTTCGTCACCGGCACGTCCTCGGCGAACGTCACGCCCGAGCTTGTCGAGGTCCTCGCCGAGGACGTCCTCGAGGTTCCCGCCCGTGTCTGGCGTGCGATGTTCTCGAGGCTGCTCGAGTACGACGACACCGCCGAGCTGCCGAACATCCACGCACCGACCCTTCTGATCTGGGGTGACGCCGATCCCATCGTCTCCCGGGAGATGCAGAACCTTCTGGCCGGCCGCATCCCCTCGTCGGAGTTGATCGTGTACCCCGCCGCCGGACACGCACCGAGGTTGGAAGACCCGGGACGCTTCAGCACCGACCTGGCGACCTTCGTCGAACGCCCACGGACCAAGGCATAGCGTGTCGCGGGTCTTCGGCCCGTGCCCCTCACCTGCCGAGCGTGTCGGTGTACACGTCCGGCCGTGGATCCCGCTGTGCTTCGGCGTTGCGTTTGAGGTCGGCGAACTGCCGGACCTGCATGATCCAGTGAACCGGCGGATAGAACCAGTAGTCGAGAAGGCGTTCGAGCCAGCGCGGCCGGATGGTCTGGTAGCCGCCGACCACGAGACGCGTCCGCCCCGGTTCTCCCTCTTCTTCGAGGAGGAAGCCCCAGAGCCCTTCGACGTACGCGGGCGGTCGTGGACGAGCCGGGTCGAGCACACGTCCACGAAGGTCCGTGAGACCGCGCAGCCCCAGGAAGCGCCCGGGCTCGAGTGCTGCCACCTGCCAGGCGTCCACCGGGCCACCCGGCGACCAGGCCGGGAGCACGTCGCCGACCGAGAGTTGCTGCCACTCGGGGTGGAGCTCCCGGGCACTGGGCCGGCCGCCGTTGTCGAGACGATCCCAGGAGTACCAGCCCGCCCGGCCCCAGCCCATCTGCACGAGCCACGGCCACACCGCCGCGGACGGCGCGTCGATCGTGACGGCCATGGTCGAGACCCGTTGCCCTTCGGGGACGAGATCGGCTCCCGGGTAGGGTCGAGCCACCTCCTCGTCGGTGGCGCCCCACCGGACGAGCCGCGGGCGCAGCATGAGGACGTAGACCGCTGCAACGAGGCCTACGAGTCCGGCAAGCTTGCGACCCGGCACCATCCTCACAGCGTGGCGCGATCACGGGGGTGGCGCCAGCGGCCGACGTCCTTTCCAAACGCACAGGAGGCCCTCGATCGACCAGTCCCGGCAACCATGACCGATCACGAGCTATTCGACCGGCTCATGCGGCGCGCTCTCGACGAAGCGCTCGCCGCGCTCGCCCACGACGACGTGCCGATCGGCGCGGTCGTCGCCAGCTTGGCAACCGGTGAGGTGCTGGCGGCGCGCCACAACGAACGCGAGCTCGCGCGGGACCCGACGGCCCACGCCGAGATTCTCGCCCTGCGCGACGCGGCCGAAGCGCTCGGTCGGTGGCGCCTCGACGGCTGTGCGCTCGTCGTGACCCTCGAACCATGCCCGATGTGTGCCGGAGCCGCGCTCGCAGCCCGCGTCGACGCCGTCGCGTTCGGGGCCACGGACCCGAAGGCCGGGGCCTGCGGCACCCTCTACAACCTGGCCGCCGACCCGCGACTGAACCACGAGATGCGCGTCGTCGACGGCGTACGCGCCGAGGCGTGCGGTGCGCTGCTCGGCGAGTTCTTCACCGCCCGCCGCAACGAGGGCCGAAGCGGGGGGCGCGGCACCTAGAATGCCCGCCCGGAGCGCTACGGCGCTCCGCCAGGAGGGGTGCGAGAGCGGCCGAATCGGATGGTCTCGAAAACCATTGTGGCGCAAGCCACCCTGGGTTCAAATCCCAGTCCCTCCGCTGATCGGGGCGTCCTGCCGTGGGCGCCCCGATGCGCGCCGGGGTGTGCACCGCGGCGGTGCCGACCGTCAGGCCAACCCGAGGCTCGTGTAGATCTCGCGGGTCGCCGTCGAACGGTTCAGCGTGTAGAAGTGCAGGCCCGGCGCGCCGCCGTCGAGCAGCTCGCGGCACAGCTCGGTCGCCTCGGCGACGCCGATGCTCCGCACGGCCTCCGCGTCGTCGCCGCCCTCGCGGAGGCGATCCTCGAGCCAGCCCGGGAACGCGGCGCCGGAGAGCTGCGCCATGCGCTGCATCTGCGCCAGGTTCGTCACCGGCATGATCCCAGGAAGTACCGGCTTGTTAATCCCGAGGGCACGAAGCTGCTCCACGAGCGCGAAGTAGTGCCGCGCCTCGAAGAAGAACTGGGTCACGCCGAAGTCGGCGGACCCGAGCTTCCCGGCGGTGTGGCGACGGTCGCTTTCCAAGTCGGGCGAGCTCGGATGGCCCTCGGGATGCGCGGCGACGCCGACCGAGAAGGAACCGATCCCGTGGATCAGCTCGACGAGCTCCGCCGCGAACGTGAGCTCTCCGGGCGGCAGGTCGAGACCGGCGGGCGGGTCGCCCCCCAGCGCGAGGATGTTCTCGATGCCCTCGTCGCGGTAGCGCGTCACGATGTCGACGAGCTCCGCGCGCGTGTGGGCTGCACAGGTGAGGTGCGCCATGGGCGTCATCGACGTCTCACGCAGGATCCGGACCACCAGGTCGTGGGTGCGCTCGCGCGTCGATCCACCGGCGCCGTAGGTCACGGACACGAAGGACGGGGCGAGCGGCTCGAGCTCCCGAAGTGCCTGGGCGAGCTGTTCTTCCGCGGCGGGGCTCTTGGGCGGAAAGAACTCGAACGAGAAGCAACGGCCGCGTTCGAGGATGCGAGCGATCTTCATGGGACTGCCCATCGTACGCGAGGGTCACCCCGCGGCCCGCATGCCGCGGAAGCGCCGCAGTCGCAGGGAGTTCGAGACCACGAAGACGCTCGAGAAGCCCATGGCTCCAGCAGCGATCACCGGGTTGAGGACGCCGGCGGCGGCGAGCGGAAGCGCGGCGACGTTGTAGGCGAAGGCCCAGAACAGGTTGCCCTTGATGGTCGCCAGCGTGCGGCGCGCGAGGGCCATGGCGTCGGCAGCAGCACGCAGGTCGGGGGACACCAGGGTCAGGTCGCTGGCCTCGATCGCCACGTCGGTGCCGGTCCCGATGGCGATCCCGAGATCGGCCTGGGCCAACGCCGGGGCGTCGTTGATCCCGTCGCCCACGACCGCCACGCGCCGCCCTTCGGCCTGGAGCTCCCGCACCACGTCGACCTTCGTCTCCGGCAACGCCTCCGCGACCATCCGGTCGACGCCGACCGCCTGCGCCACCCGGCGGGCCGCGCCCGCCCGGTCGCCGGTCACCATCACCACGCGTACGCCGAGGTCGTGGAACGCGTCGATGGCGGCCGACGACGTGGCACGGATGCTGTCCGCGACGAACACCACGCCCCAGAGTTCGCCGTTGCACCCGCCGAACACGATCGTGAGACCTTCCTCGTCCGCGCGCTTCGTCGCGGCCTCGACCAGAGAGCTCTCACGCGCGCTCGCTGCGACCACGAACTCGGCGCGACCGACGCGGACCTCGACGCCATCGACGAGGGCGCTCGCACCCGCGCCCGGTGTGTTGACGAACGCCGACGGGGAGCCCGGCGCAACGCCGAGCGCACGCGCCCCCTCGACGACTGCACGGGCGATCGGGTGCTCGGACGCGGATTCGACCGTGGCGATCCGGTACAGGAACTCGGCCGCGTCCACGCCCTCCTCGACGGCGACGTCGACCATCCGCATCACGCCCTCGGTTATGGTGCCCGTCTTGTCGACCACCGCCGCGTCGATCGCGCGCGATGCCTCGAGCACCTCACCGCCCTTGATCAGGATGCCGAGCTGCGCACCCCGGCCGGTTCCGACCATGATGGCGGTGGGAGTCGCGAGGCCCAGCGCGCACGGGCAGGCGATGATCAGGACGGCCACCGCGGCCGTGAACGCCGCCTCGGCCGAATGGCCGGTGAGCACCCAGCCGGCGAGGGTGAGAACCGCGAGACCGATCACGGCGGGTACGAACACCGACGAGATGCGATCGGCGAGGCGTTGTACGGGGGCCTTCGATCCCTGGGCCTGCTCGACGAGCCGGACGATCTGGGCGAGTGCGGTGTCGGTCCCGACGCGCGTCGCTTCGACGACGAGGTGACCCGACGTGTTGACCGTGGCGCCGAACACCTCGTCGTCCGGCCCGACGTCGACCGGGACCGGCTCCCCGGTGAGCATCGACGCGTCGACCGCCGATACACCCCTCACCACGCGGCCGTCGGTCGCGACGCGCTCACCCGGCCGCACCTCGAACCGGTCCCCGATCTCGAGGCTCGCAATCGGGATCTCGTCGCCGTTCTCGAGCCGGGCCGTCTTCGCGCCGAGCGCCAGCAGCGAGCGCAGCGCGCTGCCGGACCGCCGGCGGGCACGCGCCTCGAAGTACTTGCCGAGCAGCAGCAACGTGACGATCGCTCCGGCCGTCTCGAAGTAGACGTGCGCCCGGTCCGACGCCGTCATCGACATCGACATCCCTGCGTCCGCGGCGCCGAGGAACACCAGTGCGACCGTCGACCAGGCCCAGGCGGCCACCGTCCCGAGCGACACGAGCGTGTCCATCGTGACGGATCCGTGACGCAGGTTCCGGATGGTCGCGGCATGGAACGGCCACCCGCACCAGAACACGACCGGCGTGGCCAGCGCGCCCGCCACCCACTGCCAACCGTCGAACTGGAGAGGACCGATCATCGAGATCGCGACCAGTGGGACGGTCAGCGCGGCCGCGACGAGCAGTCGGCGAAGCACCGCGCGCTCCTCCGCGTCGGAACCCCCCTCCTCGCCGGTCGCCGGTTCGACGACGTGGTAGCCGAGATCGTCGACCTTCTCGCGAAACCGGTCGACGCCCGTCCTGCGGGGGTCGTACACGACGGTCGCCGTGCTCGTCGCGAAGTTCACGGTGGCCGCGTTCACGCCGTCCAGCCCGCCGAGCCCGCGTTCGATGCGGCTCGCGCAGGACGCGCACGTCATCCCTTCGATCGGGAGATCGACCCGATCGGCTGCGTCTTCGGCTGCGTCTTCGGCTGCGGTCTCCGCCGCGGGCTCGGTCACCGGTCCTCCCGGGTCGGACGCCGGACGTTGACGGGCTCCAACCCGGGCTGTAGGATACCCCCGTATCCTATATCCGTCAACGGGGGTCCCGGTGCGCGGCTACACCCTGCACAAGGACGACTACGCACGGCGCCTGCGCCGGATCGAGGGGCAGGTCCGGGGGCTCCAGCGCCTGATCGACGAGGACACGTACTGCATCGACGTGCTCACCCAGATCGTCTCGGTCACGAAGGCCCTCCAAGGGGTCGGGCTGGGCCTGCTCGACGAGCACCTCCGGCACTGCGTGCGCGAGGCCGCCGAATCGAGCCGGAGCGCGGGCGACGCCAAGATCGACGAAGCCGTGCAGGCCGTGGAGCGCCTGCTGCGCGTCTGAGGACCCGACAGCCCCCACCCGAGGAGGAGCCGGCCATGACCGCGACCACCGTGTACTCCGTCCCCGGCGTGTCCTGCGAGCACTGCCGGCACGCCATCGAGACGTCCGTGGGCGTGGTCCCCGGAGTCGAACACGTCACCGTCGACCTCGACGCCAAGACCGTGACGATCGCGGGGTCAGCGCCCGACGACGCGATGCGCGCCGCGATCGACGATGCCGGCTACGACGTGGCGGACTGACGGGTCGTCAGCACGACGACTCAGCACGACGACTCAGCACGACGACTCAGCACGACGACTCGGCACGACGACTCGGCACGACGACTCAGTACGACGACACCGAGCCACCGCCCGAGATCGACCCGCCGGTCAGGAGGATCAGGAGCACCAGCGCCGCGGCCGCGACCATCAGGCCGACGAACACCCACCCGAGGATCGCGCCGGCTCGCGCCATCCCCGACCCGCCGAGGCGCCCCTGCGACGCGTCGATCGTCCCGAGCGCCTGGTGACCGAGCACGATCGCCAGCACGCTGGTCACCGGACCCACGCAGAAGACCGCGAACGACACGATGCCGAGCACCAGCGCAGCCACCGCCGTGCCCGGCTTGGCGGGGACCGGTTGCACCCACGCGCCGGGCGGCGGCCCCCATCCCGCCGGCGGCGCCCATCCCGTCGGCGGCGCCCATCCGGTGGCTCCGGACGCGGGCGGCCCACCCGGCGGGCTGCCCGGCGGTACGGACCACGGTGGACCGGTCGGTGGGGGCTGCGACATCGGGGGAACACTACGACGGCGCGGCCCACCGACGGCGTCCGAGGACGAGGAGGGACTCCACACCCGCCCTCGCCGCGCGCCAGGCCGGCGTGCGAGACTCGCGGGGTCCGGACGCCGAGGAGAGCCATGCCGCCCGAGAAGCTCCACTGGAAGCACCTCTACGAGGAGGTCGTCACCAGCGGCCTGTGCACGGGATGCGCCGGTTGCGTGGTCGCGTGCCCACACGACGTACTGCGTTACGACGACACCGACGGCCGGTACAAGCCCTACCAGATCGAGGACTACGGGGGCCCCGGCGATTGCAGCCACGGCGAGAAGGGCTGCACCGCCTGCACCCGGTCCTGCCCGCGGTTCCGCGCCTGGGAGCCCGAGGTCGACGAGTTCCTGTTCGGCCGGACCCGGCGCCCCGACGAGGTCGCCGGGATCACCAAGGACATCGTGCTCGCCCGGGCCGCCGATCCCGAGCTGCATACCGTGGGCCAGGACGGCGGGCTCGTCTCCGCGATCCTCGTCTACGCGCTCGAACACGACGTCATCGACGCCGCGCTCGTGTCGTACCTCGAGGGCGACGGGAGCACGTGGAAGGCCGTACCGGGAATCGCGCGCACGCGCGCCGACGTGATCGCGTCCGCGGGAAGCCGCTACACGTACTCCGCGAACCCGCTCGCCTTCCTGGACCTCGACAAGGAAGCCGAGCGGGTGGCGCTGGTCGGCATGAGCTGCCAGTCGTCGGTACCGCCGGTGATGAAGCAGCGCCGGGTGGGCAAGATCGCACGGAAGCTGTCGCTCACCATCGGCCTCCTGTGCTCCAAGACGTTCGACGACGCCATCTTCGAAGAGCTCCTCGAGGCCAGGTACGACCTGCCCCGAGCGGTCATCAAGAAGATGAACATCAAGGGTCGGCTCCAGATCTGGACCCACGACGACCGTTACGTCGAGGTGCCCCTGAAGGAGTGTCACCCGTTCACGCGTGAGGGCTGCAAGATGTGCCCCGACTTCGCGGCCGAGCACGCCGACATCTCCACGGGCGGCATCGGCGCGTTCGACGACTGGACCCTCACCGTCGTCCGCACCGACATCGGGCGCGAACTCATCGAGAAGATGGCGGCCGACGGGTGGATCGAGACCCGCCCGGGCGACGACGACCCGGGTGCGATAGAGCTCATGAGGAAGCTGGCCGCCAAGAGCCGGGCCCGCTGGCCCGAGTTCGCGGTCGAGGCGCCGCGTCTCGTCGGCCCGTGAGCAAGAGCCCCGGCGCGGCGCCACGCATCGTCGCGCTCGTCGGCGACCTCATGGACCGATCGCGGATCGCGGCCGCGGTGGGCGACGTCCGGTTCGTCGCGAGCGTGGACGAGATCGGCCCGGCCGACGGCGTGGTCGTCGACCTGGGCCGGTTCGGCGCCGCGGTCACGGAGATCCGGGGCCGCTTCCCGCACGCCCGGATCGTGGCCTTCGGGTCACACGTAGATCGGACGGCGATCGCGGCCGCCGCAGATGCCGGGGCCGACCTCGTGCTCGCCCGTTCACGATTCTTCGCCGACCCGGCGGCCGCCATCGACGACGCTGCGGACGCGTAGGGCTCACAACCCGAGCGGGTTCTCAGACCATCGGCCAGGGGTAGGAGTGGTACCCGGGATCGACGGCCGGGAGCCGTCCGTCGCGCACGAGCTCGGCCGCTCGCGCCCTGAGCGCTTGCAGCTCGAACGGCGTGAGCAGCGAATCGAGCCGGCGCGCGATGCCGGAGTCGAAGTCGGTGAGCATCCGGCAGACGCCGTCGAGCAACTCCGGGGCCACTCGCTCGCCACCGAAGTCCCAGATGACCGTGCGAAGCTTCCATTGCGCGTGGAACGTCAGGCCGTGGTCGATGCCGTGCAGCGTGCCGCGGCGGAGACTGCGCAGGACGTGCCCGCCCTTGCGATCTGCGTTGTTGACGAGCACGTCGAACGCCGCGAACGGTCTCAGCGCGTCGACGTGCCGTTCGAGAAGCACGAAGTAGTGCTCGTCGGGGTCGTGCTCGACGAAGCGCTGCACCATGCCGATCCCGAGCGGGCCGTCGCGCAGCACCGTTTCCGGCACGAGGTTCCAGTCGAGTGCGGCCGACAACTCGTACGTGGCGACCTCCCGCTCGCACAGCGTGCCGTCGGGGAAGTCCCACAGCGGGCGCTCGCCCCGGCGCGGCTTGTAGATCGCCGGCATCTCGACCCCGTTCGCACGCACGACCACGAGCAGCGTTGCGTTCGACGACCACGCCAGCCGGCCGAGCACCTCGATCTCCCCCGCCCGCAGCACGTCGACGGCCGACGCCCCGTCGAGGTCCGGCTCCGGCGGGATCGCGATGCCTGCGGCGTCCATCGCCGGTCAGTTCCAGCGCGGGCAGATGTGGCCGGCCGGGTCCATCGGGAACTCGCACAGCGGGCACAGGGGCCGCCCGGCGGCGACGGCCTCGAGCGCTCGGACCGCCATCGCCCGGACCTGCGCCCGCGTGGCGTGGCACCGCACGAGCGCACCTTCGCCATCCGCCGGTTCGCCTTCGTCGGGTTCCTCGACCGGCGGGCGCTCACGCAGCTCCAGCAGCACGAGGTCGCGCTGCGGGTCGAAGCCGAGCCCGATGAGCTGGGCCCGGAACATCGGGTCGCCCGGTTCGTCGAGCTCGGCGTCCACCCCCGTGCTCGCAGCGCCGAGCCCTTCGGGTTCGGGATACTCCTCGGCGACCCGGTCCAGGAAGGCGTCGGCCTCCGACGCCAGCATCGCCACCTGATCCTTCTCCACCAGCACGACGACCTCCGTGGCCCCCCGGCGCGCCTGGATCAGGAAGGTGCGCTGCCCCGGCACCCCGAGGGCGCCGGCGGCGAGGTGGTCGACCGGATCGAGCTCGATGAAGTCACCCATCGCTCTGGCGAACCGCGCCCGGGGCGTCGGTGTTCCCTGAACCGACGGGGTGGTCGCCTCCGGCGCCCCGCGGTTCCCCGGCCCCGGCGCCCTCGCCGTCGGTGCTCGCGGCGTCTCCGGCGTCCTTCGCCAACTCGTCGAGGGAGCCGGTGTCGTTGCAGGTGAGGAGGGCAACGCCGAGGGGCCCGAGCGCGAACGCCGTGACGCTCGCCGGTGACACGACGAACCGCTGGAAGAGGTCGAGGTGCACCCCGGTGAAGTGGGCGATCGCGGCCTTGATCGGGTCGGCGTGCGAGACGACGACCACCGTCTCGCCCGGATGGCGGGCCACGACGTCCTCGAGCGCGGCCACCACCCGCGCCTGCATCCCGGCGAGCGACTCGCCGCCCGGGAAACGGGCCCGGGAGGGTGTGCGCTGCACGACGCCCCAGAGCTCGGAGCCCGCGAGGTCCTTGATCGCACCGCCGGTCCACTCGCCGTAATCGGCCTCGGTCACCGCTTCCAGGACCTGCACGTCGAGGCCGTGCGGGCCGGCGACGATCTCGGCCGTCCGGCGGGTCCGCTCGATCGGGCTGCTGTACACGGCGGTGACGGGCAGGGCAGCGAGCCGCGCGGCGGTCCGTCGCGCCTGTTCCACGCCGGCGTCCGACAGGTCGATTCCCGGCGCGCGCCCCGACAGGGTGGTACCCGTGTGCGAGGTGACCGCGTGGCGGACGAGGACGAGGATCGTGCCGGACACGTTCCGATCGTACCGGCCTCGCCCCTGACGCCATCCCCGGCCCGGCGCGACGGCTACGGTGCTCGCTCATGAAGCGCGCACTCATCACCGGTATCACGGGTCAGGACGGACGACACCTCGCCGCGCTCCTCGTCGACCAGGGCTATCAGGTCTTCGGCATGCTCCGGGGTCAGAACAACCCCAAGGCCGAGATGGTGCTGGAGGAGAACCCGAAGCTCGAGCTGGTCGACGGCGACCTCCAGGACCTGTCGTCGCTGATCGCCGCGGTCGAGCAGGTCCAGCCCGACGAGGTCTACAACCTCGGTGCGATCAGCTTCGTGCAGCTCTCGTTCAAGCAGCCCGAGCTCACGGGCGACATCACCGGGCTGGGCGTGCTGCGCATGCTGGAGGCCGTCCGGATCGTCGGCGGCACCCAGAACAACCCGATCCGCTTCTACCAGGCCTCCTCGTCGGAGATGTTCGGCAAGGTCCGCGAGACCCCGCAGACCGAGCTCACCCCCTTCCACCCGCGCTCGCCGTACGGCGTCGCCAAGGTGTTCGGCCACTACATGACCCTCAACTACCGCGAGTCGTACGGAATGCACGCGTCGTCGGGCATCCTGTTCAACCACGAGGGCGAGAAGCGTGGCCTCGAGTTCGTGACGCGCAAGATCACCAACTCGATGGCGCGCATCAAGCTCGGCCTCCAGGACTCGATCAGCCTCGGGAACCTCGACGCGTCGCGCGACTGGGGCTACGCGGGCGACTACGTCGAGGCGATGTACCTGATGCTCCAGCAGCCCGAGCCCGACGACTACGTCGTCGCCACCGGGGAGACGCACACGATCCGGGAGTTCCTCGACGCCGCGTCCCGGATCGCCGGATACGACGAGTGGGAATCGTTCGTACAGCACGACACCCGGTTCGACCGCCCCGCCGAGGTGGACCTGCTCATCGGCGACGCGTCGAAGGCCCGCTCCAAGCTCGAGTGGAGGCCGAAGGTCTCGTTCGAGGACCTCGTCCGCCGGATGTACGAGCACGACCTCGAGTACGAGCGGTCCAGGATGGAGTCCGGCCGCCACTGAGGGCCGTCCGACCCGGTCGAGACCCGATCGGCTCCGACCGAACTGGTCTGTGTGACGGTACCCGTAGGGGCCCGCGACACCGACCAGTTCGGGATGCCGATCGAACCGGTCCGTGTGACGGTACCCGTAGGGGCCCGCGACACCGACCAGTTCGGGATGCCGATCGAACCGGTCCGTGTGACGGTACCCGTAGGGGCCCGCGACACCGACCAGTTCGGACATTCCCGGAGCCTACGGTCGACCGAGGGCGCCGAGGCGGGTCAGCACGGCCTCCGCTTCCTCGACCATCCGGTGCACGAGCTCGGCTGCCGGCACCAACCCACGGATCGCACCCACGCCCTGGCCGGCCGGGTAGCACTCCCGGGCCGGGTCCACCCCCTCGGTGGTCTCGTCGCCACCGAGGTGGAACACGCCTGCTTCGCCGGCCGTGAAGATCTGCTGAGGGAACGGCTGTACGAGCTCCGGGTGCTGGTCCACGTAGTCGGTCCACTCGTTGCGCACCGCGCGCAGCGTCTTGCCCGTGTAGCCCTTCGTGATCACCGTCCCGTCCTCGAGGGTGCGGCCCAGTACCTCCTTGTAGCCGCGCACCGCGCGTGCTTCCGGTGTGGCGACGAACCGGGTACCGATCCACACGCCGTCGGCGCCGAGCGCGAGCGCGGCCGCCAGGCCGCGGCCGTCGAACAGGCCGCCGGCCGCCACGACCGGTACCCGGTCGCCCACCGCGTCGACGACCTGCGGAACGAGCGGCATCGTCGCGACGCGGCCGGTGTGCCCACCGGCCTCCGTTCCCTGCGCGACCACCAGGTCGCATCCGGCCTCGACGGCGTCGATCGCGTGGCGTACCCGCCCGCACATGTTGACCACCAGCACGTTGCGGGCGTGGCAGAGCTCGATGACGTCGCGCGGAACCCCGAGGCCGGCGACGAACGCCGTGGCGCCTCCCGCGATCAGCTTCTCCACGTTGCCGTACAGGTCCTGGGGCAGTGCCGTGAGCAGGTCGACGCCGAACGGCTCGGCCGTGAGTGCCCTGATCCGCCCGATCTCGGCGACCATTCCCTCGGTCGAGAGCGTCGACGCGCCCAGGCAGCCGAAGCCGCCGGCCTCCGACACCGCGGCGACCAGCTCGTGGTAGGCCACGCCCGCCATGCCGGCCAGCATCACCGGGTGCTCGATGCCGAGAACGTCCGTGAGTCGAGTGCGCATGTGGTGGCCTTTCGGGTCCTCGCCGTGAACGGGAATCGGCTCCGATTCTTACCGGCCCGGCGGTAGATTCGCCTCGTGAGCAGAGCGCCGGTCGTCGGGGTGATCATGGGCAGCGATTCCGACCTGCCGGTGATGCAGGCCGCCATCGACGCGCTGGCGGAGTTCGATGTGCCGCACGAGGTGCGCATCGTGTCCGCGCATCGCACGCCCGACGTGCTCGTGGAGTACGCCTCGACCGCGGTCGAAAGGGGGCTCAGGGTGATCGTCGCCGGCGCCGGCGGCGCCGCCCACCTCCCGGGCATGACCGCGTCGATGACGCCGCTCCCGGTCATCGGCGTCCCGGTGCCGCTCGGCCAACTCGATGGGCTCGACTCCCTTCTCTCGATCGTCCAGATGCCGGCCGGGATCCCGGTCGCCACCGTCGCGATCGGCAACGCGCGCAACGCCGGCCTGCTCGCCGTCCGCATCCTCGCGGCCTCGGACGCCGCGCTGCGCGACCGGATGGCCGACCACCAGCGCACACTGTCGACGACCGTCAAGGCCAAGGACGAGACGGTGCGCCGGCAGTTCGGCCCGTGATGCACTGACGACGGAGGATCCGCGCGATGCGATACGCGGCCTACGACAGCGTCACCGGTCAACCCCACGTCGTGGTCGACGGGGCACCGCAGGCCGGTACGGTCCTCACCCTGTCGCATTGGCCGCGCTCCGCGACGCCGGCCGCGTTGCAGCGCGACCTGTCGGCCGAGATCGCGTTTGCATATCTCGACCGACCCGAGCTCCACGTCGACGCGGCGGTCGTCACCAACAACCATCCCGACGAGGACGGCATCACGAGCGTGTACGTCCTCGTCGACCCCGCGGCCGCATCGTCGCGGCGCGACCTCGTCATCGAGACTGCCCGTGCAGGTGACTTCTCCACCACGCATTCCCGTGCCGCGGCTCGCGCCGCGTTCGCGATCTCCGCGCTCGTCGAGGATGCAGACTCCGACCCCTACCCGACCGTCCTCGAACGTCTCACCGCCGTCTTCGACGACCCGGAACGGTTTCGCGACCTGTGGGAACGAGAAGACGCCGAGCTCCAGGCCGGTCTCGACGCGATCGCCGGGGGTGCGGTGACGATCGAGGAGCACCCCGAGGTCGACCTCGCCGTCGTGACCGTCCCCCAGGCCCAGCGCCGTCCGCACGCGATCGCGGTGCACAACGCCACCGACCGGTTCCGTGTCCTCTACGTCCACGGACGTCACTACGAGGTCGTGTTCCGGTACGAGACCTGGGTGCAGTTCGTCTCGCGGCCGGTGATGCCGCGCGTCGATCTGGCCCCGCTCGCACAACTGCTCGCCGACCTCGACGGTTCCGCATGGAAGTTCGACGGTGCCGGGTCGATCATCCCTTCGCTGCGCCGTGTCGACGGCGGCGAATGCTCCCTCGACCCGCACAAGTTCGGCGCGCTCCTCCACGACGCGCTGCAGGGCGCGCCACCCGCGTGGGATCCATTCGGCCGATGAGCTCGACCGAGGTCCTCGACGCGGCGTACGAACGCTTGGCACCGTTCGACTTCGAGTTCGCAGGCGGCTTTGCCGACCACGGCCCGATGGTCGCCGAGGCACTCGTACGCCTCGGTCGCGCCGACGCGATCGCCCCCTGGGTCGAGCGTCACGTCGCGCTGCTCGATCCGATGCGCCCTCCGGTCGCGCCGATCGACGACTGGATCGTGGCCCTCGGCGACCGCGACCGGTCGGCGGACTGGCTGGGGCTCTTCACCTCCGAGCTCGGGCGGGAGCCGTGGGCAGACGTCGTCGCGCTCTGGGCACCGCGGCTTATCCCCGGTGCCTTCGCCGCCGCGACGCACGGTCTCATCCGGACGGCCCACGCTGTGCGCGCGATCGACGAGGTCGTCACTGCTCCGCGCCAGGGCGAGCTCGCCCGTGGCCTCGCGCTGTGGGCATCGACGTACCGCGAGCTGCCCGGCCCACCCCGCCCGAACGGAACGCACGACCTCGCGACGATCCTCGACGAGCTGGCCGCGACCGCTCGCCCGGCCCGCGGGATGATCACGACCGCGGTCGCGGCACGCGTCGACGCAGACCCCGGGTTCGTCACCGCCGTCGATTCCGTCGCCCCACCGGCCGATGCGAACCGCGCCCTCCTCGACCTCACCGCGGAGGCCGCTCGCCGCTACCTGCGCGGCGCCGAGCAGTTCCCGATCGCGTTAGTCCACGGGGTGACGGGCCCGGCGGCGGCCCGGCTGCTCCTCGCCCATCTCGCCCCCGTACACCACGGGGCGCTCTTCGCGTACTCCTGGCAGGTGGTCGCGGCGATGGTTGCGACGTACGGTGGCGACCAGCACGGCCGCCTCGACCGCGGTGCTACGCCCGGAACCGCGGAGATCGTCGACCGCGCCGTCGCGGGGGGCGACGAGCACGCCATCAAGATGGCCGAGGCGTGTCTACGCGAGAACCGGGAGAACCCCGACGGCGTGTACGTGCTCGCCGCTGCCGACGCCGTCGCCCGTCTCTGACGCGCCGCCGGGGCCTGCCACCGGCGACGGGCTCATTCGGTCGTCACGGCGTCGAGCACGTTCAACCGGGTGGCGCGCCAGCTCGGCCAGGCCGCGGCGACCAACCCCGCGATCGCGGCGAGCGCGGCCAGCACGATCAGCGCGGCGCCGGGGAACGCGATCACGCCGAGGCCGAGGGCGTTGCCGCCGATGGCGACGACGACCACGGCGACGCCGGCCGCGACCGCCTTCCAGAAGTTCAGCACGGCGAAGACCAAGCCGACCGCGGACACGACCAGGATCGTCCAGACCGACGAGACCGGCAGCGCGAACTTGAATCCCTGGTCCGCGAGCGCGACGACGAGCGCCCGTCCGAACACCATGCCCACGACGACGCCCAGAATGCCGCCGAACACCGCGATCACGAGCGCCTCCCAGCGGATCATCCGCCGCGTCTGCGGCAACGACATGCCGACCGCTCGGAGCAGACCCAGCTCCCGTGTGCGCTCCACCACCGACAGGGTCAGCGTGTTGACCACGCCGATCGTCGCGATCAGGACCGAGAAGGCGAGCAGCACGAAGATCAGGTTCACGAACTGGTCGAGCTGGTCCGTGATGTCACGCTTGAACGCCGTCTGGTCCTGGATCTTCAGCCCGTACTGCCCGGCCAGCTTCTTGACGAATGCCCGGGCGTCCTCGGGCGACTGCCCCTTCGGCACCTTGATCGCGGCGAACCGGTCCACCTGCCACTGCGACGGGTACTGCTGCTCGAAGTCCCGCAACGAGAGGACGTAGTTCGAGCCCAGCCCGCGGTTCTCGCCGAACACCCCGACGATCGGCACGCTCACCACGGGCGAGGTCGCGTTGAGGAACCGCATCGGCAGCGAGTCGCCCACCCGGTAGCCGTGCTCCTTGGCCACGTCCTTGTAGATGAGCACGCCGCCGTCCTTCAAGGCGTCCGCGGAACCCGACTCCATCTTCAGGTTGAAGTTCGTGTCGAGGTACCGGCCGTCGGTCGCGAGGAGGAACTTGAGCTGCGAGCGGTCGTACCAGCCGCCCACACGGAATCCGACCGCGTGCGCCGTCGAGGCATGCGCGCGCAGCTTCTCGACGACCGTGGTGGGGAAGCCGGCGTCCTGCCCTCTGGTGGTGGGCTGGGCGAAGAAGTCCGAGGTGACCGTATCGTCGAGCACGGAGTCGAAGGTCGACTTGATCGACGAGCTGGCGATGGTGACGAGGCTGACCAGCGCGAGACCGATCATGAGCGCCGCGGCGGTGGCCGTCGTACGCCGGGGGTTGCGCATCGCGTTCTCGCGGGCGAGATCGCCGGTGATGCCGTCGTAGCGCGCCGGTGCCGCGCCGACGAGCCGCACGAACGGGCGGGCGATCAGCGGGCTGAGCGAAGGGACGCCGATGAACACGATGAGCACGGCCGCGGCGCCGATCTGCAACGCGTCGCCGCCGGTAATGCCCTGCACCAGGAGGAAGGCCCCCAGCACGGTCGCGATGGTGCCCGCGACGTACCTGGACCGGCCCCGGCCCCCGATCTGGAACTCCTGGTCGCGCATCGCCGCCACCGGCGGCACCTTGGCGGCCCGTCGGGCGGGGAAGATCGCCGATACGAACGTCACGATGACGCCAACTGCGAAGCTCACGACGATCGTGCGCCCCAGCAGCTGGGTCGGGCCCGACGGGATCTTCGCGCCGGTGAGACCGATACCCCAGCGGAGCAGGGTCGCCAGACCCACGCCCGCGACGATGCCGATGACCGACGACAACACGCCGGTGACGAACGCCTCGATCCCGACCGAACGACGCACCTGGCGGCCGGATGCGCCGATGGCCCGCAGCAACGCGAGCTCGCGAGAGCGCTGCTGCACGATGATCGAGAACGTGTTGTAGATGATGAAGATTCCCACCCCGACCGAGATCGCCGCGAACACCAGCAGGAACGTGCTGAAGAACGACAGGTTCTCCTGAAGCTGGTTGGCGTCCTCCTCGGCGAGCGCAGTCCCCGTCACGGCCTCGGTCTTGGGCGGCAGCTGGGCGCGCACCGCGGCCAGCGTCTTCGCCACCGGCGCGCCGGCGGTGCTCCGGACTGCGATGATGTCGAAGGCGTCCGCGTCGGGCGAGAGCACCTCGTGTGCCGTCACCGGGTCGAACAGCGAGATGGTCGCGCCCGCGAGATTGCCGGCCTGGCCGAACCGGAAGATCCCCGAGACCCTGAAGGTTCGCTCGGGGGCCTTCTTGAAGGCGATCCGTAGCCGGTCGCCGACGTGGATGTCGTTGTCGTTCGCGGTCTGCGAGTCGATGGCGACGTCGGAGCCCGAGGTCGGGCGACGACCCTGTTGGAGCTGGAACACGGAGTCCAACTCCGGGTCGGGGCCCCAGACGTTCCCGAGGGTGGGCGCACCGCCGTTCTGGATGTCCTTGCCGTGGTTGAAGATCAAGGCCTGACGGTTCACGTAGCGGCCCGCGGCGACGATGTCGGAGACCTTCGACGTCAGCTCGGGCACCAGGCTCGCGGGCACCGTGGCACGTTGTTCGTAGCCGCCGCCGCCCTGGTTCACCGTGGGGAGCTTCACCGTCGAGCGCACGGCCACGTCGACGTTGGCGTACGCGCTCTGGAAGATGCTGTCGAAGATGCTGCTGATGGTGTCGGTCAGCACGAAGCTCCCGGCGACGAACGCGACGCCGATGACCACCGACAACGACGTGAGGAGGAGCCGCAGCTTCTTGGCCCACAGGCCCTTGATCGTGACCTTCCACATGGGGGATCAGTCCCCCAGCTGCTTCATCCGGTCGAGGATCGCCTGTGGCGTGGGGTCGCGCATCTCGCCGACCGTCTTGCCGTCGGCCAGGAAGACCACGCGATCGGCGTAGCCGGCGGCGCCCGGATCGTGGGTCACCATGACGATGGTCTGTCCGAGGTCACTCACCGCACCGCGCATGAACCGGAGGATCTCGGCCCCCGAGCGCGAGTCGAGATTGCCGGTCGGTTCGTCGGCGAAGATGATGCGGGGCCTGCTCACCAGCGCGCGGGCCACGGCGACACGCTGCTGCTGGCCTCCCGACAGCTCACTCGGCCGGTGCTCGAGGCGGTCGGTCAGGCGGACGGTCCCGACCACGTGCTCGAGCCATGCCGGGTCGGGCTTTCGGCCCGCCAACGCCATGGGCAGCGTGATGTTCTCCAGCGCGGTGAGGGTGGGGATGAGGTTGTAGGACTGGAAGACGAATCCGATCTCGTCGCGCCGGATGACGGTGAGCTCCTTCTCCGACCGGCCGCTGATCTCGCGCTCGCCCAGGAAGATCTGCCCCGAGGTCAACCGGTCGAGGCCGGCCAAGCAGTGCAACAACGTCGACTTCCCCGAACCCGACGGGCCCATGATCGCCGTGAACGCGCTGGTGGCGAAGTCGACGGAGATGTGATCGAGCGCACGAACCTCCGCCTCGCCGCTCCCGTAGACCTTCGAAGCGTCCACCGCGCGCGCGGCCACCTCGACACCGGACACGATGGGACTCTCGGCAGTAGTCAAGTGCACTCCTCTTCCCGAGCCGCGCCGCCGACGCTACCGAAGCTCCGCGCCCGCGTCGGCCTCCGGGTCGCCGGCGGGCACGGCGGGATGGAACCCCGGGTACTCGACGGGCTCGCCTCGACGGCCGGCCCTCACGAACAACCCGACGGCCAGGACGCACAGGACGGCGCTCAGCAGCTGGTTGAACCGCAGGCCGCCCAAGATCTTCGTGGCCTTGTCGACCCTGAGGGCCTCGAACCAGAAACGCCCGAAGGTGTACATGGCCACGTAGAGCCAGAACGTCTGGCCGCGATGCAGGGGAAAGCGCTTCGCGACGACGAGCAGCGTCACGAAGATCGTGAGGCACCACAGCGACTCGTACAGGAACGTCGGGTGGAAGGTGCTGCTGTCCAGGTACTGCTCCGGTCGATGCCGGCGAGCGATCTCCAGCCCCCACGGCAGCGAGGTCGGCCGCCCGAAGAGCTCCTGGTTGAAGTAGTTCCCCCACCGTCCGATGGCCTGGGCCACCACCGCGCCCGGCGCCATGGCGTCGAGCATCATCAGCCCCGAGAGGTGCTTGCGTCGGGTGAGCACCACGGCCACGATCGCGCCGGCACCGATCGCTCCCCAGATGCTCAGGCCACCTCTCCAGATCGCGACCGTTCCCGTGAGACCATCCCGGTCCCAGTCGTAACCGGTGAAGAGGTGGTACACGCGGGCACCCACGATGCCCGCGAGAACGGACCAGAAGACGACGTCGGTGAAGTCCTTCGGGTCGCCGCCCATCTTCGTCCAGCGCCGCTCCGCGATCCACGCCGCGACCAGGACGCCGACCGCGATCAGGAGCCCGTACATGTGGAAGGGACCGACGTTGCCCGACGACGGACTGGGGATCGAGGCGAGGGAGCCGGCCATGGCGCACCATCGTAGGGGCGCTTCAAGACTCGACCCGACAGGTGCCGATACAGCGGTGAACCCGCGACCGAGGAGATCCACGTGCCCGTCCTCCGCCGAACCGGCAGCGCGGTGCTGCTCGTCTCCACGCTCGTCGTCGTCACGGCCTGCGCAGTGGCACCGAGCGGGACCCCCGGTCCGGGCACCACCCTCGGGTCGTGCCCGGTGTTCCCCGTCGACAACGCCTGGAACCGTGACGTCTCCGCCGTTCCCGTCGACCCGGCATCCGATCGCTACGTTGCCGACATCCTCGCCCATGGTGGCAGTCACCTCCATGCCGACTTCGGCGGCGGTGGCGCGTACGGCATCCCGTTCACGACGGTCGGCTCCGGGTGGCCGAAGCTCCCCGTGCGATTCACGGCGTACGGCGACGAGAGCGACCCCGGTCCGTATCCGGTCCCGCTCGACGCTCCCGTCGAAGGGGGTCCGTCGAGCGACGGCGACCGTCACGTGATCACGGTCGACACCTCCGAGTGCAGGCTCTACGAGCTCTACCGCGCGTTCGCGCGTGGTGACCACTGGGACGCCGACTCGGGCGCCGTGTTCGACCTCCGTTCGAACGCGACCCGTCCGCTCGGTTGGACGTCGGCGGACGCGGCGGGGCTCCCGATCCTCGCCGGCCTCACCCGGTACGACGAGGTCGCGCGCGGCAGGATCGATCACGCCCTCCGGTTCACCGTCGCGCACACGCAACGCGCCTACGTCGAGCCGGCGACGCACTTCGCGTCGAACAGCACCGATGCGAGCGCGCCGCCGATGGGCCTGCGTCTGCGGCTGAAGGCCACGTTCGATCGCTCCGCGTTCCACGGTCAGGCGCGCGTGATCCTCGACGCGCTGGCCCGATACGGAATGATCGTGGCCGACAACGGATCGAACTGGTTCATCAGCGGCGACGTCGATCCGCGGTGGGACGACGGCGACCTGAACCAGCTGAAAGCCGTTCCCGGCTCCGCCTTCGAAGTGGTCGAGGCCGGCACGATCCATCACTGAAGCCCGCACCTGCCGGACGCGCTCCTATTTCACGAGTCGGGAGAGACGCCGGTCGGCCAGGACCTTCCCCCCGGTTTGGCAACGGGGGCAGTACGTGACCTCGTAGGACTCGTACGACACGCGCCGCAGCCCGTCGCCGCAGCGTGGGCACGGGGTCCCGAACCGCCCGTGGACGGTGAACCGCTCCCCGAGCTTCGGCTCCGACAAGCCTCCCGAGCGCTCCCGCTCCTCGGCCAACGCCTCCGAGAGCGTGGCGCGCAGCGCCTCGAGCAGGCTTTCCCGTTCCTCGACCGACAGGGAAGCGAGCGTGGCGTAGGGAGACAGCCGCGCCCGGTGGAGCGCGTCGTCGGCGTAGCCGCGACCCACTCCGGCGACGGTGCGCTGGTCGCGGAGCAGGCCGTGGACACGGCGACGGTCCGTACCCGCGCGCGCGAAGGCGGCGAACTCCTCGCTGTCGGGCTCGGGTCCGAGTGCGGCGAGGGGTCCGTCGTCGCCCGGACCCAGGACCCACCAGCCGGCCTTGCGCTCGGTGCCGTACTCGCGCACCAGCAGCGCGAGGTCGTCGCCGAACCGGAGCCGCACGACCGATCCCTTGGGCTTCGCCCGTTTCGGCGGCGATTCGACGTCGAGCCGGCCCGCTTGCGAGAGGTGCACCAGCAGGCGCTCGCCGCACTCGAACGTGACGACGAGGTACTTGCCCCGCCGCGAGACCTCGACGACGGCCTGGCCTACCAGGGCGTCCGGCCCCGGCACGGCTGTCTTCAGGCCCGAGAACCCGAGCACGTCCGCCCCGGCGAGCGTGCGGCCGACGAGGAGGGCCGCCAGGCGTTCGGCCAGGCCTTGCATCTCGGGCAGCTCGGGCACCCGCGTACCGTACCGTCGGCTCCGCCGCTGTGCACCAGCCCCTCGTGGGGGTACAATATCGGGCAAACCGAATGCTCGACCGCAGGAGCAGGCGATGCTGGGGAAGAGACGCCGGACGAACCGGGAGCACGATCTCCCGACGGGAGCTTCCCTGGCGGACGTCCGTGGCCAGTCGTTGTCGGAGATCCTCGAGGAATACGTCCCCGCCGAACGGACGGACGTTCCGGCGACGCCTCCGCGGGGCCGGTCGCAGCGCTACATCCAAGACACCGACCGACGCTGACCTCGCGCGCCCGGGGCGGCCGGCTGCCAGGCGTACGACGCGACGGGAGCCGGGTCTTCGGACCCGGCTCCCTGCTGTTCCGAGCGCGCGAGCGCGGCGGTCAGCGGCAGCTGCGGCCACCGGACCATGGCGCGTAGCCCCGCGCTTCCATCAGCTTGATCGCCAGGTAGTCCTGGTCGAACGGGCGGGCGCTCGCGGGGAACACGCCGACGAGATCCGGCCGGTCGGCCGTCGCGGCGGTGCTGTTCCACGTCCCCTGGAGGAACTGGTACGCACCGGCGGCGCGCGAGCGGCGATTCACGGCCTGGTAGTTGCCGTGCGACTCGCGGTTGCGGATGCACGACAGGGACCGCCCGTAGCGGGCCCAGCCGTCGAGGACGTACACGCCCTGCAAGTAGTCGCGGAGCGCCTGTTGCCGCAGCGCCTCGAAGAACTGGAGCTGTTCGACCGTAAAGGCCTGCGACTGAGCTTCCACGCCGTTGGGCGCTGGCGTCGCCGTGGCAGGCACCGTCGCGTCCGCGAGTCGTGCGGTCCGGACGGCGACACGGGAAGTGGCGGCGGCCGGCCGCTTCGCATGGAGATCGTCGTACTTCGCGAGCAGCGCGAGTTGCTTGGAAGGTCCCGCGGCATCGGCCGTGGTCCTGGAGATCGCGACCGCGCCGAGGGCTATGGCAGCGATGACGAAGACGGTCACGCGTCGTCGCATCGTTCCTCCTCTCGTCGTGCTCCCGGTCGCGCGCGACCAGGAGGTCAATGGATTGGGAGCCGAGAAGATCCACCAAAAGGGACGTTCCCGACAGCGGTCACCGTAGCGAGGAGCGCGGCGCGAGGCGCAGCTGTCTACCAGATACTGTTAGCGATTCGCGCTTGTTGACCGAAGCGCTCGCGTCAGCAAGCGCGGGGTTCCGGCTGGTCAGGTAGCGAGTTTGGCCGGCTGCGGGATTTTTCTGTGACTCCCGCCACACTGTCCGGTTTCAGCGCATCTGCGCGGCCGGTCGAGCTCACCGCGCGCGCAGGTGCGCGGGAGGCTCCCGGACCGGCGCGCTCATCGTCGCCTCATGCGCGACTTCGTAGCGTCCGAGGCATCGGACCCCGGCCTCCCCGGACACCGCCGGAGTTCGAGCAGCGGTGGCCTCCGGCGAACGGGGGCCACCGCTGCCCTACGAGCGGTCGCCCCCGTACCAGGTGCGCGATCCTCAGTCGTCCTTCAGCGCGACCGCGTTCGGCGTCACGTTCATCTTCGGCTCGTACGCCTCGACCTCGACGACGCGTTCCTCGCGAAGGAACTTCTCGCGCAGCTCGCCCGTGCACTGCGCGCACGGCCCGTAGAAGCGCACGCTCGCGGTCGCGCCGCAACGCGGGCACTCGATGGTGATCGGTTCGAGGTCCACCGTGGGCACGCCGGTCACGTTACCGGCGTACCGCCTCACCCACTCGACTTCGGCTCCGGCATCACGTCGGCCGGCGACGGAGCGTCCGAGCGCGGCGGCGCCGCCGGGGCCAACACCGCCGGCCGGGGTCCGGTCGACGGCGCGGCGTCCGGAGTGGGCGCCTTGCCGTTGCCACCGGGGTTCAGGTATCGCATCAACGTTGCCGCGAGGCCGTCGAAGGAACCCCCGCCACCGGTCACGAGCACTTCGGGCACCACGGTGATGTGACCGTCCGAGACCGCGTTCGCCACCGCCACGAGTGCCGTCGCCCCCTGCCCGAGCGCGGCGGTCTGGGCCTTGAACCCCTCGGCCCGGGCCAGCCCGAGCGCCTCGACCGCCTTGGCTTCGGCCACGCCGACGGCCTGCGTCTTGGTGGCCTCGGCCCGACCGGTGAGCTCGACGTACGCCGCCTCGCCCTCGCCCTCGGCCTGGCGCGCCTGCGCCTGGTTGCGCTTGATCTCGACGCTCACCTGCGCGGCCGCGAGCTGGGCCTGCATCTCCGCGGTGCCCTTCGCCTTCTCCATCTGGATCCGTACGGTCTGGGCCCGCTCCTGCTCGGCGAACGTCGCCTTCTCCTGGTTCGCGATCTCCCGCTGCGTGAGGACCTGGACCATCTCCGGGGGGAAGTTCACGTTCTGGATGTAGACGCCCTTCGTCTCGACCTCGTAGAGCCCGAGGTACTGGGTGACCGCGGTGAGCGCGGCCTGCTGCACCTGCATGCGGGTCTCGATGAACCGCACCGCCTCCTGGTCCTGGAGCGTGTTGCGGAAGTGGTTGCCGACGGCGGACTGCAGGACCTCGTTCACGAGGTTGAGCATCGTCCCGACCATCGAGATGACCTTCGGCGCTCTCGTGTCGGGTACGTGGATCTGCACCTGGAGCTCGATGGTGAACACGAAGCCCTCACGGCTCTTGCCCTCGATGGGGCGCAGGTTCGCGTCGAGCTTGTGGGGCGACGTCTGCTCCGACCAGTTCAAGGTGAGGATCGACGTCGGGACGACCTCCGCCGCGTAGCAGCGAGGGTTGATCGGGTACTTGCCGGTGCGCAAGGGCTCCTGCCAGATGCCGCGATGGCCGGGCCGGACGATCGAACCGAACTTGAACTCCGCCCCCGACGTGTCCAGGGTGGGGAGCCCCACGAAGGCCTTGACGACCGCGACCTCGCCCTGGTTCACGACGAGCATCGGCACCAACTCGACCTGCACCAGGAACGGGTTCAACAGGTACGCCCCGTAGAGCAGCGGGTCGTGCTGCAGGCCGATCTTGCCCCCGCTGTCGAGGAAGGCCTGGAAGTCCTGGTAGTTGTTGTGCTGCGTGTTCTTGTTGCCGAGCAGCACTTCGATGACCTCGGAGTCCGACGCGCCCGAGGCCTCCATCTGCGTGACGTCCGCGTAACCTCCGAGCCGGCTGGCGATGTCGCCCGAGAGCAGCGGCTCGCCCTCGAGCGCGGTGACGATGCCGATCATGTCCTGGGGGCCGACGGGCGAGATGACCACCACCCGGAGCTGTTCGGGCGAGAGGCCGAACGACTCAGGGGTGAGCACACCGCCCGTGTTCTTCGCCTCGGCCTGCATGTCCGGAGAGACGGGCACGCCGTAGACCGCCTGCGAGGTGAGCACGAGGAACGCGACCGGGTGGATCGGGATCAGCGTCCCCGGCGGGAGCACCGGCCGCTGCACGCCCTTCTGCCCCTGACCGTCGATGAACGTGCGCAGGTCCGCGAAGTTGCCGAACCCCTGCTTGTACGCCGCGCTCTTCGCACCGATGGGCAGCGGCGCGCCGACCTGGGCGATCACCACGCCGATCTGACCGGCCGGGACCTGCACCCACGGGTGCTTCTGGACCCCGAAGATCGGCCAGAGCTTGAACCGCAGCCCCGGCATGAGGAGCTCGGCCTGGTAACCGGCCTCACCGCGGAACGCGATCGGGTTGTCGCTCGGGAGCTTCCGGAGCGAGAACCGCTTGGTCACCAACCCGACTTCGGTGGGGCCGATCTGGTGAATGGACAGGTACCCCACGACTACGAGGATCCCGGCCACCACGATCCCCAGCACTGCACCCATCTCGCCTCCCGGTCGTTGTCACTGCGACGTCTCTATCGACTCGCTTCTCTGCGGCCTTGCGCAGGTTCCTTCGCGCTTGCTCGCCATAAAACGGACTATACGGACTGTCCAGCGGGGTCGCGATCGAATTTCGCGCCGTCGCCCGTGGGCCACCGGCATTCGTCACGCCGATACCTGTAGCCCTACGCTGGAGGATCGAAACGCCTGGGAGGTGGGATTGCTCAACGTCTCGTCGCTGCTCGGTGTGCGCAGGTCGGGTTCGGACGCGCTCCGGTACGGGGCGCAGCGAGACGGCGAGCGCACGCCCGACAGCGCCCTGGCCCGCCGACCCGTGGTCGTCTGGAACTCGACCCGTGCCTGCAACCTCACCTGCACCCACTGCTACGCCTCCGCCAAGTCCGGCCCGGCCCCCGACGAGCTCAGCCGCGACGAGGCGTTCGCGTTCCTCGACGACCTCGCCACCTACGGCGTACCCGCGGTGCTGCTCTCGGGTGGCGAGCCGTTGACGCGACCCGACCTGCTCGAGCTCATCGGGCACGGCATCGATCGCGGCCTGCGGTTCACCCTCTCCACGAACGGCACGCTCATCGACAAGCCGACCGCGGTCGCGATTGCCGGCGCCGGCGTCACCTACGTGGGTGTCAGCATCGATGGTTCCGAGGCCACCCACGACCGCGTCCGGTGCCGCGCCGGAGCGTGGGAGCAATCGGTGCGAGGCCTGCGCAACCTCGCGTCTGCGGGCGCGAAGCGCGGCGTGCGTTACACCCTCACACCCGACAGCCGGCCGGATCTCCACGACGTGCTCGGGCTCGTCGAGCGCGAGCACGTCGAACGCTTCTGCATGTACCACCTGGCACCGTCGGGCCGCGGGAAGTACCTCCACGACGTCACACCCGACGAACGACGCACCGCACTGCGCGACGTCTTCGAGTTCGCGCTGACGCACCCTGAGGTCGAAGTGCTCACGGTGGACAACCCCTCCGACGGCGTCGCCCTCCTGCAATGGCTCGCCGACCACGACCCGGACCGGGCCGAGGCGTGCCGCGCCGCGCTGGTGTGGAACCGCGGCGCGCGGGGCGGACCGGGTATCGGGTTGGCCGCGGTCGACGAGCGTGGCGACGTGCACCCCGACCAGTTCTCCCGCCATCGCACCGTCGGAAACGTCCGGCACCGCCCGTTCTCGGAGATCTGGTCGCACCCCGAGGACCCGTACCTCCAGGCCCTGCGGGCCGGCAGTTGGTCGCTGTCGGGAGAGTGCCAGGCCTGCGAGGGACGCGAACTGTGCAACGGCGGCCTGCGGTCGCGAGCCGAACAGTCGACGGGCGACATTTGGGGCTTCGACCCCTCGTGCAGCCTCCGCGCCTCATGACCCGCACGCGCGCCACGCTGGCCCGGCCGCAGATCTCGGGCGACTTCTCGCGCGCACCCTTCACCATCGCATGGGAGATCACGCGCGCGTGCCCGTTGCGCTGCGTGCACTGCCGCGCCGACGCGCAGACCAAGCGCCGCCCCGACGAGCTGACGACCGGAGAGGGCCTCGATCTCGTCGCCCAGGCCGCGGAGATGGGCACCCAGGTGTTCGTCATCACCGGCGGCGACCCGCTGGCGCGGCCCGACGCGTTCGAGTTCATCGGAGCCGCGGCGAGCCGCGGCATGCACGTCGGCTTCTCGCCCAGCGTCACGCCCCGCCTTACTCCCGCCGCGATGGCCCGCGCCGTGGATGCGGGCGCGGGCACGATCCATCTCAGCCTCGACGGGGCGCGCCCTGAGACCCACGACGGGTTCCGCGGTGTCACCGGTTCGTTCGAACGCACGTTGCGCGCGCTCGACGCCGCATCCGAGCTCGAGGTCCGCGTGCAGGTCGGCACCACGGTGTCGCGCCGCACCGTCGCCGACCTCCCCGAGGTCGTGACCCTGCTCGCCGGCAGAGTGGAGCTCTGGAGCCTGTTCTTCCTCGTGCCGACCGGCCGGGCCGAGGCGCAGGACCTGCTGTCGCCGGATGCGCACGAGCGCGTCCTGCGCTGGCTGGCCACCGCCGACATCCCGTTCCCGGCCCGGACCATTGCCGCGCCCACCTACCGGCGCGTGCGCGCCCAGCTCGGGCTCCCCCCCGGCCCGGGTGTGAACGACGGCAACGGCTTCTGCTTCGTTTCTCACACCGGCGACGTGTGCCCTTCGGGGTTCCTCCAGCTCCCGGCGGGCAACCTCCGTGATGCACCGCTCGCCCACTGGTACCGGGAGTCGCCGTTGTTCCGATCACTGCGCGACCCGGCGCTCCTGGGCGGGAAGTGCGGCCGCTGCGACTTCCGTCAGATCTGCGGAGGGAGCCGAGCCCGCGCCTGGGGCCTCACCGGCGACCCGCTGGCGGAGGACCCGACGTGCGCCTACCAGCCCGGAAGCACGCCGTGACGGGCGCCACCGACGCGACGACCGGATCCGCGAGCGGCGCGAGCGGAGGGACTTGGTCCGAGCTGTCGCTCGGCGCGCTCGCGACCCACATCGACGCCGTGCACCACGCCTACCTGCGCCGCGAGCTCCCCAGGATCGTCGGGCTCGCCCATCGCGCCGAGACCACGTGCATCGAGCGCCACCGCGAGGCGCCCCGCCTGGCCGAGCTCGTCGACACCCTCGCCGCGGATCTCGTGTTGCACACCATGAAGGAGGAGCGGGTGCTCTTCCCGCTATGCCGGTACCTGGACCTCGTCGACGAGCTCGACGCGGAGTACCAGGGCTCGATCATGGGTCCCATCGGATGCATGACGTGTGAGCACGAAGCGGCGTCGCGCGATCTCGAGGAGCTCGACACGCTCGTCTCCGCGTCCACCGACGACTCGGACCCCGACTGGACGGAGCTCCTCGACGCCCTACGCGATCTGGTCGCAGACGTCCGCCTCCACATGCTCAAGGAGGACACCGGGTTGTTCCCCCGGGCACTCGCGCGCGAAGGCGAGCTGCAGGCCGGCTCCGGCGGTCACCCCTAGAGCAAGATCGGCCCGGTCAGCGTGCGGCACGCGCAGCGTAGAGCTCTTCGGGCGTGCGCTTCGGTGGCCTCTGGCCGACGTGACCCTTCTCGTAGCCCACGATCTTGGGGCATCGCACGGGGCTGGCATCGTCGCATCGAACGCACGACCACGGCATCGACGTGTCGGCCCGCCACAGCGTGTGCCCACACGCGGGGCACAGGTCGATCATCAGCGAGCAGTCCCAGCCCGCAAACGGTGCGTCGCGGTCGGAGCGCAGCGGGCACCCGCGCTCGCGGCAGATCACCGAGTCAGGGTCGGTGAGGATGCAGTCGAGCGGGCACATCGGGGCACAGTCACCGCAGTCGCCGCACCGGTTGCTGGAGATCCAGAACACCGCCGGGTGCGGTGCATCCGGCTCCGGCCGATGGATCGCCTCGCTCGGGCACACGTACTCGCACGCCCCGCAGTTGATGCAGACCTCCGGCAGGATCAGCAGGCTCACGTCGCCCCTGCGAAGACGGTTGGCACCTTGGCCGCCTCCTCGATGTAGGCCTGGAGCGTGGCGTTGAACCGGTAGAACGCGTCGACGCCGAGCTGCTCGTCACCCTCGAGGTGAAAGCGGTCGCCGGCCAACACCAGGCTGTTCAGCGTGTGGTACGCGTCCGCGTTGCCGCGCTCCCGGATGTGTTCCACGAGCTCTCGCCAATCCTCGGCCGACGCCGCGATCACACAGTCGACCGGAGCGGTGCCGTCCCAGCTCGACACGTCCGCGCAACCGAAGTCCACGAACACGAGGCGGAATCCCTCCGCACCGACGCGAAGCGCCAACGTGATCTCGGTGACGCCGAGGCGCCGGTACCGAGCTTCGTCGGCCGCCGCCTCGTCGGCCAGGGCCCGGAACCACGCCACCGACGGGAACGTGATCGCCTCAGCGTCGGTCGGCTGTTTCGATTGCTCCGCTCGCTCGGTCGCGTTCGCAGTCATCGGTCTCCTCGGCGCTCGGCGCGCATGTGTTCGGTTGCATCGGCGTCGACGGTGAGGGTGAGGTCCTCGAGCGAGCCGGAGAGGACGACGCCGTAGTCGCGGGCCGCACCCTCGATGCTCACGTACTCGTCGAGCACGTCGTCGAGCACGGCCTGCGGATCGCGGTCGAGCGGATCGCCCCAGCCGCCACCGCCGCCGTAGTCGTACATGATGCGCTCGCCCGCCGCGATCGGCACCCAGTCGGCGGTGTGACGCACGGTGAACGGATCATCCGAGCCGTACCGGATCACGAGGGCGTTCGGTTCTCCGGAGCGGCCCCCGGCGATGCCGGGCATCGGGTACTTCATGCCGACCACGTACGTGTAGACCTTGGCGTCGACACGGACTTCCTTCTCGTAGTGGCTGCCGCACAAGCCGCGCCACTGGCCGGGGCCACCGCTGTCGGTGCGGTAGTCGCGGCTCCACTGGACGTGCGGGTAGAGGCTCTCGTTGATCTCGGCCGTGGCCTTCCACAGGTTGCCGAAGCTGGCGTTCTGGGCGCCCCACGCGTCCATGCCCCTCGCCGCGTTGCACCAGCCCGCGTACACCTCGGCCGAGTGGTCGGTGAACGTCTCGCCGGTGTGCGGGTCCACGCCGACGATCACCGTCGGGATCCCGGTCTTGTAGGTCTGCGGCACCGCGCGGTCCGGGATGACCTGCTGGAGCGCGAGCGCGATCGCGTCGCCGACCTCGGTACCGGGATGGTGGGTGCCCGCGCTCACCGGCTTCCCGAACGGCGGGTTGAGCACGCAACCGTCGGGTATGTGCAGCTCGACGCTCTCGAAGAAGCCCTCGTTCTTGGGGATCGATGGGTCGAGCATCGCCGCGATCTGGGAGATGGTGTACCCGCGTGCGTTGCCGTAGCTCGACCACGCCTGCAGCTCGGGGCGGGCATCGGTGCCGGCGAAGTCGACGATCAGCCGGTCGCCTTCCACGGCGACACGCACGTGGATGCGGACGTCGGGGTTGCCCCACGGGTCGTGGTCGGCAAGCGCGTCGGCCTCGTAGACGCCGTCGGACCACTTCCTGATCTCGTCGCGGAACCGGCGGGCGGTCGAGTCGACGAACCAGTCCACGGCGGCCTCGACGGCGTCGGCACCGAAGCGCGCGAGGACTTCGCCGAGGCGCGCGACTCCGAGTTGGGCCGCGCCGATCTGGGCGCGGAGATCGCCGAGGTAGCCGGATGAGCGGTTGTTGGCCTGGAGCGAGTAAAGCACGTCGCGCCGTTCGGCTCCCGCGTCGACCACCTTCAGCACCGGGATGCGTACGCCCTCGCCCCAGATGTCCGTCGCGGTCACGTTGTAGCCGCCGGGTACGGACCCGCCGGTGTCGCCGTGGTGGCACTGGATGCTCGCCATGAGCACCCGGCGCCCATCGGCGAACACCGGGGCGAACACGTTGTAGTCCGGAAGGTGCCCACCGCCGTGGTACGGGTCGTTGGCGAGGAACACGTCGCCCGGGTGGATGTCGTCGTCGCCGAAGAACCCGACCGCGAAGCGTACGGGTAGCGACGACGACAACATGAGCTGTGGAACGCCCACCGACACCGCCGCGAGCCGGCCGTTGCGGTCGAGGATCGACGCGTTGCGTTCGTTGCTCTGGTTGAGGATAGGGGTGGTCGCCGTGCGCGAGACGTAGACCGCCATCTCGAAGCAGATCGTCTCCATCGCGGAGCGCACGACCTCCGCCGTCACCGGATCGACGGTCCCGCCGTCGGTGAGCCGCGGGCGGGGCTTCGCGAGCTCGTCGAGGTCTACTCGCATCGCGCGTCAGACCCGGTACCGCACGGACTCGGGCAGCGAGAGCGACGCCACGTCGATGCCGAAGACCCGCGCCGCATTGGTCTCGAGGAGCTGCTTCTGCTCCGCTGCCGGGACGCCCGCGAGCGCCGTCTCGATCGCCTTGCGCGAGTGCGGATAGGTCGACGTCGGATGCGGGAAGTCGGCCTCCCACATGATGTTCTCGAGACCGATCATGTGGCGCAGCGCGATGCCGCTGGCCTCGAACCAGAAGTTCACGTAGCACTGCCGGCGGAAGTACTCGCTCGGCCGCATCGTGAGGCCTTCATCCCAGAGGTGCTGCTGCTCGTACTGGTGGTCGGCCGTCTCCAGGAGGTAGGGCACCCAGCCCAGACCGGACTCGACCGAGAGGAAGTTCAGCGTCGGGTGACGCTCGAGCACACCGGAGAACAGCAGGTTGGCCATCACCTGCACGTTGCTCGTGATGGCCAGCACCGAGCGCATCGCCAGCTGCCGGTAGCTCTCGTATCCCGACCAGAGATCCCGGTCCAGCTTCGCCGAGCCGATGTGCAGTGCAACCGGCATCCGCAGTTCGGCGAGGGTCGACCAGAGTGTGTCCCAGTAGGTCTCGTTGAAGTGGGGGAAGCCGTAGGCGTGCGGCGCGGCCGTCCACACGACGGCCTTGTGTCCGATCGAGTGCGCCCGGCGCACCTCCTCCACCGCGAGCGCGACGTCCCACATCGGGATGAGGCACTGCGCCACGTACCGCGGACTCGTGCCCGTCCACTCCTCGGCCAGGTAGTCGTTGTACGCCCGGATGCACGCGAGTCGCAGCTCCGGTGAGCCCTTGGTGCTCACGAACGGCCCGCCGCCGAAGCCGGCCGCCTGGGGGAACAGCACCTCGACCGCGACCCCGTCCGCATCCATCTCGCGCAGCCGCGCCGCGGGGTCCCACGCGGCCGCCGGTGCCTCCTCGAAGAACTTCAGCGCCCCCCGGTCGGGAAGCATCGCGGCCACGCCCGTACCGACGTTGCGGACCCGCTCGCCCGCGTAGACCCACCAGTGCTCGCCGTCGAGCACCTCGAGGTGCGGGCAGTCGTCGACGAACTTCGCGGGCACGCGCGACGTCCACGTGTCCTTGTGCTCCCACGCGTGGTCGTCCGTCGAGATCGGGTAGATGTCCACCGGTACTCCCCTCGGGCGCGATCGGATCGTGGCTCAGAACGGCAGGTCGGGCGGCAGCATGCACGCCTCACGCCGGTCGAGGCCGGCGCGCGCAGTGCGCGAGAGGTACTCCTCGCGCATCTTGCGGTACACCCCCTTGTAGATGTCGAGGCCGGCGTCGAAGTTCTCCACGCCCTCCCCCGCGAGCACCGCGCACGACTCGACCGTCGCCGGGTGCATGAAGAACAGGTCGAGGAAGAACATCTCGGCCATGGTCGCGAGCTGGTTGAGCTGCTGGCGTTGGTGGTCCGGATCCGGCGCGTGCTCGAGGAGGTACTTCAGGTGCATCGTGCCGTACGAGACGTGACGCGCCTCGTCCTGCATGACCATGCGGAAGATCTGCTTGTCGACGTCGGTCTTGCCGAGGAACTCGCCGAAGCGGAACATCGAGAGGATCGCCCCCTCGAACACGACGTGGATCGCGTACGAGACGTGGTCCCACGTCGAGAACAGGTCGTTGTCCGACGCTTGGCCGATGGCCCGTGCATCGGATTGGCCCATCGCCGCGAGCGCGTTGCCGAGGTTGATGGTCATCCCGAGGCCCCCACCGTTGGCGAGGATCCGCTTGCGGAACACCTCGGTGTGACGCGCCTCGTCCATGGCCTGCTGCGCGATGAAGAGCTTGATCTCGTGGTAGTAGGTGTTGAACTGCGGCAACCACGGCGCGAGGACGTCGGTGGCCAGGTACTCGCCCATCGTGAGGAACGTGTTGTACTGGCAGAGCGCGCGCTCGAGATCGGGCGGCAGCTCCTCGAGCTTGCTCCACTCGATGTCCTGGGTCGCGCTCCACTGCCGGCTGCAGCCCTCCTCGTAGAGCGTCGCCAGGTTGTCGGCCCAGACCTCCCACTGGTTGTTGATGGCCCACACCCGTGGCAGCAGTCCGGGCTCGGAACCCGCCCCGCGCGGCGCGATGCTGTCGGGCGCGACCGGCGCGATCTCGATCCCCGACGCCGCGTCGGCCTCCATCAGCGTGAGGCCGCGCCGGCCCGGCACCGCACGCGAGGCCCACGTGCCCCAGACACCGTCACCCGGCGTGGCCCGCAGCCACGTCAGGTCCGCGTCGCCCGCGCGGAGCCGAGAGGGGTAGGGCCGGGCCGCCACCTGCTCGGCGAACTCGGACGGGCTGGGAACACCGGGCCTGGATACGGCCGTGCTGGTCATCGGCCCTCCTCGGGGGAGCGGGCGGTCCGAGATGCCGCAATATGACGGCGTCGTCAGGTCACCGTAAGTCCCGCAGTTCGTGGAGTCAAGAACGACAGGAGGATCCTCAGCCGAGGTCCTCGCCGGGCGCGACCAGCCGGCGGCCGGCCGTGAACCCACCGTCGACCACCAGGGCATGCCCGGTGACGAACGACGCGTCGTCGGACGCGAGGAACAGCGCGGCCGCGGCCACCTCCTCCGGTTGCCCCGAGCGCAGCATCATGTGCTGTTCGACGAAGCGGTCGTAGACCTTGCGCAGCCAGTCCTCGTGCAGCATGGCCGTCATCGGGGTCTCGACGAGGCCGGGACAGAGGCAGTTCACCCGGATGCCGAGGTGGCCGTAGTCGACGGCCATGTTCTTCGTGAGCAGGATCACACCGGCCTTGCTCACGTTGTAGGCGGTCTGGCCCTGGAAGGCCTCGACGCCCTCGATGCTGGCGAGGTTCACGATGCTGCCGCCACGAACGTCGCGCACCATGTGGTTGACGACGTGCTTGGAGACGAGCCACGTCCCCTTGAGGTTCACGCCGACGATCCGGTCCCACTCGGCTTCGTCGAGGTCGCCCGCGGTCGCGGCACCGCCGACGCCGGCCGCGTTCACGAGGATGTCGAAGTTCCCAAGCGTCTCGTGGGCCGCTTGGACCGCGCCGGCCACGGCTGCCTCGTCGGCCACGTCCGCGACCAACCACCGCTCGACAGCCGGATCGTCGCCGGCGGCGAGATCGAGACCGATGACGCGCGCGCCTTCCTGGTGGAACCGCCGTGCACAGGCCCGACCGATACCCGACGCCGCGCCGGTGACGAGTGCGGTGCGGCCCGTGATCCGGTCGTTCGACATGGATGGCTCCTCACAGATTGTGGCTCCCGAGGTCGCCGGCGAGGTTACCGAGCTCGACGCGGCGTGGGGAATGCGAGGAGGCCCGGGACGCGGAACCGCCGGGGCGTCCATGCCCCGGCGGTTCTGCCGACCGTTCGTGGTACCGGCCGTCGGGCCGGCTTCCTCAGCCGAGTGAGGCCACCGACGTGACGGCGTAGCTCGGCGGGTTCGCCCCGAGCGAGCCGAGGAACGGCTTGTCGGAGAAGGTGAAGATGCCACCGTCGGCGCCGACCATGAGATAGCCGTTGCCGAAGCGCACCATGCCGACCACCGGCTTGTTGAGGTGCTTGCCGCCCATCGAACCGCGGAAGTCCGCGTCGCCGAAGGCGAAGATGCCGCCGTCGGACGCCACCAGCCAGTAGCCGAGGTTGGTGCCCGTCGGCACCAGCGACTGCACCGGCGCGTTGAGCCGCTTGCCGCCCATCGAACCGCGGAACACCGCGTCGCCGAAGGCGAAGATGCCGCCGTCCGAGCCGACCATGTAGTACCCGTGCCCGCTCGGGGTCGGGATCGAGCTCGTCACCGGCCCGTTGAGCGTCAGCCGCGTCAGGTCGCCGTACAGCGCGGCGTCGCCGAAGGCCTGCACCCGACCCCGGGTCGTGAAGATCCAGTAGCCGTTGCCCGTGGGTGTCGCCGACAGGCTCGTCACGTACTCACCGGGGGCGAACACCGCGGTGTTGGCGCTCCCGAGGTTCTTGGCGTCGCCGAACGGGTAGACCTTGCCCTGGGTCGAGACGACCCAGTACCCGTCGCCCGACGGCGTCGGCTCGAGGTGGATCGCCAGCTTGCCCCAGGCGGGGGTGCCCATCGCCGACGCCGCGCTACCCAGATCCTTGGCGTCGCCGAAGCCGTAGGCCTTGCCGGACGCGTCGAGCATCCAGTAACCGGTGCGCGAGGCGGTCTCGCCCTTCACGTCCACCGCCTGGCCCGTGCCCTTGAGCGTGACGGTCGCGCTGCCGCCGTTGCTGTTGACCTTCAGGGAACCCGTCGCGGCGCCGGCCGCCTTCGGGTTGAAGGTGACCTTCAACGCCTGGGTGGCGCCCGGGTTGATCGACGCCCCGACGGGGGGCGCGGCCTCGACCGAGAACGCGTCACCCGAGACCGGCGCGGAGCTCACCACGAGCGGCTGGTTCCCGTTGTTCGTGACCGTCACGGTCTTCGACGCGGTGCCCTGACCGACGGTCACCGTGCCGAGGTCGAGCGTCGTGGTGTCGACGCCGAGCACCGGGGCGTGCGCGATACCCAGGTCGTCGGTCCAGAAGACCTCGTCCTTGTGGATGAAGTTCCCGAGGAACCCGACCGGGATGCTCCCCGGCGACCCGCCGGCGTCCGCGCCACCCTGGGTCGCGTGCGAGTTGATCGCCAGGTACTTCGGGTTCTGCGCGTAGTTCGTGCTCTGCATCGCGGCCGGCACGGTCAAGCTCTCGCGCTGGCTCCAGTCGAGCCCGTAGTTGCCGATGTTCGGGATCGGGACGTTGACCGCGGTCGGGTCCTTCGGGGCCGGCCAGGTGAACGGGTCATTGGTCCACACGATCGTCTTGTGCACGGTCGGCGCGTACGTGTGGTCGGCGTTGGCGGCCGCGAGCGCGGCCTCCTTCACGAACGCGAAGGTCGTGGCGTGGTCGCTGTGGCGGTCCGACTCGGCGGTGGTGTAGATGTCGTCGGGCCGGTACGTCGCCAGGATCGACTGGAGGTCGGTCACCACGTTCTCGGCCGTGTAGTCGGCGTGCGAGCCGAACTTGTAGTTGTGGTAGTCGGTCCCTCCGAGGCCGGCGGAGCCGTAGGTCCGGGACGACCCCCACGCGGTCGTGAGCTTCCCGGAGTAGTTGTGGTCGTGAAGATCCTTGAGGTTCGAGTCCGGGTACCCGAGGAAGATGAGGTTGTTCTCCGGGTCGCCCAGCGCGGCCTGCGCGAGGAAGGCCTCGTTCTGCCGGACGACGCCGACGTCCTCGCCCGAATTGCCGGCGGCGCCGTCGCCGTTGGTCATGTAGACGACGTGCACCTGCGCGCCTTGCGCGAGCCCGCTGGCGACGACGCCGGCGGCGGTCAGCACGTCGTCGTCGGGATGGGGCGAGATCACGATGATCGAACGCGGCGCCGCGTGGGCCACGGTGCTCGTCGTGCCGATGCCGGTCGCCATGAGCGCCCCGGCGAGCGCCGTCCCCAGGGCCGCGCACAGCGACCGCTTCAACCAGCCCACCCGCATGATGTCCTCCCAGACTCCGTCGATTTCCGTCCCTGGCCCCGGGCCGCGGGTTCGCAGTGTTGCATCCCGCACCCCCGACCTACCAGGCGGGGCAGGTGATACGACACGAGCCGTGGTCCGGTCCGGGTGTTCCTGCCCCTTTGATCACCCAGAGTGGGCATTGTTACACAGAATCCCACTGTGAGTCACGCCCTAAAGGGGACTTTTTCGCCAGCATCCCGGCTGAGCCGGCCGCGATCGACCGAGCGCGGCCGCATCGGCACGAAGCGCGCTCGCGCGGTCCGTGGGTGTCGGGGTCGGGCGTTCAGCGGGTGGCGACGAGCTCGAACCGGTCGCGGCCCGAGTTCTTGGCCCGGTACAGGGCGCTGTCGGCCACGGCGAACGTCTGTTCGGGAGCCTCGCCGGGCACGGACCACGCGACGCCCGCGCTGAAGGTCACGCCGAACCGGCCGTCCCAGCGCCGTCGCAACCGATCGCACGCGGCCCGCACTTCGCGCTCACCGGCCTTCCTCAACACGACCAGGAACTCCTCACCACCGAGGCGCGCGACGTGGTCCCCGGAACGGACCTCGTCGGCGAGCATGCGCCCGAACTCCCGGAGCGCGGCATCCCCGGCGGCATGGCCGAGACGGTCGTTGAGGGCCTTGAAGTGGTCGAGATCCAGAATGACGAGCGCGTCTCCCTCCTGGAGCGTCGCGAACAGCGAGTCCGCCTGCCGGCGGTTGCCGACTCCCGTGAGCGGATCGAGCAACGCCGCGTCACGCAGGTAGGCGAGCGACGTCTCCCGGTGGATCGCCACGCCGATCTGGGTGACGAGGGCACCGACGAGGTCGTCGTCGAGCCCGACGCGTGCGTCCTCGGGCACGACCAGCAGCGCCGCGATGCCCTGCGGGCCGTTGACCGGGATGGCGCCGGGGACGCGGTCCCAACCGTCGGCCGGAACTCGGGTGTTGCGGGGGAAGGAGGGCCATCCCGAGTGGTTCGTGAACACCAGCTCGTCTCCCTCACGAACGAGCAGGGCCACGCGGTCGACGGCGAGGAGCCGCCGGGCGATGTCGACGACCGTGTTCGCGATGCCGGTGTCCTCGCTGCCGTTGAGGACGAGCCCGGCCTCGACGATGTCCTCCAGCACCCGGAGGCGGTCGGAGGCGAGCTGCTCCGAGTGCAACAGACGCTCGCTGAAGTACGCGGTGCCGAAGCCGCAGAGCAACGAGCCTCCGGCGATGAAGAGGACGGCGCCGAGTGACACGCCGGAATCGGCGTTGAGGAAGTAGGGCACGACGATCGCGGTGAGCATGGGGACCGACAGCACGTACATCTGGCGGCGCGTCGAGACGAACCCGGTGCCGATGAAGACCGTCATCACGGTGGCGCCGAAGATCCCGCGCGTCGGGGCGAAGCTGCGGTCCACCGCGTTGAGCGCGAACCCCGCGAGGACGGTGGCGACGACGCACTGATAGGGCCGGCGTTGCCACGGGAGGAAGGGCACGACCAGGAAGCCCATGGCGACGGCGAGCCCACCGGCGACGATCGGCACCCAACTGTTCTCGAGTTGCGGTGTGAGCAGCGCCTGGAGGACCACGGTCACGCCGATTCCCACCGAGACGCAAGCCGCGATCAGCCTCGCGGCCCGCCAGGAGAGGATCCCGAGAGCCGAGTCCTGCGCGGTGATCGTGCGCGGTGTTGCCATCCCCCGCAATCTCGGCATCTCGCGGGTCCGAATTAAGAGGAATCCCACCGATTCGGTAGCCCCGCCGGACCGCCTGCGTTCAGGCAAGCGGCCGGGTGAGGTCGTACAGCGTCACACCGCCCACGGTCGTGGCCTGGTAGTGCTCCTGCACCCAGGCGCTGATGGCGCTCCCCGGCCCCGACGCACCCATGCCCCCGGCCGGGCCGCCGCCGCCCATGCCACCGGCGATGAAGTAGTGGATCCTCCCCTCGTCCACGAGGGCTCGGAACCCGGCGAGGGTCGGCGACGGGTCCGAGCCGTTGAACCCGCCGATCGCCATCACCGCCTCGTCGCTCCCGAGCTGATAGCCGGCCGCGTTGTTCGCCCCGACCGTCGCCGCGACCCAGCGGAACTCGGACGCGTCGGTCCGCAGCAGCTCCACGACCGCCGAGCTCGGCGAGGTCGCGTCGAGCAACCCGCCGGGACCCCGACCGACACCACCGCCCCGGTTGGGCGCGGCACCCCCCGCGAAGTTGGGTGGTGCGCCCCCCGCGAAGTTCGGGGGCGTTCCCCCCGCGAAGTTCGGAGGCGCGCCGCCCGCGAACCCGCCGGTGCCCGGCGCGCCGCCCGGCCCGCCGAATGCGGTGAGCCCGGCCGG
Organism: Acidimicrobiia bacterium; assembly: GCA_046331155.1. Lineage (GTDB taxonomy): Bacteria > Actinomycetota > Acidimicrobiia > IMCC26256 > CAWATG01 > JAXLRK01. The sequence goes on from JAXLRK010000001.1 coordinate 392,894, forward strand.
CCCCGCGAGTGGGATCGCGCCGCGATGGGGCGTCGACGCGGTCGTCAGCGCGTACGCACCGCTTCCCGCGAGCGCGACCGCCACCGCGACGGCACCGGCCGCGGTGAGCGTGCGCGAGGCCGGCAGCGTCAGCAACGCGACACAGAGAACGACACCGGCGACGACGAGCAGCGGACGCAGCCACGGATTCCAGGTCGGCGTCCGATCGAGCAGCCACCACGACCATCCGACGGCCACGGCGAAGGCGGTCACCAGGACCGCGCGCGACGCCAACTCCTCGCGCGTGGACCAGAACGTGGCGATCCCGATGCCGACGACCGCGCCGAGGAGCGGCGCGAGTGCGACGCTGTAGTACTGGTGGATGATGCCCTGACCGAGACTGAACGCCAGCGCCGTCGTGACCAGGGAGCCTCCCCAGAGCAGCATCGCGGCACGGGTCCGGTCCGTGCGGGGACGCCGCGCGGTGACGGACAACACCGCCACCATCAGGACGAGCGCCGCGGGGAGCAACCACGATGCCTGTCCGCCCCAGTCGTTCTTGAAGAGCCGGCTCAGGCCGGTCGCGCCCCACATGCTTCCCTGGGCGCCGCGTCCACCCACGCTTCCGGTCTCGTTGCCGGTGAGCCGCCCGAAGCCGTTGTACCCGAAGATCAGGTCGAGGACGCTGTTCGTCCGGGAACCACCGATGTAGGGCCGGCTGCTCGCGGGCCAGAGCTCGACGATCGCGACCCACCAGCCCGCCGACACCAGCAACGCCACGCCGCCGAGCGCGAGCTGCCACAACCGGCGCAGGAACCGCGGTGGCGCCGCCAGGAGGTAGACGAGTGCGAAGACCGGGACCACGAGCAAGGCCTGGAGCATCTTGGCGAGGAACCCGAACCCGGCGAACGTGAAGGCGAGGACCAGCCAGGTGGTCCGCCCCTGTTCGATGGCCCGGGTCGTCGCGTACGCGGCGAGCGTCATCAGGAGCACCAGCAGCGCGTCCGGGTTGTTGAACCGGAACATCAGCACCGCCACCGGCGTGGTCGCCATGATCGCCCCGGCGATGAGGCCCGCCGCCGGGGTGAACCACCGGCGCACGGCGAGGTACAGCACTCCCACCGCCGCCACCCCTTCGAGGGCCTGGGGGACGAGGACGCTCCATGAGTTGAGGCCGAAGATCCGGGCCGAGAGCACCATGACCCAGAGCGAAGCAGGCGACTTGTCGACCGTGATGGAGTTGGCCGAGTCGACCGAACCGAAGAAGGAGGCCTTCCAGCTCTTCGTGCCGGCCTGCACGGCCGCCGAGTAGTAGCTGTTCGCCCACCCGGAGGCGCCGAGACCCCAGAGGTACAGCAGTGCGGTCCCGGCCAGGAGCGCGAGCAGCGTCGGGCGCACCCAGGCCGGATCCTCGGGGCGACCGCGCACGAAGCGACCCGCGCGTCCCCGAGGTCTCGGAGCCGGCGCGCCCGACTCGAGCTCGATCGCCTTGACTTCGATGCTGGGAGGAACGAGAACGTCGGTCATGACGGCTCCGATGGCTACGCGACCCGGTCGAGGGAAGGGGAGAACCGGCAAGTCGTCCTGGGTCGGACGGGCGAGGGGAGCGAGCGGACGGTCACCGGACCCGGGCTCCGCCCGACCAGCTCCGGACGAGCGCGAGGCGACCGACACCGGCGAGGTTCCACGTGACCACCAGCGCGACGATCTCGGCACCCGGCCCTCCGCCGAATGCCGCGACGAGCGCGAGGGCGCCGCTCGTGAGGAGCAAGGAGACGGCGTAGAGCGCGAACGCCGCCGACCAGCCGGGCCGGGCACGATGGGCCGAGTAGCGCGCGTGGGCCCAGGTGTTCGCCACGAACGTCGTCGACACCGCGAGTGCGTTGGCTCCGATGGCTCCGAGCGCGCTCCTGGTCAGGAGGAACACGGCGAGGGAGATCACCGTGCTCACCAGGCCGACGATGCCGAAGGTCACCAGGCCGCGGCCGAAGTCGTCGTCGGGCGGCCGGCGAGCCATGTCGCCGAGCTCGACCCGGCCCCGACCGGAGAGGAAGGTTCGGGCCATGCGGGCCGCGCCCCGAAGGTCGTGCCACGCGGTCCCGGCGACGTGCACCCGGCTGTCGGGATCGTCGACCCAGTCGACGGGCACCTCGTGGATGCGCAGGTCGTTGTGCTCGGCGACGAGCAACAGCTCCGTGTCGAAGAACCAGCCATCGTCTTCGATGCCCGGCAACAGCCGGCGGGCGATGTCGGATCGGACGGCCTTGAAACCGCACTGCGCGTCGCGGAACCGGCTGGCGAAGCACACCCGGAGGATCGCGTTGTAGGTACGGGAGACGAGCTCGCGCTTGGGGAACCGCGCGACCGCCGATCCCGACGCGAGGCGCGAACCGATCGCGACGTCGGAGTGCCCGGACAGCAGCGGTGCGACGAGTGGCAGCAGCGCGTCGAGATCCGTGGAAAGATCCACATCCATGTACGCGACCACCGGGGCGTCGCTGTTCGCCCACACGGTGCGCAACGCGAGGCCACGGCCCTTCCGGTCGAGGTGCAGCGCCCGGACTCCGTCGAGCTCGGCCGCGAGGCGGCGCGCGATCGGCCAGGTGCCGTCGGTCGACGCGTTGTCAGCGATCGTGATCCGCCACGTGAACGGGAACCGCTCCGAGAGGTAGGCGTGCAGTATCCGGACGCTGCGGTCGAGGGTCTGCTCCTCGTCGTACACCGGCAGCACGACGTCGACGGCCGGACCCTGGACACCTGGCGTACCGGTCGCCCCGCTCCCGGCGAGGAGGTCTGCTGCTGCCATCTCGTGCATGAGGGCATGATCGGCGGACCGCGTAAGAGGCGACTCGGCGCCACGCGAGAAGTCGATAAGAACGGCTCTGGAGCGCCTGCGAGGGTATCGGTAGATTGCCCGTATGCCTCGGGGTGCGGGCTCGGCGCTGATCGTCGCTCTTCTCGCGGTAGCCCTACCGGCCATGGACGCGTCGGCCGCACAGGCGGGCTCCGACGCGGCGCCGGTCGTCACCGTCGTCCAGCAGAACCTCCTCCACGGCATCGCCTGCCCGACCGACAGCAATCGCTGCGACCTGCCCGGCCGGGTGCGGCTCTTCGCGCGCCAGCTCGCCGCCGCCCGTTGCCCTCCGGTGGTCGCGGTGCAGGAGGCGAACCGCACGACCGCCAAGGCGCTGGCTTCCGCGCTGCGCGGCGTCTGTCACGGCCGGTACCGGTTGGTGTGGGACAACGACGCAGCACAGGACCGGGAGCTCGTCGTGACCACCGACAAGGTTCTCGGCAGCGAACGCATCCGGCTGGCCGGGCCGTTGCGGACCGCGCTGTGGGTGCGGCTCTCGACCGCAGCCGGCGTGGTCGACCTCGTCACGACCCACCTCGCCAGCTCGAGCGACGACCGCCCCTGCGACCCTTCCACCTGTCGGCCGCCGTGCCGGGCCTCCGATTCGCTGGGCACCTGCCAGGCGCGGCAGGCCGCCACCTTCCTCTTCCGCAAGCTCGGGTCGCGTTCGGTCGGGGTGCTCGCCGGCGACCTCAACGCGCACCCCGAGGAGCCGACCATCGCAGCCCTGCGCGACCAAGCACTCGTCGACACGCACGACGCGGCGAAGCTCCCGGAGTGCGACCCGTCCAGCGGGTCGCAGTGCACCTCGGGCCGGGTCGACGATGCGATGACCGACATGCGCGATGCGTCCAGCCGGCAGAACGAACGCATCGACTACGTGTTCACGACCGGGAAGAAGCGGAACTGTTCGGTTGTGGCGCCGACCGGGATCCTCCTGCCGCGCGGAGGGCCCGTCGCGGCCGACGGTCTCGTCTTCCCGGCCGATCACAGCGGCGTGGAGGCCACACTGCGATGCCCGACGACCAAGGCCGACCGCGACGCGGCCAAGACGGCGGCGCTCCACGCGCGGACCACCACCACGGTCGGGTCACGACCGGTTCCGGCCCTGACCCGGCGACAGATCGCGGACGCGTTCACGCTGCTCTTCGGGGGGACCGAACCCGACCCGGAACGGCGGCTCACCGCGCTCGAACAGGCCGCCGCGTTCCACGACTCGTTCGTGGCGAGAATGCGGTCCCTCGGTTCCGTCGCGGACCACACGTCGGTCCGCATCGACGCCATGAGTGCAGCCGGCCGCGACGCCGTCGACGTGACGTTCAGCATCCTGCTCAACGGCGCGGTGGTGCTCGACGCGCTCCCGGGCCGAGCGGTCCATCGGAACGGCAGGTGGCTCGTGAGCGCCCGCACGTACTGCCAGATCGCGACGCTGGGCACGACGGAGATCCCGGTGCCGTGCCGCTGACCGGAAGCCGTCCGCGGTCCCGGTATCGGTTCGCTACCGTCTGAAGGTCATGGGGCCGGTGCTGCTCGAACGCTGCGAGACGCGGGAGCCGTAGTGGGGCTGCTCGGCCGCCTCTTCGACCGCTCGTCGGGCAACGAGCCGTTCCCACCCGAATGGCTCGCGATCATCCGGGATTGTTTCGCGCCCTGGCCCACGTTGAGCGAGGCCGAGCAGCTCCGACTCCTCGACCTCACCGCCCTGCTCGTCGACGACAAGCGATGGGAGGCCGCGAACGGATTCTCCCTGACCGACGAGATCACGGTGACGATCGCGGTCCACGCCGCGATGCTCATTCTGGGCCTCGACTACGGCTGCTACCGCCGCGTCACGTCGATCATCGTGCACCCGACGACGATCGTCTCCACCGTGCCGCGGCCGGGCCCGGTTCCCTTCGTCGTCGACGGAGGGCCCCTGCCGATGCTCGGGGAGGCCGTCCTGCGGGGCCCCGTCACGATCGCCTGGGACAGCGCGCGCGCCGAGGCCCGACATCCCGAGCGCGGCCACAACGTCGTCTACCACGAGTTCGCGCACCAGCTCGACTTCCTCGACGGAGCGGACAACGGTGCACCCCCGTTCGAGTCCCGTGAGCAGGCCGCGCGCTGGGCCCGGGTCTGCACCGACGCGTTCGACCGGCTCCGGGACCGCACCGACCCACTGCTCGACGACTACGCGGCGACGAACCCGGCCGAGTTCTTCGCCGTCGTCACCGAGGTGTTCTTCAACCGCGGACGTGAGTTCGCCACCGTTCACGCCGACCTGTACGCGGTGCTGCGCGACTTCTACCGGCAGGATCCGGCGCGCCGGTCGGGCTCGACGTGACGATGCTCGAAGAGATGCGGGTGCTCGACCTGTCGGTCTGGCGGCCGATGCCCCACGCGACGCAGATCCTGGCCGATCTCGGCGCCGAAGTCCTCAAGGTGGAGCCACCTGGCGGCGATCCGATGCGCGGGTACCCCGAGATCTTCGCGTCCGTCGCGCGGGGGAAGCGCAGCATCGTGCTCGACCTCAAGACGGATGCCGGCCGGGACCGCGCGCTCGCTCTGGCCGGGGCGGCCGACGTCGTGTGCGAGGGCTGGCGCCCCGGCGTCGCGGCCCGCCTCGGGCTCGACTTGAACGCGGTGACGGCCGTCAACCCCACCGTCATCTACTGCTCGGTGTCCGGCTACGGACAAGACGGCCCGTGGCGGGACGTGCCCGGTCACGACGTGAACTTCCAGGCGCTGGCCGGCGCGCTCGCGACCGGCGGGGAGCGTTCCCCCGACGTGCCGAGCCTCCCCGTCGCCGACCTCGAGGCCGGTACGGTTGCGGCGCTGGTCATTTGCGCTGCGTGGGCCCGCCGGCTCTCGACCGGTCTAGGCGAGCGCATCGACGTGGCGATGACGGACGTCGTCCACTGGTGGGTCGGAACGCGCAGCGGCACCGCGCATGCCGAGCAGGTCGACCGCCTGGGCGGTTCACCCGGGTACGGTACGTTCCGAGCGCGCGACGGTCGGTGGCTCGCACTCGGTGTGCTCGGCGAGCAGCGACTGTGGGACGCCACGTGTGGCGCCCTGGCGCTGACCGATCTCGTCGGGCTGGCGTTCGTGGACCGCCTCACGCGCACCGAGGAGGTGAACGCGCGCATCGCCGAGGCGATCGGGCGCCTCGACGTGAACCAGGCGCTCGCGACCCTGCTCGAGCACGGTGCTCCGGTGTCGCCGGTCCTCTCCCCCGAAGAAGCATCGCACCATCAGCAGCTGGACGCGCGCGGCTTCCACGTCGAGACGGCCGCCGGACCGGTCGCCGCGTTCCCGGCGCGTCACGGCCCGGCCGGCGCGCGGCCCGACCGGATCCCCGCCGTCGGGGAGCACCAGGAGCAACCGTGGAGCACCCGCGCCTGATCGGACGCCCGACGAATGCGGATCAGTCCCGCTACGCGTCCCCGTCGGCCGCGGCGCGCAACGCGGCGAGGTCGAGCTTGCGCATCCCGAGCATGACCCGCATGGCGCGGCCCGCTCGTTCGGGATCGGGATCGCCGAGCACCTCGCCCATCGCGACCGGCACGACCTGCCACGAGAGGCCGTAGCGGTCCTTGCACCAGCCGCACCGGCTCTCCTCGCCGCCATCGGTGAGCTTCGCCCAGTAGTAGTCGACCTCGTCCTGGTCGGCGCAGCGGATCATCAGGGAGATCGCCTCGTCGAACGTGAACTCGGGGCCGCCGTTGATCGCGGCGTACGGCTGGCCGTCGAGCTCGAAGTCGACCGTCAGCACCGTGCCCGCTTCGCGCGGCCCCGCATCGCCGTAGTACGAGACGTTGGTGATCCTCGAGTTCGGGAAGATCGACACGTAGAACTCGGCCGCCTCGAGACCCTCCGTGTCGAACCAGAGGTTGGGCGTGATCACGGGCATGGGCTGATCCCTCCGCTGCGTGGCCGGTCGCGCTCGTCAGCCTACGTGCGGCTGGGTACCCCGCCGCTTCCGACGATCAAACGCCGGACGCGTCCCGGAGGATGAGCGTGCGTGGACGGCCGTCGAGTGCAGGTGCAGCCTGTTCGCTCGCCCACACCTGCGTCTCGAGGAACTCCAGGAAGGCGGCAGCTTCTCCTTCGTTCGCGAAATCGAGCGCGACCACGATGTAGCGCGCGTCGTCGACCGGCTGCGCGACTCGTTCGCCGACCACGCCGGCATTCCGACGGGCGTCGGCGAAGGCGTCGAACGCTCCCCGCCACACCGCGTAGTCGGTGATCGGGTGCTCGATGTGCAACGTCACCATCTCGCGCCGACGATACCCCGTCCGTCGAGACGACTGCGGCGGGATTCCCTACGCGTCCACCGCGCGGCCTGCGACGGAACCTCCGGAAACTGGGCATGTGCCCGATGCGGATCGGCTGGCTCGGGGAGAAGCTGGGTGGAGTCGAATCGGCTCCGCGTACAGGAGGCCCGCCATGAGCCAAACCCTCGCCATTCCCCGTCGCCGCATCGTCTCGCCCGTCATCGCCGCGTTCGCCGTCCTGGTGCTCGTCGCCACCCTCGCGCTCGGGTTCGGCATCCGGGTCTGGACCGAGTCGTCGCCCTCGAAGCCGGCGCACGCCGCGACGCCGACCGCACCGGCGCCCTCCGGGTCCCCGCTGCCGACGCTCCGGATGGGCGGACCGCAGTGATGCAACCGGCGCGGCCCGTGTTCCCCGGGACTTCCACGGAGAACTGAGCGACAATGCTGGATGTGCAACCGCGGATCACGAGCCTCCAGTTCGTCGGTCGGAGCACCGAGCTCGATCGCCTCACTTCCGCCTTCAAGACCGCGGCAGTGGACGAGCGGGCGACCCTCACGCTGCTCGGTGGCGAGGCCGGGGTCGGCAAGACCCGTCTCGTCACCGAGCTGGCCGCCAAGGTGCACGAGATCGGCGGGACCGTCTTCGTAGGGTCCTGCCTCGACCTCGCCGATCCCGTGGTCCCGTACGGACCGATCGTGCAGGTGCTTCGCTCGGTGCAGCGAACACTGGATGCGGCGGCGCTCGAGACGGTGATCGGCGGGGCCGGTGAGTTCGTCGGGCGTCTCGTCCCGGAGCTGCACCCCGTCAGGGTCGCCGACGACCGGGCAACGCCAGGCGCGTTGTTCGAGCACCTGCTCGGCGTGGTCGAACGGCTCGGCGACCGGGCGCCCGCACTGCTGATCCTCGAGGACCTGCACTGGGCCGACCGCTCGACCCGCGACCTCCTCGTCTACCTCGCTCGGAACCTCGACGCCGCCCGGGTGTCGATCGTCGGCACCTATCGCTCGGACGACCTGCACCGGCGCCATCCCCTCCGATCGGTGCTCGCCGAGCTCGACCGGTCCGGTTCGGTGCAGCGGTTCGAGCTCCCCCGGTTCGACCACGAGGAGCTGCGCGAGATGATCTCGTCGATCCTCGGGTCCGAGCCGCCCGCGGACCTGCTCGACGCGGTCTACGAGCGCTCCGAAGGCAACGCCTTCTTCGCCGAAGAGCTGGTGGCGTCGCGCGACTCGTCGGACCGGCTGCCCACGACGCTGCGCGACATCCTCCTGGCTCGCATCGACACGCTGTCGAGCGAGGCCCAGCACCTCCTCGGCTTGATCTCGGTGATCGGTCGTCGTGCCGACCACCGCCTGGTGGCCGCGCTCGCGGACCGTCCGGACGAGGGGTGCTCCGCGGGTCTGCGCGACGCGATGGAACGCCAGATCCTGCTCGTCGACGACGACGGCACCTCCTACAGCTTCCGTCACACACTGGTGGGCGAGGTCGTCTACGACGACCTGCTCCCCGGCGAGCGCGTGCGGCTCCACTCGCATCTCGCCGAGATCCTGACCGAGCACCCCGAATGGTGCGAGGGCGGCACCGGGGCGCTGGCAAGCGAGCTGGCGCGCCACTGGTCCGCCGCGCGGGACACCCGGCGGGCACTTCCCGCGACCTTGAACGCCGCCCGGGAAGCCGAGCGGATGTACGCGTACCCCGAGGCGCTCGAGCAGGTGGAACGCTCGCTCGAGATGTGGCAGCACACCCCCGACGCCGCCGAGCTCTGCGGGATGCGCCTCGCCGACGTGATGACGTACGCCGCCGCCCTTGCGGACGCGACGTCGAGGATCGATCGGGCCGTCGAGTTCCTCGCCGCCGCGGCCGAGCTCGTCGACGAACGCGACGATCCCGTCACGGCCGCGCTGCTCCACGAGCTCTGGGCCCGCTACCTCCGCGGCCTCGGCGCGCCGGTCGGCGAGATCCTCGACCATGTGGATCGAGCGGTCGCGCTCGTACCGCCGACGGCAAGCGCAGCACGCGCCCGGGTGCTCGCCACGCGCGGCCAGCAGCTCATGCTCGCCGGTCTGTCCGCGGAAGCCGTGGCGCCCTGCGAGGACGCCATCGCGCTCGCCCGCGAAGTGGGCGATCCGGCGATCGAGAGCCACGCCCGGAACTCACTCGGCGTGGCCCTCGCGGTGATGGGCGGCTCGGAGGAAGGCCTGGTCCACTTACGCCGCGCCCGCGAGCAGGCCGAGGAAGCCGGCGCGTGGGACGACGTGGTGCGCGCGTGCACCAACGAGTGCTCCGTGCTGTCGGGCCTGGCCCGCCACATCGAGTCGTGCGACCGCGCTCGGACCGGCCTCGAGACCGCGCGCCGACGCGGCCTGAGCAGCCACGCCGTGTGCCTCCGGCTGGTCGTGTGCGCGGAGCTCTACGCGCTGGGGTCCTACGACGAGCTCCGCAACCAGCTCGACCACTTCCCCGGTGATCGACCCGGGCTCGAGGCCTGGAACCTGGCACTGCTCTCCGCGCAGTGGTCCGCGGTCCACGGTGACTTCGACGCGGCGCGTGAGCAGCTCCAGCGGTTCCGGACCCTGCTCGGGCGGGAGCCGGAAGTCCCCTGGCTGATCGAGCTCCGGAGCCTCGAAGTCGAGCTCGCGTTGTGGGAGGGCGCCCTCGACACGGCCATCGAATGCGGCACAGCCGGGATGAGCACGACGACGGACCTGCTGCTGTGCGCCGACTCCATCTCCGCCACCGCGCTCCCTCTCAATGCCATGGCCGCCGCCGTCCGGCTCGCGAGCGGTACGGGCGCGCGGAACACCAACGTCCGCGCCCGCGCGGTCACCACGGGCCGCAAGGTCGCGGATCGGTTGCACGAGTGGATCGACGCCGAGCGCTGGGGATCGGGACGCCCGGGTGACATCGCGATCGCGGCTCGCCAGGTGGACGCCGAGCAGGCGAGCCTCGAAGGACACCCGGAAGAGCCCGAAGCGTGGTCGGCGCTCGCGAACGAATGGTCGTCACGCGGCATGCACCCACGAGCCGCGTACACACGGTGGCGCGAGGCGGAGGAGCGGCTCGCGGTCGGCGACCGGCCGGGCGCCCGCGATGCGGCCCTTGCCGCGTTCGGGTTCGCCGACGGCGCCGGGTGGTCGTTCGTGCGCGACGGCGTGACCGATCTCGCCCGCCGGGCGCGTCTCGACATCGGGCTCGACGACGTCGTCAAGCCTGCCGACCCGATGGGGCTCACCACAAGAGAGCTCGCGGTGCTCGCACTCGTTGCGGAGGGCCGGACCAATCGCCAGATCGCGGACGCGCTCTTCATCTCGGTGAAGACCGCGAGCGCACACGTGTCGAGCCTGCTCGGCAAGCTCGGCGTCACCAACCGCGGCGAAGCCGGCGCCGCCGCCCGGCGACTCGGCCTCGTCTGAACACCACACTCAGGAACAACCCAGTCCGGCGGATCGTCCCGCCCGGCCCGACAGAAAGCAGGACCGTCATGCCCAAGTACGTCATCGAGCGCACCCTTCCGGGAGCCGGTAGCTTCACGCCCTCGCGGCTCCACGACATCAGCTGCACGTCCAACGAGGTGCTCGCCGACATGGCCCCTCGCGCGCAGTGGATGCACAGCTACGTGACCGACGACAAGATCTACTGCGTGTACGTCGCCGAGAACGCAGACACGGTGCGCGAGCACGCGACGCGGGGTGGTTTCCCCGTCGACTCGGTGGCAACGGTCCGCGCCGTCATCGACCCGACGACGGGCGAGCCGGCCCGGGACAGCTGAGGGCACCCTGCCCGGGTGGTTTCGACGGTTCGCTGCTGAATCCGGGCGGCGGTGCCGTACGAGGAGCGTCAACTCGCCGCCTCGTGTTCAACGGTTGAGCGCCTCGAACACGTAGTAGACCATCCACGCGGGCCAGAACAGGCCCTGGATGAACACGAGCACGTAGGCCCAGAACGAGTCGGCCTGTTGCCAGAAGTACACCCAGGCACCGAAGATGCCCAAGCAGTAGATGGCTCCGCCACCGGCTGCGCCGGCGCCCCGCTCCGCCATACCCACCCGTCCTCGTCACCCGGTCGGCCTGCACCCGAGGGTCTCCGGGGCTACACGGATCCCGGCACGACTCTCGGACCTGAACCTTCGTCAGCGCGCTCGGAGGGACTCGAACCCCCAACCTTCTGATCCGTAGTCAGATGCTCTATCCATTGAGCTACGAGCGCTCGGTAGGACGCGCATCGTACAGCCGGACCGAGGTCTCGGCCTCCGCGAGCCCTCTGATCAGGCCTTCGGGCTGGTGGGTGCCCTCTCGAGCGTCCGCTGACATCCTTGGCTCGCGAGCGCGCCGGTTACGGCCTCGGGTGCTTCGAGATCCTCGACGACGGCAACGGCCCGCGCGAGGAAGGTGTCGGGGAACTCGCGCGCTCGCGCGCCGGCGTCCTCGGTTGCGACGAGTGCCTGGCAACTCGCCGGAACGGTGTGGGCCGCGTGAATGCGGTGGCGGTGCCACGCGTCGTCCCACGCGATCGCGCGGCCTCGGGTCGCTGCCCGCGCGTCGAGGTGGTGGCGCAGCAGGGCGCGCTCGTGCGTCCGGCGCACCTCGGTGTCGAGCGCCAGGCGCAGGAAGTAGGACCCGTCGCGCAGGGGGTCGCCCAAGGCCACCAGACCCAGCTGAGGAAGCCGACGCGGCCGCGATCGTCGAAGAGGTTGCCCGGATGAGGGTCGCCGTGGATCACGGTGTGCGGCGCGTCCCACCAGAGCGCCTGACCCCGCACCGGAACTTCGATCCATCGCTCGGCGATGGCGCCATGTGCGTCGTGGAGCTTGTCGCGATGGCGTTCGATGGGGTGCCGGAGACGGTTCGCGCCGATGTTGGGTCGGGCGGGATCGGGCGGGCGTGGCCACCGCGGTGCTTCGACCCATGAAACGTCGGCGCCCGAGCGGCTGGAGGCTCCCTCGTATCGAACGTGCACGCCCGCGAGGTCTGTCAGGTCGGCGGGTCCGATCACCTTGCCCGGGAGTGCGTCGTCCGCTCGAGGAACCGCAGCATCCGGATGTGCTTCTTCGTGTCGAGGATCAGGGTGTCGACGACCACGCCGAGCAACGAGTCGCGTCGCAGCGGCCCCAGTCTCCTCCGGAAGCGGCGCAGCTTCCGGGCGTCCTTGCGCTCCTCGGCGAGCAGCCGCCGGGCGGTCTGCCGCAACTCCTTCCCTTCGGTGGGTTGCGTCAACCACGGGACCCGCGGCCCGACCTCGCGCCATTCCGCCCCCGTGCGGAGCTGGTTGACCACCTCCAGGAGGGCCTGGTGGTGCCGCCGCTCGTCGGAGAGGATCATGCCGGCGACGTACCGGACGTACTCGTCGGGCGCGTCCTCGGCAAGGTGCGCGTAATCAGCGAGGAGCCCCTCCTCGTCCGTGACGTGCTCGGCGAGTTGCGCGAGCAGGTCGCGATCGCGGGCACTGGGCTCAGGGACGGGTTCCCGGCTCGTGCGCGCCCGCGCCTGGCGAACGATCGTCTCGAGGGTCGATTCCGGAACCTGGCTCATGGAGACCTCCTGATCCTCCCCCCGTGTCATCGACCGGCGTGGCTCGGTGCTCAAGGCACGATACCGTGAGGTCCGCGGCCCCGAGCGAAATGAGCCGGATGACCCCCACAGTAGGTAGCAGAACCGGCGCCGCGATGGACAGCGGGGCGTCCGAGGACCACTGACCGTGGGCCGCATCCTCGTCACCCGCCGGCTCCCCGTCGGCGGCCTCGATCCGCTCGCCGGCACCGATCACCAGATCGTCCAACGCGACGACGACGTCCCCTTCACGCACGACGACCTCGTGGAGGCGGCCCCCACGTTCGACGCGATCGTCTGCCTCCTCACCGACCGCATCGACGACACGGTGCTGAGCGCGGGTGCGATGGGGCGGCTTCGCGTGGTGGCCAACGTCGCGGTCGGCTACGACAACATCGACGTCGACGCGGCCACGCGCCATCACGTCGCGGTGTGCAACACGCCCGGCGTCCTCGACGAGACCACCGCCGATCTCGCGTTCCTGTTGATCCTCGCCGCGTCGCGGCTCTCCTCGGAGGCCGAGGCCGATCTGCGAGCCGGCCGCTGGCCCGGTTGGGGCATCAACCAGTACCTCGGACGCGACGTCCACGGCGCGACGCTCGGGCTCGTGGGCTACGGGCGCATCGGCCGCGCCGTCGCCCGCCGGGCCGAGGGGTTCGGCATCACGGTGCTGCACCACACCCGTCATGACACCGGCGTCACCGGTTGGGTCGCCGCGCTCGACGCGCTCCTCGAACCATCCGACATCGTCTCGCTTCACGTGCCGTTGAACGACGCGTCGCGCCACCTCATCGGCGCGCGTGAGCTCGCGCTGATGGGGCCCGCGGCGGTGCTCGTCAACACCGCGCGCGGCCCCGTCGTCGACGAGGAGGCCCTCGCCGACGCGTTGGAGCGCGGAGTGATCTTCGCCGCCGGGATCGACGTCTACGAGCGCGAGCCGGCGGTCCATCCGCGACTGCTCGCCGCACCGCGGGCGGTGCTGCTGCCGCACATCGGGAGCGCGTCGCAGGCCACGCGGGCCCGCATGGCGCAGGTCGCGTGCGCCGGCGTTCGGGCCGTGCTGGCGGGTGAGACTCCCACGAACCTCGTCGCCCCGACCTGCTGAGAACTCGGGTTCTCAGCGCTCACGTCGCGAGAAGGAGCCACGTGCCACCCAGCGACGCGAGACCGCACGCGGCGAGCACCGCGGCAAGCCCTCGCTTCGCGCCACGCTCGTGCACGGGGATCCGCGCTCGCACGCGGGCGAGCAACCGGTCGGCCCACACGAACTCGGCGCGGAGCAGCGCCAGCCCAGTTGCCACCACGATCAGCCCGGGCCCCGGGAGGACGAGCAACAACACGCCGACCACGAGCAAGACGTAGCCTGTGAGCACGCGGAGAAGCCGCCGCGCGACGGTCCGTCGAGGGTTCCGTCGACCGGTCGGGGCCGCACGGGTCGCGACCACCGCGCCGGCCGGCTCCCGGGAGCGACGGGGATCGGCGGGCGTCACGTCCGCTCGACCTCGGCGGCCCACATGCACGCCTGGGTGCGCCGGCGACGGCGTGCGGGCAGCCACGAGCTCGGCTCCGACCGATTCGCCGACGATCCCCCGGGCTCCCCACGCGACGGCGACGCGAGCCGGTCGAGCACCCAGTCGACCTCGACGCGATCGAACCACACGCGGAGGCACACGGGGCAGTAGTCGATCTCGACGCCCCTGCGGTCCATGACTTCGAGCGATCCGTTGCAGACGGGGCAAGCCATGATCTCTCCTCCGGTTCGGGGTCGCGGCCTGGACCGCGACCGACCTTCCCGAAGGTCTCTCCCGCCCGGAGGCCGGCGATGCCGGGACCGACCACCGGCCCGTGTTGACGACATCACCGCGTGGGGATACTCCCCTTCACGCGTACAGGACCCTACACGAGCCCTGCACGCCTGGAACCAAGCCTACCGACGCGCACATCGGAGATCAACCGCCACTCGGTCTGGCGGAGGGCGAGGGATTTGAACCCTCGAGGGGGCTAATCACCCCCTACTCGCTTAGCAGGCGAGCACCTTCGGCCACTCGGTCAGCCCTCCCGGTCCCCCGAGTATACGAAGCCCCGGCCGGGGCCCGGCCGAGTCGACAGGCTCAGTTCAACCGGTGGCGATTGTGAGGGCATTCGCTACAGATCGTTACCTCTTGGTGGGGAGGTTCGTCACGTAGGCGTCGAGCCGTTCGAGGGTGGCGTCGATGTATCGCTTCGCTCTCGGTACCCAGCCCGTGAACCGCACGTAGAACGGGATCCGGCTCGTGGAGTAGTCGGCCGTCTCGCGTACCAGCGTCGAAGCACCTCGGGGTTCGAGCTCGTAGCGCCACACCCAGCCCCCGAAGTGCCGCCACCCGATCCGGCGGCCCTCCTCGAACTCGACGACGGTGTTGGTCATCCGGTACGGCACGCCGAGGCGCATCGACATCCCGAACCGCGCCCCGGGCGAGAGCCGCGCCGGCCCCTTCGGCGACGCGCCCTGCACCGTCCCCGAACCGTCGAAGCGCGAGTGCTGGCGGGGATCGGCGAGCACGTCGAAGATCGTGTCCGCGGGCGCGCCGATCAGGCGTTCTCCGCTGACGACGAGCGAGGATCCGGCCATCGCCCGACACGCTAGCGTCGATCCCGTGGACGCGGTCGAGGCTCTGGAACGCATCGCGTACGTCCTCGAACGCGGCCGGGCGGAGTCGCATCGGGTGCAGGCGTTCCGGCGCGCTGCCGACGTCGTCCGCGAGCTGAGCCCGTCGGACCTCGCGGAGCGCGCTCGCACCGGCACGCTGGCCGAGCTGCCGGGCATCGGGCCGAAGACGGCGGCGGTCATCACCGAGGCGCTCGCCGGGCGCGAACCCGAGTACCTGCGCCACGTCGAAGCCGAGCACCCGTCGATCACCACCGGCGCCGGTGGCACCCTGCGCGCCGAATTGCGCGGCGACCTCCACTCGCACTCCGACTGGTCCGACGGTGGGTCGTCGATCGACGTGATGGCCCGCGCCGCGCAGGAGCAGGGCCACGAGTACTGGGCCCTGACCGACCACTCGCCGCGCCTCACCGTCGCCCACGGCCTCGACGCCGACCGCCTGCTCGCACAGCTCGACGTGATCGACGAGCTCAACGAGACGCTCGCGCCGTTCCGGATCCTCACCGGCCAGGAGGTCGACATCCTCGAGGACGGTTCCCTCGACCAGCGCGACGACATCCTCGCTCGCCTCGACGTCGTCATCGCGAGCGTGCACTCCAAGCTGCGCATGGAGGAACGGGCCATGACGCAGCGCATGATCGCCGCGCTCGCCAGCCCGCACGTCGACATCCTGGGGCACTGCACCGGACGGCTCATCGCCGGCCGCGGACGCCCGGAGTCCACCTTCGACGCCGAGCTGGTCTTCGCCGCCGCCTCGCACCTCGACAAGGCGATCGAGATCAACTGCCGGCCCGAACGTCTCGACCCACCCCGCCGGCTGCTGCGACTCGCGCTGGAGCAGGGCTGCAAGGTGAGCATCGACACGGACGCCCACGCACCGGGCCAGCTCGAGTGGCTGCCCTACGGTTGCGAACGGGCCGCCGAGTGCGACGTCCCCGTCGCCTCGGTCGTCAACACGTGGCCGGTCGAGGACCTCCGCGCCTGGACCGCCTCACATTCCTGACCCGTCTACGACAGGTGGCGGTTCCGAACGGATTCGCCTCCGATCGCCACCGCCTGGATCAGGCCGGGGCGTCGAGCCAGACGACGACGCCTTCCCAGGATTCGAGGACGAGGCGGCCGTCCACCCGCTCGGTGTCGCGAGCGCGGCGGGTGCCGACTCGGATGCGACCGTCGATCCCGCCCATCACGGCAGCCTCGTCGGAACCGTTGATTGCCACGACGACCCTCTCGCCCCGTCGCCACGCCCAGACGCCGTCCGGTCCCTCGACCCGCTGGTACGAGCCGTGGCGCAACTGCGGAATGGCGGCCCGCAGGCCGATGAGGTCGCGCACGAGCGACAGATTCGACCCGTGGTCGTGGCGTTGGTCCTCCACGTTGCGGGCGGCGATGTCGCCGAACGGGAGCCACGGCGTGACACCCGGCGCCGTGAACCCGGCGCCGTCCCGCCCGTGCCACGGCATCGGCGTACGTTCCGGATCGCGCCCGTAGATCGGATGCATCGCGATCCCGACCGGGTCGCGGAGCTGCTCGACCGGCACGTCGGTATCGGCCATCCCGAGCTCGTCGCCGTAGTAGAGGAACGGCGTGCCGCGCAGCGTGAGCAGCATCATCAACGCGCAGCGTGTCCTGCGATCGTCGTTGCCGCCCCAGCGCGTCGGGAATCGATAGGTGTCGTGGTTCCCGGCGGTCCAGACGGGCCACGCTCCCGCAGGAAGCGCGGCCTCCGTCGCCTCGACGACATCGCGCAGGGCCCCGAGCCCGAACTCGGAGAACAGGAAGGGGAAGTTGAACGCCAGGTTCAGCTCGTCGTTCGCGCCGTAGAACGACACGAGCTCGTCGGTACCGAACACGTGCGTCTCGCCCACGAGGATCCGGGGCGGGTCGTACGAATCGGCGACGCGCCGCCACCGCCGGATGACGTCGTGGACCTCGGGTCGGCACGAGTTGTAGGTCTGCCGCTGACCGCGCAGCTGGACGAACCAGTGGTCGTCGGGTGTGGTCGGCGGGTTGTCGCGCAGCTCCCGGTCCTTCACGACCATGTGGACGACGTCGATCCGGAACCCCGCGATCCCCCGGTCGAACCAGAAGCGAAGGATCCGATCGAACTCGGTGCGGACCTCCTCGTTCCACCAGTTGAGGTCGGGCTGTTGCGGCAGGAAGTTGTGGAGGTAGTACTGGCCGGTGGCCTCGTCGAGCGTCCAGGCCGGGCCGCCGAAGCTGCTGAGCCAGTTGTTCGGCGGCGAGCAGTCGGGCTTCGGATCCGCCCACACGTACCAGTCGCGGTGGCGGGACCCGCGTGACGACCGTGCGTCGAGGAACCACGGGTGCTGGTCGCTGGTGTGGTTGGGCACCAGATCGAGGATCACCTTCAGGTTGCGCTTCGCCGCCTCGGCAACGAGCTCGTCGAGGTCCGCGAGCGTGCCGAGCGTCGGGTCGACGTCGCAGTAGCCGGCGACGTCGTAGCCCCAGTCGGCGTTGGGCGACACGGTGATCGGGCAGGTCCAGAAGCCGTCGACACCCAGCCACTGAAGATGGTCGAGCTTGCCGATCAGGCCCCGGAGGTCGCCGACGCCGTCACCGGTCGTGTCGGCGTACGAGCGCGGGTACAGCTGGTACAGGGCGCCTTCGCGCCACCACGCATTCGGGTCGGTCGCCACGTCGACGAATGTAAACGGTGGCAACGCGCGGTCACGCGCATCCCCGGGAAGTCACCGCGCGCGACCGCAGGCGCGCGACAGCCGCCGTGGAACCCGCCACCGTACGCGGAGGGAGTGGGATTTGAACCCACGGAGGCTCGTCACCTCAGCGGTTTTCAAGACCGCCCCGTTCGGCCGCTCCGGCATCCCTCCAGGTCGTCCACCCTAACGGGGTTCGACCTCGCGACTACCCAACTGGCCTGTACCAGCCCGTCGTTTCGCCGTACTGGCGCATGCCAGTTCGATCAGACGTACGGGCGCATGCCAGTTCGGTCACCGACCGCGGCATCAAGTCGGTGCGGCGACGTGGTCGAAGCCGGTGAAGGGACGCAACACGTCCGGAACGGCGAGGGAACCGTCGGGCTGTTGGTAGTGCTCGAAGATGTTGAGCAAGGTGCGGCCGACCGCGCACGCGGTGCCGTTCAGCGTGTGCACGAGCTGGGTCCCGTCGGCACCTCGCGTGCGGGTCGACAGGCGCCGGGCCGAGTAGTCCGTGTAGTTGCTGCACGACGTGAGCTCGCGGTACCTGCCCTCCGACGGCAGCCACACCTCGACGTCGTACTTCTTCGCTGCCGGGTTGCCCAGGTCGCCGGCCGCGACGTTGATCACGCGGTACGGGAGTCCCAGGGCACCCACGATCGACTCCTGCATCGCCCGGATGGTCTCGAGCTCCTCCCACGATCTGTCGGGCGCGCAGTAGGAGAACATCTCGACCTTGTCGAACTGGTGGACCCGGAAGATGCCGCGCGTGTCCTTGCCGTAGGTTCCCGCCTCCCGACGGAAGCACGACGACAGCCCCGCGTAGCGCAACGGCAGCGAGGAGGCGTCGAGGATCTCGTCGAGGTGCAGACCCGACAGCGGCACTTCGCTCGTACCGACCAGGAAGAGCTCACCGGCGTCGACCTCGTAGACCTGGGCCCGGTCGGTCGGGAAGAAGCCCGCGGCCTCCATGGCCGACTCGCGGACGAGCACGGGTGGCACGACGGGCACGAACCCGGCGCCCACCAGCGTGCGCACCACCCACTGCACGAGCGCGAGCTCGAGCAGGACCGCCTCGCGCATCAGGTAGGCGAACCGCGAGCCGCTCACCGCCGCCGCCCGTTCCGTGTCCACGAACCGCATCCGCTCGCCGTACGCCGCGTGGTCCAGTGCCGGCGCCTCGGGTGTGCCCCCGACGACGGTCACGACCTCGAAGTCGTCCTCGCCGCCCGACGGGACCGACGGGTGGGCCGGATTCGGAACCTGCACCGCGAGTCCCCGCACGCGATCGTCCGACGACTGGAGCTCGGGTTCCCGCGCTACGAGCTGCTCCTTGAGCTCCGACGCCTCGGCGATCTTCGCCGGTCGCTCCTCGGGCGGCGCCTTCCCGATCTCCTTCGACGCCGCGTTCTGGCGGGCGCGCAGCGCCTCGACCTCGCCGAGAAGCCCGCGCCGGTCGTCGTCGGCCGCCAGCAGCTCGTCGAGCAGGCCCTCGAGAACGCGCTTGCGCTCGATGCCGGCCCGGTAGCTGGGATCGTCGCGCAGCCGGCGGAGGTCGATCACGCGTGCGCCTCCGGCGCGCGGATCTGCGCCCGCAGGTCGTCGATCCACGCCCCGGCCTGCTTCCACGCCCGGCCGTGCGCCCGCCGCTTCGCGTGCGCCTCCTCCTCCCCGGCGACCGGGTACGAACCGAGGAACTTGACGTTGGCCTGCTTCGCCGTCAACGTGCGCAGGCAGTCGCTCGTGAGCTCGTCGGCGACGTGTCCCTCGAAGTCGATCACGAAGCAGTAGTCCCCGAGGCTCTGCTTCGTGGGACGCGACTCGAGCTTGGTCAGGTTGATGGCACGCGAGGCGAACTCCGAGAGGATGGCGAGGAGCGACCCGGGTTTGTCTTCACGCTGGAAGCACACGATCGACGTCTTGTCGTGCCCGGTCGGGGCCGGGATGCCTCGGCCGAGGAGCACGAACCGCGTCTGGTTCTCCGGGTGGTCCTCGATCTCGGTGGCGAGGACGTCGAGGCCGTAGAGCTCGGCGGCGAACGCGTTGGCGATGGCGGCCACGCCGGCCCGACGCGACCTCGACACCTCGCGGGCCGCGTCGGCGTTGGAGTTGGCCGCCGCGAGCTCGGCGTCCGGCAGCTTGTTCGCCAGCCAGCGACGGCACTGCGCGCTCGCGTGCGGGAAAGCGAGGAGACGGGAGATGTCGCTCAGCTCGGTCCCCGATCGTGCGCACAGCACCAGCGCGATCGGCAGGTCGACCTCACGCTGGATGAGCAGGTCGCTCTCGAACGCCAGCGTGTCGAGGGTGACGGTCACCGAGCCTTCGATGGAGTTCTCGAGCGGGACCATGCCGAGGTCCGCCTCACCGGACTCCACGGCGGCCAGCACGTCGGGGATCGACCGGTAGGGCACCCGCTCGATGCGGGCAAGGTCGGGCTGCGAACGCACGGCCTCCTCGGTGAACGTGCCGGGCGGCCCGAAATAGGCGAGGGTCACGGCCCGCATGGTAGTGGTGCCGTCGCGCCGGCCCGGCGCCATTGCGGCTGCGACCCCGGTCGGGTCCGCGGGCGACACCGTCCCCTGGCGCGCCGCGCTGCGCCCTCGGGCGCTACCCCGCGGAGGCGCCCTGCTCGGCCGACGCCAGGGCGGCCCCGACGATCCCCGCTTCGTTCAGGAGCTGCGCGGCGACGATCTCCACCTCCGACGTGAGCAGCGGGATGAACCGGTCGGCCTTCTTGCTCGCCCCGCCACCGATGATCACGAGGTCGGGCCACAGCAGCCGTGCGACGGCGTCGAGGTACTCGTCGACGCGCTTCGCGTACGCCCGCCAAGACAGCCCGTTGCGTTCGCGCACGCTGTCGGCCGCTCGCTCCTCGGCATCCTTGCCGCGAATCTCGATGTGGCCGAGCTCGGTGTTGGGAACGAGCGTGCCGTCGACGAACAGCGCCGTGCCGATCCCCGTGCCGAGCGTGACCATCAGCACGACCCCGGCGCGGTCCCGGCCGGCGCCGTACCGCATCTCCGCCAGCCCGGCCGCGCCGGCATCGTTGAGCACCGTGACCGGCTGCCCGGTCGCCCGCCCGAAGATCGTCGCGGCGTCGGTGCCGATCCACGAGTCGTCGACGTTCGCCGCGGTGTGCACGACTCCGCTCTTGACCACGGCAGGGAACGTCGCGCCGATCGGCCCGTCCCAAGCGAAATGGCGGACGACCTCCCCGACCACCGAGGCCACGCGCTCGGGTGTTGCCGGCTGCGGTGTCGGGACCCGGTGGCGCTCGTCGACGAGCTCTCCGGTGACCACGTCCACCGGCGCGCCCTTGATGCCGGTCCCGCCGATGTCGATCCCGAGCCGGGTCGAAGCCATGGTCCCAGTATCGCCTGCCGCCGGCGCCCGAGCACGGGGAGCAGGCGGACCGCTCCGATCGCGACCCCGTATCGTTGGTGGGTTCACCGAACCGGAGCACTCGCACATGCCGTCGATCAGCGACACCCCCGAGTGGCAAGCTCTTGCACCCCACGCCGAATCGCTGCGTAGGGCCCATCTGCGGGATCTGTTCGCCGCCGATCCCGCCCGAGGCCAATCGCTCGCCTTCGAGGTCGACGGGCTGTGGTTCGACTACTCGAAGCACCGGTTGACCGCCGAGACCATCACCCGACTCGTCGCGCTGGCCGCCCGGGCCGGTCTGCGGGAGCGGATAGACGCCATGTTCCGGGGCGACCACCTCAACACCACCGAGGACCGGCCCGTCCTGCACGTCGCGCTGCGCAAGCCCGAGGGGGAGCGGCTGGTCGTGGACGGGGTCGACGTCGTCGCCGAGGTGCACGCGGTGCTGCGGAGGATGCGGGCGTTCGCCGACCGCGTCCGTGACGGCAGCCACACCGGGTTCACCGGGCGGTCGATCCGCAACGTCGTGAACATCGGGATCGGCGGCTCCGACCTGGGGCCGGCGATGGCCTACGAGGCGCTCCGCGGCTTCAGCCGGCGCGAGCTCTCGTTCCGCTTCGTGTCCAACGTCGACGGCACCGCCGTCGTCGAGGCGCTACGCGACCTCGATCCGGCCGAGACGCTCTTCGTGGTGTGCTCGAAGACGTTCACGACGCTGGAGACCCTCACGAATGCCACGACCGCGCGGACCTGGCTGATCGACGCGCTCGGAGACGACCGTGCCGTCGCGTCCCACTTCGTCGCCGTCTCGACCAACGCCGAGAAGGTGGCCGCATTCGGCATCGACACCGCCAACATGTTCGAGATGTGGGACTGGGTCGGCGGACGCTACTCCTTTGACTCCGCCATCGGGGTCTCGCTCATGATCGCCATCGGCCCGGAGCACTTCGACGAGATGCTCGAAGGCCTGCACGCGATGGACGAGCACTTCCGCACCGCGCCGTTCGACCGCAACTTGCCGGTGCTGCTCGGCCTCATCGGTGTCTGGTACGTCAACTTCTTCGGCGCCGAGACGCACGCCGTGCTCCCTTACAGCCAGGCCCTCGCGCGGTTCCCGGCGTACCTCCAGCAGCTCGACATGGAGAGCAACGGCAAGTCGGTCTGCCTCGACGGCACGCCCGTCACGTACGACACCGGCCCGATCGTGTGGGGTGAGCCGGGCACCAACGGCCAGCACGCGTACTACCAGGTGATCCATCAGGGGACCCGGCTCGTGCCGTGTGACTTCATCGGCTTCTCCCGCCCGGACCACGACGTCGGCGACCACCACGACCTCCTCATGGCGAACTGCTTCGCGCAGACCGAGGCGCTCGCGTTCGGCAAGACGGCCGCGCAAGTCGAGTCCGAGGGCGTGCCGGCCTCGCAGGTGCCCCACCGGGTGTTCGCCGGCAATCACCCGACCGGCACCATCCTCGCCGACCGCCTCACGCCGCGGGTCCTCGGACAGCTCGTCGCCGCGTACGAGCACAAGGTCTTCACCCAGGGCACGGTCTGGGGCATCAACTCGTTCGACCAGTGGGGCGTGGAGCTCGGCAAGGCGCTGGCCATGCGCATCGTCCCCGAGCTCCGGGCGACCACCCCTCCCGACCTGGCGCACGACAGCTCGACCAGCTCGCTGATCCGCCGATACCGCGCGGCCCGGGGTCGCGCGTGACCGTTCCGCTCCGATGAGCGCGTCGGCCGCGCGAAGCTGACGGCGACGGCGAAAGGACACCGCATGCAGCTCGGCATGGTCGGACTCGGACGGATGGGCGCGGGGCTGGTCCGCCGGCTGCTGCGTGCCGGCCACGACTGCGTCGTCTACGACGTGAATCACGCCGCAGTGGAAGCACTCGTACCTGACGGCGCAACCGGCGCGGAGTCGCTCGCGGACCTCGCCGCGAAGCTCACCGCCCCTCGCGCGGCCTGGGTCATGGTCCCGGCCGCGTTCACCGGGCCCACGGTCACGGACCTGGCGGCGGTCTTCGGCGAAGACGACGTGATCGTCGACGGCGGCAACTCCTACTACCGCGACGACATCGCGCGCGCCACCGAGTTGCGCGGCCGCGGCATCCACTACGTCGACGTCGGCACCAGCGGCGGGATCTTCGGCCTCGACCGGGGGTTCTGCCTCATGATCGGCGGCGAGGTCGCGCCCGTCGAACGGCTCACGCCCATCTGGCAGACGATCGCCCCGGGCGTCGGGGCGGCACCGCGCTTGCCCGGGCGCAGCGGCGACGCGTCGGCCGCGGAGCGCGGGTACCTGCACTGCGGCCCGAACGGCGCGGGTCACTTCGTGAAGATGGTGCACAACGGGATCGAGTACGGGATCATGGCCGCGTACGCCGAGGGCTTGAACATCCTGCACCGGGCGAACATCGGCGGCGAGCCCAGGGCCGCCGACGCGGAGACGACGCCCCTCGCGCACCCCGAGTTCTACCGGTACGAGATCGACACCGCCGAGGTCGCCGAGCTCTGGCGACGCGGCAGCGTCATCGCCTCCTGGCTGCTCGACCTCACCGCGGCCGCGCTCCACGAGTCCCCGACACTCCAGGAGTTCGCCGGACGGATATCGGACTCCGGCGAGGGCCGGTGGACCGCCATCGCGGCCATAGAGGAAGGCGTGCCCGCCCCGGTACTGAGCGCGGCGCTCCAGGCCCGCTTCACCTCGCGCGGCGAGGATCTCTTCGCCGACCGGGTCCTGTCCGCGATGCGCAAGCAGTTCGGCGGCCACGACGAGAGGAAGGCGTGACGTGACCGACGCGCCCCCGCACTCCGACGCGCTGGTCTTCTTCGGGGCGTCGGGCGACCTGGCCTACAAGAAGATCTTCCCGTCTCTCTACGCCATGGTGAGGAAGGGCCAGCTGACGGTGCCGGTGATCGGCGTCGGGCACTCCGGCTGGGACGTCGAGCGCCTCCGTGCCCGCGCCAGGGACAGCGTCGAGACTCACGGCGGCGTCGGGGACACCGACGCGCTCGACCGGCTCCTGTCGTCCCTTCGCCACGTCGACGGCCTCTACGAGGACGACTCCACGTTCGAGAGGCTGCGGGCGGCGCTCGACGGCGCGGAGCGGCCGGCTCACTACCTGGCCATCCCGCCCAGCCTCTTCCCGGTCGTGATCGAAGGCCTGGGCCGATCGGGCTGCGCCACGAACGCGCGCGTCATCGTCGAGAAGCCGTTCGGCCGCGATCTCACGTCGGCGCAGGAGCTGAACGCGATCGTGCACTCCGTCTTCCCCGAATCGTCGATATTCCGGATCGACCACTTCCTCGGCAAGGAAGAGGTCCAGAACATCTTGTACTTCCGGTTCGCCAACTCGTTCCTCGAGCCGATCTGGAACCGGAACTACATCGAGAGCGTGCAGATCACGATGGCCGAAGACTTCGGCGTGCAGGGCCGGGGCAAGTTCTACGAGGAGGTCGGCACCCTGCGCGACGTCGTGCAGAACCACCTCCTCCAGATCGTCGCGCTGCTGGCGATGGAGCCGCCCGTGGGCATGGGCATCGACGCGCTGCGCGACGAGAAGGAGAAGGTCTTCCGCGCCATGCGGCCGCTCGCACCGGCCGACCTGGTACGAGGCCAGTTCGACGGCTACCGCAACGAGGCCGGCGTTGCACCCGACTCCGACGTCGAGACGTTCGTCGCGTTGCGCGTGTCCATCGACTCCTGGCGCTGGGGCGGGGTGCCGTTCTACATCCGGGCCGGCAAATGCCTCCCCGTCACGTGCACCGAGGTCCGCGTCGAGCTGAAGGCGCCGCCGCAGCAGGTGTTCGCCGATTCGAGCCCGCGGCCCGGCGACACCAACTACTACCGGTTCCGGCTCAACCCCGACGTCGCGATCGCCGTCGGAGCCCGAGCCAAGACACCCGGCGAGGACTTCGTGGGCGAGCCGGTCGAGCTCCTCCTCTGCAACCAGCACCCGGACGAGATGGCTCCGTACGAGCGGCTTCTCGACGACGCGATGGAGGGCGAGGGCCTGCTGTTCGCACGGGAGGACGGCGTCGAAGCCGCCTGGGCGGTCGTGGACCCCGTGCTCCGGGACCGGCCCGCAGCGATCGCCTACGCGCCGCGCACCTGGGGCCCCACCGCGGCCGACACGCTCATCGCGGGCGACGGTGGGTGGCACGATCCGATCCTCGACCCGAGGGCCGGCGACCCAACGGGTGTGCGTGGCTGACACCTCGCATCGTCTCCTGCTCGTCCGGCACGGCCAGACCGAGTGGTCGGCGGCCGGCCGGCACACGGGACGGACCGACGTCGAGCTCGACGCGGTGGGTCGCGCCCAGGCCGACGCACTCGCGTGGCTGGCCCTGGAGCCCTTCGCTCTCGTTTTGACGAGTCCGCTGCGTCGCGCCGTCGACACCGCGGCCCGAGCCGGGTTCCCGAGCGCACTCCCCGACGACGATCTCCGCGAGTGGGACTACGGGGAGTACGAAGGGCGCACCACGGACGCGATCCGGGCCCGCGCACCCGAATGGACGATATGGTCCGGCGACCCGCCCGGCGGCGAGACCATCGCAGCGGTCGCCGAGCGGGCGCGTCGCGTACTGGAACGGCTCCGTGGGGTTCCCGGCGACGTTCTCCTCTTCGGGCACGGGCACGCACTGCGGGTCCTCACGGCCTGTGCACTCGGCCTCGAGCCCCACGCCGGCCGCTCGTTCGCGCTCGACCCCGCGGGAGTGGGCGAACTGGGACACGAGCGCGAGACCCCCGTTGTCCGGCGATGGAACCTCACCGGTACGCTGCTCGCATGACGGACGCCCTCTTCGGGAAGGACGGCGCGCGGTTCGGCGGCACGTCCGACGTGGCGGTCGACATGGTGCCCGCGGCCACGGTCGTCCTGTTGCGCGACACGGCGGACGGCATCGAGACGCTCGTGCTGCTGCGGAACTCGAAGCTGGCGTTCGCCGGTGGCATGTGGGTGTTCCCCGGCGGGCGCGTCGACGACGACGACCGAGGCGGTGGCGCCGACGCGCTCGAGGCCGCCCGGCGCGCTGCGGTGCGGGAGGCCGCCGAGGAGGCCGGGCTCGAGGTCGACGCCGCCGCGCTGGTCCCGTACTCGCACTGGTGCCCGCCGGCCGTGGCGAGCAAGCGCTTCGCGACGTGGTTCTTCCTCGCACCCGCGCCCGGAGGGTCGGTCGTCGTCGACGACGGCGAGATCACCGACCACATCTGGGTACCCCCCGACCAGGGATTGCGGCTCCGCGACCAGGGCGAGATCGAGCTCGCCCCACCGACGTGGGTCACGCTGTACGAGCTGTCGAAGTTCGCCACGGTCGCGGACGCGCTGGTCGCGGCACGAGACCAGGAACCGGAGTTCTTCGAGACGCGCGTTGCCGTCGCCGGCGACACCATCGTTGCCATCTGGCACGGCGACGCCGGCTACGAGACCGCCGACGTCGACGCCCCCGGCGCCAGGCACCGTCTCGACATGGCACCCACCGGCTGGCGGTACCGGCGCGACTGATCCGGGGCCGCCGCCAGGCAGCGGCGAGCCGTTCACGCGGGGCGTCGAGCACTTGACGCCGTCGGGCTCGGCGCCGTATGCAGTGCCGTCGTGCTCCTCACTCGCTTCGTACCCGGAGTTCGCGCGTTCCGCGAGTACCGGCGCCCCTGGCTCCGGTCCGACGTCGTGGCCGGGTTGGTACTCGCCGCCATCCTCGTCCCGCAGGGCATGGCGTACGCCGAGCTCGCCGGGCTACCTGCGGTCACCGGCCTCTACACAACCATCGGGTGCCTCGTCGGGTACGCGATCTTCGGCCCGTCGCGCGTGCTCGTGCTCGGTCCGGACTCCTCCGTGTCGCCGTTGATCTTCGCAGCCATCGTCCCGCTCATGGCGACGAAGGACCCCGACACCGCGATCGCGCTCGCGGGGATGCTCGCCCTGCTCGTCGGCCTCATCGAGATCGGGCTCGGTCTCTTCCAGCTCGGGTTCGTCGCCGACCTCCTCTCGAGCGAGGTCCAGGTCGGCTACATGAACGGGCTCGCCGTCACGATCATCGTGGGCCAGCTCCCCAAGCTGTTCGGCTTCTCGACCGACGCCGACTCCTTCTTCGAGAAGGTCCGGGCCTTCGTCGAGAACCTCGACCAGACCGAGCGTGCCGCCCTCGCCGTGGGCATCGGCGTGCTGGTGATCCTGCTCGCGGTGCCGCGGATCACGAAGAAGGTGCCCGCCGTGCTCGTCGCGGTCGTGGCGGCCACGGTCGTCTCGGCGATCTTCGGGCTGTCCGACACCATCGCCACCGTGGGTACCCTCCCGAAGGGCTTCCCGAAGCCGACCCTGCCGTGGACCCGGTTGAGCGACGTCGGCCCGTTGCTCGTGGCGGCCGTCGGCATCACGCTCGTGTCGCTCACCGACACCATCGCCACCTCGGCCGCCTTCGCGGCCCGCCGCGGCGACGAGGTCGACCAGAACCAGGAGATGATCGGCATCGGCGCGGCGAACATCGCGGCCGGCTTCGTGCAAGGGTTCGCCGTGTCGACCAGCGGCTCGCGCACGGCGGTCGCGGAGCAGTCCGGCGCGAAGAGCCAGCTGACGGGGCTCGTCGGCGCCGGCGTCGTCGTCGTGCTGCTCCTGTTTCTCGAGTCGCTGCTCGCGGACCTGCCCCAGTCGGCCCTCGCGGCCGTCGTCATCGCCGCCGCACTCTCGTTGATGAACCTCGGTGCGCTCCGGCGCTACTGGGCGGCCCGGCGCTCCGCGGTCGTGCTCTCCGTGGCCGCGTCGCTGGGCGTGATCGTGTTCGGCGTCCTGCAAGGGATCGTCCTCGCCATCATCCTCGCCGTCCTCCTGTTCTTCCGCCGCAACTGGTGGCCCCACGGCGCCGTGCTCGGGCAGGTCGACCATCTCGACGGCTGGCACAGCATCGACGTGTTCCCCGAGGCGCGCGAGGAGCGCGAGGTCGTCGTGTACCGGTGGGAGGCGCCGCTCTTCTTCGCGAACGCGGGTGCGTTCCGACGCGAGGTGCGACGACTCGTGCAGGAGCGGCATCCGGTATGGGTCGTCGTGCAGTGCGAGGCGATCACCGACATCGACGTCACCGCGGCCGGGATGCTCGAACAGCTCGACCAGGAGCTCAATGGTTCGGGCACCCACATGGCGTTCGTCGAGATGCGCAGCCGTATCCAGGACCTCGTCCAGCGCCACGGGCTGTTCGAGACTCTCGACCACGAGCACTTCTACGCGAGTGTCGAAGCCGCGCTCGTCGCGATCCGGGAGCAGAACGCGTGAGCATCCCGCCGAACACCGTGTCGGTTCGCCGTCGAGTCGCCGCGGCCGGGGCCCTGGCGGGCACCGTCGTCCTCGCCGTGGCGATCGCGGTGATCCTGTTCAACAACGCGGTGAGCCTGGCCGTCGGGATCGTCGGCCTCGGCCTGGTGGTCGCCGGTGGTTGGTGGTCCGTCACCGAGCAGATGCCCCGGCGGGCCGTCGGGGTTGCCGGGATCGCCGTGGGGCTCGTCGTCATCGGCGTTGCCGTCTACCGGGCGGTCGACGGTGCCGATCGCATCGTGCTCCGCCTGGCGTTGGTGGTGGTGCTCCTCGCGATCACCCTGGGGTGTGCCCGCGGGGCCATGGCCCAGGACCTCCACCGCCTCGACGTCCGCGTGCGGGTCGGAGGACCGCCGACGCGCGCGGTGTTGCTGTGCAACCCGTGGTCGGGCGGCGGGAAGGTGGAGCGGTTCGGACTGGCCGAGCTCGCGACGCAACTCGGCGTGGAGACGGTGATGCTCGACCGCGGTCTCGATCTCGAACAGCTCGCTCGCGACAGCGTCGCACGCGGTGCCGACTGCCTCGGGATGGCCGGCGGCGACGGTTCCCAGGCCCTCGTCGCGTCGATCGCCGTGGAGCACGATCTCCCCTTCGTCTGCGTCAGCGCGGGGACTCGCAACCACTTCGCGCTCGATCTCGGACTCAACCGTGACGACCCGCGCGAGTCGATGTACGCGTTCCGCGACGCCGTCGAGCGGCGGGTGGACTACGCCACCGTCAACGGCCGCTTCTTCGTGAACAACGTCTCGCTCGGCGTGTACGCGCAGATCGTCCAGGAGGACTCGTACCGCGAGGCGAAGGTCGGGACGACCAAGATGCTCCTGCCCGAGATGCTCGGCCGCCGGTCCGAGCCGTTCGACCTCCAGTTCACGATGCCCGACGGCGACGAGGTCGACGGGGCGATCCTGATCATGATCTCGAACAACCCCTACGTCCTCGGCGTGTCGCCCGACAACGCCCAACGGCGCCACCTCGACGCCGGGAGGCTCGGCGTGTTCGCGGTCACGACCGCGACCGGGAACGAGGCCTCGCGCCTGATCACCGCGTCCGCGCTCGGGCGACGCAATCGGAGCCCGTTCTGGAAGGAGTTCACCGCCACCGAGTTCGAGGTGCGTTCACGATCGGGCACGGCGTTCGCCGGGATCGACGGCGAGGCGCTCGAGCTTCCCGCGCCGCTGCGGTGCGCGATCCACCCACTCGGGCTTCGACTGCTGGTGCCGAGAGGAAACATGGAGGCCGCCGAGCGCCGCGCCGCGCGCGACGTGCATCTCAGGACTCTCCTCGCACTGGCGGCCGGTCACGAGCCGGGGCCGTGAGCGGCAGTCAACGCGTGAGCGCCTGCACGACCCTCGAGGCGCTCGGCCGGCCGAGCTGGGTGGCGAGCCAGGTGCTGGTCTCGACCATCGCCGGCAGGTCGATCCCCGTGCTCACCCCCATGCCGTGGAGGAGCCACAGGAGATCTTCCGTCGCCAGGTTGCCGGTCGCGCTTGCTGCGAACGGGCATCCCCCGAGACCCCCGGCGGAGGCGTCGACGACGCGGACGCCGGCCCGGAGGGCAGCCGACGCGTTGGCCAGCGCCTGCCCGTAGGTGTCGTGGAAGTGCACCGCGAGACGATCGACACCGATCCCGGCCGCACCCAGAGCGCGGACGAGCGCGACGACGTGACCGGGTGTGGCCACGCCGATCGTGTCGCCGATCGACACCTCGCCCGCACCGAGGCCGAGCAGCCGACGGCCGACGCCGACAACCGAGGCGAGGGGGACGTCGCCCTCCCACGGGTCGCCGAAGCACATCGAGACGTAGGCACGCACGGACAGCCCGTTCTCGCGCGCGAGCGCGACCACGGGCGCGAAGCGCCGAAACGAGTCGTCGATCGAGCAGTTGAGGTTCTTCTGCGAGAACGTCTCGGTCGCGCTGGCGAAGATCGCGATCTCCTTGACACCGAGCTCGAGGGCACGTTGCGCGCCGCGAAGGTTCGGCGTGAGTGCGACGGTGCGGACGTGCTCGGGCAGCGAGAGGCGCGTCATGAGCTGCTCCGCGTCGCCGAGCTGCGGGACGAGGTCCGGTCGCACGAACGACGTCAACTCGACGGCGGCGACTCCCGCGGCGACGAGTCTCTCCACGAACTCGACCTTGACCTCGACCGGCATGACCGTCGGTTCGTTCTGGAGACCGTCGCGGGGCCCGACCTCGTAGACGGTGACGTTCTCCGGCGCGTCGTCCGCCGGAACGACCTCGGGTGTTCTCATCGGCACTCCTTCAAAGGGTCCGGAAGAAGCCCCCGTCGACGAGGATCTGCGCGCCGTTGACGTAGGCCGCCGCGTCGCTCGCCAGGAAGACGCAGACGCCGACCATGTCCTCGGGCACGCCGATGCGCTTCATCGGATTGGCCTCCGCGGCCATCGCCCGCGCCGCGGGACTCCAGGCCTTGCTGATGTCGGTGTCGAACGCGCCCGGCATCACGAGATTCGCCCGCACCTTGGGTGCCCACGCCCCCGCGAGCCCGAGGGTCAGCGCGTTGAGCCCGGCCTTGGCCATCGCGTAGGGAAGGTCGGTCGTGTCGGGGCGCAGCGTCCCCGCCGTCGTGACGTTGATGATGCACCCGCCGTCGCCGGCAGCCATCCGCGTACCGACGAGCGCGCTGATGCGGAACGGTCCACGGGCGTTCACCGCGTGGACCTTGTCGTACAGCTCCTCGGTGACCGACGGGAGCTCGTCGTATACGGGGGACATCCCGGCGTTGTTCACCAGCACGTCGCAGCGCCCGAACTCCTCGTAGACGGCGTCGACGAGCCGGTCGCAGTCCGCCCACCGCCCGACGTGGCAACCGACCGCCACCGCGCGCCGGCCCGTCGCCGTCGTGATCTCCCGGGCCGCCGTCTCGCAGGCTTCGAGCTTGCGGCTGGCGATCACGACGTCCGCGCCCGCGGCCGCCAGGCCCTCCGCGACGGCCCGCCCGATTCCGCGGCTGCCGCCGGTGACGACCGCGACCCTGCCGGTGAGGTCGAACAGGTCGCTCGGCGTCTTCATCCCCGGTAGTCGCTCCGCGCGGCCAGGTCGGCGGCGTCGCGCATCAGATCGAGGACGATCGGGCCGAACGCCTGGAGCTTCGGGTCGGCGCCGGCGCGCTGGTAGCCCTGCTCGAGCATGATCGCGAGCTTCCACTTGGCCAGCACGCAGTAGTAGTCGACGTCGTCCACCTGCCGGCCGGACACCTCCGAGTACCGCTCGAGCATCTGCGACCGCGACGGCATGCCCGTGAGGTCGACGTAGCCGCCGACGCTCCCCTCGCCGTCGCTCGTGTCCTCGGGCCACGAGTGCACGACCCAGCCGAGGTCGAGCTTGGGATCGCCGACCGTGCCCATCTCCCAGTCGACGATGGCCGCGAGCCGTGCCGGGGCGCCGTGGCGGAACATGACGTTCGCGAACTGGTAGTCGCCGTGCATGAGCCCGGGGACGTAGTCGAGCGGCCGGTGGGCCCGCAGCCAGGCGGCCGCCTCGTCGAAGCCCGGCAGGTCACGGCCCTTGATCCGCTCGAGGAACTTCGTCCACCGGTCGACCTGGCGCTCGTGGAATCCGTCGGGCCGGCCGAGGTCCTCGAGACCCTTGGCCCGCCAGTCGACCTTCGACAGCCGGGCCGCGCCCTCCACCAACTCGTACGCGAGCCCCCGGCGCTCCTCGAGTTCGGTGTCGAACGGCGGTGGCCACTCGCCCAACGTCTCCATCGGCGACCACCCGTCGACGAAGCCCATCAAGTAGAAGGTGCGGCCCAGAACCGAGGGATCGGTGCACACGGCGATCGCCGCGGTGTGAGGCACGTCCGTGCCGTCCAGGGCCTCGGTGATCCGCCACTCACGCACGATGCCGCCGTCGCGGTCGGCCGGCGCGGTCGGCGGCGGGATCCGCATCGCGCAGTGCAGGTCGCCGCGTCGCAACTCGTAGATCTCGTTCTGGCTGCCTCCCGAGATGTACCGGTGCTGCAACGGCGCGCCGGCACCGAGGCCGTGCGCGTCCATCCAACTGGTGAGCCTCCCGACGTCGGCGATGGTCGGCGAGTCGGTTGCCGTCACAGGTTTCCCACCTCGAGGTCGAGGAGGTGGGCGAACTTCGCCTTGGCGTCGTCGATCTTCCCGGGGATCCACGCCGTCGGCCACATGCCGTCGGTGCCCCGGTGCTCGCGCAGGACCTGGCGGGCGACGGTGACCTTGTGGACCTCGGTCGGCCCGTCGGCCAGCCCCAGCGCGGCCGCACCGTGGATCATCCCGAACAACGGCATCTCGTTCGTCGTGCCGAGGGCGCCGTGCACCTGCATCGCCCGCCAGGCGATGTCGTGCAGCACGGTCGGCATGACCACCTTCGCGGTGGCGATGTCCTTGCGGACCCGCTTGTAGTCGTTGTACTTGTCGATCTCCCACGCCGTGTAGAGCACGAACAGCCGGTACTGCACCAGCTGGGCGTAGGAGTCGGCGACGTAGCCCTGCACGAACTGCTTGTCGGCCAGCAGGCTGCCGGCGGTCTCGCGGCTCAGCGCCCGCTCGCACATCATGTCGAGGGCCATCTGGGCCATGCCGATCGTCCGCATCGCGTGGTGGATGCGGCCGCCACCGAGCCGGGTCTGGGCGATGACGAACGCCTGACCCTCACCACCGAGGAGTGCGGACTCCGGGACGCGCACGTCCTCGTAGTGGACGAGAGCATGGAATCCCTCGTTCAACTGCTCCCCGTACAGTCCCACGTCGCGCACGATGTTCACCCCGGGAGTGTCGGTCGGGACGAGGAACATCGACATGCCCTGGTACGGGCTGACGTCGGGGTTGGTCACCGCCATGACGATGAGGAACGCTGCCGTCTTCGCGTTCGACGAGAAGTACTTCCAGCCGTCGATCACCCACTCGTCGCCGTCCTTCTCCGCCCGGCACCTGAACTGCGTGGGGTCGGCGCCGGCATGCGGCTCGGTCATCGAGTAGCTCGAGAAGCACTCGCCGTCGAGCAGGGGCTGGAGGTACCGCTCCTTCTGGTCCGCCGTGCCGTAGTGGGCGATGATCTCCGCGTTGCCGGTGTCGGGGGCCTGGCAGCCGAACACGATCGGCGCCCACATCGAGCGGCCGAGGATCTCGTTGAGCAGAGCCAGCTTCAGCTGGCCATGGCCCGGGCCGCCGAGCTCCGGGCCCAGATGCGTCGCCCACAGCCCCTGGCGCCGTACCTCCTCCTTCAGGGGGTCGACGATCTTGCGTCGCGTCTCGTCCAGCGGCACGAACTGCTGGTGCGGGAACAGGTAGTCGAGCGGCTCGACCTCGGACCGCACGAAGTCGTTCGCCCAGTCCAGCTTCTCCTGGTACTCGGGCTCCGTCTCGAAGTCCCACGCCATCGCTTCGCCCCTTCTCGACGACGATGCCGGTCTCGACGACGATGCCGGGCGGGCAGCGCCCGGGATGTCCGCGACCCGTGGGCGAGGGGGGACTTGAACCCCCACGAGGTTGCCCTCACTGGCACCTGAAGCCAGCGCGTCTGCCATTCCGCCACTCGCCCGTGGAGCCCGGAGCGTAGCAAGCGGGACCACGGGCGAATCCCACGGTGCCAGGTCCGGCCGGGGTCGCTCTCCTACACTCGCTCCCGTGGGACTCCAGAGCATCGAGCGGCGGCTCGAGCGGCTCGTCGAAGGCACGTTCTCGAAGGCCTTCCGCAGCGGCCTCCAACCCGTCGAGATCGGCCGGCGCATGGTGCGCGAGCTCGACGCGCGCCGCACACTCGGCGTACGCGGCACCGTGGTGCCCAACCACATCGAGATCTTCCTCTCCCCCAGCGACTTCGACCGCTTCGAGCCGTTCGGCGACGTGCTGGCCAAGGAGCTCGCCGAGTCCGCCCGCGCCCATGCGCACGAGGAGGGATGCACCTTCCTGGGGCCGGTCACCGTCGAGCTCGTCTGCGACGACGAGATGCACCGTGGCGGTCTCGACATCGAAGCCGGCATCCACGAGGGTCCGGGCGGGCGGACCGGCTCCCTGGTTCTTCCCGGCGGGCAGCGCGTCGCGCTCTCCGATCATCCCGTGATCATCGGGCGGCTCGCCGAGTGCGACGTCACGCTCGACGACCCGCGCGTCTCGCGCCGGCACGCCGAGATCCGGCCCCTCGAGGGAGGCTACTGCGTGGTGGACCTCGGCTCTCTCAACGGAACGACGGTCAACGGTGTCGGCATCCGCGACCACGTGCTCGCCGATTCCGACGTCATCAACATCGGGACGCACACGATCCGGTTCGAGGCGTCCTGACCCCCGGGAAGGCGAGCGCTTGTCGGAGTCGCTGCTCACCGTTCTCAAGTTCTGCTTCCTCGCGCTCCTCTACCTGTTCCTCCTGCGCGTCGTCCGGGTCGTGGCCCTCGAGCTGCGCTCCACGGCACCACCGGCGGACCTCGCGCCCGCGCCGGGCGAATCCCACGAGGAACCGGCGCCGAAGGGAACCTGGGCGCTGAAGGTGCTGGAACCCCCGGCCCGGGCCGGTGAGCACTACCCGGTGACGGGCGAGGTGACGGTGGGCCGCGCCGGCGGATGCTCACTGGTGCTCGCCGACGACACGTTCGTCTCCCAGGTCCACGCCCGCGTCTTCCCGCGCAACGGGCGGCTGTGGGTCGAGGACCTCGGCTCCACGAACGGGACGTTCGTCAACGGCACCCGCGTCACCCAGGCAACGCGGGTCCGGCGTGGCGACCACGTCCAGTTCGGCCGGACTCTCGTCGAGGTCATGCGGTGAAGCTGATCGCCGGAGCCGTCACCGACGTCGGCCGGGTCCGCACGAGCAACGAGGACTCGTTCGTCATCGACGAGCGTGTCGGTCTCTTCGCGGTTGCCGACGGGCTCGGCGGTCACCAGGCCGGCGAGGTCGCGAGCAAGACCGCGCTCGAGACGATCCGCGCGTTGGTGGCCGGAGGCCGCCCGATCGACGAGGCCGTTGCGGTCGCCAACACCGACGTCTACGAGAAGGCGGGCTCCAAGCCCGGCCTGCGGGGCATGGGTACGACGGTCACGGCCGTCACCCACGCCGAAGGGGACCGGATCGCCGTCGGGCACGTCGGCGACTCGCGTGCGTACCTGTTGCGCGGCACCGACTTCCGCCAGCTGACCGAGGACCACAGCCTCGTCGAGGAGCTCGTGCGGGAAGGGCGCTTGACCCCCGAGCAGGCGAGCGCGCATCCCCAACGGTCCATCATCACGCGCGCGCTCGGCCTCGACCTCGAAGTCGAGATCGACACCTTCGGCGTCGACGTCGCGGTCGGCGACCGGCTGTTGCTCTGCTCCGACGGCCTGACGACGATGGTGCCGCCGGTCGCCATCGCGGACGTCCTAGCACGCGAGCCCGACCCGGCCGACGCCGCCGAGCGGCTGGTCGAGGCCGCCAACGCGGCCGGCGGCGAGGACAACGTGACCGCGGTGGTGATCGACGTCATCGCCGGCGACTCGACGCGGGCCGATCGGCCAGAGACCACCGCCGCGTCGCCCGCAGTCCTGCCGGTCGAAGCGCCGGCGGCCGCGGCACCGCGCCGCCGCCGCAAGCTCCTCCGGCCGTTGGGCCGCGGGGCCCGCCGCGCGCTGCTGTACCTGCTCCCGGTGCTGATCGTGATCGGGCTGGCCGTCGCCGCCTGCGGCTGGTACGCGCGCAACTCCTATTACGTCGGGTTCTCCGGGCGCCACGTCACGATCTTCCGGGGCGTCCCCGGCGGGCTGCTGGGGTGGAACCCGACCATCGAGCGGCGCGACGAGCTCCTCGAGGCCGGCCTCACCGTGGCCGAACGGGTCGACCTCGAGGACGGCCACCGGTTCTCGAGCCGGAGCAGCGCCGAGGCGTTCGTTCGCCGGCTCGTGACCGGCTTCCAGCAGCGCACGACCACCACGACGACCACGACGGCAGTGGCGGCGAGCACGACGACGGCGTCTCCAGGTGCCCCGGTCTCGACGAGCACCGCGCCGGTCTCCACCACCGCGCCATGATCAACCGGCTGGCGGCCCGTCGCCGTACTTCCGAGCTCGGACTCCTGATCATGGCCCTCCTCGTGATCGGCAGCGGCTACCTCCTCACCGCGCTCGCCGACAAGCCCGACATCCCAGCCGACCTGTGGGGCCTCCTCGCGATCATGGCCGCGTTGATGCTCGTCGCCCATCTCGCGGTCCGTCACTTCGTACCGCGTGCCGACGGCACGCTGCTCCCACTCGTCGCCCTGCTCACCGGGATCGGCTTCGTCACCATCTCGCGCCTGGACAAGCACCTCGCGCGCGTCCAGGCAACGTGGGTCGCGGTAGGCGTCCTCGCGTTCGTGCTGACACTCGCGCTCGTGCGTCGAGTCCGCGTCCTCGAGCGTTACCGGTACACGTTCATGATCCTGGGCCTCGGCGCCCTGTTCCTCCCGCTGGCCCCCGCTCCGATCGGCCAGGAGCTCTTCGGTGCGAGGCTTTGGGTGCGCGTCGGCCCGATCCAGGTCCAGCCCAGCGAGGCCTCGAAGGTCTTCCTGGTGATCTTCGCGGCCGCGTACCTCGCCGACAAGCAGGAAGTGCTCGCGGAGGGCACGCTGCGGATGGGCGGTGTGCGCCTGCCCCACCCGAAGCACCTCGGACCGCTGCTGTTCGCCTGGGGAACGACGATCACGCTGATGGTCGTCCAGAAGGACCTCGGCTCGTCGCTGCTGTTCTTCGCGATCTTCACCGCGATGCTCTACATGGCAACGGGGCGCAAGATCTTCCTCGTCGGCGGGGGGATCGTGTTCATCGCCAGCGCGACCCTCGCGTACCACCTCTTCGAGCACGTGCGCGTGCGCGTCTCGACCTGGGCCGATCCCTGGTCCGTGGCGAGTGGCAAGGGCTATCAGCTCGTGCAGTCGCTCTTCGCGTTCGGAACGGGCGGGTTCGCGGGGACCGGCCTCGGGCTCGGGAGCCCGGACAAGATCCCGGTCGTGGCGCGAGACTTCATCTTCGCCGCGATCGCCGAGGAGCTCGGACTGCTCGGCACCGTCGCGGTGATCCTCGCCTTCCTGCTGCTCGTCGGCTCGGGCTTCCGCATCGCGGTCGAATCGGATCGGGCCTTCTCGAAGCTGTTCGCGGCCGGCCTCACCACGATCATCGGGGTGCAGACCTTCATCATCGTCGCAGGTGTCACCCGGGTGATCCCGCTGACGGGCATCACGTTGCCGTTCGTCGCCTACGGCGGCTCCTCGCTCGTCATGAACTTCGTGATCCTGGCATTGCTGTTGCGGATGTCCGACGAGAACGCGGCCCGAGCCGAGACGACCGCGCTCGCCGCCACCCCCGTGCGCGTCCCGAGCGGCCGATGAATGCGAACATCCGCCGCGTGGGTTGGGCGGTGACGTTCCTGATGCTCGTACTGGTCGGCCAGCTCACCTATCTCCAGGTGTTCAAGGCCAAGGCCCTCGAGAACGATCCGCGCAACATCCGGACCCAGGTACGCGACTACTCGCGGCCTCGGGGCGAGATCCTCACCTCGGACGGCGAGATCGTCGCCCGCTCCGTTCCGTCGCACGACGAGTTCAAGTACCAGCGCGAGTACCCGCTCGGCGAGCTCTTCGCCCACGTGTCCGGCTACCACTCGTTCCTGCACGGAAACGCGGGCGTGGAAGCCTCGTACAACAGCGTGCTCGTCGGACGCGACTTCCAGCAGCAGAGCCTGGACCTCGGCAACCTGACCACCGACCGTCCGAACACCGGCACCGTCGTGCTGTCGCTGTCGCGGTTCGCACAGGAGACGGCCAAGGCGGCCCTGGGGTCACAGCAGGGAAGCGTCGTCGTCGTCGAGCCGTCGACCGGAGCCATCGTCGCGATGTACACCAACCCGTCGTACGACCCCAACCCGCTGGCCGGGCACGATCCCACGAAGGTGCAGGCCTACTACGACCTGCTGAACGCCCTCCCCTCCAAGCCCGCGCTGCCGCGCGCGTTCGCCGAGATCTACGCGCCCGGCTCCACCTTCAAGGTGGTCACCACCTCTGCCGGG
Source organism: Acidimicrobiia bacterium (assembly GCA_046331155.1). Classification (GTDB taxonomy): domain Bacteria; phylum Actinomycetota; class Acidimicrobiia; order IMCC26256; family CAWATG01; genus JAXLRK01. The sequence goes on from JAXLRK010000001.1 coordinate 431,540, forward strand.
CTCGAGACCGGCGTGACGACCGTGGACACGGTGTACCCGAGGCTGCGGGAGCTGCCGTTGCCGAACACCGACAAGACCATCAGGAACTTCGGCGGCGCGGTCTGCGGCGGGACCCTGGCGGAGAGCTTCCGGGTGTCGTGCAACACGACGTTCGCGCAGCTCGGACTGGATCTCCGCGAGCGCTTCGTGCCGGCCATGAGCCAGTTCGGCGTCGGGCACAAGCCTCCACTCGACATCGCCGGCGCCGCAGCGTCGATCGGCCTCCAGGGGCGACCGTTCCCACTCAACCAGCCGTTCTACGCGCAGGCCGGGATCGGCCAGGGGTTCATCGCGGCGAGCCCACTGCAAATGGCGCTCGTCGCGGCCGCCATCGCCAACAACGGCGCGATCATGCAACCGCACGTCGTCGGCGAGGTCCGCGACTCGGACGGCGCGGTCGTCCGGCGGACCACTCCTCGGGCGTGGACGGTCGGCACCACCCCGGAGGTCGCCGCCCAGGTGAAGGACCTCATGATCTCGGTCGTCGAGCACGGCACCGGTACGCGCGCGCAGGTGCCCGGCGTACGGGTGGCGGGCAAGACCGGGACCGCACAGACCGAGAGCGGGCCGCCTCACGCCTGGTTCATCGGCTTCGCGCCGGCCGAAGCCCCGAAGTACGCGATCGCCGTGCTCGTCGAGCACGGCGGCGCGAAGGGAACCGAAGCGACCGGCGGTCAGGTGGCCGCACCCATCGCCGGCCAGGTCCTGAAGGCCTTGCTCTCCCGATGAGTGCGCGCGCCGCTCGGGTGAAACCGCCCACGCAGAGTAGGGTCTGGTTCCGTCATGGCACTCGACGCGAGGGTCTTCTCGGGCCGGTACGAGATCAAGCGGCAGCTGGCTCGCGGCGGCATGGCCGACGTCTACCTCGCGCGCGACCAGCTCCTCGACCGCGCCGTGGCGCTCAAAGTGCTCTTCTCGGAGTTCGCGCGCGACCCGTCCTTCGTGGAGAGGTTCCGCCGTGAGGCACAGGCCGCCGCGAACCTGAACCACCCCAACATCGTCGGCATCTACGACTGGGGCGAAGAAGACGGCACCTACTTCATCGTCATGGAGTACGTCGAGGGCCGCTCCTTGCGCGACGTCCTGCGCTCCGAGGGGCTGCTCCCGGCCCGCCAGGCCGCCGAGATCGGCGCCGAGATCGCCGCCGCGCTGGCGTTCGCGCATCACGCCGGCGTCGTCCATCGCGACGTCAAGCCGGGAAACGTGCTGATCACCCCCACGGGCGAGGTCAAGGTCACCGACTTCGGGATCGCCCGGGCCGGGACCAGCGAGTCCTTGACCCAGACCGGAGCCGTGATGGGCACGGCGACGTACTTCTCCCCCGAACAGGCCCAGGGCCTCGCGGTCGACGGCCGGTCCGACGTCTACTCACTCGGAGTGGTGCTCTACGAGATGGTGTGCGGGGTGCCGCCGTTCACCGGGGAGAGCCCGGTGTCCGTCGCGTACAAGCACGTGCGCGAGACGGCGGTCCCCCCGTCGCAACGGGTACCGGACCTGCCCCACGAGTTCGAGCAGATCGTCCTCAACAGCCTGGAGAAGGATCCCGCCGAGCGATACGCGTCGGCCGACGACCTGCGCGACGACCTGCTGCGCTTTCACCGGGGGCGGCCCATCGCGGCGCGTCCGGTCACGGCCATCGTCACCGAAGTCACCGGGCCGGTCAGCGCAGCCGGCGAGCCCACGGTCGCCGCGCCGACGACCCGCCCGTCGAACCACGACTCGTACCTGCCGCCCACGAAGCCCGACACCGCGCGCCGGCGCGCCGGCGTCGCCGTCGCCGTCGCGCTGCTGCTCGGCCTCCTCGGCGTGATCGTCGCGCTCATCGTGACCCAGGTGTCGGGGTCCGGTTCCAAGACGGCCACCGTGCCCGACGTGACGAGCTCGGCCACCATGTACCCCGACGCGAAGCGGCAGATGGAGGCGGTCGGGTTCCATGTCGCGCGCCAGAACGAGCCCAACGAGAGCGTACCCGAGGGTCAGGTGATCGCGCAGAGCCCGAATCCCAACACCAAGTTGAAGAAGGGCGAGACCGTGACGTTGACGGTCAGCAGCGGGGTGGGCCAGACGACCGTTCCGAACATCGTCGGGATGCTCGCACAAGACGCCAAGATCACCCTCCAGAACAAGGGGCTCGAGCCCAAGGACCCGCCGATCCTCGAGGAGAGCGACAAGCCTGTGGGTACCGTCCTGCGCACCGATCCCGCGGCCGGCAAGAAGGTCTCGAAGGGTTCGAAGATCGGGGTTGTACTCGCCGTCACCCCGCAGGTCACGGTGGTCGACGTCACCGGCGGCAACGCGGTCGACGCGGCGAACCAACTCGGGCGCGACGGTTTCGACACCAAGGTGGTCGACGAGCCGAGCGACACCGTGCTCGAGGGCAACGTGACCCGCACCGACCCGAAGGCCGGAGCCAAGGCACCCAAGGGGAGCACGGTCACGATCTACGTGTCGTCGGGCCCCGACGCGGCCGTCGTCCCCAACGTCCAGGGGGAGAGCGAGGCGCAGGCCCGCGCCGACCTCGCGGCCGCCGGGTTCACGAACGTGACCACCGTCGACCGGCCCACGACCCCGCCCAACGACGGCAAGGTGATCGGGCAGGTCCCGACCGACGGCACCAGGTACCCGAAGTCGCAGACCGTGACGCTGCAGATCGGTCGCGCTACGGTCCCGAACACCGGTTCGACTACGACCGCCCCGACCTCCTCGCCGTGACCCCGCTCGCTTCGTGGTACGCGGAGCACGGGCGTCACGACCTCGGGTGGCGAGGCACACGTGATCGCTGGGCGGTGCTCGTCTCGGAGGTCATGCTGCACCAGACGCAGGTTCCTCGGGTCGCCGTCGCCTGGGGTCCGTACATGCAACGGTTCCCACGCCCGACGCCATGGCGGCCGGTCCGCCGGGCGCGGTGATCGACGCCTGGGGCCGGCTCGGCTACCCCCGCCGCGCCCGACGCCTGTGGGATGCCGCCCGGATGATCACCGGCTCCGGGTGGTCCGGCGGCCCCCTCGTTTTGGCGAGCAGAAAGACCGAAATCCGGTGTTCTCACTAGCCAAAACGGTGAACGGGGCCGTCGCGCTACAGGCTCGCCGCACGGGTGCGCGCGAGGAAGTTCCTCAGCAGGTGGTGGCCCGAATCGGTGAGGATCGATTCCGGATGGAACTGCACGCCTTCGATGGGGTGGTCGCGGTGGCGCAGACCCATCACGAGGCCGTCCTCCGACTCGGCGGTGATCTCGAGCGCGTCGGGCACCGAGTCGCGCGCGACGATCAGGGAGTGGTACCGGGTCGCGGTGAACGGGTTGGGAAGGCCCGCGAAGACCCCGACCGAGCGGTGCCGAATCTCCGAGGTCTTGCCGTGCATGACGTGCGGCGCGCGCACCACCTCGCCGCCGTAGAGCTGCCCGATGCACTGGTGCCCGAGGCACACGCCGAGCACCGGGATCCCGCGCTCGCCGAAGTCTCGGATGACGGCATTCGAGAGCCCCGCATCCTCGGGACGCCCGGGCCCGGGTGACACGAGCACCGCGTCGGGATCGATCGCGCGCATCGCGTCGAGGCCGACGTCGTCGTGGCGGTGCACCACCGGGTGGGCGCCCAACTCCCCGAGATACTGGACGAGGTTGTAGACGAACGAGTCGTAGTTGTCGATCACGAGGACGCGCGCGCTCACCGCGAGCACGCTAACGCACGGTGGGCCACCTCCCGCCCGGTAATCTGCCGCCGTGCCCGAATCGAAGAGCAAACGCTCCCGCTACACGCCTCCGCCGCAGAAGAAGCCGCCCAAGAGCAAGCCGTGGGTACCCGCCACGATGTTCAGCCTCCTGGTCTGCGGCATCGGGATCGTCCTGCTCAACTACCTCAACCTCCTGCCCGGAGGCGACGCCGACAACGCATACCTGCTGTTCGGGCTCGTGCTCATCGTCGGCGCGTTCGGCTTCGCCACCAAGCTGCGCTGAGGGTGACGCTCCGTGGCAAGCCGCCACGGGTGAATCCCAGCGCTGTAATTCCCCACAGACTTCTCCACAGTCTGTGGACATCCCTTACCCACCGCGACGACCGGGGGTCAGGCCCGGCCGCCCGGGCTCGCCTCCACGACGAGGGTCATGTCCTCGCGGCAGTGCCGCGGGGCCTCGGGCACCTCGCCGCTCGGCGCCATCGTCATGTGGACCTCCGTCCCGCACACCACGCAGCGGTACGTCAGGTCCACCGGTTCGACCTGGTCGGGGTCCGGGTCGGGCGGAGGCGGGATCGTGAACTTCCTGATGGTCGCGGCGCCGATCACGTACACCACCAGCGCGCCGGCCAGGGCGACGACGATCCGGAGCAGCGTGCCGAGCAACGAATCAGCCCAGGCGCTCGATGATCGTTGCGTTGGCCATCCCGCCGCCTTCGCACATCGTCTGGAGCCCGTACCGGCCGCCCGACCGTTCGAGCTCGTTGACCAACGTCGTCATCAGCCGGGCCCCCGACGCGCCGAGCGGGTGGCCGAGAGCGATCGCACCTCCGTTGACGTTGACCTTCTCCATGTCGGGGTGGTGTTCCTTCTCCCAGGCCAGCACCACCGGGGCGAACGCCTCGTTGATCTCGACCACGTCGATGTCGTCGAGCGCCATCTTGGCCCGCTCCAGCGCCTTGGTCGTCGCGGGGATCGGGCCGGTGAGCATGAGCACCGGATCCACGCCGGCCAGCGCGAAGGCGTGGAAGCGGGCCCGCGGCGTTAGGTCCAGCGCGCTCGCCCGCTCCTCGCTCATGATGAGCACGGCCGCGGCGCCGTCGGAGATCTGTGACGAGTTCGCCGCGGTGATGACGCCGTCGGGCTTGAAGGCCGGCTTCAGGTTGGCCAGCGTCTCCATCGAGCTCTCGCGACGCACGCCTTCGTCGGTGTCGAACACGCCCGTGGCGCCGTCGTCGGTCACGCTCACGGGGGCGATCTCGGGCGCGAAGCGGCCCTCGTCGACGGCGCGCGCCGCCCGGCGGTGCGACTCGACGGAGAACCGGTCGTTGTCCTCGCGCGAGATCCCCCACCGCTCCGAGATCAACTCGGCCGAGATCCCCTGAGGCACGAGGTCGTACCGGGCCATGACCTTCGGGCCGAACGGGAAACCGGCCACCGTGGCCGAGGTCCCCATCGGGACGCGGGTCATGTTCTCGACGCCCGCCGCGATCACGACGTCGTAGGCACCGGCCATCACGCCCTGCGCGGCGAAATGAACGGCCTGCTGCGACGAGCCGCACTGCCGGTCGATGGTCGTCCCCACGACCGACTCGGGGAAGCCGGCGGCGAGCGCGGCGTTCCGCCCGATGTTGACCGCCTGTTCGCCGACCTGCATGACACACCCCATGATCACGTCCTCGACCAGACCGGGATCGAGGTCGTTGCGCTCCGCCAGCGCCGCGAGCGTGCCGGACGCGAGGTCGACGGGGTGGGTGTCCTTCAGCGAACCGTTGCGCCGGCCGATCGGCGTCCGGATCGCGTCCACGATCACAGCGGTGGGCATGTCGTCCTCCAGGGGTTCCGCCGTCGGTCGCGCCGCGGTGCGGGCAATTGTCCAGGGCCGCCGGCGGGCCGGTCAATCCGGGATCGCCGGTGAATCCGGCTCGGTCGCCCGGGTTCCGAACCAATACAGTGCCGCCGTGCGCAACCTCGACCGCTCCCTCGGCGACGGCGGCATGCCGTTGCTCGGCCGGCTCGGCGTGTCGTTCGACCGGTACGGCGACGGTTGGGCCGAGGCCGAATGGACGCCGACCGCGCTGGCCTGCAATCCGCTCGGAACCGTCCACGGCGGGGTCTACGGCGTGATCCACGACGCGGCCATGAATTTCGCCGTGAACGCCGCGCTCGCGTCCGGTGACCGGAGCTCCACCCTCGACGTGAGCTACTCGACGATCCGGGGGGCGACGAGCGGCGAGCCGCTCAGGGTTCGGGGCGAGGTCGTGCGACTCGCCCGCCAGATCGCCTACCTCCAGTCCACGGTGGTGAACGCCGGAGACGAACCCGTTTCGCGAGCCACGGCCACCTTCTTCGTGCGTCGCAAGGAGCAGCAATGACCGACCTGGTGACGGTGATCGGCGGCGGCATCATGGGCGCCGGGATCGCGTACGTGGCGCGCTGTGCCGGATACCCCGTCACCGTCGTGGAAGCCGATCCCGGCTTCGTCGACGGAGCCCGGGCCCGGGTCGAGCACTACGTTTCCCGCGCCCGCGACCGCGGCGACGAGCTTGCCGGGCTCGGTACCCTCGAAGTCACGACCGATCTCCCGGTCGCAGTTGCCCGGTCGTCGGTGGTCGTCGAGGCGGTGTCGGAGAACCTCGAGCTGAAGTGCGGCGTGTTCGCCGCGGTCGGCGCCGCCGCGCCGGAGACCGCGGTGCTGGCGTCCAACACGAGCGGCCTCCCGATCGAGGTCCTCGGAGCCGCGAGCGGCCGCCCGGTCCAGGTCGTCGGCCTGCACTTCTTCAACCCCGTTCCCTCGATGAAGCTCGTCGAGGTCATTCGCGCCGGCGAGACCTCTTCCGACACGTTGGAACGCGCGCTCGCGTTCTGCCACGTGCTCGGCAAGGAGACCGTCGAGGTTCGCGACCTTCCCGGGTTCGTCACCACGCGCCTCGGCACCGTGCTCATGTGCGAGGCGATCCGCGCGCTGGAACAGGGTGTGGCGAGCCCGGAGCACATCGACCGCGGCATGCAGCTCGGGTACAACCACCCGATGGGGCCGTTGGAGCTGGCGGACCGCGTCGGCCTCGATACGCTCCTCGCCATCCTCGACGACCTTCGCCAGGCGTACGGCGACGCGTTCCGGGCCCCGCCCCTGCTGCGCCAGATGGTCGCGGCCGGCAAGCACGGGCGGAAGAGCGGGCAGGGCTTCTACGCGTACTGACCACCTGCGCGCTCCGTCGTGGCGGCGCGCGCGTTCTTCAGTGTGAACGAGAACGTCGAACCGACGCCGAGCTCGCTCTCGACCCAGACCCGGCCGCCCTGTAGATCGACGAATCGCTTGACGATCGCGAGCCCGATCCCTGTCCCCCGGCGCGAGATCGCCGGTGCGGGCGACTGGTAGAAGCGCTCGAAGATGCGGTCCTGCTCCTCGGGGCTGATCCCCGATCCATGGTCCACGACCGACACCGTGACCACGTCACCGTCCTCACGCCCCCGTATCGCGACCTCGCTCCCCGTCGGCGAGAACTTCACCGCGTTGCCCAGGAGGTTGATGAGGATGTGGTCGAACGCCTCGGGATCGCACGAGACCTTGGTCTCGCCGGGTACGTCCACCCGGACCTCGTGCGCCGCCAGGATCGGGGACACGTCCATGAGCACCCCGTCGACGAGCTCGCCCAGCGAGCACACCACCGGCTGGACGTCGATACGGTCCGCGTCGATCCGCGAGAAGTCGAGGAGCTGGCCGATGAGTCGCGCGAGCTGGTCGGCGTTGCCCGAAGCCCGGCGCAGGAGCTCCTGCCGGCGACCGTCGTCGAGCCGGTCCCAATGCAAGAGCACGGTGTCCACGAATCCCTTCACGGCGGTGAGCGGCGTGCGCAGCTCGTGCGACACCATGGCGAGGAACTCCGACTTCAACCGGTCGGTCTGGCCGAGCTTCTCGACGGCCGACCGTTCGCGCTCGTAGGCCTGGGCGCGGACGATGACGAGCGCGGCCTGGTCCGCGTACGTCTCGAGCAGCCCGACCTCGCTCTCGTCGATCGCGCCGACCCAGTGGAAGCACACCGCGAGCACCCCGATCGGTTCACCACTCAACCGGAGGGGAACGATCACCAGCGATCGCAATTCGAGGAGGTGCAGCGGTTCGGACCACCGGCGAGTCCACTCGGGGAACCGTTCGTCGCGCTCCACGTTGCCGATGACGATGGTCTCGCCCGTGCGCATGCACCGAACCATCGGGCTCGTCAGCCCACCGCCGAGCTCGGCCGATGCGAGCGCGCCGAAGTCCTCGGTTGGCCACGCGGCTCGAACATCCTGAGGCGCCGCAAGTACGAGTGAACCACCTTCGAGGAGCAGCACACCCGAGAACGCGGCGCCGACGGCATCGGAGACCGAGTGCACGATGGAGTCCAACGTCTCCGGCAACGACGGTGTCGGCGAGACCGATCGCATCGCCGCGTGGAGCCGGGCCAGGTTGGTCGTGACCCGGCGGCGTTCGACGATCAGTGCGTTGATCATCAGGACCAACGCGACTTGGAGGACCGCGAACACGACGAACGTCTCGGCGTTGTGGCGCATCGACGGTTCGGCGTGCAACTCGGCTATGCCCTGCAACACGATGCTGCCCGCCGCGGCGAGGAGGCCCGCGGGAGCGTTCGCGATCATCGTCGCCGCGATGACGGTCACACCGAAGCCCAACATCCCGACGGTGAGGAGATCGGGCGAGATGATGAGGACGGCGAAGACCAGGCCGTGCCCCATTGCGATGTTGCAGCCGCTCGCGGGCATCGGGGCCCGAGGCGCGACCAGAGCCGAGATCAACGTCGTGATCAGCAGGTACGCCCCGAACACCAACGCGAGGAGGACCCGCTGGTGGACGTCGAATCCCGGCATCAGTGCGGTGGCCACCAGCGCGGCCGTGATCACACCGACGCGTACCCGGGCCGCCTGTCGTTCGAGCCTGAGCTGGGCCGCGTCCGGTGTGCTGCCCGGTCTGAAGGTCTGCGCCAGCGCCCGCCGGAGCCGACCCCGCGCGCCGGAAGCCCTCACGGGTGTCGTCGGTCGCTCCGATCCGCGTTCGTCGCTCACAGCTCCAGCATTGTCGGCGCGTCACGACCCCGACGTGACCCGAATCGGAGGGCCGCGCACGGGATCTCGCCCGTCGGCCGCCTCCAGCCCGAACCCGAGGGTCGCGGTCGCCAGCCGTTCCGGCCACTCCCGTACATCGCTACCCGGGGAACGCCCGTTCGGCCACGGGCCGGGTCATCCAGACGCTGGCGACGAAGAAGCACACTCCGCCGATCGCGGTTCCCGCGTTCACCCATCGGATGTTGAGCACCTCGTTCGTGGTGGGCACGACAAATGCCGCCGCCGCCGCGAGCCCGAACGCCACCGAGCCGGCCAGGTTCAAGCCCGCGATCCCGCGGTCCCTGCGCCCCGAACCGGCAATCCGGACCACGACGACCGCCAGGATGCTCGACGCGAGGAAGAACGTCGAGCCCACGACGTCGGGTGCCCACACGAGCCGCTTCTCCTCGCCTGCGGTGAGCCCCTGCACGATCGCGACACCCGTCGACACGTTGAAGGCCAGCGTACCGACCCATTGCAGCGCGTCGCTCCACCACTCGACGCGCCCGGCGTCCGAGCTGAAGAGCGGGGCCGTCACCCGGTCCGCTCGCACCTGGAAGGTCGCGGCCGTCGTGAAGAAGATCGACCCTACGAAGAACGTGAGTGCGGTGGCAGTCGGATCGACGTGCTCGAAGTAGGGCGGCAGTGAGCCCAGCACGAAGCATGCCGCGCCGACCGCGTACAGGACCCCCATGACGACGACACCCAACTCGCGGCCACCCATCCCGAGCCCGACCGACGTGCACCGAAGCGGCCCACACCGACGTGCGCGCCAAGCGGTGGAGACGATGGGACTCGAACCCACGACCCCCTGCTTGCAAAGCAGGTGCTCTAGCCAACTGAGCTACGTCCCCGGAACCATCGCGGAGTGTAGAGCGCGCCGGAACCGAGCTCGCTCCGGTCCGCGTGATCGCGCCGCGTCCGTTCCCGTGAACCACCGGGCCCGGTGGTCGGGACGCCGCGACTCAGTGGGCGGGAACGCCTTCGAACGTGGCGGCCTTGACGCCACGTCGGGCGAGCTCGGCGAGGAACGCCACGGGTTCCACGACCGTGGCCAACCCGTGCACGCCAGGCCGGTCGATCCCTGGATGCCCGGGCACGCGCCCCACGGACGCCAGCGCGGCCACCGCCAGCACCGAGGCCGCGGCAACCGCGGTGCGCTCCACCACGCCGTACACGATCGACAGCCGGCGAGGACCGCAATGGCCCCACACCTCGGCCCGGGCCGAGCCCCAGGAGGCGTCGTCCCCGCGGTGGCGGACACCGAACCGCCGGCCCACTCTGCCGTCGCCGAGCCGGACCGACAGGCGCGACGCGTCGGGGAACGCTTCCGCGAGGCACCAGATGCCGGCGGCGACCAGCTCGCATTCGTGCGGCCCGACGGGCTCGGGGAACCAGACCAGCTCATGGCCCACGCGCTGGGCCGCGTCGTACCACTCCCCGGCCCGCCACTCCAGCGGATGGTCGCGAAGTGCGTGGCGGACCACCTCCCGTGAGGCCGGGCCGGCCACGCCCACCCGGGCGACGTGGACCTCGTCGACCGTATCGACGAGACCGGCCGCGTGCCGCGCGAGCACCTCGGAGAGACCGGGCGCCAAGCCGCACCCGACGATCACGCCGGTACGGGCCTGTTGGGCCGCGCCGTCGAGCGCGAGGAGCTCGCGGATCGCTTCGTGGTCGTCCACGCTGCTCACACACGGGACACCCGCGTCGACGGACGCTCGTGCAACCGCGAGCTCGGCGCCCGCCGGGACTGCGCATGCAACGACGTCGATCCCCGGGGGCAACGGCCCCGCGTCGGACCAGGTACCTACCGTCGCAACCTCGCCCAGCACCTTCGCGACCCTCGTGGCGCGACCGGCATCGGCGTCCGCCACGAAGACGCGTTCGACGTCGCCCGACTCGGCGAGCTGACGTGCGGCCCGTGCGCCTACGGCGCCCAGGCCCACCACGAGGACGGTCGTCACCGGAAGTCCGGGCCCTCGAGCTCCCGCCATCCTCCCTGCGTCGGCGCGACGCCGCCCGTACCGCGCAGGCGAACGACCACGGCGATCGCCGCGGCCAGGATCGCCACCAAGACTCCCCGGCGCAACGTCTTCATGACGCAGCAGCGTAGGAGGCTCGACCCGCCGAGGCCAGTGCCCATCGACAGCGATCACGGTCGAAGCGGTCGGCTCGTCGGGGTGGGTCGTGGGGCTAGGTGGAATCGAACCACCGACCTCACCCTTATCAGGGGTGCGCTCTAACCGACTGAGCTATAGCCCCGGGAAACCGGGCGATCGTAGCAGCCGGGTGCAGTGGCCCGATCTGTTCAGCGCCGTTCGAGCTCCGCCTCGACCACGACCACCTCGACTCCGCCGAAGAGCTCGGCGAACAGGTTGTAGAACGCCGCGGCGATCACGGTGAGGATCGTCATCAGGGCCACCAGCACCACTCCGACCAGCGTGGAGCCCAGGAGCAGCTCGGCCGAGACCAGCTTGTAGTTGTTCTTGTTGGACAGCAGGGTCCCCATGAACTTCTCGAAGCTGTCGATGTACCCGAAGCTGGCGGCGATTGCCCACAGCGCGATACCGGCCACGAGTATCACGACCAGCGCCGCGGTGTAGAAGCACAGCGAGATCTTGAGCACCGACCAGAGGCGAATCTGCCGAACCGTCTGGCGGTACTGGCGCTGGCTCACGGCCGGCGTCCGCGCGATGCTCACCGCCTGGGCTTTCGCGGCCTTGGCCTCGCGGCGGCGGGCCTTGCGCGAATCCTGCGCCGTGCCAACCGCACCCATCCCTACTCCGAACCTTCTCCTGCTCCGCCTTCGTCGCCTTCCAGCACCGGAGCGACGGCGACGACGGATTCGCCTTCGCCTAGGCGCGCCACCCGAACCCCGGTGGCGTCACGACCCTGCGAGGAGATCTCCTTCGCTCCCATCCGGATGATATTGCCCGCCGACGAGAACACCAGGATCTCGTCGTCGAGGCCCACCGTGAACGCCGCGACCACCTCGCCGCGCGACGCCGTGAGCTTCATGCCCCGCACGCCCTGGCCCCCGCGACCCTGCTGGTTGAACCGATCGAGCTTCGTCCGCTTTCCGTGACCGCTCGAGCTTACGAAGAGCATCACGGTGTCGTCACGGGCAACGTCACAGCTCACGACCGCGTCCTGCGCACCCTTGAGCTTCATCCCGCGGACGCCCGCCGTCGCCCGGCCCATCGGACGGACGTCGTCCTCGTTGAACCGGATCGTCATCCCGTTGCGTGACACCATGAAGATGTCGTCCGACCCGCTGGTCTGCACGACGCGTACGAGCTCGTCGTCGTCGCGCAGGTTGATCGCGATGAGCCCGGTCCGAAGCGAGGAGTCGTACTCACCCATCTTCGTCTTCTTCACGACGCCGTTCCGCGTCGCGAAGAACAGGAACGCGCCGTCCTCGTAGGTACGGGTGTCGATGATCGCCTGGATCCGTTCGTCGGGTTGGAGCGCGACGAGGTTCACGAGCGCGGTCCCGCGAGCCGTGCGGTCCTTCATCGGGATCTCGTGGGCCCGTAGGCGGTAGACGCGCCCGCGGTTGGAGAAGAACAACAGGTACGAGTGGGCGGTCGTCATCAGCAGATGCGCAACGTAGTCCTCCTCGCGGAGGTTGCCGCCCTTGACGCCGCGGCCGCCGCGTCCCTGGCGCCGGAACGCGTCAACCGCCACCGTCTTGACGTACCCGTTCTTCGACAGCACGACGACCACTTCCTCGTCTTCGATGAGGTCGAGGGTGTCGAGGTCGCCGGTGTCGAACGTGATCTGGGTCCTGCGGGGCGAGCTGAACTCCTCGCCGATGGCCGCGAGCTCGGTCTTGATGACCCCACGGAGCTTGGCGTCGCTCGCCAGGATCGATTCCAGCTCCGCGATCGTCTCCCGCAGCTCCGCGAGCTCGTCGCGCAGCTTCTGCGCTTCGAGCTGGGCCAGCCGGCGCAGCTGCATGTCGAGGATGTGGCGGGCCTGGACCTCGGAGAACCCGAACGGCGTGGCCATGAGGCTCTCGCGCGCGGCGTCGGCGCTCTCCGACCCGCGGATCAACGCGATGATCTCGTCGATCATGTCGAGGGCCTTCACCAGACCTTCGACGATGTGCGCCCGCTCCTGCGCGCGCCGGAGCCGGAACTGCGTCCGTCTCGTGATGACGTCGATCTGGTGTGCTACGTACGCGCCGAGCGCACCGCGCAGGTCCAGCGTCCGCGGCACCCCGTCGACCAGGGCGAGCACGTTCACCCCGAAGCTGGTCTGCAACGGCGTGTGCTTGTACAGGTTGTTGAGCGTGACGAGGGCGTTGGCATCACGGCGCAACTCGATGACGAGCCGCGTGTTGCCCTTGGCCGACTCGTTGCGGATCTCGCGGATCCCTTCGATCTCTCGAGCGTTGACGAGATCGGCGATCTTGCGCTCGATCCCCTCCACCGACGTCTGGTACGGGATCTCGGTGACGACGATCCGTTCGCCGGTGCGCGACTCCTCGATCTCCGCGACCGCGCGCAGCTTCACCGAGCCGCGTCCCGTTCGGTAGGCGTCGACGATGCCGCCGCGCCCCAGGATGAGGGCGCCGGTCGGGAAGTCCGGCCCTTTGACGAACTCCATGAGATCGTCGGACGTGGCCTCAGGGTGGTCGAGCAGGTGGATCGTCGCGTCGACGACCTCGCCGAGGTTGTGCGGTGGGATGTTCGTCGCCATGCCGACCGCGATGCCCTGGCTCCCGTTCACGAGCAGGTTCGGGAACCGGCTCGGAAGGACCGCCGGCTCCTGGTCCTTGCCGTCGTAGCTCGCGACCATGTCGACGGTTTCCTCGTCGATCCCGTCGAGCATGCGCATGGCGATGGGAGCCAGGCGGCACTCGGTGTAGCGCATCGCCGCCGGCTGCGACTCCGGATCGGGCGAGCCGAACGCGCCGTGACCGTCGATGAGTGGGTGGCGCAACGAGAAGTCCTGCACCATGCGCGCGAGCGCGTCGTAGATGGCACTGTCGCCGTGCGGGTGGTAGTGGCCCATGACGTGCCCGACCACCTGGGCGCACTTCGTGTGGGCCCGGTCCGGACGCAGGCCCGAGTCGAACATCCCGTAGAGGATCCGCCGGTGCACGGGCTTCAGGCCGTCGCGCGCGTCGGGCAGCGCGCGCGCGACGATCACCGACATCGCGTAGTCCAGGAACGAGCGCTCCATCTCCTCCTGGATCTCGATGGGTTCGACGTTGCCGAGCGTCTGCTGGCCGTCGGGCATTCCGTGGTACCTCCGGGGTGCGCCTCGCGGCGGGCTGATCAGATGTCGAGGAAGCGGACGTCCTTGGCGTTCTGCTGGATGAAGGTGCGCCGGGCGTCGACGTCCTCGCCCATCAGCACGGAGCACACCTCGTCGGCGATTGCGGCTTCCTCCACCGAGACCTGGAGGAGCGTGCGCGACGCCGGGTCCATCGTGGTCTCCCAGAGCTCCTTGAAGTCCATCTCGCCGAGGCCCTTGAGCCTGGCGATCTCGGGCTTGCGTCCTTCGTTCTCCGCGAGGAAGGCCTGCAAGGTGGTGTCGTCCTTCAGGTAGCTCTTCGTCTTGCCCAGCAGCGCGGAGTACAGCGGCGGCTGGGCGACGTAGACGTGACCCTGTTTCACCAACTCCTTCATCTGCCGGAAGAAGAACGTCAGCAGCAGCGTGCGGATGTGCGAGCCGTCCACGTCGGCGTCGGCGAGAACGATGATCTTGTCGTAGCGGATCTTGTCGATGTCGAACTCGTCGGCCAGGCCTGCGCCGATCGCCTGGATCAACGCCTGGATCTCCGCGTTCTTCAACATCTTGTCGAGGCGCGCCCGCTCGACGTTGAGGATCTTGCCGCGGATCGGAAGGATCGCCTGGATGCGTGGATCCCGAGCGTCCTTGGCGGAGGAACCCGCCGAGTTCCCCTCGACGATGAACAGCTCGCACTCGCTGCGATCCCGTGAGGAGCAATCGGCGAGCTTGCCCGGGAGTCCCGCGCCTTCGAGTGCGGACTTCCGGCGCGTCAGGTCGCGCGCCTGTCGGGCGGCCACTCTCGCGCGGGCGGCCTGGGTTGCCTTGGTGACGATGTGCTTCGCCTCCGGCGGATGTTCCTCGAGCCAGTCGCCGAGCTTCTCGTTGGCCGCCTTCTCCACGAGCGAACGCATGTCGGTGTTGCCGAGCTTGGTCTTGGTCTGCCCCTCGAACTGCGGATTCCGGAGCTTGACCGACACGATCGCGGTGAGCCCCTCGCGGATGTCCTCGCCGAGGAGGTTGTCGTCTTTCTCCTTGAGCAGGCCCTTCGCGCGGGCGTACTTGTTCACCACGTTCGTGATGGCCTTCTTGAAGCCCTCCTCGTGCATCCCGCCCTCGGTCGTCGCGATGTTGTTCGCGAACGAGTGGATGCCCTCGTGGTACCCCGTGTTCCACTGCATCGCGACGTCGACCTCGCCGGCCTCGTCGACGGTGTCGAACGCGACGACCTTCTTGAAGAGCGGCTCCTTCGACGCGTTCAGATGCTTGACGAAGTCGGTGATTCCCCCCGCGTAGCGGAACGTCTGCTCGGTCTTCGGGTCCGTGCGCTCGTCGAAGAAGCGGATCTCGAGGCCCCGGTTCAGGAACGCCATCTCGCGCAGCCGCTCGAGCAGCGTCTGGGCGCGGAACTCCGTCTCCTCGAAGATCGTGGGGTCGGGCCAGAAGGTCACGATCGTGCCGGTCCGCTTCGAGGACGCGACCTTCGTCAACTTGCCCTGTGGGTTGCCGCCCTTGGCGTACGACTGCTGCCACTTGCCGCCGTCGCGATGGATCTCGAGCTCGAGGCGGCTCGAGAGCGCGTTCACCACCGACACGCCGACGCCGTGGAGACCGCCGGAGATCTTGTACCCCTCGCCGCCGAACTTCCCGCCCGCGTGCAGGACCGTGAGCACCACCTCGGCGGCCGACTTGTTCCGGTACTCGGGGTGGTTGTCGACCGGGATCCCCCGTCCGTTGTCGTCGACGCGGCACCCGCCGTCGGCTTGCAGCGTGACGTCGATCCGAGTGCAGTACCCGGCCATCGCCTCGTCGACCGCGTTGTCGACGACCTCGTAGACGAGGTGGTGCAGCCCGGACGGACCGGTCGACCCGATGTACATGCCGGGCCGTTCCCGAACCGGTTCCAGACCCTTGAGGACGGTGATGTCCTTGGCCGCGTACGCCACGCGTTGCTACCTCGCTCCTGCTCGTGAGACCCCGCGGCCAGACCGGTGCCGATTCGCGAAGAATCCCTGGTCAGAGGCCATGAAATCGATGCCCTCAGTCTACCAGAAGGGTATGTCAGCCACGGGGAGCCGGTGACCCCACGATCACCCGGATCGACGTCAGCTCGGTCCCGTCGACCACGGGTCGGAGGCGGTCGAGGAGCTCGGTCTCGAGGTACCGGATCTGGGTGGCCCAGGCCGGAGCGTCCACGTCGACGGTCAGGACCCCGGCGCGCAGGACGCGCGGCCGGGAGTGGGCGGCGATCTGCCCCCCGACGAGGTGCTCCCACTCGGCACTCAACCGGTGGAACCCGGTCGCGACCGGCAGCCCGAGCTCCCGTGCGACGCGCGAGAGCGACTCGTCGATCCGTACCGGCTCGTCGCCCGTCGTCACGTACCCGCCTCCTTCACCCGACCCTCTTCGACCCACAATCGCAACTCCGGGTGCACTTCGTCCGGCACCTGCCCCGCCGCGGTCACGATGGTCTGGCCGGACGGGAGATTCCGGAGCAACGCGCCCGCCCGGGTCGCATCGAGCTCGCTGAACACGTCGTCGAGCAACAAGACGGGCGGCTCGTCGCCGAGGTCGGTCGTGATCCGGTGGCCACCCAGGCGCAACGCCAGCGCGAGGCTCCGTTGCTCCCCCTGTGACGCGTGGGTGCGGGCATCGAGCCCGCCGAGGACGAGGCGCCAGTCGTCGCGATGGGGACCGGCGAGGGTCACGCCACGATCGAGCTCCTGCCGGCGTTTGGCGGCCAGCGCGCGCAGGAGCTGGTCTCGTACGTCGGCGTCCGCTCCGAGCTCGTCGCTCCAGTCGGCGACGTACTCGGTCCTGATCTCGGCTCCACGTCCCGCGAGGTCGTCGTAGGACCGTTCGACCACCGGCGTCAGCCGGTCGATCAGGCGCAGGCGACCCCGGACCAGCTCCGCGCCCGCAGCCGCGAGTTGTTCGTCGAAGACTTCCAACGTGACGCGGGCGGCTTCGTCGTGCGCACCCTGACGGAGCAGCGTGTTGCGCTGTCGCAGCACGCGTTCGTAGTCCGTCCGCGCCGCGTCGTAGCGAGGAGCCATCGCCACGAGCAGGTCGTCGAGGTACTCACGCCGTTCGATCGGCCCCCCCTTGACCAGTTGCAGGTCATCGGGCGCGAAGACCGTCACGCGGAGGTTGCCCAGCAGATCGCGGGACCGTGTGAGTGGTTGCCGGTTCACGAGGACGCGGTTCCGGCCGCCGGCCCGGAGCTCCGCCTCGACCAGGACCTCGCGGTCGGTGCGTTCGACCTCCGCCCGGACGATCGCCCGGTCGCACCCGCTGCGCACCAGTGCGGCGTCGGGCACCCCGCGGAAGGACTTGGTCGTCGAAGTCCACCATACGGCCTCGAGCAGGCTGGTCTTGCCCATGCCGTTCGCGCCGACGACCACGGTGAACCCCGCGGGCAGCTCCAGTTCGAGCCGTTCGTAACAGCGGAAATCCTCGAGCCAGAGCCGACGGACTCTCATCTGGCTCGAATGTACGTCACGAGATGCGCACGGGCATCAGGAGGTAGAGGAAGTCGTTGTCGTCGAGCGTCCGCAACGTCGCCTGCTTGAGCGGATCGATCGTCTCGATCACGATCTCGGACGCCCCGGCCGCTTCGATGCCGTCGAGCAGGAACTGCGAGTCGAACGCCACGACGACGTCGTTGCCCTCGTACTTCGCCTCGACGGCCTCGCGCGCCTCGCCGACCTCCTGCGCGACCGCCGAGAGCTCGAAGCCGTCACCGTTCATCGTCAGCCGGATGGGCGAACGGTCGCGACCCTGTCCGACGAGCCGCACGCGCTTGACCGCCTCGGCGAGCGCGTCGCGAGCGACGATCAGCCGGTTCGGGTACCCGCTCGGGATCAACTGCTCGTAGTTGGGGAACTCTCCTTCGATCAGCCGCGTGGTCACCTCGGCGCGCCCGACACGGAAGACCACGTCACGGTCCGAGAGCACGACCTCGATCTCACCGCCGGCGAGGAGCCGCTGCACCTCGCTCAGACCCTTGGCGGAGACCAGCACCTTCTGCCCCGGATCCAGCATCGAAACGCCCTGGAGGTCCCGGACCGCGAGGCGGTAGGAATCCGTCGCCACCAGTCGGAGACCGTTGGCCGTGGCCGCGAGCAGCACGCCGGTGAGGATCGGGCGCGCTTCGTCACGCGACGCAGCCGGCACGACCTGTCGGAGTGCCTCTGCCAGCGCGGTCGCCTCGACCCGCACGCCGGCGCCCGTGATCCGGGTGAGCCGGGGGAAGTCCTCGGCCGCGAGGACCCGCACCGAGAACGACGACCGCCCTGCGGTGATGCGCGCGTCCTCGTCGGCGAACTCCACGGACACGGGTCCGGGCTCGAGGGCCCGGACGATGTCGCTGAACAGCCGGGCCGGAAGGACCGCGGTGCCGGACCCTTCGACATCGGCGGGGGCCGTGACCCGGATGGTGAGCTCCAGATCCGACCCGATCAGCTCCACGGTGCCTTCCGAGAGCGCCACATGGAGACCCGACAGCACCGGCATCGCGCCGCTCCGGGACGCCACGGCACGCTGCGCCGTCGTGATCACCTCGGCCAGCGTGTCGCGCTCGCAGCGGAACTTCACTCGAACCTCCCCCTTATCGAAGAGTTCTTAGTACTTCTTCGTTGTTGTAGTAGGGCCTGTGGATTGTGGAACACCGGGTGTTCTCCCTGCTCGGATGGGTTGCGCTTCTTCCACCGGTTTCCCCAACCATCCCCAGAGGGTCGCGTGGGCCGGGCTCCCGCCGCCGAGTTGCCCCCGGATCCCAGCGGATATCCCCACCCATCCACAGTGTTATCCACCGGTGC
Source organism: Acidimicrobiia bacterium (assembly GCA_046331155.1). Classification (GTDB taxonomy): domain Bacteria; phylum Actinomycetota; class Acidimicrobiia; order IMCC26256; family CAWATG01; genus JAXLRK01. The sequence goes on from JAXLRK010000001.1 coordinate 450,421, forward strand.
CCAGCTTGATGCGCACGATGAGCTCGTTGACCTGGTCGAAGATCGTGTGCTTCTCGGCCATGAGCGCCTTGATCTTCTCGACGGCGTGCATGACCGTCGTGTGGTCGCGGCCCCCGAACTCCTCCGCGATCTTGGGATAGCTGTAGTCGGTCAGCTCCCGGAAGACGTACATGCCGATCTGGCGGGCGATGACCAACGGTCGGCGGCGGCTCTTTCCGCACAGGTCGTCGACGGTCCAGCCGAACATTTTGGCCGTCTCCTCGAGGATCAGCTCCGGAGTGATCACGCGAGGCTTGCTCGGGGGCAGGAGGTCGGCGAGGACCTGACGGGCAACCTCCTCGCTGAGGGTCGCCCGGTGCAGGCTCGAGTAGGCCGCGACGCGGATCAGGGCGCCCTCGAGCTCGCGGACGTTGTCGACGATGTTGGTGGCGATGAACGCCAGAACCTCGGGTGGGATGCCGTCGAGGTGTTCGGACTCCGCCTTCTTGCGCAGGATGGCCAGGCGCGTCTCGAACTCCGGAGGGAGCACGTCGGTGATGAGCCCCCACTCGAACCGGGAACGGAGCCGGTCCTCGAGCGTCGCGATCGACTTGGGGGGACGATCGGAGGAGATGACGATCTGGCTGTCCGCGCCGTGGAGCGAGTTGAAGGTGTGGAAGAACTCCTCCTGGAGTTGCTGGCTGCGTTCGAGGAACTGGATGTCGTCGATGAGCAGCACGTCCACTTCGCGGTACCGACGTTTGAAGGCGGGCGTGGTGTTGGTCCGGATCGCGTCGACGAATTCGTTCATGAACGTCTCGGTCGACACGTACCGCACCCGCTTGTGCCGGAACATGTCCTGCACGTGATGGCCGATCGCGTGCAGGAGGTGCGTCTTGCCCAATCCCGCGGGTCCGTAGATGAACAGCGGGTTGTAGCTGCGGGCGGGAGACTCGGCTACCGACAACGCCGCGGCGTGGGCGAAGCGGTTGGACGCGCCGATGACGAACTGCTCGAACGTGTAGCGCGGATTCAGCGAGCTCCCCTGGGGTACCGCGGTGTCGGGCGTCATCGCGACCGGTGTCTGGGTGCCTGTTGGTTCAGGCGCCCGCACCGGCAGGGGCGACGCAACGACGGGGTCGGCCTCCCGCGGCCCGGTTTGGACCCTGAGCTCCACGTCGAGCTCCTCGCCGGTCAGGTCCCGCAACGCGGCTGTGACGAGACCGAGGTAGCTCGAGTGGATGCGCTCGCAAGCGACCGCGCTCGGGACGCCGAGTACCAACGTGCCGGCATCGAGATCGAGTGCCCGCAGCCCACGGAACCAGGTGTTCCACGTGGCGTCGGCCAACTGCACGCGGAGGAGCTCGGCGGCCCGGTTCCAGAGGTCGTCGGCGGAGGCCGAGGCGCTCGCAGCAGTATCCACAGCAACGTCCACAGGTGTGGAAGAAAGAACGAGGGCCGGCAACCTGCCGGCCACGGTCGAGATCGGCGAGAGCCCGTGGGGGGGTCGACGCGGCCGCAAGCTAGCACCCACCTCGCGCGCTCACAAGGGGCACGCCCCGACCGCGACGCACTGGAGTCCGAGGCGTGCGGGGAGCGTTCCACAGGAGATCACGCGAGCATCGGGCGGTCAGTGGCGCCATCCACCGCGTCGGGGGCAGGAACGGATGACGTTCAGGTGTTGGCGGTTCGAGCGGCGGTCCGAATACACTCGGCCCGTCTGCGTCGTCGACCGGCTGCTCGGCGCGCGGTGGCCCGGCCCAGACTCGGCTCGGGCACCCTTCGAGGAGGCAACGCGTGAAGCGAACGTTCCAACCCAACAACCGGAAGCGCAAGAAGACGCACGGATTCCGGGTTCGCATGCGGACCAAGGGTGGGCGTGCCGTCCTGAAGGCTCGGCGCCTCCGCGGCCGTTCCCGGCTGTCGGCCTGATCTGGCGCGTTCGCGACCATGCGACATTCGCGACCCTCGCGCGGTCGCGCCGATGGCAGCGCGGCCCGATCTGGATTCGGTCGGCGACGGTCGACGATCAGAGCCCGCCTCGGGTCGCGTTCTCGATACCACGATCCGTGGGCAATGCTCCGACCCGCAATCGCATCCGTCGGCGCCTGCGCGCGATCGTCGCATCACACGAGGATCACCTGATGGAGGGTCGAGCGTATTTGATCGGGCTTCAGCGTAAAGCTGGGGATCTACCCAGTAACGTCTGTGAATCGAGAGTGATCGACGTTCTCGACACCATTCGTCGGGAGTGCACATGAAACTTCGCAACATACCAGGAACATCACTGATCAAGGGTTTTCGGGCCTATCAATGGGCTCGCGCAGGAAAGCAGTCACCCTGCCGCTATTGGCCTTCTTGTTCGGAATATGCAATTGAGGCGGTCGAGGTGCACGGCGCGGTCCGTGGAGGATGGCTGGCGGCCCGGCGGGTCGGGCGCTGCCATCCGTGGGGAGGTTCAGGCGTGGACCCGGTCCCGGAGCCGCGTGACCGGAAGACCGACCTTCCTCGGCGCGCGCTGATCTCCTCGGGCGGGGGTGCCTAGCCGTGTCGAACGTGTGGAACGCCTTGCTCAACGGTATGGGGAGCATCCTCGCGCTCTCCTACCAGGTAATTCCAAGTGCGGGCTTGGCGATCATCATCCTCACGGTCATCGTGAGGCTTGCGTTGTTCCCGCTTACCGCGAAGCAGATCCGCTCGATGCAGCGGATGCAGGAGATCCAGCCCGAGATCAAGAAGCTTCAGGCGAAGTACAAGGGTGATCGCCAGAAGCTCAACGAAGAGATGATGAAGTTCTACCAGGAGAACAAGGTCAACCCGCTGGCCGGGTGCCTACCGCTCCTGCTCCAGATGCCGATCTTCATCGCGCTGACCGTCTTGCTGCGCAACGTACAGGACCACGTACCCACCAGCAGCAGCCTGTACCGCGACATGTGCGGACACGTGTCCCCGAGCCACTGCAACCACCCCCAACTCGACTTCTTGGGGATGAACCTGGCGACGAAGGCGCAGGGTCATTCCGGGAGCAACCTGATCCCGTACATCATCCTCATCGGGCTCGTCGCCTTGACCGCGTACCTGCAGCAGAAGCAGTCGATGAGCAAACAGACCACCGTCAACCCTCAGATGCGGACGATGGCCTACATCATGCCGCTCATGATGGTGTGGTTCTCCTATGTAGTTCCGGCCGGACTCGCGCTCTACTTCCTGGTCGGCAACCTCTGGCAGATGGGCCAGCAGGAGATCATCTACCGGAAGATGCCACCGCCTGGCACGGCGTCCGCCGCCAAGCCCGCGCCACCACCACCGGCGGAGCGCCGGGGTTTCTCGAAGCTGCTTCGGCCGTCGGCGGAGCTTCCGCCGGCAGCTCCACCCGAGGAACCGAAACCCAAGCCGACGCCACAGCAACGACGCAAGAAGCGGCGGCGATAGCCGATGGAGTGGGTCGAGACGACCGGTCGCACCGTCGGCGAGGCACTCGATCTGGCACTCGATCGGCTCGGCGTGGACGAGCACGACGTCGAGTACGAGATCCTCGTGGAGCCGAAAGCCGGGCTGTTCGGACGCTTCGGCGGTACCGAGGCCCGAATCCGGGCGAGGGTGAAGCCGTTGTCGAGGGAGAAGCCCGGAGAGCGGCGTCGAAACCGGCGTGAGCGCGGTCGATCGAACGAGCCGAAGAAGACCGCCCAGAAGGACGGCAGAGCGGCTCGCACACCGACGCCCCCGGCCGCGACCGACCCAGGGCCGGGCACCGAGAGCCGACCCGCATCGGCGAAGCGTCGGAGGAACCGGTCACGTGGCCGTTCCCGAACCCAACCTCCCGCCACGATGGAAGGAACAACCGTGACCACCGAAGAACCCACGATTTCCCCCGACGAGCAGGCCGCCGTAGCAGTGGAATTCATCCGCGGGATCGTCGACGCTTTCGAGGCCGGTGCCTCCGTGACTTCGAGGATGGAGGACGAGGACGTGATCGTGGTCGACGTGACGGGGCCGGAGCTCGGCCTGCTCGTCGGGCCGCGGGGCGCTACGCTGACGGCGCTCGAGGAGCTCGTGCGAACGGTGCTCCAGCGCCATACCGGTGGCCACGGGGCGAGGATCCACGTGGACGTCGGTGGCTACCGCGCGAAGCGTCGCGAAGCCCTCGCCGCCTTCACGACCGAGTTGGTGCAGCGGGTTCTCGACACCGGTCGTGACCAGGTTCTGGAACCGATGCCGGCCGCGGACCGGAAAGTCGTCCACGACACCGTGACAGGTTTCGAAGGCGTCAGCACGGCGTCGGAGGGCGAGGAGCCCCGTCGCCGGGTGGTGATCCGGCGGGCCTGACGACGAGGCGTCTCCCGTGCGGCCGACGGAGCGAGAGGCCCTGGCCGCTCTCCTCTCAGTCGCGCGCGATCGCGGCTTCCTCGGACCGGGGGCAGTCGACGATCACCTCGAGCACGCTCTGGGCTATTCCCGCGCGATCGAGGACCTGCGCGGGCCCTTCCTCGACCTCGGCTCGGGAGCGGGGCTCCCTGGGTTGGTCCTTGCTCTGGTCTGGCCCGAGGCGCAAGGCGTCCTGGTGGAGAGCTCCACCCGACGCGGCGGCCACCTCAGAGAGTGCGTCCAGCACCTCGACATCGAGGAACGGGTCCGGGTGGTGGTCGAGCGAGCGGAGGTTCTCGGGCGGGCGCCCGGAGACCGCGAGCGGTACCCGCTGGTCGTGGCGCGCTCGTTCGGAGCGCCGGCGGTGCTGGCAGAGTGCGCGGCTCCGCTGGTTGCGGTCGGCGGCCACCTCGTCGTCAGCGAACCCCCACTCGAGATCCCGGATCCACTACGGTGGCCCCCGGCGCAACTCCACCGCCTTGGCCTCCGTTGCGTGGAACACCGATCCTCGGGTCAGGCTCACGTCGTGATCCTCGAGAAGAGCCGAGCCGTCTCGGACCGGTGGCCTCGCCGGGCGGGGATCCCGGCCAAGCGCCCCCTCTGGCCCTAGGGTGACGAGGAACGGCTCGTGATGGGGCGAAGCTCGTGTGAGGCACTGCGACGAGGTGGCCGGGGGCGACGTTTCACGTGAAACGTCGTCGGCTCGTGTGGGGCTTCCGGGAGGCCGCCAACGGACCCCGACAAGCCGAAGCCGTATGCAGGAGCGTCGCGGTCCGTGACCGCAAGCGATGTTTCACGTGAAACATCGCCGGCTTGACCCGACGGCCGCGATCGCTGAGGATGTACGGGCAGCGACCTGGGAGGGCGAGGCATGGGGACCGAGGGTCATGAGATGAAGCGTCGGAGCCGGCGCATCTTTGCATCCCTCCGGCGTCACCAGGACGAACCCGAGATCGAGGGCGATTCCCCGGCTCAGGAGTGGGACCCGATCCCCCAAGGAACCTCGGGTCGGATCGGTGCGGTCGAGAGCGGTGAGTCCGAACCGGGTGAATCGGGCGATGCTGATGGGCGGCCCGGGGAAGCGGCCAGCTCAGGGGATTTGCCGGAGGATTCGGAGGTCTCGGTCCGCACTGAACCTCCGATCACGGTCTCGGGGCACCAACCCGAAGGAACCGAGGGTCGAGCCGACGTTCCCCCGCCGCCGACGATCGGTATCTCGAGCGTCGCGACAGGCGAGAGCGAATCCATCGACGTGCCTGTGGAATCCGACACGCAGGCGACGCCCAGCCATGTGCGGGCCACCGGCTCTTGGCCGTCGCCGGCTCCGATCGTCGGTCCGTGGGCACCGCCGTCGGCGCCGACCACGGTGGAGCCCGGGGTCTCGTCGTCGCCGGCACCAGAGCCGGTCTCATCGACCCCGGCCCCGACGGCGCCGGAGCCGGCCCCGACGGCGCCGGAGCCGGCCCCGACGGAGCCCCCCACCCTGGCGCCGGCCGCGGCGGGGCTCGGGGCGGACGCCGGCGTCGAAAGCCCGGAGGCAACACCGATCCCGGATGAACCGCCGCCCGAACGAGCGACGTCGTCTCCGAGGTTCGACGAGCTCCCACCGCTCTCGCTACCCCGAATCGTCGCCATCGCCAACCAGAAGGGTGGGGTGGGCAAGACGACGACGTCGGTCAACCTCGGGGCGGCGCTGGCCGAGCTCGGGTTCCGCGTCCTGGTCGTCGACCTCGACCCCCAGGGAAACGCGACGACTGGACTGGGCATCAACGGGCGCAACGTACAGGCGTCAGTGTACGACGTCATCATGAACGACGCCCCGGTCGAGGATTGCGTCGAGCCCACCAGCTTGAAGAACCTCTTCGTCGTGCCCGCAACCATCGACCTGGCCGGAGCCGAGATCGAGCTGGTCCCCGCATTCAGCAGGGAGCTCAAGCTGCGCCGCGCCCTCGAGGAGGCTCGCGACGACTACGACTTCATCCTGATCGACTGTCCGCCCTCCCTCGGCCTCCTCACCGTCAACGGGCTGGCCGCGGCCGATGACGTCATCGTTCCCATCCAGTGTGAGTACTACGCCCTCGAAGGCCTCGGTCAGCTGCTCAGGAACGTCGCCCTGGTGCGGACGAACCTTCAGCCGGCACTCGAGGTCCGGGGCATCATCCTCACCATGTACGACGCTCGGACCAAGCTCGCGGACCAGGTGGAGCGGGAGGTTCGCGAGCACTTCGGACCCAAGGTGTACCGCACCGTGGTGCCGAGAACGGTCAGACTGTCGGAGGCCCCGTCGTTCGGGCAGCCGATCATCGTGTTCGATTCCACGTCCCGGGGTGCCATTGCCTACCGGGAGCTGGCGAAAGAGGTGAGCCGTGGCGCGTCGCGGGGGATTGGGTAAAGGTCTCGGGGCACTGATCCCGGCCGATTCGGCGACCGACGTCGACGTCGGGCTCCAGGAGCTGCCGGTCGCAACGATCCGGCCCAACCCGTATCAACCCCGGGGGCACTTCGACGAGGAGGCGCTCTCGTCGCTGGCCGAGTCCATCCGAGAGGTCGGCGTGCTCCAGCCCGTTCTCGTCCGCCCGGTGGAGGACGGCTACGAGCTCATCGCCGGCGAGCGTCGGTGGCGTGCGTCGCGCCGGGTCGGGCGCCAGACGATTCCCGCGCTCGTCCGCACCACGGACGACGCGTCGTCGCTGGAGCATGCGCTGGTCGAGAACATCCACCGCGAGAATCTGAACGCGCTGGAGGAGGCCGCGGCCTACCAGCAGCTCATCGAGGACTTCTCGCTCACCCACGACGAGGTCGCCGCGCGCGTCGGGCGGAGCCGCACGACCGTGTCCAACATGCTGCGGCTCCTCCAGCTCCCGCCGTCGATCCAGAAGGCCCTCCAGGAGAACAAGCTGGAGATGGGTCACGCGCGTGCTCTGCTCGGGACCCCCGACCGGGCCTTCCAGGAGCAGCTGGCGAGAAAGGCCGTTGCCGAGGGGATGTCGGTCCGAGCCGTCGAGGAAGCGGTCAAGCACCACGGGCAACCCAAGGAGGAGTCGACGTCCGCCACCTCGGGCTCGGCCGGGAAGCTCCGTCCGCCCGGTCTCCTCGAGCTCGAGGAGCTGCTCGGCGACTACCTGGCCACGAGGGTCAACGTGAACATGGGCACGAAGAAGGGCAAGGTGGTGATCGAGTTCTCGACGCTCGAAGACCTCGAGCGCATCTACCGGCTCATGACAGAGGTGCCGGCCCCCGAGCCCGCCGGTTGACCTATCCGTCGAGCGCCGGATTCTCGACGGCGCGGCGGATGCCGATCACGATCGCCCGGCCGACGTCGGCCGATCGCTCGACCAGCCTCCGCATGGCGTCGGCGTCCCCTCGGGCCAGGGGTTCGCACACCACCGCGGCCATACGGGTCTCCCGGAGTAGCGGGAGCGCGCGGCCCTTGGTCTCGACGCTTCCGAACCCGAGCTTCGCGAGCTGCTCGGCGATCGCCGACGCGACGCGGAAGCCGGCTTCGGAACGGAACCGTCCGGAGGCGAAGTGGGCGCACACGCAGGTGGGGGCGTCACCCGGCTGGAGCGCGATCACGAGATCGGCGCCGAAGCGATTGGCGATGGCCGCCACGAAGGAATCATCGTCGCCGGAGATGTCGAGCACGACCTCGGCGCGCTCGTTCACGAGATCTCGGGCGACGACGTCGGCCAGCTGTTCGAGGCCGAGTCCCGCCACGACGAAGATGCGCTGACCGGTGAGGTCACGGCGGGCGCGGCGAAGCGCTTCGCGCTCGCGCACCGCTGCGATCGAGCCGTCGGCGAGCGCGTCGAGCCGCGTCAGCGCGGCGAGGGCCTGCGGGCCGAAGATGCCGTCGACGGTGAGGCCGGCGTTGCGTTGGAACTCGGCCACCGCACGACCGGTGTCCTCGCCGAAGATCCCGTCCTCACGACCGGCATCGAAACCCAGCGCGTCGAGCCTTTGCTGCAACGTCGCGACGTCGTCGCCGCGGAGCATCGGGTTGCGGCGGTAGAGCAGACGATCACCGAGTGCATAGCCGCTCTCGACGAGCGCAGCCCACGTCTGGCGACCGCAGACGCCGTCGGCGCGCAGGCCCCGATCCGACTGGAACGCGCGTACGGTCTGCTCCGTCTCGGGCCCGAACACGCCGTGCTCGTCGACGGGGATGGTGAAGCCGAGCGCACTCAGACGCTGCTGGAGTTCGCGTACCGGCTCACCGCCCACGCCGCGAAGCAGGTCGGTGCCGAGGGTCAAGTGATGAACTCGCTCAGGTCGTGGAGGAGCTGGCTCTTGGCCTTGGCCCCGACGATGCGCTTGACGGGCGCACCGTCACGGAAGACCACGAGCGTGGGGATGCTCATGACGTCGAAGCGCCGGGTCACCTCGGGGTTCTCGTCGACGTTCAACTTCGCGATCGTCAACTTGCCCTCCTGCTCACCCGCGATCTCCTCGAGGGTGGGCGCGATCATCTTGCACGGGCCGCACCACTCCGCCCAGAAGTCGACGAGGACGGGTGTGTCCGATCCGGCAACCGTCTCTTCGAACGTGGCGTCGGAGAGGGTGAGGATGTTGTCAGCCACGAAGGTTCCTTTCGGTGGGGGCCGCCGGTCGCGACCGGCGGAGGGAGAAGGACGCCGCGCCGGTCATCGTGACGTGTGGGCCCGGGCCTCGAGCCACCGCTCGGCTTCGATGGCGGCCATGCACCCGGACCCGGCCGCGGTGACGGCCTGGCGGTAGACATGGTCCTGGACATCGCCGGCGGCGAAGACACCGTCGCGGGAGGTCCGCGTCGAACCCGGCTCGGTCTTGATGTATCCGTTGGTCTCGAGCTCGAGCCGGCCTTCGAAGAGCGAGGTGTTCGGCGTGTGCCCGATGGCAACGAAGAGTCCGCCGACCACCAGGCTCGACTCCTCGCCGGTCGTGACGTCGCGGAGACGAAGACCCTCGAGTTTGTGTTCACCGAGGGTGTCCGAGACGACGGTGTTCCAGACGAACTCGATCTTGGGGTTGGCCAGGGCGCGATCCTGCATGATCTTCGACGCGCGCAGTTCGTCGCGCCGGTGGATGATCGAGACCTTGTCGGCGAAGCGGGTTAGGAAGATCGCTTCCTCGAGCGCGGAATCCCCGCCACCGACCACCGCGATCTCCTGACCACGGAAGAAGAAGCCGTCACATGTCGCGCAGGTCGAAACGCCGTGTCCGAGCAGGCGACGCTCACCGGGCAGTCCGAGCATTCGGGCCGAGGCACCGGTCGAGATGATCACCGAGGTCGCGCGGTGCGTGTCAGCACCAACACTGATAGTGAACGGATCTTCGTCGAGCCGGACCTCGTCGGCATCCGCGGTCACGAACTCCGCGCCGAAACGTTCCGCCTGCTCACGGAATCCGGCCATCAGCTCCGGACCCAGGATCCCACTGGGAAATCCTGGGTAGTTCTCGACCTCGGTGGTGAGCATGAGCTGCCCGCCGGCGGCCAGGCCCTCGATGACGAGGGGCCGGAGGTTGGCGCGGGCGGTGTAGATCGCGGCCGTCAAGCCGGCCGGACCCGACCCGACGATGACGACCTCACGGAGCTCGGACATGGTTCCCTCGGATGGTCGCGTCACGCCTCGCGACGCGACCAGGCGAACAGGCCCGCCAGCACGAAGATTCCCCCGACGATCAGGTGGACGGTCCAGATCCCACCGAACGGGAGGTACGCCGCGACGAATCGGAACAGCGCGGTCGACAGCAACACCATGGCGATCGCGGCCAGGGTCGCGGCGACGAGACCGTAGACGACCGCCTTGGTGACGGCCTGTACGGGTACCACCGTCTTGTCGCGGACGATGACGACGACGCGCTCGACCGTGTCGGCAGCCTCGGCACTCCAGTCGTTCATCGCTTCCCCCGGCGGTGATGGCCCGGGGCGAGCGTAGTCGGCGCACGATCGCGCGCCCAGCCCGGGGTCAGGGCAGCTTGGTGAGTTGGGAGGCCAACGGCGCGCACGTGGATGCGTCGAGCACCCAGGTCGTGGAACGCGTGTCCGTGGTGACGACGGCGATGACGACGGGAACGTCGTGGTACCGACCGGTCGCGGTCTGTGTCACGCGGGCGCCCGAGGACTCCCGGGATCGGGCACAGCGGTCCACGACCGCGGCGCTGACGGGTTCGGGAGGCACGGTGTCGTGCGTGCTCACGTTCGCCTCCCCCGCGTTGTCGGCGGACGGACTCGAGGTACGGGGCGCGGACGTGCTCGTGGCCGCGGACGACATGCCCTTGAGTGCCGAGCCGGCCGCGCCGGTCGACTTGCCTGCCGCGACGGCCGCGCGCAGCACGTCGGGATCGCTCACGTCGCCGAAATCGCCCCGGAAGACGGCGCGGCTCGGTGCAGCGGTCGTCGGGCCGGCGCTGGCGGTGCGCGCGGCTTCGTCGCCGTTGCGCGTGAGCGCGAACCCGACACCGGCGGCAACGACCACGGCTGCTGCCGCGCCGGCCATGATCGCCCACCTGCGCCGGCCCGGTGCGGGCGCCGTGGCCTGGAGGGCCGTGCGCACGAGCCGCGCCCGACCGAGCTCGTCGAGCGGCGCGCCGCCCGTGAGTGCGGTACGGGCGGCGCGCAACACGTCGCGACGGCGGGCGAAGTCCGAACGGTGTTCGAGCCAGTCCTTCGCGGTCGCCGGGTTCGTGCCGTGCTCCTCGGCCCACTCGTCGAGCTCACCGTCGAGCAGCGCGGACACGGCTTCGTCGATTGCGTCGTCGACGAGCGCATCGAGGATCGGATCGGGCGAGGTCATCGTTCGGTTGGACGTGCCTCGAGGGTCATGGGGTTCCCGAGGAGCGCAGCCAACGCGGTTCGACCCCTCGCGATGCGCGAGCGGACGGTGCCCGGGGGGATCCCGAGAACCGCGCCGATGGTGTGGTAGTCGAGGTCACAGACATCGCGGAGAACGACCGCGACGCGGAAGTCCTCGGGCAGGCGCGACAGCGCTGCGTCGATGCCGAGGCGATCGACGATCGCATCGTCGAGCGGCGCCGCGCCCGGTGGGTCGGCGAGGGTCTCGGCCGGCACCGGACGCCGGGAACGCCGACGGGCCTCGTCGAGCGCGGCGTTGGTGGCGACGCGGTGCAGCCACGTGGTGAAGGCGGAGCGTCCGTCGAACCGGCGAACGCCGCGGGCAACGGCGATCATCGCCTCCTGGGTCGCGTCGAGCGCGTCGTCGCCGCTGCCGAGGATCCGGGCGCAGATCCGGTGGATGCGGTCGGCGTGGCGCTGGAGGAGCTGCTCGAGGGCCCGTCGGTCACCACGCGCGGCCAGCCGGGCGAGCTCCTCGTCGGGCGCGTCGGGGTCATCCATCGAGGTGGAGCTCCGAGATCCGCATCCGGCCCGACGGGGGCAGCCTGGTGATCCAGACGAGCACGAAGCGACCGGGGCGCGGGGCGGCGATGGTGAGCGACGCGTGATTGCCGAGGTCGTGACCACGTGCGCGTACGGGGCCCCATGAGGACAGCGGTCCCTGGTCGGTGTCGGCGACGTAGATCGCGCCGCTCCAGCCGGAGTCGGGACTGTCGATACGAACCTGCCGCACCGTCGGCCGGCCGTTCGTGGTCAGCACGAGGCCCACACCCTGCTTGTCGCCGCTGAAGTCGGGGGATTGATAGACCTCCGTGTACCAGGCGGTCGACGGATCGCCGTCGATGGCCAATGCCGCCGCCTCGGGATGCTCGTGGCCGTCGCCTTGTGGATCGAAGTCGTGCGCGGCGTCGACCCGCAGCGGACGCAGCGGCGCGGTTGCGACCGGCGACGACGACTCGCCGTACGACAGCCGCCAGAGGAGGGCGACGCCGAGGATCAGTACGGTGCCGGCCAGGACACCGCGACGGATCGCGCGGCCGCTGCGGCGACGACGGTGGGTGGCCGGCCGGGGAACGAACCCCTCGGCCGGAGTTGCGTCGTCGACCCGGTAGGGCGCGATGGCGTCGCGGAAGGCCTTGGCCGACCCGTAGCGGTCGTTGGGGTCACGAGCGAGGGCGCGTTGCACCGCGTGCTCCAGGCCGCTGGGGATGTCGGGCCTCATCGTTCGGAGTGGGGTCGGGTCCTGGGAGAGTCGCGCCATGGCGGCCGCGATCTCGGTGTCACCGCTGAAGGGCGGCCGACCGGCGAGCATCTCGTAGAGCACGACCGCAAGGGCGTAGACGTCGGAGCGGGCGTCGGCACCGCGCCCTTCGAGTTGCTCGGGAGCGAGGTAGCGAGCCGTGCCCATCACGGCGCCGTCGCGGGTCAAGTCGATGCTGCCCGAGGACTTGGCGATTCCGAAGTCGGTGACCTTCACCCTGCCGTTGCGCTCGACGAGCACGTTTCCGGGCTTGATGTCGCGGTGGACGAGCCCGTCGTGGTGCGCGTGGCTGAGCGCGTCGGCGACCTGCATCGTGATGTCGACTGCTCGCGTCACGGGGAGCGGGCCGCGCTCGTCCAGGAGGGCCCGCAGCGTGACGCCGTCGACGAGCTCCATGACGATGTAGGCGAGCCCGGGATCGTCGCCCGTGTCATAGGTCGCCACGATGCCCGGGTGCGACAGCCGCGCCGCCGCGACGGCCTCGTGACGGAAGCGGGAGCGCAACGCGTCGTTCGAGCCCAGCGACGGATCGAGGATCTTGACCGCCACGTGCCGGGTCAGGACGAGGTCGTCGGCCTCCCAGACCGACGCCATGCCGCCGCGGGCGAGCTCGCGATCGAGGCGGTAGCGCTCGCCGACGACGGTTCCGGAGGCAATCGAATCGGGCACGACGCCCACACGCTACTGGCGGGGTGCGCCGCGTTCGCGGCGCGCCGACCGGTTCCGCGAACGCGTGCCGAAGTCCGTTCAGGCGACCGTCTGGAAACTGAGTCCGACCACACCCGGACCCCCGTGGGTGCCGATCACGGGCCCGATCTCGCCGATGATCATCTGGTCGCGGGGAACCGCCGCCTCGAGGTGGGCTAGGAGCTCCTCGATGTCGACGCCCCCACCCTGGAGGACGGCCAACCGCTCGACCGGCTGGCGCGTTGCGAAACCAGCGAGCTCTCGCCATGCCTTGGACCGGGTCCGTACCTTGCCCGCCTCGAGCACCACGCCGTCGCGGATCTCGATGAGCGGCTTGATCGAGAGAACGGAGCCGAGCATCGCCGCCGCGCCGCCGATCCGGCCGCCCTTGCGCAGCGAGTCGAGGGTGTCGAGCGCTGCGAAGATCCTGGTGCGGTCGCGTTGACTGGTCACCTCACGCACGATCTCGTCGAACGGTGCGTTCTCGGCGGCCATGCGCGCCGCCGAGACGGCGAGCGTGCCGATCCCCATCGACGCGGTCGTCGAGTCGATCACGGCGATCGGGCACACCTGTTCGAGGGACTTGGCCGCGATCTGCGCGGCCTGCATCGTGGCCGAGAGCTTCGAGGCGAGGTTGATGCAGACGATCGCGTCCGCCCCCGAGTCGGCCAGCATCCGGAAGCGTTCCTCGAACGCCCCCGCGGACGGCGCTGCTGTCTCGGGGAGTGTGTCGGCGTCGCGCATCCGAGCCCAGAACTCCGTGTTGGTCAGCTCGACGCGGTCGACGAACTCCTTGTCGCCGAAGCGGATGGACAACGGCACGATCTCGATCGCCAACTCCTCCGCGAGATCCTCGGGGAGATCGCAGGCGCTGTCCGTGACGACGCGGACTCCCATCTTCAACCTCTTCTCTCTCACTCCTCGGGGGAGTGGGGTCGGGGCGCGGTCCCGCCACACGGGCTCGGGAACTTCGACTCGCAGGGCCTGCTCATCGTTACACGCCCGGCGGCGGCGGCTCCACCTTCCGCCGGACGAACGATCCGACGAGCAGGCGCAACTCGCCCACATGCAGGAGCCACAGCACGGCCACGTACACGGCGGCGCCGGCGGTCAGTCCCACGACCGTCGCTGCGAGCCCCCGCGCGGGCGTGCCGTAGCCGATACGCTCGACCGCGACCCAGGCGACCACGGCGAGCGCGGCGGCGGCCAGGGTCATCTTCGAGAACGATCGTACGATCGTCGTACCGTCGAGCGAACCGATCCGGCGCCGGAGGGCCGCGACCGCGACGACGGAAGCCACCGCGTACGCGATCGACCAGGCCAGTGCCAGCCCCTGGACTCCGAGGAGCGGGTACAGGGCGAAGGCGGCAACGATGTTCACGCCGTTCTCGAGGCAGTTGACGACGAACGGAGTCCGGGTGTCGCGTTGGGCGTAGAACGCCCGGAGGGTGTAGAGGTACACGGAGAAGAACACGAGGCCCGTCCCGAACGCCACCAGCGTCTGCGCGACGACGGCGGCGTCGTGGCCCGTCACCCGACCGTGCCAGACGAACGCGTTCACGATCGGTCGCGACATGACCAGCGTGATCACAGTCGCCGGGATGATGACGAGGCCGAGGAGCCGGAGCCCGAGCGAGAAGTGCCGGCGGAACCCGACCGTGTCGCCGCCCAGGTCGCAGGCGGCGAGCTCCGGCGTGATCGTCGTCATGATCGACACCGCGAAGAGTCCGTGTGGCAGTTGGAAGAACGTGAAGGCCACCAGGTAGACGGTCAGGTCGGACGCGTGGCGCAGCGCGAGGAAGTTCGCGACCCAGAACGCGATCTGGTTCGCCACGACGTAGCCGATGGTCCAGCCCGACAACCTGACGAGCTTCCGGACCGCCGGATGACGCCAGTGCCGCGTGAGGCGGAACCGGAGCCCGGCGCGGTGGAGGGCCGGGAACAATGCGAGCGTCATGGCCACGATGCCGGCCGTGGTGCCGAGCCCCATCAGCAGACGGAGCCCGAGCGAATCCTGAACGGTGGCGACATCGAGGCGGCCGGGGTGGATCTCGGGGATGGCGAGGAAGATCGCGATGACCACGACGTTGTTGAGCACGGGCGCGAAGGCCGCGGCGACGAACCGGCGGTGGGCGTTCAGGATCGCCGTGATGAGGGCGAACAGGCCGTAGAAGAAGACCTGGGGCATGAAGAACCGGAGAAACGTGGCGGCGAGCCGAATCTCGGACTCGCGCGTCGCGCGGTGCACGCCGAGGAAGTACGGGCGCATGATCATCGGGGCGAGCACGATGCCCACGAACGCCGTCACCGCGAGCACGGCCACGGCGACCGTGTTGATCGCCGCCGGCCCCCGTTCGTCGCCTTGCTCGGTGTACTCCACGAACAGCGGGACGAGCGTTGCGGTGAGGATGCCTCCGAGCAGGAGCTCGTAGAGGATGTTCGGGGTGTTGTTCGCCGCGTTGTAGTTGTCGGTGAGCAACTGGATCCCGATGCGCGCGATCACCAGGACGCGCAGCATGCCGGTGACCCTCGACAGGGCCGTACCGAGCCCGACGAGCGCGCTGGACCGGACGAGTTGGCGGTCACCGGTACCGGTCTGGGTCATGCGGAGCTTCCCGCCGGGGTGGTCGTCGAACGTCGTGCTCGGCGCCCACCCGCTCTGCGCTCGCGGCGAAGATGGACGAACCACCAGATCAGCAGGAAGGTCATGGCGGCGATCGTCAGGAAGATCCCGACCCCGCTGAACACGGCCGACCGGACCGTCATTCGGGCGTTCTGGACCACGAGCTTCCCGTCGGTGGACGAGACGCGGACGAGGACCGGGAACGCGCCCGACGTCCGCGCCCGGACCCGGAACTCCACCGTGCGCGTCTTCGGCGGGAGCAGGACCTCCTGGACGGAGCCGTCGGGGAAGAACAGCTTGTTGCTCGACAGCCGGACCAGTACCCGCACGGCCTGGCCGGTGTCGTTGGTGAACGACAGTGGCAGACGCGCGGTGCGGGACGTCAGCGTGATGGTGCGCCCGTCGGGCACACGGATCTTCGAGGCGAACTCCTGCACCGCCGAGTCGATGACGAACAGCTCCGCGTTGGCTCGGGCGCGCCCGGCCGTGCCGGTCCACGTCGACGACAGCGACACCTGCAAGGCCCGCTCCCCGTTCGCGATCCGTGGGTCGTTGCCTCCCACCATCGATCGGAAGGCGTCGAGCCGGCGACGGGAGTCGTTGAACGCCGCCTCGGTCACCGGCGGGGTGCCCGGTTCGCTCGGGGCCAGGCGCCGGACCTGAGGTTGGCCGTTCTTCTCCGTGGCCACGGGCAGGGTGCCGAAGTACGTGTCGAGCGACACCGGGTCGAGCAGCGGGTGTCCTTCGAGGCCGCTCAGGACGGCGTCGATGGCCTCGGTGCTCGGATGCCAGTCCGCCGGGTTCGACAGGACGAGACCGCGTGCTTCGCCCGGCCGCTCGAGTGCGACCAGCGAGAGGCCGGCCAGCAGGCGCTGTGCCTGGAGGGCAGGTACATCGCCGGTGTCGAGCGTTTGGCTCAGGCCCGCGTCCTCCGCCGCGGCGCGAAACGTCCGCCCGCCGCTCTCGAGGTCGAAGGGCCGGGCCGGCGTGAACGTCGACGGCACGGGCGCCAGCGATTCCGGTTCGAGGACGAGCCGGTCGACGCCGCCCTGGCGCAGGCGAGCCAACGCACCGTCGTCGACGCGCTCGACCACCGCGGTGCGGGGGTCCACACGGAGCCCGAGGGCGGCGTTCAACGCGTCGTCTCCGAGCGCGAGCTGTGACCCCACCTCGTCGCCGAGGCCGTGCGCGTCGAGCGCGGGGATGTCGATCGACACGTACGGGCCGGCCACGATCTGATTGCGGCCGTTCGTCGCGGCCGACTCGATCGCGCGAAGACCGTCGGCGATTGCCGGTTTGGACGGCGCCAGAGCCTTCCATGATTCGATCGTCTCCGGACCCGGCACCAGGCTGATCGGGACCCGGCGCGTTTGGGGGAGTGCGGCTGCGATCCGGCCGAGCCGGCCGTTCGGCTGCATCTCGGCGATCACCTCCGGGTCGGGCTGGTTGTCGACCAGGTACGCGGGTCGCGTGGTGATGTGCCAGGCCCATGCGACGAGGAGCGGGTTCGGGATCGTCGGCGAGGACACCGACGGCGTACGGATGGCCACGAGGTAGGTGAGGAAGCCGTCGATGCTGGCGCCGCTGCTGCGGTCGCGCGCCTCCACCTCGACGGGGTAGACGCCGGTCTGGCGGATCTGGAGCCGCTTCGGGTCGCGCGGCGCCGCCGGGTCCTGGAGGAGCAGCGGGACGATCCGGTTCCCGTCTCCGTCGGTCGCGAGGTCCGTTATCAAGGTGGGGGTCAGGCGCTGGATCACCGGACCCGGGGACTGTCCCGCGAGCGTGCGGTCGAATCCGATCCGCGTGGCGAGCGCTCGATGTATCGACACTTCGACGACCGCGTTGGACGCGTCGCTCGCGAGGTCGACGTGGAGCGAGGAGTCGCCCCCGAGCGGGACCCAGGCCGGTTGGGATACGAGCGTGAGAACGTGTTGGGGCGCGGCGACCGCGCCGCGGGCCGGTGCGCCGAGCCCGGCGAGGACTGACACGCCGAGCCCGGTGAGGACCGCCGCGCCGAGCACGGCAGCCGCTCTCGCTACCGGCCAGGATCGCGCGCAACGCCGGCTCGGCATGCCGGAGCCCTTCACAGCGCCCGACCGAGGATGCTGAGCCCGACGGGGAGCAACCGGAAGCCGCAGGTCGCGTAGAGACGCAGCGCTACATGGTTGTCGAGCTGGGTGTTCACGAGTGTGCGACGGACGCCGGCACGGGCGAGCCAGCGCAGCGCGTCGACGACGAGCCCCGTTCCGAGTCCGCGGCCCTGCGCACCGGGTGCCACTGCGATGCGTTGGAGGTAGCCGTGGTCGCGGGCGCGGCCGCTGATGGCGTAGCCGGCCGGCGCGCCGTCGAGCTCGGCGAGCCGGAAGCGTGCGATCGGAGTCGCCGACAGCGCACCGCGCAGTCGCGGCTCGTCGAGTGCCCAGGGCTCCGCGAAGGCCTGCTGGTCGATCGCGAGGACGACCTCGTCGTCCTCGCCCCGGACGCGACGGGTCCGCAGCGTCCGGGGTGGAAGGTCGCGCATGTCGTGCGTGAGAAGGTGGAGGCGTTCCCGAGTCGCGAAGCCGGCGTCGACGAACGCCAGGGCGTCCGCCGGCGCCAGCGCACCGGTCACCACCTCGGCGAAGCCGCTCTCGCGCAGGCGGTCGAGGCACGTGTCGACGTCGGCGGCCGAGGGAGAGGGCGGCGCGACCACGTCGAGTCGGGCGACGTCGGGACGGCCGCGCCACGGGGTGATGCGTACCCAGGGTGCGGGGCCGCGCGTCACGGCGCCGAGTGTCGCTCGATCGGTCATCTGGCGAACGAGGCTACCGAGCAGTTCACCGGCAGGTCGCGGCACCCGGCGCGGCTACGGTTCGGAAGTGATCCTGATCGGGCAGGCCCCGCGGTTCGCCGAACACGATCCGGGCCGTGGTCACCCCGAGCGCCCGGCACGGCTCGACGCCGTCCACGCGGCCCTCGCCCACGACGCGCTCGGGGGGGCGCTCGCACCGCTGACCCTGCGCGACGCGTCACGCGCCGAGCTCGAGCGTGTGCACACCGCGCCGTACCTCGATCGGCTGGCCGAGCTCTGCGCGCGGGGCGGGGGCGCCCTCGACGCCGACACGGTCGCCGGGGCGGTCTCGTGGGACGCGGCCGTGCTCGCGGCCGGTGCCGGTCTCGCCGCGGTCGAAGCGCTCGCCGCGGGGAAGGCCGAAGCGGCGTTCCTCGCGGTGCGTCCCCCGGGGCACCATGCGCTGCCCGGGCGGGCGATGGGCTTCTGCCTGCTCAACAACGTGGCAATCGCGGCGGCAACCCTCGCCGAGGGCGGGGAGCGCGTCGCGGTCGTGGATTGGGACGCGCACCACGGGAACGGAACGCAGGACGTCTTCTACGCCGATCCGCGCGTGCTCTACGTCTCGTTGCACGAATGGCCGCTCTACCCGGGCACGGGCCGCCTCGACGAGACGGGTCGTGACGCGGGTGCGGGGACTACCTGCAACGTGCCCGTACCTGCCGGTACCACCGGTGACGTGTACCTTCAGGCCCTCGACGACGTGGTCGCGCCGGTCGTCGAGCGGTTCGATCCGAGCTGGGTGCTCGTCTCGGCCGGTTACGACGCCCACCGGGCCGATCCGCTGACCGGCCTCGGTCTGTCGGCCGGCGACTTCGCCGCACTGACCAGGCGGGTCAAGGCTTTCGTGCCGGCGGCCGGCCACCTCATCCTGTTCCTCGAGGGTGGCTACGACCTCGGTGCGCTCGAGGCGTCGGTTGCCGCCACCCTGGGCGAGCTCGCCGGCGCCACCGTGGCCTCCGAACGGCCCACCAGCGGCGGTCCGGGCCGGACGGTCGTCGAGGCCGCCGTCGATCTCTGGTCCCGGATCGACTGAGCGCCCCGCCGTGGGGGGCTCCCCGCCCTGCCGGCTCAAGGCCGCGAATCGCCGCGCCGATATCTCTCCCCGAGGAGGGGTGCGGTGTTCGATCTCGACCAACTCTTGCGCTACGCCGTCGAACGAGGGGCGTCGGACGTCCACATCAAGGTGGGCTCGTCGCCGTACATCCGCATCGACGGGCGGTTGCGCCAGACCACCTTCGACGCGGTCGGCCCGGCTGATACCGAGCGCATCGGGTTCGCCATCATGCCGAAGCAGCGCGCCGAGGAGTTCCTTGCGACCAGCGAGGCCGATTTCGCCTATGCGCTCGCGGGAGTCGGGCGATTCCGCGTCAACGTCTTCCGGCAACGCGGATCGGTGGGCTTGGTCCTCCGCCGCGTGCTGCCGGGCATCCCGAGCTTCGAGGCGTTGGGACTGCCGGCGGTCGTTCGGCGCCTGGCGGAGGAGCCGCGTGGGCTGGTGCTGGTGACGGGGCCCACCGGTTCGGGCAAGACCACGACGCTGGCGGCCATGGTCGATCACGTCAACGAGACGTTCGAGAAGCACATCGTCACCATCGAGGACCCTATCGAGGTCCTGCATCGGGACAAGAAGTCGATCGTCAACCAGCGGGAGATCGGGACCGACACCGACGACTTCGCGTCGGCCCTGAAGCGGGTGCTGCGCCAGGATCCCGACGCGATCCTGATCGGCGAGATGCGCGATCCCGAGACCGTGTGGGCCGCGCTGGCGGCGGCCGAGACCGGCCATCTCGTGCTGTCGTCCCTCCACACCATCAGCGCGACCGACACGATCAACCGCATCATCGACTTCTTCCCGCCGCACCAGCATCGCCAGATCCGCATGTCGCTCGCGGGTGCGTTGCGCGGCAACGTGAGCCAGCGCCTGCTCGAGCGCGCCGATCGTCAAGGCCGCGTGCCGGCGGTCGAGGTGCTGGTCGCCACGGGCCGCGTCTTCGACAAGATCGTCAACGAGGACGAGACGCACGAGATCGAGGAGATCATCGCCGACGGCGAGTACTACGGCATGCAGACCTTCGATCAGAGCCTCCTCGGCCTCTACCGTTCCGGGCTGGTGAACCGGCGCGACGCCCTGAGCGCGGCCTCCCGTCCACACGACCTGCGTCTGGCGATGGACCACGCCGACGTCGAGCACCTCGACGACGACGGTGAGGGGCAACCGCCGCTCGCCGGTTCGGCCGGCTGAGCGGCGACGGCCCGCGATCACACCGGTCCGAGCGTCGCGTCGTCGATGCCGTGGTCCGCGACCCGGTGCAGACCGTTCAAGCCGTCGTCGGGTCGGTGATAGATCCGAAATCAACACAAGGTTCAGTATTTGGAACAGAACTTGGGCTTGGACCGATTCGAGAAGAACGGTGGCCTCGGCGGGCACGCGCGGTGCGCCGGTCGGTGACAATGGGGCCATGACCGCCGTGCCGGCCCGCCTCCGGCCCCTCCTGGCCGCAGACTCCCCGGTGCAACAGCTCGCGCAGCGGCTCACGGGGGCGGGCTGGGAGTGCGCGCTGGTCGGCGGGAGCGTCCGCGACGCCCTGTGTGACCTGCCCCACGACGACGTCGACCTGGCGACCGACGCCCGGCCCGACACCGTGGAGGCCCTGGTTCGTGGCTGGGCGGACGCGGTCTGGCTCCAGGGGAAGCGCTTCGGCACCGTCGGCTGCCGGCGCGGCGGCGTCACGATGGAGATCACCACCTACCGGGCCGACGTCTACCGTCCCGAGAGTCGCAAGCCCGCGGTGGCGTTCGCCGACGACATCGAGACCGACCTTTCGCGGCGTGACTTCACGGTGAACGCGATGGCCCTTGCTCTCCCGGAGCCGAGGCTCGTCGACCCGTTCGGCGGAGCGATCGACCTTGCGCAACGGCGCCTGCGTACGCCGCTCGCACCCGAGGTGTCGTTCCTCGACGACCCGCTGCGCATGCTCCGCGCCGCTCGGTTCATCGCCGGGTTCGGACTCGAGCCGGTCCGCGAGCTCGTCGCCGCGGTCGAGCAGCTCCACGGGCGGCTGGAGATCGTGAGCGCAGAGCGGATCCGCGACGAGCTCTCGAAGCTGCTCGTGGTCGAGGACCCGTCGACCGGTCTGTGGTTCCTGTCGCGCACCGGGCTCTCGGACGAGTTCTTCCCCGAGCTCAACGCGATGCGGCTCGAGCAGGACCCGGTGCACCACCACAAGGACGTGCTCGCCCACACGATCGCTGTCGTCGCCAACACGCGTCCCGAGCTCCGCGTGCGTCTCGCCTCCCTGTTCCACGACATCGGCAAGCCGAAGACGCGGTCGTTCGTGGGCAACGGTGTGAGCTTCCATCATCACGAGGTGGTCGGCGCGCGCATGACGGAGGAGCGCATGCGGGCCCTGCGGTTCCCGACCGAGCTGACCGAACAGGTCACGAAGCTCGTGTACCTACACCTCCGGATCCACACCTACGCGATGGGCTGGACCGACAGCGCGGTGCGGCGCTACGCGCGCGACGCCGGCGACCTCCTCGACGACCTCAACCACCTGCAACGGTCCGATTGCACGACGCGCAACCGCAACCGCGCGCGGGCCCTGGCCCGCCGCATGGACGAACTGGAGGCGCGCATCGAGGCGCTGCGGGCCCAGGAGGAGCTTGCCGCGATCAGGCCTCCGCTCGACGGCCGGGAGGTGATGGCGTACCTCGGCGTGCCACCGGGTCGAGTCGTCGGCGAGGCGCTCGACTTCCTCCTCGAGGTCCGTCTGGACGAAGGTCCGATCGGCCCCGACGACGCCTACACCCGCCTGGGAGCCTGGGCGCGCGCCCGCGGCATCGAGCCGGTGGGCGAGGGTGGCCCGTGATGGTGGTCGATGCGCGCTGCGACCGTCGCTCGGGCGCCACGGGTCCGATCGACCGCGTTCAGACGCCTTCCTTGCGGGCGCGCCAGATGATCGTCGCCGGAACTCCGGGGGCGTCACCCTCCGTGAACGGCGCCTCGACGATGGCATCGACATCGAACCCGGCCCGACCGAGCGCCATGAACACGTCGCTCACCGGACGCGGATAGGTGACGACCGGTTGACCGTCGACGTCGACGGTGACCGGCTCCGCGTCGAAGTACGAACGGGTGACCACGAAGTTCCCGAGTGGGAGCGTGGCGGTTCCGCTCCTGCCCTTGCTCGACGGTCCGTCGCGGCCGAGCATGGCTGCCACCGGGTGTTGGGTGGAGAACACGAAACCGGCGTGATGACGCAGGACGCGGTGCACCTGGCGGAACACCCGGTTGACGTCTTCGACCTCGTCGAGCGCGTAGGCGCTGAACACGAGATCGATCGAGTCGGCGCGCAGGAACGCGAGGTCGGCGACGTCGCAGCAGTGGAACTCGACCTTGACCTCCTCGGACTCGGCGAGGCGCCTCGCGTTGGCGAGCTGCGCCTCCGAGGCGTCGATCGCTATGGCCGTCGCCCCCTGCCGGGAAAAGGCGATCGCGCTCGGCGTGCTGCCGCAGCCGAGCTCGAGCACACGCTTGCCCCGGAGGTCGCCGAGAAGGCGGACCGTGCGCTCGGTGGGGCCGCCGGGACCGTAGGACGCGGCATCGGTCGGCCGTTGGAGTCCGCCGGCGCCGAGGCGGGCGAGGTGGTCCCAGGACTGGGTGTTCATGGGTCGCTCCTGCGGCGTTGGTCGCCCCCATTGTGACGGGTTCGGTGCCGGCGTGCCTGCCCGGACGCGGCGGCCCGGCCGTCGGGGCCTCCGGCGACCCGTTCTCGGGCGCTCCAGGCCTTGGCTACCCTTTGGACGTGGCTCGGCACACCGACTATGCGCTCGCCCGACGGGCCGTGTTGCGCGACTACCGCCGCGGTGTCCTGACCGACCTCGACGTGTGCGACGCCCATCCGGAGCTCCTGCGCGCGGCGCGCCACGTCGGCGACCCCGTCGAGGGCGAGTGCCCCGTCTGCTCGAAGCGTGGCCTGCGCCTCGTCTCGTACGTGTACGGCGACGCGCTCAAGCAGGCTCACGGCCGGTGCATCACCCTGCCCGGTGAGCTGGACCGGCTCGCCGCGTCGGTCGACGAGTTCGCGTGCTACGTGGTCGAGGTCTGCGTCGAGTGCGGGTGGAACCACCTGGACCGGCGCTATCTCCTGGGCCGCCGTCACGCCGGCTGAGGCGAGCCGGGGCCCGAGCGGCCCGGTGCCGGAGGCACTGTGAGCGGGGGATGCTGAGGCGAGCCGGGGTCCGAGCGGCCGGGTGCCGGAGGCACTGTGAGCGGGGGATGCTGAGGCGAGCCGGGGCCCGAGCGGCCGGGTGCCGGAGGCACTTCCCGGACCGGCGATTCGAGCGATAGCATGGTGATGCTGCCTGGAGCCGTGGGTGCCCGGGACGGTGGAGGTTGCCGGAGATGGCTTCCCGAACGCGTGCGATGACCGCCCCCGACGTGCGCGCCGCCAAGGATCGCGGCGAGCCCCTCGTGATGATCACCGCCTACGACGCGCCGTCGGCCCGCGTCGTCGACGACGCCGGCGCCGACATGATCCTCGTCGGCGACTCGTTGGCGATGGTCGTGCTCGGTTACGACGACACGTTGCAGGTGACGACCGACGACATGGTCCATCACGTTGCCGCCGTCGCCCGGGCGAGACCGGATGCGCTCGTGGTCGGGGATCTCCCTTGGCTGAGCTACCACGTGTCCCGCGAGGAGACGGTGCGCAACGCGGCTGCTCTCGTGCGGGCCGGGGCGGGAGCGGTCAAGCTCGAGGGCGGCGCCAAGCGTCTCGACGCGATCGGCGCCATCCTCGACGCGGAGATTCCGGTGATGGGACATCTCGGCCTCACGCCGCAGTCCGTGCACGCGCTCGGCGGATTCAAGGTCCAGGGCAAGCGCCTCGACGCGGCGAAGGCGATCGTCGAGGACGCGGTGGCACTGAGCGAGGCAGGTTGCTTCGCGATCGTGCTCGAGTGCGTGCCCGACGCGGTCGCCCGGTTGGTCACCGACACGGTCGACGTCCCGACGGTCGGCATCGGCGCCGGCCGCCACTGCGACGGACAGGTGCTCGTGTACCACGACCTGCTCGGGATCGAGGACCGGGCGCAGCCGAAGTTCGTGCGGCGGTACGCGGACCTGAAGACCGCGGCGACGGAAGCCCTTTCCCGGTTCGTCGCCGACGTGCGAGGGGGCAGATTCCCGTCGAGCGACGAGACCTACCACATGACCGACGAGATGGCCGAAGCCCTCGGCCTCTACGGCGCCCCGGCGGAGGTTGTCCTACCCCCCCGGTAGGGTTGTCACCGATAGGCCACGTTGTCGAGGTCCTGCTAGCCTCACCCGGTCCCGTTCCGGTCCGGCGCTCGTCGGTCGGGGACGCACAACCGAACATCCATCCTGCTCCGTCGGGCCGGTCCCCGGCCCGAGGGCGGAGCCCGCGGCCGGAGCCGCGGTCCGAAGGAGGTACGGGCCCATGAGGCCGTACGAGGTCATGGTCATCTTCAACGCGGACCTGGAAGAGGAGACGATCCGGTCCGCGGTCGATCGCTATCTCCAGTTCATCGAGTCGAAGGGTGCCCAGCGGGGCTACCTCGACTTCTGGGGCAAGCGTCGGCTCGCTTACGAGATCAACCACCGCTCGGAGGGCTACTACGTGGTGCTCCAGGCGATGAGCGAACCACCGGCGATGCAGGAACTGCACCGGATGCTCTCCCTCGCAGACGAAGTGATGCGCCACAAGGTGCTGCGGATCCCCGAGGAGGTCTACGGACCACCGAAGGCGGCCGCAGCCGAAGTGGCAGAAGCGTAGGGAGGAACCACCATGGCAGCAGGCAACACCGTCACCATCATGGGCAACGTGACCCGTGAACCCGAGCTCCGGTTCACGCCCAGCGGACAGGCCAACACGCGCTTCGGAGTGGCCGTGAACCGCCGCTGGCAGGATCGCAACAGCGGCGAGTGGCAGGAGGCGACGAGCTTCTTCGACGTCGTCTGCTGGCGCGAGATGGCCGAGAACGTGAGCGAGTCCCTGCCGAAGGGCGCCCGGGTGATCGTCACGGGCCGGCTCGAGCAACGCTCGTACGAGGACAAGGACGGCAACAAGCGCAACGTCGTGGAGATCATCGCCGACGAGATCGGGCCGAGCCTCCGGTACGCGACCGCCCAGGTCACCAAGAACGACCGTCGGGGCGGCGACTTCGGCGGCGGCGGCAGTGGCGGCGGTGGCGGTGGCGGCGGTGGCGGTGGCGGCGGTGGCAGTGGCGGCGGTGGCGGTGGCGGTGGCGGCACCCGTCCCGGAGCCCCCACGGACTACGACGAGTTCGGCGAAGAGCCCTTCTAGGTTCCGGGCCGAGAGACGGAGAGAGTCGAGACGATGGCGAGAGATCGCGAGCGCACACGCAAGGGGGCGGCGGCCGACCGACGCCGGGTTCCGAAGAAGAAAGTGTCGATCCTGAGCTCGGAGAGCATCACCTGGGTCGACTACAAGGACGTGAACCTGCTCCGCCGGTTCATGTCGGAACGGGCCAAGATCCGGGCCCGGCGGGTCACGGGCAACTCGGCCCAGCAGCAGCGGGCGGTGGCGAAGGCCATCCGGCTGTCACGCGAGATGGCGCTCCTGCCGTACTCGGTGCGTCAGGTGACGCAGCGGGGCGGCAAGGGTCGCGGCCGACCCGAGCGCGACATGCCGAGAGCGGAGACGGAGCCGGCGACGGCCGCCGAAGGCCTCGAGGGCGCCGCGGGCGTCGAGGTCGCGGCCGGAGCCGTCACCGAGCTCGGCGGCGCGGGTGAGCCGGGTGCCGCGACGGCGGGCGCGTCGGCGGGAGGTGACGAGGCGTGAACGTGGTCTTGCGGGCCGACGTCGAGAACCTCGGGAAGAAGGGCGACCTCCTCACCGTTGCCGACGGCTACGCCAGGAACTACCTCGTGCCGCGCGGGCTCGCCCTCCAGGCCACCCGAGGTGCGGTCAAGCAGGCCGAGGCGATGCGGCGCAACCGCGAGGTCCGGGAAGCACGCGATCGGGCCGCGGCCGAGGAGCTCGCGGGGCGGCTGACCGGCGCGACGTTGCGGGTTCGGGCCCGGGCCGGCGACGGCGGCAAGCTGTTCGGTTCCGTCACGTCGGTGGACGTCGCCGCCGCAGTGGCCGAGCACACCGGCATCGAGCTCGACCGCCGGAAGGTGACGCTCGACGAACCCATCAAGGAGCTGGGCACGTTCGAGTTGCCCGCCAAGCTCCACGCCGACGTCGACGTCGTGCTTCAGGTCGAGGTCGTCGCGGAGTAGCACACGTTCCCGCTCGCGATTTCCGGCACCGCTGCTCAGAGGCCCCGCTCCGGCGGGGCCTCGGCGCGAACGGGTCGCTGTCGTACCCCCGGCGCACACTCCAAGCGTGGTGCATCCCCATGCCTGGGGACGACCGCAGCCAGAGTCCACAGGTTATCCACAAGGAAAACACAGTGGATTCGGGGGTTGTGCCACTACCTTCCCACAGGTCGGAAGCGCGACGATCAATGACCGAAGCAGACGCCACATGACGGGGAGCAGCGTGGTTCAAGCGATCGAGGACGTGCGCCGCCGCGCCGGCGCGCCGAGCCGAATCCCGCCGCACAACCTCGAGGCCGAAGAGTCCCTGCTCGGCGCGATGCTCCTGTCCCGGGACGCCGTGTCCGTGGCCGCCGAACTTCGGGTCGAAGAGGGCGATTTCTACAAGCCGGCCCACGGGCACATCTTCGCCGCGATCATGTCGCTCAACGGCCACGGCGAGCCGGCCGACCCGGTGACGGTCGCCGAGGAGCTGCGCCGGGCCGAGCTGCTCGACCCGATCGGAGGCAAGGCCACCTTGCTGCGCCTCCAGGCGGGGACACCGGCGTCCGCCAACGCCGCGCACTACGCGCAGATCGTCTCCGAGCTCGCATTGCTGCGGCGGCTCATCGCGGTCGCAGGCGACATCGCCGAGATGGGCTACGAGCCCCGCGACGACGTCGCCGACACGCTGGACCTCGCCGAGCAGATGGTGTTCGAGGTCGCCGAGCGCCGCGTTTCCGAATCGCTGGTCGGCATGCACACCTCGTTGCAGAGCACCCTGGACCATCTCGAGCAGCTCTACGACCGCGAGGAAGGCAACATCACCGGGAGCCCGACGGGCTACCACGATCTCGACGACCTGCTGCTCGGCCTACAACCGAACGCGCTCGTCGTCGTGGCCGCCCGGCCGGGCCAGGGAAAGACCTCGTTCGCGCTCGGCGCCGCGGCCAACGTCGCGATCGAGACGCGCAAGCCGGTCGTCTTCTTCTCGATGGAGATGGGTCACCTCGAGCTCACCAAACGCATGCTCGCGGCCGAGGCGCGCGTCGAGGCCCGCAAGTTGTGGACCGGTCGGCTCGACGACAACGACTGGTCCCGTTTGAGTCACGCCGTCGGCCGCCTGGGCGAGGCCCCGTTCTACGTCGACGACAACCCGCATTGCACCGTGATGGAGATGCGGGCGAAGGCCCGTCGCATCAAGGCCAAGCACGGCGATCTCGGACTGGTCGTCGTCGACTACCTCCAGCTCATGAGCTCGTCGCGACGGGCCGAGAACCGCCAGGTCGAGGTCTCGGAGATGTCACGCGGCCTCAAGATCCTCGCCCGCGAGCTCGAATGCCCGGTCATGGCGCTGTCGCAGCTCAACCGGTCCCTCGAATACCGGCAGGACAAACGGCCGATGCTCGCCGACCTGCGCGAGTCGGGTTCGATCGAACAGGATGCCGACGTCGTGATCTTCATCTACCGCGACGAGGCGTACCACGCCGACACCGACCAGCAGGGAATCGCCGAGGTGATCGTCTCGAAGCACCGCAACGGGCCCACGGGCGCCGTCCGGCTTGCGTTCCTCGACCACTACACGAAGTTCGCCGACATGGCCCGCGATTAGGAGACGAAGCGAAGGCGTGGCCGGAGGCCGGGACGCCGGAGCGGAGCTCGACCATCGAACCAGAGCCTCGGAGCACCGCGAGACGGCCGTATGTCAGAACAGCCGGAGCTCGTTCGAGGCGATCCCGCGCAGCTCGTCGAGATCGATCTCGACGCATTCGATGTCGCGTGACTCGGCGAAGACCCGTGCCTGGGGCTTGATGCGAGTCGCGACGAACATGCCGCGCGTGGGTGCCAGGCGTGAATCGAGGTCGAGCCGCTCCTGGTAGCGCAGGAGCTGCTCGACACCGGCGATCTCGCCGATCCGCTTGATCTCCACGACGACGGTCCGGCCCGCTGAGTCGTGGCACAGGAGATCCACCGGCCCGATGTCGGTCGGGTACTCGCGCCGCACGAGCCTTAGGTCGTCGCGGAGACGCTGTACCCGGCCCGCGATGAGCCCCTGGAGCTCGGCCTCGACCCCGTCCTTCTCGAGGCCGGGGTCCTCACCCAGGTCGAGCGCGTGGTCGTGGAGGACCTCGTGGAGTGCGATGACCAGCCGCTCACCCTTCGGGGTCTCGGCCACGATGGAGGACTCGTCCTCGATGATCGTGCACGGCGGGTTCATCCAGTTGAGCGGCTTGTACGCCTTCGCGTCGGAGTGGACGGCGATCGATCCGTCGGCCTTGAGGACCACGAGACGGATCGCGGGTGCCAGCCGCGCGCCGAGGCGACCCTGGTACTCGACCGAGCAGTTCGCGAGCACGAGACGCACCGCGGCGTTGTATCACGACCGCGGCTGTCTACGCTCACTCGCGATGGACGCCGAGCAGCCCGAGCGTGAGCCCGCGGTTCCGCCGGCGGGCGCCCGGCCCACCGCGCGACGGTGGATCGTCCTCGGCGTCGTCGCGGTGGTGGTCGCCGTCATCGCGGTCGCGGCCGGCGCCGCCTGGTGGCGGTCCGGCGACTCGGCCTCGCGCTCGGTGTTCCCCGCCCCGAGCGGGGACGTCCGTGCCCGAGCGGACCTTCTGCGCCTGCTCGACCAGACCGACGGGAAGTCGTGGGTGATCGACTTCACGTTCGCGCGCCGGCTCACGGCGGGCTCCTCGCTGGCCGGTCGCGGTCGGGAGGTCAACGTGCCACCCGACCACCTGCTGGCCTCCTTCGGCTCGCTCACCGGCTCGTACCGTGGCCGGACGATCGACTGTGCGGTGACCGCGACCGGTGCCAACTGCTCGCCGTCGTCGCGGCCGGGAGCGACCACGACGACGGCCGGCCCGGGTGTCGCGGACCGGGTCCGGACGCTGACCGGTCCGCTCGTCGGTGCCTACGAGGTCCGGCGACTCCCGGGTAGACACATCGCGGGGGAGTCCGCCCGCTGCTTCCGCCTCGCGGCGAGGCCCGCAGGCCGCGACCGAGCGCTCGGCGAGCGGACCGATTACTGCCTCGCTCACGACGGTCTCCCGCTCCTCGTGGAGACCGAGCGGACGGGCTCGACCGACCGGCAGACGGCGCGCCGCGTGCAGCGCGGGGCCGGCGTCCGCGACCTCGACGACCTGATCCTGCACTTTGCCGATCTGGCGACCGCGCCGGATGGGACGTCGACGACGCCCTCGGTACCATCGGCGCCGTGAGCTTCTACGACCAGGTGCTGCGCGAGATCGTGGTCGCCGTCGGGGCCGCGCTGTTCCTGGGGTCGACGCGGGCGCTGGTCCGGCGACGGGCCGACGCCGAGCGGGCCGCCGCGGACCCGGCGTTCCGCAAGCAGCGCGAACGGGCCGGGGAGCTCGTCCAGGCCCCGGTCGCGCGCACGTCGGCGTTCGCGATCCTCGGCTTCGTCATGATGGTCGCGGGCATCGGGGCCCTGGTGAGGGGCTGAGCGCGGCAACCGGACCGCGTTGACATAGGAATGAGAATCGTTTCTACTTGAGGGGTGACCGCCGGCCCCATCGGACGCGGGTGGCGTCCCGAGCTCGCCGTCGCGGGCGCGGTCGCGCTCGCCGTCACCGTCGTGTTCGGCGCCGGCTGTGCGTCGTCGAAGCCGACGACCGGTGGGCGGGTGCGGGTCGTCGCGGCCGAGAACACGTGGGGGGACGTCGCCCGGCAGGTGGGTGGTGCTCGTGCCGACGTGACGTCGCTCATCTCGGACGCCCGGGCCGATCCCCACCTTTTCGATCCCACGGCCCGGGACAGCGGCGCAGTGGCGGATGCCGACGTGGTGGTCGCCAACGGGCTCGGTTACGACGACTTCGTGGGGCGCCTGGTCGATTCGACGTCGTCTCCCGGACGAGTCGTGCTCACGGTCGCGGACGTGCTGGGCGTTCACGGCCACGACGCGAACCCGCACCTCTGGTACGACGTCGCCCGGGTTCCCGAGGTGGCGCTGGCGATCGAGCGTGCCCTGGGGCGGGTGGACCCGCCGCATCGCTCGGTGTACGCGGCCAATCGTGACGCGTT
This sequence comes from Acidimicrobiia bacterium, assembly GCA_046331155.1. Lineage (GTDB taxonomy): Bacteria > Actinomycetota > Acidimicrobiia > IMCC26256 > CAWATG01 > JAXLRK01. The sequence continues at coordinate 481,338 of JAXLRK010000001.1, forward strand.
CGACCGCTCACTGGCGCCGGTGCTCGCGACGTTGCGGTCGATCAGGCGATCCTTCGCGGGCTCACCGGTGGCGTCGACGGAACGCGTTGCCGAGCCGATGCTCCGGTCGGCCGGGTTGCGAGTGGTCACGCCTCCGGGATTCGCGCGCGCGGTGGAGGACGGCACCGAACCCAGCCCACGCGACGTGCAGCGGATGGAACGCCTGCTCCGCGGGCACCGGGTACGGGCCCTGGTGCTCGACGCGCAGGCGACGAGCGTGGCGACGGACCGGATGCGGGCGCTGGCACACCGATCGCGGATCCCGGTGGTGACCGTCACCGAGACCCTGCCCGTCGGAGCAGCTTCGTACCAGGCCTGGCAGTTGCGGCAGGCGCGCGAGCTGCGAGGCGCGTTGGAGCAGTCGTCGTGAACGCGCCGGACCGCGACGCACCGGTCATCCGGCTGCGTGGTGCAGCGGTGCGATTCGGCGATCGCGTCCTGTTCGAGGATCTCGACCTGGACGTCGCGCCCCGGGAGTTCCTCGCGATCATCGGGCCGAACGGCGTCGGCAAGACCACGTTGCTGCACGTGCTGTTGGGGGCGCTCGCACTGTCCGCCGGGACCGTCGAGGTCGTCGGAAGGGCGCCCCGGCGGGGGAGCAGCCACGTCGGGTACGTACCCCAGCAGCGGACCTTCGACCGTGACCTGCCGATCCGCGGCCGCGACCTGGTGAGGCTCGGGCTCGACGGGCACCGCTTCGGGATTCCCCGGCGGTCCCGTGTCGCCGTGCGACGGGTCGCGAACGCGCTCGACGCGGTGGACGCGGCCCACGTCGCGGACCGGCCGATCGGGTCGCTCTCGGGTGGCGAGCAGCAACGGCTGCGGATCGCGCAGGCGGTCGTCGGCGGGCCCAGTGTGCTGCTCTGCGACGAACCCCTGCTGTCACTCGACCTCGCCCACCAGCAGGCCGTGAGCGCCGCGATCAACGCGCAACGGGCTCGCCACGGCGCGGCGGTGCTCTTCGTGACCCACGAGATCAACCCGATCCTGCCGTACGTCGACCGGGTGCTCTACTTGGTCGGTGGGCGATGGGCCGTCGGCACCCACCAAGAGGTGCTGACGAGCGAGGTCCTGAGCGACCTCTACGGCACGCCGGTCGACGTGCTGCACGTGCGCGACCGCATCGTCGTGGTCGGTGCCGACGAAAGCGCCGAGCCGCACGGCGAACATCACCACGCGCACGAGCACGGCCGGCGGGACGAGGGCCGTGCTCGCGAGCGGAGGCGTCGGTGACGGCGGTCGACCTCTATCTGTCGCAGCCGTTCGCACAGCACGCCTTGTTGGCCGCGAGCTCTGTTGCCGTCATCTGCGGCGTGATCGGCACCTTCGTCGTGACGCGGAACATGGCCTTCGCGGTCCACGGCACGAGCGAGCTCGCGTTCACGGGCGCGGCGGCCGGTTTGCTGGTGGCGGAGAACGCGTTGGCCGGCGCCATGGTCGGTGCCCTCGTCGTGGCACTGCTGATCGGGCTGCTCGGCGAGCGGGAACGCGAGCGTGACTCCGTGATCGGCGTGATCCTCGCGTTCGGCCTCGGCCTCGGCGTCTTGCTGCTGTCGCAGTACCACGGTTTCGCCACCGCGGCGACGAACATCCTCTTCGGGAGCATCTTCGGCGTCAGCGACGGCCAGCTCCTCGGACTGCTCGCCATCGGCGCGGGCGTCACCGCGGTAATGGTCGCGCTCTACCGCCCGTTGCTCTTCGCGTCGATCGATCCCGCGGTAGCGGATGCCCGGGGTGTGCCGGTGCGTGCGCTCGGCATCGTGTTCCTGCTCGTGCTCGCCCTAACGGTCACCGCCGCCGCGCAGGTGGTGGGGACGTTGCTCGTGCTCAGCCTCGCGATCACGCCTGCCGCCGCCGCACAGCGTTTGACGGCCAATCCACTGCGCGCCACCGCGATCTCGGTCGGATTCGCGTTGCTGGCGGCCGACGGCGGGATCCTGGCGAGTCTCGCGAGCGGCACGGTGAAGCCGAGCGTGTTCGTGACCAGCTTCAGCTTCGCGATCTACCTGGGAGCGCGAGCCGCCGGTGCTCAGCGGAGGTCGTAGGCGTCGAGGTCGGGGGCGGCCATGACCTCGCGGAACCTCGTGAAGGTCCAGGGCCACACTGCGGGCACACCTCGGTCGTCGAGGTACCAACTGCGGCACCCGGTCGACCAGATGGTGCTCTTGGTGGCCTCGGTGCGCGCCGCCTCGTGCCGTTCCATCGCCGCGTGGGTTGCACTGATCTCGCGGCACTCGCCCACCCGGAGCTTCTGGACGAGCTCCATGATGTAGGCGAACTGGAGCTCGGCCACCTCGATGAGCGAGAAGTTCCCGACGGGGCCGTTCGGGCCGTTGAGCATGAAGAAGTTCGGGAACTCGGGGATCGACATCGAGAGGTAGGCGTTGGGGCGGTCGGCCCAGGTCTCGGCGAGCCGGATGCCGTCTCGGCCGGTGATGTCCATGGGGCGCATGAACGCCTGGACGTCGAATCCGGTGGCCATCACGAGGACGTCGAGCTCGTGGAGCCGCCCGTCCTCGGTCCGCACTCCGCCGGCCTCGATCCCGGAGATGGCCTCGGTCACGAGCTCGGTGTTCGGGTGCTGCATCGCCTCGTAGAAGTTCTCTCCCATCACGAGACGCTTGCAGGCCGCGCGGTAGTGCGGGCGCAGCAGCTCACGGAGAACCGGGTCCGTCACGTGCTCCTCGAGATTGGCGAGGGTGACCTGCTCGATCCCGTGCATCATGTCGGACTCGAGGTCGACGAGACCGTCCGCGAACCCGTCGAAGAGCGCTTCGAGCTCGCGGCGGACGCGGAGCATCTCGGTTCGGTCGTCGCGGAACCGGCCGCGCTCCTCGTCGGTGAACGGTGTGTTGGTCAGCGGCGTCACCCATTGGGCGGTGCGCTGGAACACGGTGAGCCTGCCGACCCGCTCCACGATCGCCGTGACGATCTGGACCGCGGACGAACCGGTGCCGATGATCCCGACGCGCGCGCCGTCGAGCTCGACGGAGTGGTCCCACCGTGCGCTGTGGAACATGGCGCCCCGGAACGCGTCGAGTCCGGCCAGGTCGGGGTACCTCGGGTGGTGCAGCACGCCGGTGGCGGCGATCACCACGTCGGCGTCCTCGCGGTGGCCGCTCGCGGTCTCGATCCGCCATCCCTCGCCGTTCCAGGCGCAGGCGACGACCTCGTCGCCGAACCGGATGTTGCGGTCGACGCCGAACTCACAGGCGACACGCTCGAAATAGGCTTGGATCTCGTCTCCGGGCGAGTAGTGCCGGGTCCAGTCAGGATTGAGTGCGAACGAGTAGCTGTAGAGATGCGACGGCACGTCGCACGCGATACCGGGATAGGTGTTCTCGCGCCACGTGCCACCGAGGCGGTCGGCCTTCTCGAAGATCGTGAAGTTCGTCAGGCCGGCTTCCTGCAACTTGATGCCGGCGAGGATGCCCGACATCCCGGCCCCGACGATCGCGAAGCGCAGCGGTCGATCGGTACGCGGTTCCGGCACGGCTGCACCTCGAGAGTGTCGTGATCGCGAACGCGCCAGCGTAGGTGACGGCGGGCACGTCGTGCCGATGCGCCGGCGTGTCCGCCCGGCGCGGCGGGCCGGGACGCGGTGATACCGTGCCCACGCCCGGCCCGATCGAGCAGCGGTGACGCGCTCGGTTTCAGGGTCCGGTTCACAGCGAGGAGACGGCGATGTCCTTGTTCAGCGCCTTTCGGTACGACGGCAAGCGGGCCCTGGTCGTGGGCGGTGCCAGCGGGATGGGCGCGGCCGTAGCCGAGCTGCTGCTCGACGCGGGCGCCGAGGTCGTGGTGATGGACTTCGCGGAGGTCTCGCTCGCGGGCGCGAAGGCGATTCACGTGAACCTCGGCGACGCGGCGTCGATCGACGCCGCCGTCGAGCAGTGCGGCGGGCCGGTGGACGTGTTGTTCTCCTGCGCCGGTGTCGCGGACGGCACCCCGAACATCGAGAAGATCAACTTCATCGGTCATCGGTACCTGATCGATCTGCTGGTGGCGCGCGGCCTACTGGGTCGCGGTGCCGCGATCGGCTTCATCTCCTCGGCCGCGGGCCTGGGGTGGGAGTCCAACCTCCCGCAGCTGAAGGAGTTCCTCGACATCGCCGACTTCGATGCGGCGGCGCGCTGGACGCAGGAGCACGGCAAAGCCGACTACATGTTCAGCAAGCAGGCGATCTGCGCCTACGTGGCGCGAGAGGCGATGTCGTTCCTGAAGCGGGGCATCCGTGTCAACGCGATCTGTCCCGGCCCGACGGACACGCCGCTCGCCCAGGCCAACAAGGAGCTGTGGCTCGGATTCGGCTCCGACTACCGGGCCGAGGTCGGGGCGGAGGCCTCGACCCCGCTCGAGCAGGCCTACCCGCTGGTGTTCCTGTGCAGCGACGCAGCGGCCGCGATCGCCGGCACGGTGATGATCACCGATTCCGGCTACTTCAGCGCGGGGGTCACGGAGTCGTTCCCGGCCGCCACCCCGATCGTGAACTTCCTCCTCGGCCGCTACTGAGGCCGGTCGGGTCTCGGCGCCCGGCGGCCTGCCGGCCGGAGTCCCGGCTCACGGCCGCCTCGCGCTCAGGTCCCCGGGCCGTGGAGGCCGTGCAGACAGAAGTCGAAGGTCTCCTGCGCGGTGAGCCGTGACCTCGGGGCCTCGACGAGCCGGTTGCCGAACCAGCTGTACATGACCGTCTGCTGCACGAGCGCCGTCGCCCGGCGAGAGTCCGCGACCCGGATCGACCCGGCGGCGGCGGCGTCGTCCACGAGCCGGCGCAGCAGGTGGGAGATGGGTGCGAGGGCCGCCCGGACGCGGTCCGGATGGTTGGCCGCCAGCTGCATCGAGAACTCGGAGATGGCGCGCCGGTGGTGGGCGCCTCGTTTCCGGGGCGCCTCGTCGGGATCGCACCATTCGTAGAGGCGGATGGCGAACGTCCGGAGCCGCTGGAGGGGATCCGTCTCGACGCCGACGGCGCTGCGGATGTCCTCGCCCGCCTCGCCGACGGTCTCCTCGAAGAGCGCGAGGACGAGTTCGTCCTTGCCGTCGAAGTACTCGTAGAAGCCGCGCAGGGACTGCTTGGAGCGGTCGACGACCTCCTGGATCGTGAAGTCGGTCGTGCCCCGCTCGTCGATCAGCTCGAATGCAGCGTCCAGGAAGCGCTGCACGCGCTGCTCGGCGCGGGAGCGGGCGGCGCTCAGACTGCGGGCCACGGCGCGCTCGCGCCAGGCCGGCTCGTTCCCGTCGGATGCAGCGTCGACGCCTGCCATGTGCGGCCTGGTCTCCCTCGTGACGGGCTGCGACGTGGTGACGAGCGCCGTCATCGGAAGAGTACCCCTCTCGGAATCGGAGATACCAGGTTCTCATCAGAAGAAGCCCTTGTGGAGAAGCCCGTTCTCCAATAGCGTGCGCCGAGACGACGACCGGCGCCGGAGGATGTCGCGATGACCGCGATGAGGTGGAGAGCCCGAACGCGCGTGTTCGCACCGGCGGTGGCGCTGGCGGTGCTGGCGGCGGGCTGTGGCAATGCGAGCGACAAGGGCAGCGCGGAGAAGTCCTCGACGACCGGTGGCACCAGGACCACGAGCGCCGGCTCCACCGAGAAGGTGACGGTGCACGCGCCCGGCGTTACGAAGGACGAGATCCACCTCGGGTCGGTCGTCTCGAAGACCAACCCCCTGGGCGGCGACTACGACCTGTTCAACGCCGGGGTGGAGGCCTACCTCGACCAGGTCAACTCCCGGGGCGGCGTCTACGGGCGCACGCTGAAGCTGACGAGCACGCGCGACGACAAGCTGTCCGACAACCGGGGCCAGGTCGAGGCCATGCTCAGCCAGGACGACGTGTACGCGGCGTTCGTCGCGACCCTGTTGTTCACCGGCGCGCCGCTGCTCGCGAAGGCCGGGATCCCGACGTTCGGGTGGAACATCAACGCCGAATGGGCCGGGCCCGAGAACCTCTTCCCGAACGTCGCGCCCCTGTGCCTGGAGGGCTGCCCGCTGTATCCCCACGTCACGCCGTGGCTGGCGCAGCAGTCGAAGGCCCACAACGTCGCGATCCTCGGCTACAGCGTCCCGCAGTCGGCCTCGTGCGTGAAGGGCAACGTCGACAACTTCTCCCACTTCGGCAAGGACGTCGGCGCCGAGGTGGTGTACTCCGATTCCTCGCTGTCGTTCGGCCAGACCGACTTCTCGGCGCAGGTGGCGCAGATGAAGGACAAGCACGTGGACTTCCTCGCCACGTGCCTCGACTTCAACGGGGACTTCGCCGTCGCCAAGGAGATGTCCCAGCAGGGGATCGGCGGCAAGGTCACCTTCTACCACGCCAACCTCTACAACAAGGAGTTCGTGAAGGCGAACGCCGGTCCGCTCGAGGGCGGCATCGTCCTCGCGCAGGTCACCGCGGCCGAACACGCACCGGCGCCCGCCGCGGTGCAGGAGTACCTCGGCTACGCCGCCAAGCATGATCTCAAGGTCACCGAAGCGACCATGCAGGGCTGGATCTCGGCGCGCCGGCTCGTCTCCGGGCTGAAGGCGGCCGGGCCCGACTTCACATGGGCGAACCTGATCGGCGCGTTGAACCGGCAGACCTGGGACGCACAGGATGGTTGGGTGGTGCCGATCGACTGGACGCGCCAGCACCGCAACCCGGCCGACGGCATGCAGTACCGCTCGCAGTTCGAGTGCGGGAACTTCGTGCGGATCCACGACGGCAAGTTCGTCGGGATCTACAACGCCGGTGGCACGAGGCCGTGGGTCTGCTGGGACGGCCACAAGCCCGACGTGTGGGGGCAGCCCGTGAACGTGAGCTTCGCCGGGAGACCGTTCACGTTCGCCGACGCGCAGAAGAACGCGCAGAAGTAACGAAGGCGAGCGCCGGATGTCGTCTCACGACGAGACGTTCCGCGACGAGCTGCGCTCGTGGTTGGCGGAGCACCCGCCGCCCGACGTCGAGATCGCGGCGACGGGCGAGGAGGCGGAGACCCTTCGCGCCTGGCAACGCGAGCTGCACTCCGGGCGCTGGGTGGGCGTCCACTGGCCGGTCGAGTACGGCGGGCGCGGCGCGTCGATGAGCCAGGTCGCGATCTACAACGAGGAGCTCGCGCGGGCGGGTTCGCCGCCCATCCTCGGGCGCGCCGGTGTCACGCTCGTCGGTCCGACCCTGATGGCGCACGGAACCGAAGCACAGCGCGCCCGATGGATGTCGCGCATACTCGGAGCCGACGACATCTGGTGCCAACTGTTCAGCGAACCCGGCGCGGGAAGCGACCTGGCGAGCCTGTCGACCCGGGCCGTGAAGAGCGGCGGCTCCTACCGGGTCACCGGCCAGAAGGTCTGGTCGTCCTATGCCACCTGTGCCGACATGGGAATCGCGCTGGTACGGACCGACCCGGCGGCACCACCGCACCGGGGGATCTCGATGCTCGCGGTCCCGATGGACGCGAAGGGCGTCGACATCCGGCCGCTCCGGCAGATGACCGGCGACGCCGAGTTCAACGAGGTCTTCCTCGACGACGTCGAGGTGCCGGTCGGGAACCTCATCGGTCCCGAGCACGAGGGTTGGCGCGTCGCGAACACGACGCTCGCCAACGAACGTGGCGCGTCGTTCATCTGGCGGGAGCAGGTCCTCAACGCGGTCGCGGTCGACGACCTGGCCAGAGCCTGCACCCGCACCGGGCGCACGGGGGACCCGCGGGTCCGCCAGGGGCTGGCGCGGTCCTGGATCGACGCGCAGATCTTTCGCCTGCACAATCTCCGCACCCTTCAGCGGCTCGAACGGGGTGAGGAGATCGGCGTCGAGTCGAGCGTCGTGAAGCTCTTCTGGGCCGGCATGAGCCAGCGGCTGTACGAGACGGCCACCGCGGTACTGGGTCCCGGCGCGCTCCTCGCACCGGAGGAGGACGGATCCGTGGACGCGGGCCGCTGGGCGCGCGGCCTGTTGTGGTCGCGCGCCAACTCGATCATGGGTGGAACGAGCGAGATCCAGCGCACGATCATCGCCGAGCGCATGCTCGGCCTCCCGAGGGAACCGAAGTAGATGAGCGCTCCCATCGAAGGCTCCACGTTCGTCGATCCACTCGACCTCGTCGACGCGGCGCGCTACGCGCGTGATGGCTATCCGCACGACGCGTGGACGCGGTTGCGGGCCGAGGCGCCGATCGCCCGCTTCGAGCCCGAGGGCTTCAAACCGTTCTGGGCGATCACCAAGCATGCCGACATCGTGGAGATCTCACGGCAGCCGGTGCGCTTCTCGAGCGAGCGAGGCCTCACGCTGGCGCGGGCCGGCGCGCCCGACGCGAAGATGCCCGAGATGGTCGTCATGCTCGATCCGCCCCGACACGTCCCGATGCGCCGGACGGTGAGCGCGCGGTTCTCGCCCAAGGCCGTCCGCGCGCACCAGGCCGAGGTCGAGCGCATCACGCGCGAGATCCTCGATGCCGCGGCGACCGGGGGAGACGTGGTCGAGGGCGACTTCGTCGAGCGTGTCGCCGGGCCGCTGCCGCTCGCGGTGATGGCCTGGATGGTCGGCTTGCCGCGCTCGGACTGGGACCTGTTGTTCAACCTGACGAACGAGGTGATCGGCAACAACGACCCCGAGTACCGGCGCCCCGGTGAGAGTGCCGGCCGGACGATCCAGCGCGCGCGGCGCGAGATCCACTCCTACTTCGAGGCGCTGATCGAGGAGCGCCGTCGCGATCCGGGCGACGACCTGGTGAGCGAGCTCATCCGGGCGCGGATCGATGGGGAGCCACTCACGCAGGACCAGCTCCTCGCGTACTGCGAGCTGCTGGTGGAGGCCGGCAACGAGACGACGCGCAACGCGATCAGCGGCGGCCTGCTCGCCCTCTGCGAGAACCCGGAGGAATGGGAGAAGCTCCGCAAGGACCGGGAGCTGCTGCGTGACGCCGTGGAGGAGGTGCTGCGCTGGGTGACGCCGATCAGCCACTTCACGCGGGTCGCGACCGAGGACTGCCGGGTGCGTGGCGTCGACATCGCCCGGGGGGACCAGGTCGCGCTCTACTACGCGTCGGCCAACCGCGACGAGGACGTGTTCGACGACCCGTTCGCGTTCCGCGTCGACCGCAACCCGAACCAGCACCTCGCGTTCGGCTTCGGCGAGCACGTTTGCATGGGGGCGCACCTGGCGCGGGTGGAGCTCGAGGCCGTCTTCGGTCAGCTCCTCGACCGGCTCGAGTTCTTCGAGCTCGCGGGCCCGGTCGAACGCCTGGAATCGGCGGTCAACGGAAGCATCAAGCACCTGCCGCTGCGCTACCGCCTCGCGTAGCGCGGCATTCGAGGGGGACACATGGACCATCGGCCGTTCGGACGGACCGGGATCGACGTCTCGGCCATCGGCTTCGGATGCTGGGAGGTCGGCGGCGGCTACGGGCACGTCGAGGAGTCCGAGTTCGAGCGGGCGGTGGGTCGAGCGCTCGACCTCGGCGTCAACTGCTTCGACACCGCCGAGGGATACGGGATGGGGGCTTCGGAGCGCGCGCTCGGCAAGGCGCTGCGCTCACGGCGCGACGAGGCGATCGTCGTCACCAAGTTCGGGATGAACTACAAGGAGATGCCGAACCTCCGCGACGGCAGTCGCGCGCGGGCACTGGCGTCGATCGACAAGAGCCTTTCGCTCCTCGGCACCGATCACGTCGACGTGTACCTCGCTCACTGGCCCGACCGCCTGACCCCGTTCGAGGAGACGATGGACGCGCTCGACGAGATCGTCCGCCAGGGGAAGGCCCGCTTCGTCGGCGTCTCGAACTTCCGGCCGGAAGAGGTCGAGGCCTGCATGAAGACCCGGCGCGTCGACATCGTCCAGTACGGCTACAACATGTTCGACCGCCGTCTCCAGCGCGACATCCTCCCGTACTGCGAGGAGCACGGCATCGGCTTCATGTCGTACGGGTCCCTCGCCTACGGGCTGCTCACCGGCACCTTCACCGAGGACACGGACTTCGGCAGCGCGGATTGGCGTTCGCGGCAGGGGAAGATGGGTTCGATGCGGATCTTCGACACCCTCTTCGGCCCCGAGCAGTTCCCGCACAACGTCCGGGCGGTGGACGAGCTGAAGCCGATCGCCGAACGGTACGGCAAGAGCCTCCCGCAGCTCGCGCTCCGCTGGGCGACCTCGAACCCGGCGGTGAGCACGGCGCTCGTCGGCTGCCGGACCAGTGCCGAGGTGGAGGACAACGTGGGTGCGGTGGGCTGGTCCATCGGTGACGCGGACCTCGCCGGGATCGACGCCATCTTCGCCCGCCACGGCGTGAACACCGCGCCCGACTACTGGATCGAGGACGTATGACGACGGGCGCCGGGGCCGGGGCGGGAGGCGAGCTGGCGGGCAAGGTCGCGATCGTCACCGGAGGCGCCGCCGGTCTGGGCCGGGCCACGGTCGAGCGTTTCGTCGAGGAGGGCGCCGAGGTCGTCATCGCCGACGTCGACGCCGTGCGCGGGAGCGAGCTGGCGGACTCAATCGGGCCGGTCGCTGCGTTCAAGCAAACGGATGTCGCCGATGCCGACGCGGTGCAGGATCTCGTCGACTTCACGGTGGAGCGCTTCGGCGGGCTCGACGTCATGTTCAACAACGCAGGAATCGCCGAACCGATCCGTCCCTTTCTCGACGACGACTTCGCCGGCTTCACCCGGAACCTGGAGGTCAATCTCTACGGCGTGATGGTCGGGAGCCAGCGCGCCGCGCGGCACATGGTGGAGCACGGCCGCGGTTCGATCATCAACAACTCCTCGATCGGGGGCATCTGCGCAGGTTCGGGAGTCTCGACCTATCGTGCGGCGAAAGCGGCGGTCATCCACTTCAGCAGGTGCATCGCGATCGAGCTGGCGGAACACGGCATCCGGGTGAACTGCGTCGCGCCCGGGCACATCGCGACGGAGATCACCTCCTACGACATGGGGACGGTCGTGCGGTTGACCCAACCCCTACCGCGGCAGGGTTCGCCGCGGGACCTCGCCAACGCCGTCGTGTACCTCGCGAGCGAGCAGTCGGCCCAGGTCACCGGGCTCGTGATCCCGGTCGACGGCGGGACGACCCTCGGCCCGCCGGCGAACCTCTTGCGCGACGCCATGTCGGGACGACCGCGCCCGAAGTGATGGTGACGCGGGAGCCAGGCGTTCGCGTCACGCCGTCCCGGAACGAGGCTCAGAACGCCACCTATCCGCTCGGGTTCTTCGTCGCCAGCAGGTGCTCCGACGCGTCGCCCAGCTCGGCGGCGGGGCCGTCATAGACCACCTCACCGTGCTGGAGGACGACCGCGGTCTTCGCGATCGACAACGCGCGGGCGACGTACTGCTCGACGATCAGCAAGGAGGTACCGGCCTCGTTCACGCGGCGCAGCGTCCCGTAGAGCTCGTCGATGACACGCGGCGCGAGGCCGAGGGAGAGCTCGTCGACCACCAGCAACCGTGGCGGGCGTACGAGGACCCGCGCGAGCGACAGCATCCGTTGCTCGCCACCTGACAACGTGCCCGCGCTCTGCGAACGCCGCTCGCCGAGCCGCGGGAACAGCTCGTAGGCGCGCGCGAGCCCTCCGGCGATCTGTCGTCGGCCGAGGCTGCGGCCGAAGTCGAGCGTCAGGTTCTCCTCGACCGTGAGCGAGCCGAAGACCGACCGCCCTTCGGGCGCGTGAACGACGCCGAGACGCGCGATCTTCCAAGCCGGGAGCCCGGCGATGTCACGGCCGTCGAACCGCAGCGCGCCGCCCCGCACCCGGACGAGTCCTGTGACGACCCGGGCGATGGTGGACTTCCCGGTGCCGTTCGCGCCGAGAAGCGCGACGACGCCGCGTTCCGGAACGGAGAAGGACACGCCGAAGATGGCGCGGAACGGCCCGTAGCCCGCGGAGACGTCCTGGAGCTCGAGCAGTGCCCCGCCGCTCATGATCGGTCGTCCGCGGAGGTCCGGAACTCGCCGAGGTACGACTCACGGACCCGGGCGTCGCCGAGGACTTGGTCGGCCGGCCCCTCGGCGATCAACGTGCCGAAGTCGAGTACGTAGATGCGTTCGACGAGGTCGATCACCATGTCGACGTCGTGCTCGACGAGCAGCATCGCGGTGCCGTGCTCTTCGTGCACGACCCGCAGCGTCTCGGTGAGGGCTCGGGTCTCGCTGCGGTCGAGGCCCGATGACGGCTCGTCGAGCAGCAGCAGCCGCGGCTCGGTCATGAGGGCGCGCCCGAGCTCGACCAGCCTCCCGTGGCCCAGGCTCAGCGCCTCGATGGGGCGGTCGGCGTCGGGTGTCAGGCCGAGCAGGTCGAGCATCGCGTCGACGCGAGCGTTCTCGTCGGCCGTCCGCCGCCCCACGCCGAGCACGTCCTTCCACAACGCGCCGTCGCGCCGCCGCGAGCGCTCCGCGACCAGGAGATGCTCCCGCACCGTCATGCCCGTGAACAGCTCGATGCGTTGGAAGGTGCGCCCGATACCGAGGCGGGCCCGCCGGTGGGCGGGCAACCCCCCGATCGACGTGCCCGCGAACTCGATCGTGCCGCCGTTCGGACGGAGGGTGCCGAACAGGCAGTTGAAGAGCGTCGTCTTGCCGGCGCCGTTCGGCCCGATGAGCCCGACGACTTCCTGCTCGTTGACGGTGAGGCTCACGTCGGTGAGCGCGAGGATGCCCGAGAACCGCACCGTCACGTGCTCGGCGACGAGGAGCGGCTCGCGCCGGTCCGTCTCAGCCGTCACGTTTCACCCCCTCGGGAGGCGCGTCGAAGGTCGGCGCAGTCGGTTCCGTCACGTCGATGGTGGCATCGCTCGCGTCGGTCGTCGCGGCCGGGAGCGGTGCGGCTCGTCGGGTGAACCGGTCGAGCTGGTGCTGGACCGAGTTCTGGACCCGCCGCTTGACGTACTCGAACATCCCCTCGGGGTGACGCGCGTACGCGACGGCACCGAGGCCGAAGAGGATGAACTGCCACGACGGGGAGACGTGGACCAGCGACTGCCAGTTGTTGAACTGGTCGATGAGCTCGGGGAAGAACTTCAGTGCGATCGCGGCGACGATCGCACCTTCGACCGTGCGTGGCCCCAGCGTCACCACGAGGACCAGCCAGAAGAGCGCGAACTCCACGGTGAAGTTGGCCTGGTAGTTGGCGGCGCCCTCGCGCATGGAGAGGAGGATCCCCCCCGCGGCCGCGAGGCCGGCCGACACCGCGAACGCGGTGATGCGGGCCCGGGCCGGGCTCAGCCCGACCGACGAGCCGGCGACCTCGCTGCCCGCGAGGGCGCGTAGGGACAGTCCGGTGGAGCCTTTCCGCATGCGCACGACGAACGCGCACGCGAGGATCAGCAGGGCGATGCAGAGGAAGAAGAACGTGCGGTCGTTCGAGAAGTCGATCGAGCCGAGGGTGGGACGCGGGACCGATACGGGGAGCAGACCGCCGCCCGCCCAGTCGAACTTCACGATCACCTCCCCGAAGAACAGCGCGAAGGCGAGCGTGGCGAGCGCGAGGTAGATGCCGCCGAGCCGCAGCGCGGGGATCGCAAGGAGCATGCCGACGACGGCCGCCAGCGCGATCCCGGCCGCGGCGCCGACGAAGACCGAGACGTCCCAGCGCGTCGCGAGCTGCCCGACGGTGAACGCGCCGATCGCCGCGAACGAGCCCTGCGCGAGCGAGATCTCGCCGGCCATCCCGGTGAAGACCGTGAACGACAGGAAGATGATCGAGAAGATCACGGTCTGCGTGGCGAGCGAGAGGTAGTAGGCATCGAAGACGTATCCGAACAGCCAGACGACCACGACGCAGAACAGGCTGGCGAACGCCCAGGTCAACCAGGTCTGGGCCTGGCCCCGCTCCACCGGTGCGAGGCTCGGGGGCGGCGGGTCGACGCCGGCGAGAGGATCGGTGACCTCCCGCTTGCGTCTGATCGACGGCTTGAGGATCAGGACGAAGAAGAGGACGACGAAGGGCAACGACGGGCGCAGGCCCTGGGAGAGGATGCTGTCGGTCGGCAGCTCGCGCGAGAGGATCTGCGCGCCGATGCCGAGGGCCAGGCCCCCGCCGAGCGCGAGCGGCAGGCTCGACAACCCGGCGAAAGCAGCCGCCGCGATGGCGGCGACGATGAGCAGGAAGAAGTTCTGCGACGACAGCTGCGGGAACAGCGGACCGAGCAGCACACCTGCGGTGCCGGCGAGGATGCTGGACAAGGCCCAGCCCGCCGACGAGACGCGATCCGCGCTGATGCCCGCCAGTTCCGTCATGCGCGCGCTCTCGACGACCGCGCGCATGCGCAGCCCGATCGTCGAGTAGCGGAACATCAGCGTCAGCCCGAGGACGGAGGCGAGCGTCACGAAGATCGTGGCGAGCTGGTCTCGGTTGATGTTGTAGTCGAAGAACGCGTAGAGCGTGTCGCCCTTGCCGACGATTCCTTCGACACCGTAGAGGGGCGAGTCCCCCAGTTGGAGCACGAGCTTCACGATCGCGGGGAGCGCGACGAGGAGCCCGATCGACACCGCGAGTCGCGCCACCGGGGGGGCGGTGCGGAGGTAGCGGTAGATCGCGAGGTACATCACGATGCCGATGAGGGGCGACACGACGAGGATGGCGACGATCGCGGCGGGCGGGGTCGGCCAGCCGTGCTGGACCCGCAGCACGTAGTACACCGCGGCTGCGGCGAAGGCCTGCGCTCCGAACGCGAGGTTGAAGACGCCCGAGACCTTGTAGGTGAGGACGAAACCGACGGCGACGAGCGCGAAGACGCAGCCGACCGGGAAGCCCTGGATCACCGAGCTGATCAGGTCCTGCACGTTCGCCTCCGGCCCCCCGTCGTGGCGGAGCCCCGCCCGGCCGGTGAGGGCGAGCACTTGCTGCTCGCGTCGTCGACGTCGAGCACGGCCGGCGCCACGGCGGCGGCGAACATGCGCAAGCGCACGTTGTCCCCGGACATTCCGGCTTCCCCCCTGGTCACGGCGACTGCCGCCGCCGAGAATCTACTGTCCGCAACAGCCACGCGCACCGTCGCCCACTTCGTGGTCTGTCGGACGGGTTCGGCAGGAGATGCTCCCTGCCCAACGCGTGTCGCGACGAATTCGATCCACGCCACGACGACCCGACGAATTGCGACGCCGACGGTCTGGTGCCTACCCGGTAGGGCGATTACGCTATTCGAGAATCACTCTCTCTGCAACCGCGTGCATGATTCTCATCAAAGGGAATGCCGGTGACTGATCGAGCGCCGCGCGCCGCGGCCGCGCCGAGGCCGTCCGGGCCGATCCCCATCGCCCGGTACCGAGCCGACCTCGAGGCCTGGCTCGACGAGCACGCCGCCGAGCTGGCGCCGCCGTACGAGCCACCGGGAACGCTCGACGACCACGTCGCCCAGATGCAGCGGGTGAAGTCGATCCTCTTCGACGCCGGTTGGATGCGGTACGGGTGGCCCGAGCGGGTCGGCGGCCTCGGCGGCCCACCGATGCTCCGGACCGAGCTCGGCGCCGCGCTGGCGGCCCGAGACCTCGCCGACCCCGGCCTGTTCTCCCTCATCGAGGTGCTGGCGCCGACGGTCATCGAGTACGCGGCCCCCGACCTCGCGGCCGACGTCGTCCCGCAGCTGCTCTCCGGGGCCGAGATGTGGTGCCAGGGGTTCTCCGAACCCGGTACGGGCAGCGACCTGGCGTCGCTCCGCTGCCGCGCCGTCCCCGACGGCGAGCCTGCGACGGCGTCGAATTGGGTGATCAACGGCCAGAAGGTCTGGACCAGCCTCGCCCAGTACTCGGATCGGTGCGTGCTGCTCACCCGCACCGGGCCGCCGGGTTCGCGCCACCGCGGGATCACCGCGTTCTTCGTCGACATGGACACGCCGGGGATCACGGTGGTGCCGATCGAGATGATCAACGGCGTCCTGGAGTTCGCCGAGGTCTTCTTCGACGACGTGGTCGTCCCCGCCGACCGGATGCTCGGCGAGGTCGGGGGTGGCTGGGCCGTCGCGATGAGCATCCTGCCCTACGAACGCTCCTCCTGCTTCTGGCAACGCATCGCGTACCTGTACCGCCGGCTGCAGCTGCTGGTCGAGGCAGCACCCGCCGACGACCGTACGGCGGAGGTCGTCGGCAATGCGTTCCTCGAGCTCTACGCGTTGCGCGCCCGGTCGCGCATCACGCAGCACCGGCTCTCCGAGGGCGCGCCGCTCGGTGCCGAGACGTCGATCGACAAGGTGCTCGTCGCGACGGCCGAGCACGCGACGTACGATGCGGTCCGCAAGATCCTGCCCGGGGTCGTCGAGATGGACGACAGCGCCATGGGCGAGATGTGGCGGGCCGAGTACCTGTACTCGCGTGCGGCGACGATCTACGGCGGCACGGCGGAAGTGCAGCGCAACATCATCGCCCGTCGCCTGCTCGACCTCGGGACCGAGGACTGATGGACGCCGCCGAGCGGGCGCTGCTCGAGACCGCGGTCCGCGATGCGATCGACGGCGCGGAGACGACTGCTGAGCTCGAAGACGCGTTTGCCGTGCTGGGTTGGCTCGAGATGCTCGACGCCGAACCGAGCGACGCGATCGAGATCGTCTTCACCACACTCGGCGCCACCAACGGCGCAGCGGCGATCCTCGACGACGTGGTGATCTCCGCGCTCGGGTCGCAGCCGCGCCCCGACCTGGCCGTGCTCTTCCCTCGGTTCGCGGACTGGGTGCCGCCGGGAAGCGCCGAGGAAGGCCGCGCACGTGCCGTCGGACTCGCGAGCGCCCGTGCCGCGACCGCAGTGGACCTGCTCGTGGTGTGTGACACCGGCCCGGAGCTTCGTGCGGTGACCGTGCCCGTGGCGACCACCCGGGTACAGGGCGTGAACGGGATCGATCCCGGTGCCGGCCTCCGCGCAGTGCGGGCGGAGCTCGACGACGCCGGCGGCACGCCGCTCGACGCGGTGGCGTGGGAAGCAGCGGTGGCCGCGGGCCGGCGCGCGGTTGCGTACCAGATCGCCGGAGCGAGCCGAGCCATGCTCGCGCTGGCCCGGGCCCACGCCCTCGAGCGGGTGCAGTTCGAGCGGCCGATCGCGCGGTTCCAGGCGGTGCGCCACCGTCTCGCCGAGGCCCTCGTCGCGGTGGAAGCGCTCGACGCGGCGCTCGTCGCGGCGGCCGATGCCCCCGGCCCTTCCACCGCCGCGCTCGCCAAGGCGATCGCCGGTCGCACTGCCCGCACCGTCGCGGCGCACTGCCAGCAGGTGCTCGCCGGCATCGGCTTCACCACCGACCATCCCTTCCACCGGTTCATGAGGCGGACGATGGTCCTCGAAGGGATCTTCGGCTCCGCCGACGAGATCGTGGTCGAGGTCGGTCGCCAACTGCTCGCGAATCGTCACGTTCCGACGCTCGTCGAGTGCTGATGAACGAGGACCACCGGGAACGGGACTGGCTGCAACAAACCGGAGACCCGTCCGACACGAACAGGAGAGCGGCGCTTTGATCGACTACGACGCGATCGACTTCTTCCGTGACGACACCCTCGTCGCCGATCCGTATCCCTACTTCGCGTTCTTGCGCGACGAGTGCCCGGTTCGGCGCGAGCCGCACCACGACGTCGTCATGGTGACGGGGTACGAGGAGGCGATCGCCGTGTACAACGACACCGCGACGTTCTCGTCGTGCAACTCGGTGACCGGGCCGTTCCCGGGATTCCCCGTCCCGCTCGAGGGCGACGACATCAGCCCGCTCATCGAGCAGTACCGCGACCAGCTGCCGTTCAGCGACCAGCTCCCGACCCTCGACCCACCGGTGCACACCGCCCACCGGGCGTTGCTGATGCGGCTCATCACGCCGAAGCGCCTGAGCGAGAACGAGGCCTTCATGTGGCGCCTCGCCGACCGGCAGATCGACGAGTTCGTGGCCAACGGCGAGTGCGAGTTCGTCAGCGAGTTCGCGGGACCGTTCGCGATGTTGGTCATCGCCGACCTGCTCGGCGTGCCCGAAGCCGACCATGTGAGGTTCCGTCAGGAGCTCACGCGGCCACGCGCGGGCCGTGCCCTCGGGAGCACCGGCAAGGACACGATGGCGCACAACCCGTTGGAGTTCCTCTACGGCCGGTTCGGCCAGTACGTCGAGGACCGCCGGCGCAACCCGAGTGACGACGTGCTCACCGGCCTGGCGACCGCGACGTTCCCCGACGGGTCGCTGCCCGAGGTCATGGACGTCGTACGGGTCGCCGTGAACCTCTTCGCGGCCGGTCAGGAGACGACCGTGCGCCTGCTCGCCGTAGCGCTCCAGGTGCTGGGGGAGCGTCCCGATCTCCAGAAGGGCCTTCGCGACGAGCGGCGCCGCATCCCGAACTTCGTCGAGGAGCTCCTGCGGTTCGAGAGCCCGGTCAAAGGTGACTTCCGGTTGTCGCGTGTGCCCTCCACGGTGGGCGGCGTCGACCTCCCGGCCGGTACCACCCTCATGGTGCTCAACGGTGCGGCGAACCGCGACCCGCGACGCTTCGACGAGCCCGACGAGTTCCGCGTCGACCGCGTGGACGCCCGCGCGCACATCGCGTTCGGACACGGCGCGCACACGTGCCCCGGCGCCCCGCTCGCGCGGGCCGAGGCGCGCATCAGCCTCGAGCGCCTCCTCGACCGGATGCGCGACATCAGGATCTCCGACGCCGAGCACGGCCCTGCCGGCGCCCGTCGCTTCGACTACGCGCCGACGTACATCCTGCGCGGCCTCACCCGACTCCACCTCGAGTACACCCCAAGCGTTCTTTCGATGGAATCCCCCAATAGTTCGGGGAAATCATCGAAAGAATGATGATGATGGTGATGGGCGGGGGTCAGCGGCCGAGGAAGCGGTCGACGTTCGCGCGGAGATCGGGCGTGTCGAACGACTCCGTCTCGGATGCCATGGCGAAGTCGACGGTGGCCAGCACGGCCCGCTCGAGATGGAGGTTCAGCACGCGCTTGGTCGCCTCGACCGCCTGACGGGGCAGCGCGGCGATCCGGTGCGCGGCCGCGAGTGCCGCGGGGAGCACCTCGCCGTCGGGGCAGACGTGGTTCGCGAGCCCGATCTCGGCGGCGCGTGCGGCGGTGATCCGGTCGCCCGTGAACGCGTATTCCTTGGCGAGCAGCAGGCTCGTGTGCAGCGGCCAGGTGAGCGGACCGCCGTCGGCCGCCACGAGCCCGACGGTGACGTGCGGGTCCGAGAGGTACGCCGACTCGGCCATGTACACCACGTCGGAGAGCGCGATGACACTGCACCCGAGGCCGACCGCGGGTCCGTTGACCGCGGCGACAACGGGTACGCGGCAGCGAACCATGTTGAGCACGAGCTCGCGGCCCTCGGCGATCACCCGGTGGCGCAACTGCCGGTCGTTGGCCATCCGGTCGAGGAGGTCGAAGTCGCCTCCGGCCGAGAAGGCCCGGCCTTCGCCGGTGACGACGGCGGTGCGAGCGTCCCCGTCCGCGCTGAGCAGCGGGAACACATGCGCCAGCGCGAAGTGCAGCTCGTCGTTGACCGCGTTGAGCTGTTCGGGACGCGTGAGGCGGACGACACGGACGGGGCCGTCGGACTCCACGCGGATCGCGTCGGGTAGGTCGTAGTGCATCGATGCTCCTTTGCCCGGACGTCTGATCAAGCCGTGGGGAGACCGAGTATCCGGGTCGCGATGATGTTCTTCTGGATCTGCGACGTGCCGCCCATCACGCTCTGGGCCCGGGCGTAGAGGTACACCTTGAGCGCGACGTCGTCGGCGTCGGTCGCGGCCGATGCTCCCGACACCGCGAGCGCGGCACTTCCGACCGTCTGCTCGACCCAGGTCATCAGCAGCTTGTCGATCGAGCCGCCGGGGCCGTGCTCGACGCCGTCGAGACGTTCCGAGAGCCTCCGGCACACGTGCAACCGCAGCATCTCCGTCTGCACGTACGCCCACGCGACGGCTTCGCGCTGATCGCCTCGGAACGCCGCGGGCGCGGTGCGCACGGCCTTCTCCAACTCCCTGACGGTCTTCGCATAGCGGCCGACGTAGCCGAGCTCACCCGGCTCCCGTTCGTGGCCGACGATGGTCATCGCGACGCGCCAGCCCTCGCCGGGCTCGCCGATCATGTTCGCGGCCGAGACCCGCGCGCCGTCGAACGTGACCTGCCCGAACTCCTTGGTGAGCCCGTTGATCATCCGGAGCGGGCGTTGTTCGATCCCGCGCTGGTGCATCGAGATCGCGAACGCGGAGAGGCCCTTGTGCTTCGGGACCGCGGGGTCGGTGCGCGCCAGCAGGAAGCACCAGTCGGCGACGTCCGAGTAGCTGGTCCAGATCTTGTGTCCTTCGATGACGTACTCGTCGCCGTCGGGCGTGGCGGTGGTGCGCAGCGACGCGAGGTCGGACCCGGCGTCGGGCTCGCTGAACCCCTGGCACCAGCGCTCCTTCCCGCTGATCAGGCCGGGCAGGAACCGATCCTTGATCTCGTCGCGGCCGTGGGTGGCGATGCCCTGGACGAGGTAGCCGAGGCTCGGGCGGGGCGGTGCCCCCGCCGCCGCGAGCTCCTCGTCGAGGATCACGTCGAAGACCGCCGGGAGGTCGTGGCCGCCGAACCGCGACGGCCAGCTCAGACCGAAGAAGCCGGCACCGTGGAGCGCGGTGTGCCATTCGGCCTGCCGGGCCCAGTACTCGTCGTCCGTCGACGAAGCCGGGAGCCCGGGATCGTGCTCGGCGATCCAGGCTCGCAGCCTCGCCCGGAACTCCGCTTCCTCGGGTGAGTCACGGAAGTCCATCGCCCGCCCCCAGCCGCTCGTGCTGCAACGCGTGGAGATGTTCGCCGTCGTCCCCGAACCATTGCGACGAGAGCAACGCCCGGCGCAGGTACACGTGCACCATGCACTCCCACGTGTTCCCGATACCACCGTGGACCTGCACCGCGGTCTCGCACACGGTGCGCGCCGCGCGGCTGCAGTACGCCTTGGCGACCCGTCCGGCCGATCGGGCCTCGGCGGGCGCTCGGTTGTCGACCGCCCACGACGCGTACAGCGCGACGCTGAACGACCCCTCCATCAGGCACCGCGCCTCGGCCAGCAGGTGCTGCACGGCCTGGAACGACCCGACGGGCACGCCGTACTGCCGGCGCTCCGCCGCGTACGCGACCGTGAGGTCGAGCACACCACGCATGACGCCGACGAGGTCGGCGCTCGTGAGTGCCAGGCCGAGGGCGGTCCACGCGGCGAGATCGTCCGCCGTCAGGCTGCGGCGCTGCCCGTCGACGGGTCGCACCGGCGCCCCTGCCGGGACCACCTGGAGCCGACGGGTGAGGTCGGCGCCGCCGCCCGCGCCACCGGCGATCCCGATGCGCCCGAGACGGAAGCCGCCGTCCTCGGGTACGAGGACGTAGGCCGAACCCGACTCACCGCCGTCGACGGCGACCACCGGCTCGGTCGTCACCGGCACCGACACCGCCGCAGCGTCGGTGAGGTCGGGGGCGAAGGCCACCAGCGCATCGCCGGTCGTGCCGACGCCCGCCCGCCGGGCCAGGTCGGCCGCGAGGACGGGGCCGCAGAACGCGACGTCGGCGACCGCGGCACCGAGGGCCTCGGCGACGATCGCGGCCTCCGCACCCCCCGCGAGCGGCGCTCCGTCAACGGCGTCGTCTCGCAACTCGAGCCAGCCGGCGTCACGCACCGCGGCGCCGAGGCGCTCGGCCCGCGTCGCATCGTCGAGGTCGGCGACGGTGGCCGGTGCGAGCTGCCGGGCGAGCCGGCGGGCGGAGCGCCGGAGTTCCGCCTGCTCCGGCGTGTCCCGCGTGTCCACGCTGGTAGAACCTAGTTCTGCAATAGCGAAAATGCAATACTCACGGAATGGATGGCGACGGCCCCGTTCCGTTCTCCGCCGTTGCCGGCCTGCGGGTGGTGGAGCTCGGGGTGTGGGTAGCGGCGCCGGCCGCGGCCGGGCTCCTGGCGGACTGGGGCGCCGACGTGATCAAGGTCGAGGCCCCGGGCGGCGACCCGATGCGGAACGTCTTCGGCGCCATCGGGATCCGGCAGGCGATGCCGAACCCGGCGTACACCCTCGACAACCGGGGCAAGCGATCCCTCGTCCTCGACCTGCGCACCGAAGCCGGTCGGGCGCGCATGGAGGAGTTGCTGGCCGACGCGCACGTCTTCGTCACGAACCTGAAGCCCGACGTCCTCGACCGCTTCGGTCTCGATCCCGACACCACCTCGGCGCGCCATCCGCACCTCGTGTACTGCGGCGTGACCGGGTACGGGTTCGCGGGCCCGCAGCGGGATCGGGCCAGCTACGACCTCGGGGCGTTCTGGGCCCGCAGTGGGCTCTCGTACCAGCTCGCGAGTCACGGCGACCCGTTGAACGCGCGCGGCGCGATGGGCGACCACATCACCGCCCTGTCGGCGCTCGCGGCCATCCTCGCCGGCGTGTTGCACCAACGGGCCACGGGCGAGGGTTGTGTGGTCGAGACGTCGCTGTTGCGTACCGGCATGTACGTGCTCGGATGGGATCTGGGCATCCAGGCGGCCCTCGGGAA
Source organism: Acidimicrobiia bacterium (assembly GCA_046331155.1). Classification (GTDB taxonomy): domain Bacteria; phylum Actinomycetota; class Acidimicrobiia; order IMCC26256; family CAWATG01; genus JAXLRK01. The sequence continues at coordinate 503,812 of JAXLRK010000001.1, forward strand.
GGTCGCGCGCGGCGAGCCTCGGGAAGCCACCCAGACGCCGCTCATGAACTGCTATCGCACGTCCGACGACCGATGGCTCTTCCTCACCTGCCTCGAAGCCGATCGGCACCTGAGCAACGTCCTGGTCGCGCTCGGCCGCGAGGATCTGTTCGCCGACGAGCGCTTCGCGGACGGCCGCGCGCTGCGCAAGCACAGCCGCGAGGTGATCGCCGTGCTCGACGGCGAGATCGCGGCTCGCACCCTCGACGAGTGGGCCGAGCGGTTCGATGCGGCCGGTGTGTGGTGGGCGCCCGTGCACTCCCCGGCCGACGTGCTCGAGGACGAGCAGGTGCGCGTCAACGAGGGTCTGGTGGACGTGTCCAACCCCGACGGCGACGGATCGACCACGAGCGTCAACGGGCCCATCAGCTTCCGGGGCCGACCGTTGCGTACGACCGGGCCGGTTCCCGACCTCGACCAACATCCCGACGCCGGCTTCGACTCCGGGGCCACCGACTGAAAGCCGGCGCGGAGACCGAGAGCCGGTCAGCGCCCTTCCCGGGCGCGGGCGAGCAGTCCACGCGCGATGACGATGCGCTGGATCTCGTTGGTTCCCTCGCCGATGATCATCAGTGGTGCGTCGCGGAAGTACCGCTCGACGGGCAGCTCCGTCGTGTAGCCCACGCCACCGTGTATGCGCATGGATTCGGTGGCGATCTCGAGCGCCGTCTCGCTCGCGAACAGCTTCGCCATGCCGGCCTCGACGTCGCACCGCAGTCCGGACTGCTTGCGCTCCGCGGCCGAGACGGTCAGCAGCCGGGCCGCCTCGAGGCGGGTGGCCATGTCGGCGAGCTTCAGCTGGATGGCCTGGTGCTCGGCGATCGGCTTCCCCATCGTGACGCGTTGTTGCGCGTAGTCGAGGGCCGCCTCGAACGCGGCGCGGGCGACGCCCACCGCGCGCGCCGCGATGTTGATGCGTCCGACCTCGAGCACGCTGAGGATCTGCGGGAGGCCGCGCCCGAGCTCGCCGACGAGCGCGTCGGCAGGCAGGCGATGCTCGTCGTAGGCCATCTCCACCGTCTCGATACCCCGGTAGCCGAGCTTGCCGACGTTCTTGGAGACCGAGATTCCACCGTACCGGGGGCCGGGTTCCTTCTCGACGGCGAACGCAGAGACCCCTTCGGCGGTCCGCGCTGCGAGGGCCACGATGCCGGCGCGTTGGCCGTTCGTGACCCAGGCCTTCGTGCCGGTGACGACCCACTCGTCGCCGTCGCGTTCGGCCCGGCAGGCGATGTTGCGGGTGTCGGTCCCCGCATCAGGCTCCGACAGCGACAGCGCGCCGCGGCGGGCTCCGGAAGCCATGTCGGGCAACCACCGCTGCTTCTGGTTCCTCGTTCCGAACGTGTTGATGAGGGTGGCGCACATCGTGTGCGTGTTGATCACGCCCGACAGTGACATCCACCCGTACGAGAGCTCCTCGACGACGCCGATGTACGTGAGAAGATCGAGCCCGAGGCCGCCGTACTCCTCGGGGATCGTGACGCCGAACAGTCCCATGTCCTTCATCGCGTCGACGATTCGCTCCGGGTACTCGTCGGCCAGCTCCATCTCGCGAGCCACCGGGATCACTTCGCGGGCGACGAACGAGCGGACCGTCGCGAGCATCTCGGCGCGCAGGTGGGGATCGGTCGCAGCGTTCACGGTCAGACCGAGAGGATCGAGACGCCGGCGGTTCCGGGTGCGCCGTAGAGTTGGGTGTAGCCGACCTTCGGGCGGCTGGGCACCTGCCGGTCGCCCGCGTGACCGCGCAGCTGGAGCACGACCTCGTGCACCTGACGCAAGCCGGACGCGCCGATCGGCTCACCGTTCGCGATGAGGCCGCCGTCGGTGTTGACCGGAAGCGGCCCCCCGATCTCGAGTGCTCCGTCGGCGACGAGTGCCTCCTGATCGCCGTCGGCGCAGAAGCCGTTCTCGGCGAGGTGGATCACCTCCGCGCCGGCATCCGTGTCCTGGAGTTGGATCACGTCGACGTCCTCCGGTCCGACACCTGCGGTTTCGTACGCGGCTCGCGAGGCGTCGACCGTGGGGCCGGGCGTCTGCTCGATCGGGAGCCAGGGGCTGTGCACCTCGAACGCGCCCAACCGCCGGGTGCGCACCGTGGTGGCGCGGAGGTAGACGGGGTTCGCGGTGTAGCGGTGCGCGTGCTCGGCGCGGCACAGCACGACGGCCGCGGCGCCTTCGTCGGGGCTGCAGAACATGTACTGCGTGAGCGGGTAGTTGAGCATCGGCGACTCGAGGATCGCATCTTCGGAGAGAGGTTTGCGGCGGAACGCGTTCGGGTTCGAGGCGCCGTTTCGATAGTTCTTGGCCGCGACTTTCGCCAGCGTCCGGTGAGAGATCCCGTGGTCGTGCAGGTACTTGTTGATCTTCATCCCGAAGAACTTCGTGGTCACGAACTGGCCGAGCTCGCCGTACCACGACGGGCACGCGTAGAGGCGTGGGTCGGCGCCGAACGCGCCCGGGAGGTGCTTGTCCATCCCCACCGCGATACCGAGGTCGTACTCGCCGAGCCGGATCGTGTTGGCGGCCTGCGTGAGGGCACTCGCGGCCGTCGCGCAGCCGTTGTACACATCGGTGAACGGCAACCCCGTGAGCCCGAGCAGCGCGACGACCGCGTCGGGGTTGTCGATCTCGTAGCTGCCGCCGAACGCGAACTGGATGTCGCGCCAGGCGACTCCGGCGTCGGCCAGAGCACGACGGATCGCGATCGCACCCATCTCGATGCCCGTCACGCCGGGGAAACGCCCGAACGGGTGCAACCCCACGCCGATCACGGCAACGTCCATGCTCGGTCCTCTCTCAGCCGACGGGCCGGAAGGCGAACGTGACGACCTCGCTGCCGTCTTCCGCAGTTCGGAACGGCACGAGGACCAGCTCCATCTCCATGCCTTGCACCAGCACGTCCGGATCGGACTCGGTGAGCCGGGCCTCGACCTTCACCTCGCCGGGCAGCTCGACGTAACCGACGCCGAAGGGGACGAACGCCTCCCCCGTAGGCCCGGCGTACGGCGGCGACGGCGGCGGGAAGTTCTGGGTGGTCCAGGCCCAGAGGCGACCTCGTCGGGAGAGCAGTTCCTCGGTCATGTCGATCGAGGCACAGCGTGGGCACGAATCCTGGCTCGGGAAGGTGACGATCCCGCATTCGCGACAGCGGCTCCCGATCAGCCGTGGTTCGTCGCTCGGCCAGGTGAAGATGCCTTCTGCGACCGGAACCTGTGTCATCACCCGCTCCTCTCGTCGGTTACCTCGCCGCCCGCCGTCACGACCGCGCCGCTCGCGCCCGCAGCTCGTCCTTGACGACCTTGCCCGTCGCGTTGACGGGCAGCTCCTCGAGGAACTCCACCGAACGCGGCACCTTGAAGTTCGCCATCTCCCCGCGCGCCCAGTCGACGATCTCCGACCGCTCGAGCGGCGGCCCGGGTTGCAGCACGACGAAGGCCATTGCCACCTCGCCGAGGCGGTCGTCGGGCACGCCGATCACCGCGGCCTGCGCGATGCGGGGGTGACGGAGCAGCAGGTTCTCGATCTCGGCCGGGTAGGCGTTGAACCCCCCGACGATGAACATGTCCTTGATCCGCCCCACGATCTTGAGGTAGCCGGCGTCGTCGAAGGTGCCGAGATCGCCCGTGTGCAGCCATCCCTCGGGATCGATCGCGGCCGCGGTCGCCTCGGGATCGTCGAGGTATCCGCGTGTCACCGTCTCGCCGCGTACGACGACCTCGCCTGGTTCTCCCGTCGGGGCGTCGGTGCCGGTTTCGTCGACCGTTCGGACCTCGAAGCCCGGCCACGGGACGCCAACCGTGGTCGCGATGTGCTCGAAGTCGTCGTCCGGCCGGCTCCCGGTGACGGTGCCTGCTTCGGTGAGCCCGTACCCGGTGAGGATGCGCTCGAACGGCAGCTCCTCCCGGACCCGGCGGATGAGCTCGACGGGGATGTCCGCCGCTCCCGTCACGGCGACGCGCAGGCTCGCGAGGTCGCGGCGGGCGCGGTCGGGATGGTCGAGCAGCGAGTGGTAGATCGTGGGCGGTCCGGGGAGCATCGAGACGCGCTCGCGTTCGACGAGCTCGAGCACGACACCCGGATCGAACACCGCAAGTGGGATGATGGTGGCGCCGCGCATGAGGCACGCGAGGCAGCCGGCCTTGTACCCGAAGATGTGGAAGAACGGGTTCGCGATGAGGTAGCGGTCACCGGGGCGTAGGTCCGCCCAGTCGCACCAGTCGAGGTAGGCGCGCAGCGTCTGACCGTGCGTCATCACCACGCCCTTGGGGTTGCCGGTGGTTCCCGAGGTGAACACCACGTCGCTCGGATCGTCGGGACCGATCGACGCCAGACGCGCGTCGAGGTCCGCCTCGGATACCGCGTGGGCGCGGGCGACGAAGTCGTCCCAGGCGACCGATCCGCGCGCAGGCTCGCCGCTGAGCAGGATCGTGTGCGCGAGGTCGGGGAGGGCGACGCCGGAGCCCGCGAGCAGAGCCGGATAGTCCGTGTCGAGGAATCCGCGCACGGTGAAGAGTGCACGCGCGCGGCTGCGAGCCAGGACGTACGCCGCTTCCGCGCCCCGGAACCGCGTGTTGATCGGGACGAGCACTGCTCCCGCGGTGGTCACGCCGAGCGCGGCCACGATCCACTCGATCGAGTTCGGGGCCCACACGGCAACCCGGTCTCCGCGCTCGATCCCCGATGCGAGCAGGGCGCGCGCGGCGTCGTCGACCATGGCGCGCAACGTCGCGAAGTCGGTGCGCCGGTCCCCGTCGACGACGGCCTCCGCATTCCCGTCCCGGCGCGCCGCGTCCCGGACCATCGCGGGAATCGTCGGCCACGTGACCTCGCTGCGCACCCGTGCCCCCAAGATCCGCGCCCCTCGTTCGGAGAACCGCACGAAACGTAACCGGGAAGTCCGCTATCCGCAACCGGATACGTGCTTCTCGCGTGCGGCCGAGAGCCTGTTGCTCGGGCCGGCGCCTCGGTTAGCGCGGCGCGTCGCCCGCGAGCGTGATGCGGTGCATGGTTCGCGTGAACCCGTGGTAGTCGTTGATCGGGTTGTGCATCGCGCACCGGTTGTCCCAGAGCGCGACCGAGCCGACGCGCCACTGGAACCGGCAGGTGAACTCCGGCCGGACGGAGTGGTCGAACAGATAGCGGAGCAGCGGCCGGCTCTCGTCCTCGGTCATCTCCGCGAACCGGAGCGTGTGGGCAACGTTGACGTTGAGCGCCTTGCGGCCGGTCTCGGGGTGTGTCCGGACGACGGGGTGCTCGGCGAGGTAGTCCTGCTCGCCGTCGAACCCGCTGTCGCGGACTCGGTCCTCGCGCGTCTTGGAGACGTCGGCGAGCGCCGAGCTGTTCACCGCTCTGACCCCGTCGAGCAGGCGTTGCATCCCCGGTGAGAGCGCGTCGTACGCCGCGTACATGTTCGACCACATCGTGTCGCCGCCGTAGGGGGGGATCTCCCGTGCGACCAGCAGGGTGGCCATCGGCGGGCGCTCGAGGTACGCGGTGTCGCTGTGCCAGATGCCGCCGAAGTTCACCGTCTCGTGCGGGAGCTTGGCCACGGCGATGATCTCGGGGAAGTCGTCGATCCCCCGGACGAAGGGATACTCCACGGGCTCGCCGATCCGGCGGGCGAAGGCGAGGAACTCCTCGGGCCCCAGGGCCTGGTCGCGGAAGAAGACCACGAGGTGCCTGAGCCAGGCCCGGCGGATCTCGGCGACGGTCTCGTCGACCAGGTCGGTGGCCAGGTCGACCCCGGAGACCTCGGCGCCGAGCGCGCCGGCGATCGGCAGGACCTTGATGGTCCGGTAGGTGTCGTCGCTCATGGTGTCGTGGTCCACGGTCTCGTCGCTCACGTCGTCTCGTCCGTCGTCGTCCCCGGCCGGGCCGGGGTGTTGTCACGGGGTGTCGGTTCGGAGCTGCCGGCGGAGATCCACCTTGCGGATCTTGCCCGCGGCCGTGCGCGGGAAGTCTCCCACGACGCGCAGCTCCTCGGGCCACTTCTGGCGGGCGATCCCGATCCGGTCCAGCTCGTCGGTGATCTCGGACAGCTCGATCGACGCGACGTCGGGGGCGAGCCGGACGACCGCGCACGCGTGCTCGCCGAGCCGTGGGTCGGGCGCGGCCACGACCGCGACCTCGGCCACCTGCGGTAGCGGCGAAATCGCTTCCTCGATCTCGGCAGCGGAGATGTTCTCGCCGCCCCGGATGATCACGTCCTTCACCCGGTCGGTGATCGTGAGGAAGCCGTCGGCGTCGAGGACGCCCAGGTCGCCGCTGCGGTACCAGCCGTCTTCGTCGAAGGCTTCGGCGGTGAGCTCGGGGTTCGTGTAGCCCACGCAGAGGTCGGGGCCCCGCGACCAGATCTCGCCGACCTCCTCGGCCGCGACCGGCGCTCCACCGTCGTCGAGGAGGCGGAGATCGACGCCCGGCATCGGCGAACCGTCGGTGCCGTGGCGCTTGTCCGCCGGGTCTGCGAACTCGCACCCCGTGACCGACGGGTGCTCGGTCGAGCCGTAGGCCCGCACGATCGTGATTCCCAGCGACTCCGCCCGTTCCCCGAGCGCGACGGGCACCGGCGCCCCGCCGAGGCCGACGTGACCCATGTGCCGGGCGTGCTCGGGCGTGAACTCCGGGTGATCCAGGAGGCTCGCCAGGAAGAACGACGCGCCCGTGCCGGCGCCGACACCGGCGTCGACCATGATCCGAAGTACCCGCCCCGGATCCCACCGGTCGACGAGGTGGATGTCCTCGCCCATCGCCATCGGCGTCAGCACGGCGCCGAGCATCCCGGTCGCGTGCGTCACCGGGGAGCCCATGAGGTTCGGCGATCCGGGCGTGACCCAGGAACGCATGTGCACCAGCTCGGCGAGCAACGTCCGGTGCGTGTGCATGACGCCCTTCGGGTCGCTCGTCGTCCCCGAGGTGTAGGCGAGGACGCAGACGTCGTCGGGATGCGCGGGGCCGATCGCGGTGGCGGGGGCCGCGGACTCGAACTCGTCCCAGGCGACGCGCCGGACTTGCGGGTTCGCGGACGGTGGCGCCGTGCCCACGACGACGTGCAGGTCGAGCTCCGGGAGCTCACCCGCGCCGTCGACGATGTCGAGGTAGTCGACGTGGCCGTACCGGTCGGCCGACAGGTAGGCGCGCGCCCGGCTCTCGGCGAGGATGAAGCGCACCTCCTTGGGGCCGTAGATGTGCACGATCGGCACCAGCACGTACCCGCCCATGGCAAGGCCGTAGAAAGCGACGACCGCCTCGCGCCAGTTCGGGAGCTGGAAGGCGACGACGTCGCCGGGCTCGAGCCCAGCGGCGCCGAGCGCCGAGACGAGCCTCCTCGCCGCGGCGTGGAGCTCCGCGAACGTTCCGTGCCATGGCCGTACCTCCGACCAGATGTGCACCGTCGCATCCGATGCGGCGCGCAGGCAGCGGTCCACGAGGCCGCCGAGCGTCTCGTCACTCCACCAGCCGTGCGCGAGGTACCGCTCGCGGAGTGCGACCGGCACCGACCGCACGGGCCATCGCCGCTGGTCGGGGCGGCCGTCGGACCCCCGCTCCTCGTCGCGCACTGGCACCGGCATCCCCTCCCGGCAGGTCGGAGAATCACACTAGCAATTACTGAGAGGCGCGTTATCATCGAGTGCAGCCCGCCGACCGGGAACCGCCGATGCTGACCGAGCACGAGTATCACCCGCTCCGGGTGGTCGACGTCGTCGAGGAGACCGCCGACACCCGATCGTTCGTCCTCGAGATCCCACCCGACCTCGAGGGCACGTTCGCGTACGCGGCGGGGCAGTTCTGCACGTTCCGCGCCACCGTCGACGGTGAGCCGGTCGTGCGCTGTTACTCGATGTCGAGCTCGCCCGACACGGGCGACCCGCTCACCACCACGGTGAAGCGCGTCCCCGGCGGCCGGATGTCGAACTGGATGAACGACGCACTCGCACCGGGCGCCACCGTCGAGGTGATGCGACCCTCGGGGCTGTTCGTGTTGCACGAACGCGACGTCCCGATCGTCGCCTTCGCCGGCGGCAGCGGGATCACCCCGGTGATCTCGATCACCAAGACCGCGCTCGCCACGACCGCGCGTCCGGTCCGGTTGATCTACGCGAACCGGAGCCCCGACTCGGTGATCTTCGGCGCCGAGCTCGGCCGGCTGCGCGCGACCTTCCCCGACCGGCTCGAGGTCCACGAGCACTTCGACTCCGAACGCGGGTTCCTCGACCCCGCGCAGTGCATCGCGCTGGTCGGGCAGTGGACGAATGCCGACTTCTACCTCTGCGGTCCGGGCCCGTACATGGACACGGTGGAAGCGGGCTTGGCCACACTCGGGGTCGCGCCGGACCAGGTGTTCATCGAGCGGTTCGTCGAGCCGAGCCCACCACCCGCGGTGGAGGAGTCGTCGGTGACGGAGTCACTCGTGATCCGGCTCGGGCGCAAGAAACACGAGGTCGGGTACCAGGCGCCGGACACTCTGCTGAACGCGGCGCGCCGCGCCGGCCTGCGCCCCCCGTTCTCCTGCGAGCAGGGCAACTGCGCGACGTGCATGGCGCACCTCGACGAGGGGTCGGTGACGATGCGCGTGAACAACGCGCTCACGCCCGAGGAGATCGACGACGGCTGGATCCTGACCTGCCAGGCGGTTCCCACGAGCGCGACGGTCGTCGTCGACTACGACGCGTGATCCCGCCCGGGTGGCTCGCGGCCGAGGAGGTCCGCGGTGTCCTCGTGCAGGCGAGGCGGCGGCCGGTACTCCGGTTGCGAATCGGTGCACCGGATCGGGTTCCCGATCAGTCGTAACGGTCCCTCGGCCGTGTCGATCGACACGACGATGTCCCGGGTCCCGACCAGATCCCCGTCGAGCGCATCCCGCAGATCCGTCACCACGCCCACGGGGATGCCGAGGGGGCCCAGTCGTGCCTCCCATTCCGAGGCCGACGCGGATTCGAAGCGCGCCGCGAGCGCGGGCAGCAGCTCCTCCCGGTGCTCGAATCGCGCGTGGGTGGTCGCGTACCGCGGATCGGTGGCCCACTCGGGCCGTTCGATCTCCGCGCACAATCGGCGCCAGAACTCGTCGTGGGCCACGAAGAGCGCCAGGTAGCCGGAGGCCGTCCCGAAGAGCTGGGCCGGCACGTAGAACGTGTGCGCACCCCGCGGCTGACGCGTCGGTGCGCTGCCACCGTTCAGGTAGGAGGCGGCCTTGTAGTTGAGCTGGGAGAGCATGACGTCGAACAGCGAGACGTCGACCTGCCCGCCCGTTCCCTCCAGCACCTTCGCGACCAGACCGAGCGCGGCCATGATGCCGGCCGAGTTGTCCACGGCGGAGTAGCCGACCAGCGACGGCGGCCCACCGGGCTCGCCGGTCAACGCCGCGACGCCGAGCCGCGCCTGGATCACGTAGTCGAAGGCGGGCCACTCCGCGGCGGGACCGTCGAGCCCGTATCCAGTCAGCGCGACGCACACGATCTTCGGGTTGAACCGGCGCAGCGATTCGTAGTCGAGTCCCAGTCGCCTGATCGTCGACGGGCGCAGGTTCACCAGCAGCGCGTGTGAGGTCTGCGCGAGCCTCCCGAGCTCCTGTTGCCCGTCCTCGGTGGTGAGATCGATGTGGACGCTGCGCTTGTTGCGGTTGATGCTCGCGAAATAGACGTTGTGCCCGTCGACGGACTGGGTCCCGACCTGGCGCGAGAGATCGCCGTCCACCGGCTCGATCTTGATCACCTCGGCGCCGAGGTCGGCCAGCAACATCGCGCCGAACGGCCCGGCGAGGATGTGACCCACCTCGAGGACGCGGATGCCCGCGAGCGGGCCCCGGCCCGCACCGGCGGTGGGCTCAGAGGGCCGGGCAGAGGCCGGCAAGGAACGCCTCGATCCGACGCTTGGACTCGATGCGCTCCGTGCGGTCGTTGCCGAGGGGGAGCAGCCGGACCGCGAGGTCGGTGACCCCGGCGTCACGGAACCGGCGCAACCGCTCGACGACGGCTGACTCGCTGCCGGCGGCCAGGACATCGCCCACGTCGGTCGCGTCGCCGTGCTCGAGCAGTCGCTGGTAGTTCGGGGAGTACTCCGCGTGCCCGAGCAAGACGTTCGCGAGCTCGCGGGCGGCGTCGACCTCGCGGTCCGCACACAGGGTCACCGGGACGCCGGCCACGATCCGCGGTGCGGGTCGCCCGGCCTCGGCCGCCGCCTTGGTGATGCGCGGCACGATGTGCTCACCGATGGCCCGCTCGTCCGCCATCCAGAGGATCGTTCCCGCCGCGCCCTCACCCGCGATCCGCAGCATCACCGGCCCGAGTGCGGCGAGCAGGATCGGCGTCGGGGTGATGTCGGTGACGGCGAGGGGATTGTGGACGCGATACGTGTCGTTCTCGACGTCGACGGGCCCCGGGCCCGCGAACGCGACGTTGAGCACCTCGAGGTAGTCCCGGGTCAGGCGGGCCGGTCGGTCGTAGGGCAGGCCGAGCATGTCCTCGACGATCCAGTGGTGCGATGGTCCGACGCCGAGCGTGAGTCGGCCTTCGCACACGGCCTGGGTGGCCAGGACCTGCTGGGCCATGGCGACGGGATGGCGCGTCTGGAGTGGTACGACAGCCGTGCCGATCTCGATCCGGCTGGTGGCGCGGCCCATGAGCGTGACCGCGGTCAACGCGTCGAAGTCGTCGGGGATCTGCGGCACCCAGACCGAGGCGAACCCGGCTTCCGCGGCCCCCCGGGCGTCCGACTCGAGCTTGGCGACCTTCTCCCGGTAGCGCCCCTTCTCGGGGCCGATCATCAGGCCGATCCGCATCGGATCCCTCCGCGGGCGCTCGTGGTCCGGCCGACCCTACCGAGTCCGGAGGATCGTGGCAATCGGATTCTCGTAATCCGAGAGGGCGCTTGCACGCCGCTGGGGGGTGCTCCATACTCTCGGGGCCGGACTGGAGAGGGAGCCGTGGATGAGCGAGCGTCGCGAGGCGGGTAACCCGCCGAGCAGCGAGCGTGGCCGGCCGGCCCGGCGCCGTAGGCGCCAAGAGGCAAGACCAGTGAGCGAGCGTCGCGAGGCGGGTAACCCGCCGAGCAGCGAGCGTGGCCGGCCGGCCCGGCGCCGTAGGCGCCAAGAGGCGAGAGTGTGAACCGGGTCGCCGTCGTCACGGGCGCCGCGTCGGGCATGGGCCTCGCGATCTGCCACCACCTCGCGGACCGGGGCCACCGGATCGCCGTGCTCGACCTCGACGGCGACGCCGCCGGGCGCGCGGCCGCCGAACTGCGTTCCCGAGGTGTCGAGGCGCTGGACTGCACGGTCGACGTGGCCGACCGGTCCGCGGTCGACACCGCGCTCGACACGGTCCGCTCCGAGCTCGGGCCCATCGAGATCCTGGTCACGAGCGCGGGGCTGGCACCGTTCGAGGACTTCGCGGCCATCACGGTCGAGTCCTGGAACCGGGTCCTCGCGGTCAACCTCACCGGAACGTTCCACTGCATCCAGGCCGTGCTCCCCGACATGGTCGCGGCCCGGTGGGGCCGCATCGTCACCATCTCGTCGTCGAGCGCGCAGCAGGGTGCGCCCCGTATGGGCCACTACGCCGCCTCGAAAGGCGGCGTCATCGCGCTAACGAAGGCGCTGGCCCGCGAGTACGGGCCGCTCGGCATCACGGTGAACACGATCCCGCCGTCGTCCGTCGACACGCCCATGTCGCGCCAGGCGCAGGCGACGGGCAACCTGCCGGCCAACGAGTTCCTCGCCGCCCGCATCCCCGTCGGTCGGGTGGGTACCCCCGACGACATCGCGGCCGCGTGCGCGTTCCTCTGCTCCGACGAAGCGAGCTACATCACCGGCCAGACCCTCGGCGTCAACGGCGGCCTGGTGCTGTGAGCGGCACGCGGGCGTCCCGGCTCGCGCCGATCCCGGTCGAGCAGTGGGGCGACGATGCCCGCGACGCGCTGCGCGGGTGGTTGCACGACGGCGCCGACATGTTCCTCGCCGATGGGCCAGGCGCCCGTCGCGTCCCGAACGTCCTCGGCGCCCTGATGCACCATCCGCGCCTCGCCGGTCCGTGGCTCGCATACAACGACGTGTTGCTGAACACGCCCGCGCTGGACGCGCGGCTGCGCGAGCTCGCGATCCTCCGCGTCGCCTGGCGGGCACGGTCCGACTACGAGTGGTTGCAGCACGTACGCATGGCGCGACAGGTCGGGATCACGGCGCAGGAGGTGGAGGCGATCGCCGGTGTCGCTGACACCGAGCCGTGGACGCCGCTCCAATCGGATCTGCTCGCGGCGACCGACCAGTTGATCGATCGATTCTGCATCGACGACACGACGTGGGCTCGGCTCGCGGGTCAGCTCGACGCCCGTCAGCTCGTGGAGCTCGTGTTCGTCGTCGGCTCGTACACGTGTCTCGCCATGGCGTTCAACAGCTTCGGGCTCGAGCTCGACCCGGACCTGGACCCGGGCTCGGCGCCGGCGATACCCGCCCCGGAGGAGTGACGTGAGCAGTCCGCCGCAAGTCATCCGGGCCGAGCGTTGGGTGGACGTCGAGGCCGGCCAGGTGCGCTCGCCGGCGCTGGTCGTGGTCGACGGCGACCGCATCACCGCGATGAACCCGGAGGAGTTGCCGGCGACGGCGACCGAGATCGACCTCGGCGACGTCACGCTCCTGCCCGGTCTCATGGACATGGAGCTCAACATGCTCCTGGGCGGCCCTTCCGGGGGGAACCCCCGTAGCGACGTGCAGGACGACCCCGCGTTCCGCACGTTGCGCGGGACCTTGAACTGCCACACCACGCTGCTCGCGGGGTTCACGACGGCCCGCAACCTCGGGCTGTTCGTCAAGACCGGCGGCTACCTGCTCGACGTCGCGCTCTCCCGGGCCATCGACAACGGCTGGATCGCGGGCCCGCGCCTCGTTCCCGCCGGTCACGCGATCACACCGACCGGCGGGCACCTCGACCCGACGATGTTCCAGCGGCTCGGGCCCGACATCATGCCGCTCAGCGTCGAGGAGGGGATCGCGAACGGGATTCCCGAGGTCCGAAAGGCGGTCCGCTACCAGCTCAAGTACGGCGCGCGGGTGATCAAGATCTCGGCGTCCGGGGGCGTCATGTCGCACAGTGGGATCGCCGGTGCGCAGCAGTACTCGGACGAAGAGCTCGGCGCGATCGTCGACGAGGCGCACCGTGCCGGGATCAAGGTCGCCGCGCACGCCCACGGCGACGCCGGGATCCGGGCGTGCATCCGCGCCGGGGTGGACTGCATCGAGCACGGATCGCTGGCGAGCGACGAGACGATCCGGATGATGGTCGACCACGGCACGTTCCTCGTCCCGACGAGCTACCTCTCCGAAGGGCTCGACGTGTCGAGGGCCGCGCCCGAGCTCCAGGCGAAGGCGGCCGAGGTCTTCCCGCGCGCCCGGGCGATGCTGCGCAAGGCGATCGCGGCGGGCGTGAAGATCGCGTGCGGCACGGACGCTCCGGCCATCCCGCACGGCGAGAACGCCAAGGAGCTGTGGGCGATGGTCGACCGCGGCATGACGCCGGCGCAGGCGCTGCGGGCAGCCACGCTGTCGAGCGCGGAGCTCATCGGGGTCGACGACCGGGGCCGGCTCGCCCCCGGGCTGCTGGCCGACGTCATCGCCGTGCCCGGCGACCCGGTGGAGGACATCACCGTGACCCAGGACGTCCGGTTCGTCATGAAGGGGGGCGTCGTCTACAAACGCCCCTGATCGGACCCGGGGGCCAGGTTCGCCGGCGTGCGGGGCGACAGCCGGGGTGAGCGCGGCGAGAGCGTGAGGTAAGCGCGTTCTCCCGAAGTGACGTTGATAGCCTCCCAGGAGTGAAATCGGGTTCTGACATGGCGAGCACGGATACGCCCGACGAGGGCAACGAGCCTGTCTGGAGACAGCGGGCGGTCTCGCGCAGCCTGAACGCCGCCCGGTCGCGGGCCGAGCAACGCGTCCAGCGGTACCTCGACGCCGCGTTCGAGCTGATCGACGAGAAGGGGACCACGGAGTTCACGATCCAGGAGGTGATCGACCGGTCGAAGCAGTCCCTACGCGGCTTCTACCAGTACTTCGACGGCAAGGACGAGCTCCTGTTCGCCCTCCTCGAGGAGACGGTCCTCGAGTCGATCCAGGAGATCCGCTCGGTCGTCGAGTCGGAGACCGACGCGATCGCCCGCCTGCGCGCCGCCGTGATCCGCCTGCACGAATGGTGCGATCCCGCCGACGTTCCGCCGGTGCCGAGCACCCACAACCGGCGACCGATCTCCGAGTTCTCGCCGCAGCTCGCGGTCGCGGACCCCGCTCGGGTCGGGGCGGCACTGGGGCCGATCGTCGGCCTGCTCGTCGAGCTCCTCGACGCGGCCGTGGCCGCGGGAGCGCTGCACGTCGCCGACACGTACCACGCCGCGGCCCTGATCCAGCAGACGGTGATCCACAGCTGGACCAACAAGCGCTTCGTGGAGGATCCGCGGCGCTGGGTCTCCGCCGAGGAGACCTGGGAGTTCTGCCTCCACGGCCTCGGCGGCTGACCGGGGCTCCGGTCCCCGCCCCCGAATCAGTCGGCGAGGTCGAGGAACCGTCGGGCGAGGCGCAGGAGCTGGGACCGCAGCGTCTCGTCGTCGAGTTCGACGACGAGCGGGTGCATGACCGCGCCGCCGATCGCCGCGGTGAGCATCGCGGCCGACACGCGCGCGTCGGGCCCCGCGTCGTCGCCCGCGAGGAGGCGGTAGAGACGACGCATGACCTGCCGGAACGGTGCGTGGCGCGCGAAGAACCGCACGATGACGGGATCGCCGAGGAGCGTGCCCTCCATCCGCCGGCGTTCGACCGCGAGGTCGACGATCCGGGCGACGAGCACCTCTCGGGCGCGGGCCGGGTCCGGTTCGGCCTCGGCGGCCTCGACGGCGGCCTCGACCCGCGCCAGCTCGGCCTCGGCCACGGCGAGCACGATCTCGTCCTTGGTCCGGAACTGGTGGTAGACGGCGGCCTTCGTGACCCCGAGCGCGTCGGCGATCATCTGCAACGACGTGCCGCCGACGCCGTGCTCGGCGAACAGGTCCACGGCGGCGCTCACGACGCGTCGCTGCGCCGCGCTGCGCCGCGGGGACCCCGAGGGTTCGATGGCGACGGGTCCGGGCGAGCGCACGACCGGACGGTACCCCGCCGGTGGTGGGTGACCGCGCGGCGCCGGGCGCCCGACTAGCCGATCGGCTACCCTCATGCGGTCACCGGGACGACCGAGGAGGACCGCCGTGCCCGAGCCGACCATCGATGCACCGCCGGACCAGTTCTTCGAAGTCCGCAAGCCCGGGGCCCACCTCGAGGAAGGGGTCGTCGCCGACGACTTCGTGGCGATGCTCGGCGTCGACCTTCTCGACTACCCGAAGTTCCCGAAGGTCGACGACACGATCACGTACCCGAAGACGAACCTCGACGTTCGCCAACAGCTCGACGTCGACTCCGGCGCCGAGCTGGCCGACTACAGCGGACCGTACCGGGCCGACCTGCGCTTGACCGACTTCTCGCGCCGGGCGCTCGCGTCGAAGCTCGTCCCCTGGAGCGAGGCCTACCTCCAGCTCTGCGTCGACGGTTGGGCCGAGGAAGTGGCCAGGCGGTACGGCGCCGACACGATGGCCGAGATCGAGTGGACGGCGTGGAACGACCAGGTCGTCCCCGAACTCGAGCGCATGCGAGACGAGTTCCTGCCCGCCGGCACGGCTTACGAGGACCCGAACCAACGCGTGGCGGAGGCGGACCGCGCCGGTACCCGGGTCGTCTACACGGGGCTGTTCTCGCCGCCCCGCGACACGGCCGGGCTCACCAAGGTGCAGCTCGTCACCTGGTTCCTCGGGAGTCACGAGTACCTGCTCCAGTGCATCGAGGCGTGGGCGACGCAGATCACGGTCCGCTACGGCCTCGACGTGATGTTCGACATCCAGTACACGCTGTGGGGCGACACCGTCCTGCCCGGAACGAAGAAGCTCAAGGAGGAGTACCTCGGCATCACCGGCAACACCGTCGCGGACTGGATGAAGGACCTCCAGCTCGACGCGACGGCCTTGCCCGGCAAGGCGTTCGACCTGTCGTTCGAGATGCCCGAGCGCGACGTCGGCATCATGACGTTCAACCGCTGCGTCGCCGTCGACCAGTGGGAGGCGATGGGCCGGCCGGACATCCTCGAGAAGAACTGCCACTCGACGTGCCCGAAGTCGATGATCGTGACGACGAAGTTCTACAACCCCAACATGAAGGTCGACATCCTCGCCATCCCTCCCCGCAGGGACCCGGGTGACGTGTGCTGCAAGTGGCGCTTCAGCATGAGGGCGCCTGACGATCCCGAGTACGTCCCTGTAGAGTTCTCCCCAAAGCCCCGAATCTAAGGGCAATTCCTCTTGCCAATCCCTCTTGGAGGTGCGATGAGCTCGCCGCTCGCTCGCACGGGGCAGCGGGCCCGGCGCGCCGTAACCCTGTGCTCGGTTCTCGTGGTCGCCGTCGTCGCGGCCGCGGGCAGCACTGCCGCCGCCTCGGGCTCGCCGTCGAAGGACGCAGCCGCGGGGACCACGACAACGGGCGCTGGCACCAAGGTCAAGAAGGTGACGGTCGACGCGCCCGGTGTGACCGCGACCGAGATCCACGTCGGCTCGATCACGTCGAAGACGAACCCGATCGGCGGCCTGAACGGCCTCCTCGACGAAGGGATCAAGGCGTACTTCAACGTCGTCAACTCGAAGGGCGGTGTGTGGGGGCGCAAGCTGAAGCTCACGAGCCAGCGTGACGACCAGACCGCGAACAACCTGACCCAGACCGAGGCCATGCTGTCGCAGGACGACGTCTACGCCGTGTTCGAAGCGGCCGAGCTCTTCAGCGGCGCCAAGAAGCTCGCGGCGGCGGGCATTCCCACGTTCGGCTGGAACATCAACGCCGAGTGGGCCGGGCCGAAGAACTTCTTCCCGAACCACGCGCCCATCTGCTTCGGCAAGACGTGTAGCTCGCTGGGCCGGTCGCTGCCGTGGATCGTGAAGCAGAACCACCGGCACAAGGTCGCGTTCCTCGCCTACAGCGTCCCGCAGTCCGCCGACTCCGCGACGACGGGCGCCGCCACGGTCAAGAAGTTCAGCAAGCAGATCGGCGCGGACGTCGTCTACACGGACACCTCACTCGCGTTCGGCCAGCTCGACTTCTCGGCCCAGGTCGCGCAGATGAAGGACAAGGGCGTCGACTTCCTCATGACCAGCATGGACGGCAACGGTGACTACGCCGTCGCGAAGGAGATGCAGAACCAGGGGATCCTCGACAAGGTCACGTTCTTCCACCCCAACCTCTACGACGCGGACTTCGTCCGCAAGAACGCTGCCGTCCTCGAAGGCGGGATCGTGCTGGTCGCCATCCTGGCCGCCGAGCAGAAGCCCGCGCCGCCCGCGCTGAAGGAATACCTCGCGTACGCGAAGAAGCACAACATGAAGGTCACGGAGATGACCCTCCAGGGTTGGATGGCGGCCCGCCAGATGGTCGACGCGCTCAAGGCGACCGGCCCCAACTTCACGTGGGCGAACCTCGTGAAGACCTGGAACAAGCAGACGTACTACACGAACGGCGGTCTCAACGCTCCCATCGACTGGACGTACCAGCACAACGACCCGAGCGAGAGCGTCGCGAACCGGTCTCCGTTCGAGTGCTACAACTTCGTGAAGATCCACAACGGCAAGTTCGTCGGCATCTACAACGGCGGTGGCTCCAAGCCGTGGCTGTGCTTCAACGGCAAGAAGCCCGACGAGTGGCAGACGCCGGCCAACGTGAGCTTCGCGGGCAAGCCCGTCGACATCACGGCCCTCGCCAAGCCCGCCGCCGCGACGGGGTCGACGACGACGGGGTGACCTAGGACCGGGCCCGCAGGTCCTCGACGAGCACCTCGAGCGGGGTGCCGGTCGGGTACACCGCGGCCGCGCCGGCCGCATGGAGGCGCGCGACGTCGCGCTGGGGGATCGTGCCGCCCACGACGAGGATGACGTCCTCGGCGCCCGCCGCCCGGAGTGCCTCCGCCGTCTTGCGGGTCAGCGCGACGTGCGCGCCGCTGAGGATGCTCAGCCCCACGATCCGCACGTCCTCCTGCACGGCCGCGGCCGCGATCGTCTCGGGCCGCTGCCGGATGCCGAGGTAGACGACCTCGAACCCGGCGTCGCGCAACGCGCGTGCAACGAGCTTGGCGCCGCGATCGTGACCGTCGAGCCCGGGCTTGCCGACGAGGACCCGTACCGGCATCAGAAGACCGCCGGTTGCCGGAACTCGCCCCACTGCTCCTTCAGGACGCCGACCATCTCGCCGACCGTGCAGTACGCCTTCGCGCAGTCGACGAGCAGGGGCATGAGGTTGACGTCGTCCCGGGCGGCCGCGACCGACAGCGCGACGAGGGATTCCCGCACCTCGGCGGCAGAGCGCGATCGCTTCACCTGTGCGAGGCGTTCGAGTTGCCGGGCCCGGCCGGTTTCGTCGAGCTCGTAGCCCTCGATCTCCGGTGGTTCCTCGTCGGTCCGGAAGGTGTTGACGCCGACGACGGGACGCTCGCCGGATGCGACCTCTTGCTGGACGCGGAACGCTTCCTCGGAGATGAGCTGCTGGAGGTAGCCCTCCTCGACGGCCTGCACCATCCCGCCGCGGCGTTCGAGGTCTTCCATGATCTCGACGACGCGTGCCTCCATCTCGTCGGTCAGCGCCTCGACGAAATAGGAACCGCCGAGCGGGTCGGCGACACGCGCGACGCCGGTCTCGTAGGCCAGGATCTGCTGCGTCCGGAGCGCGAGGGTGGCGGAATCCTCGGTGGGGAGCGCGAACGGCTCGTCCCAGGCCGCGGTGAACATCGACTGCACCCCGCCGAGCACGGAGGCGAGCGCCTCGTACGCCACCCGGACGATGTTGTTGTGGGCCTGGGGTGCGTACAGGGACGCGCCACCGGCCACGCAGCCGACCCGGAACATGCACGAGCGGTCGTCGCCGGCGCCGTATCGCTCGCGCACGATGTGCGCCCAGCGCCGCCGCCCGGCGCGGTACTTCGCGATCTCCTCGAAGAAGTCGCCGTGGGTGTAGAAGAAGAACGAGACCTGCGGGGCGAACTCGTCGATCGTCATCCGGCCCCGGGAGATCACCTCGTCGCAGTACGTGACGCCGTCCATCAGGGTGAAGGCCATCTCCTGCGCGGCGTTCGCGCCCGCGTCGCGGAAGTGCGCACCGGCGACGGAGATCGCGTTGAACCGGGGGACCTCGGCCGCGCAGAACTCGATCGTGTCGGCGATGAGCCGGAGGGAGGGGCGCGGCGGCCAGATCCAGGTCCCGCGGCTGACGTACTCCTTGAGGATGTCGTTCTGGATCGTGCCGCGCAGCTTGGCCCGGTCGACTCCCTGCTTCTCGCCGACGGCGACGTAGAAGGCGAGCAGGATGGCCGCGGTCCCGTTGATCGTGAAGCTCGTGCTGATGGCGTCGAGCGGGATCCCGTCGAAGAGGATCTCGGCGTCGGCGAGCGTGTCGAGCGCAACGCCGACCCGCCCGACCTCCTCCTCCACGTCGGGATGATCGGAGTCGTACCCGCACTGGGTCGGCAGGTCGAGCGCGACCGACAGGCCGGTACCGCCCTGTTCGAGGAGGTAGCGGTAGCGCGCGTTGGACTCCTCGGCGGTGCCGAAGCCCGAGTACTGGCGGATCGTCCACAGGCGACCGCGGTAGCCGTCGGGGAAGTTGCCGCGCGTGAACGGGAACACGCCCGGGGCGGGGATCGACTCGGGCGACGGGAGGTCCGCCGGGCCGTAGCCGGCGGCCAGCGGGATGCCGGCCTCGCTGTGGACTGGCTCGTTCTGGACTGGCTCGTTCTGGACTGGGCCCTCCATGGGTCGAGCGTAACGGAAACAGGCTATGCGGGAAAGTGCTCATCAGGACACCGAACCGGGAGAGCGATATTCTCGCGACGCGTCGTCGACGACGCCCGCGCGCGACCGGGAGCCCGGCAGGAGCCGGACGAGGAGATCGACCATGACCGAACCCGACGGCCGGCGCAGGAGCGAGCGTGACGAGGCGGGTATCCCGCCGAGTAGAGAGCGTGGCCCAGCGGCCCGGCGCCGCAGGCGCCAGGAGCGGCGAACATGAGCGGGGGAGTCCGCGTCGACGTCGACGCCGGGGTCGCGGTGGTGACCATCGACCGGCCCGACGTCCGCAACGCCATCGGTTCCGCGACGATCGACGAGCTGAATGCCGCTCTCGACCACGTCGAGGCCTCGGACGCCGCCGTTCTCGTGCTGCGAGGCGGCGGCGACCGGGCCTTCGTGTCCGGCGGCGACCTCAAGGAGCTCGGCGCGATCCGTACCCACGAGGACGCCGTACGAATGGCGAGTCGCGCCCGGCGGATGCTGGACCGGGTTGCCGCGTTCCCCGTCCCGGTCGTCGCCGCGTTGAACGGTCACGCCCTCGGTGGGGGGGCCGAGGTCGCCATCGCCGCCGACATCCGCATCGCGGCCGACGACGTGAAGATCGGCTTCAACCAGGTGACCTTGGGCATCATGCCCGCGTGGGGTGGAGCGGAGCGCCTGGCGCAGACGGTGGGCCGCGGCCGGTCGCTGTTGGCGATCGCCACCGGCGAGGTCTACGACGCCGTCACCGCGCAACGCCTCGGGCTCGTCGACCTGGTGGTCCCACGCGCGGCCTTCGACGACGAATGGCAGGCCCTGGCGCGCCGCCTGGCCGCGCTCGCACCCGGTACGACGCGCGCCGTGAAGTCCGTGATCGACGCGGCCGTCCCCGCGCGCCACCCACAGCTCGCGCCCGCGGCAACCGAGGCCTTCGCCCGGCTCTGGACGGCGGACGCGCACTGGGCCGCGGTCGACGCGATGCAGCAGCAGCGCAAGGGCGACTGAGGCACGACCGCCGGCCGCGCCTCGCGGCGCTCAGACGCGATCGAGATCGAGCATCCGGATGGCGTTGCCGCGGCAGACCTTGTAGCGCTGTTCGTCCGTCAGCCGCGCGGTCATTCGCTCGAGCTCCTCCTGGACGAACGGCCACGTCATGTCGGTGTGCGGGTAGTCGGTCTCGAAGCAGATGTTGTCCTCGCCGACCTCCGCGATGGATTCCATCCCGTGGACATCGTTGGTGAAGCACCCGAATACCCGTCCCCGGTAGTACGTGGACGGCGGCTCGGGGATCGTCTCCTTGGCCAGCGTCCAGTTCGAGTGGTACTGCCACGTGTTGTCCGCCCGCTCGAGGGCGTAGGGGATCCAGCCGATCTGGCCTTCGGAATACGCGAGCTTCAACTCGGGGAAGCGGACCAGCACGCCCGAGAAGAGGAAGTCGGCGAGGGATGCCATCGAGTTGTTGAACGAGAGCATGATCGCGGTCGACGGCGGCGCGTCCGGTGACGCCGCGGGCATCTTGGACGAGGACCCGATGTGCATGCAGAGCGCCGTGCGCGTCTCCTCGGACACCGCGAACAGCGGATCCCAATAGCCGGTGTGGATGCTGGGGAGACCGAGATGGGTCGGGATCTCGCTGAAACACACGGCGCGCGCGCCCCGGGCCGCGTTGCGACGCAGCTCGGCGACGGCGAGCTCGACGTCCCACATGGGGATCAGGCAGAGGGGGATCAGGTGACCATCGGATCCCTCGCACCATTCCTCGATCATGTAGTCGTTGTAGGCGCGTACGCACTCCAGACCCAGCTCGAGATCGTTGCCTTCCATGAAGGTCTGGCCGCAGAAGCGCGGGAAGGTCGGGAAGGCGATGGAACCGTCTATGCCGGCGAGGGCGAGGTCGTCGACCCGCGCCTTCGGGTCGTAGCACCCGGGCCGCATCTCGTCGTAGGTGATCGCGCCGATGTTCATCTTGGTGCGATCGAACTTGAGCACGTCGCCGTCCGGAGTCGCGTCGAGGGGGATGGCGACGTGCCGCTTGTGCACGTAGATCAGCCTGTCCTCGTAGAGCCAGTAGTCGCCCCACTGACCGTCCTCGGTCATCTCCTGGTTGTAAGAGGCGCCGTGACCGAGCGACATGTCGCCCCACCGGGCACGTTCGACGCGCGGCCCGCGTTCACGCAAACGGGCGGGGAGCCGATCCTGCCACAGGTGAGCCGGTTCGACGATGTGATCGTCGACGCTGATGATCTTCGGCAACCCGGTCATGGCCCTTCCTTCAATCGTCCTCGGCGAGCGGATCGTGCTGCCGCCCGGAGTCGAAACCACCGTGCTTGCGCATGAACGTGGTCGCGCGCCGCCGGATTCGCCAACCGTCGGCCGTGCGCGCGTACTCGTCGCGGTACCAGCCCAGGCGCATGGCGTGCGTCTCCTGGTCGATGAACACGAAGTGCTGCACGCCGGTGGCGCGGTCGCCGTCGATCTCTACCACGGGCATGTTGCCGATGAACTGGCCCCGTGGCGCCGCCGCAAGCAGCTCCGGGAAGCGGTCGAGCGCGTAGGGCGTGCCGAAGGCGTTGTACTCGCCGTCGGGTGTGAACACGTCGAGCCACATGTCCTGGACGAACCGGCTGGTGTAGGACATGTACCGGGCACACAGCGCGTGGAGCTCGACGAGGTCGGACGTGTGACGGGTTTCGCTGGTCATCCGGTGCCCTTCAGACTCGCGGAAGTCGAGCACTCACGAATGGAGAACGACGTTATCAGGGTGTATCGGTCCTGGCAACGCGCCGAGCGCGGTGTGCGGCCCCCCGACGGCCGGGGGTTCGCCCCGCCGGCGAGTCCGGGCGGCGGTCCTCGCGGATCGCGTCCTCGACGAGCCCCATCACCCAGGTGACGCCCCTGATCGCGTCGGCGGGGTCGAGATCCCAGTCGGCCACGAGTCGTTCGTAGGCGCCCACGCTCCAGAGCACGTCCAACATGGCCGCGGCGAGGGCACGGTCGGCGTCGGGCCAGCCCCGCGCGTTCGCGGCGACCGCGCGCCGGAGCGCGTCGCGCTGGCGGCCGTGCGCCGCCAGGAGGATCGGGTCACGTGGGGTGCGAGGGTCGAGCGGGAACGACGACACGAACGCCAGGAGTCGAGCGGTCAGCTCACGGAGGTTCTCCAGACCGAGGCCGTCGAGGTCGACGCCGGCCTCCGCCTCGAGCCGGGCCAGCACCGCCTCCCGGAGCGCCCGCTCGTTGGCGAAGTGGCGGTAGACGGTCCGCTCGTTCACCCCCGCGCGCTCGGCGACGCGCGGGACGGTCAGGGCTCGCCAGTTCCAGACCGGGGACGCGTGCAGGAGCTCCGCGCCGGCCGCGACGATACGTTCCTTCGTCGTGGCCGCGCGCTGGCGGCGCAGCGGGCTGTCGTACCGGCGGCGTTCTCGGGTGGGTTCGCTCAGCCCCTCGGCCATCGGTGGCTCGGGCTCACGGCGTGGACACGGGCAGCGTCTCCCAGCCGCGCACGGTGGAGGTGGGAGACAGCCTCGAGTTGTCCACGTCGACTTCCCAGTCGGGGAAGCGTTTGAGGATCTCCTCCAACGCGACGCGACCCTCGAGGCGGGCGAGCGCGGCGCCGATGCAGAAGTGGATCCCATAGCCGAACGACAGGTGCTGGCCCATGTTGCGGTGGATGTCGAATCGATCGCCGTCGGGGTAGCGCCGGTCGTCGCGGTTGGCGGACGCCACGAGGAACATCATGGCGCTGCCGGCGGGAACCTTCTCGCCGTAGAGCTCCACGTCGCGCGTCACGTACCGGCCGATGTGCGGCCCCGGCGGCTCGTACCGGAGGATCTCCTCGATGGCATTGGGGACCAGCGACAGGTCCTGCGCGATCTCGCGCCGCTGGTCCGGGTGGTCGCCGAGGGTCTTGCCACTCCAGCCGATGAGGCGCGTCGTGGTCTCGTTGCCGGCGCCGGCGACCACGTTCACCAAGGTGAGCGTCTCCTCACGCGTGAGCTTGCGTTGCTTCCCCGTCGTCACGTCCTCGAACTCGGCGTTCATCAGCATCGTCATCAGGTCGTCGGACGGATGCTCGGCCCTCCAGTCGATGTAGTGGGCGAACATCTCCCCGGTCAGGAAGTGGTCCTCCGAGTAGCTCATGGGTTCGCCGGCCTCGGTGCGCAAGGTCTTGTCGGCGTATTCGCGTACGGCTTCCTGGTCCTGTTCCGGGATGCCGAGGAGCATGCCGATGACGCGCATGGGCATCTGGGCGCCGATGTCGGCGATGAAGTCGAAGCCGCCCGCGCCGACGAGCGGGTCGAGGGACCTCGCGCAGAACTCACGGACCTTCGGCTCGAGCGCGGCCACCTTCTTCGGCGTGAACACCCGGGAGAGGAGGCCCCGGTACATGTCGTGCACGGGTGGATCCTCGAAGATGAAGACGCCGGGTGGCATCTCCATGTCCGCTTTGATGAGCTCGAGGATGCCGCCGCGCGCCGAGCTGTACGTCGCGTGGTCGAGGAGGCCCTGCTCGACGTCGGCGTGCCGGCTCACGGCATAGAAGTCGTGCGGCTCGTTGTAGTAGAGGGGCGCCTCCTCGCGCAGCCGGCGGTACACCGGATACGGGTCGGCGATGATCCCCACGTCGTAGGGGTCGTAGTAGACGTCGGTCTTCGTGGTCACGGTCACCTCTTCTGGTCGAGGAGTGAAACGATGCTGTGCGGGCTGAGCGGTAGGCGGGTGACGGTCACGCCGAACGGCGAGAGCGCGTCGGCGACCGCGTTGACGACGGCCGGCGGTGCTCCGATGGCGCCGCCTTCGCCCACGCCCTTGAAGCCGCCCGGTCCTGGGCTCGGCGTCTCGATGTGCCCGTACTCGATCGTGGGCACGTCGGCGGCGGTGGGCAGCAGATAGTCCATGAACGTCGTTGCCACCGGGTTGCCGTCCTCGTCGTATGCAAGATGTTCGAGGAGCGCACCGCCGATGCCCTGCACGACGCCACCCGCGATCTGTCCCTCGACCACCGCCGGATTGATCATCGGGCCGCAGTCCTCGCTCACGATGTAGCGCAGGAGTTGGACCCGGCCGGTGGTCACGTCGACTTCGCAGGTGCACACGTGCGTGGCGTTCACCCAGATCGAGGGCGAGCTCGCGGTGTAGCGCGACGTCGCCTCGAGCCCGGCGGGGACGCCCGGCGGGAGGGAGGCGGGATTGAAGTAGGCGAGGGCGGCGATCTCCGCCAACGCGATCCCGATCGCCGGTGAGCCCCGAACGGTCGCGTAGCTGTCGACCAGCTCGATGTCGTCGGGGGCGGCTTCGAACTTGTGCGCCGCGATGGCGACGATCCGGTCGCGCAGGATGGCCGCGGTCTGCCGCACCGCTCCCGCGGTCATCGATCCGCTCCGGCTGCCGGCGGCGCCGGCGCCGAACCCCGTGACCGCGGTGTCGCCCTGGATCGTGTTGACGTCCTCGATCCTCACGCCGAGCGCGTCGGCCGCGAGCTGGACGACGGTCGTCTCGATGCTGTTCCCGGTCGAGCCGCCGGCGATGTACACGTTGACGCGGCCCGACGGCTCGATGCGGATCGTCGTGCCTTCGGTCGCGTAACTGCCGTACCCGGGCGTCGACGGCTCGACGTAGTTGGACACGCCCACGCCGAGGTAGCGCCCGGCCCGTCGCGCCTGCGCCTGTTCCTCCCGGAACGCGGCGTAGCCGAGCATCGCGAGTGCCTGCTCGAAGGTCTCGAGCGGCGAGATGCTGTCGTACGTCATGCCGTTGGGGTTCGTGTACGGGAGGTCGTCGCGGCTCAGCAGGTTGCGGCGGCGCAGCTCGACGGGATCCATTCCGATCCGGCGGGCCGAGATGTCGAGCATCACCTCGCGCGCGAGCGACTCGAACTGCCAGGGGCCGCGGTACGCGGCCCGTCCGACGGTGTTCGTGTAGATGCTCTTCGACGCGAAGCCGGCGCGGGGGATCCGGTACGGGCCGGGGAACAG
Organism: Acidimicrobiia bacterium; assembly: GCA_046331155.1. Lineage (GTDB taxonomy): Bacteria > Actinomycetota > Acidimicrobiia > IMCC26256 > CAWATG01 > JAXLRK01. The sequence goes on from JAXLRK010000001.1 coordinate 529,680, forward strand.
GACACCGACCGCGGCCGAGGTCATCATCGGCCAGGGCGACGGGTACGCGCCGCAGTCGGCCACGAAGTCGATGTGCGCGGCCAGGATCGACCCGTCCCCGTCGAACGCCATCTCCACCGCGGCGTGCTCGTGGCGGGACTGTCCGGCGGCCAGCAGGTTCTCGCGGCGGTCCTCCACCCACTTCACCGGCGCGGGCACCTTCGGCGCCACGAGCATCAGGCACATCTCCTCGCGCTGTACGAGGATCTTCTGCCCGAACCCGCCGCCGGTGTCACGCGCGACGACACGGATGCGGTGCTCGGGCATCCCGAGCAGACGGGAGCAGAAGAGGCGCACCTCGTGCGGCGCCTGCGTTGCCGAATAGATGACGAGCTCGCCGGTCGGGTGCGCATGGTCGACGATCAGGCCGCGCCCTTCCATCGGCGACGGCGTGCAGGCCTGCTGGTGGATCGTCTCTTCCACCACGTGGGCGCCCGACGCGAACGCGTCCTCGAGGGCCGAGCGCGGCAGGCCGTTGAGCTCGGCGATGATGTTGGAGCCGTGGCTCTCGTGTACGAGTGCCGCCGTGTGCTCGGCCTCGGTGTAGTCGACGACGGCGGGCAACGGGTCGTAGTCGACGTCGACGAGCTCGGCCGCGTCCTCGGCGACGTGCCGGCTCTCGGCCACCACGAGCGCGACCGGGTCGCCGACGAAGCGGACTTCGTCCTCGGCGAGCGGAGGCCGGGGCGTCTCGGGGCTCTGCGGGCCGATGGACGTGTGCCACTGCTCCCTCATGAACGGGTTCAGGTCCGGCGCGGTGAAGACGAAGCGCACGCCCGGCAGCGCTCGCGCCGCCGTGGTGTCGATGCCGCGGATCGCGGCCCTGGGGAACGGGCTGCGCACGAAACAGGCGTGCAGCATCCCGGGGAGGGCGATGTCGTCGACGTAGGTGCCCCCGCCGGTGAGCAGGCGGGCGTCCTCCACGCGGTGGACGCGCGCACCGACGTGGCGGGCCGCACCGGCGGTGGTCGACCCGGTCACGACCGCTCCCCGGTGCCTGCGGCGCGGCGCACCGCGGCGAGGATCCCCTGGTACCCGGTGCAACGGCAGAGGACCCCGGACATTGCCTCGCGGATCTCCGGATCGGTCGGGTCCGGATGGTCGCGGAGGAACGCGGCGGCCGACACGACGAACCCCGGCGTGCAGAACCCGCACTGAAGCCCGTGGCAGTCCCGGAACGCAGCTTGGACGGCGGAGAGCTCGCCGCCCGGCGACGCCAGGCCCTCGATGGTCGTGACCTCGGCCCCGTCGGCCTGCACCGCGAACATCAGGCACGAGCGCACCGCGGCCCCGTCGACCAGCACGGTGCACGCGCCGCAGACGCCGTGCTCGCAGCCGAGGTGCGTGCCCGTGAGATGACACGCTTCACGGAGGAAGTCGGCGAGGGTCAGCCGTGGTTCGACGGTCGCGGACCGGGCCTGGCCGTTGACCGTCATCCGCACCGTCACGGCATTGGTTCCGGGGGCGTCACTCACTGCGAGCCTCCTCGGCGGCCGCGGTCCAGGCCCGCGCCACCATGGCGGCGCCCACTCGCTTGCGGTACGCCGCGGATCCGTGCACGTCGCTCGGTACCGACTCGAGTCCGGCCGTCGCCAGGTGCCCAATCTCGGTCGGATCGACGTCGGCGATCGGCCGGCCCGTGAGCTCGGCCTCGGCACGCCCGGCCCGCTCGGGGGTGGACCCCAGGCCGATCAGACCGATGGCGCAGCGCCCGATGCGGTCGTCCTCGTCGAGCCCGACTCCGACCGTCGCGCCCGCGATCGCGAAGTCTCCGTGCCGCCGGGCGAACTCCTCCACCGCGAAGCCGCTCCGGCCGGTCCAGATCGGGAAGCGCACGCCCACCAGGAGCTCGTCGGGTTCCATGGCGGTGCTCCACAGGCCGTCGAAGAAGTCCCGCGCCGGGATGATACGGGCACCACGCGGCGACGCGACGTCCATGGTCGCGTCGAGCGTCAGCGCGACCGACGGGTACTCGGCCGCCGGGTCGGCGTGGGCGATCGACCCACCGAGGGTGCCGCGGTTGCGGATCTGGAAGTGGCCGATGAACGGCGTGGCCCGGGCGAGCAATGGCACGGCCGCCGTCACCTCGGCGTTCGCCTCGACGGCCGCCTGGGTCGTCCCGGCACCGATCCGGAGCTCGGCGTCGTGCCGCTCGATGCCCCGAAGCTCGGCGATGCGCCCGACGTCGACGAGGTGCCCGAAGAGGGCGAGACGCAGCGCCAGCATCGGCACCAGGCTCTGCCCGCCCGCCAAGACCTTGGCGTCGTCGCCGAGCTCGGCGAGGAGGCGCACGGCGTCGCCGGTCGTGTCGGGCGCGTGGTACTCGAACGGCGCGGCTTTCACCGGGTGATCACCAGTTCCTTTCGCGTCCCCGGGCGCGTGCGGCGCCGCCCCTCATATTGGCGTCACCCACTATGGCACCAATTAGGAACGGACGGCAAGAACGTGACTCGAGCGCGCCCGGGCCGGTCGTCTCGCCTCAGCGGACCGTCCGGAAGAAGGCCCGGAGGTCCTCGGCGAAGAGCGCCGGCTGCTCCATGGCCGCGAAGTGGCCGCCGCGCGGCATGACGGCCCAGTGCGTCACGTTGTACTGCCGCTCGACCCAGGGGCGCGGATAGCGCAGCACCTCTTCGGGGTAGCGCGCCACGCCGGTGGGGACGGCGACGTATTCGGGCTCGTCCTTGCTGATCCGCGCCTCCCGGTAGAGGCGCATCGACGACGTGATCGTCCCGGTGACCCAGTACACCATCACATTGGTGAGCAACTGGTCGCGCGAGTAGGCGTTCTCCGGGTCCCCCTCGCAGTCGCTCCACGTTCGGAACTTCTCCACGATCCAGGCGAGGAGACCGGCCGGAGAGTCTTCGAGCGCAGCACCCAGGGTCTGGGGCTTCGTGCTTTGTTCGATCGCGTAGCCGGACTCCTCACGCTGGAACCGCGCGAGGGCAGCGAGACCCGCCTTGTCGTCGTCGGTCAGGGGAACCGGCTCTTCGGGCCGGGTGCCCAGTGGCATGTTGAGGTGGATCGCGACGCAGTGCTGCGGGTCCAGCGCACCGATCCTCGTCGCCACCTGCGCTCCCCAGTCACCACCCTGCGCGCCGTAGCGTGCGTAGCCCAAGCGGTGCATCAGCTCCACGAACGCGGCCGCGATACGTCGGGTGTCCCAGCCGCGCTCGCGGGGCGGTTCCGAGAAGCCGTAGCCGGGCAGCGACGGTGCGACCACGTGGAAGGCGTCGGTGCCGGCCCCGCCGTGGGCCTCGGGTTCGGTCAGCATCGGGATGACGTCGAGGAACTCCACGATGGAGCCCGGCCATCCGTGGATCAACAGCAGCGGCATCGCGTCCGGATGCCGCGAACGCGCGTGGACGAAGTGGATCGACTGGGCGTCGATGCTGGTGCGGAAGTGCTCGAGCTCGTTGATTCGGGACTCGTGTGCCCGCCAGTCGTACCCGTCGCGCCAATAGTCGACCAGCTCGCGCAGAAACCCGACGGGCATCCCGTACTCCCAGCCGGTGTCCTCGATCTCGTCGGGGAACCGCGTCCGGGCCAGGCGCTCGCGCAAGTCGTCGAGGACGGCGCCGTCCACGTGGACGCGGAACTGCTCGACTTCCTCGGTCATGACTCCCTCGCTCGCGGTCGCGACGGTCGCGTTCGACGGGAGTGAACTCCAGGCGGGATGTGCGGGTCAACCACGATTCCCACCGTGGCCACGCGCGCCGCGTACCCTGTTCGGCACGGCGTGTCTGCTTGGGGGATGGCATGCAGGGGGACTCGCGTCCCGACTCGGGGTATTTCCGCGCGCATCCGGTGCGTGACGCGCCGCGAGAGCCCGCCGAGCCCGAGCGCCGGCCCGCGGCCGGTGGGTTCGTGGATCTCACCCCGCCGGAGCGTTTCGACCCACCCGGACAGGCCCCGGAGTCGATCGTCGCGGCGGAGCTCGAGCGGCTGGTCCGGGAGCTCGCCTCGGCCAACGAGCGGATCGCCGAGCTCGAGCACGCCGTCGCCGGGACCGAGCACCGTGCGCAGGAAGCCGCGGCTCTCAGTGCGGTCACGGCACGCGACCTCGACCGCCTGCAGACGACGATCGAGGAGACGCTTCAGGCCGTGCGCGATGAGCACATCCGTGCCGAGCGCCTGTCGGTCGAGATGCGGCGCGCGCTCACGTCGCTGCAATGGTGGTCGACGTCGGTCCTCATCATGGCCGCGGTCGTTGTGATGCTCGTGGTCGTCGGCGGCGTGATGTGGCTGCAGAACCGGTAGCCGTCAGGGCAGCGGGAACGCCAGCTCCGCGAAGTTGTAGAGCTCGCCGCCGAAGATGCGGGTGAGGCCGGTGCCGTCGGCCCGGATCGACCAGAGGCCGTAACCGAGCTGGATGCGCTGGTCCTTGGTGAAGAGGATCTCCTGGTTCGACGACCAGACCGGGACGGTGTTGATGTTGCCGTCGTGGAAGAGGACGTGCGGGTTGGTGCCGTCGGCGTTCGCGACCCAGAGATCGACGACGAGCCCGCCGGTACCGAGGGACTCCCAGGCGATCTTGGTGCCGTCGGGAGACATCGTCGGGTCGGCAGGCGACGGCGGGGTGGCCACGACGGTGTGCGGGTTGGTGCCGTCGGCGTTGACGATGTGTACGCGAACCTGGTCCTGCGTGCAGCCGATCGCGGCCGGATCCAAACAATCGATGTAGACGATCCGGCGGCCGTCCGGGCTCCAGGACGGATCGGCGCCGTACGCGACGTGGCGCGGGGACGCTCCGTTGGCGTCGGTCACGGTGACGCCCATGGGTACGGCGAACATGACGAGCTGGGTCCCGTCGGGTGACCACTCGGCATGCCCCTGCATGGTCCAGCCGTACTGCCCGGTCGCGATCACCTGGTGCAGCCCGCTCCCGTCGATGTTGGCCATCCAGAGGCTGGTCTTCGTGTAGTCGGTGTCGTGCACGCCGGCGGGCGTTCTGTAGAAGAGGATCCGCGTCCGGTCCGGTGACGCCTTCACCCACCAGGAGTCGTAACGCCGGTCGCTGGTCAACTGCGTCACGGCGCTCGACGCCGAGAAGCGGCGGTAGATCTCCCAGTTCCCCGTCGTGTTCGCGTCGTAGAGCATCGAAGCGGGCGATGCGGACGGCGCCGGTGCGGACGCAGTCGTCGTGGTGGGCGGCGCGGTCGTCGTGCTCGGCGCCGCGGTCGTGCCGGTCGGTGCGGTGGTGGCCGGCGGCGGGGTCAGCGTGCAGGCGGCCATGACGCTCGCGATGCAGGCGAGCAGCGCGACAACTCGGAGGCCGTTCTTCGGCGGAGCGGGTGGTCGCGGCAACGCGGACATGCGAACCCAGCGGCCGCTCACGGCAGTCTTGCTCCTCGATCAGTCGGAGCGCAGGCGAGACTCGCCCGAAGAGGCGCCCTACTCGCCCCTCACCTCGAGGTATCGGCGCCGCGGGCGCGGTTTCTTGAACCCGATGGGACCGTCAATACCTGGGTGCACGGCGCGGCCGATCGTGCGCGACACTCGCGCTGCACCGCTGCCGCGGACGCGCGGTGGAAGGTCGGATCGCGCGCCGTCTGTCGTTCGCGTTACGAGAGGCCGAGGACGGTGGTGAGCGCTTCGTCGACGCCCCAGATCTCGGGTGTCGCGAGGCGGCCCACGCGCCTGCCGAGTCGTTGCACGTCGACCGCGCCGAGCTGCTCGACGAGCACGCGCGTGGTCTTGCCGGCGACCTCGATCTCGGGTCGGAACGTTGCTGGCCGAGCGCTCCGCGACGTGGGCGCGACGATCACGACCGATCGCGGGAGCAGCTCGTCGGCTTGCACGATCACTCCGTATCGCTCGCCGTGCTGCTCGTGACCGCCGCCGTTGGGCAGTCGGAAGCGGTGGACGTCACCTCGTTGCACGGAGCGACTCCATCAGCGTCGCGACCGCGAGCATCTCCTCGCGGTCCTGGTCGTCGGCTTCGAGCGCCGCGGCCTCGGCGGCGAGTACTTCGCTCTGGCGGAGTCGTCGCGCCGAGGCGAGCAGCGAAGAACGGATCGCCTCTGATCGACTCATGCCCGATGCCTCGAGCGCCCGGAGAGCGCGCTCCGCGTCGTCGTCGAGCCGGACCGAGATCGCCCTCGTCATGTCGACGAGTATCACAAGTTGTAATACCATTGTCAAGTGGCGGCAGCTGGTCGTCGGAGACAGACACGCTGGCCTGGGCCGCCGGCCTTTCCCGAACCGAAGGGCATCCGGTGCCGGGTTTCACGAGCCCTGCGAAACGAGGCCGAGGACGTGGCGCCTCACGTGACCTGACGATGAGAGAGGCCTTCACCGTTGCTCGTGGCCTGCCCCTGGGCACACCCTTACGAGGTTCGCCTGCAAGCTAGGGCTGCTGGAACGACACGTCGTTGACAGCCATTCCGCACTCCTCGCGGCCTTCGAATCGGCAGCCGTGCGTGCGATCGTTGACTGCCCGTAACCGGAACAACGGGGACGCGCTTTCGAGAGGTCGCGTCGGGAAAGAGGGATAGCGTGGCCGCCAAGCGAATCGAGCGCGTGTTCGGGTTCGAGTCCTTGGCAGCCTTCGAACGACAGCCATGTCGCGACAAGATGCGGGTAGTTCGGTCGTTGGCGCACGTTGTGGGTCGTGTCTTCTGATTACGCCGGGTCCCGCTATTCGAGATGCCTGCGACCGACCGCCCGGTTGTGGTTTAGGTGTTGACGAGCGGGGGGAAACGCTGCTCCTTGGCGTGAAGAGGGGGCATGCGGCGTGTCAGGGTGCTAGCACCCGCTCTTGTCACCGGCTAACTGGGTTGGCCGCCAGGTCCGAGCGCGTCAGACTCATATGCTGATGCTCCGGGTCGCCCGATATCGGTTCCGTACGACGTTCGGCGCGCGGTGGGCGGGTTACCTGACGATCGCGTTGCTCGTCGGTTTGCTGGGTGGTACTGCGCTCACGGCACTGCTTGCGGCGCGGCGTACGGAGTCGTCGTATCCGAGGTTCCTGCGGAGCACGAACCCGTCGGGTCTGCTTGTGCAGCCCTCGACGAACCTATCTGACGCCGACGCGAGCGCCTTTCTGGCGCAGATCACCAGGCTGCCACATGTGCGGAAGGTCGAGAGTTCGGTCGGGCTGACCGCCGCGACCATCACCCCCGAAGGTGGTCTTGGCACGGTTCTGCTGACCAGGGTCCAGCTCATGGCGAGCACCGACGGCTTGTTCGACTCCGACATCGATCGCGTCAAGATCATCAAGGGCCGCGCGGCCGACCCGACCAAGCTCGACGAGGTCGTCATGAGCCCTGTCGCAGCAGCGCTCTTCCACCTGCACGTCGGCTCGCACCTCCTGGTTGGGATCGACACGAATACACAGAGGAATTTGCTTCCGCCCCACCGGAAGCTCGACCTGCGGATCGTCGGCGAGGGGGTTTTGAACTTCCAGGTGATCCAGGACGATATCGATAGGGGGCGCACCGGGTTCCTTCTCGGGACACGGGCACTGGCGCGCGAGTTCAGCAAATGCTGCGCGAGCGTGGGGTTCGACGGGTTGGCGCTGACGCCGGGCAGCGATCCAACCGTAGTCGAACACGAGTACGCGCAGCTCGTCTCCACGAGCCCCATTCCGAGCGCGCAGGGACAGCTCCTGGTCTACGTCGCGTCGACGATCGAAGCCGACGCGCAGCGCTCGATCCGACCTGAAGCGACCGCCTTCGGCGTGTTCGGTCTCGTCGCGTTCGTCGCTACGTTGCTCATCGCAGGTCAGGCGATCGCGCGTTCGTTACGGAGTGGTGCGGTTGAGGTCGAGGTCTTGCGCGCGCTCGGAGCGGGACCGGTCCTGACCTCGATCGACGGGCTTCCCGGCGTAGCCGGCGCGGTCCTGGCGGGCGCGCTGCTCTCGGTCGCGCTCGCGATCGCCCTGTCGCCCTACACGCTCTTCGGGCCCGTGCGGACGGTGGATCCTTCGCCGGGCGTGTACCTCGACTGGACGGTTCTCGGCCTGGGCGCGCTGGTGCTACTCGTTTTGCTCGTCGCGGTCGGGGTGGTGGTCGCGTACCGCCAGGCACCCCATCGCGTCGCGTTGCGTGAGCGGCGTCCAGAGCGCGCAGGACGCGTCGTTCGGACGGCAGTCGCGTCCGGGCTCCCGACGCCCGCGGTCATCGGCCTGCGCTTCGCGCTCGACCCTGGTAGGGAGCGGACCACCGCGCCGGTGCGTTCCGCGATCGCCGGCGCGGTGCTGGCGACGCTCATCGTCTCCGCCACGCTCGTCTTCGGGGCGAGTCTCTCGACGCTCGTGTCGCACCCCGCGCTCTACGGCTGGAACTTCGACGCCGCGCTGTACTCGACCGACGGGTTCGGACCCATCCCATCCGACCTCACGCATCGCCTGCTCTCAGCCGACCCTGACGTACGCGCGTTCAGTGGCGCGTACTTCACGACCGGCGAGGTCGACCACGAGACAGTTCCTGTAATCGCGATACCTCCGGGAGCCGCGATCAACCCGCCCATCCTCACCGGCACGATCATCCACGCTCCGCACGAGATCGTGCTCGGCCGAGAGACACTGACGCGGCTGCACCACAAACGCATCGGTGATCACGTGACCATGAGCAGCGCAGGGATTCCGCCCGTGCGCCTGCGAATCGTCGGAACGGCGGCGCTCCCGGCGATCGGCCAGACCCTCGGCGAACACGCGTCAATGAGCCGAGGCGCGGTCATCTCCACGGCCGATGTCCCGGCGTCGCTCCTCACCTTCGGTGCGCCGCCAAGCTTCGCGAAACTACTGGGTCCGAACGCGCTCTTCGTACGCTTCCGCCCCGGTGTTGATCGGGCGGCCGCACAGCAAGGCCTCGCACGCATCGCCCGCGCGGTCCTTGCCTTGTATCACACCCCGGCCGTCGCGCAGGTCTTTGGCTCGCAGGCGCAATACGGTCTCGACATCAACGTACTCCCCGTGCAACGCCCGGCCGAGATCGTCAACTACCGCTCCATGGGCACGACACCGAGCGTCCTCGCCGGCGCGCTGGCCGCAGGCGTGCTCGTCGCGCTCGCCCTCACGCTGCTCGCGTCGGTTCGCCGCTGTCGACGCGAGCTCGCCCTGCTCAAGACACTGGGTTTCACGCGCCGACAGCTCTATTCTGCAGTCGCCTGGCAAGCAACCGCGATAGGGATCGTCGGCGTTGTGTGTCAATGGTCAGCAGGATGTCCCCGTTGGCGGCCGCGGGGTTTCCCCATGGACGGCCATGAGGATTCCCCGGGGGCGGTCAGGGTGTTCCCCGGCGTTGTGATGTTCAGTTGCGGGAGCCGAGGGGCTTCACCCCCTTGCCGTTGATGGCGTCGTTGAGGCGGACGGATTCGCCTTCGGTGACGACGGGGTGGGCGTGGTGCATGAGCCGATCGACGAGCGCGGTGGCGATGGTGTGGTCCATGAGCTGGTCGAAGCCGGAGGGGTGGAGGTTGGAGGACACGGCCACGGATCGGCGTTCGTAGGCGATGTCGATGAGCCGGTAGAGCCCTTCGGCGGCGTCCGCGCCGATGGGTAGCAGTCCGATGTCGTCGACGATGATCAGCTGAGCGCGCATGATCGGGGTGAACGCTTTGGCGATGGTGTCATCGGCGCGGTGACGGCGGACGAGTACGCCGAGGTCCTCGATGGAGAACCACGCGACGCTGTGGCCGGTTTCGATCGCTGCGTGGCCGAGCGCTTCGCAGAAGTGCGATTTGCCGGTGCCCGAGGGGCCGCACACGACGACGTTCTCGTGACGGTCGATCCATTCGAGGGTGCGTAGCCCTTGTTGGACGGCGTCGGAGATCGACGATCGGGTGGGGTCCCAGGCGTCGAAGGTCTTGCCGGCCGGGAACTTCGCCTTCTTGCGTTTGTGTTCGATGGTGGCACGGTCGCGGCCCTCGGCTTCGGCGACGAAGCACTCGAGCAGCTCGGTGGGATCCCAGCGCTGCGCTTTGGCGGTGGCCAACACGTCGGGGGCCTGCTCGCGGATGTAACGCAGTCGCAGCCGTCGACACAGTGTGTTGAGCTCGTCGATGCTGGCCTGGGCGATGGCGCTCACGGCCCGAACCGTTCCCGCGGCGGTGCCGGGTTGCAGCGAGTGTTCGCCGGTCACCCGGAACGGTTCTTGGCGACGGGCATCGAGGATCGAGTTGAGGTCCCCGGCCCCGAACCGGCCCGCCATCGCGGCGAGCCCGAGCGCTTCGTCGACGCGGGCGACCTCGAGGAGACGGGCCAGGGCGACAGCTTCGGCCATGCGGTCCTCGATCTGGCGGGCCCCGACCGCGGCGGCTTCGATGAGCCAACTCGCCGCGCCCGGGCCGAGCGCCAAGAACGCCGCTTCAGAGGGGTTTGTGGCTTTGGGCTGACGGTTGAGAGGCCCGGAGGGTGATCCGGGTAGTGGTCGTCGTTGATCGGCGCGTCGCCGGGGCCGACCAGGCGATGTCGGGCAACTTCGACCGGCCCGGTCGGGGTGTCGCCCACGACGACCACGTCATCACCCGAGGCGCACCCACACGCGCAGGTCCCGCCACGTCGAGGGGACCGGTAGCGGGCGCCGCGAAACGAGATCGTCTGGGACCACGACACGGCCCGCGATTCACCGAGCGCGATCGTGTACGGCTCGGCGGGAACCGGATGCAACAACGATCGTTCCATCTCGAACGCTTCGACCGGCACCCGTCGCGGATCGCGTGCCGGCGATGGTTGACTGTTCAGCGAACGCGTCGCACGCTGCTTCCAACTCGGCCCACGAGCCGTAGCCACTACGCAGGTTCGCGTCGGTGGGCACCAGGTCCGCTTTCGCGATGCGCACCGTCGCCTCGGCGCCACCTTTGGACTCGGGGTCATACGGCACACACGTCGCGATCGTGACCCCGTAGTAGACCGCGGCCGACACCATCTTCGGGTTCCTCACCGCGACCCGAGCGATGTGACGTTCAGGTCACGGTCTTCTCGTTGTCGGTCAGCGCGTAGGTCGGTGCCCCACCCAAGCGACGGAACGTGGCATCCAGCGCGGCGATCACCGACGGCAACGTCTTGTCGCGCAATGCGAGCACCACCCGCATCCGCGACCACGCCAACCACGCGCAGAACAACACCGCCCGCTGGCCGGCCACCATCGGCCCATCGCCGTAGTCCCACTGCAACCACAGGCCCGGCTCGGGAATCCACGGCTTGTAGGAACGAGCCGTCTCGCGACGCCACTCCGCCTTCAACGCCTCCACGACCCGCCGCGTGGTGCGCTCCGAACCGTCATAGCCCATCACCACCAGCTTCTCGTGCACCCGATCAGCCCGGATCCGGCCCTGCGACCGGTCGATCCACTCGGTGATCTTGTCCGCGCATGCGTCCGTCTTCTTCGCCCGCCCGACATGCGTCGCGGGGTCCAACCCCGCCGCACGAGCGGCGACCCGAGCCCGCACCGTCTGATGATCAACCCCAGCCAACACGGCCGCGCACCGATACGACCCCGTCAGGTCGTAGAACTCCAACATCTCCATCGTCTTGTCCTTCGGCAACATAGGGAGGTTCCTCCTCGAGCTCGTCTCAACAGTTCGTCGCTGCAGAGCCGAGCCGAGGAGGACCAACTACAAGTGGATGCCGGAGAACACCCGCGACCGTCCACGGCGAACACCGCGACCGCTCGCGGGGAAAACCACTGACCGTCCCTGGGGACCGCTACCGGCCGCCAACGGCGAGGATCTCACGGCCGCCGTCATTGTGATCGGTGTTCCCCTGGGGATCGTGCTGGGCCACTGGCTCTGGGCACTGTTCGCCGGTCAGATCGCCGCCGTGCCGCGACCGACAGTGCCGGTCCCGAGCATCGCCGCAGTCATCGTGGGCGCGTTGATGCTCGCGAACCTGGCGGCCGCGTGGCCGGGCCACCAGGCCGCCCGCACCTCAACCGCATCGCTCTTGCACTCCGAATGAAACCAGCTACCGATCCACGGGAGCACCGGACCGAAGTACCTGGTGTAGCAGGTGTCTGGGATTGTCGCCACGACGACGGCTCTGGCCGATCCCACGACACGACGACTCCCGCCAGTCGCCGCACAGACCGCACGGCGGGAGGTGTTCCAGAACGGCGCGCCCCAGAACGACAACGCCGGAGTGTCCCGGACCGCCGAATCAGAGACGCGCTATTCCTGGATAGCGGAGGAAGCGCGCTAGCTATCAGCCTGGATCCACCGATGTTGTCTTGTGAGGGTGTCGGTGGAGGCGTGTGGGAGTGACGCCGGCGCGGGTGGCGCTGGAGGGGGGCTTCGGGGCGTGTGGCGCCAAGGGTGATGGTGTTAGGTGGGTTGTCAGCGCCGGGGTGGTCGTCTGCGGTGGCGCCGGCCCGCGGGGTGACGCTCAGACGGGCACGGGTGGTAGGGCGCGCAACGTGTCGAGGGTCGCGAGGAACTGTTGCGCCCACGGCCATCGGGCCGGGAACCGCAGGGTCAGTTGTCCGCTGCGGTTGACGAGGCGGGCGGGCACACCGATGAGTCGGGTCCGGAACGTCTTCGCGACGACGAGTTCGTTCGGGGTGTGTTCGCCGAGGATGCGGGTCCAACGGATGAGGTTGTGGGCGAGGACTGCGCATTGCAGCCAGGCGCTGTTCGCTGAGAACGACCCGGACGGTAAGTGGGCGAGCGGGCCGGCTTTGAGGTCGCGGATCGAGAGTTCGACCACCGCATGGGCACGGTGTTGCTCGTCGAGGGCCCATGCGGAGCCGGCAAGGTTGGTGACGAACGCGTGGTAACGCCACGTGGCGAACAGTTCGCCTTGGGGTCCGTGGTGGTTGCGGACCCGACGGACGATCACGCGTCGGCCCCGGTAGACGCACTCGGCGAGGTGGGCTTCGCCGTCGGGATACGCGATCTGCTGCCATGCCCGCTCGTCGATCGCGTCGATCGCAGCCCGGACCGGAGCCCGAAGGTGGATCGTGACCGTGAACCCGACCCCGGCACGGGAGAACCGGTCAACAACTTGTGCTGGTAGAAGCCCGAATCGGCCCGCAGGACCGTTGCCCGGTCCCCGCCCGCACGAGTCAGGCGGGCGAGGAGCTCGTCGACGAAGCGGACGATCCCCCGGGCCGTGTTCGCCCGGGCGGTGCGGAGCCGGGCGTGGAGGACCTCACCGGTGTCGGCCCGGGTCGCGAGCAGCGGGTGGTAGCCCAACACGCGTGTACCCGTAGGCGGCACCTTCCTTCGCAGAGCCGTGCACCTCACAGATCGTGGAGTCCACATCCACGATCAACGTCGCCGCCGGGCCCGCCCCGAGATGCCAGGCGCGTTCGAGGGCCCGGCCGGCCACCGCTTCGAGCTGACGGACATGCCCGAACGTGAACGACCGTAAGAACGTCCCGACCGTCGAGGGTGCCATCACCCGATGACCCAACACGCCGCTCGTCGCGCCGGCCCGGAGCCGGTTCGTGTCGTCGATGCAGTCCGCGCCCGCGATCATCGCGTGGACCAACGTCAAGACCTTGCGGCCCGGGCGGGCACCCCCGACCCGGCCCACCAGCCGGACCGTCGCGTCGATCAACCGCTCCAGACCCAGACGAGCTACGACCGTCGCGACCAACACCAGACCCGCGTCGGCGACAAGAGACTCATCATCGAAGGTCACCGCAAGACGATCCAGCGAGCGCGATACTCCCGTCACGGAAAGTGCCTCCTGGTGCAGTGGGTCTGACGACTTCTAACACCGTCATCGTCCCTGCTCAGGAGGCACTCTTCGCGGATACGCGACCCTCAGCTCACACCACGACCGGTGGATCCAGGATCAGACGTACTCTCAGTGAATGGCACACGTCGCACGACCGGCGGAGCTCGGTCGAGCGCACCGTCGCCGCGATTAAGAACCGGGCGTTCGTGGACCTCACTCGGGGCAGTATCCGCGTCATGGGAGTCACGAAGATCCGGTTGCTGCGCTCCGGTCAAACCCACCGGCCCTTCAACGGTGAAGCCCTCTGAGAGCGGGTGACGAGAATCGAACTCGCGTTCTCAGCTTGGGAAGCTGATGTTCTGCCTCTGAACTACACCCGCGTGCGGTCGGGCAGGGTACCAAAACGGCCCTGGAGCTAGGCTCCGGGGCCGTGATCCTCTCCGACGTCTCCATCCGCGAAGAGCTCGCCGCGGGCCGGATCCTCATCGATCCGCTCGACGAGGCGTGCGTGCAACCGTCGTCGGTCGACCTCCACGTCGACGCGTACTTCCGGGTCTTCCGCAACGACACGACTCCGTACATCGACCCGAAGGAAGCGCAGGAGGATCTCACCGAACTCGTCGAGATCAAGCCTGACGGCGCGTTCATCCTCCACCCCGGCGAGTTCGTGCTGGGCTCGACGCTCGAGCGGGTGAGGCTGCCCGACGACCTCGTCGCCCGACTGGAAGGCAAGAGCTCCCTCGGCCGCCTCGGTCTGCTCATCCATTCGACGGCCGGGTTCGTCGACGCAGGTTGGGACGGGCACTTGACGCTCGAGCTCTCGAACGTCGCCAACCTGCCGATCGCCATCTACCCGGGCATGAAGATCGGGCAGATCTCGTTCCTTCGCATGACGAGCGCGGCCGAGCACGCGTACGGCAGCAGGGAGGCGGGCTCGAAGTACCAGGGCCAGCGGGGCCCGACCCCGAGCCGCTACTACCTGAACTTCCGCTGAACCCGGTCATCCCCACCGTTCTGGCTAGCGGCCAGACCTGAATCGCGACCGCTCACCAGCCAAAACGAGGTGAATCCCCCTACGACGGGAGGACGGCCTCGATCGCATCGGTGAGCGCAGCGGGCTCGGTGAGCGGCGCGAAACGGCCGGCGATCGTGCCGTCGGGCGCGACGAGGAACTTCTCGAAGTTCCACCGGATGTCGCCGGTGTGACCCTCGGCGTCGACGGCCGTGGTGAGCTCCGAGTAGATCGGGTGCCGGTGCTCGCCGTTCACGTCGATCTTCTCGAACATCGGGAACGTGACCCCGTACTTCGTGGAGCAGAACGTCGCGATCTCCTCCGACGTTCCGGGCTCCTGGGCGCCGAACTGGTTGCACGGGAACCCGAGCACGGCGAATCCGCGGGCGGCGTACGTCTCGTGGAGCTCCTCCAACCCCGTGTACTGCGGCGTGAGCCCACACTCCGAGGCCACGTTCACGATGAGGAGCGCGCGCCCCTCGTACTCGGCGAGCGTGGTCGGGGTCCCGGACAGACTGTGGATCGGCGCGTCGAAAATCGTCATGGGGGGAGTGTTGCAGCCAGCGGTCCGCGACGGCGAGCGCTTCCCGCCGTAGCCTCCGTGCCGGATTCGAGGAGGCGACATGGCCGACGACCAGGAACCGCAGCAACCGGCGAACCCGCCGCAGCCACCCGGTTGGGGGACCACGCCGCCGACGTCGCCGACCCCGGGGGAGGACCGGCCGGGCTGGGCGGCGCCCACCCCACCGCCACCTCCGCCTCCGCCGGAACAGCCCGGCTGGGGCCAGTCGACACCGCCTCCGCCTCCGGCGAACCCACCGGGCTGGGGTAGCGCACCGCCGGCCCAACCGCCCTCGTACCCTCCACCCGGCTACGGAGCACCGGCCTACGGCGCGCCCCAGTACGGCGCGCCCCAGTACGGTGCGCCCCAGTACGGTGCGCCCCAGTACGGTGCGCCCCAGTACGGGCCGCAGTACGCGAGCTTCGGCGCGCGGTTCCTCGGTTGGTTCGTCGACGGCCTGATCACCGGGCTCCCGCTCGCGATCCTGATCATCGTGATCCTCCGGGCCGGCCCGCACCACGTCGTGAGCTGCACCGTCAACGGCGAGCTGAGGCTCTGCGACGTCCCGACCGGCGGCACAGTGGGCATCGCGGTCCTCGTGGGTCTCGCCGCGTTCGTACTCCTGTTGATCTACTACTTCGGAATCCCGGTGGGCCGGAGCGGTCAGACGGTCGGCAAGCGGCTGGCCGGGGTGCGCGTGCTGGACGCGGCGACCGGTCAGCCCATCGGCACCGGTCGGGCCGTGGGCCGGCAGCTCTTCGCCCAGTTCATCTCCGGCTGGTTCTGCTACCTCGGGTACCTCTGGATGCTGTGGGACCCGAACAAGCAGACGTGGCAGGACAAGGTCGTCAGCTCGGTCGTGATCAAGGCCTGACGCGCGCGGCCGCCACCACGCGACCGCGGGCTACAACCCCGGTTCGAAGTTGGCGCTGACGGGCTTGGGCTGCGCGGACTCGGCCTCGATCGCCTCGAGCAGCAGTTCGGCGATGTCCTGCACCTTGACGTCGTCTTCCCTGCCCTCGCCCTTCACGCCGTCGTCCATCATCACGTAGCAGAATGGGCAGGCGACCGCGATGCGCGATGCGCCCGTGGCGAGCGCCTCCTGCGCGCGGTCGACGTTGATCTTCTTGCCCGTCGTCTCCTCCATGAACATCCGGGCACCGCCGGCACCGCAGCACATCCCCTTGGTGCCGTTGCGCGGCATCTCGACGATGTCGATCCCCCCGAGGGACCCGATGACCTTGCGGGGCGCGAGGTACACGTCGTTGTGGCGGCCGAGGTAGCACGAGTCGTGGTAGGTGACGCGCTCCGCGAGCGACGCGCCCGCGAGCGAGAGGCGACCGTCCGAGACGAGCTGCATCAACAGCTGCGAGTGGTGGATCACCTCGAAATGCCCGTCCAGCTGCGGGTACTCGTTCTTCAACGTGTTGAAGCAGTGCGGGCACTGCGTGATGACCTTGGTGACGCCCATGCCGTTGAGCGTCTCGATGTTCTGCATGGCGAGCATCTGGAAGATGTACTCGTTGCCGGAACGGCGGGCCGGGTCGCCGGTGCAGAGCTCGCTCGGGCCAAGGATCGCGAAGTCGATCCCGGCGCGCTGCAGGAGCTTCGCGACGGCGCGGCTCGTCTTCTTGTTGCGGTCGTCGAACGAGCCCGCGCAGCCGACCCAGTAGAGGTACTCGTGGCCGAGCGGGCCGGAGCCGTCGACGATGTCGACACCGCCGAGGCTCGCCGCCCAGTCACCGCGTTCACCCTGGTTCATGCCGTACACGTTCGACGAGTTCTCCATCGAGCGATACGTGTTGCCGAGCTCGGCGGGGAAGTTGCTCTCCATGAGCGAGAGGTACCGGCGCATGTCGAGGACCTTGTCGAGGATCTCGATGTTGACCGGGCAGTTCTCGTCGCACGCCTTGCAGCTCGTGCACGCCCAGAGCTCCTCGGCCGTGATGCGCTCGAACACCGAGTCGGCCCCGACGGTGATCTCCTTGACGACCCCGACCGGCGGCGACACCTTGGTCGACCCGGTCGCGGCCATCACCTCGCCGACCTTCAACACGATCTCGCGCGGGTCGAGCGGCTTGCCGGTCGCGTGCGCCGGGCACACCGCGGTGCAACGCCCGCAGACCGTGCAGGCGTCGGTGTCGAAGAGCTGCTTCCAGGTGAAGTCCTCGACCGTGGCCGCACCGAACGTCTCGAGCTCGGTCTCCATGAGGTTCGGCATCGGCTTCATCGCGCCCTTCGGCCGATCCTTGTCGCGCCAGTACATGTTCATCGGCGACGAGATCATGTGGCGCAACTTCGTCGTGGGCAGGATCACGAGGAACACGACGAACGCGAGGAAGTGCGTGACCCACAGCCAGTGGTGCGCGTTGCTCAACGCCGAGTGCGACCAGCCGTCGATCAGGGTCGAGAGGGCGTAGCCGACGAACGACCACTTCTCGAAGTACGGTTGGTGCGCCCACGCGATGCGCGTGGCCTCGACGAGGAAGCCCGTCACGCCGATGACGAGGAACGTGCCGAGGATGAGCGCGTCCTCGGGCTTGGTCTTGATGCGAATGCGGTACGGCCGCTGCACGTACCGCCGCACGATCGCCCACACGATGCCGACGACGAACACGACGCCGGCTGCGTCGGCGACGAACGAATAGGCCTCGTAGGTCTGTCCGTGCAGGTACTTCAGCGCCTCGGGGAGTTGGTGGTCGAGCTCGAGCAGGATCGTCACGATGAACAGCACGAGGAAGCCGAAGTAGATGAAGGAGTGCATCACTCCGGCGGCGGGGTCGCGCATGAGGGTCCGCATCCACACGCCGGAGCGGAAGCTCTCCATGCGCCGTTTGGCGTTGTGCCTGGTGGTGCGCCGGTCGTCGGGGGCGCCGCGCTCGTAGTTCAGGGTCCGGAGCGTGACGAGCCACGCGACGACGAGCAGCATCACCGCTGCGACCGCGTAGAAGGCCCAGTAGAGCGGGTCGGGCACGTCGATGAACACGGGGCGCTGGATGGGCGAGTCGTTCTCCCACCCGGTGAGGCGGGGCGCGATGCCCGAGACGATGGTGCCCACCGCGGCCAGGATGCCGATTGCGAAGACGACCTGATGCGGCTTGGGCCGGCGCACGCGCTACCTCCCGATGGGCGACCGCGCGCAATGTACCGCGCCGCGGCCGACGCGCCCTGCTCGAGCTTGCGGTACCGGTTGGAGAAGGGCAGGTCAGGCGATCAGCGCGCGGACTTGGCGGAGCACGGAGCGGGCCGGAGGCCGGCGACGGGTATCCCGGCGCCGCGTGGATGGTCGACTCCGCTCCGCCCTACCGGTCATCCGACCAGGGCTCCGCTTCGTCTCGTGCGAGTGCGACCAGAAGAGTCAGTGCACTGCCTTGGCGTCGGCTTCGCGGAGGCGGTGGGCCATGCCGGCGAGGAGCTTGCGGGCGAAGCCGGGCACCTCGTCGAGGATGCCGGCGAACTCGCGGTGGCCGAGGACGACGAGCTCCATCGGCGTCTCGGCGGTGACCGTGGCGTTGCGGGGCGCCTGGTCGAGAAGGGCCAGCTCGCCGAAGGCCGAGCCGGGGCCGAGGGTGGCCACCTTGCGGCCCCCCCGGGCGACCTTGGCCGTGCCCTCCATGATCACGAAGAACTCGTGTCCGGACGCGCCCTCGCTGATCAGGACCTTGCCCGCCTCGACGTGGACGTCGTCGGCGTGGCGGGCGACCAGGGACAGGTCCTTCTTGGAGCAGGCGCTGAAGAGCGGAACCTGGGCGAGGTGCTCGATGAAGGCGTCGCGGCGAGGCATGGCGTGAATCTACCCAGACTGTCAAGGTCCGGCCAGGGGTACCGGCCCGTTTCCGCCGCAGGCCATCCCATCCCACCCGGACGGATCGGGGGAGGCGGGACCGCGGGAGAGGACCGGGACCGGAACCGGGAATAGCGCCGCAGTCAGAAAAGTTGATAGCGTCGTACTCAAGCTTCGGCTGCCGAACGTCGACTTCTCGGAGCGTCACCGATCCCGGACCGATCCCGGACCGAACCAACCAACGGAACCCGAACCAACGGAACCCGAACCAACGGAACCCGAACCAACGGAGGCCACAACCCATGCCCAAGGCCGTAGGAATCGACCTCGGAACGACGAACTCGGTCGTGTCCGTGCTCGAGGCGGGCGAGCCCGTCGTCATCCCGAACGCGGAAGGCGCCCGCACGACGCCCTCGATCGTCGCCTTCTCCAAGACCGGAGAGGTGCTCGTCGGCGAAGTCGCCAAGCGTCAGGCCGTCACCAACGCCGAGCGCACGATCCGCTCGGTGAAGCGCCACATGGGCACCAACTGGTCGGTCGACATCGACGGCAAGGCCTACAACGCCCAGGAGATCTCGGCGCGCATCCTCCAGAAGCTCAAGCGCGACGCCGAGGCGTACCTGGGCGACACCGTCACCCAGGCCGTCATCACCGTGCCGGCCTATTTCGGCGACGCCGAGCGTCAGGCGACCACCGAGGCCGGCAAGGTCGCGGGCCTCGAGGTGCTGCGCATCATCAACGAACCCACCGCGGCGGCGCTCGCCTACGGGCTCGACAAGGACCACGACCAGACGATCCTCGTGTTCGACCTCGGCGGGGGCACGTTCGACGTGTCGGTGCTCGAGCTCGGCGAGGGCGTGTTCGAGGTGAAGTCCACCGCGGGGAACACGCACCTCGGTGGCGACGACTGGGACCAGCGGGTGATCGACTGGCTGGTGACCGACTTCAAGAACTCGCACGGCGTCGACCTCTCGAAGGACAACATGGCGCTCCAGCGGCTGAAGGAGGCGGCGGAGAAGGCGAAGATCGAGCTCTCGTCGCTCCAGGAGACGCAGGTCAACCTGCCGTTCATCACCGCCACGGCCGAAGGCCCGCTGCACCTCGACACCAAGCTCACCCGCGCCAAGTTCCAGGACCTCACGTCGGATCTCCTCGAGGCGTGCCGCGGCCCGTTCGAGCAGGCGATCCGCGATGCGGGTCTCGACAAGTCCAAGATCGACCGCGTGATCCTCGTCGGCGGCTCGACGCGCATGCCCGCGGTGAGCGAGCTGGTGCGCGAGCTGACCGGCAAGGAGCCCGACAAGGGCGTGAACCCCGACGAGGCCGTCGCGGTGGGCGCGTCGATCCAGGCCGGTGTGCTCAAGGGCGACGTGAAGGACATCCTCCTGCTCGACGTCACACCGTTGTCGCTCGGCATCGAGACCAAGGGCCAGATCATGACCCGGCTCATCGACCGCAACACCACGATCCCCACGAAGCGCTCCGAGGTCTTCACCACGGCCGACGACAACCAGCCCAGTGTGCAGATCAAGGTGCTCCAGGGTGAGAGCGACATGGCGTACCGCAACAAGCTGCTCGGTACGTTCGAGCTCGTGGGCCTGCCACCCGCGCCGCGCGGTGTGCCGCAGATCGAGGTGACGTTCGACATCGACGCCAACGGCATCGTGCACGTGTCGGCGAAGGACCTCGGCACGGGCAAGGAGCAGGCGATGACGATCACCGGCGGGACCGCCCTGAACAAGGACGAGATCGACCGGATGATGAAGGACGCCGAGGCGCACGCCGAGGAGGACCGTCAGCGTCGCGAGGAGGCCGAGGTCCGCAACAACGCCGACTCGCTGGTGTTCCAGACCGAGAAGCTCATGAAGGAGCAGGAAGACAAGATCCAGCCCGACGACAAGGAGAAGATGGAGTCCGCCGTCAAGGAGCTGAAGGACGCCATCGCCGGCCCCGACGTCGAGGCGGTCAAGCGGGCGCACGAGCACCTCGTGGCCGTCAGCCAGGACTTCGCGCAGCGGCTGTATCAGAACGCCCAGGCGTCGGCCGCGGCGGGGGGCCCGGGGGCGGCCCAAGGTGCGCCGCACCCGTCCGACGACGAGGTGGCCGAGGCCGAGATCGTCGACGAGCCGGGTGAGGCGACGGGCTCGTGACCACCGAGGAGACGCAGCAGTCGGCGACGACGGCGGGTGCGGAGGCGGCGGGAAGCGACCTCGCGGCGGAGGAGGCGTCGGCGGCCGAGGAGGTCGAACACGACTTCGAGCGACTGGCCGACGAGCGCAACGAGTACCTGGAGACGCTGCGCCGGGTACAGGCCGACTTCGAGAACTACCGCAAGCGCGTGCTGCGCGAGCAGACCGCGTTGGTGGACCGGGCGACGGACGGCCTCGTAGAACAGTTGCTCCCGGTGCTCGATTCGTTCTCGTTGATGGTCGGCAACCTCGGCGACGCGCCCGAGACGGTTCGCAAGGGCGTCGAGCTCGTGTACGCGGAGCTCTTCGGCGTGTTGGAGAAGGCGGGGGTGTCACGAATCGACGCGGCCGGCCAGCCGTTCGACCCGAACGAGCACGAGGCGGTGATGCACGAGGCCGGCGACGGCGACCCCGTCGTGGCCGAGATCCTGCGTGACGGCTATCGCCTCAAGGGCCGCGTCGTTCGCCCCGCCATGGTGAAGGTTGCGCAGTGAGCGAGAGGCTGACTTCGAAGAGGTTCTCCATGGCGCGCGCCGACGGAACTCGCGGTGAGCGAGCGGAGTCGAGCGAACACGGAGTCCCGAACGGGCCGAAGGCCGGCGGCGGGTACCCCGCCGCCGAGTGAGGGCGACAATGCAACCGCAGCGCGAGTGGTTCGAGAAGGACTACTACCAGGTCCTCGGGGTGGCGGCGAACGCCACCGAGAAGGAGATCACGCGCGCCTACCGGAAGCTCGCCAAGCAGTTCCACCCGGACGCGAACCAGGGCAACGCGGCGGCCGAGGAGCGGTTCAAGGAGATCTCGGCCGCCTACGACGTGCTCGACGACGCCGAGAAGCGCAAGGAGTACGACGAGGTGCGCCGGATGGTCGCCGCGGGCATCGGTCCGGGGTACGGCGCGCCGGGCGGCTACGCGGGCTTCGAGGGCTTCGAGGGTGCGAACGTCAACTTCGAGGACATCGGCGGGTTCGGCGATCTCTTCGGCGGCCTGTTCGGGCGCGGCCGCCGGGGTCGCGGGCACACCGCGCCGCGCAAGGGCAACGACCTCGAGACGGAGCTCCACCTCGACTTCCTGGACTCGGTGCACGGCATCACGACCACCGTCCGGTTCACCGCAGACGCGGTGTGCAGTGTGTGCGGCGGTTCCGGCGCGAAGCCGGGTACGAGCCCCGAGCGCTGCCCGCAGTGCGGGGGGAGCGGCTCGGTCGCGGTGAACCAGGGGCCGTTCTCGTTCTCGGAGGTGTGTCCCGCATGTTCGGGACGCGGGTCCGTCGTCAAGGACCCGTGCGCGCAGTGCCACGGCCGCGGTGTGGAGGTGCGACCCCGTGAGGTGAAGGTGCGGATCCCGGCGGGCGTCGCCGACGGGCAACGGATCCGGGTGAAGGGTCGCGGCGCCGCCGGCGCCCAAGGCGGGCCGCCCGGTGACCTGTACGTGATCGTGCACGTCCGCGGCCACGGGATCTTCGGGCGGAAGGGGAAGGACCTCACGGTGCGGGTACCGGTCACGTTCGCCGAGGCCGCGCTGGGTGCGAAGGTGCGCGTGCCGACGCTCGACGAACCCGTCACCGTGAAGGTCGCGCCCGGCACCCCGAGCGGCAAGACCGTGCGCGTCCGCGGCCGGGGGATCAAGGGCGGGAAGGGCGACCCCGGTGACCTGCTGGTCACCTTCGACGTCGTCGTGCCCTCGGCGCTCGACGACAAGGAGCGTGCCGCCATCGAGACGATGGCCGCCGCGCTGTCGGCGAATCCGCGCGAGCACCTCGGAGTGTGAGGAGGCCGAAGATGGAAGGTGAGCTTCGCGCCCTGTACGTGATCTCGGTTGCGGCCGAGCTCGCGGGTGTTCATCCGCAGACCCTGCGGCTCTACGAGCGCAAGGGGCTCATCGAACCGGCGCGGACCGAAGGTCGCAACCGGCGGTACTCGCCGCGCGACATCGAGCTGCTGCAACGGATCCAGGAGCTCACGAACGAGGGCATGAGCCTGACGGGCGTGAAGCACGTGCTCGACCTCGAACGCCGTCTCGCCGATGCACAATGCGAGATCGGGTTGTTGCACGACGAGCTCGACCGGGCCCGGCGTGAGACGCTCGAAGCGGTGCGCGGGGTGCATCGCCAATACCGCCGTGACCTGGTGCCCGTGAGCAAGACCGTCGTGCACGTCCAACGGAGGCGATAGGAACGTCGATGGCACTCGACCCGAACAAGTTCACCCGCAAGACCCACGAGGCCTTGAGCGACGCGCAGGCGATGGCGCGAGAACGTCTACATGCGCAGGTGTCGTCGGAGCACCTGCTTGCCGTGCTGGTCGGACAGCCGGAGGGCGTCGTGCTGCCGGTGCTCGAACGGATGGGTGTGGCACCCAAGGCCGTGAGCGACAAGGTCGAGGAGCACCTGGCGCGCGTCCCCAAGGTGTACGGCGAGACGGCGCAGCAGGCCGCGCTCGCGCCCGAGGCCTACCGGCTGCTCGAAGCGGCCGACGAGGAGCGCCGCGCGCTCGACGACGACTACCTGTCGACGGAGCACCTGTTGCTCGCGATGACCCAGGTGCCCGGCGGTGTCGGGGATCTCGTGCGCGGCCTCGGCGTGACGCACGACGCGGTGCTCGACGCGCTGAAGGCGGTGCGCGGCTCGCACCGCGTCACCAGCGAGAATCCCGAGGAGCAGTACCAGGCGCTCGAGCGCTACGGCCGCGACCTCACCGAGGAGGCGCGCAAGGGAAAGCTGGATCCGGTGATCGGACGCGACGAGGAGATCCGGCGCGTCATCCAGGTGCTGTCGCGCCGCACGAAGAACAACCCGGTGCTGATCGGCGAGCCGGGTGTCGGCAAGACCGCGATCGCGGAAGGGCTCGCGCGGCGCATCGTCGAGGGCGACGTACCCGAGGGGCTGCGCAACAAACGCCTCATCTCGCTCGACATCGGTGCGATGGTCGCCGGCGCCAAGTACCGCGGCGAGTTCGAGGAACGGTTCAAGGCGGTGCTGAAGGAGATCGCGGACGCCGGCGGCGAGGTGATCAGCTTCCTCGACGAGCTGCACACGATCGTCGGCGCCGGCGGTGCTGAAGGCGCGGTCGACGCCGGCAACATGATCAAGCCGATGCTCGCCCGCGGCGAGCTGCGGATGATCGGCGCGACGACACTCGACGAGTACCGCAAGTACATCGAGAAGGACGCGGCGCTCGAGCGTCGTTTCCAGCAGGTGTACGTGGGCGAGCCGTCGGTCGAGGACACGATCGCGATCCTGCGTGGCCTCAAGGAGCGCTACGAGGTGCACCACGGCGTGCGCATCCAGGACGCCGCGCTCGTAGCCGCCGCGGTGCTGTCGCACCGCTACATCTCCGGCCGGCAGCTTCCCGACAAGGCCATCGACCTCGTCGACGAGGCCGCGTCCCGGCTGCGCATCGAGATCGACTCGATGCCCTTCGAGGTCGACGTGGTGGAGCGCCGGATTCGTCAACTCGAGATCGAGAAGGCCGCGCTGGCCAAGGAGACGGATGCCGCGTCCAAGCAGCGGCTCGACGCGCTCGAAGCCGAGCTGTCGGAGCTGGCCGAGGAACGCAACGCGATGGTCGCGCACTGGCAGAACGAGAAGGACGCGATCACCGAGATCCGCGCGTTGAAGGAGCGGCTCGAGACCGCGCGCACCGACGCCGAGAAGGCCGAGCGCGAAGGCAACCTCGAACGCGCCGCGCAGCTCCGCTACGGCACGATGCGCGAGCTCGATCAGGAGATCGACGCCCGGACGGCACGTCTCGACGAGCTCCAGGGCGACCAGCAGATGCTGAAGGAGGAGGTCGACGAGGAGGACGTCGCCGAGATCGTCTCGAAGTGGACGGGCGTTCCGGTCTCCCGGCTCATGGAAGGGGAGATGAGCAAGCTCGTGCGCATGGAGGACGTGCTCCACGCGCGGGTCGTCGGCCAGGACGCGGCGGTGCACGCAGTGGCGAACGCCATCCGCCGTTCACGGGCCGGGCTCTCGGACCCGAACCGGCCGATCGGTTCGTTCCTCTTCCTCGGCCCGACCGGCGTCGGCAAGACCGAGCTCGCCCGCACGCTTGCCGACTTCCTGTTCGACGACGAGCGGGCCATGGTGCGCATCGACATGAGCGAGTACATGGAGAAGCACACCGTGTCGCGCCTCGTCGGCGCGCCCCCCGGGTACGTCGGCTACGAGGAGGGCGGGCAGCTCACCGAGGCCGTCCGCCGCCGGCCGTACGCGGTGATCCTGCTCGACGAGGTCGAGAAGGCGCACCCCGACGTGTTCAACGTGCTCCTCCAGCTCATGGACGACGGCCGCCTGACCGACGGCCAGGGCCGCACGGTCGACTTCACCAACACCGTGCTCGTCATGACGAGCAACCTCGGCAGCGGCGGTGACGACGCCACGGTGCTCGCCGCGATGCGGGCCCACTTCAAGCCCGAGTTCGTCAACCGGATCGACGAGATCGTCGTCTTCCACCGACTCGACGAGCAGCACATCGCGCGGATCGTCGATCTCCAGGTCGACCAGCTGCGCGGGCGCCTCGCGGAGCGGCATCTCGGGCTCGAGCTGAGCGACGGCGCCCGCGCGTACGTGGCCCGGGTCGGCTACGACCCCGACTACGGCGCCCGTCCGCTCAAGCGGGTGATCCAGCGCGAGCTCGCCGACCCCATCGCCATGGCGCTGCTCCAGGGCGAGTACGCCGACGGCGACGTGATCGAGGTCGACGCCGCCGGTGACGGCGGGCTCGTCTTCGGCCGCCGCCAGGCCGTGACCGTGTGAGCGGTGCGCATGCAAAGTGCATGCACACGCGGTAGACTACCGGAATGGCGAATGTGCAGATCCGGCACGTGCCCGAGCACGTGCACGACGTGTTCCGCCGGCGCGCGGCCGAGGCCGGGCAGAGCCTCCAGGAGTACCTGCTGGGTGTGCTGGTCCGGGAAGCGGAGTCCGAGACCGTCGACGAGGTGCTGGCCCGGGCGGCCCGCCGGCGGGCTACCTCGCTCACGCCGGCCAAGGCCGTCGAGTACCTCCGCGCCGATCGCGAGGCGAGGTGACAGAGGACCGGGTGATCGACGCCTCGGTCGTGGTCGAGGCGCTGGCGGGCTCGACCGTCGGCAGCCTGCGGGCCCGGGACGCGCTCCGGTCGCGAGCGTTGCACGCACCGCACGTGCTCGATCTCGAGGTCCTGTCCGCGCTGCGACGAGCGACCCGTGCCGGCGCCGTCGACGAGTCGCGGGCGCGCGCCGCCGTGGGAGACCTGGAGAGCCTCGAGGTGGAGCGCTACGCACACCGAGCGTTCGCGCGGAGGATCTGGGAGCTCCGCGACAACCTCACGCCGTACGACGCGGCGTACGTCGCGTTGGCGGAGACGATCGGTGTCCCGCTCGTCACGTTCGACGCCGCGCTGGCCTCGGCCCCCGGCTCGCGCTGCCCGATCGAGCTGATTGGCTGACGAAGCGGCCCGAACCCGGATCGCGGAACGCGACTGGAATTTGACCCCCCCATGATCGAGTCAACTTACGCTCACCAACCGACGCCTCGGCGAGGTGTTCGCTCATCGGGGAAGGCCGCGAGAGATGCGCCGCAACATCAGAATGCTGCTCTCCGTTCTCGTGACCACCGCGGCCGTCCTCGCCGTCCTCGCCTCGGGAAGTACCAACAAGGCCGAGAAAGTGTCCGGAGGCGGTTCGAAGGGATCGACGCGATCGAGCTTCAAGGTCGGCGACGAGGTGAAGCTCGGGGACTGGACCGTCAAGGCCCACGCCTTCAACGACCCCCAGACCTCGCCCAACCAGTTCTCGAAGCCGGCCGCGGGGAACCGGTGGGTGAGCGCGGACGTCGAGGTCAAGAACCACTCGAAGAAGCCTCAGACGGTCTCTTCGCTCGCGTGCTTCAAGATCCAGGACGACGCGAACCGCGGGTACGACGAGACGATTGCTGCCGGGGTGACGCCCGGTCCGCCTGACGGCGAGGTCGCGCCGGGAGCGGCCCTGAGAGGTTTGATCACGTTCGAGGTTCCCGCGGACGCGAAGGGCTTCGGGCTTCATTTCAAGTGTGATCTGTTCTCGTCGGGAACCGCGGTCATCAAGCTCTCCTGAGCGATCGATGCTCGAATCCGGTTCGACACGTTGGGTTCCGGGAGCCGCGTTGCTCCGCCCCGGCGCGCTCGTCGCGATCGCGATGCTCGTTGCCAACGACCGAGTCTTGAAGCAACGCTTTCCCGGACTGGTGACGGGGAAGCTGTCCGACGTCTGCGGGTTGGTGTTCTTCCCCCTCCTGCTCGTCGCCGTCTTCGAGTGGATCTCGTGGCCGCTCGGCGCCCGCGTCCGAGTCGACGCGAGATCGCTGTTGTTGGGCTGCTCCATCGTCACCGCGTGCGGATTCGCCGCCGTGAAGGCGGTTCCGGCGGCGTCGGCGGCGTACTCGCAAGCGTTGGGGCTCGGGTGGTGGGTCCCTCGGGCCGCATCGGCGTTGGCACACGGTCGGACGCTTCCGGCCGCCACCGACGTCGTCGTTCGATCGGATCTCTCGGATCTGGTGGCGCTCCCGGCGGTGTGGCTGGCGTGGCGGTCGGGGAGGCAGTGCCTCGAGGGAACGGAGTGGGCAGGTCGAGTGCCGGTGTGAGATCGGCGCGAGGCCCGGCCGCGCCATCGACTAGGATGCCCCCAACGTGAGCGATTTCGAGACGGCGGGCCCGCCCCGAGGCCCCGTCCCCGCCCGTGGCCCCGCACCCTTCCCCGTGACCGGACGAGACCCTTCCAGGAGCGCGCCGTGCCCGGCACCGTGATCGTCGGTACCCAGTGGGGTGACGAGGGCAAGGGTCGGTTCACCGACTATCTCGCCCGTGAGAGCGACCTCGTCGTCCGCTACCAGGGTGGGCACAACGCCGGGCACACCATCGTGGTCGACGGCGAGACCTTCGCCCTCCAGCTCGTGCCGAGCGGCATCCTCTTCCCCCACGCGGTCCCGATCATCGGCAACGGCGTAGTGGTCGACCCGGCCGTGCTGCTGGCCGAGCTCGACATGCTCGAGGGCAAGGGCGTCGACACGAGCAAGCTGCGCCTCTCGGGCAACGCCCACCTGATCATGCCCTACCACCAGGAGCTCGACCGGATGACCGAGCGGTTCCTGGGCAAGAACAAGCTCGGCACCACCAAGCGCGGGATCGGGCCGACCTACGCCGACAAGGCGCTGCGCGTCGGCCTGCGGGTGCAGGACCTCCTGGACCCGAAGATCTTCCGCGAGAAGCTCGACCTCGTGCTCCGGGAGAAGAACGGGGTCCTCGCCAAGGTCTACAACCGCCTGCCGCTGTCGGCCGAGGAGATCGCCGACACGTACCTGGCGATGGTCCCACGCCTCGAGCCGATGATCGACGACACGGTCCACCTCGTGCACGACGCCCTCGACGAGGGCAAGCAGGTGCTCTTCGAGGGCGCGCAGGCGACGTTCCTCGACCTCGACCACGGTACGTATCCGTTCGTCACCTCGAGCAACCCGATCGCGGGAGGCGTGTGCACCGGCGCGGGCGTCGGGCCACGTGCGATCGACCGGGTCATCGGGGTGACCAAGGCCTACACCACCCGCGTCGGGAGCGGGCCGTTCCCTACCGAGCTCTTCGAGGGCGACGCGGTGGGCGACGTGCTCGTCGACCGGGGCCAGGAGTTCGGCACCAACACCGGACGCCGGCGCCGGCCGGGCTGGCTCGACGGGGTGATGCTGCGCCACGCGGTGCGGCTCAACTCCTGCTCGGAGATCGCGATCACCAAGCTCGACGTGCTCGCGCCGTTCGACGAACTCAGGGTCTGTGTCGCCTACGAGGGCGAGGACGGCACCCGCTACCGCCACGTTCCCTACCACCAGTCCGTGCTCCACAAGGTGAGGCCGATCTACGAGACGCTGCCCGGATGGCGCAGCGAGATCGACGCCGTGCACCGGTTCGAGGACCTGCCCGGCGCCGCACGCGACTACGTGCGGTTCATCGAGGGGCTCGCCGGCGTGCCGACCACGTTCGTGTCCGTCGGTCCGGCCCGGGACCAGACCGTCGTCCTGCCCCGCGCCGCCTGACACTGGAGCGCTGGCCGTGCCCAGCGGGGTTCCGAGGAGAAAATGTGACGCGTGGGGTCGCCTGGATGACACGGAAGCGACGGCGCGCCGGCCGCAGTCCGCGCGAGCGTCGGGTCGTGCTGCCCCGCGCCGCCTGATTGTCGTACGCTCCGGCCGTGCGGGTTCTCGTCATCGGGTCCGGGGGTCGCGAGCACGCGCTCGCGTGGGCACTCGAACGCTCCTCGGCCGTGAGCGAGGTGCTGTGCGCGCCCGGCAACCCCGGGATGGCGACGCTGGGCCGCTGCCTCCCGGTAGACGTCTCCGACGCGGCCGCCATCGGTCAGCTGGCCGACGAGGTGGACGCCGATCTGGTGGTGGTGGGCCCCGAGGTTCCACTGGTCGCGGGAGCGGTCGACGCGGTCGTGGCCAGGGGCCGGCGTGCCTTCGGGCCGGTCGCGGCGGGCGCGCGGCTCGAGGGTTCGAAGGCCTGGATGAAGCAGGTCCTCGTCGACGCCGGGGTCCCGACGGCCCGCCACGGCGCGTTCGACGCGTCCCAGCAAGCGGAGGCGTTCCGTTTCCTCGACACGCTCCCGGGCCTCTACGTCGTCAAGACCGATGGGCTGGCGGCGGGCAAGGGCGTCATCGTCACCGAGTCGATCGACGAGGCGCGCGCCGCGGTACGCGAGTACCTCTCGGGCGCGGCGTTCGGCGACGCCGGCCGCACGCTCGTGATCGAAGAAGGCCTGACCGGTCCCGAGCTCTCGCTGCTCGTGCTCTGCGACGGCACCGACGGTCTTCCGCTGGCGCCGGCCCAGGACTTCAAGCGGGTCGGCGACGGCGACCAGGGGCCGAACACCGGCGGGATGGGCGCGTACTCGCCCGTGCCGATCGCCGCGGAGGCGATCGTCGACGAGGTCATGGCCAAGGCCGTCGGGCCGACCCTGGCGAACCTGACCGCCGCCGGCGTGTCCTACCGCGGCGTGCTCTACGCCGGGTTGATGCTCACGCCCGAGGGACCCAAGGTCCTCGAGTACAACGTCCGCTTCGGCGACCCGGAGTGCCAGGTGGTGATCCCACGCCTCGCGAGCGATCTGGCGGTGCACTGCATGCAGGCCGCGGCCGGCCGGCTGAGCACCGTGCCGGAGTTCGTACCGGACGCGTGCGTGACCGTCGTGCTTGCATCTTCGGGCTATCCCGCGTCACCGCGGACCGGCGACGTGATCCACGGGCTCGACGCGGCCGCAGGGATCGAAGGTGTGACGGTGTTCCATGCGGGCACGGCGCTGCACGACGGCGAGGTCGTGACCGCAGGGGGTCGGGTGCTCGACGTGACCGCGATCGGACCTACCGTCGCGACCGCGCGCGAACGCGCGTACGAGGCGGTCGGGCACATCAGGTTCGAGGGAATGCACCACCGCCGCGACATCGCCGCGGCCGCGTCGTGATCGCCGCGCTACCAGATCGACTCGACGACCTTGCGCGGGCGCTGGCGGATTCCGGCGGCGACGAGCGCGCACTCGATGCATCGGGTCGGTGCGTCGGGACGGTGCTTGGGCACGAGGCAACGTTCGCACCAGGTGTCACCGCAGTCGTCGCACACGGCGATCGGTTCGTCCATCGTGTGCTTGGTGCACTTGGCCACGGGTCCGTCCTCCTGCTCCATCCATTCGGATGCGATCGGGGTCCGGCCGGCGCCGGCCGCTCGCATCCCCTGCCCGGACGGACCCGCGGAGGGCCGATCCGGCTGATGAATTGTCGGCACCAAGGAGCTTGTCCTTGATACCCCGTTATGCCCGGGCCCCCATGGCGGACCTGTTCGGCGACGAATCCCGCTACGCAACCTGGCTGGAGGTCGAGATCCTGGCCGTGGAGGCCTGGGCGGAGCTGGGCGTCGTGCCGAGGGAGGCGGCGGCCGCGATCCGGGCCCGGGCCGGGTTCGACGTCGCCGCCGTCGAGGCCCGCGAGGAGGTGACCCAGCACGACGTGGCGGCCTTCGTGGACGTCGTCCAGGACCGGGTCGGTCAGCCCGAGGGCGCCTGGGTCCACTACGGCCTCACCTCCAGCGACGTCGTCGACACCGCCTGGTCGGTCACCCTGACCCGGGCCGCCGGCCTGCTCCTAGACGCGGCGGTCGCCCTGGAGGGCACCCTGGTCGCGCGGGCGTACGAGTTCCGGGACACGCCGATGGTGGGCCGCACCCACGGCGTGCACGCCGAGCCGACCACGTTCGGCAACAAGCTCGCGCTGTGGGCCCTCCAGGTGCGCCGGGACCGGGAACGCCTGGCGCATGCCCGTGCCGCGGTGGCGGTCGGCAAGCTCTCGGGCGCGGTCGGTACCTATTCCAACATCGACCCCTTCGTGGAGCTGTACGTCTGTGAGCGCCTCGGCCTGACACCCGTACCCGCGACGCAGGTGCTCGCCCGCGACCGTCACGCGGAGTTCCTCTACGCCTGCGCGTCGGTCGGCGCGACCGTCGAGTCGATCGCCCTCGAGATCCGGCACCTCCAGCGCACCGAGGTGCGCGAGGTCGAGGAGCCGTTCCGCGCCGGCCAGAAGGGCTCGAGCGCGATGCCGCACAAGCGGAACCCGGTGAAGTGCGAGCAGCTCTGCGGGCTGGCGCGCATCCTTCGGTCCAACCTCCAGGCCGGGCTCGAGAACGTGGCGCTGTGGCACGAGCGCGACATCTCCCACTCGTCCGTCGAGCGGGTGGTCCTCCCCGACTCGGCCATGCTCGCCTTCTACGCGCTCGTGAACGCCCGGAGCATCCTCGAGGGCATGCACGTCCACCCCGATCGGATGCTGGAGAACCTGGACGCGTCGTACGGCCTGGTGTTCTCCCAGCCGGTGCTCCTCGCGCTGGTCGAGGCGGGCCAGTCGCGCGACGAGGCGTATCGCATCGTGCAACGATGCGCGATGGCGACCTGGGAACAACGCCGGCCCTTCGTCGAGGTGTTGCGAGAGGATCCCGACGCGCGGGCCGCGCTCACCGACGAGCAGTTGGCCGCGTGCTTCGACCTCGAGCGGGCACTGGCGAACGCGCACCGGACGGTGGACGCGCTCGCCGCGACCGACGCGACCGGGGAAACCGGGCGGTAGCTGTGAGCAAGGTTGCGCTCCCGCACCTGTACTCCGGCAAGGTCCGAGAGCTTTACGAGGTCGGCCACGACCGGCTGCTGATGGTCGCGTCGGACCGCATCTCCGCGTTCGACGTGGTGTTCGACGAACCGATCCCCGACAAGGGACGCGTGCTCACCGGGCTGTCCGTGTTCTGGTTCGACGCGACGCGCGACCTCGTACCCAATCATCTCGTGTCCGCCGATCCCACCGACCTCCCCGAGACCGCCGGCACCGAAGTAGCGGGCCGGGCCATGCTCGTGGTGGCGACCCGGCCGGTACGGATGGAGTGCATCGTTCGGGGCTATCTGTTCGGGTCCGCTTGGACCGAGTACGCCGAACGCGGCACGGTCAACGGCGTCACGCTCCCCACGGGGCTGCGGCAGGCCGAGCAGCTCCCCGAACCCATCTTCACGCCCTCGACCAAGGCCGAGTCCGGTCACGACGTCGCGATGTCGCGCGACGAGGGCGTCGCCCTGGTGGGCGAGGAGCGGTACGACGAGCTCTCCCGTCTGGCGGTCTCGCTCTACCGCTTCGGCGCCGAGCACGCTGCGGCGCGCGGCGTGCTCCTCGCCGACACGAAGTTCGAGTTCGGCGAACGGGACGACGAACTGCTCGTGATCGACGAGATGATGACGCCCGACTCGTCGCGTTACTGGCCGGCCGACGAGTACCGGGTCGGCACCTCGCCTCCGAGCTTCGACAAGCAGTACGTACGCGACCACCTCGACGGCGCCGGCTGGGACCGCACGCCCCCGCCCCCACGGCTGCCGGCGGACGTGATCGACGGGACGCGCGCCCGCTACGTGGAGGCCTACGAGCTGATCACTGGCACCAGCTTCGACGAATGGTGGAGTTAGGCTGACTCCATTGTCGCCCTCACTCGTTGGCGGGATACCCGCCAACGGCCTCCGGCCCGACTCGATGGTCGACTCCGTTCCGCCATCCCGGTCATCCGACCACGGCTCCACTTCGTCTCACCGGGACTCCGTGTTCGCTCGGCTTCGCTCGCTCACGTGCGGTGAAGCGGGTCGTTAAGATTCGGGCCATGAACTTCGAAGCCCGGGTGGAGATCACGCACCTGCCGGGAATCCTCGATCCGCAGGGGGCGAACGTCGAGCGGGCCCTGCCCGCGCTCGGGTTCGACAACGTGACGCAGGTCCGGGTCGGGAAGAGCATCCGGCTCGTCGTCGACAGTGCCGACGAAGCCACGGCGCGGGCCGAAGTCGACGAGATGTGCCGGCGGTTGCTGGCCAATCCGGTGATCGAGGCGTTCTCGATCGAGCTGCGGGCGCTCGACGGGGCCCACGCGTGACCGCACGCGTCGGCATCGTCGTCTTCCCCGGTTCGAACTGCGAGCACGATGTCGCGTGGGCGGTCGAGCACCTCGGCGGCACGCCGGAGCTGCTCTGGCACGCGGACACCGACGTACGCGGGGTGGACGCGGTCGTGATCCCGGGCGGATTCGCCCACGGCGACTACCTCCGCACCGGGGCGATCGCCCGCTTCTCGCCCGTGATGGACGCGGTGGCGGAGCACGCGGCCGGCGGCGGCCCGGTCATCGGCATCTGCAACGGATTCCAGGTGCTCACCGAGGCGCATCTGCTCCCCGGCGCGTTGCAGAAGAACGCCGGCCTGAAGTTCTTGTGCGAGACCGTGGAGATCCGGGTCGAGACGACCTCCACCGTGCTCACGAACGCGGCGCGGGTCGGCGACCGGCTCCGCGTCCCGATCAACCACTTCGAGGGCAACTACGTGTGCGACGAGCGGACGCTGGCCGCGCTGCGCGCCGAGGACCGCGTCGTCTTCCGCTACACCCGGAACCCGAACGGGAGCCTCGACGACATCGCCGGCATCTGCAACGAGGGGCGCAACGTGGTCGGGCTCATGCCGCACCCCGAGCGGGCATCCGACGTGCTGCTCGGGTCGACCGACGGCGTCGTGCTGCTCGAGTCGCTGCTCGCGGCGGCGTCGGACGGTGCGTTCGCGACCTCGGCGTGAGGGCGGCCCAGGCCGCGCTCGCGGCAGCACTTCGTGAGCACGCGCTCCGCGAGGGCGATTTCACGCTCGCATCGGGGCGCAGGTCGTCCTGGTACGTCGACGGCCGGCAGGTCACGTTCCGCGGTGACTGTGTGGAGATCGTCGGCGAAGCGATCCTCGATGCGGTGCGCGCCGGGGGCGGGGCCGACTTCGACGCGGTGGGCGGGCTCGCGATCGGCGCGGATCCCGTGTCGGTGGCGGTGGCGTTCGTCGCCGGCAAGCGCGCGTTCGCCGTTCGCAAGGAGGCGAAGGGCCACGGCGTAGCGGGCCGGATCGCCGGACCGCTACGGGCGGGCGACCGGGTGCTGGTCGTCGAGGACACAGTGACGAGCGGCGCGTCGTTGCTCACGGCGGCCGACGTGATCGGCGAGTTCGGTTGTGCGGTCGTCGGAGCTGCGTGCCTGCTCGACCGCGCGGACGAGCTCGCGCCGGCGTTGCACGCGCGTGGTATCCCGTACTTCCCCGCGCTCGTCGCGACCGACCTCGGGTTCGCGATCGGCTCCTGACGCGCTGCCCGGCGCCGGACAGCGCCGAGGCTCAGCTGCCCCGGCCGATCCCCGCCTTGGCCAGAACCTCGGCCGGCACGCCCAATTCCCGCCATGCCGCGTACGAGATCCCCTTGCGGGCCGCGTAGCGCTTGGCCGACTTCACGAAGCGTTTCTCGAGGGCGGTCATGTCGGTCTTCGCCGAGAGCTGCTCGAGCTCCTTGGCCAGGTCGAGGCGCTCCTGCACGAGCTGCAATCGCTGAAGGGGCGCGGCGTCCGCGAGCTCGGAGTCGATGCGGGCGAGCCGCTTCGTGATGGAGTCGGGCGTGCGCTTCCGGCCCCGGCGGGGCCGGTGCTGGTCGAGGGCCTCGAGATAGCCCTTGACGTCACGCGCGTCGGCGCGACCCTCGGCGAGGGCTTCCTTGTGCTCGGCGGTCATGGACGTCTTCTTGCGAGGTGGCATGCGAACCCTCACGGTTGAGCTCCGGCGCGCCATTTCGGCAACGCACACAACGGCTATGCAACCAAATCGTAGCGGCTGCATTCGCCGATGTCCGGTCCAGCGCGGTCGGGTCACCGGACCGGCCGGCAAGGGTACGCCCGGTAGGCTCACGGTCGATGGAGCCCCTGCACCGCCAACTGGGCCTGACCGACGACGAGCTCGCCGCGGTCGTCGAGTTGCTCGGCCGCGACCCCACCGAGCCCGAGCTCGCGATGTACGCGGTGATGTGGTCCGAGCACTGCTCGTACAAGTCGTCGCGCGTGCACCTGAAGCGCTTCCCGACCGAGGCGCCGTGGGTGCTCGTCGGTCCGGGGGAAGGCGCGGGCGTCATCGACGTCGGCGGCGGACTCGCGGTCGCGGTGCGCATCGAGAGCCACAACCACCCGTCCGCCGTGGAGCCCTACGAGGGGGCGGCCACCGGAGTTGGCGGCATCATCCGCGACATCTTCTCGATGGGTGCACGACCGATCGCGCTCATGGACTCGCTGCGGTTCGGCGACCTCGACGACCCGCGTACCCGCTACCTGTTCGAGGGGGTGGTCTCGGGTATCAGCGGCTACGGGAACGCGGTGGGCGTGCCCACCGTCGGCGGTGAGGCCGTCTTCGACGACTGCTACCGCGACAACCCGCTCGTGAACGTCTTCTGCCTGGGCCTGCTGCCCCAGGAGCGGTTGGTGCTGGCCCGGGCCGAGGGTGTGGGCAACCTCGCCGTGCTGATGGGGTCCTCCACCGGCCGCGACGGGATCGGCGGCGCCAGCGTGCTCGCGTCGGCCGGGTTCGAGGAAGGGTCCGACGCGAAGCGCCCGTCGGTCCAGGTCGGCGACCCGTTCGAGGAGAAGAAGCTGATCGAGGCCTGTCTCGCGCTGCTCGACGCGGGTCTCGCGGTGGGCGTGCAGGACCTCGGCGCGGCGGGCCTGTCGTGCGCGGCGTCGGAGACCGCGGCCAAGGGCGGCTGCGGGATGGACGTCGACGTCGCGCGCGTGGCCAAGCGCGAGCCGGGCATGAACGCGGTCGAGGTGCTCACGTCCGAGAGCCAGGAGCGCATGCTCGCGATCGTCGAGCCCGACGACCTCCACGACGTCCTCGCGCTCTGCGAGCGCTGGGAGATCCGCGCCACCGTGGTCGGCCGCGTCACCGACACCGGCCGCTTCCGCGTCTACGACGGGCTCTTCGACGCGGTCGGCGTGCCGGGCTCCAACCCGAAGCCGCCGATCGGCGACGCGCCCGCGGACGTGTCGTCGGACCGGGTGCCGGTCGCCGACGTGCCCGTGGCCAGCCTCGGCGACGGGCCCGTCTACCACCGCGAGCTCGCACGACCCGCGGAGCAGGATGCGCTCAACGACGCCGACCCGTGGGCCGAGCTGGTGGAGCGCTTCCCCGACGGCACCGACCTCTCCGGCGAGCTCCTCGCGTTGCTCGCGACCCCCACGATCGCCGACAAGCGCTGGGTGTCGCGGCAGTACGACCACCAGCTGTTCCTCAACACGGTGGTGGGCCCAGGGGCGGACGCGGCCGTCCTGCGGCTCAAGGGCACGCACCGCGGCCTGGCGCTCTCGACCGACGGCAAGGCGCGCTTCTGCCGGCTCGACCCGCGCACCGGGGCCCGGCTCGCGGTCCTCGAGGCCGCGCGCAACGTCGCCACCTCCGGTGCGGCGCCGAAGGCGCTCGTCAACTGCCTCAACTTCGGCAACCCCGAGCATCCCGAAGTGATGTGGCAGTTCTCCGAGGTGGTGGACGGCATGGCCGAGGCGTGCTCGGCACTGGGCATCCCGGTGATCGGCGGCAACGTGAGCTTCTACAACGAGTCGCGCGGGGTGGACATCGACCCCACGCCGGTGGTGGGCGTGATCGGCCTCCTCGAACGGCTCGACACCGCGCCTCCCGTGGCCCGGATGCATCCCGGCGACGAGCTGGTGCTCCTGGGCGCGACCGGCGTCGAGCTCGGCGGGTCCGAGTGGGCCGTTCGTCACGGGCTCCGGGGCGGGCGCCCGCCGGCCGCGGACCTCGACACGGCGTGCGCGTTGCACGAGTGCCTGCGTGGGCTCGTCGCCGATCGGTTGATCGCGGGCATCCACGACTGCTCCGACGGTGGTCTCGCGACCGCGCTGGCGGAGATGGCGATCGACGGCGACACCGGATTCGTGGTCACGCTGCCCGAGGGACCCCGCGCCGCGATGTCCTTCTCCGAGTCGGCGTCGCGGGTCGTGCTGGCCGTCGCTGCCGAACGCGTGCCTGCCGTGCTGGCGCGGGCCTCGGTCGCGGGCGTTCACGTGGGCCGGCTGGGCCGGGCGGGAGGCTCCCGGCTCGTGGCGGAGGGCGCGTTCGACGTCGCTTCGAGCGATGCCGGGACGGCGTGGCGGGGCGCCATCGCAGGCGCCGTGGGCGTCGTCGCCCACTGAAGCGCCGGCCGGCGGAGCGAACGCCCACCGGCGACGGACCGAGCAGCCACCGGCGACGGACCGAGCAGCCACCGGCGGTCCGGGCATGGAATACTCGGGGCGTGGACCAGCACATCGGTGAGGCCTGCGGCGTCTTCGGGATCTACGCGCCGGGCCAGCCGGTCGCCAACCTCTCGTACCTCGGGCTCTTCGCCCTTCAACATCGTGGTCAGGAGTCGGCCGGGATCGCGGTGAGCGACGGCGAGACCATCACCGTCGTCAAGGACATGGGGCTCGTCACCGCCGTGTTCGACGAGCGCCGGCTCGCCCCGCTCGACGGTCACCTCGCCATCGGTCACGTGCGTTACTCGACGACGGGGTCGAGCAGCTGGCGCAACGCCCAGCCGGTCTACCGGTCCGTCGGCGAGGCCGGGTTCGCCCTCGGCCACAACGGCAACCTCACCAACACCGCTGCGCTCGCCCGCGACGTCGGGATGCTCCCGGGGATGACCGCCGCCGAGGACGTCGCCGACTCGACAACGGACTCCGACCTCGTCGGCGAGCTCATCGCCCAGGAGTGGGGCGACGACACCCGCTCGGACGGGCGCAACCTCGAGCTCGCGCTCGAACGGGCACTGCCCTCGTTGGAGGGTGCGTTCTCCTTCGTCCTCATGGACGAAGCGCACCTGATCGGCGTGCGCGACCGGCACGGCTTCCGGCCGCTGGTGCTGGGACGCATCGAGGGCGGCTGGGTGATCGCCAGCGAGACCGCCGCGCTCGACATCGTGGGCGCGCACTTCATCCGTGAGGTCGAGCCCGGCGAGATGATCTCGATCGACGCATCCGGCGTGCGCTCGATCCGCTTTGCCGAGGCCAGCCCCAAGCTCTGCCTCTTCGAGTTCGTGTACTTCGCCCGCCCCGACAGCGTGCTCTACGGACAGAGCGTGCACCTCGCGCGCCAGCGCATGGGCGAGGAGCTGGCCCGCCAGGCGTCGGTGAGCGCCGACATGGTGATGCCGGTCCCCGAGTCGGGCATCCCCGCGGCGCAGGGGTTCGCGCGCGCGGCGGGCATCCCGTACGGCGACGGGCTGGTGAAGAACCGCTACGTCGGGCGCACGTTCATCCAGCCGAGCCAAAAGGCACGCGGCACCGGTGTCCGTCTCAAGCTGAACCCGCTGCCCGAGAACATCCGCGGCAAGCGGCTCGTGGTGGTGGACGACTCGATCGTGCGCGGCACCACCACGCGCCAGGTCGTGGCGATGCTGCGCGAGGCCGGCGCGGCCGAGGTCCATTTCCGGGTGTCGTCGCCGCCTTACCGCTGGCCGTGCTTCTACGGCATGGACACCGGGCGCCGATCGGAGCTGCTCGCCGCCGACATGTCGGTGGGCGAGATCCGCGACTACCTGGGCGCGGATTCCCTCGCCTACCTTGAGCTCGACCGTCTCGTGAGCGCAACCGGAGCGCAACCGGAGTCGTTCTGCACGGCATGTCTCGCGGGCGACTACCCCGTGCCCGTGCCCGACGCCGACACCAAGCAGGTGCTCGAGCTCGTCGAGCTGCCCGAACCGTCGCAGGCCTGAACGCGTGGGAGCGACCGGCGAGGACGGGCCGTCCGACGCGCCGCTGACCTACGCGCGAGCGGGCGTCGACATCACCGTCGGCGAGCTCGCCGTGGAGCGCATCAAGGCGCACGTGCGGTCCACGTTCCGCCCCGAGGTCATCGGCGACCTGGGCGGTTTCGGCGGCCTGTTCGCGTTCGAGCCCTCCGGCTTCCGCGACCCGGTGCTCGTGTCGTCGACCGACGGGGTCGGGACGAAGTCCCGCATCGCGCAGCTCACCCGTCGTTACGACACGATCGGCCTGGACCTCGTGGCCATGTCGGTGGACGACATCGCGGTGCAGGGCGCGGAACCCCTCTTCTTCCTCGACTACGTGTCGGTCGGACGGCTCGACGCGGACATGGTCGACGACATCGTCTCCGGGGTGGCCGAGGGCTGTCGTCAGGCCGGGTGCGCGTTGCTCGGCGGCGAAATGTCGGAACATCCCGGTCTGATGGCCCCGGGCGAGTTCGACCTCGTCGGCTTCGCGGTGGGGGTCGTCGAGCGGTCCGAGATCCTCCCGGCTCGGGTCGGCCCCGGCGACCAGGTGGTCGGCATCCACAGTCCGGGCCTCCGGAGCAACGGCTATTCACTCGCGCGCGCGGCTCTCCTCGACATGGCGGGTCGTTCGCTCGACGAGCCGGCGTGGCCCGGAGCGCACCACTCGCTGGGCGACGAGATGCTTCGCCCGAGCGTGATCTACGCGCCGGCGATGGCCGCGCTCCGCCACGACGTCGCCGTCCACGCGTTCGCGCACGTGACCGGCGGCGGTATCGCGGGCAACGCAGTGCGCGTGCTTCCGAAGCACTGCGACGCGGTCTTGTGGCGCGGGACCTGGGACGAGCCGCGCATCTTCGGGGAGATCCAGTCGGCCGGTCGCGTCGGTGACACCGAGATGGAGCGTGTGTTCAACCTCGGTCTGGGGATGCTCGCGGTGGTCGCGCGCGACGACGTGCTCCGCGCGCTGGACGCCGTACGCGCCTCGGGGCACGACGCGTGGGTGGTGGGCGAGATCGTCGACGGTCACGGCCGCGCCCGCATCGAGCGAGCGGGGTAGCGGTTGACCGAGCGGCGCGTTCGCGGCCTCGCTCCGTGGCATCCACGCGTCCGAGGACGCGCCCGCACCACCCTCCGCGTTCACCCGCCGGGACCGGCAAGAAGGCATGTCACCGCCGGGAACGCGACGCGAGCGAACGGGGCGAGGCAAGCGAATCGTACGACCTCGTGCTGCGGTGGCCATCAGCTCTCCCGACACCACCCAAGGTGGAGCAGCAGGCGCCGACACGGCGCAGGCGCTCTCTGGTTCCGGATGGCCGGCCATCGCAGCGGGCCGACGAGCTGTGCCGTCAGCCCGGGGGTAGGACCGCTTCCCTCAGCGGCTCGGGGTCACGTTCCGTACTCTCCATGCGACCGCGGACGCGTCCACGCCACCCGCCGTGGCCACGACGCCGGCAGGCGTCACCGGCCGAGCCCGCATCGAGCGGACGCCGTAGCGTCGGTCAGGAGAACCAGTTCGCGGCGAGCCAGCCGCGGTGTCCGCACGCGGGGCAGACCATGAGCCGCGAGAAGTGGCGCCAAGGCGCCCAGAGCGGGACGGGGAACTGTCGCCTCGCAAGGTCCAGGTAGCTCACGCGGCTCCGGGCACCGCACGACGAGCACTCGACGACGAGCGTTCCCCGCCGGCGCGCCGCGGTGGAGAACAGCGCGGACTTCCCGCCGCGCGACGGCGGCGGTGTCGGTACGGACGCACGGTCGCCACTGTCACCGTTCGAGAACAGCGCGCGCTTGCCCTGGGGGTCGTCGCGCGGGGTCACGGTGCGGTCCGCCGGTCGTGCAGTGTCGCCGCGAGGGCCCGGTACGCCTCCGCGCCGCGCGAGCGACGGGCGTGTTCGAGGATCGAGCGTCCCTGGGCGGGCGCTTCGGCGAAGCGGATGGACTTGGGGACAGGAGGGTCGAGGACCGTGAGCCCGTAGCGCGTGCGGACGTCGTCGACCACCTCGCGGCCGAGGCGCGTCCGGCCGTCGAACATCGTCGCGATCACGCCGCGCACGGCGAGCTGGGCGTTGGTGAACGCCCGCACGTCGTCGATGGTCTCGAGCAGCTGACCCACGCCGCGATGACTCAGGGTCTCGCACTGGAGCGGGATGAGCACTTCGTCGGCCGCGGTGAGGCCGTTGATGGTCAGGATCCCGAGCGATGGTGGGCAGTCGACGAGGACCGTGTCGTAGTCGCGCAGCAACGGTTCGAGCGCCCGGGCCAGCGCGTGCTCGCGGCCGGTCTTGGTGAGCAGGAAGACTTCGGAGCCGGCGAGGTCGATCGATGCCGGGAGGATGTCGAGCTCGCCGACCGTGACGAGGACGTCTGCCGCCTTGGTCCGACCGATCAACACGTCGTGCAGCGAGGCGGGGAGGGCGTCGGGGTCGAGCCCGACGGAGTAGCTCAGGCACGCCTGCGGGTCGAGGTCGACGAGCAGTACCCGCTCGCCGAGCTCGGCCAGGCCGGCCCCGAGGGTGTGGACGGTGGTCGTCTTGGCGACGCCGCCCTTCTGATTCGCGACCGCCACGACCCTTGCCACGGCGCCGGAGTGTACGGCAAGAGGCGTCACGAGCGGCAGTGGCAATTTGTGGTTTGCGAGGTAGTCGGCCGTGGCTGGATTGATCCGGGCCAGTTCCGGGTATGGAAGGTAGAATTGCAGGTCAGACGCCCTTTCGGGGAAGACCGGTGGCGATCGGGTGAGTCTGGACGGCATGGACCACGGACAGTGGTAGACAAAAGACTAGTTCTTTTGCCCGGCAAGGATGATGCAAACGAGCTATCGAACTCGTTATTCTCAGACGATACGCTGAGACCGAAACCGGACAGTGGTGTACGGTTCCCGCAAGGCATCCCGTACACCAGGACTGTTCGTAGCCGGCCCAACCGTCAGGAGCGGGGACGCGAGACCCCGAAGTGTGCCGAGGAGACGGCACCGTTTCACACGCCACAACTGGAGGAAGCATGCAGTCACAGCCCGACCACGATGCCCTGCTCACGCCGTCGGAAGTCGCCGCGATGTTCCGGGTCAACCCCAAGACGGTGACCCGTTGGGCGCGGGCCGGCAAGATCAGTGCGATCCGAACGCTGGGCGGCCACCGCCGGTTCCGGGCCGCCGAGATCAAGCAGTTCCTCGAGCAGGTCGAGTCCGGCGCCGAGCTCTGACGGCACCCGCGGCGCGCCGCCCGCCGAACCGAAGTTGGACGAGAGGCCCGGGCGATTGCCC
The DNA here is from genome assembly GCA_046331155.1 of Acidimicrobiia bacterium. Lineage (GTDB taxonomy): Bacteria > Actinomycetota > Acidimicrobiia > IMCC26256 > CAWATG01 > JAXLRK01. Next base: position 572,286 of record JAXLRK010000001.1, read on the forward strand.
GGGCCTCTGCGCGTACCGTGGCCGGGGCCGGCGTCGATCCGGCGACCCCACGCTTTTCAGGCGTGTGCTCTGCCGACTGAGCTACCCGGCCGGGTGCACCCTGCGGCCCGACGGGCCGGTGGGGCGCGACGGTGGGCCGACGGGAAGCCCACCGAGCGGTCCTGACGGGATTTGAACCCGCGGCCTCCGCCTTGACAGGGCGGCGTGCACTCCAAACTGCACCACAGGACCAGCGCTCGCCGGTGAACGGCCGAGGCCGATCGCCGTACCCCCAGGGGAATTCGAATCCCCGTTACCGCCGTGAAAGGGCGGCGTCCTGGGCCGCTAGACGATGGGGGCCCGTCTCCTCCGGAGGCGCCCGATCGTAGCAGCCGGGTGATCGGACGCTCGGGCCCCGCGCGGCCGGGAGCGCATGGTCACGGGTCTCGAGGGTCAGGTCCGCTGGTACGTGAAGTTGCCGATGTTGACGCTGCCCTGCGAGGTCCTGACGAGAAGGGTCACGACGCTGCCGGCGGTCCGAGCGGCGCCGGCGCCGGGCCGGTCGCCACGAGCGGCAGCACCTCGTAGGCGGCGATGGCGCTGCTGTTGACGAACGACCAGGAGAGCGTGGCGAAGCCGCTCCGGCCCCAGCTCGTTCCCCACGAGTTCTGGATGCGCACGCCGGTGCTGTCGTACCCGAGGGCGTTGATGGCGTGGTAGCCGTGGAACGCACCCGACATGGACGTGTACGTGTCGTTCTCGGAGCCGACCAGGAAGAAGTTGTAGTAGACGGGGATGCCGAGCACGACCGGGTGGTTGGCGGCCAGGGCGGTCTTGATCGCGTTCTGCGTGGTGGTGCCCTGCATGACCGGGAGGGTGTTGTATCCCGAGAGCTTCCAGGTAGCGGCGTTGCGGACCTCGGCGGCGGTGGGCTGGGTCGTGTAGTCGTAGTCGCCTTGCGTGTAGTCGGCCATGGCGTCGACACCCTGGCTCTGGGCGATGGCGAAGGTGTCGGAGAAGTAGGTGCCGACGTTGCGCCCGTGCACGAGCTGGGCGTGGGTGTACATGGGGGCGAGCCGGCCGCCGGCGACGTTGTCGTGCTGCTCGTACCAGCCCATCGCCGAGTAGTCGATGGCCCACGAGGGAGAGGAGCTCACGGCACCCTGGTTGCCCGACGGGAGGGCCCACGGGGTGAGGTCGACCGACGCCGGCAGGGCGCCGGCCGGCTTGATCCGGACGGTCGAGGAGACCTGCATGGGCCCGGCCCGGAGGTTGAGGCCGGTGGGGAACGAGACGGCAGGAGGCGGTGGTGGCGCCGCAACGGCGCGGGTGGCGACGGTCGAGAGGATCCCGGGCAGGCTGAGCGCGGCCAGGAGGGCGGCGGCCTTGCGTGGCTTCCATGCCATGCGTCGTGCTCCTTCACGTCGGGCAGCAGGTGTCTCGTCCTCGAACAACTCGGACTTGAGGGAAAGCAAGGATGATTTCCCGCGCACCCTCCTCGTCGCGGCGCGACCGCTGCGCTCCCGTGCCCGCCCCGGCGCGTGGGAGGATCATCTCGGGCCAACCGGCGAACGCGTACCGGACGGGAGGAGGACCCACATGCCCCTGCCGCTCGACGTGCGGACGGCGACCGACGAGATCACCGCGGTCGTGCGCGCGTGGGTCGAGGAGCACGTGCCGGCGGCGTGGCGCGACGCAGCTCGGGCCGGCGGCCGCGGGGCTCTCCGGGCCGTCCGCAGCCGTGAGGACTACGAGGCCTGGTACCCGGAGTTCGCCGACAGCGGGCTCGTCGTGGCCACGTGGCCGGTCGCCTACGGTGGGCTGGGCCTCTCGGTCGAGCAGGCCCGCGCCGCCGAGGCGGTGCTGGCGCCCTACAACCTCGGGCGTCTGAACCCGCTGGGGCTGAACAACACCGCACCGGCGCTCTTCGCCCACGGCACCGAGGAGCAGCGTCGGCGGTTCCTGCCCCCGATCGTGCGCGACGAGGAGCGCTGGTGCCAGCTGTTCTCGGAACCGGGTGCGGGCAGCGATCTCGCCTCGCTCGCGACGCGCGCGGTCCGCGACGGCGACGAGTGGCTGCTGACGGGCCAGAAGGTGTGGACGACGTGGGCCGATCGCAGCGATCTCGCGATCTGCCTCGCGCGCACCGATCCCACCGTGCCGAAGCGCCGCGGGATCACGTACTTCCTCGTCGACCTCCACGGGCCGGGCGTGACCATCCGGCCGCTGCGGCACCTCGGGGGCGAAGTGGACTTCAGCGAAGTGTTCCTCGACGAGGTGCGCGTCCCCGATGCATGGCGCGTCGGTGCGGAGGGTGACGGGTGGCGCGTCGCCGGCGCGACGCTCGCCGGCGAACGGCAGATGGTTTCGGGTGCCGGATCCGGTGGGGTCGACCGCATCGGCGGCGCGAGCGCGCACCGGCTCGTGGCGCGCGCCCGGGAGCTCGATCGCCACGCCGACCCCTACCTGCGGCAGCGGCTCGTCGCGCTCTACGCGGAGGAGCGCATCCGTGACTGGACGAACCAGCGCGTCCGGGCGACCGTGCGGGCCGGTTCGACGCCGGGACCGGCCGTGTCGATCGGCAAGGTGCACCAGGGGTCGCTCAACCAGCGGGTGCAGCTCCTGGCGACGGACCTGCTCGGTGTCCACGCGATGGCGTGGGAAGCGGGCGCCACCTCCACCGGGTCCGAGTGGGCCGCGTCCATGCCCTACGAGGTGCGGGGAATGCTGCGGTCGCGCGCGAACACGATCGAAGGCGGGACGACCGAGGTCAACAAGAACGTGCTCGGCGAGAAGGTGCTCGGCCTCCCCCGTGAGCCGGATCCCTGGTCGGGCGTGCCGTGGGAGGACGTGCCGCGGTCGTGAACGGGCCGTGCAGACCGGAAGGGACCATCGCGTGAGCTACTCGGACTTCGAGCACCTGATCGTGGAACGGCGCGGCCCGGTGGGCTGGCTCGTCAACAACCGGCCCGAACAGTTGAACGCGATGAACGCGAGGATGCGCGAGGAGTTCGCGGTCGCGTGGAAGGAGCTCGACGCCGATCCGGAGGTGCGCGTCATCGTGCACACCGGCGAGGGACGCGCCTTCCAGACGGGCGTCGACGTCAGCGAGATCGCGAGCGACGGCGTCGGCATGGAGCGGTATCGCCAGTCGGTCGCCGACTGGGACCTGCATTTCACGAGCTGGCACCAGCAGGTCTGGAAGCCAGTGATCACCGCGGTCAACGGCATCTGCTGCGGCGGCGGCTTCCACTGGGTGGCCGACGCCGACATCGTGATCGCGGCGAGCGACGCGCAGTTCTTCGACCCGCACGTCTCGATCGGACAGGTCGTCTCGATCGAAGCCATCGCGCTCATCCGCAAGATGCCGGTCGAGGCGGTGATGCGGATGGCGTTCACCGGCCGCTACGAGCGGATGGATGCGCAGCGCGCCCGCGAGCTCGGCATGATCAGCCAGATCGTGGACCCGCCCGAGCGCCTGCGCGAGGAGGCGCAGGCGCTCGCCGAGAAGATCGCGAAGAACTCGCCCGCGGCGATGGCGGCCACGAAGAAGGCGTTGTGGGGCGCGCTCGAGATGGGCCTCACCGACGCGTGCCGGGCCGGCGCCCAGCACCTCATGGCCATGTGGGGCCACCCCGACCAGGACGAAGGGCCACGCGCGTTCGCCGAGAGGCGGGAAGCGAACTGGTCGACCGGCCGGTAGCCTGATCCCGGGCCTCGCGGCGGTCGAGGCTCCGGCGAGATCCGGTTCGCTCGGACTTTCACGGGACGGCGCACGCTCACCCCCCGTGCAAGCTACGGGCCGCTAGCTCAACTGGCAGAGCAAGGGGCTTTTAACCCCGAGGTTCAGGGTTCGAGTCCCTGGCGGCCCACTCGTACGGCGACGCCCGTCGTCGCCGAGAGACGTCGATCCGGGATCCGCGGGTCCGGCCGCGCTCCCGCCGTCGCGGCCGGGGGACCTTCGGCACTGTCGGGCTTCTCGGGCCCGGCCGTATGGTGCGCAGATGGGCATCGACTACGAGCGCAGGTGGGCGCGGGCGTCCGAGCTCATGCAGGCGGCCGGGATCGACGCCGTGTTCGTCATGAAGCCGGCCAACCTCGCGTACCTGAGCGGCGACGGCCGGCCGTGCGCGCTGGCGCTCCTGACGGCCGCGGGGGAGTACATCGTCTCGGTGCCCGAATGCGACCGGCCCGGCGTCGAGGCGGCCGCGCGGGCGACGGAAGTCCGGACGTTCCGGAGCGAGGAGGAGATGTTCCACGGCTACCGCGACCTCCTCGCCGATCGCGGCCTCGACCGCGCGACGATCGGGCTGGAGAAGAACTTCTTCGACGCGTCGCTCCACGAGGTCTTCGCCGCGCACATCCTGCCGAACGCCGAGGTCGTTTCGGCCACGCCGGTGCTGTCACGTCTGCGCATGTGCAAGGACGCCGACGAGATCGAGCTGATGCGCGGTGCGGCCCGGGTCGCGGCGGTCGGCATGGAAGCGGCGGTGGACGCCGCACGCGCGGGCGTGTCGGAGATCCTGATCGCGGGTGAGGCCGAGTACGCGATGCGCCGGGCGGGGGCCGAGGGTTGGGGCATCCCCACATACGTGGCGTCCGGCGCGCGGACCGCGATGGCACACGGACCGGCGTCGCCGAAGGTCGTCGAGTCGGGTGACGTCGTCCAGATCCATCTCTCTCCGATCGCCGGCGGGTACACGGTGGACCTGTGCCGCACGGTGTTCGTCGGCGAGCCACCGGCGGACGCGGCTCGCCTGCTCGACGTCTACCTCGAAGCGGTGGACGCCGGCATCGCGGCGGCGGCGCCGGGTGCGCCGCTGCTCGGCATCGACGCCGCGCTCGCCGCGGTGCTGCACGACGCGGGGCTCGACGACGCGTTCCTCCGCCCGACCTTCCACGGGGTCGGCATCGAGCACGAGGAGGCCCCCATCCCGGGTGGGCACGCGGTCGTGCACGGCGAGGCCGAGATCGAGTCGGTCGAGGCCGGCATGGCGCTGGCCATCGGGAATTGCGGCATCTACCGGGAGGCGTTCGGCGTACGCAACGAGGACACCGTGTGGGTGAGCCCCGACGGCCCGGTCGTCCTCACTCGCGTCGTTTTGGCTGGTGAGACGACCGATTCTGCTACCGCTGACTAGCCAAAACGGGGGGAGGCAGGTCTACTCGGCGGCGGCCGCTTCCACCTCGGCCTTGCGGGCGGCGGTTCGGGCCTCTGCGCTCGCCACGGCCTCCCGCCGGCGCTCCTCCAGGACGCGGGTCGCATTGGTCCGGAGGTAGTTGTCGAGCAACCAGTCGAAGAACCCCACGAGCATGTAGGCGACGATGAGGGACAGCCCGAATCGCATCAGCGCATCGGCAGCGGCGAGGTTGTTCGACATCGCCTGGCGCAGCGACGGGTACCACAACGCGACCGAGACGAGGAGCGTCCAGCCGAAGCGTCCTTCTGCGGTCATGATCCGTCCTCTCAGGCGACGAGCCGGCCGGCCAGGATGGTGGCCCAGTGGTCGGGCGTCGCGGGTTCACCGTCGATGCGTGCGACTGGGATCGGCAGCTTGAGGATCGCGGCCGGCGACACGGTCTGCTCGATCCCTTCGACCGCGTACGAATCGAGGCCGCCCAGGTGCTCGGTCCACGCGAGCACGTCCTCGGGCTTGCGCGCCGCGTCCACCACGCCCCATGCGAGCGAAGGTTCGAGGGCGTCGAGCACGTCGCGGGCCCACGTCGAAGCGAGGTTGCCCGGCGCTGCGTCCATCGCGACGAGCGTGAGCTGGCCGCGACGACGCCAGCTCCGGCGCCGCTCGGCCGCCGTTGCCGGGTCCGAGAGATGCAGCCATGCCGGGACCTCGTCGGTGGCGAACTCCGAGGCGAACGCGATGTCGTCGGACGGCACGCCGAGCTCCTCGGCGAGATCGCGGGCGATGCGCAGCGCCGACTCGGCGTTGCCGACGACGGCGAGCAGCGAGCCGCGCGTCGCCGGGAACGGTGGTGCCGTCGGCAGGGTGCGGAGCCGTTCCGTCAGCGCGAGGCGGATGTCGCCTTCGCCGGCGTTCAACGGCGCGAGATGGACCGGGAGCCCGACGCGCAGGTATGGCTCGAGCTCGCGGTCTCGGGTGTCCGACAGGCGGCGCGTCACGGCTGCGGACGTGGCCCGAGCGGGCGTGGAGGCGCGGCCGGCGGCGGGTGCACGGACCGCGGTCGTCGTGGGCGTGTTGGTGCGGGTGGTGGCGGTCGTCCTCTCCCGCACGGCCGGGGCCGGAGTGGTCACCGCCGCGCTGCCGGTGTCCGCGCTCCGGCTCGGCTCCGGTGTGGGCCGGGCCGCGACGCGTGCCGGGGTGGAGACCGTCGGCGACGCCGACCGGGCGGCGACGAACTCGGCGGCCGTGGTGCGCGGCAGGCTCACCGGCTCGACCGACGCGACGGGGGCGGGCGCCGGCGGGGGCACGACGACCTCGGCGTGCGAGTCCACGTCCGCCGCGATGCGGTCGAGGATCTCGGCGAAGCTCGCGGACTCGGTCGACACGGTCGGCATCGCGGGCACGAAGGGCTCGTCGTCGAGGTCGCCGTCGTCGGACCCGAAGACGAGCGGCGCGGTCGCCTTCATCGGTGTGGTTTCGGCCGGTGGCGTCGTCGCGGGCGCCTGGCGGGCGGCGTTCTCGGCCGCGATCTCGCCGGCCAGCTCGAGCAGGGAGCGGGCCTTCGCGCCCACGTCGTCGGCCGGCTTCGTCGTGTCCGCGACCGCGGGCGACGGCCGCTCCGCCACCGCGACCGGCGTGTCGACCTCGTCGAGGCCGTCGAGTGCGCCGTCGTCGGTCTCGACGACGACCTCGTACGTCTCGCGCGCGAAGAACCCCCCCATGCCGCCCTTCCGGAGACGGTTCGCCTCCACGATGTGCGCGCTCTCGCCGAGCTCGTCACGAACTCGCTCGAGCAGCGGCCCGAGCGAGGGTCCCTCAAACCGGCGTTGCTTGGGCAAGGTTCACCACTCCTAGGGTTTCGAGCGTCAGCTGGGGACCGAGCTCGGCGTACGAGAGAACTGGGACGCGGGGTGCTGCGGCCTGCACGAGGCGGTGCAGGGACGGCCGTAGCTGCGGGGAGCACACGAGGACCGGCTGGTACCCGACGCGCTCGGCCTGGTCGGCGAGCGCCGCGATCTCGTGGGCGAGCTGCTCGCCGAGCGCGGGGTCGACGGCGAGGAACGTGCTGCCGTCGCCCGCCCGCAGAGACTCGAGCAGGTGCTGCTCGGTCAGCGGGTCGATCGTCAGGATCGGCAGAGCGTTCTCGGCCGCGTGCGACGCCGAGATCGCGGGCCCGAGCGCGGCACGCACGGCTTCGGTGAGCGCCTCGGTGTCCTTGGTCAAACGGGCGCGCTCGGAGAGCACCTCACAGATGCGCACGAAGTCGCGGACGGCCACACCCTCGTCGAGCAGACCCTGGAGGACCCGCTGGATCTCGCCCAGGCTCAGGTTCGCGCCCGTGACCTCGTCGGCGACGGCTGGGTCCGAAGCGCGCACCATCTCCATGAGCATCTTCACGTCCTGGCGACTCAGCAGCCGGCTCGCGTGCCGTCGTGCGATCTCCGCGAGGTGCGTCGTGACCACGGACGCCCGGTCGACCACGGTCGCGCCGGCGAGCTCGGCCTGGTGCTTGAACTCCACCGGCAGCCACAACGCCGGGAGACCGAACACCGGCTCGCGGGTCGGCGTGCCGGGCAGCGCCTCGAGGTCGTCGCCGATGACGAGCGCGCATCCCGGGGGCGCCTCACCACGCCCGAGCTCGACGCCGTGCACGCGTATCGCGTACGTGGACGAGGGGAGGTCGAGGTTGTCACGGGTCCGGACGAACGGCATGACGACGCCGAGCTCCATGGCCAGCTTTCGGCGCAACGCGCGCACGCGATCGAGGAGGTCGCCGCCACGACTGCCGTCGACGAGGTCCACGAGGTCGAACGCGAGCTCGAGCTCGAGCGGCTCGACCCGCATCTCGCTGGCGAGCGCCTCCGGTGAGTCCGGCGCGTGGGCGGCCGCAGCCCTGGCCGCGGCCTCCTGCTCGGCCTTGATCTGCTCCGGCGACGGCAGGATCGTCTCGACGATCCGGGTCGAGAGGAACAGGGCGATCATGCCGACGACGAAGAACGGCAGCTTCGGCAGCCCGGGCACGAAGGCGAGCAGCGCGATCGTCGCGCCCCCGACCCGGAGGACCCGGCGGTGCTGGGTGAACTGCTCGAGCAGGTCACTCCCGAGGTCGGCTTCGGTCGCAGCGCGGGTGACGATGAGGCCGGCGGACATCGAGATCAGCAGGGCCGGGATCTGGGACACGAGGCCGTCGCCGACGGTCAGCAGGCTGTACGTGGAGATCGCGTCGGAGATCGACATGTGCTTCTGGAGCACGCCGACCGCGAAGCCGCCGAGCAGGTTGACGAGCACGATGATGATCGCGGCGATCGCGTCGCCCTTCACGAACTTCGACGCACCGTCCATCGCGCCGTAGAAGTCGGCCTCGTCGCCGATCTCCTTGCGCCGCCGTCGGGCCTCGGTCTCGTCGATGATTCCGGCGTTGAGGTCGGCGTCGATGGCCATCTGCTTGCCCGGCATCGCGTCGAGCGTGAAACGGGCCGCGACCTCGGCGACGCGGCCGGCACCGTTGGTGATGACCACGAACTGGATCACGATGAGGATGAGGAACACCACGAGCCCGACGACGATGGACCCGCCGACCACGAAGTGGCCGAACGATTCGACGACCTTGCCGGCGTAACCGTGCAGCAGCACCAGCCGGGTCACGCAGATGTTCAGCGCGAGCCGGAAGAGCGTCGCGATCAACAGGAACGACGGGAAGATCGAGAAGTCGAGGGCGCGCCGCACGAACATGCTCGACAGCAACGTCATCACCGCGAACGTGATGTTGACGACCAGCAGGAAGTCGATCAGCATCGGCGGCAGCGGCACGACCATCATGACGATGATCGCCACGACCGCGGCGGGGATCGCGACCTGGCCGACGGAGTTCGCCCTCACGACACCTCTTCGTTGCGTCGCTCGGCCGTCCCTGGCCACGGAATGCCACGGCCCGCCCGGTGGGCGGTCCCCTCCTCATCGGCGCCGCAGCGGCCGATCTGAGGAATCTCGCTCAGGAGGCGATTCCGGCAGGAATACGTGTCCCTCCGGGCACATGGTGGATTCCGCCCGTCGCGCCCGGACGCCGGTTCCGGAGGCCGAAGACGAAGGCGAGGACCCGGGCGACCGCCTCGTAGAGGTCCGGTGGGATCTGCTGGCCGATCTCGCAGAGCTTGTAGATGGCCCGGGTCAGCGGCGGGTCCGACACGATCGGGACCGCGTGTTCCTCGGCCTCGGCCCGGATCGCCGCCGCGATGACCCCCGCTCCCTTGGCGACGACCTGCGGCGCACCCGAGGCCGCGTCGTAGGTGAGGGCGACCGCGTAGTGGGTCGGGTTCACCAGCACGACGTTCGAACCCGCCACCGAGGCGAGCATGCGGTTCCGGCTGATGCTCATCTGCCGGGAGCGGATCGCCTGCTTGACCTGGGGGTTGCCCTCGTGCTGCTTGAACTCGTCCTTGATCTCCTGGCGGCTCATGCGCAGCTCCTTGTTGATTCGGCGCTTCTGCACGAGGTAGTCGACGGCGGCGAGCACGAGACCCGCGAGTGCGGTGTTGCGGATCAGGGAGAGACCGCTCTCCCCCGTGATGCGGACCGTCTCGGTGAGCGATCCGCCGCTCCGCGCGATCTGGCCGGCGGCCCCTCGGAGCAGCGGCCAGCCGACCAGGAAGAGGATCGCCACCTTGGCGAAGGCCTTGACCGTCTCCCACGCCGAGCGGACGGAGAACAGGCGCTTGAGGCCCTTGACCGCGTTCAGCCGCTTGAAGTCGGGCTTCAGGCGTTTCGTCGACGGCTTGAGCCCGACCTGGGCGAGGTTCACACCGATGGCGACGATGCTGATCCCCGCGATCAACGGGAGGACGATGATCCCGGCGTCCTTCATGGCCTCGCCGAGCAGCCGGAGCGCCGAGTGCTGGTCCGGTTGTGCGACCACCTGCATCGTGGTCGCGACGAGGTCCTGGAGGCGCGTGCTCGCCTGGCTGATGGTGAGCTGGACGAGGACCGTGACCGCGAGCACGGACGCCCACGCCGACAGCTCGGGCGTCTTCGCGATCTGACCGCGTTCGCGCGCCTCGCGCTTTCGTTTGGGCGTAGGTGCTTCGGTCTTCTGGCTGGTGTCGCTCACGCTTGTGCCTCCTGGCGCCTGCGGCGCCGGGCCGGCCGGCCACGCTCCTTCATCGCAGCCCGACTGCGTTGGACACGTGATCGAGGAGCGACTCGATTCCCGGGACCAGAAGGGGCAGCGACGCGCTCACGAGCACCAGCGACACGACGATGCGGATCGGGAAGGCCAGCGCGAAGACGTTCATCGCGGGCGCGGCACGCGACAGGAGCCCCATCCCGACCTCGGTGAGGAACAGGACGGCGAGCACCGGCGCCGCGACCTCGATGGCCGAGACGAAGAAGATGCCGAGGTCGCGGGTGAGCAGCCGCCCGAACTCGTTGGCTTGGAACCCGTTGGCCCCGATGGCGTGGAACGAGCCGATGAACCCGCGCACGAGGAGCACGTGCCCGTCGAGCGCGAACAGCAGCGTGATCGCCAGGAGCTGGTAGAAGCGGCCGAACACCGCGGCCGACGAGTCGGCCATGGGGTCGTAGACGGTGGCGAGCGAGAACCCGGCGAACATGTCGATCAGCGAGCCGGCCGCTTGCAGCGCCGCGACCAGCAACTGCGTGACGAACGCGAGCCCGAATCCGACGACGAGTTGCGTCACGAGTGCGCCGAAGAACTCACCATTGCCGAGCCCGACCCCCTGTTCGGCCAGCATCGGCGCGATGGCGAGGGCGAGCGCGGCGGCGATGCCGGCCTTGACTCGAGCCGGGATCGCCCGGTTGTTGAACGGCGGCGCGAAGAAGATCCACGCGCTGGCGCGCACGAGCGCGAGGACGAACCCAGTGAGGACCGCCGCGTCGACCTGGAACTGCATCGCCTACGACGTGAGCTGTGGGAGGAGGGAGAAGAGACCGTGCGTGAAACCGATCATCTGGCCGAGCATCCAGTTGCCCGCCAGCACGATCACCAGCGCGACGCCGACCAGCTTGGGGACGAAGGTCAGCGTGACCTCCTGCACCTGCGTCGCGGACTGCAGCAACGAGATGAAGAGGCCGATGACGAGCGTCACGACGAGAATGGGTGCGCAGAGCTTGATCGTGATCTCGATCGCCTGGAGCGCGATCTGCATCACGGACGTGTCGGTCATGGCAGTGGTCCTTGGGTCAGTGGAAGCTGGTGAGCAGGGACTTGGTGACGAGTGCCCATCCGTCGACCATCACGAACAGCAGCATCTTGAACGGGAGGGAGACGAGCACGGGCGGGAGCATGAACATGCCCATCGACATCAGCGACGAGCTGACGACGAGGTCGATGATGAGGAAGGGGATGAAGATGACGAAGCCGATGATGAACGCGGTCTTCAGCTCGGAGAGCACGAACGCGGGAACGAGCGACGCCATGCTGACGTCGGACGGCCGCTTCGGCTTCGGGCCCTTCTGCGCTTTCACGAAGAGGGCGAGGTCCGACTTGTGGGTCTGCTTGAGCATGAAGCCCCGGAGCGGCTTGACCGCGCGGTCGTAGGCCTGGGCCTGCGTGATCTTGCCGTCGAGCAACGGCTGGAGCGCGGTCTTGTTCATGGCGGACAGCGTGGGCGCCATCACGAAGAGGCTGAGAAAGAGCGAGAGGCCGACGACGACCTGGTTGGGTGGGATCGCCTGGAGCCCGAGCGCGTTGCGGACGAGCGAGAGGACGATCACGATCCGCGTGAAGCTCGTGAGCATCATCAGCAGCGCGGGCGCGATCGCGATGACCGTCAGCATCAGGATGACGAGCACGCTCTGGCCGGGCTTCTTCGACTTGTCGGCGGTGTCCTGGCCGGTGAGGTTCGACAGGTCGAGCGAGATCGTCGCCGAGTTGCTGTCGGCGTTGGCCTGCGTCCTGGAATCAGCGGCCGCGGGCGCCGGCGCGGCGGGAGCCGCCGGCGCAGCGGGCGCGGCCGGCGCGGTGGGCGCGGCCGCGCGCGCTCGAGGTGTCGCGGCACGGGCCTGCGACCCGGAACCGACGGCGAACAGCACGCTCATCGCCACCAGGGCGCCGACGCGGAGTCTGCGATGGAAGGCCACGACGCCCCTCGGACGACGGTGCGCTCAACGGTTCCGGACGGTCTTCTCCCGCACGGCGTCGAGCAGCGCCTTCCATGATGGGTTGGGACGCTCCGCGCCCCTGGGAAGCTGCGTCCGCTGCGCTTCCGAGATCTGCCGTGCCACCGCGTCGGCGTCCGCCTCGCCGAGCAGGTTCACGGCCGTGTCGGTCACCCCGACGACGAAGTCCTTGCCGCCGGCGCGGACCACCACGACCGACGCGTTGCGGCTGACGCCGCGGCGGGCGAGGATCTCCACCCTCACGCCCGACGGGCCGGACGGCTTCGTGGTGCCCATGCCATGCCGACCCATGAGGCGCGCGGCCCAGAACATCAGCCCGAGCACCACGGCGAACGCGACGCCGAGGCGCACGAGGAGCCAGAAGTCGATCATCCGGCGCGCTTGGGGTCGAGCCCGTTGCCGACGATCTCCGAGATGCGAATGCCGAACTCCTCGTCGATGACCACGACCTCGCCGCGGGCGATGATCGTGCCGTTCACGAGCACGTCCACCGGGCTGCCGGCGGCCCGGTCGAGCTCGATGACCGAGCCCGCCGTGAGCGACAGCAGGTCGCGCACGGTCATCCGCTTGCGGCCGAGCTCCGCGGTCACGCCCATCTCGACGTCGGAGAGCAGATCGAAGGGGTTGTTCCCGATCCCGATGCCGATCCCGGCTTCGAGCGGTTGGAACTCGTGCGGCGCGGCGCCGGCGTTCACGGAGCCGGGTGTCGCCGGCGGGTCGAGACGGATGACGAGGCTCGCGAGCCGGTCCGTCCCCTCGAGCAGGTCGAAGACGACGACCTCACTGCCGTCGAGGGGGGCGAACATCTCGTGCGAGAGCTCCATGGCCGATTCGGCGCCGAGCGAAGACCCGGTCGTCTCCTCGAGCGCGCCGATCGCGTCGGCGAGGGCGGGGGCCACGGCGTCGAGGAGCGAACCGCCGGTGGCGGCGACCACGGCGGAGACGAGGCGGGGCGATACCGCCAACGCCACGATCCCCGTCGGCTCGGCGATCACGCACGCGATCACCTCGGCGTCCGCGGTCGGCAAGAGGGCGTCGAGGTCGTGGACATCGGGTCGGCCCGAGCCGACGCTCAGGGTGATTTCGCCGTCGAGCGCACGCTCGAGCACCGTCGCGGCGGCGACGGCGGGACGGTTGTCGGTGGAGAGGATGGTCGTGGTGCTCATGCGAGCTCGTCCCTTTCGCTGCTGACGATCAGGCACGCGAGCCGCCGACCCTTCCGGCCGGTGATCGCGCGATAACAGGCGGTGCTGCCGACGGAGACCGTGAGCGGCTCCTCGAGGCCGTGGCGCAACGGGATGATGTCGCCGACGGCGAGGTTGACCACTTCCGCTGACGTCAGCGTGACCTCGTTGAACCGGACGTTGACCTCGACGGACGTGGATCGCAGCGCGTCCTGGAGCTGGTGCCCGAACGCCTCGACCGCCTCGTCGGCGCGGTCGGAGAAGAGCGACTGGCTCGCGAACGTGTCGAGGACCGGTTGCAGCGAATCGAACGGGATGCACAGCGTCGTTGCGGCCCGCTCGTCGTTGATGCGGATGTCGAACGTGAGCACGACCGTCATGTCGGACGGCGCGGCGATCTGCGCGAACTGCGGGTTCGCTTCCTGCTGCACGATCTCGGGCTCGAGCCGCACGAGCGACTCGAAGGCGTACGAGAGCTCGCGCAGCGCGCGCTCGGTCAGCGAGCGCATGAGGTTCGACTCGATCTCCGTGAGCGAGCGGTCGAGGTGCGTGATCGGCCCGGTACCGCCGAGCATCCGGTCCACCGCGGTCATGGCGATGCTCAACGGGAACTGGAACATGGCCGCGCCCGGCAACGGGTGCAGCGCCAGAATGGCGAGGTACGACGGGTTGGGGAGTCCACCGACGTACTCGTCGTAGGTGAGCTGCTCGACCGATCTCAGGCTCACGTTCGTCATGGAGCGCAGGGTCGTGGCGAGCAGGGTGGAGAGGTGTCTGGAGAACGTCTCGCACACCATCTGGAGCGCCCGGACGTGGTCGCGGCTGAACTTGTTGGGCCGCCGGAAGTCGTAGGGCTGCGCGGACCCGTCACGCGGTCCCGCCATCGCCCCTCCGGACGCGGGAGCACTCTTCGAAGGCACGAGTTCCCATCGGCGTTCCGGCGCCGAACCTGAGCGGTCCCGCGCCGGCACGACCGGCGGCAACTTCGTACGGTTGTGGAGGGTGAGAGCTACTGCTTCACGAGATCGATGAAATAGACACCCATGACCTCTTTGTCATAGGCGGCGGCGACCTTGCGCGAGAGCTCCACCTCGGTCGCGTGGAGCTTGTCGGGGTTCTGGAGGTCGTCGTAGGTCTTGGTGGTGAGCAGGTCGATCGCCACCTGCTTGGCCTTGGCGCCCTGGTCGCCCTTGCCCATCGCCTCGAGGTTCGCGGTCGCGGTGAGTTGGAGGGCCAACTTGAACTTGGCGAACCGGCCGTCGGCCAGGTTGAGGGTCACCGGGTCCGCCGTGTTGTAGACCTCGCCTTCGGCCGGCGCGCAGGCGTCGGCCGTGGTCGTCGTGGTCTGGGCCGCCTTCCCCTTCGCGGCCGGCGCGGGCGCGGGCGCGGGCTCGGTCGTCGTCGTGCCGACGTACTTGTCGGCCCAGGCCATCGCCTCCGGGCACACGACGGGCTTGCCGCCGCCGCCGAGCACGAAGGTCTTGACGGCGAAGAGCACGAACAGGGCACCGACGACCTTGATGATGAGGCCCTTCTTGCCCTTCTTCTTCTCGCCGTCGCCCTTGCCCTTCTTTCCCTTCTTTCCCTTCTTCGCCGGCGCTTCCTGCTCCAGCTCTTCCTGCACCACGGCCATGGCTAGCTGCCTCCTGTGATGGGATCACTCGGGTTCTGAGCGATCACCACGATTTCCACGCGGCGGTTGCGCGCTCGATGTTCGACGGTGTCGTTGGGCTCCAGGGGTCTCTGGTCCGCGTAGCCGGCGGCGGCGAGCCGGCTCTCGGGAACCCCGCGGACGTCGGTCAGGTACCGCAGGACGGTGGTCGCCCGCGTCGTTGACAGCTCCCAGTTCGACGGGAACGCTCCCGTGTTGATCGGGGCGTTGTCCGTGTGACCCTCGATGGAGATCTGGTTCGGGAGCTCGCCCAGTGCCGGCGCGAGGCCGTCGAGCACGGCGCGTCCCTCGGGCCGCAGGGTGGCCGAGCCGAGGTCGAAGAGCACGTCGTCGGTCACGATGTTGACGACGAGCCCGCGCGAGTCGAGCTTGAACTCGACCTTGTCGGCCAGGCCGACCTTCTGGAGCGCGCTCTGGATCTCCGCCTTGGTGGCCTGGAGCGTCTGCTTCTCCTGTGCGGCGGCCTGCTGTTGCTTCTTCAAGGTCTCGAGCGTCTGGGCCGTGTTGGTCCCCGGCTGCGTGGGCGCGATGCCGTCGAAGAACCCCTCCCCGCCGCCACCGACCTTGGGACCGCCACCGTCGACCACCGAGGCCGGTCCGCCGCTGGTGCCGTGCAGGCTGGCGCCGAGGGCGTGCGCGAACTTCTGGAACTTCATGTTGTCGAGGCGCGACATGGCGAACAGGACGATGAAGAGCGCGGCGAGCAGCGTGATCATGTCCGCGTAGCTCACGAGCCACCGTTCGTGGTTCTCGTGTTCCTCCTCCTCGTGCTTCTTCGCCGGACGGTGCGACATGTCACGCCGCCGCCTCGTCTGCCTCGCGCTCCGCCGGCGGGAGGTACGACTTGAGCTTCTGCTCGATCACCCGTGGGTTGGCCCCGGCCTGGATCGAGAGGATCCCCTCCATCACGATCTCCATGTGATGCGACTCGGCCTCGGCCATGCGCTTCAGCTTGTTGGAGATGGGGAGGAAGATCGCGTTGGCGAAGAGCACGCCGTAGAACGTCGCGACGAACGCGGTGGCGATGCCTTCGCCGGCGGCGGCGGGATCGGACAGGTTGCCGAGCACCTTGATCAGCCCGGAGACCGCGCCGATGATACCGAGGGTCGGGCAGAAGCCGCCGAGGTCGGCGAAGAACTTCGCGCCGACCTTGTCGATCATCTTCTTGGCGCTGATCTCGGCCTCGAGGATGGCTCGGACCTCTTCGGGGTCGGTGCCGTCCACCGCGAGCTCGAGGCCCTTCTTGAGGAACGGATCCTCGACGGAGCGCGCCCCTTCCTCGAGTGCCAGAAGACCTTCCTTGCGGGCTTTCTCGGCGAACTCGACCACCAGGTCGATCGCCGGGCCCGACTCCTCGACCGAGCCCATGAAGGCGTTCTTCATGGCACCGACGATGGTGGAGATGTCGGTCTTCATGAAGCCGGCGACCCCGATCATCATGGTCGGCAGGATCACGATCATGAACGCGGGGATGGCGATCAGCGACCCGGGGTTGCCGCCTTCCATGATGATGCCGCCGAACAGGAAGACGAAGGCACCACCGATGCCGACCATCGTCATGGGGTCCACATCAGACCTCCGGTTCCGGCACGAGGCGCAGCGTGGTGCCGTGGGGCGGCAGCTGGACGTCGAGCCGGTTGGCCAGCGCGATCACCGAGGCCCGGAACTCGCGGACGCGCTCGACGACCTCCTCGACGCTCTCGCTGACGACGTACTTCGTGCCGTCGACGAGGGTGAGGACCGTGTCGGGCGTGGCTTCGGCTCGCTCGATGAGGTCGCAGTTGATCGCGAGCGGCGGGCCGTTCAGCCGCGTGAGCGTGATCATCATCGTTCCGTCCCTGGAATCCGTGCGGCCGTTCCGTGGCCGTGAACCCACTATCGGCACCGGCCCGGTCGAGATGAGCGGTTCGGCGGGCGGACGCAACCGTCGCGGCGCGTCCGTCCGGGGTGTCCGATTCGCCGGGCCGAGGGGGCGTCGCCCGGACGCACCCCTCAGCCGGACGACTCGGGGTTATCGCTTGAGGTTGACGAGGTCTTGGAGCATCTCGTCGCTGGCGGTGATGACGCGGCTGTTGGCCTGGAATCCGCGCTGGGCGACGATGAGGTTGGTGAACTCCTGGGCGAGGTCGACGTTGCTCATCTCGAGGGTGCCGCCCGAGAGGGTGCCGCGGCCGCCGCTGCCGGCGGTGCCGACGGCGGCGAGTCCGCTGTTGACGGTGGATTGGTAGGTGCTGGCGCCGGACTTCTGGAGTCCGGCGGGGTTGTTGAAGCTGGCGAGCGCGATCTGTCCGATGGCCTGGGTGCGGCCGTTGGAGAACACGCCGGTGATCTCTCCGTTCTCGGAGAAGTTGAAGGAGCGCAGGAATCCGATGGCGCCGCCGTCCTGGCTGATGGCGGCGACGCTGTTGGACCCGGAGAACTGGAGGAGCGAGTCGAGCTGGCCTGCTTGGCCGAGGTCGAAGCTGACGGTGCCGGTGGAGAAGTTGGTGCCGAGCAGCGTGTTGAGGGTGCCGTCGACGGTGAGTGCGGTGAGCCCGCCGGTGGGCACGCCGGTCGTGGCGTTGAACGTGAGGGTCTGCGGGAAGCCGGGCAGGGTGTGGGTGACGTTGCCGGCGTCGGGCGCCGTCGCGTTCACACTCCACGTGTCCGCGGCGCTCTTGGTGAAGGTGAAGCTGATGGGGATGGCCTTGCCGTTGGCGTCGTAGACGGTGATCGACGTGGTGATCGCGGTGGCGTTGGGGGAATCGGCGGGGAGGTTGCCGCCGAGTTTGAGGGTGGTGGTCTGGGTCGGGGGGAGGGTCTGTCCGAGGGGCATGACGAGGTCCGCGGTGGAGGCGTTGGTGTTGATGACGCCGTTGTTGGCGAGCCAGCCCTGCGCGACGTAGCCGTCGGGGGTGACGAGGCGACCGTTGGTGTCGAAGGAGAAGTTGCCGAGCCGGGTGTAGTAGTTCTGGCCCTGGCTCTTGACGTAGAAGAACCCGTCGCCGCTGATCGACAGGTCGGTGGAACGTCCGGTGAGTTGCGCGGCGCCTTGGGAGAACGAGGTGCTGATGCCGCCGACGCGCACGCCGAGGCCGACCTGGGCGGGGTTGGTGCCACCGCTGGTGGTCTGGGGCGAGCCGGCGCCGCGCAGGACCTGGGAGAGCAGATCTTCGAACACGACCTGGCTGGACTTGTAGCCGGCGGTGTTGACGTTGGAGATGTTGTTGCCGATGACGTCCATCATCGACTGGTGGGCCCGCAGACCCGACACTCCCGAGAACATCGAACGCAACATCGAGCGGCTCCTTGGTTGGTTGGGATCAGGTGGGGTCAGGCGGCCGGGGCGGCGTCTACCTGGGTGACGGCCGAGAGCGGGATGCCCCTCCCGCTCGAGAGCAGGAGCGACGACCCGTTCGTCGGGTCGACCTTCACCGACTTCACGACGGCCCGGACGTCGACACCCTCGTCGCGGTAGGTGACCTGCTTTCCGATCATCGCCGTGGCGTTGGCGAGCTCCGACGTCGAGGTTGCGTTCTTGGTCTGTGTCGCCATCTCGGTGAGCTTCTCGACCATCGAGAACTGCGCGGACTGGCTCATGAACGTCGACGGGTCGGTCGGTGACATCGGGTTCTGGTACTTCAACTGCGCCACGAGCAGCTTCAGGAACGTGTCCTTGCCGAACTGCGACGAGTTGTTCAGCTGCACC
Organism: Acidimicrobiia bacterium; assembly: GCA_046331155.1. Lineage (GTDB taxonomy): Bacteria > Actinomycetota > Acidimicrobiia > IMCC26256 > CAWATG01 > JAXLRK01. The sequence goes on from JAXLRK010000001.1 coordinate 591,081, forward strand.
GTGCCATCCGACCCGGTCGTCGGCGCGCTCGCGCCGGCACCGGTGGTGGTCGCGGTCGGGGTCACGGGTGGGATGGCAGTCATGAAGTGCTCCTGTCAGAGGCGGACGTCGAGCGCGGAGTCGCCGCGCGTGGTCGGGGAGGTCGCCTCGGGTTCGGACGGGGTGCTCGTCGGTGACGACGGGGCAGCGTCGGTCGTGACGGGCGCCGTCCGATCGAAGCCGCGGCCCGGCGTGTCGGCACCCCCGGTGTCCACGTTCAGGGAGCCGGCCTGCACGCCGGCACGGTCGAGCCGGTCGCGCAGGTCGACGAGGTGTTCGCGCAGGAGTTCGCCGGTCGTCGTGTGCTCGGCATGCATCGCGACGTGCACGACGCCCCGCTCGACGTGCAGCTCGACCTCGACCTGCCCGAGCTCCCTCGGGTGCAGCTCGAGGCTCACGCGGTAGCTGCCGTCGGCGCGGTGGCGCAACGGGGCCACGACCGCGACGAGCTGTTCTGCCGGCGAGGGTGGGACGACGACGGGATCGGAAGCGGCGTCGCGCGCGGCCGGCGCGACGCTCGGACCCGCGACGGGTCGAACGGGTGCTTGAGGCGCGAGGTGGGGTGCCGACGACGGCGCGACGGCGCGCGGCGAGCCCGAGGACGCGACGACGACCGGGCGCGCCGCCTCGCCGTCCGGAGGGGTGTCCGGAGCGTTCGGGATCGCCGGGTACGCCGGGTCGGGCCCGATCGCGTCGGCGGTTGCGGCGCCAGTGGCGCCGATCGGGTGCGCGGAGCGCGGCTCGTGGGTCGCCGGGACCGGGAGCTCGCCGGGCGCCGGCGCGTCCGCGATCTCGGCCGAGTCGTCGGCACCAGAGGCGCTGCGCGGCGCTCCGTGCGTGCCGCGCGCCGCGAGCGCGTCGCGAGCACGCTGGGCCGCGGGCTGGCGCAGGCCCGGAGCCCACTGGGTCGGGTCGGCCGGCCCGCCGACCGGTGGGTCGCCGTCGGGTGAGCCTCCGGGGTGCTCGTGGGTCGGCGCCGGGGCGGTCGGGCCGGCACCGGTCGCCCCGGGCGTCGTCCCGACATCGGGCCCTTCCGCCCCGAGCCGCGTGGTCGACGGGGTCTCGGGGGCAACGGTTCCGGCCGGCGTGGGCGCGACGAAAGCGGTGTGCGAACCCCCGGACCAGCCCGGGGTGGGGTCCGCCGGCTCCGCGGCCGAGGTCGGAGCATCCGGCGCGACACCATCGGGCCCGGCGGGTCCGGCGTCGGCCGCACCCGCAGGGATGGCCGACCGGGCATCACCCGACTCGACGGTCTCGGCCACTTCCGGTCGCCCGGCGGTTCCCGGGCTGTCGACGGGCGCGCCGGTCTGGAGCAGGACCACCGCGAACGCGGCCGCGGCCGCCCCGTCGTGCTCGCCGGAGGTCTCGCGCGGCGTCGAGCGGGGGACGGGCTGAGTCGGGTGCACGTGGAGTCTCACGCCGGGCCTCCTGTCGCTCTCTCGGTGTCGGAGGTCGTGTCGCTGGAGCTGGATCCGATCGAGCGTGCGGCGTCGATCTGCGCGAGTGCGGCCGCGCTCCGCACCGAGGCCGTCGAGCCGGCCGCGCCGAGCGCGGCGCTCGGCACGGCGGTCGACGACGATCCCCCCGAGAGGAGGCCGCCGCCGAGCAGGGCCGAGGTGAGCGCCGAGCTCGTGGTCGCGGACGGGGCGGAGCCGGTACCGGACGGGATGATCCTGCGGATGGCGGTGATGTGGTCGGGAAGGTTGGCGATCTTCACGACGTCGCCGGTGTGCGGCGCGACGACGTACTTCCCGTTTCCCGCGTAGATGCCGACGTGGCCGTTGACGCGCTGGCCCTTGTCTCCGACGGAGAACACGAGGTCGCCGGGTTGCAGGTCGGCGCGCGACACCGGGGTCCCGACGTTCACCATGTCGTAGGTCGTGCGCGGCAGCTCGATGCCGAGCCGGCGGTACACCACCTGGACGAGCCCCGAGCAGTCCAAGCCGGTCTTCGGGTCGCTGCCGCCGTAGACGTAGGGCACGCCGAGGTACTTCTCGGCGATCGACACCGCCTGCTCTCCGGTCGAGCCCGACCCACCGGCCGATTGCGCGGTCACGCGCTGCAGCGTGCTCGCGAAATCGCCGGCACCGGCCGCGGCCGTGGTCGTGGTCGTGGGTGCAGGCTGGAGCGCGCCGATCTGCGCCTGGATCTCCGCGATGCGCGCTTGCGCGCTCGCCATCCCGCTGGATTCGACCATCGTCACCGGTGCGTCTCCTCACGTCGCGCGTGCCGGCTCACGACGAGGTCGTCGACCTCGCGTTCGAGCTCGCGGTCGGCGGCGAGGGCGTGCTCGGCATGCTGGCGCTCGTCGAGTCGCTCGAGTGTGGTCACCCGTTGCGCGGCCCGGCTCCAGTCGACGTGCTGCTCGGCGGCCCGCTGTCGCGCCGCCTCGCGCCGTTCGTCGAGCGAAACCACCGTGGTGGCGGCACGGTCCCGACGCCCCCGGGTCGTCGAGAAGTCGTCGATGCTCTGCGTACCGCCCGGCTGTGGGAGCACGCGGTACGCCGCGATCTTCGTGTCGAGGGCCTGCTGGGCCGCGGCGACCGCCATGTTCGCCATCGCGAGGTCGGCGCGGGCACGGGCCTCCTGGATGCGACGGACCCGGAGCACGGCTTCGAGGCGGAACTGATAGCGCCTCATGCCGCCCCCACCGTGGTGCCGAGCAGCGAGAAGAGGCGGTGCCAGCTCTCCTCGATGGCGGCGATCTCGGCGAGGTCCTGGCGGAGGAAGCCGTCGATGGACTCCTGGAGCTGCACGGCCCGGTCGACGAGCGGGTTCGCGCCGGGAACGTACGCACCGATCTCGATCAGGTCCTTGGCGTCGCGGTACGCGGCGAGGAGGCGCCGGAGCTCGGTGGCGGCGGCCCGCTGCTCGATGGTGGTGACGGTCGGCGCGACGCGGGACACGGACTCGAGCACGTCGACGCTCGGGAAGTGGCCCGCGGTGGCGAGCTTTCGGGTGAGCACGATGTGGCCGTCGAGGATGGACCGGGCATGGTCCCCGACGGGATCGTTCATGTCGTCGCCCTCGACGAGGACGGTGTACAGACCGGTGATGCTGCCGCGCTCGCCCGCGCCGGCCCGCTCGAGCAACTTCGGGAGCAGCGAGAACACCGAAGGCGGATACCCGCGAGTGGCGGGCGGCTCGCCGGCTGCGAGGCCCACTTCGCGCTGCGCCATCGCGAACCGGGTCAGGCTGTCCATCATCAACACGACGTCGGCGCCCTGGTCGCGGTACCACTCCGCGATCCGCGTCGCCGTGAACGCGGCCCGGAGACGCACCAGCGCCGGCTCGTCCGACGTGGCCACGACCACGACCGAGCGCGCCAGACCTTCGGGGCCGAGATCGTGCTCGATGAAATCGCGCACCTCACGCCCACGTTCTCCGACGAGCGCCAGCACCGATACCTGCGCCTCGGTGCCCCGAGCGATCATCGACAGGACGCTCGACTTCCCGACACCCGAGCCCGCGAAGATCCCCATGCGCTGCCCGCGGCCGCAGGGCACGATCGTGTCGAGCGCGCGGACGCCGAGGGGCAGCGGTCGGTCGACATGCGAGCGGCGCAGCGGGTGCGGCGGAGCTCCGCCGACCGTGACGCGTTCCCCGTCGAGTGGGCCGAGCTCGTCGATCGGTTTCCCGAGCCCGTCCAGCACCCGTCCCAGGACGCGCGGCCCAACCGTGATCGTCGGAGGACGATCGTCGGCGAACGCTCGCGCGCCGGCTCGCACACCGTGAAGCTCGCCCAGGGGCATGCAAAGCATGCTCTCGTCGCGCAGCGCGACGACCTCGGCCGCGAGGGCACCGGTCGGGGTCTCCACCGTCACCGCGTCGCCGATGGCGGCCTGGAGTCCCGCGATCTCCATCTGGAGGCCGGTCACCGTCGCCACGTGCCCGTAGCGCCGGGGCAGGGCGCCACGCAGTGCCTGGTCGAGCCGGTCCTGGAAGCTCATGACATTGCCTCCTGGCGCCGGTGGCGCCGGGCCGGCCGGCCACGCTCGCTGCTCGGCGGGATACCCGCCTCCCGACGCTCGCTCGGCTTTGCCTCCTGGCGCCGGTGGCGCCGGGCCGGCCGGCCACGCTCGCTGCTCGGCGGGATACCCGCCTCCCGACGCTCGCTCGGCTTTGCCTCCTGGCGCCGGTGGCGCCGGGCCGGCCGGCCACGCTCGCTGCTCGGCGGGATACCCGCCTCCCGACGCTCGCTCGGCTTTGCCTCCTGGCGCCGGTGGCGCCGGGCCGGCCGGCCACGCTCGCTGCTCGGCGGGATACCCGCCTCCCGACGCTCGCTCGGCTTTGCCTCCTGGCGCCGGTGGCGCCGGGCCGGCCGGCCACGCTCGCTGCTCGGCGGGATACCCGCCTCCCGACGCTCGCTCGGCTTTGCCTCCTGGCGCCGGTGGCGCCGGGCCGGCCGGCCACGCTCGCTGCTCGGCGGGATACCCGCCTCCCGACGCTCGCTCGGCTTTGCCTCCTGGCGCCGGTGGCGCCGGGCCGGCCGGCCACGCTCGCTGCTCGGCGGGATACCCGCCTCCCGACGCTCGCTCGGCTTTGCCTCCTGGCGCCGGTGGCGCCGGGCCGGCCGGCCACGCTCGCTGCTCGGCGGGATACCCGCCTCCCGACGCTCGCTCATGAACTGGAGAGCCTCTCGAACACGCGCGACGGCGGTGCCGAGCATGCCGTCGATCTCACTTCGGCCGATGGCCAGCCGGCAGCCGCCCGGTTCCACCGACAGGTCGGGAACGATGGTCAGCGCGCGTCCCGGCGCCAGGGCGCTCAGGTCGCCGACGGCCGCCGCGTCGTCGGGATGCAGGAAGACCGACACGGGCAACCGTTGGGGTGCGATGCGCAGCGCACGGGCGATCGCATCACGGCCGGGTTGGACGGCAGCGGCAAGCTCCCGGCCGAGCAGGGTCTCGGTGAGGAGGAACGCCGCCGTCGCGAGCGCGTCCTCGAGGTCGGTGAACGCCTGCTCCTGGGCCCGGTCGAAGTCGTCGGCACCGACGGCGAGCGCGGCGACGGCCTGACGTAGCTGCTCGTGACGCTGGAGTTCGGCGCGGTGCACCGCGGTGTCAGCGGCCTGCATGCCGGCTTCGTACCCGTCCTCGTATCCCTGCTGGCGGGCTTCGGCCGTCACGCTGTCGAGCACGCGCTGGTCGATCTGTACGGCGCCGACGGTGCGGGACGGCATCGAGCGCGAGTCGAGCCGAGCCGGTGGCACCGACGTCGCGACGTCGCCCCGCAGGACGCGGGATCGACGGTGCGCGTCAGACGACGAACTCATCGCTGCTCCGGGAGATGACGATCTCGCCGGTCTGCTCGAGCGCGCGGATGCTGCGCACGACGGCGGCCTGCGCCTCTTCGACCGTCTTCAGGCGAACCGGGCCGAGCATGTCGATCTCCTCGAGCAGGTTGGCCGCGGCACGTTCCGACATGTTCTTGGTGATCTTGTCGCGCACGAGGGGCTGCACGCCCTTGAGGGCGACGGCCAGCTCTTTGTTGTCCACGCTGCGCAGCACGAGCTGAACGCTGCGGTCGTCGAGGCTGACGATGTCCTCGAACACGAACATACGGGAGCGGACCTCGTCCGCGAGCTCCGGGTCCTCTGATTCGAGGCCCTCGAGGATGAGGCGCTCGGTCGCGCGGTCGGACCGGTTGAGGATGTCGACGAGCGACTGCACCCCGCCCGCGGCCGACATGTCGGACTGCTGGATGACCGTCGACAGCTTCGGTTCGAGCACGGCCTCGACGTGCGCGACGGCCTCGGGCGACGTGCGCTCCATGCTGGCGAGCCGCCGGGCGACGTCGCGCTGGAGCTCCTCGGGCAGCGCACCCACGACCATCGCGGCGGCGTCGGAGCGCATGTAGGCGAGGACGAGCGCGATGGTCTGCGGGTGCTCGTCAGCGAGATAGGTGAGCACCTGACGCGGGTCCGCACGACGCAGGAAGTCGAACGGCGCGCGGCTGACGTTCGCGCCGAGGTTCTCGAGGATCTCGCCGGCCTTCTCGGAGCCGAGCGTCTCCTCCAGGAGATCGCGGGCGGTGTCGAACCCACCGTGGGCCATGTGGCTGCGCGCTGTGACGTGGGTGCGGAACTCGTCGAGCACGGCGTCGACCTCGTTGGAGTCGACGCGGTCGAGGCGGGCGATCTCCGCCATGATCTCCTGCACTTCGCTCTCGCGCATCGCTCGCAGGATCATGGCGGCGCGCTCGCGCCCCATCTGCATGAGCAGGATGGCCGCCTTCTCCGAGCCGGTGAGCAGCGACGAGGAACCCATCTATCAAGTCCTCCGGTCGGCGAGCCAGTTGCGCAACGTCGCCGCGACCTCGTCGGGCTGGCGCTCGATGAGGTCCCCGATCTCGGGCTGGATCTCCGGGGCGGGCCTCGACTCCGCCGCCATCAGGGCGGGTACGCCGGCGCCCGCGCCGAGCTCGCCGTAGGCGCCGTCGGCCGCCGAGCCCATCTCGATCTGGCGCAGGTCGAGGGGTACCCGCACCGGCGGGCGGGCCGCAGCCGCCTTCTTGATGTTGCGCCGGGCCAGGAAGAGCACCAGACCCACGAAGACGACCATCAGAACGGTCTTGAGCATGGCCATCATCCCGCCGCTGCCCGAGCCGGCCATCGCCTTCGCCGCGGCCTTCGCGGCGGAGGTGTCGAACTTCATGGTGTTGACCTGCACGGTGTCACCCCGGGTCGCGTCGAACCCGGCCGCCGCCTGGATCTGCGAGGTGAGGTTCGTCACGTCGGCCTGCTTCACGACCTTCTGGTCGAGGATCACCGCGATCGACTGCTTGACGACGCTGCCCGGCTGCGCCTTGGTCTCGGTGACCGTCTTGTCGAGCGTGTTCCTGGTGGCCGACTCGGTCTTGTTGTAGTTCGTGTTGCCGCTGCCGTTGGCGAGCGGCGTCCCGTTCGGGCCCAGCACGCCGGCCGCGTTGGTGCCGCCGGTACCGGTCAACGTCTCGCTCGACTGCGACTGCTCCGTCGGCGGTGTGGCCGTCCCACCGGCGGCAGTCGTCGGCACCGCGTACGTCTCGGACGTGGTGGCCTTCTGGTCGAAGTTCATCTGCGCCTTGACCTGGACGACCGCGTGGCCCGATCCGAGGACCTTGTCGAGCATCTGCTGGACGCTGGCGGTGGTGGCCTTCTCGTACTTGGTGGTGCCGGTCTGGCCCGCGTCGCCGTTGGCGCCGTCGTCGGTCCCCGGCGCCGCGAGGACGTTGCCCTTGGTGTCGGCGATGGTGACGTCCTTCGGGTCCATCCCGCTGATCGACGAGGCCACCAGGTGCCGGATCGCCTGGGCCTGGTTCTGCCCGAGGTCAACGCCGCCCTTGGTCGCGACGAGCACCGAGGCCGTCGGCTTCTGCGTGTCCTCGCTGAAGACGTCCTGGGACTGGATCACCAGGTGCACCGACGCCGAGCTGACCGAGTCGAGCGCGCTGATGGTCTTGGCGAGCTCGCCCTCCATCGCGCGCTGGTAGTCGACGTGCTGGCTGAACTCCGACGTCGTGATCCCCTGCTTGTCGAGCAGCGAGTAGCCGGCGTTCGCCCCGCCGCTGGGCAGGCCGGCGGAGCTCATGTCGAGTCGGAGCTGGTACACCTTGTCCTGCGGCACCTGGATCGTCGCGCCACCGTCGGCGAGCTTGTAGCTCACGCCCTTCGACGTGAGCTGACCGGTGATCGCGGACGCGTCCTTCGAGTCGAGGTTGGTGAACAGGGTGCCGTAGCTCGGGTTCGACACCCAGGAGGTGAAGAACATGCCGCCGAGCACGAGCCCCGCCGCGACGAGCGCGGAGACGACCTTCTGCCCGGTGGTGAACCCGCCGAAGAACTGCTGCGCCTGCCTGCGCGCCCGATCGATGTCGAGGGCCATCAGATGTTCATCCTCATGATGTCGTTGAACGCCTCAACTGCCTTGTTGCGAACCGCGACGGTGAGCTCGGTGGCGAGCGATGCCTGGGTCGCGGCGATCATGTAGTCGCTGACGTCCTGCGCGGTGCCCGTGGCGGCCTTGACACCGAGCGCGTCGGCCTTGTTCTGTGTCGCCTGGAGACCGTCGAGCGCGTTGACGATCTGCGCGCCGAAGCCGTCGCCGGCCGGCTTGGTCAGTGGAGCCGGGTCGAGCGCGGGGGCACCGGCGAGCTTGCCGAGCGATCCGACCGCGCCGATGGGTGCGATCGCCATGGCTACTTCCCGATCCCCATCGCCTGGATGTACATGTCGCGGGCCCGGTCGATGACCGCCAGGTTCGCCTGGTACGCGCGCTGGGCGACCATCATCTGCACCATCTGGTCGCCCAGGTCGATGTCCGGCCGCTTCACGTTGCCCTGCGCGTCGGCCAGCGGGTTCTGCGGGTCGTAGAACGTCTGGCCGTCGGCACTGCCGAGCTGGATGCCGCCCACCTGCACGCCGCTGCCGACACCGCTGCCGGAGGCATCGGGCGCCTCCTGGGCGATGACCATGCGCTCCTGGAACGCGCTGTCGCTCGTCCGCTTGACGGTGTTGACGTTGGCGATGTTGTCGGAGACGGCGTCGAGCCAGAGCTTGTTGACGTGGAGTCCGGACCCGGACGTGTCGAGGATCCCGAAGATGCTCATCAACGCTCCTGGATGGCGGTGCGAAGCCACTGGAACTTGCTGTTGATGCCCTGCACCATCAGCTGGTACTTGAGGCCCGTGTCGATGAGCGCGACGCTCTGATCGTCGAGCTGCACGTTGTTGCCGTTGATGTTCGCGGCGTCCGCCGTGTGCGTGACCGTTGCCGAGGCCGACAGCGGGTCGCCCTTGGTGATCGCCTCCTGGAGCTTCCCCTCGAAGTCGACCTTCGTTGCGATGAAGCCCGGCGTCTCGGCGTTGGCGATGTTGTTCGCGAGCGCCTTCTCGCGGACGTTGAGCGCGCGCAGCGCGGCGTGCATGGTGTCGAACGCGACGTCGTTCACGCGCGACCACCTCCCTGCGGGGACAGGGGGTGGTCGAAGGAGCAACGGGGCGCGGTCGTGTCGACCGACGAGCGTCCTCGCCGGCTCGCGAGCGTGTGCCTGGGCGCCGCGAGCGCGAACACGAACAACGCGACCTCCGCCAACGAACGGTGTGCCGCCGATCCGTGGCGTGACGTTGAGCTTTCCGTGCTCCGGCGCTCTCATCGGCGGCCGGCCGGGGGAGATGAGGATTACGGAGAGTGATTTTCTCGCTTCGGGACGGTCCTCGTGGCTCACCCGGTTCGGCCGGGCGAGCCGCTCACGCCCGGTGATCGAAGAAGCGGGGCGTCGGCGGGGTCGAGAACGCCCGGGCGACCGTGGCGGGCGTCGCCCGGCGAACGGTACGGGACTCGACCACCAGGGCCTCCGTGGCCGCGAGCACCTGCTCCTCGAGGGCCCGGGTGCGGGCGAGGATGTCGCGGGCCCGGGGAGCCAGCTCCCTGGGGAGGGGACCGAGGTCGGGCACGAGGGCACCGGTGTTGCCGAGCGGTCGTCCGTGGACCAGCGCGGCCGCCTGCTCCGTGAGGTCCCGCTCCATGGCGTCGAGCAGGGCCGTCCAGTCGCGCACCTGCGTGCTCACGCCACCGTCCCGATGACCGCGGGGCTGTGCATGGAGACGTACGCCTCGGCCCAGGCGTCACGAAGGGGGGTCACCAGCCCGGCGCAGGCCCGCACGCGCTCCACGCTCTTGTTGATGTTGGCGGCGACGAGCTCGTTCACGAGGAAGAGGTAGAGCCGGGCCAGCCCCGGGCCGCCGTCCCACTGCTGTGTGTCCAGGCTGGCGAAGAGCTCGAGCACGACGGCCTGCGCGTGCACGAGGCGCTCGTGTGCGGTCTCACGGGACTCCTCGACGATCGCCTGCTCAGCCAGCGCGAGGTCGCGGACGAGCGCGTCGTACAGCATGATGACGAGCTTCGCCGGCGATGCGGTGGAGCTCGAGTCGCTGAGGTAGCGGCTCCGGGGATCGAATCGAGGGGACATCCATGTCTCCTAGCCTGAGCTTGAGCTGTTCCCGGCCCAGTTGTTGTTCAGGCTCGCGAGTTGTGTCGACAGGTAGCTGCTCTGGTTCTTGAGCTTGGCGAGCTGGGACTCCATCTGACTGAACTGGTTCTTCAAGGTCTGTTGCCGCTGGGCGAGCAGCGTGTCCCACGCGGTGATCTGGCTGTCCAGATCGGCCATCCGATCGTTCTCGCCCTTGACCGCCGTGGTCAACGAACCCGTCGCGCTGTTGATGGCACTATCGGCAATCGAGCTGATCTTCTGAGCGACGCCCGGGACATAGGTGAACGTCCCGAAGTCCTGAGACGAGATGACGTCGGCCGGGGTCGCGGTGACCTTCAAGGTCAGCGCGCCGAGGGTGTTGTCCGTGGCCGGGGCGGCGAGGAACTGCCCGTGTCCCGTGGCCGCGACGTTGTTGATCTTCCCGGCGATGTCGACTCCGGTGTGCGTCTCCCACTGGTTGGCCGCCGACGCGATCCCGGTCTGGCCGGCCGCCGTCGTGGACGTGCGGACGTCGAAGGTTACCCCGGACCCGTAATCCGTGGAGCGCAGGACGAGCTTGTTGCTCTCGACGGAGGCCAGCACGCCGAGGTTCTGGGCACCCAGGAGGTCGGAGAGGTGGCTCGCGATCGACGACAGGCTCTCCCCAGCCGTCGCGGAGTAGGTGACGGTCGTGGTGCCCACCTTCACGTCGATCGTCTCGCCGGCGGTCACCGTGCCGCCTCCGAGCGCGGTGCCCGTCGCGGTCGCCTGCTCGGCCGCCTGCGTGACGAGGACGCTGTACGTACCGGCCTTCGTGGTGTCGTCGGCGGCGAGGAAGGACACCTTGCTGTTGGTGGCGGTCCCGCCCTGGCGGAAGAGACCGGCGACGGCCGTCGGGTCGTTCTGGTATGCGGCCAGGAACGTGGAACGGTCGAACGCCACCGTCCCGTCGCGCTGGAAGCTGAGGCCCGCGAGCCCGGGGCTCCCGATGCTGTTGCCGGCGATGGCATCGGTGATCGCGCTGATCGCCTTCGACTGGAGGCTTCCCGTCGCGATGTCGCCGAGCAGCACCCCGGCCGTCTTCGTCGTGGCGTTGTAGGACGCGTACTGCTTGATCGTGGCGAGCGTGCTGTTGGCCGCGTCCACCATGGCCTGCACCTTGTCGGCGAGCGCGCCGCCGTCCGCGGCGACCGTGACGGTCTGGGTGACGTTGTCGTCGGCCTTCTTGAGCGTCAGCGTGACGCCGGGCAGGAGCGTCGACACGGTGTTCGACGCGGAGGTCACGGTGAACGCCCCGGGGCCGGAACCCACGGTCAGCGCGGCGTCCTGCGCTGCGGTCACCTCGGTGAACCCGGCCTGGGGCGAGATCGTGAGCTTCGACGCCGCACCGCTGGAGGTGGAGGCCAGTTGGAGCCGGTACGCATTGGTGCCGGTCTGGATCGCGGTGGCGGCGATGCCGGCGTTCGCCGCGTTCAAGGCGCGGGTGAGCCCGCCGAACGTGCCGTCGTAGCTCACGTTGGTGGCGGTCGTGGTACCGCTGCGGAGGCCGCCGGACAGCGCGGCGGTGATCGCGCCGCCGGTTCCCGAGGTGAGGACCTGCGTGGCCGTCGTGTCGGTGACGGTGTTCGTCGTGCCGTCGACCTTCACGACACCGTCGGTGCCCGTGATCGCGGCGCCGTCGGTCGAGAGATGGAGGTCGGTGAGCGCGGTGCCGCCGGTGATCTTGACGGACGCGCTGCTGCCCTCGGCAACGGTGTCGAGCACGAGCCGGTTGCTGCCGTCGACGGTGGCCGTGAGCGTGCCGTTCGACGCGGCCTGGATCTTCGCCGCGAGCTGAGCGCGGGTGTAGGTGCCGGCGTCGATGGTGAGGGTGGCGGCGACGCCGTTGATCTCCGCGTCGATGGTGTCGTTCACGCCCGTGGCGATCACGGTGCTCGCCCCGAGGGCGGAGTCGCCGGTCTTGGTGGCCGCGGCGGAGTCCTGGACGACCTCGACGGTGTGGCTTCCCGCGGTGAGCCCGCTGCCGGAGAGCTCGGAGAAGCCCAGCCGGCTCGCCTTCGAGACGAGGAACGACGTGGTGCCGAGCGTCTGGCCGAGGCTGGTGTACGTCGTCGTGCCGATGATCGTGTTCGCCTGGGCGAGCTTGTTCACGACGAAGCTGAGGGATCCGGGCAGCGCGCCGGTGCCCGCGGTGGCCGCCACCGCGGTGCCGTCCGACGTCGTCGCGGCGTAGGCCTGCCAGCCGGCGTCCTTGTTCAGGCCTCGCGCCGCCGCCTGGAACGCGACGAACTTGGCGTTGATCGCCTGGTACGCGGTCACGATCGACTGCGCGCTCGCCTTCGCGTTCTTGAGCTGCGCCTGCGGCTGCGACTCCACCTGCATCAGCTGCGAGATGATCTGCGTCGTGTTGAGCCCCGAGATCAGCCCGTCGATGCTGGAGTTGCCGCTCGCGAACGTCATCTATTGAGCTCCTCTTGCGTGGCCTTGACCGCGTCGCGCACGAGGTCGAGCACCTGCTGGGGCGGGAGTTGCTGGATCACCGTGCCCGTGGACTTGTCCATCATCACGACGACGAGCCGGTTCGCCGTGTCGTTCCACTTGAACTCCATGCTCAGGTCGGAACGGATGGGCTCGGTGTCGATCCTGGCCGGCTTGGCCGCCGACGGGGAGCCCTGCCCGGGCGCGCGTGCCGCCACGACCAGGGGAGCATGATCGCTCGGTGTGGGCACACCCGGCTGATCCGGGTTGGTGGTGTTGTTCGCCGGGAAGCTGGCGGAGAGGTCGATGACCGGTGCCGGACTTCCCGAGATGGGGCTGAGGCTCATCGGTCGTCCTCCTCAGGGTGGAGTGGGAGGGTGAGCGGCGGACCGCTCACCCTCCCGGCTCCGTTGATTCCTACTGGAGGAGCTTGAGCACGGTCTGCGGAGCGGCGTTCGCCTGGGCCAGCATCGCCGTGCCTGCCTGCACGAGGATCTGGTCCCGGGTGAAGTGCACCATCTCGGCAGCCATGTCGGTGTCACGGATCTGCGACTCCGACGCACTCAGGTTCTGCACCGCAACGTTGAGGTTGTTGATCGTGTGCTGGAACCGGTTCTGCTTCGCACCGAGGTCCGCACGAGTCGACGAGATGCTCGCGAGAGCGCTGTCGACCGTGGTGATGGCAGCCGATGCGCTGTTCACCATGTCCAGGCTGTTCACGCTCAACGCCGACGCCGTGACCGCTGAGATCGTGACGCTGATCTGGTCGGTGTTGACGTTGTTGGCGCCGACCTGGAACACGCCACCCGAGCCGGACGAGGCGGCCGCACCGGTCGCCACGTTGAGGCTCGCGAGGATGTCCTTGGTGCCGGCCACCATCGTGAACGCCCCGGAGCTCTGGAACTTCACGTTGGTCACGTTGTTGTTGCCCGGGTTCGGAGCACTCACGCTGACGAGGTTCGAGTCGAACCCGCCGCCGCTGAGGGCCGCCTTGAGGGCCTGGGAGAGCGCCGCCTGCAGCGACGAGGGCGTCGAGTAGGTGCCGGCCGCGACCGTCGCGGTCACGGTCGTGGAGCCGATCGTCACCTTGAACGAGTCGTTGGTGCCGGCCTGGACCACGAGCCCACTCGTGAGGTCGAGGTTCGTCCCGCTCTTCGCGTAGCTCGTGCCGTAGGTGCCGTCGAGCAGGCTCTGGTTGCCGAACTTCGTCGACGCCGCGATGCGGTCCAGCTCCGCGGCCAGCGAGGTGACCTCGGACTGGGCGGCGTTGCGGGCCGTGGTGTCGTTCGAGCCGGTGTTGGCCGACTGCACCGCCAGGTCGCGCATGCGCTGCAGGATGGCCTGAACCTCGTTCAACGCACCTTCAGCCGTCTGCACGACGTTGATGCCGTCCTGGGCGTTCCGGGTGGCCTGCTGGAGACCGCCCACCTGGGCGCGCAGGTTCTCGGAGATGACCAGACCGGCGGCGTCGTCGGCAGCACGGTTGATACGGAACCCGGACGACAGCTTCTCGAGGCTGCCCGCCATCTGGTCGTGGGTGACCGAGAGGTTCCGGTACGCCGCGAAGGCGCTGATGTTCTGGTTGATACGCAGACCCATGGTGTCCTCCTTGAGTGGGTCTCGAGACCGCCAATCCGTGGCCTGTCCCGTCTCGCTGCCACCGGTCGGTGACGCTTGAGTTATCGGACGGACGCCACGGAAGTTGAGCTATCGGGGTGATTTCTCCGAGCCGCTCCTTGTCTCGTGATCCCTACAGGCGACCGTGGTCGCCGGCGGCCCGGGCGGGCACGGCCGGCGCGTCCGTGTCGAACATCTCGGCCCCGGCCGCCTTCTTGACCTTGGCGACCTTCTGCTGGACCGTGGGAGGCTGGGCGCTCAACCGGGTCCGGTAGTCGGAACCGGCGGCGATCGTGGCGTAGTAGGCGGCCTTGCGGCGGGCGACGCGCCCTTCGGGGCGCGGCTCCTTGGCCACCTGGTCGGGTTCGAGCTGGGAGTTGATGCCGTCCTTGAGCAGGAGCAGCGCCTCGGCCCGGAGCTGGGAGATCCGGGACTCGCTCACGCCGAGCTCGTCGGCGAGCTCCTGCATCGACCGCTCCTCGAAGAAGTAGCCGACGACGACGTGACGGAGACGCTCGGGCAGCGCGGCCACGGCGTCGGTCAGGTAGGCCTGGCGCTCCCGGGCGACCAGCGTCTCCTCGGGACTGGCGGTGCCGCTGGGCAGGATCGACTCCGCGCTGTCGTCGAGCACGAGCGACTCGTAGTTGAGCATCGTCGCCCGGTGGACGTCGTCCACGAGCTTGTCGAGCGTGGAGGCCTCGACACCGAGCTCCTGGGCCACTTCGGCCTTGCTCGGCGCCCGCCCGAGCTTCGCGGTGAGCGTCTCGGTGACCGCGTGCATGCTCCGAGCCTGCGCGCGCACGGAGCGGCTCGCCCAGTCCAGCCCGCGGAGTTCGTCGAGCAGCGCGCCGCGGATCCGGGTGCCGGCGTACCGGTCGAAGGCGATGCCACGGCTGGGATCGAAGGTCCGGGCCGCCTGCGCGAGCCCCAGCATGGCGGCCGAGACGAGGTCGTTGCGGCTCACGTGGCTCGGGATCCGGTTGGCCATCTCGGCCACCGCGTAGTGGACCAACGGGAGGTGCTCGCGGACCAGCTCTTCCTCGGTCCGTGACCCCCCGGTCGGTGGTGTGAGCTCCCCGTTCCTCACTGGCACGCCAGTCCATCGGCCTCACTCTGCGTGTCACTAAAGCCACGGAGAGAGAAATCAACCGCAGGGATGAATGACAGCTCTGTAAGTTGACGCGCGGTGCCGATCTTTGCGGTGTTCGCGGGCCGGCGGTACCGGCTCCCGGTCCTGCGCAGGGGAGGGTCGAGCGAGTGGGCAGGGATTCACCCGTCGCCGTCGTCGCGGATGCGCACCCGCTGTTCCGGCTCGGGGTGGCGACGGCACTCGCGGCGACGGGGGTCGTGGCCACCGGCGAGATCGACAACGGCCGGGACCTGGTCCGGGTCGCCCGCGAAGTGAGCGCCGCGCTCGTGGTCGTGGGCAGTGTCGCCGACCTGCCCCTCGCCGAGGTCGTCCGCCGAGCGAAGGCCCTGCCCGGAGCACCGGCCGTCGTCGTCATGGTCGGCGGGTCCGCCGCCGGCGAGCTGGCCGGGCTCCTCAGCCTCGACACCGACGCGCTGCTCTTGCGCTCCGCCCATCCCGACGAGCTGTGCACGGCCGTCGACCGGCTCGGACGGGGCGAGCGGGTGGTCGCGCCCTCGCTGCTGCCGCTGCTACTGGGCTCGGTGGGGTCGGGCGCCGAACCGGCCGCCCCGCCGGCCGGAGGCGAGCTGACCTTGACGAAACGGGAGCGCGAGGTCCTCGTCCTCCTGGCGCAGGGCCGCTCGAATCGGGAGCTGGCCTCGGCGATGTACGTCACGCTGGCCACCGTGAAGACGCACTTGGCGCACATCTACGGGAAGCTCGATGCATCGAACCGGAACGAGGCCATCGGGCGGGCGATAGCGCTCGGCCTCATCGGCTGAGACGCCCGCCCCCAACCGTTCTGGCTGGCGCCAAGTCGCGTTCTCCGTCGTGTGGCCAGCCAGAAACCCTCGTTCCGCGGCCGGTCGGGTGGTCCCGGATGAAGAACCCGGGTGAAGAAAGGGCCCGCGATTCCTTCATCCCGGCCCCGGTCTGCCGATGGGGGAGTCGTGGGCAAAGGGGGTTGCGCGTCGTGCAGTTGAGCGAAGTCTCGAACATCCTCTGGCGGGAGCGCCAGCTCCTCGAGCTGCTGCTGTTCAAGCTCGAGGAGGAGCAGCTCATCCTGGCGTCCGGCCGGACGCGTTGGCTCACGCATGCCACGCGCGAGGTCGAGACGGTGCTCGCCGAGATCAAGCGCGTCGAGCTGGACCGCGCGGTGGAGCTCGAGTCGGTCGCCCAGCAGCTCGGCTTCCGCAAGACCCCCACCCTCAAGCAGCTCTCGGAGCTCACGAAGGGTCCGTGGGGGCGCATCTTCTCCGAGCACCGCAACGCGTTGCTCGCGCTCGCCCAGGAGATCGACGGCCTGGCGCAGTCGAACCGCGAGATGCTCGCCCGGGGCCAGAAGGCGGCCCGCGAGGCGCTCCAGGCGCTCGGCGAGCTCGCTCCGGAGACCTACTCCGCAAGCGGACTGAACACGGAACGGCAGGGAAGCCTCGGGTTGATCAACGAGGTGATCTAGTGCGCCGTCCGGCCACGGTCCCCGCTTCCGCGGAGGACTTGTAGATGTCCTCCGACTTCGGGGCGCTGCAACTCGCGTTGTCGGCGCTGTACGCGAACCGGCGCGGCCTCGACACGGTCGGCCACAACATCTCGAACGCCAACACCGAGGGCTACTCGCGCCAGCGCGTGGACTTCGTGGCCAACTCGGGCCCCAAGGTCCCCGCGACGTTCTCGATCTGGGACGGCGGCGGCGCCGGAGTCAGCGTCACCGACGTCTCGCGGACCCGCGACGTCTTTCTCGAGATGCGCAGCTACCTCGAGCACGGGACGAGCGCGAGCATGAAGCAGACGCAGTCGGCGCTCGCGTCGATCGAGCAGCTGTTCAACGAGCCGAGCGACAACGGGATCCAGAAGCAGCTCGCGGACTTCTGGGCCGGCTGGGACGACGTGGCCAACGTGCCGAACGACGCGGGTGCGCGCAGCCAGCTCCTCCAGCGCGCGGGAACGATCGCAACCACCTTCAACACCGCCTCCACGAACCTCGACAAGTTGAAGAACGAAGCCCTGAGCACCCTGAACGCCGACGTGCAGACGGTGAACTCCCTGGCCGCCGGCATCGCCAAGCTGAACGAGCAGATCCAGGGCGCGAACGTCGCCGGTCTCTCGCACAACGACCTCCTCGACCAACGCGACCTGCTGGTCAGCAAGCTCTCCGACCTCCTGAACGTGTCCACCCGGCAGGGGCCGAACGAGACGATCGACGTGCTCGTGAACGGCACCGCGCTCGTCAGCAACGACAAGACCAGCCCGCTCGTGCTCGACACCACCGGCACCAACGCGGTGATTCGGTGGCAGAAGGACGGGTACCAGGCGTCCGTGAGCTCGGGTGCGATGGGTGGCCGGCTGTCCACGGTCAACGACGTGATCCCGCGCTACCTGGCCGGACTCGACGCGATCGCGACGAACCTCGTGAGCACCGTGAACGGTGTCCACGCCGCGATCGGCGGGACCATCGCCACGGGGAGCCAGGACCTGAGTGCGGCCGGCACGTTGTCGTTCGGCCTGACGCTGAACGGTACGTCGTACGGCACGGTCTCGATCACCGGGGCCGACTGGTCCGGTGCCGGGGGCGCGGCCGCGCTCCAGGGTGCGCTCCAGAGCGCCGTCGACGCCGCGACCGGCTCGAGCGGCGCAGTGGTGGTGACCGTGACCGGCGGGAACGGGTCCGCGCTCCACGTCGCCCTGGCCGGAGCGCAGGCGAGCGACGCCGTTCGGGTCGCCACCGTCGGCACGAACGCCGGCGTGAGCACCCTCTTGGGCGACACCGCGCTGGGGCTCGACGGCGTGGGCGGCCGGCAGTTCTTCACCGGCACGTCGGCGCTCACCCTGGCCGTCTCGACCGACGTCGTGGGCAATGCCAACGCGATCGGCGCCGGTAGGGCGGGCGCCGGGGCCAACGACAACCACGTGGCCCTGGGCCTGGCAGGCACGGGCGACATACGGACCGGCCCGGACCAGGCCTACCGTGCCTACATCGTCGGGCTCGGCGTCGAGGCCCAGAACACGAACCAGCGGGTCTCCATGCAGGACGCCACGACTCGTTCGGTGGATTCCGCCCGACAGTCTCAGGCCGGCGTGAATCTTGACGAAGAGATGATCAACATGACGTCGTTCCAGCAGGCCTACAGCGCATCGGCGCGTTACATGACTGCCATCGACGAGATGCTCGACGCACTCGTCAACCGCACCGGCCTGGTCGGCCGGTAATCCGGGGTACCGATGGACAACTTCCGCATCACGCAGCAGACGATCGGGCAGCAGACGTTCGCGAACCTGCAGCTGAGCCTCAACAAGTTGCAGGCGCTGCAGCAGGAGCTGTCGTCGGGCAGGCAACTGAACAAACCGTCCGACGACCCTCAGGGCACGGTCGCGGCACTCAGCATGCGCGGCGATATCGCCCGGGCAAACCAGTACACGCGCAACCTCGACGACGGCATGAACTGGCTCGGGCTGGCCGACTCGACCCTGCAGAAGGCCGTCGACGCCGCGCAGAGCGCCCGTACCGCGCTCATCCAGGGCCAGTCGGGTGCGATCGACGCCAACGGCCGGGCCGCACTGGCCACCCAGATCGACCAGATTCGCGAAGGGTTGCTCGCACTGGCGAACACCCAGTACCTCGGGCGGCCGATCTTCGGTGGTACCGCGGCCGGGACCACGGCGTACGATGCAGCGGGCGTGTACCAGGGCAACACGGGCACGGTGACACGCAACGTCGCCCCCGGCACGACGCTCGACGTGAACGTGACGGGCCCGACCGCGTTCGGCAGCGACACCACCGGTCTGTTCGCCACGCTGGCGCAGATCTCGGCGGACCTGCGCAACAACAGCACCAGCGGTCTCACCACGGATCTCGGTTCCCTCGACGCCAACCTCTCGCAGCTCACGAACCAGCTCGCCGAGGTGGGCAGCCGCTACAACCGCCTCCAGGTCACCAAGCAGCGCAACGACGACAGCATCACCCGGATGACCAACAGCCTCTCCGAGGTGGAAGACGCCGACCTGCCCAAGACGATCGTCGATCTCCAGACCCAGGAGGTCGCCTACCAGGCTGCACTGGCGGCCACCAGCAAGGTGATCACCCCTTCGCTGGTCGACTTCCTCAGATGAGGGGCACGATGACTGCAACTGCGCCTGTCGAAGTGATCCCGGAGATCACGTTCATGTCCGGCCTCCCGGCATTCCCGGATGCGCACCGGTTCGCCATCGTGCGTTGGGGCGACGAGGACAGCCCGTTCTCGGTGCTCCGCTGCATCGACCAGCCCGAGCTTGCGTTCGTGGTCACGCACCCGATCCTGTTCTTCCCGGACTACTCGCCCGAGATCGACGACGACACCGCAGCCCGGATCTCGCTCGACGAACCCGAGGACGCGATCGTCCTCGTGATCCTCACGTTGGGCGGATCGCCAAGCGACGCGACGGCGAACCTCCTCGGCCCGATCGTGATCAACCAGCACACGCGGGAAGCGATCCAGGCGGTGTTGTACGACACGCGCTACGACGTGTCCACGCCGCTGCACCCCTGACGCCGCAACCCGATGGCGCGTTCGCCTGGTGCCGAGCCGCTCGTCAGCGTCGCGATGATCACGCGCGACGAAGGACGTTGGGTCGAGCGTTGCCTGCGCAGCGTCGCGCTGCTCGCCGACGAAGTCGTGGTGTACGACACGGGATCGCGAGACGGTACGGTCGAGATCGCGCGGGCGCTCGGCGCCACGGTGATCGAAGGTGAGTGGCAACACGACTTCGCCCGGGCCCGCAACGCCGCGCTTGATTCCTGCCGGGGCGAGTGGATCCTGAGCATCGACGCCGACGAGTGGCTGCTCGATCCCGACCGGTTCGCGCCTGTCGTCCGGCGTCGGCTCGCCGCGTTCCCCGCATCGGTGGCCTTCGTGTCGACCCCGGTGATCAGCCGGGTCGGGACGACGGCGGCGCCGGTGCTGCCGTCGTCGGGGCCGAGCGTCGTGCGCCTCTTCCGCCGCGAGGCCGCGCGCTGGCACGGGCGCGTCCACGAGGTTCCCCGCCCGATCGCGGGTCGGCCGGAGGGTCACCGGGTCTGGCGCGACGTCACCCTCGTCCACGACGGCTATCTCACCGACGTCTGGGCCGAGCGCCAGAAGGCGCACCGCAACCTGGACCTCGTGCTGGCCGACGAACCGGTCGGGTCGAAAGGTTGGTTCGAGCGGGCCCGAGCCCTCGGGAACGTGGGCCGGACCGACGAGGCGCTCGACGCGTACGGCGAGGTCCTGCGCGCGCCCGACGTGGTGGCGACGGGCCTCGCGCCGGCGGCGCACCGGCTGGCGGGCATGATCCACCTGGAGCGTGGAGATGTCGCCGCGGCGCGCCGCGCCGTCGCCGGCCTGCGCGCCTCGGGCGCGCGCCCGGGCGTGGCCGACGTCTTCGAGGCGCACGTCGAGCTGGCCGCCGGGCAGCCGGCGCGGGCGGTCGCGCTGCTCGACGGCGTCACCGACTACGACGACAACTACGCGGTCACGTCGCCGGCCGAGGTCACGACGTGGCTGGCCCTGGCGCTGGTGCAGAGCGGCGATCTCGAACGCGGCGTGTCGGAGGCGCTGCGGGCGATCGGGATGCAACCGGACCTCCCGGACGCCTGGATGGCGGTTGCCGTCGCCCATGCGAAGGGACTCGTCTACGCCCCCGACCGCGCTGCGAGCACGCTGAACCCCGAGCAGCTGCTCGCCGCGGCCGGCCGCGTCCTTGCGCTGCCCTCGCTCGCGAGCGACGTGCTGTTCGAGGCATTGTGGCGGCGCTTCGGCGAGGTCGCGGTGCTCCAGGCCGCCGCCGGCCACCTCGCCGGGCGCCTCGACGGCGATCGATCGGACGTGTGGACGGCGCGGGCCCGAACCGGGCACGCTTCAGTTCGGCTGTGACGAGGCCGTGACGTCCCCGGCGCCGGTCGGTGAGGGCCCGCGATCACCGAACCTGCCACCATTGCCCGCATGAGTGAGCGTCGCGAGGCGGGTGTCCCGCCGAGCAGTGAGCGTGGCCCAGCGGCCCGGCGCCGTAGGCGCCAGGAGCGGAGACCATGAGTGAGCGTCGCGAGGCGGGTGTCCCGCCGAGCAGTGAGCGTGGCCCAGCGGCCCGGCGCCGTAGGCGCCAGGAGCGGAGACCATGAGTGAGCGTCGCGAGGCGGGTGTCCCGCCGAGCAGTGAGCGTGGCCCAGCGGCCCGGCGCCGTAGGCGCCAGGAGCGGGAAACATGAGCAGGGAAGCGGACTGGATCGTCGTCGGCGCGGGGTACACCGGCGCCGTCATCGCCGAACGCATCGCGTCGCAACTGGAACGGCGCGTCCTCGTGGTCGACCGGCGCGATCACATCGCCGGCAACGCGTACGACGACGTCGACGAGCACGGCGTCCTGGTCCACGCCTACGGCCCTCACATCTTCCACACGTCAGTGACGCGCGTGTGGCAGTACCTCTCGCAGTTCACCGACTGGCGACCCTACGAGCACAAGACGCTGGCCTCGATCGACGGGAAGCTCGTTCCCGTCCCGTTCAACCTGAACTCGCTCGACGCGCTGTTCCCCGAGCGCGAGGCTAAGCGGCTGTCGCGAGCCTTGGTCGACGAGTTCGGCGAAGGCACGAAGGTTCCGATCCTCAAGCTCCGCGCGTCGGCATCGGGAGACCTCGCCGAGCTCGCCGAGTACGTGTACGACAAGGTCTTCCTCGGCTACACGACGAAGCAGTGGGGGCTCACGCCCGAGCAGCTGAGCAGCTCGGTGACGGCGCGCGTCCCGGTCATGATCGGGCGCGACGACCGCTACTTCTACGACCGCTACCAGGCCATGCCGCTCGAGGGCTACACCGCGATGTTCGAGCGGATCCTCGATCACCCCAACATCACCGTGTTGCTCGAGCAGGAGGCCGGAGAGGTCATCGCGTCGGCGCACCCGAAGCACCTCGTCTACACCGGTGCCATCGACGAGCTCTTCGACCGGCGGTACGGGGCGCTCCCGTACCGGAGCCTCCGCTTCGAGCCCGTGCACGACGAGGCGGACTACGTCCAGCCCTCGGCCATCGTCAACTACCCCAACGACCACGAGTACACGCGGATCACCGAGTTCAAGCACCTCACCGGCCAGAAGCTGCGTGGGACGACGCGCCACGTCGAGTACCCCGTCGCACACGACCCGGGCGTCAACCTCCCCTACTACCCGATACCGGTCGAGGACGCGCACCGGCGCTACCAGCAGTACGCAACCCTGGCGGAAGAGGAGATGCCGCGCGCGATGTTCGCCGGCCGCCTGGCCGACTACCGCTACTACAACATGGACCAGGCCGTGAACCGCGCGCTGAGCGTGTTCGAACGGCGGATCGTGCCCCTCGAGACCGGAGGAGACGTGCTCCCCGACGCCACCGATCCCGCGTTGCCGACGCTCCCCTGAGGTTGCCGTGCTCAGCATCCTGCTCCCGGCCGCACGCCGCGGCGCCGTCGACGACCAGACCGTCTGGGGCGACGTACGCGTCGCCCTGGCCTCGATCGCCGCCTACGCGCCGGGCGTCGACGTGGTCCTGGCCTGGAGCGGTGCCGCCGAACCGAGGGACCTTCCGCCGAACCCGTTGGTTCGGATGATGCAGCAGCCCGGCGGGATCACGACGGCGAGCCAGGCGTGGAACTGGTGTGCGACGCAAACCGATGCGGACGAGCTGGTCATCCTGGGCGACGACGTCGTGCTGCATCCCGACACCGTCGAGCTGCTGCTCGCCGACGTCGCGTTCCTTCGCCGCGAGGTGCACGGGCAGAAGCTCGGCGTCGTCGGCGCCCGTTCCAACTACGTCAAGGGACCGCAGAACATCCGGAACCCCAACGGCGGTGCGCTCCAGGGCAACAGCATGTTCTACGACAGCGAAGCCAGCATCGTCCCCACGACCATGGTCGTTCCGGTCGCGGCCTGGATCGAGCGCGCGGCCTTCGAGTTGGTCGGCGGCTTCCCGCCGACCAACTGGTTCGGCGACGATCTGTTGTGCTGGGACCTCGCGCAACGCGGCTACCGCCATTTCGTGAGCCGCGCGTACGTCCACCACGTCGGACAACGTTCCACGGCGCAAGGCAAGGGCTCTCGGGAACTGCTCGAGGAGGGGCTGGCGTGGTTGCGCGAGCACCGCCCCGACTTCTACGAGCTGGTGACACGGGACGCGGCCGCGCCGTCGGGCGGATAACGCACCAGTTCGAGGTCCACGCGTCGTATGCTGGATCACAGCCGCGTTGCGCGGTGCCGCGAACATGGAGGACGCGAGGATGCTCGTGCTCACGAGACGCGCGAACCAGAGCATCATGATCGGCCACGACGTCGTCGTGACGGTGCTCGAGGTACGCGGCGACCAGGTGCGCCTCGGCATCCGTGCGCCGCGGGAAGTCGACGTGCACCGCGAAGAGGTGTTCGCCGCGTTGCAGAACGCCAACCGGTCGGCCGCGTCGCCTTCGGGCGACGCGATGAAGTCACTCGAGGGTTTGCGCCCACCGGCGCCCGCGTCGACGGGCCGCAAGGACCGCCGCTGACCCGGGTGCTACCGGAACCGGGACGCCCGCGTCGCGTCGTCGAGCGTTTCGTACGGCAGTGACAGTGCCTCGGCCACGGCGAGGTTCGTCACCGATCCGTGCATCGTGTTGACCCCGGTTCCGAGCTCGCGGTCGCGCGTGACGGCCTCGACCACGCCATGTGTTGCGAGCTCCAGCAGGTACGGGAGCGTGGCGTTGGTCAGCGCGTAGGTCGAGGTGCTCGGCACCGCGCCGGGGATGTTGCCCACCGCGTAGTGCACGACGCCGTGGTGTTCGTACACCGGATCGCCGTGCGACGTCTCCCGGATGCCTTCGACACACCCGCCCTGGTCGATGGCGCAGTCCACGATCACCGCGCCGGCCTTCATGGACCGGAGCATGTCGTCGGTGACGACCACGGGCGCGCGACCACCCGGTACGAGCACCGCGCCGATGACGAGGTCCGCGTCGGCGACCGCGCGGGCGACGGCACCGCGGTTGCTGGCCAGCGTCATGATCCGGCCCTTGTGGATCTGATCGACCCAGCGGAGGCGATCGAGGTTCCGGTCGAGGAGGAGCACCTCGGCTTCCATGCCCTGGGCGATCCAGGCGGCGTTCCACCCGACGTTGCCCGCACCGAGCACGACGACGCGCGCCGGGCGTACCCCGGGCGCGCCGCCGAGGAGCACGCCCCGGCCCCCGTGCTGGCGCTCGAGGAAATGGGCGCCGACCTGCGGCGCCATGCGGCCCGCCACCTCGCTCATCGGCGCGAGGAGGGGGAGGGGCCCGCCGGCCGACTGGACGGTCTCGTACGCGATTCCCGTCACCTCGGCGTCGAGCAGCGAGCGGGCCACGTGGGGATAGGCGGCGAGGTGGAGGTAGGTGAAGAGCACGAGGCCGGGCCGCAGGTGCGAGAACTCGGACTCCTGCGGTTCCTTGACCTTCACGACCAGTCCGGCACGAGCCCAGACGTCGCCGGCGTCGTGGACGATCTCGGCGCCCGCGGAGGCGTAGTCCGCGTCGCTGATCGCCGAGTCCGCGCCCGCATCGTGCTCGACGAGGACGCTCACGCCGTGCGTGACGAGCTCGTGAACGCCGTCGGGCGTGGCCGCGACCCGGTGCTCGCCGGGCTTCGCCTCGCGGGGGACTCCCACGATCAGCGGTTCGGGCATCATCGGGTCCCCCAGGCGTCGGTCCGTTGCCCGAGCTTCTCGCGGGCGTCCGGTGCCGTGCAAGGGACCGACGCCGTTTCACCTCCGCACCGTCGCCCTCCGCCGTACCATCCGGCCGTGGGGAGAGTGAGGCGGGCGCCCCTCGCGCCGACGTACCGCGAGGTGCCGGTGTGGCGCTGTGAAACCGAGCCGACGCCCACCGCGTCGGCTGCCGAACGAGGTGCGCTGCCCGCGCGCGTCGACACGGTGGTCGTGGGTTCGGGCTATGCGGGGGTGGTCGCGGCGCACGAGCTGGCCCGGCGCGGCCGGTCGGTCCTCGTGTGCGAGGCGGAGCGGATCGGCTCCGGCGCGAGCACCCGCAACGCCGGCATGGTCATCCCGGAGTTGAAGCGGGGGGCGGCGTGGCTGGAGCGCCACCATGGAACGGCCGGGCGGCGCATGGCCGACTCGCCACGGGAGGCGTGCGAGCTCGTCGCCGAGCTGGCCGCCGAGCTGTCCGCCACCGGTCTGGGGGACTGCGGGTATCGGGCGACGGGCGGCGTCGTGCTCGCGCACCATCCGCGTGCCGTTGCCATGTTGCGGTCGGCCGCGCGTGACCTCGAGCTGACGGGGCTGCGGTGCGCCTTCCTCGAGCGCGACGAGCTCGCAGCCGAGCTGGAATCCGGCGCCTACCCGGCCGGGCTCCTCGTCGATGCGATCGCGGGCCTGCACCCGGAGCGTTACCACGCGGCGCTCGTCCGACGGGCGCTCGCAACCGGCGCCGCGTTGGCGGAGGCGAACCGGGTGCTCAGGATCGAGCGGGCCGCCGGCCGCTTCGTAGTCCGGACCGAGCGCGGTCCGGTCGAGGCAGGTGACGTCCTCGTCGTCACGAACGCGTACGCGGACGGCCTGGTTCCCGCCCTGGCACGCGGGGTGCTGCCGGTCGGCAGCTTCATGATCGCCACCGAACCGCTCGACGACGCCCGGATCCGATCGGTGGACCCGCACCGACGCATGTTCTTCGACACGCGTCACCTCCTGTCGTACTGGCGACGCGGTCCCGGCGACCGGCTGGTGTTCGGCGGTCGCACGAGCTTGTCGTCCACGACCGTCGCCGAGGCACGTGACCGGCTGTACGACCTGATGCTGCGTGTCTACCCGCAGCTGGCGGGTGTCCGGGTCGAGCACGCGTGGGGCGGGGCCGTCGCGATCACCCGGGACCGCCTACCGCACGCGGGTCGGATCGACGGCGTCGCGTTCGCGACCGGGTGCAACGGCACGGGCGTCGCGCTGGGGACCTGGCTCGGCCGGACGATGGCCACCTGGATGCTGGGCGAGGGACCGCCGCCCGTGTTCGCCGAAGGATCGGTCCCGTTGCGCTCCTGGCCGCGCGGCCTACCGAGAGCGCTTCCGGCGGCCGGGCTCGGCCTCCGGCTGCTCGACCGCCTCGGCCGGTGAGCCGCGATCAGTGGACGCCGAGCTCGAGCTTCCCCTCGCCGTAGCCCTCGATGGTGACGGCGACGGTCCACCGGGGCGCGTTGCCGGCGGCCGTCGGCAGACGCGCCGCTGACCAGGGCGGATGCGGACCGAACTGCCGTCAGCGCCCGCGGGCGGCCGCGCCCTCGAGCCGATCGGCGAGGGCTGCCGGATCGGTGACCACGTCGAGCCCGTCGCGCTCGCGCAGCCACGCCAGGTTCGTCCGGTGCGTCAGGTTCGCGGCGTCGAACCGGTTGAGCGCCACCACGACCGGGCCGCGGCCGAGCGCCGCGACCGAGAGGCGCACCGCGTTGATGGTGCCGAGGCCGGCGCCGGCTACGAGCGCGACGACGTCCGGGGCGATCGCGGCGGCGAGGGTGGTCGTGTCACCGTCGTCGGCGAGCGGTGAGCAGACCCCCCCGGCACTCTCGATCCATCCGACGTCGACGGCCGGCGGCCAGTCGATGTCGGCGAGCTCGGCGATCGTGAACGGCGACGCATCCGTGACGCGGGCCGCGATCGGCGGTGCGAGCGCAGGCTCGTACGAGCGGCGGCATACGTCGGCGCTCGCCTCGCCGGTTGCCGCGGCGAGCACGTCGGCGTCGCTCGGGGACCCGGCTCCAGACTGCACGGGCTTGCGCGCCGAGACGGTCACGCCCCGCCGGACGAGCTCCGCGAGGACCGCGCCACCCCACCAGGTCTTCCCCACCTCGGTGCCCGTTCCGGTCACCAGCACGAGGGTCCGTGGCCGGTTCATGGTTACCGCTCCTGGCGCTTTCGGCGCCGGGCCGCTGGGCCACGCTCGTTCATGGCCCGAGCTCGGCGAGGGCGCTGACGAGTGCGTCGACCTGGTCGTCGGTGTGCGCGGCCGACAGCGCGATCCGGAGCCGGGCGGTGCCGGGCGCGACGGTAGGTGGCCGGATCGCGGGCACGAGGAGCCCCCGCTCCAGCAATGCATCGGCCGCCGCCAGTGTGCGCGCCTCGTCACCAAGGACGATGGGGACGATGGGCGACGGGTGGCCCGGGCGAACGCGCTCGACGTGTACGCGCAACCGCGCGCGAAGGCGTTCGCCTTCGCCGGTCCGCACCACCCGGACCGCGGCCAGCGCGGCAGCCGTGTCGGCCGGCGTGGACGCGGTGGTGAAGATGAACGGGCGCGCCCGGTTCACCACGAGGTCGGCGAACTCGTTGCCGGTGGCGACGAAGCCGCCGAGGGATCCGAGCGTCTTCGAGAGGGTGCCGACGCGCAGCGCATCGACGCCGGTGAGATCCGGATCCGGCCCGAGCACGGCATGGGCCTCGTCGAGCACGAGCAGCGCGCCGTGGCGTGCGCAGCACTCGGCCAGTGCGTCGACCGGAGCGAGGTCGCCGTCCATGGAGAACACCGTGTCGCTCACGACGATGGCACGGGTGCCACGGTGGTCGGCGAGGATGGCGTCGAGCGCGGCGACGTCGCGGTGCGGGTACACGGCGACGTCGGCCCGGCCGAGGCGGGCGCCGTCGATGATCGACGCGTGGTTGAGCTCGTCCGACGCGATCAGCGTGCCCGGCCCGCCGAACGTCGTGAGCACGCCGAGGTTGGCGGCGAACCCCGTCGGGAACAGCACCGCGCGCGCCGTTCGCTTCCAGCCGGCCAGCTCGCGCTCGAGCTCGGAGTGGACGGGGCGCGACCCCACTATCAGACGGGCCGATCCGGAACCGGAGCCCCACCGGTCGAGCGCTTCGTGCGCGGCCGCCACGACCGCCGGGTGTTGCGTCAGGCCGAGGTAGTCGTTCGATGCGAACGACACGACGGCTCGCCCGTCGGGCGCGAGGTTGCCGGCCGGCCCCGCCGCGTCGAAGTCACGCGGTGCACGCCAACGGCCCTGCGCCTCGATCGCGGCGAGCTCCTCGCGCGCCCACGCCTGCCAAAGCTTCATGACGGCGCGCGCACGTTCTCGATGGTCGCCCTCACTCCGGCGCAGGGTACCTGCGCCGACCCTGCGGGACGTTCGGGACTCCGTATCCGATGGTCGACTCCGCTGCGCCCTCCCGGCCGTCCGGCCAGGGCTTCGCTTCGTCTCCGTGCTCGCTCGTATCCGCTCGCTCGCCTCCCGGAGGCTCTCGGTCCGTCACGCACACGTTCTCGATGGCGGCGGCGAGGGTGTCGACGATGCGCTCGATCTCGGTTGCCGTCACCGTGAGCGGAGGCATCAGCACCACGACGTCGCCGAGCGGGCGGAGCAGCACCCCGTTGCGCACCGCATGGGCGCACACCCGCCGCCCCCAGCGCAGACCGCCGGCCGGGGGTGCGAGCTCGACGCCGGCCATGAGGCCATGTTGCCGTACCTCGCCGACGCCGGGCATCCCGACGACGCGGGTCGCGAGCGCCGCCTCGAGCTCCGTGGCGCGCCCGCGGACGTTCGCCAGCACGTCACGCTCCTCGAGCAGGCGCAGGTGGCGCAGGGCCACTGCCGCGGCGAGCGCGTTCCCGCCGTACGAGTGCCCGTGGTACAGCGTCCGTTCGGAGAGGTCTTCGCCCAGGAACGCTTCGTACACGCGCCGGCTCGCGACCGTGGCGGACATCGGCAGGTATCCACCGGTGATGCCCTTGCCGAGGCAGAGGAGGTCCGGTCGCAAACCACACTGCTCCGACGCGAACAGCGTGCCGGTGCGGCCGAAGCCCGTTGCCACCTCGTCGCAGATCAACAGCACGTCGTGTCGCCGGCAGAGCTCGGCGAGCGCCGGGAATCGGTCCGCCGGCGCGACCCGGATCCCGGCCGCGCCCTGCACGAGGGGTTCCACGATGACCGCCGCGATGTGGCGTCCGAAGTGGTCGAGCAGCTCGTCGGCCACCTCGAAGCACCGAGGATCGTCGATTCCCGGCGCGCGTAGCACCGGGAACCGCAGCGGGTCGAACACGTCGGTTCCGAACCCACCCGCCCCGACGGAGAGCGACCCGACGGTATCGCCGTGGTAGGCGCCGCCGAACGCCAGGTACGCGCTGCGTTCGGCCACCCCCTGGTTGGTCCAGAACTGGAACGCGATCTTCAGCGCCTGCTCCACCGCAGCCGCGCCGTCGGCGGCGAACAGGAAATGGGGCTGGTCCACGGGCACCACGCGGGCGAGGGCCTCGGCGAGCTCGACGACGATGCGGTTGCCGTTGCCCAGCATCGTCGAGTGCGCGACGCGGTCGAGCTGGTCGCGGATCGCGTCGTCGAGCTCGGGGACCCGATGGCCGAGCGTGTTCACCCACAACGAGGAGATCGCGTCGAGGTACCGGTGACCGTCGACGTCGATCAACTCATGGCCCTCGGCCCGCTCGACGACGATCGGTGTGTTGTCGGCGTAGGCGGCCATCTGCGTGAAGCCGTGCCAGACCACGTCCGTGTCCCGCGCGACCCACCTCTCGTGCCCTCCCACGGCCCCGAGGCTACTCAGCACTCCCGCGTCACATCCGAGGGGCAGCAGCTTCCCCTGGGATACGACCGATCGGTGGGTCAGGACGCGACCGCGGCGCAGAACTCGGAGAACTGCTCGAGGTAACGGTCGATGTCGGCCTCCGTG
Organism: Acidimicrobiia bacterium; assembly: GCA_046331155.1. Taxonomy (GTDB): domain Bacteria; phylum Actinomycetota; class Acidimicrobiia; order IMCC26256; family CAWATG01; genus JAXLRK01. The sequence goes on from JAXLRK010000001.1 coordinate 620,961, forward strand.
TGCTGGACCGAGATCGTCCACTGCTCCTCGTCGCCGGGCGTCATGAAGATCCCTCGGTTCACGGCCCAGGGGAACGATGCCGTGTAGAGGTCGGTGCGCGCCTCGAGGAAGTCGCGGTAGTTCTGCAGCGGCTCCGGCCGGTAGGAGACGCAGCCCTTAGACCCGAGGTCGACGGCGTGGCCCGGAACGGCGTGCTCGGCCATCGCCTTGGCACAGCCCTCGGCGAGACGAGTGCCCAGCCCGGCGAGGTAGGTGTACGCGTCGGGCGTGAGCACCTCGGTGAGGGTGGCCAGCCCGGCCGCGGCGATCAGCGGGTTTCCGTTGAACGTGCCCTGCTGCGCGGCACCGGTGCTGATCGAATCCATGACGTCGGCGCGGCCGCCGAATGCAGCGCCCGGTGTACCGCCGCAGATCGCCTTGGCCCAGCATGCGAGGTCGGGAACCACGCCGTAGCGTTCGGCGGCACCGCCCGCCGCCACCGTGGCGCCCGACTTCACCTCGTCGAAGATCAGGAGCGCGCCGTGCGCGTGCAGGAGATCCGCGACGCCCTGGAGGTATCCGGGTTGCGGCTGGCAGATCCCGATGTTCATCATCACCGGCTCGAGGATGAGGCACGCGATCTCCGGGCCGCGCTCGGCGAGCAAGGAACGCAGGACCTCGAGGTCGTTGAACGGGACCACGTGCGTGTACTCGGCGGTGACCTTCGGGATGCCCTTCGACTTCGGTGCCGTGGCCGGCGTGTCGCGACCGCCCATCACGTCGGCGTTGGGGAGGACCGAGAACATCACTGCGTCGTGGTGCCCGTGGTACGAGCCTTCGATCTTGACGATGTGCTCGCGGCCGGTCGCGGCCCGGGCGACGCGGATCGCTCCCATCGTGGCTTCGGTGCCCGAGTTCGCGAACCGCACCTGCTCGGCCTGGAACCGGCGGCACAGCTCCTCGGCGAAGCGCACCGTCTCCTCGGTCGGCGCTGCGAAGTGCGTGCCGGCGCGAGCGGCGCGCTCGATCGCCTCGGTCACCTTCGGGTGCGCGTGGCCGACGACCATGCACCCGAAGCCGTTGTGGAAGTCCACGTACTCGTGGCCGTCGACGTCCCACACTCTGGAGCCGCGACCCTCGCGCAGGTAGATCGGGTACGGCTCGCCGGCCTGGAACGACGAGCCCACGCCCTGCGGGAGCGAGCGCAGTGCGCGTTCGTAGAGCGCGGCCGACCCGCGCGTCCGATCGATGAGCCGTTGCTTCTCGGCGCCGGCGACGTCGACGCAGCGTTGCGCGATTCGGTCCATCAGTGCTTCACCATCACGTGCTTGACCTCGGTGTAGTGCTCGAGCGAGTACATGCCCATGTCCTTGCCGTACCCCGACTGCTTGAACCCACCGTGCGGCATCTCCGACACCAACGGGATGTGGTCGTTCATCCACACCGTGCCGAACTGTAGATGCTTCGCCATACGCATGGCGCGGCCGATGTCGCGGGTCCACACGCTCGCCGAAAGGCCGTAGTCGACGCCGTTGGCCCACGTGAGCGCCTGGTCCTCGTCAGCGAAGCGCTGCACGGTGACGACGGGTCCGAACACCTCGCGCTGGATGATCTCTGCGCTCTGGGCCACACCGGCGAGGACCGACGGCTCGTAGAAGAAGCCGGGTCCTGCGGGCGCGTTCCCGCCGGTGACGACCTCGGCCCCCGCCGCGCGCGCGCGGTCGACGAGCCCGTGCACGCGCTCGCGCTGCTCGGCGGACACGACGGGGCCCAGCTCGGTCTCCTCGTTCGATGGGTCGCCCATGACCAGGCTCTTCGCCGCGCCGCTCAGGCCGGCGACGAGGTCGTCGTGGATCGCCGGGCCGGCGAGGATGCGGCAGGCCGCGGTGCAGTCCTGCCCGGCGTTCACGTACCCGGCGACCTTCACCCCCTGCACCACGGCTTCGACATCGGCGTCGTCGAAGACGATCACCGGGGCCTTGCCGCCGAGCTCGAGGTGGACGCGCTTGAGCGAGTCCGACGCGGCGCGGGCGATCGCCTTCCCGGTGGCGACGTCGCCGGTGAGCGACACGAGCGCCACCCGAGGATCTGTCACCAGGGGCGCCCCCGCGGTCTCGCCCTGCCCGCAGATGACGTTCAGGACGCCCGCCGGGAGGATGTCGGCGGCCCACTCGGCGATGCGCAGCGACGACAGCGGCGTGAGCTCGCTGGGCTTCAGCACCACCGTGTTGCCGGCCGCGAGCGCGGGGCCGACCTTCCAGACCGCCATCATGAACGGGTAGTTCCACGGCGCGATCGACGCGATCACGCCGAGGGGGTCGCGCCGGATCATCGACGTGTAGCCCTCGAGGTACTCCCCGGCCGCCTTGCCTTCGAGGCATCGAGCGGCCCCGGCGTAGAAGCGGAGGTTGTCGGCGGCGAACCAGACCTCGTCGCCGACCGCGGCGATCGGCTTGCCGACGTTGCGCGACTCGAGCTCACAGAGCTCGTCGGTGTGATCTTCGAGCACGTCGGCGAGCTTCAGCAGCATCTCAGCCCGTTGTTGCGGTGTGGTGTTCGACCACGGGTGGACCGCCTCCGCCGCGGCCGACACCGCGGCGTCGACGTCGGACGCGTCGCTCGACGGCACCTCGGCGATGACCTCGCCCGTCGCGGGGTTCAGGACCGTGTCGGTCCGGCCGTTGCGGGCCGGGGTGAAGTTCCCGCCGATGAAGTTCTCGTAGGGCATCGTCTGTCCTCTCGCCAGTGGGCTGCTGCGATGGTGCGTCGTCAGGGCCGAGTCTGGCAAGGGAGTCCGCGACGTGCGGTCCGTCGCCCGTGACGACGACGATCACCCGCGCCTCGACGCTCCTCCAGTCCGTGCGCTGATCGACCGATATGCGTGCATGGCGTCCACGGTCCCGGGCCTGCGTTTCGGCGAGGCCTTCCCCGCGGTGCTCGACGGTGGGCGCGCGGGGGCACCGTGGGCGTGGGACGCGCTCTACGCCTGGCTGGCGCCGGTGGTCGCCGGGTACCTGAGGGTCCAAGGTGCACCGGAACCCGACGACCTGGCGTGCGAGGTGTTCATCGGGGTCGTCAAGGGATTCGCGACGTTCGCGGGCGACGAGCCGGCCTTCCGCGCCTGGGCCTTCGTCATCGCGCACCGCCGGTTGCAGGACGAACGCCGGAGGATTCGTCGCAAGCCGGACCCGGCCGCGCTCGTCGACACGTTCGCCGGCGGTGACGTCGAGGACGACGCTGTGGAGTTGCTGGCCCGGGCACGCGTCCAGGCGCTGTGCGGCGGCCTCGCTCCGGACCAGCGCGACGTGCTGCTGCTGCGGATCGTGGCCGACCTCACGGTCGAGCAGGTCGCGTCGATCGTGGGCAAGACCGCGGAAGCCGTGAAGGCTCTCCAGCGGCGGGGCTTCGAGGCGCTCCGTTCGATGATGGCCGGAGAGGGCGTACCCCTGTGACCGGTTCCGGCGATCACGTCGACGAAATGCCACGAAGTCCGATCGACGACGCAACCGTGGAGGCGATCCTGGCCGGCTCGGCCCCCCGGGACGAGTTCGCGGGGCTCATGGCGCTGGTCGACGACGTCCGCAGAACCGCCTCGGGACCGCTCCCGGTCCCTTCGCCCGCCCTGGTGGCTGCCTTCGCCGTCACCGACCCGACCGGCGAGTCGCCCTCTTGGGCATGACGTTGCTGCCCGCGACCGCCGGCGGCGACGGTGAGCTCGCCGCGGTTCCACGCATTGCGGGTCGCGGCGTTCGTCTGATCTCGCCGCTCCGCCCGTGTGAGTACCGGTCGTAGGCTCCGGCGCGAAAGGTCGGGTCGGGAGGTCCACCATGGCGGTCGAGGACGAGGTGAATCGCTCCGTCACGGAGACGCACGGGGTTTCCGGGCGCGTGATCGTCGTCACGGGGGCGGGGCACGGCGTCGGGCGCGGGATCGCACACCACCTCGGCAAGGGCGGAGCGTCGATCGTGGTCGCCGAGTGGAAGCCCGATCGGATGGCCGCGACGGTTGCCGAGCTCGACGCGCTGGGCGTCCCCAGCCTCGGGATCAGGTGCGACGTCAGTCGGCGTGACGACATCGCGGCCCTGGTCGACGCGACGATCGAACGGTTCGGGCGCGTCGACGGGTTGATAAACAACGCGCAGACGTTCCGCCCCAATGCGAGCATCGCCGAGGTCACCGAGGACGACCTCGACGTGTTCCACGACTCCGGAGCCAAGGGGACCCTTTGGGGGATGCAGGCCGTGTACCCGCACATGGCGGCGGCCGGGTGGGGCCGCATCGTGAACTTCGCGTCGTCGATGGGCATCGTCGGCGGTCGCGGCTTCGCGGCGTACAACGCGTCGAAGGAGGCGATCCGCGCGCTCACCCGCACCGCGGCGCGCGAGTGGGGTGCCGACGGGATCACCGTCAACTGCATCGCCCCGGCCGCCGCGTCCGCACGGGGAAAGGCGTCGGCGGCGCGGCGGAGCGAGGCCTACCTCGAGTTCATCGCCAACTGCCCGATGGGGCGCCAAGGCGACCCGGAGGCCGACATCGCGCCGGTCGCGCTCTTCCTGTGCAGCGACGGCTGCCGCTACCTCACCGGCCAGACCCTCATGGTGGACGGCGGCGCGTTCCTGTGGGCCTGAACGGCCCGGCGCCGAGCCTGGCCGCAATCTGGACATATCGCGCCGGGCTCGGGGCATCGCGCCGGAAGTCCTCAACTCCGTCCGGCTCCCGTCCGATGCTCCCTACGCAAGCCGGCGAGGGAAGGACGGGCTAGTGCTCAAGACCGATGACCTGCTGAAGAACGTGACGAAGCTGCCGCCGAGCTCCACTGCCTCGGTCAAGTTGCTCACGTTGCTGAACGAGGACGCATCGAGCAGCGAGATCGGTCGGGTCATCGAGACCGATCCATCGCTCACGGCGCAGGTGATCCGCCTCGCCAACACTCCCTACTACGGCATGAGCCGCCGCGTCGCCAGCGCGCGACAGGCCGTGATGGTGCTCGGCTTCGACCTTGTGCGGTCGCTCGTGACGAACGCCGCGTTCGGCTTCAACGTCGGTCGTTCCTCGGGTGTGCCCGAAGGGTTCTGGGAGCATTCGCTCTCGTCGGGTGCGGCCGCGTCGGTACTCGCCGTGCACTCGGGGTACCCCGAGAGCGAGGCGTTCTCGGCCGGCCTGCTCGCCGACCTCGGCATCGCGTTGCTCTACCGCTACCTCGGTCCCGCGTACACCAAGCTGCGGGAGCGGGCGGCGTCGCTCGAGCAGCCGCTGATCGCCGCGGAGCAGGAGGAGTTCGGCATGACGCACGCCGACATCACCGCGGCGGCACTCGAGCGCATGCGGTTCCCCGAAGAGCTCGTCACGGTGCTCGGGCGGCACCACGTGGTGCCGGACGAGACGACGTCGCCGCTGGGGCGGATCGTGTTCGCCGCCGAGGCGCTCGCCCACGAGTTCGAGCACACCCGGCCCGAAGGTCACCTCGGGGTGACCGCGGCGCTGGAAGCCGCCGGCTTCGAGCCGGTGATGGTGCCCCAGCTGCTCGAAGCCATCGGGCGCGACTACGAGTCGTTCGCCGGCCTGCTCGTCGGCGCGGCCTGAGTGCCACCTCACCACGGCGCCTGAATCGAACGGTACGCGGCCCGCCAACGCAAGGCGTTCAAACGTCGCGGTCAGCGTCGCCCGTCATCCGAGCACGAGACCGCGGGCAGCGCTCGAACCGCCGTCGAGCGCGAGGTTCGCACCGGTGACGAACTCGGCTTCGCGACTCGCGAGGTACACCGCGGCGTGCGCGACATCGTCGGCGACGCCGAGTCGCGTCAGGTGCATCCCTTCCCGGCGTCGCCGTTCCTCCGCGGTCTGGCCGGCGTCGCGGCGCTCGTTGAGCACGTAGCCGGGACTGATCGTGTTCGCGCGGATGTTGCGACTCGCGTAGTCAACCGCGAGCGAGCGCGTGAGCGCGTTGAGTGCGCCCTTGCTCGCGATGTACGCGGCCAGCCGAGGACTCGCCTGCTCGGCGGCGCGCGACGAGATGTTCACGATGGCCCCGTGTCCGGCCCGGAGCATCGCGGGAATGGCGGCGCGACAGAGCCACATCGGCGCGGTCACGTTGATGCGGAAGGTGTTCTCCCACGCGTCGGTGGCCAGGTCGCCGACTGCCCCGTCGCGCGCGCCGGCCATGACGGCGTTGTTCACGAGCACCGTGAGCGAGCCGAACCGGGCCGTCGCCCGGTCGACGAGATGAGCGCAGGCGTGCTCGTCGACCAGGTCTGCCGCGAAGAACGCGGCGCTGCCACCGGCCTCGATGATCGTTTGCGCCACCCGAGCGCCGCGAGCCTCGTCGCGTCCGGTGACGGCCACCGACGCGCCCTCGGCCGCGAAACGGCCGGCGATCGCAGCGCCGATCCCGGCGGTGGCACCGGTGACGATCGCGACCTCGCTCCGCAGCCGCACGTCGGTGGTCCGGTCAGTGGTCGGCCACACCGGTGGCGCCGAGCTCGCGCAGCGCGCCCCGGAGCTCCGCCGCCGCGACGTCGAGCGCCTCGGGCAACGGGTTGGTGTCGGCCTGCTCGAACGAGAGCTCGAAGGCGTGGTTGATCGGCACGACGTGGAGGTGGACGTGGGGCACCTCGTCGCCCACGATCATGAGCCCGATGCGGCGCGGAGAGAACGCCAGGCGTTGAGCGCGGCCTATCGTCTGCGCGACGACCATCAGGTGCTCGGCGAGCCCGCCCTCGAGGTCGATCCAGTGGTCCACCTCGTCTCGCGGCACGACGAGCGCGTGGCCGGGCCGCATCGGCGCGATGGACAGGAACGCCACGCAGCGGTCGTCACGCCAGACGAACCGTCCGGGCAGCTCTCCGGCGATGATGCGCGAGAAGATCGAGGGCATACGCCGGGGAGCCTACCGTGGTGGCCGTGGACCACGACCACCACCACCATCACGCCGATCTCCGGGCGGGGGCGCGTCACTACGGCGCGCTGAAGGCGGCGTTCGCCGTGAACCTCGCCATGTTCGCCATCGAGGTCGGGGTGGCGATCTGGGCGCACTCGCTCGCGTTGCTGTCCGAAGGCGTGCACGTGCTCACGGATGCGGTGGGCGTGGGGATGGCGCTCGCCGCCATCGGCCTCGGCAACCGGATGCCGCGCGAGGGAACGCGGACGTTCGGCGTGTACCGCCTCGAGATCCTCGCGGCGCTGGCCAACGCGGTGCTGTTGTTCGGAGCGGTCGCGTACGTGCTCGTCGAAACCGTCGACCGTCTCCGGACGCCGGCTCCCGTGCGCTCGGCGCCGGTGATCGTGGTCGGGCTCCTCGGCCTGGCCGCGAACGGTGCGGGGTTCCTCCTCGTGCGCGCCGGGGCACGCGAGAGCCTCGCGGTGGAAGGCGCGGCGGTCGACATGCTCGCCGACACCATCGGGTCCGCCGGCGTGGTGGTCTCCGGCGTCCTGGTGGCCGCGTTCGGCTGGACCCGTGTCGATCCGATCGTCGGCGCTCTCATCGCGCTGTGGATAATCCCTCGCGCGTGGAGCCTCGCGTCGAGCTCCGTACGGATCCTCATGCAGGCCGCCCCGCCGCACCTCGACATCGGTGCCGTGGAGCGCGACCTCGCCTCGCTCGACCGGGTGATCGGCGTCCACGACCTCCACGTGTGGACACTGACATCCGACATGGAGGTTGCGAGCGCGCATCTCGTCGTGGGGTCGCTCGACGACGTGCACCGCGTGCTCGACGCGGCACGCGTCCTGCTCCACGACCGTTACGACATCGCGCACGCGACGCTCCAGGTCGAGCCGGCCGACCACACGGGGTGCGAAGAGCTCAACTGGTGATCGAGCGCGTCTTCTCGATCTCGTCGGGTTGCAGGCGCATCGCCGATCCGATGAGCAGGCCGGCCCCGACGCCCAAGCCGATCATCGGCACCGAGCGGGCGAGCCAGTCCGGGGCGGTCGTCGGGAGCTGCGACGCGAACCACACGCCGACGTTGCCGACGCCGCTCACCACGAAGAGTCCGAAGCCGGCGAACAGCACCGCAGGGATGGCGCGGCGCCAGCGGGACCGAGTCAGCGCGATCATCACCGCGGTCCCGAGCAGGGCGCTCATGACGGCGTACGCGCTCGACGAGAGCTTGGAACCACCGGATGCGCTCGAGGCGTTCCACGTTCCTACGACGTCGACGACGGCCGCCGCGACTAGGCACGCGAGCGCGGAGACCGTCACCCACCGCCAGAAGCGCGCGCGGTGTGCCAGCGCGACGACGACACAGAGCAACGCGGCGCCGACGATCCAGTACGTCGGTGTCGGCGGAGGCACCCACACGACGGAGCCTCGGATCGACGCGGCGCGATCGCCGACCCGGATGGGGACGCGCCAGTCGGGGATCACGACGTGCGCGCGGGACCGGTCACGACGTACCGCGGGCGGATCGCTGTTGCCCATCCAGTGGGCGCGATGGTCGTGCCACCGGACGGTTCTCCCGGACGCGATCCGGCGCCAGCGCGGCTCCGCCTTCGCGTCGTAGCCGGCGGGGAGACCACCGGTCGGCTTGGTGGACCGGTTGAGGAACGCCGCCGGCGACCGCTCGTTGCGGTACACGCCACGGGCTCCGACGCGGAGGTACGGCTCGCCGTCGTACCCGAGGATCGTCACCTCGGCGCGCGCCGAGCTCGACAGCTCGATGGACGAACCGAGGTCGACGGCGCGCGCCGAGACCCCCGCAATCCTGGGTGTGACACTGCGTACGACGGTGCGGTAGTCGGTGGGTTGCAGGCCGCCCGTGGTGTGAGCCCCCGCAGGTGGCGCGACGGTCACTGTACCGATCAGCCACAGGAGCACCGAGACCATGATCCGGCGGACGGTCCGCACCTCAGCCCCCGTTTCCGTTCGGCACCGCGTCATCGTTTCACAACCCCGTGATCCGCCCGGATCGGCGGCCCGGCGCGACCGGAGGATCCCGGGTACCCATGGCTAGCCTGGCCGCGTGAAGCGCTCCCTCGCCGTCGCGCTGCTCGTCGCGTCTTTTCTCGGACTGCTGGCGACACCCGCGTTCGCGCACGCTTCGCTCGACAGCTCGTCACCCGGGGCCGGGCAGACCGTTGCCGAGTCTCCGGCGAGCGTGGAGCTCTCGTTCGACGAGTCCGTGCAGGTGGGGTTGGGCGGCATGAAGGTGTTCGACAGCTCCGGCCACGAGCTCGACACGTCGTCGCCCCGTCACCCCGGTGACGACCCGAGTCGGGTCTCGGTGGGTCTCCCGCACCTGCGGGCGGGATCGTACGTGGTGACGTGGCGGGTGCTCTCGGACGATTCGCACCCGGTACGGGGGGCCTTCGTCTTCAACGTGGAGCGACCCACGGCGAGCAAGAACGTGTCCGGCCTCTCCGTGATCCTGTTGCGTCGGGAGAGTGGCGACCGGGCCGTCGGGTTCCTCTACGGACTCGCACGCTTCGCCGCGTTCGCCGGGCTGTTGCTGCTCGTCGGGTCCGTCGTGTTCATCGTGTCCGTCTGGCCGGCCGGGCGGTTCGAGCGACGGACCCGGCACCTCGTCGCCGCAGGTTGGTGGGCGGCCTTCGCCGGGACCGTGCTCGGTCTCGCAATCGACGGACCGTACGTCGCTGCACGCGGCCTGGGCGCCGTCACCGACTGGTCGTTGTTCGCGGACGCGATGGACACGCGGTTCGCCAAGGTGTGGCTGGCGCGGCTCGTGCTGCTGCTCCTGGCGGTCCCGCTCGTCCGCGTGCTGTTCCGCGCCGGCGACGACGATCGGCTGCCGCGGTGGTGGCCGGCCGCGGCGGGCGTCGTCGCGCTGTGGTTGCTCGGCACGCCGGCGCTCGCCGGCCACGCGGGGACCGGTTCGTGGCCGGCCGTGAGCGTCGCGGTCGACACGTTGCACGTCACCGCCGCGGCCGTCTGGCTCGGCGGGCTGGCCGTGCTCGCCGTCGCCGCCTTGCGGTCCCGCCCCGCCGAGGAGCTGCGCCGCGTCGTCGGCCGGTTCTCGTCGATCGCGACGGCAGCCGTCGTCGTGATCGCGGCGACCGGGTTCCTTCGAGCCTTGCGCGAGGTCGGCTCCTGGACCGACGTGCTCTCGACGACGTACGGGCGCCTCCTCGCGCTCAAGCTCCTCGGGTTCGCCGTCATGCTCGCTCTGGCCGGCGTGAGCCGGCGGCTGGTGCGGGCGCGCGTCTTCGCCCCGCGCGAACGCCCCCGAGCGGTGCCGTCACGTGTGCCGGTCGCGCCCGGGGCGAAGGGCGCCGGTGACGATCCCGGACCGGGGGCCGATCTCGATACCGGCGACGGCGACACGAGTAGCACCGCCTCGGCCGACGCACACGAGCTGCGCCGGCTCCGACGCGCGGTGGCGGCCGAACTGCTCATCGGCATCGCCGTGCTGGTGGTCACCGCCCTGCTCGTGAACGCGGCGCCGGGCGAGAGCGTCGCGAGCGGTCCGTACGCCAAGACGCTCGAGACGTCGAAGCTGTGGTTCGACGTGCAGGTGGCCCCGGCCAAGGCCGGCGTCAACGAGCTGCACCTCACGATCAGCGACCCGACCGGTCGCGGCGCGACCCCACAGAACGTCAGCGTGCGGTTCGCGCTGCCGTCACACGGCATTGCGCCGATCACGATCCCGCTCGAGCGAATCACCGCGAGCCACTACGTCGCGCCCGACGCGAACCTGCCGATCGCCGGCGACTGGCGGATGACCGTCGCCGCGCGCGTGGGCGGGACCGACGAAGTCGCCGTGTCCGATACCGTCACCATCCGTCGGCAGTGATGTGCCGTCCGGTCACATGACGAGCAGGGCGTCCCCCGTGCGCATGGTGTTCGCCGCGGCATCGTTGTCGGCGCTCGTGTCCCTCGCAGCTTGCGGTGGCGGGAGCAGCCGGCCGGCGGCCTCGCAGGCGCCCGGCACCTCCGTGCGGTCGACGGTCCGGAACGTCTTCACGATTCCCCCCGGCACCGAGGCGGGTGCGGTCGACGAGGCGACGCAGGTCCTGGGCCGTCGAGTCGGACACCTCACCCAGTCGGCGGGCGACGCGCTGGTCACGTCGTACTCGGTCCGGCGCACCGGTGAGGGGATCGCGCTGAAGACGGGCGAGGTGCTCGACGCCGACGTTCTGGGCGCGCTCGCGTCGCCGGGCCACGTCTCGTGGCGCCCTGTCGTCCCGGGGACGCCGGTGCCGCCCTGCGCCGCGCCCGCGGGCGCGTCGGACCCGGCGCAGCCGGTTGTCCTGCCGTCGCCCGAACGGGTCGGGGGTGTGACGCTCTGCTACCAGCTCGGCCCGGCCCTCGACGCGCGCGGCTCGATCCGCGCCGCGCGCGCCCGGCAGGGCCTTCAGGGCTGGATGGTCGACGTCACCGTGACCCCCGAGACCGCGGACGCGGTTGCCGCCGCGGCCGCGACCGCGCCCGGCCACCAGGTGGCCTTGGTCGTGGACGACCGGGTCGTCGCGGCGCCGGCGGTCGCGGCGCGTCCTTCCATCGTGCGCGTCTCGGGCGAGCTCCGCCGAGGCCAGGCCGAGGGGCTCGCGGCCGCGTTGGCGTCGGGCCCGTTGCCGGTGGCGCTCGGCGCACCGTCGGGTCCGGCGCCCGAGCGACCGATCGCGGGCGTCGATCACTGGGTCGCCCCGATCGGCGTGAACGTCTGCGGGCACTGGCTCCCGAACCCGCCCGAGACCGGGACCGACATCCATTCGCACGGCGACGGGTACGTGCACGTCCATCCCTTCCGGCAGAGCACCGCCGGTGCCCACGCAACCTTGGGCGCGTTCTTCGCGAGCGGGGGCTGGCACGCGTCCGGCACCCGACTCGAGCTCTGGGACCACCGCGTGCATCGCAACGGCGACCGCTGCGGGTCTGAGCTCGCGCGGGTGCGTTGGAGCGTCAACGGCCGGGTCCGGTCCGGCGACCCGAGCCGCTACCGGCCGCAGAACGGCGACGTGATCGTGGTCGCGTTCCTGCCGCCGGGCGAGCCCCTGGGAACCCCGCCGTCGGCGTCCGCCCCGGCACCGGAGCGGTAGCTCGCGGCCGCGCTACGAGCAGCGCCGGCAGCGACCGACGAGGTCGACGCGATGCTGGTGCGTGCGGAAGCCGGCCTGACGGCGCACCTCCTCCACCACCTGGTGCACGGCGGCTTCGAGCCCCGCGGACGCGGGGACGTCTTCGACCGCTCCGCACGATGCGCAGATGAGGTGGTGATGGTGTTCGGTCAGGTCTTCGGCGAGCTCGTAGCGGGCAAACTCGCCGTTGGTCAGGATCCGGTGCACGACACCGGCCTGCTCTAGTACCAAGAGGTTGCGGTACACGGAGCTCTGCGCGAGCTCGGGCCGGACGTCGAGGATCTCGGGGATGGTCAGCGGACCGGGCGCGTCGGCGAGCACGTCGACGAGCACGGAGCGCTTCGTCGTGAAACGCTGGTTCTCGCGTCGGAGCCGGGCGGCCACGGTCGTTCGGAGCGTTGCCGCGTGCTCGGGCATGGCCGGAGTGTACGGCCCGTCGCCGGCCGGTCTGTCGCCGGTTCCCCTGACGCCCGCTACGGTGAGCGCCGGTGGCCGACCCACCCGCGCCCGATGAGCCGCCGGTCGTTCCGTACGAGCTGCCGATGTTCCCACTCGGCGCGGTCCTCCTGCCGGAACAGCCGCTGACGCTGCACGTGTTCGAGCCGCGCTACCGGGCGCTCGTGCGCGACGTCGAGCGCGGAGGCGGCGAGTTCGGCGTGGTGTTGATCGAGCGCGGCAGCGAGGTCGGCGGGGGCGACACCCGCTTCGACGTGGGCACCACCGCCCGGCTCGTGCAGGTCCGCCCGCTCCCGGACGGCCGGTCGCTGCTGGCGGCGATCGGCGCCTCGCGGTTCGTCGTGCGCGCCTGGTTCCCCGAGATGCCCTATCCGCGCGCCCTCGTCGAACCGTGGCCCGATCTCGTCGCGCACGTCGACCCGGACGCGGTCCGGGAACTGCGGCGGTCGTTCGAACGCGTGGTCGCCGCGGCCGGTGGCACGTTCGACGGCCCGACGCTCGATGCGGCACTCTCACCCGATCCGAGGCGATGCACGTTCGAGCTGGCCGCGGCCTCCCCCCTCGGTCCCCTCGATCGGCAGCACGTCCTCGCCGAACGCGATCCGGCAACGCGCGTCGCACTGTTGCGGCGCCTGTTCGAAGAGCAGGCCGACGTGCTGGAGCGGGGCTGACGCCCGGGACGTGTTTCGCCGACGCTTCGCCGTCTCCGATGGAGTGCCCGCGCCCGGCCGAGATAGCCTCGTCGCATGGACACTGACGACGCCAAGGATCGCCTCCTGAGCGAGAGGGAACGCGTGGAGGGTCTCGTGCGCGAGCTGCGCGGTGAGCTCGGGACGGCCGAGACGGAGCAGCTCTCGGAGCTCTCGGCTTACGACCAGCATCCCGCCGACACGGCCTCCGAGACGTTCGAGCGCGAGAAGGACCTCTCGATCCTCGAGAGCCTCGAAGCCGAGCTCGCCGAGCTCGAGGCCGCGCTCGAGCGAATCGACGCCGGCACCTATGGCGTCGACGAGAACACCGGTGAGCCGATCGACCCCGAACGACTCGAGGCGCTGCCGGCCGCCCGCACCAACATCGATCACGAACACGGCACCTCGCGTCGCTGACGCGACCACGACCGGAGGCAACGGATGGGATTCGCCACCGACAAGTTGGGTGTCTGGACCGAGGAGCGCGAGTTCAAGGTCGAGGCCGACCGCACGAAGGCGTACGCGGCCGCGACCAACGACGCGGTGCCGGCACACACGGCGGGCACCGTCGCGCCGCCGGTCTTCGCCGTCGTCCCGGTCTGGGATGCGCTCGTCGAGTCGATGGCGAGCGTGGTGCCCGAGGATGCGCTGTTCTCCGTCGTCCACGGCGAGCAGGACATCTACTACCGCAAGCCGCTGGTGCCGGGGACGGTCGTGCGCAGCCGGGCCGCCACGGTCGGCGTGCACGTCAAGCCGTCGGGCACGACCGTCGTCTCGAAGGCCGAGACGCGCGACGAGTCCGGTGAGCTCCTCGTCGAGCAGTACTTCGTCGCGTTCTTCCGCGGGTTCTCCGAGGGGACGGGCGCAGGAGAAGAGGCGCCCGATCATCGCCTCACCGACGACGCGAAGGCCGATGAACCCGTCGCCGTCGTCACCCAGCAGCTCGACGCCGACCAGACCTACCGGTACGCCGACGCGTCGGGCGACCGGATGCCGATCCACCTCGACGACGACTTCGCGAAGTCGGTCGGCCTTCCGGGGATCATCATCCATGGTCTCTGCACCATGGCGTTCACCAGTTGGGGTGTCCTCCACGCGCTCGGTGGCGACGACCCGTCGAGGCTGCACCGGCTCGCGGTCCGGTTCTCCAAGCCCGTGCTGCCCGGCCAGGCGATCACAACGCGAATGTGGAAGGTCGGCGCCGGCGGCGGTACCACGAGCTTCGGTTTCGAGACCACGAATCCCGACGGCGACCTGGTGATCAAGGACGGTCTCGCGGAGATCGGCGACTGAACGTCCGCCTGCGGCTGTTCGCCCGGGCGCGCGAGGCCGCGGGCCGGGGCGAGGAGGTCGTCCGGCTCGACGCCGGCGCGACGCTCGCCGCGCTCCTGACGCAGGCGCGCCACGAGTTCGGACGCGAGTTCGAGGAGGTCCTCGCCGCGTCGCGCGTGTGGATCAACGGCGAGGAGCCGTCGGCAGGGGACGACACGCGGCTCGCCGACGGCGACGAGGTCGCGGTGCTCCCTCCCGTGAGCGGCGGTTGAGCCCATGAATCCCGACGATTGCCGCAATTGCCCACCTGCGGTCGCCGTTGTTAGCGTCCGCTCCAGTGGGGCGTTGGAAGCGGGGATGCGCGCGGCTCGGGGTCGTGGCGGCGGTCGTCGCGTCAGCGGGGGCGTCGGCGGTGCCGCGCGCGCTGGCGAAGACCGACCCCGTCGCCCAGGCCAACTCCCGGGTGCAGCAGGCGCGCCGGGCGGCAAACGCGGCCGCGGCGAGCTACGCGAGCGCCGAGACGCGCTACGAACGGCTCGGCGACCAGGTGTCCACCCTCGACCGGCAGATCCGGGAGACGGACGCCCAGGCCGCCACCTACCGGGCCGCGGCCCAGGCGCGAGCGGTGCTCGCGTACCGGATGGGCCGTCGTGAGACCGGGGCGACCGACCCGTCGGACGCGCTCGACGCCGCGACCAGGCGGGTCCTGCTCGAACGGGTGAACGCCAAGGACAACGAGAACTCGGCGCGGCTTCGCGCGCTCGAGGCCGACCTCGAGAGTCAGCGGTCGCAGCTCGTGTCCCGACGGGCCGAGCAGGAGCGCGCGCTGGCCGGTCTCCGGGCGAGCCGACGGACGCTCGAGACGCGGCTGGCCGCAAGCCAGAAGGCCCTCCAGGTACAGCAGTCGCTCCAGGCGGCGGCCCGACGCCGCGCAACGACCAAGTCGCGGCGGTCGAGCGACGCCGGCGGGCAGATCGTCGTCAACGCCAACGGGCGGGCCTGGACCTGCCCGGTGCCGAGCGCCGCGTTCAGCAACGACTGGGGGCAACCCCGGTCCGGCGGGCGTCACCACCAGGGCACCGACCTCTTCTCGGGGCGGGGGGCGCCGAACGTGGCGGTCGTGGCCGGATCGGTCGGCGACAACAGCGGCGGCCTCGGGGGCACCGCGGTGTTGCTCCAGGGCGACGACGGCAACCAGTACTACTACGCCCACCTCTCGACGATCGTGGGCGGTGCTCGCCGTGTCGGCCAGGGCGAGTTGATCGGGCGGACGGGGAACACGGGCAACGCCCGCGGAGGCCCGACGCACACGCATTTCGAGATCCGGGTCGGCGGACGGCGGGTGAACCCGTACCCCACCTTGCGCGCGAACTGCTGACCCATCCGGTCGCCCGGTGCACCGGACACCCCGCGGCGCCGGTACGCTCTGGGGCATCGCCATGAACGAGGATCCCACGACCCCCCGCCGACGCCTCGACCGGGTGCTCGCGCCCGAGTACCTCGAGTCTGTCGCTACCACCGCCACCGACGACGTGCGCGCCATGCGCGAGGAGTGCAGCGAGATCGAGAACGAGGTCTCGTACGTGCGTCGCCTCGCGCAGGCGCGGGTCGAGATCCTCAAGGCCGAGCTCGACCGTCGCGCCGCCGGTGGCTCGGTGGGTGATCTCATCGCCGCGCTGCCGGAGATCCTGGCCGGCGAGGGCGAGCGCGCCGGGGCGTCGACCGCGCGCGTGTCTCGGCAGTTCGCTCCGTCGCCCGAGATCAAGTGGACGCGCGGCCTCGAGCGGCTGATCGCCGACGACACGCTCGCCAACCTCCCGACACTCGCGGAAGAGGATCTCCGCTCCACGCTCGACCAGTTGAAGCGCTTCGAGTCCGAGATCTCCGAGACGCGGCGCGCCCTGCACAAGGTCATCGACGAGCTCGAACTGGAGATCGCGATGCGGCACAAGGTCGAGCACGCCTGAGCTCGATGAGCACCGACGTCCTCGAGACCCGTCTGCACGACCTCGGCGAGTTCATCCGCGAACAGCGGCGGCACGCCCGGTTGTCGTTGCGGAAGCTCAGCGAGCTCGCCGGCATCTCGAATCCCTACCTCAGCCAGATCGAGCGGGGACTGCGCAAGCCCAGCGCGGAGATCCTCCAGTCGATCGCCAAGGGGCTGCGCATCTCGGCCGAGTCTTTGTACGTGCGCGCCGGCATCCTCGAGGAGCGCGAGGTCCCGGACCTCGAGGCCTCGATCCTGGTCGATCCCACGATCAACGAGCGCCAGAAGCAGGCGCTCGTCGAGATCTACCACTCGTTCCAGAAGGAACGGTTCCGGGAACAGCCCACGGGCTGACGCTCGACGGTGGCGCCCGCTCGGCTGCTCTCCCGCCGTCGAGCGGAACCGCGAGCATGGCCCGGAGACGGCTCCGAGTAGGATGCCGCCCCGATGTCGATCCGACGGCTGGCGATCCTCAGCATGCACACCTCGCCCCTCGCCCAACCGGGGGCGGGCGACGGCGGCGGCATGAACGTGTACGTGCGGGCGCTCGCGTCGGCGCTGGCCCGCGCCGGCGTGGACTGCGACGTGCTCACGCGTGCCGACCACGCCGAGCAGCCCGCGGTGCTCGAGGTCGAGGACGGATTCCGGGTGCTCCACGTCGAGGCCGGGCCGAAGCGACCCGTGCCGAAACACGAGCTCCCGGCCCTGGTCGAGCCGTTCGTCGAGGCCACGCTCGCGCTCGTCGACGGCGGCGAGTCGTACGACGTGCTGCACGCCAACTACTGGTTGTCGGGCGCGGTCGGGCACCGGCTGAAGCACGAGCTCGAGCTCCCCCTCGCGGCCACGTTCCACACACTGGATCGCGTCAAGGCCGACGCGGGCGTCGGCGACGACCCGGCCGAGCGAGCGCGCGTCGAGGCCGAGGTGATCGGATGCACCGACCTGATGCTCGCGGCGACGGTCGAGGAGCGCTCGCAGCTCGTCGAGCTCTACGGAGGAGATCCGGAGCGGGTCGAGATCGTGCCGCCCGGGGTGGATCACGAGATGTTCGGGCCCGGCGACAAGGGCGAGGCGCGGCATCGCCTGGGCATCGAGCGCGACGCGCGCGTCCTGTTGTTCGTCGGTCGGATCCAACCGCTGAAAGGCGCGGACCTCGCGCTGCACTGCCTCGCCGAGTTGTGCGACCCGCGGGCAGTGCTCGTCGTCGTCGGCGGCCCGAGTGGCATCGACGGCGAGGCGGAGCTGCGGCGGATCCGCAGCCATGTCGACGAGCTCGACCTCGCCGGTCGCGTCCGCCTCGTGCCGCCGCAGCCGCACGGCGCGTTGACGGACTACTACCGCGCCGCCGACGTGTGCCTGGTGCCGTCACGCGCCGAGTCGTTCGGGCTGGTGGCGTTGGAGGCCGCGGCGTGCGGCACACCGGTGGTCGCCTCCGACGTCGGCGGGCTGCGAACCCTCGTCGACGACGGCGTGACGGGTTTCCGGATCGAGGGCCGGGCGCCGGCAGAGTTCGCGGCCCCGGTCGCCCGGCTGCTCGCGGACCCCGAGCTGGCGCGGATGATGGGCGCGCGAGCCGAGGCGGAGTCGCGGCGGTATGCGTGGAGCATGACGGCGGCGCGGTTGCGCCGCCTCTATGCCGACCTCGCCGCGCACGAGCCCGTCCGGTGCCGCTGAGCATCGACGACGCGCACGCGCTGGTCGCGGCGCACCTCGAGGGCTCGGTCGCGGCCGAGGAGTACGTCCAGCACGTCGAGTACGACCCGGAGCTGCGCCGCTGGTACGTGCGGTTCGGTTGTGACGGACGTGACGCTGCGACGATCTACTTCGACCTCCGCGAGCGCACGCTGCGCTACGAGCTCTACTTCCTCCCGGACCCGCCCGAACGAGCGCGCGGCGCCGACCCGCACCTCGAGCTGTACCGCTACCTGTTGCGGCGCAACCACACCATGTACGGCGCCCGCTTCTCGCTCGGCCCGGACGGCGACGTGTACCTCACCGGGCGGGTCGCGCTCGAGCACTTGAGCGAGGAGGAGCTCGACCGCGTCATCGGCGTGCTCTACGAAGCGACCGAGACCTGGTTCCAGCCGATCGTGGCCATCGCGTACCGCCGCCCACCGCCCGAGCCGCCCGGTCCGCGGTCCGGGGTGCCGACCGGGTGAGCGGAGCCTAAGCTGAGATTGCGTAAGAGTGTGACAAGTTGTAGGGTCCAAGCTGCTGGGTCGACGGGCCCGGTGGGGCCGGGCCCGAGCGGCGGGCGGTGGCCGGCGGCGTTCGGGGAAGTGCGTCGCCGTGATCCGAGCGTTGCTCGGGCCGGCCCGGCTCGAGTCGTCGCCGGTCCCGTCGGCCGGCGGACGTGCGCCGGGCACCGGTGAGGCCGCATTAGCCTGAGAACATGACGCACCTGGCGCTGCTCGGTGGTGGCCGGATGGGGGAGGCGTTGCTCGGCGGCCTGCTCGACTCCGGCTTCGAGGCCGAGTCGATCGCCGTCGCCGAGGTGGACGCGGAGCGGCGGCGCGTCCTCGAGGAGCGCTGGAAGGGCGTGCGAGTCGTGCCGAGCGCGGCGTGGGCGGTCGGCGACGCGGACGTCGTCGTGGTCGCGGTCAAACCGGGCGACGTACCCGGAGTCCTCGCCGGTTGCTCCGAGACGCTGCCGGGCGACACCGTGGTGCTCTCGATCGCGGCCGGCGTCACGATCGCCACCCTCGAGGCGGCGGCACCGGGCCGCCCCGTCGTGCGGGCGATGCCGAACACCCCGGCCCTCGTGCGCCGCGGGGCGGCTGCGATCGCCGGTGGGACGCACGCCGCCGAGCCGGACCTGCAGCTGGCGGAGCGGGTGCTCGGTTCGGTCGGCATCGTGGTGCGCGTGCCCGAGTCCGCGATCGACGCGGTCACCGGCCTGTCGGGCTCGGGGCCGGCCTACGTCTTCCTGGTCGCCGAGGCACTGATCGAGAGCGGGGTGCTGGTCGGGCTGCCGCGCGACACCGCGACCGCGCTCGTGAACCAGACGATGCTCGGCGCGGCGACGCTCCTGGCCGAAGGCACCGAGGGCCCCGAAGCGTTGCGCGCCGCGGTCACGTCGCCGGGTGGTACCACGGCCGCCGGCCTGCGTGCACTCGAGGAACACGGTGTGCGTGCCGCGTTCCTCGACGCCGTCGCCGCGGCCACTGCCCGCTCCCGCGAGCTGGGCTCATGACCTTCCTGCACGTGGTGGCGTCTTCGATGGATCACCGCCGAGAGCCCCACCTCTCGTGCGAGTCCGGGAGCCCCCGATGACCCGCCGGCCGGCGTCCCGGCGCCCACCGAAGCTGGAGGACCTCCCGGAGCCGGCCGAGCCGCGCATGCGCACCCAGGGTCTGCGGGAGCAGGTCACCCGGACGCGGATCACGGGCTCGCACGCCCGGTTGGGTCGGACCGAGCTGTTGAGCATGATGCGCCGGCTCCGCGACGGTGAGCGGTCGACGCTCTGGGGCCTGGATCCGTTCCCCGGGTTGGAGCTCGACGAGATCTTCGACGTGGCGCGTGAGCAGTGGGGCTGGACCCACGGGGAGGCCAAGGTCGCGATCGGACCCGACCGCACGCGTGAAGCGCTCGCGTCTGCTCTCGCGCTGATGGACGCTGTGGCCCGTGACGGAGGCAGGATCGCGTTCGCTACCGGGCGGCCGGCATCGATGCTGCCGCTGCTCCAGAAGCTGGCGGCGCGGGCTCGGGCGGGCGGTGCCGACGTGGTGGTCGAGCAACAGAGCGGCGAGTTCCGCTCCGACGGACGTTCCGGCCGGCGCCTCTGGTGGGTGGGTGACGTCGCGGTGATCACCGACGGCCGGCACCTGCTGGCGCAGACTGCGGTGGACGCGGTCGACGAGTGGCTGTTCTGGATGCCGCGGCCCCGACTCGTAGTGGCGGATTCAGGATTCGCGGCGGGTGCGGTCCGCGACGGCATCGAGACGGTGGCGCTCGCCGATTACGACGCGCTGGCACTCGGCGTCGCCCGGTCACGGGGCCGCCCCGTGGCCGTCGTGCCGATGGACCTGTCACGCGCGCCGTACGGGTACGGGATCGTGCTCGCCTGGGCGGACCAGCTCGCGGCGGCGCTCGGGAACGAGGCGGTCGGCGCGGGGTCCGAGAGGGCGGCCCCGGCCGCCGAGGCCCGCGCGGAGGCGGCGGAGAGGGTCGGTCTCGACTCGACACGCGACGCCGAGACCGCCTGACCGGTCTCGTGCGGGTCTCTTCGGCCCGTGCCGCTCAACCCCTACCCGACCGCCGGGCCTCGCCGCTCGACAATTCCCACGAAAATTCGCAAAGGTTGCACTAGACAACACTGGTCACAGGGCCTACGCTCCGTTCTGCGGGTAGGAGTGAGGGGTGCCGAGTGGCGCAGTCCTTTGCGAAGGCGCGCTTCCTGACGGTCCAGGAGGTCGCCGAGCTGTTGCGGGTCTCGAACATGACGGTGTACCGCCTGATCAAGAGCGGTGCCCTGCCCGCGGTCCGGGTCGGCCGGTCGTTCCGGGTGAGCGAGGCCGACGTCGACAAGTACCTGGCGTCGGGGTACACGCAGGCGGGCTGATGCGGCGCCGGTGGACCGAGCGGCCGACCCGGGGTGGTAGGCCCGAGGCGGAGCCGCCCGGGTAGCGTCGGGCGTTTCCACGACGTTCGAGGGGAGTCGAGTGCCGCCCGGGACCGTGTCGTTCCTCACCGACTACGGGACGCGCGACGAGTCCGTCGGCGTCTGCAAGGCGGTGATGCTCGGCCTCGCGCCGGCGCTCACGATCGTCGACATCACCCACGAGATCCCGCCCCACGACGTCAAGACGGGCGCGCTCACGCTGGCCCGTGCCGCGCCCTACCTACCGAGCGGGATCGTCGTCGCCGTCGTCGATCCGGGGGTCGGAACCGGGCGGCGTGCCATCGCCGTCGAGGTGGAGCACGGTTTCCTGCTCGGTCCGGACAACGGTCTCCTGGCCCCCGCGGCCGCGCTGCTGGGCGGTGCCCGCCGGGTCGTGCATCTCACGAACGAGTCGTACCACCTGCCGTCCCCGGGGCCCACGTTCGCCGGCCGCGACGTCTTCGCCCCGGCGGCCGGGCACCTCGCGTCCGGCGTCGCGATGGCGGAGCTCGGCGAGCCCGTGGACCCGGTCAGCCTCGTACCCGGACTCGTCCCCCTGCCGGAGCACCGCGACGACGGTGCCGTCGTGGGCGAGGTCCTCTGGATCGACCGCTTCGGAAACTGCCAGCTGAACGTGGACGCCGAGGAGCTCGAGACTCGTGGTCTGGGCCCCGGCGGCCCGGTCGACGTGGAGATCCGGGGTGAACGGCGTGCCGTACGGTGGGTCGACACCTACGCCGACGCGCGCGCGTCCGAGGTCGTCCTGGTCGTCGATTCCTACGGTCTGGTCGCGCTGGCCGTCGATCGCGGATCCGCGGCCGAGACGTGCCGGCTGGCGCCGTTCACGAGCGTCGTCCTGCGACCGGGCGGACCGGCGTGAGGCCCGGGACGACGATCGTCATCGTCGTGCTGCTCGTGCTGATCCTGGCGGCGGCGGCCGCGCAGTTCGTGTTCAAGGTCTCGCCATGACCGACCGCGGCAGCAGAGGGTAGCGATCTCGAACGCATTCGTTACCGATCGCCACCTTTGAGCAAGGCTCGGGGTGGCGGAGAGGCGCCGGGGAGAGAGTCGGGGTTCCGGCAGCAGATGGGACGTGCTTGGGGCGGGCTGGGAGGCTAGTTCCTACAGCGCCGACGAGAGACTCGCCTGGCGCCGAGGACGCCCACACCTGCTCACCGGAACCCCGGATCTCGAAGGCGGCGGGTCGCCGAGCGGCGCCTCGCTGCCAGTCTTCGTGGTCGGCCTCCCCCTTCGTGCGCTCCGCCCGCTTCCGGGAGTCCGGTGCGAGTACACCAAGCTCATCGGCCGCCGGCGCGGTCGCCTTGAGGGAATTTGACCACTCTCAGTGAGATTTCTGGGCCGACGACGGACGGAGGACGTGGGACCCCGCGGACGCCGTACGATCGGCGTCGTGCAAGTCCCCGCCCGAGACGTCCCGGTCCTGGCCGAGGCCGACGTGGTCGTGGCCGGCGGGGGCCCGGCCGGGCTCGGCGCCGCGGTCGCCGCCGCCCGGATGGGGGCCCGCACCGTGCTGTGCGAGCGCTACGGCGTGCTCGGCGGCAACTTCACCGTGGCTTCGGTCGGCACGATCTGTGGCCTGTACGTCCGCGACGGCGGGACGTTCGCGCCGGTGGTCGGGGGCATCGCCCGGGAGTTCCCCGAGCGTCTGGCCGCGGCAGGGTCGGGGTTCGGGCCGATCCCGTTCAAGGAATCGGCCGTGTTCGTCTACACGCCGTGGGCTGCGAAACGACTCGCCGACCATCTCGTGCTCGACGAAGACCGCCTCGAGGTGCTGCTCCACTCCCTCGTGGCCGACGTGATCGTCGACGACGGTGCGCTGCGCGCGCTGGTCCTCACGACCAAGCAGGGCCCCCGCGCGATCGCGGCCCGCTCGTTCGTCGACTGCACGGGTGACGCAGACGTCGCGTGGTTCGCGGGGGCGGAGACCGTGGTCGCGCCGCCGGACGCGCGGCAACGGGCATCGATGCAGTTCGTGATGCAACACGTGGACGACGAGCAGGGACGGGCTGCGATCGCGACGCTCGCCGACACCATCGCCGCGCACGGTCGGCACCTGAGCCGCGACAGCGGCGCCGTGATACCTACGTTGCGTCCCGGCGAGTTCATCGGCGCCATGACACGGGTCGCGAACCCTGACGGCAGCGCAATCGACGCGACCGACGTGCGCGAGATGACCGCGGGCGAGTTCGAGGGTCGGCGTCGGGCGGAGGAAGCGGCCGTGTTCCTGCGCACGCGGGTTGCGGGTTTCGCCGACGCGTTCCTCGCCGACACCGCAATGCAGCTCGGCGTCCGCGAGTCCCGACGCGTCGTCGGCGAGTTCGTGCTGCGCGGGGAGGACGTCGTGAGCGGGGCCCGCTTCGACGATGCCGTCGCCGCAGGTGCCTGGCCGCAGGAGTATCACACCCACGGCCGCTCGACCGAGTATCGCTTCCTCGAGCCGGGGCGTCGCTACCAGATCCCGTTCCGGTCGTTGCTCCCCGCCGGAGTGCGGAACCTGTTCGTCGCCGGGCGCTGCATCTCCGCCGACCACGACGCGCTGGCGTCGACCCGTGTGATGGCGCCGAGCATGGCGTTGGGCCAGGCCGCGGGCACGGCGGCGGCGATCGCGGCCCGGGGCGGAACCGACGCCGGGGCCGTGGACGTGCACGAGTTGCAGGACGCCCTCGCGCGGGCCGGCGCGAGGTGGTGAAGCTCATGCCACGCGCGCCAAGCGGGTGCGGCGCGGGCCGGAGGCCACGACGAACCCGAGATAGATGATCGAGATGCCGGCGGCGAGGCTGATCGTGAAGGCCTCGTCGTGGCCGACCGTTCCCTGGACGAGCCCACCGCTCGACAACACGAGGGTGCCGAGGGCGATCAGCGCGTTCGCGCCGGCCAGACGCCGGCCGCGGGGCTGGGTACGGTCGCGGGCGAAACGGGCTGCCGACCAGGCGGCACCGCCGAAGATCACCAGGGCCCCGAGACCGCTGCCGATACCCGCCAGGGCCCGCGGGAAGACCCCGAAGACCACCTTGCCGACCGGGATCGTCTCGCCGGCGATCGGCGCCATGGGCGCGGTGAGGACGACGCCGGTCGCCAGCCCGGTGAACCAGACCAGGCCCCACTGCACCCGGCGCCCGATCGTCGGTCCCGCCAGGAGGTAGACGGTGCCCAGGGCCAGCCACGGCACGTTGAGGACGGCGCCGAGCAGGTAGAACGCCCGGAAGGTCGCGCGGTCCCAGCCGGTCGCGGCGCCGGTCGCGAGGGCCGCGCCGGCAAGGGCGAACATGGCGAGCGACACGGTCCACGCGAGCTCGTGCGGCTTGCGCTCCCGGGTGTAGCGAACCAACGTGGCCTGGGCGAACAGGGTGGCCACCGCAGTCGCGAAGAAGGCGAGTTCGGTGACCATGCGCCCCGCAGCGTACCGGGCCGACCCCGAGCCCCGTCCGGCCGCGCCGTGCACCTGCGCCCGACCTCGAGCCCCGTCCGGCGCTCGGGCACCAGGCCACCGACCGCGCGACTTCGTGAGCGCGTGCACAAGCTCGGTAGGCTGCGGACGGCCCGACCTGCGGGCCCGTGTGCGACGGCCCGGGTGGACCGGTCCGACGCCGAGGACGAGACCACAGCCGCGAGGAGGAAGCGCGTGAGCGAGCGTCGCGAGGCGGGTATCCCGCCGAGCAGCGAGCGTGGCCCAGCGGCCCGGCGCCGTCGGCGCCAGGAGCGGAGACCGTGAGCGAGCGTCGCGAGGCGGGTATCGCGCCGAGCAGCGAGCGTGGCCCGGCGGCCCGGCGCCGTCGGCGCCAGGAGCGGAGACCGTGAGCGAGACCGCCGCCAGGCGCATTCCCGAGGCCACGGTCGCCCGCCTCCCGCTCTACTACCGCGCGTTGCTCGAGACCTCGGAACGCCAGGTCGCCACGGTGTCGAGCGAGCAGCTGGCCGAGCTCGCCGGCGTCAACGCCGCCAAGGTGCGCAAGGACCTGTCCTACCTCGGATCCTACGGAACCCGCGGTGTCGGCTACGACGTCGAGTACCTGCTGGTCCAGATCTCGCGTGAGCTCGGGCTTACCGAGGACTGGCCGGTGGCGATCGTCGGGATCGGGAACCTCGGCCATGCGCTCGCCAACTACCGCGGGTTCGGCGCCCGAGGATTCCGCATCCGGGCCCTCGTCGATGCCGACGACCGGAAGGTCGGGCAGCGAATCGACGATCTCACCATCGAGTCGCTCGACGCCCTGCCGCGGATCGTGCAGGATCGTGGCATCGCGATCGGCATGATCGCGACCCCCGCGGCCGCCGCCCAGGAGGTGGCCGACCGGTTGGTGGAGGCCGGCGTGACCTCGATCCTCAACTTCGCCCCCGCGGTCGTCACGGTGCCTGCGACCGTGTCGCTGCGCAAGGTCGACCTCGCCATCGAGCTCCAGATCCTCAGCTTCTACCAACTCCGCAAGGGCCAGGCCGGCGAGCCGGTGTCGTGACCGGTCCAGTCCCGGACCCGTCGGCCGCGCCGGTCGGCCGGGCGGCCCTCGCCGGCTATCCGGTCAGCCTCGTGGTCGGCGGCCGGCGGTGCGTGGTCGTGGGAGGCGGGCGCATCGCCGCGCGCAAGATCGCCGGTCTCCTTGCGGCGGGGGCGACCGTCCACGTCGTCTCGCCGGAGCTGGCCGACGACGTGCGTGCCCTCGCCGACCGCGGCGCGGTCACGGTCGCCGAGCGCGTCTTCGAGCCCGCCGACCTCGACGGCGCCTGGCTCGCGTGCAGCGCGACGGGCGATCCGGCCGTCAACCGGGCCGTCTTCGAAGCAGGCGAGGCGCGGCGCGTCTGGGTGAACAGCGCCGACGACCCGGCCCACTGCTCGTACACGCTGATGTCGGTGGTCCGGCGGGGCGACGTCGTGGTCACGATCGGTACGGGCGGGCGCAGCCCCGCACTCGCCACGTGGCTCCGTGACCGCGCCCGGCGGGAGCTGGGCCCCGAGTACGAGACCCTGCTCGACCTGCTGTCCGAGGCCCGCGAGGAGCTTCGGGGCTCGGGCCGTTCGAGCGAGGATGCCGATTGGCGGCGGGCCCTCGATTCCGGCATTCTCGACTTGATTCGGGCCGGCGAGATCGGCCGCGCGAAGGAAGTGCTGCGCTCGTGTCTGTGATCGTCGTCGGCCTCAACCACCACACCGCACCGGTGGAGCTGCTCGAACGGCTGACGGTCGCGTCGGAACAGCTGCCGAAGGCGCTGCACGCGCTCGATCAGCGCGATCACCTCGCCGAGGTCGTCGTGCTCTCCACGTGCAACCGTACCGAGATCTACGCCCGCAGCACCCGTTTCCACGCCGCCGTGCAGGACATCCACGACTTCCTGGTCGACCACGCGTCGGCCGACGCGCGCGACGTCGCCGACCACCTGTACACCTACTACGACGACGCTGCCGTCGCGCACCTCTTCGGGGTGGCCGCGGGGGTCGACTCGATGATCATCGGCGAAGGCGAGATCCTCGGGCAGGTCCGCGAAGCGTGGCAGGTTGCGGAACGTGAGCACACCGCGGGTCAGCTGCTCTCCCGGGTCTTCAAACACGCGGTCGAGGTCGGCAAGCGGTCCCGCACCGAGACGGGCATCAGCCGCCACGCGGTCTCGGTGTCCTCGGCGGCGGTCGCCCTGGCGGCGGAAACGCTGGGGGGTCTGACCGGCCGGCGGATCCTCGTCCTCGGCGCGGGCGAGGTCGGCCGGGGGATGGCGGTCGCGCTCGCCGGCGCCGGCGTCGCCGACATCGTGGTCGCCAACCGCACACCGGTACGGGCCGAGGAGCTGGCCACACGCATCGGTGGTCGCGCCGTGCCGATCGCCGAGATCGCGTCACAGCTCGAGACGGCCGACGTGCTGCTCACCTCGACGGGCGCGGTCGACGTCGTGATCGAACGGGGTGAGGTCGAGGCGGTGATGGCCCGGCGCGACGGCCGCGCGCTGCTCATCGTCGACGTGGCCGTGCCGCGCGACGTGGACCCCGGCGTCCAGCAGATCTTCGGTGTCGAGCTCTTCGACATGGACGACCTCAAGACGTTCACCGAACGGTCGATGGAGCAGCGCGCCCGGGAGATCGGCAAGGTGCGCGAGATCATCGCGGCAGAGCTCGACCGCCACCGGGCCGAACGGTCGGCACGGGAGGTCGCTCCGCTCGTCACCGCGCTGCGAACGCGGGCTGCGGGCATCCGCGACGGCGAGCTCGATCGGTTCGCCGGCAAGCTCGAGAGCCTCCAACCCGACCAGCGTCGCGCGGTGGAGGCGCTGCTCGACGGCGTCGTCAACAAGCTGTTGCACGATCCGACCGTGGTCCTCAAGGAGACCGCGGGCACCGCGCGCGGCGAACTGTACGCGGACGCGCTGGCCGCTCTCTTCGATCTCCCGGCCGACGACCCGAGCGCGCCTGACGGTGCCGCGGAGGCCGCGACGGCCGACGAACCTGCCGATCCCGAGGACTGATGGCCGGCCCGCTCCGGGTGGCCACGCGCGCCAGCGCACTCGCGCGTTGGCAGGCCGAGCGGGTCGCCGCGATGCTGCCGGCCCCAGCCGAGTTGGTCGTCGTCTCCACGTCGGGGGACCACCGCGCGAACACCCCGATCCATGCCATGGGCGGCACCGGGGTGTTCGTGAAGGAGGTGCAGGACGCCGTGCTCGACGGCCGGGCCGACCTCGCGGTGCACTCCGCGAAGGACCTGCCGGCGTCGACTCCCGTAGGACTCGTGCTCGCGGCCGTTCCCGAACGCGACGATCCACGCGACGCCTTGGTGGGCTGCGCGCTCGACGCCCTGCCGGCGGGAGCGATCGTGGGAACGGGCTCCGTGCGCCGGCGGGCGCAGCTGGCTGCGTTCCGGGACGATCTCGGCTTCCGTGAGCTGCGCGGCAACATCGCGACGCGGTTGGAGAAGGCGTCGCGGTTCGACGCGGTCGTGGTGGCCGTCGCCGCGTTGCGGCGGCTGGGTCTCTCGAGCCGGATCGCCGAGGTCCTCGACGTCGGGGTGATGCTGCCTCAGGTGGGTCAGGGCGCCCTGGCGGTCGAGTGCCGGAGCGGCGACGACGCCACGCTCGACATGTTGCACGCCGTCGACGACGTACGTGCCCACGCCGAACTCGACGCCGAGCGAGCGTTCCTCGCCGAGCTCGGCGGCGGCTGCGATCTGCCCTGCGGAGCACTCGCGACGACCGCCGACGACGGGCGCCTCCGAATCGAGGCGTTGCTCGCGACCGGCGACGGGCGCGTCGTCCTGCGCGACATCGTGGAGCACGACGATCCGCGAACCGTCGGTGTGGCGGTCGCCCACCGCCTCCTCGACGACCACGGCGGACGCGCGCTGCTGGAGGACATCGCGTGACCGTGTACCTCGTTGGCGCGGGGCCGGGTGACCCCGGATTGCTGACCGTGCGCGGCGCCGAGCTCCTGCGCGCCTGTGACGTCGTCGTGTACGACCGGCTCGCCAACCCCGAACTCCTCACCCTCGCGCCCGCGGACGCGCAACGCGTCTTCGTGGGCAAGGCGTCGGGCGCGGCGGAGATGACGCAGGACGAGATCAACGCGGTGCTGGTCGAACACGGTCGCTCGGGCCGGGACGTGGTGCGGCTCAAGGGTGGTGATCCCTTCGTGTTCGGTCGCGGAGGCGAGGAGGCCGAGGCGCTCGCCGCTGCCGGTGTCGTGTTCGAGGTGGTCCCCGGTATCACGAGCGCGATCGCCGCACCGGCGTACGCCGGGATCCCGGTGACCCACCGAGGCGTCGCGACGCACGTCACCGTCGTCACCGGCCACGAGGATCCGGCGAAGGGCCGCACCGACGTCGACTGGGAGGCGCTGGCACGTGCCGGAGGGACGCTCGTCGTCCTCATGGGCGTCGGGAACCTGCGGGAGATCGCCGCGCGCCTGATCGCAGGCGGCCGTCCGGCCGCGACGCCGGTGGCCGCGATCCGCAACGGCACCCGCGCCGACCAACGCACGATCCGCGCCACCCTCGGCACCATCGCGGACGCCGGCGTGCAGTCGCCGTCCGCGATCGTCGTCGGCGAGGTCGCCGCGCTCGAGCTCGCGTGGTTCGAGCAGCGTCCGATGTTCGGGCGCTCGATCGTCGTGACCCGCGCCCGCGGGCAGGCGAGCGAGCTCCGGTCGAGACTCGAACGGCTCGGTGCCGAGGTCGTGGAGCTGCCGTCGATCGCGATCGAGCCGGTCCCGTTCACGGTTCCCGCGCTCGACGCCTACGGCTGGGTCGTGTTCACGTCGGCGAACGGCGTCCACGCCTTCTTCGAACGGGGCCTCCACGCCACCGGCCGTGACGCGCGTGCGCTTGCCGGTGTGCGCGTCGCCGCGATCGGCCCGGGGACGGCCGCCGCCCTCGCGTGGCGCGGGATCTCACCCGATCTCGTGCCCGAGCGGTTCGTCGCCGAGTCGTTGCTCGATGCCTTCCCGCCTCCGACGCACTGGGACGAAGGGGTGTTGCTGGCCCGGGCGGAGCAGGCGCGTGACGTGCTCCCGGCCGGGTTGGAGGAGCGAGGCTTTCGCGTCGAGGTGCTGCCCGTGTACCGGACCGTGCCCGTGGCGCCCGACCCGGAGGTCCTCGATCGCGTGCGGCGTGGTGACGTCGACGTGATCACGTTCACGTCGTCGTCGACCGTGACGAACCTGGTGGACCTGCTCGGCGCGGTCCCCGACCCCCAGCCGCGCGTGGTGTCGATCGGGCCGGTGACGTCGAGGACCGCGGTCGAGCGCGGCCTCCGAGTCGACGTGGAAGCGGCAGAGCACACGATCGACGGACTGGTCGACGCCGTCCTCCACCTCCCGGTGGGACCCGGCGGTACCCTGGCTCCGTGAGCTTCCCCGAGCACCGGCCCCGGCGGCTGCGCCGCACCGCGGCGCTGCGCCGCCTCACGAGCGAGACGCGACTCTCCGTCGACGACCTCGTGGCGCCGCTGTTCGTGAGAGAGGGTTCCGACGCACCCGAGCCGGTGGCGTCGATGCCCGGCGTCGTGCAGCACACCCAGGAGAGCCTGCGCAAGGAGGTGCGGGAGCTCGCCGACCTCGGCGTGCCGGCGGTCATCATCTTCGGAGTGCCGGCCCGCAAGGACGCCACCGGATCATCGGCCGACGCCCGCGACGGCGTCGTGCAGGTCGCACTGCGCAACCTCCGCGACGAGGTCGGCGACGCGCTCGTGCTGATGACCGACGACTGCCTCGACGAGTACACCGACCACGGCCACTGCGGGCTGCTGCGCGCCGACGGCACGGTCGACAACGACACCACCCTGGAGCGCTACGCGTCGATCGCCGTCGCCCAAGCCGACGCCGGCGCCGACGTGATCGCGCCGTCGGGGATGATGGACGGTCAGGTCGGCGCGATCCGAACCGCGCTCGACGACTGCAACTTCGTCGACACGGCGATCCTCGCCTACTCGGCCAAGTACGCGTCGGCGCTGTACGGTCCGTTCCGTGACGCGGCCGAGTGCGCGCCACGGTTCGGCGACCGGCGCGGCTACCAGATGGACACCGCGAATGCTCGCGAGGCGATTGCCGAGACATCGCTCGACGTCGCCGAGGGTGCCGACATCGTGATGGTCAAGCCTGCGCTCGCGTATCTCGACGTGATCGCGGCGATCCGCCGGTCCTTCTACCTGCCTGTCGCCGCGTACCACGTGAGCGGCGAGTACGCGATGGTCAAGGCCGCGGCGCAACAGGGCTGGCTCGACGGCGATGCCGTCGCGCTCGAGCACGTGTCGGCGATCAAGCGTGCCGGTGCGGACTTCGTCCTCACGTACTTCGCCCGTGAGCTCGCCGAACGCCTGCACTCGTGAGCGAGCGTCAGGAGGCGGGTATCCCGCCGAGTAGAGAGCGTGGCCCAGCGGCCCGGCGCCGCAGGCGCCAAGAGCGGCAACAATGAGCGAGCTCTTCGATCGGGCGAGGGCCCGGATCCCCGGTGGGGTCAACTCACCGGTACGGGCGTTCGGCGCCGTCGGCGGGGAGCCCTTCTTCGTCACGCGCGGTGAGGGCGCCGCCCTCTGGGACACCGAGGGGCGCCGGTACCTCGACTACGTGCAGTCGTGGGGCGCGTCCATCCTCGGCCACGCCCATCCCAAGGTGGTCGAGGCGGTGCGGTGCGCCGCCGCCGACGGCACGTCGTTCGGCGCGCCGACCGCACGCGAGGTCGAGCTGGCCGAGGCGATCTGCGACGCGGTGCCGTCGGTCGAGAAGGTGCGACTCGTGTCCTCGGGCACGGAGGCCGCGATGACGGCGGTCCGCCTCGCCCGGGGGGCCACGGGGCGCACGAAGATCCTCAAGTTCGCCGGCTGCTACCACGGGCACCTCGACGCGCTGCTCGTCGCGGCCGGGAGCGGGCTCGCGACGCTCGGGCTGCCCGGCTCGGCCGGCGTGACCGAGGGCGCGGTCGCGGACACCGTCGTCGTCCCCTACAACGACGACGGCGCCCTCGACGCGGCCTTCGCCGCGTACGGCTCCGAGCTCGCGGCCGTGCTGGTGGAGCCGGTCGCCGCCAACATGGGGCTCGTGCCGGCCGTCGACGGTTTCCTCGAGGGTCTGCGGCGCCGCTGCACCCAGCACGGAGCGTTGCTCGTGTTCGACGAGGTCATCACCGGCTTCCGCGTCGACCGCGGTGGCGCGCAACGCCTCCTCGGGGTCGCGCCCGACCTGTCGATCTTCGGCAAGGTCGTCGGCGGGGGGTTGCCGCTCGCGGCGATCGGCGGCCGCGGCGATCTCATGGACGAGCTGGCGCCGCTCGGGCCCGTGTACCAGGCCGGCACCCTCTCGGGGAACCCGCTGGCGACCGCGGCCGGGCTGGCGGTACTCGGCGAGCTCACCGACGCTTCGTACGCCGAGCTGGAGGCGAAGGCGGAGCGGTTGCAGGCGTTGCTCGTCGACGGGTGCGCGTCCGCGGGAGTGCCCGTGCAGGTGCCGCGGGTGCGCACACTGGTCGGCGCGTTCCTCGCGCCGTCACCGGTGACGAACTACGACGAGGCCGGCAACGCCGATGCCGGCGGGTACGCGCGGCTCTTCCACGGCCTGCTCGACCGGGGTGTGTACTTCGCACCGAGCAGCTACGAGACCCTGTTCGTGAGCCTGGCGCACACCGACGCCGATCTCGACGCCACTGCCGCGGCCGCCGCGGCCGCCGCCCGCCTGGTCTGACCCTCGCGGCTACTCGCCGTCGCGCCCGGAGCGCGACTTGCGGTAGCGGTCGATGAAGAAGATCGAGAACACGAAGAGCACGATCATCACGACCATGAGGACGAAGGCGAGGCCCCCTTCGCCGCGCTCGTTGGGGTCCGACGCGTCGACGAGCTGGCCGTTCTGGCACCCGGCCGCGAGCAGCACGAAGGCCAGCAGGAGCAGCGGTCGGAGCGTGGAGCGCAGGCGTGTCAGCATGGGAATCCTCCTCAGGCGCCTGATGGCGCCGGGGTCAGCCCGGCCTCGGCCGCGGCGCGCTCCTGCTCGTCACGCTCTCGCCAGTGGAGGGCCAGGAGGCAGAGCGCGAACAGGATCGACGAGATGAGGAACGTCACCATCGGCGGCACGCGAAGCGACCCGAGGCTGCGCCGCAGGACCAGGTACTTCGAGTCGCCGTCGCATTTCGCCGTGACCTTGTCGTACTTCCCGGTCGCCGGGTCGTAGTTGGTGGCACCGGGCGGCAGACCGTAGGGGACGCCCTGAGAAGCGGCGTCGATCTTGGTCGCGGTACAGAACTCGGCCACGGCGTACTGCGTCGGATGCGAGAACCGGGTCCAGATGTGGCCCCAGCCGTTCTGGCGCCCGCCGATCTCCCAGGTGCTCTTGACGAGGTACGCGGTCGGGTCGTCGTACGCGGCGTACTTGTTTGCACCGGCCGGGAGCTCCTGGCCCGGCTCGGCCGTCTGCCGGACGAGGGCCGCGTCGACGATGGCCTTCACGTTGGCGGCCTCGATCGTGTCGACCTTGTTGCCCGCGTTCTTGATGTCGCGCACCTTCGTGACCCCTGAATCCTTCGGGGCGCTGACGACCTCCACCGCTTTCCAGGTCGGGATGCTTCCCTTGAACGTGTTGAGCGGCGACGACGTGGTCCACCACAGGAGCGAGAGCACGATCATGAAACCCGACAGGCCGGCGGCGGCGACGAGGAACCCGAGGCGTGCGCCGAGGTTGGTGGCGAGCAGGAGGTAGATCGAACCGCAGAACAGCACGATGGCCGCCACCACGACGAGCACGCCCAGGATCGCGGGGAACCAGAGGCTCTTGTGCTTGAGCTCACTGGCGATGATCAGCGCGGAGTGCATGGGGACGGGTGCTCCTTGGGCCTAGAGACTGCGCTCGAAGGCGACGATCGCCTCGATTTGCTTCTTGGTCAGCATGCCGGGGTGGTAGTTCGGCGAACCGACGTTCCGATCGCCGAAGCCGGGCATCCGACCGGTCCCGACACCGCGGACGCCGTACCCCTGTTGGAAGACCGAGCCGTTGGTGATGAACTCGACCTGGTCCGAGACCTTCGGGAACTGCCGCTTGGTCGAGCCGTTCGTGAGGTTGGGCCCGAAGGCACCGCTGCCGTCGGGCGCGGGGAGCGGCGTGTCGGGGTTGCTGGGGTCGACGTAGGACCAGCCCTTGGTGTGGCAGCGAGCGCACTGGGTCAGGAACAGGAGCTCGCCCTGACCCGCGCTGCCGACCTTCGCC
Source organism: Acidimicrobiia bacterium (assembly GCA_046331155.1). GTDB lineage: Bacteria > Actinomycetota > Acidimicrobiia > IMCC26256 > CAWATG01 > JAXLRK01. The sequence continues at coordinate 654,650 of JAXLRK010000001.1, forward strand.
TCGAAGGCCTCGGAGTTCTTCACTGCCTCGGCGGTCCGGGCGACGGCTTCGACCGCGGTCGGCGTGTCACCGGCGCGTATCGCCAGCGCCATGTCCTCGTAGAGCGTTTGCCGTTGCTTGCCCTTCAGGTCGTCGCCGAAGGTCTTGGCCGCGGTCTTGGCGTCCGCGTCGCACAGCGCGCCGCGCGAGGCCTTCGCGCCGGCCGGTGCCCGGGGGTCATCGGGTGCGAAGAAGGCCCACACGGCGTTGGCCTTGGCGAAGTTGAGCTTGGCCGTGCACACCGCGGACGCCGCGTCCTTCTGGAGCGCCTTGCCGTCGGCGGCAACCTGCGCACGGGCCTTTGCGGGCGAGACCTGGATGCTCTCGAGGTAGTTGACGAGGTCGCTGATGCCCTGCTCGTTCAGCACGCCCTTGCCGCTGGACACGCCCCATGCCGGCATCGGCGTGCCCGGGCGGCCGAACGTGATGATGTCGGTGACCTGGGTGTAGCAGTCCTGGTTGGTCGGGTCGATCTTCTGGAGGCCGGTACACCCGTTCTTCGGGCGCGGGAAGCGGTAGAAGACGGTGTTCAGCGCCGGCGCCTTCCAGGTGACGGCCTTGGGGAGGCACACCTCGCGGGTGTCGTTCGGCTTGACGCAGGACTTGTTCTCGCTCTTGATGGTGAACGGTGCCGTCCCACCGCCTGCGTCCGCGCCGTGGCAGTTGGCGCACTGCAACGAACGCGTCGAGTCGTAGCTCTTCATGCCCTTCGACGCGAAGAGCACCGCGCCGCGTTCGACGGAACGCTCGTCGAACCCCTTGTCGGCTGCGGCCTGCCGCGTGGGTTCGAACAGCCAGTAGAGGGAGAGGCCGGCCGCGATCGTGACCACGAACACCAGGGCCGCGCCGAGCACGCGCTCGAGGCGACGGGTCTCGAGCACCTCGTCGGACGGCGCCGGCGTGACGTTCTGCGCCCCCCTCTCCGTCGTCAGGCTCCGGCGCGAGGCGAGGATCCACACCAGGACGCCGACGAGGAGGAGCCCGACGACGGCGTCGACGATGAACAGCGCTTGGCGGAGCGTCATGCGGGAGTCCTCACGGGGGTGCGGTCTCGGCGGTCGGGGCTAGACACAGGGCGCACCTTCCGGGCTCTGGCCGGTGGTGTCGGTGCCGATGGGCGGGCCCTGCACGATGGTGCCGGTGTCGACCGAGAGCCGGCCACCGGCGATGATCGGTATGAAGCGGTCGAGGCCGCGGGGAGCGGGGCCGCCTCGCTTCTCGCCCACCCGGTTGTACTTCGAACCGTGGCACGGGCACTCGAACCACTGCGACGTCTGGCAGAACGGCACCCGGCAGCCCAGGTGCACGCACTTCTGGTACAGGGCGACGTAGCCCTGCTCCATCCCTTTGATGATGCCGGCGACCTGCGTGTACGCCTGCACCTGCTTCGCCTTCGGGAGGTCCGCCTTCGGGTACGCGACGACCCAGGTCTTGGCCGCGGCGTTGTAGAACGGCTGCTTCTTGTTGTCGATGGTGTCGTCGATCTCGGAGAGGCTGCCGACGTCGATGACGCCACCGAAGCCGGCCGCGCCCGTGTTCGGCGGCCAGAGGAATCCCACGACCGCGACGCCGAGGGCGCCGAGGGCCAGGGCCATGCCGGCGACGATCCCACGGTTGAGGAACTGGCGGCGGGTCTCGCCGAGCACCTCCGGGTCCACCGGTTCCGCCACCGCGGGCGTACGGGGCGCGCTCGGGGCCAACGACTGCTTCGCCTCGCCGGCCCGGTCGCGGGCCTCGGCGCCCACGGTGGCCAGGTCCGTGCCCGGCTCCGCAGTCGAGGCGCCGGAACCCGTGTCACGCCGGCGCGTCTCGCGGGCGAGGGTCCCGACGTTGGCGCGCCGGCGCGCCGTCGAGACGATGACGATGACCGCCAGCCCGATCACAACGACGATCGCGACGATGATCCACACGGCCGAAGACTCCTACAGCTCGAAGAAGATGCCGTCCTTCCAGGGGAACACGAAGTTGAAGCCCGGGCCCCGGAAGAACGAACCGATGATGACGAGCACCGCCCAGAACATGAGGAACATCGTGAACAGCGCGATCGCGAACTTGCGGTCGGAGGGCTTGTTCGACGGGTTCTTGTCGATGTAGGGCGCGACCATCAGGAGGAACAGGCCCATGCCCGGGATGGTCACGCCGGCGACCATCGGCTGGAACATGGTGAGGAGCTCCTGGAGCCCGAGGAAGTACCACGGGGCCTTCGACGGGTTGGGCGTCCGGTTGAAGTCGCGCAGCTGGAGCAGCGGCGCGCGCACGAACGCCGAGAAGACGATGAGCAGCGCGCTCAGCCCGAGCGCGGCGGCGAACTCGATCACGAGCAGGTGCGGCCACGTGTGGACCTTGTCCTGGGCCTCGGCCTTGGTCTGCTGGATCGACCCGGACTTGACGACGGTCAGCAGCCGCTGGGTATGCCCGCCCGGTCCGGTCCCGGTCGGTGCTGCGATGGTGGCGGTCGCCGTCGCAGCCGCCACGCCGCCTCCGGCCGCGGCACCGGCGTCGCCGCCGGCCATGGCGGCCTTGCGCCGCTTCGATCGCTCGAGCAGGTGCGCGGGGATCCCGCCGGTGCTCTCGCCCCCGGCGGCAGCAGGGGCTTCGGCCGGCGTGGCGGCCGCGGGTTCGGTCGCGGCCGGCGGCTCGGCGGGCGCCTCTGGCGCGCCTTCGGCGGGTGCTTCGGGCGCGGCCTCCTCGCCTTCGGCCGGCTGACCGAGGGCCTTGCGCCGTTCGGCGCTGCGCCGCAGGAGATGTTCGGGGACTTCGGGCATCGCTGCTCCTCGACCTACAACGGTCCGGAAATGCCGCCGTCCTTGCGGACGCGCCAGAAGTGGATGGCCATGAAGATCACGATCACGAACGGTAAGAGCAGCACGTGGAGCACGTACCACCGCAACAACGTGTTGCCGCTGATCTCCTTGGAGCCGAGGAGCACGAACTTGACGTTCTGCCCGAACACCGGCGTGTATCCCATCATGTTGGTGCCGACGGTGACGGCCCAGAGGGCGAGCTGGTCCCAGGGCAGCAGGTAGCCGGTGAAGGACAGGAGCAGCGTCAGCGTGAGCAGGATCACGCCGATCACCCAGTTGAACTCACGCGGCGCCTTGTAGGCGCCGTGGTAGAAGACGCGGGCCATGTGCAAGAAGACGGAGAGCACCATGAGGTGCGCGGCCCATCGGTGCATGTTGCGCACGAGCGAGCCGAACGTGACCACCGTCTCGAGCGTCCGGATGTCGGACCACGCCGACGCCTCGGTCGGCCGGTAGAAGAACATCAGGAAGATGCCGGTGACCGTGAGGAGGATGAAGAGGAAGAACGACAGGCCGCCGAGGCAGAGCGTGTAGGAGACCTTCACCGCATGGCGCTTCACCTTCACCGGGTGGAGGTGGTACAGCACGCTGTTCATGATCACGTAGGAGCGGTTCCTCGGGCTGTCGGTGTAGCCCTGCCGGAAGACCGAACCCGGCCGGAAGATGGAGTTCCAGGCCTGGGAGCCGCGCGTCTTCTTGTCGATCGTCCCGAGGGCCTTGCCGACCTTGCTCTCGCCCTTGCCGTTGGCCACAGCCTTCTCCTGTACCCGTCGTTGCTAGAAGCGGACGCCGTAGGCGTAGCCGTGGCGTGGGGTCCGTTGGTGGGGATCGCCGTTGGCGGTGTCGGTGCTGATCTTGCCGAGGACGATGACCCCCGTCGGGCAGCGGTCGACGCACAGCGCGCAGCGGGTGCAGACGTCCTCGTCGACGATGAACGCCACGTGGTCGCGGGGGTCCTCGCCCGGCCGTTCGGTGTTGACGCCCTCGGCGATCGCGCCGACCGACAGCATGTGGATGCACTTCCACGGGCAGATGTCGACGCAGCCCTCGCACATGATGCACTCGGCCTGGTCGATGTGGAGGAACTGCTTCGGCTTGACCGCCGCCGTCAGGTAGGTCGGGTCCACCTCCTGGAGCTGGTAGTCGGTCGCGAACGTCGGCATGGGCGGGTTCGCGTCGGTCTTCGCCATGGCGCGCCTACGCCCCCGTCGCCTTCAGCGGACGGCCGAACCGTGACCGCCGGGCCGGCACGCCCTCGGCGCTCGCCTCGGCGCTCACGGTGCTGCGCTTCTGCCAGACCGACCACAGCCAGAGGTTCAGCGCGAAGAAGACGAGGTAGATGCCCACCACGATCAGGTCCTCGAGCACGGAGTACGGGACGTCGAACGGGTAGTTGACGTGCAGCACCGGGATCTTGTCCTGGTGGTTGAAGATCAGCCACTGCTTGTCGCCGAGCTGCCAGTACGCGTTGCCCCAGATGATCCACTCGGAAGGGATCACCGCGTAGCAGAGGAAGAACATCGCGAACGTGCCGGTGGCGCCGGCCATGCACTGGGCCCACGTCGCCGGGCGCTCCGACTTCGGCCGGCGGATGAGGATGAACACGACGACGAAGCCGATGAAGGTGACGAAGAGGGCGGTGAAGAGCCGGCCGCCGGTGGTCCAACCGCCCCAGTCGTAGACGTTGTCCCTCAGCCAGTGGTACATCGGCGCCGACGCCCTCCCGTCCGACGGAGCTGGCCGCCCCGCGCGACGACCTTTCCACAGCGTTTTCTAACACGCTAGAGCAGGGTGCATCACATCGCGAGGACCGCGTCCGTGCCGTGCCTTCCCGGGTGCCTGTGCCACCATGGCCGGGCGTGACCGCCGAGTTCGACGTGTTGATCATCGGCGCCGGCCCGTCCGGCGCCGCCGCGGCGTACTGGCTCGCGGAACGAGGCCGCCGGGTGCTCCTCGTCGAGAAGAAACGGTTCCCGCGCGACAAGACCTGCGGTGACGGCCTCACCCCCCGGGCGGTCCGCCAGCTCGACGACATGGGCCTCGGGGAGGCCCTCGCCGACCACCATCGCTTCGACGGCCTCCGGTCGATCGCCCACGACCTCACCCTCGAGTTGCGCTGGCCCGATCACCCGGAGTTCCCGTCCCACGGCTACGTCGTCCGGCGCCGCGACCTCGACCGGATGGTCGCCGACCGGGCGGTGAAGGCCGGCGCCACGTTGTGGCCGGCCAGCGAGGCGGTCCGGCCGATCGTGGAACGGGGCCTGGTGACGGGGGCGGCCGTCCATCGACGGGAATCCGGCACCACGCAGCGTGTGCGGGCCCGCTACCTCGTGGTCGCGGACGGCGCGAACTCACGGTTCGGACGGGAGCTCGGCGCCGCCAGGAACCGACGGTACCCGCTCGGCATGGCGGTTCGCGGCTATTTCACCAGTCCGTACCACGACGAGCCGTGGATCGAGAGCCACCTCGACCTCCGTGACAGGCAGGGTTGCCACCTCCCCGGCTACGGCTGGATCTTCCCGGTGGGCGACGGCACGGTGAACGTCGGCGTCGGCCTGCTCTCGACCTTCTTCGGCTGGAAGTCGATCAACACCAGCCACCTGATGGACGCGTTCGTCGAGACCGCGCCCAAGCGGTGGGGCATCTCGCCGGAGACGTCATGCGGTGCGCCGACCGGGGGCAAGCTGCCGACCGGGGGTTCGGTGATGCCCAAGACCGGTCCGACCTGGCTGGTCGTCGGCGATGCCGGCGGGTCGATCAACCCGTTCAACGGGGAGGGCATCTCGTATGCCTACGAGACGGGCCGGCTGGCGGCGGAGACGTTGGACCTCGCGCTCGCGTCGGGCGACGGCCTGGCGCTGCGCCGCTACGAGCAGCAGCTCGACGACGTCTACGGGCTGTACTTCAAGGTCGCTCGCGCGTTCGTGAAGGCGATCGGGAACCCGGCGGTCATGCGCGAGCTCACGCGCATCGGCATGCACTCGCGCACCCTCATGGAGTGGGTGCTGCGGATCATGGCGAACCTGCTGCGACCCGACGAGCTCGGGCCCGCCGAAGCGGTGTACAAGACGCTGGCGGCGCTCGTGGCCGTCGGCCCCGAACCCTGAGAACCAACTCGTTGCGGTCGGCGGGTGGCTCTCGGGTAGCCTGCGCGCGGCGGGCGTGGGGCGCGTCCGCACGGGGGCGCCCGGGAGCGCGCCCGGGAGCGCGAACGGTGGGACGCGAACGGTGGTGAGACGGTGAACGACTACCTGCCGATCCTCACGATGACCGTGCTCGTCGTGGCGTTCGTTGCGGTGTCGTTCTTCGCGTCCGCCCGGCTGCTCGCCCCGCGGCGGCCGAACGCAGCCAAGCAGGAGCCCTACGAGTGCGGCATCGTGCCCGAACACGAGCCGCCCGAGCGCTTCCCGGTCAAGTTCTACCTCGTCGCGATGACGTTCATCGTCCTCGACGTGGAGATCGTCTTCCTCTACCCCTTCAGCACCGTGTACCGCGGGCTCGGCACGTACGGACTCGTGGTGATGGGCATCTTCCTGCTCGTCCTGCTCGTACCGTTCGCCTATCTGCTCTCCACCGGCGCGGTCTCCTGGGGTCCGGTCAAGCAGGTGGCCGAGCGGGTGGTGCCGGGCGTGCTGCGTACCTCCACGTTGCCGGAGCGCATGGTGCCCGGCGGCGCGGGCGACGACGCGGGCAAGGCGGCCTGACGGTGGGCCTCGACCAGGTCCCGCACAACTTCCTCACCGGTCGCCTCGAAGACGTCGTGAAGTGGGCGCGGCGCAACTCGTGCTGGCCCGCCACGTTCGGCCTTGCGTGCTGCGCGATCGAGATGATGGCGACGGGTGCCGCCCACTACGACCTGGCGCGCTACGGCATGGAGGTGTTCCGCGCTTCGCCGCGCCAGGCCGACCTCATGATCGTGGCCGGCCGCGTGAGCCAGAAGATGGCGCCGGTGCTACGCCAGGTCTACGACCAGATGGTCGAGCCGAAGTGGGTCATCTCGATGGGCGTGTGCGCGAGCAGCGGCGGCATGTTCAACAACTACGCGATCGTGCAGGGCGTCGACCAGGTGGTGCCGGTCGACGTGTACGTGCCCGGCTGCCCGCCGGGTCCCGAGACGCTCATGCACGGCATCCTCACCCTGCACGCAGCGATCCGTTCGGGCGAGATCATGAAGCGCCGCGAACACTCCCCGCACGGCGGTGCCGCGATCCAGCTCTCCGAGTCCGTTCCCGCTTAGTGCCGTGACCGGAACCGCTTGCGCCCTCTCACGCCGGCCGGGAACGCCGCTTGCTGCGTCCTGTTCCTCGACGCAGCTACGGCTGCGCCTTCGTCGTCGCTCCTTGCAATCGACGCCCCTGACTCGACCTGAACCGGGCGAACGTTCCCGGACACAGCACTAGGCCCCTGCGACCGGTCCCGACGATGCCCGACGACGAAGCTCGTGAAGAGACGCACAAGGTGCCCGAGCCGCCCGACGATCCCCTTGCGGCGGAGCTGCTCGCGCGCTTCGAGGGCTCGGTCTTCGCCCGTTCCCACGGTCAGCCCGTCGTCTACGTGGACCGCGCCGTCTGGCACGACGTCGCCGCGTTCCTGCGCGACGAGCAGGAGTTCACCATGTGCGTGGACGTGACCGCGGTTGACCACCTCGTCGGCCCCGAACGCCTGGCCGTCGACGGCGTCGCGCCCCAGCGCTTCGAGGTCGTCGCCAACTTCCTCTCGCACCCGCGCAACCGCCGTGTCCGCGTCATCGCCGAGCTGCCGGAATCCGAGCCCGAGGTCGCCAGCATCACCGACGTCTACCCGGGCGCGGACTTCCCCGAGCGCGAGACCTACGACCTCCTCGGCATCGCGTTCACCGGGCACCCCGGCCTCACGCGTGTCCTGATGCCCGACGACTGGGTCGGCCACCCCCTGCGCAAGGACGACGCCCCCGCCCGCGTCCCCGTCCGGTTCAAGGGCGACCCGGGGCCGACATGATGGTCGCGCTCGCTCCGGGCCGGGATACCCGGCCCGGGCCCTTCGGGCCCGCTCGCCGCTCCAGCCCACCATCGTCTCGGCTCGTCCCTCGATGCCGCTGTCAGGGGTTCACGTCATGACATCGCGGCTCGAGCGGCAGACGGACGAGGGGGCGCAGGAGCTGCAGCCCTCGGAGCTCGTGTTCACCGGTGGTCCGTGGCCCGAGGCCGGCCGCCCTGGCGACACGATGATCATCAACATGGGCCCGCAGCATCCGTCGACGCACGGCGTGCTGCGAATCATGATGGAGCTCGACGGCGAGACGGTCGTGCAGGCCAAGCCCGTCATCGGCTACCTGCACACGGGCATGGAGAAGACGGGCGAGGAGCTCAGCTACGTGCAGGGTTGCACGAACGTCACCCGCATGGACTACGCGTCGCCGTTGTCGAACGAGCTCGTCTACGCGGCGGCGGTGGAGCAGCTCCTCGACCTCGAGCTGCCCGAGCGCGCGCAGTGGATCCGCATGTTGCTGTGCGAGCTCAACCGCATGTCTTCCCACTTGCTCTTCCAGGCCACGAACGGCATGGACCTCGGCGCGGTCTCGATGATGATCTACGGCTGGCGTGAGCGCGAAGAGACGTTGCGCGTGCTCGAGAAGATCACGGGCCTGCGCATGAACCACAACTTCATCCGGGTCGGCGGCACCGCCGCCGACCTGCCCGACGGGTGGGAGGACGATCTGCGGGCGCTCTGCGACACGGTCGAGCACGGTGTGCACGACTACGCCACGTTGCTGAACGAGAACCCGATCTGGCTGGAGCGCACCGTGGGCGTGGGCGTGATAACCACGCAGGAGTGCCTCGAACGCTCGATCACCGGACCGATCCTCCGCTCGACCGGATTCCCCTGGGACCTGCGCAAGGCCCAGCCCTACGCCGCGTACGACCAGGTCGAGTTCGACGTCGTCTACACGTCGAACGGCGACGTCTACGACCGGTACCTCATCCGGCTCCACGAGATCCTCGAGTCGATCAGGATCGTGCGCCAGTGCATCGACAAGATGCCGCGCGGCGACTACCGGGTGCAGGACCTCAAGGTCACGCCTCCGCCGCGGCCCCGCATCGACGAGTCCATGGAAGCGCTGATCCACCACTTCAAGCTCTTCACCGAGGGTTTCCGTGTGCCGGCCGGCGAGACGTACGCGGCGGTCGAGTCGCCGCGCGGCGAGATCGGCTGCTACATGGTGTCGAACGGCACCGCCAAGCCGGCGCGCATGCACATCCGCGGCCCGTCGTTCTACAACCTCCAGGCCATGGGCCCGATGGTCGGCGGCAGCATGGTCGCCGACGCCGTCGCCATCGTCTCGAGCATCGACCCGATCATGGGGGAGGTGGACCGGTGAGCTTCTCGCCCGCCAACCTCGAACGCGCCCGCGAGATCATCGCCCGGTACCCGCGGTCCAAGTCGGCGATCCTTCCGCTCGCGCACCTCGCGCAGGAACAGGACGGCTGGCTCTCGCTCGAGGCGATGGAGGAGATCGCCTCGCTCGTCGGCGTCACGCCCGCCGAGGTGCAGGGCACCTGCTCCTTCTACACGATGTTCAAGCGGGACCCGGTCGGCAAGCTTCTGGTGTCGGTGTGCACGAACGTCTCGTGCCTCGTGCTCGGCGGTCCCGAGGTCTACGAGCACCTGAGCGACCGGTACGCCGGTGATCCCGAGGTGACGGTGGAGGAGGTGGAGTGCATCGCCGCGTGCGACGGCGCACCGTGCCTCCAGGTGAACTACGAGTACCACCTCGGTCTCACCCCCGAGTCGGCGGAAGCGATCGTCGAGCAGTACAAGCGCGGGGAGTTGCAGGCGCGTGGCATCTCGGGAGGTGCACGCGCGTGACCGCGACCGAGACCCGCATCGTCACGAAACGCCTGCGCGAGCGCCCGCAGGATTCCTGGACGATCGACGGCGCACTGGCGAGCGGTGCCTACGAGAGCCTGAGGGCCGCACTGCGCATGGACCGCGCCGCGATCCAGGAGTCGGTGAAGGCGTCCGGCCTGCGTGGTCGTGGTGGTGCCGGCTTCCCCGCCGCGCAGAAGTGGTCGTTCCTGCCCGCGGGTTCCTACCCGCGCTACCTGGTGGTGAACGGCGACGAGGGCGAGCCGTCGACGTTCAAGGACCGGATGCTCGTCGAGTACGACCCGCACCAGATCGTCGAGGGCATCGCGATCGCCGCCTACACGATCGAGTGCAGCCAGGCCTTCGTCTACCTGCGGGGCGAGTTCGCGCTCGGTTACGAACGGCTCGTGCAGGCGATCTCCGATGCCCGAGCCCGCGGGTTCCTCGGGCGGAACATCCTGGGCTCGGGCTTCGACCTCGAGGTCGTCGTGCACCGCGGCGCCGGCGCGTACATCTGCGGCGAGGAGACCGCGCTGCTCGAGAGCCTCGAAGGCGAACGGGGCATGCCCCGTATCCGTCCGCCGTTCCCCGCGATCGAGGGCCTGTACGCGAAGCCGACGGTGGTCAACAACGTCGAAACGCTCTCGACGCTGCCGCACATCGTCCGCATGGGCGGCGAGGAGTACGCCAAGCTCGGGGTCGACCGCTCGACGGGCACGCGCATCTTCGCGGTGTCGGGTCACGTCGAGAAGCCGGGCAACTACGAGGTCGAGCTCGGGACCACGTTCCGCGAGCTGATCCACGACCTGTGCGGCGGGATCCGCGGCGGCCGGGCCGTCAAGTTCCTCATCCCGGGCGGCGCGTCGTCCCAGTGGATGCCCGGCACCGACGAAGCGCTCGACACGCCGCTCGACATGGACGCCGTCGGGCCGAAGTGGGGCGTCATGCTCGGGTCCGGGGCGATCATGGTCTACGACGACACCACGAACCCGGCCCTCGTCGCGTGGCGCCTGGCCAAGTTCTTCGCCCACGAGAGCTGCGGCAAGTGCACGCCGTGCCGGGAGGGCACCGGCTGGATCGAGAAGGTGCTCTACCGCATCTCGCACGGCGAGGGCCGACCCGAGGACCTCGACCTCCTGCTGAGCGTGGGCAACACGATCTGCCCCGGCCTCAACGCGCCGTTCAGCCAGACGACGATCTGCCCGCTCGGCCCGAGCGCCGTGAGCGCCGTCGTCAGCCTCAACCGGTACTTCCGCGACGAGATCATCGCCATGTGCCCGACCCCCGAGGCGGTGACCGCATGAGCGGGTTGTCGACGTGCTCGTCGGGCGTGCGATTCGGTGAGCGAGCGAGCGCAGCGAGTCGAGTGAACACGGAGTCCCGAGCGTCCGCGGGTCGGGGTATCCCCGATCCGCAGCGAGGGCGACCATGAATGCCGAGATGGTGACCTTCACCATCGACGGGAAGACGGTCGAAGCCGAGAAGGGCGAGATGCTCATCAAGGCCGCGCAGCGCGCGGGGATCTTCATCCCGCGGTTCTGCTGGCACGAGCGCATGAAGCCCGTCGGCATGTGCCGGATGTGTCTCGTCGAGATCGAGGGCGTACGCGGCCTGCCGCCCGCGTGCACCACACCCGTGACCGACGGCATGGTGGTGCACCTCCAGCAGGAGAACGTCGAGCAGATCCAGGACGGCATGCTCGAGATGTTCCTCATCAACCACCCGCTCGACTGTCCGGTCTGCGACCGCGGTGGCGAGTGCCCGCTCCAGGACCAGACCGTCGCGTTCGGCCCGGGCGAGTCGCGCTTCGTCGAGGAGAAGCGGCACTGGGCGAAGCCGATCCCGGTCTCCGACCTCGTGCTGCTCGACCGCGAGCGGTGCATCCAGTGCGCACGCTGCACCCGCTTCGCCGACGAGATCGCGGGCGACCCGCTCATCACGTTCGAGGAGCGCGGCCAGTACACCGAGATCGCCACCTTCCCCGACGAGCCCTTCGCCTCGTATTTCTCCGGCAACACCGTGCAGATCTGCCCGGTCGGCGCACTCACCGCGAAGCCGTACCGGTTCAAGGCCCGGCCCTGGGACCTGAGCTCCGTCGAGTCGTCCTGCAACCAGTGCGCGGTGCAGTGCCGGGTGTCGTTGCAGTCAGCATCGAACGAGCTCCTCCGCATGCTCGGGGTCGACAGCGAGCCCGTGAACCACGGCTGGCTCTGCGACAAGGGTCGCTTCGGGTTCCGATACGTGCACTCCGAGAACCGCATCACGACGCCGCAGGTCCGGCGGGGCGGTGGCGCGGTCGACGCGACCTGGCCGGAAGCGCTCGACGCGGCGGCCGACATCCTGTTCCGCACCATCGAGGAGCACGGCCCCGAGGGCATCGGCGTGCTCGGCGGCGCCCGCGGTACGAACGAGGACGCGTACGTGTGGGCGCGGTTCGTGAAGGGCGTGCTGCGGACCGACAACGTCGACGCGCAGCTCGGCGACGGGCTCCCGGCCGACGTGGTCCTCGGCATGCCGCGGGCCCGGATCTCCGACCTCGACACCGCGGCGGCGATCGTGCTGCTCGCGCCGGACCTCAAGGAAGAGCTGCCGGTGTTGTACCTCCGCGTGCGGCGGGCGGCCGAGGAGCTCGGTGTTCCGCTGATCGACGTCTCGGCGCGCGGTCACGGGCTCAGCCGTTACGCCGACGCCACGCTCCGGTACCTCCCCGGTCACGCATCCGATGTCACGACGCGGCTGGCCGGCGCGCTCGGTGGCGCGCCGGCCGGCGACGCCGCGATCGATGCCGCCGTGGAGCTCGTCGGCGAGCGCGCCGGCGACGTCGTCGTCGTGCTCGGGCGGGCGTCGATCGCGGAGAGTGCGGCGGCCACGGTCGGGGCAGCTGCCGCGCTGGCCGCGCTCCCGAACGTGCGCTTCCTCTCGGCGTTGCGGCGCGGCAACGTGCACGGCGCGCTCGACCTCGGTCTCACCCCGGGCTTCCTGCCCGGGCGGGTGAAGTTGGAGCAGGGTGCCGAGCACCTGGAGCCGGTGTGGGGCGCCGTGCCCGAGACCGCCGGCCTCGACGCCACCGGGATCCTCCGTGGCGCGGCAGACGGATCGGTTCGGACGCTGCTGCTGCTGGGCGCCGATCCGCTCGCCGACTTCGCCGACCGTGTGCTCGCGCGCGAGGCGCTCGAGCGGGTCACGTCGCTCATCGTGGTGGGGGCGTTCCCGACCGACTCGTCGGCGCGCGCCGACGTGTTCCTCCCTGCGGCCCTCTACGGCGAGAAAGCCGGCTCGGCGACGAACCTCGAGGGTCGGGTGCAGCGCGTGGGTCGCAAGCTCGCGCCGCAGGGCACCGCGATGTCCGACTGGCGGATCGCGGCCGAGCTGGCGCAGCGGCTCGGTGTCGACTTCGAGCTGACCTCGGCCGCCGAAGTGCAGGACGAGATCGCACGCGTCGCCCCCGCCTACGCGGGGATCGGATCGGCCACGATCGCGAGCGCTCGTGACGGGGTCGTCGTACCCCTCGACGAGCAGGGCTTGGTCACCGGCCCGGCGGCGCCCGGGTCCGGGCGTTCGTGGGACCCAATCCCCGCCGGCACCGATGCCGTACCCACGGCCCCGGACGACGCGGGAACCGAGCCCGCCGCGCCGGCGCGGCCACCCCTGCACACGTGGTCGTCCGGGGCGAGCGCGTCGTCGGACGTTCCCGCCTCCGACGCAGGCGCGTTCCGGCTCGTCTCCGGCCGCACCCTGTACGACGCGGGTCGTGCCTGTGCCGAGTCGCCGGCGCTCGCGGGGCTCGCCGCTCCGGCCGTGCTCCGCGCCCACCCGGGCGACCTCGAGCGCATCGGCGCCGCCGACGGCGCGGCGGTCGAGGTCACGTCGTCGCGCGGCACCCACACGATGACGGTCGTGGCCGACTCCACGATCTCCCCTGGGACGGCGGCGCTCGCAGTGACTCAGGCTTCCCCGGGAGCCCAGGACTTCGTCGACGTGGCTCGGTTCGTCACCGACCTGCGCGTGGAGGCGATCCGATGATCCCGCCGCTCGCCGCGTTGCTCGGAGCGGACTCCTTGTTGCACGAGATCGACCTCTCGGTCGTGCTGATCGTGATCCTCAAGACGGTGGCGGTGTTCGCGCTGCTGATGATCGCGGTCATGTTCTACGTCTGGTTCATGCGCAAGGTCGTCGCCGACATGCAGAACCGCATCGGTCCGGCCACCGCCGGTCCGTTCGGAATCCTCCAGACGGCCGCCGACGGCATCAAGCTCTTCTTCAAGGAGCAGTCGATCCCGAGCTCCGCCGACCGCCCGGTGTTCCTCCTCGCGCCGTACCTCTCGATCCTGCCCGCGTTCCTCGCGTTCTCGGTCATCCCGATCGGTGGCACGGTGAGCATGTTCGGGCACGTCACGAACCTCCAGCTCGCCGATCCGCCGATCGGCGTGCTCTTCCTGATCGCCATGTCCGGCGTCGGGCTCTACGGCGTGATGCTGGCCGGCTGGTCGTCGGGCTCGAAGTACCCGCTGCTCGGCGCGGTGCGCGCGTCGGCCCAGCTGCTCTCGTACGAAGCATCCTTCGGGCTCGCCATCGTCGGCGTGCTCGTACACTCGGGAACGCTGTCGACCCGCGGCATCGTCGTGGAGCAGGCGTGGCAGGGCCCCGCCTCGGTCTTTCGCGAGTGGTACTGGCTCCCCGCGATCGTCGCGTTCGTCATCTTCCTGATTTCGGCGATCGCGGAGACGAACCATCCCCCGTTCGACCTGGTGGAGGCCGAGCAGGAGCTCGTCGGTGGGTTCCACACCGAGTACACGGGCATCCGTTTCGCGATCTTCTTCCTGGCCGAGTTCATGAACGTCATCACGATGTCCGCGATCGCGGTGACGCTCTTCCTCGGCGGGCCGTCCGGTCCGAGCATCGGCGCGCTGCCCGAGACCGGCGTCGTGAACGCCTGGCTGCTGCCCGTCTTCTGGTTCATGGCGAAGTTGCTGATCCTCCTGTACGGCACGGTGTGGATCCGGGCGACACTTCCCCGTCTGCGCTACGACCAGCTCATGAACCTGGGTTGGAAGTTCCTCATCGAGGTGTCGTTCCTCTGGGTGATGTGGTCGGTCGTCGTGCAGGTCGGCCGCGACGAGGACTGGAACACCTGGGCGACCGGCATCGGCGCCGGCCTGGGCGCGGTGGCGCTCTACGCCGTCCTCTACCTGTGCATCCCCCGACGCGGCGAGCTCCTGGAAGAGATCAGGTAGGTAGGAATGGGTCTTCCGAAGGGGTTCGCCCTCGTCCTCCGCCAGGTGTTCAAGCCGAAGATCACGGGCTTCTACCCGCGCGAGAAGCGCGAGAAGCCACCGCGCCTGCACGGCCGGCACGTCCTCAACCGGTACGAGGACGGCATGGAGAAGTGCATCGGCTGCGAGCTCTGCGCGGGCGTCTGCCCGGCGAGGTGCATCTACGTCCGCGGCGCGGACAACCCGCCCGACGCTCCGGTCTCCCCGGGCGAGCGGTACGGCTTCGTGTACGAGATCAACTACCTGCGGTGCATCCACTGCGACCTCTGTGTGGAGGCGTGCCCGACGGGCGCGATCACCGAGACGAAGCTGTTCGAGTTCTCGTTCACCAACCGCGACGACGCCATCTACACGAAGGACGAGTTGCTGGTCGACGATCACGGTCGTGCCCAACGCCTGCCGTGGGAGCACTGGCTGGGCGACGAGGACGACCGGACGAGCGCGTGGATGCGCGCGACGTCACCGGGTGGCCGCGCGTCGTTCGAAGGAACGGTCGGATGGTCCGGTGAGCTGGGGTTCGGGGTTCGGGCGCCGGAACGCGGTCAGTCGGACGTCGAGGTGCCCGGTGAAGAGCACGTGATAACGCCGCCCACGACGTCGACCGCGCCGCCACTGCACGGGAAGAGGCGCCGCTGATGGTCGATCTCGTCGTGTTCGGCGTCGCGACTCTGCTCGTGCTCGGAGGAGCCGTGGGCGTGGTGACCTCGCGGAACGCGGTCCACTCGGCCCTGCTCCTCGTGACCACGCTCATCGGCGTCGCCGTCTACTTCGTGATGCAGCAGGCCCACCTGCTCGCCGCGGTGCAGGTGATCGTCTATGCGAGCGCGATCGTCGTTCTGTTCCTCTTCGTCATCATGCTGCTCGGCGTGGACCGTCACGAGTCGCTCGCGGATCCGGTGCGGTTCCAGCGTCCCGTGGCTCTGGTGGTCGGTGGGGTGGTGCTCGCGCAGATCCTCTTCATGACCGGCCGTCACTGGGCGACCGGCGCACACTCCAGCACGGCTCCGTTGCACGGCGGGGCGGGGAACGTCAAGACCGTGGGGGAGGCGCTCTTCACGGACTACCTGTGGCCGTTCGAGCTGACCGCGGCGCTGCTCGTGATCGCGGTGGTCGGCGGGGTCGTCTTGGCGCGGCGCAGCGGCCAGCGCTCGGGCGACTCGGTGGAGGATTCGGAGGGCGCGCCGTGATCGCGACGGTGACGGTCACCGGCACCTACTACCTCGTGGTCGGCGCGATCCTCTTCACGATCGGCGCCGTCGGCATGCTCGTGCGGCGCAACGTGCTCGTGATGTTCATGTGCATCGAGCTCATGCTCAACGCCGTGAACCTCACGTTCGTCACCTTCTCGAAGATGCTGAACGACGTCGGCGGCCAGGCCATCGTGTTCTTCACGCTGGTCGTGGCGGCGGCGGAAGTCGCCGTCGGGCTCGGGATCATCGTGGCGCTCTTCCGCCGGCGCCAGGGCGCGACGGCCGACGACGTGAACGCGTTGAAGGGCTGATCGTGCAGGAGCGGGAATCATGAGCGCGAGGCACCTGCTCGAGTGGGCGTGGATGATCCCCGCGCTGCCGTTGCTCGGCGCGGCGGTTCTGCTGCTGTTCGGGAAGCGGATCGGCGAGCCGATCGCGGGCTACCTCGCCACGGCGATGATCGGCCTGGCCTTCGTCTGGTCCGTGGCCACCGTGCTCGCGTTGCACAGCCTGGGCCCGGAGGAGCGCCGGCAGCTCAGCCAGGGCTTCACGTGGATCGCCGCCGGAGGACTGCACGTCGACCTCAGGTTCTACGTCGACCAGTTGTCGTCGACGATGATCCTCTTCGTCACCGGCATCGGCGCCCTCATCCATCTGTACGCGATCGGGTACATGCACGGCGACGCCCGGTTCTCGCGCTTCTTCGCGTACATGAACCTGTTCGCCGCGTCGATGCTCGTGCTCGTGCTCGGTTCGAGCTACCTGGTGACGTTCCTGGGATGGGAAGGTGTCGGCCTCTGCTCGTACCTGCTGATCTCGTTCTGGTTCGAGCGCAACTCCGCCGCCGTCGCGGGCAAGAAGGCGTTCGTCACCAACCGCGTCGGCGACTTCGGCTTCATGCTCGCGATGTTCCTGATCTTCGCCAAGGTCGGGAGCCTCGACTTCGCGGGGAAGCAGAGCGTCTTCGGCCACCTCGGCGCCTACGGCGGCAAGTACTCGGCGACGATGACCGCGATCGGGCTGTTGCTGTTCCTCGGTGCGATCGGCAAGAGCGCACAGCTGCCGCTCCACGTCTGGCTGCCGGATGCGATGGAGGGCCCGACGCCGGTGTCGGCGCTCATCCACGCCGCGACCATGGTGACCGCGGGCGTGTACCTCATGTGCCGGTCGAACTTCTTCGTGACCAACTCCCATGCCGCGACGACGATCGGCTGGGTGGGTGCGCTCACCGCGCTCTTCGCGGCGACGGTCGCGCTCGTCAACAACGACATCAAACGCGTCCTCGCCTACTCGACGATCAGTCAGCTCGGCTACATGTTCCTCGCGGTCGGCGTCGGCGCGTACAGCGCGGCGGTCTTCCACATGGTCACGCACGCGTTCTTCAAAGCGCTCCTGTTCCTCGGTGCAGGGTCCGAGATGCACGGGCTCCACGAGGAGCAGGACATGCGCTACATGGGCCGCCTGCGGCGTTACATGCCGATCACGGCCGGCACGTTCATCGTGGGGTGGCTCGCCATCGCCGGAGTGTTCCCGTTCGCGGGCTTCTGGTCGAAGGACGAGATCCTCGCCTCGGCCTGGTTCGACCACAGCTACGGTCTGTGGTTCGTCGGCCTCGTCGCCGCGCTCCTCACCGCGTTCTACATGACCCGCCAGGTGTATCTCGTGTTCATGGGGGACTCGCGGTGGCGTGACCCGGCCGCCGCGCCCACCGCGGTCCCGGTCGTCGCGGGCGGGGCCGACGAGCACGCCGAGCCGGGGGGCGCGCACGCCGGGGCCGACGCGCACGGCGCTCGCGGGCCCCTACCTCACGAGTCGCCGTGGCAGATGACCGTCCCGCTCCTGGTGCTCGCCGGCCTCGCGATCCTCGGCGGGCTGCTGAGTCTCCCGTTCGCCGAGAACGGCATCGACTTCCTCGCCAAGTGGCTGGAGCCGGTCGTCGGGACGGGTCCCGAGCCGACGTCCTTCGGCGCCGCCTTCGTCCTGTCGTGCGTGGCACTGCTCGTCGCCCTGGGCGGGATCGCCATCGGGATCTCGATGTACCGGCGCGGGATCGCGGATCCCGAGAGCGATCCGCTGCCCGGCAGGCTCGGCCCGCTCGCCGGGCTGTTCGGCCGTGCCTGGTACGTCGACGACGGGGTGAGCGCGTTCGTCGGCGGTCCCGGCCGGACCGCGTTCTCGTGGATCAGCCGGGTCCTCGACCAAGGCGTGATCGATGGGGCGGTCAACGGCGTGGCCGCGGTGTTCCGCAGCCTCGGCGGTGGTCTGCGGCGGCTCCAGACGGGGCTCGTCCGCAACTACGCGCTCGGAATCCTCGTGGGAGCGCTGCTGCTCCTCGGATACTTCGGACTGCGAGCGCTGTAGATGTCGTTCCCGCTGCTGACCTTCGTCGTCTTCACGCCACTCGTCGGGGCGCTCGTCACGATGCTCACGCCGACGCGCCGACCCGAGTACGCGCGCATCGCCGGCTACATGTTCACGGTGGCGACGGCCGGGATCACCGCCTACCTGCTGTGGCACTTCCAGGTGCACCGCAGCGGATACCAGTTTACCGAGCTCCACCGCTGGATCCCTTCCCTCGGCGTGAGCTACCGGCTCGGCGTCGACGGAATCAGCCTCTTCATGGTCGTCCTCACCGCGCTGTTGTTCCCGATCGGCTTGCTCGCGTCGGCGAAGCTCGACGATCGCATCAAGGCGTTCACCGCGTGGATGCTGGTGCTCGAGGGCGCACTCATGGGCGTCTTCCTCAGCCTCGACCTCATGCTCTTCTTCGTCTTCTTCGAGGTCGTGCTGGTCCCGATGTACTTCATCATCGGCGGGTGGGGTCACGGGCGGCGCGTGTACGCGGCGTTGAAGTTCTTCATCTACACGATGGCCGGGTCCGCCTTCCTCTTCGCGGGTCTCCTCGCCCTCGTGTTCCTCCGCCAGGCCGACGGCCACAAGCTCACCTTCGACATCCCGACCCTCACGGCCTGGGCGCCGCACGGGCTCGACGCGACGACCGCGAAGTGGCTGTTCATGGCGTTCTTCGTCGCGTTCGCCGTGAAGGTGCCCCTCTTCCCGCTCCACACCTGGCTGCCGGACGCGCACACCGAGGCGCCCACCGCGGGGTCGGTGATCCTGGCGGGCGTGCTGTTGAAGATGGGGACCTACGGATTCCTCCGCCTGTCGCTGGGCTTCTTCCCGAGCGCCGCGGTCGACCTCGCGCCGCTGCTGCTCGTGCTCTCGACGATCGGCATCATCTACGGCGCGATCGTCGCCACGATGCAGACCGACCTCAAACGACTGGTCGCCTACTCGTCGGTCGCGCACCTGGGTTTCGTCGTCCTCGGCCTGTTCGCGCTCACCACGCAGGGCCTCGACGGTGCCGTGTTCACGATGGTGAGCCACGGTCTCACCACGGGCGCGCTGTTCCTGCTCGTCGGGATGCTCTACGAGCGGCGCCACACCCGCGAGATCGCGGATTTCGGCGGGATCTGGAAGTCGGCCCCGGTGATCGGCGGGCTCTTCTGCATCGCCGCGTTCGCGTCGATCGGGCTCCCCGGGTTCTCCGGCTTCGTCGGCGAGTTCCTGTCGCTCATCGGGACGTTCGTCGTACACCGGCCCTACGCGATCGTGGCCGCGCTGGGCGTGATCCTCGCCGCGCTGTACCTGCTGTGGGCGTTCCAGCGCTCGTTCACCGGCGAACCGTCGGGCGAGAACGCGACGCTGGCCGACCTGGGCTTCCGCGAGCTGAGCTGTGTCGTGCCGCTCCTGGCGTTGAGCCTGTTCCTCGGCATCTACCCGAAGCCGTTGATCGACCGGGTCGAACCGGCGGTCAAGGGCGTGATCTGTCACGTCGAGCGGAGCTCCGGGTACCGGCAGCCGCCCGCCGCCGGCGGGGGGCGCACCGCGTGCTCGAGCCAAGAGGCCTCGAAGTGATCGCCGCGGTCACGCCCTACTCGACACCCCATGTCGACACGCTGTCGTATCTCCCCGAGGCGATCCTCGGCGGCGCGGCCGTGCTCATCGTGCTGCTGCGCTCGGTGTTGCGGAGGTCACCGTCGGTCTTCGGGGTGTCGGTCGGTGTGGCCTTCGCCGGTCTCGGGGGCTCGGCCGGCGCGTTGCTCGCGCAGTGGCACCGCGTCGACGTCGACGGGCCGTACGCGACGTTCAACGCCATGGTCGCGATCGACGGGTTCCGCGTGTTCCTCGGTGCCGTCGTGCTGGGCGCGACACTCGCCGCGCTGCTGCTCTCGGTCGCGTACCTCCGTCGGGAGGGGTTGGAGGCTCCCGAGTACCTCGCGCTGATGCTGCTCTCGGCGACCGGCATGCTCGCGATGACGGCCGCCAACGACCTGGTCGTCGTCTTCGTGGCGCTCGAGGTCCTCTCGATCCCGCTCTACGTGCTCGCCGCGTTCGACCGCCGCCGGCTCACGTCCCAGGAAGCGGGCCTCAAGTACTTCCTGCTCGGTGCGTTCTCCTCGGCCGTGTTCCTCTACGGCGTGGCGATGGTCTACGGCGCGACCGGTACCACGCGCCTCGTCGGGAACGCCGACGCGGGCGTGGCGAGCATCGCGGGCTTCCTCGCCCGGAACACTCTGCTCGACCAGGGCACGTTGTTCGTCGGGATCGCGCTCCTGTTGGTGGGACTCGGCTTCAAGGTCGCGGCCGTGCCCTTCCACATGTGGACGCCCGACGCGTACGAGGGTGCTCCCACCCCGATCACCGCGTTCATGGCGTCGGCCACCAAGGCGGCGGGCTTCGCCGCGATCCTGCGCGTGCTGCTGAGTGGGCTGGCAACGTACCGGCTCGACTGGCGTCCGCCGGTGATCGCGCTGGCGGCCCTGTCGTTGCTCGTAGGGAGCATCGCCGCGCTCGTGCAGAACGACATCAAGCGAATGCTCGCGTACTCGTCGATCGCCCACGCCGGGTACATCCTCATCGGCCTGGCCGCGGCGACGCCGCGTGGGCGCTCCGCGTCCCTGTTCTACGTACTGGCGTACGCGGCGATGACGATCGGTGCGTTCGCCGTCGTGACCGTGATCAGCCGCCGTGGTGACGATCGCCACTCGCTCGACGACTATCGCGGCCTCGCAGGGCGGCAACCCGCGCTCGCGGGGCTCCTCGCCTTCTTCCTGCTGGCGCAGGCGGGCGTACCGTTCACTGCCGGGTTCACGGCCAAGCTCAACGTCTTCGCCGCCGCGGCCGGTGCCCGTCAGTACTTCATCCTGCTCGTCGGCGTGCTCGCCGCCGCGATCGCCGCCTACTTCTACCTGCGGGTCGTGGTGCTGATGTACATGACGGAGGGCGACGAGGGCGGCGTCGTGCGCCGGGTCCGCATCGACGCGGCGAGCGTGCTGGTGCTCGTCCTGGCCGTGACCTTCACGATCGAGCTCGGCGTGATCCCGTCGGCCTACCTCGACTGGGCCCGGCACGCCACGTTGTTGTTCTCGTAGCGCTACCCAAGCGTTCTCGTTGTGCCACCCAAGCGTTCTTTCGATGGAATCCCCCAATAGTCCGGGGAAATCATCGAAAGAATGATGGTGACTGGTTCAGGCGATCGCGGTTCGCCGGAACCAGGCCCGCCGCCGCGGCGAGATGCGCTGGCCGGCGAAGTCGAGAGCCCGCGACGTGAGCCGGTAGGCCTCGTCGATCAGGGCCCGGGCACCCGAGAAGTCGAAGACGTCGCGCGGGTCGATCGGTCGCGGCAGGACCATGATGTCGACCTCGGGGGGAGCATGGCGCAGCTCGAGGTCGAAGCGTTGGTTGCGGCTGATCGCGAAGGCCCGCAGGACGACGTCGAGTGGGGAGCGGGCAGCCTTGTCGGCAACGCTCCCGCTCACGTTCAACACGTAGACGCGGTCCACCGGCCCGGCCAGTGCGTGCCAGAGCGGCACGCTGTTGACCACCGCGCCGTCGACGAGCATCCGGTCGTCGTGGCGGATCGACGGGAAGACGCCGGGAAGCGCGGCGCTCGCGAGCAGCGCCGGTCCCAGCGGGCCCTGTGCGAACACGACCTCCTCGCCGGTGTCGAGGTCGGTCGCGATGACCCGCAGCGGCAGGGCGAGCTCGGCGAACGTGCGTACCGAGAGTGAGCGGTACACGACGGCGGCCAGCCCGCTGTTCGGGAAGAGGTGGCTGTCACGTCGGAGCACGTTCCACGCGCGGGACAGCTTCGAGCCGGGGAAGACGTCGGTGCCCTGCAACGAGCACCAGAGCTCGGCGAGACGGTCGAGATTGTCGACCGTCGGCTCGGCGGCGATCGCGGCACCGTTGAGCGCGCCGGCCGATGTTCCGACGACGACGTCGGGGATGATGTCGCGCTCGATCAGCGCGCGCAGCATGCCGATCTGGCTGACGCCCTGGTTGCCGCCACCCGAGAGCACGAACGCGGTCCGCGCCTGGCCCCGGACGCGACGCCGGTGCCCGTCGAGGCTCGTGCTCATCGCCGCTCCTGGCGCCTACTCGTGTCGTGTCCCTCGGGGCGTTCATCGGCAGGATCCCGGGGAACTTGCGCGATTGTTCGCTCGTCCGGGCGGCGCCGGAACGCGGCCTCGGGAGGGGTGGCTCGGTTCGCCGTCGGGAAAAGGGTCGGGGGTATGCTCCGCCCGTCATTCCGTAGGGCGGGAGGGGAACCGCGCGTGACCGTCGTCCGGCCGCACCTCGCGGTCCTCGTCTCGGGCGTCGCCTCGAAGGGCCAGGCCCCGGTCGTCACCGACTACTACCACTCCTACATCGCCGTCGCCGTGTTCGCGATCGCGGCAATCGGAATGGTCGCGGCGATGTTGGGGGTCGGGCGGCTGCTTCGCCCCAATCGTCCGCAATCTCAGAAGTACATCACTTACGAGGCGGGTTCGGACCCGGTGACCGGGTTCGGGCAGGCGAACGTGCGGTACTACATCTTCGCCCTGCTGTTCGTGATGTTCGACGTGGAAGCGGTGTTCATCTTCCCGTGGGCCACCAACCTCGAGCACCTCGAGTGGTTCGGGCTCGTGGAGATGGTCGTGTTCATCGCGATCCTGGCGCTGGCGCTCGTGTACGCCTGGCGCAAAGGAGTGCTCCGGTGGGCCTAGTCGAGCGGGGTGCGCTCCAGAAGGGCCCCCTGAAGGGCATCAACTGGCTGCTCAACTACAGCCGCAAGTACTCCTTGTGGATCTTCCAGTGGGGCCTGGCCTGCTGTGCGATCGAGATGGGCGCTGCGCTCGCGAGCCCCCGTTACGACATGATGCGCCTCGGGGTGATCCCGTTCCCGGCCTCCCCTCGTCAGAGCGACCTCATCGTGATCTCGGGCACGGTGACCGACAAGATGCTGCCGGCCATCAAGCGCCTCTACGACCAGATGCCCGATCCGAAGTACGTGATCTCGATGGGCTCGTGCGCGAACTGCGGCGGCCCCTACTGGGACTCGTACTCGGTGACCAAGGGCATCGACCAGGTGATCCCGGTCGACGTCTACGTGCCGGGTTGCCCGCCCCGGCCCGAAGCGCTCATCCAGGCGGTGGTGTTGCTCCAGGAGCGCATCCAGCGCGAGGGCCTCGACAACGACGAGATGGCGAGGCGTTGGCGCGGGGAGCCGATGGTCGTTGCCTGAGGAAGTTGCCACCGACACGCCGGAGGCACCGGCTCCCGACCCGAAGGTCGCCGAGGTGCTGGCGCGCCTGTCGGCCGAGCTCGGCGATGCGGTCGTCGACTCCGCGGCGTGTTTCGGCGACGCCGTCGTGCGGGTCCGGCCCGACGCGTGGCGGCGCGCCGCCGAGGTGGCGAAGCAGGCGCTCGCGTGCGACTTCCTCTCGTTCGTGTCCGGCATCGACTGGATGCCCGCGCCGAAGGAGGGCGGCGACGACGCGGGCGGTGACACGTCGTCGCCGGTCCAACCGACCGAGACGACCTACGGCGTCACCGGCTCGGTGGGCCGTTTCCAGGTGTTCGCCCACGTCGAGTCGACCTCGCGCCACTGGGGCGCGACGTTCAAGACCGACGTCGACGGGGCGAACCCGCGCGTACCGTCGTGGGTCCCGGTGTACCCGGGCGCCGAGTGGCACGAACGCGAGTGCTGGGAGATGTTCGGCTTCGTGTTCGACGACCACCCGGGTCTCCGTCACCTGTACCTTCCCACCGACTTCGAGGGCCACCCGCTGCGCAAGGACTTCCCGCTGCTCGCGCGCGTCGTGAAGCCCTGGCCCGGCCTCGTCGACGTCGAGCCGATGCCCGGCGACGAGGGCGACGGACCGGGCGATGGGGGTGGCGAGTGAGCACGATCGACCCCGACGCGCCGGCGCTGCCCGACCTCGACCGGCCGCTGGTCGCGCCGCTCGCCGACTCGCAGCTCGGCGTGGAGCTCGACACGGGCGACATGATCCTGAACCTCGGGCCGCAACACCCCGCGACCCACGGCACGCTGCGTCTGGTGGTGCGCCTCGACGGTGAGCGGGTGGTGAGCGCGGACCCGGTGATCGGCTACATGCACCGGGGCTACGAGAAGCTCACCGAGTTCCGTACGTACCCGCAGGTGACGACGCTCATCAACCGGATCGACTGGCTGTCGAGCTTCGCGAACGAGGTGCCGTTCATCGCCGGCGCCGAGGAGCTCATGGGCATCGAGGCGCCGCCGCGCGCCCAATACATCCGCACCGTCCTCACCGAGCTCTCACGCATCGCCACGATCTACCTCTTCCTCGGCGAGATGGCACTCCAGGTCGGCGCGCTCACGCCCGCGTTCTACGGCTTCCGCGACCGCGAGCTCGTGCTCAACCTCATCGAGTCGGTCACCGGCGGGCGGTTCCACCCCAACTTCAACCGCATAGGCGGCCTCAAGGACGACCTGCCCTGGGGATTCGTCGACGAGACCCGGCAGGTGATGCAGAAGATCCTCGAGGGCATCGACGACTTCGAGGACCTCGTCGCCGGGAACGAGATCTTCCACGCCCGCACGAAGTCGGTCGGCATCATCCCGGCGGAGCTCGGAGCCGCCTACGGCGTGTCGGGCGCCAACCTGCGCGCGTCGGGGGTCGACTGGGACCTGCGCCGTGACGGCAGGCAGTACCTCGTCTACCCGGAGCTCGACTTCAAGGTGTGGACGCACCCGGACGGCGATTCGTTCGCCCGCTACTGGGTGCGCCTCCAGGAGACGCGCGAGTCGTGCCTCATGGTGCTCCAGATGCTCGAGCAACTCCCGAGCGGCCCGATCATGGCGAAGGTGCCACGGATCATCAAGGTGCCCGAGGGCGAGGTCTGGGTCGAGACCGAGAACCCGCTCGGACAGATGGGCTACTACATCGTCTCGAAGGGAGCGACGGGACCGTTCCGCACCAAGATCCGGTCGGCATCGTTCTCGAACGTCTCGGTGCTGCCGTGGCTGCTGCGCGGCGTGTACGTGCCCGACGTCATCACCATCCTCGCCAGCCTCTACTTCATCCTCGGAGACATCGACCGGTGAGTGAGAGGGGCACTCGGGCGCGTGCCGAGACGATGGTGGGCTGGAGCAGGCGAGCGACCCCGCAGGGGCGAGCCCGGGTATCCCGGGCTCGAGCGAGCGCGACCAGGGACATCGACCGGTGAGCGTCGCGGTGGACATCGGGTGGGGGCTCACGCTCGGGATCAAGACCGTCGTCGTGCTCCTGCTCATCCCGCTCGGAGCACTCGTCCTCGGCTACGTCTTCCTGCTGAAGATGATGAGTCACATGCAGAGCCGGCTCGGGCCGATGGAGGCCGGGCCCCACGGCGTGCTCCAGCTCGTCATGGACGGCCTGAAGTTCATCCAGAAGGAAGACCTCGCGCCGGCCGACGCCGACCGCCGGGTGTTCGCGATGGCGCCGGTGATCGTCGTCATGTCGACGTTCCTCATCTTCGTCGTGATCCCTGCCGGCCCGAAGGTCTCGGTCGAGAACCTCGACGTCGGGGTGTTCTACGCGCTCGCCGTGTCGAGCCTGTCGGTCATCGGCGTGCTGATGGCCGGGTGGGCGAGCGCGAACAAGTTCGCGCTGCTCGGCGCGCTCCGGGCCGCCGGGCAGCTCATCGCGTACGAGCTGCCGTTGCTCCTCGCCGTCGTCGGCGTCGTGATCCAGGCCGGGACGATGAACCTGCAGGGGATCGTGGCCGCGCAGACCAACGGCGAGATCTTCGGATGGGGCGGCATCGGAAACCCGTTCATCATCACCCAGTTCGTCGGGTTCCTGCTCTTCATGGTCGCGGCCCAGGCCGAGCTGTCGCAGACACCCTTCGACATGCCGGTCGCCGAGAGCGAGCTCGTCGCCGGCTACATGGTCGAGTACACGGGCTTCCGGTTCCTGTTCTTCTTCATCGGCGAGTTCGGCACCGCGTTCGCCTTCGCGGCGCTCGCCGCAACGCTGTTCCTCGGCGGGTGGGCGATCCCGCACGTCGACCTCACGAACGGCTGGATGAACGTGATCGGGCCGGTCGTGCTGCTCGTGAAGCTCATGCTGGTGGCGTTCCTCATCTTCTGGGCGCGGTTCACGTACCCGCGTCTGCGGGAGGACCAGCTCCAGGCCGTCGCATGGAAGTACCTCATCCCAATCGCCCTGGCCAACATCGTGCTCACCGGCATCTTCAAGGTCGCGTTCTGATGCCCGCCAAGAAGCCCAGGCTCCCCGGCCTGATCGGCGGCCTCGGGGTCACCTTCAAGACGATGGTGAAGCCCGCCGTCACGGTGCAGTACCCGCACGAGCGGGAAGACCCGCCCACGCGAGCACGCGGTGTCATCGCGCTCAAGGAAGAGAACTGCACGGTCTGCATGCTCTGCGCTCGTAGCTGCCCGGACTGGTGCATCTACATCGAGGGGCACAAGGAGAAGCGGCCACCGAAGCGCGAGGGCGGGCGCGAACGAACCGTGAGCGTGCTCGACCGCTTCGACATCGACTACGCGCTCTGCATGTACTGCGGGATCTGCGTCGAGGTGTGCCCGTTCGACGCGCTGCACTGGAGCCCCGAGTACGAGTACTCGGAGTTCCGCATCGCCAACCTGCTGCACGACAAGGACAAGCTCGGCGAGTGGGAGCTCACCGTGCCCGAACCCGAGCCGCTCGAGCTCGGCGCCGAGGTCAAGAAGGGCAAGAAATGAGTGCGCGGGTCTCGAAAGCCACGGTGAGCGAGCGCAGTCGAGCGAGCACGGAGTCCCGAGCGACCGCGGATCGGGGTATCCCCGATCCGCAGCGAGGGCGACCATCATGACGGACCAGACCTACGTCGTGCAGACGGTGGCGTTCTGGGTCGTCGCGCTCGCGATGGCCGGGGCGGCGATCGGTGTCGTGCGCACCAAGAACGTCGTACACGCAGCCCTCTACCTCGTGGTCGTGCTCGCCGGGGCGGCCGCGCAGTACATCCTGCTCGTAGCCGAGTTCGTGGCCTGGGTGCAGGTGCTCGTCTACATCGGTGCGATCGTGATCCTCTTCCTCTTCGGCATCATGCTCACGCGGGCGCCGATGGCGGCTCAGGGCTCGCTCGACAACGACCAGCGGTGGCCCGCGGCCATCGCCGCGGTGTTCCTGCTCGGCGTGCTCGTCACCCTGCTCGTCGACGCGTTCGGCAACGACCACATCGCGGTCTCGTCGCTGAGCCCGGCGAAGGGCTCGAGCACGGTGCTCGGCAGCGCGATCTTCCGCGACTTCCTGGTGCCGTTCGAGGTCGTGTCCTTGTTGCTGCTCGCCGCACTGATCGGCGCCGTCGTCCTGGCGCGGAGGGACTGATCGCGATGGTGCTCAACAACTTCCTCGTCCTCAGCGCGTTTCTCTTCTGCACGGGCATCTACGGCGTGATGGCTCGGCGCAACGGCGTGCTCGTCCTGATGAGCGTGGAGCTGATCCTCAACGCGGTGAACATCAACCTCATCGCGTTCTCCGCGTTCCGCAACGAGATCAGCGGCCAGATCTTCGCCCTCTTCGTGATCACCGTCGCGGCCGCCGAGGTGGGAGTCGGTTTGGCCATCGTCCTGCTCATGTACCGCAACTTCCGCAGCGTCGACTTCGACGTCGCCGACCAACTCAAGGGCTGACGCGCCGATGCTCGATTACGCCTGGCTCATCCCGCTCTTCCCGGCCCTCTCGTTCGTCGCCATCCTCTTCTTCGGCAAGCGCCTCCCGCGGAAGGGCAGCGAGCTCGGCATCCTCGCGGTCGGGATCTCGTGGGTGCTCTCGGTCGTCACGCTCGTGCAGTGGATCTCGCACGTCGAGAGCGGCAGCGGTGGCCCCAAGGTCCACGAGTTCACCTGGTGGGCGCTGGGCAAGGCGAAGCTCCTCGTCGGCATCCAGGTCGACGGGCTCGCGGTCATCGTCTTCTTCGTCGTCAGCACGGTGTCGCTGCTCGTACACGTCTACTCCACCGCCTACATGCGCGGTGACCGGCGCTACACCCACTTCTTCGCCGCGCTCAGCCTGTTCACGGCTTCGATGTTGTTCATGGCGGTGGCGAGCTCGACCCTCGGGTTGCTGCTCGGGTGGGAGGGAACGAGCGTCTGCTCGTTCATGCTGATCGGCCACTGGTGGGAGGAACAGGAGAACTCCAACGCCGCGCTCAAGGCCTTCTTCACGACGCGTACCGGCGACATCGGGCTGCTCATCGGGATCGTCATCACGTACTTCATGGCGAACTCGTTCAACATCGGGGCGATCAACAGGGTGGCGCTGCACGGCGACGTCAGCCACACGCTCGTGCTCGTCGCCGCCGTCTCGTTGTTCGTGGCCGTCATCGGCAAGAGCGGCCAGTTCCCGCTCCACACCTGGCTCCCCGACGCCATGGCCGGCCCGACACCGGTCTCGGCGCTCATCCACGCGGCCACCATGGTCGTCGCCGGCGTCTACCTCGTCGCACGCCTCTACGGCGTCTTCTACGCGGGCTTCTCGATCCACACCGGCGGCTGGAACCTCATGGCCCTGATCGGCGGCATCACCGTGATCATGGGCGCGGCGCTCGCCTTCGTGCAGGACGACATCAAGAAGGTGCTCGCCTACTCCACGATCAGCCAGCTCGGCTACATGGTGATGGGTCTCGGCCTGGGCGCGTGGACGGCCGCGATCTTCCACCTGTTCACGCACGCCTTCTTCAAGGCCAACCTCTTCCTCGGCGCCGGCTCGGTGAGCCACTCGGGCTCGCACCACTCCTTCGACATGAAGCAGGACATGGGCGGGCTGAAGAAGTACATGCCCGTCACGTACTGGACCTTCGTGCTCGGCACGCTCGCGCTCGCGGGTGTCTTCCCGCTCGCGGGCTTCTGGTCGAAGGACGAGATCCTCGCGACCGCGCACCACAACTCGTTCGACGTCTTCCTGATCGTGGGGTTGATCGGTGCGTTCATGACCGCGGCCTACATGACCCGGTGCATCTATCTCACCTTCCACGGCGAGTACCGCGGGCACGGCCACCCCCACGAGTCCGAGAAGAGGATCACGGTCCCGCTCGTGATCCTCACGCTGCTCTCGGTCGTGGCCGGGTTCGTCAACGCGGCGTTGTTCCACGTCACGAAGTTCGAGCACTGGTTCGAGCCCGGCGAGAAGCTGGTGGAGAAACTCGGCACGTTCCCCGAGCTGGCCCATCCGGACGTCGCGGGGATCGACTGGGGGCTCGCGGCCATCTCCGTCTCCCTCGCGCTCATAGGGATCGGCATCGCGTGGGCGTTCTACTCGGGGCGGCTCAAGGTGCTCGAGAACCTCACGCAGCGCAACCGCGTCATGCGCGGAGGGAAGACGTTCCTCGAGAACAAGTACTACCTCGACTACCTCTACACGGACGTGGTCGTCGGCTCGATCAAGGGCCCGATCGCCAACGCGGCGTACTGGTTCAACCAGCGGGTCATCGACGGTGTCGTCAACGGCGTCGGCCGGGGCACGAAGAAGATCGGCGAGCTCACCTATGACGTGCTCGACCAGAGGGTCGTGGACGGCGCCGTGAACGGGCTCGCGGTGGAGACGGGCAACGTGGGCGGACTGCTCCGCCGTCTCCAATCCGGTCGTGTGCAGCGGTACGCGCTCTTGTTGTTCGCCGCGGTGGGGCTGTTCAGCCTCATCATCTGGATCACCACGTAAGGGGAACGGTTCATGGACTGGATCTACCACTGGGGTCTCTCCCTGGCGGTCTTCCTCCCGCTCGCCGGGATGGGGATCCTGCTGTTGATCCCGAAATCCGAGGAGACCGGGATCAAGGCGGTGGCGCTCGTCACCAGCCTGGTGACGTTCGCGGCCGCGATCGCGGTCGCCGCCAAGTTCGACTACGACCACACGAACCGGCTCCAGATGGTCGTCAACAAGGAGTGGATCCCCCTGATCCACTCCCGCTACCACATCGGCATCGACGGCATCTCGCTGCCGCTGTTCCTGCTCTCGGCCTTCATCGTGGTGCTCTGCATCGTCTACTCGTGGGACCACTTCCCCGAGCCCCACAACCCGAAGGGGTTCCTGGCGCTGATCCTGTTGCTCGAGACCGGGATGATCGGCACGTTCGTCGCCCAGGACCTCATCCTCTTCTTCATCTTCTTCGAGGTCGTGCTCCTGCCGATGTTCTTCCTGATCGGGGTCTGGGGCGGGCCGAACCGCGAGTACGCGTCGATCAAGTTCTTCCTCTTCACGCTCTTCGGATCCGCGCTGATGCTCGTGAGCTTCGTGGCGCTGTTCTTCCTGTCGAAGGTGCCGACGTTCGACATGGTCACCCTCAGCAGGCTGCACGGGGCCGGCATCGTGCACGGGACGCAGCTGCTCCTGTTCGGCGGCATGTTCCTCGGCTTCGCCATCAAGGTGCCGATGTTCCCGTTCCACACCTGGCTCCCGGACGCCCACACCGAGGCGCCGACGGTGGGTTCGGTGATCCTGGCCGCCGTCCTCCTGAAGCTCGGGACGTACGGCTTCGTGCGGATCGCCCTCCCGATGCTGCCCGGTGCGGCCGAGAGCTGGGCGCCGTGGATCGGTCTCCTCGCGGTCATCGGCATCATCTACGGCGCGCTCGGCTGTCTCGCGCAACGAGACATGAAGCGACTCATCGCGTTTTCGTCGGTGGCCCACATGGGCTTCGTGATGCTGGCCATCTCGACGCTCACGTCGGTCGGGGTCAACGCGGCGGTCTTCGGCATGGTGGCGCACGGGCTCATCACCGGCATGCTCTTCTTCCTGGCCGGGTCGGTGCAGGAGCGCTACCACACCCGCGAGATGAGCCGCCTGGGCGGCATGCTCACGCAGGCGCCCCGGCTCGGCTGGCTGCTCGGGTTCTGTGCCATGGCGTCGCTCGGGCTCCCCGGCCTGGCCGGCTTCTGGGGCGAGTTCCCCTCCCTGCTCGCCTCCTACCAGCCGGATGGCGACCTCTCGACAGCGACGTTCCGCGCCTACATGGTCGTCGCAGCCGTCGGTACGGTCCTTGCCGCGGGCTACTTGCTGTGGATGCTCCAGAAGGTGGCCTTCGGGCGCCCGAAGGACGAGTTCGCCGACGCCCACGTGCACGACGTGCACGCGCCGGAGTGGATCGCGTGGGCGCCGCTGCTCGCCCTCATCACCGTGCTCGGTCTGTTCCCGAACCTCCTCTTCACGGTGACCGACAGCGCGGGCACCGCGGTCACCAGGGTGTTCGGAGCCTGAACTCGTGACTCCCACCATCGACTACCACGCGCTCGCGCCGGAGATCGTCCTCACGGCGACGATCGTGATCGTGTTGCTCGCCGACGTCTTCGCCGGTGATCGCGAGCGGGTCCTCGTGCCGCGCCTGGCATCGATCGGCGTGCTCGCCGCCCTGATTCCGGTGGTCACGTTGGCGGTCGACGGTACCCATCGGTCGATGTTCCACGGCGCGTACGTCGTCGACAACTACGCGTTGGCGTTCAAGGGCTTCTTCCTCGTCGTCGCCTACATCTCGCTGCTGCTCTCGTTCGACTACATCGGTGACGGCGACTACTACCAGGGCGAGTACTACGTGCTCCTCCTCACCTCGGTGCTCGGCCTGAGCGTCATGGCGTCGTCGCGTGACCTCATCACGATCTTCGTCGCACTCGAGACGATCTCGATCCCGACGTTCGTGTTGGCCGGATGGCGGAAGCACGACGCGAGATCGAACGAAGCAGCGATCAAGTACTTCCTGATCGGCGTCCTGTCGACGGGAGTGATGCTCTACGGGATGTCCTTGGTCTACGGGCTCACGGGCAGCACGCTCCTCCGGGAGATCGCGGCGGCCGTCCCGCGGACCGACGCCGTCGCTCTGCTCGCGGTGGCGATGTTCCTCACGTTGGTGGGGTTCGCGTTCAAGGTGAGCGCGGTGCCGTTCCACTTCTGGGTCCCCGACACGTACGAAGGCGCTCCCACCCCCGTGACCGCCTTCCTGTCGGTCGCGTCGAAGGCCGGTGGGTTCGTGGCACTGCTCACGGTGGTAATCGTGGCGTTCGCCCGGCACGGCACCATCGACGCCTGGGCCCCGGTGCAGTGGGCGCTGTGGATCCTGGCCGCGGCATCGATGACGCTCGGCAACCTGACCGCGCTCCGGCAGACGAACATCGTGCGCATGTTGGCGTACTCGTCGATCGCGCAGGGCGGTTTCATCCTCGTGCCGCTGGCCGTGGCGGGCAACGCACCTCGGAGTGCGATCGAGGCCGTGGTGATCTACCTCTTCATCTACGGAGCGATGAACCTCGGGGCGTTCGCGGTGGTCATCGCCGTCGCGCGCAAGACGCGTTCCGGTGAGATCGCGTCGTACTCGGGGCTCGGTCAGACGGAGCCGGTGCTCGCACTCGTGATGACCGGGTTCCTGCTCTCACTGGCAGGTATCCCGCCGCTCGCCGGGTGGTTCGCCAAGTTCGTGATGTTCCGCGCCGCGCTGGACGCGGGCACCGCAGCGGGCACCACACTCGCCGTGATCGCCGCGGTCAACTCGGTGATCGCGTTCTTCTACTACGCCGCCGTCGTGCGCAGGATGTGGTTCCACGCGCCGGCCGGTGTGGCGTCGCCGCTCCGGACGACCTCTGCGCTCGCGGCCGCCATGGCGATCACGGTGACGATCGTGCTCGTGGTCGGCGTGTATCCGCAGGTGTTCGCGAAGATCGGGGAGTTGGCGACCTCCTGAGCGAGCCGCTCGCGCCTCGTCTCGCCGAGCGGATCCGCCGGCTGGGACCGATCCGGTTCGACGAGTTCGTCGACGCCGCGCTCTACGACCCGGAGCACGGCTTCTTCGCGCGTGGTGCGGGCGCCGGCCGTTCCGGCCGTGACTTCCTGACGAGTCCCGAGGTGGGGCCGCTCTTCGGCATGGTCGTGGCCCGAGCGCTCGACCGCTGGTGGAGTGCGATCGACGAACCGGACCCGTTCGTGGTGATCGAAGCCGGTGCGGGGAACGGCCGGTTGGCCCGTGAGGTGCTGCGCGCCGGGCCGGTGTGTGCCCCGGCGCTCCGGTACCTGCTGGTCGAACGGTCGGACGCATTGCGTGCGGAGCAGCGCGAGCACCTGTTGATCGAGCCGCTGGAGGACGTGCTGGGCCCGGCGACACCGACCGAGCAGGAAGAGGGTGCGCGGCCCGTGACCGGCGTCGGCCCGATCGTAGGGTCGATCGACGAGCTCCCCGCCGTCACGATCGACGGCGTCGTGCTGGCGAACGAGCTGCTCGACAACCTGCCGTTCGAGATCGTGGAGCGCGGGCGTGACGGATGGCTCGAGGTGCGAGTGGGCGCGGAGGGCGATCGGTTCTGCGAGGTGCTCGTCGACGCGCCCGAGGGGCTGGTCGCCGAGGCGGATGCGCTCGTCGAGGGTCTGGCCGTGCCGGTCGGCGTGCGACTCCCGATCCAGCGGGCAGCACAGGCGTGGATCACCGGCGTCGCGGCGCGCCTGCACCGTGGTTTCGTCGCCGTGATGGACTACGGCGCCGACGCCGCGGCGTTCGTCGGCGAGCGGCGCGCGGGATGGCTGCGGACGTACCGCGCGCACGCCCGCGGCAGCGGTCCGCTCGACGATCCCGGATCGCAGGACATCACCGCGGACGTCGTGCTGGAGCCGGTGCGCGCCGCGGCGACGCGCGCCGGGCTGGTCGCGGCGTGGGAGGGGACGCAGGCGGGCTGGCTGCACGACCACGGGATCGACGACCTCGTCGAGGAAGGCCGTCGAACGTGGGAACGGCACGCGGCCGTCGGCGACCTCGACGCGCTCGCGGCTCGGAGCCGGGTGAGCGAAGCCGCCGCGCTCACCGACCCGGCCGGTCTGGGTGCCCACCGCGTCCTGGTCTTCCGGACGCGAGACACACTGTTGCGTTGAATTCTGCTCACTGTGAGCGGAATTCAACGCAACGTCGGGCGTGACCGTCTCGAGGAGGCCCCGATAGCCTGAGCCTCCCACGACCAGGAGGGACCCGATGACCGACGCCACCATCGAGGCGCTGCTCGCCGAAGGGCGCACGTTTCCGCCGCCCGACGGGTTCAAGCGTGCGGCGAGCGTCGTCGGGGTCGAGATCTACGACGAGGCCGAAGCCGACTACGAAGGGTTCTGGGCCCGGCAGGCCGACCAGCTCCTCGACTGGCAGCAGGACTGGTCGAAGATCCTGGAGTGGGACCGCCCCTTCGCGAAGTGGTTCGTGGACGCGAAGATCAACGTCACCGAGAACTGCCTCGACCGGCATGTGCAGGCCGGCCACGGTGACCAGGTTGCGTACTACTGGGAGGGCGAGCCCGGCGACACGCGCACGATCACCTACGCCGACCTGCTCGACGAGGTGTGCCGCACGGCGAACGCACTGAAGCAGCTGGGCGTGCAGGAAGGTGACCGCGTCGCGATCTACATGGGGATGGTGCCCGAGCTCCCCGTCGCCATGTTGGCATGTGCACGCATCGGCGCCGCCCACTCGGTCGTGTTCGGCGGGTTCTCGGCCGACTCGCTGCGCGACCGCATCAACGACGCCTCGGCCAAGGTGCTCATCACCGGCGACGGCGCGTGGCGGCGCGGCAACGTCGTCCCGCTGAAGCAGATCGCCGACGACGCGCTCACGGGTACGCCGTCGATCGAGCACGTCCTCGTGCTTCAGCGCACCGGAAGCGACGTGAACATGACGGAAGGCCGCGACCACTGGTGGCACGATCTCGTCGCGCCGCAGTCCACGGACTGTCCGCCCGAGGGGATGGACAGCGAAGACCTGCTCTTCATCCTCTACACGAGCGGCACGACCGGCAAACCCAAAGGCATCATGCACACGACCGGCGGCTACCTCACGCAGGTCACGTTCACCCACCGGCACGTCTTCGACATCAAGCCCGACACCGACGTCTACTGGTGCACGGCCGACTGCGGATGGGTCACCGGCCACTCGTACATCGTCTACGGGCCGCTGGCGAACCGCACGACGAGCGTTCTGTACGAGGGTACGCCCGACTTCCCCGACAAGGACCGCTTCTGGTCGATCGTCGAGCAGTACGGGATCACGATCCTGTACACCGCGCCGACCGCGATCCGCACGTTCATGAAGTGGGGTACCGAGTTCCCGGACAAGCACGACCTCTCGTCGCTGCGACTGCTGGGCACGGTCGGCGAGCCGATCAACCCCGAGGCGTGGGTCTGGTACTGGAAGCACATCGGCGGCGAGCGCTGCCCCGTGGTGGACACGTGGTGGCAGACCGAGACCGGCGCCATCATGATCAGTCCCCTGCCCGGTGCCACGACGCTGAAGCCGGGGAGCGCGACGTTCGCACTGCCGGGGATCGGCGTCGACATCGTGAACGACGAAGGTCACCCGGTGCCGGTCCCGGGGGGCGGGTACCTCGTGCTCGACCGGCCGTGGCCGTCGATGTTGCGCGGCATCTGGGGTGATCCGCAGCGTTACCGCGACACCTACTGGTCCCGCTTCGAGAGCGTCTACTTCGCGGGCGACGGCGCCAAGCGCGACGAGGACGGCTACTACTGGCTGCTCGGCCGCGTCGACGACATCATGCTCGTGAGCGGTCACAACATCTCGACCACCGAAGTGGAGTCCGCGCTCGTGGACCACCCGGCGGTCGCCGAAGCCGCGGTGGTCGGCAAAGCCGATCCGCTGACCGGGCAGGCCATCAGCGCGTTCGTCATCCTGCGCGCGGGGAACGCGCCGGGCGACGAGCTGGCCGCCGAGCTGCGCGACCACGTCGGCGAGGTGATCGGCGCGATCGCGAAGCCCAAGACGGTGCTCTTCACCGACGAGCTCCCGAAGACCCGCTCCGGCAAGATCATGCGCCGGCTGCTGCGGGACGTCGCCGAGGACCACCAGCTCGGCGACACGACCACGCTGGCCGACCCCTCGGTGGTGGAGGGCATCAAGCAGAAGTACCTCACGGCGCAGCCGGCCGCGGGCGACGAGTGACGGGGTACGTCCCCGAGCACTGGACGTGGCATTCGGGGCCGGTCGAGCCGGGCGCGGCCGTGGTGGTCGACATCGACGGCGTGCTATCCGACGCGGCGAGTCGCCAGCACTACCTCGAGGCGCCCCGGCGCAACTGGGCCGCCTTCTTCGAGGCGTGCGGCGAGGACCCGGTGATCGAGGAGGTGAGGGTGATGCTCGACCTCCTCGACCCGGCGCTCCAGGTCGTGCTGCTGACAGCCCGGCCGGAGCGGGTCCATCACCTCACCGAGGCGTGGCTGCGCCACTACGACATCCGGTGGGACCTGCTGCTCATGCGGCCGTGGGGCGACTACGAGATGTCACGCGAGTTCAAGCAGGGTTCGTTGTGGGACCTCCGGGCCCACGGCTTCGACGTGCGCCTGGCCATCGAGGACGACCGCCGCAACGTGGAGATGTTCCGCTCCGAGGGCGTCCCCTGCATCTACTTCCACTCGGGTTACTACGATTGAGTTGAGTAGGAGTTCGCCCCGTCGGCGACGGCCGACGCATCCGGCAAGAAGCGTGCGATTCAGGCGATTCTCAGCCGACGCCGGGAAGGAGTGGACTGGGTCTAGCGTTGTTCCCGGGCAGGTGATGCAGATGAGCAGGAACACCATCAAGACCTTCGTTCTCATGGCCGCCTTCGGCGGCCTCCTCATGGCGATCGGCTCCTTCTGGGGCCAGGGTGGCCTGATGATCGGCCTGATGATCGGGCTCGTGTTCGTCGGCGGCTCCTACTGGTTCAGCGACAAGCTGGCCGTGGCGTCGGCCGGCGCCAAGCCCGTCAGCGAGCAGGACGCGCCCCGCCTGTACGCGATCGTCCGTGACCTCGCGGCCCGCGACGACGTCCCGATGCCGCGCGTCTACATCTCGCCGGCACCCCAACCCAATGCGTTCGCGACCGGCCGCAGTCCACGCCACGCGGTCGTGGCGGTCACGCAGGGGCTGTTGCAAGTCCTCGACGAAGACGAGCTGCGCGGCGTCCTGGCCCACGAGATGAGCCACGTCAAGAACCGCGACATCCTCATCGGCAGCGTGGCGGCGGCGATGGCGATGGGCATCACGTTCCTCGCCCGCATGGCCATGTGGGGCGCGATCTTCGGCGGCGGTGGTCGTGACCGCGATGGCAACGGTTTCGGCGCGCTCCTCATGATCATCCTCGCACCGATCGCCGCGTTCCTGTTGCAGATGGCGGTGTCCCGGTCGCGCGAGTACGAGGCCGACCGCAGCGGCGCGCATCTCGTCGGCAACGGCGAGCCGCTGGCCCGGGCGCTGGAGAAGATCGAGGCTTACGCCAAGCAGGTGCCCATGGACGTGAATCCGGCTCAGGCGACGGCGTACATCATCAACCCGTTGACCGGACGCAACGTGAACTTCGGCAACCTGTTCATGACCCACCCGCCGACGGCCGAGCGCATCGCCCGCCTCCGCTCACCGCAGGTCTGAGTTCTCCTCCCACCCCAGCCCAACCGGCCCGTCCTCTCTCGAGAGGGCGGGCCGGCCCGCGTTTCTGGCCTCTCGGCAGGCGACGGGGCAACTCGGGTGAGCGAGCGAAGCCGAGCGAACATGGAGTCCCGAACGGCCGCGGATCCGGGTATCCCGGATCCGCAGTGAGGGCGACAATCGTGTCAGTCGCGGAAGTTGGTGAACTGGAGCGGGATGCCGAAGTCGTGGTCCTTCATCGCCTGGATCGCGGTCTGGAGGTCGTCGCGCTTCTTGCCGTTCACCCGGAGCTGGTCGCCTTGCACCTGGTGGGACACGCCCTTGAGCCCGAGGTCCTTGACGAACTTGCCGATCTCCTTGGCCTTGTCGGCGTTGATCCCCACGTTGAGCGTGACGATCTGGCGGGCCCGCCCCTTGGCGGCTTCCTCCACCTTGCCGTAGGACAGGGCCTTCAGCGAGATCTGGCGCTTCACCAGCTTCTCCTCGAGCACCTGCGTGAGGGCCTTGAGGCGCTGATCGGTGTCGGACTCGAGCTTCAGCTCCTTGTCGGTGAGCTCGATCGAGCTGTCGGTGTTCTTGAAGTCGAACCGGTTCGAGATCTCGCGACTGGCCTGGTCGACGGCGTTGCGCAGTTCCTGGCGGTCGAGCTCGGAGACCACGTCGAACGTGGGCATGGGGCACCTCGGGGTGGGTTGTCGGCACACGGAAGGGCGGGAAGCGGCTGCTACTGTACGCGCCCGGCCCGGCCGTCTCAGGCGTCCGGAGCCGACCGGGGTCGGTACCCGAGTGGCCAAAGGGAGCAGACTGTAACTCTGCTGCGCAAGCTACGTTGGTTCGAATCCAACCCGGCCCACCAGCTCTCGCGGCCCGCCGGCGCGGCGGGCCGTTGCGCGTGCAGGAGTTGCCGAGGGGCACGTCAGCCGATGTGCGCTCGGGCTTGGCGGAGCACGGAGCGGGCCGGAGGCCGGCGCCGGGTTTCCCGGTGCCGAGCGAGTGCGACCAGGAAGAGTCAGAGCATCCGCTGCATCAGCACGACGTCGAGCCAACGGCCGAGCTTGCGGCCGACCTCCTTCTCCGTGCCGATCTCCTCGAAGCCGCAGGTCCGGTGCAGGCCGATGGACGCCTCGTGGTGGCCGACGATCCGGGCGATCATCGAGTGGAAGCCGTGGGCGCCGGCCAGCCGGACGAGCTCGTCGAGCAGGGCCCGGCCCACCCCGGCGCCGCGGTGGCCGCGGTGGACGTAGACGGAGTCCTCGACGGTCGGGGAGTACGCGGGGCGTGAGCGGTAGGGCGAGAGCGACCCGAACCCGACGACCGTGCCGCCGTCGTTCACGGCCACGACGGCGGGGTGGCCACCCGAGTGGTCGTCGATCCAGCGGAGCTGCTCGTCGAGGGTGCGCGGCACCAGGTCGAACGTGACCGTCGAGCTCTCGACTTCGACGTTGTAGATGGCGCGGATGGCCTCGGCGTCACGGTGGTCGGCGAGCCGGACGGACGTGCCCATCCCCGGCAAGCTATCCCACGCCACGGGGCTCGCTTCGCTCCCCGGCGGATCGCGACGGCGCACTATCCTGTGCGCCCACTGCCCCGTTAGCTCAGTCGGCAGAGCACTTCCATGGTAAGGAAGGGGTCTACGGTTCAAGTCCGTAACGGGGCTCCATCCGGTGCGGCCCAGCCGCGCCGGCGCGGCGGGGTAGCTCAGGTGGTCAGAGCACACGGCTCATAATCGTGGTGTCGCGGGTTCGAGTCCCGCCCCCGCTACCAACTCGATCAAGGGCGGCGAGGCAGCTAGCCTGCGGAGCACCGGAGCGAGCGACCGCGAGGCGGGTATCCCGCCGAGCAGCGAACGGAGCATCAGAGGCAGGTGAGCGAGAGCTCGCCGGAGTCGACGAGCGATCCGCAGGACGGCGGCAGGTATCCTGCCGAGCGCGTAGAGGAAGAACTCTCGCAAGCGGCGCAGCGAGGGCGGCCGGGAGGCCGCCCGCAGCGGAGCACCGCGGAGTGAGCGTCCGCGAGGCGGGTATCCCGCCGAGCAGCGAACGGAGCAATCAGACATGGCGAGCGACAAGCGGGTCAAGGTGACCCTGGCCTGCGAAGAGTGCAAGCGGCGCAACTACATCACGATGAAGAGCAAGATCAACGACCGCGAGCGCATCGAGATGAAGAAGTACTGCCGCTTCGACCGCAAGCACACGCTGCACCGCGAGACTCGATAGCCGCGCCGTAACCAATCCCGGCCGTCGGGAGTCCTATGGGTACGGAGCTCCCCGGAGACCCGGCCGACCTGGCGGAGCTGGTGACCCGAGCACGATCGGGTGACCGGCGAGCCTTCGACGAGCTGGTGCGATCGACCTACGTCGACACGTACACGCTCGCGATGCGCCTGACGGCGAACGAGGAGGACGCGCGCGACGTGGTGCAGGAGACGTACCTCCGGGCCTGGAAGGGCATCGACCGCTTCCGGGGGGACGCGCGGTTCTCCACCTGGCTGTACCGGATCACGGCGAACGTTGCGTACACGCACATCGAACGTCGGCGCCGGCACCGGCACGACCAGCTCGACGAGCTGACGGAGGCGACAGCCGGGTTGTCGGCCGGAGGCGCGGACGCCGGGTTCGAGTCGAGCGAGCTCGCCGACCGTCTGGCCGCCGCGGTGATGGCGCTGCCAACGACGCTGCGCACGGTCCTCGTGCTGAAGGACGTGTACGGGCTCCCCCACGAGGCGATCGCCGAGGATCTCGCGATCACCGAGACCGCAGCGAAGGTGCGGCTCCATCGGGCGCGGAAGGCCCTTCGCGACGCCGTGCTCGAGGAACGGGAGGGTGCGGTCGATGCGGTGTGAGGACCTGACCGGTGTGATCTCGGAGCTCGCCGAGCCCGGGTCGCCTCCGGCCTTGAGCTCCGAGGCCCGGGCGCACGTCGAAGGCTGTCTGCGGTGCCAGACCGAGGTCGCCAAGTACCGGCGGCTCTACCGCGGGCTCCGGCACCTGCGCGCCCGCTACATCGAACCTGCACCCGGCGTGCTGGCGGAGACGCTCGCGGCACTCGAGAGCGCCGGGGAGCGACGGGCGCTCCAATCGGTGCTCTCGGGCCGCCGGCTCGCGTACGCCGGCGCCATCGGCGGTGCCGCCCTTGCCGCCGGCGCCGCCGCGACCGTGGTCCTCTTCGCCCGCTCGCGCCACCGGGCGGATCGGATCGCGAGCTAGAGCTGTCGATCCCGGCAGCGGTGGTCGATCGGCCGGTGACCGATGTGGTTCCCCCGCCCTTCCGGCCTCGGCCCCGTTCCGGCGGGTTGGTTCGGCTATCCTCTGGCCTTCCCGGCCCTCGCGCGCCCGGAGGGCAGTAGCTCAATTTGGCAGAGCTCCGGTCTCCAAAACCGGCGGTTGGGGGTTCGAGTCCCTCCTGCCCTGCTCGACAGCATCCACCACGAGGTGGTTCGTGAGTAACCGACAGACGAAGCGAATGATGGCGAAATCGGGGGCGGACCAGCGCCCGAAGCCACCCGAACGCCGCCCCGTCGCGCAGCAAGCGAAGGAACGCACCAGCCCCGGTCAGTTCCTGTCGGAGGTCCGGGGTGAGCTGCGCAAGGTCGCGTGGCCGACCAAGCAGGAGGTCGTCAACTCGACGATCATCGTGCTGATCGCCGTGGTGGTCATGGGCACGCTGATCTTCGGCTTCGACTGGGCCTCGTCGAAA
This sequence comes from Acidimicrobiia bacterium, assembly GCA_046331155.1. Lineage (GTDB taxonomy): Bacteria > Actinomycetota > Acidimicrobiia > IMCC26256 > CAWATG01 > JAXLRK01. The sequence continues at coordinate 696,218 of JAXLRK010000001.1, forward strand.
CTCGTGCTCCACCTCTACCAGTGACGGCTGACGACACCATGACATCAGAAGACTTCCCTGCACCCGCGGGCGGGCCCGAAGACCCGTTCACGGCCGTACTCGCCGGCGCCAGTCCCGACGACACGTCCGACGACACGTCCGACGACACCGAGTCCGGGATGGCCTTCACCGGCGATCCCGAGGTTGCGCTCGACGAGGTCACCCGCGACGACGTCGAGCTCGAGCTCGGCGAGGCGGACCTGCTCGACGTCTACGAAGAAGAGGGAGAGGCCGAGGAGGAAGCCGAGCCGAGTCCGTACGACCGCCCGGGTGGCTGGTACGTCGTGCACACCTATGCCGGCTACGAGAACAAGGTGAAGCAGAACCTCGCGAGCCGCGTTCGGTCCATGAACGTCGAGGAGCGCATCTTCGAGGTCGTCATCCCGATGGAGGACGTCATCGAGTTCAAGGGCGGACGCAAGGTCACCGTCCAGAAGAAGGTGTTCCCCGGCTACCTGCTCGTGCGCATGGACCTCGACGACGACTCGTGGTACGTGGTGCGCAACACACCGGGCGTGACCGGGTTCGTGGGCAGCGGCGCCAAGCCGACGCCGCTGTCGCGCAAGGAGGTCGAGTCGATCCTCGGCGTGGGAGCGGTAGCAGGTGCTCCCGCCGCCGAGAAGAAGGCCCGCCCGCGGCTCGAGTACGACGTCGGCGAGCAGGTGCGGGTGGTTGCCGGTCCGTTCGCCGAGTTCAACGGCGCGATCAGCGAGATCGACGTCGATCGCTCGAAGCTCAAGGTGCTCGTCAACATCTTCGGGCGAGAGACCCCCGTCGAGCTCGAGTTCGGCCAGGTGGCGAAGTTGTAGGGATAGTTCTGTGCGACGGACCGGGGCGCTTTCGCGCGCGCGGCTCGAAGCGAACAGGGTGAGCGAGAGCTCGCCGGAGTCGACGAGCGGTCCGAAGGATGGGCGCAGGTATCCTGCGCCCGAGCGAGGAGCGACAAGGAGATATGGCGAAGAAGAAGCTGGCGGCCGTGGTCCGCATCCAGATCCAGGCGGGCCAGGCGACGCCGGCGCCGCCGGTCGGTACCGCGCTCGGACCGCACGGCATCAACATCATGGACTTCTGCAAGGCGTACAACGCGGCGACGGAGTCGCAGCGCGGCACGGTGATCCCGGCGGAGATCTCGATCTTCGAGGACCGGTCGTTCACCTTCATCACCAAGACGCCGCCGACGCCGGTGCTGCTGCGCCAGGCCGCGAAGCTCGAGAAGGGGTCTGCGAACCCTCGGACCACGAAGGTCGGCTCGATCACCGACGCGCAACTCACCCAGATCGCCGAGACGAAGATGCCCGACCTGAACGCGATCGACCTCGAGGGAGCGAAGGCGCAGGTGGCCGGGACGGCACGTTCGATGGGCATCGAGATCAAGTAGCTCGCGACACCGCCGGCGCGGCCGGCACACCCCCCGGCGGAGGACCTCGCCGCCGGACCCGGGACATGAGGGAGCACCTCTGCGAAGGAGTGAGCGACGATGAAGCACGGCAAGAAGTACGTCGACGCGGCCCGCACGGTGGACCGCGACCGCCTGCACAGTCCCCTCGAGGCGTTCGACCTCGTCAAGGCGGGGTCGAAACGCAAGTTCGACGAAACGGTCGAGGTGGCGTTCCGTCTCGGCGTCGACCCGCGCAAGGCCGACCAGATGATCCGTGGCACCGTTTCGCTGCCGCACGGGACCGGCAAGGCGGTCCGCGTGGCCGTGTTCGCCCAGGGGGACGCGGCGCGTGAAGCAGAACAGAACGGCGCCGACGTGGTCGGTTCCGACGATCTCGTGGCCCGCGTGGAGAAGGGCTTCCTCGACTTCGACGTCGCGATCGCCACGCCCGACCTCATGGGCAAGGTCGGCAAGCTCGGCCGGGTGCTGGGCCCGCGGGGTCTCATGCCGAATCCCAAGACCGGCACGGTCACGACCGACGTCGGCAAGGCCGTGGCCGACTTCAAGGCCGGCAAGGTCGAGTACCGAACCGACCGCTACGGCAACGTGCACGTGCCGATAGGAAAGGTGAGCTTCGACCGCCGGGCGTTGGTGGAGAACTACGGCGCCGTGCTCGACGAGGTGATCCGGGCCAAGCCGGCCGCGGCGAAGGGCCGGTACCTCAAGGGTGTGAGCACCAGCTCGACGATGGGTCCCGGCGTGCGCATCGATCCGAACCGCACCCGCGACCTGCTGGAGGAGACCGCGACGGCGTGAGCCGTCACGAGACGCGCTGCTCTCGGCGGGTTGGTGGGGCGCGGTGGTCTCGGGTACTGTGGCGGCACAACCGCAACGCCGAAGACCTCCGGTCGCGCGCTCTGACGGAGTGCCGGTAATGGGCCCGTCGGTCCGCCGGACGAGGCAGCTCCAGCCGGTGCCCGTTCCCGCGGGCGCCTGATGCGAGGTGTCCTCACGTCCGAGGCGCCTCGTTTCTTCGTTTCGCACGATGCAAGGACTGGAGCCGACGTGGCGAAAGCCGGCAGTGGGGCGCTCGCCCGCCAGAAGAAGGCGGACGACGTCGCCGAGATCCGTACCAAGCTGACCGACGCCGACGCCTCGGTACTCACCGAGTACCGAGGGCTGAAGGTCGCGGAGCTCGCCCAGCTGCGCAACGCGCTGCGGCCGGCGGGGGGCGAGTACAAGGTCTTCAAGAACACCCTGGCCCGCCGGGCCGCCGAGGAGGCCGGGCTCACCGACCTGCTCGGACTTCTCGACGGACCGACGGCCATCACCTTCGTGAAGGGCGACGCGGTCGTCGCGGCGAAGGCGCTGCGCGACTTCGCCCGGACGAGCCCGGCCCTCGTGGTCAAGGGAGGGCTCCTCGGCGACCGGGTCCTGTCGGCCGCGGAGATCGGTGCGCTCGCCGACGTCGCACCCCGCGACGTGCTGCTCGCCCGGTTGGCCGGCGGCTTCCAGGCGCCGCTCACCAAGGCCGCGGGCCTGTTCCAGGCCTTCACCCGCAACATGGCCTACGGCGTCAAGGCGTTGATCGACCAGCGGGTGGCGGCCGGCGAGGAAATGCCGGAAACCGCTGCCGCGGAGGGTGGCGCGGGCGCGTCCGCGGACGCGTCCGAGTCGACGGAGAGTGGCATCGAGTAGTCGAGCGGCGCATCGCGCTGCGTTCCGCACCGCGCCTCGCGGTGCAACCGGTTCGATCGGTTCGCAACATGACAGGAGAGACATCACCATGGCGATGAGCACCCAGGAGCTCTTGGACGTCTTCAAGAACATGACGGTCCTCGAGCTCAACGAGTTCCTCAAGGCGTTCGAGGAGGAGTTCGGCGTGACCGCGGCCGCTCCGGTGGCCGTGGCCGGCGTGGCCGCGCCCGCCGCCGGTGGCGGAGGCGCCGAAGCGGCGGCCGAGGAGGAGAAGGACGAGTTCGACGTCGTCCTCGCCGCGGCCGGCGACAAGAAGATCCAGGTCATCAAGGAGGTCCGGGCGCTCACGAGCCTCGGGCTCAAGGAGGCCAAGGACCTCGTCGACAGCGCCCCGAAGGCCGTGCTCGAGAAGGTCTCCAAGGAGGACGCCGAGAAGGCGAAAGCCCAACTCGAAGGCGCGGGCGCCACGGTCGAGCTCAAGTAGTCGCGTTCCGTCGGGACGTCGAGGGGAGTCGGGTCCGCCCGGCAAACCTTGACCCCGCGGAGGGTCCGTCGTATCCTCCGCGGGCGTTCCGGCGTCGGCCCCGGTCGATGCCCGAGCGGCTCGGTGTCCTCTCGACGCCTTGACGAACGCGGTGCTTTGCAGCCGGGCTGGCTACGAGCTATGCTCCGGCAAGCCGTGTCTGCCCGCCCGTGCCCTTGTTCTCCAGTTCGGCCCTGCCCTCGCGCGCTCGTACGCCCGTGACCCTTCTCCCTAAGGAGTGACGTTGGCTCGTTTCGCGTCCCGCGAACGTTTTTCCTTCAGCCAGCTCCGCGAGGTCCTCGACCTCCCCAATCTCATCGCCGTCCAGCGAGACTCCTTCGACTGGTTCCTCGACGAGGGCTTCGCCGAGGTCCTGCGCGACGTCTCGCCGATCGAGGACTTCACCGGCCAGCTCAAGCTCGAGCTGGCGGAGCCGATCTTCGACCCGCCGAAGCACTCCGAGGAGGAGTGCCGCAACGGAGACCTCACGTACCACCGTCCGCTGTTCGTCACCGCACGCTTCCTGAACGCCGTCACCGGCGAGATCAAGGAGCAGTCGGTGTTCATGGGCGACTTCCCGATGATGACGGACCGAGGGACGTTCATCATCAACGGCACCGAACGGATCGTGGTGTCGCAGCTCGTGCGCTCGCCGGGCGTGTACTTCGGGCGCGGCATCGACAAGACCGCGCCCGACAAGGACGTCTTCGACGCCAAGATGATCCCCGGGCGGGGTGCCTGGCTCGAGTTCGAGATCGACAAGAAGGACGTCGTCTACGTACGCATCGACCGCAAGCGCAAGCAACCCGTCACCGTGTTGCTCAAGGCGCTCGGCTTCGGCGAGTCCGACGAGGAGCTGCTCCACATCATCACGGATCCCCAGGGCCGGCCGTACGAGTCGATCGCCAACACGCTCGAGAAGGATCACACGGAGAACGCGGAAGCGGCGTTCATCGACATCTACCGCAAGCTCCGTCCGGGCGAGCCGCCGACACCGGACTCGGCCCGGAGCCTCATCGAGAACCTCTTCTTCAACCCGAAGCGCTACGACATGGCCAAGGTCGGGCGTCACAAGGTGTCGAAGAAGCTCCGCGACGAGTACCCGTTGCTCCCGCTCGCCAAGCTCGGCATCGAGCCGCCGGTGGACGGCGCGTTCACGCTCTCGAAGGCCGACATCCTCGCGACCGTCTCGTACCTCGTGAAGCTGCACGCGAACGAGCCCGACTACTGGCCCGACGACATCGACCACTTCGGCAACCGCCGCGTGCGCTCGGTCGGCGAGCTCATCCAGAACCAGGTGCGGGTCGGCCTGTCGCGCATGGAGCGGGTCGTCCGGGAGCGCATGACCACCCAGGACGTCGAGGCGATCACGCCCCAGACGCTCATCAACATCCGGCCGGTCGTCGCCGCGATCAAGGAGTTCTTCGGCTCCTCGCAGCTGTCGCAGTTCATGGACCAGACGAACCCGCTGGCCGGCCTCACGCACAAGCGGCGCCTGTCCGCCCTCGGTCCCGGCGGTCTCTCGCGTGAGCGAGCGGGCTTCGAGGTTCGAGACGTGCACCCGAGCCACTACGGCCGGATGTGCCCGATCGAGACGCCCGAAGGCCCGAACATCGGCCTCATCGGCTATCTGTCGACCTACGCGCGCATCAACCGCTTCGGGTTCATCGAGACCCCGTACCGCAAGGTGGTGGGCGGCGTCGCGACCGAGGAGATCGAGTACCTCGCGGCCGACGACGAGGATCGCTACGTGATCGCCCAGGCGAACGCGCACATCGACGCCGACGGCCGGTTCCTCGACAAGCGGCTCCTGGCCCGATCGGGGCGAGGCGAGATCGCGAGCGTGACGCCGGACGAGATCCAGTACATGGACGTGTCGCCGAAGCAGGTCATCTCGGTCGCCACCGCGCTGATCCCCTTCCTCGAGCACGACGACGCCAACCGGGCGCTGATGGGCGCCAACATGCAGCGCCAGGCGGTGCCGCTGATCAAGGCGACGGCGCCGTTCATCGGCACCGGCGTCGAGTCCGTCGCGGCCCGCGACGCCGGCGACTTGATCGTCGCGAGCGACGACGGCACGGTGCTCGAGGTGGCCGGCGACATGATCGTCGTCGACTACAAGAAGGACGGGCGCAAGACCTACCGCCTCTCGAAGTTCCGGCGATCGAACCAGGGCACCTGCATCAACCAGAAGCCGTTGGTCAACGTGGGCGACGCGGTGAGGAAGAACGACGTCCTCGCCGACGGTCCCTCCACCCATCACGGCGACCTCGCGCTGGGCAAGAACCTCCTCGTGGCGTTCATGCCGTGGAAGGGCCACAACTACGAGGACGCGATCGTCATCTCCGAGCGGCTCGTGCGCGACGACGTGCTCACGTCGATCCACATCGAGGAGCACGAGATCGACGCCCGCGACACCAAGCTCGGCGCGGAGGAGATCACCCGCGACATCCCGAACCTGAGCGAGGACATCCTGAAGGACCTCGACGAACGCGGCATCATCCGCATCGGCGCCGAGGTCGGCCCCGGCGACATCCTCGTCGGCAAGGTCACGCCCAAGGGCGAGACCGAGCTCACACCCGAGGAGCGCCTGCTGCGAGCAATCTTCGGCGAGAAGGCGCGTGAGGTCCGGGACACGTCCCTGAAGGTGCCGCACGGCGAGAACGGCAAGGTCATCGAGGTGCGCGTGCGTTCGCGCGAGGATGGCGAGGAGTTGCCACCGGGCGTGAACCAGCTGGTCCGGGTGTACGTCGCGCAGAAGCGCAAGATCAGCGAGGGCGACAAGCTCGCCGGCCGACACGGCAACAAAGGGGTCATCTCCAAGATCCTCCCGGTCGAGGACATGCCGCACCTCGCCGACGGCACGCCGGTCGACATCGTCCTGAACCCGCTGGGCGTCCCGAGCCGGATGAACGTGGGCCAGGTGCTCGAGGCGCACCTGGGGTACGTGGCGCGCCACGGATGGCAGGGCCAGGCCACGCAGCCCGAGCACCACCGCAAGACGCGCACGGTCACCGAGCCCGCGGTCTGGGTGAACACGCCGGTGTTCGACGGCGCCCACTGGGACGAGGTCGAGGAGGCCGGCCCACAGGGAACCATCCGTCAACTCTTCGAGGCCATGCACCCCGACGGCGCGAACGGGACACGGCTCGTCAACGTCGACGGCAAGACCGTCCTCTACGACGGGCGTACCGGCGAGCCGTACGACAACCCGGTGACCGTCGGGTCGGTGTACATCCTGAAGCTGAGCCACCTCGTCGACGACAAGATCCACGCCCGATCGACGGGCCCGTACTCGATGATCACGCAGCAGCCGCTGGGTGGGAAGGCGCAGTTCGGCGGCCAGCGGTTCGGGGAGATGGAGGTGTGGGCCCTCGAAGCGTACGGTGCGTCCTACGCGTTGCAGGAGATCCTCACCATCAAGTCCGACGACGTGCTCGGTCGCGTGAAGGTCTACGAAGCGATCGTCAAGGGTGAGAACATCCCCGAGCCCGGCATCCCCGAGAGCTTCAAGGTGCTGATCAAGGAGATGCAGGCGCTGTGCCTCAATGTCCGCGTCATCAACGCGGCAGGCGAAGAGGTGGAGATCCGCGAGCTCGACGAGGATGCCTTCCGCACGACGGAGTCCCTGGGCATCGACCTGTCGCGTCCCGAGCGTGGAACCGACGAAGAAGACGAGCGTCGTCGCGAGACGGCACAACGTTGATGAGCATGAAAGCGGCGGGCGGGGCTGGCGGCGCTCCGTCTTGGCGTCCGAATGAGCGCCCGCGGGCGGGGTATCCCCGCCCGCAGCGAACGAGGCAGTAGAGACAGAGGGGATCCCTTGCTCGACGTCAACGACTCAGACCAGCTCTCCATCTCCCTCGCCACGGCGGACCAGATCCGCACGTGGTCCAACGGCGAGGTCAAGAAGCCGGAGACGATCAACTACCGCACGCTCAAGCCGGAGAAGGACGGCTTGTTCTGCGAGAAGATCTTCGGTCCCACCAAGGACTGGGAGTGCTACTGCGGGAAGTACAAGCGCGTCCGTTTCAAGGGGATCATCTGCGAGCGATGCGGTGTGGAGGTCACCCGTTCGAAGGTGCGGCGCGAGCGGATGGGCCACATCGAGCTCGCGGCACCCGTCACGCACATCTGGTACTTCAAGGGGGTACCGAGCCGGCTCGGCTACCTGCTCGACATCGCGCCGAAGAGTCTCGAGAAGGTCATCTACTTCGCCGCGCATCTGATCACCTGGGTCGACGAGGACAAGCGCCACAAGGACCTGCCGAAGCTCGAAGGCGACGTGCGCGCCGAGATCGACGAGGTCGAGCGTGAGCGCGACCTGCGCATCGAGGCGCGCTTCCAGGCCCTCGAGGCCGAGCTCGCCGAAGCCGAGGGCCGCGACGCCAAGAAGGCCGAGCTCGACAAGACCCGCAAGGTCGCCGAGAAGGAGATCGAGGAGCTGCGCGAGCGCGCCAACCTCGAGATCGAGCAGCTCAAGGTGGTCTGGGACACGTTCCGGGCGCTGGCGCCCAAGCAGCTCGTCGACGACGAGCGAACCTGGCGCGAGCTCACCGACCGGTACCAGGAGTACTTCGCCGGTGGGATGGGCGCGGAAGCCGTCAAGGACCTGATCTCGCGCCTCGACCTCGAGCTCGAGGAGTTGACGCTCAAGGAGACGATCGCCACCGCGAAGGGCCAGCGCAAGGCGAAGGCCATCAAGCGGCTCAAGGTCGTCTCGGCGTTCAACCGCAAGAACGAGGACGGCCGCGCGATCAACTCGCCGATGGGGATGGTGCTCGACGCGGTGCCGGTGATCCCGCCGGACCTGCGCCCGATGGTGCAGCTCGACGGCGGCCGGTTCGCCACGTCGGACCTCAACGACCTCTACCGCCGGGTCATCAACCGCAACAACCGGTTGAAGCGGCTCCTCGACCTCGGCGCACCCGAGATCATCATCAACAACGAGAAGCGGATGCTGCAGGAGGCCGTCGACGCGTTGTTCGACAACGGTCGCCGCGGCCGGCCGGTCACCGGCCCCGGCAACCGGGCGCTCAAGAGCCTCTCCGACATGCTCAAGGGCAAGCAGGGCCGGTTCCGCCAGAACCTGCTCGGCAAGCGCGTCGACTACTCGGGCCGTTCGGTGATCGTCGTCGGGCCGCAGCTCAAGCTCCAGCAGTGCGGTCTGCCCAAGCAGATGGCTCTCGAGCTGTTCAAGCCGTTCGTGATGAAGCGGCTCGTGGACCTCGAGTACGCGCAGAACATCAAGTCGGCCAAGCGCATGGTCGAACGGGCGCGCCCGCAGGTGTGGGACGTCCTCGAAGAGGTCATCAAGGAGCACCCGGTGTTCCTGAACCGCGCCCCGACCCTGCACCGCCTCGGGATCCAGGCCTTCGAGCCGGTGCTCGTCGAGGGCAAGGCCATCCAGATCCACCCGCTCGTCTGCGCGGCTTTCAACGCCGACTTCGACGGCGACCAGATGGCCGTGCACCTGCCGCTCTCGGCGGAGGCCCAGGCCGAAGCGCGGATCCTGATGCTCTCGGCGCACAACATCCTGTCGCCGGCGCACGGCCGTCCGATCACGGTGCCGACGCAGGACATGGTCATCGGTGCCTACTACATGACCGAGGTCCAGGACGGCGCGCCGGGCGAAGGTCGCGTGTTCGCGTCCCTCGACGAGGCGATCCTGGCCTACGACCAGCGCTTCGCGGCCGACGGCGACGGCATCTCGCTCCACGCGAAGATCAAGGTACGGATGCCGGCCGGTCGGTTCCCCGAGGACCAGTTCCCCGTACGTTCCGACGCCGCGCCCGGAGCGGTGGTGCTGCGCCGCAGCGGATCGAACGGCGACGGTGCCGCGCTCGTGGAGACGACGCTCGGACGGCTGCTGTTCAACGAGGCGTTCCCCGACGACTTCCCCTTCAAGGACCGTGTCGTCAAGAAGCGCGACGTCACCGAGATCGTGAGCGAGCTCGTCGAGCTCTACCCACGCGCCGACGTCGCGGCGAGCCTCGACAAGCTCAAGGATCTCGGCTTCGACTTCTCGACCCGGTCGGGGCTGACCATCTCGATCTCGGACGTGAAGACGCCCGACGCGAAGGCGACCATCCTCGAGAAGCACGAGAGCGAGGCCGACAAGGTCGAGCAGCAGTACGACCGGGGCGTCATCACCGACGACGAGCGCCGCCAGAAGGAGATCGAGATCTGGACCGAAGCGACCGACGAGGTTCGCCGGGCCATGGAGGTCGAGCTCTCGAGCGAGCGGTTCAACCCGATCGACATGATGGTCGGCTCGGGTGCCCGCGGGAACATCATGCAGGTTCGACAGATCGCCGGCATGCGCGGCCTGGTGGCCAACCCGCGCGGCGAGATCATCCCGCGGCCGATCAAGAGCAACTTCCGTGAGGGCCTTTCCGTGCTCGAGTACTTCATCTCGACGCACGGTGCCCGCAAGGGCTTGGCCGACACCGCGTTGCGCACCGCGGACTCCGGGTACCTCACACGGCGTCTCGTCGACGTGTCGCAGGAGCTCATCGTCCGCGAGGAGGACTGCGGGACGCCGCGCGGCATCTGGGTCGAAGGCATCGGGGACGATCCGGACTCGCTGCGTGTCCTCGAGACGAAGCTCCTCGGCCGGTTGCTGGCGGAGGACGTGACGCTGGCCGACGGGTCGGCTCTCGCCCGCAACACCGAGATCGACGACGAGAAGCTGGCGCTGCTCGCGGCGGATCCGGGCGTCGGACGCGTACGGGTCCGGTCCGTGCTCACCTGCGAGTCTCTCGTCGGCATCTGCGGCTCCTGCTACGGGCGGATGCTCGCCACCGGGAAGTTGGTGGACCTCGGCGAAGCGGTGGGGATCATCGCCGCCCAGTCGATCGGCGAGCCCGGCACGCAGCTGACGATGCGGACCTTCCACACGGGCGGTGTCGCCGGCGAGGACATCACGCACGGCCTGCCGCGTGTCGTCGAGCTGTTCGAGGCCCGCACGCCGAAGGGGGCCGCGACGCTCGCGGAGTCCTCGGGCGTCGTGAGGATCGGCGAGAACGAGAAGGGCGAGCGCCTCGTCACGATCGTCGCCGACGACGGCACCGAGGAGGAGCACGTGGTGTCGCGGCGCGCCCACGTCGTCGTGCAGGAGGGCCAGGAGGTGGCGGCCGGGAGCCGTATCGTCGGCGACGAGAAGACACCCCTCGACCCCAAGAAGATCCTGGAGATCAAGGGGATCCGGGAGACCCAGCAGTACCTCGTCGACGAGGTGCAGAAGGTGTACCGCGAGCAGGGCGTGTCGATCCACGACAAGCACGTCGAGCTCGTGGTGCGCCAGATGCTACGCCGCGTCGCGGTGTCGGAGCCGGGCGACAGCCCGTTCCTCCCCGGCGAGAAGGTCGACGCGCGGCTCTACGCGGACACGAACCGCCGGTTGGTGGAAGAGGGAAAGCAGCCGGCGGAGGGCCGTCCGGAGCTGATGGGGATCACCAAGGCGTCGCTGGCCACGGACTCCTGGCTGTCGGCGGCCTCGTTCCAGGAGACGACCCGCGTCCTCACCGAGGCGGCCATCGAGGGTCGCAGCGACGGGCTGTTCGGTCTGAAGGAGAACGTCATCATCGGCAAGCTGATCCCGGCCGGGACCGGCATGCTGCGCTACCGCGACGTGGTGACGTCGGCGCCCGAATACGAGCCGTTGCCGTTCTACAGCTCGGAAGAGGCCGATCTGGCCGACTGGCTCCGCGACACCAGTACCCCGGCGGCCGGGGCCGCGGCACTCGAGATCGACGCCGCGGCCGAGGCGCTCGGCGCGATCGCCGGGACGGGTATCCGGGCCGAGGGACTCGACGAGGCGTCGGGCGAGTAGCTCGCGACGAGAGAACGGGCGGTCCGGGACGCCTCGGGCCGCCAAGTTCCTCTCCATGCCCGACCGAGAACGTCCGATAGGTCAGCGTGCGGCCGGTTGATGTCCCTTCGCTGAGGAAGGCATCGCGGCGCGATCGCTGGCTGGGGGTGTTGCCGGCAGTCGTGCTCGTGCTCGGGACGGCGGGTTCGTTCGCGGTCAGCGCCTGGGAGCATCACGCGGTCGAGCAACAGCGACGCGACCGATTCCAGCGGGAGTCCGGCGCGATCGTCTCGTCGATCTCGGGCGCGCTGCGCCTCTACGAGGCCATCAACGCGTCGATCAGAGACACCGTCCTGAAGCCGGACGGCACGTTCGGAACCAAGGACGACTTCAAGCGGCTCACGGACAGTCTGGTCCTCGAAGCGCGCTTCCCCGGAACGTTCGGCATCGCGTGGGCGGACTCGGTTCCGCGCTCCAAGCTCCCGATCTACCAGGCTGATCCAACGGTCCCCCGATCTCAGCTCCTCGATCTCAACCCGTCGGTCGACCGTGACCGGGCGGCGGTGGTGCGCTACGCCGGGCCCGACGTCAACATGGACATCGCTCGCGGCGTGGACGCACGGGTCTTCCCGCCGTTGGCGCGCGCGCTCGATCGAGCGATGGACACCGGCACGGCACACGCTTCGGAACGATTCCCGCTTCCGTTGCGCGAAGGTCCAGAGAAGCGTCGCAAGCCGATCGTGGTCTTCATCGTGCGGCCGGTGTACTCGACCGCGACGGCCCCGGCGACGGTTGCCGAGCGGCGCACCAGTCTCGTGGGGTATGCCGGCATCGTGCTCGACATGCAGAGCTTCGTTCCCGCGAGCACCGGCGTGAACGGCAGCCGGTACGCCGTCGCCGCGTACGACACAACCGACGACGCGAAGCACAGACTCGGCAAGGGCCCACTCGCGGCGAGCACGAAGGGTCAGCACCGTCGCGATGTGCTCCACGAGTTCGGCCGGACGTGGATCGTCCGCATCGACGAAGCGCGGGTCACCGTCTACCCCGAGAGCGACCTGGGACAGTCGTTCCTCGTTGCCGGACTCGTGCTCACGGCCTTCGTGCTGCTCGTCGTGTCGCTGCTCACCCGTTCGGAACGGCGTGCGCTGCTCCTGGTGCGCAGGGCGACGTCCGAGCTGTCGCGTCGCGCCTCCGAGGATGCGCTGACCGGGCTAGCGAACCGCTCCGAGCTGATGACCCGCCTCGAGCTGGCCCGCAAGCACGCCGTGCCCGGCGACTCCGGACCGACGTTGTTCTTCCTCGACCTCGATCGGTTCAAGCTGATCAACGACAGTCTGGGCCATGTCGTCGGCGACGAGCTCCTGGTGGAGGTCGCGGAACGGCTCCGGTCCGCGAGCCGTGAGCGCGACGTGGTCGTGCGCTTCGGCGGCGACGAGTTCGTCGTGATGGTCGACGATGCCCGGAGTGAAGAGGACGTGCACCGGATCGCAGCGCGTCTGCAGCAGGCCTTCGTGGAGCCTGTACGCATCGGCGACCATGCATTCGACATGACGGCGAGCATCGGGATCGCCCGCACGATCACCGACGACTGGACGCCGGCGTCGCTCATCCGGGACGCGGACGTCGCGATGTACGACGCGAAGCACCGCACACCGGGGACCGCGAGCGTCTTCGAACAGTCACTCGGGCGGCGTGCCAGCGACCGCCTCGCCATGGTCAACGGCTTCGGCGAGGCGCTGGCCCGTGACGAGTTCGAGCTCGTGTACCAGCCGATCGTGCAGATCGCAGACGGTTCGCTCCTCGGGTTCGAGGCGCTGTTGCGCTGGCATCATCCCGAGCGCGGCACGTTGGCGGCCGCCGAGTTCATCGAGCTGGCCGAGGAGAGCGGTGCGATCCTGGCCATCGGTCGGTGGGTGTTGCACAGCGCGTGTGCTGCCGCGGCGACGTGGAGTCGAAGCTGTTCGGCGAGCGTCTGGGTGAACATATCCGGCAAGCAGCTTGCCCGGGCGTCATTCGCCGGCGAGGTGATGGACGCGCTCGTCGGGTCGGGGCTCGCCCCGTCGCTGCTCCGCCTCGAGGTGACCGAGAGCGTCCTGACGACCGACCCTGAGACCGCGGTGGCGTCACTCGAGGCCTTGTGCCGAATCGGAGTACGGGTGGCGGTCGACGACTTCGGCAACGGGTACTCGTCGTTCGCTCAGCTCCGGCAGCTCCCCATGGACGTGCTGAAGCTCGACCGCAGCTTCATCCGACACCTGGGTGTTGACCAGGGCGATCACGCGATCGTGCGGGCGATGATCGAGCTCGCGCACGCGCTCGGCATGATCACGGTGGCCGAAGGCGTGGAGCACGGCGTGCAAGCTCGGGCGCTGGCGGCCCTCGGGTGCGACGCGCTCCAAGGGTGGCTCACCGGTGTGCCGAGCGCGCTCGGCGACCTCGGGGCCCCCGACGGCAGCTTCGCGACGGGCACGTTCGCCGGCGTCCCCGGGGTCTGGGCGCGCGACCGGGAACCGTGCCGGCCGGGCGCGGTTCGCTCCCACCCGGACAACCCTTCTAACCTGCGCTGACGCGCCGGAGGCGAGAGGCCCCGGTAGCCGGACCAAGGAGCGCTCATGGGCCGCAAGGTGTTCGTCGTCGGCGTCGGCATGACCAAGTTCGAGAAGCCGGGCGGCCGCGAATGGGACTACCCCGACATGGCCAAGGAGGCCGGGCAGGCGGCCCTGGCCGACGCCGGCATCGGCTACGACCTCGTCGAGCAGGTCGCGGTGGGCTACTGCTACGGCGACAGCACCGCGGGCCAGCGCGCCCTCTACGAGATCGGCGTGACCGGCGTCCCGGTCGTCAACGTGAACAACAACTGCGCGACAGGATCGAGCGCGCTGTACCTGGCGAAGAAGTTCGTCGAGGGGGGCCTCGCGGAGTGCACGTTCGCCCTCGGTTTCGAGAAGATGGAGAAGGGGTCCCTGGGCATCAAGTACATGGACCGGGCCATCCCGATGCAGTGGACGTTCGAGAAGATGAACGAGAAGCGCGGCTTCACCTCCGCGCCGCCGGCACCGCAGATGTTCGGCAATGCCGGCCGGGAGTACATGGAGCGGTACGGGGTCAAGGCCGAATCGTTCGGCCGGATCGCCGAGAAGAACCACCGGCACTCCGCGAACAACCCGAACTCGCAATTCCGCGACATCTACACGCTCGACGAGATCATGGCGTCGCCCGTGGTCCACGAGCCCCTGACCAAGCTCCAGTGCTGCCCCACCTCGGACGGCTCGGCGGCCGCGGTGCTCGCGAGCGAGGACTTCGTGCGCGCCCACGGGCTCGAGGACCGGGCCGTCGAGATCCTGGGCATGGAGATGACGACGGACTTCCGCTCGTCCTTCGAATCGGACAGCGACATGAACTTCGTGGGCTTCGAGATGAGCCGCGCCGCGGCCCGCTCGGTGTACGAGCAGTCGGGCCACGGACCCGAGGACGTCGACGTGATCGAGCTCCACGACTGCTTCTCGGCCAACGAGATGATCACCTACGAGGCGCTCGGGCTGTGTGGTGAAGGCAAGGCCGCCGACCTCATCGACTCGGACGCCGTCACCTACGGGGGGCAATGGGTCGTGAACCCCTCGGGCGGACTCATCTCGAAGGGCCACCCACTGGGCGCGACGGGCCTCGCCCAGTGCGCGGAGCTCAACTGGCAGCTCCGTGACATGGCCGAAGCACGGCAGGTCGGCGGGGCCGAGCTCGCGCTCCAGCACAACCTCGGCCTCGGCGGCGCCTGCGTCGTAGCCATGTACGAGAAGGCGGTGTTCGCCTGATTCGCCGGGATTGGTAGCGCGGCGCCTGCCGCGGGCGGTGTGGGCGGTGGCAACGACCCTGCTTGCCCCGGGCCCGGCGAGGACCGTATCCTCTTCCCTCGGCTCCTGGCCCCTCCCTCGCGGGAGGGGCGTGGCGCGTGCGCCGCGGCGCAACGCGAGAGCCGCTTCCCGTCGGTCGGTCTCACCGGCCGTGCAACGAAACAGCGCCGTGCAACGAAACATCCGAGGAGCAGCGTGCCCACGATCGCTCAACTGGTCCGAAAGGGCCGGGAGACCAAGCCGGAGAAGTCGAAGACCCCCGCGCTCAAGTCGTCGCCGCAACGGCGGGGCGTGTGCACGCGCGTGTTCACCACCACTCCGAAGAAGCCGAACTCGGCCCTGCGCAAGGTGGCGCGGGTCCGGCTGAGCACGGGTGTCGAGGTCACGGCCTACATCCCGGGTGTCGGCCACAACCTCCAGGAGCACTCGATCGTGCTCGTGCGCGGTGGCCGGGTGAAGGATCTCCCCGGAGTCCGCTACAAGATCGTGCGCGGCGCGCTCGACGCGAGCGGTGTCGCCAACCGCAAGCAGGCGCGCAGCCGCTACGGCGCGAAGAAGGGCTGATCATGCCGCGCAAGGGACCCGCACCTCGCCGCGACCTCATGCCCGACCCGATCCACCGGTCGGTTCTCGTGACCCAGCTCGTCAACAAGGTCCTGCTCGACGGCAAGCGGTCGATCGCGGAGAAGATCGTGTACGACGCGCTCGCGGACATCGAGCGCAAGACGGGCAGCGACCCGATCCCCACGCTCAAGCGGGCCGTGGAGAACGTGCGGCCGCCGCTCGAGGTCAAGAGCCGCCGCGTCGGTGGCGCGACCTACCAGGTTCCGGTCGAGGTGCGGCCGCGCCGTGCCACGACGCTCGCGATCCGCTGGATCGTCGGGTATTCGCGTCAGCGTCGGGAGAAGACGATGGCCGCACGCCTCGCCGCCGAGCTGCTCGACGCGAGCAACGGGATCGGTGCCGCGAACAAGCGGCGCGACGACCTCCAGAAGATGGCCGAGTCCAACCGGGCCTTCGCGCACTACCGGTTCTGAGGGGCGCGATGTAGAGCTCGTTCGTGGCGCTGCGGCTGCGTGGCCCTGGCTCGGTCAGCCCCGGCTGCGCGACGCCCATTCGCTGCCGGACAGGCCCGCCGGGTCCGCGGAGCCCCTGCCCGCCCCCTCCGGAGGCGGGGCCCGCCGGGCCGGGTCTCCTCGGGGCAGGCCAACCGCCCGGCAGCGAACCGGCGTCGCTGCGCTCGCCGTGGTGCGCCGAAGGGTTCGGCACCAAACCGGCGTCGCCCCGCTCGCCGTCTGTGCGCAAGGGGGTCCGGCATCGGCCCGCCGGGCGGCGGCTCACGGCAAAGTGGTATCGCGCTCCGACAGAGCCACAGTTCGGTGGCGAGGATGTGGAAGAAGAGAGAGAAGTAGAAGAGAACGAAGATGGCAGACGACAAGGGTGTGACGACGCGGCGGTTCCCGCTGGCCAGGACCCGCAACATCGGGATCATGGCCCACATCGACGCGGGCAAGACCACGACGACGGAGCGGATCCTCTACTACACGGGCCGCACCTACAAGATCGGCGAGGTACACGAGGGCGCCGCGGTCATGGACCACATGGCCCAGGAGCAGGAGCGCGGGATCACGATCACGTCCGCGGCCACGACCTGCCAGTGGCACGACTGCCAGATCAACATCATCGACACCCCCGGCCACGTCGACTTCACCGTCGAGGTGGAGCGGTCGCTGCGCGTCCTCGACGGTGCCGTTGCCGTGTTCGACGCGGTCGCGGGCGTGGAGCCCCAGACCGAGACCGTGTGGCGCCAGGCCAACAAGTACCACGTGCCGCGCATGTGCTTCGTCAACAAGATGGACCGCATCGGCGCCGACTTCTACCGCTGCGTCGACATGATGAAAGACCGGCTCGACGCCAGCGTCGCGGTCATCCAGCTCCCGATCGGCGCCGAGAGCGGGTTCCGCGGCGTGGTCGACCTCGTGACCATGAAGGCGGTGACCTGGCCGATCGACGATCCATCGGAGGGCCAGAACTTCGAGGTCGGCGACATCCCGGCCGACTTCGCCGACGAGGCGGCGTCTTACCGGGCCGAGCTGCTCGACGCGGTCGCGGCGGCCGACGACACCGTGATGGAGAAGTACCTCGGCGACGAGGAGCTCACACCCGAGGAGATCAAGCTCGCCATCCGCAAGGGCACGATCGCCGGCGAATTCGTGCCCGTGCTGTGCGGCTCGGCGTTCAAGAACAAGGGTGTGCAGCCGATGCTCGACGCCGTCGTCGACTTCCTCCCCTCGCCCGTGGACATCCCGGCCACGAGGGGCACGGACGCGAGCGGCGAGCAGGAGCTCATCCGCGAGGCGTCGGAGGACGAGCCGTTCTCCGCGCTCGCCTTCAAGATCGTCGCCGACCCGTTCGGGAAGCTCACCTACTTCCGGGTCTACTCCGGCCAGCTCGACAAGGGCGCCGAGATCTACAACTCGACCAAGGACCGCAAGGAGCGCATCGGCCGCATCCTCCGGATGCATGCCAACCAGCGCGAGGACATCGAGGTGGCGTTCGCCGGCGACATCGTCGCCGGGCTGGGCTTCAAGCAGACCACGACGGGCGACACGCTCTGCGACCGGGCGAAGCCGATCGTGCTCGAGCGGATGGAGTTCCCCGAACCGGTCATCTCCGTCGCCATCGAGCCCAAGACCAAAGCCGACCAGGACAAGCTCGGCAAGGCGCTCGGGTCCCTCTCCGACGAGGACCCGACGTTCCAGGTCCACACCGACGAGGAGACCGGCCAGACGATCATCGCCGGAATGGGTGAGCTGCACCTCGAGGTGCTCGTCGACCGGATGAAGCGGGAGTTCAATGTCGACGCGAACGTCGGCAAGCCCCAGGTCGCCTACCGCGAGACCATCACCAAGCCGGTCGACAAGGTCGAGTGCCGGTACGTCCGCCAGACCGGCGGCCGGGGTCAGTACGCCCATGTCGTGATCGGCCTCGAACCGACCGGCCCCGGCGGCGGCTACGAGTTCGTCGACGAGATCAAGGGCGGGGTGATCCCCCGCGAGTACATCCCGTCGGTCGACGCCGGGATCATCGAGGCCATGGAGGGCGGGGTGCTCGCCGGGTACCCGCTGGTCGACCTGCGGGCCAAGCTCACCTTCGGTTCCTCCCACGACGTCGACTCCTCGGAGATGGCGTTCCGGATCGCCGGCTCCATGGCGCTCAAGGACGCCGCCCGCAAGGCGGGCCTCGCCCTCCTCGAACCGATCATGCGGGTCGAGGTGGTCACGCCCGAGGACTTCATGGGCGACGTGATCGGGGACCTGAACTCCCGCCGGGGGCAGGTCGAGGGCATGGAGCAGCGTGGGAACGCCCAGACGATCCGCGCGACTGTGCCCCTGGCCGAGATGTTCGGCTACGTTGGTGACCTGCGGTCACGTACCCAAGGGCGCGCGACGTACACCATGCAGTTCGACTCCTATCAGCAAGTCCCCGATTCGATCGCCCAGGAGATCACCGCGCGCGTGCGCGGCGAGTAACAGACTGAGCACGACAGGCAACCGAGTCACCCGGTTCGATCACCACCGAGCGAGGAGCAAACGGTCAGATGGGCAAGGCGAAATTCGAGCGGACCAAGCCGCACCTCAACATCGGCACCATGGGTCACATCGACCATGGCAAGACCACGCTCACCGCGGCGATCACCCGGGTGCTGGCGGAGAAGAACCCGAACGTGACCGCCACCGCGTTCGATCAGATCGACAAGGCACCCGAAGAAAAGGCGCGTGGCATCACGATCAACATCGCGCACGTCGAGTACGAGACGGACAACCGTCACTACGCGCACGTCGACATGCCGGGTCACGCCGACTACATCAAGAACATGATCACGGGTGCCGCGCAGGTCGACGGCGCGATCCTCGTCGTGGCGGCGACCGACGGCCCGATGCCCCAGACCCGTGAGCACGTGCTACTCGCCCGCCAGGTCGGCGTGCCGAGCATCGTCGTCGCGCTCAACAAGTGCGACCAGGTCGAAGACGAGGAGCTGCTCGAGCTGGTGGAGCTCGAGGTGCGCGAGCTGTTGAACGAGTACGAGTTCCCCGGTGACGACACGCCCATCGTCCGGGTCAGTGCGCTGAAGGCGCTCGAGGGCGACCCGGCCGCGTCCGAGCAGGTGCTGGAGCTCATGAACGCCGTCGACTCCTACGTGCCCGAACCGGTGCGCGAGCTCGACAAGCCGTTCCTCATGCCGATCGAGGACGTCTTCTCGATCACCGGCCGCGGCACCGTCGTGACCGGCAAGGTCGAGCAGGGCGTGGTCCACACGGGCGACGAGGTCGAGATCGTCGGCATCCGTCCGACGACCAAGACGACCTGCACGGGCGTCGAGATGTTCCGCAAGCTCCTCGACGAAGGGCAGGCGGGCGACAACATCGGCGCGTTGCTCCGGGGCACGAAGAAGGAGGAGGTCGAGCGCGGCCAGGTGCTGGCGAAGCCCGGCTCGATCACGCCGCACACGAACTTCGAGGCGCAGGTCTACGTCCTCACCAAGGACGAAGGCGGCCGGCACTCGCCGTTCTTCGCCAACTACCGTCCGCAGTTCTACTTCCGGACGACGGACGTGACCGGCAAGATCGAGCTGCCGGAGGGCACCGAGATGGTGATGCCGGGCGACAACACCGAGATGACGGTGGAGCTCATCGCCCCGATCGCCATGGAAGAGGGTCTGCGCTTCGCCATCCGCGAAGGTGGCCGGACCGTCGGCGCCGGCCGCGTGACGAAGATCCTCAAGTAATGGCCGATACCAAAGGCCAGAAGATCCGGATCCGGCTCAAGGCCTACGACCACGAGATCATCGACCAGTCGACGAAGAAGATCGTCGAGACGGTGGTGCGTACGCAGGCGAAGGTCCGCGGTCCCGTGCCGCTGCCGACGGAGATCCACCGGTACTGCGTCATCCGCTCGCCGCACGTCGACAAGGACTCGCGCGAGCACTTCGAGATGCGCATCCACAAGCGCCTGATCGACATCGTGGAGCCCACCGGCAAGACGGTCGAGAGCCTCCAGCGACTCGACCTGCCGGCCGGCGTCGACATCGAGATCAAGCTCGGCCAGGTCTGAGCCCTCGGCCGATCGTCGTTCTGTTCGCCGCTCGGGGGCCCCGGCGCGGCGCGCCACGCTCGGCGGTCGACACAAAGGTCGAAGGGCCTTGCCCGGTTGAGGTGTGTCTGTTAACTTATGCGGGCTGATCGACCGGTTCGGGTCGTGTCCTGGACGTCGAGCTTCGACGTGCGTAGGACGGCCCCGTTGACTCGAAAGAGGTGGGATTGATGGGCAAGGCGACCAAGCTCGTCGGGGGTGGCGGCATCGCGGCGGCCACGTTGGCACTCGCGGCATCTCCCGCCGCCGCCGCGACGAACTACTACTCGGGGTACACCACCGTCACGGACGGCTACTACCAGTGCACCTACCGGGGAGTTCTGTCGACGTGGACGGACGCTAACGGGGGACACGCTTACGGCAACGTCGGCAGCGGGTGCAACGGGACGTGGGTCCGAATCTGCTGGGGCGACGGCACCAAGAACCCCGCAACGTGCAAGAGCTATTTCGGCGCGGTCCCTTACTCGAGTCTGCAGGTCAACCTCCCGGCGGCCTACGTCAACAACGTGTGGGCGTGCGTGTCCGCGACGCCGCCGTACTCCCAGAAGTGGGGGCCCGTGCTCAAGGTCGGCCCCTACAACGGCAACTGCGGGACGTCTCCGTACTAGATGGACCAGATGGTCTCGCGGGTGTGGGTCGGGGAGCCGTCGGGCTCCCCGACCCGGGCCGCCGATCGCGAGTCCAGTCGCACGATGCCGGAGGTCGCCAGGCGTGGAAACCGGCGGGGTGCCCCCGGAACTGATGGCGTTGCTCACGAGCGCGTCGTTCGGGTCGGGCGGCGACGCCAGGATCGACGGAGCCGTCGGCTTCGGCACGATCCCGTTCGCGTTCGAGGGAGCGGTCGTCCACGACGTCCGGTGGTCGGGCGAACCGCAACCTCGATTGGTGCTGCAGGTGCAGCTGGAGCTGGGCGCGGTCACGCTCGGAGGCGCATTGCTCGCCGAGGGGACGTGCTGGGTCAGCGACCCTCGCGAGCTCGGGCGCCAGTTCGCCCTGCTCCGGGGAACCTACGCGGACCTCGCCGGCCTGTTCTCCGGCGACCGGCCGGTGCGCAGTCTCGTTCGTGAGGAGAAGCTCTTCGGGTCGTTCGGTCAGCTGAGCTACCTCACGTACCTCGTCACCAACGACGGGTGGCGGCGGTTCGTCGAGCCGCTCGTGCCCGCCGCACGCGCGAGCGTCGCCGCCGTCCAGTCCGTGATCGACGCCGGAATCCCGGCGTGACCCGCCGCGACCACCTGCTCGCGGTCCTTGCGGGGCGGTTGAGCGACGGGGCTCCCGAGCATGGATGCCTCGAGCTCTCGGTCCGGGGCGACACGGGATCGCCGATCGAGCTACGGGCCGGCCCAATGGGAACGGAGGTCGTGCCGGCCGATTCGGTGGTCAACGTCTGGTGTGCAGTGAAGCCGGCTGCCTCCATGGTGCTCCTCTGCGTCATGGCCGAGCACGGGCTGCCACTCGACGCCCGGCTCGTCGAGCTCCTCCCGGAGCTGTCGCGGTGGGAGGCGGCCGACGGCCTCACGGTCGTCGAGCTCCTCGGCGGCGCACTGGCGCTGACCTCCGTCAACCTGATGCTGGCCCGCCTCACCGAGCTCGACGACCTGGCGGAGCTCGTCATCGCCGAGCAACCGCGGCGAATCACCGGCTCTCGGCCCGCCGACTTCGAGTTCAGCGAGTTCTCGATGTGGTGGGTCGTCGCCGCCCTCATCGAGACGATCACCGGGAGGCCCCACCTCGACGTGCTCGCCGAACGCCTGTCGGCCGGCGGACTCGACGTCTACGTCGGCGACCACGACGCCAACCCCATCCCCTACGGGCGGCTCGCGCCGTACCTCGAACCCGGCGCGGAGTGCGTGCTCCCGCTCCTGCACGACGCGGTGCCGAGCGAGAACCGAAGGTGGCATCTCGGCTACGGGGGCTTCGCATCGGCAGCCGGTCTGGCCGAGTTCTATGCCCGCGTGATCCGTTCCGGCGCCGCAGCCTCGACGGCGTCCGGCCTGCTCCCGGGGCGGGCGGTGCTCGGCCTGCTCGGGGAACCGTCCGGACTCGGCGCGGGAGGAGTGTTCCAGCGCCTGGGTCTGCTGTCGCTGGACCCGCACCTGATCGGTGCCGCCGGGGAACGAACCAGGGTGTGGGGCCAGCTCGGCTGGGAGAGCCGCTGCATCGCCGGTGTCGACCTCGAGGCCCGTTACGGGTTCGCGCTGGTGTGCACGGATCTCTCCTATCCGCCCGAGCGGATGAAGTCGCTGGCCTCGAACGTCGTGGAGGCGGTGGCGGGAGTGCTCGCCTGAGCCGGGGAGGCAACGGACCCACGGGTGTCCCGAGTGGATCGAGTTTCGTCGACCGGCGAGACTCGACCACCATGACACGGCGAGCGACGGTGTTCCCGCGAGCGTGTGCTCTCGTCGCCGCGTCGATCGTGGCGGCCGCGGTGGTGCCGCTCGCTGCGGGGGCGACGGTCCGGCGCGGACACGAGCGGGTGTACTTCCTCGCGGCCGACCGGGTCGAGTGGGACTACGCGCCGTCCGGGAGGAACCTCATCACGGGGCAGCCGTTCGGCGAGGCCGAGAAGCCGTGGACCGGCAGTGCGCCCGATCGGATCGGCACCCGGTACCTGAAGTCCGTGTTCCACGAGTACACCGACGGGACGTTCACGCGCGAGAAGCCTCGGCCGAGGCGCTGGGAGCACCTGGGGATCCTCGGTCCGGTCATCCAGGCCGAGGTCGGCGACACCATCTCGGTGACGCTGAAGAACAACACGCCGTACCCGGTGAGCCTGCATGCCCACGGTGTCTGGTACGACAAGGAGAGCGAGGGTGTCTCGTACAACGACGGAGTGAACGCGGACGTGAAGGGTGGCGCCGCGGTGCTTCCGGGCCGGAAGTTCACGTACCTCTGGCGGGTGCTCGACCGGTCGGGGCCCGGCCCGGGCGACGGGAGCTCGGTCATGTGGATGTACCACTCCCACGTCGACGAGGTCGCCGACACCAACGCCGGGCTCATGGGTCCGATCGTCATCACCGGGCGAGGCAAGGCACGCCCGGACGGGTCGCCGAGGGACGTCGACCGCCAGTTCATGGCGGTGTTCACGGTGTTCGACGAGAACGTCAGCCGGTGGGCGGACACCAACCGCCAGCGCGCGACGACCGCTCCCGTCTCGGCGGAGGACCCCGGCTTCGTGGAGTCGAACCTGAAACACGCGATCAACGGCTACATCTTCGGGAACCTCCCCGGCCTCACGATGAAGAAGGGGGAACGGGTCCGCTGGTACGTCATGGGGATGGGTTCCGAACGCGACGTCCACACGCCCCACTGGCATGGCAACACGGTCCTGTCGATGGGTATGCGCACCGACGTGATCTCGGTCTTCCCGGCGACGATGGTCGTGGCGGACATGCGACCCGACGACAAGGGGACGTGGCTGTTCCACTGCCACGTGAACGATCACCTCACCGCCGGGATGGCCGCGTTGTACACGGTCCGCTGACCGCTCACGCGGTGGCCTCTTGACCGCTCACGCGGTGGCCGATTGGCCGGACAGCCGGCCTGGCCTCGACTGCACCCTCGCCGACGCGTTATCCTCTCCCGTTCGTGTCCCGGGCCTGCGCACGGGGCAGCAGTTCGTTCGCCCTCCGCCAACCGACGTCTGCGCAAGCCGCGCCCGCGCGGAACTGCGCAGCACAACCGATCGACGCTCCGCCCGGCCCAGCCGGCGGAGCGTTCGCGTGGGACCACCACCTCCACGACACAAGGACACGCCGCAAATGGCCAGCAAGGGGATCCTGGGGCGCAAGCTCGGCATGACCCAGGTCTGGAACGACCAGGGCCGGATGGTTCCGGTCACCGTCATCCAGGCCGGGCCCTGCCGCGTCGTCCAGCTCAAGACGCCGGAACGCGACGGCTACTCCGCGGTGCAGCTCTCGTTCGCGGAGACCAAGCCACGCAAGCTCAACAAGCCCGAGCTCGGCCACTTCAAGGCGGCGAACGCCGACCCCGCCAAGCACCTTGCCGAGCTGCGCGTCGACGACGTCGCCGCGTTCGAGGTCGGCCAGGTCATCAAGGCCGACGTGTTCGAGGCCGGAGAGCGAGTCGACGTCACCGGCATCTCGAAGGGCAAGGGCTTCTCGGGTGGCATGAAGCGCCACAACTTCAAGGGCCAGGGCGCGTCCCACGGGAACCACAAGAAGCACCGGGCGCCCGGGTCGATCGGGGCCTGTGCCACGCCGGCGCGTGTGTTCAAGGGCATTCGCATGGCGGGCCAGTACGGCAACGAGAGGGTCACGACGCTGAACCTCGAGGTCGTCGAAGGCGACGTCGAGCGCGGGCTCATCCTCGTGAAGGGTGCGGTGCCGGGGTCGAACGGCAGCGTCGTCTTCCTGCGCAACGCCGCGAAGGTGGGTGCGAAGTGAGCAGTGTAGAGATGAAGACCGCGAGCGGCGCGGCTGCCGGGACGGCGGAGCTGCCCGAGGATCTGTTCGGGATCCAGCCCAACACCGCGGTGTTGCACCAGGTCGTGACCGCTCAGCTCGCCGCGGCGCGGGCCGGGACGCACAGTACGAAGACCCGGGCCGAGGTTGCGGGGGGTGGCGCGAAGCCGTGGCGGCAGAAGGGCACGGGCCGGGCCCGTCAGGGTTCGATCCGCGCGCCGCAGTGGCGTGGTGGTGGCATCGCGCACGGCCCCAAGCCGCGCGACTACTCGCAGCGCACACCCAAGAAGATGATCCGCCTCGCCCTGCGCTCGGCCCTTTCCGATCGTGCCGCCGAGAACAGGATCATGGTCGTCGATTCATGGGGGATCGACTCGCCCAGGACCAAGGACGCGATCCGGATCCTCGAGGCGCTGGGACTCCGCCCGTCCGGCGAGCGCGCGCCGCGCGTGCTCCTCGTGTTGGACCACAGCGAGGAAGCGGCGTGGAAGTCGTTCCGCAACCTCGGCGAGCGCGTGCAGCTGGTGCTCCCACGCGAGCTCAATGCCCACGACGTCATCCTGAACGACTGGTTGCTCTTCTCGAAGGCGACACTCGACGCGACGACGGCCCGGCTCAGCCGAACCGCGGTGGCCGGCACCGACGGAGGTGCGGAATGAGAGGCCGCGATCCTCGGGACGTGATCGTGGCACCGGTGGTGTCGGAGAAGTCCTATGCCGCGTTCGACGAGAACGTCTACACGTTCGTCGTCGCGAGAGGCGCCAACAAGATCGAGATCAAGGACGCGGTCGAGACGATCTTCGGCGTCACGGTCACGAACGTGAACACCATGAATCGGGCCGGCAAGCGCAAGCGGAACCGCCGCACCGGGGGTTGGGGCAAGCGTCCCGACCAGAAGCGCGCCATCGTGTCGCTGAAAGAAGGCGACCGTATCGAGATCTTCGGGGGCTGACCGAGATGCCGGTTCGCAAACGCAAGCCCACCAGCGCCGGGCGCCGGTTCCAGACCGTCTCCGACTTCGCGGAGATCACCAAGAGCACGCCCGAGAAGGCGCTCACCAAGCCCAAGTCGCGTACCGGCGGGCGCAACGTCCACGGACGCATGACGGCGCGCCACCGGGGCGGCGGGCACAAGCAGAAGTACCGCGTGGTGGACTTCCGGCGCGAGAAGGACGGCGTGCCGGCCAAGGTCGCAGCCATCGAGTACGACCCGAACCGCAACGCACGCATCGCGCTCCTGCACTATCTCGACGGCGAGAAGCGCTACATCCTCGCTCCCGCCGGCGTCGCGGTCGGCGACATGCTCCAGAACGGCCACGGGGCCGAGATCCGTCCGGGTAACGCGCTGCCGCTGCGTTACATCCCGGTCGGTACGGTCGTACACAACGTGGAGCTGAAGCCCGGCGCGGGCGGCAAGATGGGCCGGGGTGCCGGCGCGGCGATCCAACTCGTCGCCAAGGAAGGCCAGTTCGCGACGCTGCGTCTCCCGTCGTCGGAGATGCGGCGCGTGCCGATCGACTGCCGTGCGACGGTCGGTTCGGTCGGCAACGCCGAAGCCGGTCTCATCAAGGTCGGCAAGGCGGGCCGCAACCGATGGAAGGGCAAGCGCCCGCACGTGCGTGGCGTTGCCATGAACCCGGTGGACCATCCGCTCGGTGGTGGCGAGGGCAAGAGCTCCGGGGGGCGGCACCCGGTGTCGCCATGGGGCAAGCCCGAGGGCCGAACCCGCAAGAAGGGCAAGGCATCCGACTCGATGATCGTCCGCCGCCGCCGCGGCCGCGGATCCAGGAGATGACACGAAGCGGAGGCGTGGCCGGAGGCCGGGACGCCGGAGCGGAGCTGGAATTGAGGAGTCAGTCATGCCACGTAGCTTGAAGAAGGGGCCGTTCGTCGACGACCACCTGCGCGTCAAGGTGGAGCGTATGAACGAGGCCGGCGACAGGAAGGTCATCAAGACCTGGTCGCGCCGGTCCACGATCACGCCCGACTTCGTCGGCCACACCATCGCGGTGCACGACGGTCGCAAGCACGTGCCGGTGTTCATCTCAGAGGCCATGGTCGGCCACAAGCTCGGCGAGTTCGCCCCCACCCGCACCTTCAAGTACCACGCCGGCCAAGAGAAGTCGTCGCGGCGGTGACGATGTCCGAGACCCGTGCCACCGTTCGTTACCTCCCGACCTCGCCGTACAAGGTACGCCAGGTTCTGGGGCTCATCCGCGGCCTCGACGTCGAGTCCGCGCGCCGCGTCCTCCAGTTCTGTGAGCGCGAAGCCGCGACCGACGTGCTGAAGCTCGTCGACTCGGTGATCGCGAACGCCGAGCACAACGACAACGTCGCATCCGACGAGCTCTTCATCTCCCGCGCCTATGCCGACGAGGGCCCGACGCAGAAGCGCTGGCGCCCCCGCGCCCGCGGCCGCGGCACCCGCATCCGCAAGCGCACGTGTCACGTCACCGTCGTGGTCACGCGTTACAGCGACGAGGAGCTCCAGCGCCGGTCCGAGCGCGACGCGATGGCCGAGGTCTCCGGTCGTCGGACGCGGACCCCGATCCGCCGGCGCCGCCGCGTGAAGGTCGAGGAGCACGACCACGACCACGAACACGAACACGAACACGAACACGAACACGAGGTGGGCGCCGAGGCGACGGTCCCGATGGAGGCGACCGCGGACGCGACCGAGGCGAGCGAGTCCACCGAGCTGGTCGGAGAGACCGCGGTGGGCGAGGCCGACGTGGACACCGAAGAATCCGGCGAGGAGCAGTAATGGGGCAGAAGGTCAACCCGTACGGGTTCCGCCTCGGCGTGACCACCGATTGGAAGTCGCGGTGGTTCGCGTCGAAGCAGGAGTACACCGACTCGCTCGTCGAGGACTGGAAGATCCGCAACTACCTGCGCACGCAGCTCCCGCACGCCATGGTGAGCCGGATCGAGATCGAGCGCACCCGCGACAAGCTCCGGGTCGACGTGTACACGGCACGGCCGGGCATCGTGATCGGCCGTCGGGGAGCGGAGGCCGACCGTTTGCGCGCCGGGCTGCTCAAGATCACGGGCAACCCGAAGATCCACTTCAACATCCAGGAGATCAAGCAGCCCGAGCTCGACGCCGCGCTGATCGCCCAGGGCGTTGCCGACCAGCTCGCGGGGCGCGTCTCGTTCCGCCGGGCCATGAAGCGCGCGGTGCAGACCGCGATGAAGGCGGGCGCCCAGGGCATTCGAGTCCAGTGCGGCGGTCGCCTCGGTGGCGCCGAGATGTCGCGCAAGGAGTGGTACCGCGAGGGTCGCGTGCCGTTGCACACCCTCCGCGCCGACATCGACTACGGCCAATCCGAGGCCCGCACCACCTTCGGCCGGATCGGCGTGAAGGTCTGGATCTACAAGGGCGACATCCTCCCGTACAAGACCGTCGCGGAGGAGAAGATCTCGCGCGAGGCCGCGATGGCCGTCGGCGAGACCTCGGGCGGGCCCACCCGCCGCATCGTCAGCGCCGGTGGAGGCCGCCGCCGCCCGGCCGCCGAGCCCGTGTCGGTCGAAGCCGTCGCGGCGAGCGACGAGCTGCCGGCGGAAACCGCCCCGGTCGTCAAGGAAGCCGATCCCGAGCTCGAGCGACTCCTCGCCGAGGAAGAGGAGATCGAGCGCCGCACGCGCCAGCACCACGAGGCGCCCAAGTTCCACGCGGAGGATTGAGGCCCCCATGCTCATGCCGAGGAAGGTCCGGCACCGCAAGGTGCAGCGGGGACGTATGGCGGGAGCCGCCAAGGGTGGCTCCCGCGTGACGTTCGGCGACTACGGCATCCAGGCGCTCGAGCCCGGTTGGATCACCAACCGTCAGATCGAGGCGGCCCGTATCGCGATGACCCGTTACATCAAGCGCGGCGGGAAGGTGTGGATCAACATCTTCCCCGACAAGCCCGTCACCCAGAAGCCGGCCGAGACGCGCATGGGCTCGGGCAAGGGCAATCCCGAGCACTGGGTGGCCGTGGTCAAGCCGGGCCGCGTGATGTTCGAGCTGTCCGGAGTCGCGGAACCCACGGCTCGGGAAGCGATGCGACTCGCCATGCACAAGCTCCCGATCAAGACCCGCTTCGTGTTACGTCAGGAGGAAGCGTGACGCGCGGCGAGCGAGCGAAGTTGAGCGAGCACGGAGTCCCGAGCGACCGCGAGGACGGGTATCCCGGCCTCGCAGCGAGGGCGACAATCGAGGAGGAAGCGTGATGGCGGCCCCTGCGAAAGAGCTGCACTCGGTGAACGACACCGAGCTGCACCGCAAGCTCGCCGAGACGAAGGAGGAGCTGTTCACGTTGCGGTTCCAGAACGCGACAGGCCAGCTCGACAACTACGCGCGGCTCCCGCAGCTGCGTCGGGAGGTCGCACGGATCGAGACGATCCTGCGCGAGCGCGAGATCGCGGCAGCCGAAGCCGCCGCCGAGGAGTGACGATGACCGAGCCCGTCGAGACCGACGAGACCACGACCTCCGGGCGTGCCAACCCCCGGAAGGTCCGCGAGGGGATCGTCGTGTCCACGAAGCAGGACAAGACCGCGGTGGTGGCGGTGGTGGACCGGGTGCAGCACCGCCGGTACCGCAAGACGCTGCAACGTACCCGCAAGTTCCATGCGCACGACGAGACGAACGACGCCCGCGAGGGCGACCGGGTTCGCATCCAGGAGACACGCCCGCTGTCGCGCCAGAAGCGCTGGCGGATCCTCGAGATCCTCGAGCGGGCCCGGTAGGAGAGACGTAGTCCGATGATCCAGCAGGAGAGCAGGCTCAGGGTGGCCGACAACTCCGGCGCTCGTGAGGTCCTGTGCATCAAGGTCCTCGGCGGGAGCCGGCGGCGCTACGCGAGCATCGGCGACGTCTTCGTCGCGACCGTGAAGGACGCGCAGCCCGGTGCCGCGGTCAAGAAGGGCGACGTCGTGAAGTGCGTCGTCGTGCGTACGAAGAAGGAGAAGCGCCGGCCCGACGGCAGCTACATCCGCTTCGACGAGAACGCCGCGGTCCTCATCAAGGACGACCTGACGCCCCGCGGGACCCGCATCTTCGGCCCGGTCGGCCGCGAGCTGCGCGACCGCCGGTTCATGCGCATCGTCTCCCTCGCCCCGGAGGTCTTGTGATGCGACACGAAGCGGAGCCGAGGGCGGATGCCCGGGTCGGCGGAGCGGAGCTGGCGCCGAGGAGGCCGCAATGAAGCACGCGACACGAAGTGGAGCGCCGGCCGGATGGCCGGGAGCGCGCAACGGAGCTGGAGCATGAAGCTCCGCAAGGGTGACAACGTACGGGTGCTCGCCGGCAAGGACGTCGGCAAGGAAGGGGAGATCACGAAGGTCATCCCCGAGCGGAACCGCGTCATCGTGACGAGCCCCGAGCTGATCAACGTCGTGAAGAAGCACCAACGGGCGACGCGGGCGACGATGCAGGGCGGCATCATCGACAAGGAGATGCCGATCCACGTGTCGAACGTGGCTCTGTTGTGCTCGAAGTGCGGCCCGACGCGCGTCGGGTACCGCTTCGACGGCGACAAGAAGATCCGGACCTGCCGGAAGTGCGGGGGTGACGTGTAATGGCCGCCGCGACAGCACCGCGTCTCAAGACGCGTTACGAGAACGAGGTTCGGCCGGCGCTCCAGTCCGAGCTGGAGCTGGGCAACGTGATGCAGGTGCCGCGCCTCGAGAAGATCGTCGTCAACTGCGGCGTGGGCAGGGCGACCCAGCAGAGTTCGCTGCTCGACGGCGCGATCGCCGACCTCACCGTCATCACCGGCCAGAAGCCGTTGGTCACCCGGGCGAAGAAGTCGATCGCCGGCTTCAAGCTCCGCGAGGGCAACGCGATCGGCGCCAAGGTCACCCTGCGCGGCACACGGATGTGGGAGTTCTACGACCGGCTCGTGAGCCTGGCGATTCCCCGTATCCGCGACTTTCGGGGCTTGAACCCCGATTCGTTCGACGGCCGCGGCAACTACACGTTCGGCGTGACCGAGCAACTGATCTTCCCGGAGATCGACTACGACAAGGTCGACACCATCCGGGGCATGGACATCACGATCGTCACGACGGCCACCACCGACGACGGAGGCCGAGCGCTCTTGCGTGCGCTCGGGTTCCCGTTCCGCCGGTCCGCCTCCACTCAGGCCTGACAGGGGTAGTCAATGGCAAAGAAGGCTCTCGTCGAGAAGCAGCAGCGCAAGCCGAAGTTCAAGGTGCGCGGGTACACCCGCTGCCGGCGCTGTGGGCGGCCGCGCGCCGTCTATCGCCGATTCGGGCTCTGCCGGGTCTGTCTCCGCGACATGGTGCACGCGGGCGAGGTGCCCGGTGTGACGAAGGCTTCGTGGTGAGGGGGGCGCGCCGATGACGATGACCGATCCCATCGCCGACATGCTCACCCGGCTGCGCAACGCCAACACGGCGTTCCACGACGACGTCTCGATGCCGTCGTCGAAGGTCAAGGAGGCGCTGGCGAGGATCCTCGTGAGCGAGGGCTACATCACGGACTTCTCGGTCGCCGACGACGCGACGCGGCCCGGCCGCCGGCTCACGATCCAGCTGAAGTACACGCCGGACCGCCGGCGCACGATCTCGGGGATCAAGCGCGTCTCGAAGCCAGGGCTGCGTGTCTACATCCCCGCCAACAAGGTGCCCCGTGTCCTCGGCGGCATGGGGATCGCCATCCTGTCCACGAACCAGGGACTGATGACCGACCGCGAGGCGCGCAAGCGCAACGTCGGCGGCGAGGTCCTGTGCCAGGTCTGGTAGTCACGGAGCCCTGATGTCTCGCATCGGCAAGAAGCCCATCCCGGTCCCGGCGGGTGTCGACGTGTCGCTCGACGGCGGCCACGTGGTGGTGAAGGGACCCAAGGGAACGCTCGAGCACGACGCTCCCGCCGAGATCACGATCGCCCGTGAGGGCGACGATCTGGTGGTGACCCGCGCGAACGACGAGCGCCGCAGCCGTGCCCTGCACGGCCTCACCCGCTCGTTGGTGGCGAACATGGTCACAGGCGTCTCCGACGGCTTCACCAAGGAGCTCGACATCGTCGGCGTCGGCTACCGGGCCCAGGCCCAGGGGCCGAACAAGATCGAGCTCCAGGTCGGCTACTCGCATTCGGTGCCGTTCGAGGCGCCGGACGGCATCACCTTCGAGGTGCCGTCGCCGACCAAGATCACCGTGCGCGGGTTCGACAAGCAGCTCGTCGGCCAGGTCGCCGCCAACATCCGCAAGATCCGCAAGCCCGAGCCCTACAAGGGCAAGGGCATCCGTTATGCCGACGAGCGCGTGCTGCGCAAGGCCGGCAAGTCGGCGAAGTAGAGGACGCAATGGCCACGAACAGGAACGCGGCGCGCGACCGCCGGCACCGGCGGGTGCGCAAGAAGGTCCGGGGTGTCCCCGCTCGCCCGCGTCTGGCGGTGTTCCGCTCGAACAAGCACATCTACGCGCAGGTCATCGACGACGTCACGGGCACGACGCTCGCGGCCGCGTCCACGGCCGAGTCCGTGGTCGGTGGCTCGAGCTCGTCGGTCGATGCGGCGAAAGCGGTCGGCAAGCTGGTCGGGGAGCGCGCGAAGGCGGCCGGCGTGGAGACGGTCGTGTTCGACCGGGGCGGGTTCCAGTACCACGGCCGGGTGGCCGGTGTCGCCGAGGGGGCCCGCGAAGCCGGGCTCGAGTTCTAGAGGATCGGGAGACAGAGATGGCCGAGGGTCAGTTCGAAGAGCGCGTGATCGCGATCAACCGGGTCGCCAAGGTCGTGAAGGGCGGGCGACGCTTCTCGTTCACGGCCCTGGTGGTCGTGGGCGACGGCGCGGGCAACGTGGGCCTGGGCTACGGCAAGGCCAAGGAGGTGCCCGCCGCGATCCAGAAGGGCATGGAAGAGGCGCGCAAGAACGTCTTCGCCGTGCCGCTGGCGGGCTCGACCGTCACGCACCAGATCATCGGCCGCCACGACTCGGCCCGCGTGCTCATCAAGCCGGCCGCGCCCGGCACCGGCGTGATCGCCGGCGGTGCGGCCCGGCACATCCTCGAGGCGGCCGGGGTGCACGATGTGCTCGCGAAGTCGCTCGGGTCGTCGAACGCGATCAACGTGTCGCGCGCGGCGATAAACGGCCTGCGTGAGCTCCGCCGCCCCGACGAGGTCGCCAAGATGCGTGGCCTGTCGGCGGAGGAGGTCGCGGCGCCGGGCATGCTGCGCGCCTACCGCGAGCGTCAGGCCGGCAAGCACGAAGTGACCGAGGTGGCCTGAACATGGCGAGCTTGAGGATCACGCAAGTCCGTTCGGGGATCGGCACGAAGCCCAAGCACCGCGGCACGCTGCGGGCGCTCGGGCTCAAGCGGATCAACCACACGGTCGAACAACCCGACCGTCCCGAGATCCGCGGCATGATCGCCCGGGTCCCGCACCTCGTGAAGGTGGAAGAGGTATGAAGCTCCACGACCTGAAGCCTGCACCGGGTTCGCGGACCGCGAAGCGCCGCGTGGGGCGGGGCATCGCCGGCAAGGGTGGCAAGACGGCCGGGCGGGGCACGAAGGGCCAAGGAGCCCGGAACACGATGAAGCCCGGGTTCGAGGGCGGCCAGACGCCGCTCGCGCGGCGCACGCCCAAGGCGAAGGGCTTCAAGAACCCGTTCCGCGTCGAGTACGCGGTGGTCAACCTCGACACCCTCGACGCGTTCGACGCCGGAGCCGTGGTGGACCCGGCGAGCCTGCGGGCGCGTGGCCTGGTCGCCAAGCAGGGCCTGGTGAAGGTGCTCGCACGCGGCGAGCTCTCGAAGCCGCTCACCGTGAGGGCCCATGGCTTCTCCAAGGCGGCCGCGGCCGCGGTCGAGGCCGCGGGCGGCACGGTGGAGACGCTGCCCTCGCCCTGGGGCGACCGGCGGCCACCGGCACGCGGCAACGCCCTCACGAACCGGTAAGCTCGGGAACCCCTCGGGCTCAGGAGGTCGCGCCACCCATGCTGTC
This sequence comes from Acidimicrobiia bacterium, assembly GCA_046331155.1. Lineage (GTDB taxonomy): Bacteria > Actinomycetota > Acidimicrobiia > IMCC26256 > CAWATG01 > JAXLRK01. The sequence continues at coordinate 730,042 of JAXLRK010000001.1, forward strand.
GCGTCTGCGGAACATGTTCCGGGTGCCCGACCTCCGGAACAAGATCCTCTTCACGATCTTCGTCATCTTCGTCTACCGGCTCGGCGCGCACGTCCCCGTCCCGTACGTGGACTTCAGCGCGATCCAGAAGCTCCAGGACAGCGCCGGCAAGGGCGGCGTGCTCGCCTTCCTGAACCTGTTCTCGGGTGGCGCGATCACCCAGGTCGCGGTGTTCTTCCTCGGGATCATGCCCTACATCACCGCTTCGATCATCATGCAGCTGCTCGGGGTCGTCATCCCGAAGCTCGAGGAGTGGCAGAACGAGGGTCAGGTCGGTCAGAAGAAGATCACCCAGTGGACCCGCTACGTCACCGTCGGCCTGGCCCTCGTGCAGTCGACCGGGTTCGTGTTCGCGCTGAAGAACGGCAGCCAGACGCTGCTCGGCACGAACAAGCTCCAGGGCGAGAAGCTCATCCCGCATTTCGACGCACCCCGGGCCATGCTCATCATCCTGACCTGGACCGCGGGCACCGCCGTGGTCATGTGGTTGGGCGAGCTCGTCAGCCAGCGGGGGATCGGCAACGGCATGTCGATCCTGATCTTCGCCTCGGTCATCTCACGGCTGCCCTCGGAGGGCAGCCTGATCTACTCGCAGGTGGGGAAGTTCCAGTTCTTCACCATCCTCGGCATCGGCGTGCTGATGATCGCCGGCATCGTCTACGTGGAGTCCGGCCAGCGGCGAATACCGGTCCAGTTCGCCAAACGGGTGGTCGGCCGCCGGATGTACGGCGGCCAGAGCACCTACATCCCGCTCAAGGTCAACCAGTCCGGCGTGATCCCGGTGATCTTCGCCACGTCGATCCTGTCGTTCCCCGCGCTCATCGCCACGGCGACGAACTGGCAGGGCCTCCAGGACTTCACGAACAAGAACCTGCTCGGTCAGGGCCACACCACGGTCTTCTACATGGTGGCCTTCACCGTCCTCATCATCTTCTTCGCCTACTTCTACACGGCGATCGCGTTCAACCCGCAGCAGCAGGCCGACATCATCAGGAAGCAGGGCGGGTTCATCCCCGGCATCCGGCCCGGTCCGCCCACCGAGAAGTACCTGGCGAAGACGCTGAACCGCATCACGCTGCCGGGATCCCTCTTCCTCGCCGCGATCGCCCTCGCCCCGCTGCTCGCGTTCAGGATCTTCGACATCGCCCAGTTCCCATTCGGCGGAACCGCGATCCTCATCACCGTCGGCGTGGCGCTCGAGACGATGAAGCAGATCGACAGCCAGCTGATGATGCGCAACTACGAGGGCTTCCTCGCCTGATCGCCATGACTTCGAGGACGGTTCACACGCGGCGAGGGAACGTCGATGGCTGAGCGGGGGCCGCGGCTGGTCCTCCTGGGCAAGCAGGGCGCCGGCAAGGGGACCCAGGCGGTGCGCCTGGCCGAGCACTACGGGCTCACGCACCTGTCGACGGGCGAGTTGTTCCGCGCCGCGGCCCGTTCCGGCACCGCGTTCGGCCTCGAGGCGAAGCGCTTCATGGACGACGGCGAGCTCGTCCCCGACGACATCGTGGTCGGTGTCGTCGAGGAACGGTTCTCCGACAACGGCGGGCTGGTCGAGCGCGGATTCGTGCTCGACGGCTTCCCGCGCACCGCGCCGCAGGCCAAGGAGCTCACCCGGGTGCTCGCCGGCAGCCCACTCGACGCGACCGTCGAGCTCGACGTACCGATGGGGGTCGTACTCGACCGTCTGGCCGGCCGGCGCGTCTGCGAGCAGTGCGGAGCCACCTACCACGTCAACCTCCCACCCACGGACCCCTGGCAGTGCGACAACTGCGGAGGTGCCGTCGTACAGCGCGAGGACGACACCGAGGCGGCCGTGATGCGCCGCCTGGAGATCTACGAGACGGAAACGGTGCCGATCCGCGAGCTGTACCGTGAAGAGGGGCTCCTCGTCACGGTCGACGGCACGGGCGACGGCGACGCCGTCTTCGAGCGGCTCGTCGCGGCGGTCGACGGGCTCGACCTGGCGTGATCACGCGCAAGACCCGGGGACAGATCGCCATCATGCGCCGGGCCGGGCGGATCGTGGCCGAGATGCACGAGCAATGCGCACGGGCCGTCGCCCCGGGCACGACGACCGCGGCGATCGACCGGATTGCCCGTGACGTGCTCGAACGGCGCGGTGCGCGGTCCAACTTCCTCGGCTACCACGGGTTCCCGGCCGTGATCTGCACGTCGCCCAACGACGTGGTGGTCCACGGGATCCCGAGCGAGACGGTTGTGCTGGCCGAGGGCGACATCGTGTCCCTCGATTGCGGGGCGGTCGTCGACGGGTGGCACGCCGACGCCGCCCTCACGGTCGCGGTCGGCGACGTCGACGCCGCGGCCCGCCGGTTGATCGACGTCACCCGACGCTCGCTCGAAGCCGCGATCGACCAGGTGGTCGAGGGTCACCGGCTCGGCGACATCGGCGCGGCGGTGCAGCAGGTGGCCGAGGGGGCCGGGTTCTCGGTCGTGCGCGAGTACGTGGGCCACGGCATCGGAACCTCGATGCACGAAGAGCCCAGCGTGCCCAACTACGGCCCGGCCGGGCGCGGACTCAAGCTCAGGACGGGTCATGTGCTCGCCATCGAACCCATGGTCAACGCCGGAACGGCGGCAACCGAGACGCTCGACGACGGGTGGACGGTCGTCACCCGCGACCGTGCCCGATCCGCACATTTCGAGCACACGGTCGCGGTCACCGACCACGGTCCGGAGGTGCTGACGCGCCCGTGACGAGTTGCCGTCCTTGCGCCGGGGGCGCGGATTGTCCCGGGCACGCCCGTCCGTGTAGCCTGCTCGGTCGGCCCCGAGGTCTTCGGCGCGCCTCTGGCGCGCCCCGTTTCACAGGTGGTGCATTCTTCTGGCCAAGCCCAAGGACGACACGATCCTGGTCGAGGGAACCGTCGTCGAGCCGCTCCCGAACGCCATGTTCCGGGTGGAGCTCGAGAACGGACACAAGGTCCTCGCCCACATCTCCGGAAAGATGCGGATGCACTACATCCGGATCCTCCCCGGTGACCGGGTCCAGGTGGAGCTGACGCCGTACGACCTCAGCCGGGGTCGCATCACCTACCGCTACAAGTAGTCGCAACTCCCACCTCTACAACCGTCGAGTTCCCCTGCGGGCCACGAGCCCCGGTCCCAAGTGAGTCGCCGCGATGAAGGTCCGACCTTCGGTGAAGAAGATCTGCGAGAAGTGCAAGGTGATCCGTCGCCACGGGTCCGTGCGCGTCATCTGTCAGAACCCGCGCCACAAACAGCGTCAGGGTTGAGGAGGAGGCCCCGTGGCGCGTATCGCCGGAGTCGACATTCCCCGCGAGAAGCGGTTGGAGATCTCGCTCACCTACATCTTCGGTATCGGTCGGTCCACGTCGCAGCAGGTGTGCGACGGCGTGGGCATCTCACCCGACACGCGGGTACGCGACCTGACCGACGAGGAGGTCGCCAGGTTGCGGACCTGGATCGACCAGAACGTCAAGGTCGAGGGCGACCTGCGCCGCGAGATCTCGAGCCACATCAAGCGGAAGATGGAGATCGGCACCTATCAGGGTCTGCGTCACCGCCGCGGCCTGCCGGTGCGGGGTCAGCGCACCCGCACCAACGCACGCACCCGCAAGGGCCCGAAGAAGACCGTCGCGGGCAAGAAGCGCGCCAGGAAGTAACAGACCAGCAAGAACCAATATCGGATGCGGCGACGGAGCGAGCGGAGACGAGCGGAGGAGCTCGCCGACGAACGAACGTCCCGAAGGGCAGCGGCGGGTATCCCGACGCCGAGAGAGTGAGTCAAAGCGGTATGGCGAAACCAGCGGCTGGTGGCCGACGCCCGAAACGGCGTGAACGCAAGAACATTGCGTACGGAATCGCGCACATCAAGTCTTCGTTCAACAACACGATCGTGACCATTGCCGACCAGCAGGGGAACACGATCTCGTGGGCGTCGTCGGGCAACGTGGGCTTCAAGGGCTCGCGCAAGTCCACGCCCTTCGCCGCGCAGCTCGCCGCCGAGACCGCGGCGCGCCGAGCCATGGAGCACGGCGTGCGCCGTGTCGACGTCGTCGTGAAGGGTCCCGGCTCGGGGCGCGAGACGGCGATCCGTTCCATCCAGAACACGGGGATCGAGGTCGTGGGCATCAAGGACGTCACGCCGATCCCCCACAACGGTTGCCGCCCCCCGAAGCGGCGGAGGGTCTGATCGATGGCCAGGAACACGGGCGCGATGTGCCGGCTGTGCCGGCGCGAGCGGATGAAGCTGTTCTTGAAGGGCGCGAAGTGTGACACGATGAAGTGCCCGATCGAGCGGCGGCCGTACCCGCCGGGTCAGCACGGTCGCGGCCGCATCCGTGAGAGCGAGTACCTGCTCCAGCTGCGCGAGAAGCAGAAGGCGCGCCGCATCTACGGGCTGCTCGAGAAGCAGTTCCGCAACCTGTACGCGGAAGCGGCCCGACAGAAGGGCATCACCGGCGAGAACCTGCTGCGCATGCTCGAGCTGCGGCTCGACAACGTCGTGTTCCGCGCCAACTTCGCGTCGAGCCGGAACCAGGCCCGCCAGTTCGTCCGCCACGGGCACGTGCTCGTGAACGGCAAGCGGGTGACGATCCCGTCGTACACGCTGCGCAAGGGCGACGTCGTGGAGATCGGCCCGAAGGCGAAGTCGTTCATCGTCGTTCGCCACAACCTCGACACGCTCGACCGGGGCGTGCCCCAGTGGCTCGAGGTCGCCGACCTGAAGGCCACGGTTCGCGACCTACCGCTTCGCGAGCAGATCGACGTGCCCGTGCGCGAGCAGCTGATCGTCGAGCTCTACTCGAAGTAGCCCCGCAGGGGTACCCGGCCCGTTCGGACACCGTCGCCAGAGAGAAGTGAGCACAGCATGCTGATCATCCAGCGTCCCGAGATCGAGGCCGGCGAGGAGCACGGCACCACGCAGTCGTTCTCGATCGCGCCCCTCGAGCCGGGCTTCGGCCACACGATCGGGGCGAGTCTCCGTCGTACCCTGCTGTCGTCGATCCCCGGCGCCGCCGTCACGCAGATCCGTTTCGACGAGGCTCTCCACGAGTTCGACGTGATCCCGGGCGTCAAGGAAGACGTCACCGACATCATCCTCAACGTCAAGGACCTGGTGCTGCGCTGCACGAGCGACGAGCCCGTGACACTCCGCCTCGACACGCGCGGTCCGGCCGAGGTGACCGCGGCCGACATCCAGACCACGTCGGACGTCGAGATCCTCAACCCCGGCATGCTGATCGCCACGGTGAACGAGAAGGGACGCCTCGCCCTCGACCTCACGGTCGAGCAGGGCCGCGGATATCTCTCGGCCGAGCGCAACAAGCGGACGTCGACGATCGGCGTCATTCCGGTCGACGCGATCTTCTCGCCGGTCCGCCGGGTCGCGTTCGAGGTGGAGCCGACCCGTGTCGAGCAGGCCACGAACTACGACAAGCTCACCGTCGAGGTCGAGACCGACGGGTCGATCACGCCGCGCGAGGCCCTCGCGTCGGCGGGCGACACGCTGCGCAACCTCGTCTCGCTGGTGGCGGACCTCTCGGCCGCGCCGAAGGGCCTCGAGCTCGGGGAGGTGTCGCCCACGACGTCGGCGTCGCCCGATCTCGACCTACCGATCGAGGAGCTCGACCTGTCGGAGCGGCCGCGCAACTGCCTCAAGCGGGCCCGGGTCGACACCATCGGCCAGCTCGTGCAGAAGTCGGAGGACGACCTCCTGGCGATCACGAACTTCGGCTCGAAATCGCTCGAAGAGGTGCTCCAGAAGCTCGACGAGCGCGGTCTCGCGTTGCGGGTGAAGGAGTAGGGCCGTGCCGGCACCGAAGAAGGGGCCGCGCTTCGGCAGCGGGCCCGCCCACCACAAGTTGATGATGGCGAACCTCGCCGCCCACCTGTTCGACAGCGGCGCGATCACCACGACGGTGCCCAAGGCGAAGGCGTTGCGGCCCTATGCGGAGCGGCTGATCACGAAGGCGAAGAGGGGCGGGGTGCACCAGCAGCGCCAGGTCGTGGCGAAGATCCACGACAAGACCGTGACGCACAAGCTGTTCGCCGAGATCGCGCCGCGCTACGCGGATCGCAACGGCGGCTACCTGCGCATCCTCAAGCTCGGCCCGCGCCCGGGCGACAACGCACCGATGGCCCGCATCGAACTCGTCTGAATCTTCTGGTCGCGCCTCCTGGCGGAGGCGCTCCGGCTCACAGGGTGCGTAGCGTGTTCGGCAGGCAGAGCCCGCCGAACCGTCGGAAGTGCTCCTTGCACGACATGCTGGTCGCGCCTCCTGGCGGAGGCGCTCCGGCTCACAGGGTGCGTAGCGTGTTCGGCAGGCAGAGCCCGCCGAACCGTCGGAGGTGCTCCTTGCACGACATCGCGCCGTGACGTTGTTCGACTCGGACGCCGGCCCAGCCAAGGTCAAGCTGGTCGTCGCCTACGACGGTACGGATTTCAGGGGTTTCGCCGGCCAGCGCGACGTCCGCACCGTGGCCGGCGTGCTGTCGAAGGCGATCGAGAAGGTGCTGCGTCACGAGGTCGAGCTCGCCTGCGCGGGCCGCACCGACGCCGGTGTGCACGCTTACGGCCAGGTGGTCAGCTTCGAGGCCGATCCGGGCCTCGACCCGTGGCGGCTCCAGCAGTCGTTGAACGGGATGCTGGGGCCCGAGATCGTCGTGCGGTCGGCGGCGGTCGTCGATCCGTCGTTCGACGCCCGACGCGCGGCGACCTGGCGGCTCTACCACTACACCGTCGTGAACCGTCCGGTGGCCGACCCCTTCCTGGCCCGGTACGCGTGGTGGGTCGCGGAGCCGCTCGAACTCTCGACGCTGCGCCTCGGGGCCGATCCGTTCGTCGGCGAGCACGACTTCGCCGCCTTCTGTCGCCAGGGCCCTGCCGGGTCGACGACCGTCCGCCGGGTCCTCGATTCGCACTGGACCGACCTCGGCGACGGGGTGTTGCGCTACGAGATCCGCGCGACCGCGTTCTGCTGGCAGATGGTGCGCGCGATCACGGGCACGCTCGTCGAGATCGGCGTCGGCAAGCGACATCCGGGCGACGTGATGGGGATGCTGCGCCGCCGCGACCGGGCTGCCGCGGGCCGGCTGGCTCCGCCGCACGGCCTTTGCCTGCGCGAGGTCGGCTACTGAACCAGGTCGCGCCGGGGCCCCGCCGGGAACCGACGTCGTACATCGACTCGACCGCCCGCCCACGGGCCGGGGTACCGTTCCTCCGTGGCGCGACGGGGCTCGCTCGATCCGAAGTTGGAGCAGTACCGCAACCTCTGGGAGAACGAGCTGGCGGGCGCCGCGCTGTACCGGGCGCTGGCCGACAGCGCCCACGACAAGCGCAAGTCCGTCTTCATCTCGCTCGCCGAGGCGGAGGAAGCCCACGCGCGGCACTGGGCCGAAGAGCTCGAAGCCTCCGGGGTGAAGCTCGGAAAGCCGCATGTCCCGTTCCGGGTGCGTGCGATCAGGTTCCTCGCCCGTCGGTTCGGTACCGACGCCGTCCTCCCGATGGTGATGCGGTTCGAGACCGCCGGGGCCAGCGTCTACGAGGAGATGGACGACGCTCCCACCGCCATGGCCAAGCAGGAGCAGACCCACGGTCGCATCGTGGCGGCCATGTCGGGAGGCGAGACCCAGGGCGGTCGGATCGCCGCGGGCGAACGCCGGCACCGGGCCGGTGCAGGCGGCGCGTTGCGGGCGTCCGTGTTCGGCGTCAACGACGGTCTGCTCTCCAATCTCTCGCTCGTCATGGGGGTCGCGGGCGGCACCGCCGACAACAAGTTCGTGCTGCTGGCCGGTATCGCGGGCCTCGTCGCCGGTGCGTTCTCGATGGCATCGGGCGAGTGGATCTCGATCAAGTCGCAGCGCGAGCTCTACGAGAACGAGCTCAAGATCGAGAAGGACGAGCTGGCCGCGTTCCCGGAGGAGGAGCGCGAGGAGCTGGAGCTGATCTACCAGGCCAAAGGCATCGACGCATCGGAAGCAAAGGCGATGGTCGATCGCATCATGCGGCGCCCCGACGTCGCGCTCGACACGCTCGCGCGCGAGGAGCTCGGCATCGATCCGACCGAGCTCGGTTCGCCGTGGGTTGCCGCGATCTCGTCGTTCCTCGCGTTCGCCGTCGGTGCGTCGCTGCCGGTGCTGCCGTACGTGTTCACGGAGGGAGCCGCGGCGTTCGTGCTCGCGGCGTCGATCTCGATCGCGGCCCTGTTCGCCGTCGGGGGTGCGATCTCGGTATTCACCGGTCGCAACGCATGGAAGGCCGGGATCCGCATGGTCGCCATCGGCGTCCTCGTCGCTTCGGTCACCTTCGGCGTCGGCAAGCTCGTCGGCGTGAGCGTGGGCTGAACCCTGTGCCCCTCGAGAGGTAAGAGTCGTTTCACCTGTGAACGGATCCGCTACCGATCAGCCGGGTTCGACGTAGACGAAGCCGTAGCCCTCGTCGCGGAAGCGGATCCCGGCCTCACGCAGCGCGACGTCCCAGTCGCCACGTACGGCCGGGTCGGTCTGCTCCATCCCGTGGTCGGACACGAACACGAACGCCGTGTCGTCGAACACGCCGGCGTGTTCGACGGCGCGGAGGATCTCGCCGAGCCGCGCGTCGGAATCGCGTACGCCTGCGGCCGCGATCTCCGAATACGGGCCGCCCTCGTGCATCCCCGTGTCGGTCAGCGCGAAGTTCACCCACATGAACCGGGGCGGCGGATACGACATGTCGCGGTAGTGCCCGCTCCAGATGCCGACGGCCTGCTCCACGGCCATGTGGTCGACGATCGACCAGTACGCGTAGTCCTTCGACGGGCGGACGAACCGCTCGGTCGCGTGAGGTAGCCCGATCGCCTCGGCCGGGATCGGAGGTACCTGCCCCCGCCGGAAGAAGTCGAACGTCGAGTAATCGGCCAGCACGTCGCACGGCTCGTCGATCGAGGCGGTGAACGCGTCCGGCCACGTGCGGTGGACCGCGTGGTGCAGCGTCTGCACGCCGGGGTCGAGGTACTGCATCGCCGTCGGCCAGGTCGCCGACGAGTTCGTGATCACCTGCTCGCCGGTCCGGCGGTCGAACCACGCGTTGTGCAGGATGCCGTGATGACCCGGGAGCCGCCCGGTGAGGATCGACGTGTGGTTGGCGAGGGTGACCGACGGCAGCCCCGCGAACGCTCCGTGCCCGAACGCAGTGCCCATCTCGATCAGGCGGGCGACGTTGGGTGCCTCCCCCGATTCGGCCATGGCGTAGAGCACGTTGGCGTTCGTCCCGTCGAACAGGAACCCGACGACGTGCCGGGGCCGGCGCCCGGCGGGGTCGACGACGCCGTCGAGCACGCGCCCGTCCTGGCCGGCAAGGAACTCGGGCGCGTCGTCGGTCAGGGGCGCGCAGCCGAGGAGCTCGGCGATCGTGGGCGCGACGTCGACGAGGCGGGCGGCGCGCGGCACGATCCCGTCCGGCCGGACACCGCAGCCCGCGACCACGAGCGGGGCGCGGGTCTGCACGATGCCGAGCGACCCGTGCTCGCCGCGGTGACCGCCCTGGTCCTCCCAGTTGTGAGCCGCGCTGTGGAGGACGCACAGATCCGGCGCGGCCGGGTGGTCGAACAGCTGGGCGATCTGCTCGAACGCGAACGGGTAGGAGTTGTCGTGCCGGTGCGGCGTCGCGTGGCGCCGTTCCTCCTCGAGGCCGACGAAGTGGTCGGTGTCGCGGCGGGCCAGCGGGTCGACGGCCTCGACGCCCACCACCTGGAAGCCACCGTCCTCGCCGCGCCGGAACTCGACCGCGCCCGTCGCGGCGGCGGCCCGGTACCGGCCGTCGACGCAGCCCAACACCATGTCGACGACGGGTTCGAGCGCGCCGTCGGTGAGCACGCCGAGCGCCGCCTCGGCCGTCCTCCGGCGCGCCGGTGCCACTTCGTGCATTTGCCCAGGTTATCGGGATGCCGTGACCCTGATTGCGGCGGACGCCTGCGCCTGATTGCGGCGGACGTCGGGCGCCGGGTAGCCTGGCGGGTCGCGCCCGGCGTCTCGGTTGCGGCGCGCGGACCACCCCGAGCCGCCCGGACACCCCCGGAACGCTCCTCCAACGTCGCTCTCGCAAGGACCCTTCGTGCGGACTTACAGCCCCAAGCCGGCCGACATCGAACGCCGCTGGCACGTGATCGACGCCGACGGCGCCGTGCTCGGCCGGGTCGCCACGCAGGCCGCGACCCTGCTGCGCGGCAAGCACAAGCCGACCTTCGCTCCGCACGTGGACACCGGAGACCACGTGATCGTGGTCAACGCCTCGAAGCTCGACGTCAGCGTACGAAAGGCGCAGCAGAAGACCTACCACCGCCACTCCGGCTACCCGGGCGGGCTGTCGAGCGAGTCGCTCGAGCACCTGCTCGCCCGCGACCCCGAGCGGGTCGTGCGCCTCGCCGTGCGCGGGATGCTTCCCAAGAACCGCCTCGGCCGCAAGATGCTGAAGAAGCTCCGCGTCTACGGAGGGCCGACGCACCCGCACCAGGCGCAGCAACCGCAACCGCGGCCCCTCGCGACGGGCCGCACCGTCAGCTAGAACGAGGACTCGATGCCCAAGCCGCTCATCCAGACGACGGGTCGCCGCAAGGCCGCGGTGGCGCGGGTGCGCCTGCGCCCCGGCACGGGTGTCATCACCGTGAACGGCCGGCCGTTCGCGTCGTACTTCCCCATCCTGACGCACCAGGTCGTGGCGGCCGAACCGCTCCGTCTCACACAGACGTCCGACGTCTACGACGTCGACGCCACGTTGGGCGGCGGCGGCGTCAACGGCCAGGCGGGCGCGATCCGACTGGGGATCGCTCGTGCACTCGTCGCGCTCGACCCCGAGACCCGGCCCGCGCTCAAGAAGGCGGGTCTGTTGACCCGCGACGCTCGCCGCGTGGAACGCAAGAAGTACGGGCTCCACAAGGCTCGCAAGGCGCCGCAGTACTCGAAGCGATAGCGCCGCGCCGGCGATGACGCTGCGCTTCGGGACCGACGGCGTCCGCGGCATCGCCAATCGAGACCTCACGCCCGAGGTCGTCGTCGCGTTCGGCCGGGCGGCGGCGCGTGTCCTCGGGACCGAGCGGCCGTTCCTGATCGGCCGTGACACCCGCCAGTCGGGGACGATGATCGAGTCCGCGCTGGCGGCCGGCCTCTGCGCCCAGGGCGCGTCGGCTCAGTCCGCCGGCGTCCTGCCGACCCCCGGTCTCGCCTTTCTCGCCGAGGTGCTCGACGCCCCGGCCGCGATGATCTCGGCGAGCCACAACCCGTTCCCCGACAACGGCATCAAGCTGTTCGCGGCGGGCGGTCGGAAGGTCGCCGACGAGATCGAAGCGCAGCTCGAGGCCGAGCTGGCCGCCGTCCTCGAGGTCGGTCCCGGGACCTCGCCGGAAGGCGCCGGCATCGGTACGGCGACCCGTGTCGCGGGCTCGGTCGACCGGTACGTCGTCCATCTCATCCAGGCGCTCGAGGGCCGCCGTCTCGACGGCCTCCGCGTGGTTCTCGACTGCGGTCACGGAGCCGCCTACGGCGCCGCGCCGCGGGCCGCTCGGGAGCTCGGGCTCGACCTCACGGTGCTCAACGCCACGCCCGACGGCTCCAACATCAATCGGGACTGCGGTTCCACTCACCCCGGCGAGCTCCAACGGGCGGTGGTCGAGCTCGGCGCCGACGCCGGGCTGGCCTTCGACGGCGATGCCGACCGGGTCATCGCGGTCGACGAGCGGGGCCGGATCGTCGACGGCGACCACATCCTGCTGATCGGCGCGATCGACCTGCACCAGCGGCGGAAGCTGTCCCACGACACGATCGCGGCCACGGTCATGTCGAACCTCGGGTTGCGCCGGGCACTGGCCGAGCACGCGATCGGCCTCGTCGAGACGCCGGTCGGCGACCGCAACGTGCTGGCGGCGATCGAGGGGCACGATCTGGTGCTGGGCGGCGAGCAGTCCGGGCACGTGATCTACTCCGAGCTCGCGACCACCGGCGACGGGACCCTGACCGGGCTGCTGCTCCTCGACACGATGGTCCGCCGCGGCCGGACGCTCTCGGAGCTGGCGGCGGGCATGACGACGTTTCCGCAGGTCCTGCGCAACGTGACGGTCTCCGACCCGACCGCGGTGGAGCGCGCTCCCGACTTCTGGGCCCGCGTGGAAGCCGCCGAACGGGCGCTCGGCGGGGACGGCCGGGTGCTGGTGCGCCGCTCGGGCACCGAGCCGGTGGTACGGGTCATGGTCGAGGCCACGACGCTGGAGCAGGCCGAACAGGTCGCGGGCGCCCTGGCCGCGAACGTCCCGGGGGCGGCACCCGACTGACGCGGGCCCGCCCCGGGTGCTGCCCGCCCGGATTGTAGGGATTTGGGCAGGGATCGCGGCTCCTAGAATGGTCGACCTATGTGCGGGATCATCGCGGTCCTCCGGCGTCCGAGCGGGCGCGGCGCGCCGGACGCCGCCGAACTGTCGGCGTCGCTGGCCCGCGCCGCCGAGCGGATCGACCGGGTCCGGCGGTCCACGGACCTCGCCGTCGCGGAGCTCGACGCGGCCGCCGGGGAGCTCGAGCAGGTCGACGCGCTGCTCCACGGCGTCCCTGGCGTGCTCGCGTTGCTCGGCGACCGGGCCCTCCTCCTGGCCACCGAGGAGCGGCTGGCCGACGTGACCGCCGCGGTCGAGGCGATCGAGCACCGGCTCGACACCGCCACCGGCATCGCCACCGGCGACCTCGAGAGCCTTCACGCGGTTCTCATCCGCGTGAAGGACGCCGCCTGGGCGATTGCACGGGACCGGCTGCGGACCGCGGTCGCCGTCGCCGACCTCGCCGGGCCCGACGCCCGGCGCGCCGCGATCGAGACCTTCGTCTCGGTGCAGATCGCGCTCTCGGCGATCGATCGGCTCGAGGTGCGGGGCCGTGATTCGGCCGGCCTCCACCTGCTGGTCCGGGACCACGGACTCGACCTGGACGATCCGACCGTCCGCCGATTGCTCGACGAGCGCGGCGCGGACGCGCAGTTCCGATCCCGCTCCGTTCGGACGCCGCAAGGCTGCCTCGGCTTCGTCTACAAGGCGGCGGCCGAGATCGGCGAGCTCGGCGACAACACCGCCACACTGCGCGCCGCCTTGCGCGACGACCCGCTGCTCCACCTCGCGTTGCGCAACGATCACGCGCAGACCACCGTGCTCGGTCACACGCGCTGGGCGAGCGTCGGGATCATCTCCGAGTCCAACGCCCACCCACTCAACCACGAGGAGCTCGGCGACCGCGACGGGCCGTACGTGACCGCCGCTCTCAACGGCGATGTCGACAACTACACCGATCTCATCGCGCTCCAGGGCCTCGCCATCCCCGCCGAGATCACGACCGACGCCAAGGTGATTCCCGCCCTCGTGTCGCGGCAACTGCGCGCGGGCGCGTCCGTCGCCGACGCGTTCCGGTCCACCGCCGTACAGCTCGAAGGGTCCGTGGCGATCGCCGCCAACGCGGTCGACGCACCCGACCAGCTCCTCCTCGCCCTGCGCGGCAGCGGGCAGGCGCTGTACGTCGGCCTCGCCGAGGACTGCTTCGTCGTGGCGAGCGAACCGTACGGAGTGGTCGAGGAGACGGCCCGGTACGTCCGCATGGACGGCGAGACGCCGTCGAATCCGGAGAACCCGGCCGGGAGTCGCGGCCAGGTGCTGGTCCTCGACGCGGCCGGCGCGGGGACCCTCGAGGGCATCCGGCGCCGGTCCTACGACGGGACCGAGCTGGCGGTCACCGACACCGACGTGCAGGTCGCGCAGATCACGACGCGCGACATCGACCGCGCCGACTTCCCACACTTCCTGCTCAAGGAGATCTCGGAGTCGCCGGTGTCGTTCCGAAAGACGCTGCGCGGCAAGGTCGCCGAGGTCGACGGCCGTCTACGTGCCGAGCTGGACGACGGCGTGCTCCCCGAGACCGTCCGCAAGGCCTTGCGCGAGCGCCGGATCCGGCGCGTCTACGTGATCGGGCAGGGTACGGCCGCGGTCGCCGGGCAGTGCCTGGCGTCCGTGTTGGAGACGCTCGCGCCGGCACTGACGGTCGAGGCGATCCCCGCGACCGAGCTCTCGGGCTTCCGGGTCGCCGACGACATGTCCGACATGCTCGTCGTCGCGATCAGCCAGAGCGGCACGACGACCGACACCAACCGCACCGTCGATGTCGTGCGCGAACGCGGCGCGTCGGTGCTGGCGATCGTCAACCGCCGCAACAGCGATCTCGTCGACAAGTCCGACGGAGTCCTCTACACGTCGGACGGTCGCGACGTCGAGATGAGCGTGGCCTCCACCAAGGCGTTCTACGCGCAGATCGCGGCCGGCTTCCTGCTCGCGTGCGGCATCGCCCAAGAGACCGACCCGGGCACCGGTGGCGACGCGCGACACGAGCTCCTGCACGCGCTCCGCACGCTGCCCGAGGCGATGAGCGAGGTGACGCACCGGCGAGCCCACATCGCGGAGGTCGCGCAGCGCACGGCGCCGTTCCGACGGTACTGGGCGGTGGTGGGCAACGGCCCCAACAACGTCGCCGCGCGCGAGGTGCGGATCAAGCTCTCCGAGCTCTGTTACAAGTCGATCGCGTGCGACGTCACCGAGGACAAGAAGCACATCGACCTCTCGTCGGAACCGCTCATCTTCGTGTGTGCAGCGGGTCTGACCGGTTCCAACACCGACGACGTCGCCAAGGAGATCGCGATCTACCGGGCACACAAGGCGGCGCCGGTGGTCGTCTGCGACGACGGCGAGACGCGCTTCCAGGCCGCCCTGGAGACGATCACCGTCCCGCCGGTACACCCCGCCCTCGCGTTCGTGCTCGCCGCGATGGCGGGCCACCTCTTCGGCTACGAGGCGGCGCTGGCCATCGACGCCTCGGCCCGCCCGTTGCGTGAGGTGCGCGCGGCGATCGAGGAGGTCGTGTCGGCGCGGACCGGGGGCGACGACGTGATGCGCACACTGGGACCTGCCCTGGCCGTCCCGACCGACCGGTTCTTCGACGGCCTGCGCGCCGGGTCCTACGACGGCCACCTCGAGGCGAGCACGGCGGTTCGGGCGTCGTCGCTGCTGCGGTACGCGACCGGCATCCTCCCGCTCGAGTCCTACCAGGTGGAGTACGGCAAGGTCGGGACGCCGAGCACCGTCGTCGAGGATCTCACGACCGCGCTGACGAGGGCCATCGAGGAGCTCACCCGGCCCGTCGACGCGATCAAGCACCAGGCCAAGACCGTGACCGTCGGCATCTCGCGTTCCGACGAGACGCTGCTGCGGGTACCGCTCGTCCAGGAGGTGCTCGCGGCCGGCGCACCGCGCGACCGCCTCAGCTACCGGACCTTGCGCACGCTCGTCGCGCTGGACCAGGCGGTCGAGCAGGTGACGGGGTACACGCGCTACCGCGTCGAGGGCGACGTGCTCGCCGACACGGCGACCGTGCACGTGGTCGATCGTGGGGGCATGGCGGTCGGCCTGCCGACCCGGACCGACAGCGATCCCCGGCTGCGCGGTACCAAGCACCGGGCCGCGACGGAACGTGAGGTGACCGTCGCCCGAGGCCATGACGGGCGTACCGTCGTGATCGTGCCCGAGGCGAAGGGGACGCAGGTCACCGGCATCTCGCTCCTGCACGTGCACCTCGAGGATCGGCTCGACGCCCCGGCCGCCCGCGCGGTGCTCGAGGGCTACCGGGGCCGCTATGCGGCACTCAAGGACGCGGTGACCGAGTTCGAGCCGGCGTTCGACGACGCCGTGCTCGCGCGGGTGGGTCTCGTCGACCTCCTGACCGATCCCGTGTACGTGCTCGCGGAGCACTGGCGACCGGCCTAGTAGATGCACTGCGTGGGCATCGGCACGGACCTCGTCGAGATCGGCCGGTTCCGCGCCGCGCTCGAGCGCCGCGTCGGGCTCGCGAGCCGGATGTTCTCGCCCGAGGAACAGCGGTACGCGGCGACGTTCGCCGACCCCGCGCCTCGACTGGCGGCTCGGTTCGCGGCGAAGGAGGCCGTGATGAAGGCGCTCGGCGTCGGGCTCGGCGCGTTCGGGCTGCACGACGTCGAGGTGGTCCGGGCCGAGAGTGGCGCGCCCGCGGTCGCCTTGCACGGTCGGGCGGCCGACCTTGCGAACGAACGCGGGGTACGCGGCTGGCAGCTGTCCCTCAGCCATTCCGAGTCCATGGCGATCGCGGTCGCGGTGGCGGTGGGCGATCCCGAAGTTGCGATGCCTGCCGATGAGCGAGTGGTGCAGGCCTGATGCTGCCCGTGGTGACGCCGGCCGAGATGGCGGAGGCCGACCGGCGAGCCGTCGCGAGCGGAACGGCGGCTTCGGTGCTCATGGACCGGGCCGGCCGGGCCGTCGCGTGGGCGGTCCGCCGGCGCCTCGAAGGTACGTACGGTCGCCGCGTCGTCATCGTCTGCGGAAAGGGGAACAACGGCGGCGACGGGCTCGTCACGGCCGCGGCGCTGCGCGGTTGGGGCGCCCGGGTGGACGTGTTCGAGCTCGGAGACCTCGATCGCAACTGGTGTGCACGAGCGATCGGCCGCGCCGACGCCGTCGTCGACGCGATGTTCGGGACGGGCTTCCGCGGCGCGCTCGACGGCGACGCGGCGTGGTTCGCCGATGCGGCCGCGGCGTTGCCGGCGAACGTCGCCCGGGTTGCGATCGACATCCCTTCGGGCGTCGACGGCCGCACGGGTGCGATCGACGGGCCGGTGTTCCACGCCGACGAGACCGTGACGTTCGCCGCGTTGAAGACCGGTTTGTGCAGCGAGCCGGGACGGTCCGCCGCCGGAACGGTGCACGTCGCGGCCATCGGCATCGACGTCTCCGACGCGACGATCGGCGTCGTCGAAGCGGCGGACGTCACGGGCTGGCTACCGGCGCGCCACGCGAACGCCCACAAGTGGCGCAGCGGCGTGATGGTCGTGGGCGGCTCCGCCGGCATGACCGGCGCGCCCATGTTCGTGAGCCATGCCGCGTTGCGTACCGGTGCCGGCATCGTGTGGTGCGCGGTCCCGGCCTCCGGCACCGCGGCCGCGCCCCCCACCGAGGTCATCACGAAGACGTTGCCGGCCACCGCGGAGGGAAGCCTCGACGAGCCGGCCGTCCCGGTCGTCCTGAAGGACCTCGACCGCTTCCAGGCGGTGGTGCTCGGGCCGGGGCTCGGGACCGATCCGCGCACGGCCGCGGCCGTGGGCCGGCTCGTCGCGCAGGCGCCGGTGCCGCTCGTGCTCGACGCCGACGGCCTGAACGCCCTGCACGGAGACCTCGCGGCCCTGCGGGTCCGGTACACCGCGATGCGCGTCCCGACGGTGCTGACCCCGCACGAGGGCGAGTACGCGCGCCTGCTCGGCGAGCCGGTCGGCGCGGACCGGGTGGGCGCGGCGCGCCGGTTGTCGGCCGAGAGCGATGCCGTCGTCCTGCTGAAGGGTCCGGGGACGGTGATCGCGGCGCCGGACGGCCGGGTCGCGATCGCGGTGCAGGGTGGCCCGTGGCTCGCCACGGCCGGGACGGGCGACGTGCTCTCGGGGATGATCGCCGGGTTGCTGGCCCGAGGCGTCATGCCGTTCGAGGCCGCCGCGGGCGGCGCGTGGCTGCATAGCCGGGCCGCCGACCTCGCCGGGCATACTGGTCTGCTCGCGGGCGACATCGTCGCCGCCATCCCCGCGGCGCTGGAGTCGGTGCGCGCGGAACCAAGTCGTTGACGAGTTGACGAGCTGAGCAGGCCGACCCGATGCAGAGCAGCGCCTTCCGCCCCGTGTGGAGCGAGATCGATCTCGCGGCGGTCCGGCACAACGTCGCGGCCCTGTGCGGCCTCGTGCAGCCGGCACAGCTGCTGGCGGTCGTGAAGGCCGACGCCTACGGCCACGGCGCGGTGCCCGTGGCGCGCGCCGCGCTCGAGGCCGGCGCGGCGTGGCTCGGCGTCGCGCTGGTCGAGGAGGGCGTGGCGCTGCGCGACGCGGGGATCGCCGCGCCGTTGCTCGTGTTGTCGGAGCCGTCGCCGGCCGCGGCGGGCGAAGTCGTCGCACGCGGCCTGACGCCGGTGGTGTACACGCACCACGGGATCGAGGCCCTCGCCAAGGCGGTGGCGGACGCCGGGCGCGGGGCACCGCTGCCGGTGCACCTCAAGGTCGACACCGGGATGCACCGGGTCGGCTGCCAGGTCGACGAAGCGCTCCCATTCGTCGAGCTGATCACGCAGGTCCCCGAACTCTCCCTCGAAGGCGTCTGCACGCATTTCGCCGTCGCCGACGAGGCCGAGCATCCCTACACCGCGCGCCAGCGCGAGTTGTTCGACGGGTTGCTCGCGCGGCTCGACGCGCGCGGGCTCCGGCCACCGCTCGTGCACGCCGCCAACTCGGCGGCCGCAATCGCCGAAGCCGCTCTCCGTTACGACCTGGTACGGATCGGGATCGCGCTCTACGGCATCCCGCCGTCGGCCGCACCGGCCGACCGTCTCGAGCTTCGTCCCGCGCTCGCGCTCAAGGCGAAGGTGTCGTTTGTCAAGGAGCTCGGTGCGGGCGAACGGCTGTCGTACGGTCTGCGGTACGAGTTGCCGCAGGCTTCGCGGATCGCCACCGTCCCGGTCGGGTACGCGGACGGCGTACCCCGCAACCTGGGGGCCGTTGGTGGTGAGGTGCTCATCGGCGGCCGGCGCCACCCGATCGCGGGCACGATCACGATGGACCAGCTCATGGTCGACGTGGGCGACGCCACCGTCGAGGTCGGCGACGAGGTGGTGCTGCTCGGCGCGCAGGGCGCCGATGAGGTCACCGCGTCGGAGTGGGCGGCCCGGCTCGGCACCATCCCCTACGAGATCGTCTGCCAGATCGGCCCGCGCGTCCCGCGGCGGTACCGCTGATGGGTCCCTCCCCGCGCCGGACCGCGAAGATCGGCGGGCTCCTCGCCGGCACGGCGACGCCGGCGGCGGTCAAATGCTGATGCCCGAACGGCCCGAGGAGATGGACCGGCTCATCGTCGAGTTGGCTCGCGAATCGGGCGGCACGGCCGAACCGGCAGCGGGCGCCGCGGGACGGAACGGCAACGAGCACTAGGCTCGCCGGAGACGTTGCCCGGGCGGAATGCGGTGGCGCAGGACCTCTTCACCCACGACTTCGCGTCGTTCGACGAACTTCGCCGCGAGGCGCTCGCCTGCACGCGCTGCGCGCTGGCGGGTACGCGGACGCAGGTCGTGTTCGGCGTGGGCGACCGCGGTGCCGACCTGCTGTTCGTGGGGGAGGGCCCCGGCGAGCAGGAGGACCGGCGCGGCGAACCGTTCGTCGGGCGGGCCGGGCAGCTGCTGACGACGTTGATCGAGGGGATCGGGCTCACCCGCCAGGACGTGTACATCGCGAACGTCGTGAAGTGTCGACCACCCGGGAACCGCGATCCCCAGCCGGTCGAGATCGCGGCGTGCAGCCCCTATCTCGAGGCGCAGGTGGCCTTCATCCGCCCCCGGGTCGTGGTGACGCTCGGCAACTTCGCGACGAAGCTGCTGCTCGGGACCAAGGAGGGGATCACGAAGCTGCGGGGTCGGGAGTTCCACTGGCGCGGCGGCGCGGTGCTGATCCCCACCCTGCACCCCTCGGCGGTGCTGCGCAGCGGGGGTGCCGCGCTGGCGCAGGCGCGGGCGGACTTCGTGGTCGTGAAGCGGGCGCTCGCACAGGCGTCGGCGAACGGGAACGGTGCGTCGTGAAGGTGCGGACGACTTCGGCGATCGAGACCGAGGACGTGGCCGAAACCGTCGGCGTATACCTGCGCGGCGGCGACGTGGTCGTGCTGTCCGGTGACCTGGGCGCGGGGAAGACCACGTTCACCAAGGGGCTTGCCCGCGGGTTGGGGGTACGCGACACGGTCGTGAGCCCGACGTTCACGATCGTGCGCGAGTACGAGGGGCGGATCCCGCTCGCGCACCTCGACGTCTACCGGCTCGACCGTTTCCAGGAGCTCCACGACGTCGGCATCGACGAGCTCGTCGACGAGCACCGGGTCACGGTCGTCGAGTGGGGCGACGCCGTGCGCAGCGCACTGCCGGCCGACCGGCTCGAGGTCTCGATCGAGCTGCCGGCGGTGCCGAGCGACTCGGACGACGAGCGTATCGTCACGATCTCGGCTCGCGGCTCGTCGTGGACGCAGCGCTTCGCCGCGCTCGAGGCCTCGGTCCGGGCCGAGAGGATCGCGTGATGCTGCTCCTCGCGATGGACACGTCGACCCCGTGTGTGAGCGTCGCGTTGGGCACGGAGGGGGCGGTGCTCGGTGTCGTCCAGCTGGCCCGGCTGCCGGGGGAGCCGCAGCGCCACGCCGAGCAGCTCGTCCCCGCGGTCGCGTACCTCGCCCGGGAGCTCGGGGTCGGGCTCGACCAGCTTGCGTGCGTCGCCGTCGGCATCGGCCCGGGGCTGTTCACGGGCCTCCGCGTGGGCGTGACGACGGCGAAGGTCATGGCCCAGTCGCTGCGCGTGCCGGTGGTCGGCATCTCCAGCCTGGATCTGGTCGCGTACCGGGTCCGGCACACGTCGCGGCTCATCGCCGCCGTGCTCGACGGCCGGCGCCAGGAGGTCTTCTACGCGCTCTACCGGCCCGTGCCCGGTGGCGTGCAGCGGGTGTCCGAGTACGAGGTCGGGACCCCGGACGACCTGGCGTCGGAGCTGCTGGCGCGCGGTGAGGAGGCGCTGCTCGTCGGCGACGGCGCGCTCCTCTACCGAGACCGGCTGCTCGAGGTCCAGCGATGCGAGCTGGCCGGGCGCGCCTACGCGACCCCGAGCCCGTCGGCGCTCGTCGAGCTCGCATCGGCCCGCTTCGAACGCGAGGAGTTCACTCAACCCCGCGACCTCCACCCGATGTACCTGCGCAAGAGCGACGCCGAGCTGGAATGGGACCGGAGCCGGCCGTGACCGAGGCGCTCGACGTCCACGTGATCCCCATGCGGCGCCGCCACCTGCGCGCGGTGCTGCGCATCGAGAACGAGGTCTACCCGCGGCCGTGGACCTCGGCGCTCTTCCTGAGCGAGCTCGCGATGCGATCGACGCGCGCGTACTTCGTCGCCAAGGTCGGTCGCGACGTCGTCGGGTACGCGGGCCTGATGATGTCGGTGGACGACGGGCACGTGACCACGATCGCCGTCGACCCGGGCTTCCACCGTCGACACGTCGCCATGCGCCTGCTCTCGGCGCTGGCACGCGAGGCGATCTCGCGCGACGCGGTGAACCTGACCCTGGAGGTGCGGCTCTCGAACAAGGGCGCCCAGGAGATGTACCGGCGGTTCGGGTTCGTGCCCGTGGGCGTGCGCAAGAACTACTACGCCGAGACGAACGAGGACGCGCTCATCATGTGGGCCAACGGCGTGAACCGTCCCGAGTACGAGCAGCTGCTCGAAGGCCTCGAACGCCAGGTCCGTGGCACGACCACCGTCGAGGAGCTCCCCAAGTGGTGACGATCTTGGGGATCGAGACGTCGTGCGACGAGACCGCGGCGGCGGTCGTGAGCGACGGGCGGGTGGTGCACTCGTCGGTGGTGTCGAGCCAGGTCGACCTGCACGCGCGGTTCGGCGGGGTGGTGCCCGAGGTCGCCAGCCGTGCCCACGTCGAGCTCATCACGCCGGTGATCGCCGAGGCGCTGGTCGAGGCGGGAGTGGAGGTCGGCGACCTCGACGCGGTGGCGGCCTGCAACGGGCCGGGCCTCGCCGGGGCGCTGCTCGTGGGCGTCAGCGCGGCCAAGGCCATCGCCCTCACGGCGGGGATTCCGTACGTCGCCGTCAACCACCTCGAGGCGCACCTGTACGCCGCGTGGCTCCAGGAACCGGACCTCGAGTTCCCGCTCGCGGTCCTCATCGCGTCGGGCGGTCACACGATGATCGTCATCATGGAGGACCACGGTCGCTACCGGATCGTGGGCGAGACCGTCGACGACGCGGCCGGCGAGGCGTTCGACAAGGTGGCCCGGTTCCTCGGGCTCGGCTACCCGGGCGGCCCGATCATCGACCGGCTGGCTTCCGACGGCGACGCGGCGGCGATCCGGTTCCCGAGGCCGATGCTTCGCGACGGGCTCGACTTCTCCTTCGCCGGCCTGAAGACGGCCGTGATCACGGAGGTCCGCAAGCATCCCGACCTCGACGTCGCGAACGTCGCGGCGTCGTTCCAGGAGGCCGTCGTCGACGTGCTCGTGGAGAAGCTGGTGGCCGCGGCGGATGACGCCGGCGCCGAGACGCTGGTGCTCGGGGGCGGCGTGTCG
Organism: Acidimicrobiia bacterium; assembly: GCA_046331155.1. GTDB lineage: Bacteria > Actinomycetota > Acidimicrobiia > IMCC26256 > CAWATG01 > JAXLRK01. The sequence continues at coordinate 752,277 of JAXLRK010000001.1, forward strand.
GCGAACCACCGGCTGCGGACGCGGACGCTCGACGCGGCCACCGACACCGGGCGCCGAGTCTTCCTCCCGCCCCTGGCCCTCTGCACCGACAACGCGGCGATGATCGCGGCGACGGCCTGGTGGCGGCTCCGGGCCGACGGGCCGACGCCGCTCGACAGTGGCGCCTCACCGGGCCTCCGGCTCCCCACGGTCGGCTGACCGGCTCCGGCGTGGCGGCGGCTTGCCCCGGCCGGGAGCCGCTGGTACGTTGACGCCTTAGCACTCACCTCCACCGAGTGCTAACCATCGCAGGCGTGCGGCTCCGCGTCGCACGGTCCACCATCAGCGTCGAGGAGGCGTACACCCATGAATCTGCAGCCGCTGGAAGACCGGATCGTCGTCCGGACTGCGGAGGCGGAGGAGACGACCGTGAGCGGCCTCGTCATCCCCGACACCGCCAAGGAGAAGCCCCAGCAGGGCGAGGTGCTCGCCGTGGGCCCGGGTCGGCGCTCGGAGCAGACCGGCGAGCTCATCCCGGTCGACGTGGCCGTGGGCGACACCATCGTGTACTCGAAGTACGGCGGCACCGAGATCACCGTCGACGGCGAGGACCTGCTCATCCTCACCAGCCGCGACGTGCTGGCGAAGGTCTCCGCGGGCCGCAAGAAGAAGTAGCTTCGGCCCCATCGGATTGGGCGAGGCGGCGCTCAGGCGCCGCTTCGTCGCGTCCGAGCACGGAACGGGACCGCCCGTCACGCTCCGCAGGCACGCACAGTTGCAGACGTTCACGGAACGTGAGATTCTGTAGGACGGCTGAGGGCTCAACGGAGTGGGCGAATGGGCGGAGAGGCAGGACGCGTCGCGCGGACCGTCGGTGTGGACGGTGCCGCGCGGGACCGGTGCGGGAGCACCGCGTGAGCCCGCGGCAGGACGCGGGTCGCGCCCAGGCCACCGACCGGACGCCGGCGCGCAAGGGCCCCCCGCGGGACGCCACGGTGGATGCCGCCGCGGCCGATTCGCGCCTCCACGACCTGGAGGCGCAGGAGCGAGCAGCGCGTGAGGCGAAGCGGCGGGCCGAGCGCGAGGTCGACGCGGCACGCCGTTCGACCCGTGAGCTCTCCCGCCGGCGCAAGACCGCCGAACGTGCGGCGCGCAAGACGCGCAAGGCGGCCGAGCGCGCCGCGGTGGAGGCTCGGGAGTCCGTCGCCAGGGAAGCAGCCGAGCGTGCCGCGGTGGAAGCGAAGCAACGCAAGGAAGCCGAGCGCCGAGCCGCGACGGCGGCCAAACGCGCCACGGCGGAGAGGCACGAAGCCCAGAAGCGCGCCGCCGCGGAGCAGAAGGAAGCCGAGAAACGCGCCGCGGCGGAGCAGAAGGAAGCGGAGAGACGCGCTGCGGCGGAGCAGCGCGAAGCGGCCAAGCGCGCCGCGGCGGAGCAGAAGGAAGCCGAGAAGCGCGCGGCCGCAGTAGAGGTGGAACGCGAGCGCCGCGAGCGGGAGCAGCGCGAGCGGGAGCCGGCCAAGCAGGAGACGGTCGCCCACGCCGATGCCGAGCGTCTCCGGCAGAAGGCTGCGGAAGCGGCCGCCGCGCTCGTCGCGCTGGAGGCGGCGCGCTCGGCTCGGCAGCCGATGCGGGAGAAGCCGACCGAGCCGCCCGGCGGCGGACACGAACCGGGCACGGCGCCGTCGGAGAACGGGAAGCGCGTCGGGCCCGCGGCCGAACCGCCTCCGGTGGTCGACGTAGCGGCAGCCGAGCGGGAGGAGCGCCCGGCGCGGCCCGACGCGGCCGAGACGGTCGCGACCCGGGCCGCGGCCCCCGCCGCGGCACCTGCGACGCACCGGCAGCTCGGCTCGCTGCTGGTCGCCGACGGCGCGCTGACCGATGAGCAGCTCACCGAAGCGCTCGGCCGCCAGGCGCAATCCCGGCTGGGGGAGTACCTGGTGGGCGCCGGCGTGGTCCAGGAGGCCGACGTGGTGGTCGCGCTGGGTCAGCAGCTCGGCTACGGCGTCGCCGACCTGCGCCGGCAGGCTCCCGAGCCCGGAGCCGTCGAGCTGCTCGGCGAACCGGTCGCGCGCATGCTCGGCGTGATCCCGCTGCGGAGGCACAACGGCAACGTGCAGGTGGCCGTGGCCGATCCACTCGCACCACAGCTCGAGCAGCGCTTGCGTGACGCGATCGGTGCCAACGTCGAGTTCGTGCTGGCGCCGAAGAGCGACATCACCCGCGCGATCGACCGCTCCTACAACGCGACAGCGCGCGTCGACGACGTCGTGCGCGCGTTCGAGGTCCTGCATTCCGATCGGGGTGACGGCGACACGGAGGCGCGGCCCGCGGTCGACGACAACGCACCGATCGTCAAGGTCGTCAACCTGTTGCTGGAGCAGGCGGTGCGGGACCGGGCGTCCGACGTGCACATCGAACCCCGGGAGGACCGGGTCCGCATCCGGAACCGTACCGACGGCGCGTTGCACGACGTGCTGTCGCTTCCCGCGTCGATGGCCCAGTCGCTCGTGAGCCGAATCAAGATCATGGCCGACATGAACATCGTCGAACGGCGCCGCGCCCAGGACGGCCAGTTCGCCGCCACGGTCTCAGGCCGCGACCTCGACGTGCGCGTGGCGACCACGTCGACCGTCTACGGCGAGAAGTGCGTCCTTCGGCTGCTCGACAAGAGCCGCGCCCTCCTCGAGCTCTCGCAGCTCGGCATGCCCGCCGACACCGAGGAGCGGTTCAAGGAGCTTGTCCGGTCGCCGTACGGCATGGTGCTCTGCGCCGGCCCCACGGGGAGCGGGAAGACCACCACGCTCTACGCGACGGTGATGGAGATCAACCGGCCCGAGATCAACGTCACCACGATCGAAGACCCGGTCGAGTACGTGTTCGAGGAGATCAACCAGATCCAGATCAACGAGCAGGCCGGCATCACCTTCGCCGGTGGCCTCCGTTCGATCCTGCGCCAGGACCCGGACTCGATCCTCGTGGGCGAGATCCGCGACGTCGAGACGGCGCGCATCGCCGTGCAGTCCGCGCTCACCGGTCACTTCGTGATGTCGTCGCTGCACGCGACCGACGCGTCGGCCGCGCTGCACCGGTTCCTCGACATGGGCATCGAGCCGTTCTTGGTGGCGTCGTCGCTCGTCGGGGTGGTCAGCCAGCGGCTGGTCCGCAAGATCTGCCCGTCGTGCAAGACCCCGTATCAGCCGTCGATAGAGGACTTGGCGTTCTACGAACGGGTCGGCGGCCCCGAGGTCGAGCAGTTCTTCCGGGGCGAAGGCTGCAACTTCTGCGCCCACACCGGTTACCTCGAGCGCATCGGGGTCTACGAGGTGCTGCGCGTGACCGAGGAGATCCGGCGCCAGATCCTCGATGGTGCGCCGGCCGAGGCCGTGCGGGCGACGGCGATCGAACAGGGTATGCGGCCGCTGGCCACCGAAGCGGCCACGCTCGTCGCGCAGGGCGTCACCACCATCGACGAAGTGATCAGGACGATCTACGTCTTCTAGGAACTGAACCGCCAGGACGAAGGGGCAGGGGCCAGGGAGTGGCAACGTTCAAGTACGTGGCCGTCACACCCGACGGTACGAAGGTCAAGGCGGCGACGAGCGCCGCCAGCGCGAACGCGGTACGGAACGACCTGACCCTGCGCGACTTCCGCGTCCTGAAGGTGCGCGAGAAGAAGGCCTTCTCCGAGATCGAGGTCACCAAGCAGCGGATCCCGCGGCAGTCGGTGATGCACTTCACGCGCCAGATGGCGGCGTTCGTGCGGGCCGGCATCTCGCTGACCGAGGCGCTCCAGGTGGTGCAGGAGGGCATCGACAACAAGCGGTTCCGGGCGATCATCGGGGAGATCAACGAGGCGCTGCACGCCGGCGTGCCCTTCTCCGAGGCGCTCGCGCATCACTCCGCCGTGCTGCCGCCCTACTACGTGGGCATCGTCCGGTCGGCGGAGCAGACGGGGCGCCTCGACACCGTGCTCGAGCAGCTTGCCGACTACATGGAGCGCGACATCGAGGCCAGCCAGAAGCTTCGTGCCGCGATCACCTATCCGATCGTGATCGCGGTGGCGGCGGTCGGCGTGGTATTGCTGATGGCCACCTACGTGCTGCCGAAGCTCACCAAGTTCTTCGAGCAGTTCGGCGTGAAGAAGCTCCCGCTGACCACGCAGTGGCTGATGTCGATCTCCGACTTCTTCAAGCACTACTGGTGGGTGACACCGCTCGTCATCATCCTGATCTGCACCGGAATCATCTGGTTGAGGATCACGGACCGGGGCCGCTCGATCCGCGACCGGGTGCTGCTCAAGCTCTGGGTCATCGGCGATCTCGTCCGGTACGCAGCCGTGGAGCGGTTCTGCCGGATCATCGGGGCCATGATGCGCGCCGGCGTGCCGCTCCCGGAGGCGATGACGGCGGCGATCCAGAGCGTGAACAACTCGGTGTTCGAGGAACGACTGGCGGTCGCCAACACCGCGATCCTCGAAGGCGAGGGCATGGCGGCGCCGATCGCCGCCAGCCAGGTGTTCCCGAGCGCCGCGGTGCAGATGATGCGCGTCGGGGAGGAGACGGGAACGCTCGACGCGCAGCTCGACGTGGCCGCCACGTACTACGGCGCGGAGCTCGAGTACAAGCTCAAGAAGGTCATGTCGCTCATGGAGCCGGCCGTGATTGTCTTCATGGGCTGCATCGTCGGCTTCGTTGCCGTTGCGATGGTCCAGTCCATCTACTCGATGGCCCACGCCTCGAAGTTCTGATGTGGAGACGTCTCTCCGACCGCCGTGCTCCGAACTCCGAGGAGGGTTTCACGTTCCTCGAAGTGCTGGTCACGCTCGCGATCCTCTCTATCTCGTTCGTCGCCATCCTCAGTGCAATCGTCACGCTCATCTCGACGACCGATCAGCACAAGGCACTTGCCAAGGGGGAGAGCGCGGTCCGCGCGCTCGGCGAGTTCGTGAAGTCCGAAGCAAGCACTGCGTACGTCGCCTGCACCACCGGAAACACGCCGGTCGCGAACTACCAGGGTGGGGCCGACGCAGCCGGGAGCACGTCCGGCTTCTCCGGTTTCACCCCGACCGTGGTCTCGGTGGAGGCGTGGAACGGCGATTCCCCCGCCACGTTCGTGCCGTGCGCCGCCGTGGACAATGGTGCGCAGCGGATCACGCTGCGGGTCACGGGCACGAGTCTCGGTCGCCAGTTCACGCAGACGCTCACGGTCGTCAAGAGGAAGCCATGAGCGCGCGGCCCCGCGCGCTCGCGTGGTTGGCCTCTCGACCGCTCGACGACGGTGTCACCATCGTCGAGCTCCTCACGGCTATGGCGATTCTCGGCATCATGCTGACCACGATCTCGCTGTCGATCTCGGAGGGCCTGAGCAACACGTCGTCGGCGAAGACCACGCTCGCAGGTTCCAATCTGGTCCAGTTCACGGCCCGGTACTTCGATCCCGATGTGCAGAGCGCGCCCGGGGCCGTGGAGTTGACCGGCTCGGCATGCGGAACGGGCACGACCGTGCTGCGTGTTCCCGCGGGTGACGGGACCACGAACGTCATCGCCTATGTCACCTCGACCGCTGGACCCGAAACCGCGCTCGTTCGTCGCGTCTGCAACGCAGGGGGAACGCTGCTCGCGACGCACACACTGGGCACGTCGAAGGCCGCGCTGTCCGCGGTGGCCACGTGCCTGCCCGACACGACGACCTGCCGGACCGTGACCCTCACGCTCTCGGTCGCAGGTGGTGCCCCGGTGGTCCTGCGGGCCGACCGGAGGGCGTCGTGAACGGGCCACGAACGAAGTCGAAGACCGGCCGCGGTGCGGCCGGCGAGGTCTCTCCCACGGCGGCGTGCGGAGGGGTGGGGAACGCCGGGCACAGCCGGCGCTCCGGGAGGAGTGCCGTGCGCGGCACCGACTATGGAGGGAACAACGTGCTGAAGCACATCCAGGCAAGGACCGACTGGGAGGACAAGGGCGCGCTCGAGCGGGGCTTCACGCTCATCGAGCTCCTCGTCGTCATCGCCATCCTCGGCATCCTGGCCGTCGTCGGCGTGCTCGCCTTCGGCGGTCTCACCGACTCGGCGAGGAAGTCGACCGCCAAGACGGAGAGGACGCAGGTGCAGGCCGCGGTCGACGCCTACAACGCCAAGAACGGCACCTGGCCGGCCCTGAACGGCGGGGCAGGCAACATCTCGGCGTTGACGACCGACGGTGAGCTGAAGGCGAGCCAACTGGACAAGCTCCAGTGCGAGTACTCGCTGGACGCGAACCACGACGTGCAGTTCACGGGCAAGAACGGCTCGACATTCGCGGCCGACGCGAACTGCGCCTGATCCAATTGTTCCGCGCTGGGGGGCGGCGCGCGCCGCTCCCCGGCCGGAACATCGCCGAGCATGAACCTGTTCGAGCCTCGTCGAGATGACCCGGTCGCGGAGGCGGCTGACCGCGGCCACGCGGTCCGTTGCTTCCGCGCGTCCCGATGTCGGGGTGATCACGGGAGCGCGTTGGTGCTCGCGCTCGTCATGGTGTTCGTCGTCGGGGTCATCGCGGCTTCGGTCCTCAGCCTCAGCGACACCAGCCTCCGGGCGACGACCGCTGTCAAGTCGGATCGCCGATCGCTCTACGCGGCGGACGGCGCGGTGGAGACCGCGATCCAGCGCATCCGCAAGTCTCCGGATTCCGCGAACCTCGGGTACAACGACGGGCAATCGTGTGCGCTCGACGTTCCGGCCACGGGATCGCAACCCGCCGTACACGTGGACTGCCCGACCACCGACGGGTCCTTCCACCAGAACAAGAGCGGTGATCCTGGCGACGGCGGCACCGGCTCCACGAACCCGGGCGCCGCGATCCTGACGCTGGGTCGTCGCGCGAACACACCGGGCCGGGCCTCCGACGGGTTCTGGCTCTTCGGCGGCAGCCAGTATGCGTACAACTGGAGGGACGCGCCGTCGTGGTGGAACATCTTCGCCGACCACCATCCGCCGTGGGGAAACATCATCGAGCCCGGTTTGATGTTCCAGGCGTCGAAGGAGAAGGGCGGTTCGTCGGGAGCGAACGGCAACGGCGGCGACGTCGTCGTGCAGGGCCCGATCTTCGACAACTCCACGATCGCCACGTACAGCCAGTTCAACGTCGTCGACCAGGCGGATCCGGTGAGTGGCAAGCAGGGAATCGCGGTGCGCCAGACGTGTGGCACCTCTGGTGGCGGTTCGATCACCGGCGACGTGGGCACTGCGCCCTACAACGGGTGCAACAGCCCGCTCGGGTACGGCAACGGGACCGAGGCGTACGGACGGGACCCGAAGTTCCCCCACCGGGGCCAACTGCAGGGGGCCGCGCCGATCCCGTCGACGCCGGTGGCGGTACCTTCGAGTTGCGGCTCCAGCACGCTGATGACGCTCAACCCGGGCCTTTACACCGATGCCCAGGCACTGAACGCGCTGTTCCAGAACTCGTCCTGTAACGGCAAGGACTTCTGGTTCACGCCCGGCATCTACTACTTCGACTTCCGGAACACTTCGACCCCGACCGCGTTCTGCAACCGTTCTGGCGCCAACTACAGCAGTGCTCTTACCGACGCCGCCCACGAGTGGTGCATCCGCTCCTCGACGGGCGGCGTGGCGAACCGCATCCACATCGTGGGCGGGACCCCACAGGGGCTGAACTGGGCCGATCTCGCCCCGGTCGCAAACCTGCTGCAGGCATCCGTCGCCTCGAGCACCGATTTCGCTCCGGCCGCCAACGCCGCCGACGGCATCAACGCCACCGTTGCCACGACGACCTGGTCGAGCAACTCCGCCAACCAGAACCCCAGTGCCGCGACGAGCTCCCAGGTGGGTACACAGGGCGTCGACGACTTCGTGAACAAGAACAACGCCACCGGTGCGATCGACGCCACGATCTCCAGCGCGTCATTGGCATCCGCGTCTGCCGCCACGACGGCGTCAGCGATCGCCAGCACCCAGCTCGTGCCGGGGAACGACGACTTCGCCAACAAGGCGAACGGCCGGACGATCGACGGGCCTTCGAGCGCCACCACGCTGGCCAGCACGTCGACGCCCCAGGGCCCCACGAACGCGGCGTCGTCGTCGGTGAGCGGCGCGGCGGACTTCGCGCCCCTGGCCAACGCGACCGACGGGATCAACGGCTCGGTGGCATCCCACACGCTGACGTCAACCGTTCCGTCGATCACCCCCGGCCAAGCGGTGAGCACCCAAGTCGGCGCAGCGGGTATCGACGACTTCAACAACCCCGGAAACGGCAGGCTCATCGACGGGACGGCGACCTCATCAGCTCTTGCCGGCATGTCGCAGGTTCAGACCGCGACGGCGGCCGTCAGCTCGACGGTGACCGGGCCTTCCGACTTCGCCTACCTGAACAACACCATCGGCATCGACGGCGCGAGCGCCACCCACACGCTCGCCTCGGGGTCGGCCTCGATGGTGCCGGCGACCGCGGACAGCAGCCAGACCGTCACGGGCACGGACGACTTCGCGAACAAGGCCAACGGCAAGGTGATCGATGGCGCGACGACGAGCGCGACGATATCGGCGACCGGCAGTGCCACGTTGAAGCCGGCGGGCAACGCGGCGTCGGGATCGAGCTTCTCTCCGAGCGGGAACGCGCTCGCGATCGACGGATCCTTCGCGAGCTACACCTCGACGTGCAGTTTCTTCCTCTGCCAGTCGGGCCAGATCACCCTGCAGGGATATCCGGACATCCCAGCGTCCGTCGCGCCGACCGGGGCGACGATCACTGTGAAGCACTACGAGAACAGCACGTCGTCGATCGGCACGCTCAAGGTCGACGTACTGGACGGAAGCGGTACCACCTTGTGCACGGTGAGCCCGCCGGCATCGACGAGCTCGGCCAACTCGTATTCCGTGACGCTGCCCGCCGCGTGCCTGAACACAGCGGCGAAGGTCAACGGCGTGCAGCTCCGCTTCACCGGAGCCATGTCGACGAGCTTCTCGGGCTCCCGCACCTTCAACCTCGACGGGATCGAGTTGGCTATCACCTACGCGGGGGCAGCGCCCCGGACGCTGACCCTGGGCTCCCTGTCGCCGCAGATTCCCGACGCCGCGAACGCGACGCTCGACACCGCCGTGCTGACGATCAAGCACGCGGAGTCGGCGGCTGCCAACCAACAGATCGTCATCACGCCCGGTGGCGGCGGTGCCGCGTGCGCGGCGGTGGCGTTGCCTCAGCAGGCGGCGCCGGCGAACGACACGATCAACGTCAAGGCCTCGGGCTGCCTCGACAGCGCGGTCAAGCTGAATGGCGCGACCATCGTCTACCAGGCGAGCACGGCGTCGGGCACCGTCACCAGCACCGTCGACGGGGTCAAGATCGACGCCACCTACACCAACACCGCGACACGCTCGGTCACGTTGAGCTCACCGTCGCCGGCTATTGCGGCCAGCGCGTCGATCGACAGCGCGGTGCTCTCGGTGGCCCACCAGGAGACGGGCTCGAACGCCAACCCGCGCCTCGTCATCACCCCAGGTGGTGGCGGTGGTGCCTGTGCAACGATCCCGTTGACTCCGCGAGCGCCGCTGGCGACGGACACGATCGACGTCAAGGCGTCCGGCTGCCTCAACACGCCCGTGAAGCTGAACGGCGCGACCGTTCAATACGCCGTGAACCTCACCGACAACGGGGCCGCGCAGTCGGCTCCCGTCGCGCTCGACGGTGTGACGGTCACCGTCGGCTCGACCGATACGACGAACCGGGCCGTCACGCTCTCGTCGTTCTCGCCCGCGGTGCCGACTACCGGTTCGACGACCCTGGACTCGGCGGTGCTCTCGGTGGCGCACCAGGAGACCGGTGCGAACGTCAACCCGAGATTGATGATCACGCCCGGTGGTGGTGGTTCGTGTGCGTCGGTCGCGCTCACGCCTCACGCGACCCTGACGACGGACACGATCGACGTGAAGGCGTCGGGCTGCCTGAACACTCCCGCGAAGATCAACGGCGCGACCGTGCAGTACGTCGTCAATCTGAGTGCGACTGGATCGGCGCAGAGCGCGATCGCAACCCTCGACGGCGTGAAGATCGACGTCAACGCCACCGACAGCGCGGTGCGTACCCTGACGCTGTCGAATCCGCTCCCGGCCGTGCCCACAGCGGCCGGCACGACGCTCGACACCGCGGTGCTCTCGATCGCGCATCGGGAAACCGGGACGAACGTGAACCCGCGCCTGGTCATCACGCCCGGCGGGGGCGGGGGCGCGTGCGCGGCGATCCCGCTCACGCCGCGCGCGACGCTCACGACGGACACGGTCGACGTGAAGGGGTCGGGCTGCCTGAACGCGGTGACGAAGCTCAACGGCGCCACGTTCGTGTACCAAGTCAACCTCACCGACAACGGCGGGGCCCAGAGCGCTACCGTGAGCGTCGACGGGCTCCGGGTCGACGTCGTCACCACGAACACGACCAACCGGGGTCTCACGCTGTCGTCGTGGGCGCCCGCGTTGTCGGGTGCGATCGATTCGGCTGTCCTGTCCGTCGCGCACCAGGAGACGGGCGCGGCTGTGAACCCACGGTTGGTGATCACGCCTGGTGGTGGTGGTGGGGCCTGTGCGTCGGTCGCGCTGGCGCCTCGAGCGTCGCTCACGACGGACACGGTCGACGTGAAGGCGTCGGGTTGCCTGAACACGGCGACCAGGCTGAACGGCGCGACGGTGCAGTATCTGGTGAATCTCACCGACAACGGCGCCGTGCAGTCCGGCACGGCAGCGCTCGACGGCATGCGCATCGACGTCGGCTCGACAGACACCGCAACGCGCACGTTGACGCTCTCCAACGCGTCGCCCGCGCTCACCGGTGGCGCAGGCAACGTGGTCGATGCCGCCAACCTCTCGATCGCGCACCGGGAGACAGGGGCGAATTCCAACCCGCGGCTGGTGATCACGCCGAACGGGAGCGGCGCGTGCGCACCGATCGCGCTGACCCCCCGCACGGCGTTGACCACCGACACCGTCGACGTGACGCCGTGCCTCAACACGGTCGGGCGGGTCAACGGCGCTACCTACGCCTACCTCGTGAACCTCACCGCATCCGGTGGTGCGCAGTCGGCGGTCGCGAGCGTCGACGGGGTCAACCTGTCGTTCGGCGCGACCGACACGTCGAACAGGCAGATCACGCTGTCGGGCTTCGGGCCCGCGATCCCCGGGAGCGTCTCGCTCACCGGCGTCACGGTGGCCGTCGCCCACACCGAGACCGCGGGGACGAACCCCCGCATCGTCGTGACGGCGGGAGGTGGAGGAACGCAGACGTACGCCCTGCCCGTGCACGCCGGCGGGTTGTCCTCGGACACCGTCGACGTCTCCGGGCTCCTCGACACCCCGGCGAAGGTCAACGGGGCGACGGTGCAGTTCCTCGTGAACGTGACGGGCGGACCCGTCAGCGCCACCGCGTCGCTCGACGGGGCATCGATCGGTGCTACATACACGCCGGCACCCGATCGGGTGCCCGACCTGCCCGTGACCGCGTGCGACGAGAACCAGCCGGGCGTCGAGTGGGTGTTCGGAGGCGACAGCCGCGTCTACATGCCTGACGCTCAGGCCCAGCTCTGCGCCGGGCCACCTCCGACCGGGAGCAAGGCCGCCGACGGCACCGCGTACAACCAGCACGTCGTGGTTTACGGCATGCCCGCGCTCGATACGATGCGCCCCTCGACGGTCGTCGGCAATCCGGGCGGCTACACGAACTCGGCCGGCGCCTACGTCATCGGCGACACACCGCTCTCGACCGCCGACGCGAACACGGTCTGGATCTTCAAACCGTCGGCTGCCATCACGCTGGGCGGATTCAACAACCCGCTGCCGGCGGACATGTCGAACCTCGTGATCGACAAGGTCTACGCACGGATCAGCCACGGCGAGGATCCCTTCGCCATCTTCAGCGCTCCGGACGTGAAGTTCACGAACGGGTTGGGGCAGTCGTGCGGAACGCAGTCGCTCACCGTCAACGGTTGGCTGAACACGGGCACCTGGGTGGGTCCGGGTGGTGCCTACAACACCGTCGATCTCACCTCGTGCTTCAACACGGTGGCGAAGCTGGGTGGAGCGGGAGGGAGCGCCAGCGCTATCCAGGTGACCTACACCGCGTACAACGACATCCTTCCGGTGATGAACGACCACCTCGACGGGATCGAGCTCGACGTGTCGCTCAAGCCGGCGGCGACGAACTCGCCCGTGGTCGCCCCCGAGAAGGGCTGCATCACCGCCATGCCGAACTACTGGGACGGATTCTCGTCGCCGGACTGCGCAGTGTGGAAGTGGGACTCGGTCGGCCCCGGAGGCAACGACCAGAAGGCCCAGGTGGCGTTCAGCGGCACCTTCTATGCGCCGAGCGCGGCCATCGACATCGACGACCAGGGGCCGCGGTGCACCACCGCGGACGGATCGGCGTGCCTGAGCGGCTACCACAACGGCGTGGCGACGACGTGCACCAACAACCAGTACTGCTACAAGGGCGTCGACTACACGCTCTTCAGCCGCGGCCTCATCGTCCGCCACGTTCGGTTCAAGGCGTTCATGAAGAAGCCGGGCACCACGCCGCCGCTCATCACATGTGGTGGATCGTGCGGAGGCATCGTCCCCAACCCGCGCGTCGTCGAGCTCGTAGCCAACGTGTGCCCGGAGGGAGCCGCGAGTTGCGCCACCGGACGCAAACGGATCGTCGCCCAGGTGTGCTTCGGCCCGGTGAGCAGCGGCACCTGCCAGGTCGGCACGCTCGCCGACCCGCCCAAGATCATGAAGTGGTCCGTGCAATGACCCCGGTACCGTCAGGAGCCCATGGATGAGTCCCGTCAGCGAAGGAATCGACTTCTCGCCCATCGAGGCCGCATTGCAGGTGCTGTGGGACCAGGGTGGCACCGACCTGCTGATCACCGCCGAGAGCGCGCTGCGGTTGCGTGTGGACGGCGAGCTCCGGCCGTTTGCCGGCGCGCCGGCGCTGAGCGAGACGGAGGCGAGCGCCTTGGTGCTGAGGATCCTCGGCACCGAGCTCGCCGATCGCCTGCACGCGGACAAGGAGGTCGACTTCTCGTTCTCGTGGGATGACCGGGCGCGCTTCCGCGGCAACGCCTTCCACCAGCAGGGTGGCTATGCCCTGGCGCTCCGGATGATCCCCTACCGCATCCCGGGCTTCGAGGAGCTCGGCCTGCCGTGGGCGGTGGGGGAGCTCGCCAAGCTCCCGCAGGGGCTGGTCCTCGTCACCGGCCCCACCGGGTCCGGGAAGTCGACGACCCTCGCCTCGTTGATCGACTGGATCAACCACAACCGGCCATGCCACATCCTGACGATCGAGGACCCCATCGAGTACGTCCACCACCACGACGTCGCCGCGGTCAGCCAGCGGGAGGTCGGCGTCGACACCGACTCGTTCCCGAACGCGCTGCGGTCCGCCCTGCGTGAGGACCCCGACGTGATCCTCGTCGGCGAGATGCGCGACCTCGAGACGATCCAGTTCGCGCTGACGATCGCCGAGACCGGCCACCTCGTGTTCGCGACGCTGCACACCAACGACGCCGCGCAGGCGCTCGACCGCATCTCCGACGTCTTCCCCGCGGAACGCCAGGACCAGATCAAGGTGCAGCTCGCGGCGTCGATCCAGGGTGTGGTGTCGCAGCGGCTGATCCCGCGGGTCGGCGGCGGGATGGTCGCCGCGTTCGAGGTGCTCGTCGCCAACAACGCGATGCGCAACCTCGTGCGCGAGGGCAAGACGCACCAGATCCGCAACGTCGTGGCCACCAACGTGCGCAGCGGCATGCGGACGCTGGAGGCGTCGCTGTCGGAACTGGTCGCCCAGGGTTCGGTCACCTACGACGAGGCCGTCGCCCACTCATTGTTCCCGAAGGAGGTGCGCCAGCCCGCCGACCATGCGCTCTGGATGCAACGGCAGATGGAGCGCGAGACGGCGGTCGCCAATTAGGAAGGTGACTCGGTTGCAGTTGGTTACGCGAACGCGACCGGCTGCACGACGCCGAGCCGCCGACCCGCCCGTTCCGCGCTCCACGCGTATGCGCCGAGGATCACGACGACGGTGACCGCCCAGACCGAGCGTGGCAGCGCACCCTGCGCGTAACAGACGGTCGCGATGTTGAGCAGCGCGTGCGCGAGGAGGCCGGGGAGCACGTCGCCCGTGCGCAACACCACATAGGTCCACAGCAGCGCCAGGCTCACGAAGGGCACCAGGCGCCACGCCTGGCCCGACACCTGGTCGATGTGACCGGGCGTGCACGCGAACGTCGCGGCAGCGGTGAGGACGGCGGCGACGCGGGGCGCTGTTCCCCAACCGGCGAGACGACCTGGCGCGCGGCCCAACCACCAGGCGACGAGGCCGCCGATCGCAAGTGGGGCGGCGACCCGGAAGACGAGCTCCTCCTCGGCGGCGCCCACGAAGAAGCTGCCGAGCTCGCCCGGTCCGCCGACCCGGACGACGAACGCCGCCGCGAGGGGCGCGAGCAGCGCGACGCCGACCGCGCCGAACTCCCACCACGCAGCCAGGTGCCGTTCGGTCAAACCGAGGCGCGACCACCCGAGGAGGAACGCGAACAGGACCGCGGCCGGCAGCACGGGCGTGAAGCCGGGGCCGCCGAACGGCCGGAACACCAGGCCGCGCCACACCGCGACCGAGTCGACCGCCACGATCACACCGGCCAACGCCACGAATCCGCTCGGACAGTGCAGATCCCACCAGCCGGTCCAACGGGTGGGCGGGTGGGCCTCGATGCGGCGGGCCATGGACCGGTTCTCGGCCACCGCCGCCCTGAGCTTGACGCGCACCGGGGGGCTGCGCATGGCGCCGACCGTAGGGGCGGCCCCGGCCGGGGGCGCGGATCCCACCGCTACCCTCGAAGCCGTGAGCGAGCGTGGGGAGGCGGGTATCCCGCCGAGCAGTGAGCGTGGCCCAGCGGCCCGGCGCCATGGGCGCCAAGAGCGGCAAACATGGCGGCGCCAGGAACGGCAGGTATGACCACACGCGGTGGCAGGCAGCGCATCCCGCGGCCGCCGGGCACGCAGCCGGGGGCACCGAGCCCCTGGTCGGCGTTGCCGCCCGAGGCCCGGCGCTTCACGCTGGCGCAGGTCCGCCAACGGCTGGCGGATCTCCCCGAGCCGAAGCCTGCGCCGATCATGGTGCCGGACGCGCGGCCCGCAGCGGTGCTCGTCGCGCTGTTCGAGGACGCAGGCGAGGCCCGGCTCGTCCTCACCAAGCGGCCCGACACCATGCCGTCGCACCAGGGTGAGATCGCGTTCCCCGGCGGCAAGGTCGACGCGGTCGACGACAGCCACCTCGCGGCCGCGCTCCGTGAGGCCGAGGAGGAGGTAGGCCTCGACCCGGCGCAGGTCGAGATCATCGGCCAGCTCGACACGATGGCCACGATCGCCACCCGTTTCACCATCACGCCGTACGTGGGGCTGCTGCGCGAGCGGCCCCACCTCGCCGCCCATCCGTTCGAGGTGGTCGAGGTGTTCGACGTCGCGCTCGGCGAGCTCCTCGCCGAGGGCGTGTTCCGCGAGGAGCGCTGGGACTTCACGCCGATCAACGACGCGCCCGGTTGGGAGGACCGATCGGTGTTCTTCTACGAGCTCGAGCACGAGACCGTGTGGGGCGCGACAGCCCGCATCCTGACCGGCCTGCTGGCCCACCTCACCGGCACGGGCTGAGCCGCCGGCTCCATCGGCCGACCGGGGCGGCCGGGCGTCGCTGCGATCAGCCCGCCCACCGGCAGAGCACTAGGCTGAGGAGTTCCGGAGCGGGCCGAGCAACAGCGGGGTAGCGACGTGGAAGTCGAGATCGGGATCGGGAAGTCCGGGCGTCAGGCCTACGGATTCGACGACATCGCCATCGTGCCGAGCCGGCGCACCCGAGACCCCGAGGACGTCGACATCTCGTGGGACCTCGACGCGTTCCACTTCGAGCTGCCGCTCATCGCGTCCGCGATGGACGGCGTCGTCTCGCCGGCCACCGCCATCGAGCTGTCGAACCTCGGCGGCCTCGGCTGCCTCAACCTCGAAGGGCTCTGGACCCGCTACGAGGATCCCGAGCGCTGCTTCGACGAGATCGCGTCGCTCCCGCCCGAGAAGGCGACGCGCCGGATGCAGGAGATCTACGCCGAGCCCATCAAGGACGACCTCATCGGGCAACGCATCCGCGAGATCAAGGACGCCGGCGCCACCGCGTGCGCGTCGCTCACCCCGCAGAAGGTGCAGCAGTACGCGCAGGCGGTCCTCGACGCCGACCTCGACATCCTCGTGATCCAGGGCACCGTCGTGTCCGCCGAACACGTGAGCAAGACCGTCGAGCCGCTCAACCTCAAGAAGTTCATCCGTGAGTTCGAGCTGCCCGTGATCGTGGGCGGGTGCGCGTCGTACTCGACCGCGCTGCACCTGATGCGCACCGGCGCCGTCGGCATCCTGGTGGGGGTCGGCCCCGGCGCCGCGTGCACCAGCCGCGGGGTGTTGGGCATCGGGGTGCCGCAGGCAACCGCGATCGCCGACGCCGCGGGTGCCCGGATCCGCCACCTCGACGAGACGGGCGTGTACGTGCACGTGATCGCCGATGGCGGGATGCGGACGGGTGGCGAGGTGGCCAAGGCGATCGCGTGCGGTGCCGACGCGGTGATGGTCGGGTCGCCGCTGGCGAGCGCGTACGAGTCGCCGGGCAAGGGCTACCACTGGGGCATGGCGACGTTCCACCCGACCTTGCCGCGTGGCGCGCGGGTGCACTCGGGTCTCAAGGCGTCGTTGCGGGAGATCCTCGTCGGCCCCGCGCACGAGAACGACGGCACGCTCAACCTCTTCGGCGCGCTCCGCACCTCGATGGCCACCACCGGCTACGAGGCGGTGAAGGAGTTCCAGAAGGCCGAGGTGATGATCGCCCCCGCGCTACAGACCGAGGGCAAGACCCTGCAACGCGCCCAGGGCATCGGCATGGGCCGATGAGCGCGTGCAGCGAGTGACCGAGCCGCGTGCTCGAGAGGTGACGCGGCGATGAGCCGGCGGCGAGCGAGCGGAGTCGAGCGAGCACGGAGTCCCGAACGTCCCGGAGGGTGCGTACCGGGTACCCCGGCGCACGAGTGAGGGCGACCATGGAGACAGACGTCGTTCTGGTCATCGACTTCGGGGCTCAGTACGCACAGCTGATCGCCCGGCGTGTGCGCGACGCGCACGTCTACTCGGAGATCGTGCCGCGGTCGATGCCCGTGGCGGAGATGCTGGCCCGCAAGCCCAAGGCGATCATCCTCTCCGGCGGCCCGGCGTCGGTGCACGTCGAGGACGCGCCGACGATCGATCCGGCGATCTACCACGCGGGCGTGCCGATCCTCGGCATCTGTTACGGCGCCCAGCTCGTCGCGCTCCAGCTCGGCGGCGACGTCGCCAAGACCGGCCGGGGAGAGTACGGCCGCACCGCGCTGTCGGTCGTCGACGCGTCGGGCCTGCTCCACGACCTGCCCCACGAGCAGGTGGTGTGGATGAGCCACTTCGACACCATCACCCGCGCGCCCGAGGGGTTCCGGGTCCTCGCGAGCACGAAGGAGACGCCCGCGGCCGCGTTCGTGGACCGGCACCGGGCGATCTACGGCGTGCAGTTCCATCCCGAGGTGGTGCACACCGAGCGGGGCCAGGAGATCCTCAAGCGGTTCCTGTACGACGGGGCCGGCTGCCGACCGACGTGGACGAACGTCTCGATCATCGACCACGCGGTCGAGCAGATCCGGGCCCAGGTCGGCACCGAGCACGTCATCTGCGGGCTGTCCGGGGGCGTCGACTCCGCGGTGGCGGCGGCGCTGGTGCACAAGGCCGTCGGGGACCAGCTCACCTGCGTGTTCGTGGACACGGGCCTCATGCGTGCGAACGAGGCCGAACAGGTGGAGGAGACGTTCCGCAGCCAGTTCCACGTCGACCTCGTGCACGTGAAGGCGGGCGACCGCTTCCTCGAGGCGCTCGCGGACGTGATCGACCCGGAGCGCAAGCGCAAGATCATCGGGGAGCTGTTCATCCGCGTGTTCGAGGAAGCGGCGCGAGACCTGGGCGACGCCCGATTCCTCGTGCAGGGCACGTTGTATCCAGACATCGTCGAGTCGGGCGGCGGCGACAACGCCAACATCAAGAGCCACCACAACGTCGGCGGGCTGCCCGAGGACATGCACTTCGAGCTGGTCGAGCCGCTGCGCGACCTGTTCAAGGACGAGGTGCGCGCGGTCGGCGAGGAGCTGGGCCTCCCCGAGGAGATCGTCTGGCGGCAGCCGTTCCCCGGCCCGGGCCTCGCCGTGCGCATCATCGGCACGATCACGCCCGAGCGGGTGCGGATACTCCAGCACGCCGACTCGATCGTCATCGAGGAGATCAAGCGGGCCGGCCTGTACCGGGAGATCTGGCAGAGCTTCGCGGTGTTGCCGTGCGTGAAGACCGTCGGCGTCATGGGCGACGACCGCACCTACGCCTACCCCATCGTGATCCGTGCGGTCACGTCCGACGACGCGATGACCGCCGACTGGGCGCGTCTGCCGTACGACGTGCTCGAACGCATCTCGTCACGTCTGATCAACGAGGTCTCGGGAGTCAACCGGGTCGCCTACGACGTCACCAGCAAGCCCCCCGGGACGATCGAGTGGGAGTGAGCGGAGGTGCCGGAGGGCGCCGAAGCGAGCGGAGCTCCGAAGAGTCCGAGTGGGAGTGAGCGGAGGTGCCGGAGGGCGCCGAAGCGAGCGGAGCTCCGGAGAGTCCGAGTGGGAGTGAGCGGAGGTGCCGGAGGGCGCCGAAGCTCGCGTTCTTTCGATGATTTCCCCCAATAGTTGGGGGATTCCATCGAAAGAACGATGGTCGGGGGCGGGTAGCCTCGCAAACCATGTCGACGACGCGGCGGTGGACGACGATCGCGGCCGCGTTCCTGCTCGTGGGGACGGTGCTCTACGTGGCGCACCGGCAGGGCCAGCGCAAGGCCGACTCGCTGAGCAAGGCCGACTTCATCGCCAAGGCCGACGCCGTCTGCACGGACGCGCGCCTGAAGGTCCAGGCGACCACGGTGCCGGCGATCAACATCAGCGGTGCGGTCAGCAAGGACCGGCAGGCCTGGCTCGACGGCGTCGAGCGCCGGCGCAAGGTGCTCGTGGCCGAGATCGCACGCCTCCGCAAGCTCGTGCCACCGTCGGACTTCCGGAAGAAGTGGACGGGTGTCGTGAACGATCTCGACGCGGCTGCGTCGGCGATCCTCGACCTCGAAGACGCGGTGCGCCACGTGAGCCCGTCGGCCGCCAACGAGTTGATCAGCGGGATCGAGGCGATCGGAGTGCGGTCCTCGAAGACGATGCGCGCCTACGGGCTGGAGGTGTGCTCTCAGCCCTCGTTCTCGTCGCCGGCGTCGGGCAACAGCTCGTAACCCGCTTCCGCCACGCGCGCCAGAAGACGGTCGCGGATCGACTCGCCGGGGGTGCGGGCGCGCTCGCCCATCACCCGCCAGCCGTGGCGCGACGAGTACAGCAGCGGCGGTTCCTTGAGGCGTCCGTACCCGTAGTCCGTGACGCGGGCGAAGAACAACTCGTGATCGCCCATCGCCTTGCGCTCGAACGTCTCGCAGCGCAACCAGGCGATGCAGTCGGGCACCACCGGAACGTCGCCCTGCAACTCGATCCATTCGCTCGCGATGTGATGGAAGCGCCGGCCGGGATACGAGAAGTACTGGCCGACGTCGACCTGGTCGCCGGCGAGGATCGAGATGCCGAAGCAGCCGGCCGCTGCCATCACCGGGTAGGTGTCGTGCTTCGGGGAGGCCGACGCCATCACGATCGGCTCCTCGAACGCGACCTGCGTGACCCAGTGCGAGCAGTAGGCGCGTATCTCGCCGTCGTGCTGTGCGCCGACAACCTGCACGCCCTTGATCATCTGGCCGAGCGCGCGCTTCAACTTGGGGTCGATCATGCCGATAGCCTCGCACGTCGATGCGGGCGTTGGTACAACGGGTCACGCGGGCTACGGTGACGGTCGACGGCGAGGTCGTGGGCGCGATCGGTCCCGGCTTGTGCGTGCTCGTCGGCGCCACCCACGGCGACACGCCGGCGCTCGCCGCGAAGCTGGCGGACAAGATCTGGAACCTGCGCGTCTTCGACGACGACGGCGGGATCATGAACGTCTCGGCCGCGGAACGTGGCGGTGACGTGCTCGTGGTGAGCCAGTTCACGCTCTACGGCGACACCCGGAAGGGGCGTCGACCGTCGTGGACCGCGGCCGCCCGCCCCGAGGAAGCCGAGCCGCTGGTGGAGGCGGTCGTGGCCCGGCTCCGCAGCTCGGGGGCCCGGGTGGCGACCGGCCGGTTCGGTGCCCACATGCTGGTGGACCTGGTCAACGAGGGTCCGGTCACGCTCCTGCTCGAGGTGTAGAGCGGGACCGTTGCCGTGCGTGGCCGAGCTGAGCACGGACGCTTCGGCGCCGACTACCCTCGGGGTCTTCCCATGAAGCGCATCGAGTCCTCGCACAGCATCTGGATCTTCGACACCGGGCGGATGCGGTTCCGCCGCGTGCCGAAGGACGCGGACGTGGACGCCCCGTCGCTCGACAGCGACTGGGAGCGCTACTACGCGCTCGAGATCGACCCCGACTCGGGATCGTTCACGGTCACGCTCAACGCGGAAGGCACGCGGCTGCTGCGATCGTGGTCCGACGGCGCGTTGCCCGCCGACGTCGTCGACGCGACGGCGGACCGCACCGCCGAGCTGTCGCTCGAGACCATCGACCGTCCCGGTCTCGGCTGAACCGGCGCACCGGCCGAGCGCTCCCCGAACGTGTGTACGATCGGCGTCGCAGCGCGCCGGTACCATTGGGTCCATGAGTGAGTTGCCCCCGGACGATCCCGGGCCTGTAGACGAGCGCGATCGGCGCGCCGACCTCGACGCGTTGCTCGCCGGGCTCAACCCGGTGCAGCGCGAAGCGACGGAGGCGCCCGGCGGACCCGTGCTCGTGATCGCAGGCGCGGGTTCCGGGAAGACGCGAGTGCTCACGCATCGCATCGCCTACCTCATCGCGTCGCGCCGGGCCTCGCCGTTCGGGATCCTGGCGATCACGTTCACGAACAAGGCTGCTGGCGAGATGAAGGAGCGCGTCGCCCAGCTCGTCGGCCCGGTTGCCCACCAGATGTGGGTCTCCACGTTCCACAGCGCGTGCGCCCGGATCCTGCGGCGGGAGGCGTCGCTGCTCGGGTACCGACCGCAGTTCTCGATCTACGACCAGTCGGACGCCGTGCGGCTCACCGACTACGTGCGCCGTGATCTCGACCTGGACCCCAAGCGGTTCCCGCCCCGCAAGCTGCACGCCGCCATCTCGGCGATGAAGAACGAGCTGGTGTCGCCGGAGGACGCGCTGGCGAACGCGAGGACGCCGCCGGAGAAGAAGCTCGCCGAGGTGTACGCCGAGTACCAGCGTCGGTTGGCCGAGGCCTCGGCGGCTGATTTCGACGACCTGTTGCTGCTCGCCGTCCGCCTGTTCCGCGAGCACCCGAGCGCGCTCGAACGGTGGCAGCGGCGCTTCCGGTACGTGCTCGTCGACGAGTTCCAGGACACGAACATGGCGCAGTGGGAGCTCGTCCGCATGCTCGCGGCCGACCACCGCAACGTCATGGTCGTAGGAGACCAGGATCAGAGCGTCTATCGGTTTCGTGGCGCCGACTTCCGCAACCTGATGCGCTTCGAGGAGGAGTACCCGGAGGCGACGGTCATCGTGCTCGAGCAGAACTACCGCTCGACGCAGCGCATCCTCGATGCCGCGAACGCGGTGATCGCCAACAACGCGGCCCGCCGCCCGAAGCACCTCTGGACCGAGCAGATCGGCGGCGAGCTGATCACGCGCTACCAGGCCGAGGACGAGCACGACGAAGCGCACTTCGTTGCCAACGAGGTCACCCGGCTCAGTGAATCGGATGGTTACCGTTTCGGCGACGTCGCCGTCTTCTACCGCACCAACGCGCAGAGCCGAGTGGTCGAAGAGGTGCTGGTGCGAGCCGGGATCCCGTACCGCGTCGTCGGGGGCGTGAAGTTCTACGACCGTCGCGAGGTGAAGGACGCCCTCGCCTACCTCCGCGCGTTGGTGAACCCCGACGACGAGGTGAGCTGGAAGCGGATCGTCAACACGCCCAAGCGCGGCGTGGGCGACACGTCGGTGAACAAGATCGCGTCGTATGCCAACGGCGCGGGCATCACGTTCCGCGACGCGATCCGTGACGGTGCCCTTGCCGGTGTCACCGGGAAGGCACTCGGCGGGCTCCGTGAGTTGCTCGAGATCGTCGCCGAGCTCGAAGGCGTGTCGGAACGTGGCGTCGCACCCACGGTCGAGGCGATGCTCGAGCGCACCGGGTACCTGGCCGAGCTCGAAGCCGAACGGTCGATCGAGTCGCTCGGCCGCATCGAGAATCTCCAGGAGCTCGTCGGCGTGGCGCGCGAGTTCGACGAGCAGCTCGAGAGCGGCGACCTCAGCGGGCTCGTCGCGATCGCGGGCGTCGGCTCGGAGGCCGACGGCACCGTCGGCGTCCCCACGGGCCCGGCGCGGGTCCAGGCGTTCCTGGAGGCGATCTCGTTGGTGACCGACCTCGACGAGGTCGACGGCGAGCAGAGCAGCGTCACCTTGATGACCCTGCACTCGGCCAAGGGCCTCGAGTACCCGGTGGTCTTCCTCACCGGCATGGAGGACGGTGTGTTCCCGCACTCGCGCAGCCTCGGCGAACCCGAGGAGCTCGAGGAGGAACGGCGGCTGTGCTACGTCGGCATCACGCGCGCCCGGGAGCGGTTGTACCTGTGCCACGCGTGGAGCCGGTCGTTGTTCGGCGCCACCGACTACTACCCGCCGAGTCGCTTCCTCGACGAGATCCCCGAAGAGCTCGTGCACGCGCAGGGAGCCGAGCGACGCTCGCGCTCGGGGCTCGGCGCGCATCGCGACGCGGTGGTCGCGGCCGCGGTACGACAAGCCGGCGCGGGTACGGCAGGGCCGGCGGGTGCGCGCGGCGCCGAAGGGATGGGCCTACGGGTCGGCGACGACGTCGGGCACGAGAAGTTCGGCGAAGGCATCATCATCGACATCGTCGGCGAAGGCGACAAGGCCGAAGCCGTCGTGCGGTTCCGCGAGGCGGGCGAGAAGAGGCTCCTGCTCGCGTGGGCGCCCCTCCAGAAGCTCTGAGCGGCCATGCCGCCGGCCCGGTCGGGCGGCGGTTGCGGGCTGGCGCAGGCGCGGATCCAGGATTCGGTTCAGATTCGGCCAAGTTGCTTGTCGCGGCGCGGCCCGCCACCAGATGATGGCCGGGTACGTGCATCGACGGTCGAGGAGGGCGGCGTGACGCGCACGGACGTGCGGACCGAGAAGACCGCGGACGGCGGAGGCATCGGGGATACCGGCGACGCCGGGGCCGAGGGCAACTCGCGCATCACCGGGACGATGGGATTCGTTCTCTTCGTTCTCCTCGTGGCCGAGGGCGTCACCATCCTGTTGCACGTGCGCGACACGATCTCCCCCCACGTGTTCATCGGCATGCTCCTCGTCCCGCCGGTTGCCGTGAAGACCGCGAGCACCGGCTACCGGTTCGTGCGTTACTACACGGGCCGGCTCTCGTACACGCGGAAGGGCCCACCGCCCGCGGTGCTGCGCCTCCTCGGCCCACTCGTGGTGCTCACCACGGCCGCGGTGCTCGCATCGGGGATCGCACTGTTGTTCGCCGAGGAAGCCGACTGGCTGCGGACCGTGCACAAGGGCAGCTTCGTCGTGTGGTTCGCCGCGATGGCGGTCCACGTGATCGGTCACGCGCTCGAGACGCCGCCGCTCGCGGCCGCGGACTGGTCGGGTCGTCATCCGGTAGCCGGCCGGGGTGCTCGACGGGTCCTGCTCGCGGTCACGCTGGCGTCGGCCTTGATCCTGGCGGTGTGGTCGCAGAGCTGGATCGGCTCACGTTGGGAGCACGGCCGTCACGAGGAACGAGGGGCGGGAGTGGCGGCGCGTCCCCTCAATCGGTAGCGGTTCGTCGCGTATACGAACGAAATCGCTACCAATTGCGTGGGTCGAGGGAGGGTCAGCCGGTCTTGACGACCGCGTAGTGGATGCGGTCGGCAACGCGTTCGAGCGACTCGCCGATGCGCGCGTAGCGCCGGTAGAGCTCCCGGCGGCCCATGACCGCCCCCAGTTCCCCAACCAGCAGCAGGTCCGACATCGCCGTCCGATAGGCGCGCTCGAGATCCCGTTCACACCGGACGGCCGCGTCCGACTCCTCGATCGCGTTGTCGGGATCCGTTACCAGGGTGGCGAACGCAGCCCCGAGATGCCGCGTCGATTCGAGCGCATGCGTGGCCATGTGGGCGAGCGGCTCGTTCGGTTCCATGGCCATGACCTCGGCCTCGCGCACGGCGTTCTTGGCACCGTTGATGACCGCGTCGAGGCGCTCCGAGAGCTCGTAGAGGTCCTCGGGTTCGATGGGCGTGGTGAACGCGGCGCGCAGCTCGGTCTCGAGGCGCCGCCGGATGTTGTCGGCCTCGTGCTCCGCGTCGCGCACCGCCCGTTCCTGGGCGAGCTCGCCGTGCGACCAGGCGACGAACGCCTCCATGCCGGAAATCGTCACGTCGGCCTGCTCGCACAGCAGCTTCACCAGATCCGGCGTGTACGGGAGGAACCAGCGCCTCAAGACAACCACCTCCAGATGGGTAACGTCGCCGCCCCGAGGAGCGCGGCGGCGGGGAGGGTGAGGACCCAGGCGATCCCCATCTCCCGGACGATCGACCACCGGACGTGCCGGCGCCGCTGACTGGACCCGATGCCGACCACGGAGCTCGCCACCACGTGCGAGGTGCTGACGGGCGCGCCGATCGCGGCCGCGCCGAGGATCACCGAGGCCGACGTGGTCTGGCTCGTGAAGCCGTCGAGCGGGCGGATGCGGTAGATGCCCCGGCCGATCGTCTTCACGATCCGCCACCCTCCGAGGCTCGTCCCGAGCGTGAGCGACGCCGCCGAGGCGATCGTGACCCACAGCGGCGCCTCGAACCGTGACAGCTCGCCACCGGCGACGAGGAGCAACGTCACCACGCCGATCGTCTTCTGCGCGTCGTTCGCTCCGTGACTGAACGCGAGCGCGGAGGACGTCCCCCACTCGCCGCGCCGGATCACCGGGTTGACGTCGCGACGGGCGCGGCGCAGGCCTCGCCGGAACATCCGGTCGAGCACGAACCCCACGGCGAACCCGATCACGGGCGAGATCGCCAGGGCGGCGAGCACGCCGAGCACGCCCGTCGGTCGCCAGCCGTCGAACCCGCCCCAGTTGACGGCCGACGGGCCGGACTCGACCAGGGCCACGCCGACCAGGCCGCCCACCAGCGCGTGGCTCGAGCTCGACGGCAGGCCGCGCCACCACGTGATGAGGTTCCACGCCAGGGCGCCGGTGAGGCCGGCGCCGACGACGACGACGGTCGTCTCGCCCTCGAGGTTGACGATGCCGCCGATGGTGTTGGCCACCGCGGTTCCTGCGAGGAGCGGGCCCAGCACGTGGAAGACCGAGGCGAGGATCACAGCCGAGGCCGGGCGGGCCGCGCGCGTCGCGACCAGCGCGGCGATGGCGTTCGCCGAGTCGTGGAAGCCGTTGCTGATGTTGAACACGAAGGCGACCGCGATCGCGACCACCATTGCCGTCATGGGAGCATTCTGTCCCGCGGTCGGTCGTCGGTGGGAGTGAGCGTCAGGGGGCGGTGGTCGACGCGGCGGTGGTCGCCGTGGCGGTCGAGCGCGCCGGAGCAGGCTCGACGACGGCGAGATTGAGGATCAGGGCGCCCTTGTTGGCGCCCGACGTGGCAACCCGGGCGCGGTAACGGTCCACCGAGCGGCTCGAGATCTTCCGCCCGCGGCACTCGACGAAGCTACCGACGGAACCGCGCCACCTGATCGTGCAGCCGGTGTCGCCGGTGACGTGCTGCTGGATCGCCACGATCCGGCCGTCCTCGAGGGTGAGCCACACGCCCCGGTGATGGCCGAACGGGTCCGGGAAGAAGTACGGCCCACCCTCTTTCAAGTCGCGGGCGATCGTGCTCGCGGAGCCGGCGACGAACTCGTGCGTGGACGGTTCCCTCGGCTTCGCGTTCCCGCGGGTCAGGAGGAGGAGCAGGCCCGCTACGAGCAGCCCGGCGAAGAGGACGGCCGCACCCGTGAAGACGAGCAGGCGCGTGTCGCTGGGAGGCTTGGTGGGCATCAGCGAGAGTGAACCCAGCGTCGGGTCGCGGCGTCCAACCGGGCACGCCCGTCGCCCGGACGGGCCGTGGCCAACGCCGATTCGAGCACGTCGGCCGCCGTGTCGGGGCCGACGACGCCGTCGACGATGCCCAGGCGCACCAGGTCGGGCGCGGTGAGCTTGAGGAGGGGCGCGACCTGCGGGGCCTTCGACGAGTCGCGCTCGAGGATCGCGGCGGCGCCCTCGGGACCGATGACCGAGAAGATCGCGCCGTCGAGCAGGTACGCACGGTCGGTGGCCGCGAACGCGAGCGCACCGCCGCTGCCGCCCTCGCCGACGGTGAGCGAGACCGTAGGTGCCCGATGGCCGGTCACCGCGGCGAAGGTGCGAGCGATCTCGCCCGCGATCCCGCCGCGCTCCGACGCGTCCGACAGGTCGGCGCCGGGCGTGTCGACGATCGTCAGGAGGGGGAGGTGCAGGCGGGCCGCGAGCGCCACGAGCCGGCGCGCGGTGCGGTAGCCCGCTGGTCGCGGGCGTCCGTCGGCGGTGTGGCGGTCCAGAGCGACGTACGCGACCGCGCGGCCGCGGGTGGTGAGGCCGAGGCCGGCGCGGACGACGTCGTCCACGCCGCCCGCCCGGTCGCCCCGCGTCGCGACCCGCTCGGGTACGAGCCGGTCGAGCCAGGCCGCGCCCGACGGTCGAGCCGGCGCGCGTGCGGCCACGACGGCCGCCCACGCGTCGTCGAGAGGCGGGGGCTCGGGGGCGTCGACCACTCCGGCGGCTCGGGACGACGCCGCGGCCGCGACCCCGGGCGACGGCGCCTCCCCGGGCGACGGCCCCTCCGACGAGAGGACGCGGAGGAGGGCCGCGGTGTGTTCGACGAGCACGGTGCGGTCGAGGACGGCGTCGACGATGCCCGCCGCGTAGGCGGACTCCGCGGTGTGCGCGTCCGGGGGCAACGCGACCCCGGTTGACTGCTGCACGACGCGTGGGCCCGCGAAGCCGATGGTGGCGCCGGGCGCCGCCCAGATCAGATCGGCGAGGCTGGCCAGCGACGCGTACACGCCGCCGGTGGTGGGGGAGTCGAGGTAGGCGATCTGCACCAGGCCGGCCTCGGCGTGGCGGCGGGCGGCGTCGGCGACGCGTGCCATCTGGACGAGGGCGACCATGCCCTCCTGCATGCGGGCACCGCCGCTGCGCGCCCACGTGAGCACCGGGAGGCGCTCCTCGCGGGCACGGTCGAACGCCCGGACGATGCGCTCGCCGCTCGCAAGCCCGAGCGAGCCGCCGATCATCTCGAAGTCGAAGGCCACCACCGCGATCGACGCGGTGCGCCCGTGGCCGATGCCCACCCGGGCCCACCCGGTCGTGACGGACTCCCGCCCGCCGTACGCGGCGATCGACGTCGCGTACCCGGGCCATCCGAGCGGGTCGGCGCTCGTCGGCCCGCCTTCGGTGCCGTCCCACGCGTCGAAGGCGCCGAGGAGGTCCTCGATGTGTGCGTCGGCGCTCAGGGCTGGCTCCTCGGGCATTCCGGCGGTTGGGTAAGGGGGCGGCCTCGGGTGGCCCGGTCGGCCGCGGCCGCAGGCCGAAATGCCCGCGCCCGGTCCGGTCGCCTAAGGTCTTCCGGCGGCCCGGAGTGTACGCGTCGTTCCTCGTGGGCCGCTGATGGAGGTGGTGATGAAGCGGCGCTACCGCGTCGTGATCGCGAAGCCCGGGCTCGACGGACACGACCGGGGGGCCAAGGTCATCGCCCGAGCCCTGCGTGACGCCGGGTTCGAGGTGATCTACACCGGGTTGCACCAGACGCCCGAGCAGATCGCCGAGACGGCGCTCCAGGAGGATGCCGACGCCGTCGGGCTCTCGCTCCTCTCGGGTGCACACAACACGCTGTTCCCCAAGGTCACCGCATCGTTGCGGGAACGGGGGCTCCACGATGTCGTCGTGTTCGGCGGCGGCATCATCCCCGAGGCCGACGTACCCGGCCTCGAGGAAGCTGGCGTCGGCGAGATCTTCACGCCCGGCACCACGCTGCAATCCATCGTCGACTGGCTGACGGAAGCGCTCGACGCGCGCGAGGCCAAGGTCTGACGCGACACGCAGGAGTAGTGGTGGATCTTCTCGAGTACCAGGGCAAGCAACTCTTCGCGCGATACGGCATCCCCGTGTCACCAGGCGTTGCCGTGACCACGGTCGACGATGCCGTCGCCGCGGCCGACCGCATCGGGTACCCGGTGGTCGTCAAGGCACAGGTGCACGTGGGCGGGCGCGGCAAGGCGGGCGGCGTGAAGCTGGCGGCCGACGCGGACGAGGTCCGCACCCACGCCGGCAACATCCTCGGCATGGACATCAAGGGCCACACCGTGCACGTGGTCTGGGTCGAACGCTCGAGCGACATCTCGCAGGAGTACTACGCGAGCTTCACGCTCGACCGGTCCGCGAAGCAGTACTTCGGCATGCTCTCGTCGCAGGGCGGTGTGGAGATCGAGACGGTGGCCGAGGAGAACCCGGACGCGATCGCCAAGATCCACGTGGATCCCGTCGACGGCTTCAGCGAGGAACGGGCACGCGAGTGGGTGGCCGCGGCGAAGCTCGACCCCGCCGCGACCGAGGGGGCGGTCGACATCCTGCGCAAGCTCTACACCGCCTACACCGACGGCGACGCGGACCTCGTGGAGATCAACCCGTTGATCCTCACGGAGCAGGGGAAGGTTCACGCGCTCGACGCCAAGGTGAGCCTCGACGACAACGCCGTGTTCCGCCACCCCGACTACGAGCAGTACGACGAGTCTCAGCCGCGCGACGCGCGTGAGCGTGAAGCACACGCCAAGGGGCTCCAGTACGTCGGCCTCGAAGGCACGGTCGGGATCATCGCCAACGGCGCCGGCCTCGCCATGAGCACCTGCGACGTCGTGAACCAGGTCGGTGGCGCGCCGGCGAACTTCCTCGACATCGGCGGTGGCGCCAGCGCCGAGGTGATGGCGAACGCGCTCGAGGTGATCAACGGCGACGAGAACGTGCGCTCGATCTTCATCAACATCTTCGGCGGCATCACCAAGGGCGAGGAGGTCGCGAACGGGATCGTCCAGGCCCTCGCCCGCGTGCAGATCGACGCGCCGATCGTCATCCGTCTCGACGGCACCAACGCCGAGGAGGGCCGCCGGATCCTCGAACCGCACCTGTCCGACCGCCTCCAGATGCAAACGACGATGCTCGACGCCGCCCACACCGCGGTCGCGCTGGCTGGCGCAACATGAGCGCTGGTGAGAGCCTCGGCGAGCGAGCGCAGTCGAGCGAGCACAGAGTCCCGATCGTCCCGAAGGGCGTGATCGGGTATCCCGATCACGAGAGAGGGCGACAATTGAGATGAGCGTGTTCGTCAACAAGGACACGAAGGTCGTGTACCAGGGCCTGACCGGTTCGCAGGGCCGGTTCTACGGACTGTTGAACCGCGACTACGGCACCCAGGTCGTCGCGGGCACGAACCCGAAGAAGGCCGGTACCGAGGTGGACGGCATCCCGATCTTCGCCAACGTCGGCGATGCCGTGGAGGCGACGGGCGCCAACGTGTCGTGCGTGTTCATCCCGGCGCCGGGCGTGAAGGACGCCGTGCTCGACGCGGCGCGCGGCGGCGTCGAGATGATCGTCGTCATCACCGAGGGCGTGCCCGCGCACGACGAGGCGTGGTTCTACAACGAGCTCAAGCGCGACTTCCCGACCGTCCGGCTCCTCGGCCCGAACTGTCCGGGCATCATCACCCCCGGCGAGTGCAACATCGGCATCACGCCCGGCCACATCGCCGAGCCCGGAGGGCCCGTCGGCATCGTCAGCCGTTCGGGCACCCTCACCTACCAGGCGCTCGCCGAGCTCCAGCAGAAGGGCATCGGGGTCACGACGTGCGTCGGCGTGGGCGGCGACCCCGTTCCGGGCACGAGCTTCGTCGACTGCCTGCGCGCGTTCGAGGCCGACCCGGACACCAAGGCCGTCATCATGTTCGGCGAGATCGGCGGCACCGCGGAAGAAGAGGCCGCCGAGTTCATCGCCAAGGAGATGAGCAAGCCGGTCGTCAGCTACATCGCCGGCGTGACCGCCCCGGCCGGCAAGAAGATGGGCCATGCCGGCGCCATCATCTCGGGCAACAAGGGCACGGCGCAGGCGAAGATGCAGGCGCTGCGGGGTGCGGGTGTGCAGGTCGGCCTCAACCCGACCGAGGCCGGCGACCTCATGGCGCAGATCGTCGCGACGCTCTGAGCTCCGTGGCGTATCCGAGGGGCGCTATGCGCCCTCGGATACGCCACGACGAGGTTGCGGGCGCGGATTCAGCTCGGCTGACTCGACGCGGTCGAGCCGGGCGCACCGGCCTTGTTCGAGCCGTCGACGGTGCCGACGATCCTCCGCGGGTCCGACCCGCGCTCGGACGTGGGCGCGTGGGCCGTCGTGGGTTCGTGCTCGCCGGTCGGGTCCGCGTGCCAGCCCGGCAGCCTTGAAGGCGGCGAGCTCCCGGCGTCCGGGGCCGGAGGTCGGTCGTGTTCCCCGGGCCCACCCGGCTCGACATCGGTACGCGAGTCGGCCCCCGCCGATGCGGGGGCCGACTGCTGCGGAGCGGGTGGTGATCAGACCGACGGAGGCGCCGGCGGGGTCGGGCCCGACGACGAGCCGCCACCCTTGTTGAGCGCTCCGGGCAGTTCACCGCGCTCCTTGGCGATGGTGAAGCCACCGAAGGCCAACCCGGCGGCTGCGATGATCCCCAGGTAGAAGCCGAACGACGTGTGGCTGCTCTCGTTGAGGAACTTGATGATGACGAAGACGAAGGCCACGACACCGCCGATGAGGTGGATCGTGCCCCAACCGACACTGCCGAGCTTGTCGGGGAGCTGCGCGAGCCCGAGCTTGTCGACGATGACCTGTGCGGCCATGACGATGCCGAGCAGAATGGCGATGATCCCCCAGAAGCTGCCGGGACTCTGCCATCCGTTGCGAGAATACGTGCCGAAGCCACCGAGATCGACGCTGTACCACGAGAAGAAGCTGAAGATGAGGAGCAGGATGCCTGCGGCTGCCACGATCTTCTCGCCGAGGCTGAGTTCTTTGAGCTTGTCCACTGAATGTGACCTCCGTCGGTTGCTCCGCCACGCGGAAGCAGACCACGCTTGGTGACTGAAAGCAAGGATTTCGGCCCCTTGCGTACCTCAGACGTCGGCCGATCGGTCGGCTAGCTTGAGCCGCGTGCGGGTAGGGGTCCTGGCGTCGGGCAGCGGGACGATCCTCCGGGCGATCCTCGAATCGGGGCTCCCGGTCCAGGTCGTGGTGGTGGACCGGAGCTGCCCCGCGGCCGAGGTGGCCGGCGGATTCCAGGTGCCCGTCGAGCTGGTGGAGCGCACCTCGTACGGGCCCGACTTCGACCGCCTCGCCTACACCCACCGGGTCGTGGACACCCTCGAACGTCATGGCGTGGAACTGGTGGCGATGGCCGGGTTCGGGACCATCCTCGACAAACCCGTCCATGATGCCTATCCGGGCCGGATCGTCAACACCCACCCCTCGCTGCTGCCGGCCTTCAAGGGCTGGCACGCGGTGGAGGACGCGCTCGCCGCGGGGGTGAAGGTGACCGGCTGCACCGTGCACGTCGCCACGCTCGAGGTCGACGACGGGCCGATCCTCGCCCAGGAGCCCGTCCCCGTGCTCGACGACGACACCGTCGACACCCTCCACGAGCGCATCAAGGAGGTCGAGCGCCGCCTGTACCCGGCCGTGCTCCACCGGCTCGCCGCCGCGAGCACAGACTCGAACGACGTTTCGCAAGGAGACCCCCATTGATGGTGATTTCGGCGACGAGAGTCGCGGCGAGCGAGCGAAGCCGAGCGAGCACGGAGTTCCGATCGTCCCGGAGGGTGCGGTCGGGTATCCCGACCGCAAGAGAGGACGACAATCGATGACCGCCGACCGCGTCGCCGTTCGCCGTGCGTTGCTCTCGGTCTTCGACAAGACCGGCATCGTGGAGTTCGCCCGCTCGTTGCACGAGCTCGGCATCGAGCTCGTCTCCTCGGGCGGCACCGCCAAGGCCGTCGCGGACGCCGGCATCCCCGTCACCCCCGTCGAGCAGGTCACGGGCGCCCCCGAGATGCTCGACCACCGGGTGGTCACGCTCCACCCGGCGATCCACGCGGGCATCCTCGCGGACCTCGGCAAGGAGTCGCACCGGGCCGACCTCGAACGTGAGGGCATCGCAGCGTTCGAGCTCGTCGTCGTCAACCTGTACCCGTTCGCGTCGCAGCCCGGCATCGAGACGATCGACGTCGGCGGTCCCACCATGGTGCGCGCGGCGGCGAAGAACCATGCCTGGGTCACGATCGTCACCGATGCCGCGCAGTACGCGACCGTGCTCGACGAGCTGCGCGCCAACGACGGCTCGGTCTCGTTCGAGACCCGTCGGGCGTTCGCGCTCGACGCGTTCGCGCACACCGCCGCGTTCGACGCCGCGATCGTGCGCTGGATGCAGGAGGGCGAGCCACTGCCGCGGCACCTCGTGCTCCCACTGGAGCGGGCGCAGTCGCTGCGGTACGGCGAGAACCCGCACCAGCAGGGCGCCCGGTACCGCGAAGCCGGGCGGCGAGGCTGGTGGGACGACGCCGTGCAGCACGGCGGCAAGGAGCTGAGCTACCTCAACCTCTTCGACACCGAGGCCGCCTGGCGTCTCGCGCACGACCTCGGCGACCAACCGGCCGTCGCCATCATCAAGCACGCCAACCCGTGCGGGGCCGCGGTCGCCGACGACATCGCCACCGCCTACCGCCTCGCCCACGAGTGCGACCCCACCTCGGCGTTCGGCGGGATCGTGGCGATCAACCGGCCGGTGCCCGCCGCGCTGGCCGAACAGCTCGCGCCGGTGTTCACCGAAGTGGTGGTCGCGCCCGGCTACGAGTCGGCCGCGCTGGAGGTGTTGCTCGCCAAGAAGAACCTGCGCGTGCTCGAGGCGCCGCCACCGGGCCCGCAACTCCTCGACGTCCGATCGATCGACGGCGGGCTGCTCGTGCAAGAACCCGACTCCGTGCACGTCGAGCGCGATGCTTGGAAAGTGGTCACCGAAGCGGCCCCGACCGACGAGCAGTGGCGCGACCTCGAGCTCGCGTGGCGGGTCTGCGCGTACGTGAAGTCGAACGCGATCGTGATCGCCGCCAACGGGCAGGCCCTCGGCGCGGGCGGCGGCCAGACGAGCCGGGTGGACGCGGCCGAGATCGCAGTGCGCAAGGCCGCGGGACGCGCCGTAGGCGGCGCGGCTGCGAGCGACGCGTTCTTCCCGTTCCGCGACGGGCTCGACGCGGTCGCGAAGGCGGGCGTGAAGGCGGTCGTGCAACCGGGCGGCTCGGTGCGCGACGACGAGGTGATCGGTGCCGCCGACGAGCAGGGCATCGCCATGGTCTTCACCGGCCGGCGGCACTTCCGCCACTGAGGAGGCAGGGATGACGGCCAAGATCCTCGACGGCAAGGCCGCCTCGGCCGCGATCAAGGACGAGTTGCGCGAGCGGGTGGCGAAGCTCGCGGCGCGCGGCATCACCCCTGGGCTCGCGACGGTGCTCGTCGGCGACGACCCGGGCTCGCACGTCTACGTGCGCAACAAGCACAAGGCGTGCGAGGAGGTCGGGATGCACAGCGTGCGCCACGACCTCCCGGCCGACGCGCCGGCGCAACAGGTGCTCGACGTGTTGCACGCACTCAACGACGATTCCGCGATCGACGGGTACATCATCCAGTACCCGGTGCCCGCGCATCTCGACTTCAACGAGCTCCTGCTGGCGATGGACCCGGCCAAGGACGCGGACGGGTTGCATCCCGTGAACCTCGGCTACCTGGCCCTGGGCGCGACGGACACGCCGCGCCCGTGCACGCCGATGGCGATCGTCGACCTCCTCGTGCGCAACCACGTGCCCATCACCGGCCAGCACGTCGTCATCGTGGGGCGCGGCCCGACCGTCGGACGCCCCCTTTCGATGCTGCTCTCCCTCAAGGAGGAGCACGCCAACGCCACGGTCACCCAATGCCACACCGGGACCAAGTTCCTTCCCGAGTACACCACCCACGCCGACATCCTCGTAGCCGCCACCGGCAAGGCCGGGCTGATCCGCGACGACATGGTCCGCCCGGGCTCGGCGGTGCTCGACGTCGGCATCTCGCGCGGCGAGCACGGCATCGTGGGCGACGTGGCGCCCGAGGTTCGCGAGGTGGCCGGTTGGCTGGCGCCGATCCCCGGCGGCGTCGGCCCGATGACGATCGCCATGCTCATGCGCAACACGGTCGACGCCGCCGAGCGGCGGGCCGGGTGAACACCCCGTTCGAGGCCCCGCCCCCGGAGGGGCGGCCGGCCGCCACCTGTTCGTTGTGCGGAACCCTGCTCATGCCCGACGTCGATCGGTGCTCCGTCTGCGGCCTGTACCAGACTGGCGACGGACGGCCGGACCCGTTCACGGGCTCGGCGTTGTGGATACTCATCGGCGGCCTGGCCGTCGTGTACGCGATCACGGTGCTCGTGGTCGCGGTGGCCCGCTAGTCCGCGAGCCGCAGCAGGCAGCACCTTCTACCTTTCCCCGCGACAAGGAGCGCTCGAATGGCCGACCGGATCACGATCTCGAACGGCGTGCTGCACGTACCCGACGAGCCGATCATCCCGTTCATCGAGGGCGACGGCACGGGGGTCGACATCTGGCCCGCCGCCCAGCTCGTGATGGACGCCGCCGCCGAGAAGCACGGCAAGACCATCGCATGGAAAGAGGTGCTCGCCGGTCAGAAGGCGTTCGACAACACGGGGAACTGGCTACCCGAAGAGACCGTCGAGGCGTTCCGCGAGTACCTCATCGGCATCAAGGGCCCACTCACCACGCCGGTCGGGGGCGGCATCCGGTCGTTGAACGTCGCCCTGCGCCAGATCCTCGACCTGTACGTGTGCCTGCGGCCGGTGCGGTGGTTCCAGGGCGTGCCCTCGCCGGTGAAGCGCCCCGACCTCGTCGACATGGTCATCTTCCGGGAGAACACCGAGGACATCTACGCGGGCCTCGAGGTCGAGGAGGGCACGCCGGAGGCCAAGCAGCTCATCGCCGTGCTGCGCGACAGCTTCGGGTGGAACATCCGCGAGGACTCGGGGATCGGCATCAAGCCGGTGTCGATCACGGGCTCGAAGCGGCTCATCCGTGCCGCGATCGAGTACGCCGTGCGGCGCGGCCGCAAGTCGGTGACGATGGTGCACAAGGGCAACATCCAGAAGTTCACCGAGGGCGCGTTCCGCACCTGGGGCTACGAGCTCGTGCGCGACGAGTTCGCCGACGTCGCGGTGGGTTGGGACGACTGCGGCGGCGACCCCGGCGACAAGATCCTCGTGAAGGACAACATCGCCGACATCACGTTGCAGCAGGTGCTCACGCGGCCCACGGACTTCGACGTGATCGCCACGACCAACCTCAACGGCGACTACCTGTCGGACGCGCTGGCGGCGCAGGTCGGCGGCATCGGTATCGCGCCGGGCGGCAACATCAACTACGTGACCGGTCACGGCGTGTTCGAGGCGACGCATGGGACCGCGCCGAAGTACGCCGGACAGGACAAGGTCAACCCGGGCTCGGTACTGCTGTCGGGCGTGATGATGTTCGAGCACCTCGGGTGGCAGGACGCGGCCGACGACATCGTCCGGGCCCTCGAGGCGACCATCGCGGACAAGATCGTCACCTACGACTTCGCGCGGCTGATGGAAGGCGCCACCGAGGTGAAGTGCTCGGAGTTCGCCCGCGCCATCGTCGACCGGCTCTAGCGGCCGATCGCTCGCCGCCCCTCCCGTTCTGGCTGGCAGGACGACCGGAAACGCGACTGCTCACCAGCCAGAACGGCGTGGCAGACTGCGGGCGGAGGCCGCCGTCCGTGACCGTGCTCGCCGAGCTCGAGATCCGCCACACCCGCAGGCATCAGCCGACGCGGCGCGTCGCGCTCGGCTCGACGCGGCTGCCGACGAGCGGGCCGGCGCACGGCGCGACGCTGCTCGCCGCGGTGGCGGCCGAGTTCGTCGGTGGGCTCGACGAGGAGCAGCTCGATCTGTTGCCGGGACTGGTGAGCCATGCCGCCAGGGGGCTGTCGGTCCCGCGCATCGCCCTCCGCTACCGCATGCAGACCGACGTGCACGGTCTCGACCGGTCTCGGCACCGGATCGTGGAGGAGCCGGGCGCACGGAGGATCCTCGAGCTCGACGTCCACGCACACCCCGCGCCGCAGGTGATCGGCGCGGTGATGGCCGCAGCCGCGCTCCCGCCGTCGGCGCGGACCGTCGCCATGCGCGCGCTCGACCGGGCGTTGCGCGCGCCCGGGGTGCTGCCGTACGGGTTCGAGGTGCACCGCCGGATCGACGGATTGCCGGGCGCAGCACCGTACGCGCCCGGGCCGTGGAGCGACGCGGGCACGAATGGGCACCCGGTGGGCGCGCCCGGGCCGGATCCCTGGGCGCCGGACGCCTGGGCGAGCGTGCCGCCGGACCGGCGCTGGGCCATGGAGGTGCTCGGCCTGCGCGCCGAGCACGCGGACCGGCTCGAGCGGGCCGAGATCCAACGGCGGTTCCGCCGTCTGGTGACGCTTGCCCATCCCGACCAGGGCGGGGAGTCGGCGGAGGCCGCGCAACGGATCTCCGACCTTGCCGAAGCCCGCGCGCTCCTGCTCCACCTGCTCGTCCACTGAACCGGGTCCGTACTGCGTCGTCGGGCTGCGTCCTGGCTAGCAGGCGGTCGTGATCTCGGTCGCCTGGCCAGCCAAAACGAAGGGTGTCGCTTGGTCGGCCGCATGGTCCCGGCGCTAGCGTGCGGCGACCGCAGTCCGCATCAGTGAGGTCGTCGCATGAAGATCACCGTCGTCGGCGCCGGGTTCTACGGCTCCACCACCGTCCAGCGCATCGCCGAAGCCGGCTACGCGGACGAGGTGGTCATGGTCGACATCATCGAGGACAAGCCGCAGGGCCTCGCCCTCGACATGATGCAGAGCCGGTCCATCGAGGGCTTCGACACCCGCATCGTCGGCAGCAACGGCTACGACGCGACGGCCGGCTCCGACATCGCGGTCATCACGGCCGGCCTGCCCCGCAAGCCGGGCATGAGCCGCATGGACCTGCTCGAGGTCAACGCCAAGATCGTCTCCGACGTGACCCGCAACCTGGCGGCGAGCTCGCCGAACGCGGTGATCATCGTGGTGTCGAACCCGCTCGACGAGATGACCGCGCTGACCTCGATGGTGAGCGGGTTCCCGAAGGCGCGGGTGATGGGCCAGGCGGGCATGCTCGACACGGCGCGGTTCAAGCACTTCGTGGCCGAGAAGTTCGGCGTCTCGCCGAGCAAGGTGGAAGCGATCACGCTCGGCAGCCACGGCGACACGATGGTGCCCGTACCCAGCCTGGTGAAGGTCGACGGCAAGCCGCTCCTCGAGATCGCGGACGCCGAGACGATCGACTGGCTGGTGCAGAAGACCCGCGACGGCGGTGCCGAGGTGGTGGCCCTGCTCAAGACCGGTTCCGCGTACTACGCGCCCAGCAGCGCGGCGGCGAAGATGGTCGAGGCCGTGGCCAAGGACACGAAGGCCGAGATGCCGGTGTGCGCTTGGGTGAGCGGCGAGTACGGCATCTCCGACGTCTACCTGGGCGTACCGGCCAAGCTGGGCAAGGGCGGTGTCGAGTCGATCACCGAGATCGGCCTCACCGGCGCCGAGCTGGCGCACCTGCGCGAGGCGGCCGAGGCGGTGCGGTCGAAGCAGGCGGACGTCGCCCAGTTCGCCTGACGACCCGGGTCGCGGGCCGACGAGCGGCCGGCGTCAGGCGCCGATGGCGCGCTCGTCGCGGCGTTCGAACCAATCGACGACGAGGTCGAGGAAGCGGCCCGGCATCTCGAGCTGCGGCACGTGACCGCAGTCCTCGAACACCTCGAGCTCCCAGTCCGGCCGGCGGTTGGTCACGGCCTGGGCCACGTCGAGCGGAACGAGCCGGTCGAGTGCGCCGTGCACCATCAGCGTCGTCGTGCGCACCAACGCGATGTCGCGGCGCATCGTCCGGGCGAGGTAGCCGAAGAGCGAGCGGGCCGCGCTCGAGTAGGACGCGGCGGCCTCGGAATAGTCGAGGCGTTCCTCGGCCAGATCGATCACCCGGCGCCGGACCTGCGCGTCGAGCCGCTCGGGCCGGGCCATGATCAACTGGAGCGTCGACTCGACCAGGCCTTCCGCGCCGAGCAGGCCGGCCTTGCGGTCGACGAA
Organism: Acidimicrobiia bacterium; assembly: GCA_046331155.1. GTDB lineage: Bacteria > Actinomycetota > Acidimicrobiia > IMCC26256 > CAWATG01 > JAXLRK01. Next base: position 790,691 of record JAXLRK010000001.1, read on the forward strand.
ATACGCGCCGACGCGCGGGATGCCGAGCAGGCTGAAGCGGGCCGCGATCCCGAGGTGCTCGAGCGAGCTCAGGCGACCGGGGAAGGCGCAGTCGACGAGCACGAGGCCACGGACGAGCTCGGGCCGCGGCCCCGCGACGCCGACGGAGATCGCGCCGCCCATCGAGTTGCCCACGAGGATCGCGGGCCCTTCGCGCTCGAGGATCTTCGTGACGATCTGCACGTTGTGGGCCATGGTTGAACGTCCCGACGGGAGCCGGGTCCGCCCGAAGCCGAGGAGGTCGATGGCGGTGACCCGGGTCTCGAGCCGTTCCGCGAGCTCGGCCCCGATCGACTCCCAGCCGATCGTGCTGCCGCCCAGCCCGTGCAAGAGCAGGACCGGGTCCTGCGCGGGCTGGCGAGGGCCGGGCCAGTCCACGGCGTAGACCCGCAGCCCGCCCACGTCGATCCACCGCTCCTGCACGGGCCGCACTGTAGTGGCGGCCGGCGGCGCCGCTCCCCTCGGCACGGGTCGTAGGGTGGGAATGTGGACGCCGTCGACGACCGCCGCCACGAACCGGGCCCCGAACCCGGATGGCGCGAGCTGGTGTCCGTCGATTTCGCCGCGCCCGACGGTCGGGGCGGCTCGCTGCACATCGGCGTGCGGCCCCACGAGGGGACGGCGTGGTGCTGGGCCTACGTCGTGCTGCCCGACGGCCGGCCGGTCGCGGTGCGCGACGAGTCGCTCGCGGTGCCGCGGCCACCCGGATTCGCGGTCCGTGGCGACGGGCTCTGGGCGGAGCTGTTCTGCGAGACGCCGTGGGAGCACTGGTCGATCGGCCTCGAGGCGCTCGGGGTGGTCCTCGACGATCCGCGGGACGCGTTCGCCGGCGAGCGCGGCGAGCCGATCGCGGTCGGCTTCGACCTGGAGTGGGAGGCGACGACACCGCCGTGGCCGATCGAGGCGGGATTCCTCGACGACGTGGACGTAGGGTTCGAGCACGCGGGCGTCGTGCACGGCGAGGTCCTGGTCGGCGACGACACCTGGGCGTTCGAGGGAACCGGCGAGCGCGTCCACCGCTTGGGCGTCGAGCCTGAGCGCACCGACGGATGGCACCGCGCCGCGCTCCAGCTCGGCGAGGGACTGGCCCTGGCCTTCGAGTGCGACGCGACCGGTGTCGCGTCGGGTTACATGTGGCGGGCCGGCGAGGAGCAGCGGCCGGTCCGGCACGTACTCGTGGAGTCGCACCGCGACGGTGTGCTCCCGACCGCGGCGCGCTACGTCGTGGACGCCGCCTTGGAGCTCGACGTCGAGATCCTGGGCCTGGCCCCGGTGCCGCGGCCCGACGGCGGGCGGCTGGTCCGTGGCGTCTGCCGGTACGAGGCCGCCGAGGGCGAGGGAACCGGCTGGTCCGAGTGGTACTCGGCGCGCTGAGGCAGGGCGCACCCCGGCTCCACGCGACGCGCCCGCTAGAAATCGACCCCGGTGAGGTCGGGGATCCACCCCGCGGCGCGGTCGAGCGCGGCGCGCCACCGGTCGCGGTCGAGGACGCGGGCCGGCTCGACGTGGGCTCGCGGCGGCCAGAGCCCGGCGACCTGGTCGACGTCGCGCCACGTGCCGACGGCGAGGCCGGCGAGGAACGCGGCCCCGGCGGTGGTGGCCTCGCGGACCGGCGAGACCTCCACCGGGCGTTGCGCGGCGTCGGCGAGCGCCTGCACGAACGTCGGGTTGGCGCTCATCCCACCGTCGACGCGCAGGTTCGGGATCGGCAGCCCCGTGTCGGTCTCGGCCGCCTCGACGAGATCGGCGCCCCGATGGGCGATGCCTTCGAGGACGGCCCGGACGACCTCCGGCCGACGCGAGCCGCGGGTGAGCCCGAGCAGCGTGCCGCGCGCGCCGAAGTCCCACCGGGGCGTCCCGAGGCCGAGCATGGCCGGCACGAACCACACGCCGCCGGAGTCCGCGCAGCGGGCTGCGACGGCATGGGAGTCGTCGGCGCTCTCGATGACACCGAGGTCGTCGCGCAGCCACTCGACGTTCGTACCGGCGGACAGCATGATCGCCTCGACCCCCCATACGTCCTGCCCGTGTTCGCGCCACGCGACGATCGGGAACGTGCCACCCGGGCCGCGCACGTCGAACGCAGTTCGCGTGTCGCCGACGCAGACGTCGAGCATCCCGCCGGTGCCGAAGGTGATCTTCGCCAGGCCGCGGCGCACGCAGCCCTGCCCGATCAACGACGCCTGCTGATCGCCGGCGAGGGCCGCGATCGGGGGCGCGCCGGGGAGCGCGGTCGCGGGGCCGAGCAGCCCCGTCGAGTCGACGACGGCGGGCAGCATCGACGCGGGGATGCGCAGGGCGTCGAGCGACCGCGCCGACCAGCCGGTCATGTCGAACGTGCGCAGCGCCGTGACCGACGCGTTGGTTGCGTCGGTCACGTGCAGCGCGCCGCCCGAGAGGGTCCACGCGACCCAGCTGTCGACGGTGCCGAAGCAGAGGTCGCGCGCCCGGTCGGGGTCGAACCGGTCGAGCAGCCACGCGACCTTGGTCGCCGAGCTGTTCGGCGCGAAGCGGAACCCTTCGGCCTGGAGCGCGAGGCACGTCCCCACGGTCCGCAGGTCCTGCCACCCGAGCCCCGGACCGACGGGCTCGCCCGTCGCCCGGTCCCACAGCACGGTGGAGCCTCGCTGGTTGGCGATCCCGACGGCGCTCACCGGTCCACCCGCGTCGAGCGTGGCGCGCGCGACGTCGAGTGCGGCCCGGGCCAGCCCAGCGGGGTCGAACTCGACGAGCCCCGGTTCGGGCGAGCTCGGCAGCACCGGCACCGTGTGGTCGTGGGTGATCGAGGCGTCGTCGTGGACGATCGACGCCCGCACCGAGCTCGTGCCGACGTCGACGACCAGGATGCTCATCGACGCTCGCTGCTCGGCGGGGTACCCGCCTCCCGACGCTCGCTCACGGCCACGCAACGGCGCCGAACGGGTCGGGGAGGCCGAGCTTGCCGGGGTTGAGGATGCCGCGCGGATCGAGTGCTTCCTTGGCCGCGACGAGCACGTCGAACGCGCCGCCGAGGGCCTCGCGCACGAACCGGGCGCGGTTCAGCCCGACACCGTGGTGGTGGCTCAGGGAGCCGCCGTGCGCGAGCACGGCGCGGGTGCCGGCGTCCCACGCGGCGCGGTAGAAGGCCTCGCGGTCGGATGTGGGCGGCAGGCCGCCGAAGGTGAAGTACAGGCACGCGCCGTCGAGGTACGAGTGCGAGAGGTGCGCGGACGCGGCGAGCGTGTGCTCGACGCCCGAAAGCGCCGCCACGGTGGTGTCGTAGATCGCCGGGAGCGCCGACCAGCGGGCCGAGATCTCCATCGTGTCGACGACCGCGCCGCGGCTGACGAGCGCCTCGAGGGCCGAGACGTCGTTGCGCTTCCCGAGCCAGAGCTCCACGAGCGACTCGTCGAGGGGCTCCGCGCCCGCGCACTCTTCGCGGACCACGGCCATGACCGCGTCCACGACGTGGCCGTCGCCCTCGTCGAGCACCAGGACGACGTTCCGCTCGCCGGTCTCGAAGTGGCGGTTCCCCTCGACCGCGTCGTAGAGGCGCAGCACCGCGGGCGTGGCGCCGCGGCGGAGGATGCGCCGGCACGCGTCGAGCCCGTCGGCGAAACGGGCGAAGCCGAAGGCGGCCCGCCGCTCGGCCGGCGGCACGGGGTGGAGGCGCAGGCGGGCACCCGTGACGATGCCGAGCGTGCCCTCCGAGCCCACGAAGAGCTGGTTGAGGTCCGGGCCGACCGCGGCGCGGGGCGCGCCGCCGGTGTGGATCGTGCGGCCGTCGGCGAGCACGACGTCGAGGCCGACGACCATGTCCTCGGTCTTCCCGTACCGCGTCGAGAGCTGCCCGGCGCCCCGGCAGGCGATCCATCCGCCGACCGTCGACAGGTCGATCGACTGGGGCCAGTGGCCGACGGTCACGCCGTGCTCGGCCCGCAGCGTGTCCTCCAGCCAGGTGCCGAAGGTGCCGGCGCGCACGTCGAGCAACAGGGACCGGGAGTCCACGTCGACGATGCCGTCGAGCCCGCAGCAGTCGAGGAGCACGCCCCCGTGCACCGGCACGCTGCCGCCGCACACCCCACTGCGCCCCGCCGTCGCGGTGACCGGCACCCGCGCCTCGTTGCAGAGCCGCACGACCGCCGCGACCTCGGAGGCCGATGCCGGCCGCGCGATCGCCGCGCCCACCGACGCGACCTCGCCGTCGAGCGCCCAGATCATGGAGAGCGGCCACCAGTCGCGGCTCGTCTCGGCGAGGGCCCGTTCGTCGACGACGACCTCCGCGCACGCGCCGCGCAGGCGTTCGAGCAGCGAGTCGTCGACCGCGACCCGGGTCGACGACAGGTGCGAGCGCACCGGCCCCTCGGTGCCGAAGCCGATGGGTGGGGTCGGCCGGCCCGACGGCAAGGACGGCACGATCACGCCCCCGCCGAGGAGTCGAGCGCGGTCTCGGGAAGGTCGGCGGCGGTGCGTTCCTGTTCGACGCTTGCGCGGTACCCCGCCACCTGCCCGTCGCGCTCGGTGTCGGTCCAGCCCAGCTCGGGTGCGAGCAGCGCGGCGACCGCGGCCGCGGCGTCCGCGGACGCGTCGCGCGCGAGCAGCCGGGCTCGCGTGCGGCGCGACAGCACGTCGTCGAGCGTCCGGGCCATCTCGCGGCGGACGGCGAACACGGCCTCGGCCTCGAGATACGGCAGGCCGGGTACGAGCAGGTCGCGCAGCGACGGGTCGGCTTCGGCGAGCGCCATGACCGCGGGTTTCTCCGCGCCGTACCGGCGGGCGAGGTGTTCGGGTGCATCGTGTTGCGACGTGGTGGCGCCGTGCAGCGGGAGGTGCTTCGTGCGCGATCGCGCATTCGAACCGATCGTCCGGGCGACCGCGTCGACCGCGTCGGCGGCCATCTTCCGGTACGTCGTCAGCTTGCCGCCGGTGACCGTGACCACACCGCTCGCCGACGTCGTGACGGAGTGCCGGCGCGACAGGTCGGCCGTGCGTTCGCTGCGCGCGCCACGCACGAGCGGCCGCAGCCCGGCCCAGGTGGCGAGCACGTCGCCGTCGGCGAGCGGCTCCCGCAGCGAGGCGTTCATGGCGTCGAGGAGGTACTGCACGTCGTCGTGCGTGCACTGCGGGTCGTCGAGCGAGCCGTGGTACTCGGTGTCGGTGGTGCCGATGTACGTGAAGTCACCCCAGGGCACGACGAAGATGCCGCGGCCGTCCTTCGGGACCGGCATGATCCCGGCGATGTCGTTGCGCACCTTGGACCACGGCACCGTGATGTGGATGCCCTTGGCGGGCACGAGCGAGTGCGGATCGGCTCCCTCGTCGAGCGTCCGGACCTCGTCGGCCCAGACGCCGGCCGCGTTGACCACGACGCGCGCCCTCACGTCGAAGGTGGTGCCGTCGGCCTCGACCCGCGCGCCGTTGACCCGCCCGCCGTCGCGGAGGAAGCCGGTCACGCGGGCGTAGTTCGCGATCGCCGCACCGTGGTCCGCGGCCGTGCGGCAGATCGCGAGGGTCAGGCGGGCGTCGTCGGCCTGTGCGTCGTAGTAGACGTAGCCGTAGGCGACCCGCTCGCGGGAGAGCGTCGGCATGTGCTCGACGACCTCGTCGGCCGAGATCCGCTTGTGCACCTTGCCGATGCGGATCCCACCCGTGAGGTCGTAGAGCCACATCGCGCTGCCGAACGCCCGGGCGATCTTCCGGTTGACCATGCCGCCGCGGGTGAAGATGGGCACGAGGAACGGCATCACGCGCACCAGATGCGGCGCGTTGCGGAGGATCACGTGGCGCTCACGCAGGTTCTCGTAGACGAGACCGAACTCGCGCTGCTGGAGGTAGCGGAGGCCGCCGTGCACGAGCTTCGACGACTTCGACGACGTGCCGGACGCGAAGTCGTCGCGCTCCACGAGCGCCGCGCGCAAGCCCCGGGAGGCGGCGTCGAGCGCCACGCCGGCACCGGTGATCCCCCCGCCGACGACGAGGACGTCGAACTCCTCGGCGGCGAGACGGGTCAGCGCGGCGGGGCGGTCGAAGGCGGCCATGGGCACGCCAGGTTACTGCCGGGTAGCGTGGCACCATCGGGTCGGACGGCTGGGGAGGGGACATGCGGCAACACCTTCGGGCATTCGGTGCGAGTCTCGTACTGGTCGCGCTGGCAGGTGCGTGCAGCTCCGGCTCGAGCTCCAAGCAGTCGACGTCCAAGCGGCCGTCCACGACGGCGCGTGCCACCACCACGACCGCTTCCACCACGACCGTGCCGGCGGCGCCGGTCGACCAGACCAAGCCGGAGGGCACGAACGGGCTCGCGGTCGACGGCAGGAACCTGTGGGTCGCGGACTGGCGGGGCAGCCAGGTGCTACGCGTCGACCGCGCCACCGGCCGCATCCTCGCCCGGTTCGGGAAGGCCCAGGGGGTCACGACGTCAGACGACGTCGTAGTCGGGCCGGACCACGCGATCTACTGGTCGGGGCTCGGGAGCGGCAACGTCGGGCGCATCGGCCCCGACGGGACGGTCAGCGTGGTCGCCCACCTCGACCCGAGCGTCAATCCGATCACGTTCGCCAAGGACGGGACGCTCTACACGGGCCGGACCGAGATCGGGACCGGCCTCTACGCGATCGACACGAGCGGCAAGACGCCGCCGAAGCAGGTCTCGCCCACCTGGGACACCAACGCGTTCGCGTTCGGTCCCGACGGCTACCTGTACGGCCCGAAGAAGGGCATGAGCGGCGCGGGAGCGGTCGACAAGATCGACGTGAAGACGGGCGCGATCACCGAGGTCAAGACCGGCTTCAACTACCCGGTCGCGGTCAAGTTCGACCGGCGGGGCGCGCTGCTCGTGCTCTCGACCCAGGGCGCGACGCTCCAGAAGCTCGACGTCGAGACGGGGGCCGTCACCGACGTCGCCAAGCCCGCGACGCCGATCGTCGACAACTTCGCGATCGCGCCCGACGGCACGATCTACATCTCGAGCTTCACCCAGAACGTGATCACCGTCGTGAAGCCCGACGGCAGCACGTCGACGATCAACGTGGGGCAGTGATCGCGCGCCCGCTTTCCGGCCGCGCTCCCGTTTTGGCTGGCAGGACGACGCCGAGAGCGACGGGACGCTAGCCAGAACGGGTGTGGTGGGTCACGCCACCGAGCCGGGCGACCCGTCGTCGCGGACGAACGGCAGACCGGCCGCGACCCAGGCCAGCGACCCACCCGCCAGGTTCACGGCGCGGAAGCCGCCCTGGATCAACGCCGACGTGACGGTGGCGGAGCGGTGACCGGACCGGCAGATCACCACGATCTCGCGGTCGCCGGGCAGCTCGGCCGCGCGCTCCGACAGCAACCGCATCGGGATCCACACCGCGCCCTCAGCGTGACCGTCCTCCCACTCCTCCTGCTCGCGGACGTCGAGGAGCAGCGCCCCGCCATCCGCCCGCCGGTGCCCCTCGGCGGCGTCCACCGCCGGAACCGTGTCGCGCGTCACGCCATGTTCTCCTGCATCGTGGGGTGGATCGTCTGCCAGGCCTCGTAGCCGCCGAGCAGGTCGGACACGTCGGTGAACCCCCACGCGTCGAGCACGCTGGCGGCGACGGCGGAACGGTAGCCGCTCGCGCAGTACACGACCGTCGGACGGCGTGGGTCGAGCTCGCCGACACGGGTCGTGACCAGCGGGAGGGGGATCGAGATCGAGCCCGGTACGACGCCGCCGGCCAGCTCGCCGGGGTTGCGGACGTCCACGACGACGAGGCCGGGCACGTCTCCTCGCAGCGCGTCGAGCTCGGTGGCAGTGACACGCGAGGCGCGCACCACGAGCTCCGAGCGTGCGAGGAACGCGGAGACGGGGTCGTCGAGCCGGCCGACCACGTGGTCGAAGCCGATGCGCCCCAGCCGGATCTTGGCCTCGTGCGCGGTCCCGGGGTCGCCGACGAGCACGATCGCGTCGTCGGGTGCGAGCACGTCCCCCGCGTACTCGGCGAACCGACCCTGGAGCCCGACGTTCACGGACCCCCGAAGGTGGCCCGCGGCGAAGTCGAAGGGCTCACGCGTGTCGAGGACGACACCGCCCGCCCGTTGGTGCGCGAGGACCGCGTCGAGGTTCATGGCCGGCGGTGGTTCGTCCTCCGCGAGCAGAGGCCGGCTCGCACGGTTCATCTGCGCGTCGAACGAGAAGTACAGCGGGGTCGTCGGCTGACCTTCGGTGACGACGGCGACGAACTCGTCCTCGGTCATCGGCGCGAGCGCATAGTTGGTGCGGCGCTGGTCGCCGATGGTGGACTCCCGTTCGTCGGAGAGCTGCTTGCCGCACGCCGAGCCGGCCCCGTGGGCGGGTAACACGCGGGTCGCGTCGGGCAGCGCGAGCAGCTTGGTGTGCAGCGACCGGTAGAGCCGGCGGGCCAGGTCGTCGGGCGCGACCCCGACGGACGCGAGGAGATCGGGCCGGCCGACGTCGCCGATGAACAGGGTGTCGCCGGTGAGGACGCCGTAGGGGACGGTGTCGTCCGCGTGCGCGTAGACCACGATCGAGATCGACTCGGGGGTGTGGCCCGGCGTCTCGAGGATCTCGAGCACGACGTCGCCGAGCTCGATCCGCCGGCCGTCGGTGAGACGGTCGATGGGATAGCCCTCGCCGGTCGCGGCGGCGCCGTAGGAGATCACCGCGCCGGTGCGGTCCGCGAGCTCGAGGTGGCCGCTCAGGAAGTCGGCGTGGAAGTGGGTCTCGATCACGCGTTCGATCGTCAGGCCCCGCTGCTCCGCCTCGCGCAGGTAGCCCGAGACGTCGCGCTGCGGGTCGACGACCACGGCCCGGCCGGTGCCCTCGTCGCCCACCAGGTACGAGGCGTGCGAGAGGCAGCCGAGGTAGTACTGCGTGAAGATCACGCGAGCACGGTATCGCCCGGTGCCGGCGGGCCCCAGGCCGGGGTCGTCACGAGCCGGTCCGTTCGACGGCCAGCTCTCGCAGGAGCTTGTAGTTCGCCTTGCCGGCCGCCGAGCGGTGGAGGGATTCGAGGAACACGAACTGCTTCGGGCGCTTGTAGCCCGCGAGGTGCTCGCGGCAGAGCTCGACGAGCGCGGTCTCGTCGATGTCGTGGCCGCCGGCCGCCTGCACCAGCGCCACCACGCGTTCGCCGAACCGCTCGTCGGGGACGCCGACGACCACGCAGTCCAACACGCCGGAACACGAGCGCAGCAGCCCCTCGATCTCCTCGGGGTAGACCTTCTCGCCGCCCGTGTTGATGCAGGCCGAGCCGCGCCCGAGCAGCGTGATCGTGCCGTCGGTCTCGACGGTGGCGTGGTCGCCCGGGATCGAGAAGCGGGTGCCGGCCACCGTCCGGAACGTGGCGGCCGACTTCTCGGGGTCCTTGTAGTACCCGAGTGGGATGTGGCCGCCCACCGCCACCAGGCCGATCTCGCCGCTGCCCGGCTCGACGAAGCGCCCGTCGTCGGTCACCACGCGAAGGCGGTCGGTGATCGCGAAGCGGGCCGGCCTGATCTCGGCGTCGCCGGCCGAGTGGACCGATCGCGTCATCAGGCCCTCGGACGCGCCGAGCGAGTCGAGCAACTTCGTATCGGGAAGGTGCCGGAGCAGCCCCCGCTTCGTGTCCGGGCTCCACGTGACGCCCGACGACGTGATCGCGCCGATCGAGCCGAGGTCCCACCGGTTCGGCTCGGCGTCGAGGGCGGCGAGCAACGGGCGGGCGAACACGTCGCCGACGATCGACAGGATCTGGACGCGCTCGCGTGCGACGGCGTCCCAGATCTCCACCGGGTCGAGGTGCGCGTGGTCGAGCAGGACGACGGTGCCGCCACCGGCCAGCGTGGTGATGGCGACGAACAACGAGGTGCCGTGCATGAGCGGGCTGGCCGGCAGCGAGGTCGCGGCGCGCTTGCCCTCCGAGACGAGCGCGAGCGGGTCTTTCGGCTCGACGCCGGGGCGGCTGATCTCCCACAACGCGAGGTACAGGTCCTCGTGGCGCCACATGACGCCCTTGGGCATCCCGGTGGTGCCACCCGTGTAGAGGAACACGAGGTCGTCGGCACTCGGCGGGCGGCGGTCCCATGCACCGACGGGGGCGGCGGCCCCGATGGCGTCCTCGTAGGAGGAGCCGGTCTCGAGCACGAGCGGCCGGTCGCCGACCGGCATCGACGCCACCGCCTCGCGCGCCACCGCGGCGAAGGCCGGTTCGACCACGAGGGCGGCGGCGTCGGCGTTGCCGAGCAGGTACGCGAGCTCCTCGGCGACGTAGCGGTAGTTGACGTTGACCGGCACGCACCCGAGCAGCGACGCGGCGAAGAACGTCTCGAGGTACTCCGGTCGGTTGACGAGATCGATGGCGACCTTGTCGCCGGGCCGGAGGCCGCGCTCGAAGAGGTGGGAGGCGAGCCGGCGGGCCCGGTCGTCGAGCCCGCCGTACGTGAGGCGGTGGTCACCGCAGACGACGGCGGTCCGCTCCGGTGCGACGCGTGCGATCGACGACCAGATGCCGGCGAAGTTCCAGACGGGCACGGCCCGCCAGCCTAGGCAACGGTCGCGGCAGGATCCGCGCCGTGCCCGCGCTCAGGCGTCGGCGTCGCCCGAGGACGGGCTGCTCGACGCACGCGACCGCCGACCCACCGGCTGTGTCAGCTGGTGCAAGGCCTCGAGCGCGGCGGCGCGCAGCGCCCGGTCCGACCCGCCGCCGCTCGGCTCGGCGCGGATGCCGTCGGTCGTCAACTCCTCGATCACGTCGAGCAGCTGTGCGTGCCCGCAGGTCTTGGGCAGGAACGCGTTGGCTCCCGCGGCGACCGCCTCGTCGCGGCGGTCGGCCGAGGCCGTGAGCACGAGCACCGGGGTGGCGATGGTGTGTGCCATCGAGCGGACGCGGCGCAGGACCTCGAACCCGCCACCCCCGGGGAGCCCGAGGTCGAGCACGATCAGGTCGGGACGGAAGCGCCGCGTGATGGTCATCGCCACGACCGCGTCGTTGGCGACCTCGACCTCGTAGCCGGCGGCGTGGAAGACGGCCGAGTAGAGCAGGACCTGTTCGGGGTCGTCCTCGATGAGCAGCACCTTGATCGGCATGCGCCCCGGTCCTTTCGTGGTGTCGCCCGGCTCGTGGTCGCGTCCGGCGGGGTCGACGTCGCCGCGTGCCCCTGTGCATCGGCCGTTGTGGACGCGGACCTGAGCGCGTACCGGTCGCGCGTCACCTGCCGCGAGTCCGGCGATTCGGGCTCAATCGCGCCGGCGGGTCCGTCGATGTACAGGTACGTGGACCACGGCCGCGAGACGCACTGCGGGGAGTACGACCCCGAGCTCACGCTCGAGCAGATCCGCGACGGCTACGTCGCCTCCCTGGCGGACAAGTGCGAGGCGCTGCGCGCCGCGGTGGCGTCGGTCGCGGCCGCCGGGACGGCCGCCGAGGCCGTCGACCTCGCCCACCGAATGCGGGGGAGCGCCGGGGTCTACGGCTTCTCGCTCCTGAGCCGGACCGCGGGCCAACTCGAGGACATGCTCGAAGGCGGCGAGCGGGGCGGGCCCGTCGCCGAGATCCTCGACACGATCGACGAGCTGTGTCATCTCGCGGCCCTCGAGGGGCCGACCGAGGAGTATCACGCCCCGGCCGGCGAGTCTCCCTCGTCGAGCACACCTCGCTGGTAGCCGCGGGTCAGCCGCTGCAACCAGCGCGCGCTGTCGGCGAGACCGCCGGGGCGGTTCCGGGCCCGCCAGAGCCGGTCGTGGGCTGCCGCGACCTCGCGCATGCGGGACGCGAGCCCGGCGCGCGCCGACGGGCCCACCGACTCGAGCGACCCGTCGCCGCCGAGCCGGGCCTCGGCGTCGTCCACGAGCACGCGGACGAGGGCGATCGCGTTGCGGAGCTCTTCGAGGACGAGCGCGCCGTCGGCCCGACCGGGCCGGGCGCCGGACAGTCGCGCCTCGGCCGAGTCGAGCGCGTCGCGGACGCGCCCGAGCTCCTCGACGTGCAGCCCATCGCTGAAACCACGGCCCACGGGCAGCTCCGGCGCGTACACGTGCATGACGAGCATCGACTGGTTGGGCCATTGCGGGGTCACCAGCCGGTGGGCGTCGCCGAGCTCCACGAGCGCGTGCCCGAGCGCGCCGGTGGGATCCGCGAACGCGTGCGCGGAGAGCGCGGCGGCGAGGTCGAGGTCACGGTTGGCGTCGTGGCACCAGGCGACCGCGGCACCGTACGCGAGGCCCGGTTCGCTGAACGGCAGGTACTGGAGGTGGCCCTTGTCGCCCCAGTCCGTGAGCAGGAGACCCCCGGCGCCGTGCGCGATCGCGGCCTCGGCCGCGTGCGCGCAGTTGCCGCGCATGTTGGTGACACGCCCGAGGATCGAGAGCCAGCTCGACGTGCCGGGGCACAGCCAGAACGGGCGGTCGGCGGCCTCGAGCGTGGCGGCGCGCTCTTCGAGCGGCCACCAGTCCTCGTACCCCCACTCGCAGACGGTGACGCCCTCCGGCAGCGCGTCGACGCGCTCGCGCCGACCGCGCAGCATGTCGCCCCACATGAGCATCTCGCGACCGTCGAGCTCGGGCAGGGCGCGCAGCGCGCGGACCCACGCGAGGTAGTCCTCGATCCGGTCCTCGGGCAGCTCCCACGGCTCGTCGAGCCCGACGTGCACGCGCCGGCTCGTGAAGTTGGGGACCAGCTCTCCGAGGAGCTCCCGCACCAGCGCGAGCGTCTCCGGCTTCGACGGATCGAGCGTCATGGGGTCTTCGTGCCGGCCGTCGAGGACCCAACCCCCGGGTGAGAGGGCCAGGTCGCGGTAGCGGTCGTGGCGCAGCCACCGCTGCATGTGCCCGAGGCAGTTCTGGTTCGCACTCAGCTCGATGTGGCGGTCGCGGCAGTACCCGTCGAGCTCGCGGATCTCGCCGGCGGTGAACGGGCTCGCGTGTTCCCACACGTCGCGGTGGTCGCGGTAGGCGAACGTGTGCTCCAGGTACAGCTCGAGATGGTTGATCTTCCACTCGGCCAGCCGGTCGATCAGGGCGTGCAGCGTCTCGGTCGTGGGGACCTTGTCGCGCGAGACGTCGAGCATCACGCCGCGGAGCGGGAGGTCGGGCCAGTCGCGGACGGTGAGGCACGGCAGCGGCGTCCCGTGGAGGCGCAGCAACTGGGTCAGAGTGGCCCGGGCGTAGAACTCTCCGGCGTCGTCGGCGGCCTCGATGCGGATGCCCTGGGGCGTGACGTGGAGCACGTACCCCTGGGCGGGGAGCTCCCGGTCGCGTCGAACCTCCGGTGGCGTCGAAGCGGTGTTTCCGGCACGCGGCTCGACCGAGCGGGGCCGCGGGAGGAGGTTCACGGTCGGGAGGCTACCGCCGGGCGCCCGGCGGGCGGCGCTCAAGGACGGGGGTCGCGGGCGTCGATACATCCGTGCGGGGTTGTGCCGGGCTGGAGCGGAGCACCCGAGGTCCGTGCCATGGAAACCACCCTGGAAGCACTGCGCGAGCAGATCCGTCGCGAGGAACGGGTCGCCGGGCTCCGAGCCGACGGGTACGTGTCGGACGACCAGATCCGCGTCCGTCGCCGGCAGCTCGCGGTGGTGGCTGCGCTGGTGTTCCTGTTCCTCGCCTTCGCCACGATGGCCAACGACGTCTGGACGAGCGTTCGCCGCGAGTCGTTCGTCGACCCCGAGCTGTTGCGTCTGGTTGCCATCGCGCTCGCGATCGGTTTCGTGGCCTACACCTTCGAGAAGGAGCGCCACCTCAAGCTCCTGGGGCGGCTCGGCCGCGAGGTCCGGGACGTCGACCGGGAGCTGGCCCGCAGACTGGTCGGTCGTGCCGCGGTCGCGGACGCGATGCAACGGATCGGGGCCTCGCTGGAGCTCGACGCGGTGCTCGACGCCACGCTCGACCAGGCGATGGCGTTGGTCGGCGCGGCGCGAGGCTCGATCGTCCTGTTGGTGGGCGGCGACCTGCGTCCCGCGATGGTCCGCAACTTCGGCGAACGCGGCGGCACGCCGCTCCTCCTCGACGAGCACGTCGTCCTGCGCGCGGTCATGGCGGGCGAGCCCGTGTCGCTGGACGGATCCGTTCCCCTCGACCCGGCGTCGATCGCGGGCGGGCCGGTGACGTCGGTGGTGTGCGTGCCGCTGGCGGCCGGAGGCAAGCCGCTCGGCGCGTTGACAGTGGGCGCGGTCGTCGGCGAGCACTTCGACGCCGCCACGGTCGACGTCCTCCGCGAGCTGGCCGAGTGCGCCGCGCTGCCCGTCGCGCACGCACGCCGTTTCGAGCAGGTGGTGATGCTGCTCGAGCAGGAGACCGATCTGGTCGCCGCGAGCGACCAGCTACACCACCTAGCCGCGGTGATCGCCGACGGAGTGAGTGCGCTGCGCGCCGAGCAGCTCGGCCCACGGCGGCGGGCGGCGACGCTCGACCGGATCGGAGCGAGCGGGTCTCAGCTCCTCAAGCTGGCGGACGGCCTGTTGGCGACGGAGGTCGGCGACGGTGCGCGGACCCCCTCGGATCACCAGGCGCGCTGATCGGTGTAGTGCTCGTCAGGCTCGAAGACGACGCCGGCCTCGCGGAGCGTGTCGACCGCGGCGTCGTCGTGGCCGACCCAGTGCAGGACCGCACGCGTGTGCTCCCCGAGGATCGGGGGCGGACCGTAGATCCGGCCCGGGGTGTCCGAGAAGTCGATCACCGAGCCGAACTGGCGCAGCCGGCCCAGGGTCGGGTGCTCGTACTCGGCGACCAGGCCGAGCGCGACGTTGTCGGCGTCGTAGAGCATGGCGTCGCCCTGGTGCGTCTCGAGCGGGACCTCGTTGGGCACCCCGGCGTCGTCGAGCGCGAGCGACATCGAGATCGACGTCTTCGTGTTGAATCGCGGGGCCAGCAGGGCCTCGAGGTCTTCACGGTGTGAGCGACGGCCGGCGGGCGTCACGAACCGGCGGTCGTCGACCAGCTCGGCGACGCCCAGCACGCCGCACAGGCTCGCGAACTGCGCGTCGGTCACGGCCGCGATCTGGATCCAGCCGTCCTGCGTCTCGTACAGGCGGTAGCACGCGTCGATGCCGTTCAACCCGCGGTCGAGACGGGGTCTGGGCACGGCCCGGTCGTCGACGAGCAGCGCATCGGACGAGAAGACCGCTCCACCGTCGAGCAGTGACGTCCACAGCTCCTGGCCCTCGCCGGTGCGTTCGCGGTGGTACAGCGCCATGAGGCAGCCGACGACGCTGAGCATGGCGTTGGCGGTGTCGGTCATGCCGAAGCGGATGTAGAGCGGCTCGTTGCCCGTGTGGGTCGCACCGGCCTCGTACTCGAGGCCCGACGACGCCTGGTACAGCGGGTCGAGCCCACCGAAGTGCGAGAGCGGGCCGTCCAGGCCGTACGCGTACGTGTTGCAGTACACGACGTCGGGCTTGACCTCGCGGCAGCTCGCGTAGTCGATGCCGAGCTTGGTGGCGATCCCCTTCGTCATGTTGTGGTGCACGATGTCGGCCCGGGCGACGAGCTCCTTCGCGACCTCGAGGCCCCGCGGGTTCTTGAGGTCCAGCGCGATGCTCTGCTTGCCTCGCTGGCAGCCGACGAACGGCTTGCCGGCCATGCGCATCCCGTCGCCCGCGACCGGCTCGACCTTGACCACGGTCGCGCCGAGATCGCTGAGGATCATCGGTCCGAACGGCCCCGCCAGGTACTGGCCGAAGTCGACCACCACGACACCGTCGAGCGGCGGAGCCGCGGTGTCGCGCCCGTCGCTCGGTGCCGGGCCCGGCGTCGGGGGCGCCGTGGCATCGAGCGAGCCCCAGACCTCGTCGTCGTGCTGGCCGACCGCGGGCTGCGGGCCGCGGATGGCCCCCGGCGTCCCGAGGAGGTGGATCGGGATCCCGGTCTGCGTTGTGGTGCCGAGCGCCGGGTCGTCGAGCGTGACGACCATGTCGTTCGCGGCGAGCTGCGGATGCGGGTCCGCGAGCGCCTGCTCGGCCGTGATGATCGGCTCGACCGCGTAGTTCGCGGCCCGCAGCTCCGCTACCAGCGCGTCGCGGTCGTGCTTCTTGAACGACTCCCGGCGCCGCTGTTGCAGCGCGGCGAGCTCGTCGGGATCCATCGACATGGCCTCGACCTGGGTCGGGGCGGCCGGAACGCCGAGGATCTCGTCCTGGCTCTTCAGCGGTGGGAGACCGCTCATCACCGAGAGGTGGAGCCATTCCTCGTTCGCGCACTCGAAGACGAAGCTCTGGTGCACGCCCGGCGGGTAGGTCTTCCCCATGAGATCGTGGAACGCGGCGTCGGCCTTCTCGACGTGCTGCCAGATCTGCGTGGTGTAGAGGAACGACGCGTGCCACAACGACGTGGTGACATGCTGACCCCGACCGGTCCGCTCGCGGACGATCAGCGCGGCGAGCACGCCGGTCGGCACGAGGAACGCGGCCGCCATGCTCGGCACCGGCATGTGGAGGAACACCGGGCCCAGACGCCAGCCGGGCTGTTCGTACTGGAGCCCCGCGCTCGCCTGGACGAGCGCGTCGTAGCCGGGCCGGTTCGCGAACCGGTGACCGGGCGGGTAGCCGGGGATCGAACAGAGGATCGCGCGGGGGTTCGCCTCGCGGAGCGCGTCGTGGCCGACGCCGAGCCGGTCCATCACGCCGGGGCGGAAGCTCTCGACGATCACGTCGGCGGTCTGCGCGAGGCGGAGGAACCGGGCGCGCCCGTCGTCGGACTTCAGGTCCGCGGTGACCGAGCGCCGGCTGCGGTTCCACACCGCGTAGCCGGTGTACGCGCGGAAGGGGTCGCCGCCGGGCGGCTCGACCTTGATCACGTCGGCGCCCTGCTCGGCCATGAGCAGGACGCCGAGCGGGCCGCCGATGCCCCACGACAGATCGAGGATGCGTATCCCGTCGAGTGCTCCCGCCATGGTCCCCCCCCGTTCGCCTCACCCCGAGGCGTGCTCGTTCACCCCATCGACCGGACGGTCTCGGCGAGCGCGTCCTCCCACGACCAGTTGAGCCGGAAGTGCCGATTCGGGTCGTCCATCATGTTGTAGAGCCACCAGAGCCCGTAGATCCCGAAGCTGAACACCGTCGCCACGATCCGCCCGACGTAGTTCTGGCGCTCGAGCGGGCTCAGCGAGGACGCCGGCAGCGCGTACCCGAGCCGCCCGTAGACCGCCGCCAGGTCGGACTCGATGGCGCGCTCGTGGGCATCGTGCTTCACGAGGTCCTGGTCGAGGAAGATCCAGCCCACGATCTGCGCGATCCCCGTCACGACGGCGAGCAGGGTCCAGATCGCAGGGTCCCGGAAGTCGGTCGTCATCTGCCTCAGCGAAGCGACGCTCGCGGACAGGCGCTCGAACTCGGGACGCAGCTCCTCGGCGAGACCGGCGGCGTTCGCTCGTTCCCAGGCCAGTGCGGCGGCACCGTCCACGAGCTCGAGGCGGCGCCGGTTGTGGTCGCGCATCCTGCGCATCAGCTGGTAGAAGACGTAGTAGCCGTAGACCCCGCACGTGAGGATCGTCCACCCGAGGGCGGTCCAGAAGCCGAAGACGTAGTCGGACTCGTGGCGTCGCTGGTACGCGACCCGGATTCGCTCGGAGGGCGGAGGCGAGGGCGCGGGCGGCACCGGGCGTGGCTCGGGCGATCCGGGCGGTGGAGGTGGGGCAGGCGGTTGCGTCACGGTACGCACGCTATCTGGTCCTGTCGATCGCCCACACGTCCCCGCCGTCCCACCCTCCCGATACGCTCGACCGTGACTTCCCTCACAGTTGCGATCGTCCCGCCCGGAGGGAATCATGGCCATCGATGAACGATCCCGTCACGAGCTGTACCGCAAGCTCGAGCAGGTGCTCGGCGCCGACGAGGCGACCACGCTGATGGAGCACCTGCCGCCCGTCGGTTGGGCCGACGTCGCCACCAAGCGCGACCTCGACCATCTCGAGGCCAACATGACGGCCCAGACGGCGCGTCTCGAAGCCCGGCTGCACCAGGAGATCACGGCCCAGACGCGGGCGATGATCTTCAGCCTGGTCTCGACGGTGCTCGCCGTCGCGGGCCTCGGGCTGCTGCGCTGAGCGCTCAGGCGTTCTGGCTCAACAACCGACGGTTCTTGAACTGCGCCTTGACGTAGTCGCGGTTCATCATCGCGATGAAGTCGATGGAGATCTCCTTCGGGCACGCGGCCTCGCACTCACCGTGGTTCGTGCAGGAACCGAAGTGGCGCTCCATCTCCTCGACCATGGCGACGGCGCGCTCGTAGCGCTCGGGTTGACCCTGCGGGAGCAGGTTGAGGTGGGAGAGCTTCGCCGCGGTGAAGAGCTGCGCGGCCCCGTTGGGGCACGCGGCCACGCAGGCGCCGCACCCGATGCACTGCGCCGCGTCCATCGCGGTGTCGGAGACCTCCTTGGGCACCGGGATGAGGTTGGCGTCGGGCGCGCTGCCCGTGGACACCGAGATGTAGCCGCCGGCCTCGACGATCCGGTCGAACGCGCTGCGGTCGACCGCGAGGTCCTTCACGATCGGGAACGCCGCCGCCCGCCAGGGCTCGACCACGATGTGGTCGCCGTCGGCGAACTTGCGCATGTGGAGCTGGCAGGTGGCGGTGCCGCGCTCGGGGCCGTGCGCCCGGCCGTTGATCATCATGGCGCACGATCCGCAGATGCCCTCCCGGCAGTCGTGGTCGAAGGCGATCGGCTCCTTGCCCTGGGCGACGAGCCGCTCGTTCAACACGTCGATCATCTCGAGGAACGACATGTCAGGGCTCACGCCGGGCATGTCGTGGTGCTCGAAGGCGCCGGGTGCACTCGGCCCGGCCTGGCGCCAGATCTGCAGCTTCAGGTCCATGCGTCGTCGCTCCCGGTCTCTACTTGTACGAGCGCTGCGTCAGATGGACGTAGTCGAACTGCAGCGGCTCCTTGTGCAGCGTCGGTTCGGCGCCGACGCCGCCGTACTCCCAGCCCGCGACGTACGCGAAGTGGTCGTCGTCGCGCAAGGCCTCGCCCTCCTCGGTCTGGTGCTCGACGCGGAAGTGGCCACCGCAGCTCTCTTCGCGGTGACGAGCGTCGTAGACCATCAGCTCGGCGAACTCCATGTAGTCCGCGACCCGAGCGGCCTTCTCGAGCGACTGGTTGAACGACTCGCCGTCGCCGAGGACGCGCAGGTCCTTCCAGAACTCGTCGCGCAGCGCGGGGATCTCGCGCAGCGCGGTGTCGAGGCTCTCGGCGCTGCGGGCCATGCCGCAGTTGTCCCAGACGATCTTGCCGAGCTCGCGATGGAACCAGTCCACCGAGTGGCTCCCGTTGATCGACAGGAGCTGCTGGGTGCGATCGCGCACCGACTGCACGGCCTCGACGAACACGGCGTGGTCCGTGGGGACGGGCTGCGTGCCGAGCTGCGGTGCGAGGTAGTCGCTGATCGTGGCAGGGAGGACGAAGTACCCGTCGGCCAGGCCCTGCATCAGCGCACTCGCGCCGAGCCGGTTCGCGCCGTGGTCGGAGAAGTTCGCCTCGCCGAGCACGTACAGCCCGGGCACGTTGCTCATGAGGTCGTAGTCCACCCAGAGGCCGCCCATCGTGTAGTGGACGGCGGGGTAGATGCGCATCGGCATGGCGTACGGGTCCTCGCCCGTGATGCGCTCGTACATCTGGAACAGGTTGCCGTAGCGCTCCTCGATGACGTGCCGACCGAGCCGACCGATCGCCTCGGCGAAGTCCAGGTAGACGCCGTTCTTCATCGGGCCGACGCCGTGACCCTCGTCCACCTCGCGCTTGGATGCGCGCGACGCGATGTCGCGGGGCACGAGGTTGCCGAACGCGGGATAGCGCCGTTCGAGGTAGTAGTCGCGCTCGACTTCGGGGATCTGCGCCGCGGGCCGACCGTCGCCCGCTTCCTGCGGCACCCAGATGCGCCCGTCGTTGCGCAGCGACTCCGACATGAGCGTGAGCTTCGACTGGAACTCGTCGCTCGCCGGGATGCACGTCGGGTGGATCTGCGTGAAGCACGGGTTGGCGAAGTACGCGCCCTTCTTGTGGGCCCGCCACACGGCCGACGCGTTGCTCTGCTTGGCGTTGGTCGAGAGGAAGAAGACGTTGCCGTAGCCGCCGGTGGCCAGGACCACTGCGTGTCCCGAGTACGAGCGGATCTCGCCCGTCACGAGGTGCCGGGTCACGACGCCGACGGCGCGCCCGTCGTGGAGGACGAGCTCGAGCATGTCCTCGCGGTTGTGGAGCTCGACCGTGCCGAGGTGAACCTGCTTCGCGAGCGCCTGGTACGCGCCGAGGAGGAGCTGTTGGCCGGTCTGGCCCCGCGCGTAGAACGTGCGCGACACCTGCGCGCCGCCGAACGAACGGTTGTCGAGCAGGCCGCCGTACTCGCGACCGAACGGAACACCTTGCGCGACGCACTGGTCGATGATGTTCACGCTCACTTCGGCGAGGCGGTAGACGTTCGCCTCGCGGGCGCGGAAGTCGCCGCCCTTCACGGTGTCGTAGAAGAGCCGGTACACGGAATCGCCGTCGTTGTGGTAGTTCTTCGCCGCGTTGATGCCGCCCTGCGCGGCGATGCTGTGGGCACGGCGCGGGGAGTCGTGGTAGGTGATCATCGTCACCTCGTAGCCGAGCTCGCCGAGGCTGGCGGCCGCCGAGGCGCCGGCCAGGCCGCTGCCCACCACGAGCACGCGGAACTTCCGTTTGTTGGCCGGGTTGACCAGCTTCACGTCGAACTTGTGCTCGCTCCACTGATCTTCGATCGCGCCGCCGGGGACGTGGCCGTCGAGGTCGCTGCCGATCTTCATGCGTCGGGGGTCCTTCGATGTGTTCCTTGTGTGCCGGCTACTTGACGGCGCCGGTCATGACGGCGATCGGCATGCTCACGTTGCCGACCAGGATGAGGAGGGCGAACCCGCGCGCGAACCAGAGCCGGGCCGCGTTGTAGCGGGGGTTGTTCCAGCCGAGGCTCTGGAACATGCTCCAGGCCCCGTGGAAGATGTGGACCGCCAGGACCACCATCGCGGCGATGTAGACGATCGCGACCGGCGGGCGCTGGAAGCTGTTCACCAGGTTGTCGTACACGTGGCCTCGCGTGAAGTCGGCCCCGCCGACGCCCCAGGTGAGGTCCATGAGGTGGTAGATCAGGAACAGGCCGACGATCACGCCCGAGTAGCGCATGGTTCGCGAAGCGAAGTTGGCCGCCACGTAGTCCCGCTTCGACTGGTACTTCATCGGGCGGGCCCGGTGGTTCATCCTCGTCAGCGTGAGCGCGGAATGGATGTGGAGGACGAACGCGCTGATGAGGACGAGCCGCACGATCCAGAGGAGCACCGTGCGCGGGAGCGCGGGCTCGCCGAGCGTGCGCAGCCATTCGCCGTAGACGTCGATGGCGTGGCGGCCGTGGTGCGTGCCCAGGAACAGCTTCAGGTTGCCGATCATGTGCACGAGCACGAAGCCGAGCAGGACGATGCCCGTGACGGCCATCACCCATTTCTTGCCGACGGCCGACCGGTAGAACCGGACCGGCCAGGGCGCGTGCCGGGTGGGTGCGGCACCGGCCGGCTCGCCCGCCCCGGGGCGTTCGAGAGTCTGGGTCACCGCGATGCCTCCTGGGCTGACTCGGGCGCGGTCGCCGCACGTTACCGCCCTGACCTGCGCTCCTCCCGAATCGACCGTTCGTCGAGCGGTCGCCGGCCGGACGCCGGGCCGGTCAGGCGCCGCGCACGCGGGTGAGCAGCCCGACGGGGTAGCGGTTCGCCACGTCGTCGAGGTCGGGGTGGCGCAGCGTGAGCAGCACGTCGCCGGCCAGCTCGTCGTCGGGCACGGTTCCCACGAAGGACACCCCGTCGGCCGCGACGTCACCTCCGAACCGGCGGGTGAACCGCGGGCCGGCGACCTCGACCATCGCCCCGTCGTACCCGCGGCGGCGCTCGTTGACCACATGGAGCGCGCCGGTGCGCGGTTCGAGCATCGGCAGCACGGGGCGGCACGCGTCGCGCAGCGCGGTGTAGCCGAGCTTCGGGACGCGTTCGTGGTCGAGCACCGACCACGTGACCGCCGGGTGCCCGTCGGCGAAGCAGAAGTGGCAGAAGCCGCCCGCCGGCCGGCGGCGGATGCGGCGGAGGTCCTCGACCTGGAGCTGGATCACCCACGCCTGGTACTCCTGCGTGGCGCGCTGCCAGGCCTCGAACGTGTCGTAGCGGTCCGGCGGGACGTACCGATCGAAGTACAGCTTCTGGCACGCGTGATGTTCGAAGAGCTCGTCCCATTCGAGGTCGGGCCAGCGCTTCGGCTCCATGAAGCCGGCCGACGTCGGGACGGCCTGGGCACCGAACTCGGTCACGAACCTGGCCAGGCTCGGGACCTTGCGGAGCGTCGGCGCGAGCCCGCCGAGCTCGCCGTGGTACCAACCGAAGTAGAAGTGCGCGTCCGTGCCGCCGCTGCCGACGCCGGGCAGCACTCCCGAGTGCGCGTCGACCGGTCTCGAAGGGTCGGCCTTGTGGATCGCCCGGGTGACGAGACGGTCGAGCACGTCCTTGTTCCAGGTGGGGAGGAACATCGACGCACCCAGCTTGGCGACCGTACCCGGCCGCATCGGTTCGCCGGGCTGGAGCTCGATCGCGAGGGGCTCGTTGTGCGCGCACCAGATGGCGATCGACGGGTGGTGGCCGAGCAGGTCGACCATCTCGCGCGCCTGGCGGACGGCCTGCTTGCGGATCCCGTGCGCGTAGCCCCACTGCAACGGGAAGTCCTGCCAGAGCAGGAGCCCGGCCTCGTCGGCCGCGTCGTAGAGCTCGGGGCGGCTCACGTGCGCGTGCACGCGGAGCAGGTCGAGGTTCGCGTCGAGCGCGAGCTGCACGTCGCGCCGCAGGTCCTCGGGCGTGGCCTCGGCGAGCTGCATCTTGGTCGGGCCGTTGTTCGACCCCATCAGGAAGATCGGCTCGCCGTTGACGGAGAACTGCCACCGCCGCATGCGGACCTCGCGGAACGCGGTTCGCACCGTTCTGGTGTCGCTCGGCCGGCCGTCGAGCTCGAGGCGGAGCTCGAGCTCGCAGAGCGGCTGGTCGCCGAGGCGGCGCGGCCACCAGCGCGGGGGCCGGTCGACTTCGATCGCCCAGGCGAGGTGGTTGTCGCCCCGGGCCAGCATCTCGACCCGCTCCTGTTCCACGAGCACGGATCCGTCCGGGCCGCGGACGACCGCGTGCAGGCCGGCTTCGAGCGGTGCCGACTCGAGCGTGCCGGCGTCGACGGTGAGCCCGAGATGGAGCCGGCCGTGCTCCTCGGTCGCTTCGACGCAGGCGGTCCGCAGCCGGCTGATCCGCACCGGTCCGGTCTCGAGGATCCCGACGGGCCGCCAGAGCCCCCCGGGGTTCCACGACGGGTCGAGGTTGTCCCAGTGCGAGAACACGCCGGTGACGAGGCGCTTGGCGGTGCGATCGCGCTGGGGCGGGCACGACACCTCGATCGCGAGCGTGTGCTCACGGCGGGCCGCGAGCTGATCGGTCACCTCGAGCACGTGCGGGAAGAAGTAGCCCTCGGTGGCGTCGAGGTACTCCCCGTCGAGCCAGAGATCCGTGTAGTAGAAGGCGCCGTCGAGCCGGAGGAACCGGCGCCGCCCGGGCCCCTCGGGCGAATCCGTGTCGAGCTCGAACTGCTTGCGGTACAGCACCGCGTTGTCGGTGGCCGCGAGCGCGGGTACCGAGCGCCAGTGGCCGGGCACGGTGGCTTCGATCCAATCCGCGTCCTCGAACTCGGGGTCGACGAACCGCTGGTGGAGATCTCCCTCGGACTCGTGGAGCCGCCAGGGGCCGGACAGGTCGAGGATCGTCGAGGGATCGCGCACAGGTGCAGTCTTGCTCAGCCGACGAGCCGCCGTCGCAGCCGCCACGTCGCGATCGGTAGGAGCACGGCCGCGAAGCCGAGGAGCACGAGGAGCTGGGGCAGGATGTCGACCAGCCCGGAGTCGCCGCCCATGAGCTCGATGAACGCGTCGAGGGCCCAGGCGTGCGGCGTGAGGTGCCCGACCGTGCGCATGGTGGGCCCGACGATCTCGAGCGGCCACATGCACCCGCCGAGCATGGCGAGGCCGATGCCGATCGGCGGGCCGATCGAGGTGGCCTGCTCCGGGGTGCGGGCGATCGTCGCGACGAGCAGGCACACCGACGTGCTCACGATGGCGAACGTCGTCACGACCGCGAGCACCGCGACCGGGTCGCCCCACCGGAAGGAGAAGAAGAGGGAGCCCATCACGATGGTGAACGCGCCCTGCAACGCGGCGATGAGGAGGCGGCCGAGCCCCTCGCCGAGGATCAGCGTGCCCGGGGTGGTCGGCGATGCCAGCACTCGGCGCGACACGCCGAGGCGGCGGGACTCGACGATGTCGCCTGCTCCCGTGAGGCTCACGAGGAACAGGAACAGCACGAGCTCGCCCGCCGTCTCGTACCCCGCGACGTTCACGTTGCTCAGGGCCGAGTGTCCGGCGGTCGTGGTCACGACCCGGAGCTCGGTCGAGCGGGCCGCGAGGGCCCGTGCCTGCCGGAGGCGGGCGTCGAATCGGCCGCCGGCCTCCCGGACGGCGAATCGGGCGGCCTGGACGACCGCACGCTGGTGCGCGACGACGGAGCTGAGCCGCGAGCGGACGGCTTCGCTGTCGGGCTGACCGCGGTCGAGGACGAGGAGGACGGTGGCGGATCGTCCGGCCCGAAGCGCGGCGTCGTAGCCTCGCGGCACCACCACGCCGCCCGCGACGTTCCCGCGGCGGACCGCGCGCCGCAGCGAGCTCTCGCTGGCGTACGTGTGCACCGTGAGCCGGTGGGCCTGGTCGAGGTCGCGGCGCAGCGCGCCGGCGAGCGGCTGGTCGTCGAGCTGCACGACCCCGACCGGCAGCGTGTTGCCGGTGACCACGAAGCCGAGCACGACGATGATGAACACGGGCAGCGCGAAGGCGAAGAACAACGCCACCCGGTCGCGCGCGAGGCGCCGGAGGCTTACTCCTGCGATCGCGAGCGCGCGCCGCGCGGCCAGGCTCAAAGTCGCACCAGCCGGTTCGACCTCGCCAGGGCGATGCCCCAGGTGACCATGCCGAAGGCGCCGACCGCCAGGACCGCGGGCAGCACCGTGGCGATCCCGCCGCCCTCGGCGGCGATGTCCCCGAACGCGTGCAACGCCCAACCGTTCGGTGTCGCGAGGCTGATCCGTTGCAACAGGTCGGGGGCGTTCGCGAGGTTCACGAAGTTGCCGCCGAGGATTGCGAACACCATCGTGACGACGGAGAACGCGAGCCGAACCTGTGTCTCGGACCGCAGGACGGTGACGATCAGCGCCCCGATCCCCGTGACCGCGAACACGGTGACGAGGATCAGCGCGGACGCCGTCAGGAGATCACCCCAACGCGCGTCGAGGAGGACGGAGGACGCGATCGCCGTGGTGGCCAGGCTGGTGACGCCGAGCGTGTAGGTCGCCGCCGCCTTGCCCACCAGAATAGAGCGTGACGGGATCGGTGCCGCGAGCAGCCTCGCCAGCGTGCCGTCGCGGCGCTCGGCGAGCAGGCTCTGCGCCCCGAAGCCGACCACGAAGTAGAGGAAGAAGATGGCCATGGCCGGGGCGAAGATGCTCCCCTGCGGTGCATCGGAACGCGACGCCGCGAGCTCGCGCTCGTCGATCGGCGAAGGCTGCCTCGCGGCCGCGGACGCGACCGTCTCGACCTGCTGCGGGGACGCGCCGGCGGCGATCGCGGTCGCGACCGAGAGGCGCACCGCGTCGACCCGAGCCGCGAAGCTCTGCGCGATCGACACGGCGACGTCGGCACCGATGGACTTGCCGGCGTCCGCGCTCCGGACGACCCGCATCGCCACCGGTGGCGTCCGGGACTGGTCGGAGAAGCCGGGTGGGATGACGAACGCGGCCGAGACCTTCCCGTCCTCGGCGAGGCGCTCGGCCGCGGCCACACCGGGCACGGTCCGCACGGAGGCGACCTTGCGGAGGTCGGCACCGCCGAGCACGTCGGTGAGGAACGACCGCGCCAGCGCGCCGTGATCGCGGTCGACGACGGCGTAGCTCGTATGGAAGTCGACACCGGACCTCCCGAAGGCCAGGCCGATCAACGTCGCGAGCGCGAGCGGGGCGACGAAGCCGACGATGTAGGCCGTGCGGTCACGCGCCCGCTGTCGGAGGTCCTTCCTGGCGATGGTGAAGACCGCGCGCATCGTCAGTCGCGCAACGCCTTGCCGGTCAGGTGAAGGAACACCGCTTCGAGATCCGGCTCGTCGAGGTCCACGCTCTGCACGGCCACGTCGTGCTGCTCGGCCAGCTCGAGCACGCGAGCCACGAGCCGCCGGGCGCTGCCGACCAACAGGTCGATGCCGCCTTCGCGCACCGTCACCTCGTCGACACCGTCGGTCCGGCGGCAGTCCTCTGCGAGCCCGGTGACGTCGCCGGTCGCGCCGAGGCGGATGTGGCCGCGTTCCCCGACGAGCGCGACCAGCTCACGGCGCGTTCCCTCGGCCACGAAACGGCCGTTGTCCAGGATGCCGATGCGGTCGCAGAGCCGCTCGGCTTCCTCCATGTAGTGCGTGGTGTAGAGCACCGCGAGGCCGCGCACCCCGAGCGTCGTGACGGCCTCGAAGATGGCGTTGCGGCTCTGTGGGTCGACGCCGACCGTCGGCTCGTCGAGCACGAGCAGCTGCGGTTCGTGGAGCAGGCCCGCCGCGATGTTCAGCCGTCGCTTCATTCCGCCCGAAAAGGAATCGGCGCGGTCGTCCGCCCGGTCCAGGAGCCCGACGGTCTCCAGCGCGTGCTCCACTCGATCGGTGAGGAGTTGCCGCGACAGGCCGTAGAGCCGCCCGAAGAACCGGAGGTTCTCGCGTGCGGTGAGGTCGGGGTACACCGCCACCTCCTGTGGGACGTACCCGATGCTGGCCTTGACCGCGTGCTGCTCGCGGTCGAGCGACCGACCGGAGACCGTGACCGTACCCGCGTCGCGTTCGAGCAGCCCGCACACCATGGAGATCGCGGTCGTCTTGCCGGCGCCGTTGGGGCCCAGGAGCCCGTAGGTCTCGCCGGCCGCGATCGAGAAGCCGACGCCGTCGACGGCGAGCCGCTCGCCGTACTCCTTGCGGAGCCCGTCGCACACGAGCACGGGAGGCGTCGCCGCCGGTGTGAGGGTCGGAGAATCCATCGGCGCTCCTCGGGTGACGACGGCAGCATCGCGGATCGCCCGGTTCGCGGCCAACGCCGGGCGGTGCGTGGCCGACGTGGGGCGCCGGGACCGGTGCACGCTCGCCGGGTTACGCTCCGGGGATGAGCGAGCGTGAGGAGGCGGGTATCCCGCCGAGTAGCGAGCGTGGCCCAGCGGCCCGGCGCCGTAGGCGTCACGAGCGGTAACGATGAGCCGTCCGGGAACCCTCGGCGAGCTTCGATCCAGCGGGTGGGTGTCGCGACCCGTCAAGGAAGAGGTGCGAGCGAACGCGGTCGCGCGGATCGCGGCCGGGAAGCAGCTCGTCGACGGTGTCGTCGGCTACGAGGACACGGTGCTCCCACAGCTCGAGAACGCGCTCCTCGCCGGCCACGACGTGATCTTCCTCGGCGAGCGGGGCCAGGCGAAGACGCGCATCATCCGCTCGCTCACCGCGTTGCTCGACGAGTGGACGCCGACGATCGCGGGCAGCGAGATCAACGACGATCCCTACCACCCGGTGTCGCACCACGCCCGGGTGCTCGTCGCCGAGCGCGGCGACGACGCACCGATCGAGTGGGTGCACCGCGATCGCCGCTTCGGGGAGAAGCTGGCCACGCCCGACACCTCGATCGCCGACCTCATCGGCGAGGTGGACCCGATCAAGGTCGCGGAAGGCCGGTACCTCGCCGACGAGATGACGATCCACTACGGGCTCGTGCCGCGCACCAACCGCGGCATCTTCGCGATCAACGAGCTGCCGGACCTGGCCGAGCGGATCCAAGTTGGGCTGCTCAACGTGCTCGAGGAGCGTGACGTGCAGATCCGGGGCTACAAGATCCGGCTGCCGCTCGACCTCATGCTCGTCGCGTCGGCGAACCCGGAGGACTACACGAACCGGGGCCGGATCATCACGCCGTTGAAGGACCGGTTCGGGGCGCAGATCCGCACCCACTATCCGCTCGACGTCGAGACCGAGATGGACGTCGTGGCGCAGGAGGCCCGCCCGTTCGGGGCCGACGGGCTGGCGGTCCACGTGCCCGCCTACATGAGCGAGATCGTGGCCGAGATCAGCCAGCAGGCGCGCCGGTCGCCGCACGTGAACCAGCGCTCCGGTGTCTCGGTGCGGTTGTCGGTCGCGAACTTCGAGACGCTGGTGGCGAACGCGACACGGCGGTCGCTGCACCAGGGCGAGCACGAGGTCGTGCCGCGCGTGAGCGACCTCGACGCGCTGGTCGCGTCGACGGCCGGCAAGATCGAGATCGAGACGCTCGACGACGGGCGCGAGGAGCAGGTGCTCGACCGGATCGTGAAGACCGCCGTGCTCGAGGTCTTCCGGGCCCGGTGCGCACCCGAGAAGCTCGGCGACGCGGTGGCCGCCTTCGAGGGCGGGCTCGTCGTCCACACCGGCGACGACGTCGCCGCGGCCGAGTACGCCAAGGTGCTGCCCGAGCTCGGGTTGGGTGCCACGCTCGCGGACCTCGGCGTGGGGGAGACACCCGCCGGCGTGGCGTCCGCGCTCGAGTTCGTGCTCGAGGGGCTGCACCTCTCGAAACGGCTGAACAAGGACGCCGTCGGTGGCCGCGGGATCTACCGGTCGCGGGGTTGAGCGTCGCGGCGCGCGCCGCGCCCGGCTCTCCCGTTTTGGCTAGTCAGCGGTCGCATTTTCGAACCGGGTGCTAGCCAGAACGGTGGGTGCTACAGGGGCCCCTGGCGCTTGTAGAGACCGCAGCCCTGCGCGTAGTGGCGGTTCACGTTCTCGACCGCACGCTTGACCGACGGACGGTTCCGGACCGACGTGTCGCCGGCCTCGATCTTGCGCATCGCGTCGAGGAAGACCTCGGCGTCGTGCTTCACGTCGGCGGGCGCGGTCGCGGCCATGCGCTCGACGAGCTTCACCTGTTCGGCGATCGACGGTGGCTTCTTCGCCG
Organism: Acidimicrobiia bacterium; assembly: GCA_046331155.1. Lineage (GTDB taxonomy): Bacteria > Actinomycetota > Acidimicrobiia > IMCC26256 > CAWATG01 > JAXLRK01. The sequence continues at coordinate 819,721 of JAXLRK010000001.1, forward strand.
TGATCCGGCGCTCGTATTCCTTGCCGGCCTTGCAGAAGGCCTTGGACGGCTTCGCGATCTCGGGAGCACGCTCGCACGCGGTGGCTCCGACCGCGAGAGCCGCGCACATGGCGGTCGCGACGAGGAGGCGGTGCGGCATGCCGGCATTGTGGTCGGCCGGGGCCGGCGGTTTCTCATTCTGCCGGGCCCCGGTACGCTCGTGGCCGTGGCGCGGTCGCGATTCGCCTATTCCCGCTGGGACGGCACCCAGCGCGGGTTCGACCTCGACGCCGACGCCCTGCTGTCGGAGATGTCCGACGACCTGCTGTACCACGGCGATCTCAACGCTGCGCTGCGCCGCCTCCTGCAGCAGGGTTTCCAGGATCGGAACGGCCAGGACCTCATGGGCCTGCGCGACATGCTCGAGCGCCTGCAGCAGCGCCGACGTGAGGAGCTCGAGCGCCGCGACCTGGGCGGCGTGTACGACGACATCGCGCAGCAGCTCCACGAGGTGGTCGAGCAGGAACGCCTGGGCATCGACCGGCGGGTCGACGACGCCCGCCACGCCGACGACGAGCGCCGGCGGGAGATCACCGAGCAGCTGGCGCGGGAGCGGCGACGCCGGCTCGACGAGCTCCCGCCGGATCTCGCCGGGATGGTTCAGGAGCTCCAGCAGTACGAGTTCATGGACGACGAGGCCCGGCAGCGGTTCGAGGAGCTGATGGAGGAGCTGCGGCAGCAGCTCATGCAGAGCTACTTCAACCAGCTGGCCGAGGGCCTGAGCGACGTGTCGCCGGAGCGGATGCAGCGCATGAAGGACATGCTCGCCGAGCTCAACCGGATGCTCGGGCAGCGCGAGCGCGGCGAGGAACCCGACTTCGAGCGTTTCATGCAACAGTACGGGGACTTCTTCCCCGGGAACCCGCAGAACCTCGACGAGCTCCTCGAGCAGATGGCGCGCTCGATGGCGCAGATGCAGTCGCTGCTGAACTCGATGACGCCGGAGCAGCGCGCGCAGCTCCAGGGCCTCGCCGAGGCGCTGCTCGACGACCTCGACCTGCGCTGGCAGGTCGACGACCTCGCTCGTCACCTGCAACAGGCGTTCCCCGACCTTCCGTGGGAGCGGCGCATGGAGTTCTCCGGCGACGACCCGCTCCAGCTCGCGCAGATGTCGGGGCTGCTCGAGACCCTCGGCGATCTCGACGAGCTGGAGAACCTGCTGCGCTCGGCGATGGACCCGCGCGAGCTCTCCGAGGTGGATCTCGACAAGGTCCGCGACCTGCTCGGCGACGACGCGGCCCAGGCGCTCGAACGCCTGGCCGAGCTGGCGAAGATGCTCGAGGAAGCGGGCCTGATCGAACGGCGCGAGGGCCGGTACGAGCTGACGCCGCGGGGTATCCGAGCGCTCGGGCAGAAGGCGCTCGCGGACCTGTACCGCAAGCTGGCGAAGGACCGCATGGGGAGGCACGACGTCGAGCGCGAAGGTGCCGGGCACGAGCGCGCGTTCGAGCACAAGCCCTACGAGTTCGGCGATCCGTTCAACCTCAACGTCGAGCAGACGATTCGCAACGCGATTCGTCGGTCGGGTGTGGGCACTCCGGTGAAGGTGTCGCCGGAGGACTTCGAGATCGAGCGGACCGAGATGGCGACACGTTCCGCGACCGTGTTGCTGCTCGACGTGTCGATGTCGATGCCGATGCGCGGCAACTTCCTCCCCGCGAAGAAGGTCGCGATGGCGTTGCACTCGCTCATCACCAGCCAGTTCCCGCGCGACTTCTTCGGCCTCGTCACGTTCGGACGCATCGCTCGCGAGGTGAAGCCGGAGGCCCTCCCCGAGGCGTCGTGGGACTACGACTACGGCACCAACATGCAGCACGCGCTCCTGCTGGCGCGGAAGCTGTTGAGCAAGGAGTCGGGTACCAAGCAGGTGATCATGGTCACCGACGGAGAGCCGACCGCGCACCTGCTCGACAACGGCGTTCCCTTCTTCCACTACCCGCCGGACCCGACGACGGTCGAGGCGACGCTGCGCGAGGTCGCGCGCTGCACGCGCGAAGGCATCCGTATCAACACGTTCATGCTCGACGAGAGCTACTACCTGAGCGCGTTCGTGGAACGCATGATGGCGATGAACCGCGGTCGGGCGTTCTTCACGACGCCCGACACCCTCGGCGACTACGTGCTCGTGGACTTCCTCGAGCACCGCCGGCTACGCCGCGCCGGTTGACGCGGGGCCGTCGCCGGGGGAGGTCCGTCCGAATCGCACCGCTTCGCGCGGACCTCGGGGCCCGTCACCTCAAGCGAATCCGCCGATCTCCCGATACCCACCGTGGAGGGGGACGATGGACGCCATCCGGGTCGACGTGCGCGACCAGATACACCGGGAAGCCCGGTACGCGGGGCTGCGCGACCCCAAGCGCGCCTCGGTGCGCGACGTCGAGCAGCGGCGGTTCCAACTCTGGGTGATCGCGATCGTCGTCCTCGTGTCGCTCTGTGCCGTCGTCGCGGTCGTGTCGTGGTCCGCGTCGTCGGGCGTGCACCAGTGGGTGAACCCGACCGCGCTCCGGGTCGGCGTCATCGTCCTCGCGCTCGGCTTCGGCGTCTACGCGCTCGAGAAGGAGGTGCACCTCCACCGGCTCGTCACCCTGCTGTCCGACGAACGGGTCGTCAACGCCACGCTGGCGAACCGGTTCGAGCAGCTCCAGTCGCTCATCGGCGCGACCAAGGCCGTCAACTCGGTGCTCGAGCTCGACGAGGTGCTCGATCTCATCCTGCGCCACACCCTCGACATGCTCGACGGGGTGGAGGGCTCGATCATGCTCCTCGAAGGGGAGGACACGCTGCGGGCCGCGGCCGTGCGCGGGAGCGAGCTCGCCCGGCACGCGACCGTGAAGCTCGGCGAGTCGATCGCCGGCAAGGTGGCTCGTACACGCGAGCCGCTGCTCCTCAACGGCGAGGTGCGCGACAGGGACTTCCCGGGCCACGAACGGCGTGAACGTCCGGTGGGGTCGGCGATGGTGGTGCCGCTGGTGAACCGCGGCGAGCTCCTGGGCGTGCTGAGCGTCAACGCGCGGGCCGAGCGTGAGTTCGTCGACTACGACCTGCACGTCCTGTCGCTCTTCGCGGAGGCGGTGGCGGCGGCGATCGCCAACGCCCGGCTCTACGAGGCCGAGCGGGCCCACGTAGCGGAGCTGCTCGAGCTCGACCGGATGAAGACGCAGTTCGTGGCGTCGGTCAGCCACGAGCTCCGGACGCCCCTGACCTCGATCCGGGGCGCGGTCACGGCCTCGCGCCGCACCGAGGACCTGATCTCGCGCGACGAGCTGCTCGACGTCGTCGACCGGCAGTCGCAGCGGCTGCACCAGATGGTCGAGGAGATGCTCCAGTCGGCCCAGATGGACAAGAACCACCACGTGCCGCTCCTCCGAAGCATCGACCTCGCGGCCCTCGTACGCCTCGTGGCGCTCGACTCCCACGTGGCCGGACGGCCGGTGAAGGTCGAGGCCCCTCAAGTCTGCGAGGTCCGTGCCGATCCGGAAGCGATGCGTCGGATCGTCGGCAACCTCATCGACAACGCGCACAAGTACGGGGCGACGCCGGTGCGCGTGGTGCTCGAGCCCGACGCGGACCGGGTGATCCTGTCGGTCGTGGACAGCGGGCCGGGCGTCCCGCCGGCGGAACGGTCCCGGATCTTCGACCGCTTCTACCGGGCGGACCCGACCAGGAACAAGCCCGGGCTCGGGCTCGGGTTGCCGATCGTGCGGGGCCTCGTCGACGCGTGCGGCGGGTCGGTGTGGGTCGAGGACGCCCCCGGAGGGGGCGCGGCGTTCCGCGTGGCGCTCAAGTCGCGTGTCGTCGAGGAACAGGAGGTCTCCGTTGTCCGGTAAGCCGAAGGTCCTCATCGTCGACGACGAGCCCGACCTCCTCCTCACCATGCGGGTGATCCTGGAGGCCGAGGGGTTCGCGCCGTCGCTGGCCGCGGACGGCGAGACCGCGCTGCGGCGGATCGACGAGGAGGAGCCCGACCTCGTGCTCCTCGACATCATGATGCCGGTGCTCGACGGGTGGTTCGTCCTCGCCGAGCTGGCCGGTCGCCGTTCCCGCCCGAAGGTGATCGTCTGCTCGGCGAAGTCGAGCCCAGTCGACATGACCCGGGCCAAGGACCTCGGCGCCGACGAGTACGTCACGAAGCCGTTCGAGCCGGAGTCGCTCATCCGCGTGATCCACGAGATCCTGCGGCAGCGGCATTCGCCGTCGGTTGCGCTGTAGCGCCCGCCCGGGCGTCAGTTCCCGAGCGCGTCAGTCTCCGAGCGCGTCAGTCTCCGAGCGCGTCAGTCTCCGAGCACGCCCCGGTACGCGGCCTCCGTCGCCGGGTCGAAGCACACGAACCTGACCGACGTCACGGCCGTCGGCGTCGAGCGCACGGTTTCGACGGCGATGCGGGTCGCGGGGAGGAGGGGATAGCCGTAGATGCCGGTCGAGATGGCTGGGAAGGCCACCGAACGAGCACCCAGCTCGTCGGCGACCCGGAGGCACGAGCGGTAGCACGACGCGAGCAGCTCCGGCTCGCCCGCAGCGCCGCCCTGCCACACGGGGCCCACCGCGTGGATCACCCAGCGGGCCGGCAGCGCGCCCGCGGTCGTGGCGACCGCCGACCCGGTGGGGCAACGGCGGATCGCCGCGCAGTCCTCGGCGATGGAGGGTCCGCCGGCGCGGTGGATCGCACCGCACACGCCGCCGCCGGGGAGCAGTGCCTCGTTGGCCGCGTTGACGACGGCGTCCACCCGCTCGCGCGTGATGTCGCCGGCGACGACCGTGATCGCCGGCCGCTCAGCGGGCACGGGAACCCCTCGAGCCGGCCGGTCTTTCGGTGCGTTGTCGGACAAATGCTGCCAACACTCCGTGCTCGTCGGATCTTCCACTTGTGCCGCCCGGTCCGAGCGAGCATAGTGACAACGTTGTAATTCCATCGGCGTCATTACGCAGAGGGGGTACGCCGATGCACGAGCTCATCCTGACCGGAGTTGCCGCGTTGCCGGACGCCGAGGAGCGTCGGTGGCAGGAGCGCGCCAACTGCCTGGGCGTCGACCCGGACCTGTTCTTCCCGGAGCGGGGCGCGTCCACCCGTGAGGCGAAAGGTGTCTGCAACGGGTGCGAGGTCCGGCTCGAGTGCCTCGAGTACGCCCTCGTCAACGGCGAGAAGTTCGGCATCTGGGGCGGGCTCTCCGAACGCGAGCGCCGGCGGCTCCGCCGCCAGCGGGCCCTGGCCCGCCGCAACGCCGCTTCCGCCTGACCCCCGCCGTTCCGGGTCCGCCGGCCGTGTCGACGCGCCGCGGTCACGTCAGGCCGGGCGGTCCCCGACCGGGTCCCCGGCGCCGTCGGGTCAGAACCCGAGCGGACAGGTGAACGCCGTGCCTCGCCGGTCGGTGGCACCGCTGGACTGTGTCCTCCTCCTCAACGCAGCTTCGGCTGCGCCTTCGTCGTGCGTCCTTGCCAGCGGCACCCCCGACACGCCGATGCACCAACGCCACCTGTCCGCTCGGGTTCTCAGGCCCCGGCGAGGCGGGCCTCGATCGTCTTCGCTCGCGTCACGCCGCACCAGCTGAGGAACCCGGCCGAGCACCGGTCGAGCTCGGCCGCGGGCAGCAGCCCGACGACCTCCACGGCGACGTCGGCCCCCTCGGCGCGAGCGAGCTCCCGCACGCGGGTGCACGCGACCTCGACACCCGTCCGGTCGAGGTCCACCAGGTTCATCGACACCTGGGCGCGGGCTCTGGTCGCGAGACGGAACCCGAGCGCGCGCACCCCGGGCAACCCGCCGTCGCGCTCGCGCACGGCCGACGCCAACCGGCGGGCGAGCCCGACGTCGTCGGCGCTCAGCTCGCAGTTCACCGCCACCAGCACCGGGCGGACCCCGACCGCGGTCGCGCCCAGCCGGGGGTGGGGCTGCGAGGGCCCGACGTCGGGTGCCAGCCCACGGAACGCTTGGGTGCGCACGTCCGGCAGGGTCCGGGGCGCGGTGCCCGGCGTGCACGCGTCGCCGTAGAAGAACACGGGCACCGCGAACGTGCCCGCGAACCAGTCGCCGAATCCCCTGGCCGCGTCGACCGCCTCGTGAACGGTCGTGCCCTCGAGCGCGACGAACGGCACCACGTCGACGGCCCCGAGGCGTGGGTGGACGCCCTGGTGGACGCTCAGGTCGACGCGGTCCGCGGCCGCGGCGGCACCGCGCCGGGCCGAGCCCGCGGCGTCGAGGCGCCCCGGGCCCGCGAGGGTGAAGACGGCGCGATGGTGGTCCGGATCGACGTGGACATCCAGCAACGAACCGCCGCACGCGGCGCCGATCGCATCGAGAACCTCGGTCCGGCGCCCCTCCGACACGTTGACCACGCACTCGAGCACCGGGCCAGGCTAACGGTGGCGGGAACGTGGCGGCTGTCGTGCGGCAGACCGATCCGGAGCGGCCGAGATACAGCGTGACTCGGCATGTCCGCGGCCCGTGGTGACCGGCGATCCCCAAGCTCCTCTCCAGCGCGCACCGCAACGGCGCGCAACTCGTCGCCGACCTGCGCGCCTCGATCACCTGCTGGAACGGCAACCCCCGCCCGTTCGTCCGGCACAAGACCGCCAACGAAGTCCTCAACAGCCTCGCCACCTACTTGACGAACCCATGACCCCGGAAACCAGCCCGACTCCGACCTCTGTCGCACCGCTCCGGAGCGGTGCGGATCACCCCGGCGGCGGCACCGCGGCCCGCTGCGTCGCGATCGGACCGTAGTGCTCGACCTGCCGGTGACGACCGAAGTCGAACACTGTCGTCTTGTACGACGTACACAGATCCAGGTCGCAGCGGGCGACCGCCAACTCGTCGTCGAGCGTCGTGCATTGAGCGACGATCTCCCCGGAGGGGGCGATGATCGCGCTCTGGCCGATCATGGGAACGCCCTCTTCGTTACCGGCCTTCGCGACGCCGACCACCCACGTACCGTTCTGATAGGCACCGGCTTGCATGACGAGGTGATTGTGGAAGTTGCCGAGCAGGTCGTGTTCGGGCGCGGGCGGGTTGTGGACCGGCGTGTTGTACCCGATCAGGACCAGCTCGACGCCTTGCAGTCCGAGCAGGCGGTAGGTCTCGGGCCAGCGACGGTCGTTGCACAGCGCCATGCCGATGACGCCCCCGAAGGCGCGGTACGCCCGGAAACCCTCGGGGCCAACCTCGAAGTAGCGCTTCTCCAAGTGCTGGAACCGCCGCTGAGGCTCGTGCTCGTCGTGGCCCGGTAGGTGGACCTTGCGGTACTTGCCGACGAGGGTTCCGTCGCGCTCTACGAGGATCGCCGTGTTGTAGTGCCTCCCCGTGAGACCTTCCGGGACGGTGACGAGCTCGGCGTAGCCCAGGTAGAAACCGACGCCGAGGCGAGCAGCCTCCTGGAACAGCGGCAGCGTCGCCGCGCCGGGCATCTCGGCCTCGAAGAACGAGTCGATCTCAGCCTGGTCCGTCATGTACCAGCGAGGGAAGAACGTGGTCAGTGCGAGTTCGGGGTAGACCACGAGATCGCAGCCCATCGCTTGGGCCCGCCGGAGCAGCACCAGCATGCGCTCGATCACCTCGGCGCGGGAGTGGTGGCGCTGGACCGGCCCGAGCTGCGCGGCTCCGACCGTGACGGTGCGGGTCAGGGGGCCTCCTCGCGTGCCAGGGCGACGACGGTTCGTAGCAGGACGTTCGCTCCGGCTTCGAGGTCGGAGTCGTCGGTGTGCTCGGCAGGGTTGTGGCTGACGCCGTGGTGGCTCGGCACGAAGATCATGCCGGTCGGGCAGATCCGTGCCATCATCTGCGCGTCGTGGCCGGCACCCGACGAAAGTCGACGGGTCGACAGGCGACCTGCCACCGCCGTGCGCTCGACGAGATCCACCACCCGCGGGTCGAAGGCCACCGGCTCGAAACGAGCGAGCGGCCGCCATTCGCCGACGCAACCCTCGGCAGCGAAGAGCTCGGCAACCCGCTGCCGCATCAGATCCTCGGCCGCGCTCAGCCGGTGATCATCGGTGTGCCGTAGGTCCAGCGTGAGGCGAGCCTCGCCGGCGATGACGTTGACGAGCCCGGGGTCGAGATCGAGTGACCCCACAGTGGCCACTTGGTCGCCACCGATCTCCCGTGCCACCTCGCGGGCGACGACCGCCACCGAGGCGGCAACGAAACCGGCGTCGTGGCGCAGCGTCATCGGTGTGGTACCGGCGTGGTTGGGTTGGCCTCGGACCGTCAGCTCCTGCCACGAGATCCCCTGCACCCCTTCGACCACCCCGATGGTCGCACCCTCGTGCTCGAGCACCGGCCCCTGCTCGATGTGCAACTCGACGAAGGCGTGAGGCGCGGACCCCGGGCACGGTACCGAACCGGCGTAGCCGATGCGCATCAGCTCCTCGCCGACCGTCGCACCGTCTATCCCTCTGGTGGCCATCGCGACTTCGAGTGCGAGCCCTCCCGCGTATACGAGGCTTCCCATCATGTCCGGCGCGAAGCGGGAACCCTCCTCGTTCGTGAACACGCTCACGGCGAGCGGTCGTCGAAGCTCGATCTCGCGCTCCAGAACGGTCGCAAGCACCTCGAGGCCTGCGAGCACGCCATAGCTGCCGTCGTAGCGCCCGCCCGCCTGCACGGTGTCGATGTGTGAGCCCACCATCACAGGCGTGTGCGGCTCCGGCCATGGCTGACGCGCGACGATGTTGCCGATCCGGTCAACTGTGACCTCGAGCCCGAGGTCGCGCATCCACAGCACCACCAGGTCGCGACCCTCGCGGTCGGCGTCGGTCAGCGCGAGCCGGCTGTTACCGCCGTCGGGACGGCCGCCGATCCGACCCAGGGCGTCGAGGTGCTCACGGAGCCGACCGAAATCGATTTCGAGATCACGGTCGGGGTCAGTCATCATCCGGTCTCGTCACCTGGACCGAGACGCGGGTGGCACCTCCGGCGAACGCCGCGCGAAGTACCGCCGAGAGGGTGGACAAGACGCGTTCGTCCTCACCTTCCAGCGTCGTTCCGAAAGGCCCGTCGTCGATGAGGACTCCCGAGGCGGCAGCCGAACTGAGCGCAGCGCGACCATGGTCGCCCCGGTCGCCCGTTACCCAGGGTTCGACGGTGAAATCGGCTCGTAGCACCCGGGTACCCCCTCAGCGTCGCTTGGGCTGGGCGTTGAGGTAGTTGTAGACGGTGAAGCGGCTCACGCCGAGAGCGTCGGCCACGTCCTCGACCGACTTGCGCAATGTGAAGGCACCCAGGTCGTCGAGCAGGGCAACCATCTGCTGCTTCTCCTCACGGTTGAGCTGGTCGACGGTGCGGCCGATCTCCCGTTCCGCGGCCCCGATGAGTCTGTCGAGGGCACCGCGCAGATCCGGCGTGCTGTTGACGCGCACGCCGAATGCCACCTTGCCTCTCCAACGGATCGGGATGTCGCCCGGCTCGATAGAGTGCTTCGGAACCGCCTGCGCGTCGATCGCGTCGAGGAGAGGGGCGATGGCTTTGGCCAACGGCTCTTGCATGGAGTGGAGCGTACTCACGTCGTGGCCGCCTTGGAGAGCCCGCGACAGTGGCTAGGGCTTCGACGCGGTGCGCGTCGACCGGCCAGGCGCGCATCACCCCGCCTCTCGTCTCGGAGGGAACCGTCTCCTTGCGAGAGTTCAACACTTTGTCAATATACTGCGGGCGGCGGTCCCTGGGCCAGATCGGCCCTGTCCAGTCGGAGGTTCCATGGCCTCGCTCTCGCGCCCCGCACCCCCCCGTACCGGGTCTTGTTCGGGTGCGCTCTACATTCGCCCATCGGCTGCAGAACCGTCGAGTACGGCGTCGACTGACCGGCCGCGTGAACTCCATCGCCGGTTGCCCGGTTATCAACCGACTCCTCTTCGGCGGGCACCGCTTGCCGAACACCGCCTCGGACTGGAGCGCCTCTGGGTCAAGGACGAGTCCCACCGGCTCGGCCTGCCCGCGTTCAAGATGCTCGGTGCGTCGTGGGCTCTGTACCGGGCGCTCTGCGAGCGGCTGGGTCGGGAGCCGGAGCCCTGGTCCGACCTCACAAGCCTCGTCCGGGTCCTCGCGCCGCTGCGGCCACTGACGCTCGTCTGTGCCACCGACGGCAACCACGGTCGGGCCGTGGCGCGCCTCGCCCGCCTGCTCGAGTTCTCGTCCCGGATCTACGTGCCGGAGAACACCGTGCCCGCCCGGATCGAGGCGATAACCAACGAGGGGGCTTCGGTCAGCGTCGTCGCCGGCACCTACGACGACGCCGTTGTCCGAGCCGGCGAGGAGGCCGAGCGTCCGGACGTGCTGATCGTCTCCGACACGGCTTGGCAGGGCTATGAGGAGATCCCTCGCTGGGTCATCGAGGGTTACTCGACGATCTTCGCCGAGATCGAAGAAGAGCTGGCACGGCGCGGCGAACCGGGACCGGACCTGGTCGTCGTGCAGATGGGGGTTGGTGCCTTTGCGGCGGCCGTCATCGGCTGGTATCTCGCGCCGTCCCGGTCTCCCACGAGGGTCTTGGGAGTCGAGCCGACCCGGGCGGCCTGTGTTCTCGAGTCGCTGCGAGCCGGTGAGATGGTGCACGTCGAGGGCGGACAGGACTCGATCATGGCGGGGCTGAACTGCGGAACGCCCTCCCTCGTCGCGTGGCCGGTGTTGCGCGACGGCCTCGCGGCGTGTGTTGCGATCGACGACGAGCGGGCCCGCGAGGCCGTTCGTCTTCTGGCCGACGACGGGTTGGAGTCGGGCGAGAGCGGGGCAGCCGGCCTGGGCGGTCTGCTCGAGATCGCCGAACAACCGGCGGCGGCGGACCGAGTGGGCCTGCACCGTGGTTCGCGGGTGTTGGCCTTCTCTACCGAAGGGCCGACCGACCCGCGGGAATGGGAAGCCATAGTGGGCCGCCCGCCGTTCGACGTCGACACCTGACCGGCGAGGGGCGAGTTCGCGCGCTGGGGACCTCCACCCTTCAGACGTCGCGGTCGCGCCGGTAGGGAATCGCGATCGCGGCTGGTGCGGCCGCGGCGCCCGCGATGCCGCTCAACGCGACGAGCGTGACCACGAACGGCATGGCCAGCCAGAGCTGGGCCGGGAACGCCCAGACGGGTGCCACGATTCGAAGGGCGACGCCAGCGGCCGCCAAGCCCAGGAGGGTGCCGACGGTTCGCAATGAGGCGCGCCGTCGGGAGGATGCGAGAATCCACGTCGCCACGGCCATGGCGACGAGAGCGAGGGCGAACCACACCTCGGGAGGGACGTGTCCTTCAGCCTGTAACCGCAACTGGAGCGCGTCGGCGCCGCCGAACACGAAGCACGCGCCGACGATTCCGAGCGGTTTCCAGCGCCCGAAGATCACGGCGGCGAGGGCCAGGAATCCTCTCCCGGCACTCATGTTCTCCTGGAACAAACCGAGTTGCACGATCGACAGTGTCGCCCCCGCGATGCCGGCAAGGACCCCGGTCACGAGCACCGCTTGGTAGCGCCGCACCGGGACATTGATTCCGGCCGTATCGGCCGCAGCCGGGACCTCCCCCACCGCCCGCAAGCCGAGTCCCCAGGTCGTGCGGTAGAGGATGAACCATGTGAGCGCCACGACGACCCAGGCCAGGTACGTGGCGGGGGTCTGTGAGAACAGCGCCTTGCCGATCGTGGGTAACTTGGAGAGCAGCGGGATCTCGGCGGTGCCCATGCGGTGGAGCACGATCTCGCCCCGGTCGCCGAACACCTTGCGAAACGAGAACGTCGTGACCCCGATCGCCAGCAGGTTCAGTCCCACGCCTACAACGATCTGGTCTGCCCGGGCCGTCACCGAGAGCAGACCCATGACCGCGGCGAGCGCCGCGCCGGCGGCGGCCCCGGCGACCATGCCCAGCCAGAGGTTCCCGGTCCACCACAGGCCCCAGTAGCCGCCGAACGCCCCCATGAGAACCATGCCCTCGAGGCCCACGTTCAACACGCCCGCTCGCTCCGAGTAGAGCTCGCCGATGGCGGCCAGCAGCAACGGTGTGGTGAGCAGCACGGTGGCCGAGAGCATGGCTCCGTCGAAGGGACCCATCAGCCGGCCTCCACACTGATTGCCTTCGGCGGGACGGGGTCCACATCGACACGGACGCTGCGCCGGCGCTCGAGCAGGAAGGCCGATCCCGCCACCAGGAGGACCACGAGACCCTGGGTGATCAACACCACGGAGGACGGCACGCCCACCTGAGCCTCCATCAAACCGCCACCCTGGCGAAGCAACGCGAAGAGCAAGGCTGCCGGTATGCAGGCCACGGGCTCGTTCCGGGCGAGCAGGGCCACGACGATTCCCTCGAAGCCGTAGTTGGCCGAGAAGTTGTCAGACATGCTCGTGGCCTCACCGGCGAGGATCAGGCTGCTCCCCGCAAGGCCGGCCAGCGCGCCCGAGACGACCAGTGCTGTGACTGTCACCGAACGGGTGTTGATGCCTCCGTAGCGGGCGGCCTCGTCGTTGGCGCCGGTGAACTTGAGCCGAAACCCGAACGTGGTGCGCGCGAGCAGGAACCAGATCGCGAACACGCTGGCCAGCGCCAGCAGGAAGTCCCAGGAGAGCGGGGTGTGCTCGAGGATCTTCGGCCAGCGGGCGCCGGGAAGTATCGCGCCGGAGCGTGGAAAGGTTCCGGTGGGCTCTTGCAATGGGCCACGCACCAGCCAACTGACGACCTGCACTGCGATCAGGTTCAGGAGGAGGGTCGAGAGGATCTCGTGTACGGAGTAGCGAGCCCACAGAAACGCGGCGATGCCGGCCCACGCCGCTCCACCAACGACTCCGGCGAGGACCGCCAAAGGCAGGTGGATCCCCGCGGGCAGATGCCCGAGATGCAGACCGACCCAGGTGGCGAGTATCCCGCCGACCAGGATCTGACCCTCGAAACCGATGCTGACGCGCCGCGCCCGGAACGCGACGATCCAACCCAGCGCTACGAGCATCAACGGGATCATCTTGCTCAGGGTGCCGGCGACCTGGGCCCGACCGCCGAAGGCGCCATCCCACAGGGCCCGCATCGCCTCGACCGGGTCGCTGCCCGAGACGGCAATCACAGCCATCGAGATCGCGATCGTGATCGCGAGTGCGCCGAGGTTGACCGCGACCGGAAGAAGCATGCCGCTGGTCCGGTTCCGGTTCACGAAGCGTCCATTTCCGACGCCCCGGCCATGAGGAGCCCGAGCTGTTCGAGACGAACTTCGTGGTTCTCGAGCAGCGCGACGAACTTGCCGCTGACCAGTACGGCGATGCGGTCCGACAAGGAAAGGAGTTCGTCGAGTTCTGTCGAGATGAGCAGCGTGGCGCCACCCCGCTCGCGATGTTCGAGCATCCTGCGGTACACGAACTCCATCGCGCCCACGTCCAGCCCCCGCGTCGGTTGGGCTGCGATGAGCAGATCGGGTGACCGGTGCATCTCGCGAGCAACCACGACCTTCTGCTGGTTGCCGCCGGAGAGTTGTCGCATGGTCACGTCGAGGCTGGGGGTGCGAATGTCGTACTCCGCGACGACGGTCCGGCAGAACTCCCGGATGACGCGGGGATGGGTGACGCCTCGGCGCGAGAACTGCTCCTTGAACAACTCCTTCAACATCAGGTTTGCTTCCACGCTCAGTCCGAGTGCCATGGCCATACGGTGGCGGTCCTCGGGGATGACCGCACCGACGCGGTGAAACTGGCGTGGTGTGAGCCCCGTGACGATCGTGCCGTCGTGGCGGATCGTCCCGCTGCTTGCAGGCCGGACTCCCGTCAGGACCTCGACGAGCTCGTGTTGGCCGTTGCCCTCAACGCCGGCCACACCGACGATCTCGCCCTGCGCGATCGTCAGTGTGATGTCCGTGAGCAGCGGGCGGCCGTCGCCGGCGGTAAGGCTCAGGTTCTCCACTTCGAGCACCGGGCGGCCGGCGGCACGAGGCGCCCGCTCCGTGCGCAGCACGACCTCGCGGCCAACCATCATGCGGGCCAGGGTTGGCTTGTCGACCTCGCTCGTGGCGACAGTGCCGGTCACGGTGCCGTGGCGTAAGACGGTGCAGCGATCCGCGATGGCGAGCTGTTCGTCGAGCTTGTGGCTGATGAACACGAGTCCCTTGCCGGCTTCGGCGAGCGACCGCATCGTTCGCTCGAGCTCGTGCCATTCCTGCGGGGTGAGCACCGCGGTCGGCTCGTCGAACACGAGTAGCTCGGCGCCGCGGTAGAGCAGCTTCAGGATCTCGACGCGCTGTTGGAGACCCACCGAGAGGTCGCGGATCAGCTGGTGGGGATCGATGTAGAGCCCGTAGCGCTCGGAGAGATCGGCCACCTGGCGGGAGACCTGGCGCAACCGGGAGAGGGGCGAACGGCCGGAACGAAGTCCGAGCGTGATGTTCTCGGCCACTGTCATCGTGGGGACGAGCATGAAGTGCTGGTGCACCATGCCGATGCCGAGCTCGAGCGCGTGACGCGGAGAGCGGATAGTCACCTCGCGCCCGCCGATCTCGATGCTCCCCTCGTCGGGCTGCACGAGGCCGTAGAGGATCTTCATGAGAGTGGACTTGCCCGCCCCGTTCTCGCCGAGCAGCCCGTGGATCTCGCCGGTCTCGACGCTGAACGACACGTCGCGGTTGGCTACCACGCCGGGGAACCGCTTCGTGATGCCGCACATCCGCAGAAGCGGGGCCACGTGAGGATGCTAAGCACACCCCCGGTGCGCGTCAACACTTTGTCAGCCTAACGACCTCCGCGGATCTCGATCGGCTCTTGCGCTCAGGTGGTCGGCGCGAGAGCGGGTTGTCACTTGACACGAGTGGACGACTGGTGGAAGCTACGGCCCGTTCAACGAATCGTTGAAGCGCTCGCGGGCGCTTGTACCCGTCGGCGGAGGCAGGTGGTGGCTCCAGTGACGGTCGGCCGGCTCCTCATCCGCGGTGGGATCGTGTTCCCGCTCGACGGGACGCGCCGGGCTCACGATCCGGGATCGGTGCTGATCGAGGGGGCGGAGATCGTCGCGGTCGGGCCCGTGGACGCGCTCGACGCCGATCCGCGCGTCGAGGGGGCCGACGTCCATGACGCCTCCGGCCACGCGGTGCTGCCCGGTCTCCACAACTGTCACCTCCATTCCGGCCTACTTCGGGGAACGGCCGAATCGAAAGCCCTGTGGGAGTGGCTGCGTGACTACGTGGACCCCGCCCACAAGGCGCTCACACCCGAGATCGCCGAGGCGGCCAGCTTGCTCGCGTACACGGAGAGCTTGCTTGCCGGGACCACTTCGGTCATGGACATGTGGCGGTTCATGGACGGGTCCGCGCGCGTCGCGGAGCGGCTAGGGATCCGGGCCACGCTTGTGCCCTACGTAGCCGACATGCCGGGCTACGACTACTTCGAGACCCTGGAGAGCAATCGCGAGTTGCTCGAGGGGTACACAAGCTTCACCGACGACCGAGTGCGCGCCTGGGTTGGTATCGAGCATCTGCTCTACTGCACCGAGGAGGCCTGTCGCGCCGCGGTCGCCCTTGCCGAAGAGTTCGACACGGGCCTCCACACCCATTCCTCGGAGACGACGTACGAGGTCGAGCAATCGCTGGAGCGCTTCGGGCGGAGACCGATCGCCGAATTCGAGCATCGCGGGATGCTTGGCCCCCGCTCCGTGGTGGCGCACTGTGTCTGGGTGGACGAGGCCGAGATCGAGCTCCTGGCCCGGACGGGCACCGGGGTTGCGCACTGTCCGTGCTCCAACATGAAGCTCTCCTCGGGTGCGGCTCCGGTCGGCGCGCTGAGGCGGGCCGGAGTGCGGCTGGGCCTCGGCAGCGACGGGGAGAAGGAGAACAACACGCTCGACCTCTTCGACGAGATGAAGTTCGCGTCGCTCCTCGAGAAGGTGACGACCTTCGATCCGACCTCGGGCGACCCCTGGGACGTGCTCGAGATGGCCACCGTGGGCGGGGCGAGGGTCCTGAACCTCGAGGCGGTCAGCGGCTCGCTGGAGCCCGGAAAGCGCGCCGATGTCATCACCGTCGCGCTGGACGGGCTGCATACCACGCCCGTGCTCCATGGGAACGACTTCAACGTGGCGGCACATCTGGTGTTCTCGTCCTCGGGACGAGACGTACGTGACGTGTGGGTCGATGGTCGCAGGCTCGTCGAGGGCGGCGTACCGCGGTCTGTCTCGGTCGCCGACGTTCGTCAGAACGCGCAGGCAGCCGCCGAGGAGCTCTTCGAAAGACGAGCAGCACTCTCCGCCGCAGGAACGGCCTGAGGCCTGAATCCATGATCCGCTACGGCAGGGGGGCCGCAGCGAAGAAGCTACGAGCGCGACGAGCAGCACCAGACCCGACGGAGACGGCGAAGCACGCCGGTACGGGTGCGATACCGCGGCAACGAGTGACTCGAACGTACGAGGCCCACTCGGGTTGGAACCGGAACACAGCAGAGCCCAGTCGTACGAGCGCCGGACTCGGCGTCGTCAGCGCACCATTGGAGGGATCAGAGATGTCAGCACACCGCAGGTCCGGCTGGACGAAGGCGTTCGCCGTCGTCGTCCCGTTGCTCCTTGTCGCCACCGCGTGCGGAAGCAGCAGCGGCAAGAGCAGCAGCAAGGGCACGAGTAGCTCAACCGAGAACAGCGCGGCAAAGAAGCAAGTCCGCGTCGGAATGGCCCTGGCGGGTCCGAAGAACGACAAAGGCTTCAACCAGGCTCACTACGAGGGGCTCCTCCTTGCCGAGAAGGAGCTCGGTATCAAGGCGAGCTACCAGGAGAACATCGCCGATCCCGCGGCCCGGATCGACGCGGTGCGCAACCTCGCCCAGGGCAACGACCTGGTCATCGGGGTGGGCGCCGAGTTCGCCGAGGCCGGTCGTACGGTGGCACCGCAGTTCCCGAAGGTCGAGTTCCAGATCATCAACGGCCAGACCGACAAGGCGTCGCCCAATCTTCACGTCTACGGCGTTCGACAGGGTGTTCCGGCGTACATCGCCGGAGTGCTGGCCGCGTCGGGCGAAATCCCGAACCTCAAGGTGAACAAGGTCGGATACATCGGTGGCGAGGAGATCCCTCCGACGACCCAGTCCGACGACGGCTTCAAGGCGGGCGTGGCCGCCACCGATCCCAAGATTCAGTACGTCTCGACGATCGTCGGCAACTTCAACGACGCGCCGAAGGCCAAGCAGGCGGCTGCGGCGCAGCTCACGGCGGGCGCCAACGTGATCTTCGCTCTGATCGACGCTGGTTTTCCGGGGATCGTCCAGGCGGTCGAGGAAGCAGGCAACAAGGCCCACTTGTTCGCCGTGATCTACCCGCGCTGCGACGCTTCGCCCAACCTCGTCGGCACGGCCATCCTCAACTCCAGCGTGCTCGTAGACCGGATGATCAAGGATTACATCAACAAGACGATCCCGGCACAGCCGCACTTCTTCGGCGTCGAGGACACGAACATCCAGCGGCTGGAGCTCTGCCCGAAGTTCAAGACCGACAAGCTTCAGCAGCTCGTCGACAAGACCACCGCCGGCATCGTCGACGGTTCGATAGCCCTACCAAAGGGTGTCTGAGGAGGACGCTGAGGTCGGGGCCGGCGGCACTCACGCAGCCGGCCCCGTTCGCGGTTCCGCGTTGACCGGCTGACACCGGAGGACCTTCATGGACGCACGGTGCTACGTGGACGGCGAGTGGGTGGAGACCGGTCGGTGGTTCGCTGTGACCGATCCGGCCACGGGCGCCGAGATCGGGCGGGCCGCCGAGGCCGATCTCGAGTTGGCCACCGCCGCCGTGGGCGCAGCGGACACCGCCTTCCCGGACTGGGCGGCTAGGACGGTTCGGGAGCGGGCCGACGTTCTGCGGTCCATATCGTCCGCCGTTGCCCGCGATGCCGATCGAATCGTCGAGCTCATCGTGGCCGAGCAGGGCAAGCCCGTAGGCCAGGCGCGCTTCGAGGTCAGCTACGCGCGCGAGTGGCTCGACTGGTACGCCGAGGAGGCCCGCCGCACCTACGGTGAGACGATTCCCGCGGGAGTGGCGGGCAAACATCTTGTCGTGCTGCGCCGCCCGCTCGGGGTTGCTGTCGCCATCACCCCGTGGAACTTCCCGGTAGCGATGATCGCCCGCAAGCTCGCGCCGGCGCTCGCCGCGGGCTGCACGTTCGTGGTCAAGCCGGCCGAGCAGACGCCCCTCTCGCCGACGGCATTCGTCGAGGCGGCCGTCACTGCGGACCTGCCGCCAGGGGTGCTCAACCTTCTCCACACCTCCGACCCCGGGTCGATCGCCGACGCGGTGCTGCGCGATTCCCGGGTGCGGAAGATCACCTTCACCGGATCCACCGAGGTTGGGAAGATGCTGGTGCGCACCTCGGCCGGCCATCTGCCGCGGATGTCGCTCGAGCTGGGCGGGCAGGCGCCGTTCATCGTCTTCGACGACGCCGACCTCGACGCGGCGGTCAGGGGCGTGCTCGCCTCGAAGTTCCAGGTCAACGGCCAGTCGTGTCTCTGCGCGAACCGCATCTTCGTGCAGGAGTCGGTGGTGGAGCGCTTCACTCGACGCTTGGGCGACGCCGCGGCCGCGCTGCGGGTCGGGCCGGGCCGGGATGAGGGTGTCGCGGTCGGGCCGCTGATCGATGAGGTCGGTTTCACCAAGGTCCAGCGCCACGTCGACGACGCCCTGAGGTCGGGCGCGAGACTGGTTACGGGCGGTCGCCGCTTGACGGGTGACGCGCTGAACTGCGGCTTCTTCTACGCCCCGACGGTCTTGGCGTCGTGCACCGACGACATGCTGGTCGCCCGAGAGGAGACCTTCGGTCCGGTCGCTCCCATCCTCGACTTCGTAGACGAGGCCGAGGCGGTGTCCCGCGCCAACGACAGCGTCTACGGCTTGGCGGCCTACGTGTACACCCGCGACCTCGGGAGGGCCTGGCGGGTGTCGGAGGCACTCGAGTACGGCATCGTAGGCGTGAACGACCCCACTCCAGCCACCCCGAGCGCGCCATTCGGGGGATTCAAGGAGTCGGGGCTGGGGCGTGAAGGCGGTCACGACGGGATCGAGGCGTTCCTCGAAACCAAGCTGGTCTCGTTCGTGGCCTGAACCCGGCCCCACCGGTCGCGGGTCGGACCTCACGCCGGCGGGCCGGCGGGAAGGCTGGTCGTGAGCTCAGCGGTGGCTCGCCTCGCGCTGCAGCTGGCGGTCCTGCTGGGCGAAGAGCATGATCGCCCTTCCCTCGAGTCTCTCGACGTAGCGGACGAAGCGGTACTTGTCCTCGAAGCCGTCCGTCTGGCGCGGCGCAACCCGTGAGGGTCCAGGGTTGGTCTTGACGTTCAGGAAACGGCAGCCGCCTTCGGCAAAGGCGGCCCGGAATTCGCAGTCGAGGTCGTCGAGCGTGTCCACGGTGCGCGCGTAGGGTACGCCGGCACCGGTCGCCAGCGCGGCAAGATCGGCCCGTCGTGCGGTCGCGGTGGGTCTCCGGCCGCCGGGACCCCACCCGATCGATTCGTAGCACTGGTTGTCGACGATGACCGCGGTCAGGTTCTCGGGCTGTTCCTGGCCCATGACGACCAGCTGGCCCAGTTCCATGAGCACGGAACCGTCGCCGTCGAGGCATACCACCCTGCGGTGCGGTAGCGCGAGTGCAAGGCCCACGGCCAGTCCGAGCACGTCGCCCATCTGACCCATGTGCGCCGAGCGGGGGTGCTCGTGAGTGATCGCTCCCCACTCGAAGGACACCGCGCCGATGTAGGTGGCCATCACCAGCGCATCCTCGGGGACGCGTCCGGCCAGGAGCTCGAGCAGCTCGAAGCGTTCCACGGCCATCAGTCCTCCCAAACGCAATCGCCCGAAACAAGTACGGCGGCGGGATGGAGCTGCGCCTCCGAGATGCGGTGGGCTCGCTTGATCGCCTGGCGGAGACGATCCGTCTCGCGCACCACCAGGTAGGGCACCCGCAACGCATCGAGCAGAGGCTCTACGACGATGCCGTGCGGGATACCCCAGTGCTCGGTCTCCCCGACGTCGCCGCGGTACGAGAGGAGCATGGTGACCGGTACGCCGGTGCCGAGGCCGATCCGCGCGATGTACTCCGAAGCGACCCGCAGGCCCGAGTTCTCCATCACGAGCGCGGTCTTGCGGCCGCCGAGCCAGGCCCCCGCGCACACCGAGAACCCGACCCCCTCGTTGCACACCGGTACGTACGTGAAGGCCGAGTCGGCCTCGACCAACTCGTGT
Source organism: Acidimicrobiia bacterium (assembly GCA_046331155.1). Classification (GTDB taxonomy): domain Bacteria; phylum Actinomycetota; class Acidimicrobiia; order IMCC26256; family CAWATG01; genus JAXLRK01. The sequence goes on from JAXLRK010000001.1 coordinate 839,887, forward strand.
AGGTCTCGCTGCCATCCATCAGGCAGGCCTGACACGAAGTCGATGCCGGCCTCCTTCAAGCCGGTCACCGCTGCTCGAGCCGCGTGTTCGCGCACGGTTGCTCCCTCCCTATGGCGTGGGATCTCCCGCACCATACCCCACGGTTGACAACTTGTTGAACAAGTCCTTGATCCGACGGGTGGCCGGCGTTACCTTGTCGCTTGGCACGCGACGTCGTCGGGGTGCCACCATCCGAACAAGTGTCTCCGGGTCAGTCCCGGGCTGTCGCCGTCCAGGCGAGCACCGGGTGTCGGCGGGCGCCGCGAGCCGTGTGACCGCGCCAGTGGTCTTTGCGGGGATTCGGATGGCAGATCGTCGGAGGTGACTGGTGGACACTCTCCTCGGAGAGCGGTCCGGGTCGGCGTTCGGTGACGGATGGGTGCGTTCCTCGTGCATCATCTGCCTCAATCGATGCGGGATCCTCGCGCGCGTCAATGACGACGGCGTCGTGGACAAGATCCTGGGCGACCCGGAGAACCCTCACAACCACGGGCGGACGTGTGCAAAGGGCGACTCCGGATTTGAAGGCCTGCGTGACCCCGATCGCATCACGACCCCGCTGAGGCGCACCAACCCGGAGCGCGGTATAGGCGTCGATCCCCGCTGGGAGAGCATCAGCTGGGACGAAGCACTCGACGAGATCGCGGCGCGTGTACGCGAGACGATCGAGGACGACCCCCAACGGCTGATGTACTCGAGCTTCGATGCCTACCACCTGCGTGGTGCGATGGTGCCGGCGTTCATCCTGGGTGCGGGTATGCCCGGATACTCGACGTGGTCGGCCGCGATCTTCTGCGGCAACAACGTCCACGGCATCTGCTACATGAACCAGAACGCTTTCGAGGGGATCCCGGATCCCAAGTACTCCAAGTACATCCTGCTCATCGGCTCGCAGTTCGGCTCGGTCGTCCACTACGACACGATGCACTCCGCGCGCGAGATCGGGAACCGTCGCACCGAGGACGACGTCAAGATCGTCTCGATCGATCCCGTGTGCGGTGCGGCGGCGTCACGCGCCGAGGAATGGGTCCCCATCCGACCCGGTACCGACGCCGCGCTCATCCTGGGAATGGTCGACCAGCTCGTCAACGAGATCAACATCTACGACGCGCCTTTCCTGCGTGAGTTCACGAACGCGCCGTACCTGATCGGGGATGACGGGCTCTACGTGCGGGCCGACGACGGTATCCGGCCGCTCGTCTGGGACGAGGCCGACAACCGAGCCAAGCCCTTCGACGAGGCTCCTGCGACCGGGGTGCTCACCGGTACGTACGAGGTCGCCGGCCAGTTCGTCCGCCCGGCGTTCCAGGTCCTCAAGGATCACGTGCGTCGCTACAGCCCCGAGTATGTCGAGGAGGTCACGACCGTTCCTGCGGACACCGTGCGCCGCCTGGCCCGCGAGTTCGGAGAGGCGGCCTGCATAGGCCAGACGATCGAGGTTGACGGCGTCGAGCTTCCATACCGCCCGGCGTCGGTCGTCTGGTACCGGGGCCTCTCAGCCCACAAGCACTCGCTGCTGAACGGTTTCGCCATCATCCTGCTGCCCACTCTCATGGGTGCCATCGACGTTCCCGGCGGGCTTCTCGGCGATCCCTACTCGCTCAAGGGCAAGACACCGACGCGGGAATATGAAGCTCCGGCGAGTCCGGAGGGACTCATTGCGCGGGGATTCATCGGTGGTGGCCGAGTGGGTGGCGTGTACCCGCCCCGCAAGGCGCGCGCTCCCGAGACGCCCGAGATGTTCGAGCTGCTGCCGGTGGGCCCGTATGGGGCTGTCTTCTACCTCCTCAACTCGGAACGGGGCGACAAGTACAAGTCGCCGCCGTTCCCCCGGATGCTGATGCAGTACCACTCGAACATGATGAAGACCTCGGGCCCGCCCGACGTGATCGAGCGCTTTCTGAAGCGGATTCCGTTCATCGTGTCGATCACTCGACGGTTCGAGGAGACGACGGAGTTCGCCGACATCGTCCTTCCTGATCTCCATTACCTCGAGCGACTGGTGCCGTTCACGTTCCAGCACTATGGAGCGGGTGACTCACCGCTCGCATGCTACGGAGCAAAACCCGTTGTCCCGGCGCCCTTCCCCGGTCCCAAGCCGGACGAGCAGTACGTCGATGTCATGCAGGTCTATCTCGAGATCGCCAAGCGAGCCGGGTTTCTGCCCGACCTGTACGAGTCCTTCAACACGGTTGCACAACTGAAGGGCGACTGCCGCCTGGACCCCGCGAGGGAATACTCGTACGCCGAGATGGTCGATCGCTGGCTCCGAAACGAGTTCGGGGCCGATCACGGTCTCGATTGGCACCTTGCCGACGGGCTCTGGACCGACACGAAGTCAGTGAAGGAGAAGTACCCCCGACCGTTCGTCGCGGCGCGGGCCCAGGTCTACTTCGAGTTCATGAAGGCCGCCGGGGACGATGTGCGCCAAGTCACGAGCGAGCTCGACATCCCCTGGGAGACGGACGACTACCAGACGCTGCCCGACTGGAAGCCGGGCCCCGCGTACAAGCACAACGCGCCGCACGACCTCTACCTCGTCAACCTGAAGATTCCTCACCACGCGCTCTCACACACGCACCACAATCCGATACTGCGGTCGATCTCCGCCAAGCACAACGACCTGCGTTCGGTCTGGCTTCACACCGAGACGGCGGGCCAGCGCGGTATCGCAGATGGTGACCGGGTCCTCGTCGAATCGGCAGCGGGTCGTTCCCAGAAGGCCACCGCGAGGGTTACCCAGCTCGTACATCCGGACGTGGTGGCGGTACAGGGCTGCGGTGGCGGCTGGGCCAAGGGGGCCAACCCCGACGAGGTCAACTTCAACGCGTTGCTCAACCTCGATGAGGATCACATCGACTTTCTCTCAGGAGCCCTCGACTCGGTCATCGCGGTTCGGGTCGCCAAGATCGAAGGAGAGGCGCGATGACCCGCTGGGGGATGGTGATCGACGTCGGGCGCTGTATCGGCTGCCAGGCGTGCACGGTGGCCTGCAAGGTGGAGAACCTCTCGCCGGTGGATGCTTGGTACGCGCCGGTTGTCGAGTACGAGGTGGGGACGTATCCCGACGCGCGCATGGCGTACCTACCGACGCTCTGCAATCACTGCAGCGACGCCCCGTGCGTGAAGGCGTGTCCATCGGGCGCTCTGAGGCGACGCCATGACGGGATCGTGTTGGCCGACGAGGAGATCTGCATCGGATCGAGGGCGTGCATGGCGGCCTGTCCGTACGGGGCGCTCCACTTGTTCGAGGAAGCGTCGGGCGAGATGCTCGGCGACGGCATCCGCAACAAGCCGAGCTTGCTCGAGCCGTACGCCGCGGCGGGCCACATCCGCGGCACGGTTTCCAAGTGCACCTACTGCGCTCATCGCATCGACTTCGGGACGGCGACCGGTCTGACTCCGGGAGTCGACCCCCTCGCCACTCCGGCCTGCGTGGTGACCTGTCCGGCGGAGTGCCGAATCTTCGGCGACCTTGACGACCCCGAGAGCCCCGTCAGTCGCTATGTGGCGGAGCACGGGCCGACGGATGTGCTCCGCCCCGAAGCCCGTACCGGCGCAACCACGGCATATGTGGGGCTCTCATGAGCGCCTCGGTGAGCGCCCCGTCTCAGAACGTCTTCATGGACCGTTGGGTGCTCGGCCCGAAGACTCAGCGAGTCTGGGGCGTGAACCACGCGATCTGGTTCACGCTCATGGGCATCGGCGGCGGTGTGTTCCTCGTGGCACGGGTTCTCGGCGTGACGACCGACCTCGGGCAGGTGCTGGGCCTACCAGTAGTGGACGTGGTGAGCTTCGTCACCATCGCGATCGGCGGCTTGGTACTCATCGCCGACCTGGGCCGACCGCTCCAGGCGTGGCGGGCGTTCCGCAACGTCAAGGCGAGCTGGATCTCCTGGGGCGCCTGGGCCGACCTCGTCTTCCTGACCTTCGCCGGCCTGCTGATGCTCCCCGACCTCACCGTCAACGACTCGACCCCGTTCTCGGGCCTCGGGTGGGACTCCGCGGCCTCCGGTGGCACCGGCCGGGTGATGCTCGTCGCCGCCTCGATCGCCGCGGTCGTGGTCATGGTCTACGCAGGAGCTGTGCTGGCTCGACCGCGGTCCATCCCGTACTGGCACTCGGTGGCCGTGCCCTTCCAGTTCCTCTTCTCCTCGCTCGCGACGGCGACGGCGACGGTGCTGCTGCTGGTCGTGCTCGACGGCCGGGACGTCACGTCAGGCCAGGCACTCGCTCTCGCCGGCTCGAGCGCGGTTCTCCTCGCGGCCATGGTCGTACACCTCTCGACTCACAAGGACGCGCCGGGCAAGAAGGAGAGCATCGATCGACTCGTACGTGGCTCGTCGCGGGCGACGTTCGTGTTCGTGACGCTGCTGGCCGGGACGGCGCTCCCAGCCGTCTTGGCGCTCGTGGGTGCGGTGGCAGAGGGCGCGCGGAACGGCTTGGTGGTCATCGCGCTCCCGCTGCTCGTGGTCGGCGGATTCTTCCTGCGGCTCGACACGCTCCGAGCGGGGATCTACCCGCCGATCACGATGCCTCAGGGCCCGCCACGTCGGTCACGAGGCTGACCGTGGGCGCTCCAGCGGCTCCCGTACCAGGGTCGGACCCTGGTACGGGTCGCACGACGATAGCGGTTTCCTACTTCGGGAGTCTGCGCCGACGGATCGGCGAGCGCGAGGAGACGGTGACGTTCGACTCGGGGCCGGTGCGGGTGCGTGACGTGCTCGAGCGGTTGGTGGAACGGCACGGCGAGGAGCTCCACGACTGGTTCTACAACCAGTTCGGGTGGCTCGACCCACGGTGCCTGATATTCGTCGACGGAGAGGACCTGACCGAGATCGAGGGCCTCGACGCCGACGTCACCAACGCCCACGAACTCAAGCTGACGATCGCCCTCCCGATGACCGGAGGCTGACTCGGTAGCCCGAGTCTCGAGGCGTGCCGCTCATGAGGCAACGCGCTCGACGAAGGACGCGATGTCGGCGAGCACTTCGTCGCGGTTGATCTCGTTGACCAGCTCGTGCTTGGCGCCTCCGTAGAGCCTCACGGTGACGTCGGTCGAAGCCATGGCCCGAACCGCGGCGAGCGACGGACCGTACGGAACAAACGGGTCGGCGGTGCCATGCAGAAACAGCACTGGTTCGGTGATCCGCTCCAGTTCCGCACGCGTCCGGTCGAGACAGGCAACCTCGGCCTCGAGGAGCTCCCGGCGATAGGTCCCGTGGTACACGAGCGGGTCTTCTGCGTACGCCCGGCACGCCTCGGCGTCGCGGCTCATGCCGGTCGGGTCGCTGTCCACGACCGGTAGGTCGGGCAGGCTCAATGCTTCGCGCGCCCAGGACCAGTCGCCGAGCACCGCTCCGAGGAACACGAGCCCGGTCGCGGCTCCGGGGTTGCGCTGAGCGAAGCGGGCGGTCAGCAGACCCCCCATCGAGTGGCCGACCATCACGAGTGGCACCTGCAGAGCCGCCTCCGTGCGGAGCTTCGCGACGAGCATTTCGAGGTCGTCGACCACGTGCTCGAAGTCGCGCAGGAGCGCTCGCTCGCCCTCTGAGCGGCCGTGACCGAGGTGGTCGGGTGCGCACACGGCCGCGCCTCCGGCCACCAGGCGTTGCGCGACGTGGGCGTACCGCCCGCCGTGCTCGGCATACCCGTGCACCACGACGACAAGCCGTCGGATCGGGCTCTCGGGTCGCCACCACCGGTAGGCGATACGGCCCTCCGATCCGGTGAAGGAGCCTTCGCCCGATCTCAACCGTCGTTCCACCGGGTGCCGCGCACGATGTCCTGGGGTCGGACCGGGACCCGGTTGATGTCGATCCCCGTCGCCGCTCGGATCGCTCCGACGACGGCAGGAGTCGACGACACGACCGGGGGCTCACCGGCGCCCTTGGCCCCGAAGGGCGCCCCCGGCTCGGGTTCCTCTATCAGTTCCCACACCACATCGGGCATGTCGAGCGCGGTCGGAATCAGGTAGTCGGTGAACGACGCGTTGCGAATCCGGCCGTTCTCGAGGAGGATCTCCTCCATCACGGCCAGGCCGACTCCCTGGGCGACCCCGCCTTCGATCTGGCAGCCGACGGCCAGCGGATTGAGGGCTCGACCCACGTCCTGGGCGGTCGCGATCTGCACGACGCGCACGAGACCGAGGTCGAGGTCGACATCGACCACCGCCCGGTGGGCCGCGCCGGCGAAGGAGACGTGGGCGTCGCCCTGACCGTTGTCGTCCAACGGCTGGGTGGGGGCGTGGTGGAACTCGCGGGTCTCGTCCACGACCAGACCCGCGACGGCCTCGGCTATCGTCGTGTCCACACGCCCGTCACGCGAGACAATGCGGTCGTCTTCGAGCCCCAGGTCGGCAATCGTGGTACCGGTCCGGACCGCGACCTCGGCGAGTACCCGATCACGCGCTGCGACGCAGGCGGCCTCGACGGCGCCGCCTGACATCCAGGTCTGGCGACTCGCCGAGGTCGACCCGGCCGATCCGACCTCGACGGTGTCGGCAGGTGCCAGCACCACCTGGTCGATGCGCAGCACCTCTCGCGCGATCTGGAGGGCGATGGTGACGAAGCCCTGCCCGACCTCCGCGCAAGCACAATGGATCGTTGCGACGCCGTGCTCGATCCGGCAGCGGGCGGTCGAGTAGTCATCGAAGCCTTCGGCGTACATGAGGTTCTTGTAGTGGGCCGCGAAACCGACTCCACGGACGACCCGCGATCGGTCGGCCGTACGACCCGCGCCGCCGGGTAGGGCCAGCGCCGGGGCGTCCTCGTCGAGCTCGGGTGGCATCGGGAGCGCGGCGGTGCGGGCTATGACTTCGGCCATCGGCAAGGTTCCCGTGATCCTCTGTCCCGTCACCGCAGTATCTCCTCGACCCAGCGCGTTTCGAGTACGGAGCTCGACCGGGTCCATGCGGAGCGCCGTTGCGAGTCTGTCCATCTGTGACTCGTGGCCGAAGCAGGACTGGACGACTCCGAATCCTCGCATCGCGCCGCACGGCGGGTTGTTGGTACGTACGCTCCACGAGTCGATTACCACGTTGGGCACGCAGTAGGGCCCCACCGCGAAGGACGCCGCGTTGCCCAGTACGTGGTAGGAAGAGGACAAGTACGCCCCTCCGTCGAGTAGGAGGCGGGCCTCGACCTTCACGAGGGTGCCGTCCCGCTTTGCGTGGTGGCGATACCACATGCGAGCGGGGTGGCGGTGTACGTGCCCGAAGAAGCTCTCCTCGCGGTTGTACGTCATCTTGACGGGTCTGCCCGTCCGCAGCGCGAGTAGGCAGACGTGTACCTGAAGGCTGATGTCCTCGCGGGCCCCGAACGCGCCGCCGACACCCGAGAGGGTGAGGCGAACGTTCTCGGGTACGAGGTCAAGGCAGGCCGCGACCTGGTCGCGGTCGATGTGCAGCCACTGGGTCGAGATGAAGAGCTCGACCCCGCCGCCGTCTTCGTCGGGTACGGCCAGGCCCGACTCGGGGCCCAGGAAGGCCTGATCCTGCATCCCGGTGGTGTAAGTATTCTCGACCACCACGTCGCCCGTCGCGGCGGGGTCGCCCTTGCGGATCGGCAGGTGCCGGAAGACGTTGCCGTTGGGGTGAATTGGCTCTGCCGTCAGGGCTTCGTCCGGATCGAGCAACGGGGCTAGGCGTTCGTAGTCGACCGCTATCCGCGACGCGGCGAGCCGTGCGGTCTCAGGGTGGTCTGCAGCAACGGCCGCGATCGGCTCGCCGAGGTGCCTCACCACCCCGGCGGCGAAGACCGGCTGGTCGTGGGAGTCGAGCCCGTAGTACGCCGAGCCGGGGACGTCGTCGGCGGTGATGACGGCGCGTACGCCCGGTGTGGACCATGCTCCCGACAGGTCGATCGAGCGGATCCGGGCATGGACCTCGCTGGAACGAACGGTCGCGCCCCACAACATGCCCTCCGCGAACAGGTCCGAGGAGTAAGCGAACTCGCCGCGGACCTTGGGCACCCCGTCGGGCCGGGCCGCGTTGTCTCCGATGCGAGCGGCGCGAGGCCTGAGCTCGAGCCCGGCCGCGATGCTCACGACGCGGTCTCGCTTCTCGCCGCAACCGTGGACTCGATGGCGGCGAGGATACGTCCGTAGCCGGTGCATCGGCAGAGGTTGCCCGAGATCGCGTCTCTCGTCTGAAGGCTGGTGGGTTGCGGTTCGCGCTCGAGCAGGTCATGGACCGACATCACCAGCCCTGGCGTGCAGAAGCCGCATTGAACGGCCCCTTCCGTCAGGAAAGCCTGCTGCACGTCCGTGAGCGCCCCTTCGGTCGTGAGGCCTTCGACCGTGATGATGTCGCAGCCGATGGCCGATGCCGCGAGGACGAGGCAAGAGCACATGAGCCGCCCGTCCACCCGTACCGAGCACGATCCGCACTCGCCCTGTTCACATGCGTTCTTGGACCCCGACAGACCCAGACGGTCGCGCAACACCCGGAGGAGGCTCTCCCCCAGCCAAGCGGCGTTGATCTCGTGCCGGCGCCCGTTGACCTTCAACGCGTAGCTGGACTCCGCGGTGACGCTGCGCGTCGCAGGCGTTTCGTTCACGTCGACCTCCTCAAGGCCCGTTCTGCGAGTACTCCGATGGCGTGCCGCCGGTACTGCGCAGTGGACCGGTGGTCATCGATGGGGCGGGCCTCCGCGGCCACGAGCCGGCCGAACTCCCGGGCGAAGACCGGATCGTCGACCTGACCCGTCTCCCAGTCGATCTCCTGGGCGGCCCGCTCCTCGGCCTCACGGGCGCGCAGGACGGTGGGGCCCACTGAACCGAGCGCGCAAGCAACCCGGCGGTCCGCGAGGTCGATCACCAACGCGAGACTGCAGATCGAGATGACCATCGCGTTCCGGGCTCCGACCTTGAGGAACTCCTGCGGACCTCGCCGGCGCGGCACCCGCACCTCCACGATCAGCTCTCCGGGTTGCAGGGCGTTGCGCTTCGGCCCGGTCAGGAAATCGCCGATTGAGAGCTCGCGTTGACCGCCCGCGGCCGCGACGACCACCGTCGCGTCGAGGGCCACGAGCACGGGCAGGGTGTCGCCGGCCGGAGAGGACGTGCCCAGGTTGCCACCGAGCGTGCCGGCGTTGCGTATCTGCGGTGAGCCCACGGTGCGGGCGGCCTGGGCAAGTCCTGGCACGGCTTCCGCGAGCGTGCCGTCCAGCATCTCCTGGTAGGTGGTCATCGCGCCTATCGCGAGGTAGTCCTCCTCCTCGCGTTGCCCGTGCAGCTCGACAACGCGGCGGAGCGCGCACACCCCGTCAGGGCGCCGGTACCCGAAGTTCACGTCCACCATGAAGTCGGTGCCACCGGCGAGAAGTTGGGTCTCGGGGTGTTCGCCGATCAGTCCGAGAGCGTCCTCGAGCCGGTCCGGAATGGTCACGCCACTCATGCGGCCGCGAGCTGCCACTCGGTTGCGATCCCGTGGTGGCGGTCGAGCATCGCGTTCACTTCGGGGCTGGTGGGGAGACCGTCGCGGACGACGACTCGGCCACCGATCACCGTGTGGCGGGCCGCGACCGGGCCGCAGCGCAACCACGCCTCGACCGGGTCTGTCAACGCACCGGCGAAGGCAATGCCCTCGAGCGGCCAGACCACGAGGTCAGCACACGCGCCTGGAGCCAGCAAGCCGATCTCTCGTTCGCGGCCCAGACACTTTGCCCCGGCACGCGTACCCATCTCGAGTGCGTCACGGGCTCGCATCGCTGCACCGCCGTGGCGGAGCCTCCCGAGAAGCAGCGCGTTCCGGGCCTCCATCCAGAGCGACGCGCAGTCGGTCGAGGCGGAGCCGTCGCAGCCGAGGCCCACCGGCACACCCGCGGCGCGCAGCTCTTGCACCGGTGCGAGCCCGGCACCGATCATCATGTTCGAACTGGGGCAGTGGGCTACTCCGGTCCCCCAGGTGCCGAGGCGCACGATCTCCTGCTCGCTGGGGTAGACCACGTGTCCCACCCATGCACGCTCAGTGGCCCAGCCGCAGTCTTCGAAGTACTCGATTGGACGGCGGCCGAAGTGCTCGAGGCAGTAGACGTCTTCTCCCGTGGTCTCTGCGAGGTGGGTGTGCAGACGCACGTCGAGGCGTTCGGCGAGCTCGGCTGTGCCCTTCATGAGCTCGGGAGTCACCGAGAAGGGCGAACACGGGGCCAATGCCACCTGAGTCATGGCGTGGGGCGAGCGGTCGTGGTGCACTGTGACGAGTCGCTGCGAATCGGCGAGGATCTCGTCGTCGTCCTGCACAACGGAGTCAGGTGGCAGACCACCGTCCTTCTCGGAGAGGCTCATGGATCCCCGGGTCGCGTGGAAGCGCATCCCCACCTCTGCCGCGGCACGGATCTCGGCGCCGATGAGGTCACCGCCGCCACGGGGGTGTACGTAGAGGTGGTCCATGGTCGTCGTGCAGCCGCCGAGGGCCAGTTCCGTGCACCCGATCCACGCCGACACGTAGGCGGCCTCCTCGTCGAGGCGGGCCCAGATGGGGTATTGCACCCTGAGCCAGTGGAAGATGTCGCCACCAAGCGCGGGAGCAAAAGCCCGGGTCAGGTTCTGGTACATGTGATGATGGGTGTTGACCAGGCCAGGGGTCACGAGACAGCCAGACGCGTCGATCACCTCGGCTGCGGCCGGTTCGGTGCCGGGTACGCCGACGGCGTTGACGGCACCGCCATGCACAGCGACCCAGCCGCCGGGGATCTCGCGACGTTCGTCGTCCATGGTCACGAGGAGCCGGGCTCCCGAGACGAGGAGATCGGCCGCTGATCCGGCGTCAGCCGTCTCGGCAGGCCGCGCGGGTGCCGGCTTCACCGAGGGTCCCCGGCTTCTCTTGGGGTGGCAGCGAAGGCGTCGATCATCGTCTCGACGTCATCACCGAGCGGGTAGAGAACGGCGCTGGTGGCACCGGCGGCAAGGTACTCGTCTACCTTCGCGCGGCACTCGTCGGCTGTTCCCGACGCGGTGATCATCTGGACCACCTCGTCTGGCACCAGCTTGGCGGCAGCCTCGATCTGCTCGTGCGTGGCCGGCCATGTGAGCACCGAACCGATCTCTTCCAGGAGCGCGCCCGGCACCCCCGAGGCTTTCATGATGTGGGGCTGTTGGCCGAGGTACTGCGTGACGAGCAGGCGGGCCTGGTCGAGCGCCCGGTTGCGGTCGTCGTCGAGCGAGCAGACCACGAGCTGAGGGCGGTCGAGGTCGACGGCATGGCGCCCGGCGCGGCGTGCACCGTCCTCGAGGTGCTCCATGGCTTGCTCGTTGTAGCGGGGTGAAACGAGGTAGTTGAGCACCGCGCCGTCGGCGATCTCGCCGGCGAGTTCCATCATCTTCATTCCCGTGGCCCCGACGTAGATGGGTACGTGCTTGGGGCGGCGCTCCTGATGCACGTAGTCGAGCTCGACCCCGTCGAGGTTTACGAACGCACCGTGGTAGGTGACGCGTTCGTCGGCGAGCAGGGCGCGCACCGCTTCGACCGTCTCGCGCATCGCGAGGAGCGGCCGGCTCCTGTCGATACCGACCTTCGCTGCGAGGGGGTCCCACCAGGCGCCGATACCGAGGATGACCCGGCCCGGCGCGAGGTCGTCGAGCGTTGCGAACGTGGACGCGAGCAGGGCCGGGTTGCGGGTCCAGTTGTTGACCACGCCCGATCCCACACGGATACGTTGTGTGTGGGCCAGGAATGCCGCCATCGGCACCGTCGCCTCGCGCACCAGGCGGCTCTCGGCCTGCCACACCGCGGCGAAGCCCCGCTCCTCGGCGTACTTGGCGTACAGGATCCCGTCACGGATCGGATGGGCGTCCTGCAGGTACAGTGAGATGCGTTCGTTCACAGGTGCTGCCACAGCCGCTGGGCCTCCTCCCGGGCTCGGGCCCGGATCTCGTGTGGGTCGACGCGGGTTGGGCGGCCTTGCGCGAAGACAACCTCGTCACCGACGCGGACCTCTATCGGACTGACGCCGGGGGTGTACGCGAGGTGCCAGGGGTCCATCGGATCGTAGGACCAGACGACTTCGTCTTCGGCGGTCTCCGGTACTAGATCGCGGCCCTGTACGAGCCAGGCCCATGCGGTGTCGGGGGTTGCGGTCACGTCGTCTTCGCGCAGCCTCGCGTACGCGACGCGGAACTCCTCGAGCATGTCCGCTCCGATACCGTCGGTTCCCAGCACGACGCGATTCAGGCGGCGCGCGGGTCGCGCGTAACCCACGGCGTTGTTCATGTTCGACCGTGGGTTGTGAGCGATCGTGCCCGGCAGTTCGCGGTCGAGGTGAACCGCGTGGGCCAGTAGCCAGGAGGGCTTCGCGTAGGGCTCGAGGCGCGCGCCCGCATCGGCGTCGGCGATGTCCTCGGCGACATGAACGTGGACGCCTACACCGTGGGCGCTCGCGAGACCCGCAACTGCGTCGAGCGTCGAATCGGAGAGCGTGAGGCAGGCGTGAGCACCGACCAGGCCCCGCCCTCCGTCGCGCAGGAAGCGTTCGTTCTCCTCGAGGCCTCGGCGGGCGCCGTCGGGACCGTGGCGGTCGGTGACCTCGTAGGCACAAACCACCCGTACGCCGACAGTCGCGCAAGCCTCGGCGATGACGCTCAACGAGCCTTCGATCGCGTTGGGCGAAGCATGGTGGTCGATGATCGCCGTTGTGCCCCGCTCGAGAGCCTCCAAGGCACCGAGCATGGCCGACCAGCGAATCATCTCGAGGTCGAGCGCGGCGTCGAGGCGCCACCAAACCAACTCGAGTATCTCGGTGAAGCGGCTTGGCGTCCGCGGCGGGGCGGGCATACCGCGCGCCAGAGTCGAGTAGAGGTGGTGGTGGCCGCACACGAGCCCCGGGGTTACCGCCCCGTTCATTGCACGCCGATCGCCTCGGCCCGCGCGAGGGGCAGCGTCGTCCGCCATCGGCCGTCCAGCGCCCGCAACGCCGCCGCGACCGCGCCCGCCGTCGGCACAAGGCCGATCTCGCCGACCCCCTTTATGCCGTAAGGTGCTCTCGGCTGCGGAACCTCGACCAGGATCACGTCAACCTCGGGCATGTCCTTGGCCCGTAGGATCCCGAGGCTGCGCAGCGTCATGTTGGTAGGTCGGCCTTGCTCGTCGCAGGGGAACTCTTCCGAGAGCGCGTAGCCGAGGCCCATGTGTACGGCGCCATGCACCTGCCCTTCGCACAGGTCGGGGTTCACGGCCCTGCCGACGTCGTGAGCCGCCACGACCCGCTCGAGCCGTCGACTCAGGGCGTCGTAGATCACGACCTGCGCCGCGTAGCCGAACGCCGAGTGGAGGATCGGCGCATCGACGCCGTCCTCGATCGCATTGGTCCAGTCGACCCGGTACTCGCCCTCGTAGTCGACACCGGGCCGCCGGCCGTCGGCCTTGGCATTGCGACACGCCGCGGCGATGGCTCCTGCGCCCATGAGCGTTCCGCGCGAGCCGGTCGTCTGTCCGGCGCCGAGCTCGCGCGTCGTGTCCACGATCACCTTGACCCGGCCCGGATCCACGCCGAGCTCCTCCACCGCCACCTGCACGGCGACGGTGTGTACCCCTTGGCCCATCTCGGTCCAGCAGTGCCGGACTTCTACGGTGCCGTCGGGCTCGAAGCGGACCACCGCTCGGACGATCTCGGTGAAACCGTTTCCCAGCCCCGAGTTCTTGAGGGCGAGACCCAGACCGACGGCCTTGCCCGCGGCGCGGGCTCCGTCGTAGGCGTCGCGGACGGCTTCCAGACACGCTCGGGCCCCCCGGCAGCCCTCGTCCATCGGCTGTCCGGGGCCCCACAGCGTGCCAGGCTCGACGACGTTGCGTTCGCGGATGTCCCAGCCGCTGATCCCCACCGCTTCGGCGAGACGGTCGACGGCGCCCTCGGTGGCGAACTGGGCCTGGTTGGCACCGAAGCCCCGGAACGCGCCGCAGACGCTGTTGTTCGTCCGAACTGCCAATGCCTCGACGTCGATCGCCGGCCAGACGTAAGGCCCTCCCACGTGTCCCGCCGCGCGTTCGAGCACCTTCATGCCTACCGAGGCGTACGGTCCCGAATCGCCGAGTAGGCGCGCTCGCAGACCGGTAAGGTGGCCGGTCTCGTCGCAGCCGGCCCAGAGTTCGACGCGAATCGGGTGGCGCTTCGCGTGCATGAGCAACGACTCTTCGCGTGAGAGAGTGCACTTGACGGGCTGTCCGGTCAGCCACGCGGCCAGACCAGTCTGACCCTGGTTGCTCATGTCTTCCTTGCCGCCGAACGCGCCGCCGCTGGATACCTGCTCCACTTCCACGAGGTCGGTGGACACCCCGAGTACCGCCGCGATCTGGTCGCGGTCATCCCAGACTCCTTGACCGCCGGAGAAGACCTTGAGCGACCCGTCGGCACGCGGGACGGCGAGCGTCGACTCGGGTTCCAGGAACGCGTGCTCCACTCGTTGTGTCCGGAACACCTCGTGAACCAGGTGGGCCGACCCGGCGAGCGCGGCGTCCACGTCACCCCGCGCGTACGCAGACCGCGAGAGCAGGTTCCCTTCGAGACCCCAGACGGCGTCCGCTGCGTCCAGCGCGGTCTCCGGGTCGGTTACCGGGTCGAGGGGCTGGTATTCCACCTCCACCAGGGCGGCGGCCTGCCGGGCCGTCGCGCGGTCGTCGGCGGCGATGATCGCGAGGACGTCACCGAGGTAGGAGGTGCGCCCGCCCTCGGGTACGAACACCGGCCAGTCGTGATGGATGATCCCCACGCGCAGCTCGCCGGGAACGTCAGCAGCGGTGAACACGCCTCGTACCCCCTCCACGGCTCGAGCAGCTGTCGTGTCGATGCGAATCACCTCGGCCCTGGCGTAGTCGGCGAGGCGCAGCGCTCCGTGCAGCATTCCTTCGACGTGCATGTCGTCTACGTAGTCCTTGGTGCCCAGTGCGAGCTCGACAGCCTGATACCGGGCTCCGCGCGTGCCGATGGCGCCGACGGCCTCCGGCTCGGCTTCCTTTCCGTGAGCGATGTCGTCGATGGCGTCGAGGATCTTGGCGTAACCGGTGCAACGACAGAGGTGGCCTCCGAGGTGGCGGGCGGCACGGTCCCGGTCGAGGTCAGCGCCGTTGGCGTCGACCAGAGCCTTGGTCCGGATGATGATCCCGGGCGTACAGAACCCGCATTGCAGCGCACCGTGGGCGGCGAAGGTCAGGGCAATGCGGGTGCGCTCTTCGGGGTCAAGCCCTTCGATGGTGGTCACGTTCGTGCCCGCCACCTTGTCGACAGGTGTCAAACACGCGGGCCGGGCCTTGCCGTCGATGAGCACCGTGCAGCAGCCACACTGACCCGATGGCGAGCAGCCGTCCTTGGGTGAGGTGATCCCGAGTTCGTCCCGCAGCGCAGCCAGCAGGTGGGGGTGAGCGGAGTGCACCGCCACCTGCTCGTTGTTGCAACGGAACTGGATGGTTGCACAGTCTCCGGGCATCGTTTCAGACTCCGCGTCCGCTCCTTCTTGGGCTGGTCCATTGAGCGGGGACGGTGGTATCGGACCTGAACGGGTGGGTCGGGCTGGGTCTGGGTGGCCGGGCCGCTCGAGCGAATTGCCCTCACGTGCGCCGGCCCAGAGCCCTGGAAGCTCGCTGACCCCGCAAGCGTGGCAGGGCATCAACAAAATGTCAACCGCCCTGCTCTCGAATGGTCGGGGAACCACGCGTCGAGCGGGACTTGTCGTTGTCGATCCGGCGCTGGGCCCACTCGACGTACGAGGCGTGCACGCTCGTGTCGTTGAGGTTGTGCACCGGCCGGAGCTCCGCGCGCAACCCCAAGGGGTTGAACACGATCGGCACGAGCGGAGCCCCGTTGACAGGGCGTCCGCCGGACGCGTGCCCTGCGGTCGACGCCGGTTTCGGTGGGCACGACATCAACGGTTTCATGCACCTCGAGGCTGGTCCCGACGGTGCTCACCGGCTCGGAGTCTAGGGTGTGGGCCGTGCGCATCGGACTGGCGCTGCCGCAGTACGACTACTCGGTCCCGGGCCGGAACCCACTCGATTTCGACACCGTGCTCGCGTACGCGCGCCGTGCCGAGGAGCTGGGGTTCGACTCGTTGTGGCTGTCGGACCACCTCTTCCTCGACCTCGCCAAGTACGGCGGCAGTGCCGAGCCGTCGGGCGCGTTCGAACCGCTCGTGACCCTGGCCGCGCTCGCCCGCGAGACCACGCGGACGCGGCTGGGCACGCTCGTGCTGCTCGAAGCGCTGCGGCCGGCGACCCTGCTCGCCAAGGGGCTGGCCACCCTCGACCGCATCTCCGGCGGGCGGCTCGACGTCGGCCTCGGCGCGGGTTGGTACGAGCCCGAGTACGAGGCGATCGGCCTGGACTTCCCACCGCCGGGTGTCCGGCTCGCCCGGTTGCGCGAGGCCGTCGACGTCTGCCGGGGTTTGCTCGGCGGCGGCCCGCTCACCTACGACGGCGAGTACCACCGAGCGTCGGGGGCGAGGAACCTCCCGCCGGCCGTGCAGCAGCCGCGCCCCCCGGTCTTCGTCGGCGGCAAGGGCGACCGGTTGCTCCGGCTCGCCGCCGAGGCCGCCGACGGGTGGAACACCTGTTGGGTCTGGACCCCGGACGCCTACCGGGAGCGCCTCGGCGTGCTCGAGCGGGCCTGCGAGGGGGTGGGCCGCGACCCGGCGGACGTGTGGCGGTCGCTCGGCCTGTACACGCTGGTCGGGACCGACGACGCCGACCTCCGGCGCCGGTTCGACCGGCTGCGGGAGGCGACGCCCGGAGTCCTCGACGCGGTCCCGCTCGACGACTGGCGGGCCGGCCGGCTGGTCGGAACGCCCGAGGACGTGCGGGAACAGGTCGGACACTGGGCCTCACTCGGGGTCGAAACGCTCATCGTCGGTGCGGGCGCCGTTCCGTTCCAGGTCGGATCGCTCGAGGATCTCGAGCTGGTCGCCGACACTCTCTGTGCGTCCGCGACGGGGTAACCTCGCGAACGTCTCGCCCGAAAGGCTGGTCGCATGTTCGGTCTCGGAGCCCCCGAACTCATCATCATCCTGCTGATCGTCGTCGTGCTGTTCGGTTCGCGCGTCCCCAAGATCGCCCGGTCACTCGGGCAGGCCTCCAAGGAGTTCAAGGAAGGCCTCGCCGAGGGGTCCAAGGACGGATCCGACGACGACACGGCGAAGTAACCGCCGCCGGATTCCCTGAGTCGGGAACTCGACCGCGGCGTGCGTCGTTCTCACGCATGACCGACGGTGTCCCCACGTGGGAGGCGGTCGCCCGCGACCACGGGCGGTTCCTCTACACCGTGGCCTACCGCCTGGCCGGAAACGCAGACGACGCGCAGGATCTCGCGCAGGAGGCGCTGCTTCGCGTCCGCCGCGGGCTCGAGCGCTACGAACCGGGATCGCTCGAAGGCTGGTTGGCTCGAATCGTGACGAACGTGTTCCTCGACGAGGTGCGGCGCCGAAAACGGCGACCGGCGGAGTCCTACCCCGAGGACCCCGACCGCGTGCTGCCGCCGTCGCCGGCCGCCGACGAGCAGACCCCGGGCTTCTCGGACGAGGTGCAGGCGGCGCTGGCGGCGCTGCCCGAGGAGTTCCGCGTCGCGGTGGTGCTCTGCGACGTGGCCGAGCTGTCGTACGACGAGATCGCGTCGGCCGTGGGCGTGCCCGTCGGCACGGTGCGGTCGCGGATCCATCGCGGCCGCAGCCTGCTCCGGGCGTCACTCGTGGGGGTGGAGCGGTGAGCGAGCGTGGCCGGCCGGCCCGGCGCCGTCGGCGCCAGGAGGCAAGACCGTGAGCGCCGACGAGCACGTCGTCGAACTGCTCGACGCGTACCTCGACGGGGAGCTCACACCCGCCGAGCGCGCCGAGGTCGAGACGCGCCTCGCCGCGTCGCCGGCGCTGCGCGCCGAGCTGCGCGAGGCCGCGGCGGTGCGGGACGCGGTGCGGGCGCTGCCGGTACTCGATCTCCCGCCGGATGTGGTCGCCGCGGTACGTGACGAGCGCGCCGACCCTCCGAATGCGGAAGTCGCGGACGAGCTCGCGGCCCGCCGCGGGCGCGACGGGCGGCGTTCCTGGCGCGGCGCGGGGCTCGTGGCGGGCGGGGCGGCCGCGGCGATCGTCCTCGTCGCCGCGGTGTTCCCCGGTCAAGCCGGCGTCAAGCCCCGCATCGCCACGATGGTGCGGGCCCACGCCGCCGGGGCCTCGGAGTCGGCCGACCCGATCAGCGTGCTGGCGCCGGTCGCCCAGCCGGTCCGGTTCGGTCGATGACCTCGGCCGGCCGTCGGGTGGCAACGGTCGCCGTCGCATTGTCGATCGCGTGCACCGCGGCGCTCAGCGGCAGCACTGCGTCGGCCACGGCCGACCCCGGCTCCGCGCTCGTCTCACAGTCGCGCGCCGCCGCGTCGACGACCCGGTTCTCGGGTGACGTCGTGGTCGAGTGGACCGACGCGACCGGGCGGCACCGGCGGACGGTGCACGTCGTCGGGAAGCCGGGCTCGATGCAGGTGGGCGATCAGGCCATCGTCGGCGCCGGGTCGCAGCGGATCGTGCGCACCGACGGCGACTGGTCGCTGCTGTGGGACGCCACCGCCGCGCCGGCACCGGCGCCGGACCGCAAGTACGACCTGTCGATGCGGCCGGGTCCGGAGATCGCCGGTCACGCGACGACCCTGCTGACCGCTCGCACCGGTACCTCGGGGCGCGTCTCCGAGCGCCTCTACTTCGACGTCGAGACGAGCCTCCTCCTCCGGCGTGAGCTGCTCGACGGCAGCGGTCGCGTCGTGCGGTCGATCGGGTTCAGCCGCATCGCGGGCCTCGTGCGGGCCCCGCACGCCGGGAAGGCGCGGGTCCCCGCGGCCACGGGGGAGTCGAGCGCGCCCCGCGCCGTGCGGCACGTCGACGGGGAGTACGACGTGCCGTCGTCGCTCGGGAACGGCTACCGCCTGATCGGGCGGTACGAACATCCCGACGGCACGCTGCAAGTGCTGTACTCCGACGGGTTGCTCGCGATGTCGGTGTTCGAGCAGCAAGGAGAGCTGGACTGGTCGGCCCTGCCGGCCGGCGGGCGGACGCGACGCGTTGCGGGGCGCACCGTCCGGGTCTACGAGTCGGCGGGCGCGGTCGCGGTCGTGTGGCCGCGAGGCGGCCTCGTGTTCGTGTGCGTGACCGAGGCGCCGACGCGCGACGTCGCCGCCGCGGTGGACGGGATGAACCCGGATCGTGGCGGCTTGTGGTCGTCGCTCGTGGAGCTCGCGACCGGGCCGTTCAGCTGGGGATGACGCCGCGCCGCTTCACCGGTGAGGGCGGGTACCGGTCAGGCGCGGGTGACCGCACGGCCCGCGCGTCGTGCCCGCAGGATTCGGCGGCGCTCCCGCTCAGACGCCCCACCCCATACGCCGTGATCGATGCGGTAGGTGAGTGCGTACTCGAGGCAGTCGGCCTTCACGGGACACTCGCGGCAGATGCGCTGGGCGGCTTCGACGCCGACCCCGTCCGACGGGAAGAAGAACGACGGTTCGTACGAGCGGCACCGCGATTCCTTCATCCACGGCTGCTCGGTTTCGGGGGGAGGGGGAAGGGTTTCCATGGTGGTGTTGAACGCCTCGCACCGCACGGTAGTTCCCGTAGGCTGGGAAGTCCGGTGCTTGTCAGCGATCTCTCAGCTCCTTTTCAGGTCGGCCGCCGATCATCCGATACCCCGGGAGCCATCCGATACCGGGGGAGATGGCGTGACGAGACGAAGCCCAGGCGTGGAGGACGACGGTGAGTGACGACCAGGCGCGCTCCGGTGGGGTCGAAGCGGACGACATCGAAACCGGCGACGGTGCCACGCCGGACGTGACCTCGGGCACACCTTCCGGCGCGTCCTCCGGCACATCGCCCGGTTGGGCGTTTCCGCCCCCGGCGATCCCACATGTCGAACCGCCGGCACCCGAATCCCAGACGGGATTCCCGGGGATCGCCATGGGCGGCCGCGAGCCGTTCGCGCCCGCGCCCGAGCCGTTCGTGCCCGCGCCCGCCGCGCGGGGCTCTCGTGGCGGCCGGGCGGCGCTGATCGGCACCGTCGTCGGCGCGGTCGTCGGCGCGTTCGTCGGGGGCGGGCTGGTGCTCCTCACGAAGGACGACGGCACCACGACGAAGGCGGTCACTCGCACGATCACGCCCGGGCGCAACTCGTCGGTGATCACGACGTCGACCGACATCCAGGGCATCCTGGGTCGGGCCGAACCGGGCATCGTCTCCATACAGGTGGGGACGCGCACGGGCTTCGGCAACCGCGTCGAGGACACGGCCGCGGGCAGCGGCCTGGTGATCACGCCCGACGGGTACGTCGCGACGAACGCTCACGTCATCGAGGGCGCCGACCGGGTCCAGGTCACGTTCTCGGACGGCACCAAGAAGCCCGCGCAGATCATCGGCACGTCGCGCAGCAACGACCTCGCGGTCGTGAAGGTCGACGGCAAGGACCTCCCGACGGTCACCCTCGGCGACGCCGACCGGCTGCGCGTCGGCGACGACGTCATCGCGGTCGGCAACGCGTTGGCGCTCGACGGCGGACCGACGGTGACGAAGGGCATCGTGTCCGCGTTGCACCGCCAGGTGGACGAGGGCAACGGCGTGCTCATGAGCGACCTCATCCAGACCGACGCCGCGATCAACCCCGGCAACTCGGGCGGTCCGCTGGTGAACGCCGCGGGGGAGGTCGTCGGGATCAACACGCTCACGTCGGATCCGAGCCAGGCGCAGAACATCGGGTTCGCCATCTCGATCTCCCATGCGAAGCCGATCATCGAGTCGCTCCGGCAGGCGAAGCCGCAGGCGTTCCTCGGCGTGGCGACCATGACCGTCACCGGTCCGATCGCCAGGGAGCAGGACCTCCGGGTGCAGCAGGGCGCGCTGGTGCGCAGCGTGACCTCGGGGTCGCCCGCGGACAGCGCGGGGATCGAGGTGGGCGACGTGATCACCAAGGTCGACGGCAAGGCGATGAAGACGAACGAGGACGTGCAGAACGCGGTGCGGGCCCACCAACCCGGCGACTCCGCCACCGTCGAGCTCGACCGGCACGGCCGCCAGGTCACGGTGACGGCGAAGCTCGGCTCGCGGCCGGCGGACAGCTGACGGCGGTACGCACCGGCGGGCCGAGGGCGGCGGGCCCCGCTACGCTGGCCCCCTCACCGTAGGAGGAAGCATGGCAATGGAGTCCGAGGAGCTCGAGCAGCTCCCGCCGGTCGGGCACGTGAAGGTCATCTACCTCGGGCCGGTCTCGCCCCACTGGGAGGTGGCCGCCGTGTTCGGGGACCGTGGCGCCATCGACGAGTTCCGCACGCGCGCCCTGGCCCGCCTCCAGCTCCTGCCACCCCACGATCCGCAGTTCCGCCGCAACCGCGAACGCGTCGTGCGCGACGCGGAACGCGAGCGCCTCATCCTCGACTGGGACCTCGGCTACGACGAAGAGGAGTAGTGGGCGTCCGATTCCCGCGAGCGCCGAAGTGAGGGCGACAATCAGCCGCCGACCATGAAGGCGATGCGGTCCGCGATGTTGACGGCGTGGTCGGCGACCCGTTCGTAGAACCGTCCGATCAACGAGAGTTGCATCGCCTTCTGGAGCTCGCCCTCGTCGGGGGTGAGTGACGACAGGATCGTGCGGAACATGCTCTTCGTGAGCTCGTCCATGGCGTCGTCCATGTCGGCCAGAGCGGCGGCCTCCGCGACGTCCGCGTCCGCGAACGCGTCGATCGCCACCCGCATCTGACGTGTCGCCTGTCGCCCCATCTGGTCCACGATCCCGCGCACCTTCGGCTCGAGCTCGCGCGGGTAGAGACGCCGCGCGGCCTTGGCCACGTTCTTCATGAGGTCGCCGCTGCGCTCGAGCTCGGGGAGGACCCGCAGGAGCGTGATGATCGTGCGCAGGTCGCCGGCCATCGGCTGCTGGCGCGCCATGAGCACGTAGAGGCGATCGCCGATGTGCTCGGCGAGGTCGTCGATCGGCTTGTCGTCGGCGATCACCTGTTCGACCGCGGCCAGATCGGCGTCGAGCAGGGCCTGGGTGGCGGCGCCGATCTGCTCGGTGACCATGGCCGCGAGCCGGATCACGTCGTTGCGCAGTTCGTCGAGCGATTCGTGGAAGCTCCTGCGAGCGTCTCCGGTCTCCGTCACGGCGAACTCCTCGGGCGTCGGCGTACCGGTGGCCATTCTTCCGCACCCCGTCGCTCCTCGATACCGCCGGGCGGGCTCGTCGGAGCGTCGTTGCCGGACGTTCGCCTCGTGTTCACCCGTTGGTCGTTCCGGGGCAACGATCCGGCCAGGGCGCATCCCTACGCTGCGCCTCGTGGACGGAGCACCGACCGATACCCCCCAGGAGGCCTCCCGAATGACCCGATCCTTCCGATTGCGGAGACTCGCGCCTTCCGTGCTCGCCGTGGTGCTCCTCGCCTCGGCGTGCGGGAGTAGCAGCACGAACAGCTCGTCGAGCTCCGGTGGGGCGCCGACCACCGCCAGGGAGACGAAGCTCGCCGCCGCCACCCTCAACGGGTCGGGCTCCACGTTCCAACAGGCCTTCATCGAGGCGGCCGTCGCCGACTTCGCGAAGCGCCGGCCCGAGGTGACGATCAACTACGGGGGCGGTGGGTCCGGCAAGGGCCAGACCGACCTCCAGAGCCGGCTCGTGGAGTTCGCGGGCTCGGACGCGATCCCGAAGCCGGAGACGCTGCCGGCGTTCAAGGGTGGCGCGTTGCTCTACTTCCCGACCGTCGCGGCGCCGATCACGGTGACCTACAACCTGCCGGGCGTGGTCAAGCTGCACCTCTCGGCCGCCACGATCGCCGAGATCTTCCAACGCTCGGTCAAGAAGTGGGACGACGCCGCGATCAAGGCCGACAACCCGGGAGCGAAGTTGCCGGGCACCGACATCGTCGTGGTGCACCGGGCCGACGCCTCGGGCACCACGGCGAACTTCACGAAGTACCTCACCATGGCCGCGCCGAACGAGTGGAAGCTCGGGACCGACAAGACCGTGGCGTGGCCGAGCGACACCCGGGCGGGTACCGGCAACGCGGGCGTGGCCTCGGCCGTCAAGAGCACCGACGGGGCCGTCGGCTACGTCGACTACTCCGACGCCAAGGCCGCGGGTCTGACCTTCGCGTCGGTCGAGAACGCGGCCGGGTCGTACATCGAGCCGTCGCTCGAGTCGGCCTCGGCGGCGCTCGCCGGGACGACCGTGGCCGCGGACCTCGGCTACAACCCGTTGAACGCAGCCGGTGCCAAGGCCTACCCCATCACGTCGCCGACCTGGATCCTCGTCTACAAGACCCAGACCGACCACGCCAAGGGCGCCGCGCTCGAGGCGTTCCTGGCGTTCGTCCTGGGCGCGGGACAGGACCTGGCCGCCGGCGTCGACTACGCCAAGCTCCCGGAAGCCATCCGTTCGCAGGCCGTCGCCCAGCTCGACCAGATCCAGGTTCCCTGACGGGATGACGCAGTGACGGCCGCCCCCCCTCGGCAACCGAAGCTCCTCTCGGGCGCCCGCCCGCCCGGGGCGCTGCCCGACCGGATGGTGCGGGTGATCGCCTTCGGTGCCGGCGGCCTCGTGCTGATCATCCTCGGGCTCATCGCGTTCTCGACCACCAAGGAAGCCTGGCCCGCCTTCACCCACGAAGGCCTCGGTTTCGTCACGTCCGACGACTGGAACCCCGCGGCCGGGCACTTCGGCGCGCTCGCCTTCGTCTACGGCACGATGGTCGTCTCGGCGATCGCGATCGTCATCGCGGTCCCGGTGAGCATCGGCGTCGCGCTCTTCATCACGGAGCTGTTGCCCCGCCGGGCGCGGACACCGGTCATCTACGTCGTCGACCTGCTCGCCGCGATCCCGTCGGTCGTCTACGGACTGTGGGGCCTCGCGGTCCTGGCGCCGCCGATGCGCGACCTGTACGAGAATGTCGCGTCGGCGGTCTCGGGCATCCCGGTGCTCGACACCGTCTTCTCCGGTGATCCCGTGTCGGGCGTGAGCTTCATGACCGCCGGCATCATCCTGGCGATCATGATCACGCCGATCATCACCGCGATCATGCGCGAGGTCTTCGCCACGGTGCCGCGCGCGCAGAAGGAGGGCGCGCTCGCGCTCGGTGCGACGCGCTGGGAGATGATCCGGGGCGCGGTGTTCCCGCACAGCCGTAGTGGCATGGTGTCGGCCGCGATGATCGGGCTGGGGCGCGCGATGGGGGAGACGATCGCGGTGGCGCTCGTCATCGGGTCGTCGGCGAAGATCTCGGCGCAGCTCTTCGGCACTGGTGACGCCATGCCTTCGGTGATCGCGAACAGCTTCGGCGAGGCGACCGGGACATGGCGGGCCGCCCTCGTCGCCATGGGAGTCGTGCTCTTCGGCCTGACCATCGTGATCGGCGTGGCCGCGCGCGGCATCGCAGGACGCGCCGAACGCCGCATGGGTGGGGCCGCGTGATGGTGGCGACCGGCCTGCCGGCCCCCTCGGTGCTCGGAACCGCACGCGTCCAGAGAACCCGCAAGCTCGTGAACGCGTGCATGACCGCGTCGTTCGTCCTGGCGTTCGTCGCGGTGGTGGTTCCCCTCGGGTTCATCCTGTTCTACGTGGTGAAGAAGGGCGCGAGCGTCGTCGACGCCGATTTCCTCACCCGGCCCATCCCCGTCCAGTCGCGCTTCCCGGGTGGCGGCATGGGCCCCGCCGTGGTCGGCACGCTGCTGATCACCGCGGCCGCCACCGTCCTGGCCGTGCCGCTCGGCGTGCTCGGCGGCGTCTACCTCAACGAGTACGGCGGTCCCGGCCGGCTCGCCCGCGTCGTTCGTTTCCTCGCCGACGTGATGACCGGTGTCCCGTCGATCGTGATGGGGCTGTTCATCTTCACGGTCTACGTGCTGCGCTTCGGCTTCTCGGGCTTCGCCGGGGCGCTGGGGCTGGCCTGCCTGATGCTGCCCGTCGTGATCCGGTCGACCGAGGAGATGTTGAAGCTCGTGCCCCGCGAGCTGCGCGACGCCAGCTTCGCGCTGGGCGGGAGGAAGGCGAAGACGATCGGCCGGGTGATCCTACCGGCCGCCGCGCCGGGCATCGTGAGCGGTGCCCTGCTCGCCGTCGCCCGGGCAGCCGGCGAGACGGCACCTCTGCTCTTCACCATCCTCACGGTCAACGAGGTCAACGCGAACATCTTCCACGGGCCGAACACGGCGCTGTCGGTGCAGATCTTCCGCAACGCCTCGGCCCTGTTCCCCGCCCAGCAGGCCCGGGGATGGGGTGCCGCGCTCACCCTGGTAGCGATCGTGTTCGTGTTCACCGTGGCGGCGCGCGTCGTCACGGCCGTGTTCTCGCGGAAGGTGGTGGCGCAGTGACCTCGCTGGAGGAGGGCGTCGTACGGGCGAACGGGTCGTTCGGGGCCATCCTGTGGCCCCCCACTATCGTCGGACCGATGGACGAGGTGGCCGTCGGCTCCCCGGAGCAGGCCCGCGAGGTCGTGTTCGAGGTCCGCGACGTGGCGGTCTCCTACGACGACGTCCGGGCCGTGCACGACGTGAACCTCGACATCGCGGCCAACGAGATCACCGCGATCATCGGCCCATCGGGGTGCGGCAAGAGCACCTTCATCCGGTGCCTGAACCGCATGAACGATCTGGTGCCCGGTGCTCGCGTCGAGGGGAGCATCGGGTACCACGGCGAGGATCTCCACGACGCGCGTGTGGACCCGGCCGAGGTGCGCCGCCGGATCGGCATGGTGTTCCAGAAGCCGAACCCGTTCCCGAAGTCGGTGTACGACAACGTCGCCTACGGCCCGCGCATCAACAAGATGAAGGTGGACTTCGACGACGTCGTCGAAGAGGCGCTGACCCGTGCCGCGTTGTGGGACGAGGTGAAAGGCAAGCTGAAGAAGAGCGCGCTGTCGCTTTCCGGTGGGCAGCAGCAGCGGTTGTGCATCGCCCGCGCGCTCGCCGTGCAGCCGGACGTGATCCTGATGGACGAGCCGTGCTCCGCGCTCGACCCGATCGCCACCGCGCGCATCGAGGACCTCATGGAGGAGCTCAAACGCGATTACACGATCGTCATCGTCACGCACAACATGCAGCAGGCGGCCCGCGTGTCGGACATGACCGCGTTCTTCACGACCGAGGTGACCGGCGGGGGCCATCGGGTCGGCAGGCTGGTCGAGTACGCGCCGACCGAGACGATCTTCACGCAGCCGGCCGATCCCCGCACCGAGGGCTACATCACGGGCCGGTTCGGCTGACCGGTGGTGGTTCCGCCTCGGGGATCGAGTGGCGTCTGCCCCACGCGTCGAGCATCGAGGCGATCGCGAGCACCACGTACGTGGCCCCGAGCACGATCGGCACCCAACGGTCCGCGTCGTCGGTGATCGGCGTCAGGACGGCGCAGACCGCGGCTGCGCCCAGGAAGAACAGCGCCCGGCGGTCCATCAGAAGGCCTGCATCACGAAGTACGCCGCGGCTGCCATGATCGCGGCGCCCGGGATGGTGAACACCCACGCCCACACGACCCGGGTGGCCACGTTCCATCGAACCGCCGAAAGGCGCTGCGAAGATCCGACACCGACGATGGCGCCCGTGATCGTATGGGTGGTGGACACGGGGATGCCTTTCCAGGAGGTGAAGAACAGGGTTGCCGCGGCACCCGTCTCGGCGCACACCCCGCCGACGGGTTGGAGCCGGGTGAGCTTGGTGCCCATGGTCTTCACGATTCGCCAACCGCCGGTGAGCGTGCCGAGCGCGATGGCGGTGTGCGCGCACAGCACGACCCACAAGGGGATCGGCGCCGTCGACGAGACGTGCTGGGTCGCGATCAGGAGGGCGAAGATGACCCCCATCGTCTTTTGCGCGTCGTTGGCCCCGTGCCCGAGGCTGTACGCGGCGGCCGACGCCAGCTGGCCGCTGCGGAACCCGCGGTTCAGCCGTTCGACCTTCCGGTACCGGTGGGTGGACCACATGACGACGATCATGAGGATGAATCCGAGCGCCAGGCCGACCAGGGGCGACAGGACGATGAAGACCGCGATCTTGCGCACGCCGTCGGTGTTGAGCACGTCCCAACCGCCCTTGGCGACCGCGGCGCCCGCCATGCCCCCGATGAGAGCGTGTGACGACGAGGTCGGCAGTGCGAGCCAGAAGGTGATGAGATTCCACAGGATGGCACCGAGCAGCCCGGCGAAGATGACGCCGATGGAGAGCACCCCCTGGTCGACCACGTCCTTGGCGATCGCGTTGGCGACGTGCGTGCCGAAGATCAGGAAGGCGGCGAAGTTGAAGAAGGCGGCCCACGCCACCGCCCACCGTGGCGACAGGACCCGTGTCGCCACGACCGTCGCGATCGAGTTGGCGGCGTCGTGGAACCCGTTGACGAAGTCGAAGCACAGCGCGAGGGCGATGACCACGATGAGGGCGAGGGTTTCCACTGCGTCGCTACGCGTGCTTCAGGACGATGCTCTCGACGATGTCGCTGATGTTCTCGATTTCGTTGACCGACCGCTCGATCGCCTCGACGACGTCCTTCCACCGCAGGACGTCGAACGCCTTGTACTCGCCCGACGAGAACAGGCGGGCCAGCGAACGCCGGTAGACCTTGTCCGCAGCGCTCTCGATCTGGTTGACCGCCTCGAGGTCGTCGTCGAGGCCGCGCAGGCGCGGCAGCTTCGCGATCATGGTGACGGTCGTGTCGGCCGCCTGCACCAGGAGCGCGGCGAGCTCCTCCATCTCGGGCAGCGGCTTCTGGATGTTGTGGAGCACGAGGAGATCGCCGGCGGCAGTGATCTCGTCGACCACGTCGTCGAGCTTCTCGGTGAGCTCGTGGATGTCCTCCCGGTCGAACGGGGTGACGAAGCTCGTGTTGAGCCGGCCCAGGATCGTGCGGGTCAACTCGTCGCCGCGCTGCTCGCACTCGTTGACGAGGCGCTGCTTCTCCGCGGCGTCGGAGAAGTCGGAGAGCAGCTCCTGCATCCGGCGCGCGCACTCGGCCACGTTCTCGGCTGCCTGGTTGAACAGGGGATAGAAGCCTTCGTCGCGGGGCACGAGACGGAACCGCACGGGAGTACCTCCGGGGCTGGCGAGCGCGGGGAAGTCTGCCCGACCGGCCGGGGAGGGACCAACCGCCGGGGAGCGGTGCTCCGGTGAGCCCCACCGTCCCGGCTGCCGATCGGCGGCTGGCCGAGGCGACGGCGGCCGCCGAGGCCCATCTCCACGCGCGGAACCGACTGCTCCGGGTCCTCGACCGGGTCGGCGACGGCGTGGTGGTCGTGGACGCCGAGGGCGTGCGGGTGTTCCGGAACGAGGCCGCGGCGCGGTTCGTGGGCGCGAGGCACTCCGAGGCCCTGGTGGAGCGGGCGATCGGCCAGCTCCTGTGGCGGGCGCTGGGCGGCGAGACGGTGTCGCGCGAGCTCGAGCTGTTCGGCCCACCGCGTGCCGTCGTCGAGGTGCGCGCCGTCCCGCTCGACGACGCGGACGGGCGGCGCCTCGGCGCCGCGGCCTTCGTGGCCGACGTGTCGGAAGCGCGGCGGGTCGAGTCCGTCCGCCGTGACTTCGTGGCCAACGTGAGCCACGAGCTGAAGACCCCGATCGGCGCGCTGGCGTTGCTGGCCGAGGCGATGGCGATGAGCGACGACGCCGAGACCTCGCGGCGCTTGGCCGATCAGGTCCTGCGAGAGGCTGATCGGCTCGCCCGCATCGTCGACGACCTCCTCGATCTCAGCCTCATCGAAGCCCAGGAGACGCCGGTCCGGCACTCGGTCGCCGCGGTCGAGCTCGTGCAGGAGGCCGTGGACCGGGTGAGAGCCGCGGCCGAGGTGACGGGCGTCCCGGTCTCGGTCGGGGAATCCGACCCGAGCGCGGCGGTCTCGTGTGATCCTCGGCAGGTCGTGAGCGCGCTCGCGAACCTCCTCGACAACGCCGTGAAGTACTCGGAGCCCGGCGGCGAGGTCGAGGTGTCGGTCACGGCGAACGGGGATCGCGTCGTGTTCACGGTGCGTGACCACGGCATCGGCATCCCCTCCCGCGATCTCGAGCGCATCTTCGAGCGCTTCTACCGCGTCGATCGGGCCCGCAGTCGCAAGACGGGCGGCACCGGCCTGGGGCTGTCGATCGTGCGCCACGTCGTGCAGGCGCACGGTGGCGAGGTGATGGTGGACTCACGCGAAGGCGAGGGCTCGACGTTCCAACTCCTCTTCCCGAAGGACTGAGATGGCAGACCCGGCAACGATCCTCGTGGTGGACGACGAGCAGTCCTATCGCGACGCGCTCGCGGTCGCGTTGCGTCAGGAAGGCTTCGCGGTCGAGCTCGCGGCGGACGGCGTCGAGGCGTTGGAGAAGTTCGATGCGTCCAGGCCTGCCCTCGTGCTGCTCGACGTGATGTTGCCGCGCCTCTCGGGGATCGACGTCTGCCGGGAGATCCGCTCGCGGTCCCGGGTACCGATCATCATGGTGACGGCGCGGAATGCGGAGATCGACGCCGTCGTCGGGCTCGAGGTCGGGGCCGACGACTACATCTCGAAGCCGTTCCGGCTCCGCGAGCTCGTCGCGCGGGTGCGCGTCGCGCTGCGTCGGGTGCCGTCGGACAAGAACGAGGCCGCAGAGGTCGGCGACGTGCTCCAGGTGGGGGACGTACGGCTCGACGCGGCGCGTCACGAGGTGCACGTGCGCGGTGCCCTCGTGGCGATGCCCCGCAAGGAGTACGAGCTCCTGGAGCTGCTGCTGGCCAACGCGGGTCGGGTGCTCACGCGCGACGTGCTGATCGACCGGATCTGGGGCCCGAACTACTACGGCGACACGAAGACGCTCGACGTCCACGTCAAGCGGCTCCGCACCAAGGTCGAGCTGGATCCCGCGAAGCCGGTGCAGATCGTGACGGTGCGCGGCGTCGGCTACCGCTTCGAACGCCCCGCCTGATCGGCGGTCAGCCGCGGCGGCGCGGCAACAGGTCGTCGTCGATGGCTTCGAAGGTCACGGTCCGACGCGGCGCCGGTGCGGCCACCGGCTCGGCCGACGCCGGTGCGGCCTCCGGCTCGGTTTCCGGCTCGGTCTCCGGCTCGGTCTCCGGCGGTTCCCCGGCGGCCGGGTCTGCGGGCTCGGGGCCCGGCCCGACCTGGTCCGTTTCCGCCGTGGCCAACGAGCCGAGCTCCCGCAACCATTCGTCGCTGGGCTCGAGCGGCTCCTCGGGCACGAGCTCGTCGACGTCTTCCGGGGCCGGCGCGAGCTTGCGGGCACCGACCCGCCCGCGGCGCGACGTGAAGTCGTCGTCGCCGCGACCGAGGAGATCCGAGAACCGCACGACCGGGTGCCGTTCGCCGCTACGCGAGCTTCGCGAGCGCGGCCGCGTACTCGCCCTTCGAGCGCGGCGTGCCGAGGTTCGCCGACGCGAACGTGTCGACGATGATGCCGTCGCGGTCGATCACGAAGGTCGCGCGGTTCGCGCATCCGAGCGCCTCGTTGAAGACCCCGTACGCGCGGGCCACCTCGCCGTGGGGCCAGAAGTCGCTCAGGACCGGGAACGTGAAGCCCTGCTGCTGCGCCCACTGGGCCTGCGCGTGGCGGGTGTCGCAGGAGATGGCGATGACCGTTGCGGCTGCGGTCTCGAATGCGGACGGGTCGTCGCGGATCTCGCAGAGCTCACCCTGGCAGACGCCGGTGAACGTGAACGGGTAGAAGACCAGCACGACATTGTGCTTCCCGCGGAAGTCGGCGAGGCTCACGTCGTTGCCGTGCTGATCCTCGAGCGTGAACTCCGGCGCGACCTGACCGTTCTCGGCTGGCATCGACGTGCTCCTGGGGGTGGGGCCCGAAAGCCGGTGACGAACTGGGGAGTGTACGGCGCGGTCGGATCACCCACGAAGTCGGCTCTCGAGGTCCGTCGCGACGCCCACCGCGCCCGCGTCGAGCGACCCGATGCCGGTCAGGGCGGTCACCGATGCGTAGCCGTCCCGGACGACGGCCCGGTCGGTCCCGGGCTCGGGCTCTCGCTTCTGGCCGCGGAACTCCAGCCGGAGGTCCGTTCCGACCTGCTCCGCCGACACGACCCACGCCTCGCCGTAGGCGGCGAGGCGGGCTTCACGAACACCGCGGAGCTCTGCGAGCGCGACGTTCGGAACGTTGAGGCTGAGGACGGGGGCGTGGGATCCCGGCGACCGCAGCGTGACGAGCGGGTCGACGCACGCCGCCGCGACCTCGGCGGCGGTCGCGTACCGGAGCTCGTCGGGGCCGGTGGCGAGGCTCACCGCCAGTCCCGGGACCCCGAGACCGGCCCCGGTGAGCGCGGCACACACGGTCCCCGAGTGCAGCACGAGATGGCCGACGTTCAGGCCCGGGTTGACCCCTGACGCGATCAGGTCGGGCGGGTCGCCGAAGCCACCGACGCACGCGACGAACACCGCGGTGGCGGGCGGTGCCGCGACGGCGCAGACGCGCACGTCGGGGAGCTCGGGCCAGTGGTGCTCGGCGACCGGAAGTGCATCGAGCCGGTGCAGGGGCCCGATGCTCGCGCTCGCGCCGCTGCGGTCGCGGTCGGGGGCCACCACGAGCAACTCGTCGCCTCGCGCCGCCAGCGCGATCGCGAGCGCCCGGATTCCCGGTGCCTCGACGCCGTCGTCGTTGGTGACCAGGATCCGCATCGTCAGGTCCGCGTCATCAGGGCGCAGGCCGGTAGCGGGCGTCGACGATCTCACCTCTCCTGGCCCGCAGCACCCACACCGAACCCTTCTCCATGCGGAGGTCGTCGCCCACGGGAACGCCGCGTGCGGCGAGATGGTGGAGCACGTTGCCGATCACGTCGCCGTGGCTGCACAACGCGGCCGACGTCATCGAGACCTTGTCGAGGAGAGCGAGCGTGTCGTGCAGCGGCGCACCCTCGGCGAGCGCGTCGGACAGGTCGACCGGGAGGCGCAGACGCAGGGCGAGCGGCTCGACCGTCTGCCGGCAACGCACGTACGCGCTGGACACGACCCGTTCGACGCCCGGCTCCCCGAGCGACGCGGCGATGGCCTCGGCCTGTCGGACCCCGCCCCTGGTGAGGGGCCGGAGGTCGTCGGGGCCCTCCCACGCCGCGCGATCTCCGGCCTTCCCGTGGCGGATGAGGTAGATCCTGGTCATCCGTCGTTCCCGCGCTCGGCGACCAGCGCCCGGTCGTGGTCGTAGGTCAACAGCTTGACCGCGTCGGCGGGTTCGCACCAACGGACCTCGTCGACCTCCGCGGTGGGCCGGAACTCGTGGGTTGCGTCGAGCGGTTCCATCAACCAGTACCGCACGACCTTGCGCCGGCCGTTGCGGTCGCGGTACTCGACGGTGCGCAGCTCGTCGAGGAGGCGGCAGTGCAGGCCGGTCTCCTCCTCGACCTCACGTCGAGCCGTCTCCTCGGCGCGCTCGCCGGGGTCGGCCTTGCCCTTGGGCAGGCTCCAGTCGTCGTAGCGCGGGCGGTGCACGAGCACGTAACGCCAGCGACCGTCGTCGCCGCGGCGGCGCACGAGCCCGCCCGCGGCACGGACGACGGTCACCGGTGCAGCCACCGGCGGAGCTGGGGATCCCCGGCCGCCCGCCACACGGGTCCGAACTGCTCGCGGGCGGTGCGCCGGGCCGCTTCCTCGATCGCGGCGAGCTCACCCGCGACGAAGGCTTCCGGCGGGGAGGCGGCGTCGGCGAACGCGCGCAGCCACTGCGCGGCGACCACGGCGTCCTGATGCTCGCCGAGCACGGTCTGGACCGCCTCGACCGCGCGCGCGAAGCGCCGGGCAGGCTTGCCCTCGAGCGTGGCTGCGGTCTCGGCGACGTACCGGCACCGTTTCGCCTCGATGCGCACCCGGTGGAGCTCGACGTCGGCCGGTGCGTCGGAGAGCGCGGCGACCTCGTCTCGGAGCTTGCGCCAGCGCTTCCGCACCAGACCCTTGACCGCCTCGCCGGCGGTCCCGTCGGCGTCGGCCGTGGTCCGCGGTTCGCGTGCTGCCTCCTCGAGGCGGTCGAGCAGGCGCCGGTAGCGCACGCTCCGCAGCGCCGTCCGCAGCGCGCCGCGCGCGCGTGTCCGCTCGCCCGCGAGGCGACGCACGATCGCGCGCGCGACGCGTTCGTCGCGCCCGGGCACCGTCTCGATCCGACCCTCGAGCCGCGCGTGCAACACGTCGAGGTCCCGGACGGCGCCCAGCCGGTCGCCGAGCCAGCCGATCTCCTGTCGCAGGTCGCGCGACCACTCCGATTCCACGAACCGGTGGAGGGCCCGGAGGTCGGAACGGAGGCGCCTGGTGGCGACACGGGCCTGGTGGAGGTGCTCGGGGTCGTCGCCGAGGATCGCGGCCGCGTCGTGCGCGCGGAGCAGCTCGAGGCCGGACGTGAGCCGGGCACCGACGAGGTCGTTCACGGTCCGGGGGCGGGTCGCCAAACCGTCAGCCCCCGTCAGGAGGTCGACTCGAGCGGTCGCACGCCCTGGGCCCGCAGCACCGCCAGCTCCTGGAGGCGCAGGTGGGCGTCGAGGCCGGCGACCGTCGGCACCTTGCGCCATTCGCCCTCGGGGCGAAGCTCCCACGCGAGCACGTCGTCGGCCAGGCCGACGGCGAGGATCTCGTCGAGCCGCGCTCGCAGACGAAGATCGCGCACCGGCGTGACGGCCTCGACGCGCCGATCGAGGTTCCGGGGCATCAGGTCGGCGGACCCGATGAGGTACGTGCGCGTCTCGCGGTCGGCGCCGAACCGGAAGATGCGGGAGTGCTCCAGGAAGCGCCCGACGATCGACCGGACCCGGATGTTCTCGGAGAGCCCCGGGACCCCGGGCCGGAGGCAGCAGATGCCCCGCACGATCAGGTCGACCGAGGCGCCGGCCCGTGACGCCCGGTACAGCGCGTCGATCAGGGCCGGGTCGACGAGGCTGTTCATCTTCATCGTGATGCGCCCGCCCGGATGCGATTCGGCCTCGATGTGCTCGAGGATGCCCTCGCGCAGGCTGACCGGCGCCACGAGAAGCCGGCGGTACCGGCCCTGGCGGCTGTAGCCGGTGAGGTAGTTGAAGAGCTCGGTGAGGTCCGCGCCGAGCTCCGGGTCGGCCGAGAGGATTCCGATGTCCTCGTAGATGTTCGCGGTCGTCGGGTTGTAGTTGCCGGTGCCGATGTGGCAGTAGCGGCGGATGCCGTGCGGCTCCTGGCGAACGACCAGGAGGATCTTGGTGTGCGTCTTGAGGCCGACGAGGCCGTACACGACGTGGACGCCGGCCTCCTCCAGGCCGCGGGCGCGCTCGATGTTGCCCTGCTCGTCGAAACGGGCCTTGATCTCGACGAGCACGACGACCTGCTTGCCGGCCTCGGCGGCGCGCACCAGCGACTGCACGATGCCGCTCTCGGAGTTGCCGGTGCGGTAGAGCGTCTGCTTGATCGCGAGCACGTCGGGGTCGCGGGCCGCCTGATCGATGAAGGCCTCGACCGACGTGGCGAACGAGTCGTACGGGTGCTGCACGAGCACGTCGCCTGCCTCGAGGACCCGGAAGAAGTCCGGAGGTGGCTCGGTGCGGGCGAGGACGGGCTGGGTCTGGGGCGTCCACACCGGATCCTTGAGCTCCGGCCGCTTCAGCGCGAACAGCGCCCAGAGGCCGGCGAGGTCCAACGGCCCGTCGATGACGTAGACCTCGTCGCGCGTGAGCTCGAGCTCGCGGCACAGGAGGTCGAGGACCTCCTCGCTCATCGTCCTGTCGACCTCGAGGCGCACGACCTCGCCGAACTTCGTCCGTTGCTTGAGCACGGTCTCGATGGCCTCGAGGAGGTCTTCGGCTTCGTCCTCGAGCTCGAAGTCGGCGTCGCGCGTCACCCGGAACGGATTGTGGGCGAGCACCTCCATGCCGGGGAACAGCGCGTCGAGGTGCGCGGCCACGACCTGTTCGAGGGGGACGAACCGTTCGGCGTCGGGCATGACCACGAAGCGGGGGAGCAGCGGCGGCATCTTCACGCGGGCGAACCGTTCCTCGCCGGAGTCGGGGTCGCGAACGAGCACGGCCAGGTTCAACGACAGGTTCGAGATGTAGGGGAACGGGTGCGCGGGGTCGACCGCGAGCGGCGTGAGCACCGGGAAGATGCGCTCGTCGAACACGTCGACGAGATAGGCGCGGTCGTCGTCGTCGAGCTCCGACCAGTCGGAGAAGCGGATCCCGGCCTCTTCCAGCGCGGGCCGGACGTCGTGCACGAACACGGACGTCTGCCGGGCGACGAGCACCTCGACTCGTTCCCGGATGGCGCGGAGCTGCGCGACGGCGTCGAGCCCGTCGGGGGCGGTGCCGGCGAGACCGGCCGCGACCTGCTCCATGAGCCCCGAGACGCGGACCTGGAAGTACTCGTCGAGGTTCTGGCTGAAGATGGCGAGGAACTTCGCCCGCTCGAGGAGGGGCGCGTCGGGGTCTTCGGCGAGCGCGAGGACGCGGGCGTTGAAATCGA
The DNA here is from genome assembly GCA_046331155.1 of Acidimicrobiia bacterium. GTDB lineage: Bacteria > Actinomycetota > Acidimicrobiia > IMCC26256 > CAWATG01 > JAXLRK01. Next base: position 875,277 of record JAXLRK010000001.1, read on the forward strand.
GCCACGAGACCTCGCGGTTGAGGAAGCGCGACGGATCGTGGTCCAGTTCCGAGGCACCGAGTGCAGGTGACGGGGCCGCCGTCACCCGGCCCGTCACCCGGCCCGGCACAGGGTCCGTCGCCGCCATAGCGCCATGGTATCGGCGCTCCCGGGAGCCGGCCTGAGGGGCATCGTGGGGGCTCGGGGGCCGTGAACAGGGGCGATAACCTGCCCTGGGATGTCCGACCCGCCCCAGTACCCGCGCACCTTCACGTCGAGCCCGTTCGCGCGTCTGGCGGCGGCGCAGGGCGTGAGCATGATCGGCGACGCCTGCCTCACGGTCGCGCTGGCGGGCTCGTTGTTCTTCACCCTCTCCCCCGGCCAGTCGCGCCCCCGGGTGCTCCTCTACCTCCTCGTGACGGTCGCCCCCTTCGCCATCGTCGCGCCCTTCATCGGGCCCGCCCTCGACAGGAGCCGCGGCGGCCGGCGGACGCTCCTCGCGATCGGCTTCGCGGGCCGCGCCGTGCTCTGCGCCCTCATGGCGCGGCACCTGAACGGATTCCTGTTGTTCCCACTGGCGTTCGGCGTGCTCGTGCTCTCGAAGGGGCACGCGGTCGCCAAGAGCTCGCTCGTCCCCGCCGTGGTCGAGAGCGACGAGAAGCTCTTCCAGGCCAACTCGCGGCTGGCGCTGATCAGCGTCGTCGGCGCCGCGGTCGGCGGCGCACCCGCCGCCCTCGTCCTCGGTCTGTTCGGCGCCAGGTACGCGTTGCTGCTCGGCGCGTTCGTCTTCGTGGCCGGGATCCCGATCTCGATGCGGATCCCGAAGGCGCGGGTCGTCGCGTCGGAGGAGACCGCCACCGAACGCGAGCAGTTGCACGTCCCGAGCATCGTCCGTGCCGGCGAGGCGATGGCGATCATGCGCGGGGGCGTGGGCTTCCTCACGTTCCTGCTCGCGTTCGCGTTGAAGGAGGCGAAGGAGCCGGCGTGGTTCTTCGGCATGGTGCTCGTGGCGAGTGGTGCCGGAGGGCTCGTGGGGGTCGTAGGCGGCCCGCTCCTGCGCCGACGGCTCCGCGAGGAGCTCATCCTCGCCGGTTCGTTGCTCGTACCCGCGGTGTTGACGCTCTTCGGCGCCCGCGACGTCGGCCGGTTCGCGGAGCTCGTCGCGGCGTTCGCGGTCGCCGCCGGTGCCGCGGCCGGCCGCGTGGGCTTCGACAGCCTGCTGCAACGCGACGGACCCGACGAGGTTCGGGGCCGGGCCTTCGCCCGGTTCGAGACGCGCTTCCAGCTCGTGTGGGTCGTCGGTGCACTCATCCCGGTTGCGATCCCGCCGTCGGTGATGAGCCCCCGGCTCGGGCTGTTCGTGCTCTCCGTGACGCTCGGCTTCGTGGGCCTCTGGTACCTCGGCGGGCTTCGGGGCAAGCGGCCGCGCGACAGCCGGGTCCCTCACCGGCCCGACGCGGGCCCGCCTGCCTCCGGGTCGCCGCCTGCCTCCGGGTCGCCGTCCGCGCCGAAGGCCCTGCCGACGCCCCCGAGCTGAGCCGAACCGAGCGCGCGGCGCGCGCCGGGACGAATTCGCGCCGGTGGCACCTTCGGAATCGACGAGAATGGCCGCATGTCCCTCGAGCTGCGGTCGATCCGGCCGGACGAGCTGCGTGCGGTCGCGGCGGCCACCCGCACGAGCTTCGGCGTGCCGATGCCCGACGATTTCGCGCTCGACGGGTGGCGAGGCCACGAGCTCGACCGCGTGGTCGCCGCGTTCGACGGGCCCCAGGTCGTCGGGACGGGGCGCAACTACTCCCTCGAGCTCACCCTCCCGGGCGGTACGGTCGTCCCCGCCGCCGGCGTGAGCTGGATCGGGACGCTGCCGACCCACCGGCGTCGCGGCGTCCTTCGCTCGATGCTGCACGTGCTCTTCGACGACGCCACCACGCGCCGCGAGCCGGTTGCGATCCTGAACGCGTCGGAGGGCGGGATCTACCGGCGGTTCGGGTTCGGCGAAGCCACCTTCTCGGCCGCGATCGAGGTGGACCGCGCGACCGCGGCGTTGCGCGACGCGGACGTTCCGGGGCGCGTGCGGCTCGTGACCCGAGCCGACGCACGCGAGCGGTTCCCCGACCTGTTCGACCGGGCCCGCTTCGCGCAACCCGGCGCGGTGTCGCGCCCGCCGTCCTGGTGGGGGCACCAGTACTTCGACGCCGACTCCTCAGGGCCGGTCGCTCGCTACGAAGCGGTGTACGAAGACTCGTCGGGTCGGGCCGACGGGTACGTCGCGTACGAGATCAGTGCCGCGTGGTCGGAGAACGTGCCGTCCAGCGGGTTGTCGGTGCGTGATCTGCTGGCCCTCACGCCCGACGCCTACCAGGCGTTGTGGTCGTACCTCGTCGGCGTGGACCTCGTGCAGACGATCACGTCGTTCAACGCGCCGGTCGACGGGGCATTGCGCTGGTTGCTGATCGACTCGCGCGCCATGCGCACGAAGCGGGTCGGCGACTGGTTGTGGGTCCGGGTGCTCGACACGGCGCGAGTGCTACGCGAGCGGCGGTACGCGGTCGACGGTTCCCTCGTGCTCGAGGTCCGGGACCACCACCGGCCCGGCGCGGGTGCGGACGGTTGCTTCGAGCTGGCCGGCGGGCCCGACGGCGCCGCGTGCGAGACGACGAGCCGTGCGCCCGAGCTCGTCCTGGACGTCGCCGAGCTCGGGTCGATCCTCCTCGGTGGCGTCGCGCCGTCCACGCTGGCGACGGCCGGCCTCCTCGAGGTCCGCGAGCCGGCCGCGCTGGGGCGTGCCGACGCGATGTTCCGCTCGACGCCGCAGCCGTTCTCGATGACCTGGTTCTGAGGTACGGCCTTACTGCTCCGGGAGGTCGATCCGGGCCAGCCACAACCCGGGCGCGTCGAGCTCGGCCGGGGTGGGCAGCAGCCGGGGATCGGTCCACAGGCGGTTCAGCCCGTCGGCGCCGGCCCGTTCCACGACGCCGGCGGCGAAGCGATCGCCGCGCTCGTAGTGCTCGCGGTCGAGCTTGAGGCCGAGCAGTCCCTCGACGAAGCGTTCGGCCTCGCCCCGTTCGAGCCGGTGCCGCTTCATCGCCTCGTGGATCTGCGCGAACGACGGGATCAGACGCGTGCTGATGCGCTCGATCACCGAGTCCGCGTAGCCCTCGAGGGTTGCCGTGAACACCTGGAACCGCGCCACCACCTCACGTTGGGCGTCGGACCTCATCGCGCCGAGCAGTTGCTCGGGATGTTCGGTCAGCCGGCCGATCGACGCCGGGTCGGACGGGTCGAACGATCCGAGCTGCTCCTCGAGCGCGGCGTTGTCGAAGTCGTACCCGACCACGTACTCGCGCGCCAGGGCGACGAGGCGCTCCCGCACCCAGGGCACGGAGCGCTGCGCGGCGTGGACGACCTCGTGGATCGCGAGGTAGAAGCGGAGGTCCTCGCGCCGGAGCTCCCATGCCGACTCGAACGCGTCGATGTTGGCGACCACGAAGCCCAGGCTCGGTGCGTCGGCCGCCGGCAGCGGGAGGTCGTACCGGCCCAGCGCATGCTGCGCGAGATACCCGACCAGCGACCCGGCCTGCACGCCGAGCAGCAGCGGCGCGAGCACGCCCAGCATCCCCGCGAGCATCTCGAAGCCTTGGAGCCCCTCGGGCAACGCACCGGGCGGAAGCTCCTCGGCCGCGAGGTCGGCGTCCGCCGACTCCATCGCGCGCCCGATGGTGGTGGCCAGCGCTTCGAGGACCGGCCGGAGAGCGTCGAGGTGGAGCCGGGCCCAGTCCCGTGGCGTCAGCATGCGAACGTCGACCGAGAACGTCGAGGCGAGGCCGGTCTCGGCCACGACGAGCGTCTGGGCGGCGCGGGCGAGCTCCTCGAGCTGTTCGCGGTCCGCGGCGGCGATCTCGGGTGCCGGTCCCTCGGCCTGGCTGGCCGCGTCCGCGACCTGCCGCGCCACCTCCCAGTTCACCGGCCCGACCGAATGGAGCATGCCCATCAGCGAGCTGACGTCGAGATTGCCCAGGTCGAAGGGGAGCCCGCCGGCCCCGGGGAACGGCAGCCCGCCGGACCCCGGGAACGGCAGCCCGCCGGCCTCGGGGACGGGGGACCCGCCACCGACGGGCGACGATCCGGACGGTTCTTCGGGCCGATCAGGGTCCTCGGGTTGAGGAACGTCGCTCACCGGGCCAGTCTATGGAGATGGCCACTGTCGCGATCAGCGGGGTTTCGGGTGTCCTCGGGCGTGCGCTCGTTCCCCGACTGGAGCCGGTCGTGGACCGCATCGTCGGGCTCGACGTGCGCGACCTCGGCCCCCACGGCCCTGCCGTCGTGTTCCACCGGGTCGACGTCGCCACGACCGACCTCAAGCCGCTCCTCGAGGGTATCGACGTGGTGATCCACCTCGCCGGCATCGCGGACCCGATCCCCGACGAATCCCTGATGACGCACGTCAACATCGAGGGGACCCGGCGGCTCCTGGAGGCCGCGTCGGCGGTCGGCGCTCGCAAGGTGGTGCGCGTCTCGAGCACCAACGTGTACGGCGCGTGGCCGAACAACGCGGTGCCGTTGACCGAGGACGCGCCGTTGCGCCCGAACCCGGGCTTCACGCCGGCCGTGCACGGCGCGGAGGTGGAACGGCTGCTGGCCGAATGGGCGGAGGACCACCCCACCGCCACCGTCACGACGCTGCGGACCGCGCCCGTGGTGGGCCAGGGGATCGACCACCTCGCCGCCCGGCTCCTGGCCGGGCACCCCCCGATGCGGATCCGGGGCGCGGCGCCACCCGTACAGTTCGTGCACGTCGACGACGTCGTCGCCGCGCTCGTGCTGGTGGCCCGGAGCGACGCGCCCGGTGTGTTCAACGTCGCCGCCGACGGCTGGCTGGCCGCCGAGGACGCGGCCGCGCTGATGCCCCGCCGTCTGACGGTGCCGGTCCCGGAGCAGGTCGCCGAGCGGGCGCTGGCGGCCACCTGGTCCACCGGCCTCGGCGAGGTCCCGCCGTCGATCATGCCGTACCTCGAGCACCCGTGGGTCGTCGCCAACGACCGGCTCAAGCTCCTCGGCTGGCAGCCGTCGCACACCAACGAGGAGGCGTTGATCGCGGGCGTGCCGGCGAGGCCGGAGACCCTGTCGACGATCGCGCGCTACGCCGCGGTCGCGGCCGGCGCCCTGGCGGTCGGGGCTGCCGTGGGCTGGTGGGGCCGGCGGGCGCGTCTCAGAGAGCAGTCGCGGCCGGCGTGAGGTGGGCCGCCCCCCACGCGTCCCACTCCGGGGTGAAGTAGCGGAGGCGGGTCTTCTTGTACTCCTTGACCGACCACAACAGCGTGTACTCGTGGATGCCGGAGTCGCGTTCGATCGCGGCGATGGTCTCCTCGCATTCGCGCGCGCTCTGACCGTGCACCATGGTGAACACCGAGTAGGGCCAGTCCTCGTAGGTCGGGCGCCGGTAGCAGTGGCTGACCCTCGCGAAACCGGCCATGCGCGGCCCGAGCTCGTCGAGCTGTGATTCCGGGACGGCCCACACGCCCATGGCGTTGGCCTTGTACCCCGCGTTGCGGTGGTTCATGACCGCGGCGAACCGGCGCATGAGCTTGCGTTCCTGGAACGACCCGAGTGCATCGAGGACCGTGGCCTCGCTCGCGCCGATGCGCTCGCCCAGCGCGGCGAAGGGGCGTTCGACGACGGGGAGGTCCTCCTGGACGACGCGAACGGTGGCCTTCTCGATCTCGTCGAGCGTGGGCACCGGCAGGCCGGGCGAGCGTTCGGGGCGTTCGTGCGCCAGCACCTCGCTCCTGGCGTCGGCGGCCGTCGCCCCGGTCATGTCGAGCTTCACGCCGATCTTGTACAGCCTGAGCGTCGGGAGCTTGCGGGTGACGAGCGCGCCCGATTCGCGGTGCAGCACGTCGAGGTGTTCGTCGAGTGCGTCGCCGGGCGGCACCGCGAGCGTGTACCACAGGTTGTACGAGTGGTTGCGCTTGTAGTTGTGGCTCACGCCGGGATGCTCGTTGATGACCGCGGCCGCGTCGTCGATGCAGTTCGGCTCGATCCTGGCGGCCACCAGCGACGAGCCGTACCCGAGAGCACGGGTGTCGAAGATCGCCGACAGCTGGCGGAGCACGCCGCGCTCCTTGACGTTCCGGACGCGGGTCATCACCTCGGCCTCGGGGATCCCGAGGCGGTTCGCGAGCTCCAGGAAGGGACGGGCCTCGAGCGGGAAGTCCCACTGCAGGGCGTTGAGGAGCTCGCGGTCGATCGGTTCGAGCGTGTCGCTCATGGTCTCCGCTCCTGGCGCCTGCGGCGCCGGGCCGCTGGGCCACGCTCGCTGCTCTGCGGGATGCCCGCCTCGCGACGCTCGCTCATGGTCTCCGCTCCTGGCGCCTGCGGCGCCGGGCCGCTGGGCCACGCTCGCTGCTCTGCGGGATGCCCGCCTCGCGACGCTCGCTCATGGTCTCCGCTCCTGGCGCCTGCGGCGCCGGGCCGCTGGGCCACGCTCGCTGCTCTGCGGGATGCCCGCCTCGCGACGCTCGCTCATGGTCTCCGCTCCTGGCGCCTGCGGCGCCGGGCCGCTGGGCCACGCTCGCTGCTCTGCGGGATGCCCGCCTCGCGACGCTCGCTCATGGTCTCCATGGTCGCGGGGTCCGCGCCGGGCATCAAATCACCGGGCGGGACACCGGGCCGAGGGCCGTTCAGCTCCCGGCGCCGCGCGCGGTGGCGTAGTCGCCGAGTTCCACCGTGACGGAGCGCCGCTCGTCGCCGCGCCGGACCGAGATGTGCACGGTGTCGTGCGCGCGGTGATCCCGAATCGCCTGGAGCAGTGACATCATGTCGTCGACGGTCGTCGCGTCGACGGCGGTGATCACGTCGCCGGGCCGGAGCGCACCGGTCGCCGGGCTCCCGTTCGCGAGGTGATCGACGGTTGCGCCGGCCGAGCCGTCGACGACCGAGACCCCGAGCCAGCCGTGGGACGCCCGGCCCGTGGCCACGAGATCGTCGAGGACCCGGACGGCGGCGGCGATGGGCACGACGAAGCTCGAGCCGTCGTCACGGGTGTACGCGGTGGCCATCCCGACCACGTTGCCCTTCGCGTCCACCGCGGCCGCGCCGGCGGGGGCCCGGCCCGCGTCGGTCTCGATCAGGCCGGTCATCACGTCGCCGCTCGACGACGTCGCGGAGCGGCCCAGCGCCGAGACCACGCCGACGCCGACCCAACGGTCGCGCCCGGGGCGTGCCACCTCGACGATCGTGTCCCCGGGCCGCGTCCCGGCGCGCGTCGGTGCGGTGGTCGCGGTGCCCATCGGACCCGAGCGGAGCACGGCGACGTCGGTCAGCGGGTCGCGGCCCACCACGGCGGCGGTCCGTGCCACCCCGTCGGCGGCCGTCACCTGCACCGAGGCCGCGGCGCCGACGAGCGCGCTGCTGGTGAGGACGTACCCGCTGCGGATGCAGAGCCCCGATCCGTCCCGGTTCGTGCCGTCGGTGGACGCCCGGACGGCGACGAGCGAGGGGGCGACGATCGCCGCGACCCGGGCCGCCTGTTCGCCGGTGCGGACGGTGCGCGTCACCACCCGGTCGTGGGTGCCGAGTGTGCCGGTGACCGCCAGGACGACGAGCGCCGTCGCGGCACCGACGCACGCGGCGCCGAGCACGAGGAGCCACGAGCGGGCCGGACGCACGCGCGACGGGCCCGGGCGGGCCGGTGACGCGCCGGGCGACGCGCCGGGTGACGCCAGCTCCGACGGATGGCGCCACAGGCGGTCCATGGGGTCGGGTGCCGGACGCGACACGGGTTCGTCGGCGGAGTCCGGACCGGGCACGCCGCGGAGTGTACCGACGGCCTCGGCGCTCGTGGCCTCGCCCCGGCGACGGGACCGACGGAGGCCCGCACCCGGGTCCGGACGTGGGATCATTGACGGTTCATGCTCAGATCGATCACTCCCGACCCGTTCGGAGGCGCGAACGAGACGGCGCGCCTCGTCGAGGTCGAGCGCATCGTCAGCCGGTTCCGCTGGGCGATGGCGATCTTCGCGGTGACGTACAACCTGCTGAGTCGGGGCCCCTTCCCCCAATGGCGGCTCGCCTCGACTCTCCTGTTCGTCGTGTCGTGCGTGGTGGCGACGGTCGTGCTCCGGCACCCGCTCTCGTACCGGGGGGTCGTCGGTCTCGGCGTCTTCGTCGTCGCCACCGACGTGATCGTGCTCACGGCCGGCACCACGACGGACGTCGGCCGGATGGAGCTGGGCTTCTGGGGCGCGGCGCTCCTGGTCACCTTCGAGGCCGCGGTCCGTTGGTACGTCGTCGGCGGTGTCTGCGCTTCGCTGGCGCTGTCGGTGTCCGTCGCCCTGGGCCAGTGGGCCCGGGCGCAACACCTCGATCTGCCGTTCTCGCCGGGCGCCGTCGTGTTCCGTTCGCTGGTGCTGCTCTCCGTCGGGCTGGCCGCGGGCGTCATCGTCCTGATCCTCGAACGGGCCCGTTCGGCGCTGGCCCGGCGGGCCCGCCACTCCGAGGTCGTGAGCACGTTCGCGCTCATGGCCCCCGAGCTCGACGAGGCGCACGCGGTCGAGGCCGTGACGCGGCTGCTGCGCGACGAGCTGGGCTTCGAGCGCGTGGTCGTCAGCCTGTACGAACCGGAAGGGCACCGGCTCCGGCCCATCGCGTGCGCCGTGTCCCCGGCGCGCGCGGACGTCGAGGACGCGATCACCCGCCACGAGTCCTGGAATCGGGGCGTCGAGGTCGCCCGCCGGTCCAGCCCCGCGGCGCGGGCCTTCGCCACGAACCGGGCCGTGATCGCGCGGCGCTCGGACGGCGAACCGGGGTTCGGCGACGTGCTACCCGGCGACGACGCGCAGGCGAAGCTGGCCGTGCCGATGCGCGCCGGCGGGCGGGTGCTCGGCGTGCTCGAGGTCGCTTCGTCGAAGCCCGACGAGTTCGACGCCGAGGACGCCGTGCTACTGGAGGCGATGGCCGGCCAGGTCGCGCAGATCCTCGAGCACGCCCGGCTGAGCGAGATGCGCCGCGAGACGATCGCCGAGCTCGAGCACCTCGGCGAGATGAAGGACGACTTCATCGCGATCGCCAGCCACGAGCTGCGGACTCCGATCACCGCGCTGCGAGGGTTCGCGCGGGCGCTCACGTCGCCGCAGCTCGGCCCGGATCAGCAGCAGCAGGCGATCGAGGCCATCAACCGGCAGGTCGACCGGCTCGGCCAGCTCGTCGAGGAGCTCCTCGCCGTGTCCCTGATCGACAGCGGTTCGCACCAGCCGTCGCCCGAGGTGGTCGACGTCGCCCAGGTCGTCGGAGAGGTCGTCGGAGAGGTCGTCGGAGAGGCCGCGGTCCACGCGACGGGACACGACGTCCGCGTGTGCGTCCGACCGGAGGCCGCGCTGGTCGTGGCCGACCGTGAGTACCTGCGCCGGGCCCTCGTCAACCTCGTCTCCAACGCCGTCAAGTACTCACCGGACGGGGGAGTGGTGGACGTGGCTGCCGGGGTGGTGGACGGCGAGGCGGTGATCTCGGTCACCGACCACGGGCTCGGGATCCCGGCCGAGTACGTGCCCGGCGTGTTCGAGAAGTTCCAGCGGGTGCCGCGGGCCGGGGGCCCCGGTGGCACGGGGCTCGGCCTGTACATCGTGCGCGGGTTGGTCGAGGCGATGGGCGGTTCGGTGGGCGTGGAGAGCGAGCCCGGGCGCGGATCGAGGTTCTGGATCGTCGTGCCGCTCGCGGACCGCGCCGCCGGCTGCGACCGCGCCACCGGCGCGGGGCCGGACGCGGTCGTGTCCACGAACTCGGGGGACACGGGGGACCGGGGCCCGACCCCACCGGGCGGCCCGACCCGACCGGGTGGCCCGACCCGACCGGGTGGCCCGACCCGACTGCGCCGAGGGTGGAGTCCGTAGACTGCGTGGGTGCTTCCCTGCCCTGCCGGCCCCGATTGGGTCCTACTGACCGGCGAGCCGTTGACGGCCGACGCCGCGATCGTCTGGGCGACGACGCCGTCGAGCGGCGCGGTGGTCTCCTTCTCCGGCGTGGTGCGCCGGGAGAGCGAGGGGCGCGCCGACGTGGAGGCGATCACCTACGAGGCGTACGAGGAGCAGGCGTCGCGCGTGCTGCGCGAGCTGGTGGGCGAGGTGCGGGCGCGGTATCCCGAGGTCGACCGGGTGGTGCTGTGGCACCGCGTCGGGCGGGTGGCGCGCTCGGAGCCGTCGGTCGTCGTCGTGGTCTCCTCTGCGCACCGTGGTGAGAGTTTCGACGCGGCCCGGTTCGCGATCGACACGCTGAAGGAGACGGTGCCGATCTGGAAGCTCGAGCACCGGGGTGACGCCTCGAGCTGGGTGGCGGCCGGCCGGCCGATCCGCCCCGTGGGGGCGTGACCCGGTGGAGTTCCTGGTCGCGGCCATCGTGATCAGCGTCGTCGGCGTGCTCGTCGTCGTCGCGCGACATCGCCGGCCGACCGGCATGGAGCACAGCATCGGCGAGTTCGAGAAGGGACTCCAGGCCATCGCGCCGGAGCACCGGAAGACCCCTCGGCGCACGGCCCGGCCACGCGCCGACCGGACGGGGGCGTAGAACACTGGCCCGCGACCTCGCGATCGACCTCGGCACCGCCAACACGCTCGTCTACTCGCGCGGTCAGGGGATAATCCTCAACGAGCCGACCGTGATCGCGTTGAACAGCCGGACCCAGGACGTGCTGGCCATGGGCCACGAGGCGTGGCAGATGATCGGCCGGACGCCCGGTTACATCGTGGCGGTGCGTCCCCTCCGGGGTGGGGCCATCACCGACTTCGAGATCACCCAACGGATGATCCGGCTCCTGTTCCAGCGGGCCGGGGTGTCCCGGCTCTACCGGGCCCGGGTGCTGATCTGCGTGCCCTCGGCCATCACGCACGTCGAGCAGCGGGCCGTCCTCGAGGCCGCCCGCCGGGCCGGCGCGGCCGCGACGTACCTGATCGAGCAGCCCATGGCCGCGGCGATCGGCGCCGGCCTGCCGATCCACGAACCCCTCGGCAACATGGTGGTCGACGTCGGCGGCGGGACGACCGAAGTCGCGGTGATCTCGCTCGGCGGCGTCGTCGCGCTCGAGGCGGTGCGCGTCGGGTCGTTCGACCTCGACGCCGCGATCCAGGCGTACGTCCGCCGCGAGTACGGGATCGCCGTCGGCGAGCGGACCGCCGAGGAGATCAAGCTCGCCATCGGCTCCGCCTTCCCGACCAGCGAGGACCAGTTCAAGGCCGAGGTCCGCGGCCGCGATCTGATGACCGGGCTGCCCAAGACGGTGATCCTCGCGCCCGAGGAGGTCCGCGACGCGATCGAGGAGCAGGTGCGGGCCGTCACCGAGGCGGTGGTCGCCGCGCTGGCGCAGACGCCCCCGGAGCTGGCGCAGGACCTGATCTCGCAGGGCATCCACCTGGTCGGCGGCGGCGCGATGCTGCGCGGCCTCGACGAGCGGATCGCCCGGGAGACGGACCTGCCGGTGCACCTCGTGGAGGCGCCGCTCGAGTGCGTGGTGCTCGGTGCCGGACGGTGCCTCGAGTCCTTCGACACGCTGAAGGACATGTTCATGGGCAGCCCGCGCACCTGAGCGACGTCACGGGTGGGTGAGATCCTCGGCGGCCTGCCGGACCAGCGAGTCCCGATCGGCACGCGCCCGGTGCAGGGCGCGCTCCACCGCGGGGCCGTCGAACGGGGCGAGCGCGAGGACGGCCCGCCGCCGGACGGCCGGCACGTCGTTGCACGCGTCGAGGACCGCCGCGAGCCCGTCGCGGTGACCGAGCGCGCCGAGCGCGGCGACCGCGGCCTCCCGGACCAGCGGGTCCGCGTGGCGCGTGGCCCCGGCGAGGGCGGCGACGGCCCCGGCCCGGACGGCTCGGACTCGTTGCTCGCCCAGGGCCCAGGCCGCGGCCTCGACCACCGTCGCCGCCGCGTCGTCGACGAGCGCGACCACCGTGGGCCAGCGGACGGCCTCCGGTCGAACTACCGCGAGCTCGGCGGCCCGGCGTCGCACCGGGGCCGCCGGATCGCGCGCCGCGTGCTCCCAGGCCCGTCGCAGCCGGACCCGGCCACCGGTGCGGGCCAACGCGCCGAGCGCCGCGACCCTGACGCGAACGTCGGAGTCGCCGGTGGCGAGCGCTTCGAGGTGCGCCGCCTCGGCGCGGGCCCGGCCGGGCCGGTGCCCGAGCGACACGGTCGCGACCGCGCGGGCGACGGAGTCCGGTTCGCCGGCCGGGTCGCTCCGGTCGTGCGCACCGCCGGCCGGCACGGCCGGGTCGTGGGCGGGGCCGAACGGGCGGCTCACTGACCGAACCCCATAGCCGGCCAACCCTACAGTTGACCCGACCGTACAGTTGACCCGACCGTACCGTTGACCCGACCGTACCGTCGGCCCGGCCCGGCCCGGCCCGGCCCGGCCCGACCCGACCCCCGCACCGTCCCCCGTCCAGGCGAGCAGGATGCCCCGTACCTCCAGCCGTCAGCACCGGAGTGCCCGCCGATGGGCGGTTCCGGTATCGATCACCGCCGCGGTCGCGCTGGCCGTGGCGCTGGTCGTCGCCGCGGCCACGGACCCGAACGACGCCCGTGCCCATCGCGACGATCCCACGGTCTCGGTGCGCGCCGCCGCCCCGACGGGCCCGGTGGCGCCGGGATCGACGGTCCCGGACGTCACGACCACGGCCGCCACCACGACCACCACGCTGCCCCTGTCGCAGCCGAGCGACCCGCCGGAGGACCCGCACGCGAAGGTGCCCGTGGTGCGACTGGGCGAGATCGACATCCCGAAGATCGGGCTCGTCCATCCGGTCTACGAAGGGATCTGGCTGACCGTGATCGACCAGGGGCCGGGACACTGGCCGGGCACGCCGTTGCCCGGAGGGTGGGGCAACGTCGTGTTCGCGGGGCACCGGGTCACGCACAGCCATCCGTTCCGCCGCCTCGACGAGTTGGCGCCGGGGGACCTCGTCACCTTCCGGATGGACCGGGCCGGGGCGTACACCTATCGAGTCACGGGCAGCGAGATCGTGGCCCCGGCGGAGACCCGGATCGTCGACCAGCGTCCGGGCCGCACCCTGACCCTGTTCGCCTGTCACCCGCCCGGGAGCGCGAGCCGTCGGTACGTGGTGCACGCGGAGTTGGTGTCGCCCCCGGCGCCCGGACGTTGAGGCCTACCGGCCGGACGCCGCCGACGTCGCGATCCACGAGATCGCCGTCGCGGTCCCGACGGCGAGCGTGACGGCGATCACGATCACGAGTACCGCGAGATGGGTGACGATCTCGCCGGTCGTGCGTTCGGGGATCACGACGACCTGGCGGGCCCGCTCCGGCGTGGTGGCGACCGATGGGGCGACGGGACGGCCGGCGGGTCCGGCGTCGGATCGGGGCGCGTCGAGGAGAGCCACGCCCTCCTATCGGCCGGTACCGGCCCGAGGTGAGCCCGAGCGGCGAGGATCGGTGGCGCGTCCGGAGGGTGCCGGTGGCGTGGCACGCTGGTGCACCCGATCGCAGGAGGCCTGATGTCGCTCGAGGGCGACGACCAACCCGCGGAACAACCTGACGAGCAGGCCGGCTCCCGGGCCGGCTCCCGGGCCGAAGGTCAGGCCGTCGGCCCGGCGCCCGGTGGTGAGCCCGATGCCCCCGAAGCGACGACGCAGGGGCGACGCCGTCGCCGGCCCTGGGCGATCGTCGTCGCGGTGGTGTCGGCGATCGTCTGCGTCGCGGCGATCGCGGCGGCGTTCGTCCGCCTGCCGTATCGGATCATCGCCCCCGGCCAGGCGACTCCCGTGTCGGACGTGGTCGAGGTGCGCGGGACGAAGACGTACTCGCACCCCGGCTCGTTGCTGTTCCTGACCGTGTCGGTGTCGAACCGCGACCCGAACGTCTACCGGTACCTCACGGCGTTGCTCGATCCCGACTCCGAGATCGTCGACAGGGAGGAGATCCTGGGCCACGGCAGTCAGCGCGACGACAACCGGCTGAACCAGCAGCTGATGGACGAGTCCGAGATCACCGCGAAGGCCGTTGCCTTGCGGCGGCTGGGCTACGAGGTGCCGGTACGCGGCGACGGCGCCACGATCGTGCAGGTCTCGAAGGGATCGGCAGCCGACGGCGTGCTCCGCCCGGGCGACGTGGTCACCTCCGCGGACGGACAGGCCGTGCACGTGGCCGACGAGCTGGGCCCGATCGTTCGCCGGCACCGGCCCGGTGAGCCGGTGTCCGTCACGTTCGAGCGCGCCGGCGAGCCGCGCACCGTCACGCTGACGTCGGGCCAGAATCAGGAACACCAGGCGTTCCTCGGGATCGCGGTGCTCACCCGCAACCTGCGGTACGACTTCCCCGTCGACGTGCGCATCGACCCGGGCCCGGTGAGCGGACCGTCGGCGGGCCTGGCCTTCACGCTCACCGTCCTCCAGGAGCTGACGAAGGCCGACCTCACGGGGGGCCGTCGGGTGGCGACCACGGGCACGATCGAGCCCGACGGGTCGGTCGGCGAGGTGGGCGGGGTCAAGCAGAAGGCGGTGACGGCGCGGCGGGCCGGCGCGACGCTCATGCTCGTCCCACGTTCGGAGCTGCGGGAGGCGAAGCGCCACGCGGGCACCTCGATGAAGGTCGTGGGCGTACGGAACCTCGACGAGGCCCTGGCGGCATTGCACGCGGCGGGCGGGGCCCGGATCCCACCTGCCGCCGAGCTCCGCCCCGCCGCCTGATCGAGCCATGCGGCGCGGCACCGGCTGTTCCCCGTACGATGGGGGTCGCGCCGAGGCGTGGAGCGGCGCGCGCCGGCGGACGGGCGAGTGGTGCGAGACGGCCTGGTCGACGACGGTTTCGACGACAGCCTCGACGGGAGCGACGACAGCGTCGACGACAGGGGGACCGGAGGCGCAGGATGGCGGATGGTGAGATTCCTCGTCGGGTGACCCCGGCCAACCAGCTGTCACCCGAGGAGGTCGCGACGCGCGGCTTCGCGTCCGCCTTCCGTGGGGTCTCCGAGACCGAGGTCCGGAGCTTCCTGCGCCGGGTGGCCGACGAGCTCGCCTACTTCCGTGACCGCGAACGGGAGCTCGAGGACCGGGTCGCCGGGCTCGAGGGGGAGCTGCGCAATCCGCCGGCGCCGACGGAGCAGCAGCTCCTCGATTCGCTCGGCGAGGAGACCGCGCGGGTGCTGCGCTCGGCCCAGGGCGCCGCCGAGGAGATTCGGGCCAAGGCCCAGAGCCGGGCCGACCTCCTCGTCGAGCAGTCGGAGGGCGAGGCGCAACGCCTCACGCAGGAAGCCGAGGAGCTGCACGCGGCGCGGGTGACGGCCGGCGAGGAGCGTGCCGCCGAAACCGTGCGCGCAGCCGAACACCACGCCTCCGAGCTCCGCAGCACGGCCGAGGCGCTGGTGGCCGCGGAACGGGATCGCGCGACGAGCCAGGCCGAAGCCGAGATCGAGGCCGCCCGAGCCGAGGGGCGGGAGATGGTTGCCGAGGCGCGAGCGGTGCGCGAACGCATCCTGGCCGACCTCGCCCGCCGCCGGGCCTCGCTGGTACATCAGATCGACGAGTTGCGCCAGGGTCGCGAACGGTTGCTCGGCGCCTATCGCGTGGTCAAGGACACGTTGACCGAGGCGACGGAGGCGCTCGCGAAGGTCGAGGTTCCCGCGGGCCCGCCGTTGCCGGTGCCCGCCGAGGTGCCCGAACCCGGCGAAGGGGAGCAGCTGCCCGCCCGGGCCGACGCCACCCGGCCGGCACCCGAGCCGGTGGTCGAACCCGCGGCCGAGCCGGTCGCCGCCGCCGTCGATCTCACCGCGCTCCCCGAGGCCGAACCCGTGCCCGCCGAACCCGCGCCGGGTGAACCCGCGCTCGAGCCTGCCGTCGTCGTGGCCGAACCCGCGCTCGCGGAGGGACCGGACCTCTCCGATGCCGGGCTCTCCGAAGCCGGGGAACCGGAAGCCGGGGAATCCGCCGCGCCGTCGACGCGCGACGTCAATGCCCTGTTCGCCAAGATCCGCGCCGCTCGGGCCGAGGCCGCGGAAGCCGCGGCCGAGGCGCTCGCCGGCGAACCGACGCCGGTTTCGGGATTCGAGGTCGCCGAGGTCGAGGCGGAGGAGCCGGGAGGCGCCGGGTCCCCGGTCGCCGAAGCCGTCGACGCCGAGGCGGAGCCTGAGCCCTCGCCGGACGCGGGCCTCGGGGGTGAGCCGCCTCCGGATGCCACCGCCGCCGCGATCACCCGGCGCGACACCGCGGTCTCGCCGATCGAGCGCGATCTCCTTAAGCTGGCGAAACGCATGCTCCAAGACGAACAGAACGAGCTGCTCGACGCGATACGCAAGGTGAGGGGTCGGCCCACGGCAGGCAAGGTGCTGCCCTCGCTCGACGCCCACGTCGACTCCTGGGCCGGCCGTATGGCCCTCGCGATCGACGCGGCGCACTCGGCGGGTTCGGGGGGCGCCGTGGATCCGCCGCTCGAGCTCGCCCGTGAGCTTGCGGCCCAGTTCGTGGAGCCGCTGCGCGAGCGAATCGCCGCGACGATCGACTCGACCGTCACGGCCGCCGACGAGGAAGACGAGCCCGAGCTCGACGAAGGCGAGCTCGCGCAGCGAATCGGCGCGCGGTACCGGGAGTGGAAGTCGCAGGAGCTGCAGGACGCGATCGGCGACCTGGTGTCCGCCGCGTACTCGCGGGGTGTCGTCGACGCCGCGCCGGAGGGCGCGGTGCTCGAATGGGTGACGGTCGCGGGCGGCTGCTGCCCCGACTGCGACGACAACACGCTGGAGCCCACCACCAGCGGCAAACCGTTCCCGACCGGCCAGCGCATGCCGCCTGCTCATCCCGGCTGCCGCTGCATGGTCACGGTCGTCGGGGCACCCGCGTCCACCGCCTCCGTGTGACGGGAGCCGATCGGGGCGACTCCGTTCGCGCCCCGACCGGCCAGTAGCCTGCGTCGGCGATGCGCATGCCCACGATCCAACGCCGGCCCATGTCGCGGGGGCGCCGCTGGCTGATCGTGCTCGCGGTGCTGCTCGTCGTGCTCGTGCTCAGCCTCCGCGGGCTGGCCAACTTCTACACGGACTACCTCTGGTTCGACTCCGTCGGGCATGCCTCCACGTGGCGGGGGTTGCTCGGCGCGCGCCTCGTGCCCTCCGTCGTCTTCGGGCTGGTGTTCTTCGCGCTCGTGCTGGCGAACCTCGTCATCGCCGAGCGCCTCGCGCCGGGTGTCGGGACGATGGGCCCCGAGGACGAGATGCTCGAGCGGTACCAGCAGCTGGTGGCGCCGTTCGCGCGTCGGATCCAGGTCGGGGTGGCGCTCTTCCTCGGCGTGATCGCCGGAGCCGGCCTGGCCTCGCACTGGCAGCAATGGGTCCTGTTCCGCAACTCCGTCAGCTTCGGGATCGAGGACCCGCAGTTCCACAAGGACGTCGGGTTCTACGTGTTCGAGCTCCCGTTCCTGAAGTTCATCGTCGACTGGGCGTTCTTCTGGTTGCTGCTCGTCCTGCTCGTCACCGCCGTCGCGCACTACCTGAACGGCGGCATCCGGCTCCAGGCTCCGTACCAGCGGGTCACGCCCCAGGTGAAGGCCCACCTGTCGGTGCTGCTGGCGTTGATGGCGCTCGCGAAGTCGGCGAGCTACTACTACGCCCGCTACAGCCTGAACTTCTCGACGCGCGGCTTCGTGAAGGGCGCGACGTACACCGACGTCAAGGCGCAGCTCCCGGCGTTGCGCATGCTGTCGGTCATCGCGATCGTCGCCGCGGGACTGTTCGTGTGGAACATCTGGCGGCGCGGGTGGGTCCTCCCCGTGATCTCGGTGGTCCTCTGGGGCTTCGTCTCGCTGGCACTCGGCACCGCGTACCCGGCCTACGTCCAGAAGTTCCGCGTCGAACCCAACGAATACGCGAAGGAGAAGACCTACATCGCGCGGAACATCAACGCGACGCGGCAGGCCTTCGGTCTCGATCGCATCAAGAGCACGTCCTTCGATTACTCGAAGACGCTCTCGGCCGAGCAGATCGGTCGGGCGGCCGGCACGATCGGCAACGTGCGCGTGTGGGATCCCATCACGGCGCAGGAGCAGTTCACCCGCCAGGAGTTCTTCCCCGCGTACTCGTTCGTCGACGCCGACGCCGACCGGTACACGATCGACGACAAGTTGACGCCCGTCATCGCCGCGACGCGTGAGCTCGCGGGACCGCCGTCGGGCAACGACAGCTGGACGAACCGGCACCTCGTCTACACGAACGGCTACGGGGCCGTCGTCTCGCAGGCGAACGACACCGGATCCGTCGGCGACGGCACCCCGAACTACTTCCTCTCCAACATCCCCCCGAAGGGACGGGTGGACCTCTCGCAGCCCAACGTGTACTTCGGGGAGAAGCTCGGCGGCTACGTCGTGGTCAAGACCGATCAGACGACGTACGCACCACCGGCTGTCAAACCGCAGGCGTATCACGGCAAGGACGGCGTGACGATGTCGAGCTTCGTCACGCGTGCCGCCATGGCATTGCGCTTCGCCGACGTCAACGCGTTGATCTCGGGCCAGATCAAGTCGAGCTCGCGCCTGATCATGTACCGCGACATCGGCGCCCGCGTCCGCAAGTTGGCGCCGTTCCTCTCCTTCGACGGCGATCCGTACTCGGTGGTCGTCCACGGCCGGATCGTCTGGATCATGGACGCGTACACGACGACGAACGACTACCCCTACGCACAGTCCGCCGACGGTGCCGGCGGGATCGGGCCCAGCAACTACGCGCGAAACTCGGTGAAGATCACCGTCGACAGCTACGACGGGACCGTCACCTTCTACGTGGTCGACGCCAAGGACCCGATCATCCGCGCCTACCGCAAGGCGTTCCCGAACCTGTTCACCGACGGTTCGAAGATGCCTGCCGCGGTCCGCGCCCACCTGCGGTATCCGGAGGATCTCTTCCGCGTCCAGACCGACGTCTACGCGAAGTACCACGTCACCTCGCCCCGCACGTTCTACGACGGCTCTGAGCGGTGGGATTCCGCCGCCGATCCCCTCACGGGTGCCCTGAGCCAGGACCAGCTCCGCAACGTGCAGGCGAGTGGAGGGACGAACCGGACGCAGTCGGTCGCCTCGAGCACGAACGCGATGGCACCGATGTACGCGGCGATGGCCTTGCCGAACGACCCGAGGCGGGACCAGCAGTTCCTCATCCAGCGGTCGTTCAGTCCCACCGGCAAGGACGCCCAGCTCAGCGCGCTCATGACGGCCGGCGCCGACCCGTCGAAGTACGGCGAGCTCAACGTGTACGTGACCCCGTCGGAGCGGCCGGTGCCGAGCCCGTCGCTGATCAACGCCCAGCAGCTGAAGGACTCGAAGATCTCCACCGTGTTCACCCAGCTCAACCAGCAGGGCTCGACGATCATCCAGGGCCAGATGCAAGTGGTCCCGATCGACAACTCGCTGTTGTTCGCGCGCCCGATCTACGTGCGCGGTCGCGGCTCCAACGATCTGCCGTTCCTCAACTTCGTGGCCGTGTCCTTCGACACGCGCTCGACCCTGGCGAGCTCGCTCCACGAGGCGCTGGTGAAGCTGGACCTCCTCCCCGCCGAGACGACCACACCGACCACGCCGACGACTCCGACCACGCCCACGACGCCGACGACGCCGACCACGCCCACTACGGGTACCGCGAGCATCTCGTCGCTGCTCGATCAGATCGCCCAGGCCCAGGCCGACCAGAAGGCCGCACAGGACCGGTTCGACCTCGGCGCCTACAAGCAGGCCACGGACAAGATCAACTCGTTGGTCGCGCAGCTCGAGGCCGCGATCAACGCCACGCCGGTGGGCACGGCGACGACCGCGGCCGCCGGGCCGGCCGGCGCCACGTCCCACTCCTCGACCTCCTCCTCGACCACCTCCTCGACCTCGCCGTCGACCACCTCGGCGGCAGCCACCTCGTCGACCGCCTCGTCGACCACCAAGGCGCCGTCCCAACAGGCGCTCGCTCGCAGCCGTCCCTGAGGGTCGCTTCGGGCCGTTGCCCGGACGGGCCGGGGATTGTTACTATCGCCGTAGTGGAAATTCCGGGAGTACCCCGCTCCCGGGCCCGCGGGAGCGTTCCATGGCGATCGAAGGCATCGACCTCGGCAAGTACAAGCTGGGCTGGTCGGACAGCACCGAGGACTACGTCTACATCCCGAAGAAGGGCCTGAACGAGACGATCGTCCGTGACGTCTCGCACCACAAGAGCGAGCCGGAGTGGATGACGAAGTTCCGGCTCAACGCCCTGAAGCGGTTCGAGCGCAAGCCGATGCTGCCCTGGTTCGCCCGCAACATGCCCGACATCGACTTCGACGACATCTACTACTACCTCAAACCGACCGAGGGGCAGGTGTCCGAGTGGGACATGCTCCCCGAGGACATGCGCAAGACCTACGAGCGCCTCGGCATCCCCGAGGCCGAGCGCAAGTACCTCGCCGGCGTGACCGCACAATTCGAGTGCCTCCGCGGCGACGCGCGGGTGTGGACGACCGACGGGATGCGCCCGATCAAGGAGATCGTGCCGGGCGAGGAGGTGTTCGCGCTCGACGAGTCGACGCGTGCGATCGTGCGGGCGCCGGTCGTGGCGTCGGGCAGCTCCGGCGACAAGGAGGTGCTCGAGATCACCGCACGCAACCTCACGATCGGAGCATCGGTCGACCACCCGTTCCTCGTCCTGCGCGACGAGCGCCGGCCCGGCCGGCAACGACGCCGGTACCGCGCGCGTTGGCTCCCGGCGCACGAGTTGCAGGTCGGCGACTACGTCGCGATCGCGACCGACACGCCGGAGTTCGGCGGTACCGAGATCCTCTACGTCCCCGAGCGCGACGACGACTGGTCGCTGCCGCAGGAAAGCTCGGTCGACCTCTGCTGGTGGGCCGGCCTCTTCATCGGCGACGGCTATCTGAAGCACTCCGGCGGCCACACGACGGTGCAGATCGCGGTCGACCGGACGGACCGCGAGTTGGTCGACGAGATCATCAGGGTCTCACGCCACCTGTTCGGATTGGACTTCGTCCTCTCGAAGGACGGCTACCGGCTCACGGCGCGACGCACCGCGCCGCTCGCCGAGTACCTGGAGATCAACGGCCTGGCCGGAACTTCTCTGACGAAGCGCATCCCTTCCTGGGTGTTCGCTCTCGACCGGGCGCAACGGCTTGCCTTCCTCGCCGGATACGTCGACGCCGACGGCTACGTCCGTGATCATCCGAAGTCCAAGGACATGATGTTGTGCAGCGCAAACGAGCAGCTGCTCGCCGACACCAAGGAGCTGGCCGCGCTCTGCGGCATCTCGACCAGCTCCGTGATCGAGGTCGTGCAGACCGACCCGTTCGACGCGTCCTCGACCTCGACGGCGTATCACCTCCGATTCAGCGGGCGGTTCGATCGGATTCCGTGCCGTTCACCGCGGCGCCGCAGCCGTCTCGGCCGGCGGCGCTACCGGCACACCTACCGCAGTGCGAAGGGGACGACCTTCCGCGCCCACACGAGCGAGATGCTCGGTTTCCTGCGGGTGGATCGCATCGAAGCCGTGGGCGTCGAGCCCGTGTACGACATCGAGGTAGCCGGCCACCACAACTTCGTCGCCGAGGGCTTCGTGGTGCACAACTCCGAAGTCGTCTACCACAAGAACCGGGAGGACCTCGCCAAGCAGGGGGTGCTGTTCACCGACATGGACAGCGCACTGCGCGACTACCCCGACATCGTGCGTCAGCACTTCGGCACCGTCATCCCGCCGGGCGACAACAAGTTCGCCGCGCTCAACAGCGCCGTGTGGAGTGGCGGCTCGTTCGTTTACGTGCCACCGGGGGTGCACGTCGAGATGCCGCTGCAGGCGTACTTCCGGATCAACGCCGAGAATGCGGGTCAGTTCGAACGGACGCTGATCATCGCCGACGAGGGTTCGTCGGTGCACTACATCGAAGGGTGTTCCGCCCCCGTCTACAGCTCGGACTCGCTTCACTCCGCGGTGGTGGAGCTCATCGCCAAACCCGGCGCGCGCATCCGGTACACGACGATCCAGAACTGGTCGCCCAACGTCTACAACCTGGTCACGAAGCGGGCGCGAGCGGAGGCCGAGGCGACGGTCGAGTGGATCGACGGCAACCTCGGTTCCAAGCTCACGATGAAGTACCCCGCGGTCGTGATGACCGGCCCGAAAGCGCACGGCGAGGTGCTCTCCGTCGCGTACGCCGGCCCCGGCCAGCACCAGGACGCCGGGGCCAAGATGACGCACGCCGCGCCCGAGACCACGTCGATCATCGACTCGAAGTCGATCTCCAAGGACGGGGGCCGCACGACCTACCGGGGTCTCGTCCGGGTGGAGGAGGGCGCCACCGGCGTCAAGAGCCATGTCCGCTGCGACGCGCTCATCCTCGACGAGGACAGCCGGTCCGACACCTACCCGTACATGGAGGTCGAGGAGAAGGACGCTCGCATCGGCCACGAGGCCACGGTGTCGAAGGTCGGCGACGACCAGATCTTCTACCTCATGAGCCGCGGCCTCTCCGAACAGCAGGCGACCGCGATGATCGTCAACGGGTTCATCGAGCCGATCACCAAGACGCTGCCGATGGAGTACGCCGTCGAGCTCTCGCGGCTCGTCGAGCTCAACATGGAAGGCGCGGTCGGCTGACCGCCGCACCCGATCGATGACGGCCAGCTTCACCAGCGACGCGGCGCGAGCGATCCCGGGCCCCGAATGGTTGCGCGCGCGACGCCTGGCCTCGACGGAGCAGCTCGCCTCCATCGCGTGGCCCACCGAGCGCGAGGAGATCTGGCGCTACAGCCGGATCGACGAGTTCGACCTCGGCGCGTACCGGCCGGTTCCGCCCGAGCATCTCGGCGACCCCAGCGTGCTCCGTGGTGCCGGTGGCGGCCCGATGGCCGCGGAGGCGGGGGAGCGGGCCGGTCTCGTCGTCGTCCACGACGGCCGCGTGGTGCACCGGGAGCTCGACGCCGCGCTCGAGTCGAAAGGCGTGCGGGTCTGCGGCCTCGCCGAGTGCGAGGAATCGGAGGTCGCCCCCCATCTCGGAACGACCTCGAGTGCCTCGCAGGACCCGTTCGTGATGCTGCACGACGCGTTCCTCGCGGGTGGCGCGTTCGTGCAGGTCCCGGCGGGTGTGGTGGTCGACCGCCCGATCGTCGTCCTGCACTGGAGCGACGGCGACGGCCTCGCCGTCTTCCCGCACACGCTCGTCGTCGCGGAGGAGGATTCCGAGCTCACGGTCGTCGAGCGGTCGAGCTCGCTCGGCCGGGGTCACCTCGTCGACGCCGTGGTCGAGGTGCTGGTCGGCGACGCGGGCCGGGTTCGCTACCTCTCGGTGCAGGAGCACGGCCCCGGGACCTGGCAGATCGCGTTGCAGCGCGCGCACCTCGGCCGTGACGCGCACCTTCGCTCGTCGGCGGTGGCGCTCGGTGGCGACTACGCGCGCTTGCGCAGCGAGGCGCGTCTCGAGGGCACCGGCGCGGACAGCGAGCTGCTCGCGGTGTACTACGGCGACGGCGCCCAGATGTTGGACTTCCGCACGCTCCAGGACCACGCCGCGCCGAAGACCCGCAGCGAGCTCCTCTTCAAGGGTGCCGTCGAGGACACGTCGCACTCGGTCTACTCGGGTCTCATCCACCTCCGACCGGAGGCACGTGGCGCGCGCGCCTACCAGACGAACCGCAATCTCGTCCTCACCGAGGGCGCCGGGGCGGAGTCCATCCCGAACCTCGAGATCGAGGCCAACGACGTGCAGTGCTCGCACGCCAGCACGGTCGGCCCGATCGACGAGGAGCAGCGCTACTACCTCGAGAGCCGGGGCGTGCGCCCCGAGGTCGCGGAGCGTCTCATCGTCCTGGGCTTCTTCGACGACGTGTTCGAACAGCTCCCCGTGCCGTCGCTCGTCGCGCCGTTGCGGCGGACGGTGCTCGAGAAGATCGAGCACCGGGGCGGCGCGATCGGTCACGGCGTGGGCCGCGGGAGCAGACCGTGAGCGAGCGTCGGGAGGCGGGTATCCCGCCGAGCAGTGAGCGTGGCCCAGCGGCCCGGCGCCGTAGGCGCCAGGAGCGGAGACCATGAGCGAGCGTCGGGAGGCGGGTGTCCCGCCGAGCAGTGAGCGTGGCCCGGCGGCCCGGCGCCGTAGGCGCCAGGAGCGGAGACCGTGAGCGGAACCCACGTGCTGTGCGCGGTCGACGACGTCCCCGACGGGACGGCGCGACGCTTCGACGTCGACGGGCACCGCTTGGCGGTCGTCAACGTCGGCGGGTCGTTCCACGCGATCGGCGACCGGTGCACGCACGCCGACTACTCGCTCTCGGAGGGCGAGGTGTGGCCCGACGAGTGCACCATCGAGTGCCCGAAGCACGGTTCGACGTTCTCGCTCGAGACCGGGGAGGCGCTCACGCTGCCGGCCACGAAGCCGGTACCCGTGTACGAGGTCTCCGTCCGGGACGGCGACGTGGTGGTGACGCTCCCGTGAGCGAGCGTCGCGTGGCGGGTACCCCGCCGAGCAGCGAGCGTGGCCCAGCGGCCCGGCGCCGTAGGTGCCAGGAGCGGCAAGCGTGAGCGAGCTGTCGATCCGGGGTCTGCGGGTCGCGGTCGAAGGTGTCGAGATCCTGCGCGGCGTCGATCTCGAGCTCCGGTCCGGCGAGGTCCACGCACTCATGGGACCGAACGGCTCGGGCAAGTCCACCCTGTCGCACACGCTCATGGGACGCGCCGACTACGAGGTGCTCGAGGGGTCGGTGCGGCTCGACGGCGAAGAGCTGCTGGGTCTGCCGACGTGGGAGCGCGCCGCGCGCGGGCTGTTCCTCGCCCTCCAGTACCCGGTCGAGGTCCCGGGCGTGAAGCTCGACGACTTCCTCGCGGCCGCGCTCGACGGTCGTGGCGATGTGCACGACGACCTCTCCGAGCGGCTCGCGTCCGAAGCCGCGCGACTCGACGTGCGCGACGAGTTCCTCGAGCGTGGCGTCAACGTGGAGTTCTCGGGGGGCGAGAAGAAGCGGGTGGAGACCCTGCAACTCGCCGTGCTCCGGCCGAAGTTCGCCATCCTCGACGAGATCGACTCCGGTCTCGACGTCGACGCGCTCCGCGACGTCTCGCGCCGCATCGAGACCATGACCTCGGAGGACGGCCTCGGCATTCTCGCGATCACCCACTACGCGCGCTTGCTCACCGAGCTCCGCCCCGACCGCGTGCACATCCTGCTGGCGGGGCGCGTCGTCGCGAGCGGTGGGCCCGAGCTCGCGGCCGAGCTCGAGCGCACCGGGTACGAGGGTCTCGCCGCGCGGCTGGGCGTGGAGCCCGTGGTCGTCGAGCGACCCGCAGCCGAGGATCCGTTCGCGAACCCCGGGTTCTGACACCCCGCCCGGGTCAGCATCCGGGCGGCGGGCGCTCCGGGTGCTCCGGGTGCCCGACCCCGCCGTCGGACGCGGGCTGTTCGGCTGGGGCCACGGGCTCGGCTTCGCCGGCGTGCGCGACGGACTCGCAACCGCCTCGCTCCTGTTCGTGTACGAGGCGGTGATGCGTACGGCAGAGCAGGACCAGGTTCTCGAGCGAGGTCGGCCCGCCGTCGGCCCAGTGCACGCGGTGGTGCGCGTCGGTCCACTCCGGTGGCCGGTCGCAACCCGGGTGGGTGCACCCGCCGTCGCGCGTGATCAAGGCCCGCCGGATCGAGGGGGGAACGGTGGGCGTGCGCCGGCCGACGTCCAGCGGCCGGCTCGAACCGTTGGTGATGATCCGGCTGACACCGGCGTCGCACGCCAGCCGCCGCGCCGTCTCGGCGTCGATCGGCTCACCCCACGCCAGCTCGGCCGCGACCGACCCGGCCCGCCGCACCAGGGTCTGGAGGTCCAGAGTCACCAGTACGTGCGGTCGTTCGCCCCCGCGCGCGGGCAGCCCTCCACCGTCGAGCTGCCGCCGCGCCAGTTCGACGAGTGCGTCGGCACGCCGTTGCGGCGCGGTGCGCGTGTCGCCGGGTAGCGGTCGCATGAGGGCATCGAGCGCGGTCGCCACGATCGCACCGCCCTCGGCGTCGAGCAGCCCGTCGAGCAGCCACGCCCCGTGCAACGTCGACGACAGATGCACCCGCCGTCGCGCGTGGAGCGCGGCCGCGGCGTCGGCGACGACGTCGGGATCCAGCGCGTGTTGCCAGTGCAGGGCGACCCGCCGCAGCCGGCCGGGGTCGAGGGACCGCGCCGCCTCGACGAGGATCTGCTCGCCGCGCTCGGCGGCTTCTCGCCCCACACCGGCCGTCGCTCGCGTGATGACCTGGACGTGGCGGTAGCCGATGTCGCCCGCGGCGAACGCGGCGGCGGTCGGCGCGTGGGTTCGCAGCGCACGCGCCACTCGGACGTGCTCGTGAGCCGTCGAGTGCGCCATGTGGCACCGGCTGCGCAACCAGGACTGCGCCGACCTGTGTTCGTCGGAGCGGTACGCCCCCCGGCGGTCGAAGGTGCCGAGCCGGCGGTGCCATTCCGCCTCCAGGCTGTCGATCTGGTGCCGGAGCTCCGCCAGCGACCGGCCCAGCTCGGCGGCGTCGAGCGCGCCGAGATCCTCGGCCGCCAACTCGTCGACCGTGTCCGCGAGGTCCCGCACTTCCTCTGCTCCCCGGGCGGCGGCCACGAAGGCCGCATCGACGGCTCGGCGCCCGAGCGAACGGTGACCGAGCGCGCGGGGAAGCGAACGTCTGTTCGTATCATAACCACGTCCCGCGCCGGATGCAAGCGCGAACTCGTGGCGCTCAGGCCGAACCGGCTCGGCGATCGCCCGGGCGACTCAGCCGGGTGCAGGCGCGGGTGGCGCCGGCGGCGCGCTCGGGGCGGGTGGCGCGGGCGCCGGAGTCGCGGGTGGCGCGGCAGTGGGAGGTGCGGGCGGTGCGGTGATCGCCGCGGGATCCGGTGGCGCCGGCGGCGCCACCGGCGGCGCGGTCGGGTCGGGCACGGCCACCTGGGTCGTCTCGACCGGGCTCTTGTGGTCGGCGCCGTTGAACACGTAGACGGGCTCGTCCTTGACGACGAGGTCGTGGAAGTACTCCGAGACGTACATCGGGATCCGGACGCACCCGTGTGACGCGGGCCTCACGGGCACCGACGAGTACCCGTGCACCGCGATCCCGCCGTTGAAGTAGTACGGGTTGTAGAGCTGCCCGAGCGGCGACTTGTCCCAGCCCTTCTTGAAGTACTTGAACGTGAACCTCCCCGAGGGCGTGAGCGCGTACTCGCACGCCCGGATCCCGGGCCGGCCCTTCGGCGTGTAGCAGTAGTGGACACCCGAGCCCGTCGAGACGGGCGTGACGAGCCGCACCTGGTAGGCCTGGTACAGCACGAGGACCTGGCGCGCCACGTCGATCTCGACCCGGTCGGGCTCGGGGTTCTGGGCGACCATGGCCACGGGCCACTGGAAGAAGGTGAGGGCGAACCGTTCGCCGTTCGCGATCCGGCCGGTGCGGTCGGCGCCGACCAGCTTCTGGAGGCCCTGGACCGCGAACTGGGTGGAGGCGTCGAACCGGCCGTCGACCGGGCCCGGGTCGAAGTGCAGATCGGCCAGTCGCTGCTCGTAGGCCTGGACCACGGGGCCCGCTGAGCCCACCCGCAGGCCGGTGCCGACCTCGGGCAGCCCGCCCGCCGGCAGCGCCGGCACGGTCGCCGGTGGGGGCACCGTGGTCGTGGTGGTCGGGGCCGTCGTGGTGGTCGTGGTCGTGGTGGTCGTGGTCGTGGTCGTGGTCCTCCCGCGGCGCGCGCCGTTGCTCCTGCCCGCGTTCCCGCCTTCGGGCTCCGCAGCGCGGCGAGGCGACGCACTCGTGGTCGACGAGTCGCGCAGTAACAGACCGGCACCGACGATCGCGCCCACGGCGAGCACCGCGATGGTGATGCCGAGGAACAAGCGCGAGGTGACGAGCTTCTTCAGGGGAGGCCTCCGGGTCGGGTCACCAGGGTACCGGCGGTGGCACCGGAATCGGTGACGCGCGGTGCTTCAGGCCCTCGCCGCCTCGCCCGACTCGTCGAGCGCCTGCTGGAGGGTGTTCCAGGCGAGGGTCGCGCACTTGATCCGCACCGGGAACTTCACCACGCCCTGTAGCGCCTCGAGGTCGCCCAGGCGGATGCCGTCGAGCGCCGCCTGCCCGGCCGCACCGTCGTCGGCCCCAAGGGATTCGGCCGGAGGTTCGGTGGACCCGTCGCCGTCGAGGCGGGACTCGTGGATCGACATCAGCGCCTTGAACGCGGCGATGAGCCGGCGCACCTCTTCGACGGGCTTGCCCTTGACCGCGGCGCTCATCATCGACGACGACGCCTGGCTGATCGAGCAGCCCTGCCCGCTGATCTTCACGTCGGCGACGGTGTCGCCGTCGACCTCGAGGTAGAGCACCACCTCGTCGCCGCAGAGGGGGTTGAAGCCCTCCACCTTGTGGGCGGGTGGCACGGGCAGCTCGCCGCGGTTGCGAGGGGAGCGGTAGTGGTCGAGGATGATCTCGCGGTACAGGTCTTCGAGTCCGGGCATCAGCGAACCATCCTAAAGGGCGAAGAACTTCTCGGCGCGTGCGAGCGCGTCCGCGAGGCAGTCGGCGTCCGCCTCGTCGTTGTAGAGGTAGAAGGACGCCCTGGTGGTGGCGGGCACGCCGAGGACACGCATGAGTGGCTTGGCGCAGTGATGCCCGGCGCGCACGCACACCGCTTCCTCGTCGACCACCTGCGAGACGTCGTGCGCGTGGATGCCGTCGAAGAGGAACGAGAACGTGGCGCCGCGGGCGTCGAGGTCCCGCGGGCCGTAGATCGTGAGCCGGTCGCCGAACCGCTCGTCGAGCAGCGCCAGCGTGTACGCGGCAAGCGTTCGTTCGTGGGCGCGGATCGCGTCCATGCCGACGGCCGAGAGGTAGTCCACCGCGGCGCCCCATCCGACGGCCTCCGCGATCGCGGGCGTCCCGGCCTCGAACTTCCACGGCACGTCGTTGGTGCTGAACCCGTCGAGGCGGACGTCGCGGATCATCTCCCCGCCGCCGAGGAACGGGGGCATGGCCTCGAGGAGGTCGCGCCGGGCCCACAGCGCGCCGATCCCGGTCGGACCGAGCATCTTGTGGGCGGAGAAGGCCACGAAGTCGGCGTCCCAGGCGCCCACGTCACAGGCGAGGTGGGGAACGGACTGGCAGGCGTCCACGAGGACGAGCGCACCGGCGGCATGCGCCGCGTCGGCGAGCGGGCGCACGTCGTTGATCGTGCCGAGCACGTTCGACATCGCGGAGATCGCGAGCAGCCGGGCGCCGTCGAGCAGCGCGGGGAGGGTCGCGCTGTCGAGCCGGTAGTCCTCGGTGAGCGGGAGCCAGCGCAGCTCGACGCCGCGCTCGGCCGCGAGCATCTGCCACGGGACGATGTTCGCGTGGTGTTCGAGGTGCGACAGGACGACGGCATCGCCCTCCCGGAGGTTGGCGCGTGCCCACGTGTACGCAACCAGGTTGACGGCCTCGGTGGCGTTGCGGGTGAAGACGATCTCCGCGCCTTCGGCCGCGTGGACGAACGCGGCGACCTTGCCCCGCGCCGCCTCGAACGCTGCCGTGGCCTCCTCGGCGACCGTGTACACGCCGCGGTGCACGTTCGCGTTGCGCCGGCGGTAGTAGTCGTCCATGGCGTCGAGCACCGCCGTGGGCTTCTGGGCGGTCGCGGCGGAGTCGAGGTACACGAGGCGCTTGTCGTGCACGCGCCGCTCGAGCATGGGGAAGTCGCGTTTGACGCGGGCGACGTCGAGAGCAGCCATCACGCGACTCCTGCGCTCGCGGCGCGGAACACCTCGAAGCCCTCCTGCTCGACGCGCGTCGCGAGCTCCGGGCCGCCGGTCGCGACGACGCGGCCGTCGAGCAGGATGTGCACGACGTCGGGGGTGAGCTCCTGGAGGATGCGCTGGTAGTGCGTGATGAGCAGGATCCCGAGCGCGGGGCGGTCGGCCCGTACCTCCTCGATGCCACGGGCGACGACGCGCAGCGCGTCGATGTCGAGACCCGAATCGGTCTCGTCGAGCACGGCGAGGTCCGGTTCGAGCAGGGCCATCTGGAGGATCTCGTTGCGCTTCTTCTCGCCGCCCGAGAACCCCTCGTTCAGGTACCGCTCGGTGAAGCGCGAGTCCATCCCGAGGCGGGCCGTCCACTCGAGGAGCTTCACCCGGACCTCGAGCACCGAGAAGTCGTCGATGCCCGAGCGGGCGGACATCGCCTGGCGGAGGAAGTTCAGCACGCTGACGCCGCCGATCTCCTCGGGGTGCTGGAAGCCGAGGAAGATGCCGCGGGCGGCGCGTTCGCTCGTGGAGGTGGCGGTGATGTCGTCGCCGCGGTAGCGGATGCGGCCTCCGGTCACGCGGTACGCCGGGTTGGCGAGCAGCGCGCCCGCCAGCGTCGACTTCCCGGAGCCGTTGGGGCCCATGAGGGCGTGCACCTCGCCCGCCGCCACCTGCAACGACACCCCGTGGAGGATCTCCACCGGCGCCGCGGTGCCGTCGGACGCGGTCGCGACCCGGAGGTCGTCGATCTCGAGGAGCGGACCAGGCGGGGAAGCGGTCGGGGAAGCAGTGGGGGCTTCGGAGGTCATGGGGCCAATCCTAATTCCACTACCGCCGTAGTGAAAACCCCGGACACGGCCTCTCCCCCCGGCGTTCTTTCGATGAAATCCCCGAACTATTGGGGGATTCCATCGAAAGAACGCGGGTTGGGGCCGAGAACGCCGGAGAGCACGCCGGAGAAGACCTGTTCGTAGCCGCGGACCATCGCCTCGGCGGAGAAGAGGCGCTCGACGCGGTCCCGGCAGGCCTCGGGGGAGATGTCGTCGATCCGGGCGAGGGCCTCGACCAGCTCGTCGTCGGTGTCGCGGCGGAAGCCCGTGACGCCGTCGTCGACGAGCTCGGGGGCGGCTCCCCAGTTGGTGGTGACCACCGGCGTGCCACAGGCCATCGCCTCGGTCATCACCAACCCGAAGGGCTCCATCCACTGGATCGGGAAGATCATCGCCCGGGCTCGGCCCAACAGGTCGACCTTCGTGTCGTGCGGGATGTTCGCCACGACCTCGACGTCGGACCCGAGCATGGGCTCGACGACCGACGTGTAGTACTCGCGCTCGGGGGGCTCGTTGCGCTTGAGGATCATCTTGAGGGGCCGGCCGGCGCGCCGCGCGATCTCGATGGCGCGGACCGGACCCTTGTCGGGGTTCGCTCGGCCGATGTAGACGAGGAAGTCGTCCTTCTCGGCGCGGTACCCGTACGACGAGAGGTCGATCCCGTTGTGGACCGTCGCCGCGTAGCGCAGGTCCGGTCCGTCGGCGCGCTGCGCTTCGCTGATCGCCACGAGATGGAGCCGCTCGTGGATCAGCTCGTAGTAGGCGCGAGCCTGGCCGGTCCAGGGTCCGTGCAGCGTGTGCACGACCGGCGGCCGGCCGCGCACGGCCCCGATCGCCGGGCCGATGATCCCCGAGTGGTCGTGGATCACGTCGAAGTCGTCGGAGTGGAGGTAGGAGGCCGTCGCGTGGAATGCGTCGTACCAGACGCTCCCGAGCAGGCTCGGGTCCGGGGGCTCGGCGAGCGGGGAGACGAGCGTTGCCTTCGTCCGGGAGCCGCCGCTGGCGAACAGGGTGACGTCGTGGCCGTGCTCCACGAGGCCGTCGGCGAGGAGCGCGACGACGAGCTCGATCCCGCCGTAGCCGGTGGGCGGGACGGCGAACCAGACGGGTGCGATCTCGGCGATGCGCATGGGCCGAGACGATACGACACCCGATGATCCAGGCCCGGCTTCGGGCGGGCTAGCGTTTTCGTGATGCCTCAGCCGTGGACGACGAGTGCGAGTGCCTCCCTGTCCGGTGACGGCGGGCCGGTGACACTGGTCGAAGGGTCGGCGTTCTGCATCTCGGCGCAGAGCGGCGACATGCTCGCGCACCTCCCGCACGGGCTGTTCTTCCGCGACACGCGGTTCCTCTCCGAGATGCAGCTGCGGGTCAACGGGCAATGGCCCGAAGCGCTCGCCGCGACGACCCCAGACCCGTTCTCCGGCTCGTTCGTGTTGCGCGACCATCCGCGCCCCGGCCGGGCCGACTCGCACCTCATGGTGTTCCGGCAGCGATACGTCGGCCGCGGGATGCGAGAAGACATCACGGTGCACAACTTCGGGGAGGAGCCGGCGTTCTGCTCGGTCGAGCTGGCCCTCGGATCGGACTTCGCCGACCTGTTCGAGGTGAAGGAAGGGCGCATCCAGAAGCTCGGCGAGTTGGGGCTGTCCGGTACGGGGAACCGGCTCACGTTCCACTACCGGCGCGGCGCGTTCCGGCGTTCCGTGCACGTCGACTTCTCGCAGACACCGGAGTTCAGTGACACGATCGCGCGGTTCGAGGTGATCGTGCCGGCGCGGGGGGAGTGGACGACCTGCGTGCAGGTCACGCCGGTGATCGACCAGAACGAGGTCACGCCGCGGTACCAGTGTGGCCGGCCCGTCGAGCGCTCGAAGCCCGTGGAGCGGCTCGAGGCGTGGCGGCGCAACCTCCCCATCACCACGACGGACCACGCCGGGTTCCGCGCGTTGCTGAACCGCTCGACCGAGGACCTCGCCGCGCTCCGGCTGTTCGACCCCGAGTTCCCCGAGCGCGCGGTCGTCGCCGCCGGGGCGCCGTGGTTCATGACGCTGTTCGGACGCGACTCGCTTCTCACGTCGTGGATGGCCATGCTCGTCGACCCCGATCTCGCGCTGGGCACGCTCCAGACGCTGGCCCGGTTCCAGGGCCGCGACGTGAACCCGATCACCGAGGAGGAACCGGGCCGGATCCTGCACGAGATGCGCTTCGGCGAGACCGCGGAGCTGTCGCTCGGCGGCGGCAAGGTGTACTACGGCACGGCCGACGCCACACCGTTGTTCGTGATGCTGCTCGGCGAGCTGCGCCGGTGGGGCAACAGTCGCGAGGCGGTGGACGCCCTCATCCCGGCGGCGGACCGCGCCATCGAGTGGATCGAACACCACGGCGACCGCGACGGCGACGGGTACGTCGAGTACCGGCGGACGACCGACCGCGGGTTGCAGAACCAGGGTTGGAAGGACTCGTGGGACTCGACCCGCTTCGCCGACGGCCGCCTCGCGCAGCCGCCGATCGCGCTGTGCGAGGTGCAGGGGTACGTGTACTCCGCGTTCGTGGCGCGCGCCCACTTCGCGAGCGAAGCGGGCGACGACCGGCTCGCCGAGGAGCTCCACAAGAAGGCGTTGTCGCTGAAGGAGCGCTTCAACCACGACTTCTGGCTCGAGGACCGCGGCTGGTTCGCGATGGGCCTCGACCGGGACAAGCGCCCGCTCGACGCACTCACGTCGAACATCGGGCACTGCCTCTGGACCGGCATCGTCGACGAGGAGAAGGCCGAGGTCGTCGCGCGCCGGCTCATCTCGCCGGAGATGTTCTCGGGATGGGGGGTGAGGACCCTCGGCGAGAGCATGGTCGGGTTCAACCCGATCAGCTACCACTGCGGCAGCGTGTGGCCGCACGACAGCGCGATCTGTGCCGCGGGACTGATGCGGTACGGCTTCATCGAGGAGTCGCACCGCATCATGGAGGGGTTGGTGGCGGCCGGCTCCTACTTCGGGAACCGGATGCCCGAGCTCTTCGCCGGTCTCGGCCGCGCGAAGCACCCGTTCCCGGTGAGCTACCCGACGTCGTGCTCGCCGCAGGCGTGGGCGGCGTCGTCGCCGCTGCTGTTCCTGCGCACCATGCTGCGCTTCGAGCCCGACATCCGCAACGCCGAGCTCCAGCTCGCACCGGCGGTGCCGGACTGGATCGGCACGTTGCGCCTCGAGCAGATCCCGCTGATGGGGGGTCACCTCTCGATCTCGATGAAGGGCGAGGAGCTCGAGGCGACCACGATCCCGGCCGGACTCACGATCGTCCGCACGCCCCGGCGCCCGACGAACTGAGCCGCTCAGGCGAGGCGGAAGTCGAAGGCGACCTTGATCGCCCCCGTCACGTCCTGGGTCGCGATCGTGCGGAACGCCTCGTACCAGTCGTCGAGCGCGAACGTGTGCGTGAGCATGCCGGTGAGGTCGACGTGGCCGGCGCGCACGAGGTCGAGGTAGTGGTCGATGCCGTGTTTGCGGACGCCGTGCACCTCCTCGAACCCGAACGCGTTCGAGCCGACGAACGAGATCTCCTTGAAGTAGAGCGGCGTGTCCTCCCAGAAGGTCGGCCCGTGCACGCCGGCCTTCACGAGCGTGCCCCGCGCCTTGAGCACGCGTGCGCCGACCTCGAACGTCTCCCGCTTCCCGACCGTGTCGTACACGACGTCGATGCCGCCGGGGTATGCCATCGGGAGCCCGTCGCTCTCCTGGAGCACCCCACCCGACCACGCGGTCGACTCCTCGACGACCCGCAGCGGCGGCGTGTGCGCGATCACCGTCGCGCCGAGCCTGCGGGCCATCGCCGCCTGTGCGTCGAAGCGGGCGACGACGAGCACGTCGACGTCGGGGTGGAGCGCGCGCAGGATCGAGGTCGCGCACGTGCCGAGCGCCCCCGCGCCGTAGACCATCGCCCGGCCCCCGGGCGGCGGTGGGTGCCGCGTGATCGCGTGCAGCGACACCGCGAACGGGTCGGCGAACACCGCCTGCTCGTCGGGCACGTCGTCGGGCACCTTGAACAGCATGGAGTCGTGCGCGGGCATGAGCTCCGCGTACCCGCCGGTCGCGTCGCTCGACGTGCCGGTGTGGATGCCCGGAGCGATGGTGCCCTTGGCGAAGCTCCAGCACAGCGAGTAGTCGCCGACCGCGCACGCGGGGCACGCCGGCGTGATGCCGCGCGGCCCGCACGACAGCCACGGGTTGAGCACGACGCGGTCCCCGACCTCGAGACCTTCCGCCTCCGGGCCGAGCGCGACGACGTCGGCCACGACCTCGTGGCCGAGCACCTGTGGCAGCGTGAAGAACGCCTTCATCGGGTTGTCGGCGGTCGGCCCGTCGCCCCAGTCCATGAACACCTGCTTGGAGTCCGAGCCGCAGATGCCGGTCAGCCGAGGCCGGGTGACCACCCAGTCGGGGCGCAGGAACCCGGGGTCGTCGAGGTCGACGAGCCGTGTCGGGGTCACCGCCAGGTTGCGCAGCAGGTGGTTGTCGGTCTCGGGGACGTCGCGGCGCTCCGGGCGCACGCCGAACAGCAACGCCCTCATCGGCGGCCCGGGCTCTCGACCGACGCGATCGACGCGACCGACGGGACCGACGCGATCGACGGGACCGACAGCGACAGCGCGAAGTCGCCGGCCGGATCGGTCCACCACCGGGTGAGCCGGAGCCCGGCGGCGGCCAGCTCCTGTTCGACGCGTGCGGGCCGGAACTTGGCACTGACCTCGGTGCGGATCTCCTCGCCGTCGGCGAAGTCGACGGCGAGTTCGAGGTCGAGGAGCTTCACGTGCTGCGCGCCGCGGGCGCGCAGGCGCATCTCGATCCACTCCTCGGCGGTGTCGAACCGGGCGACGTGATCGAAGGCGTCGACGTCGAAGTCGGCGCCGAGCTCCCGGTTGAGGACGTGGAGCACGTTGCGGTTGAACTCGGCGGTCACGCCGGCGGGGTCGTCGTACGCGGCCACGAGACGGCCGGTGTCCTTCACGAGGTCGGTGCCGAGGAGGAATGCGTCGCCGGGACCGAGCCCGGCGGCGACCTCGGCGAGGAACCGGGCGCGCGCCGCCGGCACCAGGTTGCCGATCGTGCCACCGAGGAAGGCGACGATTCGCCGGCCGCCCGTCGGGAGCCGGTCGAGGTGCCGCTCGAAGTCGCCCACCACGCCGTGCACCGCGACCGACGGGTACTCCCGGCGGATGGCGACGGCGGCGCCTCGCAGCGTCGTCTCGCTCACGTCGAAGGGCGCGAAGCGACGCAGCGTGCCGTGGTCGCGGAGCGCGTCGAGGAGCAGCCGGGTCTTCTCCGACGTCCCCGAGCCGAGCTCCACGAGCGTGTCGGCGTCGGTCGCCCGCGCGAGGTCGGGCGCGTGCGCGGCGAGGATCGCCCGTTCGGCGCGGGTGGGGTAGTACTCGGGGAGGCGCGTGATCGCGTCGAAGAGCTGCGAGCCGCGATCGTCGTAGAACCACTTGGGCGGGAGGTCCTTGGGCGAGGCGGTCAGGCCACGGCATACGTCGTCGCGCAACGCCGCTCGCAGGTCGTGCGCGTCGAGGTGGACGTCGATGGTCACGGCGGGCGGCGGCAAGGTGACGGGTGCTCCGGTCGGGGCGGCTCAGCCGTCGGTGGCGAGGCGGACGCCGCCGAACAGCCAACGCGCCGAGGGAGGGAAGAAGTTCCGGTACGTGGCCCGGAGGTGTCCGGCCGGCGTGACGCACGCGCCGCCGCGCAGCACCATCTGGTTGCTCATGAACTTGCCGTTGTACTCGCCGATCGCGCCGGACGCGGGGCGGAACCTCGGGTACGGCAGGTACGCGCTCTGCGTCCATTCCCACACGCCGCCGTAGAGCTGCCGGAGCCCGGGCCCGGGGCCGGTCGGCTCCGGGTGCAGCGGGCGCGCCGCCGTGCCGAGCGCGCCCAGGAAGTGACCGGCGACGGGTTGGCCGGCGGCCGCGTGCTCCCATTCGAACTCGGTCGGGAGTCGGGCGCCGGCCCAGCGCGCGTAGGCGTCGGCCTCGTAGTGGCTGACGTGCACCACCGGCTCGTCGAGGCGGATGGGCCGGCGGCCGTGGAGCGTGAAGACGGTCCAGTCGTCGTCGTCCCGGCGCCAGTAGAGGGGCGCGTCCCACCCCGCGGCCTGCGCCTTGGCCCAGCCGTCGGAGAGCCAGAGCTCGGGCCGCCGGTACCCGTCGTCGGCGATGAACGCGAGCCACTCCTCGGTGGTCACCGGCCGGTCGGCGAGGCGGAACGGGTGGAGGACGACGGCGTGACGCGGCGTCTCGTTGTCGAACACGAACGAACGGGTGTCGTGCGGGTCGTGGCCGATCTCCACGAGCCCACCCTCGACGTCGACCCATCCGTTCGGGCGCGACGGACGCGGTGTCGACGCCGGCTCGGTCGACGCCGGCTCGGTCGGGTCGGTCGCGGTCGACGCCGGCTCGGTCGCGGTCGGCTCGGTCGGGTCGGTCGCGGGCTCCGGCGTGTACGCCGGGTCGAAGGCGTTGCGCGACAGGACGTGCTTGATGTCCATCAGGAGCAGCTCCTGGTGTTGCTGCTCGTGGTGGAGGCCGAGCACCACCCGGTCGACGACGGCCGGGTCGCCGGTACCGCTCTCGACCAGGTCGTGCACGGCGTCGTCCACGTAGGCGCGGTACGCGGCGACCTCGGCCGCGCCCGGCCGGGTGACGAGGCCGCGCTCGGGGCGGGCCTGCCGGCGCCCGACGGCCTCGTAGTACGAGTTGAAGAGGAAGCGGAATCTCGGGTCGAACGTCCGGTAGCCCGGCGCGTCGGGCTCGAGGACGAAGGTCTCGAAGAACCAGGTGGTGTGGGCGCGGTGCCACTTCGTCGGGCTGACGTCGGGCATGGACTGGACCTGCTGGTCCTCGGGCGACAACGGCGTGGCGAGCGTCTCCGTGAGGGCGCGCACGACCTCGTACGAAGAGGCGAGCGAATCGCGGTCAGTGCCCGGCGCCGCGGCGAGTGTCACGGTCGAGGACGCTACTACCGCGGTCGCCGGATCGCTCCCGGGCGGGTGGTCGCGGTCCCGTTGACCCTCCCGCCGCCGAGCAGGGGCATCTGGTACCAGCCTCCGCGCGGCCGGCTGTCGCGATCGCCCTCGCCGTCGCGTGGCACGTCGAACGGGGCCGGTTCGTCGGGGGCCGGTTCGTCGGGGCCCGGTTCGTCGTAGGCCGGTTCGTCGTAGGGCCGCCACCCGGCGAGCATGCGCCGCGCCCGGGTGTCGTCGTCGGTCGCGTCGATCCACCAGAGCGTGCAGACGGTGCAACGGCTGACGTCGGCGCCGTCGAGCTCGCCCACGATCTCGAGTGCGGCCGCGCAGGTCGGGCAGGCCGACCGATGGGTCCGCCGTGTCGCCGAGCGCGTCGCGGTCGGTACCGCGGCCACGAAGACCAGGCCCATTTCTCCCCCTTGCACTCCGCCCGCTCCGGGTGGTCGCGCGCGACCCGGCCGGAGCTTCCTGGTGCGGCGCGAACCCTAGGAGGCGGTTCGCCGGGGGTCAAGGTGCGGTCGGCCCGGGTCGCCGTGCTACCAACCGCGCTCGACCCATTCGTCGAGATGCGGCCGCTCGGTTCCGACCGTCGTGTCGAGGCCGTGCCCGGGCAGCACCAGCGTGTCGGGCGCGAGCGTGAACAGGCGACGGTCGATGGACCGGATGATCGTGTCGAAGTCGGCGTCCGCGAACGACGTGTTGCCCGGCCCGCCGGGGAACAGCGTGTCGCCGCTGAAGAGGAGCGGGTGGCCCTCGAGGAGGAAGCACGTCGAGCCGGGCGTGTGGCCGGGGGTGTGGATCGTGCGCAGCCGGAGGTCGCCGACCGCGATGACGTCGTCGTCGGGGATGGTGAAGTCGTAGGACGGGAGCATCGAGGCGTCTTCGGCCGCGATGCCGACGTCGATGCCCGCGTCGCGCACCGCCTCCACGGCCTGGATGTGGTCCCAGTGGCCGTGGGTCGTCAGGACGCGCCGCACGCCCGTCGCGCGGCTCACCTCGACGAGGAGCTCGTGCTCGTTCGCCGCGTCGAGGAGCACGGCGTCGCCGGTCCGCTTGCAGCGAACGACGTACACGTTGTTCTCGAACGGCCCGACGACGAGCTTGTCGACCCGGACCAGGCTGTCCTCGAAGTGAGCCGGTCGCCGCACGGCCCGAAGGCTACCGCCGCCCGCGGCGAACTGGTACGTGTGGTGGGCCCCTACGGGTACCGCCATGCGGGCCAGTTGGGTCGTGGAGTGAACTGGTAGGTGTGGTGGGCCCCTACGGGTACCGCCATGCGGGCCAGTTGGGTCGTGGAGTGAACTGGTACGTGTGGTGGGCCCCTACGGGTACCGCGATGCGGGCCAGTTCGGTGGTCTAGCGGTCCTCGAACACGAAGTCGGTGCCCGTGCTGAACCGGGTGACCTGGACCTCGGCCGCCTCGGCGGCCGGCTCGTGGCCGGTCGTGACCCGCCACGCCGCCACCGCGCCACCCTCAGCCGGCGTGGCCTCGACCCGCGCCGTCGGGTCGACGGCGTTCGCGATCGCCGCGATCGGTTCGGCGAAACCGCCGGCGAGCAGCTTCGCCCAATTCACCTCGCGCGGCTCGGACAGCGCGACGCAGGGGCGCAGCTCGACGAGCAACGCGTCGCCTTCCCGGGCGGTGGCGACGTCGACGTAGCGGCGCGGCCGGAACATCGGGTGGAGCGCGAGCACGCGCGCGAGGCCGTCGAGGCCGGCGGTGACACCGAACGCGCGCCGCAGACGGTCGGCCGCGACGCCGGCGATGCCCGTGCACTGCTGCCGCCCGATCACGCTCGCGACCTCCGGTCCCTCGCGCGTCTCGAGCGCGGCGACGAACGACATCGCGAGGAGTTGGCCCTGGAGGCAGACCTCGTCGGCGACGGCGCGCAGCGTGCGCGCCGAGAACCGTGCTAGGTCGAGGTCGGCCTCGAGTGGTCCCGCGTAGTCGGTCCGGCCGTCGTCGGGCGCCGGCGCGCCGTCGGCACCGTAGATGGCGTGAGCGCCGCCGTCGGCGGACGCGAGCGGGAGCGACGCGGCGAGGCTCTCCGCCAAGCGCAACGCCGGTTCCGGCTCGCCGACCGGCTCGGCGAGCGGGTCGATGGTCACGGTCCAGTGGCAGTGCGGCACGCGGTCCGCCGGGTCCCGGGGCGGCCGGTGGATCGGGCGCACGCGGGCCCGCGGGTTGACGGCAGCCGCGGTCGCGTCGAAGGTCGGGTCCTCGATGTCGTGGCACATCGTGAGCACGAACTCGTCGCCGAGCGGCTCGCAGTCGAGCAGCGCGCCACACGAGTCGAGCCAGAACTCACCGCGGTTGCGACCGTCGATCTTGAACCGGAAGTCGAGGAACTGGGGCGGGCTGCCGATGTCGAACTGGAGGCCCTTGAACATCGTCTCGACGGTGTCGCCCGAGTAGCCGAGCACGCGTTGCATGCGGCGGGTGTAGATCGGGCTCGCGCCCATCCACTCGTCGATTGCGACGTCGCGCATGCCCTCGCGGCCGAGCCGGCCGATCACCTGGGGCATGCCGGCACGGTCGACGAGGTGGCCGGCGAGGAGGTACTCGCGCACGAGCACGGCGAGGTCGGTGCGGTCGAGGGACTCGAGGACGGAGTCGGGAGGCATGGCCGCATCGTGGCACACCGGCGACGGTGTCATCACCCGCCGTGCCGTCACCCGCCGTGCCGTCACCCGCCGAGCCGTCACCCGCCGAGCCGTCACCCGCCGAGCCGTCACCCGCCGAGCCGTCACCCGCCGCGCGAGGTCAGGCGTTGGCGACGTGCTCGGGCAGGCTCGGGTGCTCCGGGTCGACGGGGTGGGGCGTGCGGTAGGCCGCCAG
This sequence comes from Acidimicrobiia bacterium, assembly GCA_046331155.1. GTDB lineage: Bacteria > Actinomycetota > Acidimicrobiia > IMCC26256 > CAWATG01 > JAXLRK01. The sequence goes on from JAXLRK010000001.1 coordinate 915,655, forward strand.
GCCCTCGGTGACGGCGAGCCAGCACAGCGCGAGGCCGAGCAGCAGCACGATCGTGGAGGTGACGAAGTCGGGGAACATCAACGCGGCGAGACCGACGACACCCAGCCCGCCGGCGCGCCACGCGTGGTGCAGCCGGTGGTTCCTCTCGGGAGGCGGGAGTCGCCAGCGCAGCGCGCCGGCGACGAGGCCGGTGATCGCGGGGACGAGCGGACGTTCGGCCGGGATGCCCGCGCCCTCGGCCGCCTCACGGGCCGAGGTCCACGTCCGCCTCACGACCGCGGGCCAGATCGCCAGGCCGCCGTTGCGGTCCGTCCACCGGGCCGCGACCGCGAAGAGGCCCGCGACCGCGGCGACGAGGATGAGCTGCACGACGAGCGAACGCGTCACGACGTTCCACGTCGAGCCGGCGCCCGCCTCGTACACCGCGTCGGTGATCCGCCCGAGCAGCTGCTGGCGGGCGATCGCGATGGCGATGAGCAGCGCGGCCGCACAGCCCATGGCGATCCACCCGAGCGCGGCGAGGGCGCGCCATCGGTGCGGCGCGACGGCGAGGCCGATCGCGACGAGGCCCGCCGCGACCCACGGCAGCACGTTGATCGCCCGGTCGACGCGCTGCACCCAGTCCCAGACCGCGGGGAGCTGCGAACGCTTGCCCAGCGTGATCCGGAGGTCCTTGCCGTGGGGCAGGTCCTTGGCCAGGCCCGGCGCGACCTCCTCGAGGACGGAGCGGACGTCGTCGAGCGTCGAGGTGAGGTTGAGCACCAGGTCCTCGGTGTCGCGGGTGACGAGGACGTGGTGCGCGCTGGAGACGGACCGGTCGAACACCTCGCGGAACGGGTTGCTGCTCACGATGCTCTCGACGACGGACCGGATGAACGGCTCCGCCAGCTTCACCTTGTGCCCGGCCCGGTCCTCGATCTTGCGGACGACGGCCTGGGCGACGGCGTCCTGGACCGGCTTCTTGTCGATGGTGCGGTTCGCGACCTTGGTGAACTCGCTCGTCGACAGGAACGTGCCCTCGAGCCAGAAGCCGACGCTGGAGAGCACGAGGCCGATCCCGCCCAGGGCCAGCAGCAAGCCGGCGACCACCCGTCGGATCCGAAGGGACCACGTCACGCCCAAGAGGATGGCCGCCCGGCCCCCGGCGATCGCGGACCGCCGTGCGGCGTCCGGGCCGGCGTTCAGGCCGCCTCGGCTCGCGTCGATGGGAAGGGGATGAGCGTCGCGCTTCGCTCCCGCGCCGGTGCCGGCGGGCGGGACCACGGTCCCACCCCGGCAGCCGTCGACCCCGCGGCCGCCCGGCGCGCCGCGCGCCCGGGTGCCGCGGTCCCCGAGCGGTCGCGGACGGCCCGTGTGTTGGCCGTGCTCGCGTACCTCGTGCTGTGCGTGCTCGCGCTCGCCCATGCGTACACGCCGCGTGAGCCCGACCCCTTCGCCTACCGGGCGTCGATTGCCGCCCTGCGCGACGGTCACCTCAGCCTCACCCGCGGCCAGTACGAGGCGCTGGATCTCCGCCTCGCGAAGCGGGCCGACGGGGGTGGTGTCGGCATCGCCCAGTGGCGGCGCACTCCGAGCGGCCACTGGGCGTCGGAGAAGAACGCCGGGTACCCGTTCCTCGCGCTGCCGTTCGACGTGATGGGCGCCGTCCGGCTCGCGCCGCTGTTCTTCGGCGCGCTCGGGTGTCTCGGCCTCTGGCTCGGTGCCCGCCGGTGGTTGGGCGAGTGGGGCGCCGCATACGCGGTCGCGCTGTTCTGCTCCCAGGGCGCGGTGCTGATCATGGCGTACGAGTCGTTCATGCCGAGTTGCACCGACGCCGCTCTCGTCGCGGGCGGGCTCGGCTTCGTGCTCTGGGCGATGCTCGCGAGCGACGCGACCACTCGGCGGCGGGAGGCGGCCGGCGCGCTCGGGTTCTCGATGCTCGGCGCCGCGGTGGCGGTCCGGTGGACGGACCTCGCCGTGCTCGTCGTCGTCGGGATCGCGGTGCTCGTGGTGCGCCGGCGGGTGCGCGGCATCGCGCCGCGATCTGTGCTCGCGTGGTGCGCGTGCGCGGCCGTGCCGATCGGGCTCGCCGTCGCGTACGACCTGGCCGTCTGGCACCGTCCGTTCTCGACCGGCTACCGGGCGTACGACGTCTCGTTCTCGCTCGGCGCGATCGGCGCCAACCTCGGCCGACTGCCGCGCGGATGGCTCGTCGGGCTCCCGGTGTGCGTGGTCGCGCTGGCCGGCGTACTGCGGGCCGTGCACGGCCGGCGGACGCGCCGGTACGGCGACCCGGCGATGGTCCACGGCTGGGTGGTGGCGGTGCTCGTGGGGGCGGTGGTCGCCGTGTTCGGCCTCTACCTGGCCTACGACTGGACCACCCGGTTGGCGCCCGGGACGCACTTCGTGGTGCTCACCCGGTTCGAGCTGCCCGCGGCCGGCCCGCTGGCGTTGCTCGGGGCGTACGCGCTCGTGCGCCTCCCACGGCCGGTGGTCGTCGGCCTGCTCGCCGCATCGTTCGCGTTCGGGGGCTGGCAGCTCCACCGCGCCGCGACCGGAGGCTTCCTCTACTCGCCCGGGCCGGGCCCGGTCGTCGGCACCCCACCCTCCTGACCGACCGGGAGGATTGCCTCTCAAGTCGGGCTATTTCGGACCGATACGTGGGGTGTGCTCCCCGTCCGGGGGGGCGGTAGGTGGTTGGTGTGTCCGGGTTGCGGTACTGGTGGACGCGGTTGGTGATGGTCGTGGCGGTGGCTGCCGCGGTCGGGTCGTTGGTGTGGCGGGCGGGTTGGTCGCTGGCCGGGGTTTCGTGGTGGTTCGGCGGCGCGGGCCTGGCGGTGGAGGTGTTGGGTGTCGCGCTGTCGGGCCTGTTGGTGTTCTCGTTGTGGCCGTCGCGTGGTCGCGCCACGCGCGGCGTGGACGGGCCGGCGGATGATCTGACGACGATCGTCGTGGTGGGCGTGGACGCGTCGGTCGACGACCTGCATGCGAGTCTGTTGGGGGCGCGTGAGGTGCGGGCGCCGCACCGGACGGTGTTGGTGGTGGGCCGGGCGGACACCGAGACGTTCGCGTTGGCGGCGCGCCTCGACGCGGAGTACGCGACGGTCGACGAACGTGCCTTGGGCGACGTGCTCGAGCGGGTCCGCGCGGACGTCGATTCGCCGTACCTGTTGGTGGTGCGGGCGGGTGACGTGGTGATGCCCGACGTGCTGGATCGTCTCCACGCGGAGCGTGATCGTTCCACGGGCATGGTGCAGGCCCGGCTCGAGCGCGCCAACGCGGATGCGCTGGTCGGGTTGCGCGACCCGAAGCGGGCCGCACAGTTCGACAACGTGTGTGGCGCGGCGCTCGGTTCGCGGGGTGTGGCGCCGTGGGCGGGTACGGGCGCGTTGTTCTCGACCGTGGCGCTCGACACGGCCGGCGGGTTCGCGACCGGCCCGGGCTCGACCGAGTTGCGGACCGTGGTCCGGTTGCATCGGGCCGGGTACACGACCCGGTTCTGCGACCGGTTCGTGATCGAGACGTCGTCGCCGCCCACCCTGGACCGTCAACTCGCGGACCGTCGGGCCCGGGCCGTCGACGCGCTCGGCGTGTTGCGCAGCGCGGAGAGCCCGTTGCGGGCCCGGCACCTGCCGTGGCGGGCCCGGATCGCGGCGGCGGCGGGGATCGGCCGGTACCTGCCGGGCGTGTACCACCTCGGGTTCGTCGCCGTGCTGACGGCCGCGGTCCTGCTCGGCGCCGTACCGTTGCACGCGACGTGGCAGGCCGCCGCCACGTTCTGGTTCCCGGCCCACGTGCTGATGACCGTCGCGGTCCTCGCCGGCGCCCACGGGGCGCTGCGCCTCGGCGACCGGACCCGTACCGGGCTGCGGTCCCTCGGCGTCGACACCACCGCCCTCGCCGCCACGTTCGGCATTCGCGGTGCTCGCCCGCGAGGCGCGCCCGCGCGGGGAACCTGGTCGAACCTGCGGGCCCTCACGGCCGCGATGGTCGTCCTCGACGCCGCGATCGTCGCCCGGTTCGCCAGCGGGATCCTCGAGCTCGGCCTCCCCCGCTTCGACACCCAGTTCGCCCGCGTTCTCGTGCTGGGCGCCGCCGCGCTCACCGTCGCCCACATGATCACCGTCTTGCACCTCGCCGGCCGTCACCGCCGCCTCCGCGCGTCGCGGCGCGTCCCACTCGACGTCGACGTCCACTTCGAAGAACACCTCCCCGGCGCGCACGTCCTCGACATCTCCACCAGCGGTATCGGCGTCGTGTTCCCACCCGACGCGCTCACCGGCGTCCCCGAGCCCGGCGACCCGATCGGCTTCTCGCTCGCGCTGCCCACCCTCGACGGCCGCTTCGAACGACTCTCCGTGTACGGCGACGTCGTCACCACCACCGCGCTGGCCGACGGGTCCTGGCGTGTCGGGCTCACCTACGGCGACACCATCGACCGCGACGCCATCATCGTGTTCTGCCGCATCACCCACCCCACCCGTGCCGCGCGCATCGCCGCCGGCACCGCCGGCGACCTCGTCCTGCTCCCCGCCGAACTCCACCGCCGCCCCGAACCCACACCCCCACGCCGCCCCGTCCTGCGCGCCGTCAACACCGCCGCCGTCCTCGCCCTCCTCGGCACCATGACCCCCACCGCCGCGTTCGCCGCCACCCCCGGCACCGCCACCATCAGCGGCACCATCACCCTCGCCGACACCGGCGCACCCGCCGCCGGGGCGCAACTCCGACTCGATCGGGACAACGGCTTCACCACGCTCGCTGTTACGACGGCGGGCAGCGACGGGACCTACTCCTTCACGGTCAACCCGGTCGACACGAACGCCGAGTACTCCCTCTTCGTCTACCAACCGCCGAGCGGATACGCCGCGAAGTTCTCCGGTGTCAGGTACGGCAATCCGGTCACGTACCACCTCGCCGACGGCGAGGACCACGTCGACAACTTCACACTCGACCGATGGGCGTCCGTGACGGGTCGTCTGGTCGACGGATCCGGCAGCCCGATCGCCGGGGAGCACCTCTGGGTGCAGGGGGCCGGATGGATCACCACCAACGGGGCCGGAGTCTTCAGCGCGACGCAGATCACGCCGTGGGACGCCGCCGTGGCCTTCGGGGGTGGCGACCTGTCGCAGTGGGGTTGGCACTCCGAGTACGGGCGCTTCGAGGCCCATTACGCTCTCACCGGCGGTCACGAGACCGACCTCGGCGACATCACCCTGCGCAAGGGCGGGATCACCGGCACGGTCGTCGACTCGCAGAGCGCGCCGGTCGCCGGTCTCGCCGTCACGGCCGACGGCGGCCACGACACCACGACCGGTGCGGACGGCACGTTCACCGTCACCGGCCTCGACCCCACCACGACACACACGCTGCACGTCGCCGGCGGCGCGGACCATGCGGACTACGACCAGTCCGGCCTCACCGTCAACGACGGCAGGGACCCGACGAACATCGGCAACGTGACCGTGCGCACCAAGGGCGGGATCACCGGCACCGTCGTCGACGCGCAGAGCACACCGATCGCGGGGCTCACGGTCACCGCCGACGGTGGCCGCGACACCACGACCGGTGCGGACGGCGCGTTCACCGTGACCGGCCTCGACCCGACGACTTCGCACTCGCTGCACGTCGCCGGCGGCGCCGACCACCTCGACGCCGACCAGTCCGGCCTCACCGTCAACGACGGTCCCAGCCCGACGAACATCGGCAACGTGACCGTGCACCGCAAGGGCGGGATCACCGGCACGGTGGTCGACGCGCAGAGCACACCGATCGCGGGGCTCACGGTCACCGCCGACGGTGGCCACGACACCACGACCGGTGCGGACGGCGCGTTCACCGTGACCGGCCTCGACCCGACGACTTCGCACTCGCTGCACGTCGCCGGCGGCGCCGACCACCTCGACGCCGACCAGTCCGGCCTCAACGTCGCCGACGGTCCCGACCCGACGAGCGTCGGTACGATCACGCTCGGCGACCCCGCGCCCGAAGGCACCGCGGTGTTCTACGGCACCGTCACGAGCGACGGCTCCCCGGTGGCGGGCGCGACCGTCACCGCCCTCGACAGCATTGAGGGCGGCGCCGAGGTCGGGTCCGCGACCACCGACGGCGACGGCCGCTACCGGATCACCGGCCTGCCGGTCGACCGGGGACTCGCCGTGGTCGCGAGCAAGGCGACCTACGTCACCAACACGGGGTGGGGCAACACGACCAACCGGGGTGTGACCCAGGTCGACGTGACGTTGCAGTCGGGTGCCGTAGCGATCCACGGGCGGGTCACCACCAGCGACGGCGACCCCGCGGTGGGCGTGCACGTCGACTGGAACTCCTACCACGCGGTCACCGACGCCCACGGCGACTACCGCATCGACGGCCTCCCACCCCACCAGGACGTCCGGCCCGTGTTCGCCAACACACCCGACGGGTTCAGCCCCGAGACCTACAACAACGACCACTCCGGCTACGACGACAACCACTACGACAGCCTCTCCCTCCGACCCGGCCAGGACCGCACCGTGAACGTGACCCTGGAGCGGTGGGGCCACGTGACCGGTCGCGTCGTCGACGCCGCCGGCAACCCGGTCGCCGGCGCCGCCATCCGGATCAACGACTGGCCGGCGACGCCGGAGACGACCTCGGGTCCCGACGGCACGTTCCGCCTCGCCGAGGTCCCACCCGGGCTCAACCACCCGCTCGACGTCACCATGGACGGGCACCCGAGCCGGTCCGTGACCCTCGCCTACGTCCCCGTGGACGGGACCCTCGACGTGGGCGACGTCACGCTCGACTACGCCGCGATCACCGCGAGGGTCGTCGACGACCACGGCGACCCCGTACCCAGCCACCTGGATTACGCCGTCTGCATCGGCTGGGGCGACTGCTGGCACTACGGATTCCTCGCCGGCGACGGCCGCATCCTGATCGACCACCTTTCGCCCGACACCCTCGGGGACACCGTCAGGTTCTACCTCTGGGGCAACGACGACTACACGCGCGTGGACACGACCCTCGAGCACGTCACGCTGCACGCAGGCCAGACGACCGACCTCGGCGACGTCACCGTGCACCGCAAGGGCACGCTCACCGGCCGGCTCGTCGACGGCGACGGCAACCCGGTGAGCACTTACGTGAGCGGCGGAAACGACTCGGACTCGGGCGGCGGCTGGTCGGGCCCCGACGGCAGGTTCTCGTTCCGGGTCCCGCCCGGCACCATCCACGTGACGACCTCGTGGAGCCAGACCTTCGCGGACCTGTCGACCGACGTGACCGTCGAGGAATGGCCCGCCGTCACCGACATGGGCGACGTCGTCCTCTCGCCGTGGTCGCACGTCACCGGGACCGTCACGGGCGACGGCGCGCCGGTCGCCGGGATCACCGTCACCGCGGTGGGCACGAACTACTCGGCCACTACGGCCGAGGACGGCACCTACGACCTGAAGGTCCCGGCCGGCACCCACCACGTCCGGTTCGGCGACACGTCCAACGGCATCGAACCCGGCGCCACCTGGGACCCACAGGTCTGGGACGGGCGGCCGTCGGACGAGACCGGCGACCCGGTCGTCGTCGGCACCGACGCCACGGTCACCGGCATCTCCGCGACCCTGCGGCACCGGGCCACGCTCTCGGGCACGATCACCGACTCGCAGACCGGCGAACCGGTCCCGAACGCCTGCGTCGTCGTGGTGTGGGGCGCCGACGGGCAGCACCGGTCGTGGGGCGGCGCGATGGCCGACGCCGACGGCCGCTACACGCTCGCCGGCGTCGCCTCCGGCACCGTGTACGTGCTCGCGGCCGACGCCGACTACATCTACTGCGGCGAGAACTTCGACCCGGCCCACCAGCCGACCTTCTACGGCGGGATCCCGGCCCCGGCAATGTTCGACGGCGGCGACCCGGCCGCGCTCGGCGCCGTCGCGATCCCCGTCGACACGCGAACGACCACCGAACTCTCCGGCCTCGACATCGCGCTCCTGCCCCGCCCCGGCGCCACCTTCACCGTCCACCTGCGCGACGCGGCCGGCAACCCGACCATGGGCTACCTGTACCTCGCCACCGAAGCGCACTACAACCAGTCCGCGTTCGACGCGATCGTGATCACGGACGAGAACGGCGACGCCGTCGTGCACGGCGTCCCGAACGGCACCGTCTACGCCATCGGGTACGTCCCCGACGGGCACGACGGTGAGATCGAGTGGTGGAACGACCACCCGTTCTCCTGGCAAGAGCAGTCGCCCTACATCTCGCCGCAACGCGACCACGCCGACGGCATCACGATCGCGTCCGACGGCCACGGCGGCTTCACCTACACCACCGGGTGCTACACCGGCCCGTCGCTCGAGATCACCATGCAGGCCGGCCCCGGCAACCCGCACGACCTGGCGTGCAACCCGACCACCACGACCACCACTACGTCCGGGCCCACCACCACCACCACCCACGCCACGACGACCACCGCGGCCCCGACGACGACCGCGGCGGCCGGTCCCGGCACGACGACCGCCTCCGGGCCCGGCACGTCGACCGCGACGACCGCGGCGTCGGGCCCCGGCAGTGCCCCGGCGCCGAGCACGTCGAGCGACGCCGCCGCGGTGCTCAGCGCCCGGATCAGCGCGCAGGTCGACAAGCTCGGCGTGCCGAAGGACAGCGTCCTGCGCAAGCTCCACCCGTCGTCGAACCTGACCACCGCCCCCGCGCCCAGCCCCGAAGGGATCGCCGCCCAACTCCCGGCCGCGCTGCGCCCGCTCGTCTTCGTGGGTGGGGACCGCCTCGCGACCACCGGCCGCGCCCGGGCCACCGGCGGCTCGACCGGTGGGCCCGGGCCCGGGTCCGGTGGCGGCGGTGCCCTCCTGTGGACCGGCGCCGGCGCGGCACTGGCTGCCGCCGGCGCCGGCGGAATGGCGTTCCGCGTCCGCCGTCGTCGTCGCCCCGCCCGCTGAGCGCAGGTCGGGGGAATTGGCCCTCAAGTCGGGTCAATTCGGACCGATAGATGAGGCGAGCTCTCGAAAGGTGCCACGGATGGCAGGCAAGGACGGCCGGTTCACCCGGCCCGCACGGCTCCTCGTCCTCCTCGCCGCGGGCGCGGTTGCGCACGCGCTCGTTTGGCGCGCGAGGTCGTCGCTCGCCGGCGTCCCCGCAGCGCTGGCCGTGGCCCTCCTCGCGGTCGAGTGCGCCGGCTTCGCGCTGACCGGGCTGCTGCTGTTCCAGCTCTGGCCTTCCGAGCGGCCGTCGACCCCCGGGCAACGCGCCGAGCAACATGCCGCGCAACATGCCGCGCAACATGGCGCGCGGCCACTCGACGGGCCGGTGACGATCGTCGTGCTCGCGGACGGTGCGTGCGAGGACGACATCCACGCGAGCCTGCTCGGCGCGCGCGAGATCCGCGGCGAGCACACGACGCTCCTCGTCGTGCGCGAGGAGGTGGCGCCCACCTTCGCGCTCGCGGCCCGGCTCGACGCCGAGTACACCGTGGTCGACGAGGCCGACCGCGCCCGGGTGCTCGAGGCGGTCCGGGCCGAGGTCGAGACGCCGTACCTGCTCGTGCTCGATGCCGGCGACGTGGTGCTGCCCGACGTCCTCGAGCACGTCGGCTCCCAGTTCGCCGAAGACCAGTTCGCCGAAGGCCAACTCGCCGAAGACCGACTCGTCGGCGGTCGCGTCGGGATGGTGCAGCTTCGCGTCGAGCGCGCGAACGCGGACGCGCTCGTGGGGTTGCGCGACCCACGGTCCGCGTCGCAGTTCGACAACGTGACCGCGGCCGCGCTCGGTGCACGCGGGATCGCGCCGTGGTTCGGGTCGGGGGGCGTGTTCCGGATGGCCGCGCTCGACGCGGCAGGTGGGTTCGCGGTCGGTGCCGCCTCCACCGAGATCCGTACGATCGTGCGTCTCCACGCCGCTCGCTACCGCACCGTCTTCTGCGGGACGACGCCGATGGAGACGACCGCTCCTTCCACCCTCGCCGCCCAGCTCCACGACCGCCGGGCTCGGGGCACGCGTGCCCTCGAGGTGCTGCGCACCCGCGAGAACCCGCTGTGGTGCCGCGGCCTGCCCGCCCGGGCGCGCCTCGCCGCGCTGGCGTCGATCACGCGGTACCTCATCGGCGTCCACAGGGCGGCGCTGGTCGGCGTCGTGACCGCGTGCGTGCTGCTGGGGCAGGCGCCGGTGCAGACCACCTGGACGCCGGCCGCGATCAACTGGTTGCCCGCGTACGCGCTCGTCGGCGCGGCCCTGTTCGTCGCCGGCCGGGGCTCGTTGCGGTTCGGGGACCGCGCCCGCGCCGCGCTGCGCGCCATGGGCGTCGACCTCGTGGCGCTCGGCCGGGTCTTCACGGGTGGCGAGGAACCCGCCGGGCCGGACCGGACCGCGGCACGCGACGGTGGCCTGCACGCACTGACCAACCTGCGCGTTCTCGTGGCCTCGATGCTCCTGCTCGACGCCGCGATCCTTGCCCGTTTCGCCAGCGGGGTCTGGTCGCTTGGCCTGCCGCGCTTCGCCACCGAGTTCGACCGGACGTTCGTTCTCGGCGCGGCCGCGGTGACGTTCGTGCAGATCGCCGGCGTGCTCCAGCTCGCGACCCGCCGTCGCCGTATCCGTTCGGCCCATCGCGTGCCGCTCGACGTCGACGTGCGGTTCGAGTGCCGGCTGCCCGAGGCGCACGTGCTCGACATGAGCACCAGCGGCATCGGGATGCTGTTCCCCTCCGCGGCGCTCTCCGACGTGCCGGAGGTCGGCGACCCCATCGGCTTCGCCATCGACCTCCCGACCCTCGACGACCGGGTGCAGACGCTGTCGCTGTTCGGCGAGGTCACCAACACCACGCGCCTGCGTGACGGCTCCTGGCGCGTCGGGTTCTCGTTCGGTGACGGGGTCGACCGGGACGCGATCGTCGTGTTCTGCCGCATCACGCACCCGTCGCGCTCGGCGCGGATCGCGGCGGGGACGGCCCGCGACCTCGTGAAGCTGCCGGCCGAGGTGCACCGCCCGCGCGAGCAACGTCCGTCGCCCCGCCGCGCGCTGCGGGGCGTCAACGCGTTCGCCGCGGCCGCGCTGCTCGCCACGATGACCCCCACGGCCGCGTTCGCGGCCGATCCGGGCACCGCGACCATCACGGGCACGATCACCGTGTCGGGCGGCGGGCCGGCCGTGCACGCGCTGGTCGGCACCCACCCGTGGGGGAGCGGCGCCCCCGGCTTCTCGGCCTACACCGACGCCGACGGCCACTACTCGATCACCGGCCTCGACTCGAGCCGGCCGGTGTGGGTCGAGGTGGTCGCGCCGGCCGGCTACGCGCACCGGTACTACGACGTCTCCTGGCCCACACCGGCCACGCCGATCACGCTCGGCGACGGCCAGGACTTCACGCTCGACATGCAGCTCCAGCGGTCGTCCACGATCAGCGGCCGGGTCGTCGACTCGTCGGGCAACCCCATCGCGGGTATGTGGCTCCAGCCGCCCGACAACGACAGCATGGTGCAGACCGGCGACGACGGCACCTTCTCGATCCCGAGCGCGATCCCGATGAGCGGCGGGAACCTGTCGGCCCTCGGGAACGCGGACTTCCCCGCGGTGCACGTCCCGCTCGACGTGTCGGAGGGCCAGACCATCGACGCCGGCACCATCACGATGCACCGCTACGGCTCGGTGACCGGCACGGTCGTCGACTCACGAGCGCAGCCGATCGCCGGCCTCGACGTCGGAGTCGACGGCGCGGGGTCGACCACGACCGCGTCGGACGGGACGTTCTCCCTGTCGCCCGTGTCAGCGGGCACCGCGCACCTGACCGTGTTCGGCGGGGACGACTACGCGAACCACGACGACCCGTCGTTCACCGTGGGCGACGGCCCCGCGGTCACCGACGCCGGCACGATCGCGCTCGCCGACTCCGCACCCGACGGGTTCGGTGCGCTGCACGGGCAGGTGCACACGGGCGGACCGGGCCACCCGGCGGGGGCGGTGACGGTGGTCGCCCTCCAGCTCGACGACGGCAACCGGTCCGTCGGGAGCACCGCCACCGACGCCGAGGGCAACTACTGGCTGCGTAACCTGCCGGCCGGCCACCCGCTCCGCCTCCAGTTCTCGGGGCTGCCGCACGGCTACCGGAACACCGTCCGCGACTACACGCTCGGCAACCGTGAGGTGCGCGGGGACGACGTCACCGTCGACCCGAACGGCGGGTCGGTCCACGGCCGCGTGACCGTCGGCGGCACGGCGGTCATCGGCGCGCAGGTCACGGTGCTCGGCAACCCGTTCGACGTGGCCACCACGACCGACGCTCACGGCGACTACCGCGTCAGCGGGCTCCACGCCGCCACGCCGTACGTCGTCTGCGTCTCCGACGTCGGTGCCGGCGTCTCACCGGAGTGCTACGACCACATCCGCGTGAGCGGCGGGACACCGGTGAACCTGTCGGGGGAGGAGGACCGCGCGATCGACTTCGCGCTCGCCCGTTACGGCACGCTCACGGGCCGGGTCGTCGACGGCACCGGCCACCAGTTGGTGGGCGCGACCGTCGCGCTCCCGAGCGGGTTCTGGCTGCCTTCGACGCCGACGACCACCACGGGCTCGGACGGGCGCTTCACGCTCACCCAGGTTCCGCCGTCGACCGACGTTCCGTACAACGTGACGTACGACGGCTACTCGGGCCACCAGTTCACGATCGCGTCGGTCACCGAGGGCGGAACGAACGACGTCGGCGACCTGGTGCTGCACCCGCTCGGGTCGGTGCACGGGCGCGTCGTCGACGGCCACGGTAACCCCGTGGCCGGGATGTCGATGACGTCGAACCCGGGCGGCCGGACCGGCACCACCGCGGCCGACGGCACCTTCACCGTCGACGGCCTCGACGCGTTCGCCGGCGAGTTCTCCTTCATGGCCAACGGCAACGGCGACTTCGCCCCCGGAGGCATCGAGCACGTGACCGTGAGCGAAGGTCCCGCGGTCACCGAGCTCGGCGACATCACAATCCACCGGTACGGTTCTGCGCACGGCCGGGTCGTCGACGCCGACGGCCACCCGGTGACCGGGATCACGGTCGACGCCGGGTCGTCGACCCGGACGACCGGTGCCGACGGCACCTTCGCCTTCGACCGTGTCGTGCCGGGCGCGATCCACTGGCACACGGCCGGGACGGAGACGTACGCCGCCACGATGATCGACGGCACGGTGGCCGACGGGCCCGACGTGACCGATCTCGGCGACGTCACGCTCCACGGCTGGTCCCACATCACCGGGACCGTGACCGGCGACGGCTCACCCGTCGCGGGCGTCACCGTGTACGCGCGAGGCACGATCTTCTCGGCGACCACCGGCGCCGACGGCACCTACGACCTGCTCGTCCCGGCGGGCACGTACACGGTGCAATTCGGCGACGCGTTCGACAGCTACGACCCGGGCCGTCAGTGGGACCTCCAGTACTACCCGGACCGCGTCACGGCCCCGCAGACGGCGAACGTGGTCGCCGGGGTCGAGGCGACGGTCACGGACGTCGACGCGGCGCTGCACCACACCGCGACCGTCAGCGGGACGATCACCGACTCGCGCACGGGCAACCCGATCGAAGGTGCGCTCGTCGAGGTCGGATGGATCCGGCCCGACGGCACCCCGTTCGGCAACCTGACGCTCACCGACGCCGACGGGCACTACTCGCTCGGCGGATTCCCGAGCCACGACGTCTACGTGCTCAGCGGGTACAACACGGCGCGCCCGAACGGCATGACCAACTTCTACGGGGACTCCGAGCTGCGGCCCACCTGGTACGGCGGGATCCCCGCCCCGATCGTGTTCATGGGTTGGCCGGACCCCGTGACGAACGGTGCGACGCCGATCCACGTCGACACCTCGGTCACGAGCAGCTACGCGGGCCGCGACATCGCGCTGCTGCCGACCGACGGGGCCACGATCACCGGTCGGCTCCTCCACCAGGACGGATCGCGCGTCTCCGAAGCCGTCGTCCTGCTGGGCACCCGCGACCACTTGGCTCACCAGGCGTTCGACGCCGCGGGCATGACCGGGAACGACGGCACGTTCGTCATGGCCACGGTGCCGATCGGGCGCGTGTACGCGCTCGCGCTCGACGTGCGCGCGGGCGTGCTCGAGTGGTGGAACGACGCACCGTTCGACCCACTGCACTTCGACGGCAACACCGACCCCGAGCACTACGGCGCGGTACCGATCGACGTCGCGCCCGACGGGCAAGGTGGCTACACGTTCACGAGCGGCTGCTACACCGCGTCCTCGCTCGACCTCGTGATCCAGTTCGGCGCCGGGAACCCGCAGCGCCTGCCGTGCGGCTCCGACGACACGACGACGACCACCACCACGACCGCGCCGCCCGCGCCGCCCGCGCCGAGTGACCCGCCGGTGCTGATGACGAGCTCGCAGTCCCTCGGCGGCGAGTCCTCGGCGCTCGCCGTCCTCGAGAACGCGCTCGCCGGCACGCCGCTCGCGCGGATGCACCCGTCGAGCCACCTGACGGGCGCGCCGCCGGCCACACCGGCCGGCGTGCTCGCACAGCTCCCCGACCCGCTCAGCTCGGCCGCGTCGCGCGTCATGGTCGGCGGCGACCACCTCGCGCCGCGGACGGGCCGGCATGGTACGACGCGCCGGGCGACCCCGCCGGCGACGGAGCCCACGCACCCGGTCCAGCCGTGGGTGTTCGCGATCGTCGCGGTGATGTTCGGGACCGTGCTCGGCCTCCTGCGGATCCGCCGCCCGCGTTCGCACCGAGCCTGACCGTCCGCCCCCACCGCGACTGGCGTCCCCGCTCGCACTGCGCCGGACTCGCCGGGTAGGGTCGGCACGCCCAGTCGGCCGTGATCGAGCAGTCGACCGTGATCGAGCGAGGCCCGATGAACTTCGCCTTCTCCGAAGACCAGGACGCGCTGCGCGACACCGTGCGCAGGTTCCTCGAGGCGAAATCGCCGTCGGCCGAGGTCCGTCGGCTCATGGAGACCACCGAGGGCTACGACGAGGCGGTCTGGAAGCAGATGGGCCAGGAGCTCGGGCTCCAGGCGCTGCACCTCCCCGAGGAGTACGGGGGGCAGGGCTTCGGGTTCGTGGAGCTCGGCATCGTGTTCGAGGAGATGGGCCGGGTGCTCCTGTGCGCCCCGTACTTCTCGACGGTCGCGCTCGCCGCCAACGCGATCCTCAACGCCGCGACGGCCGAGCAGAAGGCCGCGCTCCTGCCGGGCATCGCGTCGGGGGAGACGATCGCCGCGCTGGCGTTCACCGAGGACAACGGGCGATGGGACGCGTCGGGCATCGAGCTGGTCGCCACACCGTCGGGCGGCGGGTACACGCTCGACGGCCACAAGATGTTCGTGCTCGACGGCCACACCGCGAACCTGATCGTCGTGGTCGCCCGGCTGGCCGGCACGAGCGGTGAGGACGGGATCGGCTTCTTCGCCGTCGACGGTGCAGCGAGTGGCCTGACCCGCAAGGCGCTTTCCACCATGGACCAGACCCGCAAGCAGGCCCGCATCGAGTTCTCCGGCGTCGCAGCGCGGGCGCTGTGCGAGCCCGGCGCGTGCTGGCCGGCGATGTCGAAGACGCTCGACCAGGCCGCGGTGCTGATGGCCAACGAGATGGTGGGCGGCGCGCAGTTCGTGCTCGACATGGCCGTGCAGTACGCGAAGGACCGGGTGCAGTTCGGCCGGCCCATCGGCTCGTTCCAGGCGATCAAGCACAAGTGCGCCGACATGCTGCTCGAGGTCGAGTCGGCCAAGTCCGCCGCGTACTACGCGTCGTGGGCCGCGGCCGACGACAACGAGGAGCTGCCCGTCGTCGCGTCGCTCGCCAAGGCGTACTGCTCCGACGCGTACTTCCACACCACGGCCGAGAACATCCAGATCCACGGTGGCATCGGCTTCACGTGGGAGCACGACGCACACCTGTACTTCAAGCGGGCGAAGAGCTCCGAGATCCTCCTCGGCGACGCGACGTACCACCGCGAGCTCCTCGCCCAGCGCATCGGGATCTGACCGGCGGTGTCTCCGATGGCGCTCGTCGCCGCGATCGCGGTGCTCGGCGTCGTCGTGGTCGTCGCGGCGGTGTTCGTCGGGCGTGAGGCCCGGCGCCTCACGGACCGCCCGATGGCCCCGATCTTCAGCGAGGACGAGGCCTACGAGTGGGTCGTCGAGGAACTGCCCGACATCGTGGCCGCCACGTTGACGCCCGACGATGTCCGCCGCATCCTGCGCCTCCAGACCGAGTACCTCGAGCACCGAGGCGTGACCTCGGCGAGCGTCGGTTCCGACGGCGCGGACGTGGTCGTCGACGCCGGGGAGCTCGAACGGTTCGTCATCGATCGGGCCGCGGCGCAAGGGGAGGCGTATCTCCCCGAGCAGGTGTCGGCCGTGATCGAGACCCAGCTTCGCTACCTCCACGCCATCGGCGCCGTCGGTCCCGAGGCGGGCCCTCCGGACGGCCCGTGACTTCCTTTCTTTCGATGAGATCCCCCAATAGTCCGGGGAAACCATCGAAAGAATGAGGGTCCGGAGGGGTCGGGGCGTGTGCCAGACTTGTCGGTACCAGGGAAAGGAGGTGGTCCACGCGATGGCTGATCATTGTGGGACGCTGGAGGTGCGCGGCCGCTAGGTCCGCGAGCTGGGATGTCTGGCGGAATCCCACCGCCGCACCGCCGTCGAACCGGTCGGGGACTCGTCCCTCCCGAGCGTTCCGGGCGACGGGACCAGAACAGCTGCGATCGTGTGTGGGGCGCCCTTCGGGGCGCCCCACGCCGCGCCGGTCGCGTCGACGGCGACCGGGGGAGGACGACCACGGTTGCGTTGAATATCGCTCGTAGTGAGCAGAATTCAACGCAACCGCGACAGACAGGAGGCGGGATGAGCCGTCCGACGAAGTTCGAGGACTACCGGTACCTGGGCGACAAGCGTCGCCTGCGCGTCCACGACCTCGACCATCTGCTCGACACCTGCAACGTCGAGGAGCTCATGGCCTCGGAGCAGTTCGCCGCGTTCGGCCCCGACACCGTGGCCGAGGCCCGCAACCGCGGCTACCACCCCTGCCGCTGCGTCACGGCCGCCGCCGACTGACATGCCCTGGGGTCAGGAATCGACCGGGGTATACCTGTCGCCGAGGGCGTCACGGACACCGGCGAGCTTGCCCTCGAACGCGACGTCGGAGAGCGCGGGGGCCGACGGGACCAACGCAGGGTCGTCGGGCAGGCCGGCGAGCGTCACCCACGAGGTGCACCCGCCGTATTCGTCGTCCCACGCCACCGTGACCGGCTCGGCGAGCCGGTGGACGCGAAGCGCCAGGACCCACAGCGGGTCCCGGTGCTTCCACTTCAGGCGCGACTCCACGTACTCGTCGGTCCAGATCAGCTTCGAGCCCAGCGCGTCGAGTACCTCGGGCTCCGTGACGGTGGCGGTCCCCACCACGTCGGCCCAGCCGGCGACGGCGATCGGACCGCCGACCCGCGACCCGGCGGCCAGGTCCACCCAGTGCCGGTAGGCGGGCTTCAACAGCTCGGCGCGCTGGTGCTCGGCCGTCGGGTACAGCCAGAACCGGGTGGACTGCATCCCGAAGTGGCGGCCGTCCTCGCGGAGGCCGCCCTTGCGCACGTCGAGGATCTGTTCGCCCTCGAGCAGCGCGTGGACGACGACCGCCCATTCCTTGAACGCCGGTACGCTCACGCCGAGCAAGGATAATGGTCGCTTGGACGAGACGATCCTCTCGGGCGACGTCAAGCTCGGTGCGCACCTCGCGCTGCCGTCGGTTGCCGGCCGCACGCCCGCGATCGTGCTCTGTCACGGGTTCCCGAGCGGCCCCAGCGGCTCGGCCATCGCCGGCGCGACGTATCCGGAGCTCGCGAACCGAATCGCGCGGGAGTCGGGTTGGGCCGCGCTCGCCTTCAACTACCGCGGTTCGGGCGCGTCCGACGGCGATTTCTCCGTGCCCGGGTGGTGCGACGACATCCGCGCCGCCGTCGACAGCCTCGTAGAGCGCGACGACGTCATCGGCGTGTGGCTCATGGGCTCGGGGCTGGGCGGGTCGCTGGCGATCGCGGTGGCCGCCCACGACGAACGCGTCCGTGGCGTGGCGGTGCTGAATGCGTACCAGACGTGTCGCGAGTGGGTGCGCGACCCGTCACGGTTCGTCTCCCACGCCCGTCGCATCGGCGTGATCCGCGACGACGCGTTCCCCCCGGACGTGAACCAGTGGGCGCGCGACGTCGCGGAGTTGGACTCGGTTCGCGACGCGCAGCTGCTCCCGCAGCGCCCGTTGCTCGTGCTGCACGGCTCCGACGACGACGTGGTCCCGGTGGAGCACGCCCGGGCGATCGCGGAGGCGGCCGGCGACTCGGCCGAGCTGCGCATCGTCTACAAGGCGGGCCACCGGCTCCGCCACGACCCGCGCGCCGTCGCCGCCCTGCTGGGCTGGCTCGACCGCCAGGTCTACTGACGGGATTCGGGGCCGAGCCGGGCTGGTAGCGTGGGTCCCATGAAGGCGCTGGTACTCGCGGGTGGCGCAGGGACGCGCCTGCGCCCGATCACGTACACCAGCGCCAAGCAGCTCGTTCCCCTCGCGAACAAGCCGATCCTCTTCTTCGGGCTCGAGGCCATCGCCGGCGCCGGGATCCGCGACGTGGGGATCGTGGTCGGCGACACCGCGAGCGACATCGAGGCCGCGGTGGGCGACGGGTCGCAGTTCGGCCTGTCGGTCACGTACCTCCCGCAGGACGAGCCGCGCGGCCTTGCGCACGCGGTGCTGATCGCGCGCGACTTTCTCGGCGACGAGCCGTTCGTCATGTACCTCGGCGACAACCTCGTCATCGGTGGGATCGCGTCGTTCGTCGAGGAGTTCGAGCACGAGCGGCCCGAGGCGCTGGTGCTGCTCACCAAGGTCGAGAACCCGCAGCAGTTCGGCGTGGCCGAGCTCGCGGCCGACGGAACGCTGGTGCGCCTGGTCGAGAAGCCGAAGGACCCGCCGAGCGACCTCGCGCTCGTCGGCGTCTACCTGTTCCAACCGGGGATCCACGAGGCCGTACGCGCGATCGAGCCGTCGAAACGCGGCGAGCTCGAGATCACCGACGCCATCCAATGGCTCGTCGACCGGGGCGAGCGGGTCCACCCGCACGTGCTGTCGACGCCCTGGGTCGACACCGGGAAGCTGCTCGACCTCCTCGAGGCGAACCGGATCGTCATCGAGGAGATCGAGCGCAACATCCGCGGCTCGGTCGACCAGGACTCGCGCATCGTCGGCAAGGTCGTGGTCGACGAGGGCGCCGAGATCGTCGCGAGCACGATCCGCGGGCCGGTGGTCGTCGGCCGGGGTGCACGCATCGAGCGGTCCTTCGTCGGGCCGTTCTCCTCGATCGGCGCGCGCGTGAGGCTCGTCGACGCGGAGGTCGAGCACTCGGTCGTGCTCGAGGACGCCGAGATCGTCGGCGTGCACCGGATCGTCGACAGCCTGATCGGGCGGGGGGCGTCGGTGACCCACACCACCGAGCAGCCGAAGGCCCTGCGCATGCACATCGGCGACCACTCCGACGTGAAGATCCCGTAGGACCTCCTCCGTTTTGGCTGGTGAGCGGCGCGAAATCGCGACCGCTGGCCAGCCAAAACAGGAAGACCTGCTAGCCGGAACGGGGAGAGGCGACGCGGGTCCGGGCCTCGTCGAGGACGTCGTCGAGCGTGCGGGCGAGAGGGATCTCGGGTGCCCAACCCGTGTCGTCGCGCAGGCGGGTGCCGTCGCCGATCAGGCGCGGGACCTCGACCGGCCGTACGAGGGCTGGATCGACGCGCACCTCGAGCGGCCGCCGGGCTCGCTCGACGAGCAGCGCCGCGATCTCGGCGACCGCCACGCCCGTGCCGCGGCACACGTTGTACGCCTCACCGGGCGTCCCGTGCAGCGCGAGCAGCCGGTAGGCCCGCACGACATCGCGTACGTCGGTGACGTCGCGGACCGGGTCGAGCGAGCCGACGACGACCTCGCTCGCGCCCGCGTGCTCCGCGCTCGCGATGCGGCGCGCGAGCGCGGGGACGAGGAAGCGGTCGGTCTGGCCGGGGCCGGTGTGGTTGAACGGCCGGGCGCGGATCGTCGGCAGACCGTCGGCCAGGAACGCCTGGAGCGCGAGGACGTCGGCGGCGACCTTCGACGCACCGTACGGCGTGACCGGGCGCATCGGCGCGTCCTCGGGCAGCGGCACGTCCTCGGGCCGCACCCGCCCGTACTGCTCGGCGCTCCCGACGACGACCACGCGCGTGACGCCCGCGTCGGCGCACGCGCGCAGGACGTTGAGCGTGCCTTCCACGTTCACGCGGATGGTGAGGTTCGGCGCTTCCCACGACTCGCCCACGTGGCTCAGGGCCGCCAGGTGATACAGCGCGTCGGGTCGGATGGCCGAGAGCGTGTCCCGTACCGCGTCGGCGTCGGTGACGTCGAAGCGCTCGGGCCCGCTGCGGTCGAGCGCGAACACGTCGTCGCCCATGGCCTCGAGGTGGGCGACGAGATGCGGGCCGACGAAGCCGCGCGCGCCCGTGACCGCCGCCCTCATGGTTCACGCTCCCTCATGTTTCCCGCTCCTGGCGCCTGGGGCGCCGGGCCGCTGGGCCACGCTCGCTGCTCGGCGGGATACCCGCCTCGCGACGCTCCCTCATGTTTCCCGCTCCTGGCGCCTGGGGCGCCGGGCCGCTGGGCCACGCTCGCTGCTCGGCGGGATACCCGCCTCGCGACGCTCCCTCATGTTTCCCGCTCCTGGCGCCTGGGGCGCCGGGCCGCTGGGCCACGCTCGCTGCTCGGCGGGATACCCGCCTCGCGACGCTCCCTCATGTTTCCCGCTCCTGGCGCCTGGGGCGCCGGGCCGCTGGGCCACGCTCGCTGCTCGGCGGGATACCCGCCTCGCGACGCTCCCTCATGGTTGCCGTCCCGTCACGCGGGGACCCCCACGGCCGTCCGGTAGGCGTCGAGGTGCCCGGCCGCGGTGGCTTCCCAGTTGTACCGGCGGGCGCGCTCCGGGCCGTCGGCCCGCAACCGGGCCGCGAGCGCCCGGTCCGAGAGGACGCGCTCGATCGCGACCGCGAGCGCGTCGGCGTCACCCGGCGGCACGAGGACGCCGGCGGGGCCGACCACCTCCTCGATCGAGGAGCCCGAGGTCGAGACGAGTGGCGTGCCGCAGGCCATCGCCTCGAGCGCGGGCAGGCCGAATCCCTCCTCGAGCGACGGGTACACGACCGCGGCCGCACGCCGGAACAGCGCGGGCAGGGCATCGGCCGCGACGTAGCCGGGCCGGAGGATCCGGCTGCCGACTCGGCTCCGCTCGACCGCGTCGCGCGCCGCGGACGACCCCCAGCCGTCGCGGCCCGCGAGGACCAGCTGGAGGTGGCGGTGCCGGCGCGCGACCGCGGCGAACGCTCGCACGAGCGTGGGCAGGTCCTTTCTCGGCTCGAACACGCCGGCGAAGGCGAGGTACGGCTCCCGCGCACCGAGGGCGTGCAGCAGGTCGTGGTCGTGCGCGCCGTCCGCCGGCTCCGGGGCGGGCCGGAACCGGGCGTGGTCGACGCCGTGGGGGACCACCGCGATCTCTCCGGCCGGTACGACGACGGCCCGCAGCCGACGGGCGGTGAACTCGCTCACCGTCACGAGCACGCGGGCGCGGCTCGCCGACTCGCGGATCATGCGCCGGAAGAAGAGGACCTTCGAGCGTTCGTGCCACTCGGGGTGGTCGAAGAACGTGAGGTCGTGGACCGTGACGACACTCGGGATGCCGAGGCGCAGCGGCATCGTGTAGTGCGGCCCGTGCCAGACGTCGATCGCGCACCGCTGCGCGAACCGGGGCGCCTGCACCTGTTCCCACGCCAGCCGGGCCGGCCGTGGCCCCGGTGCCTCGGGGTGTGTCGTCGCCGCGGGCGCGATGGCCTCCCAGCGGTCGAGGTCGCCGACCCGGCTGACCAGGTGCAGCTCGACGTCGTCGCGCGCCGCGAGCGCGCGGGCGAGCTCCACGGTGTAGACGCCGGCGCCGACCGGCCGGTCGGGGACCGCCGACACGTCGAGAAGGATCCGCATCGCCATCGACGACGACGTTATCGGCGGGCGGCGCTGTGGTGTGCAGCGGCGCGGTACGCGGCCAGGTGGCCGGCAGCCGACCGTTCCCACGTGTATTGCCCGGCCCGGATGCGACCGCGTTCGCCGAGGGCGGCGCGCCGGTCGGCGTCGTCCACGAGCGTGACGATGGCGTCGCGCCAGGCTCTCCGGTCGTCGACCGGGAGCAGCAGACCGCCGTCGCCGAGGACCTCGGGGAGGCTGGTCGTGTCGCTCGCCAGCACCGGGCAGCCCCGCGCCATCGCCTCGAGCGCGGGGAACCCGAAGCCCTCGTAGCTCGACGGCACCGCGCACAGCAGCGCGGTGCGGTACAGCGCGTCGAGGTCGCGGTCCTCCACGGCACCGAGCTCGTGAACCCAAGGCTCGTCGAGCCCGGCGACGGCACCCCACCCGCGGGGACCGGCGACGGCGAGCGCGAGGGAAGGGTGCGTCGCGCGGACCTCGCGCACGACGTCGATGAGCAACGCGACACCCTTGCGGGGCTCGATCGTCCCGACGAAGAGCACGAACGGTCGCTCGATGCCGAGCGTCCGCAACCGGGTGGCGTCGTCGGGTGGTGCCGGTGCGTCGACCCGCACGCCGTGCGGCACGACGTGGAGCCGCACCGGGTCGAACCCCTCGCGGACCAGCTCGTCGCGCGTGAACTCCGACGCCACGACGATCGCCGCCGCGTGCCGGCGCGACAGGGCGAGCCCGCGCGCGTGGAAGCGGACGCCCCACCGCGTGAAGTGCTCGGGGCAGCGGAGGAAGGCGACGTCGTGGATCGTCACGACGAGCGGCGCCCGGCCCGGCGGGGGGACGGCGACGCTCGGGGCGTGGACGACGTCGACCTCGCCGAGCCGCAGGCCCGGACCGCGGAGGTAGTGCCACAGGAGGTACCGCTGCGAGCCGTGGGGCCGGCCGAGGTCCCGGTACGCGAGCTCGGCGTGACCTGGGCCGCCGAGCCGGGCGCGGACCGCGGGCGGGAGCGGGCCGGCGGCGAACGGGAGCATCGAGACCGGCTGGTCGCGCAAGGCGAGGACGAGCTCTTCCACGTACCGGCCGATGCCACCCGGGGTGGGCTGGAGGAGCTGCCCGACGTGGATCGCGACCTTCACGAGCCCGCCCGCGCGTAGAGGTCCACCAGGCCTCGCGCCGTGGCCGCCCAGGTGAACGTGCCGGCCCGGGCGCGGCCGGCGGTGACGAGCCGGTCGCGTTCGGCCACGTCGTCGAGCGCGGTCGCGAGCCCGGTGGCGATCGCGTGCACGTCGAGCGGGTCGACGAGGAAGGCGGCGTCTCCGGCGACCTCGGGTACGGACCCGGCGGCCGCGGCGACCACGGGGATGCCGGCGCGCATCGCCTCGAGCACCGGGAAGCCGAAGCCCTCGTACCGTGACGGGTACGCGAGGACGGACGCCGCCTCGAGCAGCGCCGTGCGCGTCGGGTCGTCGACCGGGCCGAGCAGGTGCACGCGCGGCGCGACGGACGGTGACAGCGCGGCGACGGCAGCATCGACGGCGGGGCGCGCCGGGCCGTCGGAACCGGCGAGCACGAGGGCGAGCTCCGCGTGTGCGACGGCGAGCTCGGCGAACGCCTGCACGAGACGGTCGAAGTTCTTGCGGGGCTCGAGCGTCCCGACCGCGAGCACGAACGGTCGGGCGACGGGGAGCGCGGCCGTGCTCGCCTCGGCGGCGCGTGGGATCCCGAGCGGCACCACGACGACCCGCGCCGGGTCGTGGAGCTCGCGGCCGAACGCGTCACGGATCTCGCCGGCCACGAACTCGGAACCCGTGTGCACCCACGCGCCGCGCCGGATCGCCCGCCGGATCGCGGGCTCGAAGCGGCGGACGTCGCCGGAGACGGTTTCGGGGAAGTGGAGGAACGAGCAGTCGTACACGCTCACGACCGTCGGTCGCTTCGACGGAGGCGCGAGGTAGTTCGTGGCGTGGACGACGTCGCAGTCGCCCAGCCAGCGGTCGACCGAGGGCACGTCGGCCCGGCCCCAGGCGCGCAGCAGCAGCCGGGCCGGGATGGGCAGGAAGCGGGTCGAAGCCGGCAGGGAGGCCCGGTGCCCCCGGGCCCGGAGCGAGAGCGCATAGGGCACGACCTCGGGCGCGGCGTCGAGCGCTCGGAGCGCGTCGACCGTCTCGGCCACCGCCAGGCCGATGCCGGTCCGATGGCCGACGAGCGACGTGACGTCGAGGGCGACGCGCACCTGTGGGGCTCCTGTGCTGCGGCGGACGGGCACCTCAGGTTAGTGCCGTGACCGGAAACGTTGCGCCCTCTCACGCCGGCCAGGAACGCCGCTGGCTGCGTCCTCCTCCTCGACGCAGCTTCAGCTGCGCCTTCGTCGTCGCTCCTTGCCATCGACGCCCCTAACTCGCCATGAACCGGGCGAACCTTCCCGGACACAGCACTACCGATCCGGGCGCCTCGCGCCGGGACGGCGGGCCGGTCGCGCTGGTCGCGCCGGCGTCGCCCTGTGCGGGTTCCCGGGCCTGCGCTCCCGTAGGATGGGCGGCCGTGATCCCTGCAATTGCCGCATCCGCGCGAGGCGCGCGCCGGTGAGCGCCGCCGAGTCGCTCACACCCGATCGGCCGACGGCCGTCGAGTCCGACCTCCACTCCGTCTCGGCGACGCTCGGTCCGTTCGCCCGTCTCGCCCGCCTCTGGCGGTTCCGGGAACTGCTGGTCGGTCTGGTCCGCACCGAGCTGAAGGTCAAGTACAAGAACTCGGTGCTCGGGTTCATGTGGTCCCTGCTGAACCCGGCCCTGTACCTGGTGGTCTTCTGGATCGTCTTCACCTACTTCCTGCCGAACGGCATCCCGCAGTTCGCGATCTACCTCATGTCGGGCCTGCTCGTCTGGAACCTGTTCTCCCTCGGCCTCGGCAACGCGACCGGGTCGATCGTGGCGAACAGCGGCATCGTGAAGAAGGTTGCCTTCCCGCGCGAGATCCTCCCGGTCGCCTCGGTCGGCGCGGGCCTGGTCCACTTCTTCCTCCAGTCGATCGTGCTGCTGGCCGCCCTCATCCTGTTCCAGCACAACGTCGCGTGGGGCTACATGTGGCTCCTCGTCCCCGCGCTGGTCGCACTCTTGATCCTGGCGGCCGCGCTCGGGATCTTCCTCACCGCGGTGAACGTGTACCTGCGTGACACGCAGCACTTCCTCGAGCTGTTGCTACTCGCGTGGTTCTGGATGACGCCGATCGTCTATCGGTTCCGGCAGGTCGTCGACAACCCGAAGATCCCGCAGTTCTTCGTGACCCTCTACAAGCTGAACCCGGTGCTCTGGATCGTGCTGCCGTTCCAGCGCGCCATCTACAACCGGATGTACTTCGACCAGCCCGGCCAGCGCGTCTGGATGCTCCCCGCGCCGGTCGATCAGTGGTGGTACCTCGCCCGCATCCTCGTCGTGCTCGCGGTGGCGATCGTGCTGCTGATCGGCGCGCTCACGTTCTTCGCTCGCGTCGAGGGCAACTTCGCCGAGGAGCTCTGAGCGGACATGGCGAATGCTGTCTCGATACGGGGCGTGTCGAAGATGTTCCGGCTCTCGTCGGAGAAGCACACCAACCTCAAGGAGAAGGTGATCCACTTCGGTCGGTCGACGCACACGGAGTTCTGGGCGCTGCGCGACATCGACCTCGAGATCGCCCAGGGAACGACGGTGGGCCTGCTCGGGCACAACGGATCGGGGAAGTCCACCCTGTTGAAGTGCATCGCCGGCATCCTGCAGCCGACGAGCGGCGAGATCCGCACCCGCGGGAGGATGGCGGCGCTGCTCGAGCTCGGTGCCGGGATGAACCCAGAGCTGACAGGACGCGAGAACGTCTACCTCAACGGGTCGATCCTCGGGTTCACCAAGCGCGACCTCGACAACCGGTTCGACGACATCGTCGGCTTCGCCGAGCTCGAGCAGTTCATCGACACCCAGGTCAAGTACTACTCGTCCGGCATGTACGTCCGGCTGGGCTTCGCGGTCGCGGTGAACGTGGACCCCGACGTGCTGTTGGTCGACGAGGTGCTCGCGGTGGGCGACGAAGCGTTCCAGCGCAAGTGCCTGGACCGGGTCAAGAAGTTCCAGCTCGAGGGGCGAACGATCGTGGTGGTCACCCATGCGGCCGACATCGTCCGCAAGACCTGCGACGGGGCCGCGGTCCTCGACCACGGGAACCTCGTCTTCAAGGGCTCGCCCGGCGAAGCCGTGCGCAGCTTCCGCGATCACCTCCTCCTGAACGACTCCTACGATGACGAGCCCGCCGAGCCGCTCCACCGGATCAGTGTCAGCACGAAGCCGATCGAGATCACGCACGTCACGCTCGAGCGCGCGGTGCTCGAGCGGCCCTATCTCTTCCCCGGCGAGTCACTGGTGGTTCGCGTCGGATACGAAGCCTTCGAGGAGGTCCCCGACGCGACCTTCGGGTTCGTCGTGTACGACCGTGAAGGGAATCTCGTCTTCTCCACCTCGTCGGCCCTGCTCGGCGCACCGACCGGGCCGTTCCACGGCTCCGGCGAGGTCATCTTCACGATGGACCACGTGCCGTTGCTCGACGGCAGTTACCCCATCAGCCTCGGTATCTCGTCCACGGACTGGGGCGTGGTCTACGACTGGCGGGAGCAATGCTGCCAGTTCGAGATCGTGAATCCGGAGTCGACCCAGGGCATGGTCGCGTTGCCGCTCACGGCCGAGATCGTCGGCCGCTCCGTCGACAAGGGCACGGCGGTCGGTTGAGCATTCCCGACCCTCCCGCCGGGGCCGGGCCGGCGATCGACCATCGCCGGCTGCTGGCCGAGATCGACGCCGAGGTGCGCGAGCGACGCGAGGAGGGCGATCTCCCGGCGGGATTCGAACGCGAGCTCGACGCCTTGTTCAACCGCTTCGCACCGCCCAGCATCTCCGACGACTTCGACGCCGTGCTCGAACGTGCCGACCAGCACGCCTACGTCGACGCCGACGCGCCGGTCGCGTCGCGGCTGCCCGGAGGCACGTTCGTCAAGAAGGTCCTGCGCAAGCTGATGTCGTTCTACGTGCAGCACGTGGCGCGCAACGTCACCGCGTTCGCGTCGACGATCACCCGGGCGGTGAAGCTCCTGGGCGGGCGGGTGGACCGGCTCGAGGCCGCGGTCCCGGGGGCCGACCCGCGGGTGCTCGAGGCGTTCGCCCGACTGGCGCGCACCGACGTCGGCGAGTGGGTCCCGGCGGTGGTGGAGCTGCTCGCCACGGTCGAGGCTCGCGTCGCGGTGCTCGAGGCCGGCGACGGCGCCCTGCTGCGTGCCCTCGCGACGGCGGGCGTCGACGCGTACGGCGTGGACGCCGACACGGCCGCGGCCGACGAGCTGGCCGACGCCGGGCTCGAGGTCCGCGCCGACGACGTGCTCGCGCACCTGCGGCGGGTCCCCGAGGCCGCGCTGGGCGCGGTCGTGCTCGTCGGCTGTGTCGAGCGGCTCCCGGTGGGAGCGCTCGTGGAGCTGGCGTCGCTCGCTCCGGCGCGCGTGCAACCCGGCGGACGGATCGTCGTGGTGAGCCCCGACCCGGCCGCGGCGCGCGGCGCGGACGCGGTGGCCGCCGACCTCGCCCCGGCCCGGCCGTTGCGGGCGGCGACCTGGGTGCACCTGCTCGAGCAGGAAGGGGTGGTGGGGCTGAGCGCGCGCGGGAGCGCCACCCGGTCGGGTCTGCAGCCGGTTCCCGGCGACGACGCGGTCTCGGCCGCGGTAAACGCCAACGTGGCTCGGCTCGACGAGCTGCTGTTCCCGCCGTCGAGCTACCTCGTGACCGGGACCCGCGCCGAGATCTCGTGACTGCGACCCGCGCCGAGACCTCGTGACCGCGATCCACCAGTTCCTCCCCACCCTCGCCTCGCGTGACGCGATCGGGGGCCACGCGCTGCGGGTGCAGGAGGTGCTGCGGTCGATGGGCATCGACTCCGAGATCTTCGCCGAGCACGTGCACCCCGACAGCCGCGGCCGGGCCCGTGCCTACCGCGACTATCGCGACGGCCGTCGCGGTGACGGGCCGCGTTGGCTCCTCTACCAGGCCTCGACGGGGACGAAGATGGCCGACTGGCTGCTCGAGCGCGGCGAGCGCCTGGTGCTCAACTACCACAACCTCACGCCGGTCGAGTTCTTCGCGGGCTGGGAGCCGGCGGTCGCGGCGGAGCTGAAGTTGGGGCGCAAGCAGCTCCGCCGGTTGCGCGCCAGCACCGACCTCGTCATCGCGGACTCCGAGTACAACGCGGCCGAGATGGTGGAGCTCGGCTACGACCGCACGGCCGTGGTCCCGATCCTGTTCGATCCCGAGGCGTTCGGGCGCGAGCGCGACGACGCCCGGTTCGATGCCCTCCGGGCCGCGAAGGGCGGCGGCGGGGCCGACCTGCTGTTCGTCGGCCGGCTGGCGCCGAACAAGGCCCAGCACGACCTCGTCAAGCTGCTCGCCGCGTACCGCGCGCTCTACGACCCCGATGCTCGGCTCCACCTGGTGGGCAGCTCGTCGTCGCACGCCTACTCCGACACACTGCACCGGTTCGCCGACGCGCTCGGCCTCGCCGGCGCGGTGGACTTCGCCGGCTCGGTGTCGGAGGCCGAGCTCACGGCCTATTTCGACACCGCCGACGTCTTCGTCTCGGTGTCGGAGCACGAAGGGTTCTGCGTACCGCTCGTCGAGGCGATGCACCACCGCGTGCCGATCGTCGCCTACGGCGCGGCCGCCGTGCCCGAGACGCTTGGAGAAGCCGGGTTGTTGCTGCGCTCCAAGGACGCCGCGACCGGCGCGGCCGCGGTGCACCGCGTCCTCTCCGACGACGTCCTGCGCGCGCAGCTCGTCGCCGCGGCGACGGTGCGGGTCGAGTGCTTCTCGCTCCGCGAGTCGCGCCGGAAGTTGGTGCACGCCGTCGAGGAACTCGTGCAGGTGGACCAGTGAGCGAGCGTGACGAGGCGGGTATCCCGCCGAGTAGTGAGCGTGGCCCAGCGGCCCGGCGCCGAAGGCGCCAGGAGCGGCGAGCATGACGGCGCTGCACCAGTTCGTGCCCGTCCTCGAGCCGGGTGCCGTCGGCGGCCACACGCTCGAGGTCCGGCGCGCGTTGCGCGATCACGGCATCGAGTCCGAGGTCTTCGCCGAGACGGTCCACCCGTCGATGCAGGGCCGGGCCCACCCGTACCGCGACTACGGCGCGCGCGTCGCGGCCGGCCGGGGCGACGTGCTGCTCTACCAGATGGCGATCGGTTCGCCGGTGGCGTCGTTCGTGCGGGCACGCCCGGAGCGGATCGCGGTCGACTACCACAACATCACGCCGCCGGCGCTCTTCGCGAAGTGGGAGCCGGACCTCGTCCACGGTCTCGCGTGGGGCCGGCACCAGCTCGCCGAGCTCGCCGGCATCAGCGCGTTCGCGCTGGCGGACTCGGCGTACAACGAGCAGGAGCTCGTCGAGCTCGGGTACCACGACACCGCGGTCGTCCCGATCCTCCTCGACCTCTCGACCTTCGAGCACGACGTGGACGCGCCTTGCCTCGACCGCCTCCTGGCGGCCAAGCGCGCCGGGGGTGCCGACCTGCTCTTCGTCGGGCGGGTCGCGCCGAACAAGGCCCAGCACGAGCTGGTCAAGGTGCTGGCCGCGTACCGCCGGCTCTACGACCCGCACGCCCGGCTCCATCTGGTCGGCGCTCCGGCCTCGGACCGGTACGTCGGCGCGATCCGGTCGTTCGCGGCCGAGCTCGGGCTCGGGGACGCCGTGGACCTCACCGGGCCGGTCGGCGCGGGTGAGCTCGCGGCCCACTACCGCGCCGCTGACGTGCTGGTGTCGATGTCGGTGCACGAGGGGTTCTGCGTGCCGCTGCTCGAGGCGATGCACCACCGCGTCCCGATCGTCGCTCGCGCCGCGGCCGCGGTACCCGAGACGCTGGCCGGGGCCGGCATCCTGCTGCGCGCGAGCGCGCCGGACCGGTTCGCGGCCGCGATCCACCGCGTCGTGACCGACGCCCACCTGCGGGCCGAGCTGGTCGCGGCGGGGGTGCGGCGGCTGGCGGACTTCTCGCTGGAACGCACGCGGGCCCGGCTGCTCGACGCGGTCGGCCCGTTCGTCGACCGGGCGCCGGTGCCGTGAAGGTCGCGTTCGTCACTCCGCGCTACGGAGACGAGGTCGTCGGCGGCGCCGAGCTCGGTGCGCGCATGGTGGCGGAGCGGCTGGTGGCGTTGCGGGGGTGGGAGGTCGAGGTGCTCACCACGTGCGCGCTCCAGGCCACGACGTGGGCCGACCACTACCCGGCGGGCGCCTCGGAGCTGCGTGGCGTCACCGTGCGGCGGTTCCCGACGACGGGCCGCCGCGCCGCGGACTTCGACGAGTTCTCGTCGCGCATCCTGCACGCGCCCGGCGACGTGTCGCCCGCCGACGAGCAGCGCTGGATCGAGAAGCAGGGCCCGGTCGCGCCCGAGCTGATCGACGCGATCCGGGCGTCCGACGCCGAGCGCCTGCTGTTCTACCCGTACCTGTACCACCCCACCGTCTGCGGACTGCTCGAGGCGCGCGAGCGCGCCGTGCTGCACCCGGCCGCGCACGACGAGCTGCCGATCCGCCTGCCCGTGTTCCGGCGCGTGTTCGGCGCCGCGCGCGGGCTCGTGTACCACACCGAAGCGGAACGGCACCTCGTCGAGTCGCTGTTCCCGGTCGCCCACCACCGCGCGATCGTGCTCGGTCTCGGCTCGGACCCGGAACCGGGCGAGGCCGACACGGCGCGGGCCGCAATGGGCCTCGACGAGCGCCCGTACCTCGTGTGCGTCGGGCGGGTCGACGAAGGGAAGGGGACGGCGACCCTCGCCCGGTTCTTCGCCGAGTACAAGCGCCGCCACCCCGGGCCGCTGCGCCTCGTCTTCGTCGGGCCCGTCGTGCACCGGCCGGCCGGCTCCGGCGACGTCGTCGTCACCGGCTCCGTCGACGAAGGGACCAAATGGGGGCTACTGCGCGGCGCGACCGCGCTCGTCTCGCCGTCGGCCTACGAGTCCTTCTCGCTCGTCGTGCTCGAGGCCTGGAACGCGGGGCTGCCGGTCATCGTCAACGGCCGGTGCGAAGCGACGCGCGAGCACGTGCTGCGCTCGGGCGGCGGGCTGCTCTTCGAGGACTACCTGGGCTTCGAGGTGGCGGTCGAGCGGCTGACCGGCGACGCCGCGCTGCGTGGGGGCCTGGCCCTCCGAGGCGGCGCCTACGTCGAGTCGCGCTACCGGTGGGCGCACCTCATCGACCGGTATGCCCGGTTTCTGGAGGATCTGCGAGTCGCCGGCTGACGGGATGATCCGGCAGGCTCCAGATTCGCCGCCGCCGCGCCGACATTCACACGGATGCCGATCTCGTCACGGAGGACGCCGATGCGTACCCGGCCGCCCGCCGTCCGGCCCCTTGCCGCGCGGCTCGTACGGACCCTGCTCGTCCCGGCGCTCGCGTTCGGCTCGGCCGCCCTCGTGGCCCGGCCCGCGGCCGCGGTCGCGCCCGCGCTGACGGGGAACTGGAACGTCACCGGTTCGGCGCGCAACCACAGCTCGTCGCCGGAGATCGCCGACGTCAACGGCGACGGCGTCCCCGAGATCGTCTACGGCGACCTGGACGGCTGGCTCCACGTGCGCCGCGCCGACGGCAGCGAGCTGCCGGGCTGGCCGCAGCTCGTCATGCCCGACGGCGCGCACCCCGCGGGCGTGGAGTCGTCGCCGACGGTCGCGGACCTCGACGGCAACGGCCACATGACGATCGTCGTCGGTGCCGGGTCCTCCTGGATCGCGGGCCAGAGCGGCGGGGTCGTCGCGTTCAACGCCGACGGGTCGCGGCGGTGGCGGCTCCAGACCTTCGACATCATGACCTCGCCCTCGATGCGTCCGGTGCCCGACGGGCTGAGCGAGGGCGTGTTCTCGACGCCCGCGGTGGGCGACGTGGACGGCGACGGCCACCCCGACATCGTGTTCGGCGGCTGGGACAACCGGATCTACGCGGTCAACCGGGACGGCGCCGCGCTGGCCGGCTTCCCGTTCTGGCAGGACGACTCGGTGTGGTCCTCGCCCGCGCTCTACGACGTGGACGGCGACGGACGCATGGAGATCTTCGTCGGCGGCGACAGCACGGCCGGCGGCGTCGTGCCGTGGAACGGCGGCGTCTTCTGGGCGCTCGACTGGTCCAACGGCGGCATCCACGAGCTCTGGGCGCACAAGCAGGTAGACGAGGTGGTCGACGGCTCGCCCGCGGTCGCGGACCTCGACGGCAGCGGCCGGCTCGCGGCCGTCGTCAACACGGGGTCGTTCTACAACACGCTCGCCGGCCGGCAGGTGTTCGCGTGGCACCTCGACGACGGTTCGCCCGTGGCCGGCTGGCCGGTCACGACCGGAGGCGTCAACAGCGGCGGGGTCGCGACCGGCGACCTCGACGGCGACGGCCACGCCGACGTCGTGGTGTCGAGCCGCGACGGGTCGGTCTACGCGTTCCGCGGCAACGGCTCGTTGCTGTGGCAGGTGCAGCCGCAGGCGGCCGGCGAAGGTGGCGGCGAGGTGTCGGGCGCGCCGATCGTGGCCGACGTCAACGGTGACGGCCGCCAGGACGTCGTCGTCGGCAACGGTTGGGCGACGTTCACCATGAACGGTCGCGACGGCAGCCGCCTCTTCGCTCCGCTGGACCAGGGCTGGAGCTTCCAGAACGCGCCCGCGGTCGGCGACTTCGGTGCTGCCGGGTGGCGGCTCGTGATCGCGGGCATGCATCCCAACGGCGGTGGCGTGGTGTCGTCCTTCTCGATCCCCACACCGGGTACCACGGCCGAGTGGCCGCAGTGGCGGAAGAACGCGCGGCACCTCGGTGCGCCGGTGAGTGGGGGGAACCCGATCGCGCCGAACCTCTGCGCGCGCCCGACGAACCCGGACTCGTCGGCCTCGGACGCGTCGGGCCGCGGGTACTGGGAGCTCGGCATCGACGGGCAGGTCTACCCGCACGACGCGCCCGACTTCGGGAGCCCCGCCAAGCTCGGCATCCACTCGCTCATGGCCAACGTCGTCCCGACCGGCTCGGGCGACGGCTACTGGGTGCTCGGCCGTGACGGTGGCGTGTTCAGCTTCGGCGACGCCGCGTTCCTCGGCTCGATGGGTGGCACTCGGCTGAACGCGCCGGTCATCTCGATGGCCCCGACGCCGTCGGGGCACGGCTATTGGCTCCTGGCGGCCGACGGTGGCGTGTTCAGCTTCGGCGACGCCCGGTTCTGGGGCTCGACCGGCGCGATGCACCTCAACGCGCCGATCATCGCCATGGCCCCCACCAGCAGCGGACAGGGGTACTGGCTCCTCGCGCTCGACGGCGGCATCTTCAGCTTCGGCGACGCCGTGTTCCACGGGTCGACGGGCGGCATGCACCTGAACGCCCCGGTGATCTCGATGGCGACCGCGCCCTCGGGTCAGGGGTACTGGCTCCTCGGCGCCGACGGTGGCGTGTTCAGCTTCGGCGTGCCGTTCTACGGGAGCGTGCCGGGCACCGGGGTCTGCAGCCCGCCGCGCGGCACGCAGATCCGGCCCAGCGTCACCGGCCACGGGTACTGGGTGCTCGGAGGCACGGGCGACGTGTACTCGTTCGGCGACGCCAAGTACCACGGCGCCACCGGGAACCTCACGTTCGCCACCATGGCCGTCGACCTCGGCGTCCGCCGGTAGCGCCCGCGCGGGCACCGGGCTTGATCCGCGGCCGGTCCGGCCGATGAGAACACGCCGACCCGGAACCGCCGGTCGGCCACGGAGCCGCGGGCGGCTCGCGGAGGGATCCAGTGCGACGACCCGGACGTCATCTCCGATCGCGGACGCGGCGGTGGGCGCGCCCGGCCGTGCTCGGCACCGTCGCGCTCGGTGCGTTCGCGCTCGGGTTCGTCGGGTCGATGGCCCCCCTGCCGACGCCGTCGGGTGCCGGTGCCGCCGGCGACGCCGTGATCTCCGTGCGCGGGCACGGCTACGGGCACGGGCGCGGGCTCGGGCAGTGGGGTGCGTACGGCTACGCGAAGCAGGGCTGGACGGCCGAGCAGATCGTCGCCCACTACTACACGGGGGTCGCGCTCGAGTCACGGCCGAACGACACCATCCGGGTGCGCCTCGACACCGAGGACAACGTCGACACGGTCGTGAGCGCGGACGCGGGTGGAGCCGGGTTCGTCGTGTCGGCCCAGGGCCAGCAGCTCGCCGCCAACGGGCTCGGTTGTGTCAACGCGCGAGCCGTGACGCTCGGTGCGGGCGACTACCGCGTCGACTGCCAGGCGCTGTTCTCGAGCTGGGCTACGGTCCGCGACCGCGTGACAGGTCCGGTCGTGTTCCACGCCAACGCCGGCGCGTCGGACAGCTACGCCGACAACCTCCAGGTGGTGCTGCCCGACGGGACGTACTGGGTCCGCGGCGACGTGGCCGCGGTGTTCAACGGCGTGCGGCACACGACGGTGAACTCGCTCCCGCTCGAGCAGTACCTGCGCAGCACGGTCGCCCTGGAGATGTCGCCGTCCTGGGCATCGTCGGGTGGGACGGAGGCGCTGAAGGCCCAGGCGATCGCGGCGCGGTCGTACACGCTCGCTTCGAAGGCCGCGCACGCCGGTGACACCTATGACGTCTGCACCAGCACCTGCGAGTCGTACGGCGGCCGCAAGGTGGACGGCAAGCAGATCGAGTACGCGAGCACCGACGCCGCGGTCGCCGCGACCGCCGGCCGCACCTTGACGTACCGCGGCGCGCCGATCCTCGCCGAGTACTCGGCGAGCTCGGGCGGGTACACGGCCGCCGGTACCGCGAGCCAGCCGTACCTCGCGTCCGTGGTCGACGACGGCGACGCGGTGGCCGGGAACCCCGACCACACCTGGACCGCGTCCATCCCGGCGGCGACGATCGAGCACGCGTACCCGTCGATCGGAACCCTCGGAAGCATCGAGATCACCGGCCGCAACGGCCTCGGCGACCTCGGCGGCCGCGTCACGTCGCTCGTCCTCCACGGCTCCGCGGGATCGAAGTCGGTCGGCGGCAAGACGTTCCGCGAAGCCTTCGGGCTGAAGTCCGACTGGTTCGCGATCGGGGGAGCGAGCGAGCGGCCGACCGCGCCCTTCGGCGGCTACTTCGCCCTGGGACCGGACGGCGGTGTGTTCGCGGTCGGCTCGGCGCAGTTCGCCGGGTCGACGGGAGGGATGCGGCTCAACCAGCCGATCGTCGGCATGGCGACGCTGCCCGCGACGACCGGCTACTGGCTGGTGGCCCGCGACGGCGGGGTGTTCAGCTTCGGCTCGGCGAGGTTCCGCGGGTCGACCGGCGCGGTCCGCCTGAACCAGCCCGTCGTCGGGATGGCGAGCACCCCCTCGGGCGCCGGCTACTGGCTCGTGGCCGCCGACGGCGGGATCTTCGCGTTCGGCGACGCCCACTTCTCCGGGTCGACGGGCGCGATGCGCCTCAACCAGCCGATCGTGGCCATGGCCGCCACGCGGACCGGCAACGGGTACTACCTCCTGGCGCGCGACGGCGGAATCTTCGCGTTCGGCGACGCGGTGTTCGCCGGGTCCACGGGTGGAATGCGCCTGAACCAGCCGGTCGTCGCCATGGCCGTCGCCGCTTCGGGGCACGGCTACTGGCTGCTGGCCAAGGACGGTGGGGTCTTCGCGTTCGGCGACGCGGTGTTCGCCGGTTCGCCGCAGAGCGCGTCGGTGCAGGCCATCGGCATCGTGCCCACCGTCACCGGGGGCGGGTACGTGGTCGCGTCCTCCACGGGTTCCGTGACCAGCTACGGTGATGCCCCGATGCTCGCGAACGTGCGCGACGTCGTGCCCACGTTCACCGGACGCTTGATCGGTTTCGCAGGAGTCTCGTAGTGCCAGAGCCCGACGCATGCCCCTGCTGCATGCCCGGTGCACACGACCAGGAGCCCGAGGGCCGGCAGCCGGGATCGCCGGCGAAGCCGAGCCGTCGCGCGGTGTTGCAGGCCGGTGCGCTCGCGGGCGGCGTCCTCGCCGTGCCCCGGTCGGTGCTGGCGCGGCCGGCCCGCCGGCGCCCGGCGCGACCGTCGGCGCGTGCCGTCGCCGCCCGGCTCGACTGGCCGATCCCCGACGTCGTGACCCGCGCGCAGTGGGGGGCCGACGAATCGCTGCGGATCACGAAGGAGCTCACGAGCCCGCCCGACTACGACGCGGTGGTGACCAAGCTCATCGTGCACCACACCGCCAGCGCGAACAACCCGGGCGATCCCGCCGCGGCCGTCCGGTCCGTGTACCAGTACCACGTCACCGGCGTCTACCTCGACATCGCGTACAACTGGCTGATCGACCAGAACGGGCGGATCTACGAGGGCCGATGGGCGCGTGACTACCCGAACGGCGTCGCGCACACCGGTGAGCTCGAGGACGGCCGCCAGGTCCGCGGCGGGCACTCGGCCAACACGAACACGCAGAGCTGCGGTATCGCCCTGCTCGGCACGTTCACGACCGGGTCGCCGACCGACGCGGCACTCGAGGCGCTCGTGACGGTCCTGGCGTGGAAGTGCGCGCGGTGGGGCATCGACCCGAACGGGTCCGGGGTCTACGCACCCGACGGCCGGGTCTTCGCGAACATCTGCGGCCACCGCGACACCAGCGCCACGTCGTGCCCCGGCGACGCGCTCGAGTCCCTGCTGCCGGACCTGCGGGCTCGGGTCGCGGCCAGGCTGGAGAGCGGTACGGGTGGCTTTCGAAAAGTGGCCGCGGGCTACTGGGTCGCGTCGAGCGCCGGCACGACCGTCGCGCTCGGCGACACCCCGAAGTTCAAGGACCTCCCGCCCGGCTCACGGGTGCAGTCGATGGTGGCCACCCCGGGCGGGTCCGGATACTGGCTGCTCGGCGCGGACGGCGGGGTGTTCACGTTCGGGGACGCGCCGTTCTTCGGCTCGACGGGTGCGACCCGGTTGAACAGGCCGATCGTGGCGATGGCTCCGACGCCGAGTGGTCGCGGCTACTGGTTGTGCGCGTCGGACGGTGGGATCTTCTCGTTCGGGGACGCGCCGTTCTTCGGCTCGACGGGTGCGATCCGGTTGAACAGGCCGATCGTGGCGATGGCTCCGACGCCGAGTGGTCGCGGCTACTGGTTGTGCGCGTCGGACGGTGGGATCTTCTCGTTCGGGGGCGCGCCGTTCTTCGGCTCGACGGGTGCGATCCGGTTGAACAGGCCGATCGTGGCGATGGCTCCGACGCCGAGTGGTCGCGGCTACTGGTTGTGCGCGTCGGACGGTGGGATCTTCTCGTTCGGGGACGCGCCGTTCTTCGGCTCGACCGGAGGGATCGCGTTGAACCAGCCGATCGCGGACTTGGCGACGAGCCCCTCCGGGCTCGGGTACTGGCTCCTCGCCCGCGACGGCGGAGTGTTCGCGTTCGGCGACGCGTCGTTCCGGGGCAGCGCGGCGGGCAAGCTGCCCAACGCGGTCGGCCTCGCCGTCCACACGTCGTTCGCACCGTGATCCCCCGAGCCGTTCCCCGGGGGTCGCGATTCGTCGGCCGCGGTGGGGCGGTCGTCGCGCTGTGCGTGCTTCTCGGCGCGTGGGTCTCCGCGCCGGCCGATGCTCACGCGGCGGCCGCTGCCCACGCACCGGCCGATGCTCAGGTACCGGCCACGCCGACGACGCGGCTCC
Organism: Acidimicrobiia bacterium; assembly: GCA_046331155.1. Taxonomy (GTDB): domain Bacteria; phylum Actinomycetota; class Acidimicrobiia; order IMCC26256; family CAWATG01; genus JAXLRK01. Next base: position 953,287 of record JAXLRK010000001.1, read on the forward strand.
TGGTCACCTTGCGGTCGCGACCACGAGGCGTACGGGCGTCGCGCGCGACGCTCCCGGCCTCGGCCGAACGACTGGCCCGAGACGCCGGGGGCACCGTCGGTCGAGCAGTGGTCCCGGGGGTCTTCTCGGTCGACGTGGCCGCGGGCCGCGTGGCCGAGGTGACCCGGTTGCTCGAGGCGCGGCCCGAGGTGGAGCGCGTCGAACCGGACCGGCCGGTGCAGGCGTTCACGACGCCGAACGATCCGTGCGTCACGCTCTGCCCCTTCCCCCGACCGAGCCAGTGGGCACTCGGGAAGATCGGCGCATTCGGCGCGTGGGACGTGACCAAGGGCAGCCCCGACGTCCTCGTCGCGGTCGTCGACAGCGGTGTCACCACGACGAACCCGGACCTCGGAGGCAAGGTCGTGGTCGGTCCCGGGTTCGCCCCGGCGGCCAACACCACGCGGTGCGCGGGCGTCTTCCCCGAGGACCACGGCACGAACGTCGCGGGGATCGTCGCCGCCGCGACCGACAACGCCGTCGGCATTGCGGGCCTCGGCTGGAACACGCGGGTGCTGTCGATCAAGGTGCTCGACAACTACGGCTGCGGGGACGAGGAGTCGGTCGCCAAGGGGATCGTCTACGCGGCCGACCAGCCGAACGTCCGGGTGATCAACCTCTCGCTGGGCGTACGCTGCGACGGCACCCGCCCGGGAACCTGTCCCTCCGCGACCCTGGGCACCGCGGTGCGCTACGCGCAGGACCACGGCAAGCTCGTCGTCGCGGCGGCCGGCAACGGCGACGGCCAGCACGGTCTCTCCACGCCGGTGTACCCGGCCGCCTACCCGAACGTGCTCGCGGTGGCGGCCACCGACCGGGACGACGCGCTGTGGGCGAAGTCCAACTACGGACCGTGGGTCGACCTGGCCGCGCCGGGAGTCGAGATCACCTCGACCTACCAGGACTTCTACGGAACGTTCGACGGGACCTCCGAAGCCGCCCCGTTCGTGTCCGCGACCGCGGCGCTGGTCGTCGCCGCGCACCCCGAGCTCGATGCGAACGAGGTCGCGGCGCGGATCCTCGCCCACACCGACTGGATCCCGGGGACCGGCACCGCGCTCGCGCACGGTCGCCTCGACACCGGTGGCGCGGTCCGGAACCCGCCGCGCGGGTACTGGCTGGCCGGTCTCGACGGTGGCGTGTACACGTTCGGCACGGCCGGCTTCCACGGCTCCGCCGGCGGGACCCGCCTGGCGCAGCCGGTGATCGGCATCGCGGCGACGCCGTCGGGGAACGGGTACTGGCTCGTCGCGACCGATGGTGGCATCTTCGCGTTCGGCGACGCGCGCTTCGTCGGGTCGACGGGTGCGATGCGGTTGAACCAGCCGATCGTCGGGATGGCGGCGACGCCGTCGGGGAACGGGTACTGGCTGGTGGCGCGCGATGGTGGGATCTTCGCGTTCGGCGACGCGGTATTCCTCGGGTCGACGGGGGCCATCCACCTCGCCCGGCCCATCGTGGGGATGGCGAGCACCTCGTCGGGGGGCGGCTACTGGTTGGTGGCGTCCGATGGTGGGATGTTCGCGTTCGGCGACGCGGCCTTCCTCGGGTCGACGGGCGGCCAGCCCGGTCTGCCGATCGTGACGGGCATGGCGACGACGGGCACCGGGCAGGGGTACTGGCTGCTGCGGATCGACGGCACCGTCGCCGCGTTCGGCGACGCGCCCGACCTCGGGCGGCCCCCGGCCCCGGCCGGGTTCGTGATCGGGATCGCCGCCCGGCACTGACCCGGGCCATCCAACCCCATCAAAAGGTAGCGATCCGTAACGTATACGTTACGGATCGCTACCTTTTGAACCGGGCTCAGTGGTGCGCGGGTAGTTCCGGCAGGACCGGGTGGGGGCGCCCGACGAACACGCCGACGTCGGCCCGGTCCAGGAGCTCGCGGTCGCCGGGGCTGTCGCCGTACGCCCAGACCACCACGTCGCGTGCCCCGATCCACTCCTCGAGCCGGCGGACCTTCTCCTGACCGCGCACGTTGCGCCCGACGAACCCGCCCGTCACCCGGCCCGCGTCGTCGACCGCCAGCTCGGTGGCCAGCACGGTCGGGATGCCGAGCTCTTCCGCCGCACACCTGACGTAGACCGAGGGCGACGCCGAGATCACTACGAGCTCGTGGCCGGCGTCCTGATGGGCACGAACGCGGGCGACGATCTCGGGACGGGTGCGGCGCGCGACGAGCCCGGCCGCGTACGCCGGCGCCTGCCGCTCGAGCGCGGCCTGGTCCAGTCCACCGATCGCGCGCGCGAGGAACGCGGCCTTGGTGCGGTCGCGGTCGGCGCGGCCGACGGCCATCGCCAGCAGCGCGGGCCCGGTGCGCACGGTGGCCCACGCCACGCGGCCGGGACCGGCGACGCGCCGGACGAACGGCACGAGGCTGTCGCGCCGGGTGATCGTGCCGTCGAAGTCGAAGACCGCGACGGTCGGGCTCTCGGACACGCTCAGAACCGGAGGCGCCGGAACACCGGACGCGGGAGATGGCGGACCGCGGCCATCACGAACCGCAAGGGTGCGGGTACCCACACGATCTCGGCGTCGCGCGCGAGCCCCTGCACGATCGCCTCGGCGACGGCTTCGGGCGTGGTGGACATCGGGGCGTCGGGAAGCCCCGCTGTCATCTTCGTGCGGACGAAGCCGGGTCGCACGATCATCACGTGCACGCCCGAGCCGACGAGGCTGTCGGCGAGGCCCTGGTAGAACGCGTCGATGCCGGCCTTCGACGAGCCGTACGTGTAGTTCGACCGGCGGGCCCGTTCGCCCGCCACCGACGACAGCAGCACGATCGTGCCGTGGCCCTGGGCGCGGAGGCTCTCGACGACCGGGACGGTCACCGAAACCGCGCCGACGTAGTTCGTCGCGGCGATGGAGACCGCGGCGGCGGCGTCGTGTTCGGCCACCTCCTGGTCGCCGAGGACCCCGAACGCCACGAGTACGAGGTCGAGGTCGCCGAACCGGTCCCACACCTCGTCGACGAACCCGGTGTGGGTCTCGACGGCGCGGGCGTCGAAGGACCGGGTCTCGACCAGGGTGGCACCGGCGTCGCGCACCTCCTTGGCCACGGTCTCGAGCTCCTCGGGGTGCCGGCCGGCGAGGATCACGGTGCGGGTGCGGCGCGCGACGAGCTCCAGCAGCGTGGCCCGCGCGATGTCGGAGCCGCCGCCGAGCACGAGCACCGACTGGACCGAACCGAGCGCGTCCTTCACGACCCGACCTTCTTCACGACGTGACCTCCGGGGGATCGATCGACAACCGGCGCGAGAGGTCCGAGCGGAGCACGCGGCGCGGGTCGACCCGCTCGCGGACGGCGCGGAGCTCGTCGAGCCGTGGGTACATGGCGCCGAGCAGCTCGGGCCGCAGGCGCGAGTCCTTGGCGAGGTACACGCGCCCGCCCGCCTCCACCACGAGCTCGTCGAGGCCGTCGAGCAGCTCGGCGAGCCCGCCCGCGATCGCGGGGATGTCGAGCGCCAGCGTCCAGCCCGGGGCCGGGAACGACAGCGGCGCCGGGTTCGACGGGCCGAGCCGCTTCAGCACGGCGAGGAACGAGGCGCACTGTGCCGCCGACAGGCGTTCCAGGGTCGCGCGTACGGTCTCGGCCGCCCCGTCGGGCACCACGTACTGGTACTGGAGGAAGCCCCGACTCCCGTAGAGGCGGTTCCATCCCTCGACCCCGTCGAGCGGGTGGAAGAACGCGCCGATCGTCTCGAGGTGGTCACGCTGCTCGCGGGGCGCCTTGCGGAACCACAGCTCGTTGAACGCGCGCACCGTCCACCGGTTGAGCAGGCCGTTCGGAACCCAGGGGGGCGCGTGGAGCCGCACGGCCGGGTCGAACGCCAGCGGGTCGCGCCGGCAGCGGGGGGAGAGCTGCTCGAGGCGCGCGTGGTCGCCACGGGTGAGCACGGCCCGGCCGAGCGTCGCGCCGCGGGCGAGGCAGTCGATCCACGCCACCGAGTACCGGTACTTCGCGTCGCGCTCCACCATGCGGGCCATGACGTCGTCGAGGTCGGTCGCCCGTTCGGTGTCGACCGAGAGGCGCGACGTCTCGATCGGCAGCATCCGGATGACGGCCTCGGTCACGACGCCCGTGAGGCCCATCCCGCCGGCCGTGGCCCAGAACAGCTCGGGATCGCGGTCGGGGCCGACGACCGCGACGCCTTCGGGGGTCTGGAGGGTCAGCTCGGTCACGTGGTCGGCGAAGCTGCCTTCGCCGTGGTGGTTCTTGCCGTGGATGTCGGCCGCGACGGCACCTCCGACCGTCACGTGGCGCGTGCCCGGCGTCACGGGCACGAACCAGCCCTGCGGTACGAAACGCCGCATCAACGCGTCGAGGCTCACGCCCGCGCCGACGCGGATGGTGCCGCCGTCCCCGATCGGGCCGATCCCGTCGAGCGCGGTGGCGTCGACGACCGTCCCGCCCGCGTTCTGCGCCGCGTCGCCGTAGCTGCGCGCGAGGCCGCGGGCGATGACCCCGCGCGGGCCCGCACCGCCTACGGCCCCGGCGACCGCGGCGGCGTCCACGGGACGCACGACGTCGGCCCGCGACGCAGCGGTGCGTGCCCATCCGGTGAGCAGGCGAGGCGGATCCGCGGTCGCGTCGGTCGCGTCCGGTGCCGGGGCCGGTGGTGCGCCGGGTTCAGGCGACATGGAGGCCGATCGCGAAGACGGCGATCCAGAGGACCCCGAGCACGCAGATGGTGCGGTCGCCGAGGACGACCTCCTCGGGCGCGCCGCCCCGGCCCTGCTCCACGAGCAGGGCGTAGCGCATCAGCGCGAGCACGAACGGCACGATCGACAGCTCGAACCAGGTGCCGGACGTCCCCGCCCCGTGCTTCGCCTTGTCGAAGGCCCACAGGCAGTACGCGGTGACGGCGACGCCCGACGTCACCGCGCGTACGTAGTTCAGGAACCCGGTGGGGTAGTGGGAGAGCACCCGGCGGTGCGCGACGCCGTCGGTGTCGCGGTCGAGGACCTCGGCGTGCCGTTTGCCGGTGACCATGAACAGGGATCCGGCGGTTGTGACGACGAGGAACCACTCCGAGATCACGATGTCGGTCGCCAGGCCGCCGGCGATGGCGCGGAGCACGAAGCCGGCCGCGACGGCGGCGAGGTCGAGGACGGGCTCGTGCTTGAGCCACAGGCTGTACGAGAAGGTGAGCACGATGTAGGCGCCCACCGCGAGGGCGAGCCGGCCCTGCTCGATCGGCAGCGACACCGCGAGCGCGAGCACGAGGAGGATCGTGCCGGCGACCTTCGCGGCCCCCACGCCGAGCTCGCCGGCCGCGACCGGGCGCCGGCGCTTCGTCGGGTGGAGGCGGTCCGCCTCCGCGTCGACGGCGTCGTTCCAGAAGTAGGTCCCGCTCGAGGCGAGGCAGAACGCCACGAACGCGACGCCCGCGTGGGCGAGCACGGTCGGGTCGCTGAGCTGGCCCGCCGCGCCGGGGGCCGCGAACACGAGCACGTTCTTGACCCACTGCTTCGGGCGGGCGGTGCGCCACAACGCGCGGGCGAACCGGCCCCGAGGCGGGGCTTCCGGTGCCGTCTCGATCAGGCGGACCGGTGGCGCCGGGGTGCGCGATCGGCGGCTCATAGAGGGACTCAGGGTAGCGTCCCCCCTGTCGTGAACAAGCTCGGGCTGGTCGCCGCGACCCTCGCCGTCCTCGTAGGGAGCGGGGCGCTGACCTCCTGCCTCGACCTCCCGGGGCTGCTCGACGACCTCACTGCCTGGGTCACGCTCGCGATCGCCCAGGTGATGATGACGGTGTTGTTTGCCGGCGTCGTCCTCCGGGCCCTCCGACCGGGCCCGGTCCTGGCGCTTGCGCTCGCCGTCACCGCGGGGTGCGTGGTGGCGGCAGTGGTGCACCGCCGCCGGCGGCCGGGCGCGTGGGCGTGGCGCGAACGATGGTGGCCGGGCGTCCGCGCCTTCGGCCGGACCCTCCGGAGCCCGTGGGTCGCGGTCCTCGCGGCCGCGGCGTTCGTGGAGGTGTGCTGGTCGGCGGCCGTGGCGTGGCTCATGCCGCCATACGGCTGGGATGCGCTCTGGTACCACCTGCCGGCCATCGCGGACTGGATGCGGACCGAGCGCATCGCGCACGTGTCGTACATGCACTTCTCGGACGCGTTCCCCGGGAACGCCTGGCTGGTGTACGCGTGGCCGGGCCTGTTCCTCGGCAACGACGTGCTCGTGGACTCGGGCCAGATGGTGTTCGCCCTCGCGGGCGCGCTCGCGGTGGCGGGCCTCGTCCGGACGATCGGGTGCTCCCGGCGGAGTGCCGTGGCCGCGGGCTGCCTCTACCTCCTCACGCCGATCGTGCTCCAGCAGCTCACCGTGGACTACGTCGACGTCGCGGTGGCGTCGATGTTCGTCGTCGCGCTGCACTTCCTGACCCGCTTCCTCGTGGTCGGATGCCGCATCGACCTCCGCGTGTCGGGCGACACGCCGCCGCCCGACCCGACCGCGCCGGTCGCGCGACCTGCGACCGAGCGGCGGCTGGCGTGGTCCTACCTCGCGCTGGCGGGGATCGCCGGGGGTGTGATGCTCGGGATCAAGGCGACCGGGCCGATCTACGCGTCGGTCCTCGGCGTGACGTTGGTGGCCGGTCTGGTCGTCGCTCGACGGCGCCGTTGCGTCGGCCGGGGCGCCGCGGCCGGGTTCGTGTCGGCCTTCGTCGGCCTGACGCTGATCCTGGGCGGCTTCTGGATGCTGCGGAACTGGGTGACGTACGGGAATCCGGCCTACCCGATCACGGTGCGGGCGGCGGGGGTCGAGGTGTTCGCGGGCCACGGGCCGAGCGACCTCGTCAACAACCACTACACGATCCCGGCCGAGCTCGCGGGCCGGCCCCTGTGGGCGCAGCTGTGGCGGACCTGGACCCACGAGCCGACCGAGTACACCTACGACACGCGCCGGGGTGGGCTCGGCCCGCAGTGGACGTACGTCGGCCTCCCGGCCGCCGTCGCGCTGGCGATCGTGTCGATCCGACGCCGCCGCGCGCTCACGGTGTTCGTGCTCGGCCCGTTCGTGCTCGCGTTCGTGCTCCAACCGGCCCGGTGGTGGTCGCGCTTCACCATCACGCTGGCGGCGCTGGGCGCGCTGGCGACGGTCTGGCTCGTGTCGCAGCTCCGGCCGCGGGCGCTGCGGGTCGCGAGCCGGTGCGTGGTGCTGCTCGCGGTGGGGGTGTCGCTCGTCTACAGCTACCCCCGGCGAACGATCACCACCACCGACGTCACGCTGGGCAGGTTGCGGGACGTGGCGCGGATGCGGCCGGCCGACCGGACCATCGGGAACCTCGTCCGCCGGGACTTCGCGTTCGTCGACCGCCTGCCGCGCGGGTCGACGTTCGCGCTCGGTGGCCGGCTCGACCGGTACGGCGCTTTCGTGGGCGACGCGGACTTCTTCTATCCGTTCTTCGGGTCGGATTGGTCGGACGCGCTCACCCTGGTGACCTCGAAGGACGCGGCCGAGCTGGTCCGCGACCTGCGGCGGGCCCGCGTCGACTACCTCGCGACCGTCGAGGGGTCGCGGTTCGACCGCTGGGCGGCCGCGGACCCGGCGCGCTTCCGGCCGGTGTTCGGCCTGGGCGCCCGGCACGTGTACGAGCTCACGGCGGAATGAACGGGGTCCTGCTCGTCGCGACGACCGGCGCGGTGCTCGTGGGCTCGGCCGCGCTCGCGGCCCGCCTCGGCCTGCCGGGTCTCCTGCGCACGCTGCTGGCCACATTGCTGTTCGCCCTCGCGTCCGTGATGCTGGTCGTCCTCCTGACCGGATGGCTGCTGCGCGACCTGCACCGACCGGCGGTGGTGCTGGCGGCGTTCCTGATCGCGGCCGCGGCCGTGACCGTCGCGACACGGGGCGCGCCGGAACGGCTCCCGGACCGCTGGCACGGGCTCGTCCGCGGGTGGTGGCGGACGGTCGGCGGCGCGCGGGGCCTGGTTCGCAGCCCATGGGCGCTCGTGCTCGGGCTCCTCGCGGCAGCAGAGGTCGCGTGGGGCGCCGTCGTGGCGTTCGTCGTTCCGCCGTACGCGTGGGACGGGCTCTCGTACCACCTTCCGGCGGTGGCGTACTGGCTCCAGCAGGGCCACCTCGGCCTCACGCCGTACTGGATCTACTCCAACGTCTACCCGATGAACGCGGAGCTGGTGTTCGCGTGGCCGACCGTCCTCCTCGGCGACGACACCTTGATCGACGCCAGCCAGCTCGTGTTCGCGCTCCTCGGCGCGCTGGCGGTGGCGGTACTCGCCCGCGCGCTCGGTGCCCGCCGGTCCGCGGCCGTCGCAGCATCGAGCCTGTTCCTGCTCACGCCGGTCGTCGTGCAGCAGCTGAACGTGGCCTACGTCGACGTCGCGCTCGCCGGGTGCTTCCTCGCCGCGTTCGCGTTCTGGTTCGGCGCGCTCCAGGCTGCCGGCCTCGTCCGCGGTCCCGACGGCGACGCGGGCGTCGACGCGCGGCTGGCCCGCACCCAGTTCGGGCTCGGCGGCCTGGCCGCGGGCATGGCGATCGGCACCAAGTCGGTCGCGCTCGCGTACGTCGGGGTGCTGGGCCTGGTGTTGCTCGGGCTGCTCGCGGTCGCGCTCGCGCGCCGCCGATCGGCGTTCACGAGCGCAGCCGTGCTGGTCGCGTGTTTCGTGTTGCCGATCCCGGTGCTCGGTTCGTTCTGGTACGCGCGCGACTGGATCGAGTACGGCAACCCCGTCCACCCGTTCACGCTCACTATCGGGGGCGTCGAGCTGATCCACGGGCAGGGCACGCCGGAGCAGACCGTCCTCGCCGGCATGACTCCACGTTCGATCGAACGCGAGGCCTGGCCGCGGCAGGTGTGGGCGTCGTGGACGCATGTGCCGTCGAAGTACGTCTACGACCAGCGGCTCGGCGGCTTCGGGCCGTGGTGGCCGTTCGTGGGCGTTCCCGCGTTCGTGCTCGCGGCCGTCGTCATGGCCCTGCGGCGGCGCGACCTCCTCGTGGGGTTCGCCCTGCCGTTCGTCCTCGTGTTCCTCGTGCAACCGGAGCGCTGGTGGTCCCGCTTCACCATCGTGACCGTCGCCGCCGGCGCCGTCGCGCTGGTGTGGCTGCTCGAGCTGCTGCGCGGGCCACGAGGGAGGATGGTGCGCGGCGCCGTACAGGCCGCGGTCGTCGTGATCGTGGTCGCGTGGCCGCACCAGGTCACGAGCGCGTTCCGGCGCGAGGTCCTCGGCTCGACGCTCGGGGTGCACCGGGTCCGCGCCATCGCCGACCTCCCCGCGAGCCGGCGGACGCTGGGCGCGACCGTGTACCCCGAGTTCGCGTGGGTGGACCGGATCCCGCACGACGCGCGCATCGCGCTCCGGCTGCGGGACGTCTCGAACGCGTGGGTCTACCCGCTCCTCGGCCGCGACCTCGGGCACCGGCTCGTCATGCTCCCCGACGTCGACGACGAGTCGACCGTCGCGAGGCGGCTCGCTCGCAGCCGAGCCGGGTACGTGCTCGCGGTCGAGGGCGGCACGCTCGACCGCATCCTCGCTCGCGACCCGCGGCACTACCACCTGTTCGCCGACACCGGCCCGGGCCGCGTGTACCGGGTCGTGCGTTGACGGCAGGCCTCGCGCGGGAGACGCGCGAGCGGGTCAGATCTCGACGGGTTCGTGCGTGATCGCCTCGATGATCACGTCGGCGGACTCCGGCACGGCGCCTCGCATGCGCTGCGCGAGCAGCAACCCCATGATCGCGGCCCCGGCCGCCGAGCCCGCGAGGAACGCGATGCTCACCTCGAGCGTCAGGTGCACGTCGAGCGCGACCTGCACGACGACGTAGCCGAGGACGCCGACGATCCAGCCGACCGCGGCACGGCCGTAGGCCTTCAGGGCGATCAGGGCCTGGGTGAGCGTCTGGGCGATGATGTACGCGCCGGAACCGGCCGCGAGGACGCCGAGATCGGTGCGCGAGACGTGGAACTTGTCGGGGAAGATCTTGTTCCCGACGAACGGGCCGAACGCGAAGGCGACCAGCGTGCCGAGGATCGCGACCCCGACCACGGCCCACAGGAGACGGCGCAACGCGGCCCGGAAGTCGAGGTGCTGCTCCGACGCCGCCAGGCGGGCCAGCTTCGGGAGCAGGGCCGCCTGTACGGCCATGAACATCAGCACGGGGATCCGGGCGACGAAGAACGCGTTGGTGAACGAACGGGCGACCGCGTGCGAGGGCCCGGCGCCGACGACGATCAGCGGCAGGTAGGCGAGCACCTGGGCCAGCACCGAACCCGTGAGCAGGAGCCCGAGCGCGGTCGAGAGCTCGGTCCATGCCGAATGCGGCCCCGGCTCGAGCAGGCCGTGGCGGTCGAGCAGGACCGCGGCGACGGCGATGAAGGGGGTGATCCCCATGGCGATGCCGTACGCACCGACGTGGTGGACGCCGGCGATCGCCAGCCCGGCGACGAGCACCAACCGGACGGCGCCGTCGAGACCCACCATGGTGCCGTACGGCACGAAGCGACCGTGGCCCGAGAGCACGCCGCGCGCCAGGTACATCGCGTAGAAGCCGAAGAGGCTGATGACGAAACCGACGAGCAGACCGGTGGAGCCGTGGAAGAGGTTGTCGACGATCGGCTGGGCCAGCCCCAGGGCGATGGCGGCCATGACCCCGGCCGCGATGCCGCCGACGACCGCGGCGCGCTCGATCAGCGGGCGGCTGCCGACGTGGACGGCCCGGCGATGCGCGATGGCGCGGCTCACCTCCTGCTCGAGGGGCAGGAAGAGCCCGGTGCCGGCCGAGAACAACAGCGACCAGAAGACCGCGAACCCGGCGTACCCACGGTCGCCGACCATGCCGTTGACGATGATGACCACCAGGTACGCGGTGGCCGACGCCACGACGAGGCCGACGCCGACCGCGGTCGTCCCCTCGGGCAGCGCGCCTCTCGCGCGCTCGAGCAGCACTTTGGGTTGCAGGGGAATCCTCCGGTGAAACCGAACGGCTGCGGGGAGTCTACCGACGGGCCGCCGCCGTCCACCGCACCGGGTGCGGGCCCGTCAGGCGGTCTCCCGACGGCAGACCGGCCTTGTGGGCCACGACGGCGTCGTCGCCCCCGCGGTCGACGGAGAAGCCGGCGAGACCGAGGTGGACGGACAGCGGCGGGGACCAGTCGTACGGTGCGGGCGACTCCAGATCGGGCCCGAGCACGACCTGCCCCTCGCTCCCGAGCACCCGGTTGACCTCCGCGAGCACGGGTGCGGGGTCGAGGAGGTCGACGACGCGGTCGTCGAACCACGCCACCACGGCGAAGGAGCCGGCGGGCTCTGGGATCGGGTCGGCCGCCGGCCGCGTCACCACCTCGGCGTAGCCCCACGCGTCGCGGAGGGGTCCCGCCACGCGATCGTCCGGGCCCAGGACGAGGAGGCGCTGGCCCGGCCGGGCCGCCGGGACCGCGGCGAGTCGGGTGCGCGACGGTTCGGGGACCCCCGCGAGCACCTGTTGCTTCGCGGCGTGATGCCGGGCGTGCGCGGCGCGCGGCGACTCGCGCGGGCCGGCGAGCACCTGCGCGCTCGCGTCGGCGACGAGGCCCGCACAGTGGTCGACGTCGAAGTTCGCGCGCGCGTGGGCGCGCGCGTGGTCCCCGAGCACGGCGCGCCGCGCCGGGTCGTTCGCGAGGTCGAGGAAGGCGGCCGCCAGGTCGGCGACCTCGTCGCCGTCGGCCGGGACGTGCACGGCGACCGCGGCCGGGATCTCGGCCCAGCTCCCGATCTGCTGCACGACGACCGGCTTCCCCGCCGCGAGCGCCAGCGTCAGCGTGCCGGAGGTCTCGGCCACGTGCGGCGACCGCAGGCTGACCACCGCGTCGACCGCCTGGATCGCACCCTCGAGACGGTCGGCGTCGAGGTAGCCGGTGACGGTGACGTGCCGGGCGAGGCCGAGGCGCGCCACGGTGGCCTCGAGCCGCCCGAACGTGTCGTCCTTGCCGGCCAGAAGCAGGTGTGCGGCCACGCCGGCCTGCACGACCCGGGCGAAGGCTTCGAGCAGGAGGTACGGGCGTTTCGGTGCGGTGATGAACCCGAAGTGCCCGACGACGAACGCGCCGTCGGGGAGCCCGAGGTCGGGCTTCGACAGCGCCGGCGCCATCGGGCGCGCGTAGTGAGGCACGACCCACACGGGTAGACCCGGCATCCGTGACCGCACGAGCTCGGCCGCGTACCGACTGTGGGCGAGTGCGCCCAGGTGCCGGTCGACGACGCCGCGCAGCCCGTCGTAGAGGAACTGCTCGATCTGCGCGCGGTGGCCGTCGAAGCGCAGCTTCGCGAGCGCGCCGCCGCGGTCGCCGTGCGCGTCGCGCAGGTACGACCAGTAGCGCAACGGCTGGTGCTGTGAGAGCGTGCGGTGCGCGACGAGGTGGTGCACCGAGCCGTCGTGGACCACGGCGAGCCCGGGCGGGCCGGCCATGGCGGCCTCGAACACCGCGGCGTGGTGCTCGTTGTTCGCCAGGTGGTAGTGGAGCAGGTCGACGGCCGGATCGGCGCGCTCGTCGAGGGGCCGGACGTCGTGGGCAGCACGCAACGCCGGGTCGGTGGCGTCCACGTCGGGGACGAAGCACGTCACCTCACATCGGCGGGCGAGGGCCGGCAACATCCCGGCGAGGTAGTCGGCCGGGCCGCTGGGCACCGGGGGCAGCGGCCCGACGAGCCCGAGGCGCACCTACGGTGACTCCCGCCCGACGGTCTCGGCCAGCCGTTGCAGCTCCGTCGCCAGACGCGAGTCCACCGATTCCGCGCGCCGCCACAGCTCGGCGACGACCAGGTCGGTGTGGTGGCCGGTGCGCAGCTCGACCTGGGCGGCCTCGCGCCGGTACCGCTCGGTCTCGGCCCGAGCCCGCCGGAGGTCCTCCTCGAGCCGGGCGACGCGGTCCTTGAGCTCGCGCAGCTCGAGCGCGAGCGTGCGGTCCTCGTCGACGAGGACGAACCGGCCGGACACCTGCCGCACCTTCGCGAGCAGGTTGCGGCGGGGTTCGGGTGTCGGCTCGGGTGCGGGCGTTGGGTTGTCGGTCACATCGGTCCTGGCGCGAGCGGCCTGAGTACGAGGGGTCCGGGCACGAGCGGTCCGGGCGGCGTGGAATCGGGCCGATGCTACCGTGACGCCGTGAGCGACGGACCGTCCGCGCGACCGCCCGCGGCGCGACCCGGCCCGTGCGCGGGCGTGCTCGTGGCACGGCCCGGCACGCCCGCCGCGGCCGACCTCCTGTTCCGGATCGTCCGCCACGAGCTGCTGACCCGGCTTCCCGACGCGGTGGTGGTGCCGGTGTCGTCCGACCGGGTCGAGGGCTTCGACACGGTCGTGACGGTCGGGGACGGGCCGGCCGCGAACGGGGCCGCGGTCGTCGTGGTCGACGAGTCGATCGCGGTGCTGGCGCCGCGCGTGCTCGATGCCGGGGTGCTCGAGCGCCGGTGGCGCGTGGCCCGGTCGCTCGGCTGGGACGAGGTGGTCTCCCCGAACCCGCGGCCCGAGACGTCGCCGACCGAGGACGTGCTCGGCGCCGCTCTCCACGGTGGCGCGTCTGCTGTCGCCGACCCGGTGATCGGGCGCGCCGTCGCCGCGTTGCGCGGGCCGGTCGACCCGGATGCGGCGTCGGCGGCCGACGCTCGCTTCGACGAGCTCGCCGACCGCATCACCGCGGCGGCCGACGCCCGTTGGGGATCGGCCGATGCCACCGCCCCGCGCGCGTGGGCGGCCGTACGCTCGCTGCACGAGCACCTGCGCACGCTCGCGGCGGCGTACGACGAGCGCGGGAGGCGGCTCCAGCGCGAGCGGGTGGCGATGGCCGACGAGGTGACCCGCCTACTCGAGCTCGAACGCGAACTGCGCGACGACCGCGGCCTCGAACGGCTCGAGGCCGAGCTTGCCGATGCCCGCCGTGAGCTCGACCGGCTCCGCGGCGAGCGCGCCCTGCTCCAGGCCGACCTGGCGCGCGCGCTAGAGCAGCTCGGCGGTCCGGCCGGTTCGTGGGACCGAGGGTGACCCCGTCCGTCGTCGTCCCGAGGGTCGAGCGCCCACTGGTCTCGGTCGTGATGGTCGTCTACGGGCAGTGGGGCTGGACCCGCCGGGCGCTGCACGCGCTCGTGGCGCGCACGCCCCCGGTCTACGAGCTCGTGGTGGTCGACAACGCGTCGCCGGGTCGCACCGGGGCCGAGCTGCGCGAGCAGGTGGCGGGGGCGAGGATCGTCGGCGCGGACCACAACACGGGATTCGGCGTGGGCAACGACCTCGGCGTCCTCCACTCGCGCGCCGAGCACGTCGTCCTGTTGAACAGCGACTGTCTCGTGGAGCCGGGCTGGCTCGAACCCATGCTCGAGCGGGTCGAGCGAGACCCGTCGGTCGGCGCGGTGGCGGGCAAGCTGCTCGACCTCGACGGCACGCTCCAGGAGGGGGGCTCGCTGCTCGACCGCGACGCGACGACGCGCGCCTACGGTCGCGGCGCCGGGCCCATGGACCCGCAGGCCTCGTTCCCGCGTGACGTGCTGTTCGGGTCGGCGGGCTTCCTCCTCCTGCGCCGTGCCGCGTTCGACGCGGTGGGCGGGTTCGACCCGGTGTTCACGCCGGCCTACTTCGAGGACGTCGACCTGGCGCTCGCGCTCGAAGCGCGCGGCTACCGATGCGTGTACGAACCCCGGTCGATCGCTCGCCACGTGCGCGAGGCGTCGACGCCGTCGGGTACGTCGGGTGCGCTCATGAAGGCGCACCGACCCATCGTGCAGGAGCGGTGGGGGGAGCGGCTCGCCACGCTCCCGACCCTCGCCGAGGTGGACCGGTACCCGCACCGCGCGTACGCGGTGCGTGACGCGCTGACGGCCGAGCGCGTGCTCGTCGTCGGCCCCGACCCGGCGTGGCTCCCGGGCATCGCCGCCCGCGCCGCGCGAACGCCGTGGATCCGGTGGACCGTGGTGGATGCGCGGGTGGACCCGGCGGCGATGGCGAGCGGCGTCGAGTTCGCCACCGGCGAACCCGGCGCGGAGCTCGAGGCCCGGCGGTTCCACGCGTCCTTCGTGGTGGTGGGGCCACGCGCGCCCGCGGGAGCGGAGCCGGCGATCCGGCGTACGCAGCCGCAGGCCACGACGCTCGACTCGGTGGAACAGCTCGACGACCGGGCCGAGCCGGCGGTCACCGCCGCGAGCCGGCCTCCTCGACCGCGGGGGTGAACGTGACCGCGATTCCGGCCGCGGGGCCGTCGGCCGCCGCCGGCGGCGAACCGAAGTACGTCGCGTCGCCGAACGCGAACACGACGCCCGACGCGGCGAGCAGGTAGTACCCGAACCCGGCGGCGGCCGCGGCCACGATCGGTGCGTCCGTCCGGCCCGAGGCCGCGCCGTGGAACCCGGCCGCGCCGAACGGGAACACGCCACCGTCGGCGGTGAAGAGCCAGTACCCGTCGGCGAGCGGCGTGAGCGCGAGCCCGATCACGGGTGCGTTCGTCGCGGGCGCGTCGGCGGCGAGGAGGCTGCCGTGGAACCGGGCGTCGCCGAACGGGAACACGCCACCGTCGCTGCCGGCGAGGTAGTAGCCCTCGCCCGTCGGCGTGGCGCGGAGGTCGACGACGTGCGACACGTCGGACCGGTCGCCCGGGAGCGAACCCCAGTAGCCCGCGTCGCCGAAGCTGAAGATCCCCCCGCTCGCGCTGGCGAGCCAGCAGCCGCGCCCGGTGGGTGTCGGGGCGAGCCCGACGACCCGCTCCGGCGTGGCCAGCGAGCCGAGCGCGGGCGCGGCCCCGAACGCCTCCACCCGTCCGTTCGCGTCGCACGCCCACCCGCCGTCGCCCTGCGGACGCGCCGCGACCGCGACGGGCGCGATCCCGAGGTCGAGGGTCGTCGCGCTCGTCGTGGTCGCGCTGCCGAAGCCCTGGAGTGCCCCAGTCTGCGTCACGAGCCAGTAGCCAGTTACCGCGGGCGGCCGTGGCTGTTCGATCATCGCGCGGACGGTAGTCGCGAATGGGTGAGGTCCGGGCAGCAACTACCGTGGGTGGCATGTCCACGCCCCGGACGGCCGAAGCGTGCCTCTCGGTCGTGATGCCTTGCTACAACGAGGCCAGCACGATCGAAGACGTCGTGAAGCGCGTCCTCGAATCGCCCTACGTCGCCGAGCTCCTGATCGTCGACGACGGCTCGACCGATGGAACACTCGACATCGCGCACAGCTTCACCGACACGCGTGTGCGGGTGTTCGGTCAGCCGTTCAACCAGGGCAAGGGCGCCGCGTTGCGCCGGGGCTTCGCCGTGGCGACGGCACCCTTCGTCATCGTGCAGGACGCCGACCTCGAGTACGAACCCGCCGAGTACGCCCAGGTGCTCGAGCCGCTGCTCGACGGGCGGGCTGATGTGTGCTTCGGTTCACGGTTCCTCGGCGGCCGCCCGCACCGCGTCCTCTACTACTGGCACTCGGTCGGCAACCGGTTCCTGACCATGGTCTCGAACATGTTCACCAACCTGAACCTGACGGACATGGAGACGTGCTACAAGGCCTTCCGGCGTGATGTCATCCAGGGCATCGTGATCGAAGAGGACCGGTTCGGCTTCGAGCCCGAGATCACCGCGAAGGTCGCTCGCGCCGGATGGCGGGTGTACGAGGTCGGCATCTCCTACTCCGGGCGCACGTACGCCGAGGGCAAGAAGATCGGCTGGAAGGACGGCATCCGGGCGGTCTACTGCATCGTGAAGTACTCACGCGGAGGTCCACCGGTCCGACCCGAATGAGTAGCCTCGAGCACACGTGCGGTGCCATCATTCGCCGGTGGAACGAGCCCTCACCGTGGAAGGACGCGCCGTCACGCCCGCTTCGATGGAGCCGTCCGGGTACTGGCTCCTGACGGAGGGCGGCGGGCTGTTCGCCTACGGAGCCGCACCCGTTCACGGCTCGCTGCCCGGACATGGCGTGCCTGCCGGCGAGGTGGTCGGCCTTGCCGTAGCTCCGTCCGACGCCGGGATCTGGATTGCCTCGTCGACCGGAAGAGTCTGGGAATTCGGGTCGGTGCCGAAGCTCCGCGATCTCCACGATCTCGAGGTCGCCGTCACCAACGTCGTCGGTATCGCGTCCTCGGGGAGTGGATCCGGGGCGTGGCTCGTCGGCGCCGACGGCGGCGTCTACTGCCTCGGCGACGCCGAGTACCACGGGTCGCTCCCGGAACTCGGGGTCGAGACGGTCGGGATCGTCGCGCTCGTCCGATCGGAGCGCGGTGGCGGCTACTACCTCGCCGGACGCGACGGCGGGATCTTCGCGTTCGGGGACGCGACGTACAGGGGCTCGCTGACCGAGCAGGGGCACGAGACCTCCGAGGTGGTCGACCTCGTGCTGACCGTGGGCGGTTACGCGGTGCTGGACTCGGCAGGTCGGGTGTACGGCTTCGACGGCACGGTGATCGAGGCGTCGGTGCCCGACCTCGACCTCGCAGTGCAGGCGGTGGGGATCGCGGCCTGCTCGAGCGGCTACTACGTCGCTTGCCGTGACGGCACGCTGATTCCTTTCGGGCGGGTGCCGTTCTTCGGGTCTCCGGCGGACATGTCGGCGTCGCCACGGATCAGGGCCATTGCACTCGCGGGCAGTGGGTAGCCGCGGTGCAGGGCGTTTCGCGCAGTCGGCTCCTAGACTACCTTCCGTGATGGGACACTCGAGGTATCACGTCGAGCCCAACCTTACCGAGCGGAACAGTCACGCGCTCACGGTCGAGAAGGTCGGCTGGGACAAGCGCGTGCTGGACGTTGGGTGCGCGAGCGGGTACCTAGGTGCCGCCCTCGCCCGACGCGGATGTCGGGTCGTCGGAATCGAGCTCGACGCGATGGATGCCGCCGAAGCGAAGAACGTCCTCGACGACGTCGTCATCGGCGACGTGGAGGAGATGGATCTGGTCACGGCGTTCGGCGAAGGGAGCTTCGACGTCGTCGTGCTCGCCGACATCCTGGAACACCTGAAGGATCCGACCCGAGTGCTCCGCCAGGCGCGAGCGATCCTTCGTCCTGGTGGATTCGTCGTCGCGAGCATCCCGAACGTCGCGCACGGTTCGGTTCGCTTGGCGCTCCTGCATGGCGAGTTCACCTATCAGCCGACAGGTCTTCTCGACGAGACACACCTCCGATGGTTCACTCGGCGGTCGGTCGAGGAGCTCTTCCGCGATTGCGGGTTCGTGATCGCCGAGCTGGATCGAACCGTGCTCGGGGTCTTCGACACGAGCATCGAGATCGAACGCGCGGACTTCGATCCCCAGATCGTCGAATCGATCGAGCACGACGACGAAGCGCTGACGTTCCAGTTCATCGTTCGCGCTGTCGCGGACGACGCCACTACCTGGATCCGGCGCATCGCCGAACGCGAGCGCGCGCAACGCGATCGGATCGTCGCGCTGGAAGCGGAGCTGGAGGAGTTCCACCGACTGTTCGCTCCCGAGGCGCCTCCTCGCTTCCGCATCGGTGTGCTCGGGTCACTGTCCCCGGGAAGGCTGGGCTCGGCCTACGCGCCTTCGGTCCTGAGCCCGGAGCTCCGGCGTCGTCTCGGTGGCGTGGAGGTGCGGATCCTGACGACGGAGTCGACGAGTGGACCGCTGCTCGAATCGGGCGAGCCGGCCGACCCGCTCGGCGAGCTCGACGAGGCGCGCCTCAGGGAGCTCGCGGCAACCTTCGACCTCCTGGTGACGCTCGACGAGACCGCCGAGCGGCGGCTGCAGGAGGTCGCCGTGCCAGGGCGCCCTGAGCTCCTGGCCGTGGGCGTCGAATCCCCACCGGTCGAGATCCTGCTCCCGCGGGTCCTGCCTCGTTCGGATCTGCTGGCGCGATACGAGCTGCTCCAGTCCGAGGGCAGGGCACCGCGAAGTCCCATCTCCTGCGTCGTGGTGGCGAACGACGAACTGGCCGACACCGTCGGTGACGTCGTCGACGCGCTCTCCGCCGTCGAGAACGACCGGGGAGCGATCGACGTCTTCTGCCTCGGCGAGGCCTCGGACGCGGCCGTGATCGGAGCGTTCGCGAAGCACAGGAACGGACGGGTCCACACGGTCGGCGCAGATCGCCCCGTCGACGTGCTCGCGGTCGTCGCCGCGGCATCGGTGGTCATTGCCCCGCCGGGCCCCCTGCCCGCGGCCGCAGCAGCCTACGGGCGGCCCGTCGTGCTGGCGGGCTGGACCACGGCCGACGCCGACGCGTTCGCGCGGCGCCTCGGCGGGGCCGCGGTTGCACCCTCCGTCGAGAACCTGGCGTCGGAGCTCGCCCGCGCGCTGGACGGTGCCGGGCCCCGGCCCGATCTCCGCGACCTGGAGCTGCGGATCGACGATCGCCTCGACGTCCTCGCCGTGCGAGCGCGGGACCGGGGGCAGTCCAGGAGCACGGCCGTCGAGCACCGGAGCGTCGCGGAGTTGGCGGAGTACTACCGACAGCTCCGGCAGGCGTACGACGTCATCGCGAATCGCCTCGTCGACGACCGCGCCCGCCTCGGCCGGAGGATCGCCGCGCTCGAGGGGGCGATCGACCAGGCGGGAAGCAACGGGTACGAGCAAGGCCATCGCGCGGAAGCGGCGCGCCACACGACGACCCGAGCAGTGCTCGACCAGGCCAACCACGAGCTCGCACGGCTGCAGGTCGAGCTCGTGCGTCGCCGACCCGAAGCGCCGGCACCTGCGGAAGGTGAGCCCGACACGATCACCTCGCGGGTTCGCTCCCGCGTCAACGTCGGGAGGGCACGTTCCGCAGTGGGGCGTGTCCGCCGGCGAGTGGGTCGGCTGGTCCGGCACCCGTCGTGAACGGGCCGAGCACGGGGACATCACCGCGGGAGGCGCTTCACCGACTGCTCGTGATCGCGGATCGCGTGCCGCGCGCCGGGTTCCGAGCCGGCGACCGCCGGCTCGCTGATCTCCTCGTCGGGCTCACGCAGGCGAGCCCGGACCTGGCGATCACGCTCCTCGCCGTCGACGCGGGCGGGACGGATGAGCAGCGCTCACTCTGGCGGTCGCTGGGGATCGAGGTCGTCACGCCCCCTCGCGACTGGCAGCTCTGGTTCGACCGGCGGACGGGGGAGTTCTCGGCGGTGGTGGTGCACGGGCGATCCGTCGCGCGGCGATTCGACGACGCGTTGCGTCGCACCCAGCCACAGGCTCGCCTCGTGGTCGACGGGAGCATGCTCGGCCATCGGGATCGTCGGCACCTCGAACGGGTTCTCGAGGGTCGGGACCTCCTCGGCGCCGACATCGCACGGCGGTCCCGGCTGGACTACGAGCGGCCGGTGCTCGACATGGCGGACGCCGTCCTCTGCCGCTCGCCCGGCGAGATCGGCGTCGTCGAGCGGATGGGTGGTGCATCGCGGGTGTTCCTCCTGCCCGGGGTCGTGGCGCCTCGAGCCGGCTCGCCCGGCTTCACGGAGAGATCGGGGATCGTCGTCCTCGGTTCCTTCGTGGACGGGTTGAGCTCACCCGACGAAGACGCGTTGTTGTTCCTCGCGTCGGAGGTGCTGCCGACGATGTGGCGCCTCGATCCATCGATTCGCGTCTCCGTCCTCGGAGAGGACCACCCGCCGGAGCTGGGGAATCTGGACGGCATCGACGTCGTGGGACCCGGGCGCGATCCCTTCGAGGTGCTGGACTCCGCGTCGCTCGTGGTCATCGCCAACCGTTTCGGCGTCGGAGGGCTCGGCGCACTCCACCTGGCCCTGGAAGCGACCGTCCCCTTCGTGGCCACGCCGCTCACCGCGTCGGAGTTCGGGCTCGAGGGCCTCGTCGCCTCGACAGACGACCCGCGCGAGCTCGCCCATGACGTGATCCGCCTGTGCCGGGACGAGTCCTCCTGGCACGCTGCTCGCGAGGCCGGCGCGGCGATCGCCGACCGGTTCTTCGGCTCGGCCGGCCATCTACGACAGCTGCGCGAGTTGCTGGCGACACTGGGGATCGTGCCCCGTGATCCTCGGGTGATCGCGGACGGCCCCGACCGGGCCGACGTGCTGCCGGCGTGGGGAGGCGGCTCACGACGTTGGCGGCCGGATCCCGGACTGGCACGAGGACTCGACCCGGTCCGGCTCCGCATGCCGGACGTCGTGCAGACTGACGGGCTCCACCGCACGACCGGCGGCGCGCGGCCGGTGAGGTCCGGCTCCTACGACGACTGGCGGCGTGCCCGGGTCTGCACCCGAGAGCAGCGCCGCGCGATGCAGGACGAGATCGGGTCGTTCGCGCACGTTCCGCTGGTGAGCGTCGTCGTGCCCACCTTCAACACGGACCCCGACCTGCTCGCGGCGGCGATCGGATCGGTGCAGGATCAGGTCTACGAGCACTGGGAGTTGAGCATCGCCGACGACGGCTCCACGAACGCGGCGACGCTCGAGGTGCTCGAAGGATGCGCAGGAAATCCGAAGGTGAAGATCCTGCGGCTCCCCGTGAACGGCGGCATCGTCGCGGCGTCGAATGCTGCGCTCGAGCAGTCCTCCGGAGAGTTCGTTGCGCTTCTCGACCACGACGACGTGCTCGATCCGCGTGCCCTCTTCGAGGTCGTCCGGTTGCTGAACCAGTGCCCGGAACTGGATTTCGTGTACACCGATGAGGACAAGCTCGACGAAGACGGGCACTACTGCAACCCGGCCTTCAAGCCGGCGTGGTCACCGGATCTCCTGCGCTCCGTCAACTACGTCACCCATCTCGCCGTGTACAGACGCGCGCTCGTCGACAAGTTGGGTGGGTTCCGCCCCGGCTATGACGGAAGTCAGGACTACGATCTTGCGCTCCGCGTCGTGGACGTCACCGACCGCATCGGTCACGTCGCCATGCCGCTCTACTCGTGGCGGATGCTCGAGGGCTCGACGTCGCTCCAGACCGGGGCCAAGCCGTACGCGATCAGCGCGGCGCGGGAAGCGTTGCAGGACTCGCTGTTGCGGAACGGTCGGCGCGGAACCGTCGAGACCCTGTGCGAGACGGGTTCGTACCGCGTTCGGTACTCGGTGCCCTCGGGCCAGAAGGTCGCGATCATCATTCCGACGCGTGACCGGGTCGAGCTCCTGCGCACGTGTGTCGAGAGCATCCAATCACGCTCGACGTACCGATCGTTCGAGATCGTCGTCGTCGACAACGGCACCACCGATCCCGAGACACTCGAGTTCCTCGCTCTCCTCGACGGTCGCGTCCTTCGGTATCCGGGCCCGTTCAACTTCGCCCGGTTGAACAACTTCGCCGCGGACCAGGTGGAGGCCGACCACCTGTTGTTCTTGAACAACGACGTGGAGGTCATCAACGGCGACTGGCTCGAGTCGATGCTCGAGCACTCTCAACGTCCCGAGGTCGGCGCGGTCGGCGCACGTCTGTACTTCCCGAGCGGTGCCGCGCAGCACGAGGGAGTGTTCATCGGGTACGGGGGCGGGGCCGGCAACGTCGAGTTCGGCGGCGCCGAGCACCGCCAGTCGGGTGTTCACTTCGCGGGCGTGACGGGCGACGTCGTGAGGAACTTCGCGGCCGTCACGGCGGCGTGTGTGATGATCAGGCCGCCGGTGTTCTGGGACGTTGGAGGGTTCGAAGAGCGGCTCCAGGTCGCGTTCAACGACGTCGACCTCTCGCTGAAGATCCGCCAGCGGGGCTACGAGGTGGTGTACACGCCCTTCGCCGAGCTGTTCCACTACGAGAGCGCGTCCCGGGGATCTCGGCATCCAATGACCGACGACGCGTTCCTGCGGCGCCGTTGGGACATCACCGACGACTACCACGATCCCTACTACGGCCCGAACTACCACAACCGACACGCGTTCGCTCTCGAGCCGTAGACACGGACCAGGGCGGGAGAGGCTGCGGATGCAGACCCACGAGCAGGAGCTCCCCTACTTCGACACGCTCGACCGCGCCGGGCACGACGGCCGGATCCTCCATCGTGACGACATCTACTGTTCGGGCCCGCCATCGTCGATCGTGTGCGAACCGATCCTCGACTTCGCCATCCGTCACGTCGGGGACACGTTTCTCGACGTCGGGTGCGGGATCGGGCCCTATCTCGAGCGTCTGACGGCGCTCGGTCGGCGAGGCGTCGGCGTCGAGCTCTCGTCGGATCAGGTGGAGACGGCGCGCGCGCTCGGCCGCGACGTGCGCATGATGTCGGCGCTGGATCTCGATTTCGCCGACCGATCGTTCGACTCGGTCGTGATGGTCGAGGTGCTCGAGCACCTCCCGGATCCCGAACGCGCTCTGGCGGAAGCGGCTCGAGTGGGTCGGGCGAACCTCGTCATGACGGTTCCGGACATCTCGTGCGTTCCCTTGATGAGCAGCCGAGGTGTCGTGCCCTGGCACCTGCTCGAGAGCACGCACGTCAACTTCTTCACGCCCGAATCGCTGCGGCGAGTCCTGCTCCGGCACTTCGATAGCGTCGAGGTGACACAGCTCGTCCCGATCATGGAGATCGACGGAGTGCCCGCCTACACGCACATCGCGGCGGTCGCTTGGATCGGCGATCGCGCCTGAGCCGGCGCAGGTCTCGTATCCCAGCGAGGGCGATCGCTCAGATGAGGCCCTTGTCGATGGCGTCCACCACCCAGGGGACCACCTCGTCGAGCATCTCGTCGAGGGTCGTCGAGGCTTCGAAGCCGAGCTTGTCCTTGGCCTTGGAGACCTGAGGGACCCGCTTCTGCACGTCGTGCTCGAAGGGATCGTCGGAGACGTACCGGAACGGCTTGTCGCCGTTGATGCGGTGCCAGATGTTCTCGGCGAGCGCGAGGACCGTGGTCGACTCGGCCGTCGAGAGGTTGAAGTCCTCGTCCACGGCGTCGGGATGCTCCATCGCCGTGACGATCCCGCGGGCCAGGTCGCCGCCGTAGGTGTAGTGGCGGATCTGCCGGCCGTCGCCGAGGATGTGGAGGGGGTCCTGCTTCTTGACGACCTTCTGGATCAGGTCGGGGACGACATGGCTCATCGCGAGCTTGACGTTCCCGCTCAGCACCTCGATCTCGCCCTTCGCGCGCATCTCGCCGATTCCGACGCAGTTGAACGGCCGAACGATCGTGTACGGGAGCCCGTACTGCATCCGCGCCGCCTTCGCGAAGTACTCGACGGCGAGCTTCTGGAAGCCGTAGGAGGAGATCGGCGGCGGGATCACCCGTTCCTGGCCTTCGTAGGACGGCCAGGAGTCGGCCGACTCGAAGACCATCGACGAGCTCATGTACGTCACCTTCTCGAGCTTCCCCGATTCGTGGGCGCGGATGGCGGCGTCGCATGACGAGGCCATGATGCGCTCGTTCGTGGCGAGGAGGTCGTAGGCGTAGGCGTGGAAGTACGAGATCCCACCGATGAGCGCCGCGCCGGCGATGAAGTGTTCGCAGTCCATGAGGACCTCGGTCATGAGGGCCGTGTCCTGCACGTCGTCTTCGATCAACCTGTACGACGGATGCTGGTCGTACGACTTCGCCACCCGACCGTACTTGGAGTGGTTGTCGATCCCGACGACCTCGTAGCCGCGCCGGAGCAGTTCCTCGACCACGTACCCGCCGATGAACCCCGAGGAGCCGGTGACACACACCTTCGTCATGCGAGTTCCTTCTCTGCGTCGTGCAACTCGTCGAGCGTGAGTCGTGGTCCGAATGCGAAGCGGTACCAATGGAGATACCGAGGAATCCACCGCGCGACCTTGAAGTTCGAGACCCCCTGCTCACGCTCGAGCCAGATCGTCGGGATCTCCGCGACCGGCAGGCGCAGCCTCCGGGCCTTGGCGACGAGCTCGATCCCGATCTCGAACCCGGAATCCGATTGGATGCCGACCTTGCGCACGAAGTCGGTCGAATACGCCTTGAACGAGTTCGTGGCGTCGCGTGTGCCCACCCGGGCGAGCCAGAACAACGTGAGACCGGCCAGCCGGGACAGGACGCTCTTCACCAGTGGCCCACCGATCTGGCGGCCCCCACCCATGTAGCGCGAGGCCGCGGCGATCACGACTCCGCGTTCGACGAGCTTCGAGAGCGCGCTGATCTGCTCGGCGTCGTCGCTGCCGTCGGCCATGGTCACAACGGTGACCGGTGCCGACGCGTGATCGATCCCGTATCGAATCGCTCGGGCGGGACCTCGCCCGTACGTGTTGAGCGTCGGGACCAGTCGCAGCTCGTGGGACGCGTACTTCTCGAGGTACGGCACGGTGGAGTCGTCGGGTTCGTCGAAGACGACGAGGATCTCGAGGGGAAGTTCGACCGACTCGAAGATCCGGTCCAGGACGGGAACGATCGCCTCCCCTTCGTCATACGCGGGGATCACGACCGAGACGTGGGGCCGGTGGTCGCTCGTCACACCATGACTCCGTCGGCACGAAGGTTCCAGATGTCGATCACCGGGACCTCGGTCACGACGTCGGCGTAGTCGGCGTGCGGTGTACCGATGATCAGGAGGTCGCTTTCGGTGAGGACCTGCTCCAGGGGGAAGAGATCCGGATCGACGGTGACGTACGGGTCGGTCGTGAGGACGTTCCGGGCCTTGAAACGCAGGATGCGCTTGAGCTTGTAGCTCAGGCTCGATCGGATGTCGTCGGATTCGGCCTTGAACGACATCCCGAGGATCCCGACCGTCATCCCGGCGAGGTCGAACCGCTCCTCGAGCCGCGCGACGACGTAGAGCGGGAGCCCCTCGTTGATCATGACGCTCGCCTGGCCGAGCGGGAAGTTGTTGTTGTTGAACGCCGAGAGTTGCATCGTGTCCTTGAACAGGCACGGCCCGGCCGCGAACCCGGCGCGAGGCAGGTCCGCGGCGCGTGGGTAGTGGTACGCGAGCGCGGACCGGATCCGTTCGTAGTCCAACCCGTAGTCGTTCGCCATCATGAACAGCTGGTTGGCCGTGGCGAACTTGATGTACCGCCACGTGTTCGTGAAGAGCTTCGCGAGCTCGGCTTCCTCCGGCTCCAGGTACACGACCTCGTGGGTGAGGTTGCGGAAGAGCTTCGCGGCGCGCTCGAGCACGTGCTCGCTGCGCGCGGCGACGATCTGTGGGAGCTCGTACAACTCCGTCATCGCCTTGCCCTCGGCGATACGTTCGGGGCAGAACGCGACGTCCACGTCCAGCCCGAGCCGTTGCACCACCTTCTCGACCATCGCCGTCACGCCCGGGTACACCGTGCTCCGGAGGACGAGCAGCTGTCCGCCGCGCAGCGACGAGCCGATGTTCGCGATCGCCTCGTGGACCGCGTTGAGATCCGGATTGAGGTGTTCGTCGATCGGGGTGCCGATCACCACGACGACGGCCTCCGCCCGCCCCACGACGGCGGAGTCGTTGAACGCCTCCAGGCGATCCTGCCGGCGGACGGCGGTGAGCACACCCGCCGCGCCGGGTTCTTCGAACGGGAGCTCGCCCCGGTTGACCCGGTCGACGGCGGCGTCGTTGACGTCGTACAACGCGACGCGGAGCCCACGGTCGGCGAATGCGAGGCCGAGCGGTAGGCCGACGTGACCACAACCGCCGACCACGGCGACGTCGAACACGGAGCTCAATCTTCACCCTCCGCGGGATCAATCCGGCAACGACGCTTGAACAGGCGGAGCGTACCGCACGGACCCTCCGAACTTGCGGCTCGGCCGCCGACCGTGCCTCCGGTCGGGTACGGAAGCCAAGGCGCGCGGCCCGGGTCGACACGGCCGGCCGGCGCGGTGACAATGCCGCCGATGACGCGTGCCTGCCGACCGCCTGATCCACGGATTCGTCGACCGGATGCCGACGCGGCCGGGCGTTCCGATGGACCGTTGCGGTGCCGGGGCGCCGGGAGGGGGCTCCCTACGCTTTCCCCGAGACCGGTGACGTAGACGGCGGATGGAATTCCCACCGGAAGGTCCCTCGGATCGGGGGCGTGATCTCGCGGCTCGGGCCGCCCGTGCCACGACGGTGGCCGTGGCGGTCGGCGCACTGGCGGCGCTCGCCCTCGGGGCGATGAGCCCGGTGCGAGGCGCTGCGCCGCCGAGCGGTACGTTCGCGCTCCACGCGACCCTCTCGTGGTGGCTGCGGATCGTGCTCACGCTGTGTGGCGTGTTGTGTGCCGTCCTCGCTCCGGGGCTTCTCGTCCGGCGCTTCGTGTCCGAGGACTCGGCGTGGCGGAGCACCGGAGTTGTCTGGATCCCCGGGTTCCTCTATCTGGTCGTGACCGGGCTCGTGTCGTGGGGCCTCGCGGCGTATCTCGACGTCGCCTCCGTCGCTGGGGCTTTCGCCGTGGTCCCGCCCGTGCTCCTGCTCGCGGCGCTGGCTCGAGGTTGGAAGGAGATCCTCTTCACGCGAGGTGAGCGGGCGGTCGTCGTGGTGATGCTGCTGCTCGTGGCGATCGCCATCGGCAAGGCGACCTGGTCGCAAGGCCCGACCGACGAGCTCTACGGCGGAACCGTGTCGCGCACGCTCGAGGTCGGCGACCGGTCCGACAGCCGGATTCCCTACCACGGTGTGCAGCTCGTCGCGAACGCCGTCGCGCCGTACAGCGACCTCGGCAAGAGCTACTACGCGCCATGGCTGTTTTCGGACCGCAGTCCGATGGCCGGCCTCGCGTCGGCGACCGCGGTCTTCACGAGTGGTGCACAGCCACCGCAGAGCATGCCGAACCAGGCATGGGTACCGTTCGACGCGCAGGGGTTCGCGGCGTACCGGATCGCGATGATCGTGTTCGCCGCGTCCGTCGTCTTGAGTCTGTACGGTCTCTTGCGGCCGCGCGTGTCCGAGGAACGCGCGCTCGCGGCGGTGATCTTCGTCGCAATGACCCCGTTCATCGTCCACGAGGTGTACTTCACCTGGCCGAAACTGCTCTCCGCGTCCTTCCTACTCGTCGCGGCCTCGCTCCTCCTGATGCGCCGGCCACTGCTCAGCGGTCTCGTGGTGGGGCTCGCCTTCCTGGCGCATCCGGCCGCGATCTTCGCGCTGCCCGGACTGGTCCTGGGATGGCTCGTCGTCGGGCATCGCGGATCGCACCTCGTGCCCGAAGGCTCGCCGCCGCCGGGTCGGTTCGTCGATCGGGTGGGTGCCGCGATGTTGACCCTGCTCGGCACCGCCGTGGTCTTCCTCGCGTGGCGTATCGGGAACCGCGGTCACCTGACCAACACTTTCGTCGACTACTTGAAGATGGCAGACGGGAACGTCGGAGGGCAGTTCGCCGATTGGATCCGGTCCCGGATGGCGTCCCTGGCGAACTCGTTCGTTCCTTTTCGGGTCCTCGTCGCGGATCACGCCAATCGCGAGATCAGCTCGCCGAGCGGGCCCCGCACGATCGTCAAGGTCGGTTTCCTATACTGGACGACGGTTCCCTTCGGCGTCGGGCTGGTCGTGTTTCCCGTCTACCTGTTCGGACTGTGGCGGTTCGCCGTCCGCCATGCGCGGTACTTCGTCGCGATCATCGTCACCCCGCTCGTGGTCTTCTGGCTCTACTGGGGCTTCTCGATCACCGGGCTGCTGCGTGAAGGCCTGCACGCCTGGCTCATCGCGACCCTCATCGCAGCGTTCCTCGGCTTGGTGCTCCTCTCGAGTCGACGCGTGCTCGTCGTCCTCCGCTACTGCGCGTCCGCGCGGGTCGCGTCACTCGTCGTGATGCTGTGCGTCCCCACCGTCGCGAGCTCGGGTTGGCTCGACGGCCGTCGGTTCCTGGTCAGCAACCTGCTCTCCCTCACGTTGTTGTTCGGGGGAGTCCTGGGCCTGGGCATCGCGAGCGCGCGCTGGCTGGACCCCGACCGGTTGGCGTCTCCGGGCGCTGATCGCACGGCGATTGCCGGGTGATCGGGGCGGTCAACTCGTACAGGCTCGGACGGGTGCATCCGAGGAGAGCCTGAGGTGCCACGGCCCGGCCGGCAGTGCGGGCAATGCGAGCGTGCCACGCTGTCCGGGCGCGACCGAACCGAGTGGAGTCGCCGGGAACAGGTCGGCGAGCCGGCGCACCGAGACCAGCACCGGTGCCGAGGGTGACGCCGTGATCACCAGGTGCGGGCCGGCGGCGGACAGCTCGACGGAAGCGCCGGGCGACGTCGGTGCGAAGACGACGCAGGAGCCCGTGGATGCCGCGACGCCGTGGGTGGCGTTCTCGACTGCCGGTGGTGGTCCGGCCGTAGCAGCCGGTGTCGCATCGGGGGAGACCGCGGCACCGATCGCGCGGAGCAGCGTGTCGTCCGCCTCGGCGCGGATCCCGGCGCTCTGCCGGTGGAGCTCGGCTCTCGAGAATGCCGGTGACCCGAGCGAATCGATGGCCGGGAAGTACACGCCCGCGGTGATGTCGGGTGCGCGGCTCGCATCGGGCCGGAAGCTCGGGTCGGTGTGACCGCGGGCGAGCTCGAGTGCGGCGAGGTTGGCCCGCACGTGGGTCGTGGTGTCGAGCATCAGTGCTCGGCCGTCGCGGAGTGCATCGAGGTTGCCGTGGATCGAGTAAGCCGTTGCGATGACGATGACTGCCATCGCGATCGGCAGGTATCGGCTGTTGGTCGCGAGCTCGCCGACGATGAGCGCGAGGAAGACCGCCCCGGGGTACAGGTACCGGCTCGATCCGGGAGAGTTGAGCTCCGCTCGGCTGATGGCAGTGAGCACCCAGAAGAAGCCTGGGATCGCGAGGACGCAGACGAGGCGCGGGGTCACGCGATGCTCGCGGACGACCTTGAACAGTACGACGGTGACGAGGACACCCATCAGGAACCGGCCGTTGTCGAGGCTCAGCCCCCCGAGCGCGCCGGCCGCCCCGGCCGACGCTCGGGCCACGAACTCGGGTACGAGGTGGATGTTCGACGACCTCGCTTGCGAATCGCCGTACGTGAGGAACCAGAGCGCGTAGAACGCTCCGGGTACGAGGGGTATCCACAAGCGCCGCCAGGTACGCCGTCGCCACGCCAACTCCAGGAAGACGGCCGCGAGCACGGCGACGCCGATGCCCGAGCACGCGATCGAGATGGCGAGGCACACGGAAGCGCCGACGTCTCCCAGCGTGTCGTCACGGTCCAACAGCAGGAGCGCTCCGACGGCGCTGGCCACGCTCCCGAAGAACCCGATCTGGAACCCCCAGAGGATGTCCTCCCAGGCGGCTCCGAGGAGCAGGATGATCGACGCGAGACACAAGGCGACGAGCGGGTGCGTCCGGCGCCTGAGGTATCGCCACGTCAGCGTCGCACAGATGAGATTCCCCGCGACGGGCAGCAACCGATAGGGAAGATAGGTGGTGAGCCCGAACACCGAGAACAGCACCTTGTACATCGCGACCGGCAGCAGCGAGAGATGCCCGTTGTGGGCGTCCAGAAACGATGCCGCGGTGGTCGCGCGGCGATTGAAGACCCAGCCCCACTCGTCGTAGAAGAAGGTGAGGCCTCGGCCCGTGCTCAGCACTCGTTGGACGGCGAACGACGCCACGAGGACGAAGACGCCCCACTCGTACCAGCGGGTACGGACGGTTGGCGGTGGCCCGACCCTCGTCTCGGGTGTCATCGTCTCGGGTGTCATCGTCTCGGCTGTCATCGTCTCGGGTGTCATCGTCTCGGGTGTCGTCGTCTCGGGCACGCGCCTCCCGTCCGTTCGTGCGCCGCGAGCAGGCACGCCGGCGCGCGCAGGGTAACGCGCCAGAATCCGGACGAATCCGCAGGCCGTCGCCCATTGTGCACCGCGCGCTCCGCGCCAGGGGCGATTCAGGTCCTCGCGACTCCGGCTCTATGCTTGCACCCACGCCACGACAAGCGATGTCGTGGCGGCGGGCGGCGCTCGAGCGCGTTTCCGTCGGACCAGCGATCGGGCACGGCTCGACGGGCCGCCGCATCGGTGGCACCGAAAGCGAGCGAAAGATCGAACCGAGCGAAGGATTGAACGGGGAGTCGGGCCAGCGGGAGCCGAGCGGCTCGGCGCGGTCCCCGCGCCGGCTCGTGTTCGTCATCCCGCACTTCTACGAGCTCGAGGCCAACGCCGGGACGTACGGGTCCGGGCGTGACGAACGCGATGACCGCGTCCGGCGCGTGCACCGCTGCATCTCGGCCCTCCACGAGACGTTCGGGCTCGCCCTGGGTGTGGCGCCCGGTGTCCGTATCCGGGCGACTATGGACAACGTGGTGGACGTCGTCGTGGTCACGACGCGGGGCCGGCACCTCGTCGCGGACCTGGAACCGATCGCGTCGTTGTTCCAGCACCGCGAAGTGGATCTCGCGCCCCTGGAGCTCGGTTTCGGCGTCTATCCCGTCTTCGCCGAGCTCGCCGGCCGGTACGACTACTACTGCTACCTCGACGACGACCTGGTGATCCGCGATCCGTTGCTCTTCGACAAGCTCGCGTGGTTCACCTCGGAGTGGGGCGACGACTCGCTCCTGCAACCGAACCGGTACGAGACCAGCGGAGGTCACAAGGTCTACCCGGACGGCCCGCTGCCTCCGGAGGCGACGGCGAGGATCCGGCAACCCGCCGGGCCTCCTGACGTGGTGGGCCGGTGGTTCGGGTCCGCAGTGCGTTTCGAACGTCCCGGCAATCCGCACTCGGCCTGCTTCTTCCTCAACGCGGCGCAGCTCGATCGGTTGCGGGCGTGGCCGGGGTACGGCCAGCACACGACCGACTTCGTCGGACCGATCGAGAGTTGGGCGACGTTGCCCATCGCAAGCGTCTTTCGGGTGTACAAGGCGGCGCCGCCTTCGATGGACGTGTTCGAGATCGAGCATCAGGGAAGCCGGTACCTGGACGAATGGGGGATCCCGGATCCGGCGCACGTGGCGACGGCGGCGCGCCTCGCGGCCGAGATCAGGCTGTTCGACGTCGAAACCCGGCTTCGCCACGTCGAGGGGCTGCTCGGGCCCGGCGGCCCCCCGTCGCACCCGCGGTCCCCGACATGAAGACCAGGACCCTGCTCATCCTCGCCGCGATCACGGGAGCCGCGATCCTCGTCGCCGGGGCGCTGAAGCTCTATCTCCTGCGTTGATCTCGCCGTGCGGCGTCCCCCCGCCCCGGCGATGGGGAAGAATGGCCACGCACGTATCTCGAGGGGGTGGCCGCCCTGGCCGAGCAGTTCGACGTCGTCGTCCTCGGAGGAGGACCGGGTGGGTACGCGACCGCGCTCTACGGCGCCGCCGCCGGCCTGCGGGTCGGGCTGGTCGAGGAGCAGCGGGTCGGCGGCACCTGCCTGCACCGAGGCTGCATCCCCGCCAAGGAGCTGCTCCAGACCGCGGACGTGCTTCGCACGGTTCGCGGCGCGTCCGAGTTCGGTGTCGACACCCCGGGCCCGGTCCTCGACCTCGCCGTGAGCCAGGCCCGCAAGCAGGGCGTGATCGACCGGCTCACGAAGGGCCTCGAGAGCCTGCTGAAGGGCCGCAAGGTCACGGTGGTGCCGGGAACGGGCACGGTCGTCGACGCGCCGGCGCGGCGCGTCCGGGCGTCGGACGGGACGGAGCTCGCCGGCGACGCGCTGGTCCTCGCCACCGGCTCGTTGCCCCGCGGGCTGCCGGGCCTCGACCTCGACGGCGAGCAGGTCCTCTCGTCGGACCACGTGTTGACGCTCACCGAGGTCCCCGACCGGGTCGCCGTGATCGGTGGCGGTGCGATCGGGTGCGAGTTCGCGTCGTTCCTGCGCGACGCCGGCAGCGAGGTGACGATCCTCGAGGCGTTGCCGCAGCTCCTCACCGGGGTGGACCGCGAGGCGGCCGACGCCGTCGTGCGGGCGTTCAAGAAGCGCGGCATCAAGACGGTCACCGGGATCTCGATCACCGGCGTCGAGCGGGGTGATGACGTGACCGTCTCCTACACGACCGACGCCGGGCCCGCGCGGCTCGCGGTCGACAAGGTGGTGGTGAGCGTGGGACGCGCGCCGCGCTCCGGGGGGATCGGCCTGGAGGGTTCCGGCGTGGAGGTCGACGAACGTGGGTTCGTCCGGGTCGACGAGCACCTGCGCACGACCGTGCCCGGCGTCTACGCGGTCGGCGACCTCGTGGCCACGCCTCAGCTCGCGCACGTCGCGTTCGCGGAGGCGATCGTGGCGGTCAAGACGATCCTCGGCGAACCGGTGCTGCCGATCGCGTACGACAAGGTGCCGTGGGGCATCTACTGCCACCCGGAGGTCGCGTTCACCGGCCTCACCGAGGAACAGGCGCGGGCGCGCGGGCTCGACGTCGTGACCTCGGTCCACCGGTTCATCGGCAACGGGCGCGCCCTCATCATGGGCGAGCCCGACGGGCTCGTGAAGATCGTCGCCGAGCGCGACGGTCCCGTGCTCGGCGTGCACATCGTCGGCCCGTGGGCCACCGAACTGCTCGGCGAGGGGTACCTCGCCGTGAACTGGGAAGCCACGGCGGCCGACATCGGTTCGCTGATCCACGCGCACCCGACGCTGAGCGAGCTGTTCGGCGAGACCGCGATGGCGCTCGCCGGCCGCGGCCTGCACGGGTAGCCCGCACCAGAGGAGGTCCCGTTGGACGTCACGATGCCGCAGCTGGGCGAGACCGTCACCGAGGGCACGATCACGCGCTGGCTGAAGCAGGTGGGTGAGCACGTCGCCGCCGACGAGCCGCTCTTCGAGGTCTCGACCGACAAGGTGGATTCGGAGGTCCCGGCGCCCGCCGCCGGCGTGCTGAGCGAGATCCTCGTTCCCGAGGGCGAGACCGTGGCCGTCGGCACCCGCCTCGCCGTGCTCGGCGAGGGTGCGGGAGCGCCCGCGGCGGAGCCGCCCGCGGCCGCCGAGCCCCCTCCCGCCGCGCCGGAGCCGGTTCCGCCCCAACCCGCACCGTCCGCTCCGGCTGCGCCCGCACCTCCACCGCCCGCCGCGGCGCCGGCCGCTCCGTCCGCTCCGGCCGCTCCGTCCGTCACCCGTCCGTCGCAGCCGCCGGCGGCGGCCGGACCGAACGGCCGCGGCGAGGGCATGGTGACGTCGCCGCTCGTGCGGCGGCTGATCGACGAGTACGGGCTCGACGCGTCGGAGATCCCCGGCACGGGCGAAGGTGGTCGCATCACGCGCAACGACGTGCTCGCGGTCGCCGAGGCGCGCCGGTCGTCGGGCGCGCCGGCGCGCTCGACCTCTCCCGTCTCCCCGGCCTCTCCGGCACCGCGCCCGATGCGCGGCGACGAGGTGATCCCGTTCGACAGCATCCGCCGCCTCACCGCCGAGCACATGGTTCGGTCGAAGGCCACGAGCGCGCACGTCTACACTTCCGTGGAGGTGGACTTCGACCGCGTGGACCGCGTCCGTCGTGCCCACCGCGCCGGCTGGAAGGCCGCGGAAGGGTTCTCGCTCACGTACCTGCCGTTCGTCCTGCGGGCCGTGTGCGACGCGCTCAACGACTTCCCGCGCGTGAACGCGAGCATCGAGGGCCAGTCGCTCGTGGTGCACCACGACGTGCACGTCGGCATCGCCGTGGACCTCGACTTCCAGGGGCTGCTCGCCCCCGTGATCCGCGACGCGGACGGCAAGCGGTTGCGGCTGTTGGCGCGCGAGGTTTCGGATCTCGCGGCCCGCGCCCGCACCAAGCGCCTCCTGCCCGACGAGATCCTCGGCGGCACCTTCACGATCACCAATCCCGGGCCCTACGGCTCCTACGTGACGTTGCCCATCATCAACCAGCCCCAAGTGGCGATCCTCTCGACCGACGGCGTCGCCAAGCGGCCGGTGGTGGTCGAGGGACCCGACGGCGAGGACGCGATCGCGGTGCACCCGATCGGCGTGCTCGCGCTGGCGTGGGACCACCGCGCGTTCGACGGCGCCTACGCGTCCGCGTTCCTGCGCGCCGTCAAGGAGATCGTGGAGCAACGCGACTGGGAGCCGGAGCTCGCGTGACGCGGGTGCACGCCCGCTGGCTGGGCCGCGTGCCCTACCGCGAAGCGGAGGCGCTCCAACGCGCGCTCCACGCGCACGCGGCCGACGACTACCTGCTGCTGCTCGAGCACCCGCACGTCTACACGCTCGGCACCCGGGCCGAGCTCGGCCACGTGCTCGTGCCACCGGCGGTGGTCGGCGCCGAGCTCGTGCGAACCGACCGCGGCGGCGACGTCACCTACCACGGCCCGGGCCAGCTCGTCGGGTACCCGATCCTCACGCTGCCCGCGTGGCGCGACAGCACGGTCGACGTCGTCGGCTACGTGCGATCGCTGGAACAGGTCCTGATCACCGCGCTGCGCGAGTTCGGCATCGAGGGTCGCCGGGTCCCGTCGTTCACGGGCGTCTGGGTCGGGGAGGAGAAGATCGCCGCCATCGGCGTCAAGGTCGCGCGCGGCCGCACCCGTCACGGCTTCGCGCTCAACGTCGACCCCGACCTGGCCATGTTCGGCCACATCGTGCCGTGCGGCATCCGCGACAAGGGTGTCACGTCCATGGCGCGGCTGCTTGGCGGGCCGGTCGACATGCGAACCGTCGTCGACGCGGTGGTGCGGGCCTTCGCCGCCGAGTTCGGCGTGGCGCCGCTCGAGCGCCAGGACGTCGTGTGGCGCGCCCGGCCGTCGGACCTCGCACCGTTCTCGCGGGGCGAGACCGGTGCGGATGACACCCGCGCCGTGGTGGCGCAACCGGTGCGACTGCTCGGACGGCTGGCGGAGGCCGGCGTCGACGAGCCCGTCGACCCGTCGCGCCGGCGCCCGCCGTGGATGCGGGTGAAGGCCGATCTCGGGGTGAGCTACCGGTCGACGAAGCGCCTGATGCGCTCGCTCGACCTGCACACCGTGTGCGAGGACGCGGGCTGCCCGAACATCTACGAGTGCTGGAACGATCGGACCGCGACGTTCATGATCCTCGGCGACCGGTGCACGCGCGCGTGCGGCTTCTGTCTCGTCGACACCCGGCACCCGCTCCCACCCGATCCCGACGAACCGGCACGCGTGGCCGACGCGGTCGTCGAGCTCGGCCTCGACCACGCGGTCATCACGAGCGTGACGCGCGACGACCTGCCCGACGGTGGCGCGGCAGGCTTCGCGGCGACGGTCGCCGCGATCCGCGAGCGCAGCCCGCGGACGCGCGTCGAGGTGCTGATCCCCGACTGCAAGGGGGACGCCGAGGCGCTCGCTACCGTGTTCGGGGCCCGCCCCGACGTCCTGAACCACAACCTCGAGACCGTTGCCCGCCTCCAGCGCGCCGCCCGGCCGTCGGCGGGTTACGCACGGTCGCTCGCGGTGCTGGGCCGGGCCAAGGCCGCCGGCCTGGTCGCCAAGTCCGGGATCGTCCTCGGGCTCGGCGAGACGGCGGAGGAGGTCCGCGGCGCCGTCGCCGACCTCCGCAACGTCGGTGTCGACATCCTCACGCTCGGTCAGTACCTGCGGCCCTCGGACCGGCACCTGCCGGTGGCGCGCTGGTGGCACCCCGACGAGTTCGCCGAGCTCGGCGCGTACGCCGAGTCGCTGGGCTTCGCGCACGTCGAAGCCGGTCCGCTGGTCAGGTCCAGCTACCACGCCAAACGTGCCGTCGAAACCGCGACCCTCGGGGCCGCGACCCTCGAGGCCGCGAGCGCCGCGGGTGAACCGAGGCGGGCCTGATGGCGGGCAAGGTCGTCGACGGGATCTCGCCGGAGCTCGCGGCGTTCCTCGCCGCGCAGCCGGTGTTCTTCGTGGCGACCGCGCCGCTCGCGGCAGGCGGGCACGTCAACGTCTCGCCGAAGGGCCTCGACACCTTCGCGGTGCTCGACGAGCACACCGTCGCCTACCTCGACCTCACGGGCAGCGGGATCGAGACCATCGCGCACCTCCGCGAGAACGGGCGCGTCACGGTCATGTGCTGCGCGTTCGAGGGCCGGCCCAAGGTCGTGCGCCTGCACGGCCGCGGCGAGGTGGTCACACCGGGCGACGCGGCGTTCGCCGCGCTCCGGGCGCGGTTCGGCGAGCACCCCGGGGTGCGGGCGGTCATCCGGATCGCGGTCGAGCGGGTCTCCACGTCGTGCGGCTTCGGCGTCCCGTTGATGGAGTACCGGGGCGATCGTTCCGAGATGGACGAGTGGGTGGAGCGCAAGGGCGCGGACCGGCTCGAGGACTACCGCCGGACCCGCAACGCCGCGAGCATCGACGGCCTCCCCGGCTGGCCCCCCGAGAACCGGTAGTCAGGGGTTGCGTTGATTTCTGCTCACTCTGAGCAGAAATCAACGCAACCGTGGGTTTGGTGTCGGTCAGGGGGTGAGGCGGGCGAGGGCGGCGGCGACGTCGTCGGGATTGCCCGGCCGTTCGTCGAGGCCCCAGCGCCGCTCCTGCGCATCGCACTCGCCTGCCGGTCGGGCCGGCGCCGACGGCTCGGCGGCACCCGGGGCCCGGAACACGTAGAGGCTCCAGAACTCCGTCAGGCCGAAGCGGGCGAGGTCGACGTGCATCCGGCGCTCGATGGCGCCGCACCGCACGAACCCGGCCGCCTCGAACGAGCGTTGCCAAAACGCGTACGACGCGATCGTGAGGTGCCCCTCGAGCGGCCCGCCGCGTGCGTCGACGGCGAGGTCGACGAACGGGATCGGGCCGTCGTAGGTGTCGTCGAGCGCCTGGTAGTGCGCCAGCCGCTCGGGCCGGACCTTGCCGTCGAACCAGCCGTCGCGCCCGAACTCGTTCGGGCCGAACGACGGGATCGTCGCGAACACGTAGCCGCGGGTGACCCGGCGCAGCTCGCGCAGCGCGGCGGGCACCTGCCCGGGCTCCAGGTGTTCGAGCACCTCGAGCACGGTGACGAGCTCGAACTCGCCGTCGGCGAACGGGAGCCGGTCGGTGAGGCTGCCCTGGCGGAGGTGACCGCGCGCGCCGGCGGCCGCGTGCTCCACCGCGTGCGCGCTGATGTCGACGCCCTCGGCGTCGACGCCGAGCTCGCGCAGCGCCTCCACGACGAACCCCATCGCGCAGCCCGCGTCGAGCGTGCGCGACACGTCGAACCACTTCCACGCCAGGAAGGCCGCGGCGTCGGCGTTGCTGGTCGTCCGGTCGTAGCGTTCGTAGCCCGACAGGCCCATGCGGTCGAGCGGGTCGCGGCCCTCGCCGAAGTACGAACCGCCGTACGTCTCCGCGGCCGCGGCCGCGGGCTCCGGCTCGCGGCCGCGCCGGCGGCGCGCCACGGACCGGAACGGCAGGATGATGCGGGGGCTCACGAACCCGCAATCTAGTGGCACTACTCCGGCGCCCCGTAGGCTGAGACCGTGGGTGTCCACACCGACCGGTTGGTACGCGCGCGCCTTCGCATGGAGGAGCTGGGTGTCGACGCGCTCTGCTGCTCGGTGGGCGCGGACCTCCCGTACCTGACCGGGTACGAGGCCATGCCGCTCGAACGTCTCACGATGCTCGTGGTGGGGCCGGGGCCTGGCGAAGCGCATCTGGTCGTACCGCAGCTCGAGGCGCCTCGAGCCGGCGACCTCGAGAGTGCCGAGCTCGTCGCCTACGAGGAGACCGACGATCCGATCGCGCTCGTGGCCCGGCTGCTCGGGCCGTCGCGTCGGGTCGCGATCGGCGATCAGACCTGGGCCCGGTTCGTGATCGACCTCCAGCACGCCGTTCCCGCCGCGGACTGGTGCCGCGCGTCGGGCGTGACGGGTCCGCTGCGCGCGATCAAGGACCCGACGGAGATCGAGCTGCTCCGCGCCGCGGCACGCGCCGTCGACGAGATCGCACGCGAGATGGCGACGCACCCGTTCGCGGGGCGCACCGAGCGAGACGTGCAACGCGAGCTCGAGGACCGGATCGTCGGCCACGGCCACGAGCGGGTGAACTTCGCGATCGTGGCGTCGGGCCCCAACGGGGCCAGCCCCCATCACGATCCGTCGGACCGGGTGATCGAACGCGGCGACGTCGTCGTGTGCGACTTCGGGGGTCGGATGCACGGCTACTGCTCCGACATCACGCGGGTCTTCTGTGCCGACGAGCCCGGTTCCGAGGTCCGCGACGCATACGCGGTGCTGCGCGAGGCGCAGGAGGCGGCAGTACAGGCTTCCGTCGTCGGCGCGGCGTGCGAGGACGTCGACGCCGCGGCCCGCCGCGTGATCGAGAAGGGCGGGTACGGCGGGCACTTCGTGCACCGGACCGGGCACGGCATCGGCCTCGAGGAGCACGAGGACCCGTACCTGGTGGCCGGCAACCGCGCGCCGCTCGAGGTGGGTCACGCGTTCAGCATCGAACCGGGCATCTACCTTCCCGGGCGGTTCGGGCTGCGGCTCGAGGACATCGTCGTCGCGACGGCCGACGGCCCCGACCGCCTCAACGACGCGTCGCGCGACCTCGCGATCGTCGACTAGGACGACGTGAAGCTCGACGTCTCGACGGTACTCGTGCAGTGGTCGACGGGCGGATTGTTCTTCGGCTGGATCACCACGCGGCACCGGATCGTCGGGCTCGGCTACGGGTGGCTCCTGCGGTCGGTGTACGGCGGTCTCGCGCTGATCGCGATCCTCGCGGGTGCAGCCGGTGTCTCGGGCTGGCTGCTCGCCGGCGCGCTCGGGGTCGTCGCGGGCGCCGCGGGCGCGCTGCTCCTCTCGGTGATCCGGCGCGATCTGAACCGGTTCCCACCGGCCGTCGACCTCGTGGCTCCGGTGATCGGTCTCGTCGGCCTCGTGGGGGCTGCAGCTGCGGTCGGCGGCCCGTACCCGCTGGCGCTGGCCCGCCTCGTGGTCGGCGCCGCGTTCCTCGGCGTGCTCACCGACGCCATGCTGCTCGGCCACTGGTACCTGGTACAGCCGGGGTTGGGCCGCGAGCCCGTCAAGGAGCTCGTCCGTGACGCCGCCATCGTGTGGCCGTTCGAGGTGGCGGTCTTCCTGTGGCCGGTCGGCATGCTCCAGGTCTTCACCGGGACCGTGAGCGACGGCTACCAGGGCCTCCTCGGATGGGTGTGGGTGGCGTGTGCCGTCACCACCATCGTGCTGGTCTACGTGACCTGGCGGGCGTTGCAGGAGCCGTACTACTCGGCCGTGATGGCGGCGACGGGCCTGCTCTACCTGGCGATCCTCACCGGCTTCGGTACCGACCTGGTCGCCCGGGCCGTGTTGTCGTGACGTAGGGCGGTAGGGTCGTGAGGACCAGGAGGCGGAGATGGGAAGCATCGAGCTGCAACGCGTATCGCTGCACGGCCAAGACGTCGCGTACCGCGCCGCGGGCGAGGGCCCCGTACTGCTCCTGCTGCACGGCATGGCGGGAAGCTCCCGCACGTGGCGCTTCGTCATGCCGAAGCTCGCCGAGCGCTTCACGGTCGTCGCCCCCGACATGCTCGGCCACGGCGAGACGGCCAAGCCGAAGGGCGACTACTCGCTGGGCTCGTTCGCCAGTTCGGTTCGCGACCTGCTGGTCGCGCTCGGTCACGAGCGCGCCACCATGGTCGGCCAGTCGTTCGGCGGTGGCGTCGCCATGCAGTTCGCGTACCAGTTCCCCGACCGTTGCGAGCGCCTCGTGCTCGTCTCCTCGGGTGGGCTCGGCCAGGAGGTCAACGCCCTGCTTCGGCTGCTGACCCTCCCCGGCGCCGATCTCGTCCTCCCGGTCGCCTGCACGGACTGGTTGCACGACGCGGGCGTGGCCGTCGCGAACGTGCTCGGTCGCCTCGGCTTCCCGGCGGGGCGCCAGTTGAGCGAGACCTGGGAGAGCTACCACTCGCTCGCCGACGCCGAGACCCGGACGGCCTTCCTCCAGACGCTGCGCGCGGTGATCGACCACAACGGGCAGCGCATCTGCGCGCACGACCGCCTCTATCTTGCGTCGGAGGTGCCCACGATGATCGTGTGGGGCGACCACGACCCGATCATCCCGGTGCACCAGGCGTTCGTCACCCACGACGAGATCGCGGGGAGCCGGCTCGAGATCTTCGAGGGCGTGGGCCACTACCCGCACTGCGAGGAGCCGGAGCGGTTCCTGCGCGTGCTCACCGGGTTCGTCGATTCCACCGAGCCGGCCGCGGTCGCGGAGCCGCGGTGGCAGGAGCTGCTTCGCGAGGGCATGTCGTAGTCCCGCCCGGCCGGCGACGATGGGCGGCCGGGTTCACACCACGAAGTACTTCGCCTCGGGGTGCGGGACGATGATCGCGGACGTGCTCTGCTCGGGCACGAGGTGGAACTCCTCGGTGACCGACACGCCGATCCGGTCGATCCCGAGCAGCTCGGCCACCACGGCCTGGTCCTCGAGGTCGGGGCACGCCGGGTAGCCCCACGAGTAGCGCGACCCGCGGTACTGCTGGCGGAACAGCCCGGCGAGCGACGGACCGTCCTCGGAGGCGAAGCCCCACTCCTCGCGGATGCGGTGGTGCCACAGCTCCGCGAGCGCCTCGGTCATCTCGACCGACAGGCCGTGCGTGAGCAGATAGTCCTGGTACCGGTTCGCCGCGAACAGCTCCTGCTCCCGGGCCGTCGCCGCGGCACCCATCGTGCACACGTGGAACGCCGCGTAGTCGGCGTCGCCCGACTCGACGCTGCGGAAGAAGTCGCTGATGCAGAGGAACCGGTCCTTGCGCTGGCGCGGGAAGTGGAACCGGGTCCGTTCGCTGCGGCGAGTGTCGTCGCTCCACACGATCAGGTCGCCGCCTTCGGCGTTGACGGGGAAGTAACCCCACGCCACCGCGGGAACGAGCCAACCCTCCGACTTCGCGCGCTGGAGCACCTCGCGCAGCGTGGCCCGCACCCGCTCCTTGAACGCCGGGTCGTCTTCGCCGAGGGACTTGTCGGGCCGGAACTGCCACTGGTTGCGGAACAGCGCGGTCTCGTTCAGGAAGCCGGCGATCTCGTCGATCGAGATGCCCTTCGCGACGCGTGAGCCGAGGAACGGCGGGTCGAACACCTTCACGTCGGTGGCGACGTCGGACCGCGCCGGCACCTCGACCTCGCCCCGCTCGGCCTCGAGTTGGCTCTTGCGCGGCGGGAGCTGCCGTCCGCCGAGGGCGCGGCCGAACTCGGGGTCGAGCGTGCCGGACCGCTTGCCTTCCATCAGCGCGTCCATCGTGTGCAGGCCCTCGAACGCGTCCTTGCCGTAGAACACGCGGCCGTCGTACGTCTTGCGGAGGTCCACCTCGACGTACGAACGCGTGAGGGCGGCGCCGCCGAGCAGCACCGGCATCTCCGCGAGGCCGCGATCGTTCATCTCCTCGAGGTTCTCGCGCATGATGAGCGTGCTCTTCACGAGCAGGCCGCTCATGCCGAGCGCGTCGGCGTGCACCTCCTGGGCCTTCTCCACGAACGCGGTCAACGGCGCCTTGATGCCGATGTTGTGCACCTCGTAGCCGTTGTTCGTGAGGATGATGTCGACGAGGTTCTTGCCGATGTCGTGCACGTCGCCCTTCACCGTGCCGAGCACGACCACACCCTTGCCGCCGGAATCGGTCTTCTCCATGTGCGGCTCGAGGTACGCGACGGCGGTCTTCATCGTCTCCGCGCTCTGGAGCACGAACGGGAGCTGCATCTCGCCGCGCCCGAACAGGTCGCCGACGACCTTCATGCCTTCGAGCAGCACGTCGTTCACGACCGAGAGGGCGGGACGCGTCGTCAACGCCTCGTCGAGGTCGGCCTCGATGCCGTCGCGGTCGCCGTCGATGATCCGGTGCTCGAGGCGCTGCTCGACCGACCACCCCGACCGGTCCTCCTGCTGCACGGCCGACGCTTCGACGTTCTCGAAGAGGGCCATGAACTCGGTGAGCGGGTCGTAGCCCTCCCGGCGCCGGTCGTAGATCAGGTCGAGTGCAACCTCACGAGCGTGGTCGTCGATCCGGTGCATCGGCAGGATGCGCGCCGCGTGCACGATCGCCGCGTCGAGCCCTGCTTCGCGGCACTCGTGCAGGAACACGCTGTTCAGCACGTGACGGGCCGCCGGCTTCAGGCCGAAGCTCACGTTCGACAGGCCGAGGATGGTGGACGCGCCGGGTAGCTCGGCCTTGACCCGCCGGATCGCCTCGATCGTCTCCACAGCATCGCGGCGGAGATCCTCGGTGCCGGCGCTCAGCGGGAACGTCAGCGGGTCGAAGACGAGGTCCGTCGGGTCGAGGCCGTAGCGCAGCGTGGCGATCTCGTAGAGGCGGTGCGCCACCCGCAGCTTCCAGTCCGCGTCGCGCGCCTGGCCCTCCTCGTCGATGGTGAGGCAGATCACGGCCGCCCCGTACTCGCGCGCGAGCCGGAACACCCGGTCCATGCGCTTGCCCTCGCCCTCGCCCTCCTCGAGGTTCGCCGAGTTCAACAGCGCCTTGCCGCCGTGGTGCGCCAGGCCCGCTTCCAGGATGTCGGGTTCGGTCGAGTCGAACACGAGCGGCAGGCTGGCCTGCGTGGCGAAGCGGCCCGCGATCTCGTCCATGTCGGCGGTGCCGTCGCGCCCTACGTAGTCGACGCACACG
Organism: Acidimicrobiia bacterium; assembly: GCA_046331155.1. GTDB lineage: Bacteria > Actinomycetota > Acidimicrobiia > IMCC26256 > CAWATG01 > JAXLRK01. Next base: position 996,427 of record JAXLRK010000001.1, read on the forward strand.
TCGAGCACGTGGGCGCCTTCCTTCACCTGCTCGCGCGCCATCTGGAGGCAGGTGTCGTAGTCGGCTGCGAGCATCGCCTCCCGGAACTTCTTCGAGCCGTTGGCGTTGGTGCGCTCGCCGACCGCCAGGTACGAGAGCTCCTGGTGGAACGGGACGTGGCTGTAGATCGACGAGCAGCCGGGCTCGAAGTCGGGGGTGCGGACGATCGGCGCGCGGGTACCGATGCGGTCGACGACGGCGCGCAGGTGCTCGGGCGTCGTGCCACAGCAGCCACCGACGACGTTCAGGCCGAACTCCGACACGAACCGCTCGTGGGCGTCGGCGAGCGCGTCCGGGGTGAGGTCGTAGTGCGTGTGGCCGTCGACGATCGACGGGAGCCCCGCGTTCGGCAGGCACGAGAGGAACGTGCGGGCGTGCTGGGCGAGGTAGCGCAGGTGCTCGGTCATCTCGCCCGGCCCCGTCGCGCAGTTGAGCCCGATCACGTCGGGGCGCATCGCCTCCAGCGCGGTGAGGGCGGCGCCGATCTCGGTGCCCATGAGCAGCCGGCCGGTGGTCTCCACGGTGACCTGCACCATGAGCGGCACCTCGACGCCGGTCGACGCCATGGCGCGACGCGCCGCGACGATCGCGGCCTTGGCCTGGAGCAGGTCCTGCACGGTCTCGATCAGGACGACGTCGACGCCGCCCCGCAGCAGCCCCTCCATCTGGGGGACGTACGCGTCGCGCAGGTCCGCGAAGCGGATGTGGCCGAGCGACGGGAGCTTGGTGCCCGGCCCGACCGAACCGATCACGAACCGGCGCCGGTCGGGCGTCGCATACTCGCCGGCCACCTCGCGGGCGAGGCGAGCCGCGGTCTCGTTGAGCTCGACCGTGCGCGAGGCGATGCCGTACTCGTCGAGCACGACGGGAAAGGCCCCGAACGTGGCGGTCTCCACCGCGTCCACGCCGACGTCGAAGAAGGCGCGATGGAGCTCCCGGATCAGGTCGGGCCGGGTGGCGACGAGGATCTCGTTGCACCCTTCGAGCTCCGGACCGCCGAAGTCGTCGGGCCCGAGGTTGCGCTCCTGCATCCAGGTGCCGAACGCGCCGTCGAACACGAGGACGCGCTCGGCCAGCGCGGTGAGGAACTCGGACATGACCCCAGGCTACCGGAGAGCGTTCGGCGCCCTGCCCCGGGATTCCGCAAACGCGGGACGCCGGCAGCGGCGCAACCAGGCGGCGGCCCGGCCGCGCCGTACACTCCCGGGCATCGTGAAGGTCTACACGCGCACGGGCGACGATGGAAGCACCGGCCTCCTGTTCGGGGGCCGGGTGCCCAAGGACGGCCCGGGCCCCACGGCCTACGGCGCCGTCGACGAAGCGGTGTCGGCCCTGGGCCTGGCCCGTGGCGACGCCGAGCGCGACTCCGAGCTCGACCGGCTCCTCGTCCGCCTCGAACGCGAGCTCTTCGTGGTGGGGGCCGAGCTCGCGACCGAGCCGGCCAACCGCACCAAGCTCGAACCCGGCGTGTCGCGGGTGACCGGCGAGATGGTCGCGGCGCTCGAACCGGTGATCGACGACGTCACCACGCGGTTCGAACCGCCGCGCGAGTTCGTCGTCCCCGGCGAGAACCGGGTCGCCGCCGCGCTCGACTTCGGCCGGTCCGTCGTGCGGCGGGCCGAGCGCGAGAGCGTGCGGGCCACGCGGGAGGGTTGGCTCGAGCCGGAGAGCCACGTGGTGCCCTACCTGAACCGGCTCGCCGACCTCGTCTACACGTTGGCGCGCTGGCAGGAAGGCTCGTTCCGCCCGGTGCGGACGGGCGACAGCTGATCGGCCGGCGCCGCCCACACCTGCTCCGGGTCGAGGTGACGATCGGGCGCGACGATCGTGAAGCCGCCGGCCGTCACGCGCCGCGCGCCGACGTGCAACCGCGCGAGCCGATGTTCGAAATCCGGGAGTGAGCCCGACGCGGTGGGGAACACGTAGACCGGGCACGCGCTCTGCCGCACGCGCGCGTCGAACGCAGGCCACCGCACCGCGCCGGACGGCGTCGCCACGACGTGCTCGTCGCTCTCGAACGCGAGCCGGTAAGCGATCCAGTAGTCGGCGAACGCCGCCGTCACGTGGTGGGATTCGAGCGCGCGGACGAGCGGGCCCATCCGGGCCGGCACGTGGACGTCGGGCGCGTGGGGCAGCGTCGCGGTGTCGAGGGGCGCGAGCGTCGTCGCGGTGAGCAGGAAGGCAGCAGCGACCGCCGACGGAGCGACGGCGCGCGGTGCGCGCGGGTGGGTCGCCGCGGACGCGATCAGCAACGCGAGGAACGGCCACACGAACAGCTCGTAGCGACCCTCGCCGACGTACTGCGTGTTGGGTGCGGCCGCGAGGAGCAAGGGCGCGAACGCGGTAGCAAGGACGACGACCCGACCGGCCGGCGTCTTCCAGGCGCGGATCGCGCCCGCGACCACCACGACGAGCAGCGCGACGAAGATCGCCGGGCCGAGCGCCCCGAGCACCCACTGCTCGGTGTATGCGCTGCGAAGTCCCAGGGCCGTCGGCAGGCCGTGGTGGAGCACGGACCAGAGGTGGGACCAGAAGCCGTGGTGGTCGCGCTGGCTCGCGACGTCGAGCGAGGCCCAGTGCGAATGGACGTTGGCCCGCCACCACGGGATCGAACCGAGCACCGCGGCGCCGAGCGCGTAGGCGGCGCCGGGCCAGAGCCCGCGGCGGTGGCGCCACGCGAGCCAGCCGAACGCGGGGAGCGCGAACACCACGATCTGCGGGCTGGTCCACCAACCGAGGCCGATGGCCGCGCCGAGCACGAGCCAGTCGGTCCGGCGCGCGGGTTGCTCGTCCAGCCGCTGTGCGGTCAGCACGACGACGAGACCGAGCGCGAGCGCGACCCAGTAGAAGCCCCGCTCCTTCGTCGACCACCAGACGTAGGCGGCGGGCCAGAGCCAGCACAGCGCACCGGCGACGACACCCGCACGCTCACCGGCCATCCGCCGCCCGATGCGCCACACGAGCAGCGCGGCCACGCCCGAGAGCATCACGGGCACGAGCTTCAGGGTGAGCGGTGACGAGCCGGCGACCCGGAACACCGCACCCGCGAGCATCGGCTCGAGCGACCCGCCGTACTGCTGGCCCCAGAAGAACGTGGTGAAGGACCCCCGGGCGAAGTGCCGGGCCATCAAACCCGCGACCGCCTCGTCGGAGTCGACGGCACCGGCCCCGTGGCGGAGGATCCACACCCGCAGCACAAGACCGGCGGCCGCGACCGCGACCACCGCGGCGATGCGGGCGATGCGGGCGATGCGGTCCCGTCGGCCCGTGCGACCGGGCGCTTCGCGATCCGGCCCGGGCCGCGACTCGGTCGCCATGAGGCGGTACGTTACAAGGGCCGTCCCCGAGGAGGATCCTCCGTGTCGCTCACGTTCTCGCTCAGCTCGGCCGCGCCGATCGCGGTCCGGGCCGATCTGCTGGCCGTGCCCGTGTTCGCCGACCGTGTGCTCGGCCCGGGAGCCGACGCGGTCGACCGCGCCCTCGGTGGATTGCACGCGTTCATGGAGGAGACCGGCTTCGAGGGCAAGGTCGGCGAGACGCTGGCGGTCCCCACGGGTGGGGCGCTCGGCGCGAAGGCCGTGGTGCTGATCGGGCTCGGAGACCCTGACGCCGTGACCGCCGACGGCCTGCGTCGTGCCGCAGCCGCCGTCGCCCGTAGGGCGAGCAAGGTCGCTTCGGTCGCGACGACGTTGCTCGACGCGGCGCCGAAATCGGTCGACCGCGCCGCCGCTGCACAGGCGATCGCCGAAGGGGCGTCGCTCGGCGCGTATCAGTTCCTGAAGTACAAGGGCGACGCCCCCAAATCGAAGTTGCGGCGGGTGCTGCTCGCGGGCCGCGGCGGTGCGGCGGTGCGGCGCGCCCTCGACCGGGGTGCCGTCGTCGCGGGCGCCGTCTGCTGGGCGCGGGACCTCGTGAACGAGCCCGCGGAGGCCAAGTCGCCCGCGCTGCTGGCCGCGGCCGCGCGCCGCGTGCTGCGCGACACGGGCGTGCGGCTCAGCGTGCTCGACGACCGTCAGCTCGCGGAGCAGGGGCTCGGCGGGATCCTCGGGGTCGGCAAGGGCTCGCAGCGTCCACCGCGGCTGTTGAAGATGGTCTATGCCCCGCGTGGGGCGACGCGCACGCTCGCGCTCGTCGGCAAAGGTGTCGTGTTCGACTCGGGCGGCCTCTCGCTCAAGACCGCCTCGGGCATGGAGACCATGAAGACCGACATGGGCGGGGCCGCGGCCGTGATCGCGACGATGTCGGTGCTGCGCGCGCTCGGGGTGAAGGACCGGGTGATCGCGTTCACGCCGTTGGTGGAGAACATGCCGAGCGGCACCGCCATCCGGCCCGGCGACGTCCTCAGGATCCGCAACGGCAAGACCGTCGAGGTCCTCAACACCGACGCCGAGGGGCGGCTCATCCTCGCCGACGCGCTCGCGCTCGCGGCCGAGGCGAAGGCCGACGCGGTCGTCGACCTCGCGACGCTGACCGGTGCGTGCATGGTCGCGCTCGGAGACAAGATCGCCGGTCTCATGGGCAACCACGACGGGTTCGTCGCGCAGGTCCGCGCCGCCGCGGACCGGGCCGGCGAGCCGGTGTGGTCGCTGCCGCTGCCCAAGGAGTACCGCAAGCTGCTCGACAGCGAGGTCGCCGACCTCCGCAACATCGGCACCGGCTCCTATGGGGGCGCGCTCACCGCGGGTCTGTTCCTCCAGGAGTTCGTCGCCGGCGTGCCGTGGGCGCACCTCGACATCGCCGGCCCCGCGCGTGCGAGCGCCGACGACGCGCACGTCACGCGGGGGGGAACCGGCTTCGGCGTACGAACGCTCGTCGAGCTCGTCACGGCCTTCGTGGCTCCGGCCCCCCGCTGAGCCGACCAGGACCGGGCTCGTGCAAGGCCGCACCCGGTTTGCGGCGTTCGCCCTCGCGATCGCGGCGGCGGCCGTGGGGTCGACCGCGTGCGGTTCGTCGTCGAAGCCCGGCTCGACCTCGACGACCGGGGCCGTCGGGTCGTCGGCGACCGCCGCGGGGCCCGTGGTCACGCCCGGACCCGACGGCACCGTGCCCGTGATCGTGCAGGACAACGTCTTCACGCCCCGCCGGCTGCGGGTCCGGCCCGGCACGACGGTCCGGTGGTTCAACCAGGGCTTCAGCCCCCACCGGATCACCGCGTCGAACCCGGATCAGGACTTCCACGGTGCCGGTGGCGCCGCGTTCGGGACGCCGGCCGGCGGGTTCCGGGAGCGGGAGAGCTACGAGTTCACCTTCACGACGCCCGGGACCTACGACTACTACTGCTCGATCCACGGGCTGCCCCACCTGCGCATGTGGGCCCGGGTGGAGGTGGCCGGCGCCTGAACCGCGGGCCGCTTCGGGGGTAGTGTGCCGTCGCCGCACCACCGGCGCGGGGACCTGGAGGAGTGCTCGGAATGCGTAGGCGCGCGATCGTGCTCGGGTTGGTGTCGACAGTCGCCGTGGTCGCGGTCGCGGCGCCGGCGGCCGCCAAGAACGGTGGTCAGGGCGTGAAGGGCGACCCGATCGTCGACCTTCGCGGCAAGGACACCGGCGGCCACTACCCGACGGTCGACGTGCAGGCGAAGGACAACTCGTTCGACCCGCAGAACATCCGGATCTCCGTCGGCGTCACCGTGAAGTGGACGAACAAGGGCCGGATCCCGCACAACATCAAGGCGGCCGACTCGAAGCAGGACTTCGGCAAGAAGTTCGGCGTCGACACCGCGAGCTTCGCTCCCGCCAAGACGTACTCCTTCACGTTCAACGCGCCCGGGACCTACAGCTACTACTGCACCCTCCACGGCGCGCCCAACGCGGGGATGTTCGGGAACGTCATCGTCGGGAACGTGAAGGCGGGCGGGAGCTCGTCGGCCGCGGCGAAGAAGCTGCGGAGTGGCACCCTACGCGTCCCGAAGGACTTCAAGACCGTCCAGCAGGCGGTCGACTCGGCCAAGCCGGGTGCGCTCGTGCTCGTGGCCCCGGGCGTCTACCACGAGGCCGTCACCGTGTCCGGCGAGCACAAGAACATCGTCATCCGTGGCGAGAGCCGCTCGAAGACCGTCCTCGACGGCGACTTCAGCGAGGAGCCCGGCCACGAGAACGGCTTCAAGGTGCTCGCGAACGGCGTGGCGATCGAGAACATGACGGCCCGGAACTTCAAGTCGAACGGCTTCTACTGGACCGGCGTCAAGGGGTACCGCGGCTCGTACCTCACCAGCATCCGGGCCGGCGACTACGGCATCTACGCGTTCGACTCGGTCAACGGCCAGTTCGACCACGACTACGGGGCCGGGAGCCCCGACGCCGGCTTCTACATCGGGCAGTGCTACCCGTGCAACGCCCTGATGATCGACGACGAAGCCGAGTGGAACGGGCTCGGGTACTCGGGAACCAACGCCGGCGGGAGGCTCTACATCGTCCGGTCGTCGTTCCACCACAACCGCGCGGGCATCGTTCCCAACAGCGGCACCGGGGAGAAGAACCCGCCCGAGCGCGGCACGACGATGACCGGCAACCTCGTGTACTCCAACAACAACGGCCAGACGGCCGCGATCGACATCGCCAAGCTTGCGATCGGCAACGGCATCCTGTTCGCGGGCGGCAACGAGAACGTCGCGCAACGGAACCTCGTGTACGACCACGACCTCAGCGGCATCGCGGCGATCCCGCTCCCCGAGAAGTTGATCAACCCGAACAACCCCAACGCGATCAACTTCAACGCGGAGAACAACAAGATCCTCGACAACGTCGTGAAGGACAGCCGCCAGTTCGACATCGGGATCGTGAGCACGATCGACAGCGACACCGCGTCGGGCGGCAACTGCGCGTCCGGCAACACCTTCACCACCAGCATGCCCGCGAACATCGAGCAGGTCGCGCCCTGCACCGGCACCGGTTCGGCCCCCTTCAAGACCGACTTGGCGCGGTTCGCGTCGCTCCTCACCCGTGACACGCCCGCGGCCGCCGACTACAAGACGGTGAAGCTCCCCGATCCGCCGGCGTCGGCTCTGGCCGACATGCCGAACGCCACGAAGGCGAAGGCGCGCCCGGCGACCAACGAACCCAGCATCAAGATCAAGCTCGCCTCGATCAAGGTGCCGCAGGCCCCGGCCACCACGACCACGACCGCCGGGTAGCTGCTACGGCAGGACGACGACCGTCGTGCCCAGCGGTGCCCACGCCCACATCTCGGCCGCGTCGTCCTGGTTCTGGCGGACGCAGCCGTGGCTGAGGGGCACGCCGAGCTGCGCGTCGGACTGGATCGGGCTGCCGTTCGGGTTGAGCGGGATCCCGTGGAACCCGACCGACGTCGTCCGCCCGTGCGCGAAGCCGACGAAGTACGGCAGGTCGAGGCGTCCGGACCGCCCGTGTCGCATCCTCGTCCAGACGGCGTAGGTACCCGGTGCGGGATACCCCCGCCGGCCGGAGACCCGGTACGAGTCGTACACGACGCCGTCGGTCTCGATCAGCCAGAGTCGTTGCGCGCTGTTCGAGTACACGACGCGCCGGCCGGTTCCCGATCCCGCCGGGACCGGCGGCGCCGTCAGCGCGCGTGCGGCCGGGACGGTTCCGGGCGGTCCGACGAGGACCGAGTAGCCCCGGCCGGTCGGCGACGCGCTGATCGCGGCGATCGGACCCGGAGGCGACCCGACCGCGCCGAGGAACGGGGCGCCGCCGAACGCGAAGACTCCGCCGTCCGCGGCGGCGAGCCAGTACCCGGCGCCGTCGGGCCGGGCCGTGATGCCCACCACCGACGTCGAGTACCCCGCGGCGGACCCGTACATCGCCGCGTCGCCGAACGCGAAGACTCCGCCGTCCGCGGCGGCGAGCCAGTACCCGGAACCGGCCGGCGTGGCGGCGATGCCGACGACCGGCCGGGACGAGAGGCCGGCCGCGGAACCGACGAAGGTCGCGTCGCCGAACGCGAACACGCCGCCGTCGACCGTCACGACCCAGTAGCCACGACCGGTGGGCGTGGCCGCGATCCCGGACGCCGGCAGCCGCGCGAGCCCGGCCGCGGAACCGACGAAGGTCGCGTCGCCGAACGCGAACACGCCGCCGTCGGCGGCGACGAGCCAGTAGCCCTGCCCGCTAGGCGTGGGCGCGAGGTCGACCACCGGCGCCGCCAGCGCCGCCGTCACGCTCCCGGCGAAGGTGGCGTCGCCGTACGCGTAGACGCCGCCGGCCGTGTCGGCGATCCAGTACCCGTGCCCGCTGCGCGTCGCGGCGATCGCAGTGACTCTCGCCGTGGCCGGCACCGACGTCGGCGAGCCGAGCGCGGGCCCGTCGCCGAACGCGACGACGCTCCCGGTCGCGGTGGTGACCGCGACGGGGGAGATGGTCCGGGTCAGCGGGCGCGCGGCCGCGGTCGGTGCAACGGACGCGAGCAGCGTGGCGACCGCGACGACGGCGATACCGGCCGCCCGGCCCGCGGCGCGCCCGTTCGAAGCGAGTCGTCGGTGTGGCATCGGCCGACCTCCCTGGTTCCCCGGACGGTCTGGTATCGGCCGGCCGCGCGGCCGACTGGAGGGCCGAGACGCGACGTTCGACCGATGCGTTCTGGCTAGCAGGCGGTCGGAATTTCGCCCCGCTCACCAGCCAGAACGGATGGGCTCGAACGTATGGGAGGCGCCGCGGTCAGTGGCCGAGCACGGTGCCGTCGGCCAGGACGGCGTGCGGGAGGCACTGGTCGTCGTACTCCGCGATGACGATGGGTCCGGCGTCCTCGCCGCACGCCGGGCACTTCGGGTCCCGGCGCACCTTGAAGGACCGGAAGCTCTGCTCCAGCGCGTCGTACGCCAGCAGCCGGCCGCGCAGCGGGTCGCCGAGATCGAGCAGGAGCTTGATCGCCTCGAGGGCCTGGACCGACCCGACGATGCCGGGCAGCACGCCGAGGACCCCGGCTTCGGCGCAGCTCGGCGCGAGCTCGGGCGGTGGGGGTTCGGGGAGCAGGCAGCGGTAGCAGGGGCCCCGGTACGGGTCGAAGACGGTGACCTGACCCTCGAAGCGGAAGATCGATCCGTGCACGACCGGGATGCGCTCGAGCAGCGAGGCGTCGTTGAGCAGGTAGCGGGTCGGGAAGTTGTCGGTACCGTCGACGATCACGTCGTAGCCGTCGATGATGTCGAGCACGTTGTCGGCGCCGAACCGGACGTCGTAGGTCACGACGTCGACGTCGGGGTTCAACAGCGTGAGCGTCTTCTTCGCCGAGTCGACCTTGCGGTCGCCGAGACGATCCATGTTGTGGAGGATCTGGCGCTGGAGGTTCGACGCGTCGACGACGTCCATGTCGACGATGCCGAGCGTTCCCACGCCCGCGGCGGCCAGGTACAGCGCGGCGGGCGACCCGAGACCGCCCGCGCCGAGCAGCAGGACCCTGCTCTCGAGGAGCTTCTGCTGACCGGCCTCGCCCACCTCGGGGAGCAGGAGGTGCCGGTGGTACCGGTTGCGCTGCTCGGGGCCGAGCGTCGCCGGCACCTGCCAGGGCCGGCCCTCGTTCTTCCAGCGGCCGAAGCCACCGGCCATCGAGGCGACGTCGGAGTACCCGAGCTCCTCGAGCGTCCTGGCGGCGAAGGCGGAGCGCACGCCGGCGGCGCAGTACACGACGAGCGGAGCGGAGCGGTCGGGCAGCTTCTGCTCGGCCTGGCTCTCGAGGTGCCCTCGGGGGAGGAACACCGAACCGGGGATCGTGCCCTGCTCCCACTCGTCGAGCTCGCGCACGTCGAGGAACGTGGCCGTGCCCAGGCGGGCCTCGGCCGCCGCCGGGTCGATCTCGGTGATCTCTGATTTCGTCCGGGCGAGGAGCTCGCGGAAGCTGGCCATGGGGTTCTCCGGCTGCGAAAGACCTTGCGGGGAGATAAATGCTACCGCAGCAGTCGGGTATTCCCAACCGTCGGTGCGCCGAAGGTCCGCCGGGGTGAGGTCACACGAGGGCGACGAGCGCCGGGAGCACCTCCCCGATGCGGTGGGGTACGACCGCTCGGGCGTACGGATCGAGCGGCGTGGGCTGCTCGTTCATGATGACGAGCGTGGCGCCCGAACCCACGGCGAGTTCGGGGAGGGCGGCCGCGGGGTAGACCGCGAGCGACGTCCCGATCGCGAGGAAGACGTCGCAGTCGGCTGCCGACTGCTGGGCGCGTCGGAGCACCTCGGGCACGAGGTCCTGGCCGAACGAGATGGTCGCGGACTTGAGCAGGCCGCCGCACTCGCGGCACAGCGGGTCCTCCTCGCCCGCCCGCACGCGGTCGAGCGTCGGCCCCATCGGCGCCCGCCGACCGCAGGTGAGGCACTCCACCTCGTGCACGGTGCCGTGGACCTCGATGACCTTCTCCGGGGTCGAGCCGGCCCGTTGATGGAGGCCGTCGACGTTCTGGGTCACGATCGCGTCGAGCCGGGCCCGGCCCTCGAGCTCCGCCAGCGCGTGGTGCCCGGCGTTGGGCTCGGCGCTCCACATGTCGCTCTCGAGGCGGTGCCGCCAGGCCCGCCGGCGGACGTCGGCATCGCGGACGTAGTACTGGATGGTCGCCATCTTCTCGGCGTCCGGGTCCTTCGTCCACACGCCGCTCGGGCCGCGGAAGTCGGGGATGCCGGACTCGGTGGAGATGCCGGCGCCGGTGAGGACCACGATCGACTCGGCCTCCCGCAGCCAGCCGGCGATCTCGTCGAGTGTCACCACGCCCGCGCAGCTTAGAACCCGACCGGAGAGGTGAACGTCGTGTCTCGCCGGCCGGTGGCACCGCTGGGCTGCGTCCTCCTCCTCGACGCAGCTTCGGCTGCGCCTTCGTCGTGCGTCCTTGCCGGCGGCACCCCCGACACGCCGATCCACCAACGCCACCTCTCCGCTCGGGTTCTCACCGGGGTTCGGTACCGGTGAGTGCGGTGAGCGCAACCCGGTGTCGTTCCCATGCCCAAGCGGCGCTCTCGCGCGCCAGCGCGGTCCCGAAGCCGCTGGCGAGCAGGACGCGCTCGACGCGGTCGAGATGGTCACCCTGCTCGACCAGCGCGACCGCGATCCGCCGCGAGCGTTGCCGGGGGTCCGCGCCCTCGGGTTCGCAACGCCCGGGGTCCCATTCGGCGTGCGCGGCCTGGAGCGCGGGCGGGAGGCGGCGGAGGTGGCGCGGGTTCACCGAGGCCACGTGGCGGCGAACGGCGATGTTGCCGCTGCCGTCGGAGCACGCGAGCTCGAAGAGCTCGAGGCGGCCGAGGCTGCGCACGAGCGGCGACGAGCTCCCGTCACGCGCCCCGAGGCCGAGGGCCCGGGCGGTTTCCGCGAGGTGCAGCTCGAAACGCCCGCCGGTGCCGTCGAGGCGATCGGAGAGGTGGCGCAAGAGAAGCAGGGCGGTAGGGCCGAGCGTCGGCAGCCAGAACGTCTCGACGTAGGCGGACCGCGGGTCGTGGCCGGTGGCGTCGAGGAGCGGGTCGGGCCAGGGGTGAATGGTGACGGTCGAGGGCATCGGCTTCCTCCGGTCGTGCGGTCTCGGGGGAAGCCGCGCCGCCGGGCCAGGGGCGCAGCTCTCAGTGTAGCAACAAGTGTCAAGATGCAACAGCATGCGTAATACAGCCGCTGATCAATCCGCGGCGCGCAGGGCCTCCCAGGTCCGGCGGTCGAAGGCGGGACGGTCGCCGAGCGCGTCGACCGGCAGCGGCGAGCCGAAGAGGTAGCCCTGCGCGGCCTCGCAGCCGAGCGTTCGGAGCTCGGCGATCTGGATCGGGGACTCCACCCCCTCGGCCACGGCGATGAGGCCGAGTGCATGGGCGAGGCTGACGGTTGCGGTAACGATGGCCGTGTCCTCGGGGTCACGGCCGAGCCCGTCGACGAACGAACGGTCGATCTTCAGGGCCTCGACGGGGAACCGTTTGAGGTAGCTCATCGACGAGTACCCCGTCCCGAAGTCGTCGACGGCCAGGTGGACGCCCTGGGCCCGGAGCGCGCGGAGCACGCTGATCGTCGACTCCGCGTCGCGGGCCAGCGTGCTCTCGGTGATCTCGAGCCACACCGAACCGGGCTGGACGCCGCTGCGGGCCACGATCCGGGCCACCTCGTCGGACAGCATCGGCTCGGAGAGCTGGCGGGGGGAGAGGTTCACGGACATGGTGAGATGACGGCCGCCGTCGTGGAAGGCCTGCCACCGGGCGAGCTGCGTGCAGGCGTGCTCGAGCACCCACCGTCCGATGGGCACCACGAGCCCCGTCTCTTCCGCGAGCCCGACGAAGTCGACCGGGGCGAGCAGACCGCGTTCGGGATGGGCCCAGCGCAACAACGCCTCGAACCCGGAGATGCGGCCCGTCTCGAGCGTCACGATCGGCTGGTAGTGCACGCGGAACTCGCCCCGCTCGAGAGCACGATGGAGGTCGTTGCCCGTGCGGAGGAAGTCGACGGCGGCGTCGTGGGCGCCCTCGTCGGCCATCTCCCAGGTGTTGCGGCCGTGGTCCTTGGCGCGGTACATCGCGGCGTCTGCGTCGCGCACCAGCGTCTCGGGCGTGTCGATCCCCGGACGGGAGAGCGCGATCCCGATGCTGGCGGTCACGAACACCTCGCCCTCGGGGAGCAGGACGGGCCGGTCGAAGATCCCCGCGAGGCGCTCCACGAGCTCGTGCGCCGTCGCCTCGTCCGGCACGTCGTCGCAGATCACCGTGAACTCGTCGCCGCCGAACCGGGCGACGGTGTCGTTCGGGCGCAGGATCTCGCGCAGGCGGGCCGCGACCGCGATCAGGAGGCGGTCGCCGGCCGCGTGGCCGAGCGAGTCGTTCACGAACTTGAAGTGGTCGAGGTCGAGGAAGAGCACGAGGACGCGACGGGTCACGCCGGGGTGCTCGTTCTCCGCGAGGGTCGCGCTGAGGCGGTCCATGAAGAGGACGCGGTTCGGGAGTCCCGTGAGCGGGTCGTGGATCGCCTGGTGGGCCAGCCGCTCGCCGATGGCCTTTCGCTCGGTGATGTCCTCGATCTGGCCGATCATGTACAGGGCCCGGCCGTCGTCGTCGCGCACCATGCTGGCGCTGACGGCGGCCCACACGACCTGCCCGGAGCTGTGCAGGAAGCGCGTCTCGAGCCGGAAACGGGGCACGTCGCCGCGCCGGAGCCGCTGGATCTCGATCGACGTGGCCGGCCAGTCCTCGGGATGCGTGAGATCGAAGACGGCGCGGCCGACCAGCGCGTCCTCGTCGTAGCCGAGCATGTCGCGCAGCGACCGGTTGACGCGGCCGAGCTCTCCGTCGGGGCCGGCGAGCGCCATCCCGATGGGTGCCTCCTCGAAGGCGGTGCGGAACCGGGTCTGTGCTTCCCGCAGCGCGGCGTCGACGCGCCGCCGTTCGTTGATGTCCCGGAGGTTGAGGATGACGCCGCCGATGGCAGGGTTCTCGGCGAGGTTCGTGCCGACGGCCTCGACCCAGAGGTAGTGGCCGTCGGCGCGGCGGAGCCGGAACTGCAGCGGGTCACGCACCGGTTCGCCCGTGGCGAGGGAGGAGAACTCGTCCTCGACGGTCGCCCGGTCGTCGGGATGCACGAGCGAGAACACGTCCGTGCCCACGAGGACGCTGACCTCGTGGCCGAGCGTGACCTCCGCGGCGTGGCTCGCGTAGACCAGGCGCCCGTCGGAGTCGACGACGACGGTCATGTCGAGCGACTCGTGGACGAGCGCCCGGAACCGCTCCTCGGAGCGCGCCAGCGACGAGGTGGCGTCGTCCACGAGCCGCAGGGCCCGGATCTCCGACGAGCGCATCGATCGGAAGAACAGGAACACCCCGACGCTGACACCCAGTCCGAGCAGCAGCATCATCGTGCGCGCCAGCGCGAGCTGCGGGTCGGTGTCGGGATGGTCCGGACCGAACCGCACCTCCCAGGTGCTGCCGTACCGCGCGAAGCCGAAGCTGTGCGTGGCATCGGCGGCGCCGGTCGCGCGACCGCTCACCACCGGGTGGGGCCAGCTCGCGAGCGCGGGTCGTACCCGCGGGGCCGAGGGGTCGCGCAGCGAGATGGATCTGAACCCGTTGGTCGACGTTCCGACGCTGGCCAGGAACTCGTTCGCGTTGACGAGCGCCGCGATCCAGATCCGGGGCGCGCCCGCGCCGGCCGGAGAGCCCGTGGCGGCCATCGGGTGCACGGCTTTGACGAGCAGCAGGATCGGGCCGTTGCCGAGCGGTTCGGCGTGCCGACGCGGCAGACGGCCCAACCGGACCAGCACGGTCCGGTCGTTGTCGCGGGTCGCGTCGAACGCGTGCCGGAGGTTCCGGTCCCCGCCGACGTCGATCCCCTGGTGCGCGGCGACCGCATTCGGGGCCGCGTAGACCACGCGCACGGCGTCGCCCTGCTGCGTGAGGAACCAGAAGCCGCGGGTGCCGGGGTAGGAGCGGATCAGGGCCGGGATCTCGTTGAGGACCGCGTTGATCGTGGTCGGGTCCGACCGGTAGGAGAGCGACGCGCGTCCGACCGAGAGCAGGTCGTCGATGGCGGTGAGGCGCTGGTCGAGGACCCGCTTGAGCGTCGCCGCCTCGTTGGTGGTCCGGTCCCGCGCGAGCGCGTCGCCGACCTCGACCGAGTGCGACCAGGCGAACACCGTGAGGCCGACGCACGCGGGGAGGACCAGCCACGCCGTCCAGCGCGAGGTGACCTTCCGGCGTACCAGCCGGCCGGGCGCCCCCGGCTCGCGGCGCGGCCGATCCGCGTGCTCGCCAACGTCTCGAACCCGGCCGCGAACCGCCACGGCCTTCTTTCGGCCGCCCCGGCCACCGACCTGAGAGATTTCTGCGGCGGTGTCCTATTCGTGGAATTCGATGGCACCACCGCCGGGTCCGTCGGCCCTGCAAAATCCGGTAGGATTATCAATGAAAGGGATAATTCCGGCGTCCTCGTCGGTACTGTGCGATCTCCTCGAGAGGGCGGTCGAGTGACGAGTGTGGCCATCCTGTCGACGAGCCGGGCGACCGACCGGGTACGGACCCACGCGCCGGCGTGGGTGCCGGGCGCCGTCGCGCTCGGGGCGCTCGGGTACGCGGTCGTCGCCCAGGGCGCGTTCTACGCCGGCCCGCGTCGAGCGTTCACGCTCGCGTTGTTGGTCGCCGGCGGCTCGGCGCTGGTCCGGGGCGCCGTGGGTTCGCCCCGGTCACGGTGGTGGGTGCTCCCCGGCGCGCTCGCCGCGTGGGCCCTGTGGTGTGGCGCGGTCGCCTCCAACCTGGCCGGCGGCGCCGAATGGGCGGCCCTGCTGCTGGGCCTGACGGGGGTTGCACGGATGGCGGCGTCGGCGACCGACGCCGAGCGCGACCGCTTGGTGACGGGGCTGCTACTGGCGTCGGTCTTCGTGGCCGGGACCGGCTGGTACGGCGTGGTCGCCCGACGCGAGCCCCTCGGGCTCGTCGACGGTGGCCTGTGGCGTGCCGCCTCCACGCTCACCTACGCCAACGCGACCGCGGCGTTCCTGGCTCCGATCGCGTTGCTGGCCCTCGGCCGCCTGAGTCGTGACCGGACCGACCGCATCGCCGCGCTCGCCGCGTTCGCCGGGTTCGTCGGCATCGGTGCCAGCCAGAGCCGGGCCGGCATCCTCGGTCTCGCCGCGGGGGCGGTGGCGTTCGGGCTCGTCCGTGGTCTGCGCGCCACCGTGTCGGCGGTCTGGCCGGTGTCGGCCGGGGCGGCCGTCGCCGTCGCCGGGCTCCTCCCCTCGACCATGGGTTAGGGCCCGTCGCACCCGGAGGTCGCGGTCCCGGCCCTCGCGGCCGGAGTCCTCGTGGCGCTCGGGGCTCGCCGGCTGTCGGCCCGGGCCTGGATCGTGGTCGCCGTGGTGGGGATGGTCGCGCTGCCGTTCACCGGCCTGGTCCACAAGCTCGACGTGGCGACGAACTTCCTGGCTCCGGGGCGGATCTCGGCGGATTCGCCCGATCGTGGGCGTGAGTGGTCGGCCACGGCGGATCTCGCTCGACACCACCTGCTGTCCGGTGTCGGCCCGGGCAACTTCAACGTGTCCTTCGCCCACGACGGGCGCACGTACGTGGCCGAGTTCGCTCACAACGAGTACCTCCAGACCCTCGCGGAACTGGGCGTCGTCGGGGCCGTGCTCGTGGCGGCCGGTGCCGTCGTCCTCACCCGCGCCCTGGCGAGGCAGCGCCGCCGGGCCGATCCCGGCACGTGGTCCGGCTCGGTCGCCGGCCTCGTCGCCCTCGCCGTGCACAGCGGCTTCGACTTCGTCGGGCACGTGCCGGTGGCCCTGCTCGTCGGCGCGCTCCTCGTGGGCTTCGCGCTCGCAGCGATCTCGTTACCCGACCCTGAGAAAGGAACCTGATGAAGATCCGACTCGGCCACCTGAAGCCCGCGGCCGCGGCGCTCGCGGTGGGGGCGATCGTCGCGTCGCTCACGCCCGCGTTGACGGCCATGGGGGCGCACTCGGTGCCCAAGCCGCCCCCCGTCGGGCACCACTCGAAGCCCGCGCCCTGCCCGAGTGGGAAGCAGTCGGGGCCGGTGGGGAGGCATTCGAAGCCGCAGGCCTGCCACCGGTAGCCGGTCGGTCGACGCCGTGAACGGGAGGGCCGGCGCCGCCGGCCCTCCCGTCGCGTCCTGAATGCCCGTGCTCGACCTTGCCGGGTCGAGCGCCGGCACAGCGCGCCGTTACCCTTGGTTCATGAGCGAGCGACGCACCGACTCCGGCATCGAGATCCGGCAGGTCTACACGCCCGCCGACCTCGAGGGGTTCGACCCCGACGAGCGGCTCGGGCTCCCGGGCCGGCCCCCGTACACCCGGGGCGTGTACGAGCAGATGTACCGGTCACGCCCGTGGACGATGCGCCAGTACTCGGGCTTCGGTTCCGCCGAGGAGACGAACAAGCGGTTCCACTTCCTGCTCGACGCCGGCCAGACCGGCCTGTCCTGCGCGTTCGACCTGCCCACCCAGATGGGCTACGACTCCGACCACCCCCGCGCCGAAGGCGAGGTCGGCAAGGTCGGGGTGGCCATCGACTCGCTCGAGGACATGGAGCTGCTCCTCGCCGGGCTGCCACTCGACAAGGTCACGACCTCGATGACCATCAACTCGACCGCGGCGATCCTCCTGCTGCTCTACGAGCTCGTCGCCGAGCAGCAGGGCGTGCCGTCCACCGCGATCGGCGGCACGGTCCAGAACGACCTGCTCAAGGAGTACGTCGCTCGCGGGACGTACATCTACCCGCCGCGTCCGTCGATGCGGATCATCACCGACATCTTCGCCTACTGCAAGGACCGCGTCCCGCAGTGGAACACGATCTCGATCTCCGGCTACCACATCCGGGAGGCCGGGAGCACCGCGGTGCAGGAGATCGCGTTCACCCTCTCGAACGGGATCGCCTACGTGCAGGCCGCCGTCGACGCCGGACTCGCGGTCGACGAGTTCGCGCCGCGGCTGTCGTTCTTCTGGAACGGCCACAACAACTTCTTCGAGGAGATCGCGAAGTTCCGGGCCGCGCGGCGCATGTGGCACCGCATCATGACGGAGCGCTTCGGTGCGCAGGACGAGAAGTCGAAGCTGCTGCGGTTCCACACGCAGACCGGCGGTTCCACGCTCACCGCGCAACAGCCGGAGAACAACATCATGCGGGTCACGCTCCAGGCCCTCGCGGCCGCGCTCGGCGGCACCCAGTCGCTGCACACGAACGGCTACGACGAGGCGTTGAGCCTGCCCACGGAGAAGGCCGCCAAGCTCGCGTTGCGCACCCAGCAGGTCATCGCGTTCGAGTCGGGGATCACCGACACGGTGGATCCGCTGGCGGGCTCCTACTTCGTGGAGTCGCTGACCGACGCGGTAGAGGCCGAGGCGTGGAGGTACGTCGAACGCATCGACGCGCTCGGCGGTGCGGTCGCGGCGATCGAGGCCGGGTTCATGCAGGACGAGATCGAGCGCGCCGCGTTCGACTGGGCCCGGGGCGTCGACTCGGGGAGCAAGGCGATCGTCGGCGTGAACAAGTTCACCGAGCCCGAGCCCGAGTACGCCGACGCCTTCGCCATCGACCCCGAGCTCGAGCGCAGGCAGGCGGCCCGGGTGAGTGCGCTGCGGGCGCGGCGCGACGACGCCGCGGTGAAGGTCGCGCTCGAGGACGTGCGGGCCGCGGCCCGTGGGACGCAGAACCTGCTCCCGCCGATGAGGGATGCGCTTCGCCGGTACGCGACCCTCGGCGAGGTCAGCGACGTGTTGCGCGACGAGTTCGGGGTCTATCAGCCGGCGCGTTGACGACCCGGCTGCTGCGAACTGGTACGCGCCCGTACCCGGAAACGACGGGCTGGTGGTAGCCGGTCCGAGTGGCGTGCGGTCTCGCGGTCGGGGTCAGCCGGCCCGTGGGAGCTTGCGCGGCTCGGGTTGCCGGGCCCGGGCCAGCTCCTCGCGGGCACGAGCGACGCCCTGGCGCCCGATGCGACGCGTGCGGGCATCGAGTTGCCAGCTGCGCCGTCCGCCACCGCCCAGGAGTCGAAGTTGCGTGCTCACGTGACCAGTATCGGGCAGGGGTGTGACAGCTTCCCCGCGGCAACGGTCACCCGGCGTGTGACTTCGGTCCCAACATCTGGCATATGGCCGCGGACCGTAGCGGCCCCGCTGCGGAGAGCGGGAGTCGACTCGCGGCGTCCTCGCGCGGCTGCTCGGGTTCTCAGCCGCCGAGAGCCGGTGGGGCGCCGGGGTCGAGGAGCACCCACACGCCGCCGTCGGCGCCGATCGCGTACTCGCGGATCCACGGCCCGAGCACGGAGCGCTGGTCCGGCGTCATGCGCCGGTCCGCTCCCGGCGCATGGAGCTCGATCCATCGGCCGGTCCGTCCCTTCGGCCGTCCGACGTCGTTCGAGGCCGCGGCCGGCGCCGGTGCAGCGTGCGTCGCCGGCCCCGATGGCTTCGGGGTCGTGGGCACCACTTGCCGGCGGGCCCGACGCCGCTTCGCATGGCCATCACCGGAGCTGCCCGACCGTCCGGCGGGGAGCGGCGCGCGCCGAGGTCGTCTCGACGACTCGTGGCGCGGCGGGTGGCCCGAGGCGGCGGTGGCGGCCGGGGCGAGGTCGAGTGCGAAAGGAACGACCCCGACCGCGAGCAGGCACGCGACGGCGCGAATCCGCGCGAGGCGGCGCTTCGCCGTGACGATGGGCAGTCGCATGCAGTCCGTATCGGCATCCGGCGTCGGGAAGCTGAGCGCGTCGGGCCCCGCGACGGCGAGGCCGGGCCCGTACGCTGGGGAGGTGATCTACCTCGACTACGCGGCGACGACGCCCGTGCACGCCGAAGCGATCGAGGCCATGCGCCCGTTCCTCGCCGACGCGTTCGGGAACCCGTCGGGGCTCCATGCCGTCGCGCGCCGAGCGAAGACCGCGCTCGAAGCCGCCCGCGAGACCGTCGCGGAGGCGTTCGGTGCCCGGCCCGACCACGTCGTCTTCACCGCCGGGGGGACGGAGGCCGACAACCTCGCGCTCAAGGGCGCCGGCCGCGCCCGCCGGGCCGCCGGGCTCGGCGACGGGATCGTGACGACCGCGTTCGAGCACAAGGGCGTGCTCGCGCCGTGCGAGCGCCTCGCGCGTGAGGGGTTCCGGATCGCGCGGGTGGGCATCGGCGCGGACGGGATCGTCGATCTCGACGCGCTGGCCTCGGCCCTCGACGACCGGACCGTCCTCGTCTCGACCATGCTGGTGAACAACGAGGTGGGCACCGTCCAGCCGCTGCCCGAGATCGCGGCGCTCGTCCGAGCCCGCGCGCCCCGGGCCGTCCTCCACTCCGACGCCGTGCAGTCCGTGCCCTGGCTCGACGGCTCGACGGTCCGCGACGCGGACCTGATCTCGATCTCGGCCCACAAGTTCGGAGGGCCGAAAGGGGTCGGCGCGCTGATCGTGCGCGGCGTCGAACTGGTGCCCGAGGTCGAGGGCGGGGGCCAGGAGCGCGGACTGCGGTCGGGGACGGCGAACGTCGCGGGGATCGTCGGGATGGCGGTCGCACTCCGCGTGACGGCGGAACGGCGCGTCGCCGAGGTGCAGCGCGTCGGCGCGTTGCGGGACCGCCTGGCCAGGGGGTTGTTCGAGGTTCCTGGTGCGTTCGTCAACGGCGATCCCGCGCGCAAGGTCGCCGGGAACCTGCACCTCGGGTTCCGGGGCGTGGAGGCCGAGACCCTGCTCGTCGCCCTCGACCAGCAGGGGATCTGCGCGGCGTCGGGATCGTCGTGCTCCTCGGGGGCGACCGAGCCGTCGCATGTGCTGCGCGCCATGGGTATCGACGACGACGACGCCCGGTCGTCGATCCGGCTGAGCCTCGGGTTCGGGTCGACGGCCGCGGACGTCGACGCGGCGCTCGCGGTCGTCCCGCCCACCGTCGAGCGGCTCCGCGGCCGCGTGCCGTCAGGATGAACGCCGGGCGCGGCCGGGTGCTGGTCGCGATGAGCGGGGGCGTCGACTCGTCGGTGGCGGCGGCGCTCCTCGTCGAGCAGGGCCTCGACGTGACCGGCGTGACGATGAAGCTCTGGGGCGGCCGGTCCGACTCGGGTTGTTGCAGCGTCGACGACGTCGAGGACGCGCGGCGGGTAGCGGCGCAGCTCGACATCCCGCACTACGTCTTCAACTTCGCCGAGGACTTCGAGCGGGCGGTCGTGGCGCCCTACGTGGCCGACCGCGCGGGCGGACGGACGCCGAACCCCTGCGTGGAGTGCAACCGGGCCATGAAGTGGGGCCGGCTTCTCGACCGGGCCGAGGTGCTGGGTTTCGCCGCTGTCGCGACCGGCCACCACGCGCGCGTCCGGTGCGCCGGCCGGCGCCACGAGCTGCTCCGGGGCGCCGACGCCGCGAAGGACCAGTCGTACGTGCTCTACATGCTCGGCCAGCGCGAGCTCGCGCGCACGCGCCTGCCGATCGGCGCGCTGACCAAGGCCGAGGTCCGCGCGCACGCGGCTCGGCTCGGGCTTCGCACCGCAACCAAGATGGAGAGCATGGACGTCTGCTTCATCACACGGGGCGGCCGCGAGGAGTTCCTCGCGGCCAGGGGCTCGAGCCGGCCCGGCGAGCTGCGCGCGATCGACGGCGCGGTCCTCGGCCGGCACGCGGGGGTGTGCTCGTTCACGATCGGGCAGCGTCGCGGTCTGGGTGTCGCGCTCGGCGAGCGCCGGTTCGTCGTCGACATCGACGCCACGTCGGCGACCGTGACGATCGGCCGCCGGGAAGACCTGCTGTGCGACCGGATCGAGCTCACCGACCTCTCGTTCGTCGACGCGCGCCCCGACCCGGGCCGCGTGCTCGACGTCCAGACCCGTGCCCACGGTGCGACCGTCCCCGGTCGTCTGGTCGGCGATCGGGTCGAGCTCGTGGAACCGTCGCCGCGCGTCGCGCCCGGTCAGGTCGTCGCGTGGTACGACGGCGATCGATTGCTCGGCGGCGGCATCGCCGCCTGAGCTCCACTCGGGCCCCGCGCCGGGCCGACGCGGCCCCTCAGGCCACGCGGCGCGACGCGCGCGCCCGGGCTGCGTCCTCGAACCGGCCCGGCGACGCGGACGCGAACCAGATGGCCCTGACCTTCACCATCGTCGCGCCCCGGCGCCCCGGCCGGACCCGGAGCACCTCGCCTTCCTCGTCGAGCTCGAGTGCGAGCGCGCCGCGGAACGCGCCCGCCCGGGTATCGAGCGTCCGGTCGTCGGGGTGCTCGCGTGGGTCCACCGGCCGGAGGCGAGCGATGTGGTCCTGGGTGAACAGGCAGGCGTCGGCGAGCGTCATCGGGTCGACCACGACGATGCCGGCCGGTACGAGCACGACCATGCGTCGCGTCAGCCCGAGCATGGCACGGGCGAGCACGAGCGCGAGGGGAGCGCCGATCACGCAGGCGAACGCCCCGGCGACCCACCGGCCATCGGCGAGCAGCAGGGGACCGGTCGCCACGCCGAGGGCGAACAGCCCGACCGCGAGCGGCAAGGGTCCGAGGAACAACGCCGGCGGCGTCTTCAGCGGATAGCGATCCTCGTCGGCGTACGAGAGCGCGTTGAGCCCGGCCCGTGCGAACGCGGATGTCGAGACGACAGCCACGATCAGGAGCGAGGTGCCGAAGCCGAGCGCGGCGGTCGCGACGCCGGTGGAGCTCGCCGAGATCACCGTGAGCACGACGAGGATCGGCGCGAGGGTGCGCAGCGCCGCGACCGAAGCCGGCCGCACCACCAGCGACGCGAGCAGCCCGCCCAGCCACGCGATCCACAGCAGCACGGCGGCCGTCACACGCGGGCCCGTCGACCAGGACGCGAGCGCGTCGGAGACCGCGGTTCCCACGGTGACGGGCAGCGTCACCCACGCGAGGCGTTCGATCCAGAGCATGTCGGCTGTGGCACGCCCGGCACGACGCGGCATGCCGGCCGGGGAGCCGGGCTCATACTACGGGCCTCCCCCCATCGTTCTGGCTAGTGAGCGGCGCGAAATCCGGTCGTCCTGCCAGCCAGAACGATGGGAAGGGGCGGGCTAGGGCACCGCGCGGGCCCCCGGTAGCCTGAAGCGGTGGCCGCCGAACGACGTGCGCAACCCGATTCCGCGGTCGCGGCGCGTGTCGCAGAGCTCCGCGACCTCGTCGAGTACCACTCCGAGCAGTACTACCTACACGACGCGCCCGAGATCTCCGACGCCGAGTTCGACGAGCTCATGCGCGAGCTGCTCGCACTCGAGCAGGAGTACCCCGAGCTCGTCACGCCGGACTCGCCGAGCCAGCGCCCCGGCGGTGCCCGCGCCGCCACCTTCGCCCCGGTCGAGCACGTGGTGCCGATGCTCTCGCTCGACAACGCGTTCAGTCTCGGCGAGCTGCTCGCGTGGGGCACGCGCCTCGAGCGGCTGGTCACCGACGCGATCCGCTTCGTGACCGAGCCCAAGATGGACGGCCTGGCGATCTCGTTGCTGTACGAAGGCGGCCGGCTGGTGCGCGGCGCGACGCGCGGCGACGGCGTCGTCGGCGAAGACGTCACGGCGAACGTGCGCACGATCGGGACGGTGCCGCGGCGGCTGGCGGGCACCCGAGCACCGGAGCGCCTCGAGGTGCGCGGCGAGGTCTTCATGCCGCTCGCGTCGTTCGAGGAGCTCAACCGGCGCCAGGGCGAGGCGGGCGACCGCCTCTTCGCGAACCCCCGCAACGCCGCGGCCGGGTCGTTGCGCCAGAAGGACCCCCGGGTCACCGGGGCGCGGGACCTCGATCTGTTCTGCTACCAGCTCGGCGTCCAGGACGGCGGGCCGGTGCTGCGGTCGCACCTCGAGACGCTCGCCTGGCTGGGCGAGCTCGGGTTCCCGGTGAACCCGAACATCGAGGCCTTCACCGATCTCGGCGAGGTGCACGCGTTCTGCGAGCGCATGCTCGAGCAGCGCCATGCGCTCGGGTACGAGATCGACGGCGTCGTGGTCAAGGTCGACGACCTCGGCCAGCGCGGCGAGCTCGGGACCACGACGAAGGCGCCACGCTGGGCGATCGCCTACAAGTTCCCACCGGAGGAGAAGACGACCCGCCTGAACCGGATCCTCGTGAGCATCGGTCGGACCGGCCGCGCCACGCCGTTCGCCGCGCTGGAGCCGGTGTTCGTCGGCGGCTCGACCGTCGGCATGGCCACGCTACACAACGAAGACGAGGTCGCGCGCCGCGACGTGCGCGAGGGCGACACCGTGATCGTCCGCAAGGCCGGTGACGTGATCCCCGAGGTCGTCGGGCCGGTGCTCGCCAAGCGAACGAAGGGCGCGAGGCGGTGGAGGTTCCCGAAGCACTGCCCGGTGTGCGGCGGGCCGCTCGTACGGCTGGAGGGCGAATCCGACCACCGCTGCGTGAACTTCGACTGCCCCGCGCAGCGCGTGCAGCGCATCGTGTTCTTCGCCGGCCGCGGCGCCATGGACATCGAGGGCCTCGGCGAGGAACGGGTCGCGCAGCTCGTCGACGCCGGGCTGGTCTCCGATGCCGGCGACCTCTACTCGTTGGAACAGGAACAGCTCGTCGCGCTCGAACGGATGGGGACCAAGTCGGCGGAGAACCTCCTGGCGGGGATCGAGGCGTCGAAGCAGCGCCCGCTCGCCAAGCTGCTCGTCGGGCTCGGGATCCGTCATGTCGGGCCCGCGGCGGCCGCCGCGCTGGCGCGCGAGCTGGGCCACCTCGACCGGGTAGCGCAGGCGCCGCTCGAGACGCTCACCGACGTCGACGGGGTCGGTCCGGTCATCGCCGAGTCCATCCGCCAGTTCTTCGCGACCGAGCGGAACCACCACGTGATCGACAAGCTGCGCGCCGCGGGCGTGAACTTCGAGACGCCGGGCGGCGCGGGCGTGAACTCGGGCGCGCCCGTCGTTGCGGCTTTCGACACGGGCGGCGTGTCACTCGCGGGCCTGACGTTCGTGTTGACCGGCGGCCTCGAGTCGTTCACTCGCGACGAGGCCCAGGCCGAGATCGAGGCGCGTGGCGGGAAGGTGACGGGCAGCGTGTCGAGGCGGACGAGCTACGTCGTCGCCGGCGAGAACCCGGGGTCGAAGCTCGCCAAGGCCGAGCAGCTCGGCGTACCCGTCCTCGACGAGCCCGACTTCCGCGCCCTCCTCGAAGCCGGCGGGGCGCCGTAGCGTGCGGGCCCAGGTCGTCCATCACGCCGCGGCGATCGGCACGAGGCCGCTCGTGCTCGAGGACCGCCGCGAACCGGAGCCCGGGCCCGGCGAGCTGCTCGTGCGCGTGCGCGCGTGCGGCTGTTGCCGCACGGACCTCCACGTGGTCGAGGGCGACCTTGCGCTGCCGAAGCTGCCCGTGGTGCCCGGCCATCAGGTCGTCGGGACCGTCGAGCGCACCGGGCCCGGCTGCTCGAGGTTCGGTGCCGGCGACCGCGTCGGCGTCGCCTGGCTGCACCGCACCTGCGGGGCGTGCGGGTACTGCCGGCGAGGCGAGGAGAACCTCTGCGAGGACGCGCGGTTCACGGGCTGGACCGTCGACGGCGGCTACGCCGACGCGCTGGTCGTCCCCGAGGCGTTCGCGGTGACGTTGCCCGCCGGCCTCGACGACCTCGCCACCGCACCACTGCTCTGCGCCGGCGTCATCGGGTACCGCGCGCTGCGCCGGGCCGAGGTGCAGCCGGGCGAGCGCGTCGCGCTGCTCGGCTTCGGGGCGTCGGCCCACCTCGCCTTGCAGGTGCTGCGGTACTGGGGCTGCGAGACCGTCGTCCTCACGCGTGGCGCGACGCACCGGGAGCTCGCCCGGGAGCTCGGCGCCGCCTGGGTCGGCGACGCGGCCGAGCTGCCACCGGTCCCGTGTGACCGCGCGGTCGTCTTCGCTCCCGCCGGCGAGCTCGTCCCGGTGGCCCTCCAGGTCGTGCGTCCGGGCGGCACGGTGGGCCTCGCGGGCATCCACATGAGCCCGATCCCGTCGTTCGACTACGCGCTCCTCTGGCGCGAGCGGTCGTTGCGGTCCGTGGCCAACATGACCCGCCGCGACGCGGACGAGTTCATGGCCCTCGCCGCCGAGGCCGGCGTACGCACGTCCGTCGCGGTGTTCTCGCTGGAGGAGGCCAACGACGCGCTGGCGGCGATCGCGGCCGACGCCGTCAAGGGGGCGGCGGTCCTGGCGGTGGGCGACGACTCGCGGTAGGCGGGGCCGGTCCGCCCCGGCGACGCTCGGCAGGGCCCGACGGTCGGCTACCCGACCTTGAACTGCCAGGCGTACGAACCCGAGCTCTTCCGGGTCTTGTTCTGCGGCCAGTAGACGACGACCGCGGTGTGCGTGCCCGGGCCCCAGCGGGCGAACTCCCGCCCGGGGCCGGGCCGGAACGAGACCCGGCCGAGCGGGACGATCCGGGTGAGCTGGTCCTCGGGGATCTCGACCCCGTCGATCTTGATGACCCCGGTGTACGTGTCGACGAGGTCCACGCCCACGTCGTCCTGGGGCTGGATCAGCGCGCCCCGCTCGGGTGTCAGGCTCTGGATCGCCCGGGGCGCGTTCTGGACCCCGACCGGGTTGGTGTCGCTGTTGACGACGGCGACGACGGCGAGGTTCAGCGCGAGGATCAGGCCGCCGACCACGATCACGACCCGGCCCGGGTGCCGGATGCGGCGGCGCCGAACTGCGGCCGTCCCTGCGGTGGAGGTCACGGACGCACGGTAGCCGGTGGCCCGGCTCGCGCTCCGACGCCCGGTACCGTGGACCCGATGGCAGTCAGTGGTGCCACCGACCTCGCCGGGCGTGTCCTGGCCGAGCGCTACCGGCTGCGCGCCCCGATCGGGACCGGCGCGGGCGGGCAGGTCTATCTCGCCGACGACGTGCGGCTCCGTCGCCGGGTGGCCGTGAAGGTGCTGCACGCGGCGCTCGCCGACGACGCCGGGTTCCTCCGCCGGTTTCGCACCGAGGCCCAGCTGGCGGCGTCGCTGCACCACCCCAACATCGTGGCCGTCTACGACTGGGGCGAGGACGGCGTCCCGTTCATGGTGCTCGAGCTGCTCGAGGGCGGGAGTCTCCGCTCGATGCTGGACCGGGGCGTCAGGCTCAACCCCGCCCAGGCGACGCATGTGGGCCGGCAGGTGTGCGCGGCCCTCGACCACGCGCACGTCCGGGGCCTGGTCCACCGCGACATCAAGCCCGCGAACCTCCTCTTCGACGAGCACGGCATCGTGCGGGTCGCCGACTTCGGGCTGGCCCGGGCCCTGGCGGAGGCGAGCTGGACCGAGCCCGCGGGCACGGTGCTCGGCACCGCCCGGTACGCGT
This sequence comes from Acidimicrobiia bacterium, assembly GCA_046331155.1. Classification (GTDB taxonomy): domain Bacteria; phylum Actinomycetota; class Acidimicrobiia; order IMCC26256; family CAWATG01; genus JAXLRK01. Next base: position 1,023,102 of record JAXLRK010000001.1, read on the forward strand.
CGCCGGAACAGGCCGAGGGAATCGCGCTCGACGGGCGTTCGGACCTCTACGCGCTCGCGCTCGTGTTGATGGAGTCCGTGACCGGTACGGTCCCGTTCGTCGCCGACACGGCGATCGGCACCCTGGCGGTCCGCACGCGGCAGTCGCTGACCGCGCCCGACGAGCTCGGCTCGCTCGGCCGCGTCGTCGAACGCGCCGGTCGCGCGGCACGCGACGAGCGCTACCCCGACGCGGCGACGATGGGGACCGCGCTGGCCGACGCGGCGCTGAGCCTGCCGCCGCCGGCCGCGCTCGTCCTTGCCGGGCTCGACGACCCGCGGCCGACCCCACCCGACCCAGGTGCGGGGCCGGCCGCACGGGGCGTCCGTCGACCGGGACGCGCTCACCGTCCTCGACGAGCCCGACGTCGTCGAGAGCCCGCCCGTCCGACGCCGGCGCCGCCGTGTCCGTGTCACGTCCGGGCTCCTGGTGTTCCTGATCGCGTTGGCCGCCGTGGGCGCCGCGTTCTACGCCTTCTCGAGCGCGGGCACCTCGAGCGCGGCGGTGCCCGGCCTCGTGGGCCGCAACCGGACCGACGCGGCCGCACTCGTGGCCCAGCGCGGCCTCGTCGTGAAGCTGGTGACGCTCCAGGCCGACGACCCGAAGGGCGTCGTGATCGGCCAGTCGCCGGCGCCGGGGACGTGGCTGAGCGACGGCGGCGCCGTCAGGCTCGCGATCTCGTCGGGCCCCGCACCGGTTGCGGTCCCGGCGGTGAGCGGCCAGCCGGCCGCAGACGCGCAGCGCGCGCTCGAACAGGTCGGGTTCGCGGTCACCGTCGAGCGCAAGAACGACGAGAACGTCCCGAAGGATCGCGCGGTCGCCACGGATCCGGCCGCGGCGACGCCGATCTCGCGCGATGCCGGCGTGAAGCTGATCGTCAGCGACGGACCGGCGCCCGTTGCCGTCCCCGACGTCACGGGCAAGCCGTTCGCGGACGCGTCGAAGGCACTCGTGGATGCCAGGTTCTCCGTGCAACGCGTCGACGAGTTCAGCGATTCCGTGGAAGTCGGCAAGGTCGTGCGCACGGAGCCGGGCGCGAAGCAGCTCGGGCCCCGCGGTTCGGCCGTGGTGGTGCACGTCAGCAAGGGCCCGGAGCTCGTGACGGTGCCGGACTTCACCGGCATGACGATCGAGGCCGCCGGCAAGCGGATCGAGCAGCTCGGGCTCCCGGTGCCCGACGTCTCGGGCTACGCGCCCGGCAAGCCGGTCGTCGCGCAGTCGCCCAAGTCGGGATCGCAGGTTCCCAAGAGCACCAAGATCCGTCTCTTCCTGTAGACCTCCGGGCCATGTTCGCCGTCGCCGGTGGCCGTCGCGTAACCTCGGCGTCCTCCGCCGGGCCGTGAGGCCGCCCGGCGTGTTCGATCCAGGGACTCGATCCGGGGAGACGTCATGGGTGCACTCGACGGGCGCGTTGCCATCATCACCGGTGCGGGCCGCGGCCTGGGGCGCGAGCACGCGCTGCTGTTCGCCCAGGAGGGCGCCAAGGTCGTGGTCAACGACCTGGGCGGCAACATCGACGGTACCGGCGAGGACCGGGCTCCCGCGCAGCTCGTCGTCGACGAGATCGAGGCGATGGGGGGCGAGGCCGTCGCGAACATCGACGACGTGGCCGACTGGGAGGGCGCGCAGCGCCTGATCAACACCGCGATCGAGGCCTTCGGGGACCTGCACGTGCTGGTCAACAACGCCGGCATCCTGCGCGACCGCGTACTCGTGAACATGACCGAGCAGGAGTGGGACTCCGTCATCCACGTGCACCTGAAGGGCCACTTCTGCCCGACGCGCTTCGCCGCGGCGTACTGGCGGGAGCAGACGAAGGCGGGCAAGTCCGTCAAGGCGTCGATCGTCCACACGTCCTCGACGTCGGGGCTCCTCGGCAACCCCGGCCAGACGAACTACGGCGCGGCGAAGTCGGGCATCGCCACCTTCTCGCAGATCTGCGCCATGGAGCTCGAGCGCTACGGCGTGCGGTCCAACGCCATCGCCCCCGCGGCGCGGACGCGGTTGACCGAGCAGACCCCCGGCCTCTCCGACGTCGTGGTCAAGCCGTCGGATGCCGGCGCGTTCGACGCATGGGACCCGGCCAACGTCTCACCGCTCGTGGCCTACCTCGCCACCGAGGACTGTCCCCACACCGGGCAGGCGTTCCTCGTGCAGGGCGGGCTCGTGCAGCTGTTCCAGCCCTGGACGTTGACCACGAAGATCGACAAGGGCGACCGGTGGACCGTGGCGGAGCTCGCCTCGGAGATGCACGTCTTCGGGGGCTGAGCAGCCCGCGGTCGCGCTCGGGCGAGCTGCGGGCACACCTGCTGCGTCCGGGTCGAGGAAATGACGCGTGACATCACCCTGACGAGCTACCTCTTCTAGTCATTCCTCGGGTCGGCCCGCCCGTGCTTGCGCCGCCTTGTCCGATTCGAGGGGCCCGATCGTGAACGCGCTGCGCGCGCACCTCACGTGGTCTCGGTGCGACCGATTTAGGGAGTCACATGAATTATGCCTGGTCGAACCATTGTCATCTTCTGGCTCGAACGGGCTAGATGATTGTGATCCTCCGACCATTGCCAAAATGGGGTTGGTTCCGTACGATCGCTGCGCACCGTGGCGGCTACGAAGAGTGGTTGAAACGATGCGAAGCGTGGAATTGGTCGTTTCGGCGACCAACGGGCCAGTCACGAGGCGAAGCATGGGGCGGGCGGTCTGGCAGCCGATGAGGAGCATGCAGAACCAGGTTCGACCGAGCCGGCGCCGCCGGCCGCAGGCAGCAGGAGGCTGACCATGCGACGTCCCCCGCACGGAGGCACCACCCACCCGATCCTGTCCCGCCCCGGGAACGGGTTCGGACGCCCGGCGTCCCACGCGCCGGGGCCGCTGTACGCGACCGTCACCGCGCCGGAGCTCGAGGTCGAGTGGTTCCTCCACCCGGAGGCCGCGCCCTCACCCACCCTCGTCGGCCCCGAGCGCCGTCCCGTCCTCGACCTCACCGACGACCGGCCCTGAGCCCGCCGGCACCGGCCGCAGCGCGAGCACGGCGGCCACGGCCGCGCCGACCAGGACGACCGCGGTGATCGACGTGGCGCGCACCGCGTAACCGGCGGCGAGCACGCCGACCGGGACGGAGCCGCCGAACGCGACGATCCACAGGGCGAGCACCCGGCCCCGTAGCGCGTCGTCGAGGTGCTCCTGCAAGAGCGTCGCCAGGCTCGTGACGACGGTGAAGTAGGCCAGCCCCAGGAGCAGTGCCACGGGGTACGCGGGAGCGGCCGACCGGAGCAGCCCGAAGATGGCGAGGATCCCCGCGAGCGCGACGAGCCCGAGCCGGCTGAGCGCCGCCTTCGAACGATCCACGAGCAGGGTCCCGACGGCCGTCGCTCCGGCGGCGGCACCCAACCCGAAGATCGCGTAGAGCCAGCCGTACGACGCGCTCTTCGGCCGGATGCCGAGGCTCTGCGCGGCGATCACCGGCATGAGGCCTACGAAGGTCAGGGAGAACAGCGAGAGCAGCATCATGGTCGAGAGCACGTGCCGGATCAGGCGATCCCGCCAGGCGATCCGGAAGCCCGAGAGCAGGTGGGCCCAGCCCGACTCCTCCGCCACGTGCGGCGCGCGCCTCGGGTACGCGACGACGACGACGGCGGCTACGGCGAACAGGTAGGTCAGTGCGTTCAGCAGGAAGACGGGTGAGGCGCCGAAGCGGACGTAGAGCGGCGCGCCGAGGACTGGTCCGACGACCCGCGACAGGTTCATCTGCGCCGACTGGAGCGAGACGGCGCCGGCGAGGTCCTGGCGGGGGACGAGTGTCGGGAGGATCGCGCTCAGGGCCGGGGCGCTGAGGGCGTTGCCGGCGCCGATGGCGAGCACGCAGATGAAGATCGCGACGTGCGACGGGTGGTCCGAAGACGCCAGCAGGGCGAGCACCACCGAGCCGGCGAGTTGCTCGAGCTGGGTGAGCACGAGGAGCCGCCGCCGGTCCACGTGGTCGGCGAGCACGCCTCCGAGGGGCGCCAGAAGGATCAGCGGACCGAGCTGCGCGAACACGAGGAGGCCGACGTACGACGACGAGTGGGTGAGCTCGTAGCCGTAGGCGCCGAGCAGCACGTTCTGCATCCAGGTGCCGATGTTCGACGCAAAGGTCCCGCCCCAGAACAGGCGGAAGTCCCGACGCCGGAGCGCGGCCACCGCGGTACCGGGCGCGAGCACCTGGTCGCCGTCGAGGAGCGCGTCGGTCGCGCTCTCGACCGAGGGTTCCGGACGCCGGCGAAGGTTCAAGGGCGGGGGAGGGCGGTGCGCCCGCTGCCCACCGCCGGCCTCGCCGTGCCTACTCGGTGATGCCCTGGATCGCCTCGTGGAGCGGACCGGCCCCGCCCGGGAGCGATCCGCCCGCCAGCATGAGCTTGCTGAAGTCGCCCTGGATCTTCACCTTCCCCGCCATGAAGGCCTGCATCCCGGCCTGCGGATCGCCCGAGACCACCACTTGCTTGGCGGTCTCGTAGTCGGTGGTGATGGTGAGGTCGGGGCCGGGGTCGTGGCCGATGCCCCAGGTGATCGTGCCTTCGCGTGCCCCGAGGTGCAGGTGACGCTCCTCGCCGAACGGTGTGGTCGTCACCACGAGGTTGACCATCATGTCGGGCGCCGGGATCCCGGGTCCGTGCTCCTCTACGAGGTGCTCCACGATGGCGAACCATTCGTCGGACAGGAACGGGTGCTTCGACACGGAGCCTCCTGCGCTCACTCGGACGCGGTGATCCTAGTGTCCGGGCGCGCTCCTAGAATCCGGCGCATGTCCTCCCCGATCTCCCAGGACGACGTGCGCCACGTCGCCCGCCTGGCCCGGCTCGCGCTCACCGACGAGGAGGTCGAGCGGTTCACAAAGCAGCTCGGCGTGATCCTCGAGCACGCAGCGTCGGTGTCGGCGCTCGACACCGCGGACGTCCCGCCCACGGCCCATCCGTTGCCGCTTGTCAACGTGCTCCGGGCCGACGATCCGCGTCCCGGCATCGACCGCGGCGAGGTGCTGGCCGCCGCGCCCGCCGCGGAGGACGGCCGATTCCGGGTCCCACGGATCCTGGACGCCGGATGAGCGCCGGGTCCGTTGGTGCCGGCGCGACCGCACTCGAGCTCGCGGCCGACGTGCGCGCGGGAAGGCGGTCGGCGCGAGACGTGCTCGACGGATGCCTGGCGCGGGTCGACGAGCTCGAAGGCGACGTCCACGCGTTCAACCTGGTGACGGCCGACGCCGCGCGTGCCGCCGCCACGACGGTGGACGACGCGGTCCGCGCGGGTGCGGACCCGGGCCCGCTCGCGGGCGTGCCGATCGCGCTGAAGGACAACCTGTGCACCCGCGGCGTGCCGACGACGTGCTCGTCCCGCATCCTCGAGGGATGGCGCCCGCCGTACACCGCGACCGTGGTCGACCGCCTCCGCGCCGCGGGTGCGGTGGTCGTCGGCAAGACGAACCTCGACGAGTTCGCCATGGGCTCGTCGACCGAGAACTCCGCGTTCGGCCCGACGCGCAACCCGCGGGACCTGACGCGCGTGCCCGGTGGGTCGAGCGGTGGGTCGGCCGCCGCGGTGGCCGCCGGCTTCGCACCGCTCGCCCTCGGCTCGGACACCGGCGGTTCGATCCGCCAACCGGCCGCGTTGTGCGGCGTGGTGGGCGTGAAGCCCACCTACGGTGCGGTGTCGCGCTACGGCCTCGTCGCGTTCGCCAGCTCGCTCGACCAGATCGGACCATTCGCGCGGTCGGTCGCCGACGCCGCGCTCCTCCTCGACGTGATCGCCGGGCCCGACCGGGCCGACTCCACGTCGATCGCGTCGGATTGGGCGACGGTGCTCCCCGTGGTCGACGACGGCGTGCGGGCCTTGCGGGTCGGGATCGTGGAGGAGCTGACCGATGCGGAGGGCATCGCTCCGGAGATCCGCGCCGCGGTGGACCGCGCTGCGGCCGCGCTGGAGGCGGGCGGGGCATCGGTCGACCGGGTATCCGTGCCCAGCGCGGTGCACGGGCTCTCGGCGTACTACCTCATCGCTCCGGCGGAGGCCTCGTCGAACCTGGCCCGGTACGACGGTGTCCGCTACGGCCTCCGGGTGGACGCCGACGACGTCGCTTCGATGAACGCCCGTACCCGCGACGCCGGGTTCGGCGCCGAGGTGAAGCGGCGCATCATGCTCGGCACCTACGCGCTCTCGGCCGGCTACTACGACGCGTACTACGGCCAGGCGCAACGAGTGCGGACGCTCATCATCCGCGATTTCTCGCGCGCCTACGAGCGTTTCGACGTGCTGCTGTCGCCGACGTCGCCGACGACCGCGTTCGAGCTCGGCGCGAAGACCGCCGACCCCCTCGCGATGTACCTCTCCGACGTCTGCACGATCCCGACGAACCTGGCCGGTCATCCCGCGGTGTCGGTGCCGTTCGGCGTCGCGGGCGACGGCCTGCCGATCGGGGTCCAGGTGCTGGCGCCCACGCTCGGGGAGCGAGTGATGTTCCGCGTGGCCCGGGCGATCGAGCTGGGAGCCCAGTGAGCGAGCGTGGGGAGGCGGGTATCCCGCCGAGCAGCGAGCGTGGCCTGCCGGCCCGGCGCCGCAGGCGCCAGGAGGCAAGACAGGAGGCAATGGCGTGACTGACTGGGAGACGGTCATCGGGCTGGAGGTCCACGCCGAGCTCTCGACCGCGACGAAGTTGTTCTGCTCGTGCGCGAACCAGTTCGGCGCCGAGCCGAACACCAACGTGTGCCCGGTGTGCCTCGGGTTGCCGGGCTCGCTGCCGGTACTCAACGAGCAGGTCGTCGAGTACGCGCTGCGGATCGGCGAGGCGTTGCACTTCGACGTGCCGGAGGACTCGATCTTCCACCGGAAGAACTACTTCTACCCCGACATGCCGAAGGACTACCAGGTCAGCCAGTACGACGCTCCGATCTGCGTCGACGGTTGGCTCGACGTCGAGGGCACGCGCATCGGCATCGAGCGCGCCCACATGGAGGAGGACACCGGCAAGACGCTGCACGTCGGCGGTGGTGGGCGGATCCACGACGCCGAGTATTCGCTCGTCGACTACAACCGGGCCGGCGTCCCGCTCATGGAGATCGTGAGCCGCCCCGAGATCCGCAGCCCCGAGCAGGCCCGCGCGTACGTCGGGGAGCTCCGTTCGGTGCTCGAGGCGATCGGCGTGTCCGACGTGAAGATGGAGGAGGGTTCGCTGCGCGTCGACGCGAACGTGTCGGTGCGGCCGGCCGGCACCGAACCGCTCGGTACGCGGACCGAGATCAAGAACATGAACTCGCTGCGATCGCTCGGCCGCGCGCTCGAGTACGAGGTCGAGCGGCAGATCGGCCTGCTCGAGAACGGCGACCGGGTCGTGCAGGAGACGCGGCACTGGAACGAAGACGACGGCCGTACCCACGGCATGCGGTCGAAGGAGGAGGCGTTCGACTACCGGTACTTCCCCGAGCCGGATCTCGTCCCGGTCGCCCCGACCGGCGAGATGAAGGAACGGGCGCGGGCCGCGATCCCCGAGCTCCCCGCGGCCAAGCGGGCGCGCCTGATCGACGAGTGGGGGATCACGGAAACCGACGCGCGGGTGCTCGTGGGGAACCCCGGGCTGGTCGCGTTCGCCGAGGTAGCGGTAGCCGAGCTGCGCGGCGGCTCGCCGAAAGAAGTCGTGAACTGGTGCACGGGCGACGTGCAGGCGTACCTGAACGAGACCGGGCTGTCCGTCGCCGTGCTGCCGCTCGCGCCCGACGGGCTCGCGGAGCTCGTGGGCCTCGTGGCCGACGGCACGTTGTCGCGCAACCTGGCCAAGGACGTCCTCGCGGAGTGCCTGCGCCGGCCGAAGCGCCCGAAGGACGTGGTCGACGAACGTGGCCTGGCCCAGGTGAGCGACGAAGGCGAGCTCGGCGCGGTGATCGACGGAATCCTCGCGGCGAACGCGACCGAGGTCGACGAGTACCGCGCCGGCGACGACAAGGTGAAGAAGAAGAAGCGTGGATTCCTCATGGGCGAAGCGATGAAGGCCACGAGGGGGAAGGGCAACCCGCAACTGCTCAACCGGTTGCTCGACGAACGCCTGGCAACCTGATCGCGGACGCGGGCGTCGACCTACGACATCGCCTGCTGCAACAGCCCGCTCTCACCGGTCAGCGCGACCCGGTCGACCAGGCCGCCGTACCGCTCCTGGGCGGCGTCCGCGATGGTGGCGCGGGTCCCGCGGACGGCGAACGCGTCGATCATGTCTTCGGGTACCAGGCGCACCATCTCGGGCCAGCGCCCTTCCTTGGATAGCCGGTTGAGCTCCGGGTGGAGCTCTCCCCAGCCCATGACGTCGAGCACCGGCGCGTACGCAGGCGTCGAGCCGTAGAAAGCGATGCGGCTGCGGATGTCGCGCTCGGCGGCCGCGGTCTCCTCGTCGGTGTCGCCGATGACGGTCATGGTCGGGAACGCGATCTCGAACCCGTCGCGAGCCCCGCCGGCCGCGGCGTGCCCGCGTTCCAGGGCCGGCCGGATGTGCTCCCGGAGGTAGCGCTCGGTACAGAACGGGTGCACGAGGAAACCGTCGGCCACCTCGCCGGCCACCTCGGTCATGCGGGGGCCGACACCGGCGAGCCAGATGCGGGCTCGGCCGTACGGGTTGGGGCCGGGGTCGAAGAACGGGGTCATCAGCGTGTGGCGGTAGAACTCTCCTTCGAACCGCAGCGGGGTACCGTCCTGCCAGGCATCCCAGATGGCGCGGATCGCCTGGGTCATCTCGCGCATCCGGGCCGCCGGGTGCGACCAGGGCATCGAGAACCGCCGCTCGATGTGCGGCCGGATCTGCGAGCCGAGCCCCAACACGAACCGGCCCTTCGAGAGCAGCTGCAGGTCGTAGCCGATGTTGGCCAGCGTCATCGGGTTGCGTGCGAACGCGACCGCGATCGCGGTGGCGAGGTCGATCCGCTCGGTGTGCTCGGCCGCCAGCGCGAGCGGGAAGAAGGGGTCGTGCGGGCCCTCGAAGGTGAACACGCCGTCGTACCCGGCGTCCTCGACCTCGCGGGCGTTGCGGGCGGCGTCGGGGAGCGCACCGAGCAGCGGGGCGTCGAACTTCACGGCGTCAGCCTAGGCCCCCCGAATCTCGGAATCGGCCCGCGTCCCACGACGCAAGACGTTCAGAGATCGCTGCGTAGGATGGGTGGCATGTCCGAGATGAAGCCGCGCAGCCGTGACGTGACCGACGGGATGGAGCGGGCGCCGGCCCGAGCCATGCTCCGGGCCGTCGGGATGACCGACGCCGACTGGGGCAAGCCCCAGGTGGGCGTGGCGTCGAGCTGGAACGAGGTCACGCCCTGCAACCTGCCCCTCGACCGGCTCGCCAAGCGGGCGAAGGTGGGCGTGCGCGACGCGGGCGGGTTCCCGATCGAGTTCGTGACGATCGCGGTGAGCGACGGCATCGCGATGGGCCACGAAGGGATGCGCGGCTCGCTCGTGAGCCGCGAGATCATCGCCGACTCCGTGGAGTGCGTCATGCACTCCGAGCGGCTCGACGCGCTCGTGAGCTTCGCCGGCTGCGACAAGTCGCTGCCGGGAATGCTCATGGCCGCGGCGCGGCTCAACCTCCCGTCGGTGTTCCTCTACGGCGGGTCGATCCTGCCGGGCCACTACAAGGACCAGACGCTCGACATCGTGAGCGTGTTCGAGGCCGTCGGCGCGTGCGCGGCCGGCACGCTCAGCGAGAACGAGCTCGGCGAGATCGAGATGCGGGCGTGCCCGACCGAGGGGTCGTGCGCCGGGATGTTCACCGCGAACACCATGGCTTCGGTCAGCGAGGCGTTGGGGATGGCGCTGCCCGGGAGCGCGTCGCCGCCGGCACCGGACCGTCGCCGCGACGACTTCGCGTACGAGTCGGGCCGCGCGGTCGTGCGCCTCCTGGAGCTGGACCTCCGGCCCCGGCAGATCATGACGAAGCACGCGTTCGAGAACGCGATCGCGGTCGTGATGGCGCTCGGCGGTTCGACGAACGCGGTCCTGCACCTGCTGGCGATCGCCAACGAGGCCCACGTCGAGCTCGAGCTCGACGACTTCAACCGCATCGGGGCGCGCGTCCCGCACCTCGCCGACACGAAGCCGCACGGCAAGTACCACATGACCGACGTCGACCGCATCGGTGGCGTGCCCGTGGTCATGGCGCATCTCTTGGAGGCCGGCTTGCTGCACGGCGACGTGCTGACGGTCACCGGCAGGACGATGGCCGAGAACCTCGCCGAGCTCGCGCCGCCCGCACCGGACGGCGACGTGCTCCACCCGTTGTCGGCGCCGATCCACGCGCAGGGAGGGTTGGCGATCCTCACCGGCTCGCTCGCGCCCAACGGCTCGGTGGTCAAGATCGCGGGTCTCGACACGACGCACTTCGAGGGCACGGCGCGAGTGTTCGACGGCGAGGACCTCGCCATGGAGGCGATCCTCGCCGAGCACATCGACCCGGGCGACGTGCTCGTCATCCGCTACGAGGGCCCGAAGGGCGGTCCCGGGATGCGCGAGATGCTCGCGGTCACCGGAGCGCTCAAGGGTGTCGGGCGAGGCGCGGACACGGCGCTGATCACCGACGGCCGATTCTCGGGTGGGACCCACGGATTCTGCGTCGGGCACGTCGCGCCCGAGGCCGTCGACGGCGGGCCGATCGCATTCGTCGCCGACGGTGACCGCATCGTGATCGACGCGGTCGAGCACACGATCGACCTTCTCGTCGACGACGCCGAGCTCGCTCGGCGCCGTGACGGCTGGAAGCCGCGCGAACCGCGGTACACGAGCGGCTTCCTCGCGAAGTACGCGCGCCTCGCGCAGGGCGCGGAGCGAGGCGCGATCACCAACCTGTAGCCCATGCCGGAGATCCTCGAGGTCGAGCTGTCGAGACGGTTGCTCGAGGCGCATGCGCTCGGACGCCGGATCACCGCGGTCGACGCTCCCGACGCGTGGTACCTGAAGCGCGGGCTCGACGCGGGCACCGTGCGCGACGCGCTCGTCGGCTCGCGGTTCGTCGCGGCACGCCGGCGCGGCAAGCTCCTGCTGCTCGACACCGATCGCGGTGGCCCGGTGCTGGGTCTGCACTTCGGGATGACGGGCCGCGTCTTCGTCGACGACCGTGCCGCGCACGACCGCCTCTACTACCTCGACCGTGAACCCGACCCCGCGTGGGACCGGTTCGTCGTGCAATTCGGTGCCCGCGGCGAGCTCCGCCTCAGCGACCCGCGCCGCCTGGGCGCGGTCGAGCTGGACCCCGACGAGGACCGCCTGGGCATCGACGCGTTCGCGCTCACGCGGGCGCAGGTCGCCGCGATCGTCCGTGCCAGTCGTGCGCCGCTCAAGGCCGTCCTCCTGGACCAGGCTCGGGTGGCCGGCCTCGGCAACCTCCTGGTGGACGAGATCCTCTGGCGGGCCGGAATCGACCCCGCCCGACCGGCCCGATCGCTCGACGACACCGAGACCGCGGCGTTGGCCCGCGCCGTGCGGGAGACGCTGCGGGTGCTCGGCCGGCGAGGCGGCAGCCACACCGGCGACCTCATGGAGCAACGGGTGCCCGGCGGCGTGTGCCCGCGTGACGGGGCGCCCCTCACCCGACGGACCGTGGGCGGGCGGACGACCTACTCCTGCCCGGTGCACCAGCGCTGACCGTCCGCGGGCCGGCCGGTCCCGCGCATCCCGCGCATCCCGCGCATCCCGCGCATCCCGCTCATCCCGCTCTCATGGAGGTTGTGGCTTCCTGGTGTGCGTGCGGAGGAAGCTCGCGGCCACGGCCGGCTCGGTCCGGCAGGTCTTCCGGGACAGCCGGCCGGCGTCGCCTGCGGTTCCGTACGTAGCCCTGGGGCTCGCCGCCGTCGTGGTCGCCACCGCCTTCGCCACGGGGGTGTTCGCCCACGAGCTCCCGCTGTCGACGGCCGGTCCCGGATCGTTCGGCTGGCCGGCGCTGCGGGCCGGGCGCTGGTGGACGGTGCTCAGCTCGTTCGCGCTCACGCGGAACTGGTTCATGGCCGTCACGATGCCGCTCGCGTTGTTCGTCGCCGTCGCGCCGTACGAGCGCCGGGCCGGGCACCGGCGGGCCTTCACCGTCGTCGCCCTCGGCCATGTCACCGGTTCGGTCGTCGTGGCGCTCGGCTCGGCCGGGCTGGGATGGAGCGGCGTCCCGTTCCTCGTGCGCGCCGCGCAGAACCTCGACTACGGCGGGTCGATGGCCGTCGCCGCGGCGTGCGGCGCGCTCGCGTCGCGCCTCGGCGACCGGCGCCTACGGTGGGCCGTGCTCGCGTTCGTCGTGCTCGGAGTACCGGTTCACCACCAGATGGCGGACTGGGGCCATCTCGTCGCCGCGCCGGCCGGATTCCTCGCCGACCGGGTGCGGCGCCCGTCGAGCATGCGTCTCGGTGTCGTGTTCGCGGCCGTGCTCACCGCCGCGCTGACCTGGTACGGGCCGATGGCGGTGACGGCCGCGGCGGAGAGGATCCGATTCCACGAGGCGTCGGCGATCCCGATCGTGGCGTCCCCCACCGGGAGCATCGAGCAGGGCCGCCTCGAGACGATGGCCTACGAAGCGAGCGCACTCGCCCACCGCCCGGAGATCGCGCGCGTGTACGTACCACCCCACGCCACCAGCGGTCTGCCAGTGGTCGTGTTCCTCCACGGGATCCCCGGTGCGCCCGAGGACTGGATCGCGGGCGCGGACATCGCCGACCTCCTCGACCGCGGCATCGCTGCGCACACGTTCCCGCGGGCGATCGCGGTGTTCCCGGAGTTCGACGGCTACCACGACCCCGAAGCGGGCTGGTCCAACGTGCCGGGGCAGGCGACGCTGGCGTCGGTGCGTGCCGACCTCCTGCCGCAGGTTGCCCACGACTACCGCGCGCGCGTCGCCCGCGGCTCGGTCGCGGTGGTGGGCGTGGGCCGCGGCGCCGACGGTGCACTCCTGCTCGCCAGGCAGGACGCACGAGTGGGCTACGTCGTCGCCATCCACCCGTGGGAGGCGCCGCCCGCAGCCGAGGCCCGGTTGCACGCGCTCGTCGCGGAGCGGCAGTCGGTCGCGAGGTACCGGGAGGCGGCCGCCGTGCCGTCGTCGCAGCGATGGGAGCTCTGGAGCCGGGCGCTGCCCGGCGCGCTCTCATGGCTGCAACGGCAGGGCTTCGGGGCGCAGCGCGAGGCTGGGACCGCAACATGACCTCGATCGCCGCCGGCATCGACGTGCCGGTGACGTCGCGATCGCGCCCGGAGGTCCTGCTCCTCCGCATGACCGGCCTGGCGCTGTTCCTGCTGGTACCCGCCGCGGTGAGCAGCCTGGCCCTGAGCCGCCCCGGTCACCGCGTGGCGTGGCTGCTCTGCGGCTACTCGCCGGAGCGGTTGGTCCACGGTGAGGTCTGGACCCTCCCGGCGAGCGCGTTCATGCTGGCGAGGCTGGCCACCATCGGGCCCACCACCATCCTCGTCGCCGTCGTCTTCATGCCGTTCGTGCTGGTCAACGGCCTCCGCAAGGCGGTGTGGACGTTCATCGTCGGCCACGTCGGTGCGACGCTCGCGGTCTTCGCCGTCGTCGTCCCGCTCGCGGCGCTGGGAGCCCCGTGGGCGAGGCACGTCTACCTCACCCGCGATGTCGGCGCCTCCGCCGGCCTCATGGCCGTCGCCGGCGCGATGTGCGTGGTGCTCGCGCGCCGCGCGCCGGCGCTCGGCGTGGGGCTCGCCGTGCTGCTGTTCGGGTTCTTCGTCGTATGGGAGGTCGTCCACGGCGAGAACGCGGGTCGGGTGCTCGCCGACGTGGAGCACCTCCTCGCCTTCACGATCGGGGCCGCGCTCGAGTGGCGGGCGGCGACGCCGAGCGCCCTGCCCCCGAACCCTACGATGGCGGCGTGCGCGTCCTAGTCGTCGAAGACGAGACGAAGATGGCGGGGCTGCTCCGCCGGGCGCTCGAGCGGGAGGGCTATGCCGTCGACGTGGCCGGCAACGGCCAGGACGGCCTCTGGCTGGGGACCGAGAACGACTACGACGCGATCGTGCTCGACGTGATGATCCCGCCGCCGGACGGCTTCGAGGTGTGTCGGCAGCTCCGCGGCGCCGGCCGGTGGGCGCCGATCGTCCTGCTGACCGCGCGCGACAGCGTCCACGACCGGGTCACCGGCCTCGACGCCGGTGCCGACGACTACCTCCCCAAACCGTTCTCGTTCGCGGAGCTCTACGCGCGACTGCGCGCGCTGACCCGGCGCGGGAGCCGCGAGCGTCCGACGATCCTGCGGGTCGGCGACCTCGTGCTCGACCCGGCCGGCCACACGGTGACGCGCGCCGGTACGGAGATCGAGCTCAGCCCCAAGGAGTTCGCCCTTCTCGAGCTCTTCATGCGCCACCCCGGCGAGGTGGTCACGCGGACCCAGATCCTCGAGCACGTCTGGGACTTCGCGTACGACGGCACCTCGAACGTCGTCGACGTCTACGTGCGGTACCTGCGCGAGAAGATCGACCGGCCCTTCGGCCGGGAGGCGCTCCTGACGGTGCGGGGCGTCGGCTATCGCCTGCGGGGCGAGTGAGGTGCTCCGGCCACGAACGCTCCGGGGTCGGCTCACCGTGCTGTTCGGGGTGCTCACGGTGGTCGTCAGTGCCCTCGTCGGGCTGCTCGTCGACCAGCAGTACCGGGGTGAGCTCCGCAGCGCCCTCGACGAGGGTCTGTCCACGCGGCTCGACGCGCTCCGCCAGGAGCTGCGGGTGACCGGCGCGTCGCTCCGCCCACCCATACCCGACGACGAGGCGTTCGCGCAGGTGCTCGACAAGCGGGGCCATGTCGTCGCCGCCTCGCCGCGAGCGCTCGAGACGCGGCCGGTGTTGAGCGACCGCGACCTCGTGAAGGCCGCCCGCCGCGAGGTCACGCTCGTACGCAACGTGCCACGCTCGACGGACCGGGCCAGGCTGCGTGCCGCTCCGGCCGCCCAGCCGGGCGGCGAGGTCGTGGTCGTCGTCGGCACCTCGCTGCGCGAGACCGACCAGGCGCAGCAGCGGCTGGAGCTCGCGCTGGGGGTCGGCCTGCCGCTGCTCGCGGCGATCGTCAGCCTCGCGGGGTGGTTCCTCGCCGGCGCCGTGCTGGCACCGGTGCGCGACCTCATCGAGGAGGCCGACACGATCTCGTCGACGGCGACGAGGGGTGAACGCAAACGCCTCTCGATCCCCGGGGGAGGCGAGGAGCTGGCCGAACTGGCGCGGCGGTTGAACGCCATGCTCGAACGGATCGAGACGGCGCTCGAGCACGAGCGCGCCTTCCTCGACGACGCCAGCCACGAGCTCCGGACGCCCATCGCCATCGCGCGGGCCGAGCTCGAGCTGGCGCGCATGCACGTGGAGGGCAGCCCCGAGACGGCGCGGGCGCTCGATTCGTCGCTCGAGGAGATCCAGCGCCTGGACCATCTCGCCACGAACCTGCTCGTCCTGGCCCGCGTGCGGTCCGCCGGCCCGCCGCCGGCGCGACCGGTCGACCTCGCCGCGGTGGCGCACCGGGCCGCCGAGGATCTCCGCCGTGTGCACGCGGACGGGGCGGTCGAGATCCTGGTCGAGGGGGCGGCGACGACGTCCGGCGACGAAGCTGCGCTCGAACGCGCGATCACCAACGTCCTCGACAACGCGGTTCGCTTCGCGCGGTCTCGCGTGTCCGTGCGCGTTGCCGAGTCCGCGGACGCGGCGACGGTCGAGGTCGTCGACGACGGGCCGGGCTTCGACGACGAGGCGGTCGTCACGGCGTTCGAGCGGTTCGCGCAGGGACCGCGCGGTCACGGCACGGCCGGCCTCGGGCTCGCCATCGTGGACGCGATCGTCGCCGCCCACGGCGGCCGCGTCTCCGCCGGCGACGCCGACGGCGGCGGCGCGGTCGTGCTGATCTCGTTGCCCGGCGGGCCTCGTGCACCCTCGCGGCCTCCGGCGGCCGGCGCGGTGCCGTGGGCGTGAGCGGCGGTCTCGCCGGCGCGGGGGCCCGGGTCGCAGGCGTGGGGGCCTGATTCGCGGGCGCGGCGCGTCGGCCCGGTACCGTGATGGCGACGCGCCGGCCCCCGGAGTGCTCATCTCGCTCTCATGGGCGAGGGGTCACGATGGCGTCGAGCCGATCGGCGACCGGGCCGACCGTGCGGGGAGCTCCCATGGTGTCCACCTCGACCGACCAGCCCACCCCGAGCCTTCGCCGGCGTTGGCTGACACCGAAGCGCCAGGCGCGCCTGTTGGGCCTGGCGGTGGCCCTGGTCGGGGTCGTCAACGTGGTGTCGGCGCTGACGCCCGGGATCCGCGACCGCCTCGACTGGACGCAGGACGCGTTGACCCCCGACGTGGCGCACCTCGCGGCCGGCGCCACCGCGCTCCTCGGCGTTGCGTTGCTGCTGCTCGGTCGCGGCCTCGCTCACCGGCGACGCCTGGCGTTCGTCGGTGCGGTCGTGCTCCTGATCTTCTCGACGTTCACGCACATCCTGAAGGGCCTCGACTTCGAGGAAGCCGTGGCTTCGCTGCTGGTCGCCGTGATGCTGGTCGCCAGCCGTCGGATCTTCACCGTCGAGACACATCCGGCTCGGTACCGCACTCTCGCCCTGCTGGTGCCCATCATCGTCGGCCTCAACGTCCTCTACGGGCTCGCGGGATTGCTGTTCGTACGCTCGCACGTGGAACCGGACCTCACCGTCGAGCTCGCGTTCCGCGAGATCGGCGCCCGCGTCGTCGGGATGACGGGGCCGCTCACCATCACCGGGAGCTTCGGTCACTGGTTCCCCGCTTCGATCACAATCCTCGGGTTCTGCAGCGTGGTGGGCATCGTGCTCGTGGCCTTGGCGCCGATCGCCGAGCGTGTCGTCGTGCACCACTCGGAGCGTGATCGCGTCCGGCGCTTGATCAACCGCGCCGACGGCGACTCGCTCGACCCGTTCGCCTTGCGCCACGACAAGCAGTACGTGTTCTCGGAGGACGGCACCGCTGCCGTCGCGTACCGCTACGTCAACGGCGTCGGCCTCGCGTCGGGCGACCCGGTCGGCGAGCCGGAGTCCTTTCCCGACGCGCTCGACCGCTTCATCGCGCTGTGCCAGAAGTGGGGCTGGCGTGTCGGCGTGCTCGGGGTCCGGGGTGACCGGCTCGGCTTGTACGAGCACGCCGGCCTGCGGACCCACTACCTCGGCGACGAGGCCCTCATCGACGTGGCCGGGTTCACGCTCGAGGGACGCGCGATGCGGCCTGTCCGTCAGGCGTACAACCGGACGAAGAACTTCCACATCACCACCGAGATCCATCGTGAGGGGGAGCTCGAGCCGACCCTCCGGCGGGCGTTGATCGGGATCTCCGACCGCCACCGTGCGGGTGCTCCCGAGCGCGGGTTCTCGATGGCGCTCGACGAGTTGCTCTCGGGGCGCGACGCGGACTGCGTCGTGGTCGTCGCCCGCGACGCCGAGGGCGCGCCGATGGCGTTCCAGCGGTACGTGCCCTGCCGGGCCGGTCGTGGCCTCTCGCTCGACGCGATGCGGCGCGACGCCATCGGGCCGAACGGCGTGAACGAACGCATGATCGTGGAGGCCGTGCTCTGGGCGAAGGAGCACGGCCTCGACTCGGTGTCGCTGAACTTCGCCGCGTTCAAGGGCCTGATCGAGGAAGGAGCCGACCGCTCGATGCTCCAGTCCGTCGAGGCGTGGTTCATCCGGCGCGTGAACCCGTACTTCCAGATCGAGACGCTGCTCACGTTCAACGCCAAGTTCCATCCCCGCTGGGTGCCGCGATACCTCGCGTACGAATCGCCGGGCGACCTCGCGCCGGTCGCGATCGCCGCTCTGTCGGCCGAGGCGTTCCTCCCGTTCGACCGGGGCCCGAGGGTCATGACGAGCGACCACCCGTCCGGCCCCGAGGACGAACCCGAGGGGGAGCCGGCCCCGTTGACCGGGAGCGGCTCCGGCCGGTAGCGCCGTGTCCGTGCCGGCACCGCATCTGCGCGACCCGGTCCGGGGGTCGGTGCTGCTCTCGGCATGGTTCTTCGCGTTGCTCGTCGCGGTGCCGTGCGCCGTGCTCGTGGGCACCGCGCTCGTCGAGTGGCGCCGCCGTCGGGCGCGCCGCGCCGGCCGTTCGGTCCGGAGCGGGTGGCAGATGGCCGTGGTTCGCGCCCTGGCGGTCGTCCTCACCCTGGTGTCGGCGTCGGCCGCGGCGCTCGACGGCGTCAACCGGCACTTCGAGTACATCCCGAGCTTCGCGGCGCTGTTCGGGCAGGTGTCGCGCGACATGGTGCCGGCGTCCGTCGCCCGCCTCGAGTCGCGCGTCGGAGGAGCCGGCCCGGGGAACAGTGTCGCAACACCGTTACCGATGCCGCGTCACGGCGCCGTCGAGCAGGTGTCGATCGCGGGATCGGTGAGCGGGGTGGCGGCACGTACGGGATTCGTGTACCTGCCGAAGCAGTACTTCGACCCGGCGCGACGCGGCCGCCGGTTCCCGGTGCTGTACCTCCTCCACGGATCTCCCGGTGTCGCCGCGGACTGGCTGCGCGGCGCGTTCGTGGACCAGGCGATGGACTCGTTGATCGACGCCGGCGCCGTCGCGCCGTTCATCATCGTGATGCCCGACGTCAACGGCGGGTACGCGCGCGACACGGAGTGCCAGGACATCGTGAGCGGGCCGCAGGTGCAGACGTACCTCGTGCGCGACGTCGTCGACTGGGTCGATGCCCACTACCGGACCGTCACGGACCGCGGGGCACGGGCGATCGGCGGCCTGTCGACGGGCGGCTACTGCGCGCTGAACCTCGTGCTCCGGCACCAGGACCGGTTCTCGGCGATCGTCTCGCACTCCGGCACCCTCGACCCGATCGAGAGCGCGTATTCGGGCCGCTTGTGGGGCGGCAGCCGGAAGCTCCGGGCCGAGAACTCGCCGTCTGTCTACTTGCCCACGATCCCCATCCCGGCGCCGATCGGGGTCTACCTCGACGCCGGTGCCGGTGACCGCGATGCCATCCGGGCCGGGCGGCGGGCGCAGGCGTTGTTCAGGCAGCGGGCCGTGCCGGTCACGTTCAACGTGGTGAGGGGGGAGGGCCACACGTTCGCCGCCTGGCGGGAGAACCTGGCGCTCTCGCTGCCGTGGGTCTCGAACTGGTTCAAGGTCCACGACCCGGTGGCCGATCAGTGAGACGGGCCCTTGCGGACGCCGGTGGGCGTTTGCATCGGGTTCGCAGATCCACCAGAATGGACGGACCATGAAGACGGCCACCGAATCCCTCGGCACCACCATCCTCGTAGTTACCTAGCGCACGGCGCCCCGCCGCGTCCGTGCGCTTCCCGCCCCTCGCCGCAGCGAGGGGTTTTTTCTGTCCCGAGATCGGCAGCATCCCCACTGGGAGCGAACACGATGAAACTCACCGGAGCCCAGGCCCTGATCAAGAGCCTCGAGATGGAGGGGACGGAGGTCATGTTCGGCCTCCCGGGAGGCGCGATCCTCCCGGTCTACGACCCGCTCATCGAGTCCTCGATCCGTCACATCCTCGTGCGCCACGAGCAGGGCGCGGGCCACATGGCCGAGGGGTACGCCCACGTCACCGGCAGACCCGGCGTCGCCATGGTCACCAGCGGTCCGGCGGCCACGAACATCGTGACCCCGCTGTGCAACGCCTACATGGACTCCACCCCGCTCGTCGTCGTCACGGGGCAGGTGCCGTACGCGGTCATCGGGACCGACGCGTTCCAGGAGGCGGACACCGTCGGCATCACCATGCCGGTCACGAAGCACAACTGGCTCGTGACGGACGCCAACGACATCCCCGACGTGATCCGCGAGGCGTTCCACGTCGCGACGACCGGCCGGCCCGGCCCCGTGCTCGTCGACGTGCCGAAGGACGTGTCGAACCAGCAGATGGACTGGCACTGGCCCGAGTCCGTGGACCTTCCCGGCTACAAGCCGTACTCGAAGGGGCACCCGAAGCAGATCAAGGAGGCGGCGCGGCTCGTCAACGAGTCGCAGCGGCCCGTGATCTACGCGGGCGGCGGCATCCTCAAGGCGCGCGCTGCGCAGACGTTGCGGCAGCTGGCCGAGCTCACGGGCGCGCACGTCGTGACGACGCTGATGGCGCGGGGCGCGTTCCCCGACGACCACCCGCTGTGCCTCGGCATGCCCGGCATGCACGGCAACTACACCGCGATCACCGCGATGCAGCAGGCGGACTTGCTCATCACCCTCGGCGCCCGGTTCGACGACCGCGTCACCGGCAAGGTCAGCGCGTTCGCGCCCGACGCCAAGATCATCCATGCCGACATCGACCCGGCCGAGCTCGGCAAGGTCCGCCGCCCGGACGTGCCGATCGTGGGCGACTGCCGCCTCGTGATCGAAGAGCTGGTGAAGGCGGTCAGGGTCGAGCAGGGGAAGAAGGCGAAGCCGGACCTGTCCGCGTGGGACGCGCAGATCGACCAGTGGCGGCGCGACTTCCCGTTGCGATACGAGCAGAGCCAGGACGGCGGGCCGCTCAAGCCGCAGTTCGTCGTCGAGTGCCTGCGCGACAACACGCCCGACGACACGATCGTCACGGCGGGCGTCGGCCAGCACCAGATGTGGACGAGCCAGTACTGGAAGTTCAACCACCCGTACACGTTCGTGAACTCGGGTGGTCTCGGCACGATGGGCTTCTCGGTGCCCGCCGCGATCGGCGCCAAGGTCGGCATGCCCGACCGGATGGTCTGGTCGATCGACGGCGACGGCTGCTTCCAGATGACCGCGCAGGAGCTGGTGACGGCGTCGGCCGAGCGCATCCCGGTGAAGGTCGCCATCCTCAACAACGCGTACCTCGGGATGGTGCGCCAGTGGCAGGAGCTCTTCTACGAGGAGCGCTACAGCGAGGTGTACCTGTCGCCCGACCTGCCCGACTACGTGAAGTGGGCCGAGGCGATGGGCTGCGTCGGGTTCCGGGTGGAGACGCCCGAAGACGTCGTGCCGACGATCGAGAAGGCCAACGAGATCGACGACCGGCCCGTCGTCGTCGACTTCCGGACCGACTACCGGGAGAAGGTGTACCCGATGGTCGCGGCCGGCACGTCGAACGACGACGTGATCATGGGCCCCGAGTTCGGCGAAGGCGGCCGGTGAGACGAAGCGGAGGCCTGGCCGGAGGCCGGGTGGCCGGAGCGGAGCTCGAACTGAGGAGGGTGAGACGAAGCGGAGGCCTGGCCGGAGGCCGGGTGGCCGGAGCGGAGCTCGAACTGAGGAGGCAAGACCGATGACCGACGGATTTTCGCAGCATCACATCTTCGGCGTGCTGGTGGAGAACAAGTTCGGCGTGCTGTCGCGCGTCGCCGGGCTGTTCTCCCGGCGCGGCTTCAACATCTTCTCGCTGGCGGTCAGCCCGACGGAGGACGAGCGGTTCTCGCGCATGACGATCGTCGTCGACGCCGAGTCCGCGCCGCTCGAGCAGGTCACGAAGCAGCTCAACAAGCTGATCCCGGTGATCAAGATCGCCGAGGTCGCGCCGGGCGAGGGCATCGAGCGCGAGCTCATGCTCGTGACGGTCAAGGCGACGGCCGAGTTCCGCTCGCAGGTCACCGAGCTGGCCGCGATCTTCGACGCCAAGATCGTCGACGTGGGCTTCGACGCGCTCACGCTCACCGTGACCGGTCCGCCCGACACGCTCGACACGCTGCTCGACCTGCTCCGTCCCTACGGCATCGTCGAGTCGCAGCGCACCGGCCGGATCGCGCTGCCGAAGCTCCAGCGCCAGGCCCCGAAGCTCCGTTCGGTGAAGCCCAAGAGCGCGTAGCCGATGTCGGTCCGGCCGCCGGCGGTGATCGCGTGCGTCGACTGCGGGGGCGAGTGCCACCTGTTGACGAAGCCGGCCGAGGACGGCTGGGTGGTCGGCGAGATCGTCAGCTACCGCTGCGTCGACTGCCTCGACCGCTGGGACGTCGAACTTTCGGACGACGACCGCGAGGAAGGCGGTAGATGAGGGTCCCGATCACCTGCAACGCGGAGGTGCGGCTCTTCGGGTGGCTCGCCGGGATGATCGCACCCGCGTGTTGGGTCGAAGTCGACGGCGACGTGCTGCGGGCCCAGATGGGGCCGGCCTGCCGGGCCGACATCCCGCTCGCCGCCATCGCCTCGGCCCGCCGGCGAGGCTGGCACTGGTGGTACGGGTACGGCGGCCGGATCTACGGCCGCAAGGGCGTCGGCTTCGTCGGGACAGGACGGGGAGTGGTCGAGCTCGAGCTGTCGAAGCCGGTCACGGTGCGGGTGCTGTGGCGCAAGTCCTGCACTCGGTTCGCGGTGTCCGTCGAGGACCCCGACGCGTTCGCGACCCTGATCCAGTGATCGTAGCAAATCTGCTACGATCCGGCTGTGGAACCCCTCCGTGACATCCCCCAACGAGAGCTGCGCAACCACGTGAGCCGCGTGCTGCGCGAGGTCGAGGCGGGCCGGAGCTTTCGGGTCACCGTCGACGGGAGGCCTGTCGCCGAGCTGCGCCCAGTCTCCTCGCGACGGACGTTCGTCCCGCGCGACGTGATCGAGCGGATCATCCGCGAGGCGCCGCTCGACGCCAACTTCATGCGGGACATCGAAGACGCCCTCGATCAGACGATCGACTGAGCATGAGCGAGAGCGGACTCCTCGACACGTCGGTCTTCATCGCCCAGGAACAGGGCCGGTCCGTGAGAGCGCTGCCCGAGGACGGCGCCGTTTCAGTGGTCACGCTGGCCGAATTGCAGCTTGGCGTGCTGGCAGCACCCGACGATGATGCCCGTGCGGCCCGGCTCCAGACGGTTTCGCGGCTCGAGCACGAGTTCGAGCCGCTTGGCATCGACAGCGAGATTGCCCGTACCTTTGCCGCCCTGGTTCACGCGGCTCGGCGATCCGGGCGCCAGCCGAAGGCCATGGGTGCCTGGATAGCGGCAACGGCCGTGACGCTCGGGCTTCCTCTCTACACCCAAGATCGCGATTTTCGAGCCTTCGGCGACCGCTTGCGCGTCGTCGAGGTCTGACTCAAGGAGCACCGCGATGCCCGCGACCATCTACTACGACGACGACGCCGACCTCGGCCTGCTCCAGGGCAAGAAGGTCGCGATCCTCGGCTACGGCTCGCAGGGCCACGCCCACGCGCTGAACCTGCGCGACTCGGGCGTCGACGTGCGCGTCGGCCTGCGGGAAGGGTCGAAGTCGCGCCAGAAGGCGGAAGAAGCGGGGCTGCCGGTGCTCTCGGTGGCCGACGCCACCGCCGAAGCCGACATCGTGATGGTCCTCCTGCCCGACACCGAGCAGGCGAGCGTCTACGAGAGCGAGATCGCGAAGAACCTCCAGCCGGGCGACTCGCTCGCGTTCGCCCACGGCTTCAACATCCACTTCGAGCAGATCACGCCGCCCGAGGGTGTCGACGTGTGGATGATCGCACCCAAGGGCCCCGGCCACCTCGTGCGCCGTACCTACGAGGAGGGTGGCGGCGTGCCGGCGCTCGTCGCGGTGGCCGTCGACGCGACCGGCAAGGCGAAGCAGACCGCACTCGCGTACGCCAAGGGCATCGGCTCGACGCGCGGCGGCGTACTCGAGACGGACTTCCGCGAGGAGACCGAGACCGACCTGTTCGGCGAGCAGGTCGTGCTCTGCGGCGGGCTCGTCGAGCTGATCAAGAACGGGTTCGAGACGTTGGTCGAGGCCGGTTACCAGCCCGAGTCGGCCTACTTCGAGACGCTGCACGAGGTGAAGCTCATCGTCGACCTCATCTACGAGGGCGGCATCTCGAACATGCGCTACTCGATCTCCGACACCGCCGAGTACGGCGACATGACCCGCGGCCCGCGCGTCGTCACGAGCGCGACGAAGACCGAGATGAAGAAGATCCTCGACGAGATCCAGTCCGGGAAGTTCGCCGAGGAGTGGATCGCCGAGAACCGGGCCGGGCGGCCGAACTTCAACCGGCTGCGCGAGGAGGGCATGTCCCACCCGATCGAGCGGGTCGGCGAGAGGCTCCGGTCGATGATGCCGTGGATCTCGGCCGGCAAGAAGAGGCCCCAGGACGTCTCCGGCGGCTGACGCCTCCCGACAACAGCTGCGTTCGACGGCAGCTGCGTTCGACAGCAGCTGCGTTCTTTCGAGGGAATCCCCCAATAATCCGGGGAAAGCATCGAAAGAACGAGGAAAGGGCATCGGGCGGTTGGGCCGATAGCGCGGAAATGGGTAGGATTGTCAGCCTGGTCGCGGGCACGACCATGTCGGGCAACAGGGGAGGAACCATGCGCAGAGCCCTCATGGCGTTCGCGCTCGTCGCGGCCGTGGCCGGTTGCGTCCCGGCGGCGAAGCCGGCCCCGGAGCAGGCGTGGCAGCCGCCGCTACCCCAGGTGAACGTGCCGCTGCCGTCGAGCGAGCGGGTCTACCCGCCCGAGTGCAACCCCGTGGGCGAGACCACGTGCGCGCTGCCGTTCCCGAGCAACCACTGGACCCGGCCCGACGCGACGTCGGCGACCGGGCTGCGCCTGAACGTGCCGGACAGCCTCGTGTCGGGATCCGTGCTCGCCGAGCTGCCCGCATCGCTGCGGGCGTCGGCGGTCTTCAACGCGTCCGACGGCTTCTCCGCCGCGGGGCCGATCGTCTTCGAGCTGGGCAAGCCCGTCCGCGCCGGTTCGCTGCCCGTCGACGGCGGCAACGCGTTCGTCGTCTACGACCTCGACACCGGTGCCCGCGTCCCGATCCGCGCGCTCGTCGACGTCGAGGCCGGTCTGCGCGGCGCCGGTGGCACGATCGTGCGCGCGTACCCGCGCAGCCGGTTCCCGTGGGGTCACCATCTCGTTGGCGCGGTCACCACCTGGCTCCAGGACAGCGCGGGCGCTCCGGAGACGCCGTCGCCCGGGATGCGCGCGTTGCTGCGCGCGAGCTCGCGCCCGACCGTCGACTTCCTCAACGCCCACGGCATCGGCTCCGACAGCCTGGTCTCGGTCACCGACTTCACGGTCCGCACCGAGGCCGACGCCACGGCGGCGACCGCCGCCAAGATGCAGACCGCCCTCGCCCAGGACCATCCGGTGCGCAACCTCTCGGTGCAACCCAACCTCCTGTACGGGCCGGACGTGAGCCGCGTCGTCACCGGCCAGGTGCTCGTCACCGACTTCCGCGACGCGGCCGGCGAGATGGACCGGTCGGCGACCGCGACCGGGCACCCCGAATGGGTCGACTTCATGCTGACGATCCCCAAGCAGGCCCCGGCGTCGGGTGCCCCCGTCGTCGTGTACGGGCACGGCATCGGCATCTTCAAGGAGACGTCGATCATCGTCGACAACATGAACGCGCGCCACGGTGCGGCGACGCTCGCGATCGACCAGCCCAACCACGGCAGCCGCGCCGCCCGCGAGGGCGGCTTCGTGTTCGACCTCACGAAGCCCGCGCAGGCCGGAAGGCTGTTCGCGATGGTCAGCCAGTCGAGCCTCGACCAGGCGTCGGTGGTGAAAGCGGTCGAGACCTCGCTCGCCGACCTCGACACCGAGACGCCCGTCCTGTTCGGGAACCCGGCGCCGGCCGACGGCGTGCCGGACCTCGACCCGTCACGTATCTACTACGAGGGAACCTCGCTCGGCGGTGTGCTCGGCTCGACCGGCGTGTCCCTCCTGCCGCAGTACCAGGGCGCGATGTTCCAGGTGACCGGGGCGGGCATCACGAACGACCTCGCCGACACGCTCTTCTGGCACTTCGGGTTCAACGCCACCGGCACCGGATTCCGGGGCGTGATCCCGAAGAGTGCGACGGCCGGTGAAGCCGCGTTCCTCGTGGCCGCGACCCAACAGGTGATCGACCAGGGCGACGCGGTCAACTACGTCGACCGGCTCCACGCCAAGGGGCTCCCGGTGCTCATTCCCTACGCGCTCGACGACGGCACCGTGAACAACCGCACGACCGAGGCCTTCGCCGAGCTCGCACGGCTCCCGATCCTCGGGAACGTCCGGCGTCCGCTGCCGTTCCTGCCCGCGTCGTCGAACATCCCCGACAACGGGATCGTGCAGCTCCCGACCGACTCGCTCGCGTGGATGCACGCCACGCCACTGGCACCGCTCGGCGACTTGCTCACGCACGCCAGCGGGGTGGGCGGCGAGGCCACGACCGCGATGGACTCCTGGCTCGCCGACCGGATCGGGACGCCGTAGCCGCCGCAGCCCGGCGCGGGATCCGCCGGGCAGGCGCATCGGCGCCCGCAGGCCGTCGAGCCGGTCAGCCCGCCGACGCGTCGCCGGCGTCCGCGGCGGTGGCTTCACCGGCGGTGGCTTCACCGGCGGTGGTGTCGCCCGCGGGGTCACCGGCGGGACCCTCCGACGCCGCGAGCTCGGCGAGCTGGGCCTCGATCACCTGGATCTCGCCGACGAGGCGCGCCACCTCGGCGTCGGCGTCCGCGCCCGCGGCACCGGTGCGCTGGGCGTAGACCACGCCGCCGAGCTCCTGCTTCAGCTCGCCGGCCCCCTTTTCGAGCTTGTGCGCCTCGTACTTGTCCTTGCCGGCCTCACCGACCTGCTGGGCCTTCTCGCCCACCTGCTTCGCGGTGTCCTTGACCTTGTCGAGGAATCCCATGGTGCGCTCCCGTTCCCCGTGCCGCGCGGGCGCGCGACCGACCCTCGGAGCGTACCGAAACGGCTTCGCCGGTTCCCGGCCGGCGGTACCTGCGGCGCGCCGGTCAGCGCCGGAACCGCAGCCCGCGTGGGACATCCTGGAATCCGGCGGCACGCAGCGGCTCGGCGAGGGGCGACTCGCGGGCGGGCGTACCGTCGACGTGGCGCAGCTCGAGCGTGCGGATGCGTCCGTCCTTCACGAGCCCGGTCAGCGCATCGATCCACGCGGCCGGCTCGACGGTCGACGGGAAGGTCAGGAGGGTGCGCCCGCCGCGTTCGAGGAAGGCGACGAGCTCGCCGTCGACCATGACCACCGACGCGCCCGCGGCCCGCGCCGGGCGCCCCGGCGACTCCGGCCAGGCGAGTGCGGACCCGTAGGGCTGGGCCGGGTCCGTGGCCGCGAGGACGAGGACCGACGGGTGTTCGCGCTCGGGTGCGCGTTCGGCGCGCAAGCGGTCGACGGCACCGGGCAGTGCGAACTGCGCGGCGCCGAGGCCGGCGACGAAGTAGCCGCGCCGCGCCCGCCCCGACTCCTCGAGCGCGCGCAGCACGCCGTACACGCCGGCGAACCCGCCGGGGGTCGCTTCCGCGCGTACCGCTTCGCGGGTCACCACGCCGTGACGCTCGAGCATCTGGACGGCCCGGGCGTGCGCGCGCTCGGTGTCGCCCGGCTCGGGGACGCGCAGCGGTGCCACGAGCGACCACCGGCCTTGCCCTGCGGGGGGTCCGAGGCGCGTGAGCCGGCCCGGGCGCGGCCGGCCCCGCGGCGCGCGTGGCCGGCCGGCGAGGCGGGCGCGCACGGGCGCGAACGAGTCGTTGGTGACCTCACCGGACCAGGCGAGCTCCCAGAGCGCGTCGAGCAGGACGCGGTCGTCGTGCTGTCCGGTGGCCGCGACGAGGTCGAGCCAGAACGACGCGCCGCGCGCCGCGAGGTGCTCGCGGATCGCGTCGACCACCGGCCCGGAGGGTGGGTCGGCGGCCGGAACCGGTGCGGGCGCGAGGAGGCGGGCCCGGTCGCGGAAGACGAGGGCGACGCGCCCGTCGGTCGCGCCGATGGCGCCGGCGCCGATCCACACGACCTCACCGCCCGCGCAGAGCGCGTCGAGGTCGGCGCTGCGATACGGCGCGAGCCTCGAAGCGAGCACGTCGACCTCGAGGGACGAGGCCGGGAGAGGGATCCCTTCGAGCCGGCCGATCACGTCGACCAGGCCTTCGGGCCCGCGACGGTCGGAGCCGACGCCCTGCCAGGCGGGGAGGAAACGAGCGTACGTCGCCGGGTCGACGGGCTCGATCTCGTGGCGGAGCGCGGCGAGCGAACGCCGCCGCAACGAGCGGAGCACCTCGGGGTCGCACCACTCCCGTTCCGCTCCCCCGGGCCGGAACTCGCCCTGGACCACGCGGCCGGCCGACTCCAGGTCGATCAGCACCCGGCGGACCACGTCTGCTTCGACGCCGAAGCGACGGGCCGGCTCGTCGGTCGTGAACGGGACGTGCGTGCGCGCGTACCGGGCGACCAGGTCGCGCATCGGGGCGTCGACCGGGTCGGTGAACACCGAGGGGAGTCCGGGTGGGATCGCGACGCCCAGCGCGTCGCGGTAGCGGGCCGCGTCGTCGACCGCGATCACGCGGCGCTCGCCCGCGATCGAGGTCCGCAACGCCCTGCGGTCGGCGACGAGCTCGTCTATCCAGTCGCCCGGCGGGTCGCAGGACCGGGCGGCGAGGTCGGAATCGGAGAGGTCGCCGAGCGTGCGGAGGAGATCGTGCAGGTCGTCGGCATGACGGGCCCGGCGTGACGACGTGAGGTGCTGGAGGTCGAGCTCGAGGTCCGCGAGCGCCGACGGGTCGATGAGCTCGCGCAGCTCCTCCGCACCGAGCAGGTCGCGCAGCAGGTCGCGGTCGAGCGAGAGCGCGGCTGCGCGTCGCTCGGCGAGGGGTGCGTCACCCTCGTACATGTAGTTCGCGATCCAGCCGAACAGCAGCGACTGCGCGAACGGGGACGCGGTGCGGGTCTCGACCGGGACCATGCGGATTCGTCGCGCCCGAAGGTCCGTCATCACCTCGCGCAGCGCGGGCACGTCGAACACGTCACGCAGGCACTCACGCGTCGTCTCGAGGAGGATCGGAAACGTCGGGTACCGCGCCGCGACCTCGAGCAGGTCCGCGGCGCGCTGGCGCTGCTGCCAGAGCGGTGTCCGCTGGCCCGGCCGGCGGCGGGGGAGGAGCAGGGCGCGGGCCGCGGCCTCGCGGAACCGGGCCGCGAAGAGTGCCGTCGCCGGGAGCTGTTCGACCACGAGCTCGTCGACGTCCTCCGGTTCGATCACGAGGTCGTCGGTGGGGATGGACTCGACGGACTCCGGGAGGCGGAGCACGATGCCGTCGTCGCTCCACAGCACCTGCACCGCGCTGTCGAACCGTTGCGCGAGCCGGGCTTCGATGGCCAGCGCCCACGGTGCGTGCACCCGGGAGCCGAACGGCGAGAGGATGCACACCCGCCAGTCGCCGATCTCGTCCGGGAACCGTTCGACGACGATGGTGCGGTCGTCGGGCACGACGCCGGTGGCCGCGGCCTGCTCGTCGAGGTACGACAGCACGTTGCGCGCCGCGAGGTCGTCGAGGCAGCTTCGTTCGTGCAGAAGCGCCTGCGCCTGCACGGGCGAAGCGTGGCGCAGCTCGCGCAAGGTCGCGCCGAGCGCACGGCCGAGCTCGAGCGGCCGGCCGGGCTTGTCGCCGTGCCAGAACGGCATCCGGGCCGGTTCGCCGGGCGCGGGCACGACGATCACGCGGTCGTGGGTGATCTGGTCGATGCGCCACGTCGACGCGCCGAGCGTGAACGCCTCGCCGGGTCGGCTCTCGTACACCATCTCCTCGTCGAGCTCGCCGACGCGGGTGCCGTCGGGAAGGAACACGCCGAACAGCCCGCGGTCGGGGATGGTGCCACCGTTGGTGATGGCGATCCGCTGGGCGCCCTCGCGGGCGCGCACGCGACCGTGCACCCGGTCCCACACGACGCGCGGACGCAACTCGGCGAAGTCGTCCGACGGGTACCGACCGGACAGGAGGTCGAGGACCGCGCTGAAGGTGTCGTCGGTGAGGTCGGCGAAGTTCGCGCTGCGGCGGACGAGCGCCAGCAGGTCGTCGACCGCCCACTCGTCGACCGCGCAGGCGGCCACGATCTGTTGTGCGAGCACGTCGAGCGGGTTGCGCGGGTAACGGGTCTCCTCGACGAGCCCGTCGCGCATCCGTGCGGTGACGACCGCGGCCTCGACGAGGTCGCCCCGGTACTTCGGGAAGATCGTGCCGCGGCTGGGCTCGCCCACGTGATGGCCGGCGCGGCCGATGCGCTGAAGGCCGCGGGCGACCGATCCGGGGGACTCGACCTGGATCACGAGGTCGACCGTGCCCATGTCGATGCCGAGCTCGAGCGAGCTGGTGGCGACGAGCGCCCGCAACCGGCCGACCTTGAGGTCGTCCTCGATCTGCAGCCGCTGCTCGCGCGCCAGCGACCCGTGGTGGGCGCGCACGAGGTCGGGCTTCCCGGTGCCGGGGCCGCAGCCGGCCAGCTCGTTGAGTCGGGCGGCCAGGCGTTCGGCGAGACGGCGGGCGTTGACGAAGATCAGCGTCGTGCGGTGGGACTCGATGAGCTCGAGGATCCGTGGGTGTACGTGGGGCCAGATGCTCGCCCGCGCTTCGCCGGGTACGGCCCCGCTGCCGGTGGGCGGTTCGTGGGTGCCGAGCTCGCCGAGGTCCTCGACGGGGACGACCACGTCGAGGTCGAGGGGCTTGCGGGCGCCGGCGTCGACGATCGTGACCGGTCGTGGACCCGCCGCGGTCATCCCGCCCAGGAACCGGGCGATCTCGTCGAGTGGTCGTTGGGTGGCCGACAGGCCGATGCGCTGCGGTGGGCGGCGCGTGATGGCTTCGAGCCGCTCGAGGCTGAGCGAGAGGTGCGCGCCGCGTTTCGTGCCGGCCACCGCGTGGATCTCGTCGACGACGACGCATTCGACGGAGCGGAGGAGCTCGCGCGCCTGTGAGGTGAGCATGAGGTAGAGGGACTCGGGGGTCGTGATGAGGATGTCGGGTGGGGTGCGCAACATCCGCTGGCGGTCCCGCGACGGCGTGTCGCCGGTGCGCATCCCGACGGTCGGTTCGTGCCCGGCCGGGTCGAGCCCGAGCCGGTCCGCGGCCAGCCGGATACCGGTGAGCGGAGCGCGCAGGTTCTTCTCCACGTCGACCGCGAGGGCCTTGAGCGGCGACACGTACAGCACGCGGCAGCGGTCGGCCTTGGCCGGGACCGGTTGCGTGATCAGCCGGTCGATCGCCCAGAGGAACGCCGCCAGCGTCTTACCGGAGCCGGTCGGGGCCAGGAGGAGGGTGTGGTCGCCGCGGGCGATCGGGGGCCAGCCCGCGGCCTGAGCGTCGGTCGGCGCGGGGAACGACGTCTCGAACCAGGCGGCGACGGGCGGGGAGAAGCGGTCGAGCCCCACCGCGCAACGGTACCCCGCCTCGAGAGGTGGCGATCTTCGTGGTCTCGCGTTCATGTCGCTGCCTCTTGGGGGCCGGTCGGTACCATCCGGCGCGTGAGTGAGCGTCGGGAGGCGGGTATCCTGCCGAGCAGCGAGCGTGGCCCAGCGGCCCGGCGCCGAAGGCGCCAGGAGCGGTAGGCGTGGAGACCACCGAGCCTCGACCGACCGTGGAGCGGTTCCGGCTCGGCTACCGGCCCGCGCTCGACGGCATCCGCGGCGTCTCCGTGCTCGCCGTCATGGCCTACCACGTCGGGCTGTCGTGGATGAGCGGTGGATTCCTCGGCGTCGACGCGTTCTTCGTGCTGTCCGGTTTCCTCATCACGAGCCTGCTCCTCGAGGAATGGCACGACCGGGGCCGGATCAACCTCCGCAACTTCTACGCGCGCCGCCTCTTGCGGTTGACACCTGCGCTGCTGCTCGTGCTCGCGGTCGTGGGCAGCTACGCGGTGTTCCTCGAGCGCGGTGCGGTACGCGACGCGATCTACCCGGAGGCCGCGTCGACGATCCTGTACTCGGCGAACTGGTTCGCGGCGACGGGATCGCAGTTCCCCTTCCATCTCGCGCACACCTGGTCGCTCGCGATCGAGGAACAGTTCTACCTGGTGTGGCCGCTGGCGGTCGTCGCCATCCTCTCGTGGTCGGGCCGGGTGCGCTCACTGCTGTGGACGACCGTGGGCATCGCGTGCGCATCGGCGTTGCTCATGCCGATGATGACGGGCTTCGGCGATCACCGCGTCGAGCGCGCCTACTTCGGGACCGACACCCGCGCCCAGTCCCTTCTGATCGGTTGTGCCATCGCGTGCGTGGCCTTCCTCGGCGATCTCCCGCGTTCGACCGCGGCCGTTGCGAGGGTCCGTGCCGGTGCCGTGGCCTCGGCCGTGTTCGTCGTCGGGCTGTGGGTCCTGCTGGACGGCACGGGCAGCGCGTTCCTCTTCGCGGGTGGATTCGCCCTCGAGGGCCTCGCCGTGGGCGTGATCGTCGTGCACGTGCTGCTCGAGCCCGGCGCGCCGATCCCGCGGGCCCTCGCAGCCCGTTCCGCCCGCTGGGTCGGCCGGATCTCGTACGGCCTGTACCTCTGGCACTGGCCGGTCTTCACCGTGGTCGACCGGTGGGGCCTGGCCTTCTGGCCGGGCGTGGTCGTGAAGTTCGCCCTGACGTTCGGGTTCGCGACCGCCTCCTTCTACGGGTTGGAGCAGCCGGTCCTGGCCCTGAAGCGCCGGTTCCGTGGTGCGGGCTCGGGCCGGTCCGCTCCGTGACCACGCCGCGTGGTCCGATATCGCCGAAAAACGCCTACACCAGCCCGCCGCGGCCGCCGATACAGGCAGGAATGATCGAACAGACCGACTCCGCCGGCTCGGGCAAGGCGCAGACCGACGCGCTCATCGAGGAGTTCACCCAGCTCCCGGTCCGCCCGGGCGTCGGAATGCAGCTGCTGTGGATGCTCGACGACGAGAACAGCTCGGCCGCGATGCTCGGCGCCCTCGTCGAGACCGACCCAGCCCTGTCGACCCGCATGATCAGGCTGGCGAACTCCTCGTACTACGGCATGCGCGGCCGGGTCGCCTCGGCTCAGCGCGCCGTGATCGTGATCGGCCTCGCCACCGTCCGGGCCCTGGCCACCTCGGCGATCTTCGACCTCTTCGCCGAGAAGGGCCGCGCCGTCCCGGACGACTTCTGGCCGCACTCGCTCACCACCGCGGCAGCGGCGTCGACCCTTGCCGGCCGGGTCGGCCTCGACGTCAGCGACGCGTTCAGCACCGGGCTGCTGCTCAACCTCGGGACGGCGCTCGTGTTCCGGCGGGCTCGCCGCCGCTACGAAGGTGTCGTGCAACGGGTCGCCGAGGAGGGCATCACGCTCACGCAGGCCGAGCGCGAGGAGTTCGGCCTGTCGCACGCCGAGGTCGGCGCGGCGGCGCTCGACCTGATGAGCTTCCCGATCGATGCCGTGCGAGCCGTCCGCGACCACCACAGCACGCCGGTTCTCGACACGCCGATGTTCACCAGGGTCTGCGCCGGCGCGAGCCTCCTCGCCCACCTCGTCGAGAACTCGCCGCAGGAGTCCGACGAGGTGCCGATGGCCCTGCTCCAGGAGTTCGGCGTCGGCGAGGACAACCTGGCCGCCGTGGTCGACGAGGTGCGTCTGCACGTGGAGGCGCTAACCGGCTTCATGACCGTCGGCTGAATCAGACGGTCGCCCTCACTCGGCCGCAGGGTGCCTGCGACCGCCCTGCGCGACGTTCGGGACTCCGTGCTCGCTCGCCTGCGCTCGCTCGCCTGGTCGAGGGGCCTGCGGGAGGCCGTCCAGGATCTGGTCAGTCCAGCTGACGTCGGGTCGGGGCCGCCGACGCGCCGCGAGCTCGTCGGGAACCTCGATCTCCATGCGAACGAGCGCGCCGCCGAGGGTCTTGCCGAGGTTGTCCGAACGAAGCGACAACGGTCCACCGCCGCCGAGCGCGCCGTCCATCACGAAGTTGAGCGCCAGGACGTTTCGTGCCTCGTAGCGCACGACGGCGCCCCGCACCATCGTCGCGAAGTGCGCCTTGACCCGTTCCGGCGTCACCTCACGGGCGAGCAGGTCGTAGACCTCGTCGTCGTACGCGAACAGCGCGACGTTGGAGATGTCGCCCTTGTCGCCGGCGCGGTAGGCGCACAGCTCGTGGAGGCGGAGCTTCACGCGACCTCCTCGACCGTGACGGTGACCCCGGCGTCGACGAGCGACTTGTCGACGAGCGTCGGCCAGATGCCGAGCAGCTCGCTGGTGGAGCCGCCCATCCCACGACCCATGCCGGTCATGCCGGCCGGTGCCGCCGACAGCGTGAGCGGCACGAGCTCGCGCGGCACCGCGGCCGCCGCGGCGCGGTCCGAGCATCGCCATGCGGCCCGGAGCGCGACCTCGGGGGGCTCGGCCGCGCCGCGGTCGGGTACCGTCGGGCCGCCCAGTGCGTCGACGCCCCAGTACTCGAAGCACCACTCGTCGACCGTGATGCCGGCCATCTCGACCCGCTTCGCGAAGAGCGCCGCGGTGACCCGTGCCTTCTCGTACGCGTCGGGCCACGAGAACGCGACCCGTGCCTCCCCCGCCCAGCCGGCGTGGTACGCGAAGAGCGCCTTGTAGGAATCGGTGGCGGGCGCGCCCCGGGTGTCCGTCACGCGCACGCGGTCGTCGCCCAGGTCCTCGAACCTCGCGGCGGTGAAGTCGCTCACGACGTCGGGGCCGAGGTAGCGGGTCGGGTCGTGCACCTCGTACAGCAGTTGGTGGCGCACGGTGTCGACGCTCACCCGTCCCCCCGACGCCCGGGGTTTCGTGACGACCGCGGTTCCGTCGGCCTCCACCTCGGCGATGGGATACGGGAGGTCCCACGGGTGCGGGAGCTCCCACCACCCGTCGCCGCTGAAGTTGCCGCCGGCGACCTGGCCCGAGCACTCGAGCAGATGGCCGACGAGCATCCCGGAGGCCAGGCGGTCCCAGTCGTCCCAGGCCCAGCCGTGCTCGTGGACCAGCGGGGCGAGGAACAGGGCCGCGTCCGCGCAGCGGCCGGTGACGACGACGTCCGCCCCCTGTGCGAGCGCGTCGACGATGGGCCGGGCCCCGAGGTACGCGGCGGCGAAGAGCGGCGCGGACGGCATCGAGTCGAGCGGCGCACCGGTGTCGAGATGGGCGAGCGGGGCACCGGCCTCACGCAACGCCGGGAGCCTCGTCATGAGGTCGTCGCCGAGGACGGTCGCGACCTTGATGCCGGTCACGCCGAGTTGCCTCGCGGTGTCGATCGCGGCGCGGGCCGCGCCGGCCGGGTTGATGCCGCCGGCGTTGGTGATCACCTTGGTGCGGCCGGCGGCGATCGCGGGGAGCGCGGCACCGAGGTAGAAGGGGAGGTCCTTGGTGTAGCCGCGGGTCTCGTCGCGCTGGCGGTCCTTCTGGAGGATCGCCAACGTCAGCTCGGCCAGGGCCTCGAGGCACAGGTAGTCGACGCCGTCGTCGACCAACCCGGCGACGGACCGCGGCGTGTCGCCGTAGAACCCCTGCCCGCCCGCGACGCGGATCGTCATCGTCGTGTCGTCACGCGTGGACGACGGGCCGGCGATCGGCCCAGGGGCGGGCGCGCTCGAGCTGGGCCGCCACGCGGAACAGGACGTCCTCGCGACCGTAGGCCGCGGTCAGCTGCACGCCGATCGGGAGGTTGCTGGTCGAGAAGTAGAGCGGGACCGACATCGACGGCTGTCCCGTCACGTTGAACGGCGCCGTGTACACCGCGTACGACACGGCCCGTCCGGCGCTCTCGAGCGGGTTGTCCCGATCGGCCAGGAACCCGAGTGGCGCGGGCGGCGCGGCCATGGTGGGCGTGAGGAGCAGGTCGAATTGGTCGTCGCTCCACCACGAGGCCATGCGCCGCGTCCACGCCCGGGCCGCGTCGAGCGATTCCAGGTACTGCACGCCGGTGATGCTTCGCCCGGTCTCCGCGTACGTCCACGTGAGCGGCTCGACGTCGTCCGCGGTCACCGGCCGCCCGGCCCGCTGCCCGATCGCGTCGAGGTCGGCGAGCAGCGAGGTCATGAGGATCACCATGAACCAGTCGAGCAGGCCGGGATCGTCGAGCGCGGCCGGGGACGTGACCTCGACGGTGTGCCCGAGGTCCTGCAACAAGCGGGCGGCGTCCTCGGCCGCGGCGGCGCACTCGACGTCGGTCTCGGCGACCCCCGAGGGCGTGTGCACGCGCAGGCCGACGCGAAG
Source organism: Acidimicrobiia bacterium (assembly GCA_046331155.1). Lineage (GTDB taxonomy): Bacteria > Actinomycetota > Acidimicrobiia > IMCC26256 > CAWATG01 > JAXLRK01. The sequence continues at coordinate 1,058,930 of JAXLRK010000001.1, forward strand.
CCGGCCCGGTTCGGCGCCCACCTCCTGCACGTAGGCGCGTTCGGGTTCCGGTGCCGTGTACGGGTCGCCGGGCATGTACCCGCGCACGGCGTCGAGGAGCGCCGCGCTGTCACGGACCGACCGGGTGAGGACGTGGCGGTTGACCAGCCCGGCCCAGGCCTCGTGCTCGTCGGGCCCGAACGAGACCCGCCCCCGGGACGGCTTGAGGCCGAACAGCCCGCACGCGCTCGCCGGGATGCGGATCGAGCCCCCACCGTCGCCCGCGTGGGCGACCGGCACCATGCCGGAGGCGACCGCGGCGGCACTGCCGCCGCTCGACCCGCCCGGGCTGTGGTCGGTGCTCCACGGGTTGCGGGTGGCGCCCTTCACGACCGGCTCGGTGGTGGGCTGGAGACCGAACTCGGGCGTGTTGGTCTTGCCGACGATGACGAAGCCGGCCTGCTCGAACTTCCCGAACAGGTAGCTCGACCGGTCGGGATGCCAGTCGATCGCCTCGAGCAGCCGGTTGCCCTGGTGGCACGGCGCGCCGGCGAGGTAGCCGTCGAGGTCCTTGACGAGCATCGGCACGCCCCGGAACGGGCCGTCCGCCGGGTTGGCGCTCGCCGCCCGGGCCCGGTCGAAGAGCGGGTGGACGACCGCGTTGAGCTCCGGGTCGAGCGTCTCGATACGGGCGATCGCGGCGCCGACCAGCTCCCCGGGCGACACGCCGCCGGAACGGACCAGCTCCGCCTGCGCGGTGGCGTCGAGGAACGCGAGGTCGGTCATGGCGCCGAACGCTAGGGCTCGTCGCGGCGCGCCGTCCAAGTGCGAGGATGTCGGCATGCCCGTGCCCGCCGAGGACCGGCCGCCCGTGGAGCACGACATCCACACCGGCGACCTCCCACCGCTGCCGCAGCGCGATTCCTTGATTCCGGCGACGCGCTGGGTCGAGGCTCCACCGGAGCTGCTGGCGCTCGGTGCGGACTTCGGCGTGCATCTCGTCACGTACAAGCGCCGCATCGGCCGCTTCCTGCTGTGGCGCGCGGGCCCGGCCGCGAAGGCCGACGCGCGGTACATGGCCTTCGACGCCGACAACCTGTCGGTGCGCTACACGTTTCGCCTGTGGCCCGACGGCCGCGGCGAGGGCCTCGGTGCCGACGGCGAGGTGCACGACCGGTTCCGTACGTGGAAGGAGTCGTTGCGCGACGCCTGACCATGGACGGCGAGCGCGCCGGTTGTTACGTTCGCGGCGCGAGTTGGATCCGAGCGGAGGTGGAGATCATGGCGGCGATCGAAGAAGTCGAGGGGATCGGCCCGGCCTACGCCGAGAAGCTTCGGGCCGCGGGTGTCGCGACCACCGACGCGCTCCTGGAGCTCGGAGCGTCGTCGAAGGGACGTGAGGAGCTCGCGACGAAAGCGGGGGTCTCGGCCAAGCTCATCCTCGAATGGGTCAACCACGTCGATCTCTTCCGCGTGAAGGGCGTCGGCTCTGAATACGCCGACCTGCTCGAGGCGGCCGGCGTGGACACGGTGCCGGAGCTCGCGCAGCGGAATGCGGCGAACCTCGTGGCGAAGATGGCCGAGGTGAACGCGGCGAAGTCGCTCGTCCGGCAAGTTCCGTCGGAGAAATCCGTGGCCGGCTGGATCGAGCACGCCAAGACGCTGCCGAGCGTCGTCACGCACTGACGGCGTTCACCGCAGCTCGCGCCGGAGGATCTTCCCTCCGGGCGATCGGGGGATCGACTCCACGAACCGGAGCTCGCGGGGCAGCTTCGGGGCGGCGAGCCGGTCGCGCGCGAACGAGCGGAGCTCCTCGAGTCCGAGCGGTGCGAGGTGGTCCGCGGTCACCACGTAGGCGACGACGCGTTCACCCCACTCGTCGTCCGCGACTCCTCCGACGCACACGTCGCGGATGGCCGGGTGCTCGGCGAGCACGTGCTCGACCTCGGTCGGGCTCACGTTGACGCCACCGCTCTTGATCATCTCCTTCTTGCGGTCGACGATCGTCAACGTGCCGTCGCCGATCTCGCCGATGTCGCCCGTGCGGAACCAGCCGTCGTCGGCGAACGCGGCCGCGGTGTCGTCGGGCGCCAGCCGGTACCCACGCGTCACCATCGGGCCACGCAACAGCACCTCGGCGTCGTCCTTGACCAGACGAACGTCGAGTCCCCGGATCGGCCGTCCGTCGAGCACACACCCGCCCCAGGTCTCGCTCAGGCCGTACGTCTCGACGACGCGCGCGCCGCGTGCGTCGGCCCGGGCGCGTACTGCTGATGGGGTCGGCGCGCCGCCGACGACGATGCGCCGGAACTCCTCGATCGGCGCCCCGGCCTCGAGCATCCGGTGGAGGGTGGTCGGCACGAGGGAGACGATCGTGGTGCCGTCGTCACGAGCGGAGCGCGCCACGGCGTCGAGGTCGAAGCCGTCGTGCACGGTGACCGGGTTGCCGGTGACCATGGCGCGGGCGAGGATCGCCAGGCCGGCGACGTGATGGAAGGGCAGGCACGCGAGCCACCGGTCGTCGGGCGTCACCCCGAGCACTTCCGAGACGCCATGACCCATCGCGTCGAGGCCGTCGCGCGTGAGCTCCACGCCGCGCGCCTCGCCGGTGGTCCCCGACGTCGCGACGACCGCGGCCGTGCCGGCCGGCACGGGCACGCCACCCTCGAGCGGCCGGCGGCCGCCCTCGTCGAGCAGCTCCGTGGGGCGCAGTCGGGCCAGGAGCCGGTCGGTCTCGGCGGCGGGCGCGGCGGGGTCGAGCGGCAGCACCGCCTCGCCGTCCTGCCAGGCCCGGGTGATGGCGGGTGCGGCGAGCCGGGGGCGGAGGCGGACGGCCAGGAGGGTGGTTTCGGCTGGTCCGGGCATCGACCGCCACGGTACCGTAGGAGCGATCACTCCCACAGTTCGGCCGCCGTCCCGCCCGTGGGCCGCATGCCAGGAGACGCCGTGAAGCAGCTGCCCCGCCTCGAAGAGACCCGAACCGTCCGCCCGGGCGCCGATTGGAAGCCCGGTTCCGACCGGGAATGGTCGGACATCCGCTACGAGACGGCGGAGGGCATCGCCAAGATCACGATCAACCGGCCCGAGGTCCACAACGCCTTCCGGCCGCGGACGCTCTTCGAGCTGCGCGATGCCTTCGAACTCGCTCGCGACGACCCCGAGGTCGGAGTGGTGATCCTCACCGGCGAGGGACCGGAGGCGTTCTGCTCGGGTGGCGACCAGCGGATCCGCGGCGACGACGGGTACGTCGGCGACGACGGCATCGGCCGGCTCAACGTCCTCGACCTCCAGGTGCAGATCCGCCGGTGCCCGAAGCCGGTCGTCGCGATGATCGCGGGCTACGCGATCGGCGGTGGTCACATCCTCCATCTGGTGTGCGACCTGTCGATCGCCGCCGACAACGCGCGCTTCGGCCAGACCGGTCCCAAGGTCGGCTCGTTCGACGGCGGTTACGGCTCGGGCCTGCTCGCGCGCGTCGTCGGGCAGAAGAAGGCGCGCGAGATCTGGTTCCTCTGCGAGCAGTACGACGCCGACGAGGCGCGCGACATGGGGCTGGTGAACACGGTGGTGCCCCTGCCCGAGCTCGAGGAGGTGACCGTCGACTGGTGCCGGCGCATGCTCGAGCACTCGCCGCTCGCGCTGCGGATGATCAAGGCGGGGATGAACGCGGCCGACGACGGGCTCGCGGGCATCCAGCAGCTCGCCGGCGACGCCACGCTGCTCTACTACATGAGCGAGGAGGCCCAGGAGGGCAAACGGGCCTACCTCGAGAAGCGCCGCCCGGAGTTCGACCGCTTCCCCAAGCGCCCGTGAGGATGGATGAAACGGGCATCAACCGACTCCCGAGACGATGGTCGGCTGGAGCGGCGAGCGGCCCGCAGGGCGGGCGCAGGTACCCTGCGCCCGAGCGAGCGCGACCGGAAGGTCAGATGCCTCTTTCACGAGACATCGGGCGTAGCGCGTGAAGTTGTGGATCGCGGGTGCAAGGCCGCGGACGCTCGGGGCGGCGCTGGCGCCGGTCGTGGTCGGGACGGCCGCCGCGTACCAGGACTCGGGGTCGATGGTCTGGTGGCGGGCGGGTGCGGCCCTCGTCGTCGCGCTCGCGATGCAGGTGGGCGTCAACTACGCGAACGACTACTCCGACGGCGTGCGCGGCACCGACCGCGAGCGCAAGGGCCCGGTGCGCCTCACCGCAACGGGTCTCAAGTCGCCCGCCGCGGTGCGCAACGCGGCGGCGATCTCGTTCGGCGTCGCGGCGATCACCGGCCTCGCACTGGCGGTCGCGGTGGATCTGCGGCTCCTGGTCGTCGGTGCGCTCGCGATCGCGGCCGCGGTCCTCTACACCGGTGGGCCGAAGCCGTACGGCTACTCCGGGTTCGGCGAGGTCTCCGTGCTGGTGTTCTTCGGCTTCGTCGCCACCGCAGGCTCGGCGTACGTCCAGCACGCGTACGTGCCCGCCGCAGGATGGTGGGGGTCGCTGGTCGTCGGCCTCCTCGCGTGCGCGATCCTGCTCGCGAACAACATCCGCGACGTGCCGACCGATCGCGAGACCGGTAAGCGGACGCTCGCCGTACGCATCGGCGCCGACCGAGCCGCGCGGCTGTACGCCGCGTGCGTCGCCGGGTCGTACCTCGCGATCGTCGCGATCGGCGTGTCCGTCCCGTGGGCGCTCCTCGGGCTCGTGACCGCGCCGCTCGCGGTCCGGCCCGTCCGTGTCGTGTGGACCCGTCGCGACCCGCCGTCGCTCGTCGCCGCGCTCGTCGCCACCTCGCGCCTGGAGATCCTGACCGCGCTCGCCCTCGCGACCGGGCTCGTGGTCTCGTGAGTTGGCGTGGGAACGAGCATCGGCTCCGCATCGGCGAGCGGGCCGTCACGCTGATCGACGGTCCGGCCGGCTGGGGCGAGTGCTCGCCGCTGCCGGGCTACCCGTGCGACCCGGACCGGGCCCGCCGGGCGGCGGACGAGGCGGCCACCGTCGAGTTCCCGCCGCCGGTTCGGGACCGGGTGGCGGTCAACGCGCTCGTGACGGATCGCGTCGAGCCGTCCGCGCTGCTCGGTTACTCCTGCGTCAAGGTCAAGGTGCGGACGGCAGCGGATCTGGACCTGGTCGCCGAGGTGCGAGACACCGTCGGCCCGCGCGTCGGCATCCGCGTCGACGCCAACGGCGCGTGGGACGTCGACACCGCGGTCGAGATGGTCGGGCGGCTCCGGCGATTCGGCCTCGAGCTCGTGGAGCAGCCCGTCGCCACCATCGAGGATCTCGCTCGGGTACGACGGCGGGTCGGCGTCCCGATCGCCGCCGACGAGTCCGTCCGGTCGGTCGACGACGCGCGTGAGCTCCGCCGGCTCGACGCGGCCGACGCGGTGGTGCTCAAGGTGCAGCCGCTCGGCGGGGTGCGCGCCGCGCTCGAGATCGCGCTCGCGGCCGGCGTGCCGGCCGTCGTGACGTCGATGTACGAGACGTCCGTGGGGCTGTCCGCCGGGCTCGCGTTGGCCGCGGCGCTGCCCGAGCTCCCCTTCGCGTGCGGGCTGGCGACGCTCGACCGGATCGCGGGCGACGTCGTGCGCGCCCCGCTGCGGCCCGTCGACGGCGTGCTCGCCGTTCGCCGGCCGGTGCCCGACCCCGAGCTGCTCGCCCGCTACGAGGTGGCGCCGTGAGCCCAGCTTCCCAGCAGCTCGGCGATCGCGTCGGGGTGTTCGAGGTGCGCGGCGTGGCCCGCGCCCTGCACGACGGCGACCTCGGCGTCGGGGATCGCGTCGTAGAAACGGCGCGCCAGACCGGTGAACTTCGTGTCGAGCGAGCCGGCCACGATCAGCACGGGCATCGACAGCTCGCCGAGGCGGTTCCACAGCGGCTCCTGCAACCCGGAGCTCAGCGTGCGCAGCATCGACGCCAGCTCCTCGGCCGTGTGGCGATGACGATCCTCGAGATCGGAGTCCTCGATGGTGAGCGAGGCGAACAGGGGCTGGGCGAGCCAGCGCAACAGGAACGCGTCGACCCCGTCGCGCTCGATCTCCTTGGCGAGCTGGCAGTCGGCCTCGTACCGGGTGAGGCGTTCGGCCGGGTCGTCGATGCCGGCCGAGGTGCTCACGAGCACGAGACCCCGCACCAGGTCGGGGCGGTCGAGCGCCAGGCGGAGGCAGAGGCGCCCGCCCATCGAGTACCCCACGTAGATCCCCTCACCGCCGGCGTCGCCGAGCGCGCTCGCGGTGGCGGCGAACTCGAGGCCGACGGGAATGTCGAGCGCGGTTGGCTCGACCTCTTCGGGAAGTCGCATCATCACCGGTGCCCACGACTTGGCGGTCTGGGTGAATCCGTGCACGAGTATCAGCCGCATACCGGGATCCTATGAGCCGCGACGCCACGACCGCTTGTGCCCGAACGCTCGTCGACGAGTGGGCGCGCTGCGGGATCGCCGACCTGTGCCTGGCGCCGGGCTCGCGGTCCACGCCGTTGGCGCTCGCGGCCACCGCGGACGACCGCATCCGAACCCACGTGCACCTCGACGAGCGGTCGGCGTCGTTCTTCGGGCTCGGGCTGGCGAAGGCAACCGACCGTCCCGTCGTCCTGCTGTGCACCTCGGGCACCGCAGCGACGAACTTCCACCCGGCGGTGGTCGAGGCCCATCACGGTCGAGTGCCGCTGATCGTGTGCACGGCCGACCGCCCGCCCGAGCTCCGCGACACCGGCGCGCCCCAGACGATCGACCAGTTGCAGCTCTACGGGAGCGCGGTCAACTGGTTCGTCGACGTGGCCACGCCCACCGATCGCCCTCGCGTGGGCGAGTACTGGCGGTCGATCGCGTCGCGGGCCGTCGGCGAGGCCCTCGGCCAGCCGCGCGGGCCCGTGCACGTGAACCTGCCGCTTCGCGAGCCCCTGGTCCCGACGGGTGAGCCGCTCGTCGACGCGCCCGGGCGCCCGAACGGGCGCCCCTGGACCGCGGTCACGCATGGCCGCTCGAGCCCTGATCCCGCGCTGGTCGACCGCATCACCGACGACGTGCTCGCCAACCCCCGCGGGTTCCTCGTGGCCGGCTGGGGTGCCGGCGTCACGCCCGAGACGGCGCGGCGGTTCGCCCACGCGGCCGGCTGGCCCATCCTGGCCGACCCGTTGTCGGGGCTCCGGACGGGCGACCACGCGGTGTCCACCTACGAGGCGCTGCTCCGGGCCGAGGGGTTCGCCGACGCCGCCCAGCCCGATCTCGTGGTGCGGCTCGGCGCGTCGGTCACGAGCAAGGTCGCCACCGAGTGGCTCGACCTCTCGGTACCGCAGCTCCTCGTCGATCCCGACGCCGGCGCGCTCGACCCGAAGCGGGCGGTGAGCGAGCGCATGGTCGTGGATCCCGAGCTGTTGCTCTCCGCGGTCGCCAACCAGCTCGTGCCGCCGGTGGAGTCGCCGTGGTTGCACGGCTGGACCGAAGCCGAAGCCGTCGCGCGCGAAGCGATCGACCAGCTCCTCGACACGTGGGCCGACCCGTTCGAGGGCCGCATCGCGCGAGACGTCGTTGCGGCGCTGCCCGACGGCGCGACGCTCGCGGTCGCGTCGAGCATGCCGGTGCGCGACGTCGAGTCCTTTGCAGCACCGCGCGACGGGGTGCGGTTCCTCGCGAACCGCGGCGCCAACGGCATCGACGGCTTCGTGTCGACCGTCCTCGGGGCGGCTGCCGGCGCGAGCTCGCCCGCGACCGGTGACGGTCCGGTCGTCGGGCTGCTCGGGGACCTGTGCTTCCTGCACGACTCGAACGGGCTGCTCGGCGCGACCGAGCGGGGGATCGACGCCACCCTCGTGGTGGTCGACAACGACGGCGGTGGCATCTTCTCGTTCCTGCCGCAGGCCGACCGCCCCGAGCGCTTCGAGCAGCTGTTCGGCACACCGCACGGGCTCGACCTCGTGGCGCTGTGCGACGCCTACAAGGTACCGGCATCACGGGTCGAGAAGGCGACCGACCTCGTCGTGGCCCTCGGGGAGTCGATCGCCGCGGGTGGCGTGCACGTCGTCGTCGTCCCGACCCATCGGGCCGAGAACGTCGCCCGTCACCGCGAGGTGTGGAAGGTCGTGGCGCGCGCGCTCGACTGATCGCTCGATCGCTACGAGGGCACGCGCTCGTCGAGTGCGTGGGGGGACCCGTAGTCCGCGAGGAGGTCGAGGAAGGGCACGGCGTCGAACGCCTCGGGCCCGACGACACCGGCGCCCGCCCACGCTCCGTCGCTGAGCAGCTCGAGCGCGACGACCGGGTTGATCGCCGTCTGCCACACGACCGCCTGCGATCCGTACCGGCCCATCACCTCGTCGTTGTCCACGACATGGTGCAGGTACAGCTCCCGCGGGTTGCCGTCGGCGCCGGTGCCACGCACCCAGGTGCCCGCGCACGTCAGGCCGTGCATGCGGCTGCCGAGGTCGGCGGGGTTGGGCAGCACGGCGGCGACGACGTCACGCGGCGAGACCTCGGCGTTCCCGACCCGCACCGTGTCGGTCCGGTCGAGGCCCAGCTTGTGCAGGGTCTTGAGCACCTCGATGAACTCGTCGCCGAGCCCGTACTTGAACGTCACCCGGTTGCACTCGACCCACCGCGGGATGAGCAGCACCTCCTCGTGCTCGACGTTCACGCACTCGACGTCGCCGATGCCTGCGGGGAAGTGGAACGTCTCCGGTTCGGAGAACGGTGGTGTGGTGAACCAGCCGCGGTCGCGTTCCCAGACCACCGGCGGGTTGAGGCACTCCTCGATCGTCGTCCAGATCGAGAAGGTGGGCGCGAAGTCGAAGCCGTCGACCGAGAGGTTGGCCCCGTCGCGCACACCGATCTCGTCGATGCTCTCGAACAGGTGGTCGGCCGCGTAGCGAGCGAAGACGTCGGACAGCCCCGGCTCCACGCCGACGCCGCACAGTGCGAGGAGCCCGGCTGCGCGCCACTGGGCGTCCTGGGCGAACTGGAGATCGCCGAGCTTCACGCCGCACGCCTCGTGGGGGAGGACTCGGTGCGGGCTGGACAACGTCATCGCGAGGTCGAGGTACGTGCACCCGGCTCCGAACGCGGCGTCGAAGATGGGCGGGTTGAGCCGTGGATCACACGCGTTGACGATGACGTCGACCCGCTGTCCCCGCGCCAGCTCCACGAGCTCGCTCGCGTTCGACGCGTCGACGCACTCCGCGGTGATCTTGGGACTGTTCGCGGACTCCGCGGCGCGGCGAGCCCGCACGTCGTCGACGTCCGCCACGACGAGGTGCTCGAAGAAGTCGCGATGGGCGGCGATCGCCGCGATCGCCCGCCCGACACCGCCGGCACCCACCACGAGGATCCGCATGTGGGCACGATACGCCTCGGCGGAGCGCTCAGCCGGTGAGGACCCCGAGCACGGTGGCGAGCTTCGCCTCGGTCTCCCGCCACTCGGCGCCCGGGTCGGAGCCCTCGACGATGCCGGCGCCGGCGCGCACGATCGCCCGGCCGCCCTCGACCTCGGCACCGCGGAGCGCGACCGCCCACTCGCCGTTGCCCGTGGCGTCCACCCACCCGACCGGGCCCGCGTACCGACCTCGGTCGAAGCCCTCGAGCTCGGCGAGTGCGGCGAGCGCGGCATCGGTCGGACATCCGCCCACGGCGGGCGTGGGGTGCAGGGCGAGCGCGAGGTCGAGCGCCGAGTGGTCGTCGGTGCCGACCCGGGCCGTGATGGTCGTCGCGAGGTGCGCGACGTCGGGAAGCCGCGCGATCTCCGGAACGGGCGATGCGGTCACGTCCGTGCAGTGCTTCTCCAGGACTCCGACGACGTCGTCGACGACGAGCCGGTGCTCGAGGGCGTCCTTCGCCGACGCCGCGAGCTCGGTGAGCGCGACCGCGTCGGCCGCGCCGTCGACCCCGCGGGCAACGGTGCCGGCCATCGGACGCGACCAGACCCGTGCGCCGTTCCGCGCCACGAGGAGCTCGGGGCTGGCGCCGACGAACCGAGGCGCGGCGTACACGAAACAGCCGGGCTGGGTGGCCGCGAGCTTGGCGAGCAGAGCGGGGGCGTCGAAGGTCCGGGTCGCGTCGACGACGACCTGACGCGCGAGTACGAGCTTGCTCAGCTCGCCTCGGCGAATGCGCTCGAGCGCGACGCGTACCTTCGCCTCCCACGACTCGCGATCGGCGACGACGAACGCCTCCGCGGGAACCGGCGCGGCGGGTTCGCGTACGGGTCCGTCGGGTGCGGGCACCGTCGCCGTTGCCGCACCGGTGATCTCGGTGGCCCAACGGGTGCCGTCGGCCGCGATGCCGACGACGCGAGCGGGGACGACGAGCGACGCACGCGACGGATCGGCGAACGGCAGCGCGCCGACCGCGATGGGGCCGGTGCCGGGCCGGCGGACGGGATCGTCGGCGCGGACCGAGCGCAGGAAACGGGTGGCGTCGGTGGCCGGCACGACGGCGGCCACGCCGGCGGTGACGAATCCGACGCCATCGCGGATCCACGCGTGGCCACGTGCGCCGAGGTGATCGAGCACCGGCCGGTCGTCGGCGGCGAAGCGTGTCCGGGCGACGAGCCCCGGGACGCCGACGGGTTCCGCGACCGTCATCGCCGGGTCCCCGTCAGGAGTTGCACGGCCCCGCCCGTGAAGGTGGTGCGCACGACGTCCGCGAACCCCGCGCGCTCGACGAGGGCGACGAGTTCGCGGGGAGAGGGGAGGTACGCGGTCGACGCCGGAAGGTACGCGTAGGCCTCGCGGTCGTGGGCGAGCACCCGCCCGAGCGCGGGGACGGTCCACCGGAACCAGACGTGGTGGCCGGCACGCATGAGCGCCCGTTCGGGCACAGCCGCGTCGAGCGAGGCGAGCCGCCCACCGGGGCGTAGCACGCGTGCGCACTCGGCGAAGAACGCGACGAGGTCCGCGAAGTTGCGCAGCGCGAAACCGCAGACGACGCCGTCGACCGACGCGTCGGGGACGGGCAGGTTGGTGGCGTCGCCGCGGACGAGCGGTGCGGTCGTACGCGCGCTCGCGAGCATGCCGGCCGAGAAGTCGACCCCGACGGGCCGGTAGCCGCGGGCGGTCGCGTCGTTGCAGAGGTCGCCCGTGCCGCACGCGAGGTCGAGCACGGTGGCGCTGCCGGGGAGGCCGAGCGCGTCGATCGCGTGGCGGCGCCACCGCCGGTCCTGGCCCAGCGAGATGACGCGGTTCATGCGATCGTAGCGGCCGGAGATGCGGTCGAACATCGCTTCGACCGCGGGGGCCTTCGCCGCGCCGGCCGGCAGCTCGGCCGTCTTCATCGCGCGACCTCGCGCAGCCGTTCCGTGACGTCGTTGGCCTCGAGGTGCTCCTGCGCGACCTCGAGGAGCACGCGCCGGAAGTGGTTGGCCACGATTGCCGTGACGGCCGGGAGTAGGCGGTCGAACGCGTCGACGAGCCGGCGCGCCTTCTCGTCGTCGGTCGCGTCGGACGATCGGAGTGGCCGGCGAACGTGTTCGTCGAACATCTCGACGGCGTCGCGTGCGATGTCGACGGTCGTGTCGTGATGGCGCCGGGCCAGCGCGAGGAGCTCCGGGAGCGGCAGCCCGACCTCGAGGAGTCGCAACCCCGCGGCCACGAGCTCCGCGTCGGCCGCCGTGTACCGCGCCTCGCCGTCGACGGGCCGGGCCGGCAGGAGCCCCTGCGCCACGACGGCCTCGAGCAACGGAGCGGGAGCTCCCGACCGGTCGGCGAGCTCGGTGAGCGTGAGCGGGTGGTCGTGGGCCGGGAGGTCGTGGCGGGCCTCGGCGACCGCGGCGGCCAGCGGGACGTCGGCGGCGTCGAGCTCGCCCGCGAACACCCGGTGGATCACCCGGAGCGAGAAGCCCTGCTGCTGGAGGTCGCGGATCCGCGCCAGACGCTCGACGTGTTCCGGTCCGTACCAGCCGATCCGGCCCTCCCGCGCCGGGGGCTCGAGCAGGCGACGCTTCTGGTAGAAGCGGATCGTGTCGACCGACGTGTCGCTGCGCCGGGCCAGCTCCTCGATGCGCAGCCGCTCGTCCACGACCCGATTGTAGGAGTGATCACTCCCGCGGTTCTACTCGCCCGGAACCCCCCTCTTACGAACTGGACTGTGTGGCGGTACCCGTAGGGGCCCGCGGTGCGGACCAGTTCGGTGTCTCAGGGGTTGGTCCATCGAGGCGGGCGCTTCTCGGCGAAGGCGCGAGCGCCCTCGATCGAGTCCTCGGATGCGAACACGTCGACGGCGAGCTCGCCGGAACGGGTCCAGGCGTCGACCTCAGTGAGGTCGACGGCCTCGCGCAGCATGTGCCGGGCCGCGCGCGTCGCGGTGGGTGGGTTCGCGCAGACGGCGTCGGCCAGGGCGAGCGCCTCGTCGAGGACGCGCTCCCTCGGGACGACCCGGTTGACGATCCCGAGCTCGTGCGCGCGGGCGGCGGAGATGCGGTGGCCGACCATCCCGATCTCCATCGCCGCCGCGCGGGGCAGCATCTTCGGGAGCCGGACGAGCCCGCCTGCGGCCGCGAACAGGCCACGGGTGACTTCGGGCAGGCCGAACTCCGCGTTCTCGGCCGCCACCACGAGGTCGCAGGTGAGGACGATCTCGAAACCCCCGGCCAGCGCGGAACCGTTGACCGCGGCGATGAGCGGCTTCCCGATGTCGCGGCTCGTGAACCCCCCGAATCCGCCCCGCCGGGTGAACAGGTCGTTCATCTCCCCGGCGGCGATCTTCTTGAGGTCCGCACCGGCGCAGAACACGTCGCCCGTTCCCGTCACGACGATCGCCCAGACGTCGCGGTCCTCCTCCAGCCGGTCGAGCGCGGCCTCGAAGCCCTGCGTGACGTGGCCGTCGACGGCATTGCGCGCTTCGGGTCGGTTGATGCGCAGGATCTCGACGTGGCCGCGCCGCTCCCGTTCGATCGCTCCCATCGTGTGCACCTCGCCTGCTCGGTCGACCGCCGGGTGACGCCGGCAATCAGGCGACGCTACCAATCAGGCCACGCCTGCGATCAGGTGACGGCAGCGATCAGGGGGCGTGCACGACCGGCTCGTCGAGCGCGTCGGCGAACCGGGGCCACGCGATGCGCATGCCGACCAGCGCGACGGCCATGAGCACGCCGGCGCCCGCGGTCGTGACCCGCAGGCCGGTGACCGTCGCGATCGCGCCCTGGACGATCAGCCCGAGCGGGTACATCGTGCCGAGGATCACCGTGAAGACGCTGAGGGTCCGGCCCCGCACCTGGCTGGGGGCGCGCAACTGGGCGACGGTCGTGAAGCTCGATAGCGCCCCGAGGTAGAGGAAGCCGACCGCGAAGATGGCGAGCGCGCTCGCGGGCACCGTCGGTGCCGCCGCGTAGAGGACGAGCGCGATCGGCAACACGGCGAGCACGAACAGCAGCACACGGCGGAGACCGAACCGGTGTACGAGGCTGCCGAGCGAGAAGGCCATGAGCACGGCGCCGACGCCTTGGGCCGTGACGAGCACCGCGACGCCGGCCGTCCCGCCGCCGAGCACGTCGAGCGCCATCTTCGACACCAGAGCGATGAAGGGTGCCGCCAGCAACGAGTTCACGACCATGAGCGTGATCGCGGCTCGGATCCCCGGCTCTCGGCGTGCGAACCGGAACCCGGCCCGCATCGACTCCCTGATCGACGTGCCGTCGTGCGGCGCGGGTGGCGGCAGCACCAATGGGACCACGACCGCGATTACCGCGAAGAAGCTCAGGGTGTTGATCCCGAACGCCCACGCGTACCCGCCGAAGGCGATGACGATCCCCGCGAGTGCCGGGCCGATGACGCGACCGAGGTTCCATTGCGCGGCCGACAGCGCGACGGCGGCCGGGAGATCCTCGACGGGTACGAGGTCGGGGAGGATCGACATGTACGTCGGGAAGCCGATCGCGGCGGCGCACCCGGCGCCGAACATGATGACGAGCACCAGCCCCGGCCGCGCGTCGCCGATCACCGCGAGGAACGTGAGCATGCCCGCGAACACCGTCTGCACCGCGGTGGTCGTCAGGATGATCGTGCGCCGCTCGTGACGGTCGGCCAGCGCGCCGCCGACGGGCCCGAGGAACGCGGTCGGTACGAAGCCGGCGGCCATCACCAGGCTCAACCACAGCGAGCTGTGCGTCGCTTCGGTGATCAGGATGCCGACGGCGATGGACTCCATCCAGGTGCCGATGTTCGACACGAACGCCCCGGTCCAGAGCAGCGCGTACGCGCGATGGCCGAATGGGGAGAACGAGCGTGGTAGCGGCATCCCGTCGCCAAACCTACCGCTACGCCCCTAGCGCACCGACCGGCCCGCGGCGGGCCACCACCTGCGGTCCGGATGGGTCTTGCCTGCGGGCGCTCCGCCTGGCACCGTTCGTGGGTCGTTCCGGTCGGGGGGATCGGAGCACCGAGGAGGGGTCAGAGATGCTCGAGAGCACGATGCAGGACTTCCCGATCACGATCCCGATGATCCTGCGCCACGGTGCCCGCGTGTTCGCGGACAGCCGGGTGCTGACCTTCACCGGCGACGGGAGCCGCCGCGCCACCTTCGCCGAGGTCGCGACCCGGGCCGAACAGCTCGCCGCCGCCCTCGTCGCCCTCGGCATCGGACCGGGCGATCGGGTCGGCACGTTCCAGTGGAACAACCAGGAGCACCTCGAGGCGTACCTCGCCATCCCCTGCATGGGCGCAGTCATGCACACCGTCAACATCCGTCTGTTCGCGGAGCAGATGGCGTACGTGGTCAACCACGCCGAGGACCGGATCGTGATCGTCGACGACACGTTGGTGCCGCTGCTCGCCCGCGTGGCGTCCGAGTTGAAGACCGTCGAGGCGTACCTCGTCGTGGGTGCGGGGGAAACGTCCGCGCTCGAGGCCGCCGCCGGGTCGTCCGCACGGGTGATGCGCTACGAAGACGCAATCGCCGCGCAATCACCGGGCTTCGAATGGCCGGAGATCGACGAACGGGCCGCGGCCGCGATGTGCTACACGAGCGGCACGACGGGGAATCCGAAGGGTGTGGTGTACTCGCATCGCTCGACGTTCCTGCACTCGATGGCCGTGCTCGCGGCCAACGTCGTCGGGCTCGTGGAGTCGGATCGCGTGCTGCCGATCGTGCCGATGTTCCACGCCAACGCGTGGGGCCTGCCGTACGCCGCCTGGCTCGCCGGTTCGGACTTCGTCATGCCGGACCGCTTCCTCCAGGCGGAGCCGCTGTGCCGGCTGATCGAGCTGGAGCGGCCGACGCTCTCGGGCGCGGTGCCGACGATCTGGTCCGACGTGTTGCGCTACGGCGAGGACCACCCGGTCGACTTCTCCTCCTTGCGGCTGGTCATGTGCGGCGGCGCGGCCGTGCCGCGCTCGTTGATGGAGCGGTTCCAGGAGCGTCACGGCGTCCGCATCCTCCAGGGGTGGGGGATGACCGAGACGTCGCCGCTCGCCGCGGTGGCCTCCCCGCCGAAGGGCGTCGAGCCGGGGACGACCGAGGACTTGGACTGGCGCTCGAAGACGGGCCGGGTCATCCCGGGCGTGGAGCTGCGCATCGTGGAGGACGACGGGACCGTGCAGCCCTGGGACGGCGACGCCGTCGGCGAGATCGAGGTCCGCGGCCCCTGGATCACCGGCTCGTACTACCTCGACCCGTCGCACGAGAAGTTCGGCGACGGGTACCTGCGTACCGGCGACGTCGGCTCGGTCACCCCGAACGGCTTCATACAGATCACCGACCGGGCCAAGGACGTGATCAAGTCCGGCGGCGAGTGGATCTCGTCGGTCGAGCTCGAGAACCTCTTGATGGCGCACCCGGCCGTGGCCGAGGCGTCGGTGATCGCCGTGCCGGACCCGAAGTGGAGCGAACGGCCGCTCGCGTGCGTGGTGCGCAAGGCCGGCTCCGACGTCACGGCCGACGAGCTGCGTGAGTTCCTCGCCCGGGATCTCGCCCGGTGGCAGCTGCCCGAGCGGTGGACGTTCGTGGACGAGATCCCGAAGACCTCCGTCGGCAAGTTCGACAAGAAGGTGCTGCGCGCGCGGTACGCGGACGGCGATCTGAGCGTCGAGGAGCTCGCGTAAGCGGTTTTGGCTAGCAGACAGTCGGAATTGCCGACCGCTCACCAGCCAAAACGGGAAGGGGACGCGGGGCGACGGCGCCACATCATGCCCGCCACGCTTCGTACTTGCGGAGCTCCCGCCGGGCGATCTGCATCTTGTGCACTTCGTCGGGGCCGTCCACGAGGTGGAGCGTACGGGCGTGCGTGTACATGTCGGCCAGCGGCCAGTCGCCGGTGAGACCGGCCCCGCCGAAGAGCTGGATCGCCCGGTCGGTGACCGTCGTCGCGACGCGGGCCGCCACCACCTTGATCGCCGAGATCTCGAAGCGGGCGCCCTTCGCCCCGACCGTGTCCATGAGCCACGCGGCCTTCATCGTGAGCAGGCGCGCCTGCTCGATCTCCATGCGTGACTCCGCGATGCGGTCCTGCACGACGCCCTGATCGGCCAGCGGTCTGCCGAACGCGACCCGCAGCTGCGAACGCTGGCACATCAGTTCGAGGGCCCGTTCGGCGAGCCCGATCGCGCGCATGCAATGGTGGATGCGTCCGGGACCGAGGCGGGCCTGCGCGATCGCGAAGCCGTCGCCCTCGTTGCCGAGCATGTTCGCGGCCGGGACGCGTACGTCCTCGAACAGGGTCTCGCAGTGCCCGCCGCCCTCGTCGTGCCCGAACACGGGGAGCGTGCGCACGACGCGCGCGCCCGGTGTGTCCATCGGAACGAGGATCATCGAGTGCCGGTGGTACGGATCGGCGTCGGGGTTCGACACGCCCATGACGATGGCGATCTTGCAGCGCGGTGACGCGGCACCGGTCGTCCACCACTTGTGCGCGTTGACGACGTAGTGGTCGCCGTCGCGTTCGATACGGCTCGAGATGTTGGTCGCGTCGGAGCTCGCGACCCATGGCTCGGTCATCGCGAAGCACGAGCGGATCTCGCCTTCGAGCAGCGGGTCGAGCCAGTCGGCTTGCTGCGCCGGGGTGCCGAACATGGCGAGGATCTCCATGTTGCCGGTGTCGGGCGCGGCGCAGTTCGTGGCCTCCGCGGCAAGTGGCGCGTACCCCATGAGCTCGCACAGCGGGGCGTACTCCGCGTTGGTCAGTCCGGCGCCACGCGGGTCGTGCGGGAGGAAGAGGTTCCACAGGCCGCGCCGGCGTGCCTCGGCCTTCAGCTCCTCGACGACGGGCGGGTGCGAGTGGGAGTCGCCCGACGCCCGGAGCTGCTCGTGGTAGGCGGTCTCGGCGGGCAGCGCGTGCTGCCGCACGAAGTCCTCGAGGCGGCCCCGCAGATCCTCGGCGCGGGCACTCGGGGTGAAGTCCATGGTCCGCTCCTCCGTGCCGTCACGGCCCTCGGCATCGTGCGCACCCTACTGCCCGACCCGCTTGCCCGACGATGCGCACGCTGGGCTAGAAACACGGCGTGACCTCGGCGGCCTGGACCCTGCTGGCGCTCGCGGCGGTGGCCGCGGTCGTCGACTGGTACGCGGTCGCCCGTGGCGCGGCGGGTCTCGAGTACGTCGCCAAACCGGCGACCCTGTTGCTGCTGATCGGTGTCGCCATCACGCTCGACCCGACTCACGCGGATCAGCGGGCGTGGTTCGCCGTCGCGCTCGTCTGCTCGCTTGCCGGCGACGTGTTCCTCATGTTGCCGAGTGATTGGTTCGTCGCGGGCCTGGCATCGTTCTTCCTGGCGCACGTTGCCTACGTCGGCGGGTTCTCGCGACACGGTGGGTCGGCCGGGTCGGTGGCGCTCGCCACCGTTCCGGTCGTCGTGGTCGCGGCCTTCCTCGCGGTGAAGTACGTGCGCGCGCTGCGCGCCCGGGACGAAGCGCGGCTCGTCGGCCCGGTGCTCGCGTACGTCGCGGTGATCGCGGCGATGGTGGCGTCCGCGCTCGCATGGGGTGACACGGTTGCCGCGCTGGGCGCGCTCCTGTTCATGGCTTCCGACGCGATGATCGGGTGGAACCGGTTCGTCCGCGCGTTCTCCTGGGCTCCTGTCGCCATCATCGTCACGTACCACCTCGGCCAGACAGGCCTGGTGCTCTCGCTCGTGCGCTGAGCGACGAGGACCCGCTCGCCCGCCGTTCCCCGTCGTGGGCGTGCCGAAGCCCCCACGGGACCCTCGCCCCCGGGACTTCCGCCTCTTTGACGTCGGGCCCATCGCTCCGACAATCGAAAGAGACGAGGAGGCCGACATGAAGGTCTGTCGGGAGTGCGGAACGGATGTCGACGTCCATCGCGGGTGGTGTCGGCACTGTCGTGCCCGCGCGCGGGGCCGGACGATCGGGACCGTGGGTCCCACTTCCGAGCGGGTTCCCAAGGCACCCGACCTGGAGCCGTTGCACGATCGACCCTGGGTGGCGCGGAGCGCGTTCACGGATGGCATCCGCCGTTCGCCCCGCCGGTGAGCGGTCGTTCACGAGGGGGAGCCGAGATGATCGGGACGGAGCCACTTCAGGCGTTGCAGGTCTCGACGCACGGTCCGGTCGAACGCAACGACTTGGCCTACGCGAAGGACAAGGTTTCACACCTCTTCCGCATGGCCGCGGGGCCCGTGTTGCACGCGACGGTCCGGTTGACCCAGGAGGCGGATCCCGCCCGTGAGCGGCGGGCGGTCGCAGAGGCGACGCTCGACGTCGACGGGCGTTTCGCGCGGGCGCACGTCTCCGCACCGACGATGCACGAGGCCGTCGACCTGCTCGAGGCGCGGTTGCGTCGCCGGCTATTGATGCTGGCCGAGCGAGCGGAGTCGAAACGCCTTCGGCACCGGGGCGGTCGCGAGCACGAGTGGCGGCGCGGCGACGCCCGCACCCATCGGCCGCAGTACTACGAGCGGCCCATCGACGAGCGCGAGATCGTCCGGCGGAAGTCGTTCGAGCTCGACGAGCTGACGGTCGACGAGGCGGCCTTCGAGATGGAGCTGCTGGCCCACGACTTCTTCCTCTTCTCGGAGTTGGCCACGGGTGTCGACAGCGTGGTCTACCGGCGCCGCGACGGCAGCTTCGGACTGCTGCAACCCGCGGGGACCCGCGCCGACCTGACGGCGTGTGTCGCGTCCGTGCACCACGGCGACCGCGTGGCAGGGAACCTCACCGACGCGGAGGCCGTCGAACTGCTCGATCTCACCGACGACCCGTTCGTGTTCTACGTCGACGAGGCGACCGGCCGGGGCCGGGTGCTGTACCGCCGGTACGACGGGCACTACGGCCTGGTGGCCTGCTGACGCCCTGGTGACCTGCTGACGCACTGGTGACCTGCTGACGCGTGGTGTGACCGCGGCGCGCTGGGGCCCGCGCTCAGCTCGGGACGGCCGTGTCCCAGAACTCCTTGAGCTCCTTCGGGAGCACGGCGCGGACGTCGCGTGCCTCCTCGGGCACCAGCGAGCGCAACGCCCCGATGATCGATTCGGCGATGACGGTGGCGTGGCCCGGGTCGACGCCGCCCCGTGCCGTCGCCGACGCCACGAGCTCGGGCACGGTACGGACCCGTGATGCCGACCGGCCCCGCCGCCGCGGTGGACCGGCGAGCGCGACGACGTCGGCGGGGAGGTGCGAGAGCAGGTGGTCGACCTGGTTGCCGGGAAGCCGGTCGGCGAAGGCGCTGAGCACGGAGCGCACCGCTGCGAGCGACGACCGTTCGGCCGCGCCGCCCGCGACGGCGGCGTCGAGCAGGCGCCGAAGTGCGGGCGAGGCCTCGGCCTGGTGCCCCTCCGATGGTCGAGTGTCGCCTTTGGCCAGCCCGACGTGCAGATAGGACTCGACCGCCATGACGCCCGACACGTCGAGCACGGCTTCGGCGATCGTGTCGGCGTCCTCGATGGTCGGGACTTCGCCGTGGAGCAACGCGACCCGGTCCTCGACCATCACGTGCACGCGCGGAACGTCGAGGCGCTTCTCGAGCGGTCCGAGCTCGGAACGGATCCGGTCGGCGAGGATGTCGTCGGAGACGTGCTCGTCCGGGTGTCCGCCGCGGAACTGGTACCGCACCCCCCGCATGCGGCCACGGACGTGTCGAACGCGGCGTTGGACCTCCGCGCCGGCCTGTCCGACGACCCGGCCCGGCAGACTGCTCCGGCTCGTCGCCAGCACCACGCCGGCGACGCCGACTGCCAGACCTCCCACGCGTACCACCGTCCTGCGAACCATGGCGGCCTCCTTCTCTCGACCCAACCTTTGTCGTGTCGGTGTGCCGCGCCCAGGGTCGAAGGTCACGCCCTCGGCGGGCGATCCCTACCCGCAGGGACCTCGGTCCCTTGCCCGCGTGTGGCCCGTCGACCCATGATGACGGCGAGGAGGTTGCGACGATGAAGGCGAAGGTGGGAGACGAGATCGTGGTGGACAGCGTCGATCTGGGTGGGCCGACGCGCCGGGGCCAGATCCTCGAGGTGCGCAGCTCCGACGGCGACGAGCACTACCTGGTGCGATGGGACGACAACGGGCACGAGACCATCTTCTACCCGGGCAGTACGTCCCACGTCATCCATCCCGGCCAGAGCCGCTGACCGCACCAGGACCACTTCAAAAGGTAGCGATCGGTAACGTATTCGTTACCGATCGCTACCTTTTGTGAGGCGAGGGTTACAGGAGGAGCGGGGCGGGCGAGCGAAGGTCGACGTCGCCGGCGTCGTCCAGCGTGTCGCGGTGCGCCGCGACCTGCTCGACCGAGATCATGGCGATGCGGTGCTCGGACGCGAACATCTCGAGATACGGGAGGCGCGCCGCCGAACCGTCGTCGTGGAGGACCTCGCAGATGACCGCGATCGGCGACAGTCCGGCGAGTCGCGCCAGGTCCACCGCGGCCTCGGTATGGCCGCGCCGCTCCAGGACACCGCCCGGCCGGGCGCGCAGCGGGAACACATGGCCCGGTCGGTCGAAATCGTGAGCACGTGACGCCGGGTCGAGCACTCGCTTGATCGTCTCGGCGCGATCGTGCGCGGAGATGCCGCTGCCGACGCTCACGTGGTCGATCGACACGGTGAACGCGGTGTCGTTGGTCGCGTGGCCGGTCGGCACCATGGGGCCGATCTCGAGCTCGGCCAGCCGGCTCGTCTCGCAGGGCATGCACACCAGCCCCCGCGCCCAGCGCAGCATGAAGTTGATCGCCTCGGGGGTGACCCACTCGGCGGCCATGGTGAGGTCCCCCTCGTTCTCGCGGTCCTCGTCGTCGACGACGAGGACCATCTCGCCGCGCCGGATCCGCTTGAGTGCCTCCTCGACCGAGGACAGCGTGCTCGTCATGGGTGGTTCCTCTCTGCGTTCGGTGGGTCGGTGGTCACGGCTTGGTCACGACGACGCCCCGGGGAGCGTGACGACCATCCGGCAGCCGTGCGGCCGCCGCGATTCGGGATGGATGTCGCCGCCGTGCAGGTCGACGATCCACCGGGCGATGGCGAGACCCAGCCCGGCGCCGCCGTCGCTCGTGCTCCGAGCCGCGTCGGCGCGGTAGAAGCGCTCGAAGACGCGTTCCGCCTGGTCGTCGGGGATGCCGGGACCCTCGTCGGCCACCTCGATGCGCACGTGCCCGTTTGTGCGGGCCGCCCGCACCTCGATCGTGCCGCCCGCCGGCGAGTAGCGCACGGCGTTCTCGAGGAGGTTGGCGACGACCTGGTGGACGCGCTCGGGGTCACCATCGGCCGCGAGGCCCGGTGACTCCACGATCACGTCCACGGCGACGTCGGGAGCGTGCAACTGCGACTCGCGCACGGCGTGCTCGAGCATCGGCACCACGTCGAACGCGCACCGTTCGAGCGGCAGCGTGCCCGACTCGAGCCGCGAGAGGTCGAGCAGCTGGGTGACGAGGCGCCCGAGCCGTTCGACCTGGGCGAGCATCGTCCGCAGGGTCTCGGGGTCCGGCGGCTCGACGCCGTCGACGAGGTTCTCGAGCACGACCTGGAGGGCGGTGATCGGGGTGCGGAGCTCGTGCGAGACGTTGGCGACGAGGTCGCGCCGGACCCGGTCCGTCTCGGCGAGCTCGGCGGCCATCTTGTTGAACGCGACCGCGAGCCGGCCCACCTCGTCGTGGGACGTGGCGGTGACCCGCTTGCTGTAGTCGCCACGCGCCATGGCGTTCGTCGCGTCGACCATGTCGCGCAGCGGGGAGGTCATGCCGCGGGCGAGGAACCGCACCATCACCAGCGCGAGCGACGCCGCGATGATGCCACTCACCGACGGCCAGATCCCGATCTTGGTCCCCAGCCAGAACACCATCACGGTCACCGAGACGGCGGCGAAGATGACCGCACCGAGCTTGATCTTGAGCGACGGGAGCTGGTCGAGGGGGCGGACGTGGTTCCTCATGCCGCGTCACCTCCGAGCCCGTCGTCGACCGCGTAGCCCACGCCGTGCACGGTCCGCACGACCGACGACCCGAGCTTGCGCCGCAGCGCGCGCACGTGGGAGTCGACGGTCCGGACACCCGCGCCGTCGCGGTAGCCCCAGACCTCGGCGAGCAACTGCTCTCGCGTGGCGACGGCACCCGGACGCGCGGCGAGGAACAGCAGGAGGTCGAACTCGGTGGGCGTGAGGTGGACGAGGTCGTGGTCGCGCCGGACGCGCCGCGTCGTCGGGTCGATCTCGACCGCGCCGACGCGAACGGGCCGGTCGGGTGTCGCGGCGGCCGCGGCCGCGCGGTCGACGCGACGGAGGATGGTCTGCACGCGCGCGACGAGCTCGCGCGCGCTGAACGGTTTCGTCATGTAGTCGTCGGCGCCGACCGCGAGCCCGACCAGTAGGTCGGTCTCCGAGTCCCGCGCCGTGAGCATCAGGACCGGCACGGCGCGCTCGCGCTGGACGCGCCGGCACACCTCGAGGCCGTCGATGCCCGGAAGCATGAGGTCGAGGACGACGAGGTCGGGCCGGACGCGATCGCAGAGCTCGACTCCGGCGAGACCGTCGGCTGCGATCTCGACGTCGAAACCCTCACTGCGCAGGCGCGCCGCAACGGCGTTCGCGATCGAGGCCTCGTCCTCGACGACGACGATGGTGCGGGTCGCCACGGCCGTGTCCACACCCTCAGGATACGGACCATTCGGTGCAGGAGTCCCCCCGGCGACGTGGAGATTCCGTGCAGAGACGGCCTCAGAGCAGGGGGAACAGGACCATTCCGTCCGGGTGGAGCCGCAGATGGACGGGCGCGCCGACCGGCGGGACGTCACCGGCGCCGACGGCCACCCGGAGGGGGCCCGACGCGGTGTCGACCCGGACGAGGAAGCGGTCGCGGCGGAACTCGTGGTCGGCGACGGCGCCCTCGATCCGGCCGTCGGCCGCGATGGAGAAGGCGGTGGCCCGGGCGGCGACGAGCGCCGGGCCGTCGGGGATCCCGGGCGCGGGGAGATCCCCCCAGGCCGACGCCGCGGTCCCGGCCGCGACGGCGGCCGTGGTCGTCGTGTCGAAGCCGAGGAACGTCGCGGCGAACGGGGTGCGGGGGTGGTTCCACACCCGCTCGGCGGGTCCGTCGTCCTCGACGCGGCCGGCGCGCAGGACGAGGACCCGGTCGGCCAGCGCGAACGCCTCCTCGTGGTCGTGGGTGACCGCGAGCACGGTGATGCCGAGATCGCGGAACAAGGCGCGCAGCTCGCGTACGAGACGTTCGCGCAGGACGCGATCGAGGGAGCCGAGCGGTTCGTCGAGCATCAACACCCTCGGGCGCGGCGCGAGCGCCCGGGCGAGCGCGACGCGTTGTTGCTCACCGCCCGAGAGCTCGAAGACGCGTCGGTGCTCGTAGCCGGCGAGCCCGGTCATGGCGAGGACCTCCCGGCATCGGGTGTCGACGTCGGTGTCGCCCCGCATCCGCAGACCGAACGCGACGTTGCCGAGGACGTCGCGGTGCGGGAACAGCGCGTGGTCCTGGAACATCAGCCCGAATCCCCGCCGGTGCACCGGCACGTCTCGCAGGTCGACGCCGTCCCAGGCGACCCGGCCCGACGTGAGCGGCTCGAGTCCCGCGACCGCGCGCAGCAAGGTGCTCTTGCCCGAGCCGCTCGGCCCGAGCACCGACACGATCGTGCCCGGTTCGACGGCGAGGTCGATGCCGTCGATGGCGAGCGTGGCGCCGTAGTGCACCCGCACGTCGTCGAGCTCCAGCATCAGAAGGTCCCGACCTCGCCGACGCGGAAGCGGTCGAAGACGAGGATGGCGCCGCCGGCCAGGAGCATCAGGATGGTGCTCGCGGCCATCGCCTGCCCGAAGTTCGACGCCCCCGGCAACCCGAGCAGGCGTTGGATGACGATGGGGAGGGTGGGGAAGTCGGGACGGGCGAGGAACGCCGTCGCCCCGAACTCGCCGAGCGAGATCGCGAACGCGAACCCCGCCGCCACGCCGAACGCACGGGCCGTGATCGGTAGGTCGATCGCGCGCCAGGTACGGGCCGGCGATGCGCCCAGTACGGCGGCCGCCTCGCGGAGCCGCGGGTCGATGGCGCGGACGGTCGGTGCCACCACCCGGACCACGAACGGGACGGCGATCAGCGCGTGCGCGATCGGGAGGATCAACGGCGACGTGCGGAGGTCGAGGACGCCACGATCGAGCGCGACCAGGAAGCCGAAGCCGATGGTCACCGCGGATGCGCCGAGGGGAAGCATGAGCGTCCGGTCGACGGTGCGCTCCACGTGCCCGGCCTCGCGGCGGGTCACCGCGAGCGCGGCGATCCCGCCGACGGCGAGCGCGAGGACCGTGGTGATCGAGGCGATCACGAGTGAGTTGCGGATGGCCGTCGTGGGGGCGGGGAAGGCGCTGCTGCCTGCGTGCACCGTGCCGAGCGCCCGGTAGGAGTCGAAGCCGATCCCGTCGGCGGTCGACAGCGATCTCGCCACGAGCACGACGAGAGGGGCGGCGAGGAACGTCACGAACGGGACGAGGATCGCGACCAGCACGAGGCGCGTGCGAGCGTCCCGCGGCCGGCGGGCGAGCTCGCGTTCGGCGCGGAGCCGGGCCGGTGGGAGCCGGCGATCGGCGCGGCCGAACCAGAGGACCGCGACGGTCACCGCGAGGAGCTGCACGATCGAGAGCACCGCCGCGGTTCGCAGGTCGAGGAGCTGAGAGGTGCGACGGTAGATCTCGACCTCCAACGTGGTCGTGGCCGGACCGCCGAGGAACAGCACGACGCCGAACGACGTGAACGTGAACAGGAACACGATCGACGCGGCCGCGGTGATCGCGGGGCGTAGCGCCGGGAGCGTCACCGAGGTGAACGCACGGAACGGCCCCGCCCCGAGGACGCGTGCCGCCTCGGAGGGGCGCCGGTCCAGGCGCGCCCAGGTGCCGCCGACCACACGCACGACGATGGCCAGGTTGAAGAAGACGTGGGCGAGCAGGATCGGGACGAGCCCGTGGTCGATTCCCAGCGCACCGAGCGGCCCGTTCGGTCCGAGCAAGGCGAGGAAGGCGGAGGCCACGACGATCGTCGGCAGGACGAACGGCACGGTCACCACGGCGCGCAGCAGCCGTTTGCCCGGGAAGTCGAAGCGGGCGACGGCGAACGCGGCCGGCAGGCCGATCACGAGGGTGAGCGCGGTCGACAACGTCGCCTGCCAGAGTGTGAACCAGGCGACGTGCCGGTAGTACGCGTCGCCGAGGACGTCCGCGAACGCACCGGTGTCGACGTGGCCGTCGACGACCAGGCTGCGTCCGAGGATCGTGGCGAGCGGGTACGCGAAGAAGACCACGAAGAAGCCCACGGGCACGACGAGCGGCAGCAGCCGTCGCCACAACCGGGTCGAGGTCGACGTCACCCGCGGTAGCGCGCCGTCCACTGCTCGACCCACCGGTCGCGGTTGCGGGCGATCGTCGCGGGGTCGAGCCGCAGTGGTTGCTTCGCGATCGACGAGAACTTCACGAACACGTCCGGCAGCGCGGCGTCCCCACGTGCCGGGTAGACGAACATCTGCAACGGCACGTCCTCCTGGAACTGCCTCGAGAGGAGGAAGTCGACGAGTGCCTCGGCGGCGGCACGGTGCTTCGTGCCGTGCAGGATCCCGGCGTACTCGACCTGGCGGAAGCAGCTCGCGGTCACGACGCCGGTCGGCGCGGATGCCGGTCGTGGCTTCGCGAAATAGACCTCGGCCGGCGGGCTCGAGGCGTACGAGACCACGAGCGGCCGCGGGCCCTTGCCCGCGCTGCCCGAGAACTCGGTGTTGTACGCCTGTTCCCAGCCGTCGACGGCCTCGACGTCGTTCGCGAAGAGCTGCTTCCAGTAACCCTCCCAGCCCCGCGTGCCGTACTTCGCCACCGTGGCGAGGAGGAACGCGAGGCCCGGCGACGACGTGGCCGGGTTCTCGACCACCAGGAGCCCCCGGTACCGCGGCCGGGCGAGGTCGGCGAGCGTCGCCGGCGGCGCGAGGTGCTTCGACGCGAAGAACTTGCGGTCGTAGTTGACGCAGACGTCGCCGAAGTCCACCGGTGTCAGCACCGAGGCGGTGCCGCCGCGCAGCTCGGGGCGAACCGTTGCGAGGCGTGGGGACCGGTAGTGCTCGAAGATGCCCGCCTGCACCGCCCGCGACAACAGCGTGTTGTCGACGCCGAAGAACGCGTCGGCGAGCGGGTGGCCCTTGCTGAGGATGGCCTTGTTGAGCGCCTGCCCCGCGTCCCCCGAGGGCAGGAGCTTCACCGTGATCCCGGTCCCGCGGGTGAAGGACCGGAGCACGGACTTCGACACGGCAAAGGAGTCGTGCGTCATCAACGTGATCGTGACCGGTCGTGTCGTCGGACGGGGCCGGGTCGACGCCGCCGCCGAAGGCACGGCGATCGCGAGGCCCGTGGCCGCAGCGACCGCGACGACCGCGGTGAGGGTCGTCGAGAGTCGGCGCGCCCGAGGGAGGCAGATCATCGGCTCCTCCCGAACTCGGGCTGGACGGCGAGCACGGTGCCGCGCTCCAGGGACACGGACGCCCTCGGCGCCGCGAGCTCGTTGCTGATCCCGCGAGTGGACCCGGGTTCGAGCACCGCGCCGTCGAGCGCGAAACGCAGACCGATGGTGCGCACGCCGCGCGCCGGGCCGCCGACGGCGAGCAGCGAGCAGAGATCGCCCACCGCACCCGTGAGGTCGACCGGGAATCCCGGCCGCGCGACGGCGAGCCGCGCGTCGCCCACGTATGCCTCGATCGCGAGGTGTGCGAACGCCGGCGCACTCAGGACCAGCGCGTTGGCCAGGAGGTGGTCGAGGCGCCCACCGGCCCCGCCCACGACGACCACCCTGCGCGCTCCCCGAGCCGACGCCTCGAGGAGCGCGAGCTCGAGGTCGGTGTGGTCCTTGTCGACCGGGTGGCGCACGGTTGTCGTGCCGCTCCGTTCGGCGCGCGCGACCGCCGCCGGGTCGGCCGAGTCGAGGTCGCCCACGAGGACGTCGACGGTCAGGCCGAGAGGCCCGGCGTTGGCGAGCCCGGAGTCGGCCGCGACGACGACCGACGGTTCGGGCAGGAACGAGCGAAGTGTCGGACTTGCCGGATCTCCTCCGGCGAGCACGACCGCGGTGGGTACGGCCATGGTTCCTCCCTCCGCTGGCATTACCCAGTGCAGGTTCAGCGGGTCGGTGACGGATCGCGGTCACCCTCTCAGCCCGGCGCCCCGAGCTCCCCGAAACGGTCGACCCGTCAGGGTACCGGCGCCCGCCCGCTGCCGCCCGTCGCGGGTCGGTCGTGGCGTATCTGAGGGGCGCTATGCGCCCTCAGATACGCCACGGGGTCCGGGGGAGGGCTCAAGTCCGGGCGGAGGGCGCCCGAGAATTCGGGTGTGAAGACCTTGCTGGGCGCTGGGCGCGCCGTGCCGGAACGCTGCCAGTGATCGATCTCGACGCGCTCGCGCAGGCCGCGTCGGGCCTGGACCCGCTCCCGATGAGCTCCGTGCGCCTCGCGCAGCTCGCGGCGCGTGACGACGTCCAGATCACCGAGATCGTCGAGATCGTCGAGTACGACCAGGCGATCACCGGACGCCTCCTGAAGACGGCCAACTCCTCCTGGAGTGCGAGCAGCCGTGCGATCACGACGGTGCGCGACGCGGTGGTCCGCCTCGGCACGGGGACGGTCGTCTCGGTCGCGTTGGCGTCGAACGTCCGCGCCCAGATGCACCGGGCCGTGCCCGAGTACGGGTTGGCCGAGGGCGACCTGTGGCGCCACTCGGTCGCGTCGGCGCTGGCCGCCGAGCTGATGCCGCGGCACTGCGGCGTGGCCGTCCCGCCCGAGACGGTGTCCGCGGCGCTGCTCCACGACATCGGCAAGCTCCTGATGAGCCGGTTCCTCGACCCCGACCTCCTCGGGCAGCTCACCGAGGCCCAGGCCCGGACCGGTGAGTGGATCGAAGCGGAGCGCGAGCTCCTCGGTGTGCACCACGCGGAGCTCGGGGGTCTGATCACGCAGACCTGGGGGCTGCCCGAGTCGATGGTGCGCGGGATCTGCTACCACCACGAGCCCGACGTGTGGCCGGAGCCGATCGCGCACGCCGTGTTCCTCGCCGACGCGGTCGCGAAGATCGTCGGCCTCGGTATCGGCGAGAGCCCCGGTGTCGAGTCGTTCGTGCACGCCGTCGAGGCGCTCCGGATGCGACCGGAGGCCTTCGACGTGATCTGCGAGCTCACCGCCGAGCGGCTCGCCGAGGTCGCGGCTCGTTACGAGTGACGCCGGTCGAACCCGGCTGACGCCGGTGAGACGGTGGTCAGCGCGTCGCCCCCAGCGCGGCGAGCGCGGTGCCCACGAGCACACGGATCCCGACGCCGATGGCGCGCTCGTCCACGTCGAACGTGCTCGCGTGGAGGTCGAGCTTGGGTCCGTCGGACGACGGGTCGTGCACACCGAGCCGCGCGTAGGAGCCGGCGACCGCGTCGAGGTACCACGAGAAGTCGTCGCCGCCTGCGCTCTGCTCGGTGGGGACCACCTGGTCGCCACCGAGCACGCGGCGGGCGGTGGTCGCGAGCAGCTCCGTTGCGGCCGGGTCGTTCACCACGGGCGGAACGCCGGGCGAGTGGTGCACTTCCACGGTGGCGCCGAACGGCGTCGCCATCTCCGAGAGCAGCTCCTGGACGAGCGCGGGTGCGACCCGCCAGGTGTCGTGGTCCGGCGCCCGCAAGGTGCCCCGCAACACCGCCAGCGACGGGATGACGTTGGCGGCGCCGCCTGCGTGGATCGCGCCGAACACGAGGTTGGGCTCGCCGGGCGAGCAACGCTCGCGCAGTCGGGTCGGGAGCTCCGCGGCGATGCGACCGGCGACGGCGACGAGGTCGGCGGTCCGGTGCGGTCGGGCCGTGTGCCCGCCGGGCCCGTGCAACCGAACCTCGAGCAAGTCGGAGGCCGACGTGATGGCCCCGGCGCGCACGCCCAGGTACCCGACGTCGAGCTTCGGATCGCAGTGCAGGCCGAAGATCCAGTCGACGTCGGCGAGCCCGCCGTCGGCGATGACGTCCACCGCACCGCCGGGCGCAGTCTCCTCGGCGGGCTGGAAGATCAGGCGGATCCGCCCCGACGCGCGCGAGCCGGCGGGGTCGTCGCCGGCGAGGCGCGCGAGCGCGAGCCCGGCCCCGAGGACGACGGTCGTGTGGACGTCGTGCCCGCAGGCGTGCGCGAGGCCCGGTACCTGCGACCGGTAGTGGACGGTCTTCTCGTCGTCCATGGCGAGCGCGTCGATGTCGGCGCGCAGAGCGACCGTCGGGCCGTGACCGTCGCCGACGACGATGTCGCACAACAGCCCCGTCCCGCTCGCGAGCACGCGAAGGGGCAGCCCGGCGACGTCGAGTCTCGCGGCGACGAGCTCCGTGGTCTCGTGCTCGGCGCCGCTGCGCTCGGGGTGGGCGTGGAGATGGCGCCGGAACGCGATCAGCTCCTCGCCGTGGGCGTCGAGGAACGTGTCGAGGGGCTTACTCAACCTCTTGCCTCCTGGCGCCTGCGGCGCCGGGCCGGCAGGCCACGCTCGCTGCTCGGCGGGATACCCGCCTCCCGACGCTCGCTCATGCCGGCTCCGCTTCGTCGTGTTCGAGCTCACGGACCAGATGGTGCACGATGTCCTCGGGCGAACCGCCGCGGTCGACGACACGCCGCTGGCGCGCGTAGCTCGGCCCGGTTCCGAGGATCCGTTCGACGTCGTGGAGCTCGTCGAGACAACCGAGCGACTCGGCTGCGGGTTCGAGCTCGGCGACGAGCTCGCGCACGAGCTCGATCGTCGGCCGGCTCGACCCGCGGTCGTCGACGATGAGGGAACCGTCGATGCCGTGGCGCGTCGCGAGCCACTTGTTCTCGCGTACGACCCACTCGCGCACGGTGGGAAGCGGCGCGCCCGCGTCGAGACGCGCGTCGAACGTGTGGACGAGGCTCTGCGCGACGGCCGCGAGGGCCATGGCCTCGCGGATCGTCGGGATCCCGTCGCACATCCGGAACTCCACGGTCCCGAAGTCGGGGTGGGGGCGGATGTCCCACCAGACCTCGCGGATCGACTTGATCGCCTGCGCGTTCACGAGCGTCTCCATGAACGCCTCGAAGTCCTCCCAGCCGGCCAGCCGGTGGGGAAGCCCGGCGGTCGGCAGCCCCTCGAACACCTTGGTGCGGCAGGAGGCGAGGCCGGTGTCGTGGCCCTGCCAGTACGGGCTCGACGCCGAGAGCGCGAGCAGGTGCGGGAGGTAGGTGGTGAGCGCGTTGGCGATGGCCACGGCCTTCTCGCCGGAGCGGACGCCCACGTGGTAGTGGACACCGAAGATCTGCAGGCGCTGGGCGGTCCACTGCATCTGCTCGACCAACTCGATGTACCGCGCTTTCGGGCTCACGATCTGGTCGCGCCACTGCGAGAACGGGTGCGTCCCGACGCAGATCAGCGCGAGGCCGCGCCGGGCCGCCGCGTCCGCGATCTCGCGGAGCGTGGTGCTGATGTCGGCATGGGCCTCGGCCGGCGTGGACGTGATGCCGGTGATGACCTCGATCGTGCACTCGAAGAGCTCGTGCTTGGCCTTCGGGTGCTCGCCCCCCGGATGGCCGGCGCCGATCTCGCGGAGAATGTCGGATCCGACGCTCGCGAGCACGCCTGTCGCCCGGTCGACGAGTGCGAACTCCATCTCCACCCCGAGGGTGGCCCGCTCGGAGCGGTGGAAGTCGATGCGCACGTGGCCTCCTCGTTCTCCGGGCAGCGTAGCGAGCCCCCGGCCGGCGATCGGGAGTCGGGCGGGGCGTGTGGTAGCAACTCGGGCGTGTTCCGAACGCCCGCCGTGATGGCCGCCGTGGTACTGCTGGCGGCCTCGCCCGCCTGCTCCGGCGGTGGCTCGGCGCGCGCCCGCCCCGCGGCCGGGCGGAGCACGACGACCGGGGCGCCCGGCGGGCGGAGCACGACGACGACATCGAGGAGACGTGACACCGGTGTCGCGCCGGCAGCGGTGGCCCCGGCCGGCTGGCAGCTCCCCGAGGCCCTCGACCGAGAGGTCGTGCTCGCCGACGGGACCGGCCTGCTCGTGCTCGGCGGACGCAACGCGGCGAAGGTCTCGACCGCCGCCGTCCGGCGACTCGATGCGACGACCGGCCGCGTCGCCGGTTCGGGCACGCTCGCCGTTGCGGTGCACGACGCGGCGGGCGCGTCGCTGGGAGGTTCGCACTTCGTGTTCGGCGGCGGGAACTCGTCGACCGTGGCGGCGGTGCAGCAGGACACGAACGACGGCGCGCGGGTGACCGGGCGGCTCCCACAGCCCCGGTCCGATCTGGTCGCTGCCGTGCACGGCGGGCGCGTCTACCTCGCCGGTGGCTACGACGGTGCGCACGACGTCGCGGCGGTCCTCGCCACGACGGACGGCACGACGTTCACGACGACCGGTTCGCTGGCCCAGCTCGTGCGGTACCCGGCCATGGCGAGCGCCTACGGCGCGCTGTGGGTGATCGGCGGCGAGACCCGGTCGGGGGACACCGCGGTGATCCAGCGCATCGACCCGTCGACGGGCGCGGTGACCGTCGCCGCGCACTATCCCGACACGATCTCGCACGAAGGCGTCGTGGTGCTCGGCGGGCGCGTGTACGTGATCGGCGGCCGGGTCGGCGGCGCGATCTCGGACCACGTCGTCGAGCTCGACCCGCGCACCGGAGCCGCGACGGTCGTCGCGCACCTGCCCGCGCCGCTGTCCGACATGGGAGTCGCGGTCGTCGGCGACGCCGCCTACGTCGTGGGCGGCGAGAGCGCGGCGTCGGCCCCCACTTCCGGCGTCAGCGTGCTCCGGGCCGGGTGACGCGCCGCGGGCCCGCTACCGGTAGTTGCCGGTGTGCCCCATGCTGAACCGGCCCGGCTGCGGGAAGAGGCAGAGCCCGTGGGCGCCGGCCCCGACCTCGACGACGTGCGTCACCTTGCCCGTCGCCGTGTCGATCACCGAGACCGAGGCGTTGTAGCGGTTGCTCAGCCACAGCTCCCTGCCGTCGGCGCTCACGCCGCCCATGTCCGGCGACCCGCCGACCTTCCAGGTGACCAGCACTTTGCGGGTCGCGAAGTCGATGACCGAGACGGAGCCGCCGGCCCGGTTGCTCGCGTACAGCTTCGTGCCGTCACGGCTCGGGTACAGACCGTGCGTGCCCTTGCCGGTCGGGATGAAGCCGACCTCGGTGAACGACGACGGGTCGATGACCGACACACCGTCGCGACCCTGGTTGGCGACGAAGAACACGGTGCCGTCGGGCGCGAGCTTCACGTCGATGGGCATACCGCCCACGTGGAGCTTGTGGGTGATCGCGCGGTCGACCACGTCGAGCTCCATGAGCCAGCCGTTGAACTCGCAGCCGAAGACCGCGGTCCGGCCGTCGGCGGAGAAGTCGAGGTGGTTCGGGCCGCGGCACGGTGGGACCGGGAGGTGCTTCAGGACCTTCCACGTGTGGGGGTCGCGGAAGTCGAGGGAGTTGTTCCGTTCGGTCATCACGATCGCGGTCGTGCCGTCGGGCGTGAAGTACAGGTTGTACGGGTCGTCGACGGGGATCGGCGGGCCCGGCTTGCCCGTCTTGGGATCGATCGGCGTCAACGTGTTCCCGCGGTTGTCGTTGACGTAGAGCGTGTGGAGGTCCCACGCGGGGACGACGTGCTGGGGAAGGCGGCCGACCGCGTAGTGGCCGACCACCTTGTACGTCGCCGGGTCGATGACGTCGACGGTGTCGGCCTGGCTGTTGGGCACGTAAACGCGGGTCGGAACCCCCGCGACGGCGGGGCTCATGTCGCCCGTGTGGGTGTGGGCGTACACGTCGACGGCCGCTCCGGGCCGCGTCGGCGCCGCGGCGGCTCGGGCCGACGTGACCTTCGTGGAGCCGACGGCCGGTTTGCCCGAGCCCGAGCTCGAACAGGCTGCCGGGGCGAACACCGCGACGACCAGTATCGATGACACGAGGATTCGGGATCGCATGATTCACCGTCCGCGGAGGGGCGGGACACCGCCGGAGAGCTTGGCAGCTCGTGGGTCCCGGCCTGGCGTCGGGGCGGCGAGTTTGGGCGAATCTTTGTGATCGTGCGGCTCCGGGCGACGACCGCGTCAGTCCAGTGCCGACGACCGCGTCAGTCTGCTCCCGGGTGCCGGGCCACATGCGGCGCACAGGCCCGGACCGTCTCCGCCTGCCACGGATGCTCGGGCCAACCCTTCTTGTTGCGAACCCGTTGGACCTCGTGCAGGTGGTCGATGACCGCCTCGGGATCGTGGCCGAGCATCACGAGCGCACACCCGATGACCGTGCCCGCACGGCCGCGGCCACCGTGGCAGTGCACGACGACGCCTTCACCCCGCTCGAGATGTCCGACGACGGCGCGCGCCGCGACGGCGACCCGTTCGCGCTCGTGCACCGGGTCGAGCGGGCCGCGTGTGAGCAGGTCCTGCAGCCCGACGGCGACGAGCGCGAGCGGAGCGGGGTCGTACGGCGGGTCGTCATGGGTGAGGCACACGACCACCCGCAGGCCGGCGTCGAACAGCTCGTCCCAGTCGACGCGGTGCGGGTAGGACATCCCGGCGAGCACAGGCTCGCGTGTCACCCAGTACAGCTCGCCGGGCATCAAGAGGCCGCCGAGCCGCCCGGCCAGCGCGGCCGGCGCGACGAGGGCAGGTGGATACACCTGCGCGGTCGGCTCAGCCGCGGGCTGCGGCCAGGATCGGACGCACGCCCTCGAGCTCGAACGGCGGGCCGACCATGACGATGAGGTGTTGCGCGCCGGCCTCCAGGTACGCGTCCAACGACGCGAGCTCGTTGGTGTTGATCGCGACGGTGCGCTCGATTTCGGCCGGGTCGCGCCCGATCCTCTCGCACCACTCGTCGAGAACCGCGTTCTTGTGCGCGAAGTTCTCCGGCGGCCCGAACGTGTTCCAGCCGTCGGCGTGCTCCGCGACGAGCTTCAAGGTGACGCGCTCACCACTGCCGCCGACGAGGATGGGGAGCCGGCCGACGGGCGGCGGATTGAGCTTCCCGAGCCGCGCTCTGATGATCGGCAGCGCGTCGCGCAGCGCCCGCAGTCGTTCGCCGGCGGTGCCGAAGTCGTAGCCGTACTCGCGGTAGTCGCGCTCGAACCATCCGGACCCGATCCCCAGGGTGAACCGGCCGTGGCTGATGTGGTCGATCGTGCGGCTCATGTCGGCCAGGAGGTTCGGGTTGCGGTAGCTGTTGCAGGTGACGAGCGCCCCGAGCTGCGCGTGCTCGGTCTGCGCCGCCATCGCAGCGAGCAGGGTGTACGCCTCGAAGTGCGCGGCGTCCGGGTCGCCGTAGAGCGGATAGAAGTGGTCCCACACCCAGATGCTGTCCACGCCGAGCGCGTCGGCGGCGCGGGCTGCTGCGAGCAGCTCGTCGGACGTCGTGGCCTGCGGATGGAGCTGGACGCCGACCTTGCATCGGGACATCGGGTACTCCTTCGTTCGTCAGTCACACTACCGTCGCGGTGATGGGCTCGGTCACCGACGTGATGCTCGAGCGGGGCCACGAGCAGGTCGTGTTCGTGGCCGACCGCCCGAGCGGCCTGCGAGCGGTGATCGCCGTGCATTCGACCGCCTTGGGACCGTCGCTCGGTGGCGTTCGCTTCTGGCACTACGGCTCCGACGACGAAGCGGTTGCCGACGTGTTGCGCCTCTCCGAGGCGATGACGCTGAAGGCGGCTGCGGCCGGGCTGCACCAGGGTGGCGGCAAGGCCGTGGTGCAGTGGGACGATCCGGATCGTGCGCGGCCCGAGGCGCTGTTGCGCGCCCTCGGCCGCGCGATCCACGAGCTCGGTGGCCGGTACCTAGCGGCCGAGGACGTCGGCGCGACGCAGCGCGACATGGACCTCCTCGCGCTCGAGACGCCGTGGGTCACCGGCGTCGATCCCGCGCTCGGAGGTTCGGGTGACCCGTCGCCCGTCACGGCGTTCGGCGTCGTGTGCGCGATGCGCGCCGCGCTGCGCCGCGTGTTCGGCGACCGGGACCTCGAGGGTCGCTCGGTGGTCGTGCAGGGCTGCGGACACGTCGGGTCGCACGTGGCGCGCCTGCTCGTGGCTGCGGGCGCGAAGGTCACCGTCGCGGACCTGCACGCGCCCCGGGTCGAGGCAGTGGTGCAGGAGCTCGGAGTGTCGGTGGCCGACGCGGCCGGGGTGCTCTACGAGCCGTGCGACGTCCTGGCGCCGTGCGCACTCGGCGGCGTGCTGAGCCTGGAGACGGCGGAGGCGTTGCAATGCCGGGCGGTCGTCGGCGCGGCGAACAACCAACTGGCGGAAGACGGGTCCGGCGGCGCCGGAGCAGTAGACGACGCGCTCGCGGCGCGGGGCATCCTGTACGCGCCGGACTTCGTCGCCAACGCCGGGGGCATCATCAACATCGCCGAGGAGTTCACGGGCTACTCCCGTGACCGCGCGATCCGGGCCGTGGCGCGGATCGAGAGCCGGGTCGACGAGTGCTTCACGATGGCCGCGGCCGAGGGAGTGTCGCCCGGCCGGGCGGCGGAGCTGCTGGCCCGACGGCGCCTGGCAGCGGAGGCGCTCCCGCGTGGGCGCTGGCAGCCGGGGGATCCCGCCGCCTGGACGGACGGCGCGCCGTTGCGGGCGCTGCGATCGCCCGTTGCTACCCACGAGGAAGCGCCCGAGGCCCGGCCCGGGCAGCCGATCGCTGGAGGCGAACCCGCGTGACGACCGACGCGACGACCGACGTGAGGACCGACGCGACGACCGATCCGACGACGCAACTGGGCTACCGGATCTTCGATGCGGACAACCACTACTACGAGGCAACGGACGCGTTCACGCGCCACCTCGATCCGAAGATGGCGAAACGGGCCGTCCAATGGGTGGAGCTGAACGGCAAGCCGCGGCTCATGGTGGGCGGCCGGCTCAACCGTTTCATCCCGAACCCCACGTTCGACCGCGTCGCCCGGCCCGGCTCGCTCGACGGCTACTTCCGCGGCAAGCGGACCGGCGACGACATCCGGGCCGCGTTCGGCACGCTCGACCCGATCAACCCGGCGTACCGCGACCGCGACGCGCGGCTGGCGCTGATGGACGAGCAGCGCATGGAGGGCTGCCTCATGTTCCCGACCTTGGGCGTCGGGATGGAGGAGGCGTTGCTGGACGACCCGGAGGCCGCGCACGCCACGTTCCACGCGTTCAACGAGTGGGTCGACGAGGACTGGGGCTTCCACTACCGGGAACGGATCTTCGGTGCGCCGTACATCACGCTGCTCGATCCCGACCGCGCGGCCGAGGAGATCGACTGGGCCGTCTCGAAGGGTGCGCGGGTAATCGTCATGCGCGCCGGGCCGGTGCG
Source organism: Acidimicrobiia bacterium (assembly GCA_046331155.1). Taxonomy (GTDB): domain Bacteria; phylum Actinomycetota; class Acidimicrobiia; order IMCC26256; family CAWATG01; genus JAXLRK01. The sequence goes on from JAXLRK010000001.1 coordinate 1,095,569, forward strand.
TGGGCCCGGGATCAGCCGCTCACCCGTTGATCCGGTCTACGACCCGTTCTGGTCGCGTGTCGAAGCGGCCGGCCTCAGCGTCGCCTACCACTCCGGCGAAGCCGGCTACTTCCGTTACGTCGAGGACTGGGGCGAGCAGGGGCGAGTTCGAGGCCTTCCGCTTCATCCCCTTCCGGACGATCACGCAGGGCGACCGCCCGATCTTCGACACCGTCGCCGCGCTCGTCTGCCACGGGGTGTTCCACCGGTTCCCGGGCGTGCGCGTTGCCGCGATCGAGAACGGAAGCGTTTGGGCTCCGCAGCTGTTCAAGAAGTTCGAGAAGACGTACGCGCACGTGCCGAAGGCGTTTCCCGGGAACCCGATCGAGTAGTTCCGGGCCAACGTGTACGTCGCGCCGTACTACGAGGACGACCTCGCCGAGTTGAAGCGGACGGTGGGCGTCGAGCGCATGCTGTTCGGCTCCGACTACCCGCACGCCGAGGGCCTTGCCGACCCCGCCGGCTTCGTTCACGACCTCGAAGGCTTCTCGTCCGACGAGATCCGCATGATCATGCGCGACAACCCACTCTCGCTCGTCAGCCCGGCCGCCTGACTCCTTATCAGCGCGCGGCGCGAACGGCGGCGAGAATCGCCTCCGCGAGCTCCGGCCGGCACACGAGCTGATCGGGCAGGTACGGGTCCGGCTGGTTGTAGCGCAACGGGGAACCGTCGAGCCGGCACGCGTGGAGCCCGGCCGCGAGCGCGACGCCTACCGGGGCGGCCGAATCCCATTCGTACTGGCCGCCGGCGTGGAGGTAGGCGTCGACCTCGCCGCGCACGACGGCCATGGTCTTCGCGCCGGCCGAGCCGATCGAGACGACCTCGGCGTCGAGCGCCTGGGCCACGGCATAGAGCATCGCCGGGGGGCGGCTGCGGCTGGCGACGATCCGGACCCGTCCGCCCCCCGCCGGCGGGGGGACGGCCGGTGCAGGGTCGGTCACGTACACGTGGCCGGTCGCCGGGAGCGTGACCGCGGCGGCCACGACGCCGTGGTCCATCACGAGGGCTACGTGCACGGCCCAGTCGGCGCGCTGCTCCCCGTACTCGCGGGAACCGTCGAGCGGGTCGACGATCCAGACCCGGTCCGCCGTCAGGCGTCTTCGATCGTCGGCCGATTCCTCCGACAGCACGGCGTCGGCCGGGCGGTGCGCGGCCAGCAGCTCGTGGATGAGCCCGTCGGAGCGCCGATCGGCCGCGCCGGCCAGCGACCGGCCGGAGTCGTCGCTCTCCTCGCGCATCGCCACGAGCATCTCGCCGGCCTCTCGGGCGATCTCGGCCGCGAGCCGGTGGTCGTCGGCTGTCACCTCCACGTGCGCTCCCTCGTGTGCGCCCTCGTGTACTGGTGTGTGGGCTCCGCCATGGGAGCAGGAGCGAGGGCGCATGGCAACATAGAGGGTAGAGCCGGGGGAGGTGACCCGCCCATGAGATACGAGCTGTCGAACCTTCGCGAGCTCGAGGCCGAATCCATCCACGTCATGCGCGAGGTCGCGGCCGAGTTCGAGCGGCCGGCCTTGCTGTTCTCCGGCGGCAAGGACTCCATCGTGATGCTGCGCCTGGCCGAGAAGGCGTTCTGGCCCTGCCGGATCCCCTTCCCGGTCGTGCACATCGACACCGGCCACAACTTCGTCGAGGCGATCGAGTTCCGTGACCGCCGCGTCGACGAGCTCGGGGTGCGTCTGATCGTCGGCTCCGTGCAGGACTCGATCGACCGTGGCACGGTCGCCGAGGAGACCGGGCCGCGGTCGAGTCGCAACCGGTTGCAGACGACCACGCTGCTCGAGACGATCGAAGCGCACGGGTTCGACGCGCTGTTCGGCGGCGCCCGGCGCGACGAGGACAAGGCCCGGGCCAAGGAACGCGTGTTCTCGTTCCGCGACGAGTTCGGCCAGTGGGACCCGAAGAACCAGCGCCCGGAGCTCTGGTCGCTCTACAACGGCAGGCACCGCCGCGGCGAGCACATCCGTGTGTTCCCGATCTCGAACTGGACCGAGCTCGACGTGTGGCTGTACATCGCGGAGGAGGGCATCGAGCTGCCGAGCCTCTACTACGCGCACCGGCGCCCCGTGTTCGAGCGCGACGGCATGTGGCTCGCCGTGACCGAGTACATCACGCTCATGGGCCACGAAGTCGTCGAGGAACGCATGGTCCGCTTCCGCACCGTCGGCGACGCGAGCTGCACGGGCGCCGTCGACTCCAACGCCGACACCGTCGAGAAGATCATCGCCGAGGTGGCCGCGACTCGGATCACCGAGCGCGGCGCCACGCGCGCCGACGACCGGATCAGCGAGGCCGGCATGGAGGACCGCAAGAAGGAGGGCTACTTCTGATGCCCCGGACGGAGCACTGATGGCGGAGCTCCTCCGGTTTGCCACCGCCGGTAGCGTCGACGACGGCAAGAGCACGCTCATCGGGCGGCTGCTCTACGACACCAAGTCGATCTTCCAGGACCAGCTCGAGGCGGTCGAGCGCACGTCGACCCAGATGGGCAACGACTACGTGAACCTCGCGCTGCTCACCGACGGGCTCCGTGCCGAGCGCGAGCAGGGCATCACGATCGATGTCGCCTACCGCTACTTCGCCACTCCCAAGCGCAAGTTCATCATCGCCGACACCCCGGGCCACATCCAGTACACGCGCAACATGGTGACCGGCGCGTCCACGGCGGAGCTCGCGCTCGTGCTGATCGACGTGCGCAACGGCGTGGTGGAGCAATCGAAGCGGCACGCGTTCATCTCGTCGCTGCTGCGCATCCCACACCTCGTGGTGTGCGTGAACAAGATGGATCTCGTCGAGTACGACCAGGACGCCTTCGAGCGGGTGAAGGCCGAGTTCCGTGAGTTCGCGACCAAGCTCGACGTCACCGACGTGACGTTCATCCCGATCTCCGCGCTGCACGGCGACAACGTCGTCGAACGGTCCGCGAGCCTGCCCTGGTATCAGGGTACGTCGCTCCTGCACCACCTCGAGGAGGTGCACATCGCGTCAGACCGCAACCTCATCGACGCCCGCTTCCCCGTCCAGTACGTGCTGCGGCCCCAGAACGACGCCTTCCACGACTACCGCGGCTACGCCGGGCAGGTGGCGGGCGGGACGTTCAAGGCCGGCGACGAGGTCGTGGTGCTACCGAGCGGGTTCACGAGCCGCGTCGCGTCCGTCGACGTGTTCGAGGGCACCGTCGAGGAGGCGTTTCCGCCGATGTCGGTGACGCTGCGGCTGGAGGACGACCTCGACGTATCGCGCGGCGAGATGATCTGCCGGCCCAACAACCGGCCGCACGTCGGCCAGGACCTCGACGCCATGGTCTGCTGGATGAGCGAGCGGACGAGCCTCGCGCCCGGCGTGAAGCTCGCCATCAAGCACACGACCCGAAATGCCCGCGCTCTCGTGAAGGATTTGCAGTACCGGCTCGACGTCAACACGCTCCACCGCGAGGAGCACATCGACGCGCTCCAACTGAACGACATCGGCCGGGTCACCCTGCGGACCACCGCGCCGCTCTTCTTCGACGAATACCGGCGCAACCGCACCACCGGGTCGTTCGTACTCGTCGACGAGGCGACGTTCGCGACCGTCGGCGCGGGCATGATCCTCGGCCCGGCCCCCGCATGACCTCCGGGGACCGATGACCTCCGGGGAACGGTCCCCGAACGTGGTGTGGCACGAGCCGGCCGTCTCCCGCGACGACCGGTGGGCCGCGCTGGGCGCACGGGGCGCGACCGTATGGTTCACGGGGCTGTCGGGCTCCGGGAAGTCGACGGTGGCCGTCGAGGTCGAGCGGCTGCTGCTGGCGGCGGGCCGTCCGACGTACCTCCTCGACGGCGACAACCTCCGTCACGGGCTCAACGCCGACCTCGGCTTCTCCGAGGCGGACCGCCACGAGAACGTTCGCCGCGCGGGCGAGGTCGCCCGGCTGTTCGCGGATGCCGGCGTCGTCGCGCTCGTGCCGCTCATCAGCCCGTACCGGGAAGGGCGTGATCGCGTGCGCGCGGCGCATGCGGCCGCCGGTCTCCCGTTCGTGGAGGTGTTCGTGGACACGCCGCTCGCGGAGTGCGAGCGCCGCGACCCCAAGGGCCTGTACGCGCGGGCGCGGCGTGGCGAGCTGGCGGGCTTCACCGGCATCGACGACCCGTACGAACCGCCGGAGGCACCCGAGCTCGTCTTGCGGCCGGTCGACGGGCCACCGGTCGAGCTCGCCCGGCGCGTCGTGGCCGAGCTCGGCCTCAACCGTTTTGGCTAGTGAGCGGTCGCGATTTCGGTCGCGTGGCTAGCCAAAACGTGGGGGTTGCGGCGGGAAATCAGCCGAGTGGCACCGGTTCGCAGACCACGCGGAGCTCGCCGTGGTGCGCGTCGATCACCGCGCCCCAGATCCGGCCTTCGGGCGGCAACAGCTGCGATTCGATCACCCGGGTGACGTCGGCCGTCACACTCGCGTCGAGGTCGTCGAACGGCAGGAAGTCGACGTCGACGGCCGCAGCGCGGGACCCGGCGGACACGAGTCGGCGGAGCTCGTCGTTGCTCGCGCCGTGGAGCCCGCACTCGGTGTGGTGGATCACGCCGAACTCGCGCGTCTCGAGCTTGTGAGCGGAGAGCGCCAGTGAACGCAGCGCGTCGTCGGTGGCGCGGCCGCCGGCGTTGCGGACGATGTGGGCGTCGCCCACGGCGAGGCCCAGCTCGCGAAACAGGTCCAGCCGGGCGTCCATGCAGGTGAGCAGGGCGAGGTGACGGGCCGGCCGCGCGTCGAGTGGCGTTCCCTCGAACGCGTCCACGTAGCGACGGTTCGCCTCGCGGATCCGGTCGAGCTGGAGAGGTTCGGGGGTCATCGGGCGGCTCCTCGGTCCCGAGACGCTAGTGGCCCTTTCGCAAGGGTGACGAACGCGCGAGCCTGCACCCACGATCGAGTGGAGGGGATCCCATGAAGGTGGAGCTGACCGTCGCCGACTTCCTCGAACGGGCCGCGCTCGTGGCTGGGGAGCGGGTCGCAGTCGTCGACGAAACAGACGTTCCCGGTGGTCTCGGCCGCGTCACGTACACGCGGCTCCACGGGCTCGCACACGGGATGGCGGCTGCGCTGGACCACTTGGGCATCGAGCGGGGGGAGCGCGTCGCGATCGTCAGCCCCAACGCGGCGAAGTTCTTGGTAGCACTCTTCGGTGTGAGCGGGTACGGCCGCGTCCTCGTGCCGGTGAACTTCCGCCTCAACGTCGAGGAGGTGCGCTTCATCGTGGAGCATTCGGGGTCGAGCGTGCTGCTCGTCGATCCCGAGCTCGACGCCGCCCTCGCGGACGTGTCCGCCAAGCACCGGATCGTGCTCGACGGAGTCCAGGACGCCGAGCTCTTCTCGGGCGAAGGCGACCCCGAGCCGTGGACCACGCCCGACGAGAACATGGCGGCGAGCATCAACTACACGTCGGGTACGACCGCCCGGCCCAAGGGCGTGGAGCTCACGCACCGCAACTGCTGGCTGAACGCGGCGACGTTCGGATGGCACACCACGATCACGGATCGCGACACGTATCTCCACACGCTGCCGACCTTCCACTGCAACGGATGGGGATTGCCGTACGCGATCACTGGCATGGGCGCGAAGCACGTGATCCAGCGGAAGGTCGACGGCGAGGAGATCCTGTCGCGCATCGAGCGTGAAGGTGTCACCATGCTCGCGGGTGCTCCCGCCGTGGTGGCCATGATCCTGGATGCCGCGGCGCGCCGGCGCGAGCGCGGGGAGGCGGTACCGGGCCGGGGTGTCGTGCGCATGGTCGTCGCCGGTGCACCGCCGCCGTCGAAGACCATCGAGCGGGTGGAGGCCGACCTCGGCTGGGAGTTCATCCAGATCTACGGGCTCACCGAGACCTCACCGCTCGTCACGATCAACCGCGCGCCGCTCGAGTGGGACGGGATCGACGCGTCCGAGCGGGCCCGCCGCCTGTCGCGGGCCGGTGTGCCGGCCGTGGGCGTGCGGGTCGCGCTCGACGAGTACGGAGAGGTCCTCACGCGGTCGAACCACGTGTTCGGCGGCTACTGGCAGCAACCCGAGGAGACGGCGAAGGCGGTCGTCGACGGCTGGTTCCACACCGGCGACGGGGGCCAGTTCGAGGGGCCGTACGTCGCGATCGTCGACCGCAAGAAGGACGTGATCATCTCCGGTGGTGAGAACGTGTCGTCGATCGAGGTCGAGGACGCGCTGTACCAGCACCCGGGCGTCGCCGAGGCGTGCGTCATCGGCGTGCCGCACGAGAAGTGGGGCGAGACCGTCAAGGCGCTCGTCGTACGTCGCGATCCGAGGTCACCGAGGCCGAGCTGCTCGAGCACTGCCGGGGCCGGCTCGCCCACTACAAGTGCCCGACTTCGGTCGAGTTCCGCGACCTGTTCGAGCGCACCGCAACCGGCAAGCTCCAGAAGTTCAAGATCCGCGCGCCCTACTGGACCGGTTACGACCGTCCGATCCACGGTTGACGCGCTGCGGGTGCGGTCATCGGGCCGAGGGTCGAGGACCGGGCCCGGCCCGGCGGCGTCGCCGGGCCCGGTCGCTCCGCTACATGACCCGTCGGAGGATGATCTGCGTCGTGGCCTCCGGTGCCCCGAGGTAGACGCCGGCCGTCTCGCGGTCGAGGAACTCGCCCCACCCCGGGTCGGACGCGAGCGCCTGCATCCCGGCTTCCATCGTGCGGATGGACTCGTGGCCCGTGAACCACGTCACGGCTCCGTAGTCGCCGGTCGCGTTCATCGCGAACGTCGTGGAGACGCCCGTGATCTCCTCGGCACGCTGCGCGATCGACACCCCCTTGGCGACGCCCTCCGCGAACTTGCCGTCGGCGCAGATGGCCCGGACGGCGCTGATGTACTCGGTGTGCCCGGCGGGCTCCTGGAGACCGTGGAGCACCTGGAGCAACATGTCGTCCGCGCCGCCCATGAGGTACTGGGCGCCGTCGTCGAGTGCGGCGGCGAACCCGTCGTCGGCGGTGAGCTTGTCGGTCGCGGCCTCGAACACCCCGAGGTCGGGCAGGAACGTCGACCACACCAGCGTGCCCACCTCGGGCGAGAGGACCTGCGTGAACAACGAGTACTGCAGGCCGGTGACCTGGTTGACCCGTTCGGTGATCTCCTGGGCCCATTGCATCGATCGACGCGTCTTCCCTGGAGCGAGACGCGCGCGGCGGCTGAACACGTACATGGCGACCCCCCTTTCGGGGCGCTGTGGCGCGCCCCGATCGACTGTCGCGCCGACGGTCGCCGGGATCAACGGGAACGTCGGACCGCGCGTGCGCGACTCCGGTGCGCGGTCGCCCCGGTACCGCCCGCCTCAGCCGAGATCGGCGTCGACCATCGCGGCGACGTTGAACGCGGAGTCGACCGCCATGTGCGTCCCCGCCCCGCGGCCGCCGGCATCCGCACCGACCAGGTACAGGCCGGGCAGCGGCGTCCGGGGGTCCGGCTTCGATCGCCCGCACTGCCCGACGACCTGCGCGAGGCCGACGGCCTCGCCGCCACAACCGGGTAGCACGGAGTCGCGGGTCATCAGTGAGATGTTGCGGGCGCCGTAGGGCTCCTTGCGGATCACGTGGTCACGCCATCCCGGCCAGAGCTCGTCGAGGACCACCTCGGACCGGGCGATCGCCTCCGTCCCGATCGTGGACGCCGGGTCGGCGGGGCAGAACACCTGGGTCACCGCCACCTGGTGGCCGGGCGGCGCGAGGCTGGGATCGAAGACGGTGGGGGAGTCGATCGCGGTGAGGGGCACGTCGGGCCACTCGCCGCGTTGCATCGCCGCCATGCGATCGTCGTCGAGCCAGCTCTGGTCGGAGAAGATCGGCGTCAGTGCCCCTTCGAAGACCGGCGCGTCGAGGACGTAGCGCACGCCGGCCAGTGCCCAGCTCGGCTCGAGCGTGCACACCCGTTCGACGTACTCGGGTGGGAACCGTTCCGCGCCCACCAACTTCAGGACGGTCGGCTGGATGCCGGCGTTGGACAGCACCACCCGGGCCCGGATCGGGCCGTCGGCCGTCTCGATCCCGACCGCCCGACCGCCCTCGACGGTGACGCGCTGGACGCGGGTACTGGTCGTGTAGGTCCCGCCGTGCTCGACGACGTAGTCGGCGCACGCTTCGGCGACCCGGCCGAACCCGCCGATGTGGTAGCGGCCGGCGCCGCCGAGCACGAGCTGGCGGAGCGTGTACACCGCCTCCGACGCCGACAGCCGGTTCATCGGCACGACGAACAGCATGTTCATCGTGCTGCACAGCTGCGCTTCGAGGGAGGGCGGGAGGCCGAACGGCCGCATCCAGTCGAGCATGCCGACGTCGTCGAGCGCGTCGAGTCCGGCGTCGTCGATCATGAACGCAGTCGCGAAGAGGTTCGCGAACGCCTCCAGGTCCTGGTCGGTCGCGCCGAAGACCCGGCGCAGGTTGTCGAACGCACTCGGGTCCGACGACTGTTGCGCAGGGCCGATCATCGCCCGCCAGGTTCCGTCGGACGCCTTGTACCGGATCCCGGCGATGTCGCCCTCGGGGATCACGAACGGCGCCCGGTCTGCGATGGCGAGCGTGTCGACGAGCTTGTGGAAGAGCGAGTCGTGGCCGGGGATCCCGACCGCCCCGAACATCTCGTAGCGATAGCCCTTGCGGTCGATCGTCTGCGTCTTGCCACCGGCCCGCGACGTCTTCTCGACGAGGGCGACGCGACGCCCGGCTTGGGCGAGCAGGGCGGCGGCGGCCACACCGCCGTAGCCGGCACCGACGACGGCGACGTCGAACTCCATCAGTTGGTCTCCTTCGGGGGGTTACGCGGCGGATGGCGTGAGCATCACGGGAACGCGCGCGTGCTCGAGCACCTTCCGCACGATCGGCGCGCGTCCGGGCGCGAGGCTGCGCTTCCACGCGACCAGGAGGAGGTCCGCCTGGACCTCGTCGCACGCGGCCAGCATCTCGTCGGCCGGTTCGCCGATGCGCAGGGAGAGCTGGACCGGCCGGAGGGTCGGGAACCGACGGGCGAGGAACTCGCGTGCGTAGGCCTCGGTCTCGTGCTGGAGTTGGTCCGAGAAGTGCGGGATCGACGCCTGGCTGTCGACGTGGACGACGATCACCTCGAGATCCTCGAAGGTGAGGGAGTCGATCAAGTCGACGAGCGGCGCCTGGTCGGGCCGGCTGCTGTCGACCGCGACCAGTACACGCGACATGCGCTCCGAGTACGAGGCGTCCGGCGGGACCACGATCACAGGCTTGTCGAGCCGGGTTATGAGATCCAACGCGACGTGGCCGACGGCCCGGCTCGACGTGGGCAGCCCGCGGCTGCCGACCACGGTCACGAGCACGTCGTCGGCCTCGGCCTCCTTCCAGATCACCTCGCCGACGTCGCCCGTGGCCCGGTGCAGGGCGAGCCCGTGGGCCTCGGTGACGGCGCGCGCCGTCTGTTCGCCGTCAGCGGAGACGTGCAGCACGTACGCCTCCGCGTCCGTGTTGCGGGCGATGGCGACGGCGACGTCGAGCACGGGTCGCGCGGACGCGGAGTTGTCGATGGCAGCGAGCACTCGATGCTTCATGGTGCCTCCCAACGACTACCGTGCCGGATCAGGGTGATGCCGGCGGGTCCAACGGTGTGGGTCGAGTCCCCTGCTGCGACCGCGATCGGTTGCTCCGAGACGATGGTCGCGGACCCGCGGTCCTTGCGCAACTGCACGCGGCTGCCGCGGAAGCGCGTCGTGATCTCCCAGGACGACCAGGCCTTCGGGAGTCTCGGATCGACGTGCAGGACGCCACCGTGGCGGGCGCGGATCCCGCCGAACCCGAAGGCGATCGCCTGCCACATCGCGCCGAGCGTCGCCATGTGCAGGCCGCCTGCCGTGGTGTCCGTGAGGTCCTCGAGGTCGATGTGGGACGCGATCCGGAGCGCGTCCAGGGCGCGCTGGTCGTCGCGGGCGCGGGCCAGCAGCGACGCGTGGATTCCCGGCGACAGGGAGCTGCCGTGCGCGGTGCGGGGCTCGTAGTAGCGCAGGTTGGCCTCGAGCGATCCGGGCTCCACCTCGTCGGGCACGAGGTGATGCAGCATCAGGACGTCGGCCTGTTTGATCACCTGTGCCCCCCGGACGCGCTCGCGTCCGAGCAGCATGTCGGCGGCGATGGGGCGTTCGATGAGCTCTTCGATGATGATCGGCTCGAGCGCGTGGAAACCGGCGAACTGCTCGTAGATGCCCGTGTCGGCGTCGTAGCCGTCCACCAGACTCGACGCGAGCCGTAGCCACTCGGCGCGCTCGGCCACGCTCACGTCGCTGCGGTGCATCGTCGCGGCCGCCGCCCGGCGCAGGTTCCAGCGGGCCATGACGTTGGTGAACGCGGAGTCGTCGACCGGCTCGTGGTACTCGTCGGGGCCGACGACTCCGAGGATGTGGCCGTGACCGTCGCCGTCGGGCCGGATCCGTGACGCCCAGTACCGTGCCGTCTGCACGAAGATCTCGGCCCCGTCACCGCGCGCGAAGTCGTCGTCGCCGGTCCAGTCCAGGTAGAAGGCGGCGGCCCAGGCGATGTCGGCGACGATGTGCACCTCGAGGCGGCCGGTGCGGATGGGGACGAGCACGCCCTCGCGGTTGCGCACCGACGTGGGCGTGACGTCGCGGCCGGTGTAGGCGGACTCCCACGGGAACCGCGCCCCCGTGAGCCCCTCCTCGCGGGCGGCCTCGATCGCGGTCGGCAGGCGCCGCACGCGGTATTCGAGCATCGCGCGCGCGGCCGCCGGGTGGGTTGCGGCCAGGAACGGCAACACGAAGACGTCGGCGTCCCAGAACACGTGGCCGCTGTAGGCCGGCCCGCTGAGGCCGCGGGCACCGATGCCTGCCTCGCCGGAGTCGGGCACCGACGCCATGAGGTGGAAGAGCGCGAACCGGAGCGCGAGCTGGAGGTCGGGGTCACCTTCGATCTTCACGTCGGCGTCCGCCCACCGGCGCGCCCACGCGGCCCGGTGCTCGGCGAGGAGCCGGTCGAAGCCCGAGTTCTGTGCTTCGTGGAGCCGTGCCACGACCTCGTCGACGGACGGGAGACCCTTTCCCGACGTCCCGTAGACGGCGACGCGCTCGAGGAACTCCATGTCGTCGTGGTGCGACGTGCGCTGGCGGGCGGCCGCGGCGATGCCACCCGGTTCGCCTTCGATCACGAACGCGTCGTCGTCGCCGACGCCCACGATCTTGGGCTCCTCACCACCGTCGGGCGGTATGAGCAGCGCGCCCGACGCGGAGGCGATCGCCGGTCCCTGGGCGCGCAGCACCGCGGTGCCCGGGCGCGCGAGCGACGAGAACCGCACGCCGTGGATGTGGCCGGCGGGGCTCTCGCACGTCTCGTGGAGCAACCCGCCGCGGAGGTCCAACCGACGCACGAGGTGCTCGGGATGGCCGCACTCGCACTCGAGGCGATGCCAGACCGGACCCGTGAGCAGGTGGGTCGTCGGTCCGTCGCCCCGGTACACGCCGTTGGCGAGCACCTGCGCCATCGATCCGTGGTCGGCGAACATGGGTGCGCCGCGCGTCCCGATCACGCCGTCGGCGACGGTCAACAACGTCTCGTGGACCCGCTCGAGCTGGGGATCGAACCCGTCCACGGGTATCGTCCATCCGGGCGCGGCCGGCATCACCGGGAGCTCGAGGCGTTCCCGGCGGGCGAGCTGGTCCTCGAGGATGGCGAGGAACGTGTCGGGCCCGCCCTGGAGCGAGAGCACGTCGGTCGGGACGCCGTTGGGCTCCACCCCGACCGAGAAGGCCACGCAGCCCTGCGTCTCGGGAACGAGCAGCAACGAGTCGCTGCCCGGCAGGCCGCCGAGGGGCCCGAACTCGTCGCCGGCGACGAGGACGTGTTCGGCCACGATGCCGCGCCCGGCGAAGTCGTGCATGAGCCACGCCGCGGAGTCGGACTTGTCGGTGAGACCGATCTCGACGTGCTTGGCGTCGCTGGTGACGCGCGGAGAAGCGAGCCCCACCTCGCGCGCGGCCGACTCCGCGATGGCGACGGCCTCCCGCAGCCCGTTGATGCCGGCGTCGAGCAGGCGGGTCGTGACCGCGTCGAGCAGCGCGTCGATCCGGGCCTTCGGCGGATCGTGCCACTCCGGCACGGGGATCAGGTCGATCTTGCGGCGGTTGAGGCGGTTGGACACGATCTCGGCGGTCAGCCCCCGCTCGGCGAGCCGGGCCACGGTGAGCTGAGCGGCGGCGTCGAGCGCGTCGTCCTCCTCGGGGCTTGCCTCACGCCGGTAGACGAGCTGGGGGCCGTCGGGACCGACGTCGAACACCTCCGAGCCGCGGTTCAGGGCCATGAGCAGGCGGCCGGGCCCGCTCGGGCGGGCCTGCAACTGCCCGTCGACGTTGCCCACGTGGGTCCCGGTGACGATCGCCACGTCGATGGTCGCCGTGCAGAGCGCCTCGATCAGGGCACGTACCCGGGTTGCGTCGGCCGAGCGGTCGGGGACGGCGGTACCGTCCCAGTCGAACAGGATCGCCTCGAAGCGCCGGTCGAGCGCCGCGGGTCGTTGCATCAGGGCCGGGCCTTCGTCGGGGGTCGGTGTCGGATCGCCGCGACGTTGGCGTACGGTCCGGTCAACTAACGTGCGGTCAGCTCGCGCGCTGGCGGGCCAGGACGTCGGCCGTCATCTGCGATGCACAACGATCGCGCGCCGGACACCCCGGACACGTTACGGGGTCGACGCGGCCGACCCAGCCCATCGAGACGTACCAGCACCGGTTGCACGACTCGCACAGGAAGTTCGTCTCCGTGCCGTCGTGCACCGCGAGGAACGCCGCGCCCCCGCACTCGGGACACGTCCCCAGCGGCCCGCCGACCACCCGGATCGGCTCCTGCCGCTCGATGTCCACCAATTGCTCGCCCACCGGACTGCTCCCTTCGGGATGCCACCGATGCTCCTCGCTTCGGTCCGGCTCGCCCTCGACTTGAGTCAAGCTCCCAACCTCCCGCGCATCCAGGGGCGGCGGCACCGGACGCGCCGGGGCGAAGGTCACGCACGGTGCCAAATCGCTACGTAAAGCGGACGAACCGCCCCGGCTCGCTGGGCTCGCGGGGACCGGGGATCAGAGCACGATCGTGCCGTACATCTCGCCGAGCGGGTCCTTGATCAGCTCCAGACGAGTGCCGTCGGGATCGCGGAAGTAGAGCGACGTGCCGCTGACGTGCGCGTACTCGACGCCCCCGGCGTCGAGCTTGGCGCGCAGGTGGTCCCAATGCTCCGGCGTGACCGAGATGGCGAGGTGGTTGAGGCCGCCGAGCACCTCGGCGTACGGGCCGACGTCGAGTCCCGGGAAGTCGAAGAACGCGAGCGCGTTGCCGTTGCCGATGTCGAAGAAGAAGTGGTTCGAGCCCTGGTAGTCGCGGTTCTCGAAGATGTCGGTGAGCGGGAACTCGAGCAGATCCTGGTAGAAGCGGATCGTCCGCTCGACGTCGGAGCAGATCAGCGCCACGTGGTGCACGCCGCGCGCGCTGCTCGGCCGCCGTTCGGGCTTGGGTCGGAGGTGCTCGGCGCGGATGCGCTCACGCTCGCGGTCGATCGCTTCGAGGTCCAGCGGCGGCGGCACGTCGACTCCTCGCGGGTCGGGGGTACGGACGTCCTACGATGGCAGATCCCGCGGCCGCGATCACGCGTGACGCCGGGTCTCCCGCGCCGAAGGAGTCGACCATGAGCGTGCTGAACGTGCCGGCCCGTGCCGCGATCGGAGCCGGCAACCTGGCCCATCTCGTCACCGTGAACGCGGACGGGAGCCCGCAGGTCACGATCGTGTGGGTGGGCCTGGACGGCGACGAGCTGGTGTTCGCCCACCTGGGCGACGGCCAGAAGATCCGGAACCTCCGGCGCGACCCGCGGGTGGTGCTGTCGATGGAGACGGGCGGCCGCAACGAGGTCGGCCTCGCCCATTACCTGGTGATCCACGGCACCGCCCGCCTCACTTCTGGTGGTGCGCCCGAGCTCCTCCAGCACCTCGCGCACACCTACCTCGGCCCCGACGTGAGGTTCCCGCCCTTCGACGACCCGCCACCCGGCAACGTCGCGCACATCACCGTGGAACGGGTGGGCGGCGTCGGACCGTGGGCCGACGGCTGAGGGCTTAGGGCCCTCGACGGTCCGGCGTCACCTCGGTCTGCCCGGCTCCCGTAGCCTGGCGGGCCGTGACCGACTCGACGTATCTCGCAGCCGAGGCTCGGGCGTGGCCGTTCGGGAGTGGTCATGGTCCGCGTCACGGCATCGCGGCCCACCGGCCGAACTCGCGTCCTCCTTCCGTTTTCGGAGAGCGTGGGCGTTCGGTACGGGAAGCGATGCTCCCGTCGCTCACCTAGCATCGCCCGCCGAAGGACAAGGTGGTCTCGATTGCACTTGTACAGCGGATCGAGTGTCGACTTCGTCGAGGACGCCACACGGAATCGCATCTCGTCGAAGCTCGAGGAGAGCTTCTTCACTTACTTCCGCTACCGACCGGCGCAGAGCGAAGTCCGCTCGTGGCAGAGCTCGCTGCGTGCAATGGCCGACGCTCTCAACATCGGATCGCTCGACGATCATGGCGTCGTCGTTGAACTCCAGCTGCCCTTGTCGTCGCGGCGACTCGACTGCATGGTGACGGGTCACGATGCCGCCGGCCAGGCCGAGGCCGTGATTGTGGAGCTGAAGCAGTGGCAGGCCGCCACGCCCTCGTGGGTCGACGACTGTGTGAGGACGGTCGTAGGTGGTGGCGAGCGCGATGTGCTTCATCCATCCCGCCAGGTGGGGAACTACGAACGCTATTTGCTCGACGTCCACTCTGCGTTCAACACGGGCGACGTCTCGCTGCACTCATGCAGCTATCTCCACAATCTGCAGTTCGAAGCCGAGTCGGTGCTCTACGCCGACTCGTTCGCGGAGACCCTTCGCATGTACCCGCTCTTCGCCGGTGATCAGGTGGACGACCTGGTCGACTATCTCGTCGGCAATGTCGGCGCGGGCAATGGCGGACCCGTGCTCGAGACGGTCCTGCACGGCCGTTATCGTCCGCATCGGCGCCTGCTCGACTACGCCGCACAGGTGATCCGCAACGAGCCCGCGTTCGTACTCCTCGACGAGCAGCAGGTCGCGTTCAATGCCGTGCTCGCCAAGGTCCGCAGCCGCGGGCTTTCCAAGGATCGGAGCGTGCTTCTGATTCACGGTGGTCCCGGGACCGGGAAGTCGGTGCTCGCCGTCAACCTCCTCGCGAGCCTCGCCGGCCAGGGTTATGTGACCTTGCACGCCACGGGCTCGCGAGCCTTCACGGAGAACCTCAAGAAGACCGTCGGGAGTCGTGCTGCGGCTCTGTTCAAGTACTTCAACGGCTTCGGTTCGGTGGAACCCGAGACGGTCGACGTGCTGATCTGCGATGAAGCACATCGCCTCCGCGAAAACAGCTGGAGTCGATGGACACCGAAGTCCGATCGCACCGACCGCAGCCAGGTGATGGAGCTCATGGAGGCGGCCAGGGTCTCGGTCTTCTTCATCGACGACCTGCAGGTCGTCCGCCCAGGTGAGGTTGGGAGCAGCGATCTCGTCCGCGCGGCTGCAACCAACCTCGAGATCGCCGTCGACGAATTCGAGCTCGAGGCGCAGTTCCGTTGCGGAGGGTCGGAGAGCTTCGTCAGCTGGATCGACAACACGCTCGATCTCCGTCGTACGCCTGACGTCATCTGGAACACATCCGAGGAATTCGACTTCGACGTCCTCGATTCGGCCGCGGAGCTCGAGGCGCTGGTTCGGGAGCGTGTGCGCGAAGGGTTCACTGCACGCTTGAGCGCCGGATTCTGCTGGCCCTGGTCGAACGCGTCCGGCGATGGGACCCTCGTCAACGACGTGGTCGTCGGCGACTGGTCGATGCCGTGGAACGCGAAGCCCGAGGCAGGCCGCCTTGCGGTCGGGATCCCGAAGTCGAACTACTGGGCGAGCGACCCGGGTGGAATCGACCAGGTCGGTTGTGTCTACACGGCCCAGGGTTTCGAATACGACTACGCCGGCGTGATCGTCGGTCGTGATCTGGTCTACCGACCTCGGGAAGGCTGGGTTGGTCAACCTGAGTTCTCGAAGGACTCAGCCTGGATCCACCGATGTCGTCTTGTGAGGGTGTCGGTGGAGGCGTGTGGGAGTGACGCCGGCGCGGGTGGCGCTGGAGGGGGGCTTCGGGGCGTGTGTCGCCAAGGGTGATGGTGTTAGGTGGGTTGTCAGCGCCGGGGTGGTCGTCTGCGGTGGCGCCGGCCCGCGGTGTGACGCTCAGACGGGCACGGGTGGTAGGGCGCGCAACGTGTCGAGCGTCGCGAGGAACTGTTGCGCCCACGGCCATCGGGCCGGGAACCGCAGGGTCAGTTGTCCGCTGCGGTTGACGAGGCGGGCGGGCACACCGATGAGTCGGGTCCGGAACGTCTTCGCGACGACGAGTTCGTCGGTGGTGTGCTCGCCGAGGATGCGGGTCCAACGGATGAGGTTGTGGGCGAGGACTGCGCATTGCAGCCAGGCGCTGTTCGCTGAGAACGACCCGGATGGTAAGTGGGCGAGCGGGCCGGCTTTGAGGTCGCGGATCGAGAGTTCGACCACCGCATGGGCACGGTGTTGCTCGTCGAGGGCCCATGCGGAGCCGGCAAGGTTGGTGACGAACGCGTGGTAACGCCACGTGGCGAACAGTTCGCCTTGGGGTCCGTGGTGGTTGCGGACCCGACGGACGATCAGTCGTCGGCCCCGGTAGACGCACTCGGCGAGGTGGGCTTCGCCGTCGGGATACGCGATCTGCTGCCATGCCCGCTCGTCGATCGCGTCGATCGCAGCCCGGACCGGAGCCCGAAGCTGGATCGTGACCGTGAACCCGACCCCGGCACGGGAGAGCCGGTCCAACAACTTGTGCTGGTAGAAGCCCGAATCGGCCCGCAGGACCGTTGCCCGGTCCCCGCCCGCACGAGTCAGGCGGGCGAGGAGCTCGTCGACGAAGCGGACGATCCCCCGGGCCGTGTTCGCCCGGCCGGTGCGGAGCCGGGCGTGGAGGACCTCACCGGTGTCGGCCCGGGTCGCGAGCAGCGGGTGGTAGCCCAACACGCGCGTGTACCCGTAGGCGGCACCTTCCTTCGCAGAGCCGTGCACCTCACAGATCGTGGAGTCCACATCCACGATCAACGTCGCCGCCGGGCCCGCCCCGAGATGCCAGGCGCGTTCGAGGGCCCGGCCGGCCACCGCTTCGAGCTGACGGACATGCCCGAACGTGAACGACCGTAAGAACGTCCCGACCGTCGAGGGTGCCATCACCCGATGACCCAACACGCCGCTCGTCGCGCCGGCCCGGAGCCGGTTCGTGTCGTCGATGCAGTCCGCGCCCGCGATCATCGCGTGGACCAACGTCAAGACCTTGCGGCCCGGGCGGGCACCCCCGACCCGGCCCACCAGCCGGACCGTCGCGTCGATCAACCGCTCCAGACCTAGACGAGCTACGACCGTCGCGACCAACACCAGACCCGCGTCGGCGACAAGAGACTCATCATCGAAGGTCACCGCAAGACGATCCAGCGAGCGCGATACTCCAGTCACGGAAAGTGCCTCCTGGTGCAGTGGGTCTGACGACTTCTAACACCGTCATCGTCCCTGCTCAGGAGGCACTCTTCGCGGATACGCGACCCTCAGCTCACACCACGACCGGTGGATCCAGACTCAGTCGTCCGCCGCTCAGCGAAGGAGAGCATCGAGCGGTTCACCGACCTCGTCAAACATACGTATCGGGTCCTCTTCACGCGAGGGCTCAGCGGTTGTTACGTCTACTTCCAGGACGAGCAGACGCGCGATTTCTTCCTCTCTCGCATCGAGGACACGCGCTGAAATGGGAGAGCCTCTCGACATCGACGCGGTTCAAGCGCGGCTCCAGCAGTTCGCAGTGGCACGGGATTGGGAGCGCTTCCACAACCCGAAGAACCTCGCTGTCGCCGCGGCGGTCGAAGTCGCGGAGCTACTCGAGCTCTTCCAATGGCTCGACGCGGACGAGGTGGCCGCGGTCGGCGAGAGTCCGGAGCAGCGAGATCGGATCGCCGAGGAGATTGCGGACGTGTTGATCTACCTCCTCCGGTTGGCCGACATCGTCGGCGTCGAGGTGGCGGACGCACTGACCGCAAAGATCGAGAAGAACGAACTGCGCTTCCCGCCGGGCAACTAGGAACCGGAGCCGCGGCGGGGCCGTCGGCGTGTGCCGGCGTCGTGATCACTGCGCGTAGCAGCCGCGCGTCCGCGGTCGCGTGGAATGCACGGAGCGTGGCCCGTAGCCGCCGAGCGAGACTGTCACACCCCCTCGGTAGGCTGACGAGCACAGCTCGTCAGCCTGCTGCGATGGCCGACCGTCCGGAAGAAGAGCGCCTCCTCGCCGAGTCGGGGGCGGCTGCTCGACCTTGGCTCGTCTCGGGAGGGCCCGTGGCCACCATCGCTGATCCTCGTTCCATCCGTTCCGTTCACTCTGCCCGCTCGTCGGGTGCCCAGCGCGCGGCCGCGCCCACCGGGCTGCGCGAGCAGCTCGTCGCCGCGAGCCGGTCGTGCGTCGACTGGCAACGCCGGGTCGTGCACCTCGCGAGCGCGCTCGACCGTTCCGGCGAGTGGGCCTTCGACGGGGCCCGCACGTGTGCGCACTGGATCGCCGGCGTGCTCGACGTCGAGGTGTGCACCGCCCGGGAGTGGGTCCGGATCGGCCGCGCGCTCGAGGAGCTGCCGGTGATCGACGCCGCCTTCGCAGCCGCGCGCCTCTCGTACAGCAAGGTCCGGGCCCTCACGCGGGTGGCGAGCCCCGAGAACGAGGCGGAGCTGTGCGGGCTGGCCGAACGCACACCGGCCGGCCGCCTGTCGTGCGCCCTGGCGGCGTGGCTGGCGCGCCGGGAGCTACCCGAGCAGGCCGAGCGGCGCCAGCACGACGCGCGGAGCCTGAGCCGGCGGTTGGAGCCCGACGGGATGGTGGTCGGCAACTTCCGGCTCCCGCCGTTGGCCGCGTCGGCGCTCATGGTGGCGGTGGACGCGCGGGGCTGCGCAATCGCCGACCGGCTCCGGGGAGCGCGGAGGGTGGCGCGGACGCGTCTGCGGACGCGTGGATGCCACGGAGCGAGGCAACCTGGCCGTCGGTGGCGCAGCAGTGGGCTGATGCGCTCGTCGACATCGTGCGGGACAGTGGAAACGACGGCCGTGGTGGCGGGGTGGCGACCGAGGTCGTGCTGCACGTTCGGGGCGACGGTTGCACGCTCGACGACGGGACGCCGATCGCCGGTTCGGTGGTGGAGCGGGTGGCGCCGTCGTCGACGAGCTCCACCTCCGCTACTGGACCTGCCACCGGGCCCGGCACCGGAACATCGCTCACTCCATGAGCGGGAAGTGGCAGGCGACCTGATGGCCGGGGGCGATCTCGCGCAGCACCGGCTCCTCGGCCGCGCAGCGCTCGGCCGCCGCCGGGCAGCGCGTGCGGAACCGGCATCCGCTCGGCGGGTCGAGGGGCGACGGGATCTCGCCCGCGAGTGGCGCCCCGGCCGTCGCGGCGTCGGGGTCGGCCACGGGGATCGCGGCGAGCAACGCCGCGGTGTAGTGGTGCGCGGGCGAGCGGTACAGCTCGTCGGGCGACGCGAGCTCGCAGAGCTTGCCGAGGTACATCACCGCCACGCGGTCGCTGACGTGCTTGACGACGGCGAGGTCGTGGGCGATGAACACGAGCGTCAAGCCGTAACGCGCCTTCATCTCCTCGAGCAGGTTGAGGATCTGGGCCTGGACCGACACGTCGAGGGCGGACACCGGCTCGTCGCAGATCAGCAGCTTCGGTTCCGTGACGACCGCCCGTGCGATCGAGATGCGCTGGCACTGTCCGCCCGAGAACTCGTGGGGGCGCCGGTGCCCGGCGTCGTCGGGGTCGAGGCCGACGGCCTCGAGCACGTCGCGCACCTTGGCCGCGCGCGACTCGGCGTCGCCGACCCCCCAGATGTCGAGTCCCTCGGCGACGATCTTGTCGACCCGCCGGCGCGGGTTCAGCGACGAGATCGGGTCCTGCATCACCATCTGCATCTTCGGCCGGATGCGCCGCAGCGCTTCGCCGGCCAGCGCGGTCAGCACGTCGCCGTCGAACACGACCCGGCCCGAGGTGGGCCGCGGGAGCTGGAGGATCGCCCGGCCGGTCGTCGACTTGCCGCAGCCGGACTCGCCGACGAGGCCGAGCGTCTCGCCCGGCGCGACGTCGAAGCTCACGCCCGAGACGGCCTGGACGCGGCCCCGGTGGGCGGCGGGGAACTCGACGACGAGGTGCTCGACGCGCAGGAGCGGTCCGCCCATCGATTCAGCCACGGTGGTGTGCCTTCCGGTAGTGCTCGAACACCTCGGTGCTCGACAGCTCGGGCGTGTAGCCGAACTCGTTCTCGAGGCGTGCGTTCGACAGCACCGGACGGTACCGGAGGAAGTCCACCTGCTCGGGGCCGTACTGGGCGAGCCGCAACGGGTGGAGCACGGCGAGCGCGGCGCGCAGGAGCCACGCCGGCACGGGCACGTACCGCTTGCCGAGGCGCCGGGCGATCTCGGGCATCGTCGTCGTGCCGTCGCCGGCGAGGTTGTAGGTGCCGGCGGCGCGTTCGAGCACCCCCTTCACCAGGCAGGCGATCACGTCGTGGTCCCACACGAACGTGAACGGCGCGTCGGAGCCGGCGACGCCGAGCACGACCCGCCGCTCGAACAGGTCGGTGATCTGGTTGCGGGTGGTGTCGCCGAGGATCGCGCCGGGGCGGAAGACGAGCTGGCGGAGCTCCGGGTGCTCGGCGCGCGCCCGGGCGAGCAGCTCCTCGACCTGGCGCTTGTGGTCCGAGTACGCGAACTCGCGGTTCCCGCGCAGCGGGGCGTCTTCGGAGAGCGGCACCGGGTTGTCGGCGTGGTAGCCGTAGGCGGCGCCGCTACTGGTGACGACGAGCTGGCCGACATCCGCGGCGATGCAGGCGCGCAGCACGTTCTCGGTGCCCAGGACGTCGACCGAGTGCTCGTGCTCGCGCGAGCTCCCCTTGCCCGGGTTCACGATCGCGGCCAGGTGCACGACGGTGTCGACGGACTGCTCGCGCAGGAGGTCCCCCAGCGCGGGGTCGCGGACGTCGGCGGCCCGGTAGACGACGCCGGGGAGCCGACCGGCTTCCGGTTCGTCGCGCACGTCGAGCGCGACGAGCGTCCCGACGCCCGCGGCCGCGAGGGCCGCGACCAGCTGCCGCCCGAGATAGCCGCCGGCGCCGGTCACGAGCACCGACCGGTCGGATGCGGTCATCCGGACGGCTCCGCGTGCATCTCCCTGAACGTGAGCAGGTTGGGCGCGAACTTGTGCGCGACCGGGTCGACGTCGAGGTGCACGACCGCACACCGGCGGGCGGCGAGGCAGCGTTCGAGCGCGGGCCGCAGCTCCTCGGCGCTCGAGACGCGCTCTCCGTGCGCGCCCATGCTATCGGCGAGGAGATCCCACCGGATCTCGCCGAGGTCGGTGTTGATGTGCGCGTCGTCGGGCAAGGCGCCGTCGGCGAGCAAGCGGTCGGGATCGATCGCGAACTCCTGGTTCACCTTCACCATGCCCCAAGCGCGGTCGCAGAGGACGAGGAACACGACGGGCAGGTCGTTGCGCACCGCCGTCTCGATCTCCTGGGGGTGGAAGCCCATCGCGCCGTCGCCGGTGATGCAGTAGACCTGGCGGCCCGGGTACGCGACCTGAGCCCCGAGCGCCTGGCCCGCGCCCGCGCCGAGCATCCCGAACTTCCACGTCGAGAGCAGCGAGTGCGGT
The DNA here is from genome assembly GCA_046331155.1 of Acidimicrobiia bacterium. Classification (GTDB taxonomy): domain Bacteria; phylum Actinomycetota; class Acidimicrobiia; order IMCC26256; family CAWATG01; genus JAXLRK01. The sequence continues at coordinate 1,117,372 of JAXLRK010000001.1, forward strand.
ACCCGGGCCTCGTGGTAGAGGTTGGCCCAGATGGCGGTGTTGCCGCCGTCGATCACCAGCACCGCGTCGCCGTCGAACACCTCCTGGCAGATGGGCGCCACGTGAGCGGAGTGCAGCGGTGTCCCGGTAGCCGGGCGGTGGGCGTCGAGCGCGGTACGGGCGTCGGTGCGCGCCGCTGCGTACTCGCGCAGTCGTTCCTCGCGCCGCGCGACGACATGGGAGAAGTCGCGCCCTGCCAGCTCGGCGGCGAGGGCGCCGAGGAACGTCCGTACGTCGGCGAGGATCGCGAGGTCGACCGGCTTGTTGAGCCCGAGCACCTGCTCGTCCACGTCGACCTGGATCACTCGTTGCTCGGCCGCGGCCCGCCAGTAGGGCGGCTTGCCCCACCAGTCCGTCTCGCCGAACCGGGTCCCGAGCGCGAGCACGACGTCGGCGTCGTTGCGGACGCGTTGCACGAGGTCGACGAACGGCATGGGGGTCGCGACCGCGCTGCGCTCGTCGACGACGTCGCGTGCGCCCCAGCTCGTGGTGACCGGCGCGGGGAGCTGCTCGGCGACGGCGCGCAGCTCGGCGGCCGCGCCGGCGTGCAGTACGCCGCTCCCGACGTGGATCATCGGCAGGTCCGCGGCCACGAGCAGATCGGTCGCGTGGCGCACCATGGCGGGGTCGGGTGCGATCGGCGCCTGCCGTCGGTAGCGAGCCGGCGCGGGATCCGGGGTGGCGGGCGCGTCGAACTCGCCGTTGAGCACGTCTTCGGGAACACACACGTGCACGACCCCCGGCCGGCCCTGCCACGCGATGCGAAGCGCGCGCCGGAACATCTCCGGTACCCGCTCGAACGTCGACGCCGCCCCGCTCCACTTCGTCATCGGCCGGGTCACGGCCACCTGGTCGAAGTACTGGTAGGTACCGCCGCGGTCGGGTGCGACGATGGGGGAGCGGCGCCAGCTCGTGACCAGCAGCACGCGGTTGCCCTCCCCGTTCTCGACCGCAACCCCCGGGAGCGCGTTGGCGACGCCCGGCCCGTTGCTGGCGATGCACACGCCGAGGCGCCCCGTCAGGCGTGCGTACGCGCCCGCCATGTGGACCGCGGTCGTCTCGTGACGTGGGGTGACGAGCCGGATGCCGTACTCGCCCAACCGGGAGTAGAGCCCGAAGTACGAGCCGTCGATGATGCCGAACACCGTGTCGACGCCCTCGGCGGCGAGCATCGTCACGACGCGCTCGCCGCCCGTGATCCTGGCCATGCCGTACTCCCGTCCTCAGGCGCCGGTGGAAGCGGCCGACGCGGCGCGCACGTCGACCGGGTACCAGCACGCGTACTCGTGCCCCGGCGTCTCGGCCGGCCGGAGCGGTGGCTCCTCGACGCGACAGCGCTCCTGCACGTAGGGGCACCGCGGCGCGAACCGGCACCCGGGCGCGACGTGCAGCAGGTCGGGTGGCCGGCCGGTGATCGCGTCGAGCCGGGAGTGGCTGGGCTGCGAGAGGCGGGGGATCGAGTGCAGCAGCGCCTCCGTGTACGGCATGCGCATGTCCGAGAACAGCGTGCGGCTCGGAGCCCGTTCCACGATCCGGCCGGCGTACATCACCGCGATCTCACCGGCGCGGGAGGCGGCGACGCCGAGATCGTGGGTCACGAGGATCATCGCCATGTACCGCTCGCGTTGCTGGGCCTGGAGGAGGTCGAGGATCTGGGCCTGCACGGTCACGTCGAGCGCGGTCGTGGGCTCGTCGGCGAGCAGGAGCTTCGGGCCGCACGCGAGCGCCATCGCGATCATCACCCGCTGGCGCATGCCGCCGGAGAGCTGGTGCGGGTACTCGCGCAGTCGGCGTTCGGCGCCGGGGATGCCGACCGAGTGCAGGAGGGCGATCGCAGTGTCGCGGGCGTCCCGGCTCGGCACGTCGAAGTGCTGGTGGATCGACTCCGTGATCTGCTTGCCGATGCGCATGACGGGGTTCAGCGAGGTCATCGGGTCCTGGAACACCATCGCCATCCGCGCGCCCCAGTAGGCGCGCATGCGCTTCGTCGGGAGCCCGACGATCTCGCGGCCCTCGAACCGGATCGAGCCCTGGTGCTCCACGCCCCGCTTCGGCAGCAGCCCCATGATCGAGTGTGACAGCACCGTCTTGCCGCATCCCGATTCGCCGACCAGCGCGAGGGTCCTCCCACGCGAGAGGTCGAACGACACGCCGTCGACCGCGCGCACGCGGCCCTCGGGGGTCAGGAAGTGCGTGGAGAACCCGTCGACGGCGAGCAGAGGACCCTCGAACGCGTCCGCGTACCGTTCCTCGGCGTCGGCCGCCTCGCGGGCACCGGCCGCCTGCTCCGGCACGTCTCCGGGCGCTTCCCCGCTCACAGCGCGGCCTCCCGCACGTCGAACCGGGCGCGGATCACGTCGCCGAGGAAGTTGAGCGCCAGCACGGTGAGGAAGATCGCGGTCGCGGGCGCGAGTACCACCCAGGGTGTGGTCTGGAGATCGGTGCGACCGGCGGCGATCATCGTGCCCCACGTGACGGTACCGGCCCGGACGCCGGCACCGAGCAGGCTGAGGCCGCCTTCGGCCACGATGGCGACGGCGACGCCCAACAACGCGACCGAGAACATCGCCGGCAGCACGTTGGGGAGGATCTCCCGCCCGATGATCCGCCCGTCGCGCGCGCCCTGCGCCCGCGCGGCGCGCACGAACTCGCGTTGGGACCACGCCAGGGTGTTCGCTCGCGCGATCCGGCCGAGCTGGGGGATCGCCACGATGCCGAGCGCCAGGATCATGTTGCGGACCTCGGCGCCGAGGAACACGGTGAACGCGAGCGCGAGGATCAGGGCGGGGACCGAGAGCATCACGTCGAACGCGCCCGCGACCAAGGCGTCGACGCGCCGACCGTGGTACCCGCCGAGCAGGCCGAGCGCGCCGCCGGCCACGAGGCCGATGGCGATGGCACCGAGCCCGATCGCGAGGGACCCCCTGGCGCCGTAGACCACGCGGGCCAGGACGTCACGACCGTTGGCGTCGCCGCCGAGGAGCGCGGCGCTCGACGGCGCCTCCCGGGCGATCGAGGGGTTCGACGCCTCGGGGTCGGCCAGCGGGAGGAGAGGCGCCAGCACCGCGGCGCCGATCAGGAAGACGAGCCAGCCGATCGCGATCCACGCGCCGATCCCCAACCCGCGCCGCCGCGGCCGGGCCGGCGGCAACGCGGCGGCGAGCGCGTCCAGCACGTCGGACCGAGGGCCGACGGGCGCGTCGAGCTCGCCGAGCCCGTCACGCTCGCGGTCGGAGCTCGCGTTACGCGGCGACTCGTCCATGGCGGATCCGCGGGTCGAGCACGGTGTAGAGGAGGTCGACGGTGAAGTTGACGAGGACGTAGCCGATGGCGATGAGGGCGACGTAGCTCTGGAGCGCTACGTACTGCTGGCCGATGATCGCCTTGTAGATCTCCGTGCCGAGACCGGGGAGGGCGAAGACCGTCTCCACCACGACGGCGCCGCCGACGAGCGTACCGATGCTGAGGCCGGCGAACGTGAGCAGCGTGAGGCTCGAGGGACGCAGTGCGTGGCGCCAGAGGATGCGCCGGTTGCTGAGACCCTTCGAGCGCGCCGTCTTCACGAAGCTCTCCTGCAACGTGTCGATCATGTCGCTGCGCAGCAACCGCATGTACAGCGCGATCTGGCCCGCGGCGAGGGAGATGGTGGGCAGCACCATCGACCGGAAGTGCTCGACCGGATCGGTGCCGAACTTCACGTACTGGCCGGCCGGCAGCCACTGCCACCGCGCGCCGACGAAGTACGCGAGGTAGAGGCCGAGCACGAAGCTCGGGATCGCGAGCAACCCGAACGCCGACGCGCTCGAGACCCTGTCGAACCACGTACCGGCGCGGTAGGCGGTGAACACCCCGAGCGGGATCGCCACCAGCAACGCGAGCACCTGTGCGTAGAGGATGAGCTGGAGTGTCACCGGCGCGGCGCTGCGCAGCACCTCCGACACCGGGGTTCGCGACGGGTAGATGGTGCCGAGGTCTCCGCTCGCCAGGCCGCGGAGCCACGAGCCGTACTGCGTCAGCGCGGGCTGGTCGAGCCCGATCTCCCCCCGGAGTCGCGCGCGTTGCTCCTCGAGGTTGGTGCCGTACGGGATCATCTTCTTCACCGGATCGCCGGGGAAGAGCCGGACGAGCATGAACGTCCCGAACGTCACGACGAACAGCACGACCAGCAGACGGACGAACTTCCCCGCGAGGAGGCGGAGCATCGGCGCTCAGGCCGAGCGGGCGGTCACGGTGCTCACGGTGCTCACTTGCTCACCCACAGCCCCGCGGTCGGGTGCAGGCCGGCGAGGATCGGGAACGGCGCGCTGCCGTCGGGCAGCGGCGGGCCGAGGACGCCGTGCACGCGCGGGCTGGTCGCGATCCCCCAGTCCACGTACCACGCCCACACGTTCCAGATGTTCTTCGCGAACTCCTTCGTGATCCCCTCGTACGCCGCGGCGCGCTGCGCCGGGTCCGAGGTCGTGCGGCCCTGTTCGAGGTACTTGTCGATCAGCGGGTCGTTGATCTTGCCGAAGTTGGTGAGCTCGCCGCTGTGCCACCACGTGTACCCCGTGTCCGGGTCCTCGCCGGCGTGGTTGCGCCAGAGCAACACGTCGTAGTCGCCGCTGATCGCGGTGCTGATCTCCGCGGTCTGGTCGACCGTCGTGATCTCGGCGGTGATGCCCGCCTGCTCGATCTGCTGCTTGAGGAGCTCGGCCTCGTTGCGGTTCTCGCTGTCGGGCAGGATCACGAACGTGACCTTGAACTGCCCGCCGTGAGCTGCCTTCACCTCGTCGACGAGCTTCTTGGCCTTGGCCAGGTCGTGCTTCGGGAACCCCGGGTCGGCGACGTAGCCCATCACGCCCTTGTCGAACGGCCCGTCGGCCACGGTCGCGCGCCCGAGGTTGCGGAGCTTGTTGATGGCCTGCCGGTCGAGCGCGAGCGCGAACGCCTCGCGCGCCTTGGGGTCGTTGAACGGCGCGCGGCCGGCGTTGAGCAGGTAGTAGCGGTTCTCGCGGCCCTTGTCGCCGATGCTGAGCTTGATGTCGCCGCTCTTGGCCTTCTGCTCGAGTTGGTCGAGGTCGGGCTCGAAGTGCGTGTGCATGAGGTCGAGCTGGCCGGCCTCGAGCTGCGTGATCCGCTGCGCGGACTCGACGACGCCGACGAACGTGATCGCGTCGAGGTAGGGGAGCTGCCGGCCCTTGGCGTCCTTGCGCCAGTAGTGGGCGTTCTTCACCAGCTCCACGGGGGTGCCGGGCGTCCACGTCCCCTTGAGCTTGAACGGGCCGGTCCCGATCAGGTTCCGCGGGCAGGTCTGCTTGTCGGCCAGCTGCGCCTTCGCCATGATCCCCAGGCGCCCGAAGCTGAAGAGGTACGCGGGGAACGCGACCCACGGCTGGGACATCTTCACCACGACCGTCGACGGATCCGTGACCGTCACGTCGGCGATCGGCCGGAGCACGAGCGAGAAGAGCGCCGAGCTGATGTTCGGGTTCTTGCCCCGGTAGGTGTCGAGGTTGAGCTTCACCGTCTCGGCGTCGAGCGGCGTGCCGTCGGTGAAGGTGATGCCCTGGCGCAGCTTGATCGTCCACTCGGTGGAGTCGGCGTTGGGCGTGACCGACTCGGCGAGGTAGGGCACGTACTCGCCCTTCTCGTTCGGCCACGTCAGCGGGTCGTAGACCGAGTCGGCCACCATGACGCCGGAGATGGCGAGCTGGCCCGAGGGGAGGCAGTAGCCACCGCCGGTGTCGCTCTCGACGCCGTAGACGACCTTGCCTCCGGTGACGGGCGTGCCCGAGTCGGACGCCACGGTGGTGCCCGTCGAGGACTTCTTGCTGCTCCCGCCCCCGCAGGCGACGGCCACGACGGCCAGCGCGGCCACCAGCGCCACGAAACGACGACGTTGCCTCGCGTCCACGGTCCCTCCCGGCACTGCGCGGTCGGTTCGGTTGCGTGCGCAGTCCACTCCGTCGGCTCGCTGCCAGTCAAGGCGCGGCGAGGAGCATCGCCTCCCGCACGGCCGTGTCGAACGCCCACAGGGCGGCGGCCGCGATCGCGACGGTGGGTACGTCGAGCACGATCGCGACCGCGGCCGCGTTGGCCGCGAGCAACCCGATCCACGAGCGGGTGAGGCGGAAGCCGGCGGTGAGCCGCTCGTGGCCGCCCCCGCGCAGCACCGGGACCAGGTATGCGAGCGCGGCGACCAGGATCTGGGCGTACCCGCCCACGACGAGCACGAGCAGGGCCGGCCCGCCGAAGGGCTCGGCACCGCGTGCGGTCTGCCACGCCGCGGCGGCGACGGCTCCGGCCCACCAGCCGATACCGGCACCGAGTTGCAGCAACCGCGGTCCACCCCATCGCAGCTGTTTGCGACCGACACCTGGGAGGAGGGCGACCACACCTGCGATTCCGGTCACGTAGAAGACCAGGCCGACCGTGGCAATCGGGGCCGAGTCGGCGAGCAGCCCGACCGCGGCGACGACGGTCGCGAGTGCGAGCCAGAGGAGCACACCGGTCTGCGTTCGCGTCGTCGCCCGACGCGACATCTTGACCCGTGCCTCCGTGGCGGCGAAGAAGGGCAACGTCCCGGCGATCACGATGCCGAGGAGGCCGAGGAGGTTGAGCGTCAGGTGCGCACTACGGATGCGTTCCTCCGCACTACCCGCGTGGCCCGTCACCAGCGCGACGCCGAGCGAGCACCCGATCACACCGAGCCCGAGGGCGGCGAGGTACGCGCGAAGCGACGGGTCGAACCGCCGCTGGACGCCGTGCGACACCGTCTGCCACAGCATCACGGCCAGGAGCGCCAGCGCGGCGACGACGGCTCCGCCCGCGGCACCGGTCACGACGTCGGGTGCACGAAGCTCCCGCCCGAACGCGACACCGGCCGCGCCCGCCGCGAGCAGCCCGCGCTGGGCGGCCGCGAGACGCGCCGAAGGTGGCGGCCCCGCGGCCCACGTGACGGCGAAGAGCTGTGCGGCACCCGAGATCGCGAGCAGGAGCGCGCCGGCGAGGAAGAGGTGGAGCGGGAGCCAGCGGCCCGTGCGGTGCGGCACCACCACCGCAGCGAGCGCGGCGAGCGCGAAGATGCCGACGAGCGCGAAGGTGGCTCGGGTCTGCCGCTGGACCGTCGCCACGCGGCCCTCGGCGGCGACCGGACCGGCGCTCATTCCCGGCCGGTTCGGAACCCCAGCATCGCGGCCGCGTCGTCGCTGAGCCGTTCGGGAGTCCACTCGGGTTCCCAGACCAGCCGGAGCTCGATCCCGACGCCGGTGCCGGCCAGGGCCGCGAAGGCGGCCTCGAGCGCCTGCTGGGGGAGGCTCTCCGAGACCGGGCAGCCCGGCGTGGTGAGCGTCATGTCGACGACCACGGACCCGTCTTCGAGGCGTACGTCGTAGACGAGACCCAGCGAGACGATGTCGAGCGCGAGCTCGGGGTCGTAGACGCCGCGCAGGGCCTCGCGCACGCGGGCGACCGCGTCCGGCGTCTCGGCCGGGCCGGGGAGCTCGGGGGTCGCCGTCATCGTCGCGCCTCGGCGACCATGCGGATCGTTCCGGCCGACGGCTCGACCGGCGGCGCGGGCGCGCGAGCGTGCGCGACCCGGCGCGGGCCGCGACCGAGGTTCGCGAGCGCGAGCACGGCCGCTCCCGACAGGGCAAGTGCTCCGGCGACGACGATCCCGGACGTCGCGGTGACGAGTCCGGCCACGACCCCGGCAACTCCCGCCGTCGTGACCACGAAGGTGACGCGCGCGATCCGCGCGTCGTACAGGTGGGCGAACAGCAACGGCCGCCCGTCGGGCGCCTTCGTGATCCCGCGGCCGCGCAGCACGCCCCAGGCGATGAACGGGACGATCTTGTGGGCGTGGCCGACGACGGCCAACGTCAACCAGCCGAACAGCGCGGCGACTTCGGCGGCGACGAGCCGGGTCCGCCAAACGGAACTCATCGAGCCCAGCCCGGCGGCGGCGCCGAGCCCGACCGCCACGACCATCGACCCGGCGGCCGTGAGGACGAACGCGTGCAGGAGCTCGAGCCGCCGGCGCCGGTGGCGCAGCACCCCGGCGAGCGAGACGAGGTGCGCGCCGAGGCCGGCGACCGCCAGCGCGCCGCCGACGGCCGCGACCGGCGCGACGCCGAACAGCAGTCCGGGCACGAGGACGACGGTGCCGGTGGCGAGCAATCGGACGGCCCACGCGCCGCTCCGAGCCGTCGGCCGGTGCGCGAGCAGGAACATGGGCCAGAGCTTCTCCGCGACCGCGACGTACGTCAGGCCGAGCCAGCCGAGGAGGCCGAGGTGCGCGTGGGCGAGCACGCGGTGCGGGAGCAACGGGAACCAGCCCGCGTCCCGGTTCACGGCGTACACGATGCCGAAGGACGCGGTCGCCACGAGGAACAGGACCGAGAGCCGCAGGCCGGTCAGCGCTGTGCCTTTGCCCCGCGACGACAGCGGCCCCGACAGGTTCCAGGCCGCGAGCAGCACGCCCGTGTACGCGACGGCACCAGCGGCGGGAACCAGCCACGACGGCCCGTACGCGAACCCGAACGGGAGTGCCCACGCGCCGGCGACCCACGCCGCGGCGGTGACCCGCGCGATCGGGACGGATCGGAGCGGGCGGACGCCGACGACGGGGGCGAACTGGTGCAGCGCACCGAGGACCGCGGTCGACAGGAACGCGAGGAGGCCGACGTGCACGGTGGCGACCACCCGCGGCGACGTCGGTGCGTCGACCGCGCGGCTCGCGACGGAGGCCAGCGCGATCCCGAGGCCGATGAGCCCCACGCCCGCCGCGACCAGGAACGTGAGAGGCACGCTCGGCGGCGGCGCCGACGGCGGCCCGGTGGGTGCCGTGCCCGGCCCGAACGTGGGCGGCGCGACCCGGAGCGGGGCCGGAGGAGGATCGCCGGGTGTCACCCCGTGCTCCGGAACGCGACGCGCCAGTCGCCCGTGGGGAGCTGGGCCGCCTCGTAGGTGAAGCCCTGGCTCGAGAGGACGCCTTCGAGCGGTACGGGTTCGAACGGCGCCAGCACGACGAGCGTCTCCCCGGGTCCGACCTCGGCCACGGCGTCCATGATCGTCGCGAACGGTTCCTCGCCGCGCTCGATGATCGGCCGGGCGTCGACGATGCGCGCGCGGCAGGTGATGGTGGCGGTGAAGACGTCGGGGCCCGCCAGGCCGTCGGTCCACTCGAACTCGTCGGGCCGCGTCGCCTCGATCTCGTAGCGCAGCGGCGACGGGCGGTGGTCGTTGGTGAGCTCGAGCGATTCGCCGGGCCGGAGCGCGTCGAGGTGCTGGTACACGAGCGGGTGGCGCTGCGGTGGGGGGATCTCTCGCAGGTCGAGCGTGGACATCGGGCTCCTCTTCGTTCCTCAACCGTTTTCGTTCCTCAACCGTTTTGGCTAGCCCCGAGACCGGATTTCGCGCCGCTCACCAGCCAAAACGTGGGGCTTGCGTTCTCAGGGTACGAGCTCGACGATACGCCGGCTGTTCCGGTACCGCTCGATGCCGGACTCCACCTCGGCGGTGGTCCGTCCGAGTGGGACGTGGCCGATGACCTCGACGAGCGTGTTGGTGCCGACCTGCTCGGGTGGGATCGTCCGCAGGGTGGCGCCGAAGGACGCGAGCTGGGGGCCGCCGGCGATCTCGTGCACCGACGCCGAGACGTGCGTCCCGTCGGGCACCGACGAGAGCTCGCCGTCGCCGAAGCAGACGAGGCGTTCGCCGTCGACCGCGTACCGCACGTGGGCGGGGTGGTCGGTGCCGTGGTGCACCCAGACGGTGTGGTGGCTCGAGACCCCCGGCGGTAGTGCCATGTCGGGCTCCTCTCCTCGTGTCCCCGCGGCGGTACCCCGCCGGGTGCCGCCCGCGAGCTCCAGCCCAATATTTCTAGCGACAGCTAGAGAATATTCGGGAGAGGAAGCGATGGCAAGGGATTTTTTCTAGTCTATGCTAGAGAACATGAGGAGCCCGGCGATGACGGCGGCGACGGCGGTGCAGGTGCAGGCCAGGGCGCTCGGCGATCCCACCCGCCACGAGATCTTCCGGTACGTCGCGGCGTCGGCCGACGCGGTGGACGTCGCCGAGCTCACCGGGCACTTCGGGTTGAACCACAACGCGATCCGCCAGCACCTCGCCAAGCTGGTGGACGCGGGCCTCGTCGTCGAGGAGCGGGCCCCGGCGACCGGTCGGGGGCGGCGCCGGCTCCACTACCGGCTCGATCCTGCGGCGGAGAGCCGCTGGGGCGTCACCGGCCCCTACGAGCGGCTGTCGCTCCTGCTCAGCGAGATCATCCGGACCGGGGAGACCGCGGTCGAGATCGGGCGCCGAGCCGGGCGCCGCGAGCGGCCCCATGCCGGCGCGGCGGACGATCCGGTGACCGCGATGGTCGATCACATGAAGCGACAGGGTTTCGACCCCGTGGTGCATCGGCATGGCGACGACGTCGAGGTCACGCTGCGGACGTGCCCGTTCGAGACGATCGCGGTGGCCGATCCCGACACGGTGTGCGGTCTGCACCTGGGCATCGCGTACGGCGCGGCCGAGGCGGCCGGCGGGATCGTGGTCGACGAGCTCGTGCCGAACGACCCGCGGCGCGCGCACTGCCGGCTGCGGTGCCACCTGAGCGCCGCGTCCTGAGGTCAGGAGTACCGAGCCTCCACGCCGCGCGACTCGCCGTGGTGGCCGACGGCGTACCGGAGGTCGGCGAGGAACTCGTCGGCGACCGTCGCGTGCGCGGGGGAGAGCATCACGTGCAGGCCCCGCGGGTCGGTGTTGCGGTTCACGTTCCAGTTGCGGTCGTCCATGACGTCGGCGACCGCGTCGAGGTCCACACTGGCGGACCGGAACGACAGCACCGGCCCGATCGGGTCCCCCACGATCTCGAGCCCGTCGATGCCGCCGATCCCTTCTCGCACCTTGGTGGCTGTCTCCATCAGCCCGCGCATGAGCTCGGTGTAGCCGTCGACGCCGAGGTGGTTGACGACGGCCCACGCCGTCGCGATGGGCGCCGCGGGCCGAGCGCCGGCCATGGCGGGCGAACCGTAGAGCCCGGCGGGCCAGTCGCTGAAGAGGAACACCTGGCGTTCGAACCAGTCGGCGTCGCGGTGCGCGATCACCGACGCGCCCTTCGGGCAGTAGCCGTACTTGTGGACGTCGGCCGAGATCTCGGTGACGCCCTCGACGCGGAAGTCCCAGCCCGGCACGTCGACGCCGAGACGTTCGAGGAACGGGAGCACGAACCCGCCGATGCATGCGTCCACGTGGCAGCCCACGCCGTGCGCGGCGGCGAGGGCCGCAAGCTCTTCGACCGGATCCATGATCCCGTGCGGGTAGTTGAACGCGGAGGCGATCACGACCGCGGTCGACGGCCCGACCAGCTCCTCGGCGGCTCGCACGTCGGCGCGGAAGGCGGTGTCGAGTGGGATGCGGACGACGTCCATGTCGAAGTAGTGGGCGGCCTTGGCATATGCCGGGTGCGCGGAGTACGGGGCGAGGATCTGCGGACGTTCGACGCCGCGGGCGCGGGCGCGTTCGCGGTTGACGAGCATCGACATGAGGATCGATTCGGTGCCACCCGAGGTCATCGTCCCGCCGCCGCCCTCCGGGACGTGGAGCAACCCGGCGACGGCGTCGACCAGCTCGCGTTCGAGGGCCGCCAGCTCGACGAACTTGAAGGGGTTGAGCGCGTTGCCGAACAGGTACCGGCGGTCCACCTCCTCGACGAGGGCCTCGAGGTCCGCCCGGCCGGTCGGGTACACCAGGCCGAACAGCCGGGCCCCGTGGACGGACGGGTCACGGCCCTGGCGTGCCTCGAGGTCGGCGAGGATCTCGGCGGCGGGGAGCCCTCGTTCACGCATGGGTCCTCCTGGGGGCGCGCTCGGTCGGGGCCAGCGTAGGGGCGGGCCGGGTGCTCGATCTCCCGGCGACCCCTCGGCCGATCTCGACAAATCGGCAATCTCTCTCTAAACTGGGTGATCTGCGGCGATTGGGCGAGGGAGACCACGGATGGAGATCGTGCTGGCGTTGGCGTTGATGGGCGCGTCCGTCGTCGGGCTGATGGCGATGGCCCGCCGGTTCGGGGTGGAGCACGGCGGCGCCGCGGGAGAGGACGGAGACGCCTACTTCTGGGAGCGGGACGTCGCGGCCGAGACGGAGGGCTTCGAGCAACTCGTCGACATCCTGTGAGGAGACGGCCCGCCGTCGGCTGCGCCACTTGCACTTCGCGGCACCGGTCGGCAGCGTGCTCATGGGTGGCAGCCCCCGACCTGTCGCCCGATCGTGCAGCCCACCCGTTGCGCCGCCGAAACTACGGTACGTCCATGGACAGCCCGCCCACCGTCGTCGAAGAGATCGCTGCGCTCCGGGATCGGGGCTTCGTGGTGGACTGCGGCGTCACCCCCGACGGGCAACTGCGCTGCGGAAGCTGCGGGCACGCCGTGCATCCGAGCCGCGCCGTCGTCGAGAGCACGGCTCGGTTCGAAGGCGCCTCCAACCCGGACGACGAAGCGATCGTGTTCGGAATCCGCTGCACCGAGTGCGGAGCACGCGGGGTGCTCGTCGCCGCCTACGGACCGACGGCGTCCGAGGGCGAGGCGGCGGTCATCACGGGACTCAGTTCTCCCCCGTCGTCCTGAGGCCGGTTGCCGAAGCGCGTCTCGGCGTTTCGGGCGCAACCCGCTTCGTCACCGGCGCCGAGGAGGATCAGGGATGCGACGGCGCCGGCGGTGCGCCATCGCCGCGCATCGTCGGCTCGCCGAACCCGGCCGGCACCATCAGCGAACGTGCGGCGCCGTCGATGACCAGACGTCGCCGAGCGGTCACGAACCCAGTTGAGGGTTCGGGACGTCCTCGATGTCCCGAGACATCACACGGCGCACTTGGCAGGACTTCGCTCGAACCTCGCTCTACCGTGCTGGCACTCGGGTTAGCCGACGAGGTCGTTCTGCATCGCCCAGAGCGCCGCTGCGGCTCGGGTGGAGACGCCGATCTTGGAGTAGACGTGCTGGATGTGGACGTCGGCTGTCTTTGGTGAGATGTAGAGCTGTGCCGCGATCTCGCTCGTGGTGAGGCCACGTGCCGCGAGTCGGAGGACTTCGGTCTCCCGTTTGGTCAACCCCCCGGGTCGGTCCGCTGGGGCGCGGCGCGCGGTGGCGTGGCCTGCTGCTGTGAGCACGGCCTCACCGGCGCGCCCGTCGAGCTGGCCCTCGCCTGCGAATTGGCGGATCAGAGCCGCGGCGGTGACCGGTGGGTGGGCGGGGCGGTCGGCGCGGTCGCTCGTGAGCGCGACGTAGACGTCCGCTGCGGCGAGGACGCGGGCGCGTTCGCCGATTCGGCCGCGTGGGAGTCCCTTGTGGTAGCCGGTGCCGTCGGACTTCTCGTGATGGGCGGCGGCGACGGGGTTCAGGGTTGCGAGTGCGGGCGAGCGCCGGAGCATCTGCTCGGTGATCATGGTGTGGCGTTCGACTCGGTCGCGCTCGGCTCGCGTCAGTGAGGACGGCTTGTCCCAGATCGAGTTGGGGATCGCAGTGGTGCCGAAGTCGTGGACGAGGGCCGCCCGGCGTGCGGTGTCGACGTCGTCGGCCGGGAGCCCGAGGTGCTGCGAGGCGTCGTGCACCAGCCGAGCGCAACGACGGCTGTGGCCGGCCATGTAGGGCGACTTCAGGTCGATGAAGTCCGCGGCCACCGTCAGTGCCTCGTCGATGGCGGTGCCCGTCAGGACGCGATGCGGCTCGGGTTCGAGGTCGAGCACCGCGTCCCACGGTTCGACCTTGTCGAGCCGGTCGAACCACGCGCCGCCGTGTGCGAGGAAGAGGTCGGCGATCTCAGGGTCGTAGGTCCGGCCGCGTCGGTTCTGGGCTGCGTCGAGCGCGTCGGAGGGCGATGCGTGCCGGGCGATCGCCTCCATGTCGTGGCTGAGGTGGACGACACGCATTGCGATGGGGATGGCCTCGCCGCTGGCGTGGGTCGGGAAGCCGTTGCCGTTCCATCGCTCGAAGGTGAACCGCAGCGCCTCGCGCACGGGTGGGCCGAAGTCGAGGCGTTCCAGCAGCATGTCGCCGACCTCGCAGCCCGACCGGTAGTTGTGCACCGACCACTCCAACCCGTGGGTCGTGATCAGCTCGATCGTGTGCTCACGCTCCTGAGGGCTCTGGCCCACCGTCGCGAAGGTGATGGCGTCGTCGATCACCTCGTCGATGTCGGCTGCGTCCTGGACGAGCGTCCGGGATCGGAGCGAGATCTCGTCGCCGAACATCGCGGCGACCTCATGGGCGTGACCGGTGCATCCCACGTAGCGCAGCAACGACGTCCAGTACACGGTGCCGCCGAGCTCGGGATCGAAGCCGGCCTCCTCTGCGATCCACATCGCCAGGAGGCACGAGCGCAGCTGTGACTCGAGCGGCTGGCCGAAGGCGTTGTCCTGCGCCAGCGCCAGCGTGGCCACGAGCTCGCCGAGCCGAAGTTCCGTGGAAATAGGGAGTCCTCCTGATGCGCAGGCCGCCTCCGGAGCGCAGGATCGACGCTACATCCGGCCGCGCGACGTGTGCGGCTCAGTCGGGAGGTGAACCCTGTGGCGTCCGATCACGATGAGCTGTGGGCCTGCTCTGCGGTGGAGCTGGCTCGCAAGGTGCGGTCACGCGAAGTGTCGAGCCGCGAGATCGTCGAAGCGCATCTGGCGCGCGTCGAGAGCGTGAACCCGAAGGTCAACGCCATCGTGGAGGTGCTCGCGGAGGGGGCCCGCGCGTCGGCCGACGCTGCCGATCAGGCGGTGTCTGGAGGTGAGGAGCTCGGCCCGTTGCACGGGGTTCCGGTCACGGTGAAGCAGAACATCGACGTCGCCGGCACGGCGACGACACTCGGCCTGGCCGCGTTCAAGGACGCGATCGCGCCGTGCGACGGACCACCGGTCGAACGGCTCCGAGAAGCCGGTGCGATCATCCTGGGGCGCACGAACCTCCCGGATGTCGCGTTGCGTTGGCACACCGACAGCGGACTGGCTGGGGCGACGTTGAACCCGTGGGATCCCGCCGTCTCTCCCGGCGGCTCCAGCGGCGGCGAGGCGGTCTGTCTTGCGACAGGGATGAGCCCGCTCGGCATCGGGACGGACCTCGGCGGATCGGTCCGCATCCCCGCAGGCGCGTGTGGCGTCGTGTCGCTGAAGCCGACGTGGGGCCGCGTCGCCGACATGTCGGTCGTCGCACCCCCTCCGACGCGCGGCATCGCCCAGATGGACACGACCGGGCCGCTCGCACGATCGGTGGCCGACCTGCGCGTGGCGTTCGACGTGCTGCGGCGCCCGAGCGACCGTGACCCCCGGTACCGCGCCGCCGAGGTCGCCGACGAGTCGCGGCCCCCGGTGCGGTACGCCGTCAGCATTCCCGACGGTACGCACCCCGAGATCGCAGCAGCGGTCCTGTCCGCCACAAGCGCGCTCGAGGGTGCCGGGTGGACCCGAAGCGACGAGGACCCGCCGGATCTTGGCGAGGCGTTCGAGGCCTGGCTCGCGGTGATCGGCCACGACGTCGCCGAGTCGCTGCCCGTTCTCGGCCAGGTCTGTGGCGAGCAGGCGCGGCAATTCCTCGACATCATGACCGCCGTCATCCCGACGATCGACGACGCCGCGTTCGACGAGCTCATCGGCCCGCGCCGCTTCGAGCAGGCCGAGCGATGGGCGCGCTTCCAACAGACGGTCCCCCTGGTCGTGACCCCCGTGCTGACGCAGCCGACATTCGCCCCCGGCCTCGACCTCGTCGACCCGATGGCCGTGACCGAGAGCGTGGCGTGCATCCCACCGGTCAACTTCCTCGGCCTGCCTGCGGCCGCGGTTCCCGTCGGCAGAGTCGACGGAGTCCCGGTCGGCGCACAGTTGATCGGTCCAGCCCGGCGTGAGGACGTGTGCCTCGACGCCGGGAACGCGATCGAGCAGGCGATGCGCAGGGTGCTCCCCATCGACCCGCGCTGAGTACCTTGCAGTCGACGTTGCGATCCGCTGGACGACTCTGCCGGGCGGTCGAGTGCAGCAACCACGCGCCTGGAGCAGCACGCGTGGATCGAGCAAGGCCGCCGAGGATTCGGATTTGCGCCCCCGGCTGTCAATGGTCAGCAGGATGTCCCCGTTGGCGGCCGCGGGGTTTCCCCATGGACGGCCATGAGGATTCCCCGGGGGCGGTCAGGGTGTTCCCCGGCGTTGTGATGTTCAGTTGCGGGAGCCGAGGGGCTTCACCCCCTTGCCGTTGATGGCGTCGTTGAGGCGGACGGATTCGCCTTCGGTGACGACGGGGTGGGCGTGGTGCATGAGCCGATCGACGAGCGCGGTGGCGATGGTGTGGTCCATGAGCTGGTCGAAGCCGGAGGGGTGGAGGTTGGAGGACACGGCCACGGATCGGCGTTCGTAGGCGATGTCGATGAGCCGGTAGAGCCCTTCGGCGGCGTCCGCGCCGATGGGTAGCAGTCCGATGTCGTCGACGATGATCAGCTGAGCGCGCATGATCGGGGTGAACGCTTTGGCGATGGTGTCATCGACGCGGTGACGGCGGACGAGTACGCCGAGGTCCTCGATGGAGAACCACGCGACGCTGTGGCCGGTTTCGATCGCTGCGTGGCCGAGCGCTTCGCAGAAGTGCGATTTGCCGGTGCCCGAGGGGCCGCACACGACGACGTTCTCGTGACGGTCGATCCATTCGAGGGTGCGTAGCCCTTGTTGGACGGCGTCGGAGATCGACGATCGGGTGGGGTCCCAGGCGTCGAAGGTCTTGCCGGCCGGGAACTTCGCCTTCTTGCGTTTGTGTTCGATGGTGGCACGGTCGCGGCCCTCGGCTTCGGCGACGAGAAGCACTCGGAGCAGCTCGGTGGGATCCCAGCGCTGCGCTTTGGCGGTGGCCAACACGTCGGGGGCCTGCTCGCGGATGTAACGCAGTCGCAGCCGTCGACACAGTGTGTTGAGCTCGTCGATGCTGGCCTGGGCGATGGCGCTCACAGCCCGAACCGTTCCCACGCGGCGGTGCCGGGTTGCAGCGAGTGTTCGCCGGTCACCCGGAACGGTTCTTGGCGACGGGCATCGAGGATCGAGTTGAGGTCCCCGGCCCCGAACCGGCCCGCCATCGCGGCGAGCCCGAGCGCTTCGTCGACGCGGGCGACCTCGAGGAGACGGGCCAGGGCGACAGCTTCGGCCATGCGGTCCTCGATCTGGCGGGCCCCGACCGCGGCGGCTTCGATGAGCCAACTCGCCGCGCCCGGGCCGAGCGCCAAGAACGCCGCTTCAGAGGGGTTTGTGGCTTTGGGCTGACGGTTGAGAGGCCCGGAGGGGTGATCCGGGTAGTGGTCGTCGTTGATCGACGCGTCGCCGGGGCCGACCAGGCGATGTCGGGCAACTTCGACCGGCCCGGTCGGGGTGTCGCCCACGACGACCACGTCATCACCCGAGACGCGCACCCACACGCGCAGGTCCCGCCACGTCGAGGGGACCGAGTAGCGGGCGCCGCGAAACGAGATCGTCTGGGACCACGACACGGCCCGCGATTCACCGAACGCGATCGTGTACGGCTCGGCGGGAACCGGATGCAACAACGATCGTTCCATCTCGAACGCTTCGACCGGCACCCGTCGCGTGATCGCGTGCCGGCGATGGTTGACTCGTTCAGCGAACGCGTCGCACGCTGCTTCCAACTCGGCCCACGAGCCGTAGCCACTACGCAGGTTCGCGTCGGTGGGCACCAGGTCCGCTTTCGCGATGCGCACCGTCGCCTCGGCGCCACCTTTGGACTCGGGGTCATACGGCACACACGTCGCGATCGTGACCCCGTAGTAGACCGCGGCCGACACCATCTTCGGGTTCCTCACCGCGACCCGAGCGATGTGACGTTCAGTCACGGTCTTCTCGTTGTCAGTCAACGCGTAGGTCGGTGCCCCACCCAAGCGACGGAACGTGGCATCCAACGCGGCGATCACCGACGGCAACGTCTTGTCGCGCAATGCGAGCACCACCCGCATCCGCGACCACGCCAACCACGCGCAGAACAACACCGCCCGCTGGCCGGCCACCATCGGCCCATCGCCGTAGTCCCACTGCAACCACAGGCCCGGCTCGGGAATCCACGGCTTGTAGGAACGAGCCGTCTCGCGACGCCACTCCGCCTTCAACGCCTCCACGACCCGCCGCGTGGTGCGCTCCGAACCGTCATAGCCCATCACCACCAGCTTCTCGTGCACCCGATCAGCCCGGATCCGGCCCTGCGACCGGTCGATCCACTCGGTGATCTTGTCCGCGTACGCGTCCGTCTTCTTCGCCCGCCCGACATGCGTCGCGGGGTCCAACCCCGCCGCACGAGCGGCGACCCGAGCCCGCACCGTCTGATGATCAACCCCAGCCAACACGGCCGCGCACCGATACGACCCCGTCAGGTCGTAGAACTCCAACATCTCCATCGTCTTGTCCTTCGGCAACATAGGGAGGTTCCTCCTCGAGCTCGTCTCAACAGTTCGTCGCTGCAGAGCCGAGCCGAGGAGGACCAACTACAAGTGGATGCCGGAGAACACCCGCGACCGTCCACGGCGAACACCGCGACCGCTCGCGGGGAAAACCACTGACCGTCCCTGGGGACCGCTACCGGCCGCCAACGGCGAGGATCTCACGGCCGCCGTCACCGGCAGGATTCGAACCTGCGACACACGGTTTAGGAATCTCGGTCAGCCCGTCTTCGGAGTCGACCCGAGTCTATTTGGGCTGGTCAGGATGGGTGTCGAGTCCGCCACGTCTGGGCCGTAGTTGCCCATCCCTTCGAAAAGATGGGCAAGCGGATGGGCAAAGTGACACGTGGTTTGTGCGACCGTCGCCCATTCAGCGTTGTTCATTGTCGGCGCGGAGCACGGGAAGGACGTCATCCGCACGGACACGCCTGGTCAGCTCTGTCACCTCGCGAAGCCGTGCGGTGAGCTCGGCGAGATCGCGTGGCGCCGCCCTCTGGAGAGCTTCGTCGTCCGCTTCGTCGAGCTGTTCCAGGACGCTTCCGTCAGCCGATACGCGCTGGAGCACCACCCGCGCCATGTGGACCGCGTCCTTGAGCTCGCCGGTGAGATTGCGAACGCGATGTTGGGGTGTGTTGAAAGGGTTCGGCATCGCGGGATCGGGGCGATGGGCCAAGTGTCCGTATCGCTGCTTGAACTCTTGCGAGGTGGGCGCGTTCGGTGCGACGAGTTGTGCCGTGTCGAACAGGAGGAAACGGTCGGGGCGGCGTTGCATCATCCGCCACAGCGTTCCGACGTCATCAACGGTTGTGGGGCTGGGCTGGTCCCACGCTCTGGGATGGCGATGCGACGGCCGATTGAGCGAACCCCAATACGCGCTATTGGCCGCGGGTGCACAGAGGACGAGCCGCACGCGCTGAGCGGCACCCGCTCGCTCGAGCTGCGACGCGAGTAGCTGCAGCCGCATGAGCTGGTACACGGGCTCGACGTAGAGGTCATCATACGGTACGAGGTCGTGGCGAAGAGGTCCGTCGGGATCGTCGAACAGGTGCCGGTACCGGGCGTCGCGTGTCGCCTTGCTCGTCTTGCTTTCGGAGAGTCCCGCCGCGCTCTGATACTGCTCGGTGTACTTCCACTCGATCAGGGCGAGCTCCTCGACTCCGTCGTGCGCCAAGTATCGGATTGCTGCATCGGCGCTGGTGTTCTTGGCGCCGCGTGTCCCGCTCGACCCTTCCCATTCGCCCAGCGGGTTGCCTTCGCCGATCCATTCGAACGCTACGTAGTGCTCTGGCGCCGCGGGATCGTTCATCGGACGCATCTGTTCGATGCCGAGCAGCGGACCGAAGATCTGTTTGAGAGCCTCAGGGCGCAATGCGAACGGTGCGAGAGAGTTCACGCACTGCACTTGCGAAGAGCACAGGTGATTGGTGGGACCATCGTCGATGCCCATGTGCCACGGGATACCCGCCTCGGCAAAGGTCTCGAGCGCACCCTGCGCGTCGGGGAGCAGGTTCCAGCGCGCGTAGCCGACCGGGAGGCAGAAGTCGTAGTCCTTGCCGTGAAACCGGCCTGATGCACGCGCTTCGTCCGTGAGTATCGCGGTTTCGGTCTTCCATTTGTTGGCTCATCGGATTTGAGCGGGGTTGGAGGTCGGGAGTAGGTCCCAGTTCGGCTTGCCGGCGTAGAGCAGGACGCGGATCCGGTAGTTGGTGAAGCGCCGGAACCCGAACCCGATGCGCTTGATCCGCTTGATGAGGTTGTTGGCAGCTTCGGTCGGCCCGTTGCTCACCCGAGCACGATGCCAGTTCGAGATCTGCGTGGACCAGCGGCCGATCGTGCGGCCGAGCTGACGGACCTCCGGCGGACATGACTCGTCTTGCAGGTCATCGGCGAGGCGCGCGACGAACTCATCCGCGTCGGCGGGCTCGGTGATGTCGTAGATCGACCGGACGACTTCCTTGGCGTGCCATGCCATGCGCACCTCACCGTGCGGGTCACCCGCGGTGAGCAGACTCTCGAGCTTCGCTTCGCCGTGCTCGTCGAGCCGTTCGTGGCCCTTGGTGAGGAGCCGGCGGGATCGGTAGAGGGGATCAGGCTTGCGGCCGCGGTGACCGAGCGTCTCGTTCTGCACGCGACGGCGGCATTCGTCGAGCCGCTGGTTCGCGAGCTTCACCAGGTGGAACGGGTCCGCGACCTGCCCGGCGTCGGGGAGTGTGTCGGTGAACGTCTTGCGATACGGGCCCGAGAGGTCCAGGACACCCCAGCGGATCCCGCCTCGCCACGAGTCGGGCTGCGCGTCGATCCACACGGACGGGCCCGCAGCGCTGCGGTCTTCGACCACGTCGAGCAGTTGCGATGGGCTCGTCACGTCGACGATCGAGGTGCACCACTCCTGACGTCGCCACCGGCCCCGCCGACAGAACAACGTCTCGTCGAGCCCGAGCGCGCTGACCGGCCCGATCCGGTCGGGGTCCTCGACCAGCGGAGTGCCGTAGGCGATCACCGCGTCGTTGACCGTGTGCCAATCACAACCGAGCTCACGAGCGACCTCCGAGACGCTGCGACCGTTGCGGCCGACCTGGACGGTCGCCCACCGGCCGGCCCGATCCGTCATCGCCGCCCGCGGTGGCGCGACCCGGCGATGTTCGCCGGTCCACGATCGCGTCTCGCAGTCCGGATCGGGACACGTGAAGCGGTGCTTGCGCCACACCAACCGCGTCGGGCGGCCGAAGCATGGCAGATCCACCAGCTCGACGACCGGCCGCTCCTTCACACGTGCGCGCGTCCCACACTGTGCGCAGCCCATCACCGCGACCGAGACTTCGACATGCACGCGGAGACGCTCGACCGTCTCCTCGACGCCGAGCACCGCCACGTCTGGCAACCCGACGAGGAGCGCACACATGCGCGTAGGGTCCAGTTCCACAGGGGCTCTCCGCTCGTGAGGACGTCAGACACCCCCACGTTCGCTGAGCCCCTGCTACGCGACGCGGACCCCCACACCCCGCTCAAATCCGATGAGCGCATTTGTTCTGGGCCGCGCGTGCGTCCTTTTCGAAGGTCATAGCCACCGCTCCTCGATGTTCCCATGGTCATCAAGCCGCCAGACTTCGAGCGGCGCGATTGTGGCACTGCCTTCGGCGCGCTCGACGGCGAGCGCAACGCTCGTCATGCGAGACCTGGCCACCGCAGATATGAGCCCAGGGCCGATCGCCAGCACGGGTACGACAACCCGGGGCTCGCTGAGTGTTTCCGGCGCGTCGGTGCTCGTGAGCTTCAAGGTGATCCGTTGTGCCAGCATCGCCTCGAGGTGACCGATTGAATCCGTGTTCGTGGAGAGCAGCCGAGCGAAGAGTTCCGCGTAGAACCGAACCTGAGCGGGGCCCCAGACGATGCCTGCCAGCGCGTTTGCCGGCTTGGCCTCGATGGCCAGCAACCGACCCGATCGGTCGATTGCCAGGATGTCGAGGCCGGTTCCCAGAGCCTGCCGCCGTCCGCCATCGCTTACACCGGGCCACCAGGGTTCGCCGTCCGACGCCTCGCCGACAGCCGCGTAGATGGGATCAACCAGCTCTGTGCAGATGCGCTCCTTGCCGGATTCATTGTCGAATGCGATCGACGCCTCCCGCTGGATCACGAAATACTCGTCAGCGGCTCCGGAGCAGAGCGCGGCATGAACGGCTCCCTCGGCTTGCACATGACGCCGCGCGACAGCAGCATCTGCGGCGGTTACGTATTGCATCACGGCAGGCCACGCAGCTGCGAGCTCGGACCGCGTTTGGGGCGAGTGCCAATCTGAGTTGAACCCGCCCGCTTTTCGATGGGTCGGATGTGCCCGAAGCCGAAACAGGCCGTTCTGTTCATCGACGTCGAGGATCGTCGTCAACCCGGCGTAGAGGCTCGCCCAGGAGCGTAAGCCGCTTCGATTGCGTCGCAATTGAACGTCGAATCGGCCGGGATTCGAGCTCCGCGTCGCGATGAGCGACGCGGCGAAACCATCCGGGGCAAGCGCCTCCATGAGTGTTTCTGATACCCGCCGGTTGAACTCCATCTCGTCATGCATGGCAGAGAACACGCTATGGCGGCGGTGGGAAATCCGAAACTCGTCAGATCATCGCCCGCCAGCCTCGGCAGCGATCATTGAACTGGCCGCCGGCGGTTCAACGCTCCGATGGCCTTTCAAACCGGGCCTCGGCCGGAGTTGATTCCAGCTTGTCTAGGCAGTGGTTGCCCCATCCCGCCGAAAGAATGGCCAAGTGGATGGCAAGGCGTCGGCAGGACCGTGTGCGCGTCGGTAGCGCGATGCCCACGTAACGGCGTGGCGAGGATCGGTCCTGGACGCACGGTTCCGCGGTTCTCTCCTACTGATCCTCCTGAAAGAGGGCGTCTGGCTGCCGATGCGTCGGTCGGGCACGGCGGCGCCGACGAGCCCGCAACGCGCGAACGCGCCGTTCAGCCAGCGCAGAGGCGCGCTCGAGTGTCAGGACTTCGTTCTTGGTGCGCATGGCGCGAACGCAAACCGGCGCGCCGGCCTGGTGCAGCAACCGTTGCCACTCGACAATGTTTGTGAAGGCAAGCACCACGTGCTCTTCGCGCCTGAGCTGCCTTCCGCGCGGGTCGAGCCAGATCACGCTCTCGCCGACTTCGGCGCACAGCATGATCATGTCATGGTTCGAGGTCACGACGACCTGGTTCGTCTTTCTCGCGTGGTCGAGAACGTCTTCGTCTGGCGAACCGCGGGCTGGCTGTTGATCGTTTCCGACGTAGCTCACGCGGTACCCGAGCGCGCGCAGCGACTCGGCGACCCGCCACGGAAGCAGTTCGTCGTAAAGCAGGCGGATGTCGGGGCGCTGGCGCTTTGCCGTGGGCGAGCCTCTCCTCGGGCGGCTGGTCAGCTCGCAGGCAAGCTGGCTTCGAATTCGTGCGCCGCGAGCACTTGAGCGAGCTCCAAGTCGAGATCGTCAGCTATGTCCTCGGCGTCTTCGCCCTGATCGAGCAGGGACTGAATGACGGCGGTCGGAACCCGAGTGTCCTTGATGCACGGAGCCCCGGCTTGCACGCGGGGGTTGACCCAGATCCCGTCGAGAGGAAACCAGATCGCAGCAAGGTCATCTCCGCCGTACTCGATCGGTCGGAGGAAGGGCACCACCATCGGCTGGAACGCGCCCTGAGCCCCTTTGCCTGCGTCGATCCAGTCCTTTGCTCCGGGGAGCTGGGCGAAGAGCGCGCGTCCGGCTGTCGCAAGCTCTCGATGAGCGAAAGGCCACGGTGTGTGGAGCGCGTCTGCCAACGTCCGTCGCGCGCTTCTAATCTCATCGAGGGGAACTTGCCGCAGCCGAAGCTCGTGGACGACGTAGAGGCTGATCAGGTCGGGG
This sequence comes from Acidimicrobiia bacterium, assembly GCA_046331155.1. GTDB lineage: Bacteria > Actinomycetota > Acidimicrobiia > IMCC26256 > CAWATG01 > JAXLRK01. The sequence continues at coordinate 1,141,224 of JAXLRK010000001.1, forward strand.
AACGTGAACAGCTTGCCTCGGAGCGGGTCGACGATCGCCGGCTTGCTTGCCTGCTTCGAGGCCCATCTGCTGATGGTCTCCGGCGTGGTGTGCACGAGCCTCGCGACCTCGACGGCGTCGTAAATACCTCGATTCAACAGCGGCGGCCGCTCCTTGACCGAGGGGCGCGCAGAGTGCTGGGCCATGACGCCACTCTAGGCAGGGGGTACGACAGCCTGGCGCAGCGCGGCTGGAAGGGGCGCCACGTCGCGATCGGCCGGACTGCGTTTGAGGCGGCGAACGTGGATGACAAACGCCTCCGCTGTCCGATTCAGTCGTGAAAGCGCGCCCGACCTCGCGATCCGAGCCGTGTGCCCCTCACGCTCGATCGTCGTACTGGAACATGTCGGCAGCGGCGCGCGAGCGCAACCTGCCTCGAATTCGGGCCGATGCCCTGCCGATATCCACGGCACGGAGGTCGACGGTTGCGACACTCTTGACGGATGACCGATTCTGGTGTGCACGACCAGGAGTTGTGGCCGCGTGACCTCTTCGACGCTGCCTTTCGTGCTCAAGCGGTGGAGGCGTTCGGCTCCGACGGAGCGTGGCTGCTGCTGTCAATCGTGTGGTACGGATGGCGCGCTCACTACGACCTCGTCTGCGCACTGGTGTCGGGCAACCGGCCCGTGGTCGGTGACGATCCCCGGCCCGTCTCTATCGACACCGAGTTTCAGGTCGTCACCGACCTCCAGGTTCAGGCGACATTGTTCGCGGTCGCCGAGCAGTTCGCGACCTTGGTCCGCGCCGCTCGCCGTCATGCCGATGGCGAGGAGCCGTTCTTCGACGCGTACATGAAGGCGCCGCTGCAACTCGTCGACCTCGTTCGAGATATTGCCGAGATCAGCCGTGAGGACGTATTGCGCGTCGTCGGGGACCCCGAGGGACACCGGCCGCGGCGCGCTCCGCTCGTGCTGATGGATCCAACAACGGTCGAGACCGTTGACGTCGGCGGAATTCACGTGCCCCGCGAGGTCATCCGAAGCCGCGCCGAACACAACCTCGTTGACACGGCGTCGGCCCTCGTGGACCTGATCGTGAAGAACGTGCGGCAACTCCAGCAGTTCGTCGATGCGCCGCCAACCGTCGATGCCGTAGCCGTCGCGTCGCGGCCGCTCCGGGAGATCGACAACGCGTTCCGGCACGCCATGCGGATCCTGTTTCACGAGTGCGTGCCCGAGCCCCGGCGGTTTCGGATCGGATCGGTGCTCGCGGATGCAACCGACTACTCGGTCGACTTGTACATGCCGCACCGGAGCGGGCCCGAGAAGATCCTGTTCGGGACGATCTCCTGCACACCAGAGAGGACAAACGAGCACCTTGTCGCTCTCAGGGAACTCAGCACTCGCGTCGGCCAGGTCGCCCGGGGTTTCCTTGGTAGACAGCTCTATGGCGACGCTCGGTGGCTACTCGCCGCTGCGCAATTGTCCTTGCCGGTCCCGCGGCACGCCGAGGACGCGACGGATCCACCACCGCCGGAGATGGCGGGATGACCACGTTCCCGTAGTCTGACGCGTGAGGCGAATAGCGCTCAAGGGGGAAACGCGGGCCAGACCGCGGCCTGGGCGACATTGACACGTTCGAGCACGTCCCCGGGTTGGACCCCGGACCCTCGTGCACCGGCTCGTTGCCGGGCGCGACGGCTGCAACTCGAGCTCCTCGAGGTCGGTATCGGAGTCGGTGGGTATCGTCTCGGCATGACCAAGACGCGGCGTCGAACCGGTGATCCCGTGGTATATGACGCGATGCAGGTCGTCATCGACAACGGGTTGCGTCAGGACGGGTCAGCCTTCACGCCCGGCGTGGCGGTATGGACGGCCGAGCAGTTCGCCGCGCTTCGCCGATTCTTCACCGAGCAGCCGGATCTCGGCAAGGACTCCTATATCCAGAAGCTGAAGGGTCAGCTCGCGGGAGCAAACGACCCGGCGATTCAGCTCATGGCGGAGCTGCACTACGTCCATCTGCTCGTTCCGTCGAACACGTACGGTGCCAAGAAGCGGGAGATCATCGAGACGATCCTCGGCTTCATGCGGCAGCCGGCCACCATCCCTGCGCCGCTCGCCGCAGCACTCGACCACGGCTTCATCAACCCGGGCACCTTCTACCTGACTCGTCGGGATCTCCAACTCAACTTCCTGATCGAGTTCGGCGAGGCGTGGAAGGCGCTACCGACGGCCGAGCAGGCGAAGCTCCTCGACGACCCCTGGGCCTTCAAACAGCTCACGTTCGGTCTGCCTGTAAACAGCGCCTATGCGCAGCGGGAAGGCCTTCTCCATCTCATCCACACCGATACGTTCGAGGCGATCGTTTCGCGCGAGCACAAGCAGCTCATCGCGAAGCGATTCGCCTCGGTCGTAACAACGCCGATCGACGACATCGACCGCCAGATCAGCCAGGTCCGGGATGCGCTGACCGCGACGTACGGCGAAGACTTCGACTTCTACGACGAGCGGATCCGGCCGCAATGGCAAGGTGGCGGCAGCGGCGCGTGGGACGAGTTCGTGAGGTGGGCGAGGAAGTTCTACGAAGACCCGAAGTTCGACAAGGACGAACGCGACTACAAGTTCGATGCGATCCAGCCACTCGCCAAGTCGCGTGAAGCGCTTCTTGGTGGTGCTGAGTGGCGACCGTTGTTGCGCGAGGGATTTCTCAACGCGAACAACAACCTGACGGACTGGCGAGTCCACTCCCGCTTCCTTAGTTGGGTTGACGCGCAGGATGACGAGGGCGCGGATGGGAGCGATACGGCCGAGGCAGCGCTCGCGGAGCTGTGGCGCGACGGCGACGTAGCTCCGCGACTCGACGCGTTCCTCGACCTTGTTCCCGCTAGCGAACTCGGGGCGGTGGGTGCTCGGTTGAACATCGCTTCGTACCTCCTGATGGCGCAGGCGCCGACCGAGCATCCTGTCTACAAACCATCGCCTTTCAAGCGGGCCCGAGACTTGACGCAGACTGCCTCGCCCCCTTCCGGCGCCTCGCCGAGTGAGGTCTACCTGGCTGCCCTCGACTTCCTGGATCGGTTCATTGAGGAGGCCGCGACGCGAGGACTCGTGCTGCGAGATCGACTCGACGCCCAAGGGCTCGTGTGGTGCATCGCGAAGTGCCCCGCGCGAGACGAATGGTCGCAGCAGGAGCAGCTCGCGTTCGACGGGTGGCGCGGCGGCGAGACGCCAGAAGACGAGAGCACGCTCGACCAGCTCGCCGCGTCGCTCTACCTCGGAGGCGGCTTCCTCGATCGTGTCGTCAAGCTGTTGCGTCAGAAACGTCAGGTCGTCTTCCACGGTCCGCCCGGGACGGGGAAGACCTACGTAGCTCGCAAGCTCGCCGAGCACCTCGCGGGCACGGACGGGTCGGTCGAGCTCGTCCAGTTCCACCCGTCGTACAGCTACGAGGACTTCGTCCAGGGCTATCGGCCGGCCGAAGGCGGTACGGGCTTCACGTTGCGAAGCGGTCCGCTGCTCAGGGCCGCCGAACGGGCAATCCAGAGCCCGCAGGGCACGCACGTCCTCATCATCGACGAGATCAATCGTGGCAACCTCGCCAAGGTGTTCGGCGAGCTGTACTTCCTCCTCGAGTACCGCAAGGAGGAATTGACCCTCCAGTACTCGGACACGCCGTTCCGGCTCCCGGAGAACCTGTGGGTGATCGGCACGATGAACACCGCCGATCGATCCATCGCGATCGTCGATGGAGCGTTGCGGCGACGCTTTTACTTCGTGCCGTTCTTCCCGAGCGAGTGGCCAGTCGAGGGGCTGCTGGCGAGGTGGCTGTCGGTGAATAAGCCTGCTCTTGGGTGGGTCGCAGGCGTCGTCGATCGGGCCAACGCTCTCCTGCAGGATCGCCAGGCCGCGATCGGGCCGAGTCACTTCATGCGCGACGACCTCGATGAGACGTGGGTCGAGCTCATATGGCAGCACGCTGTCCTCCCGTACATCGCCGAACAGCTCTTCGGCGAGGAGGAGCGCCTCGAAGAGTTCGCCCTTGTCGCTCTACGCCATCCGCACGCGCGAGAAACGTCCGATGAAGAACCGCCCGCTGCCGCTGACTGAGTACGTCACCGCCTCGGCCGTCGAGCTCACTCCTCACGACGCCGCGAGCCTGCGCCGAGCCGTGACGACAATGTCGGTCGTCCCGTCGTGGGAGATACCGGGCACGTACGACCTCACTCCCGGCTCCGAGATCGGCGTGGTCGCGCTCGACAACTGCTCGTTCGTGATCCGGCCGAAAGTGCTCACGGACCGAGTCCTGTTCCTCATCTCGTACGCGCTCGACCCTGCGCGCTGGCAGCAGCGTGCCGGCCTGTACGACACGGCTGACGATGTCGTGGAAGGCATGGCTGCGGTGTTTGCGCATGAGCTGAGGCGGGCGCTTCGCCGCGGGTTGCTCCAGGGCTACCGGTCCACCGAGGATGCGCTGACGACGGTACGGGGCCGTGTTCGATTCGACGAGCAACTCCGTCGCCGCTTCGGGGCGCCGCTCCCACTCGAGGTTCGCTTCGACGAGTTCACCGAGGACACCGAGCTCAACCGGGTCCTGCGGGCAGCGCTGTGGCGGCTTTCGCGTCTGCCGATTCGATCTCGCCGTATTCGATCAATGCTCGGCTCTTGCTCAGCCGTCCTCGCCGACGCGGTGACGCTCGTCGAGTACCCGAGCGATGCACTTCCCAAGTTTCGCTGGGACCGACTGAACCAGCACTACCGGGTCGTGGCGGAGCTTGCGCTTCTTATCCTTCGCTCTACATCCGTCGAGCTCGCGGAGGGTCGCGCAGTTGGGACGGGCTTCGTTATCGATATGAACGTCGTCTTCGAGGAGTTCGTACGGACGGCTCTCCGCGACGCGCTCGGGCTGGCCCCCTCCAGCTTCCCATCGGGTTCGAAGGTGTCGGTCGTGCTCGACAAGTGCGGGAGGATCGGGCTGGAGCCCGATCTCTCATGGTGGGTCGGCGGCTCGTGCGTGTTCGTCGGCGATGCGAAGTACAAGCGCATCAGCGTGAAGGGCATCAACCACCCGGATCTCTACCAACTCCTGGCCTACACGGTGGCGCTCCGGCTGCCGGCAGGCCTCCTCGTGTATGCGGCGGGCGAAGCGGACCGGGTTGAGCACACAGTCGTCGACGCGGGCAAGCGCTTGGAAGTGACCACTCTCGATCTCACTGGAAGCCCGGAGCGAATCCTTGCCGATATCGCACGGATCGCGAATCGGGTGAAGGCGTTGAGAGCGCAGGTCGTGTCTAGAGAGCCGACGGCTGCTGGTCCCCAGTTCGCAGCCTTGTTGGCAGAGTGACGACGTGGCGGGCTCGGGAGCGCAGCGTCCGGACTTTCCGGACCGTCGACGCCTCGCTTCGCTCGGCGGCGCGGTGAGGACGATCCCTGACGCACGGCTTCGCATGGACGTGGTCGCGACCGGCCAGGTTATGGTCGCTCTGTAGATGGTGGTGTCGACGCGCCCGGAGCCCACGTGGAAGGCGGATGGCGTCGTGCCGTTGACGCGCGTGGAGTTCGAAGCCGGCGAACCGTGCCCGGGCTGCGGTCTTCCTCTCGTCGACGATTGCGGCGACTGGCCTGCACTCCTAGCGATGTCTGAGGCTGAGCGTAGGGCCCACCACCAAGCCGACTCTGCGTATCGGGATCGACACGCTGACTGTCGGTGTCACAGATGGTCGATGTCGGGGAGCAGAACCTGGCACTGCGCGCAGTGTTGCCCGCCGCACCCGCTGAGCGGTGATCAGCTTGAGCGCCTGGCGACGATCTTCGCTTCGGCTCATAGGTGACCGCAGTCGGAAGGTCAGGTTCTCAGTTCTGCGCGCTGACAACACCGGCTGGGTCTTGAGCGTGACTGCTCTCGTGCGCGTTCATGCGAGTTCGACGCCGAGGTCGACCTCGGGTGTCGGATCGCGGACTTGCGCGGTGAGCATTTCGAGCTGCTGAGAATCCATGCCCCAGAGGATGGCCTCAGCGCCTCCCGGTTCGGTGCCGAGCGGGTTGCGCTGGTCGGCGATGTTGTGGTCGATGCGGTAGTGTTCGACGAATTCGGCGGCCTGTCGCCAGTCGGCGAGACGCTTTGGATGATGGAGCGGCACGCCAAGCGCGCGAAGGTACGGCGGCGGATTCGCGATGTCGGCGTCGACGAGTTGAGCGAAGCGCGTGTCGATCGCGCGTTGAACACCCGGGAGTCGGTGGAGCTCGTCGCGATGCTCGGTGAGGTAGTCGCGACGTTGGTCCTGCTCGTCTCGTGCACGTTCGAGTTCCTTGTCGAATCTTCCGATCCGGTCGGTGAGGTTGTTGATTTGGTTCGTGAGAATGAGCCGCTGCGCATTTCGGTCCCCGCGATGGCGCCATCCACGCTGCTGGTCGAGTTGTTCGATGTCGCGTCGGGTGCTTGCGAAATGGCCTGAGAGCTGTTGGCGTTGAGTGCTGAGCGCGTCGATCTCGTAGGTGCGGGCACTCGGGCATCGACGTGCGATCTCCTGGAGCTGATCGCGTTCGCGGATGAGCGCGGCGAGGTCGTGTCGGATCGCGTTCCGATCGATTCCCACGTCGACCGCAAGCCGCTGGGCGTGACTGACGGTGAGCGCCTGGGTAAGCGCGTCGAGGGTTTCGGGTGAAGCTGCTTCGGATGTGTGTGCTTCGGGTCGGGGTTCGCTGCCGACGAGGTAGATGCGGTTCTCGGTTCGCCCGCGGGAGAGGGCGACGTAGCCGGCTTCTTGATAGAGGAGGTCGGAGCCGAGCACGAACGCGCGATCCGCGGTCTGGCCTTGGGCCTTGTGGATCGTGGTTGCGTACGCGTGGCGAACGTGGCCCGCGTCGAGGTAGCGCGCCGGAAGAGCGAGCACGGCCCCGGCATCGGTGCGGACACTCATCTCACGTTGCTCGGGATCGATCACGCTGATGAGGCCGCAGGTGCCGTTGCGGACGCCGAGTCGGCGGTCGTTGCGAAGGGTCATGATCCGATCGCCCGCCTGGTAGGGACGTTCATCGACGGTGAGGGTCGGGCCGGTGAGCATCCCCGCGGCCTGGAGATGGGATCGACCGCGGGCGTTGAGGTCGTCGACGTCGGACCAACGCGTGGCGAGCATCAACACTCGGTCACCCGCGAGGGTGGCGGCCCACCAGTCCGACGTCATCGCGTCGCGTGCCGCGGGCGCTGTGTCGTGTGTGTGGATGCGGTCGTGGGTTTCGTAGGCGCCGACCGCGTCGTCGATCTGACCGCGTCGGAGTTGGGCGAGCGCGTCGCGTTCCCAGGCTTCGTGTTGGCGTCGGTTCTCGGTGAGCCGGATCGGTGGGATACGTCGGCCGAGGCCACGGAGGAGCCCGCCGGCGTCGATCTCGGGAAGCTGGCGGGGGTCCCCGACGAGTACGACTTTCGCGTCCGCTACCGCGGCGTGGTCGAGGAGCCGGGCGAGCGCTCGAGTGCCGACCATGCCCGCTTCATCGATGACGAGCACCGTGCCTGATCGCAGACGGCCGCGTTCGGAATGGTCGAGGTCGGAAAGCAGGCTGGCGATGGTGTGGCTTGGGATCCCGGCCGTGGCTTCGAGCTCGGCCGCGGCGCGAGCCGCGAGCGCGGTGCCGACGACGAGATAGCCGGACCGTTGCCACGCGTCGCGCGCCGCGTCGAGGCTGAGGTCTTGCCGGTTCCGGCCGCGGCGATCACGGCGTCAACCGCCCGTCCCGACGTGGTGAGCGCGACAATCATCTCGACTTGCTCGTCCGAGAGGCTCGGACGGGCGGCCAGCGCGGCGAGCACGCACTGCTCGTCGGCGACGCCCAGAGCCTCGTCGACGCCCGCGACCGCGCGACGAACCAGGCGTGCTTCGAGCGCGAGGAGCTCCTGGGTCGAGTAGCGCGTTCCGGTCGAGGGTGTGTCGATCGGCCGTCCGGTCGCGTGCCGACGCATCGTTCGAACTGGTCCGTGCTCGTCGGACGTCAGAGGCACGACCTGCGAATCGGCGAGGGTCTGATCTGCGAGCGCTTCGAGAAGACTGACCTCGGCACCCTGTGGGAGTTGTTCACACCAGGCTCGCAGCACAGCGCGCCGATCGAACGTGCTGGCCTGGCGGGTGAGCCCATCGGGCCCGAGCAGGCGGGCGCCGATCTCGTCAACGCGGTCGGGCGTCAGCGCGAGGGGAGCCGGTTGTCCGAGGACCGCCTCGAGCCGGTCGCGGTTCCATCCGAGCTCGGCCGCTTGTTCGGTCCAACGAGTGTGCAGCAGGGACGGCTCGACGTCGTAGTCCTTGGCGCGGCGGGTGTCGAGCACCGCGTACTGCGCCGCCCGGGCCGAACTCACACCTCGGGCGGTCATCTCCGCCTCGATCTCGGCGCGTCGGGTCGAGAACAGCTTCAGGACCGGAGCGGGGATCCCGGCGATGTCGGCGATCCCGTTGATGACTGGGCCCCACGCGACACCGAGGCGCCGGGTGAGTTCGGCGCGCAGGTGTGCCTCGTAGAGATACCCGGCCGTCTTGGCGTGCAGGTAGAGATGCCGCGCGTCGAGCGTGCCCCACGACGTGTCGGGGCTGCGGGTCGCGTTCGCGACCAGGACGTGGGTGTGCAAGTGGGGGTCTCCGGCTCGGCTGCTGCGATGTCGGAACGCCGCCGCCACGAAACCGTCACCGCGCAACTGCACGATCCCGTTCGTGCCACGCCTCGACCAACACGCGGCAGCCTCCAGATACCCCAGCGCGGCGTCGACGCTGGCGTCGTGCGCGGCACGGACGGCGCTGCTGGTCTCCCAGCCGCCGAGTCCCCAGAGCACGGACACGGACTTCGGCGCGCACAACGTGAGATCGAAACCCGGGACCCGACGCTGCGGTGTCCGGGCCAGCCGGATACCGCCAACCGGATCATGACCATCCAAGACCGCGCGCAGATCCTCGGGGGCGACCTGGCCGTCGAGGCCGAGTTCTTCGGACAACGCGCCTCGCCACCGGCCCGGTGCTTCGCCGCGCCCCACGTAGTAATCCTCGACCCCTTGGGCGACCGCTTGGAGGTAGTAGCTCTCCTGTCCGTGACCGAGCTTCCCGATGCTCAGCACGGTTCGCTCGCCTCGTCGGCGCCGAGCATTCCCAATGCAAGTGCGTGTGCATGATTTGGGAGGTCTGTGGGCGAAGAGCTGTCGGTATCAGAATTGTGGTCGTCGGAGTCGTGGTTATCGGAGTAGCGGTTGTTGGAATCGTGATAGTCGCGAGTATTCGGATGGCCGTTTGGATTGTCGAAGAGCGTGGGTGCTTCGTGGTGTCGGAGTGCGCGTCGCGTCTTGGTTCTGGGGGTGTCGTCTGGTTCGACGCTGACGGGAACGCTGATCACATATCGCACCCCGTCGAAGCGACCAGCTCGCGCTCGTCGCTCCTCGACTGCGATCAGGCCGCGTTCTCGAAGCGCGGTGAGTGCTCTTCCGGCAGCGTCCTTGCCGACGCCGAGCTCGGCAGCCACACCGCGTACGCCGAGCCGCGCCACCAACTGGCCGGCTGCCGTGCGCTCCGCAACGAGGCCCAACACCTCGAGTGTCGACCACGCAACCGGCCCGAGCTGTCGACGCAGCTCGCTCGATGCGGTCGTGATGACGAGGTATCGGTCGCTGTGCCCAGCGAGGACGGCGCGAAGGCCCGTGTCGCCGGCGTTCACGATGCCGAGGCGGCTCGAGCAAGCAGTGTCTCGATCCCGTGCTTCGGGACGACGACCCGCCGCCCGAGTCGCAGATGCGGGAGCTCGCCGCGCGCCACGAGCTCATACGCATGCGCTCTCGAGATTCCGAGCAGCCGCCCGGCCTCCTCAACCGTCCAGACGAGGCACTCCTCGCCCTCGTCATACCGGGGTTCGTGCATCGCAACCTCCTTGGCGTTCTGTTACCCCTAATAAGCGCGTTCGGAGGGCAGAAAAGGACAAGGAATCTGTTCCAATCCGAGATTTCTCCCTGAGTTCCGCCCGCGCCGCGCCACCCGAGAGCGCCGTACAGCGATGCGGACAGACCGGCGTACAGACCGGCGTACAGCCCGCCGAGGAGCGCGACGCTTGGAGAAGGCCCCGAGGTTCTTGTCACACCTCGTCGGTAGGGTGCGCGGCGAGGAGGACGAGATGGGAGTCTCGATCGCAGCACTGCCTGGTCACGAACGGCCCCGGGAGCGTCTCGCCAGTTGTGGCGTCGAGGCGCTCACCGAGCGCGAGTTGCTCGCGCTCGTGCTTCGCACTGGTCGGCTCGGTGAGAGCGCGCTCGATCTCGCGACTGCACTTCTCCTCGACTTCGGCAGCATCGAACGTCTGGCCAGCGCGCGACCCGAAGAGCTCGCAGCGCGCGCGGGGGTTGGACCGGCGAAGGCGGCGGCTCTCGTGGCCGCGTTGCGGCTCGGCCGACTCGCGTCGCTCGCGTCCATACCGCGTCGGCTTGGCTCAGCCGGTGACGTCGCCGTCGCGGCACGCGAGCTGCTCGATGGTCAGCGACGCGAGCGGGTGGTCGTGCTCATCTGTGACGCGGTGAACCAACTTCGCAGGTGCGTGCTCGTCTCGGAGGGGGCGGCCGACCGGTCGCCGCTGCCGGTGCGCGAAATCCTCAACGCAGTGCTTCGGCATGACGGTCGAGCGTTCGCGGTTGCGCACAACCACCCGTCAGGCGACCCCGAGCCGAGCGATGCCGACAGGACTGCGACGGCAGCCCTGACGCGCGCGGCGGCCACCGTCGGGCTTCGGTTCCTCGACCACGTCATCGTGGCCGGCGATCAGTGGTGCCGTGTGCCCGCTACAGCAAGCCGGCGAACGCCTGGTTGAGCGCAGACGGTACAAGGGCGGAGGTGAGGGCGCGCGACCTCTTAAACAAGTCTCTCGTGCGTGCATCGTGTTCGTAGAGTTCGCGCATCGAAGTAGCGAAGCTTGCTTGCTTGCTTGGTGGTGGAACCGGGATGGGCCAAGCTTTGAGCATCGTCTGGCTGATATTTCGTTGTGCGCCACCTTTGCCCGCGCCAAGCAGCTCACGCCGTTGGCTGCGCAGGTACCAGAAGAGGTAGTCGCGCGACACCTCATGCGGTACCGCATTTGCGATGGCTTGATTCGTAGTCATCGGGACGCCCGCTATCCCAAGCTTTCCAATAGAGCCATACATTGCAATGAGGACTGTGCCGGCCTCGATCTGTTTGGCCGATGAATTCAAGAGCCCCTCGGTAGTTAGGTTGGAGCGAGTCTTCATGACAACGCCATCGTTAAGGTCGCCGATTACTGCCCACGGAATCTCGCCGCCGTAATACAAGGGTGACTTGGCGTTCGGAGTTCCTCCGCTTCCCCATTTAGCCACGTCCCCAAGCGTGCGCATCGTCGAACCCACGGAAACTTCTGCGACAAGGTTCGCTTCGAGGCCTTTCAACAGTGCCTCTTGAAGCCGTTCCGACGCCTCACGCCGTTCGAGGAGATTTGTGGCCGCCCGGCCGATGCCGTCGAGTCTCTCGGCGATTCGGCGCTGCTCGTCTACGTCAGGCAGTGGGATCTCGAGCGCCTCGAAGCGGGCGATGCTCAGCGTGCGGTTTCGCGTAACGGAGCCGGGTGCTGCCTGCTGGATCAATGCGAAGCCCGGATCGCTGAGGAAGAAGTACCGAGCCCAGTTTGTATCGATGAGTCCGTCGTCGGCGGGAACGTAGGTGAGGAAGCGGTGGGTGCCGATGGTCCCCGCGTCGCGCGCCGTCGCGTGACCGATTGCTCCCTCCCACGCCTGGATGTTGCTGAGCACCAGGTCGTCTGGTTCGACCGTGAAGAAGCGGTAGTCGCCGAGGTCCGACCCGGGCTTGGGATCGCGGTGGAAGATTCCCTTGCCGAACGAGTACACGCCGATGAGGCGGTATTCCTTGAGCGCGTCGATGCGGACCTCTCGCCGTTGGAGCTGCAGCACATCGGCAACGCGAACTGTTCGAGTGCTCATCGTTCGCTCGCGAGCTCGATCTCCGTGGTATGGAGCAGGTTGAGGATCTCCTCTTCGGTCTTGACGAGCTCGGCGACCAACTCCTGCGGCGGCCGGTGTGCGAGGTCGTCGGGTCGGTTCGGGTTCTTGAGATCGAGGTTAAAGCCGCCGGCCTCGATGTCGGCGATCGCGACGCGCCATGCGCGTTCGGTCTCTGCGCGTCCTGCGCGATCGGCGCCATCCCACCATTCGTTGCAGTCCGCGAACTCGTCGAATTGCAGGGGCTTGGTCTTCGAGTACTTCTTCCGACCCTCGGGCGGGGGCAGCTCGTAGAACCACACGTTCTTGGTAGGGCCGGTCTTCTCGAAGAACAAGAGGTTCGATGGGATGTCGGTATAGGGAGCGAACACGCCGGACGGCAATCGCACAACGGTGTGAAGGTTGCAGGTCTCCAGGAGTTGCTGTTTGATGCGCGCGCCGATGCCATCGCCGAAGAGCACGCCGTTCGGCACGACGATCCCGCAGCGGCCGTTGTCCTTGAGCTGGCGTACGACGAGCTGCAGGAAGAGCCACGCGGTCTCGGCGGTGCGGGTGGCCTCGGGGAAGTTGGCTTGGATGCTCTTCTCTTCCTCGCCGCCGAAGGGCGGGTTGGTAAGCACGACGTCGACGCGCTCGCTCTTGGCGATCTGGGTGATCGGCTTGCCCAGTGAGTTGCCGCGAACGATATTGGGTTGCTGGACCTCGTGGAGCAGCAGATTCATCATGCCCAGCAGGTAGGGCAGCGGCTTCTTCTCGGTGCCGCGCAGGTTCACCTCGAGCGTGCGCTGCTGCTTCACCGTCTTCAACTCGGCGCGTAGGTGTTCGAGGGTCTCGACGAGGAACCCACCCGTGCCACAGGCGGGGTCGAGCACGATCTCTCCGAGCTTCGGATCGACCTGGTGCACCATGAAACGAATGAGGGGGCGCGGTGTGTAGAACTCTCCCGAGTCGCCCGCGGCATCGCGCATCTCGCGCAGCATCGATTCGTACAGGTGCGCCATGGTGTGGATGTCGTCGGCCGACGCGAAGTTGACTTCGTTGATCTTGTTGACGACGTCCCGAAAGAGATAGCCGGACAGCATCCGGTTGTACGTCTCCTTGAACACCGCGGCGAGCACGTCACGCGGGTCGTGGCTGCCGGTGCCGACGAGCTCCCGCAGGTAGGGGAGTAGCTGGCCGTTGACGAACTCGATCAGCGCGTCACCGGTGCGGCCGTTCCTGTCGGCCGCCCAATCGCGCCAGCGGTACGGCGCCTCAATGGCCGGCCGGAACTTGGTCTCGACGACTTCACGGTTGTTTTCGAGGCCGTCGAACGCTTTCAGGAAGAGCAACCATGCGAGCTGCGGGATGCGGTCGATGTCGCCGTTGAGGCCAGCGTCTTTGCGCATGGCGTCGCGGGCCGACTTGATGACCGAGCTGAGCTTCGCTTGCGGCGATTTCGGCGGGTCGGGCTTGGCACGTTTCGGCATGGCTATTGCTCCTCGGTCGCGGAGAGAGTGGTTGCCCAGAATGTGCGTACCGTGACCATCGCGGCCTCGACGGTGCTCGCCGAAAGATCGAGATCCTCGACGAGTTCCGCGAAGCGGGGCTTCCAGCTTTCGGGTGGGTCGGGCAGCTCGCTTGGCGGAGGTGATGGGCCGCGCACTTCGTAGACGTGCGCGACAGCATCGCGGAGCCTCGGGCTGGGCGCGAGACCGTCGTCGATCAGGATTACGAGATCTGCCAGGTCTTTCACCCGCGTATTGGGTCGGTCGCGATACTGACGCGTGAAGGCGTGCAGCTTCTCGGCGAAATGCTGTTCGCGGTTGATGACTTGGACCACGGGAGCTTCAATACCGGCGAAGTCGAAGGTGCTTCCCGGCAGGCGGAGTGTTTCCGTGCCGTGGAGCTCTTCGCCGCGTGCAACGAGATCCACGCGGAGTCGCTCGAACGTCCGTCCGGCGAGTGATGCGGTTACCGAGAAGCGCGATCCCGGCCGACCGGCTTCGTCGTCGCTCAGGGGTCTTGGCTGGCTGACTTCGAACATGAAGCCATCGCTGTCGAGGTCGACTTGGAGTGCGACGAGGAGCGCGTTTCGCATCGCGCTTCCGGTTTCGATCTCTCCTCGGATGGCGAGGTCGAGATCTCTAGTTGCTCGCGCGCGGTCGTGGATTCGAGCTTCGAGTGCCGTTCCGCCCTTGAGCACCCAGCGGTCGCGATCCTGAGCGGCGAGCCGGGCGAGAAGGCGCTCGAAGGTCGCGCGGCGGCGAAGACGGCCCAGATCGATTCCCGAGTCGCGTGCTCGCTGCGCGAGGCGCGTCTCGAGCGCCGCACGGAACGCCGGTGGCGATTCGTACCTCACAGCAGTTCTCCGTGGCGGAGGGCTCGTTCGACTCGAAGCGCCGCATGCGGCCCGAACTCCTCGGCCCGCATGAGCAGGTTCGTCTTGGTCGCGGGGCTGCGTTCGCAGGCGTCGACCACTGCCGCGACCAGCTCGTCGAGTTCGGTATTTCCTGCCGCAACATCGAGGATTGTGCGGAGAGGTGTCGTGATTCGGAAACCCTCGCGTTGCTCGATGTCGTCTTGGGGGAGATCTGCGAAGTGCAGGCGCACTCCGTCTGCGCGAGCTCGGAACCGTGGTGGGACGGTGAGGTCGATGACAGCTGGGTTTGCGACGCCGAGGTCGTGCACGGCGAGCGCGGTCTCGTGCGATACGGCGGCTTTACTTCGCGCCCAGAGCGACCAGCGCACGAGATCCTCGTGTTGTCCGACCGGCCACTCTGGGATGCGGAAGATCCCGCGGTCGACGCGTAGCCAGTTCCCCCGGTCTGCGTGAAACTTCTGGGCGGGGTAGGAGTACCCAAGCTTCAGCGCCTGGGCGGCCGTGAAGTACCCCGACTGCGTGGCAGCGAGCGCCATGAGCTGGCGGCGGAGGTCCTGGCGATCGCTGGGCATGCACCAAATCCTATACGAAAACTAAAGGAGCATGCATCAATAGCTACGCTATCCTTCAAGTTCCGTAAAGGATCATGCTGCGTAGAGCTGCTTCTGGAGGTCGGCGACGGCCCGTCGTAGGGCGTCGGAGCCGCCAAACCTCTCGGCAATCTCGACCGGAGAGCCGATCGCGGTGAGCGGCGGGATCTGCAGGACGTGCAGGTCTTCGAGCTGGCCGATCCCGTATTCGGCGTACTTCTCAAGAAGCTGGTCGAGCACGGCGCGTGCCTCGGGCTGGAAGGCGTCGAGGAACTCGGCGTGCTCCTTGCGCAGTCGCCGGGTGCGGTCGCGTCGGGACATCAGCGGCTCGTTCCACGCGAGGTAAACGAGGAGGTCGAGCGGGTCGGCGTCGGTGATGCCTGTGCGCTCGGCGACCTCGTCAACGTCGATGCCGTGGCTCGTGAGCGCGTCGAGAGCCTCGGCCCGACCGGGCGCGGTTCGCCAGGACTCGCGGAGACCCTCCGGGGTAGGGAAGAGTCGGCGTACCTCATCGGCCACGAAGTCGGTGTACTCGACCAGTCGGAGACGTCCGTTCTCGCGATCGAGGTGCCAAACGCCTTCGGACACGATCCAGACCGGTTCGTCACCGACGTAGAACTTCCGCACGTGCTCGTCGTCGTCGAGCTCGTCCTGGGTCGGCGGCCCCTCGGGCGCCGGCTCGTACACGGGCGTCGGCTCTTCGACGACCGGCTGGGTGACGATCTCGCCATCGTCGTCGATCTGTTCCTCAACGACGACCTCGGGCGGCCCATCAAAGTCAGGGTCTTCGAAGAGCGCGGTCGCGCCCGAGTAATCGATGATCTCGAAGCTCAGCTTGTCCTCATCCGGCGCGAGGCGGGTGCCGCGACCGATGATCTGTTTGAAGAGCGCCATCGAACCGATCGTGCGGAACAGCACGATGTTCTTCACCGTCGGCAGGTCAACGCCGGTCGACAGGAGCTGCGACGTCGTCGCGATGACGGGTGTTGAGGATTCCGTATCGGCGAAATCGTCGAGGTACCCCTTGCCGATGTCGCCCTCCGCCGAAACGATTCGCACGGCATAGTTCGGGTAGCGCGTGATGAGGTCGGAGTTGGCGTTGTGAAGCTCGCGCCTCATCTCATCGGCGTGTTCTGAGTTCACGCAAAAGACGATCGTCTTCGCCATCCGATCCGTGTTTCGGAGGTAGGCCGTGAGATGGCGTGCCGCGGCTTCCGTGCGAGTCAGCAGCGACACGACGCGCTCAAACTGGCGCGTCGTATAGAGGCCATCGGGGATGTCGTGTCCGAAGAGATCGAGCTGGCCGGCGTCGGGCGCGAAACCGAAGGCGTCGGCGCTGAGGACGACGCGGCGGACTCGATAGGGCGCGAGGAAACCGTCGTCGATGCCTTGAGCAAGCGAGTACTCGTAGAGAGGCGCGCCAAAGTACTGGTAGGTGTCAGCGTCCTCGTTGTGAATGGGTGTCGCAGTCATGCCGATCTGAGCGGCGGGCGCGAAGTGCTCAAGAATCGCGCGCCATTCGGAGTCGGCGTTCGCGCTCCCGCGGTGGCATTCGTCGACGACGATCAGATCGAAGAAGTCGGGGGCGTATTCGCGGTAGAGCGGTTCGTCTCCACCGCCAGTGAGGTTCTGATAGAGACCGAAGTAGAGCTCACGGCCGTGGCGCGTCGCGCCTTCGAACTTGTGGATCGGCCCCTCACCGAACGCGGGCTTGAACTCGCGGGTGATCGGCTGGTCGATGAGGATGTTGCGGTCCGCGAGGTAGAGCACGCGCGGGTTCCGATCGCCGCACCACTTCGCGTTCCACAGCTTCCAGATGATCTGCATCGAGACGAACGTCTTGCCGGTGCCCGTAGCGAGCACGAGAAGCGCGCGCTTGTCTCCGCTCAGGATTGCCTGGACGGTGCGGTTGATGGCGACTCGCTGGTAGTACCGAGGTTCCTTGACGCCCCCGGTGTTCGAACGAAGCCCGCGGTTGAATGGAGCGAGGACCCCCGCGGCGATTTCCTCGGTCGTAATGCCCTTGAACGCCTGGAAGCGCTGCCACGCTTCCTCGGGTGTCGGGAAGTGTGCAGGGAAGGTCTCGTGGCCGGTGTGGCGGTCGTCTTCGACGACGCCCGTGCCGTTGCTCGAGTATGAAAGCGCGAGATCGAGGAGGCGCGCGTATCGCTTACCCTGCTGCAGACCGTCGCCGGGCTTCTTGTAGAGGCGTTTCGCTTCGACGACGGCGACTGGGACGCCGGGCCGGTACTCCAAGACGTAGTCAGCGCGGAGGGGACGCGCCCGCTTGTGCCGCTTCCCGGCCTGGATGATCCGCCCATCCGTGATCGGGTACTGCTCGATGATCTGGTCAGACGACCAGCCGGCTGCAGACAGAGCGGGGAGCACGTAGTCGCGGCACGTCTTGTTCTCGTCCGGCCCGCCGCTCGACATCTTCGCGAAGTTATCGGCTTGAGCTCTCGGCTGCCTTGACCTGCTACTCAGTCACCTTGCTCGCCTTGATACCGCAGGCGGCGAGGAACTCTGAAGGTGAAGTTGAGGTGAGGCCGAGGCGAGCGCATGCGGTCGTCATGGCAATGCGAGTCCGGTCGATCCGATCATCTGTGACGATCTCGACAACGAAACCTTCGCGCTGGAGCTGCAGGCCAAGCGCGAGGACGTACGGATCCGCGTCTTCATCCTGCTTGTTTGGATCAACGACGTCGCCTGCTTGGCGCATGACCTCGGCGACTACGTCCCACTCGGGATCCAGCGGATGCACCTGAAGGGGACGGACACCTGGTGCCCATGCGCCGGGCAGATCGGGATGCGCGATGCCGCTCACCTCGGTGATCACCCGGCGGGGCAGGGCAAGTGAGCCTTGAACGACCCGCTCCTCAAGCGCCTTGAACGCCGCCCACTGATCGCTGACCGAGACGAGCTCCTTGAACCTGATGAGCGCGGAGGCGTCGAGGACCGACACCTTCGAGGGCGACGTCAAGCCGGCCTCGCCACGAGTCTTCCAAGGTCGCTGACCTGGCCAGTAGTGAGCCGCAGGTAGTCCGCGAGGTCGCGGGTGTTCAGCCTGCCGTCCGCTGACGCGTCTAGCAGCACTTCCGCAACGCGTTCGCCGAGTTGTCCGAGGCGTTTGACGGGTGCAGTCTGCCCACCCCCCCCGCCGCCCTGTTGGTTCCAGTCGAGGTCGCGATACGCGGCCTCGACTGCCGAGTACAGGGTCGTCGGCGCGAGATCGAGTTCCTGAAGTCGCAGACTCATCGCGCGCGTGCTCACCTTGAAGCGATTTGCAATTCGGCGGGCGCAGGCGACGTCGACAACGCGGCCAGTCGAATGGTCGGCACAATCAGGCGCGGCTCGCTCGAGGGCGTCCTCGGGGATGAGGAAAGCTGCGGCGAAGCGTTCGCACCACCTCTCGAGTGCAGTGTCGTGACTGCCGGGGAGGACGAAGCTGTAGCAGGCCGAGTCGGTCCTAGTAAGCAGGTGGGCGACCTCGTGAAAGAGCGTGAAGATCCGAGCGGTCGGGTGGTATGCGCTATTCACTGCGACTGCAGGAGCCCACTCGTCCCAAGCGGAGAACCCGCGAATCCCGGAACGGCCGAGCGAAACTTGCATTACGAGGATCCCCGCGTCCTCAAGCGCGCCGCGCCAGGCGTTGAAGGCCTCGGACGGCGAGCTCCAGCCGAGCTGAGTCGTCACCGAGACGCCGGATTGGGTGCGCTGCAGTTGCGCGGCTTCAGCTGGCTGAGTTCGAACGTCAAGTCGAGGAAGTTCAACGCGCGCGGCGCTCGAGTCTTGAAGCGCCCAGCTAACGATCTCCTGGACGCGCCGGGTCCATCGGATCTGTCGGACTTCGTCCTGGCTGAGTTCGTGCCGTCCAAGGGCTGGCGCGCGCCGGAAGCTCGTCGGTACTGCGGCCGTTGTCGGGGGCTCTGAAAGAAAGAAGATTGCGCTCGGTCGCTTCAGCACGTCGACCAGTCGAGAGAACTGTCCCCGTCCCGGCGAAGAAGCGCCCGATTCCCAAGACAGGAGCTCGGTTAGCTCGATGCCGAGTTTCTCCGCGAGGACTTCCGAAGTGAGCCCGCTCTCCTCCCGTGCCCAACGGAGCACAGATCCGTTGATCGGAACGAACTGGCTAGGCATTGAAGCGTCCTCTCACCATCGCTAGGGCAGCGCCCGGCATCAGAAGCTACCTGGAGTGTGGGTCATCTACGAGCCGTGCAATCCCCCAGCAGCATCGAGTAGCGCCCCGAGGTGCTCCGCTGCATCGGCGTCCGCGGCCTCAACGAAGTGGGCGTACACGCCGAGGGTCGTTGCCGCGTTCGCGTGTCCGAGACGGCCGCTGACGGTCTTCACGTCTTTGCCACCGGTAAGCAGCGTCGTGGCGGCGAAGTGACGGAGATCGTGGAGCCGGACGCCGGTCAACCCGATCTCGTCACGCAGTCGGCAGAACGCGAGTGTCGCGTAGTCGGGACGCCACGGCGTCTCGCCGGTTGGATCGTGCGAGAACACGAAGTCGTCGGTGCGCAATATCCGGCGCAGCGCCGTGCCGTAACCCTCGCGCTCGGCTTGGTGCCGGCGGAGGCGATCGACCGTCCCCGCGTCGAGGCGCAGTCTGCGCGCGGCGTGGGTCTTGGTGTCCTTCTCGACGAGCTCGCCGTTGGCGCCGACGACGATCGATCGCGCGACGAGAAGGACTCCGTTGTCGAGGTCGACGTGCTTCCATCGCAGCGCGCAAAGCTCGCCGCGGCGCGCGCCTGAGGTCGCGGCGAGACGGAGGAAGCAGCCGAGCGGTGGGTTGGTCTGATCGGCGTGCGCGATGAGCTGCGCGACGCCCTCCGGGTTGGGCGGTGTGACCTCGTGGCGCGGTTCGCGCGGCGGCGACGCGTTCGCCGCCGGGTTGATCGAGAGGAGGCCCCATTTCACCGCTTGCGCGAGCGCGCGTCGCAACACGGCGTGCACGCGTTTCACCGACGCCGGCGATAACGGCCGCCCGCCGACGCCACCGCGCTTGCGCAGTTGCGTGTAGAACAGATCGATGTCCGATGTCGTGAGGCGCAGCAGTGGTGTGCGTCCGAAGCGCGGCAGTAGGTGTCGGTCGAGAAGCGGGCGGTAGGCGCGTACGACAGAGGGTGACCAGTCGGCCTCGTTCTGGCTGAACCACCGTTCGAGCAATTCGCCGACGGTTCCGCTCTTGGTCGCAGGATGCGCGCCGTCACTGACCTCGACGATGAGTCGAGCCAGCGCGGCTTGGGCCTCCCGCTTCGTGCCGTGCACGGTGCGCTGGAGGTAGCTCTTTCGCCCGGTCAGCGCGTCGCGGCCGACATGGACGCGCAGCTCCCAGGAGCGCTGCCCGCGCTGTCGAAGCGATCCTTGCATGCAGGCAGTCTTTCACAAAAAGGATGGGCAAGTGGATGGGCAAGTGGCCTTTTCGGGGGGTCCATGGAGTCCGCTGGAGTCCATAAGTGCTGGTCAGAGTGGCGCCCTCGGCTGGATTCGAACCAGCGACACACGGTTTAGGAAACCGTTGCTCTATCCCCTGAGCTACGAGGGCGGGGCCGGTCGACAAGGCGGTAGAGAACTGCCGCCTGGTCGACCGCGTGTCCATGGTAGGTGGGGGAGGCGTCCGGTTCGGGTGTCCGCTGCTCTGCTGCGGCGCGCGCGTCGTGGCGGGGCGCGTCGAAGCCCACCGGGAAGGGGTGGTAGGGGAGCGGGGGTTACGCGGCGACCCGGCCGGTTTCGCGAGGCCGCGGTTGATGGATTCGGCATCCGCGCGGCGGGCGGAGAGCCGCTTGTATTCAGGGTCGACGGGTGGGATGGACCGGAGGTGTTCGGTGGGGTGGACTCCGACGAGGTCGACGGGCGCCTCGTGAGCGCACGCTTCCTTCCGGGCCGCCGGTGGGTCCACTCGCCATCGTGACCATCCTCTCCGTGCTCGATCCGACGCGAGTTCATCGTACGGTGCGGCGCGTCACCGAAGGTGACGCTGCGCCTTCCGGAACTGCCGAGCCGGCGCGCTACGGCTCGCGGTGTAGGACCGCCTGCGCGATCGCTTCGGCGATCCGTTCGTGTCCGGCCGCGTTGGGGTGGTCGCCGTCGGGTGCGAGCAGGTGGGTCTCGTCCCAAGCGGCATCCGGGCCTCGGAATGCGGTGCGGAGATCGACGTAGATGGATCCCGTCGAGTGCGCGAGCGACTTGATGATCTCGTTGACCCGAGTCGTGATGGTGTCGGCCGCTTCGACGTAGGCCGGTCCCTGCGCCGCGGCGTACTGTCCGCCGAGCCAGACGCTCCAGTAGTCGAGGAGCACGACTGCCACGGGATGGCCGGCGGTGAGCTCGTGCACGCGGGCGACGATCGCGCCGAGATTGCTGGTGAGCCGGGGAAGCGCCGCCTCGTAGCACGCGGTGTCGGTCCCACACGTCGAGGAGTGAGCCACGTCGTTGGCTCCGATCTCGACGGTGATCGCGTCCGACCTCCCCAGGTGACCGATCACCCCAGAGTCGTGTTGCAGCTGGAACACGACGTCGTCGCTCGTGGCCCCGGGTACCGCGTCGTTGGACACGTCGACGGAGTGGGCGGTGATTCGGGAGATGTCGGAACCTGTCAGCTGTGGGTACGGGGTGCAGTCGCAGGCGCTGCCGTAGGGCACCGAATCTCCCAACGCAGTCGTTGCACCGACCGATTCGAGCGCGGTTCCAACGGCGGGCGGGATCGCAACGGAAGACGACGTCGAGCCGGGACGGGTCGTACCGGTGGCCGTCGATGTCGTGTCGGACCGGGCGCTCCGGGAGCCGGAACAGGCGCTCGCCGCAAGCACTACTGCCAAGGCCACCGAGCACGACCGCTTCATGGCGTTGATCTCGAGCCGTGCACGTCGCCGGGGATCGTCAGATCGGCCCGGGTCGTCACCTCGAGGAGTGGAGATGGCCATGGTGACATCGCGTGTCCGTGTCCCCGCCGTGCGGTCTCCCGCTCGGGACGTTTCCGATTTCGCAAGATCCGTTCCGGGCCCGACCCGCGGAGCACGCGCCGCACCCTCTCTACCGGCCCCACGAGGGCGGGGGTTGGAGACAAGATGGCAGACAACCCGTGGGCGTTCGGTGATCCAGGGTACGTGGGAGGGATGGGCTCCGCGATCGGGGGTCGCGGAGGTCCTCGAGTCGCCGATTCGCCGTGCGGCCCCACTGCGCCCTCGTCCGGTCTAGGGTGCTGCGGGTCGAAGGGATGCAGCCCGTGGAGTCTCCTCGTACTCGGTATGCGAAGAGCGGTGAGCTCGACATCGCGTACCAGGTGCTCGGTAGCGGACCTCTGGATCTCCTGGTGGTGCCGCCCGGCTTCTCGGTCATGGAACCTTCGTGGGATTGGCCGGCCTTCGGCAACTTCTGGCGGGGTCTGGCGCGCTTCGCTCGGCTCATCCTGTTGGACAAGCGTGGTACCGGCCTGTCCGATCGGGTGACGGGTGTGCCGACGCTCGAAGAACGGATGGACGACGTCCGCGCGGTGTTGGACGCTGTGGGTTCGCGGCGCGCGGCCTTGTTGGGCGGGTCGGAGGCCGGCCCGATCACGACCCTGTTCGCCGCGACCTACCCTGAGCGTGTCGCCGCGTTGGTGCTGGTCTCCGCGTTGGTGACCTGGTCGGGAGCCCCCGACATCGAAGCGGCGACCACCGAGGAGCTGGAGCGGCGGATGCTCGAGTACCTCGACGACGGTTGGGGTAGCGGTCTATCGGGAGAGCTGCTCTTCGCTCCCAGCCTGGCATCACAGCCAACGTCGAGAGCACTCGTCGGGCGTTTCGAACGCATGGCCGGCAACCCCGGCGCGATCAAGCGCGTGATCGCGATGAACAAGCAGATCGACATCCGCTCGGTGCTCGCGACGGTGGGAGTTCCGGCGCTGGTCATCCACCGGCTCGGTGACCGCGTCGCGCCGGTGACGCACGGTCGCTACTACGCCCACCACATCGCGGGTGCGAAGTACGTCGAGCTCCCGGGCGAGGACCATTGGTGGTGGACCGGAGACGGGAGCGCCACGATCGCCGAGGAGATCGAGGAGTTCCTGACCGGCACGAAGCCGGCTCCGGAACCCGATCGCGTCCTGAAGACCGTCCTGTTCACCGACATCGTCGGTTCCACCAAGCTGGCGGTCGAGCTCGGTGATCACCGCTGGCGCCAACTCCTGGATCGACACGATGCTGCGGTGCGCGACGCGCTCGCCCGGTTCCACGGCCAGGAGATCAAGGCCACGGGCGACGGGTTCCTGGTTGCCTTCGACGGACCGGCCCGAGCGATCCGGTGCGCGCAGACCATCACCCACCAGGCCGCTCAGCTCGGCGTCGAGGTTCGCGCCGGCCTGCACACCGGTGAGTGCGAGATGCGCGGCGAGGACCTCGCGGGAATCGCCGTGCACATCGGCGCACGTGTCGCCGCGCTCGCGCGAGGTGGCGAGGTGCTGGTGACACGTACGGTACGAGATCTCGTCGCCGGAGCGAACATCGCGTTCGTCGACCGTGGTACCTACCCGCTCAAGGGCGTGCCCGGGGACTGGCAGATCCTGACGGTCACCGAGCCGGTGTTCGCGTAGCGATACGACTGCTCGTTCTGCCGAGACCATTCCGGGGTTCGGGGTGCGATCGGCGCGGCGCCTGCGGCCGGGTGGGCCGTCGCGCCGGTGCCGGCGGGTCGGTCAGCGCAGGATGTTGACGGCCCGTGCGATGACGAGGGCGACGGTGACCACGGAGATGGCCGATTGGGCGAGCATCGTGATCTTGGCCCATTGGGTCATGGGCATGGTGTCGGTGGGGCTGAACGCGGTCGCGTTCGTGAACGAGACGTAGAGGTAGTCGACGAAGCCGGGTTCCCAGTCCGGTGGGGCGAGCTCGGGGTTGCTCATCTGCGGGAACGCGAAGTCGGGGTAGGGACTGGTTCCGGCCGCGCGCTCGAGCGGGCCGCCGCGGTCGAACTCCCAGTACCAGAGGGCGAAGACGATGACGTTGGTGAACCAGATCGCGGCGCCGGTCAACAGGAGCGTTCCGGGATCCCGGATGCCCTCGCCGCGTACGAGGTCCGCGATCAGCCGCCCGGCCGACGCGGCGTTCTCGAGGCTCATGACGGCGATCATGGCGAGGCTCACCACGCGGATCGTGCGGGCGCGTCTCTCGAACCGTGACGACTTGGCGACGAACACCGCGACGAGCAGGATCACGGCGAGCCCGGGCAGTACCCACCTCGGGTTGTTGGCGACACGGGCCGGCAACGTGAGCATGAGAACGATCGCCAGTACGACGGCCAACGTGACCTGCACGCGGGGTTCTTCCCGGGTCGCACTCCTCCACGCCGCCTGCAGATGATGCTCTGCGGCGTGCACCGCCTCTCGTGGCTCCATGAGATGCTCGAGACGACGAAGCACGGAGTGGAGCTCGTCGCCGGCCGTGGGGTGCTCGCGCCCCGCGTCCGGAGCGTCGGTCGGGTCACCGGTCACGGGCACAGTGTTGCGCGGTAGGGCCACGAGTCGGTGAACCCGGGGGGCACAGCTCGCGACCGCGCCGGCGCTCCGGGCGTTCAGCGCATGATTCCGGTGTGTCCGAGCGAGTAGCGGCCGGGTTGGGGCCAGACGGTGAGGCCGTGTGGTTGGCGGCCGACGGGGATGCTGACGACGGCGCCGGTCGTGGTGTCGAATCGGTACGCGACGCGGTCGTACCGGCCGCTCAGCCAGAGGTACCTGCCGTCGGCGCTGACGTTGCCCATGTCGGGACTGCCGCCGCCGGGGATGGCCCAGTTGGCGATCACGCGGTTGCCGGCCAGGTCGATGACGCTCACGCTGCCGTGCCCGTGCGGCGCGATGCCCTGGAGGCTGGCCAGCCCCCGATCGGCGACGTAGAGCCTGGTTGCGTCACGGCTGAAGTACAGGCCGTGCGCACCGACACCGGTAGGGATGGAGCCGGTGATCGTGAACGATTGTCCGTCGACGACATACACGTGACCGGAGGTCATGTCGGCGACATAGAAGACCTTGCCGGTCGGCGCGATGCGGATGTCCTGGGGACTCGCTCCGTTCGGGAGGGCGAGGTACCCGACGACCCGGCGGTTCACGAGGTCGACCTTCACGAGGGCACCTCGAAACTCGCATGTCGCGATGAGGTATCGCCCGTCGATCGAGAAGTCGGCGTGGTTCAAGCCCATGCAGTGCAGCACGGGGATCGAGTACTGGAACTTCATCGTGTGGGGATCACGGAAGTCGAGACGGCGCGCCGCTTCTGCGACGACGATGGCGGACCTGCCGTCCGGGGAGAAGTACAGGTTGTAGGGGTCGTCGACCTGGATCGATGGGCCGGGCTTGCCGGTGCGGGGGTCGATCGGGGTGACGCTCCCGTTGGTACTCGTCTCCGCGTTGTTGGTGACCCAGAGGGTCTTCAGGTCGTACGAGGGCACGATGTGTTGCGGGTTCTTCCCGACCTTGAAGGTGTCGACGACCAGCATCGTCGCCGGATCGATCACCGATACGGTGTCGTTCTTGAGGTTGGGTACGTACACACGCTCGAGCGCCCCCTTGGTCTCGGGGCTGAACATGTTCGTTCCGGCCTCGCTGTAGAGGTTCTGCGGGTTCGGCACCGGCGGCATGCCTTCGACCGTTCTCACCGCCGAACGCACCGCCGCGGGCCGAGCGGCCGTCGTTCCGGTCGCCGACGGTCGTGAGCTCGGCGCGTTCGTGCCCCCGTTCCCACGGGTGGCGAAGGCCGCGCCCACGACGATCACGGCGAGGACGATTCCGAGCAGGGACGATCGAAGCCGCACGACGTGGAACCGTAGCGACGTGATCCGACGTCGTGGCGTCGCGCGACACGTTCCGGGTCACCAGGCGAGGAACGCTGGTTCTCCTCAGCCGGAACCGCTGCATGCGTTACGGGAGACGTGGTACCAGGAGGTGTGGCCCGCCCGGTGGGTGAGACTCACCGAGACGAGTTGCCCGGGCTGCGAGCTGAGCTGGTCGAGCATCTCCTGCTCGTTGGTGTGGCGATCGTGGAAGCTCGGGGTGACGACGACCTCGTCGACGTGTCGGGCGCAGAGAAGGCGTTCGTAGTCCGGGACGGTCGCGAACGAACGCCACGCGGTGCTCTCCTGGAAGAACTCGTGGTCGAGGGTCGCGCCGGCCTCGAGGAGCGTGTAACTCGCGAACTTGGCGTCGGGTCTACCGGAGAGCACGCGGTAGACGTGGTGGGGCACGACCGCGGTGGGCAACCTCACGTGATCGGCAGTCGAGCTGTCGAGCTGCAGCACGTGCTCGACCATTCCCCGGTTGAGACGCTCGTACGGCAGTCGCCAGCCGAGGATGACCACGGCGATCGCCAGCCAGAGGGCCTGCGGGGACCGACGGAGCGCGAGGAAGAGCAGGATCGGAACGACGAGGATCGGCAGACGTACCAGCACGGTCGAGTAGAAGTTGTAGAAGACGGCCCCGGTCGACGTCGCGCCATAGGTGGGGGAGCCCAGGACCTCGATCACGAACGGTATCGAGAGTGGCAGCGTGAACAGCCAGGCGCGGAGGAGATCGCGGTGCACGACGCGCGCGATGGCTCCCGCTCCGAGGAGGATCGCGACCATCGGGAGGACGACCGCCACATGGTTGGCCTGCGCGATGCCCAACGTGATCGCTCCCGAGCATCTCCTGCCGCTGCGCCAGAGGCCGGCGGCGACGGCCAGGAGTGCGATCGACCAGATGAAGGACTGCTGGTCGAAGAAGAGCGCGTGCACGAGCGCCGGGTTGACCAGCAGGAGTATCCGCGCCAGAGGCGAGCCGCGCGAGAGGCGGATCACGGCGACCAGATAGACGCCGACTCCGACCACGGTGGTCAGGGTGACGGCGCGGTCGCCGAGCAACGGCCACAAGGCGCTGGCGAAGAGCCAGTTCACGAAGCCGTACGGGAAGGTGAAGCTCCGGCCCGATCCCAAGACGCCGATGCGCAGCGGCAACCCGAAGCCGTGCCAGACGTGCCGGCTGATCCACCAGACGTGCGCGTAGTTGATCGCGGCGTCAGGCGCGTGGATGAACCGTTGCCGCCCGTAGAGGACGAGTACGACGCACCACGCGGCTACGACGAGGCCCGAGACGGCACGCAGCGGTCCGCTGTTCGCGGCGAGCACCCGGCGCGTGATGCCCGCGGCCCGATCGCCGGTCTGGGCCAGGTCGCGCCGAATCGCCGATGCCGTCGCGCTCGTACCGACGCGGGACTGCGACAGATCCGGCTTCGACATGGAGCCCTCCGCCGAGACACTCCCCCGACCCGCGAGGCCAGGTCAAGCCGGGCAGGGCGCAACGGCCGGCGACGCGTACGTGCCGGGTCGACGCGTGCGTGCCGGGTCGACGCGTGCGATCCGGGGTGCTCGCACGCCGAGTCCGGGTCGACGGCACGGACTGGGTACCGTCGGCGTCGATGACGTTCGTGCAAACACGTCGCGGTGCAGGTCGTGTCCCGGCGGCCGTGATCCTCACCGCCCTTGCGGTCACGTTGGGCTCCTGCTCGTCGTCTGGACCTGCGAAGTCGGCCCCGCCCGGGAGCAGGGCCGGATCGGCTCCGGCCGGCAGCAAGACCGGATCGGCGGGCACGACCGCCGGACGGCGGTCGGCGGCGAGCCCACCGGGGACGCAGCCCGGCTCGGATCCCTCGGTGCTGCCCGGACCGGTGCTGATCGCGGACGAGGGCAACGACCGTCTCGTCGAGGTCGACCCGAACGGCAAGGTCATCTGGGAGTTCCCCCGTCCCGGAGACCTGCAGCCCGGCGAGACGTTCAAGGTGCCCGACGACGCGTTCTTCACGCCGGACGGCAAGCAGATCATCGCCACCCAGGAAGAGGACTACACCCTGAGCCTCATCGACGTCGCGACCCATCACATCGTCTGGCGCTACGGGGTCTCGGGTGAGCACGGCTACGGCCCCAACAAGCTCTGGAATCCCGACGACGCGCTGGTGTTGCCCGACGGTTCCGTGCTCACGGCCGACATCAAGCACTGCCGGCTCCTGTTGATCCCCAAGGGCGCCCACGCGCCGTCCCGGATCTTCGGGAAGTCGACCACGGTCTGCAAGCACGCGCCGCCGGCGAGGTTCGGGAGCCCCAACGGCGCGTTCCCCATGGCCAACGGCCACTACCTGGTCACCGAGATCAACGGCGACTGGGTCGACGAGATGGACCTCAAGGGCAAGATCTATCTCACCACCCACCCCCCGGGCGTCCGCTACCCGTCCGACACCAACGAGGTCGGCCCCGACCGGTACCTCACCGTCGACTTCTCCACGCCGGGCGCGATCGAGACGTTCGACCACCGCGGCCGACTCCTCTGGCAGTACAAGCCGACCGGCGCGGACGCGTTGAACAAGCCCTCGCTCGCCGAGCCGCTCGCGAACGGCGACGTGATCGCGACCGACGACCACAACCACCGTGTGATCGTCGTCGACCCGAGGACCAACAAGATCGTCTGGCAGTACGGCGTCCTCGGCAGACCCGGACGGACAGCCGGGCTCCTCGACGGCCCCGACGGCCTCGACCTCGCCCCGCCGCACTCCCTCCTCGTCCGGCACGCCGCGACCATGGGCACACCCTGACCGCGGCGGCGGCAGGGACGACCGGAGGCCGGGTGTCCGTCCGGGTCAGGGCGTGAACTGGATGCCGGTGGCCGCCTGCGTCGTGGTCACGAGCTCGACCCACGTGCGGCCGGGTGTGAGCGAGACCGGCTGGCCGTTCGCGGTCGTGAAGGTCGTCGGATCCGCGAGCGTCGGGCGGCTCCAGACGACGGCCACGTACTGCCCGTTCGTCAGCACGTAGCCGAGTCCCTTGCCCGTCGTCTCGCTCTGCACGTCGCCGCTGCCGGCACCCTTGCTCTCCGGGTAGGGCCCGATGGTGAACGGGACCACCTGCACGACGACGTTGGTGGCCGTGACCGGCTGGCCGGTGAGCGCGTCGACGTCGGGCGCGCCGCGGTAGGTGTGCAACCACGAGCTCGTGGCCGGCTGCCACTTCCACACCACGTCGGTGCCGCCGGAGAACCGGAGCTCGGCCGAGGCGAGCGGCAGCGCCCCGGCGGGTGGTGTCGAGCCGAACAGGAACAGCGGCTTCGGCGTCTGCGACTGCGTCGGGTAGCGGCCGTACAGCGCCTGGGTGCTCGTGTACAGGTTGTCGGGTGGGCGCCGGTCCCTCGTGCGGAACGTCGAGGCTGCCCCCTCCTTGAGGAGGTTCAGGCCGATCACCCCGGGTTGGTTGGCGGCGGCGGCGAGGTTCGGGTCGATGCCTCCGGCGTACGCCAGGATCGACGACCCGAGCGGGGGTGCGAGGTGGTAGTCGACCCACCGGACGGACCGCAGCGGCCCGATCTTCGACGCGTCCCCGCACTGGTACGCCGCGATGTACCGCATGATGAAGCCCTCGGCGGGCGTGTCGAACACGACGTCGGCCTCGTTGAGCCCGCTCTGCGGGCGGGACGGCCCCGGTTCGTTGCCGATCTTGACCAGCAGCGCGGGACGCAGCGGCACGCCGCCCGCCGGCGCGGGCAGGCCGGTGAGCGGGCAGTGATCGAGGCGCGGCGCCGCCGTCGTGGCCGTCGTCGTGACCGCCGTCGTGACCGTGGCCGCCCGCTTCCGGACCTTCGTCGCCTTCGGCGAGCCGCCGCCGGAGCACGAGGCGACGACCGCAGCGGCGAGCACGACGACACCGACCGCCGCACCACGCCGCCCCGCGGTACGCAACCCGCGGCGGCCCTCGGAGGGCGGTCTCCGACCGGCTGTTCGTGGCCAGACCACGGGGAAACCCTAAGCGCCGCGCGCCCGCCGGAGGCGTCATTGCCGGACCCGTGTCTCACGCCACTCTCACGAACGGTGGGCAAGACTCCCGGTTCGTGTCCAGGCGCCTCGTGCTGCTCGTCGTCGCCCTCTGCGCCCTGCGCGTGGTCGCGGCCGGTCTGCTCGTGCAGAGCAGCTACACCCGCGATCCGCGCAGCAGCCTCACCGGCGACGTCCGCCGCTACCACCAGATCGCGACGGCCAAGGGAACCCCGTACCGCCGGGTGCGGATCGAGTACCCGCCGATCACGTGGGCCGCGGTCGAGGTGCTCGACGGGTCCACCGTCCGTTCGTCGGCCCTTCACCTGATCTGGTCGCAGGTCGTGCTGGACCTCGTCGTTGTCGGCGCTCTCGCCTACGGCTGGGGCCGGCGGAGCGCCATCGCCTACCTGTGTCTCGGGCTCGTGTTCGTCATCTGGCCGTTCCTGTACCTGCGGCTCGACCTGCTGTCGGTCGCGCTCGCGATGTGGGGGCTCGCACTGGTCCGCCGGCACGCGCAGGTCGGAGGTGGACTCGTCCTCGCGGCGGCCTGCTTCGCCAAGCCGTGGCCCCTCGTCGTCGCTCCGATGCTCGCCGTCGAACGTCGATGGAGGTCGCTCGCCGCGTTCGTCGCGACCGGCTTCGCCGGACTCGCCGCCTGGTGGTCCTGGGGAGGAGCGCGGGGAGTCGCCGACGTCCTCACGTTCCGGGGCGCGAAGGGGTGGCAGATCGAGAGTCTCGGCGGATCTCTGGTGCGCATGTTCGGTGCGGGACGCGTCCACGTGGAGTCCGGTGCCTGGCGGATCGGGACCGTGTCCCCGACCGCACGGGTGGGACTCGCCGTCGCGGGCGTTGCATCCTTGGCGTTCGTGTGGTGCCTCGCCGGGCGCGTTCGCCGGCCCGCGCCGGGGCTGATCGACGGCGTTGCGCCCGTCACCGCGATCGCGGCGCTGCTGGTGTGCTCGCCGATCATCTCACCGCAGTACGCCCTGTGGCTGCTGCCCTTCGCCGCGATCGCCGCGGCCGGCGGTGACCGGCTCGTCGCCGGGCTCGCCACCGTGGTGTGCGCGCTGTCGACCCTCCTGATCTACCGCATCGACCAGGTGATCGCCGGCGAGTCGTTCGACCTCGGTGCCCTCGCGCTTCGCAACGCGCTGCTCGTCGGGGTCGTCGGTGCCGGTTCGTGGACGTTGATCCGTGCCGCCCGGCGCGCGCCGACCGCCCCGATGCCCACCACGGCGAGTCCGTCGCCCGGGGAGTCGAACGCCGAGGCGGATCTCCAGGCCGCGGACGAGCTCGAGTACGTGTGATCGCCGAGTCGAGGGCGGGGCCGGGTCGTTGCCACACTGGGTGGTGCCACGGACTGACATCTTGAACCCGAGACCGGGATGAGCCGAGGACAACGGGGGAGCGCCGGAGGCGGCAGATGAGCCGAAGACTCCCACGCGATGTCGTCGTCGTCGCGGTCGCGCTCGCTCTCACCGCGACGGCGCTGGTCGTGATGTACGCCTGGTCCGACTCCCGCACCGGACCGGATCGCAGGTCTTCCGCCGCCGGCGGACGCCCTCACGCACGATCCAAGGCCACAAGTCGACCGGTTGCCCCCCCGGGCCGGACCGGTCGTCGCGGAGAACCGGCGCCCGGGCACGTCGGCCTGGAGGCTGCCGCCGGGGACCGTGACCACGGCGATCGAGGGCTACGCGGACCGCGTGAGCGCCGTGCCCGGTGAGACGGTGACGCTCTACGTCGACTCGCCGTCGCCGTTCCGCGTGGAGGCATACCGGATGGGTTACTACCGCGGGGCCGGTGCCCGGCTCGTGTGGACGTCCCCGTCGACTCCCGGTGTCGTGCAGCCCAAGCCGCTCGTGCTCGCGCCGAACCGCACGGTCGACGCGCCCTGGACGCCGTCCCTGCGGGTTGCGATCGGTCCGGACTGGACGCCGGGCGACTACCTGCTCAAGCTCGTCGGTGCCGACGCGCTCGCGCAGCACTACGTGCCGCTGACGGTGCGCGACGACTCGAGCCCTGCGGCCGTCGTCGTCGTGAACGCGGTGACCACGTGGCAGGCCTACAACCAGTGGGGTGGATACAGCCTCTACAAGGGGCCGCGAGCGAACCCAAAGCTCCGATCGAACATCGTCTCGTTCGACCGGCCCTACGACGGGTCCGGCGCCGACGAGTTCGTCGGCAACGAGTACCCGCTCGTCTCGCTGGCTGAACAACTCGGGTTGGACGTGACGTACGTCACGAGCAGCGACGTCGCCGCTCATCCCGAACGGCTCTCGAACCACCGCGCGATCGTGTCGCTCGGCCACGACGAGTACTGGTCGCTCGCGATGCGCGACGGCGTCGAGGCCGCACGCGACCGCGGCGTCAACGTCGCGTTCCTCGGCGCGAACGCCGTCTTCCGCCGGATCCGTTTCGAGCCGTCACGGCTCGGACCGATGCGGCACGAGGTGAACTACCGCAGCGCCCGCCTCGATCCGGCCACCGGCAGGAACGACGCCGAGGTCACCACGAGCTGGCGCGAGCCCCCGTCCGCGCGACCGGAGAGCTCGCTCACCGGCGTGCTCTACGAATGCAACCCGGTGAACGTCGACGGTGTGGTCGCCGACGCGTCGTCCTGGGTCCTCGCCGGCAGCGGGCTCGTCAACGGAGACCACGTCCCGGGTCTCGTCGGCAGTGAGTACGACCGGGTCACGCCGCAGGCGCCGACACCGCCGACCATCCAGGTCCTCTTCCACTCCCCGCTGACCTGTCGAAAGAAGCGGAGCTTCTCGGACGCGGCGTACTACACCGCGTCGAGCGGTGCCGGTGTCTTCTCCACCGGCACCGGAGCGTGGGTCTGCAAGCTGCTCACGGGCTGCCCCGCCGACCGCCCCATGCAGCCCGACCCGCGCATCCGGCGCGTCACCGAGAACGTGCTCCGGGCCTTCTCCGCCGGCCCGGCCGGATCCGCCCACCCGTCGACGCCCAACCTCGTCCATCTCGGCATCACCCGGAGCCCGTTGCGGCCGACGACCTCCCGGCCCGCCGGCGCACCGGGACCGTCCCCGACGCCGAGCCTCGGGTCACCCCCGGACTGACTCAGCACCCGGTCCTTGGCGCCACAGGCAACAGGTATTAGATTCCTGTCTCTGTTCATCGCGGCCCGAAGGAGCATGCGATGCGGGCGACCGCCGCGGTACTGCGCGACGACCAGGGTTCGCGCGCGATCGAAGCGGTCGAGCTCAATGCACCCGGGCCGGGCGAGCTGCTCGTGCGCGTCGTCAGCTCCGGCGTCTGCCACGCAGACATGCTGCTCCGGCAGTTCCCCAACGAGATGCCGCCGTTCATCGGTGGCCACGAGGGTGCCGGCGTCGTGGGGGAGGTGGACCCGGGTGTGACCGGCGTCGGCGTGCGCGACCACGTCCTGCTGCGCTTCGACTCGTGCCCGTTCCGACGGCCGGCGGACTGACGGCCGATGTCGTACGCCGTCGCCGCTTACTGGTCCACGGCGCGTGGCGAGTGTCGTGTCGCGAGCGTGTATGCCCGGTTCACCGGCCGGCTCCGGACCATCCGGGGAATGTGAGCGTCGATGGCGAGGGTTGCGAGGAACCCGGCAATCGAGCTCGAGCCGTCGGAGCTCCCCAAGGGGCAGGCGCGGCGGCGGCAACGGATCGTCGACGAGGCGTACAGGCTCATCGCGGCCCGGGGCAACGAGAACGTCCAGATCCGCGAGATCGCCGAGAGCGCGGGTGTCGCGCTGGGCACGGCGTACCGCTACTTCGGTTCGAAGGAACGGCTCGTGGCCGAGGTGTACGCGAAGTGGGTCGAGGGGCACACCACCGAGCTCGCCCGCTACGTCGACCGCGGGAAGACGAACCGGGAGCGGTTGCGCATCCTGGCGCTGCACATGTTCGATCGGTTCACGGGGGAGCCGCAGCTTCTGCGCCTGGCGCGCCAGGATCTACGGCGTACGAACGTGACGGCGGTGAGCGAGATCATCAACCGCAGCGACCGGGAATGGATGTCGCTCTTCCGCAGCGCGCTCAAGGGCGTCGAGGCCCGCGACGCGGACTCGATCACGTTCATCATCTCCTCGGTGGTCGCGCTCGAGCTCGACCGCTACCTTGCGGGGGACAGCTCGATGGAGGAGTGCAAGCGCGACATCCTCAAGGCCGTGAAGATCGTCCTCGAGTTCCGCGACCCGACGCTCGCGCCGTCAGGCGCGACGGGCGGCAGCAAGCGCGCCCGCACCGCGACCACCCGCCGTTGACGTCTCAGCGGGCGGTCGGGGCGTCCGCGAGCCGGCGGTACTCCGCGACGATCGGATCGAGCTCGGACGGCGTCGAGCCGTGCATGATGACGCCGTCGCAGCCGAGGTCGAACTGGTTGCGGATGGCGGCGACGCAGCGGGCCGGGCTCCCGGTCGCGGCCGAGGCGAGCCACTCGTCCGGGATCAGCGTGGCGGCGTGCTCGAGCTGCTCCTGGGTACCCGCGACGTCGAGGCCCGGGACGCTCGACACGATCGGATCGGCGAGGAAGCGCTCGAGCACGGCGCGATCCCAGCCGTTGGTGCGGACGAGCAGCTCGCCGTACCCCTGGAGGTACGTGCCCATCCTCCCGACGAGCTTCATGAGACGCTTCTCCTCGGGGATGTGGTCGCCGCACGTGGCGAAGCACGCCCAGACCCTCACCGAATCGGGGTCACGTCCGGCCTTCTCCGCGGCACGCTTCACCGTCTCGACGCAACGGGCCGTCGTCTCGTCGGTGAAGAACGGGTGGAGCACGACCTCGTCGAAGCACCGCCCACCGAGCGCAAGGGTGTTCGGGCCGAAGGCGACGAGCCCCATCGGGAGGTGCTCGTCGAGGGACGAGTCGAGATGGAGGATCGGCCAGCTCCCGGCCGGCCCCTCGTGGCCCATGACGAGCTCGCCGCGGAAGAGGCGGCGCACGATGCCGACGAAGTCCTCGAGCTGGGCCGTCGTGATGCGAGGGATGCCGTACGCGTCCTGCATCACCGGGATGCCGCGCCCGAGCCCGAGGACGAACCGACCGCCGGTGAGGCTCTGCATCGTGCGCGCGAAGCCGGCGGTCACCATCGGATGGCGGGTGTTGTGGTTGGTCGCCGCGGTGGCGATCGTGATGCGCTCGGTGACCGCTCCCGCCGCGCCGGACAGGGTCGCGGCCTCCTTCTTGTTGTAGCGCTCCGAGATGAACGCCGTACCCAGGCCGAGATCCTCCGCCTCGACGGCCTCGGCGACGAGGTCGCGCGACGAGCCCGGTTGCCCGGCGAGCAGGTAGCAGCCGAGGTTCTCCAACCCGGCGGTGGTCTCCGGTGGCGAGCACCGCCGGGAGTGCACCTTCATGGTCATCCTCGTCGAACCGCGGCCAGGTCGGCCGCGGCCAGGTCGGGAAGCGCGCGCATGACCTCCTCGTAGACGTTCACCGGCACGAGGTAGCCGTCCTCCGAGCGGATCTGGTCGAAGTGGTCTCGGACGCCTTCCGCGGTGAGGTGATCCCCGGCGACGTAGCCGGGGGTGACGCCGATGAAGACCCGCGCCACGCGGCCGAAGCCCACGCTGTACACCTCTCCGGTCACCGGGCAGTCCTGGTGGGTCAAGTAGGCGACGAGCGGCGAAACCCACTCGGGCCCCGAGCGCTCGACCGTGACGCCACTGTCGCTCATGCGCGACTTCGCCATGGGCGCGATGGCGTTGACCTTGATGTCGTACTTGACGCCTTCGATGGCGAGCACCCGGGTGAGGCCGACCAGCCCCATCTTGGCGGCGCCGTAGTTGCTCTGGCCGAAGTTGCCGAAGATCCCAGAGCCCGACGAGGTGTTGACGACTCGGCCGTAGCCCTGCTCGCGCATGACCTTCCAAGCCGGCCGGGTGACGTGGAACGCGCCCTTGAGGTGCACGTCGACGACCGGGTCCAGCTGGTCCGGCCCCATGTTGTGGAAGGCCTTGTCGCGGAGGATCCCGGCGTTGTTGACGACGACGTCGACGCGCCCCCACGTGTCGAGCGCGGCCTGCACGATCGCCTCGCCGCCTTCGGGTGTCGCCACGGTGTCGTAGTTCGGCACCGCGTCGCCGCCGGCCGCGACGATCTCCCGGACCACCTGCTGGGCCGCGGTGGGCGAGGTGCCGGTTCCGTCGACCGCGCCGCCGAGGTCGTTGACGACGACCGAGGCGCCGCGCCGGGCGAGCTCGAGCGCGTGCGACCTCCCCAGGCCGCCGCCGGCACCGGTGACGATCGCCACCCGACTGTGAAAACTGAGTTCTTGTTCTAGCATGGAAGGAGCATAGCGCGTGATGCGGACGCCACCCGGCGTGCGAGACTCGCGGCATGACTGCTCACCCCACCTCGACCGCGGCGACCAGACAGAGCATCGCCACGGCCTCGGAGCGCTTCCCGTTCGACGATGAGCGGGACTTCGCCGACGCGTCCGGCGGCTTCGTCGCGGCGAGCACGACGCGACAGATCACGGCGGCCGACGGCCGGGTGGTCTGGGACCTCGACGGCTACGCGTTCCTCGACGGCCCGGTCGCGGACACCGCCCATCCGAGCCTGTGGCGCCAGAGCCGGCTCTGCGCGAAGGACGGGCTCTTCGAGGTCGTGCCCGGGATCTACCAGGTCCGCGGCTTCGACCTGTCGAACATCACCTTCGTCGAGGGCGAGAGCGGCGTGATCGTGACCGCCCCGTCACCGCCATGATCTACACGCACTCCCACCGTCGGTGCTCGGCCGGCTCCTCGCCGTGCTCGCGCCCGTCGACCCGGACTTCCCGATCGTGACCCCCTGACGAGGATCTCCGCCGGAGGTTGGATGCACTTCGACGAAGCACGCGACGCCGTGCGGGCCGGGGCGAGCCCCGAGGAGGCGGCCCGGCAGGTGGTGGCCGCGCTCACGCGTGAGGAGCGGCTCTGGTGCCTCGACGGCGACGCGCCCACGTGGGCGGGTCTCGCCTTCCTCGCCGACGACGGGTACCACAAGGCGCCGTTCACGGCCGCGGCGGTGGAGCGCGTGGGGATCCCGGGCATCCACTTCTCCGACGGCCCGCGAGGCTGCGTGATCGGCAACGCCACGTGCTTCCCCGTCTCGACGGCCCGCGGTGCGACGTGGGATCCCGAGCTCGAGGAACGCGTGGGCGAGGTCGTCGGGCGGGAGCTGCGCGCCGCCGGCGCCGACCTGACCGGAGCCGTTTGCGTCAACGTGCTGCGTCACCCGGCCTGGGGCCGGGCCCAGGAGACCTACG
Source organism: Acidimicrobiia bacterium (assembly GCA_046331155.1). GTDB lineage: Bacteria > Actinomycetota > Acidimicrobiia > IMCC26256 > CAWATG01 > JAXLRK01. Next base: position 1,178,169 of record JAXLRK010000001.1, read on the forward strand.
GCGAGGACCCGCACCACGTCGGCGAGCTCGGCGCCGGGTTCACCCGCGGGCTCCAGCGCCACGTGCTCGCCTGCGTCAAGCACTTCGCGTGCAACTCGATGGAGAACGCGCGCTTCAGCGTCGACATCGAGGTCGACGAGGTCGCGCTGCACGAGGTCTACCTCCCACACTTCCGACGCATCGTCGAGGAGGGCGTCGCCGCGGTCATGACCGCGTACAACTCGGTGAACGGGGAGTGGTGCGGCGAGAGCCGGCTGCTCGTCGCCGACGTCCTGCGCGGCGAGTGGGGTTTCGACGGCTTCGTCATCAGCGACTGGATCTTCGGGCTGCGCGACGCGGCTGCGTCCGTTCGCGCCGGCCTCGACGTCGAGATGCCCTACCGGATGGTGCGGGCCCGCGACCTCCCCGGCGCGCTCGAGCGGGGTGAGGCATCGTGGGAGGACGTCGACGCGGCCGTGACCCGCCTCGTCGCGACGCTGCTCCGCTTCGACCCGGTCCTCTCCGCGCCGGCACCGCCGCGCGCGATCCTCGGCGCGCCCGAGCACCGGGCGCTGGCGCGGGAGGTCGCGGGGCGATCGGTCGTCCTGTTGCGCAACAATCCGGTGAAGGGCGCGCCGGTGCTCCCGGTGTCGCGCGACGCGACGGTGGCGGCGATCGGCCGCCTGGCCGACCGGGTGAACCTCGGCGACGGCGGTTCGAGCGACGTCTGGGACCTCGACTGCCGGACAGTGCTGGCCGGTCTACGTGATGCTCTCGCCGATGTCCGCCACGACGACGGGCACGACCTCGAACGGGCCGCCGTGGTGGCCGCGAGCGCCGACGTAGCCGTGGTGGTCGTCGGGTACACGCATCTCGACGAGGGCGAGTACATCGGCGCGACCGATCCGTCCCTCGCCGCGCTGTTTCCCGCCGGCGACGAGCCGACGGAGGTCGGGCGCTTCGAGGCGCAGCTCGCAAGCCTGCCACCGGTCACCAAGCCCGACCGTCTCGCCGACCGACCCGGTGGTTTCAGCGCGGGTGGCGACCGCAACAGCCTGCGCCTCTCGGACGACGACGTGGCGCTCGTGCGCGCTGTTGCCGCGGCCAACTCCCGCACGGTCGTCGCCATCCAGGCGGGCAGCGCGGTGATCGTCGACGAGTGGATCGATGCCGTGCCCGCGGTGGTGCAGGTCTGGTACGGCGGGTGCGAGGCCGGGCCGGGCCTCGCCGACGTGCTCGTGGGCGACGTGAACCCGTCGGCTCGGTTGCCGTTCAGCGTCCCGCACGACGAGTCGGACCTGCCGCCGTTCGAGCGCGAGGCAACGTCGTTCCGCTACGACCGCTGGCACGGCTGGTGGCACCTCGCGCGCGCGGGCACGGCGCCCGCTTTCCCGTTCGGGTTCGGATTGTCGTACACGACGTTTGCAGTCTCCGATGCCGCCGTGGCGCGCGCGGGCGACACGATCGAGGTGCGCTGCCGCGTCTCGAACACCGGCGAGCGTGACGGCGCCGATGTGATCCAGGTGTACGCGGAGCTCCCGCAACCCGATGCGCCGGCACGACTCGTGGGCTTCCGGCGCGTGGAGGTGGCTGCGGGCGGCCACGTCGACGTGACGATCCGCATTCCGGTCGAGCGGCTCGCTACGCGTGACGCCGAGCGTCGTGCCTGGCGGCCGGCGGCGGGGGAGCACGCCGTCGTCGTCGCCCGGTACGCCGGCGATCCCCACAGTTGCCGGCTGCCCGCCCTGCTCTGATCTGATCTGATTCTGAACGCCGCCCGGTGTCCCGCGCTGGCGCTCCCGCCTATCGCCGCGGGAGCCGGTAGACGACGAGGCGCGGCGGGTTCGCGTTCCCGACCGGGACGACGAGGAGGTCGCCGGCCGCAGCCATCCACCCGTTGATCCCGCCCGGGGCCTTGACCTTCCACGCCACCTGGCCGTTCGCGCGGTCGAGGGCGATGATCGTGCCCTGCAACGTCGCGGTGAACACCAGGTCGTTCACGACCGTCACGCCGCCGAGCGGGTCGCCCGGGACGTCGGTCTTCCAGCGGACCGCGCCGGATCGGGTGTCGACGGCGGTGACCTGGCCGTCGTGCGCGCCGAGCGTCGCGCCGAAGTACGCGGTCTCGTTCGGCTTCAGCACGGTCGGGGCGTTCACCGTCGCCGCGTAGACGACGCCGTCGGCGGTCGCGGGTGGGGTGAGCACGCCGCCGTACGTCCCGGGCGCGACCTCGGTGGGCCCGTCGAGCTTCGTCAGCTCGTCGTCGTGGTGCACCCCGATCGCCGTGCGCCATCGTTGCGTTCCGGTGCCGGCGTCCAGGCCGACGACGACACCGCCCTTGCCCGTCGCGACGAGTGTCTCCCTGCCCTTGGCGTCGCGGCTGATCAGTGTGTGGACGAGGTCGCGGTCGAAGAGGTCGTGCGGGTGGACCTGGTGGTACCACCGCAGCTTGCCCGTGTGGACGTCGAGCGCGACGACCGAGTCGGTGTAGAGGTTCGGGCCCGGGCGGCTCGAGCCGTTGGGGAACGCGGCGGTTCCGGGAAAGGGCGCCGGGTTGGCGATCCCGAAGTACACGAGACCACGCGCCGGGTCGATCGCCGGTGGGTACCACGCACCGCCGCCCGAGTTCACGGCCGGGTTGCCCCAGACGTCCGCCGAGTCGACGGTGTCGAACGTCCAACGGTCCTTGCCGGTGGCGGCGTCGAGCGCGTGCAGGACGCCGCGGTCGCCGCCCGTGTAGAAGCCGTGGAGACTGATCGGCACCGTGGCGGCGAAGACGATGCCCTCGTAGACGACGGGCTGGATGTCGACCCCCACCGTGGGAGTCGCGGTGATGTCGCGCACCCACAGTTGCGCACCGGTGCGGGCATCGAGGGCGACGACGCCGGTGGATCCGTGCACCGCGAAGACGCGACCGCCGGCCACGGCGACGCCGAACGGCCCGATGTCGAAGCCGGACGGCTCGCTCGTCCACCGCGCCTGGCCCGTCGCCCGGTCGACCGCGTGCACGCGGCCTCGGGTGTCCTCCGCGTAGACCGTGTCGCCCACGATCAACGGTACGGTGGTCAACGCACCCGCGGCGTCGGCCTCGTACGCCACCGTGAGCGTATCCACGTTGGCAGCGGTGATGCGGGACGTGGTCGTCGCGCGCGAGTTGTCGTAGTCGCGCCCGGGAGCCCACCAGTCGCCCGGGTGCGATCGGGCCTCGTCGGGAGCTCCGGCGGGCACCGCCGACGCCGATGCCCGCGACGACGTGGAGGTGGCCCGGTCGCGGGCACGGCTCGAGCTGTCGCACGCCGCGGTGGCTGCGAGCACGACCGCGACGGCGATCACGAGCGGAGCGGCGGAGTGTCGACGCCGCCGGCGGCGGGCCCGCCCACGGTGTTCGGCTGCCTGCATCGAGCGTCCCCCAGCCGTGGTCGTCGCGCCGTTCGGGGCCCGCATGGTAGGCGGGGAGCGGGGAACAACCGGGCCGTCGGCCCGGTTGGACGGCTCGACGACCGGCCGGTCGACCCGGTGGTGGGTGAATCGGACGGGCGAAACGGAGAGGACCGATCTCGTGAGCGAGCGTGGGGAGGCGGGTATCCCGCCGAGTGGCGAGCGTGGCCCGCTGGCCCGGCGCCGGAGGCGCCAGGAGGCAAGGCGATGAGCGACCGGAGGATCCGCGGGGTGTACCGGGGCGACCGGCGCCACTGGGTGGGCGACGGGTTCTACGTGACCAACGTGTTCCCGGCCAACGACCTCGGCGCCGCGATCAGCCCGTTCCTGTTGATGGACTACCACGCGCCGTACGAGTACGGGCCGACCGACCGGCCCCGCGGTGTGGGCTCGCATCCCCACCGGGGCTTCGAGACCGTCACGCTGGCGTTCGAAGGCCGGGTCGCCCATCACGACAGCACCGGCGGCGGCGGTGTCATCGGTCCGGGCGACGCGCAGTGGATGACGGCGGCGTCGGGGATCCTGCACAAGGAGTACCACGAGCAGTCGTGGGCCCGGCAGGGCGGGCGGATGCACATGATGCAGCTGTGGGTGAACCTGCCCGCGGTGCACAAGATGGACGCGCCGCGCTACCAGCCGCTCCTCGCCGCCGACATGGGCCACGTCGAGCTTCCCGACGGCGCCGGCACCGTGCGCGTGATCGCCGGCGAGTACCTCGGCGCGACGGGCCCGGCGAAGACGCACACGCACATCAACCTCTGGGAGGCTCGCCTCGAGCCCGGTGGCCGTGCCGACATGGCGTTCCCGGCGAGCGAGAACGCGGCCGTGTTCGTGCTCGACGGCGACGCCACGGTCAACGGCGCCACCGCCACGGCGACTGAGCTGGTGCTCACCGCCAACGACGGCGAGCACGTCGCGGTCACCACGGATGATGGCGCGCACCTCCTCGTGCTCGGCGGTGAGCCGATCGACGAAACCGTCGTCTCGTGGGGCCCGTTCGTCATGAACACCGCCCAGGAGATCCGGGAGGCGGTCGACGACTTCAACGCCGGCCGGTTCGGCTACCTCGAGTGAAGACCCGTCAGTCGTTCGACGGCCGGTCGTGCGACGTCGCGTGGCCATCGGTTCAGGAGATGACGATCGGCATCCGCTCCCATCCGCGAACCGTCGACGTCGGCGCCAGCTTGATGTTGTCGTAGTCGACGTCCCACTCGGGGAACCGGTTCAGGAGCTCGTCGAGCGCGACGCGTCCCTCGAGCCGGGCGAGGTTCGCGCCGAGGCAGTAGTGGAGCCCGTAGCCGAACGTCAGGTGCTGGATGTCCTCGCGGTGGATGTCGTAGACGTCGGGGTCGGCGTAGCGGCGCGGGTCGCGGTTGGCCGACGCGAGCAGCAGGAGGATCGGGCTGTCCGCCGGCACGGTGGTGCCGTGGTACTCGACGTCGCGGGTGACCCACCGGGCCGTCGCGTGCCCGGTCGGCTCGAACCGCAGCGTCTCGTCGATGACCTTCGGGATCAGCGAGCGGTTCTCGACCACGGCGCGGCGCTGGTCGGGGTGTTCGGCCAGGACCTTCGCGAGCCAACCGATGAGGCGCCCGGTGGTCTCGTTCCCGGCCCCGGCGACCACGGCCGTGTAGGTGAGGACCTCGGGCCGTGACAGCTTCCTCGTCGCGCCGTGCTCGTCCTCGAACTCGGCGTTGAGCAACTGCGTCATGAGATCGTCGGAGGGGTGCTTCGAGCGCCACTCGACGTAGTCGGCGAACATGTCGCCGATCGCGACCTCCTCCTGCCGGATCTTCATCGGTCGGCCCGGTCGCGTCCGCAGGTTGGCGTCGGTCCGGTCACGGACGGCGACCTGGTCCTCTTCGGGGATGCCGAGCAGCATGCCGATCACCCGCATCGGCATCACCGCGGCGAGCTCGGCGACGACGTCGAAACCGCCCGATCCCACGAGCGGGTCCAGCGCCCCCATGCAGAACTGGCGGACCTGGTCCTCGAGCAGGGCCATCCGGCGCGGCGTGAACACCCGCGACATGAGCCCGCGGTGCATCGTGTGCAACGGCGGGTCCTCGAACAGGATCACGCCGGGCGGGAGCTCGACCCCCGCCTTCATGACGTCGAGGATGTCACTTCGCGTGCTCGAGAACGTCTGCCAGTTCGCCAGCGCGTTCTGCACGTCCTCGTGTCGTGACAACGCCCAGAAGTCGTAGCGCTCGTTGTGGTAGATCGGCGCCTCCTCGCGGAGGCGCTCGTAGCTCGGGTAGGGATCGGCGTTGATCCCAACGTCGTACGGGTCGAAGTACGGGTGGTCCTCGACGAGCGACATCTGCTCTCCCTCCGCTGCGTGCCCCACAACCGGTTGATCCATCCGCCGTCGACGAGGAACACCCGTCCCGTGATCCAGTCCCCCGCCTTCGAGCAGAGCAGCGGCAGCGTACCGACGAGGTCTCGGGCGGACCCGACGTCTTCCCGGGGAATCGCCGCGGCCGGTGCTTCGCGGAACGGCGAGTCCTCCGGAAGCGAGGCATGGCCGCTCTCGCCGTCGACGAGTCCGGGGGCGATGGCGTTGACGTCGGCGTTGCGACCACCGAGCTCGGACGCCAGGTTGACGGTGAGGCGGCGGCCGAGCGGCATGGCTTCATCGCTGCACCCGAACATCCGCGACGACTGTTCCGCCGCATGAAGGACGTCAGGAGCAGTATCGACCCACAGACCTGAAGTCGAACGCGCGCCGACCGCTTGACAGCGACTCGACGTACGAGAACGCTAAGGCCACATCGACACGGAGGAGCGCACGGTGGCAGAGAGCGTCTACAAGATCATCGAACTGGTCGGCACGAGCACGGACTCGTGGGAGAAGGCCGCGTCCGCGGCGGTCGAGAAGGCAGCCTCGAGCCTGCGCGACCTGCGCGTCGCCGAGGTCGCCGAGCTCGACCTGCAGATCGAGGACGGCCACGTGAAGGCATACCGCGCCAGGGTGAGGGTCTCGTTCAAGTACGAGGATTGACCTGTCGGCGCGCTGTTGCTCGACACGCAAGGAAAACAGCCGCGTCCCGGTTCGGCGGAACGGCCGGTTCCGTAGCCCGGCTCACGCCACGGCCCCGGCGTTCGGCACGTCTGGCTGCCGGCACCACGTCGGCGTAGGGTGCTGAGCCATGGGACCGCGCGATGCCCTCACCTCGCTGCAAGTGCTCGCGCGGGCCGGCCTGCTGCGCCCGCTCGCGCCACGCCGGTTGGTCGCGGCGGGTTTGGCGACGCGTCACTTCGGCGTCAACTACGCGGGCGGGTTCGCTGCCGCCGCGGCACGGCGTCCCGACCGGCTCTGCATCGTGGACGACCGGGGGACGCTCACGTGGAGTGAGGTCGATCGGCGTTCGAACGCGCTGGCGCGGGCTCTCGCCGACCGCGGGGTCGAGGAGGGCGACGTGGTGGCGATGCTGTGCCGCAACCACCGTGGGTTCGTCGAGGCGACCGCGGCATGCAGCAAGCTCGGCGCGACGATCCTGTACCTCAACACCGGCTTCGCCGGCCCACAGCTGCGCGAGGTGATCGGCCGGGACCGCGCGGTCGCGCTGCTCTACGACGAGGAGTTCTCCGGCGTCGTCGCCGACGGCGCCGACGTGCCGGTGAAGCTGGTGGCCTGGCCCGAGGGCGCCGGCCACCGGGGTGCGGGCCACGACGGCGACCCTGCTGTGGAGACGTTCGACGACGTGATCGCCGGTACGGACTCGTCGCGTCCGGCGGCGCCGAGCCGGCCCGGTCGCAGCATCATCCTCACGTCGGGCACGACGGGGACGCCCAAGGGCGCACCGCGGGACCAGACCAGCCCCATCGGGCCGGTGATCGCGATGCTCGACCGGATCCCGTACCGCGAGGGCGAGACGTTCGTCGTCCCGGCGCCGCTGTTCCACTCCTGGGGCTTCGGCAACATGAGCCTGGCCATCCTCTTGACCTCGACCCTCGTGCTGCGCCGGCACTTCGACCCCGAGCAGACCCTGGCCGACGTCGCCCGCCACCGCGCCGGCGCGCTGATCGCCGTGCCCGTGATGCTGCAGCGCATCCTCGGCCTGCCCGCGCCCGTGCGGCGCCGGTACGACACGTCGTCGTTGCGCATCGTTGCCCTGAGCGGCTCTGCCATCCCGACCGGTCTCGCCACGCGCTGGATGGACGAGTTCGGCGACAACCTCTACAACCTCTACGGCTCGACCGAGGTGGGGTGGGGTGGCATCGCCACCCCGGCCGACCTGCGCGCCGACCCCACCACCGCGGGTCGTCCGCCACGGGACACGATCGTCAAGCTGCTCGACCGCGACGGCCATGAGGTGCCCACGGGTGGCGTCGGCCGGATCTTCGTGCACAGCACCCTGCTGTTCGACGGCTACACCGGCGGCGGCGGCAAGGAGATGGTCGACGGCCTCATGAGCACCGGCGACGTCGGCCGGTTCGACGCCGCCGGGCGCCTCTACGTCGACGGACGGGACGACGAGATGATCGTGTCCGGTGGTGAGAACGTCTTCCCGCTCGAGGTCGAGCACCTCCTGTCGTCGCATCCCGACGTGGTCGAAGCCGCGGTCGTCGGTGTCGACGACGAGGAGTTCGGTCAACGCCTGAAAGCCTTCGTCGTCGTGCGCGGTGGTGCATCCCTGACCACCGAGGCGGTCCAGGAGTTCGTACGCACCAACCTCGCGCGCTTCAAGGTGCCGCGCGAGGTCGTGTTCCTCGAGCAGCTGCCCCGCAACCCCGCCGGCAAGGTGCTCAAACGGGAGCTGTGAACATGCCCGCGCCTCGGCCCCGCGGACGCCGGTCCGGCCCACCGGGTCGTGCTACTTGACGACCGTGAAGGACGCGACCATGCCCTTCTCGGCGTGGGGCTTGCCGTCGGGGGCCGTGAGCTGACAGGCCATCGCGTACGTGCCCGGTGTGAAGTTGTCCGTCAGCGTGACGACGATCGACTTCGAGGGCATGCCGACCACGACGACACCGACGAAGTCCATCGGCGAGTTGGGATCGCTGGGGTCGCCCTGGAACTGCAAGGCGTCCTGGAGGGTCTTGCCGGGCTTCAGCTTGACCAGTCCCATCTCGTGCGCCTCGGTGCCGCCGTCGACGAACTCGATGGTGCGTCGCCCGGCCTTCACCGTCGTCGGAACGCCGACGTACTTGTACTCGATGCCTTTGATCTTGATCACCTTGGTGGCCGTAGGTTTCGTCGACTTGGCGGCGGCCGGTCCGACGCCGAGCGTGAGTGCGAGAGCTAGGAGCATGCTCGCCACGAACGCACGGCGCCCGAGCGGTTGATTCAGTGGTCTGGTCGACATGGTCCCCCCCGGATGGTTGGTGCTTTGCGCCAACGCTAAGGAGCGCGGACTGCTCCGTCGAGGGTGTCTGCCGGCGTCTTCCGGTTGGGCAGGCACCACCGTCCGGGTGAGGCGTGGGCACCCGGGTACCGCCGGCCGCGCTGCGGGAGGACTCGAAGCCGGAGCGTTCGGGACGGGAGTCCGGGCGGGTACGGTGAGCGCCGTGGGTCAGCCGGTTTCCGGTCAGCTGGATCGCCGCGGGGTCGTGTGGGGCGGCGTCGGGGTCGCGGTCCTGCTCGCGATCACCTTCTTCGGCAGCGGAAGCCTGGTCTGGTTCGACGCGGCCCTGGTCGGATACCTCTTCGGGCTGCTCTTCGCCGCCTTCGGCATCGTCTACCGGTACTCGGTGTGGCTGCGACGGCCCCCGACCGCCATGCTCAACCGGCGAGGTTGGGACGCGTTCCGCCGGTCGCGGCTGCGGAACCTGGCGGCCCTGCCCGCGCTCGTCGGGACCCAGCTGTTGGCGCAGGGCTTCATCCGCCGGCGGTCACGCGTGCGGTGGGCCGCGCACCAGCTCGTCTTCTGGGGGTGCATCCTCGCCGGCGCCGTGACCGTGCCGCTCACGCTCGGGCTGCTGCACTTCCAGAGCGTCGGGCAGGACGCGTCGCGCTACCAGGTGGACGTGTCGCGATTCGGCACCGTGAGCTTCGACGCCGAGAGCATCGTCGGCTGGATGTTCTTCCATGCGCTCGACATCGCGGCGTTCCTCGTCCTCGGGGGCGTGTTCCTCTTCCTGCGGCGCCGCCTCCGGGACCCGGGGGCGATCGCCGTCGAGCGAAGCGGCGACTTCCTCGCGCTCGCCGGGCTGTTCGCGGTGTCGGTCACGGGGCTGTTCCTCACCGTGTCGAGCACCTGGCTCGAGGGGCAGTTCTACTCGGCGCTGAACACGTTGCACGCGCTGACCGTCATCCTCGGTCTGCTCTACATCCCGTTCGGCAAGCTGTTCCACATCTTCCAACGACCCGCCAACCTCGGGGTGCAGTACTACAAGCGGGCCAACGCCGAGGGCGAGCAGGCCGGGTGCCGCGCGTGCGGAGACCCGTTCGTGTCGGTCCGGCAGCTCACCGACCTGAAGGACGTCCTCGACGAGCTCGGCTTCGACTACGGGGACGGCGGGGAGAGCTATCAGGACTTCTGCCCGGCGTGTCGACGCCGACAGCTCGCACTGGCCCAGTCCGGGCGAGTCGGGGGATTCGGCTGATGGCACGACTGCCGATCACCGAGGAGGAACTGGTAGCCCGCTACGGCCCGCACCTCAACGAGGCGCCTCCGGGCGGGTGGAACGCCGGGATCGAACCGGACCGCACGGTGGCGACGCACTGCTGCTTCTGCGGACAGCAGTGTGGCGTCAAGCTGAAGGTCAAGGACGACGAGGTCATCGGGTTCGAGCCCTGGTACGAGTTCCCGTTCAACCGCGGCAAGCTGTGCCCGAAGGGAGTCAAGCGGTACCTGCAAGGGAGCCACCCCGACCGGCTGCTGTACCCGCTCGAGCGCGACCCCGGCTCACCCGACGGCTTCCGGCGCGTCGGCTGGGACCGTGCGCTCGACCGGGTGGTGCGCGAGGTGCAGCGGATCCAGGCGGAGGCCGGGCCCGACGCGTTCGCGATGCTGAGCGGCGTCTCGTTGACGAACGAGAAGAGCTACCTGATCGGCAAGTTCGCGCGGCTCGCCCTCGGCACGGCGAACCTCGACTACAACGGCCGCTTCTGCATGGTGTCGGCCGGCGTCGGCAACAAGAAGGCGCTCGGTGTCGACCGGGCCCCGAACCCGTGGAGCGACATCCACCTCGCCGACGTGGTGTGGGTCGCCGGCTCCAACATCGCCGAGACGTTCCCCATCACGACCGGGTACATCTGGACGGCACGGGACCGGGGCGCGCGGCTGATCGTGCAGGACCCCCGCGTCGTTCCGCTCGCCCGCACCGCCGACCTGTTCCTCCCCGTCCGGCCCGGTACCGACTCGGCCCTCTTCGGCGCGGTGCTGCACGAGCTCATCCGCCGCGACTGGATCGACCACGCGTTCGTCGACGCCCACACCGTCGGTTTCGACGAGGCCGCGGCCGCCGTCGCCGACATGACCCCGGCGTGGGCCGCCGAGGTCTGCGGCCTGCCGAAGGCGCGGATCGAGCAGGCCGCGGAGTGGTGGGGAACGTCCGAGACGGGGATGCTGCTCCACGCGCGGGGGATCGAGCAGCAGTCCAAGGGCGTCGAGAACGTCCTCGCCGCCATCAACCTGGGGCTGGCCACCGGCAAGTACGGCAAGCCGGGGTGCGCGGTCTCGACCATCACCGGCCAGGGCAACGGTCAGGGCGGTCGCGAGCACGGGCACAAGTGCGACCAGCTTCCCGGGAACCGCGACATCACCAACCCCGAGCACCGCGCGCACACGGCGGCGGTGTGGGGCTGTGACGAGTCCGAGATCCCGGGCAAGGGCCTCTCCGCCGAGGAGATCATCGAGGCGATCCACGACGGGCGGATCAAGGGGCTGCTCTCGATCTGCTTCAACCCGCTCGTGTCCGCACCCGACACGGCCTTCACCCGGGAGGCGCTCGACAAGCTCGAGTTCTACGCCGTCATCGACTTCTTCCTCTCCGAGTCGGCCCACCACGCCGACGTCGTCCTGCCCGGGTCGCTCCACGAGGAGGACGAGGGCACCTCCACGAGCGGCGAGGGCCGGATCATCAAGATCAACGCCGCGGTCGACCCACCCGGGGAGGCCCGGCTGGACTGGGAGATCCTCGTCGACCTGGCCCGACGGCTCGGACGGGGCCGGTACTTCGAGTTCGGTTCGACCCGCGAGATCTTCGACGAGCTCCGACTCGCTTCTGCCGGCGGCACCGCGGACTACCGCGGGGTGACCTGGGAGCGGGTCGAGGAGGAGATGGGCCTGTTCTGGCCGGTCCCCGAGGAGGGACACCCGGGCACGCCGAGGCTGTTCGAGGGCGGCCGGTTCTTCCACCCCGACGGGAAGGCCCGCTTCCACGCGGTGCCGTTCCGGGAGGCCGCCGAGGTCGTGGACGACGACTACCCGATCTGGCTCACCACCGGACGCGTGGTCAGCCAGTACCTGTCCGGTACCCAGACCCGGCGCATCGCCGCGCTCGTGGACCAGTACCCGGAACCGCTCTGCGAGATGCACCCCGTCCTCGCCGACGCGGTCAGGGTCGTCGACGGCGACCTCGTCACCGTCTCGTCGCGAAGAGGAGAGATGACGTTGCCGGCGCGCGTCGTGGCGACCATCCGTCCCGACACCGTGTTCATCCCGTACCACTGGCCGGGTACCCACGCCGCCAACCAGCTGACCAACCGGGCGCTCGACCCGCTTTCGCGCATGCCCGAGTTCAAGGTCGCGGCGGTGCGGGTCACCAAGGCCGGGGGCCGGCGCGACACCGCCGACGCCCGCGACCTCGACGTGACGGACGGGACCGACTGATGCACGGGACCGGCTGATGTACGGGCCCGGCGACGATCCGGTCTTCGTGATCGACCACAGCCGCTGCATCGGATGCTCCGCGTGCGTCGAGGCGTGCATGGAGTGCGGTACCCACCGCGGCCACTCGCTGATCCACCTCGAGACGATCGATCGGGCCGCCACGACCCAGACCGCCCCGCAGGTCTGCATGCACTGCGAGGACCCCACCTGTGCCGAGGTGTGCCCGGCCGACGCCATCAAGCAGATCGAGAACGGCGTCGTGCAGTCCGCGCTGAAGCCCCGCTGCATCGGCTGCTCCAACTGCGTGATCGCCTGCCCGTTCGGGGTCCCGAAGTACATGACGGAGCTCGACCAGATGATGAAGTGCGACCTCTGTCTGGATCGCACGTCGGAGGGCCTCAAGCCGATGTGTGCGTCGGTGTGCCCGAGCGACGCGCTCTGGTACGGGACACGCGAGGAGTTCGCCGCCGGTCGCCGGGGCGAGCTGATCCGCGAGTTCCGATTCGGCCGGCAGGACGTACGGACCCTGACCTTCACCGTCGTCGACGACCTGGCCCCGGGGCCGGTCGACGTCGGCGCGCATCACCGCCGCAGTTGGCTCGACGATCCGTTCGCCCTGGAGGAGCACAGCCCATGACGCACGAGGAGGGTTCCGCCGCACCGGAGCCACTGTGGCGCACCGACTTCCCCTACGAGGCCGCCGCGGAGGACGAGATCACGCGCCGCGAGTTCGCCCGTTACCTCGGGCTCGGCTCGGTTGCGCTGGCCGCGGGCACGGTCGGCATCGCGGCGTGGACGCAGCTGCGCACGATCAACACCGGCTCGCCGCGGCCGATCGTCGCGCTGGCCGACATCCCGGTGGGAGGCACCTACCTGTTCTCGTACCCCACCGAGGACGATCCGGCGATCGTGCTCCGGACCTCGGAGACCCAGCTCTACGCCTTCAGTCAGAAGTGCACCCACCTCGGCTGCGTCGTCTTCTACCAGGAGTCCGAGCAGCGATGGCACTGCCCGTGTCACGAGGGCAACTTCGACGCCCGCACCGGCGCGGTGATCTCGGGCCCACCACCGCGGCCCCTCGGGCGCATCGACGTCGAGATCCGAGGGGACACCGTGTGGGCGCTGGGGAGCCGGCCGTGAGAACGCCCTCCGCCCTCGCCCATCGCCGGACGACCACCGCGGTGCTCGTCTACCTCATCATCCTCGTCTCGTTCCAGGTCTTCGTCGTCACCGTCGCGGTCGAGGCGTTCACGACGGGGAACCGTTCGCTCGGCTGGGCCGCCGCCGCCATCTCGGTGGTGCTCGCCGGGGCATCACTCGCCACCGTCCGGTTCCTTCGCCGCTGAGGAGTGCGATGCACCATCCAGAACCTGCTCGCCCGTCGGTCGTGGCCGACCTCTTCCCCGGCTACTTCGCGTTCGTCATGGCGACCGGCATCATCGCGGTCGGCGCCTACCAACAGGACCTCGGGTGGCTCGCGTCGGCACTGCTCGCGGTCGCCGCGCTCGGCCTCGGCGTCCTGTTCGTGTTGAACGGCATGCGCCTGGTGGCGTATCCGAGACGGTTCTTCGGCGACCTGACCGCGCACGCCACCGGCTTCGGGTTCCTGACCACCGTCGCCGCGCTGAACGTGGCCGGTTCGGGCGCCGCGCTCATCCACCAGTGGTGGGCGGTCGCCTGGGTCTGCTGGGTCGCGGGCCTGGTCGCGTGGGTCCTGCTGCTCTACCCGCCCCTGATCGCCGTCATCGTGGACGCGGTCAAACCGCCGCTGGGCGAGGGCATCAACGGCACCTGGTTCCTCCTCACCGTCTCGACGGAGTCGGTCGCGGCGCTCACCGCCATCCTCCTCGTCCGTCACGGCCGCCCCAACCAGGCCCTCGAGCTCGTCGCGCTGGGCGCGTTCACGCTCGGGTTGGTGCTCTACCTGATCGTGATGACCATGCTCTTCCTGCGCTGGACCTTCTATCCACTGAGCGCCACCGAGCTCCAACCGCCGTCGTGGATCGCGGCGGGCGCCGTCGCCATCACCGTCCTCGCCGGCTCCAACCTCCTCGCCGCCCGCGGTGTAGCCCCTCGCCTCGACCGGCTCGCACCGTTCGTCGAGGGCATCGTGATCCTCGCGTGGGCCACCGCGACGTTCTGGTTCCCGGTCATGGTCGCCATCGGAGTGTGGCGCCACGTCGTGCGCCGCGTCCCGGTGCGCTACCACCCCGCCTACTGGGCGCTCGTGTTCCCCATCGGGATGTACGGGGCCGCCACCTACCGGATGATCGCGTCCACCGGCCTCGACGGCCTCGACGTGGTACCCAAGGTGACGCTCGCGTTCGCCCTCCTGGCCTGGACCGCCGCCTTCCTCGGGATGTGCGGCGTTCTCGTCGGGCGCGGCGCGAGCCGGTAGGTCTTCGGGAGTCAGGTGTCCCCCTCGCCCCGGTTGGCGGCGTGACGAGTGCGGGACACGCGCGGCCACGTCCGCTGGTGTCGTCGAGGGCGCGGCGGCTGTGCTTTGCTGGTCCGATGACCCTCTCGCCCCGCCACCGAAGCGGTGCCCGCCTAGCTGCTGGGGTGGTAGCAGCCATCGTGTTGGGGGCGTGCAGCGCAACGAGCACGAAGGCCGATCGCCGGGCCGGATCCACCGGCACCGGCGGCACGTCGAAGGCGGGCTCCCACGCCGATTCCGGCACCGCACCGGGGTGGCCGATGTATCGCCACGACCTCGCCAACACGGGCTTCGTCCCCACCGCGAGGACGATCACCGCCGCCAACGTCGACAAGCTCGCCAAGGTCTGGTCCAAGGACGGCGTGACCGGCGTGACCGGCACCCCGGCCGTCGTGGACGGCGTCGTCTACTTCGGCGACTGGAAGGGCTCGATGTCCGCGGTCGAGGCCGACACCGGCGCCACGATCTGGACGACTCCGCTGGGCGGGAGCTGGGTGATCGGTGCCCCCGCGGTGGCCGGAGACGCCGTGTACATCGGTGTCGGCCGGACCCTCTACCGGCTCGACAAGGCCACCGGCGCGATCGTCTGGAAGGCCACCACCAACGACAGCCCCCTCTCCCAGATCAACAGCTCGCCCGTGTACGTCGACCGGCTCGTCCTGCAGGCGACCGCCAGCATCCAGGACGCCGTGCCCGATCCCACCAGCAGCTTCCGCGGCAGCGTCGGCGCCTACGACGCCGCGACCGGCAGAGAGGTGTGGCGCTTCTATGCCACACCCGCCGACGCCACGGCCGGGTCGGGCGTCGGGATCTGGTCCTCGCCCGCCGTCGACCGGGCCCGCGGCCTGCTCTACATCGGCACCGGCAACACCAGCACCGAGCCGACCGCGCCGCTCGCCGACGCCCTGGTCGCCGTCCACTACAAGACCGGGAAGCTGGCCTGGGCCAGGCAGTTCACACCCCGGGACGTGTTCCCCAAGGGCAACCCGATCGGCAAGGACGCCGACGTCGGCGCCTCGCCCAACCTGTGGACCTCCAACGGCCGCGACCTCGTCGGCGTCGGCGACAAGGCCGGCGACTACTACGCGCTGGACCGAACCACCGGCAAGGTCGTGTGGCGGACCAGCCTCACCTCGGGCTCGGTGTTCGGCGGGGTGTCCGGCTCCGCCGCATTCGCCGACGGCCGGCTCGTCATGTCGTCCAACGTCGGCGACCCCGCAACCAACGCCCCCACCAACGTCTCGAAGATCCTTGCGCTCGATCCTGCCAGCGGGAGGATCCAATGGACGTCCGAGCTCGCCGGCAAGGTGTTCGGTCCCGTCACCGCCGTGCCGGGCGTCGCGTTCGTCGGCACCGACGCCGGCACGATGTACGCGTTCGACACCACCACCGGCAAGAAGCTGTGGTCGTTCGAGGCTCCCGGCAAGATCGGCGGTGGCGCGGCCATCGCCGACGGCCACCTCTACTGGGGCTACGGGTTCATCTTCTTCCGCGGCACCAGCGAAGGTGGTGTCATCAACTTCGCCCCGAAGAAGTGACCGCGCCTCCGCCGGCGGAGGCCTGCTGCGCCACCGCGGCGCGCACCTGGTCCATGTCGAGGGCGCGCACCTGGCCGATCAGGTCCGCGAGTACCGGCGCGGGCAGCGCACCCGGCTGCGAGAACACGAGGATCCCGTCGCGGAACGCCATCAGCGTCGGGATCGACATGATCCCGGCCGCGCCGGCGAGCGGCTGCTCCGCCTCGGTGTCCACCTTGCCGAACACGATGTCGGGGTGCTCCTCGGCGGCCGCTTCGAAGACCGGGCCGAACATCCGGCACGGCCCGCACCACGACGCCCACCAGTCGACGAGCACGATCCCGTCCTGGCCGACGGTGGTCTCGAACGTTTCTCCGGTCAGGGCGACAGTGCCCATGGGTCCTCCTCGTGCTGCGCCTGCGATGGTCGGTCTGCGGCGAACAACCAGGATACCCCCATGGGTATTCCCGGCTCGGGTGCTTCGATCGACCCCCCGGTTTCGCGTCACTCAGGTGACGCCACGCGTCACATTTCCTCCACAGAGCGCCTACCGTCCGACCCCGGCGATCACGAGGGACACGGTCATGTCCACGGCCTGATCGAAGGTCGCCGACCCGTTCACCGGCTCGCGATCACGCTGCTCATGCTGCGCATCACGTTCCAGGCGTGGCGGACGATGCGCGGCGCCGAGACCTGAAGCGTTCCTCCCGCCCGGTGGCACCCCTGCCAGTTGCAGCCAGGCTCCCCGCGACCCAGGATGGTGCGGGGACCCCAGGGACGGCACCCGACGGCGGGCGCACCCTTGGGGGCAGGGCCAAGGAGGGGACCGTGCGCCGGAGCCTGGTCGCGTTGGTCGGTGTCGCGGTCGCCGCCGGCGGAGTCCTCGCGGCCGTCCCGAAGGCGTTCGGCGACCCGGCGCGCAGCCCGTACATCGTGACGCTCCGGGTCGCGGCGTCGGCTCCGGGCGCGGCGGCCGCCGAGTCCGGCCGTGGCGCGCGGGTGACCCACGTGTACTCGCACGCATACCACGGGTATGCCGCCGAGCTCACCGAGGCGGAGCATTCGCGCCTCGCGTCCGACCCCGAGGTCGCCGCGATCACACCCGACTACACGTACTCGGCCGTCGCGACCACGTATCCGGACCCGCGGTCGTGGGGTCTGGACCGCGTCGACCAGCGCGTGCTCCCCCTCGACCGCAGCTACACCGCGCCCGACGGCGGTGCTTCGGCGACGGCGTACGTCATCGACACCGGCGTCCTCTACACGCATCCCGACTTCGGCGGCCGGGCGGCGTTCGGGATCGACACGGTCAGCTCGCAGCCGAACAACGGCGTCGACCTGAACGGTCACGGGACCCACGTCGCCGGGACCATAGGGGGGAGCACCTACGGCGTGGCGAAGGGCATCCACCTGGTGGGCGTCCGCGTCCTCGACTCGGCGGGCTACGGCACCACTTCCGACATCGTCGCCGGCATCGACTGGGTGACCCGGCATCACGCGGCCAACGCGGTCGCGAACATGAGCCTGGGCTGTTGGTGCAACGACCCCGTCATGAACGCCGCGGTGAGCAACTCGATCGCCAGTGGCGTCTTCTACTCGCTCGCGGCGGGGAACAACGCCGGGGACGCCTGCTCCTTCTCGCCGGCCATGGTCAGGGCGGCGTTCACGGTCGGCGCCACCGACACGAACGACTCCCAGGCCTTCTTCTCGGACTACGGGCCGTGCCTGGACGCGTACGCCCCGGGTGTCGAGATCACGTCGGACTGGTTGGGCAACGGCACGAACACCATCTCGGGAACCTCGATGGCGGCACCGCACGTCGCGGGGACGGCCGCGATGTACCTGGACGCCCATCCCGGGACCACGCCCGCGGCGACCACGGCCGAGCTCGTCTCGCTCGCGACCTCCGGTGTGGTCACCGGCACCGGGCCGGGGTCGCCGAACCTCCTGCTGTACTCCCAGGTCCCGGTCCCGACCGTGCCCGCCGCGCCGGCCAAGGTGACGGCGGTCGCGGGCGTCAACTCGGCAACCGTGCGTTGGACCCTTCCGGCCGGGCCGATCACCTCGGTCACGGTCACGGCCCACCCCTTCGAGACGCGGGTGTCGCGGCCCGGCACCGCCACCGAGACCACGATCACCGGGCTGGCGGCTTCGCCCGTGACGTTCACCCTGCACGCGACGAACTCCGTCGGCGACGGTCCCGAATCGCCACCGTCGAACCAGGTGATCCCGACGAACCCGACCCCGGCCCTCGTCATCGGCACCTCGTCGCTGCCGTCGGGACGGGTCGGCGTGCCGTATCCGAGGACGACGTTGGTCGCCTCCGGCGGCCGGCCGCCGATCCACTGGTCGCAGACGGGTCTGCCGGCCGGGCTGTCGCTCGACACGACCACGGGTGTGATCACCGGCACCCCGACCGGACTGTCGGGTCAGTACTCCGTGGCCATCGGAGCGAGCGACTCCGGGACGCCGGTGCAGTCCGCGCTGGTGTACCTCTCGCTCGCCGTCGACACCACGCCGGTGGTCGAACGGCCGGTCCGCGTCGAACCACCCGCCGCGGTCCAACCCGTCACGCCCACCCCGGGTCGCTCGGGCTACTGGATGCTCGACGGTGCCGGGAACGTGTACAGCTTCGGCGACGCGGGGTACTCGGGTGGTGTCGCGAACACGATGGGCCCGCCGATCTTCGGGCTCGCGGCGGTGCACATCGAGCCCACGCCGTCGGGCCACGGATACTGGATCCTCGACTCGCTCGGGCGCGTCTACGCCTTCGGCGACGCCCGGTGGGCGGGGAACGCGGATGCGCTCCGGTTCGCGGCCTACGAGTTGGCCTCGAGCCTCTCGGCGACGCCGTCGGGCAACGGCTACTGGATCTTCACCAGCCGCGGCCGGGTGCTGGCCTTCGGCGACGCGCAGCCGTACGGCGACGTCGCGGCGATGCAGCTCAACGGGCCGGTCCTCGGATCCATCGCGACGCCGTCCGGTCACGGCTACTACATGGTCGCATCCGACGGTGGCATCTTCGCGTTCGGCGACGCGGTCTTCCGCGGATCGATGGGCGGCGTGCCGCTGAACGCGCCCGTGCGATCGCTCGTGCCGACGGCGGGCGGCAACGGCTACTGGCTCGTGGCGTCGGACGGCGGCATCTTCGCGTTCGGCGACGCGGTCTTCCGCGGCTCCATGGGCTCGACGCATCTCAACGCCGCAGTGGTCGGGATGGTCCGTTACGGCGACGGCTATCTCATGGTCGGCGCCGACGGTGGCATCTTCGACTTCTCCGACCGCCCGTACCAGGGCAGTCTCGGCGATCACCCGCCGGCGTCGCACGTGACCAGCGTGGCGGCGCTGACCGGGTGACCCTCGTTGCAGCCGAGAACGCGGCTCTCGTACTCTGCGAACCCAGTAACCGACGATTCCGGCCGGGAGACCCCGTGACGACCACCGACTTCGCCAGCGTCGATCTCTTCCGCGACGAGGAGCTCCCGCAGGACCCGTACCCGTTCTACGAGTGGGTCCGTTCGCACGGTCCCGTCTGGTACTACCCGATGTGGGACGTCTGGCTGGTGACCGGCTACGACGAGGTCATCGCCGTCTACCACGACCAGAAGAGCTGGTCGAACTGCAACACGGTGAGCGGGCCGTTCTTCAAGATGTCGGTCCCCCTCGAGGGCGACGACATCTCCGAGATCATCGAGGAGCACCGCGACGAGCTGCCCTTCAGCGACCAGCTCCCGTCGTTCGACCCGCCCAAGCACACGGCCCACCGCGCGCTGCTGATGCGCCTCATCACGCCGAAGCGCCTCAAGGAGAACGAGGAGTTCATCTGGGCGTACGCCGACCGGACCATCGACGAGTTCCTCGACCGCGGCGAGTGCGAGCTCGTGCAGGACTACGCGTACCCGTTCACCGTCATGGTGATCGCCGACCTGCTCGGCGTCCCCGACGAGGACCGCGACGCGTTCCGGGAGCAGCTCGTGCACAAGGAGCGCCCGTCGAAGATGTCGCACAAGCCGCTCGAGTACCTCTACGCGCAGTTCACGCGCTACATCGAGGCGCGCCGGGCCAACCCGCGCGACGACATCATGAACGAGATGGCCCACGCCACGTTCCCCGACGGCACGCTGCCGCCGGTCTCCGACGTCATGAAGATCGCGGCCAACCTGTTCTCCGCCGGCAGCGAGACGACCGGCCGGCTCATCGTCATGTGCCTGCGGACCCTCGGCGACCACCCCGAGTTCCAGCAGCGCCTGCGCGACGACCAGTCCCTCGTCAACCCGTTCATCGAGGAGATGCTGCGCACCGAGGCGCCGCTGAAGGGTTCGTTCAAGCTGGCGAAGATCCCCACGACCGTCGGCGGGGTCGACCTGCCGGCGGGGAGCACCGTGTTCGTGATGACCGACGCCGGAAGCCGCGACCCCCGCCAGTTCGAGTGCCCGGCCGAGTTCCGCCTCGACCGCGCGAACGGACGCCAGCACCTCGCGTTCGGCCACGGCATCCACACCTGCGCCGGTGCCCCGCTCGCCCGGGCGGAGACCCACGCGACCCTCGTACGGCTTCTGGACCGGACGTCGGACATCCGGATCTCGGAGGCCCACCACGGGTCGCCGGGCGCGCGCCGGTACCGGTACGATCCGACGTACATGCTGCGCGGCCTCCAGGAGCTCCACCTCGATCTCACCCCCGCCCGCTGACATGCGAGACGACGAAGAACGCATCGCCTTGTTGCTCGACTACGAGAACCTCGCCCTAGGGGTCGAGGAGCAGCTGCGGGCGGGCAAGCTCGACTTCAGGCCGATCGCCGACGCGCTCGCCGAGCGCGGCCGCGTCGTCGTACGCCGCGCCTACGCGGACTGGACGCGCTTCGACGAGGACCGCCGCACCCTCACCACGCACCACGTCGAGTTGATCGAGATCCCCCAGCGCATGGGCTCGGTGCGCAAGAACGCGGCCGACATCAAGATGGCCGTCGACGCGATCGAGCTGTGCTTCGAGCGCGACTACATCACCACGTTCGTGCTCGGCACCGGCGACAGCGACTTCACGCCGCTGGTGCACAAGCTCCGCGAGCTGAACCGTCGGGTGATCGGCATCGGGGTCGAGGTGTCGACGTCGGCGCTGCTCCCGCCGGCCTGTGACGAGTTCCTGTTCTACGAGCGGCTC
Source organism: Acidimicrobiia bacterium (assembly GCA_046331155.1). Lineage (GTDB taxonomy): Bacteria > Actinomycetota > Acidimicrobiia > IMCC26256 > CAWATG01 > JAXLRK01. The sequence continues at coordinate 1,199,483 of JAXLRK010000001.1, forward strand.
GAGGGGGTCGACCTGGCGAAGGCCGGGCCGCGCCGAACCCGGCCGCGCAAGGCCGGAGGCGCCACCCGGACGGCCGAGGTGGAGGCGGAACCGGTGGTCGCGGACCGGGGCGAGGAGCCCGATCTGGCCGTGCTCGTGACCCAGACCCTGTCGGGCCTCGAGCGCAGCAGCGGTGGCCCGGTGCTCGCCTCGCAGCTCAAGCGCGCGCTGCTGCGCAAGGACCCGACCTTCACGGAGACGACCTACGGCTTCCGCAGCTTCGGCGAGCTGCTGCGCAACCTCGAGTCGCGCGGCGCGGTGGAGCTCGCGGCCGGTTCCGCACACGGCGACCCCGAAGTCCGCTTCCGGGCGGCCGGCGGGAGCGAGGACGAGGCGTTCGAGCTCCTCCGCGCGGTCGTCGGGCGGCTCGCGAAGCGCGGCCCGTTGCACCTTTCGGGGCTGAAGACGCAGTTGCGCAAGACCGATCCCGAGTTCAGCGAGAAGCGCCTCGGCTACGGCGGTTTCCTCCAGTTCGTGAAAGCGGCGCGCGCCCGCGATCTCGTCGCGATGGACTGGGACGCCGACGCGGAGGACTACGTCGTCGCGCCCGCGGTCACCACGTAGCGCGCCGCTGGACAGTTGCGCCACGTGCCGCGAGGATTGATTCTTCGTCCGGGATCTGGGGGGCCGGTGGCGACGACGGTGGCGGAGACCGCTGCTCGCGAGCACGGCACGGCGGCGGGGACGCGCGACGGGTTCCTCGACGTCGTGCGCACCGTCGCGTTGATGCGGGTGATCCTCCTCCACCTGTTCAGCTTCACGGTCATCTCGTACTTCGTGGCGGCGATGCCGGCGATGTTCTTCGTGTCCGGCAGCCTCTACGCCCGGTCCGTCGACCGGCGCGGCGCGCGTGTCGTCCTCGCCGACCGGCTGCACCGCATCCTCGTACCGTTCTGGTTGTTCGGTGCAACGGCGCTCATGGTGATGCTCGGTGCCGCGGTGCACAGCCCCGGGGCGAACACCGACCTCCACTGGTGGCAGGCGATCTCCTGGACCGTGCCGGTCGTCTACCCGATGGGCTCGAAGTGGCAGACCGGCTGGCTCGCCGCCCCGCTGTGGTACGTGAGCGTGTTGCTCTGGCTGTTCGTGCTGGGACCGCTGTTGTTGCGTGCCGTGCGACGCCGACCCGGTCTCTGCTTCGCGATCCTGATCGGCGCGCTGTTCCTCCTCGGAGGACCCGTACGCGATGGTGCACCGCCACGCGTCATGGCGCTCGGCGCGCTCGCGAACCTCGTGCTCTACACGACGATGTTCATGCTCGGGTTCCTGCACCACGACGGCCGCTTCGCCCGCTTCGACTTCCGCGCCCGCCTCGGCGCGTGCGCGGTCTTCGCCGCCGGGGCGGCCGCGTGGTGCACGGTGCAGCCGGTCCCGTACAACGAGGTGAACTTCTCCGCGCCGGCGGAGCTCCTGGTCGGGCTGGCGTGGCTGTCGCTCGCCTTCGCGTTCGAAGCCGTGATCGCGCGGGTTCCGCGCACGCGCGGGATCGGGCCGTTCGTGACCTGGACGACGCAGCGGGCGATGACCGTCTACCTCTGGCACGCCGCCGCGATCATCCTCGCCTACCAGCTGCTGTGGAAGCTCGACTGGTCGTTGCCGTGGGGAGCATTCGTCGCGCTGCTGGTGGCGCTCACGGTGGGCTTCATCGCGTGCTTCACCGTGGTCTTCGGCTGGGCCGAGGACCTCGGCGCGCGTCGCCGCGTACGCGTGTGGCCGACGACACGGGGGGCGGTCCCGAGCCCGCGCCCGGCGCGACGGCTGCGGCCCGCGTTCGCGGTGTGTGCGTCGGTCGGTGTCATCGCATTCGTCGCGTCGTCCCTGACGGTGAACTCGGCGCGGGGATGGCACCGCGATCGCACGCTCATGGGCCCGGACTCGACGGAGGCTCACGCCGCCAAGTGGCGCCACTGACCCGACGACCGGGTCCGCGCCGCGGCGCGATTCCGCCGCGGCGCCAGCGCTGGTGCGACGCGGGCTGCGCCTCCATGAGCTCGTGGCGGCCGGGGTGCGCGGTGTACCAGCGGGTGTAGCGCTTCGCGGCCGGCACCGCCGAGACACCGTGTGCGACCACGCTCAAGGCGACGGTCGCGATGACGGTCTGGATCAGCACGTCGGTGTGCGGGAGGTGCGCTTCCTTCACGATGATGACGCCGAACACGATCGACGCGAGGCCGCGGGGCCCGAACCAACCGAGGAACGCGATCGTGGGCGGTTTCGCATCGGACCCGACCAGCGCGATCGCCACCGGCACCATCCGGATCACGGTCAGGCTCAGCGCCGCGTAGACGACGGAATCGGCGCCGAAGTCGCCGAGGGCGGGCCCGAGGATCACCGCGCCGAACACCACGAAGGTGGCCGCGTTCAGCAGCGCGCCGAGCTCCTCGATCAACGCGCCCGGCTCGTTGGCGAGCGCGGCGACCCCGGTGCGGCGGGCCATCCCCCCGAACACGGCCCCCCCGACGAACGCGGCGATGAACCCGCTGCCGCCGGGCGGGGCGGCGAGGCCGTAGCACGCGGCCGCCGTTGCCGCGACGCCGACGCGCGTCCACGTCTCGTCGGCCAGGCCGCGGCGCAACGCGGCGCCGAGGAGCACGACGCCGATCACGCCGGCGAGGACGCCGCCCACCACGCCGTAGCCGATCTCCTCCACGACCACCCGCAGGGCGTGCGCGCCGGAAATCGTGCCGGCGTCGGCCTCGGCGACCGCCAACGCGACGAACAGGAGCGGCACGCAGATGCCGTCGTTGAGCCCGCTCTCCACGTTGAGGCTCTGCCGGATACGCCCGGGTACGTGCTCGTCGGTCACCACCGCCTGGCCGAGCGCGGCGTCGGTCGGCGCGAGCACGATCGCGAGGCACAGCGCCTCGATGCCGGTGAGGGCCGGGAACATCGGCATCGCGACGACGGTCCCGAGCGCGATCGTGAGGGGGAGGCCGACGGCCAGCAGCCGCACCGGGAGCCCGTACTCCCGGCGAAGCCTCCGCAGGTCGATGCGCGAGGCGTCCGAGAACAGCACGAAGGTCAGCGTCGCCTCGGCGAGGGCGCGAACCGGTGCGCTGTCGGCCCGCAGGTGGAGCCAGTCGAAGCCCTCGGGTCCGGTGACGAGCCCGACGGCGACGAAGACCATCGCCGCCGACACCACCGTGGTCGCGAGCCATCGCGACAACGCGGCGTACAGCAGGATCGCCGCGGCGACGACGAGCAGCCCCCACCCTTCCATCGTGCGCCCCCCCGGACCGCTACTTGCGGTTCGCCGGCCTGGTCCGCTTCGACGTGTGCCGGGCGACGTCGACGCGGCCGCGGCCGAACGCGTCGATGCGCCCCCACCGGCCCGGGATGTCGAGCAGCTCGAGCCGGCCGATCCGGTCGGGGAGCGCCGGGTCGACGACGAGGTGCTCGCCGACGGGTTCGAGGCCGAGCATCGTGCGCAGGAACAGGAGCGGAGCGCCCGTCGACCACGCCTGCGGGCTGCACGACGTCGGGTACTGCACCGGGTACTTGGTCTCCGTACGGTCGTAGCCGCCGAACGCCTCGGGGAGCCGGCCGTCGAAGTACGTCGCGGCGTCGAGGATGCCGGCGGCCACCACCGCGGCCTCGTCCTTGAAGCCGTAGCGGCGCAGGCCCCACGCGATGAACGAGTTGTCGAACGGCCACACGGTCCCGACGTGGTAGCCGATGGGGTTGAACCGCCCTTGGCCCTCGGCGAGCGTGCGGACGCCCCACCCGGAGTAGAGGCGCGGCCCCAGCAGGTGACGAGCGACGGCCTTCGCCTTGGACTTGTCGACGATGCCGCTCCACAACAGGTGGCCGTTGTTCGACGCCAGCGCGTCGACCTGGTTCCCGTCGGCGTCGAGGGCGAGCGCGAAGTACTGGTCGTCCTCGACCCAGAAGTCGCGGTTGAACCGGCGCTTGAGCGCGGCGGCATCCTGTTCCAGCTTCTCGGCGAACGCCGGGTCCTTCCACACCTCGCGGGCGAGTCTTGCGGCACGCCGTTTGGCGTCGTACGCGTACCCCTGGAGCTCGCACGTCGCGCGCGGGAACCCGGGGATGTCGCCGTTGCGGCTCGAGATGGAGTCCCAGGAGTCCTTCCAGCACTGGTTCTCGAGCCCGGTCTCCTCGTTGCGTCGCCGGTACGAGATGTAGCCGTTGCCCATCAGGTCCGCGTACTCGTCGATCCAGTTCAACGCGGCACGCGCCTCGTACTCGAGCTCGCGCACGAGCTTGGTGTCGCCCGTCCACCGCTCGTACTCCTCGAGCAGGACGACGTAGAGCGGTGTCGCGTCGACGGACCCGTAGTACGGCGAGTGCGGCCGTTCCTCGAACGCGGTCATCTCGCCGTACCGCATCTCGTGCAGGATCCGACCCGGGTCCTCGTCGCGGAAGTCGTCGACCCGGCTGCCCTGGCGCGAGCCGAGGACGCGCAACGTCGTCGCCGCGAGCTCCGACGCGAAGGGCAGCGCCTGGAGGCTGGTGAGGATGCTGTCCCGGCCGAAGATCGTCATGAACCACGGGAGCCCGGCCGCCGGGAGGCTGTGGCCACCCGCGCTCACCGGCGAGAACCGCAGCGCGGCGAGATCGACCAGGCTGCGCTGGTACGTGCGGTTCAACGAATCCCAGTCGCACCGCAGCTTCGGCGCGTCGGCCAGCCACTTGTCGAGGTCGCGCTCCATGTTCGGCCGGGCCCGACGCCGGTCGCGACCGTACTTGGTCACCAGGCGCTGCCCGCCGAACCCGAGCATGGCGGTGACGACGTGGAGGTCGACCGACCATTCCCCGTGGGCGGGAACGGTGCACTCGAACGTGAACCCGTGCTCGTCGACCTGCACCGGTTCGGAGGCCGTGATCACGGTCGCGCGGCGGAACGGTCCCCGTTCGTAGCCGAGCACGAGTTGGTTCCCGTCGATCCTGGTCGAGTAGCTGCCCTGCTTCCCGAGCGCGTCCTTCACCTCGAAGAGGTCGGCGAAATCGCTGCCGGCGTCGATCCGCACGGTGAGGTCCGTGGGCTCGGCCCGGTGGTTCTTGATCGTCAGGTCCTCGAAGAAGCCGTCGCCCACCGCTCGCTGCCGGATCACCGACATCGGCGCGTCGACGTAGACGGTGCCCGTGCCCGGCACGAGGAAGAAGCGCGTCTCGAAGTACTGGAGATCGTCGGTCGAGAGCGCGTTCAGCCGTTGCCCGTTCACGGTCAGGACCCAGCGCGACAGGAACCGGGTGTCGAACGAGAACAGGCCGGTCGGGTCGTCGGAGGAGGCTTCGATGTCGCCACGGCTGTCGCTGACGACGAACGTGTTGCCGTCGAGGAGCTTGATCAGTTCTTCGCTCAACTTCTTGCCTCCTGGCGCCTCCGGCGCCGGGCCGGCCGGCCACGCTCGCTCATCGCAGCCTCGCTTCGTGCGGACCCGGGAACACCCGTTGGAAGATGAGGACGAGCTCGACGTCGCCTTCGACGCCGAGGTCGCCGCGCAACACCGCCGAGATCGCGTTGGCGCGGCCCGTCACGATGTCGGCGAACAGTGCCTTTTCGACCCGGATCGTGGTGTCGACGTCCGCGCCCGGATCCCGCGTGGCGTCGACGTCGCCCTTGGCGACGTTCACCACCCAGGTCTCGACGATGCCGTCCTCGCGGAGTTCGAACCGGAGCGTCCCCGTCGTGGTCGCGAGCAGCGGCTGACGGTGCGCCGAGACGTGGCGGAAGAAGTCGTCGATCGTGCTCATCGGAGGCACGGTACTCCCTGCCGGTGCCGTCAGCTCACGATCGGCGCGCCCACCATGGCCAATCGGTGGCGGATCCGTTCAGATGTGAAACGATCCGCTACCGATCTCGGAGGTAGCGTGGGCGACCGTGCCCACCGCGGCGCTTGCCCGAGGAGATCCCATGGCCGAGCCGGTGCTCGTGAGCGAACGTCGGGGTGCAGTCCTCGTATTGCGGTTGAATCGGCCCGAGGCCCGCAACGCGCTGAACCCGGAGCTCATCGCCGGGCTCGGCCGCGCGCTGCTGGCGGCCGAGGAGGATCCGGGCGTGGGCTGCGTCGTGCTCACCGGCACCGGCGACCGTGCGTTCTGCGCGGGGATGGACCTCCGGAGCTTCGCCTCGGATGAGCTGTCGACCGAGCTCGACCAACCCGGTACCGAGGTGTTCCTGCGCTTCGTGCGGGGCGAGGTCGCGGTGCCGGTGGTCGGGGCGGCGAACGCCACGGCCGTCGCCGGCGGGTTCGAGCTGCTGCTGGGCTGCGACGTGGTCATCGCGGCGGAGGGCGCGAAGTTCGGGCTCCCGGAGGTGAAGCGTGGCCTCTTCGCAGCCGGCGGCGGCATCCTGATCGGGCAGCGCATCCCGCTCGCGGTCGCGCTCGAGCTCGCGCTCACCGGCGACCCGGTCGACGCGCCGCGCGCGTTCGCGCTCGGGTTGGTCAACGAGGTGGTCCCGGCGGGGCAGCTGCTCGACGCCGCGGTCGCGATGGCCGAGCGCATCGCTCGCAACGGCCCGCTCGCGGTTCGGGTCACGAAGCGGCTCGTGCGCACCGCGCTCGCCGACACCGAACAGGCGTGGGCGATGCAGGCCGAGTGGCAGCCGAAGGTCTTCGGCAGCGACGACGCCAAGGAGGGCGCGACCGCGTTCGTCGAGCGACGTGATCCGGTCTGGACCGGGCACTGATACCACGGCCCGATCGCCGTGATCACGAACAACATCCCCGAGAAGCACAACGCGTTCGACGAAGAGATGGACGAGCGGTTGTTCGAGATGATCGGTCAGACGTTCATCAACCGGTGGACGGAGTACCGTCTGTGGCCGGAGACGAAGCCGGAGGGATCGGTGTTTCGGACTGCGTGGCCCGGGGTATCGATGGGTCCGGGCCCGAATCTTCCCCCAGGCCCACGCGCAGGCCGGCCCGGAACGTCCCGCTCGGCGTCCCGGGCCGAGCCGCGTCAGCTGTCTTCCGGCGTCCGGGGCCGGGCGGTGCTCCTTGTCGCTGACGAACGTCGGCGGTGAACGGCCGCGGGTTGCAGTGATTCTCCGTCGGCGGCGACGATACGGCGAGGCGGTCCGACGTGCCGGGTGGGTTGGTGGCCCGTCGTGCGCAGCTCGAGGTGCCCGTGGGCATCGTCGAGCCGGGCGCTCGACGTGAGGAGCAGCAGCGTGGAGTCGAGCCCCATCGAGACCGTGTTCCCGCCGACGCCCGAGTCGGTGGCCGCGGCCCGGCGGTTCCTCCGAGCCGTGCTCACTCGCTCCGGAGCGGACGAACGCCTGATCGAGGACGCGATCCTCGCCCTGAGCGAACTGGTGACCAACGCCGTCGTCCACGCCCGCACCGAGCTGCGGGTGCGGGTGACCGTCGACCCCGACCGGGTGCGGGTCGACGTGCTCGATTCCGGCCCCGGTCGGGCCGGCCCCCGAACGCCGGCGCCGCCCGACCTCGGTGGGCGGGGCCTCCACATCGTGGAGCAGCTCTCCGACCGGTGGGCGACCCGGGAACGCGACGACGGCTGCGGCGTCTGGTTCGAGTTGCGCCGGACGCTCTAGGACCGGGCTATTTGACCAGCGGGTCGCGGGGCAGACCGAGGATCCGCTCGCCGATCTGGTTGCGCTTGATCTCCGAGGTCCCGCCCGCGATCGACAGGGCACGGTGCAGGAGCACGAGGTAGCCGGTCATCGTGGACGCCCCGTCGAGGAACGCGGTCTCGGGCCCGGTCAGCTCGGCGAGGATCGCCGCGGAGTCGTGCCCGTTCTCGGAGAGGACGAGCTTGGTGACGTTGCCCTCGGGTCCCGGGCCGCCACCCGCGACCGCCCGATGGGCGCTGCGCAGGTTGAGCACGTCGACGGTCTGGAGCGCGGCGAGATGACGACCGAGGCGGGCGGCGCCACCGGTGAGACGTTCGGGATGCGCGTCGAACGGCGCGATGAACGCGTCGGGGGGCATCGCCATGCCACCCTCGCCGCCACCGATGCTCACGCTCTCGTTGCCGAGCGTCGCGCGCGCCACCGTCCAACCGCCGTTGATCGGGCCGACCACGTCGTCGTCGGGCACGAACACGTCGTCGAAGAAGACCTCGTTGAACTCGGACTGGCCGGTGACCATGCGCAGCGGCCGGACCTCGACGCCGTCGGCCTTCATGTCGATCACCATCGTCGTGATGCCGTTGTGCTTGGGCGCGTCGGGGTCGGTCCGCACGGTGGCGAGCCCGTACCTGGCCTGGTGAGCGAGGCTGGTCCAGACCTTCTGCCCGTCGACCTTCCAGCCGCCCTCGACGCGCGTCGCGCGGGTCTTCACGCCGGCCGCGTCGGAACCGGCGTCGGGCTCGCTGAAGAGCTGGCACCAGATCAGCTCCTGGGAGAGCGCGGGACGTACCCACCGGGCGATCTGGTCCTCGGTCGCGTGCTGGATGAGCGTGAGGATCACCCACCCGGTGATCCCGAGCTGCGGGCGCTTGATGCCCGCGGCCGCGAACTCCTGCTCGATCACGAGCTGTTCGATCGCGCCGGCGTCGCGACCCCACGGCTCGGGCCAGTGCGGCATCGCGTAGCCCGAGTCCACGAGCGCGGCGCGGCGCGCCCCGTCGTCGAGGTTGCGTACCCGCTCGACGAACGCCCGCACGTTCTCGCGGATGGGCTCCGCCTCGGGGGGCAGGTCGATCGACCGCTCGCGGCGCACGCCGCGGCGGACGAGATCCGTCACGGCCGCCGCGGCCGCGTCCGGGTCGACGACCGCCTGCACGACGGTGGCGCGGCGTTGATAGAGGTGCGCGTCGTGCTCCCACGTGAAGCCGATGCCTCCGTGCACCTGGATGTTGAGCTGGGAATTCCACTCGGCCGCGGGCAGCGCCATGGTGGCGGCGATCGCCGCGGTGGCGGTGAGCTCGTCGCCCCCGGCGTCGGCTGCTCGTGCCGCGTCCCAGACCGCGGCGGTCGCGAGCTCGGTGGCCACGAGCATGTTGGCGCAGTGGTGCTTGACCGCCTGGAACATCGCGATCGGCCGTCCGAACTGCTGCCGGACCTTCGCGTACTCGGCCGCCTGTTCGGTGCACTCGCGAGCGATGCCGACCGCCTCGGCGGCGTAGAGCAGTCGCGCGTGGTCGATCAACGCCCGGCGCGCGTCGGCGAGCACCGTCGCGGGAGCGCCGTCGAGGATGACGCGCGCCGCGCGGCGCGTCGGGTCGAGGTTCACGGGCGTCTCGACCGTTACGCCGCCGCCCGAGCGGGAGACGACCGCGACGTCGTCACCGGTCGGTACGAGGAACAGCTCGGCGAGGTTGCCGCCGATGACCACACCCGCGGAGCCGGAGGCCCGGCCGTCGGTCACCGTCACGTCGCCGCCGAGCGCGACCGCGCCCGACACGTTCCCGCCGGCCAGACCGGGGAGGAGGCGTTGCTGTACGTCGGGCGGTGCGGCCGCGGCGATGACCGCGCTCGCGATCGCCGTCGGCACGAACGGGCCGGGTGTGATCGCGCGGCCGAGCTCCTCCACGACCGTCACGAGCTCGGGCATCCCGAACCCCGAGCCGCCGTACTGCTCGGGCACGTGCAGCCCGAGCCAGCCGAGGTCGACGAGGTCGCCCCAGAAGTCGGGGAGCGGTTCGGTCTCGGACTCGAGCAACGCCCGGGCCGCGGCGCGCGAGCCGCGCTTGAGCAGGAACTCGGACGCTGTCCCGGCGAGGGCGCGGTGCTCTTCGGTGATGGCGATCGACATGGCGCAACCGTAGCCCCGCGCCGCTCAGCCCGGCTCGCCCACCTCGTCGAGGAACGCGACCACCGCCGCGTCGAACAGGTCGTTGGCGTCGCCCGCCACCATGTGACCCGCCCCGGCGACGTCGACGAACCGGGCTTGGGGCGTGAGCTCGAGCAGCTCGCGGGCGCCTTCCTCGCTCAGGAGGTCGCTCAGCCGGCCGCGGACGAGCAGCGTCGGGACCCGTACGGCGCGGGCCGCGGCCCGCAGCCGCACCGGGTTGACGACGGACCGGGTCTCGTCGTAGTTCCCGAGGCGCCCGGCGATGAACGCGGGGTCCCAGTGCCAGTACCAGCGACCGTCGTCGCGTTGCCGCAGGTTCCTGCGGAGGCCGTCGAGGTTGGACGGTCGGGGGCGGTGGGGGTTGTACGCGTGGACGGCGTCGGCGACCTCCTCGAGCGAGGCGAACCCCGTCTCGATGTGGCCCACCATGAACGCGCCGATCCGGTCCCGACCCGCGTCCTCGACCCGCGGTGCGACGTCGACGAGTACCAGCGCGCGGGTGACCTGCTCGTCGGCGTGCTCTCCTACGGCGGCCAGCGACGCGATGCCGCCGAGCGACGCACCGACGAGCACGGGCGTCCGGTCGAGGCTGCGGACGATCGCGAGCACGTCGCCGCTGAACGCGTCGAGCGTGTAGTCGCCGTCGGCCGCCCAGTCGCTGTCGCCGTGCCCGCGAAGGTCGACGGCGTACACCCGCCACCCGCGCGCCGCGAGGCTCGTGAGCGTCGTGCCCCAGGAATGACGGGTCTGGCCGCCGCCGTGCAAGAGGATGACCGGTGGATCGTCGACCGCGCCGGCGGCGTCGGCCGCGAGCCGGTTGCCGTCACGGCCGAGGAACTCGACGCGCTCGGCCGTCACGCGCTCGTTGCTCAATGGTCGGGCCTCTTCCTCGACGCGCTACTTGGGCGCGAACCGTTGGCCGGCGTCGAGGCGGATGCACGACCCGTTGAGCATGGGGTTCTCGACGATGGCCACCGCGAGCCGCGCGTACTCCTCCGGGCGACCCATCCGCTTCGGGAACGCCGCGTCCCGGACGAGCCCTTCCGCCATCTCGTCGGGGATGAAGCTCGTGATGCCGGTGTAGAAGAGGCTCGGCGCGATCGCGACCGCGCGAATGCCGAGGCTGCCGAGGTCGCGCGCCATCGTGATCATCATCCCGGCGATGCCCGCCTTCGACGCCGCGTACGCGACCTGGCCGATCTGCCCTTCGAAGGCGGCGATCGACGCGGTGTCGACGATCACGCCGCGTTCGCCGTCCTCCGGCTCGTTCTTCGACATGTGCGACGCCTGGAGGCGGTTGAGGTTGAACGTGGCGATCAGGTTCAGCTCGACGACGCGGCGAAACTCGGCGAGTGGATGGGGACCGTCCTTGGTCAGGGTGCGCATGGCGGTGCCGCCGCCGGCGGTGTTGACCGCGACGTGAAGGCCGCCGAGCTGCTCGACGGCAGCGTTGATCGCGGACTCCACGCTCGCCTCGTCGGTGATGTCGACGGGATGGAACGAGCCCCCGAGCGACTGCGCGACCTCGGCGCCGGCCGACGTCGGGAGGTCGAGGATCGCGACCGACGCCCCTTTCTCGCGGAGCAGCTCGGCCGAGGCACGGGCCATGCCCGACGCGCCACCGACGATCATCGCCAACTTGCCCTGGATCTCCAACTGGCCGTTCCTCTCTGCTCTGGCCTCTGCAAGAGGTAGCGATTCTGCTCGTATTCGCTACATCCCGCTACCTCTTGGCGGGGGCGAGGCGGTCCGCGGCCCGGATGCCGGCGGTGGTCAGCTCGAGGATGCGCAGGTCGCCGATCGGCGTTCCGCCCCCGCGGTTGCAGACCATCGCCAGCGCAAGCTCACGGCTGGGGTCCGCCCAGGCACCGGACCCGCCGAAGCCGAAGTGCCCGAACGCGTGCGGCGGCGTTCCCCGCGTCGTCAGCACGCGGTGATATCCGAGGCGCCAGTCCATCGGCATGACGACGACCCGGTCGAGCCCGCTCGTGTGCACGACGCCGATCTGCTCGACGGTCTCGGGCGTGAGCAGCGTGACGCCGTCGACCGTGCCGTGACCGGCGAGCACGGCGTACATGCGAGCGAGCGAGCGGGCGGTGAAGAAGCCGTTGGCGGCCGGGATGGACGCGTCCATCACGTCGGCCCCCCAGAGCACGTCCTCGATGCCGCGCGGCATGAGCGTGTTCATGATCCGGCGCGGGTTGACCGGCAGGCGGCTCATCGCGACGAGCCGGTTGAGACCGCTTCCCACGTGGCGCTCGAACCGTCGCAGCGGGCCCCACGGGATCCGCGGGATCCCCATCGGTTCGAGTGTGGCGACGCGGTGGCGTTCGGACGGCGGGCAGCCGAGGTAGAGGCCGTCGAGGCCGAGCGGCAGCACGACCTCGTCGCGAAGGAACGCGTCGAGCGGGCGGCCCGACACCCGCCGGACGATCTCGCCGGCCAGCCAGCCGAACGTGAACCCGTGGTACCCGGCGTGGGTACCCGGCGCGTACGCGGGCCGGGCGTTCTCGAGCGCTTCGATCATGTGCTCCCAGTCGAGGATCCGGTGGGCGCCGTCGACGAGCGTGCCCAACCGGTGCAGCCCGGCCGAGTGCGTGAGCACGTGGCGGACGGTGATGCCTTCCTTGCCGTTGCGCGCGAACTCGGGCCAGTAGGTCGCGACCGGTGCGTCGTATTGGAGCGCGCCGCGGTCGGCGAGCACGTGCAGGCCCATGGCCGCGACACCCTTGGTGGTGCTGAAGCACATCGCGAGAGTGTCGGCGCACCACCGGTCGCCGTCGTCGGTGCGGTGCCCGCCCCACACGTCGACCACGAGGGAGCCGCGGTGGTAGACGCCGAGGGCTGCGCCCCCGTTCGTACGCCGGAGCTGTCGACGGAAGACCTCGACAACTGTCGCGAAGCCCGGATCGAAGTGCCCGTCGATTGCTGCCTCCCCGTCGGTGCCGTCCCGGAATCCTGACACACGTGTCAGGCCGGGAGCATGACCGGGCCGGGGCCCTCGACGCCGGGGAACCCGTCCGGGCCGTCACGTCACGGTGAACAGCTTCGTCAGACCCGTGATCTCGAACACCCGCCGGCTGGGATCGTGCAAACCCCGAAGCTCGAGCTCGCCGCCCCGTTCACGGATCCGCTTGAGCGCTCCGACGAGCACGCCGAGGCCCGAGGAGTCGATGAACGTCAGGCCGGCGAGGTCGACCACGACGCGTTCGGTGCCCCGCGCGATCGTCCGGTACAGGCAGTCGCGGAGATCCGGCGACGACGCGACGTCCACCTCTCCACGGAGGGACACCACGGGGACGCCGCCCTCGTCGTCGACCTCGAACTCGGCGTTCGCCGGCTCGTCCGCGACCGGTGACGTCATCTCGGTCTGCCTCCCCGCGTTGCGCGCCCCTTCAACCGCGGCCCGGGTCCGCGTCCAGTCTCGGGCCCGGGCCGGCGGCCCCCTCCTGGTACCCGGATCGCCCACGCGCCAAACCCCGAGTCGGGATCCCAGGTTGGTGCCCGTGCATCGCGGGTGCACGAACGGCGAAGCGGGGAGGAAGACGGACGCGGAGACCGGGCGCCCGGTCAGTCGCGAATCGTGAAGTGGGCTCCGACGCCCGTGAGGTCGAGGAGCCGTCGGACCGGACCGGACGGTTCGACCAGCACGAGCTCGACGCCACGCTCGCCCGCCTGGCGCAGCGATCCCACGAGGACGCCGAGGCAGGACGAGTCGATGAACGTGACGTCGGCGAGCCGGATCAGGGCCACCCCGTCGGCACCGGCGATCACCTGGTCGAGGGCGGCCCGGAGCTCGGCGACCATGGAGAGGTCCAGCTCCCCGGTGGCGCGCACCACCGGTTCGGGTCCCGGCCCGATCTCCACTCGTGACTCGGTCATCATGCGCAGGCACCTCGGCGGGCATCGTCGACCATCGGGTGAGGGCCACCACTCGCGGTTGCGGCCGAACGCGCGGCCGAACGCGTGGCCGCCGCCCGGCACCCGTGCGGCACCCGTGCGGCGACGGACCTCATGATGGTCGGGGAAGACCCCCTCCGCAAGGGCGTTCCGCGGCTCGGTTCGCTGCCGCGCGGCGGCGACGGGCGGCGCGGGCCGTACTGTTGGCGAGGTGACGCTGCGCTGGCGCCTGGTCGTGCTCTTCGGCGTGTTCTTCCTGGTCGTGGCCCTCGCCGGCCTTGCTCTGGCTGCGCTCACCATGCGTCGCGACGACGCCCGCCGGGTCGAGCAACGCCTCGTCGTGGCGCAGGAGCGCGTGACCAGGCTCGCGTCCGCCTACGTCGACCAGGAGACCGGTGAACGCGGGTACGTCATCGTCCAGAACGACGCGTTCCTGACGCCATACCGGCAGGGACGGGCGGAAGCCGCTCGCCTGCTCCGCGCCCTCGATGCGGACGCCGGGACCGATCTGCGGGATGTACTCGCCGGCGTGCGGGACGCGGCTTCCCGTTGGCAGGCCGAGATCGAGCAGGAGATCGCCGCGGTACGGCGGCGCGACGCGGCGGAGGCGGTCAGGCTTCTCGCGACCGGAACGAGCAAGACGCGCTTCGACGAGCTCCGTCGGGAGCTCGACCGCGCCGATCGCACGGTGGGTGCCGAGGTCGGACCGGCGCGCGACCGCACGAACTCCTACCGCGACCTTCTCAACCTCGTCGGCGGCGGGTTCGTGGTGGCGTCGCTCGGGATGCTCGTCGTCCTGCTCGTGGTCCTCACGCGCTGGATCACCCGGCCGCTCGCGGTGGTGTCCACCTCGGTGCGGTCCGTGCGCGCCGGCAACCTCGACGTCGAGATTCCCGAGGTCGGTCCGCCGGAAGTCGCCGAGCTCGCCGCCGACGTCGACGCCATGCGCGAACGGCTCGCCGACCAGCTCGACCGGGTGGAACGGGCGCGCGAGTCGATCGAGCAGAACGCGCAGGTCGCGCTCACGTTGCGCGCCACGCTCGAGACGGAGGTCGTCGAGGCACCCCCGGGCTGGTCGCTCGCGGCGCGGCTACGGGCCGCCGAAGGAGTGGTCGCGGGTGACTGCTACGACCTCTGGCAGCTCCCGGACGGGCGGATCGCGGTCCTTATGGTCGACATCTCCGGTCACGGCGCGATCGCCGGGATCCTCGCGCTCCGCTGCCGTGAGCTGATGCGGGCGAACCTGGAGACCGACCCCGCCGGGGCGTTCGTGGCCACCGCCCGTCACCTCGGCGATCTGGGGGCGGAGACGTTCATCACCGCGTTCCTCGGGGTCATCGACCCGGTGACCGGCGCGGTCGAGTACGCGAACGCCGGTCACCCGCCACCGTTGATCGCGACGGCCGGGCGCGCGGTGGAGCTTCGCCCGACCGGGCCGATCATCGGCCCGTTCCCGGACACGTGGGAGACCGCGACGACCACCATCGGCCCAGGCGCGGCGCTGGGCGTCTACACCGACGGACTCGTCGAGACGCGCGGCGCGGACGGCACGATGCTCGGTACGGACGAGCTGGCGGGACTGCTGGTGCCGCGAGAGGGCGACGACGCGGATTCGGTGGTCCAGCGATGCTTCGCCGCGGTCGACACGCGCCGGGCGGGCCGGCTCCGCGACGACGTCACCGTCGTGGTCGTCTGCCGCTCCGCGGAGGTCGTCCTCGAGCCGGAGGTACGCACCGGCCGGACGCGCCGGTGACGCGGTCGGCTCGAGACCCCGAACCAGGTCGAAGCCCTAGACGACGTCGACGCGCCGCGCTCGGGTGAAGCGCGCCTCCACGTCGAGCCAGTCGACGACGTTCCACAGCGCGTCGACGTAGGACGCCCGGTCGTTCCGGTACTGGAGGTAGTACGCGTGCTCCCAGGCGTCGAAGACGAGGATGGGAATGGAGCCGGGGACCAGGTTCCCGTGATGGTCCTCCAACTGCTCCACGATCAGCCGCTTCCCGCAGGACTCCCACGCGAGCACACCCCAGCCCGACCCCTGGACGGTCGTCGTGGCGACGGTCATCTGTCGCCGGAAGCCGTCGAACGAACCGAAGTGCACTTCGAACGCGTCGGCGAGCTCGCCGGTGGGCCGGTCGCCGCCGTCGGGCGAGAGGTTGCGCCAGAACGTCGAGTGGAGGAAGTGGCCGGCCACGTTGAACGCGAGCGTCTTCTCCAGCCCGACGATCCGTTCGAAGTTGTCGTCGGCTCGTGCTTTCTCCAGCAGCTCGAGCGTGTCGTTCGCTCCCTTGACGTACGCAGCGTGGTGCTTGGAGTGATGCAGCTCGAGCATCTTCGCCGAGTAGAACGGCTCGAGCGCGCCATAGTCGTAGGGAAGGTCGGGGAGCTCGTAGTGCGATCCTGACATGGGTACCTCCGTCTTGTGGTCTGCATCCACCCGCCGAGTACTACCCCGATCTCGGGTCGCTCAACCGGCAAGACGCGCCGCGGCCGCCTTCGCGGCGCGTGCCTCCCGCCCCGGTCAGCGGGCGACGTCGTAGTGCCGCAACCGGTCCAGGGCCCGCGCGATGAGGCGGGACACGTGCATCTGGCTGATGCCCAGCCGGACGGCGATCTCGGACTGGGTGAGGCCGCCGAAGAAGCGCAGGCGCAGGATCCTCTGCTCGCGCTCGGGCAGCACGGCGAGGAGAGCCTCGATCGTCACGCGGTCCTCGAAATCGGCCAGCCGGTCGTCGCGCCGGCCGAACTGGTCCACGAGCGGCGGCGGCCCGTCGTCGTCGCCGGCGGCGACGTCCAACGACGTGGCGTGGTAGGCGCGGTTGGCCTCCATGGCCTCGAGAACCGACTCCTCGGAACGTCCCGTGTGCCGGGCGACGTCGGCGACCGTGGGGGAGTGGCCGAGGGACTGCGAGAGCTCGGCGATCGCGGTGTTGACGTCGAGGGCGGCCTCCTGGAGGGCGCGGGGCACGCGCACGGACCACGTGTGGTCGCGGAAGTGCCGTTTGAGCTCACCGAGCACGGTCGGCGTGGCGAAGGCCGAGAACGAGAGTCCGCGCTCCGGGTCGAACCGCTCGATGGCCTTGACGAGCCCCAGCAGCGCGACCTGCTCCAGGTCTTCGGGCGACTCGCCGCGAGACCGGAAACGCCGGGCGAGATAGCGGGCGAGGTCGGCGTGCTCCATGACGAGCTCGTTGCGGAGGGTGCGGTCGCCCGTCTCCCGCAGGCGCGCGAACCGCTCGTCGACGCGCTGCTCCGATTCCACGCTCATCCCGACGACGGCTCCGGCACGCGCTTGCGGAGCCAGAAGCAGCGGCTCCCGTCGCGCCGCTCGAGCCGGTGGTCGTCGACCACTGCGGCCACGATGGTGCGGGCGAGCCGGCTCTGCTCGAAGGGGCCGTCCGAATCCGGGCACTCACCCTCGATCTCGACCCAGCGCTCGGCGAGCCGGAACCGCATCACGAGCGGGCCGGGACTGTGCTCGACGACCGCGAAGCACAGCTCGTCGACCGCGATCCGCAGGTCGTCGACATCCTCGACGCCGAGCCCGAGCCGAGTCCCGATGTCTGCCGCGGTGAGGCGGGCCAGGCGCAGGAACGCGGCGTCGGCCGGCAGGACGAGTTGCACGTCGGTGTCAGTCATGGCTCCGCTCACTTGGAAGAATCGCCCGTTCGGCGACTTGGCGGACGCGGTCGAGCTGCGTTTGGTCGGTGGCGCCGGCGGATACATCGTTCCGGGATGGGACAGCAGATGTTGCAGGGTGCTTCGGCGGCAGCGACGATACCGGCGGTTCGGTCGGAGCCGCGCCGGCGGGAACCGGGCTCGACGGGGCGCCCGTCGCCCGTGTGGCCCGGTGAGGGCCGGACGACGTGAGGAGCGCGGAGGTGGGGACGAGCTCGATCGAGACCGTGTTCCCGCCGGTTCCGGCGTCGGTGGCCGCGGCCCGGCGGTTCCTGCGCGCCGCGCTCGGCCGTTCCGGCGCGGATCCGATCCTCGTCGACGACGCCCTGCTCGCCTTGAGCGAGCTCGTGACCAACGCGGTGGTCCACGCGAACACGGAGTTCCGAGTGCGGGTCACCGTCGACGCCGGCGTCGTGCGAGTCGACGTGCTCGATTCGGGCGACGGACGGCCGTGCCCGCAACCGGGCGGTGCGCTCGATGCCGGCGGCCGGGGCCTCCGCATCGTGGACCGGGTCAGCGACGAGTGGGCGATCGGCGAGCGCGAGGACGGCAGCGGCGTCTGGTTCGCGATGCAACCGGTTCGGGACGGCCCGCGGCCCGAACCCGGGTAGGCCTGACGGCGCGCGCACGAGGCCGGGCACCCGGTTGGCGTGCCGGCGATCCGGGTCCTCGATGCGGTGCAACGCCCGAACGCCTGGCCCCGCAGCGCGGAGGCTTCGCCCTGGAGGAACCTTGTCCGGATGCGCAGCATTCCTCCCCCCGGGGCCGGGCGCGCGCGCCGCCGATCCGTCAGAATTACCCCGGCCGGAGTCCGCCGAAACCGAGCCGGGCCGAGCGCCGGACGAGTGGGCCGCGCGCCGGCAGGGCAGGAAGCCGACCACGTGATCGTCCACGGAGAGGGGGCTCCACGATGAGAGCCATCATGCGGCGGGCGCGTTGGATCCTCGTGGGCGTGCTCGTCGGTCCGTATCTCGACCCGGTCGAGGGCGCCGCGCGCCGCCAACGCACGCGGGCGGCCCTCGCGAGGGGGATGGCGACGTCGAGCCGTGCGCTGCGCTCCCGGAGCCCGTCCATCTCGGCGCGATGCTCCGCGGTCGCCCAGCGACTGGTCCGACAGGCACCCGCGGACGACGCGCTGAGCGAACGGGTTCGCAGCGAGGCGCTGACGGCGTGGTCCGGCTGGGTATCGGCTCGTGCGCACGGCAGCACCGTGACCCTGCACGGCGAGGTACCCCGCATCGAGGACATCGACGCGATCGCGCTGAGCGTCCACGCGGTCGACGGCGTCGACGCGGTGGAGAACCTGCTCCATCTCTCGGGCTCGCCCTCGCCGGCGGAGGCCTGAGAACCCGAGCGTTCGAGGCGGTCGCGGCATCAGCAAGTCGACGCCCGCCTCGTGGGCGAGCGCCTCCGGACTCCCACATGGCCGGAGCGGTGTGGCATCGCGTCCTCCTCAGGCGGTGCGGCCGCGCCGACGTCGTTGTCGAAGTAGACGTACACGTCGCGGCCGTCGCCCGCCTGCCCCGCGATCCACCCGGTCCAGTCGCGTCGGTGCGCGGCGGAGCAGCGACCGCCCACGATGACCAGTACCGAGCGCGGCGCCGAAGCGCGCGGCCATCTTGGCCACGGGGCTCGCCCCGTCCGCAACCGGTCCGTAGGCTTGCGATCATGAGCGCGCTCGGAGAGTCGTTCGAGAAGTTGGCCACCCGCTTGCACCGCACCCTGTTCCACCTGTCGAAGGGGCGGGTGTTCGGGGCGGCGAAGGGCATGCCGATGGTCGAGCTGACTACCACCGGCCGCAAGACCGGGGCGGCGCGGCCCGTGATGGTCATGGCACCGGTCTGCGAGGACGACCGCGTCGTGGTGGTCGCGTCGCACAACGGCGCGCCGCGGCATCCGGCGTGGTACCTGAACCTGGTGGCGAATCCCGAGATCGCCGTCACGCGGGCCGGGCGCTCCGGGCAGCCGATGACGGCCCGCACCGCGACGGGGCAGGAGCGCGCCGAGCTCTGGGCGCGGATCGTCGAGCGCTCGGACGCGTACGCGAAGGCCCAGACCAAGACCGAGCGCGAGTTCCCGATCGTGATCCTCACCCCGAAGCGCTGAGCTCGAACGGCGAATGACCCCGGCACGAGGAACCCATCCGGCGAGATGAACCCACCGAGATGAACGCGGTAGCCGCGCCGGCGTCGCGCCACGCCGTGTGGGCGGAAGCGGCCATTGCGGCGGTGGCGGTGGCGACCAACGTCGGGCGGTCACGGCTGCCGGTCGGCGCGCGCCTCGCCGCGAACCTCGGCGCCGCCGGGACCGCCGTGGCGATCACGCGACGCGCCGGCGTCTCGTGGCGTGAGCTCGGTCTCGAACCCGAGCGTCTCGCCGGCGGTCTCGTCTGGGGAGCGGTCACGGGTGCCGCGCTCGTCGCCGGGCTGGGAGCCGCGAGCAGCGCGGCTTCGGTGCGGGCGCGGTTCGCGGACGAGCGCATCGCCGCCCACGGCCGGCGGCAGGCCGCGTTCGAGATGGGAGCGCGGATCCCGTTCGAGACCGCGCTGGCCGAGGAGCTGATCTTCCGGGGCGCGTGGCTGGGGCTCGCGCTCCACCGGCGTTCCGCACCCGCGGCCGTCGTCACCACCTCGGCGGGGTTCGGGCTGTGGCACGCGCTGCCGACCTGGAACGATCTCGCGGGGTCGGCGGTCGGTGCGGCCGCGGGGGAATCCCGCGCCGCCCGGGCCGGTGCCGTGGCCGCGGTCGTGGTGGCGACCGCCGGTGCCGGAGCCGCGTTCGCGGTGCTGCGGCTACGCTCCCGCAGCGTGATCGCGCCCGTGCTGGCGCATGCGGCCCTCAACGTGACGTCGTTCGCCGTGTCGCGTGCGGCCACCAGACGATCGGGGGACGGAAGGTGAGTCGAACCGGCGCGAACGGGGGCGGGTTGTCCCACCGGACCGAGCAGACGGCGTTGGGGGTCGGGGTCGCGGGCGTGCCGCTGACGTTCCAGCGCACCCTGATGCCGCGCTCCAACGTCGACCAGGCGATCGTGACCGGCTTCACGTTGATGGTGAACCACGCGATCGCGTCGGTCGTGCAGGACGCCATCGCGGCGGGTGCGGTCGCGCTCGTGGGCGAGGCGGAGGACCGCGACGGCCGGTGGGGACGCGCCACGCTCGCGCTCGACGTGGCGACCATGCTCGCGAGCATGGGGCTCCAGCGGGTGCTCGCACAACGGCCGCGCGAGCCGATGGCGCGCTCCGTGGCGCGCACCGGCGCGTGGTTCACCGGCGTCACCGCCGGTGCGGGCGCCCTCGTCGGCGGGTTCCAGGAGCTCCGCCGCGCCACCGGGCGCGAGAGTCGCGTGCCGGTGGCGATCCCCGTCACCGTGCTCGGGACCGCGGCCACCGAGGCGCGCCGACGACGCCTTGCTCGCCTGGACGACGGGCTCGCCGCCCAGCCGATCCAGGCCGAGCTCGCGCGGTCGCTGGCGATGAGCGCGGGGGTGACCGCGGCGGGTCTCGGGTTCTCCGCCGGGACGCGAGCGCTCAGCAACGCGATCGCCGACCAGCTCGGCCGGAGGTTGCCGGGGCCCCGGGCGCTCTGGCGGCCGGTGGGCCGGCTGGCGGTGCTCGGTGGCATCGCCGCGGTCACCCGTGCCGGTGCCCAGAAGATCCTCGGCGGCATCGAACGGCAGGGCGAAGCGACGGAGACCGCGTTCGACCTCCCACCCCCCGCCCCGGAGGTGAGTGGGAGCTTCGAGAGCCTCGTCCCCTTCGAGACGCTGGCCCGCGAAGGCCGGCGCTTCGCGTGGAACGTCCTGCGGCCCGCGGTGATCGAGGCGACGATGGACGAACCCGCGATCGCCGCCCCGATCCGGGCGTACGTCGGGTTGGAGAGCGCACCGAGCGAGGACGAGCGCGTGGCACTGGCGATGGCCGAGCTCGAGCGGACGGGCGCGTTCGACCGCGCGTGGTTGATGTTCGCGTCGCCGACCGGTACCGGCTACGTCAACTACGCGGCGGCCGGTGCTCTCGAGTGCCTGGCGCGTGGCGATTGCGCGACGGTCGGGATGCAGTATTCGGCGCGGCCCTCGGTGCTGTCGCTCGACCGCGTCTCCGAAGGCCGCCACCACGCCCGCAAGCTCATCCGTGCGATCGGCGAACGGATCGCGTCGCTGCCCGAGGGTCGCCGGCCGAAGTTCGTGGTGTTCGGCGAGAGCCTCGGCGCCTGGACGAGCCAGGACAGCTTCGCCGGCCGCGGCACCGCGGGCCTCGTCGACGACGGCGTCGACCACGCAATCTGGATCGGCTCGCCGTACATGAGCAAGTGGAAGGAGCAGGTGCTCCACGACGACGGTCCCGACATCGACCGCCGTCTGATCGGGGTCTTCGACAACATCGGCGAGTGGGACGCCCTCCCCGCCGATGAGCGGGCCGCCATCCGGTACGTGATGATCACCCACGGCGACGACGGCGTGGCGCTGTTCGGGCCCGACCTCTTCCTTCGCGCCCCGGAGTGGCTCGGGCCGAGCGACCAACGGCCGGCGCGGGTCCCGCGGGGGATGCGCTGGACGCCGACGACCGGCTTCTTCCAGCTCCTCGTCGACATGAAGAACTCGGCCAACGTCGTGCCGGGCAAGTTCGAGGCCAAGGGCCACGACTACCGGCTCGATCTCGTGCCCTTCTTCAACGCCGTGCTCGGATTCGGCGCCTCCGCCGAGCGCGTCGAGCGCATCAGGGCCCGGCTCGAGACGCAGGAGCTCAACCGCTCCCAGTGGATCGCGTCGCACAAGGCCGCGGGGTCGAGCCTGGCGGCCGCGGTGGCGATGCACTGGATGGACCAGGAGCGCAAGGCGGGCGGCGACCCGGACGCGATCCTCGAGACCGCGGTGCGCGAGCTCGTCGCCGAGATGAACGCCGAAGCCGCAAGTTCATGAGCGGATGTCCTTGCGGCGGAACCACACCAGCGCGGCGGTGCCGAACACGACGAGGTAGGCGAGCTGCACGGCCAGTCCGACGACCATGTCGTGGCTGAAGGTGTCGCGGGTGAACATCGTGGTCCATGCCGACGCGTAGTGGGTGGGGAACAGGTACCGGACCCGGCCGAGCTGGGTGATGGCGTCGAGGATCTCCGACACGATGTAGACGCCGATCGTCGCACCGATCGCACCGGCTGCGGTGTCGGTGATCGTCGAGAACAGCGTGCCGATCGCGAGCAGCGCGGTGAACCCGAACGCGACGTAGCCGGTCGCGATCGCGAGGCGCACGAGGAGCTCCGCGGTGCTCAGCTCGAACGGGCCGTGGCCCGTCAGGAGACCCGAGATCGACGACGACACCGTCACCGGATGGGCGCCGAAGAGCAGCACGCCTCCCGCGAGCGCGACGAGGGTCACGAAGAACGTGCATGCCCAGATCAGCTTGCCGGCCACGAGCGCCTTGGCGACGAGGAGCCGACCGCGTGGGACGGGGCGCATGAGCAGATACCGGAGGTTGCCCCACGCGGCGTCGCCGGCGACCGAATCGCCGGCGAAGGTGCCGGCGATCACCACGAGGAGGAAGCCGCTCATCGCGCTCAACACGGCGGCGGGCACGAGCAGCCCGCTCTGCTGGGCGAGCCGGAACAGGCCCTCACCGCCTTCGCGGTGCGGCCGGTTCTCGTGGGTCTTCACGGCGACGACGATCAGCGTCGGCAGCCCGACGAGCAGCAGCGTGATCACGAGCGTGCGGAGGCGGAGGAACGCCTTCGTGAACTCGGTCCGTACGAGTGCGATCACGGCGTGGTTCCCTTGGCGCCGGCGTCGAGGAGGCCGAGGAACGCGTCCTCGAGCCGCTGCGTGGCCGTGATCGTCTCGAGGCGCAGGCCGGCCGCGACGAGCGTGGCCGAGAGATCCGAGCGCCGCCCGTCGGCCAGCGCGACGACCAGCCCGTCGCCCTGGTTCGCCACCGCGGTGACGGACGGCAGCGCCGTCAGCACCGCACGGGCCCGCTCGCGGTCGTCGACCTCGACGTAGACCGATCCCGACGTGCCGATCAGCTCGCTCACGGTGCCGTTCGCGACGAGCCGGCCGTGGTCCATGACGACCACGTGGCTGCAGGTCTGCTCCACCTCGCTGAGGTGGTGGCTCGAGAGGAGGACGGTGGCACCCTGCGCGGTCAGTCGCCCGATCAACTCCCGGATCTCCCGGATCTCCCCGGGGTCGAGCCCGTTGGTGGGCTCGTCGAGCACCAGGAGCTCGGGGCGCGCGAGCAGCAGCCGCGCGAAGCCCAGGCGCTGGCGCATGCCCTGCGAGTACGTCTTGACCTTGCGATCGAGGGCGTCGCCGAGGCCGGCGATCGCGAGCGCGTCGTCGAGATCCGCGTCCTCGATCCGGCCGCCGCCCGCCTCCCACCAGAGGCGCAGGTTCCGCATCCCCGAAAGGTGCGGCACGAACTCGGCCTGCTCGACCATGGCGCCGACGCGTGCCAGCTCCCGGCACCCGGGCCCGACCTCCGTGCCGAAGAGCGTGGCCTTCCCGCGGCTCGGGCGCTCGAGGCCCATCAGCACCCGGAGGGTCGTGGTCTTGCCGGCGCCGTTCGGCCCGAGCAGCCCGCACACCTGGCCCCGCTCGACCGAGAACGAGAAGTCCTCGACCGCGCCGACCGCGCCGAAGGTCTTCCAGAGCCCGTCGACCGCGACGATCCGCTCCCTCGCGCTCACTTCGGGCTCGGTCGGGTCATGGCCCGTGAGCGTAGGCGGCCGGGTGTCCGGCGTGACCGCGGTCGCGCCGCGCTGTGAACGGAGCCCGGAGGCGCGTGGAGGAACTGGTCAAGTCGCCCATCTCGCTTGCCGATATCTGACCTGTTGCAGCCAGTCCGCCCGGAAGAGGTGGTCGCACGGCGGTGAGGACGTCGCATCAGACCGACAGCCTGTCCGGGCCGCAGCGGGCCGCGGTGGTCCTGGGGAACATCCCGGACGCGTCGGCCGGCCTGGTGCGCGACCGGCTCTCGTTCTCCGAGCGCCGCCTCATCGAGCTCGCGGCCCGCGAGCTGAGTGAGCTCCCCCGGGAGGTCCACCGCGAGGTCCTCGACCAGCTCGGGATCGCGCTCTCGCCGGTGCCGCCGGAGTTCCCTGTCGTCTCCCACCATCGCCACGAGAGCTGCCCCTTCCGCTTCACCGACGACCTCGCCCGCTTCGAGCTCGTGCATCTGCTGGAGCTCGAGGACCCGCTCTCGGCCGCGGTGACGCTGTGCCATCTCGACCGGTCCGCCAGCCATCCGGCGTGGGAGGAACTGTCGACGCCGCGACGCGACACGATCGTGCGGTCGCTCAACGCCGTGTCGACGGTCGGCATCGGGAAGACCGCGAGCATCGCCGAGCGCATGGAGAACCGCTACCTGCGGTGGCCCGGGCGCGGGATGCGGGCCCGCCACCGATAGCGGACGTGGCACGACGTGCCGCGGTCGTACGATCCGGGGTCATGACGCTTGCCGAGGAGTTCCCGGACCTGACGTTCGAACGGCCCGCGCCCGGTGTGCTGCGCGTGGTGCTCGACGCCCCGAACCTGAACGCGGTGGACCACGCGGTGCACCGCCAGCTGGCCGACGTGTGGCTCGCGGTCGACCGTGAGCCCGAGGTGCGCGTCGCGCTGCTGACCGGTGCCGGGCGGGCGTTCTCCGCCGGCGGCAGCTTCGAGCTCCTCGCCGACCTCGTCGACGACTTCACCGTTCGTACCCGCGTGCTGCGCGAGGCGCGTGACCTCGTGCTCAACATCGTCAACTGCTCGAAGCCGATCGTGTCCGCGATCCACGGTCCGGCGGTGGGCGCCGGGCTGGTGGCCGCGCTGCTCGCCGACGTCTCGGTGTGCGCTCGCTCGGCGCGGATCATCGACGGACACACGCGGCTCGGCGTCGCCGCGGGCGACCACGCCGCGATCTGCTGGCCGCTGCTCTGCGGCATGGCCAAGGCGAAGTACTACCTGCTGACGTGCGAGACGCTGCGCGGCGAGGAAGCCGAACGGATCGGCCTCGTCTCGCTCTGCGTCGACGACGACGCCGTGCAGGAGCGCGCGTTGGAGATCGCCAGGGCGCTGGCGGTGGGCGCGCAGAGCGCGATCCGCTGGACCAAGCACACGCTGAACCACTGGTACCGGGTGATGACTCCGGCGTTCGACGCGTCGCTCGCCTACGAGTTCTACGGCTTCGGCGGTCCCGACGCCGCCGAGGGGCTGGCGTCGCACCGTGAGAAGCGGTCCCCCGAGTTCCGCGGCCCCACCAGCGAGTAGCGCGGACCCGGGATCCGGCCGGGCGTCCACTACCGTGGTGCGGTCCGCACGTCCAGAAGGATTCGATGCAGACCGACGCACTGATCGAGGGACCGCCCGTCCCGGCGAAGAGCGAGGCCGCGCCCGTCACGGTGGGTGCCGGGCCGCGAGACCCGGGGCTCGGGTCGTCCGGGATCGCGTACCAGCCCGGCCTCGACGGGCTCCGCGGGCTGGCGCTCGCCGCCATCCTCGTCTTCCACGCCGGGTTCGCGTGGGCGCCGGGCGCGTTCCTGTCGGTGTCGACCTTCTTCACGCTGTCGGGGTTCCTCATCACCACCCTGCTGCTCGGCGAGCACCGGCGTCGCGGGCACATCGACCTCCGGGCGTTCTGGTCGCGCCGGTTCCGCCGGCTGCTCCCCGCATCGCTGCTGGCGATCGCAGGCATCGTGCTCGCGTCCTCGATCCTCGCCACCGCGAACCAGCTCGAGCGCCTCCGCGGCGACGTGGTCGCCGCGCTCGCCTACGTGGCGAACTGGCACTTCATCGCGAGCGGCGACGCGTACGGCGCGCTCTTCGCAACCAGGTCGCCGATGCAGCACTTCTGGTCGCTGGCGATCGAGGAGCAGTTCTACTTCGTCTATCCGCTCCTGATGGCCGTGCTGTTCGCGGTCTCGCGCGGATCGCGGCGCATGATCGGACTCGGGCTCGCCGGCCTCATCGCCTGCTCGCTCGGCGCATCGCTGGTGCTCCAGGCCACGGGCGCGTCCGTCGACCGTCTCTACTTCGGGACCGACGTTCGCGCGGCCGAGCTCCTCTTGGGGGGCCTGGTGGCCGTGGTGTGGGCACGTCACGGCGAGCGGCTCGCGGCGCGCGGTCGGTGGGTGACCGCGGCGTCCGGTGCCGTTGCCCTCGCACTGATGCTCGTGCTCTGGCGGTTCGCCCACCGGACGGACATCGGGTGGTTCCGAGGCGGGTTGCTCGCGTACGCGTGCGTCACGTCGGCCGTCATCCTCGCCGCGCTGCAACCCGCCGGGCCCGTGCGCCGGGTGCTGTCCTGGCGGCCGCTGGTCGCGGTCGGGCTCGTGTCGTACGGCGCGTACCTGATCCACTGGCCGGTGTTCGTGTGGCTGGACGAGTCCACGGGGCTCCCGCCGTGGCCTCTGTTCGGGTTGCGGCTGGCCGTGACGTTCGCGCTCGCGGTGCCGTCGTACCTGTTCGTCGAGCAGCCGATCCGTCACGGGCGCCTGCACTGGAAGTGGGGGCTCACCCTGGCGCCGATCTCGGTCGCCGCCATCCTCGCGGGGACGCAGGTCGTGCCGGCGGGTGCGGTCTCACAGGCGACCCAGATCGCGAACAGCCGATCGGCGTTCGTGCGTCTCGCCCGCGAGGAGCAGGCCGGTCGGGCCAAGCGCATCGCCGCGGGTGTGCCGACGATGGCGCCGTTCGGCGATTCCACTGCGGCGGTCGACGGGTTCGCGCTCGCCCGGTGGACCGACGCGCACAAGCAGGCGCTGGTGCCGGTCGAAGGTTGGCCGCACCTGGGTTGCGGCGTACTCGAGTACGACCGGTTGTACCGCGGCGGGCCGGCGCCCTATGACCCGCAGTGCCGTGGATGGATCGGCAATTGGCGACGCGCCGTGGCGGCGAGCCGCCCCGACCTGGCGGTCGTCATGCTCGGGCCGTGGGAGGTCACCGACATCCGGCTCCCGGGCGACGCGCGGTTCCGCGCCATCGGCGATCCGGCGGTGGACGCGGCGCTGGTCGCGAAGCTGGGCGAGGCGGTCGACACGCTCCTCGCCAACGGCGCCCGCCGGGTGGTGCTCGTAACGAGCCCGCCCATCGAGTCGGGCCGGGTCGACGGGCAGTCACCGCCCAGTCCGTTCCCCGAGTCGGACCCGGCTCGAATGGCGCGGTGGAACGCGATCCAGCGCGAGGTCGCCGCGTCCCGCCGGCACGTGGGCGTCGTGGACCTCGCGGCGTACCTGGGCGGTCGCACCGACGACCACCGGCTACGGCCCGACGGCGTCCACTTCACCAACGACACCGCCCTCGAGATCACCGGCTGGCTCGGCCCCCGGATCGCGCGGAGCGCCCGCACGCTCTGATCACACGGGGCGGTGCCGGACCCAACGGGCGGCGCGGCGGCGGAGCCGGATACGGCGGCGACCGTGGGCCGTGGGCTCGCGACGCGCCGGGCCCGGCACCCGCTCGAAGAAGCGCCGCTTGGCGAGCTCGACGAACGTGAGGTAGAGCACGACCATCCCGGCGAGCGCGACGAAGAAGTCCGCGGGCAGCGCCTCGAATCCGAGGTCGGCCGCGAACGGCGAGAAGGGGAGCAACGCACCGATCGTGATGACGGTGAACACGGCGATGGTCAGCAGACGGCTCGGCCGGCTGGTCCAGAACGGGATGCGGCGGGTCCGGATCACGAACACCACCAGCGTCTGGGTGGCGAGCGATTCGACGAACCAACCGGAGCGGAAGAGCGGTGGGCTCGCGTCGAAGACCCGGAGCATCAGGGCGAAGGTCGCGAAGTCGAACAGGGAGCTGATCGGCCCGAAGATGAGCATGAACCGGCGGATGAACTTCAAGTCCCAGTGAGAGGGTCGGGCGACCCTCTCGGGATCGACGGTGTCGCTCGGGATCGCCATCTGGCTCGTGTCGTAGAGCAGGTTGTTCAACAGGATCTGGCCCGGGAGCATCGGGAGGAAGGACAGGAACGTCGACGCCACGGCGGCGCTGAACATGTTCCCGAAGTTCGACGAGGTGCCCATCAGCACGTACTTGATCGTGTTGGCGAACGTGCGGCGACCCTCGGCCACGCCGTCGGCGAGCACACCCAGGTCCTTCCGGAGCAGCACGATGTCGGCCGCATCCTTGGCCACGTCGGTCGCGGAATCGACCGAGACGCCGACGTCGGCGGTGTGCAGTGCGACGGCGTCGTTCACCCCGTCGCCCATGTACGCGACGTCGCGCTCGGGAGCGCGGTGGGCGCGGATGAGGCGCGCCTTCTGCTCGGGGCTCACGCGGGCGAACACCGTGGTCGTGGCGACCCGTTCGCGCAGCGCGGCGTCGTCGAGGGCCTCGATCTCGGTCCCGGTCATTGAGCCATGCACATCGAGACCGAGCTCACGGCAGACGGTCTCGGCGACGACCGCGTTGTCGCCGGTGACGACCTTGACCGTGATCCCGAGGCCGGCGAGCCTGCGCAGCGATTCGGCGGCATCGAGCTTCGGTCGGTCGAGGAACACGAGGAAGCCGGCGAGCGTCAGGTCGTGCTCGTCCGCCGGGCTGACCGCCGTGAGCCCGGCGGCATCGCGGGTCGCGATGGCGACGACGCGACTGCCCTGCGCGAACTCGCGCTCGAGCACGGCGGGTGCGCCCGGGTCGACCGAGGTGCAGCGATCGATCACGCTCTCGGGCGCGCCTTTCGTGATCAGGCGGCGCCCGTTGGGACCGTCGTCGACGAGCACGGAGACCATGCGCCGGGCGTGGTCGAACGGTGCCGTCGCGATCCGGGTGGCGGCCGCCGCGGTGGAGGAGAGTCCACGTGCCTCGGGCGACTCCCAGAGCGCGACGTCGAGCGGGTTCCCGCCGACGGCGGTGCCGCCTTCGACGGTGGCCTCGTTGCACAGGAGCCCCAACCGGAGAGCCTCGTCGGCCGGTGCGCCGCAGGCGTCGAGGGCGCGCTCGAAGCTGATGTGGCCCTCGGTGAGGGTCCCGGTCTTGTCGGTGAGCAGGATCTCGACGTCGCCGAGGTCCTCGATGCACACCAACCGCTTGACGAGCACCTGCTTCGCCGCGAGCCGCCGCGAACCCGTCGCGAGGCACGTGGTGACGACGGCGGGAAGGAGTTGCGGTGTGATGCCGACGGCGATGGCGAGCGAGAACAGCAGCGACTCGAGGACCGGGCGGCTGAGCAGCACGTTGACGACGAAGATCGACGTGGTGAGCACGGCCGCGACCTGCACGAGCAGCACCGAGAAGTGGCGGAGGCCGGCCTGGAACTCGGTCTCCTCCTGGCGTTCGCCGAGCCCGATCGCGATGCGGCCGAACTCGGTCCGCGGGCCGGTGGCGATCACGACGCCCTCGCCCGAGCCGGCGTGGACGACCGTGCCCATGAACGCGCACGACGTGAGGTCGGCGAGCGCCGAGCCGGCCGGGACGGGTTCGGTCGACTTCTCGGCGGGGATCGATTCGCCGGTGAGCACGGACTCGTCGCACTCGAGCTCGTCGACCGCCACCAGCCGGAGGTCGGCGGGGACGATCGTTCCCATCACGAGGCGGACGCGATCGCCGGGGACGAGCTCGACGACGTCGACGGTGGAGGATCGATCGTCGCGCCGTACGACGACCTGGTGGCGGATCTGGGTGTGCAGGGCCTGGGCCGCGAGCTCGGCGCGGTATTCGTTCGCGAAGCCGAGACCGATCGACACGACGAGGATGGCGCCGATGATCAACGCGTCGGTCCGGTCGCCGAGGAAGAACGAGATCGCGGCGGTGACGACGAGCAGGAAGAGCAACGCGCTGCGGAGCTGGCGCTGCAACACCTCCCAGGCCCGGACGCGATGGATAGCGAGCACGTTCTCGCCGAACTGCTCTCTGCGCTGCGCGACCTCGCGCGCCGACAACCCGCCGGAGCCCACGCCGATGCGGGCCTGCACCTCGGCCGCGGTCGCGCCGGCCGCGACGGGCGCGGGGATCTCGCCGAGAGCGGCGGCGTCGCCGGTCGTCATCGCGGGGCGCGGGGAAGGTGCGCGGGATGGCCGAAATCCTCGGCGATGACACATCTCGCGTCCTCGAGGCTGTCGGGATCGACGCCGCGTTCCGGCGGCAGCGACTCGAGGTAGTGGTGCATTCCGGCGGAGAGGAAGGAACCCGGCGACACGGTGTTCACGAGAACGTTCAACCAGCCCCAGCGCTCACGGACCTCGTCGAGGGCGGCTCGCCCGCGGGCGACGACCGTGACGCACGCACCGTCGGCGGCGAGGCCGAGATCCACAGGGGCTCCTACGGGTCGGGTCCGAGGCGTTCCGCATTCTCGGGCAGACCTTACAGAGCTCTTGGGCGGCTCTTGCGCGGGCCCTCGATGCTGACGGTGCCTCGGAAGCCTCCCTCCGAGGTCCCCAACCCCAAGGAGGAGACCATGGAACCGAACCAGCAACGGGTGCGCCGGTGGCTCGTCACCGCGGCAATCCCCGTCGGCGTGGCCATCGGCGCCGCGGGCATCGCGGCCGCGGCGACCGGCGGGTCGTCGACCAACTCGTCGGCCGGCAACGCCACGCCCTCGGCCCCCAACGGCGCGGTGAACCCCGAGCAGATGACGAACGGGCCCGGTGAGACGCTGCTCACGGGAACGACCGCCGACCAGGTGAAGGCCGCCGCCCTCGCAGCCGTACCCGGCGCCACGGTCATCCGCGTGGAGACCGACTCGGCCGGCTCGCCGTACGAGGCCCACCTCGAGAAGTCCGACGGCACCGACGTCACGGTGAAGGTGAGCGCGGACTTCAAGGCGACCGCGACCGAGAACGGCTTCGGCAACCATCCGGCGGGCCGCGGCCCGGACGGCGCCGCCCCGAACGCCCAGGCTCAGCAGAGCGGGGGCGCGGCCTGATCGACGTCACGCAACTCCCCGTCGCGGCACCGTCCCGGCCGGTGTGCCTCCCCGCACCGGCCGGGACGACCGCGCAGATCTCAGGGAAATCACAGGGAGCCGTGCCAGGATCTGCCCATGACTCAGAACTCGTTCTTCCGCCGGCCGCGTACGTACCTGATCGGGATCCCGGTCCTGATCGTCCTCGCGGTCGTCGTCGGCCCGTTCGTCTACATCCACTTCATCCAGGCCGACCCCCCGAAGAAGCTCGGTCTGCCGACCGGCACGAGCTCGACGGCCGCCACTGGCGGCTCCGGCACGAGCGCCGCCCGGGTGACGTCGCTCGACGGCACGTGGAAGGTCGCCGCCGGCAGCACCGTCGGGTACCGGGTGAACGAGCTCCTGTTCGGGCAGTCGTCCACGGCGGTCGGCCGCACGAACGCGGTCACCGGTGAGCTCACGCTGGCCGGCACCACGGTACCGAGCGCTTCCTTCACCGCCGACCTGACCAAGGTCACCAGCTCCGAGAGCCGCCGGGACGACCAGTTCCAGGGCCGGATCATGGACACCGCGACCTACCCGACGGCGAAGTTCGTGTTGACGAAGCCGATCGAGCTCACGAACATCCCGAAGGACCTCGAGAAGATCAGCGTGCCCGCCACCGGAGACCTCACGCTGAAGGGCACGACGAAGACCGTGACGTTCACAATCGACGCGCGGCGCAGTGGGAGCACGATCGAAGCCGCGGGCTCGATCCCGGTCACGTTCGCGGACTACGGGATCGGCAATCCGAGCGGTGGCCCCGCGCAGACCGAGGACCACGGCACCCTCGAGTTCCTCGTCAAGTTCGAGAAGGCCGGAACCGGGTGACGAACCAGTCGCGTGCGAGCCGCGCGGCCTGCGCCAGCGTCCCGGGTTCCTCGAACAAGTGCGTTGCGCCCGGCACCACCTCGAGTCGGTGCTCGCAACGGAGGTGTGAGGCAGCCTCGCGGTTGAGCTCCAGCACGACGTCGTCGTACCCGCCGACGATCAGCAGCGTCGGTGCGGTCACCAGCGGGAGCATCGGCCCGGCCAAATCGGGGCGCCCGCCGCGCGACACCACCGCCGCGACCGGTGGGCCACCCTCGACGGCCGCAGCCCAGAGCGCCGCGCCGGCGCCGGTGCTGGCCCCGAAGTAGCCGACGGGGATCGAGGACACCTCGGGCTCCCCGACGACGCGCCGGGTGGCGGCGATGAGCCGCTCGGCGAGCAACCCGATGTCGAACACGTTGGCGCGGTCGAAGGCCTCGCGCTCGGTGAGGAGGTCGAAGAGCAACGTGGCGATCCCCGCGTCGTGCAGGCGCTCGGCCGCCCAGACGTTGCGGGGGCTGTGACGGCTACTGCCACTGCCGTGCGCGAAGACCACGAGCCCGACCGCGGCGTCGGGGACCCTCAACGTGCCGGCCAGGTGGCCGGCAACATCGATCGGGATCTCCAGCTCACGTTCGGTCGCGCCGCCGTCGGCGCCGCCCCTCACGTGGCGGGCGCGGGCCTCGTCGAGCAGCGCGATCACCTCGTCGTCGCGGGTCTGGGTGAAGTCCCGGTACCACTGGCCGATGGCGAAGAAGTGCCCGGGCATCTCCAGCGCCACGACCTCGTCTGCATCCTTCGCCAGGGCGTCGGCCGTGTCCGGCGGCGCCACGGGCACTGCGAGGACCACGCGGCCGGCGCCGTGGGCGCGAGCCACGGCGATCGCGGCGCGCGCGGTGCCGCCCGTCGCCAGGCCGTCGTCGACGATCACGACGGTCCGGTCACGCAGCTCGATCATCGGGTGCCCGCGCCGGAAGGCCTGCGCCCGGCGGAGCGCCTCGGCGTGTTCGCGCGCCTCGACGTCGGCGAGTTGCCGTGGCGAGACCCCCGCCTGCGCCACGATGCGCTCGTTGAGGACGCGCACGCCTTCCTCGCCGATCGCGCCCATGCCGAGCTCCGGCTGTGACGGGACACCGAGCTTTCGGACGATGATCACGTCGAGCGGCGCGTCGAGCGCGGCCGCGACCTCGGCCGCGACGGGAACGCCGCCTCGCGGGAGCCCGAGCACGATCGGGTGTTCGTCGCGCAGTGTCTCGAGCCGGGCGGCGAGCGCCCGCCCCGCGTCGGCGCGGTCGCGGAAGATCCTCGTGTCACTCACGCCTTTACCTCCTGGCGCCTGCGGCGCCGGGCCGGCCGGCCACGCTCGCTGCTCGGCGGGTTCATGGTGGTTCGATGACGTAGCCGTCGGGGCCGCGG
This sequence comes from Acidimicrobiia bacterium, assembly GCA_046331155.1. Lineage (GTDB taxonomy): Bacteria > Actinomycetota > Acidimicrobiia > IMCC26256 > CAWATG01 > JAXLRK01. The sequence continues at coordinate 1,232,904 of JAXLRK010000001.1, forward strand.
ACGAGGTGTCCGTGGTGTTCGTGGACTTGGGTGTGGTGTCTTCTGCAGAGGAGCACCAGGTTCTCGAGGTCCGTGTTGCCGCCGTCGGCCCAGTGGACGATGTGGTGGGCGTCGCACCAGTGGTGGGGTCGGTCGCAGCCGGCGATGGAGCAGCCGCCGTCGCGGGCGATGAGGGCGCGGCGCAGCTTGGGGGAGATGACGCGGGATCGGCGCCCGAGATCGATGTGGCCGAGGTCGATGAGTTCGGGGTGGTCGCGGTGGATGCCGAGGCGGTTGAGGATGGCGTCGCAGGCGAGTCGGCGGATGGTGCTGGGGCGGACGGGTCCGATGCGGTCGAGGTCGTGGCGGTACGCGGTGAGGTCGCCTGGCGCTTCGTCGGGTTGGAGGCCGGCGAGGGTGGCGAGGTCGACGTGGACGTCGAGGTGGGCAGTGGTGGTGGCGCCGCGGGCGAGGGCGACGAGCGCGTCGGCGCGCCGGGCGCTGGCCGGGCGAGGGTCGCCGGGGCGGGGTGGGGTTTCGAGTGCGGCGAGGGCGGCGAGGACGGCGGCGCCGCCTTCGGGGTCGAGGTGTCCGGCGAGGCGGACGGAGCCGTTGAGGGTGGTGGCGGCGTCGAGCCACGATTCGGGGGGTTCGTTGCGGGTGTCGGTCTGGTCGTCGGCGTAGGCGGCCCAGCGGCGCGCGACGGTTTCGAAGCTGGTGGTGTCGACGGATTCGGCGGCGTCGACGAGGGTGTCGACGTGGTCGGCGAAGAGTTTCTTTCGGTGGTGTTGCACGCGGGCGAGGGTGCGGACGTGGTCGGTGCGGATCCGGCCGGCCGCCAGTGATGACCCGATCGGTTGGTGGTCCCGGCACAGCTGCGCCGAGCGGACGAGGCGGATCGCGTCGCCGCGTAAGAGCTCGCCTCTGTGCACGAGCCAGGCGACCGGGCTGAGGGCGCCGTCGCCTTCCCAGGCCCGGGCCGCCAGGCAGTTCCCGAACGCGCCGAGCAGGTCGGCCTCGAGCTGTTCGCGGGCCGCGAGGAGCTCGAGGACGCGGGCTGCTTCGGGCGGCGGACCTTCTGGTCGGGGTGCGTGACCGTCCGTGGTGTCGAACATATGTTCGTATCATACGACGGGGGTGTGACAGCCAAGTAGTTCTCCCCCCGCTCACTCATGCTCGTACTCCCGATCGGCGACGTCGCCGACGATCTGGGCCACGACCCGGCCGACGACCCGGGCCCCGGGCGCGTCGGTGTCGACGACGGCCGCCTCCGGCCACGCCTCGAACCGCAGCGCGAGCTGCGCGGCGAGCTCCGGGGTCGCGTCCGACGCGTCGTGGCCGGACCGGGCCCGCGCCCCGACCCGCTGCGCCACGATCCCGGGGTCGAGCACGCAACGGATCTCGACGAGCTCGCTCGCCGTCCGCGCTGCGAGCTCACGGGCCCGGGTGCGCGTCGCGGCGGACGCCCAGGTTGCGTCCAGCACGACCGGCTCGCCGTGTCGCAGCAGCATCTCCGACTCGTCGAGCAGGGTCGTGTACACGCGCTCGGTGACCGCTTCGCCGTAGATGCCCTCGTCGAGCGGAGCAGGGGCGTGGGACTCCGGCGCGAGCCCGGCAAGCTCCTTGCGGACGACGTCGGAGCGCAGCAGCGCCCACCCGAGACGCTCGGCCACGCCGCGCGCCGCGGTCGTCTTGCCCGTGCCCGGTGCACCGCCGACGAGTACCAGACGGACGCGCGCGGCACGCAGGTGGTCGAGGCACAACTCGAGCAGGCGGCGGGCCTCGACGGCGGCGTCCGGATCGCCTTGGACGTGCCGGAAGCACGCCACCTTGGCGCGGATGTGCGCCCGGAACGCGACGAAGTGGTGCGCGAGCGACCGGGGCCAGGTGGCCGCGGTGAGCTCCCGGTAGTGGGCGAGGAACTCGGACGCGAGCTCCGGCGCGCCGAGCCGTTCGAGGTCCATGGCCAGGAATCCGACGTCGGCCAGGACATCCCCGTAGCGCAGCGCGTCGTCGAACTCGAGGCAGTCGAGCACGCGCGGGCCGTCGTCGAGGAGGAACACGTCGTCGGCCAGCAGGTCGCCGTGGCCGTCGCGGATCGCGCCGTGCGCGATGCGTTCGTCGAACAGGGCCTCGCGACCGGCGAGGTAGCGGTCGGCGAGCGTCTCGATCTCCGATTCGACGGCTTCGTCGAGTATTCCTCCGACGAACGGGTGCACCTCGTGGAACCCCGCCTCCCACCGGGCGCGCAGGGCCGTGGCCCGGCCGACCGCGTCGATCTCGGGCGAACGGCCGGCGCGTTCGTGGAACGCGGCGATGACGCGCGCGAGGTCGTGGATCTCGTCGGTCGACACGGCGCCGGCGCGCACGAGGGCGGAGAGGCGCCTCTCGTCCGGCATGCGGCGCATGACGACGAGGTGGTCGATCGCCTCGCCCGAGTCGTCGACCACTGCGAACGTCCCGAGGTACACGTCCGGCGCGAGCCGTCGATTCAGCTCCACCTCACGCCGGCACGCGATCCGGCGCAAGTCGACCGTCGACAGGTCGACGAACTCGAAGCGGGCCGGCTTCTTGAGCTTCACGGCGCGGTCGCCGAAGAGGAACACGTACGAGACGTGGGTCTCGACGACACGCGGGGAGACGGGTGTCACGCCGCGAGTGTGCGGGCCGGCGGGTCGGGCCTGCCAGTGCCGAAGGTCCGGCCCGGATCAGGACGTGGTCGTCCGCGCCGGGTCAGCTCGGGCAGGTCCCGCTTCCGCCGCCCGCGAGGTTCATCGTGACGGTCACCGTGGTGGTGGCGCCCTCGGTGACGGTGAAGGTCTGCGCGCCCGCGAGGTCGGGCGAGCCGTGGACGTACTGGGTGGCGTAGGTGTCGTCGCCGGAGCAGTCGACGACCCGGATCTTGTAGCTGCCCGGATCGAGGGCGACGGTCGCGTTGCCGCTGCCGTCGGTGGTGGCCTGCGAGCTGGTTCCGTCGGCCGGCGCGTAGACGCACTGGGCGCCGACCGGGTTACCGAGCCCGTTGCGGACGTGGAGTTGGAGGGTTCCCGTTCCCGCGGCGAACGCGGCGAGGGGTGCCATGGAGATCGCGATGACTCCGGCCGCGAGGCCGTTGGCCAGCTTCAGGACGGGCCGGCGCCGGCGTTGCTCGCCGGAGCGGTCGTCCGGGATCGTGACCGGTGGACCGTCGTCGTCGAGGGGCGCGACGCCGAGGCGCGTCCGCCACGGATGGGTCACGTGGCAGAACTCGACGACGTGGTCGAGCTCGGTGGGGGAGAAGGCGTCGAACTCCACGCCGAGGCGTACGAGGTCGTCGCCGGCGGGGGAGACCGATCGGACGGTGCCGAGGAACGCCACCCGCTCCCGGTCGCCGGCCAACGTGGGGAGGCCCAGCTCGAAGCCGATCGGGTCGCCGGCGAGCGGTTGCTCGGTGAGGTTCTCGGTGCGGAACAGGATCCCGACGCCCGTTGTCGACAGGTCCGTGACGCGCGCCGGCGGGAGATGGGACTGGAAGAAGATGTCGACGTCGAGCTTCACGCGGCGAGCTCGAACCTGCCGGTGGGCGGCGAGCTGGACCGTGTCGACGGCGACGGCGACGGCGATCGCCGCGACCACGAGCGCGGGGTACCGCTGGTAGCCGGGGAAGCGGGGGAGCCCGAGGCCGAACACGTCGCTCGTGAAGCGGGCGAGAAGCACGACGTCGAGCGTGACGAGCATCCCGGTGAGCCCGCGGAGCACCGAGACGGTGTCGCTCCAACCTCGGACCGCCTCGACCCGCCGGGTGCCCCGATCGAGCGGCACGCGCAGGAACGCCGACGCGGCGGCGCGGCAGTCGGAGCCGACGGTGCGGAACCCGGCCCGCAGGCGGTCGAGACCGTGGAACGCACCCCGGCCGAGCACGCGCAACGCGGCGGCCTGGAGGAGCCAGGCGAGCGCCCACGCGGCCAGGGCCGGCCCCAGCGCCGCGTTCATGGGGAGGCGACCGGAGAGCAACGTCGCGACGAGCACCGCCAAGCCGAGCGCGACGTGCGGGCCCGCCGTGAAGCGCATGATCGCACCGAGCGCGGCGAGGCGCTGGGCGGGCGCGAGCCCGCGAGCCCACAACGGGTTGTCGCGCGACGACAGGACGGACAGGGCGCTGCGCGCACGGGTCGCGCGTTTGGCGGTTGTCAGCGCCAGGTCGCGGGACACCGCGTGCACGGGCGTGTCGATCGCACCGATGCGGTAGCCGGCCCGGAACAAGGCGAGCGTCGTGCGGATGGGGTCCGCGCGGAAGCCTCCGGCTCGGCGCATCGCGTCGGTGCGGATGACGGCGGCGGAGCCGCTCCACAGCGCGACGCCCCGGGCACCGAGCGAGGGAACCGTCGCGGTCGCCAGCGGACGACGGACACCACCGCGCGACAGCCCCACTCGTGCATCGGTCTCACCCCGCACGATCGGCGCCTGCGCGACGGCGTCGGACTCGCCGTCGAACGTGGCGAGGCACCGGTCGAGGAAGTCCGGCAGCGGGACATGCCCGGCCGAGACGACCGCGAAGAACGGCGTGGTGACGCGGCCGAGCGCGAGGTCGAGCCGCCCCGGGTGGTCGAGGTCCGCGTCGACGAGCTCGTACCGCGCCCGGTTGCGCATGGCGAACACGTTCATGTCGTCGCGCTGCCGGTCGTCGATCACGACCGTGTCGTGCTCGCCGTGGAGCGCACGGCACGCGACGAGCGTCGCGTGCAGCTCCTCGAGCGTCCGCCCGGCCGAGTCCACGACGATCGTGACCGGTCCGGTCGCGCCGGCACCGCGGGGCGTTCGCCGCGCGGGCTGGCACGCGAACGCGAGGAGACCGAAGAACGCGAACGCCCACAGCTCGGCGACCACGAAGGGGACGCACAGCCAGAGCGGCACACCCGCCGACGCCCGGCGCACCTGCCAGGTGAGCGCGGCGAAGCCCGCCACGACGGCGAGCGCGGTCCACGCCCTCGCCCGTACCGGTTCGGTCCTCGACCACATCACTGTCTCCATCGGCTGATGCGCCTTTGCCCTGAAGCCCTCGGACCCGGACAAACTCCCTGACTGCCTCCCATCGACCGCGCGCGCCCGCGGGCATGAGAGGATGGGGGATGCGCCGAGGCAGGAAGCGGTTCGCGGCCCTCGTGGTCGCGTCGGCCACGGTCGTGGCGTCGGCCGGCGCGGTGACGGCGGCCCCGGCCACCGCCGGTTCGGGTGCCGGTTCGGGTGCCGGGGCCGGCGGCGCACGCGTCAATCCGTACTTCAACGCGCCGTTCACGGCCCGGCAGAACTCCTTCACCTTCGGGCAGGACCCGTCGTGGACACCGGACGGCCGGGTGCTCTCGGCCGCGGTCGACACCGCCACCGGCGTCGAGCAGATCTACCTGTCGAGGCTCGATGGCTCCGCGATGCGCTGCCTGTCCTGCGGGCAACCCGGGCCCAACGGCTTCCCGTTGATGCGCCCGCAGGGCGACTGGATCCTGTTCGGGTCGTGGCGCGGCCAGTCGATCGCGCTCGGCGCGCCCGGCCTCGGTGGCTACGGCACCGACCTCTACGTGATGCGCCCCGACGGGTCGCACGTGACGCGTCTCACCGCGCCGGGCGACTCGTTCGAGTCGGCCGGGCCGGTGTACGACAACTACCACCCGGCCTGGTCGCCCGACGGCCGGCGCATCGCGTGGACGCACGAGAACTTCCTTCCGCTCGCCGAGGGAGGCGCGCAGTGGACGATCCTCGTCGCCGACGTCGTCACCGGTGCCGGTGGCGCGCCGAAGCTCGCGAACGTGCGCACCGTTGCCCCGGCGGGCAACACCGCGTACGAGACGCAGGTGTGGGCGCCCGATGGTTCGGGGCTGCTCTACACGTCGTTCGCCGGCGCCGACGCCAAGGCCGGGTGGATGAACGCCGAGCTGTACTTCCTACGGCTCCGCGGGAACGGCGCGTCATTCGACCACCCCGTCGCCGAGCAGCTCACCGACGGGCATCCCGGCTGGGACGAGCAGGCCGTCTTCACGCCCGACATGCGCAACGTGCTGTTCATGTCGTCACGGGGCACGCCGACGTGGATCCAGTCCGTCGTGACCGCGGCCCAGGCCACCGGCTTCCTCGCGCCGCAGCAGAACGAGGTGTTCGGACCGCTGTTCTTCGACGTGATCAGCGACCCGCGCTTCCGCAGCGACCTCTACCAGCTCGACCTCGCCACCCGGGCCATCCGGCGCCTCACCGACCACGACCAGGTGATCCCGGAGTTCTACTTCGACCCCGGTGGTACCCGGGTGCTGTGGACCGAGACCGCGTTCCGGGGCGGCCGCACCTGGATCGGTCGCTTCGACCTCGCCCGGGTCCCGAGGTCCCGCCAGGTCCCCGTCCGGCTCGACCGGCGGTGGGTGGGCCGCACCGTCGGCCAACCGGTGACCACCCCGCCGCTCGCGCATCATCCCGACGGGATCGGCGGCCCGAAGGTCGCGGTGCCGGCCCAGTTCGTCGAGGCGAACGCGCTGCTCGTCTCCCAGCTCGGGGAGCTGAGCGCGCGGTTCGCCGGCCTGCCCCAGAACCCGAAGTGCTGCCTTCCCGAATGAGAGTGGCCGAATGATCGTGGCGGCTGAGGGGCGGGCTACAACATCCCCGACACTCGCCGCGGCGGTGCGTGCAGCACGAGCGGGCGTCGCTGCCCGGCTGCGAGCGACGGGCGGATGTCCTCGGGCCCGAACAGCGTCGGCAGCACGTAGCCGTCGGCGAGTCGCCGGACCGTGCACCGCAGGCCGTCCTCGTGCTGGACCACCTCGAGGATCTCGAAGCCGTCCACCCAACGGTGGCCGAAGCGGCACTGCACGCCCAACCGCGCCCGCAGCGGCCCGTCGTCGACCGGGCCGTCGCGGAGCCGGATTTCCGGGCCCGGCTCCCCGTCGGCGGCGGCGGGTGGGATCACGCTGCCACCGATGACCGCGTCGCCGGTCGATGCGCCGCCCGATGCGCCGGCCGTGCCGTCCGGCCCGACGCCGATCGCCTTCGAGGTGCCGACCGCGAGGCGGACGACCGCGTCCACGAGCGCGCTGCGCTCGGCCGCGTCGGCGCGCACGCGCTCGACGAGCGTGTCGCAGGCCTCGACCACGCGCCGCAGCGCGTTCCCCAGCTCGAGGTCCCGGGCGCCGAGGTCGGCACGCATCGAGTCCACCGCGGCGACGACGGCCGACGCGGCCCGCTCCTGGCTCTCGACCGCGACCCGGAACGAGCCCTCGACGGTGGAGACGGTGTCGGCGACCAATGTGCGGAGCTCGCGGTGGGCGGAGCGCATCTCGGCGCGCAGCGATTCGATCGTTCCGGCCTGCGCCCCCCGACGCCGCCCGAACATGACGACCTAGCCCTGCCGCCCCCGCCGAACCATCCCGGAGAGCGTACGACACCTGTCCAGTGGCCCGGTGGATGCGCAACGTCGGGGGCGAGGCGTCGACCGCCGCGCCCGGGGCTAGCGTGCGACGAGAAGGTCGGCGCGAAGGCCGGAACGAGAAGGGTGGTCCGTGTCGCAGGCTCGGCGATGGGGCGGGTGGTCCCTGGTCGTGGTGCTCCTGCTCACGGTCTGCGCCGCATGCGGCGACGACCCGGTGCGGGTCCGTCACGACGTGCGCTACGGCACCGCCGGTCCCTTCCCGCTCCTGCTCGACGTGTACTCGCCGTCCGACCACGACCCGGGCTCGGCCGACCGGCTTGCCGCCATCGTCCTGCTGCACGGAGGCGGGTGGCGCCAGGGGACGAAGTCCGACGTCGCCGAGACGGCACGCGCGTTCGCCCGGGCCGGATTCGTCGCGATCGCGGCCGACTACTCGCTGCCGCCGGCCGGCCAACGGTTCCCGGCGGAGGTCGACGACTCGCGCGCCGCGGTTCGCTGGGCGCAGGAGCACGCGTCGGAGCTCGGGATCGATCCCGCCCGGGTCGGCGTCCACGGTCCCTCGGCGGGTGGCAACCTCGCCATGATGGTCGGCGCCACCGGGACCGGGTCCACCACGCTCCCGCCCGTCAAGGCGGTCTCGTCGTGGTCCGGTCTCTCCGACCTCACGGTCCTGGCGCCGCCCGACGGCCGGTCGCACCCGAACGATCCGCCGGTCGGCTGCGCGGGCGTCACGACGTGCATCGGCGTCGCCACGCCCGCGGTCTTCACCGAGTACCTCGGGTGCACGCTCTCGAAGTGCCCGAGCCGCTACCGGGCCGCGTCGCCGATCACCTTCGTGCGTGCTTCCACCCCGCCGATGTTCCTCGCCGCGTTCCACGACGACTTCGTACCGTTCGACCAGAGCAGGCGCATGGCCGACGCGCTGCGCGCCCACGGCATCACGGCAGAGTTGAGGGAGATCCCGGGCATCGGGCACGGCGACAGCGCGCGTCCGCACGTGATCGACGAGACGATCGCGTTCTTCGAGCGCGAACTGCACTGAGGCGGCCCGGCACGGTCAGCGGGCGTGGCGCGCCAGGTACGCGCGGCCCTGGGCCCGGACCATGCGCACGATGTCGCCCATCGCGACGTTCACGTCGACGAGGTGCAGGCCCCACTGGGGCGTGAGATCGCCGCCGATGTCGCGGATCGGCCCGCCCGGTGTGGCCGGTACGGTGAGCTCGAGGTAGGTGAAGCCGTTCTTCGTCACGCACTCGCCGCGCAGCAGACCGGGCGCGCGCACGAACGGCGTGTCGACCGTCGGATGGCGCAGGGGTCGGGCCCAGCGGACGGTCGAGGTGGCGAGGTATCCCCGCATCGGCGCCGGGCCACCGCCGGGCGCGGCCGGGTTCACGCAGGCCACCGGGCTGTTGCTGCTCAGCGATCGCCCGAAGTAGCTGCCCTGGGGCGGCGGCGCGGTCGACCGGAAGGTCGAGTACGCGACGACGCAACCGGTCTGCCGGGTGCGACGGCACCGCGGGACGTGCGCGAAGTCGCCGCCGACGTCCTTGCCGGAGGGGACGGCCACGCCCCAGCCGAGGAGGTAGGCCCCGATCACGCGTGATCGCACCGACGGGTTGCCGTCGATGTGGTCCTTGATCAACGCGTCGAGGTGCCGGGAGCCTTGCGAGTGGCCGATGAGCACGACGCCCCGGCCGCGGTTGTCGTGGGCGAGGTAGTAGTTCCACGCGTCGACGACGTCGCGGTACGCGAGGTCCATCGGCGTGTAGCCCTTCGCCGCGTTCGTACCCGTCGCGAGCCGGCCGAACAGCGATGCCAGCGTCATCTGACGGTACATGGGCGCATACAGCAGGCACTGGGAGCCGAGCCGCGCGAACTGGTTCGCGACCGCGGCGCGTTCCTCGGGCCCGGGCACGAGGTCGGAGTTCGCGCTCGCGTCCCCGCTGACCGTCGGGTACACGTAGAAGCAGTCGAACCGAGGGTTGCGGGTGGGGGCGAACTTCTCGACGCTCGTCGTCCCGTCGGGTCGTACCACGGTGGTGTCGAGGTTCGTGGAGCACGCGTCGTCGGCGAGCCCGGGCCGGCACAGCCAGTTCGCGGGCTGCGAGTAGTCGGGGGCGCCCGGGTCCGCGGCGGTCGCCGCGCTCATCCCGACGCCCAGACCGGCGACGGCCAGCAACGCGGCGAGCGCGACCAAGCAGCGCGGATGCATCGCCGCAGTGTACGCGCCGGTTCAGTTCCTAGAGCGTCGTGTGGCGCGCGGCCTCCAGGAGCAGGCGGCGCTCGGCCGCGCCGATCACGGCCCGGGCGCGGTCGACGGCATCGGGGTTCACCGAGACCGACGTGATCCCGAAGCGCACGAGGTGCTCGGCGAACTCCGGCCGGGTCGACGGCGCCTGCCCGCACAGTGACGACGTGATCCCGGCGTCGCGCGCGGCGGTCACGATGTCGCGGATCGCGCCGAGCACCGCCACGTCGGACTCGTCGAAGAGGTCCGCGCAGACCTCCGAGTCGCGGTCCACGCCGAGCATGAGCTGGGTCAGGTCGTTGGATCCGATCGACACGCCGTCGACGCCGAGCGTCGCGTACTCGGGGATCCGGTACACCACCGACGGCACCTCTGCCATCACCCAGCGGTGCAGCCCTCGTTGGGTGCCGAGCGGGCTCTTGTCGATGAGCTCGAGACACGCTTCGAGCTCCCAGCGCGTGCGCACGAACGGGATCATCACGTGGAGGTTCGGCGTCTCCTCGCGTACCCGCGCGAGGAGCTCGCACTCCAGTGCGAACAGGTCGGGCTCCCGCACGTAGCGGTAGCAGCCGCGGTACCCGATCATCGGGTTGGCCTCGTCGGGCTCGTACTCCTCGCCGCCCGCGAGGTTGTGGAACTCGTTGGTGCGGAAGTCGATCGTGCGGTAGACGACCGGCCGCGGCTCGAACGCCCGCGTGACCTGGAGCAGGGACTCGCGCATCTTGGCCACGAACTCGCCCTGGCGCCCCTCGGCCAGGAGGCGCCGGGGGTGCTCCCCGCCCAGGGCGTCGGTGATCATGAACTCGGCGCGCAGCAGCCCCACGCCGTCGACCGGCAGGGCCGCGACCTCCGCGGCGCGTCCGGCCATCGCGAGGTTCACGTAGAGACGCGTCCCGAGCGGCTCCGGTGCCGCGACCGCGGTGACGACCTCGCGCGTCGCGCCGGCCGACACACTGCCGGCGGTCGCGCCGCCCTGCCCGCCGAGTGCCGCGACCTGGTCTCCGAGGTACACGCGTCCGCCGGCGCCGTCGACCGTGACGAGCTCACCGTCGCGCAGCACCGTGGTGGCGTTGCGCGTCCCGACGATGCACGGGACGCGGAGCTCGCGGCTGACGATCGCGGCGTGGCAGGTGATGCCGCCGCCGTCCGTGATCAGCGCGGCGGCCCGGCGCATGGTCGGAACCCAGTCCGGCGTGGTCATCGGGGCCACGAGGATCTCGCCGGGCTGCAACGTGGGCCCGTCCTCCACCCGGCGCAGCACTCGCACGCGCCCCGCGATCACCCCGGGTGCGGCGGCCCGGCCCGCCAGGATGGGCTCGTGCAGCTCCTCGGCCTCGAGGGTGGTGATCGGCCGCGACTGGACGACGTACGTCCCGTCGGGCGTGATCGACCACTCCATGTCCTGCGGTTCTCCGTAGTGCAGCTCGACGCGCTTCGCGAGCTCGGCGAGCCCGAGCGCTTCGTCGTCGGTGAGCACGCGGCGGTCGGCCTCCTCGGCGTCGAGGGTCTCGCGCCGCTCGACGCCCTGCGCGTCGCGGCGGATCGCGACCAGCTTGTGCCCGACGCGCGCCGCGAGCACGCGCGGCCGTTCCTTCGCGACCACGTACATGTCCGGCTCGACCTGTCCGCCCACCACCACCTCGCCCAGGCCGAACGCCCCCTCGATCACGACGTGATCGCGGTCGCCACTTGCGGGGTCGACCGAGAACATGACGCCGGAGCGGTCCGAGTCGGCCATCTGCTGGACGACCACGGCGATGGCGGGTTCGAGGTCGACGCCGCGGGATGCCCGGTACGCGACGACCCGCTCGCCGAACACCGACGCCCAGCAGTCGACGATCTTCTCGATGAGCGCGTCGTCGCCCTGCACGTTCGTGTATGTCTCGTGCATGCCCGCGAACGAGGTGTCCTCGGCGTCCTCGCTGGTGGCCGAGGACCGCACCGCGACGCGGAGGTTGTCGCCCAGCCGGTGATAGGCGTCGAGGATCGCGGCGCGGAGGTCGTCGGGCACGCCGGCCTTGCGCACGAGCGCACGGAGCTCCGCGGACCGTTCGCGCAGGGCGGTCGTGTCGGATGCGTCGAGCCCGGCTCCGGCGTGGCGGAGCTCCTCGCGCACGCCGCCGTTGTCCATCGCGGCCAGATAGGCGGGTGCGGTGACCACGAACCCGGGTGGTACGGGGAGCCCGGCCCGGGTCAGCTCGCCGAGGTTGGCGCCCTTGCCGCCGGCGATCTCGGTGTCGGTCTTCGCCAGCTCGTCGAACCATGCGATGACAGGTGCCATGGCCACTCGCTTTCGTCGCGGTGCGCACCATTCAACCCGCGACGAGCCGCCGGCGTCAGGGCCGAACGACCCCCGACGCGTTGCCACTCGCGCCCCCGGCGGCGTCCCCGAACTCGGTCACGGCGCCGTCCGCCTCGAGCAGTCGGTAGCCCTTGCCGGTGGCGGTCGCGGAGATCGCGACGAACGGCGAGGTGGCCGAGGGCGCTGCGCCGCTGCCGTGGAACTCGGCGTCCCCGAAGCTGAAGACGCCGCCGTCGGCGGCGAGGAGCCAGTACCCGTTGCCGGATGGGGTGGCCGCGACGGCGGTGATCGGGGCGTGGGCCGGCCCGGCGCCGAGGGAGCCGTGGAACCCCGCGTTCCCGAAGGTGAAGACGCCGCCGTCGGACGCCGCGAGCCAGTACCCGCCGCCGTCGGGCGTGGCCGCCATGGCGGTCACGGGCCGGGCGAGGCGCAGCGCGCCGGTCGAGCCGTGGAACGTCGCGTCGCCGAAGCTGAAGACGCCGCCGTCGGCGGCCACCAGCCAGTAGCCCGCCCCGCTCGGGGTCGGCGCGAGGCCGAGCACCGGCTGGTTCAGGACCCGGTCCCCGAGCGAGCCGTGGAAGCGCGCGTCGCCGAACGCGAACACACCGCCGTCGGCCCCGACCATCCAGTACCCGTCGCGCGTCGGTGTCGCGGCCGCGCCGACCATCACCCAGTTGACGGGGACGGACGCCATCGAGCCGAGGTCACGGCCGCCGGCCGCGGTCGTCACGCCCCCGAGGCCGTCGACCACCGCGTACGCCTGGGCGCCGGGCACGAGCGCGACGGCGTCGCCGCGCAGCAGGTCGAGGTGCATCGTTCCGCCGTCGCCCACCCACTCCCAGTGCCACGGTTCCGCGCAGGGACCGCCCCCGGGCTCCGCCCAGGCGCCGTGCACCCATCCGACCCGCCAGGCGTACGACTTCAGGAAGCGGTAACCGGCAGACGAGAAGGTGAGCGACCCGGCCCCGTCGACGAAGTCGCCGGCCTTGCCCCACCCGTGCATGGACGTGCCCACCGGTTGCCCGGTGGCCGTGCGACCGACCGACGCCGCGCACGCCGCGTTGCCCCTGGCGGTGGCGTTCGCCCGCGCCACGACCTGGAGGTCGAGCGGGCGGTAGCACTCCTGGGCATCGAGGGCGACGCCTTCGTCGCGCGCCAGTGCGAACAGCAGGTGCAGGCTGGGTGCCGCGGCCCGGGCCGCGACGCACGTCGGCGTAACCCGCACGAGCTCGCTCGCCGGCACCTTCCCGTTGACCTGACCCGGCAGCGGAGTGGGGCGGTTCTGCGGGTCCACCGGGCTGCGCGCCAGCGCGGGGGCCGCGGGTACCAACGCCGCCGCGGTGATCGCGAGTGTCGGCGCGATCGCGCGCCACGCCCGCGTCACGGCGCCTCTCCACACGCCCGCAGCGCGGCTTCGGCCGCGCGGTCGGCCGCCAGCGTCATGCCGCGCCCGAGGCGGACCAGGCTCGGGACGCGCGACGGTTGGGTCACGACGAACTTCAGCACGGCGCCCATGTTGCCCGATCCGTCGGGCTTCGCGAGGCGGAAGATCGCGTCGTCCACCTCTCGGTCGGCCAGGTGGTCGCTCACGCCGCGGAACACGGTCCACGGCACGCCGTGCGCGTTGCAGGCCCGCCCGACGCCCGCCGACTCCATGTCGATGGCGAGCAGGCCGCGCGTGCCGAGGCGCGACGCGATCTCTTCGGCGAACAGCAGCTCGTCGGAGGTCGCGATCGTCCCGGCCCGGGTCGCGTTCCCGAGCGGCGCGGTCACCAGCTCGTCACCGGTGCGCACGTCGAGGACGGTCTCGGGTACGAGCACGTCGCCGATGTGCACGTCCGGGCTGATCCCGCCGGCGATGCCGCACACCACGACGTGGTCGACGTCGCCCAGGGCCAGGAGACGTTCCGTCGCCGCGGCGGCTGCCGCGGTCCCCATGGTGGTGACGGTCGCGAAGTAGCGGGTGCGGTCGGCGCGGGCGGTGACGAAACCGGGCGGGGCGCCGCGGGAGGTCGCCCCGAGCCGGCGGGCCAGCGGCCGGAGCTCGGGCTTCATCGGGGCGAGCAGGCCGATCCGCCGCACCCCGTCAGCATGCCCGCTCGGCGTGACGAGAAGCCGATCAGCGCGCCGCGGGCCAGTCGTCGGCGCGCAGCACCGCGTCGGTCCCGCCGTCGACGTACACGACCGAGCCGCACACGAACGCCGCTTCGGGTGACAGCAGGTACGCGAGCAAGCCGGCGATCTCGCCGGGTTGTGCCGCGCGTGCCGCGGGGATCGGGTAGATCTCGCCGAGGCTCATCACGAAGTCGATGCCGTCCTCGGTCATGGGTGTCAGCACGAGTCCCGGTGCGATCGCGTTGAGCCGGACGCCGGCCCCGATCCAGTCCGGCGTGACGGCGTGCCGGCGAATCCAGCGCGCCAGCGCGAGCTTGGTGGCCGGGTAGCACGCGAGCGGGTCGTGCCCGGCCGCGACGCCGAGGGCAGCCGGCTCGTCGCCGCCGAGACAGGCCTCCACGAGGTCGAGCGGGACGCCCTCCTGCGTGGAGGCCGAGTTCGAGCTCAGCGCGACGGCGCTCGCGTCGCCGGTCGCGGCGAGGAGCGGTCGGAGGCCGTCGAGCGTGGCGATCGCGCCGAAGTAGTTGACCGACGTCACGAGCTCGGGGGCGACGTTGGAGACGCCGGCCGCCGCGACCAGCCCGTCGAGGCGGCCGGCGCACGCGGCCGTGACGCCGTCGACCATCGCGGCCCGGCCGGCGGGCGTCGACAGGTCGGCGACGACCTCCACGTCGTGCAGGTCGACGCCGATCACGCGGTGCCCGTCGGCCTCGAGCCGCGTGCGGGTGGCGAGACCGATCCCGCTGGCCGCTCCGGTGATGGCGATGGTGCCCATGTTGCTCCCTTCGGACGAGTCAGCCGCCGGGGACGACGACGGCCCGGCCCCGCAACGTACCCGCGTCGAGCGCGTGGTAGGCATCCGTGACCCGGTCGAGCGGGTACTGGTCGATCTCGCTGCGGATCAGGCCCTGCTCGGCGAGGGCGAGCACGTCCCGGGCGTCGGCGATGTTGCTGCCCTGGAAGCAGATGACGTCGGCCTCCTTCGTCGCGCCGAACCACGGCCGGTTCAACCTGCCGCCGCCCGCGCCGACGAGCGCGTACGCACCGAGCTTGCGCACCGCGCCGAGCGACGTGTCGATCGTGTCGTCGGTACCGACGAAGTCGAGCACGGCGTGGGCGCCGTGCCCGCCGGTCCGGGCGAGCAGCTCGGCGGTGGTCGAGCCGTCCACACCCGCAAGCGTGGCGTGGGCGCCGAGCTCGCGGGCGATCCCCAATCGGGCCGGGTTCACGTCGACCGCGATCACCCGCGCGTCGCTCATCGCGCGCAGGAGCTGGATGGCGTAGGCGCCGAGCCCACCCGCGCCGATCACCACCGCGACCGCGCCCGCGCCCGCGAGCTTCGGTAGCACGCGCTTCACCGCGTGGCACGAGGTGGCGCCGGCGTCGGTCAACGGCCCCGCGACCTTCGGGTCGAGGCGTTCCAACGGCAGCAGGGCGCGCGTGTCGTCGATCAGGACGTACGGGGCGAGGCCGCCGTCACGGCCGTAGCCGCGCCCGACCGTGCCGTGGTCGCACGCGATCTCCTGGCCGGCCCTGCAGTACTCACAGGTGCCGCACGACGACGGCGACACCACTGCCACCGCGTCGCCCTCCGACCAGCCGGTCACGCCCCGGCCCGCAAGTGCGACCCATCCGGCGATCTCGTGGCCGAGCGTGAACGGCACCTGCCAGCCGATCGCCTCTCCGACGGCCGCCGGGATCTGCGCCATCACGAGGTCGGAGTGGCACAGCCCGTTGCCGGCCACGCGCACGACGACCTCGCCCGCGGCGGGGCGCGGCACGGTCGCCTCCACCATCGCCGGCGCCCGCTCCCACTCCGTGATGCGGAAGGCGGGCATGGTCTCGCGCCCGCGACCCCGTCCGTTCACCGCGACCACACCTATCGACGGAACTGCCGTTGTACCAACACCCGACCGATGCTAGAACAGGTTCTCGTTTTCCGATACGAGGAGCCCCCCATGCGTACCGAGATCTGCGACCGCCTCGGCATCGAGTTCCCCATCTTCGCGTTCACGCACTGCCGCGACGTCGTCGTCGAGGTCTCGAAGGCCGGCGGCCTCGGGGTCCTCGGCGCGCTCGCCTTCGAGCCCGACCAGCTCGAGGTGGAGCTGGCGTGGATCGACGAACGGGTCGGCGACAAGCCCTACGGCGTCGACATCGTCATCCCGACGAAGTACGAGGGCAAGGAGCTCGGCGCCGACCTGACGCCCGACCAGCTCGAGGCCCAGCTCCAGAAGCTCATCCCGCAGGAGCACCGCGACTTCTGCGAGGACGTCCTCGCGAGCCACCACGTCCCGCAGATCCCCGACGACGAGCGCGCCGACCACGACCTGCTCGGCATCACGGCCGTCACCGCGGGCCCGCAGGTCGACGTGATCCTGCGCCACGACAAGGTGAAGCTGATCGCCAACGCGCTCGGTACGCCCCCGGTCGACGTCGTGCAGCACATCCAGGCGACGGGCCGGCTCGTCGGCGCGCTGTGCGGGTCGGTCAAGCACGCGATGAACCACAAGAACGCCGGGCTCGACTTCGTCGTGTGCCAGGGCACCGAAGGCGGTGGCCACTGCGGCGAGATCTCGTCGATCGTGCTGTGGCCGCAGGTGATCGACGCCGTCGGCGACCTCCCGGTGCTCGCGGCCGGTGGTGTGGGCGACGGCCGGCAGATCGCGGCCGCGATCGCGATGGGCGCGCAGGGCGTGTGGAGCGGCTCGCAGTGGCTCACGGTCGAGGAGGCCGACGTCACACCGGTGCAGCAGGAGGTGTACCTCACGGCCACGAGCCACGACACCGTGCGCTCGCGTGCGGTCACGGGCAAGCCGTGCCGCATGCTGCGCAACGACTGGACCGACGCGTGGGAGAACCCCGAGAACCCGGCGCCGTTGCCGTTCCCGCTCCAGCTGATGCTCACGATGGACATGGTGCGGCGCGGCTCCCGATACCCGGAGGCCGCACGCGACGTGAACTTCAACCCGGCCGGCCAGGTGATCGGCATGCTGAACAAGGCCGAGCGCGCCGCCGACGTCGTCCAACGGCTCGTCGAGCAGTACCTCGACGCGTGCGAACGGCTCAACCGCGTCAACGAGCGCGCCCTCGCGTAGCGGTCGCGGTACCCATGACGGCAGCGCCGGTTCCGAGCACGGAGACGCCCTGGCGGCGTGATCCCGGCGAGATCGCGGCCGGTCTGGCGCGTTGGGTGGAGCACTCGCAGGGCTCGTCGGCCGCGCTGGTCGACGTGTCGGTGCCCGACAACGGCCTGTCGAGCGAGACGGTGCTGTTCACGCTCGAGCGTGAGGGAACGGCCGAGCAGTACGTGGCGCGCCTCGCCCCCGCGCCCGACGTGATCCCCGTGTTCCCCCAATACGACCTGGTGGCGCAGCAGCGGTGCATGCGGCTGGTCGCCGACCGTTGCGACGCGCCGGTCCCCACCACGCCGTGGTACGAGCCCGACCCGGCGTGGTTGGGGTCGCCGTTCCTCGTCATGGGCCGGGTCCACGGGATCGTGCCGGCCGACAACCCGCCCTACGTGTTCGGCGGGTGGGTGATGGACGCCACGGCCGACCAACGCCGCACCATGCAGGAGGGTGCGGCCCGCACGCTCGTGCAGCTCCACGAGCTCACCCCGGCGGGCCACGACCTGTCGTTCCTCGCCCGGCCGGGGCTCGGCGCGAGCCCGATGGACCAGCAGCTCGGCTACCAGCGCAGCTACTACGACTGGGCGCGGGAGGGCGCGAGCTACCCGCTCATCGAGCGCACCTTCGCGTGGCTCGAGCAGCACCGGCCATCGGAGGGCGAGCCGGTGCTCGACTGGGGCGACGCCCGCATCGGCAACATGCTGTGGCAAGCCTTCGAGCCGGCCGCCGTGCTCGACTGGGAGATGGCGACGGTCGGCCCGCGCGAGGTCGACCTCGCGTGGATGATCTTCCTGCACGCGTTCTTCCAGGACGTCGCCCACACCTTCGAGCTGCCCGGCCTGCCCGACTTCATGCGGCGCGACGACATGGTCGCAGCCTACGAATCCATGAGCGGCCACGCCGTGCGCGACCTCGAGTGGTACGAGGTGTTCGCCGCGCTGCGGTTCGCGATCGTGTCGGTGCGCACGACCAACCGAGGCGTCGCATACGGCACGCAGGACGCGCCGGACGATCCCGACGACGTGGTGATGTTCCGGTCGCTGCTGGAGCAGATGCTCGCCGGTACCTACTGGGATTAGCGCTCCGGGGCGCGCGTCGGGCCGCGGCCGGCTGCCGCTTGGCCGCGCGCCCAGCAGCAGGGTGCTCGATGCGGACGCGCTTGCCCGGGCCGGTTTCCGTCGGGCACCGTGGGCGCATGATCTCCGGCTTCGTACTCCCAGACTTCGGTGCGGTCACCGAGACGCTCCGCAAGACCATCCACAAGAAGAAGGGCGGAGGCGGGGGCGGGGCCGTCGCCGTCTACCACCGGGGCGAGCTGGTGGCCGACGCGTGGGCCGGGGCCCGCGACTCGGCCGGCGCGCCCTGGGACCGCGACACCGTCGCCATGAGCTTCTCGACCACCAAGGGGGTCGTGGCGACGACCGTGCACCGGCTCCGCGACCAGGGCCTCGTCGACTACGACGAACCGGTCGCGACCTACTGGCCCGAGTTCAAGGCCAACGGCAAGGAGCGGATCACGGTCCGCCATCTCCTGAGCCATTCGGCCGGGCTCCACCACCTGCGTGGCGTCATCGACAACGCGCACGAGATGCTCGACTGGGAGCACATCACCGCCCGCCTCGCCGCGGCCGAGCCGCGCTGGGAGCCGGGTGTGCACCACGGCTACCACGGGATCACCTACGGGTTCCTCGTCGGCGAGGTCATCCGCCGCGTCACCGGGCTCAGCGTGCACGATGCCGTACAGCGTGAGATCGTCGAGCCGCTCGGCCTCGACGGCATGTTCATCGGCACGCCCCCCGACCACCGCCACCGGGTGGCGGACCTGATCATGGGGTTCGGCGGCGGTCCCGCCCGGATCGAAGGCTTGATGGCGCGCGCCGAGCGCATCGAGAAGCTCCGTCCCACGATCGAGGCGTTCATGGTCGAGGAGTTCGACCGGCTGCTCCTGTCGGACGCCGTGCACGACGCCGAGCTGCCCGCGCTCAACGGTTGCTTCACCGCCCGTTCGCTCGCACGGATGTACGCCGCGCTGGCCAACGGTGGCGTGCTCGACGGCAAGCGTTTCCTCTCCGAGGAGACGTTGCGCGAGGCCACGACCGTGCAGACGAGATCACGCGACGTCGTCGTCGGCGTCCGGATGCAGTGGCGCCTCGGCTACCACATGGCCGGCACGACGCGCGGCTTCCTGCCGCACGGTTTCGGGCACTTCGGCTACGGCGGCTCGGGAGCCTGGGCCGATCCCGACACCGACCTCGCGGTTGCGATGGTGTGCAACCGCGTGGCCGGCACGCCGTTCGCCGACGCCCGGTTCATGCGCGTCGGCGGGGCCGCTCTCCGCTGCGCGAAGACCCGCTGACCGGTCGTTCACGATCCGGATCGCTGGCAGCGGCCCGGGCTGAATGGCGAACAGGCGTTCCCCTGCCGAGACGGGCGGGGGAACGGGCGTAGAATTCGTTGTCGGCCCGAGCCGGAGGAGGTGAGCCGCATGCGAAGAGACGAACCCCCGAGTCCCTCACATGGTCTCAGCTCGTCCCGCCGATCGACGCACGGCTGACGCGCGCTCGGGCGTTCGACAGCAGGCGCGCCGGTCCCGACTCGAGGAGCGTCGCGATGGCCCGCCGTCCTCCTTTCGCGGTCACGATCCCGTTTCGTGAGCTGCGCGAGCAACGAACCCAACGCCTCCTCACCCAGCGCGCCGTCGCCGACTCGCTGATCTCGGTCGCCGCGCTCCAGGGCAGTCCGCTGCGCAACACGGCAGGCGTGGAGATCGGTCGCGTGGTCGATCTCGTCGCCCGCTGGGAGGGTGCGCACTACCCGCTGATCACCGGTCTGGTGGCCCGCGTCGGCCGCCGCCGGGTGTTCGTGCCGATGAGCCAGCTCGCGAGCTTCGACCGCGACGGAGTCGACCTGTTCTCGGCCCGCATCGACCTTCGCGACTTTGTCCGCCGTCCTGACGAGGTGGCGCTCATGGCCGACGTCGTCGACCACCAGTTGATCGACGTCGACGGCGTTCGCGTTGTACGGGCGGCCGATCTGTACGTCGCCCGCGCGCTCGGGGCCCTGCGATTGGTGGGCGTGGACGTCGGTTTCCCGACGCTGCTGCGCCGGCTCGGTCCCGCCCGATGGCGCCGGCGCGCGATCCCCGACCGGGTCGTCGACTGGGTCGCGATCCAACCCTTCGGAACGGCCGACGGCCGGGTGCGGCTCCGCCGTACGCACCAGGCACTGCGACGACTCCGGCCGGGTGAGCTCGCGGACCTGCTCGAGGAGCTCGGCCGTTCCGAGCGCCAGGAGTTGCTGGACACGCTCGAGCCTCCCGCGGCGGCCGACGCGCTCGAGGAGATGGAGGAGCGTGAGCTCGCCGTACTCCTCCGCGAAGTAGCGGCCGACCGAGCCGTCGCGCTCCTCGGAGAGATGGAGCCCGACGAGGCCGCCGACGCCCTCCGGGCGCTCGGCGACGACGAGGTCGACGCCCTGCTCGCGGTCATGCCCCACGAAGGAGCGGCACGGCTGCGTTCCATCCTCGGATATCCGGCCGACACGGCCGGTGGGCTGATGACGACCCGTCTCGTCACCGTTCGCCCGTCCGACACGGTTGCCGAGGTCCAGGATGCCCTCCGCGCCGAACGCGACCACCGGGCCGATGTCGATGCAGTCGTCCTCGTCGACGAGCACGGCCGCCTGATCGACGACATCACCGTCTTCGAGGTGCTCGTGGGCGCGGCGGAGGCCACCATGGGCTCGCTGGCGGCGCCGCCGTGGCCGGTCACGATCCGGCCGACGGCCGAGGTCAACGCGGTCGTGGAGGCGTTCACCGAGGCCCGGGGGTCCTCTGTCATCGTGGTCGACGCCGACGGCCGGCCACTCGGTCGCATCCTCGCCGACGACCTCGTCGACGCCCTGACCCGTACGCGTGAGCGACGGCGGTGGATGGCGTGAACGCGACCAGGCTTCGGAGCCCGCGGCTGTTCGGGTGGCTTCGGCGGCGACCGCTCGGGCTGCTCGCGCTGCTCGGTCCGGGCCTCATCGCCGCGAACGCCGGCAACGACGCCGGCGGCATTGCCACGTACGCCTCGGCAGGGTCGCAGTTCGCGTACCGCATGTTGTTCTGCATGGTGCTCGTCACAGTCGCGCTCGTGGTCGTCCAGGAGATGTCGGCGCGGCTCGGCGCCTACACGGGCGAGGGTCTCATGTCGCTGATCCGTGAGCAGTTCCCGCTCCGGCTCGCGGCATTCGCCGTCGTCTGCCTCCTCGTCGCCAACCTCGGTCTCGTGGTGTCGGAGTTCGCCGGGATCGGCGCGGCGCTCGAGCTGTTCGGCGTCTCGAGGTATCTCACGGTGCCCATCGCGGCAGTGGGGATCTGGGCCCTCGTGGTGTTCGGCTCGTACCGGTACGCGGAACGGCTGTTCCTGATCCTCTCGCTCGCCTTTTTCGCGTATCCGATCGCCGCGGTGCTGGGCCATCCCGATTGGTCGGCGGTCGTGTCGAACTCCGTGTTGCCCCACTTCGTCGCGGATCGGCAGTTCCTCTTCCTCGCCGTGGCGTTGGTGGGCACGACCGTGACGCCGTACATGCAGCTGTATCAGGCGGCCGCGGTCGCCGATCGCGGGATTGGTCCGGCGGAGTACCCGGCCGAACGGGTCGACGCCGTCTTCGGGGCGGTCTTCGCCAACGTCATCAGCATCGCCATCATCGTGGCGACGGCCGCAGCGATCGGTGGTCATGGTCCGTTGTCGTCGGCCTCCGATGCGGCACGTGCTCTCGAACCGGTGGCCGGCGCGGGCGCGAAGGCCCTCTTCGCAGTCGGGCTCCTCGGCGCGTCCGCGCTCGCCGGCGCGGTGGTGCCCCTGTCTACGTCCTACGGGATCGCGGAAGCGGTGGGCACCGAGCGGTCTGTCTCACGCCGCTTCTCCGAGGCGCGTCTGTTCCTGGGGCTGTTCACCGCGCAGGTCCTGCTGGGCGCGGGCATCGCGCTCGTGCCGGGCAACCTCATCGAGTTGCTGCTCCGGATGCAGATCCTGAACGGCCTGATCGCCCCGGTCATCCTGGGCTTTCTCCTCGTGCTGTCCAACCGGCGCAGCGTGCTCGGCGACGCCGTGAACGGCCCGCGGTTCCGGGTCGTCGCAACGGTGAGTGTCGCCGCGATCGGGATGCTCGCGACCGTCGTGTTCCTGCAGGTCGTGCTCGGATGGCTGGGACAGGGTTGAACGGGCGTGGGGGGAGGGTCTACAACCCGGGGGCTGCTCGATCCTGCGGGCGCGATACTGCCCAACTCGAGGAGGCGCGAATGCTCACGTCGTGGGACGACTACCCGGTCCATCAGGTCGCCGAAACCATCCGCCACGTCGGCACGAGCGACCGCAACTTCTACGACCGCTACTACTTCAACCTCCACGGGTCGTCCGACGAGCTCTTCCTCATCATGGGGATGGGCCAGTACCCGAACCTCGGTACGCACGACGCGTTCGCGAGCGTGCGCCGCGGCGACGGCTACCACGTGGTCCGGGCGTCGAAGCCCTTGGTCGACCGGATGGACAACTCGGTCGGGCCGTTTCGCATCGAGATCGTCGAGCCGTTGAAGAAGCTGCGCGTCGTCCTCGAGCCGACGGAGCACGCGATCGCGTTCGACCTCTCGTGGGAGGGCGCGATCCCCGCGTTCGAGGAGCCGCGCCAGTACATCCGCAAGTTCGGACGGGTGCTGTTCGACACCATGCGCCTCGCCCAGACCGGGTGCTGGACGGGTGGGCTCGAGGTCGCGGGGGAGCACTTCGCCGTCACGCCCGACCGGTGGAAGGGCACCAGGGACCGGTCGTGGGGCGTGCGCCCCGTCGGCGAGGCCGAGCCCGCCGGCATCCGCGGCGAGACCGGTCAGATGGTCGGTCTGTGGAACTACGCGCCGATGCAGTTCGACGACTTCTCGATCCTCTACATCTGCCAGGAGGAGCCCGACGGTACGCGCACCCTCGAGGAGGCCGTGCGCATCTGGGCCGACCCGTCGCGATCCCCCGAGTGGCTCGGCCGGCCCGAGTTCGAGCACACGCTCGACCCCGGCACGCGCATGATGTCGAAGCCGTCGACCCTTCGCTTCCCGCACGCGCCCGGTGGTGCGGTCTCGGTGCGCGTCGAGCCGCTCGTTCACAGCTACATCGCGGTCGGCGCCGGTTACGGCGTCGGCGACGACTGGCGCCACGGCATGTACCTCGGCCCGGAGCTCGTCGTCGAGGGCAAGTCGTGGTCGATGGCCGAGCTCGAAACGTGGGGGTGGTACGGCGTGGTCGACCACGTCGCGCGCTTCACGCTCTCGGGTCCGGACGCGGCGGCGGGCGCCGTCGGCTACGGGCTTCACGAGCACGGCATCTTCGGCCCGTTCCCCAAGCTCGGCCTGAACGACCCGCACGGCACCGCGCCGGCCTGACGCAGCAGCGGCGTGGGGGCGCAGCCGGCCCTCGGAGCTCGTCGACCACGTCGCGCGCTTCACGCTCTCGGGTCCGGACGCGGCCGCGGACGCGGGAATCCCACCCGGCGCGTCGGCCGCGGCGACCCGGGTCAGCGACCCCGAGTCAGTGCCCGAGTCAGTGCCCGGGCCAGTGCGACGGACGCGAACGTCGCGCCGAGGTCGCTCAGGGAACTTCCTCTTCTCGGAGTGGCGACACGACCTCCTCGCCGAAGGCGGCGAGAGTGTCCGGCGGCGCGAAGTCGCAGAACCACGTGTAGACGCGCTCGACACCCTGCTCCGAGAGCGGCCCGTAGTGGTCGAGCAGCTCGGCGCCGGTGCCGATCACCGGTCGGGCGAAGCCGAACCGGTGCCTGGCCTGCTCCGCGACGGCGGCACGGTCGCCGCCGCGCGGCACCAACGCGACCATCTGCTGGATCGACACCCGAGCGTCGCCGACGTGTGGGCGCAGTTCGTCGAGCCGGCGCAGGCCGCCGATGTCGACGTTCCACCAGTCGGCGAACTCACGGACGAGCGCCAACGTCCTGGGCCCCTTCCCGCCGATGACGATCGGGATCCGACCGAGCGGCCGCGGTTCCTGCCGGGCACCCTCCAAGCGGTGATGGTCGCCGTCGTAGTCGACGATCTCGCCGGCCCACAGCGCGCGTACGACCTCCAGCGTCTCGCGCAGGCGCTCGGCGCGCGCTCGGGGCTCGGTCGGACCGACGCCGTAGGTCGTGAACTCGTCGGGCGTCGATCCCCACCCGATGCCGAGCTCGAAACGCCCGCCGGAGGCGTGGTCGATCGACACCGCCTGACGGGCGAGGACGGCGGGCAGGCGGAAGCCGTCGCACAGCACGAGAGAACCGAGGCGCATCTGCCGGGTGTGGGCCGCGAGCCAGGTGGTCGTGACGATCGCGTCGAACATCGGCTGGTCGGCCGCCATCGGTGGTGCCAGGTGGTCCATCCCCGTCATGCCCGCGAAGCCGGCGGCTTCCGCGGCGCGGGCCCGCGTCACCAGCTGCTCGAACGAGAGGCGCATCTGCGGGAGGAAGAGGTTGAACTCCATCGGCGGTCGACTCTACCGTCGACATCTCATGTTCTCGACCGCCGGTTCCGCATGACCCTCGAGGCCGGGCTCGTCGGGCGCGACCCGGCGCGGCTGGACGCGTTCTACACGCGCGTCATGGGGTTCAAGCGCATCGACCGCCTGGACTTCGCGGTCGGGTCGGTCCACAAGTTCCGCCGGGGCGCGGCGCGGCTCAAGATCTTCTTCCCGAGCGACCGGGTCGATCCCGTTGCCGGCGTCGAGCCGTGGTTCCGGCCCGGCGGCTGGCGCTACGCCGCGCTGCACGTCGACCGGCCCGACGACGTCGACGCGCTCGTTGCCGCGGTCGAGGCGGCGGACGGTCGGGTCGTCATGCCGCCGGCGAACCACCGTGCGGGCGCCCGCATGGCGATGGTGTGCGACCCGGAAGGGAACGTGTGGGAGCTGCTCGCGGAGCCCGCAGGGGAGGACGGCTCGTGAACGAACGCGTCTACATCCACGAGCTCATCGACGTCATCGGCCACAACCGGGCGAACTACATGCAGCACATGACCGCCAACTGGAGCCCGATCGGGCGAGAGGAGCGCGGCCAGCTCTGCTACGGCGTGTGGGCGCTCATCGGTTCGACCGGCGGGTGGCCCAAGACCGTGAACATGTGGGAGCACGAGAGCTGGTCCGGCCTCGCGGCGTCGTTCGCGACCGAGGCGGTCGGCCGCGGTGCGCAGGACCCGGCGCTCGAACGGTGGTGGGCGAAGGCCGCCGAGCTCCGCCGCGGCGGCCTCGATCGCATCGTGGTGCCCGCGCCGTGGGCGCGCGGCATCGAGGAGCTCTGCGCCGACGGCGTGCGGGGCGACGTCTACGCCCACGAGCTCGTGACCGTCGAGCCCGGCGCGGCGGCCGATGTGCTCGAGCGGGCGCGTGACGCGTCGGAGCTCCACGCCCGCCACGGTTGGGAGCTCACGGGCGCGTTCACGACCGCGATGGCCAACGACGACGAAGCGCTGCTGCTGTGGGCGGTCCCCACGTGGCAGCAGTGGGCCGACGGCGAGGGCGACCGCGACCTCACGGGGTGGCGCCGGGGCCTCGACCCGCGGACGTGGCAGCGCGTCCTGCTCGTGGACGCGCCGCTGTGCCCGTTCCGCACCGGCCGTCAGCCGATGCGCTCCGACCGGGTCGACTGGCAGGACTGAGCGGCCCGCGTGGCCGTCCGAGTCACGGCGCGATGCCGATCCGCGCGACGGGTTCGGCGGGGGCCTGACGCCGATGGACCGCACGTTCGAGCGAGTGGAGCAGCACGTTCCGGATCTCCCGCGGGTCGATCAGCTCGTCGATCCCGAACGCCTTCGCCGTCCGGTACGACGCCTGCACCTCGTGTTCCTGGAGCGTCGCCGCCTCGTCCGCGTCCGATCCCCGGGCCCGGCTCATGGCCGCCGCGCCCATCGCGCCCATGGTCACGCCGGGGAAGGCGAACACGGCGGACTGCCCGTCGAACGGGATCATGCCCATGACCATGGAGCCGAAGCCGTAGGCCTTGCGCAGCGTCACCTCGAACTTCGGCGCGGTCGCGAGCGTCTGGGCGGCGTACATGCGCGCGCCCTTTCGGAGGATGGCCTGCTGCTCCGACCTGCTGCCCGGCAGCACGCCGGGGTTGTCGGACAGGAACACGAGCGGCAGGTGGAACGAGTCGGCGACCGTGATGAAGCGCGCGGCCTTGTCCGCGCTGTCGCCGTCGATCGAACCCGCGAGCGCCAACGGTTGGTTGGCCACGACGGCCACCGAATGCCCTCCGAGGCGGCACAGCGCGCAGATCATCGCCCGGCCGAACTCGGGCTGCACCTCGAACCGTGAGCCGGCGTCGAACACGACGTCGAGCACCGTGCGCATGTCGTAGACGCGGCGGCCGTTGCGCGGGACGATCTCGACGATCTCGGGGACGAGGCGCGGCCCGTCGTCGCCGCCTCCCAGATGCGGCGGGTACGACCAGGCCGAGCTCGGGAAGTAGCGGAGGTACGTCCGGACGAGGTCGAGCGCGGCGACGTCGTCGCCGGCACCGTTGTGGATCAGGCCGCTCGCGAGCGCGACCGAAGGGCCGCCGAGATCCTCCTTGGTGATGGTCTCGCCCATCGACTCGTACACGACCGGCGGGCCGGCCGTGAAGATCGATGCGTGCGCGCTCATCACGGAGAAGTCCGAGATCGGCGCGACGAGCGCGCCGTGCCCGGCGGACGCGCCGAGCACCGCGGTCACCAACGGCACCCGGCCGGAGCACCGCGCCTGGGCGAGCAGATCGGTCGGCGTCGGCGCGGTCGGCGCGCGCCCCTCGGCCCGGAACCCGGCACCCTCCAGCATCATGATCAACGGCACGCGATCCGCCCGGGCGAGCTGCGCGACCCGGTGGCGCTTCGCGTTGGCGGCGGAGCTGATCGTACCCGCCTTGACCGTGAAGTCCTCGGCGGCGACCATCACCGGGCGGCCGTCGACCCGGCCGGAGCCCATGACGACCGCGTCCGCGGGCGCGTCCTCGCCCCCCACGAGGGTGCCGAGCTCCAGGAACGATCCCGGGTCGAGCAGGTGGTCGATGCGGGCGCGGGCGTCGAGCTTCCCGGCATCGCGGTGCTTGCGGAGCCGTTCCTCCCCGCCCATGGCGCGCGAGGCCCCGCGACGATGCGCGAGGTCTTCGAGGACGCCGTCCCACCCCTCGGAGCCGTCGTGGCCGCCCATCGACCCGCTGTCTACGGGTTCCGGCCGCAACCCGTCAAACGTCGGCCGCGGTCTCGTAGGTGCTGCGCTCGCGCAACAGGAAGTCGTACGGGCGGCGGCGCACGCGTTGCTGCCACCACGCCTCGATGCGTTGGAGGCGGAGGACGAGCGGCCAGAGCTTGACGTCCTGGCGATGGAACGCCTCGGCCTCGGCGATCGTGACCGGGCGGTCGAGGCGGGCGTTGGCGGCGCCAAGAACGGCGGGCACCCAGGCGCCGAGGCCTTCCTTCGGGAGGTTGGAGACGAGGTCGACGAGGCAGGTGCGCGGGTCGAGGTAGCGGTTCATGAACGAGCGCATCTCGCGGCTCGTGATCGGACGGGCGACCGCGGGCAACGACCGCAGGAAAGGCTCGAACTCGAACACCGGGCGGAGATGCTCGTCGAGCATCAACGGCGTGGTGAGGTCGAAGTTCTCCGCCTGTCCGTCGCGCCAGACCCAGTTCGAGAGCTGGGCGTCGACGCCCAACCGTTCGGTGGTCACGGTGGTGACGGCGTCGACGATGGCGACGACGAGAGGATGCGCCGCGTCGGGGGACGCGGCGCGGAGCACCTCCGTACCGAGCGCTCCGGCTGCCACGAACGGCTGCACGTGGTAACCGACGACGCGGCCGTCGGCCTGGGGCACCGAGGGGAGCGCGGTCTCGACGACACCCACCCCGGCGTCGCGCAACGCGTCGACGTACGCGCGTACGCACGCCGCGTACCGCTCGAACGCGGCGCGGTGTCGGAACGGCGGAAGGCGTTTGCACGCGAAGGCCGGTTCGCCGCGCGGCCATCCGACGACGATGCTGATCTCGCCGAATCCGAGGAGGTCGAGGCCGCTCACGTCGCGGGTCCGCAGCGCCGCGGTGACCGCGCCGTCGAGTGCGCGCAGCTCCTCGGGATCGATCATGCGTGGACTTGCTCGACCGCCTTGCGGAGCCCGGCGAGCACCTCGTCGACCTCTTCGGCGGTGATGACGAGCGGCGGCATGACCTGGAGCACGGTCTGGCGGTTGTTGGCCCAGATCGCGAGCACGCCGTGCCCGATCGCCTGGAGCATGAGGTCGAAGGTCAGCGCGCCCGAGTGCGTCTCCAGCGCCTGCATGAGCCCGAGGCCCCAGTGGCCGGCGAGCACCGCGGGGAACTCGCGGCACAGCTCGTCGAGGCCGGCGTCGATCTGCTCGGCGCGCGCCCGCACGTTCGCGAGCAACGAGGGGTCGCGCACCCGCTCGACGACGGCCTGCACGACCCGGCAGCCCAGCTCCGAGCCCGAATAGCTCGACGGGTGGAAGAACGGGTCCTGGCCGAAGAACGCGTCGACCCGCTCGTTGAAGGAGCACGCGGCGATGGGGTAGACGCCGCCGGACAGGCCCTTGCCCGCCACCAGGATGTCGGGCACCACGCCCCAGTGCTCACACGCCCAGATCCGGCCGGTACGGCCGAGCCCGGCCTGGACCTCGTCCATCACGAGGAGGGCGCCGCGCTCGTCGCACACGGCGCGGGCGCGGGGCCAGAAGTCGTCGGGAGGCAGGAGGTACCCGGCGGTCGCCGGAATCGACTCCATGCAGACGGCCGCCGTCTGATCGGTGACGGCGGCGTCGAGCGCGGCTGCGTCGCCGAACGGCACCTTGGTCACACCCGGCACGAGCGGCCGGAACCAGTGCGAGGCGTCGTCCTCGTCGAGCGCGAGCGAGAAGCCGACGTGACCGTGGTAGCCGTGCTCGGCGCCGACGATCCCCGGCCGGCCGGTCACCCCGCGCGCCAGCTTCAGCGCCACCTCGACGGCTTCGGCGCCGCTCGGCGTGAAGAACGTGTAGCGCAGGTCACCGGGCAGGATGCCGGCGAGAGCCTCCGCGGCCTCGGCCCGCACGAGCGACGGTACGAGCCAGTCGCCCATGTCGCCGAGCTCGTCGAGCGCGGCGTGCAGCGCGTCGATGGCGAAGCGCGGCCGGTGGCCGAAGTCGTAGACGCCGCCGGACGACCGGCAGTTGATGTACGTGTTGCCGTCGAGGTCCCGGATGCGGACGCCGTCGCGGCTCCCCTGCACCACGCGCAGCCCCGCGTCGCGGAAGGCACGCGCCTTGGCGGCCGAGACGTGCCGGGTGATGAGCTCGAAGGCCTCGTCGTTGTTCATGTCACCTCACACGAAGATGATCTGGGCGCCCTCGCTGACCTCTATGAAGTCCGTCGCCGAGATGATGGCTTCGACGCCCTCGAAGAGGTCGTCCTCGGTGAGCTTCATCATGTCGGCCGACATCTTGCAACCGTAGAGGTGGCCACCGGCGTCGGCGATCTGCTGGAGGAACTCGTCGACCGGCGGTACGCCGAGCTCGTCGATCTGCTTCTTCATCATGTGGGTCGCGAACGACGCGACGCCGGGCAGCGGACCGAGCAGCTGGGGCATGTGCATCGCCGTGTTGCCGACCGGCGTGACCTTCAGGTTCTCCATCGTCTTCTTGTTGACGATGTCGAGGCCCCAGAAGGTGAAGAACATGTGGACCTCGGCCCCTTCCATCAGCGCGGCGTTGGCGAGCACGAGGCCCGGATAGGCCATGTCGAGCGTGCCCTTGCTGCAGATGATGCAGAGCTTGCGGTCCGTCTCCTCGTCGAACTTGGGGACGATCATCTCGTCGGGGGCAGTTTCGGCAGACATCACGGTTCCTTTCTCACGGCCTTGGTCACACGCAGCCGTGGGGCTTGGGCAGACCGGCCACGTACGCCATCTTCTTGGCCGGCTTCTTCGGGAAGAGGACGTACAGCTCCTTGGTGCCGACGCCGCTCATGGTCGAGGTGCGCCGGAGCTGCGCGGTCTCGCCCTGTTCCTCGTAGTCCTTGCGCAGGAACCGGATGACCTTCCAGTGGTCCTCGGTGAGCTCGTCGATGCCGATCTGCCTGGCGAGCTCCGCCGCGACGTCCTCGCTCCACTGGGCGGGGTTGGTGAGGAATCCCTCCGGGTCCACGTCGATCTGGTGTCCGGCGACGGTCTGGGTTGGCATGTCGCTACTCCTCTTCTCGGTGCTTTCCGGCCATGGTGAGGTGCGCGGGCATCGGCATGGGCCGGCCCGGCAGCAGCACGTTCCAGTAGGCCCACCGGAACGCGATCTTGCCCAGGTGGTTGACGGTCGACTCCTCGAGCAGGGTGAACGGGCCGATCACCGGGATCGGGTACTTGCCCGGTAGGGGCTCGGTCTCGTAATTGAAGTCGATGAGCAACCCCTTGTCGTCACCCGTCTCGACGAAGCAGATCGCGTGCCCGTCGAACTGGTCGGGCATCGGCCGGCCGTGTACGTGCTCGACGAAGTTCTTCGCGAAGACCTCGACGGAGAAGTGGGCGACCGATCCGGCCTTCGACGTGGGTAGGTCTGCCGCGTCGCCGATGGCCCACAGGTTGGGGTGCTCCTTCGACTGGAACGTGTGCTTGTCGACCGGCACGTGGTTCAGCTCGTCGCCGAGACCCGACTTGGCGACGAAGTCGGCGCCCATGTGCACGGGCACGGTGACGAGCAGGTCGAAGGGAACCTCGCGCTCGTCGTAGCTGACGAGCTTGCCCGGCTCGACGTGCTCCACGTAGAAGTCGGTCTCCACGTGCACGCCCTTCTCGTCGAGGAGGTGCGAGAGGTGTTCGGCCGCGATGGGCTTGGTGAAGACGGCGTCGAGGAGCGTGACGTAGACGAGCTCGACGCGGTCACGCATGCCCTTCTCCCGGAAGAACGCGTCCGCCAGGAAGAGGAACTCCATCGGGGCGACGGGGCACTTGAACGGCATCTCCATGATGTTGACGACGAGCCGCCCGCCGTCCCAGTCGCGCAGCTTGTCGCGCAGCGCGACCGCACCCTCGAAGGTGTAGAAGTCGTGGACGGTGTCCCGCCAGCCCGACTCGAGGAGCCCTTCGGTCTGGTCCGGGCGCGGCTTCGTGCCGGTGGCGATGACGAGCTCGTCGTACTCCAACGTCCGGCCGTCGGCGAGCGTCACCGTCTGCTTCTCGGGGTCGACCAGCTCGATCCCGGCCTGGACCGTCTCGACGCCGTGAGGGACGAACTCGCGTGTCGCCTTCACGACGTCGCCTTCGTCGAGCGCGCCGAACGGCAGGAAGAGGAACCCGGGCTGGTAGTAGTGGACGTCGCTGTCGTCGACGATGGTGACGGCCCACTCCTTCTCGTCCAGCTTCGGGCGCAGCCGGTTCACGATCATCGTGCCGGCGGTGCCGGCACCGAGTACGAGCAGTCGCTTCATGATTCGCTCCTTACCCACTGACGGTCGCAGGCGAGGTGCGAGAGCAGCGCGCCCACCCGGGGCAATGCGTCGAGCACCCGCTGCTGCGCGACCGGTTCGAGGTGGAAGACCTCGTGGACGTGTTCCCCGAGGGTGTCGCGGTCGATGCCGAGCCGTCCGGCGAGCTCGGCGAGCCGGTCGGGCACCGGGGGCCAGCGCGGCGGCGCGACACCGCCCGCGATGACCATGGCCACCAGGCGGTCGTCGATCCGCACGAAGGTCCGGGCGCAGAGGAAGCCGAACGGGCTGGGCGCGAACCTCGAGGTCAGGTCGGGGTCGGCCCCGAGGGCCCGCCATTCGGCCGTGCACTCTGCCACGGCGCCGGGCGCGCGCTGCACCTGCTCGAAGAACCCGCACGGGTTGCTCGCCCTGGTGATCGGCGTGCCGTCGACCGCGGTCACGAGGACGGTCACGCCGAGCAGCTCGGCCGCCAGGTCGGTCACCGCCTGGATGGTCGGCACCGACGCCTCGACACCTCCGGGGCGGTCCGGCGCCGGTCGGGCGGTCGGCGCGCCGCGCGTCCGTTCGAGCAGCCAGGCGTCGAGCTGGTCGGCGGGGAAGCGCCACTGCCGGCCGATCTTCACCGCGGGGATCCGGCCGGTCTCGGCCATGCGGTAGATCGTCGACTTGTCGACGCTGATCCGTTCCTGCACGTCCCGGGTGGTGAGCAGTGCGGCCATTGCACCCTCCTGCATCTCCTGCATGGTGCTCTCGATGCAGGAGATGCAGGAGAGGCGAAGGTCACCGCCGGGCGTGGTCCATGGGGCCGAAGCGGCCGGGACATCGAGGCCCGGGGTAGGCTGCCGACATGGTCCCACCGGTCGAGACGGCGACGCCCACCCGTGCTCCCGAGACGATCTCGACCGACGACGGTGACCACGACCGCTTCGCCCACTACTGCCGCAAGGGCGACGTGACGCGGGCGCTGGTGACCGGCGAGGCCATCGTGGCCCTGTGCGGGAAGAAGTGGGTGCCGTCACGCGACCCGGAGCGATACCCCATCTGCCCCACGTGCCTCGAGCGCAGGGCCGCCGGGATGCGGCTCTAGCCACGGAGGGGGACGAGGTGGGCGACGCGGCGGCCGACAAGGCCCTGATCGAGCAGTTCTGGGCCGACCTCTACCGGCGCGACTGGGATGCCGTGGCCGGGTACTTCACGGCCGATGCGCACTATGTCGACGTGTGCGCAGGCGAGGAGGGCGCGTTCGGCCCGGACGAGATCATCGCCCGGCTGCGCCTCGGTCTCGAGCCCCTCGAGGCGTACATCCACCACCCCCGGCTGATGGTCGCGGGCGACTCCACCGTCGTCACCGAGCACGCCGAGGAATGGCACTGGCACACGGGGGAACGCATCACATTCCCGTTCGTGTCGGTGCAGGAGCTGCGCGACGGGAAGATCACGCGCTGGTGGGACTACTGGGATCTCCAGACGCTGCTTGCGGCCGCGCCGGCCTGGTGGGTCGAGCGGGTCGCGGGCGGCTACAAGTAGCGACCCGCCTCTCGAGGCTCAACCCTTCGCAGTCGCGGTGTCGGTCGCCTCGGTCGTCGCGGCTTCCCCGTTGGCCCGTTCCCAGAGGTCGAGGAGCTGGTCGATGATCTCGCCGAACGCGTCGAAGCCGCCGAGGTGGCTCTCGCCCGGCCGCACGCGCAGCTCCGAATCGGGGACGAGCGCGGCCTGGTGCTCCGCATGCTCGAGCGGGACGAGGTTGTCCGAGTCGCCGTGCCAGAAGCGGATCGGCACCTCGATGTCCTGCAGCGAGAAACCCCAGTGCCGGCCGAAGAGCACGATGTCGTACGCGGGCGCCGCGAGCTGGTGCTTCCCGGCCCGGATGAGGTCTCCGGTGAACATCTCCTTCATGCCCGGCTGCTCGAACACGCGCTTGTCGCCCTCGGGCGAGATGTGCTTGTAGAGGTCGAAGGCCTGTGAGGCGAAGGGCCGCACCGCGCGGGCGAAGACGGTCAGCGCCACCCCGAGCGGGACCGTGATGAGCGACAGGATCGGCTCGGCGTAAGCGGCGAGCCGGACGATCCCTCCCGGTGCCGCGTCGGGCCCGGTCGTGGGCGCGACACCGCCGAGGACCATTCCCGCGACCACCCGGTGCGGGAGCTCGTGGGCGCAGGCGAGCGCGTACGGCCCTCCGCCCGACAGGCCCGCGACGCCGAACCGTTCGAGACCGAGCGCGTCGGCGATCTGCTCCACGTCGCCGGCCCAGTCGACCATGGCGCCGTGGAGATGGCCGGTCGACTGGCCGGTCCCGGGGCGCTCGACCGCGATGATCCGCACGCCCCGCTCCGCGGCGTCGATCCGGGCTCGGGGCGGGATCTGCCCGCGGGCACCCGGCGTCCCGTGGAACCACAGCAACGGGACGCCCTCGGGATCGCCGTACTCGGCGAACCCGATCTTCCGGCCGTCTGCGAGCCGGATCGTGTCTTCCCTGAGGGGTGCGGTCGTCGTAGCGGTCATGGGCCCAGTCTGCCGCACGGGCCGGCCGCAGGGAAGTTCCTCACTCGACGTGCGTCACGTACTTCATGATGTCCACGTAGAGCAGGAGGATCCGGTCGCCGTACCCGTCGGCGGTCGCCCACCGGTGCGTGAGGTCGGTCCAGCGCGGCGCGTCGCCGCGCAACCCGAACCTGTCGTAGTTCTGGAGCACGGGCGGGTTCTTCAGCGTCAGCGACGTCACCGTCGGGTCGGCGTAGTTGCGCAGCAGCTGGATCTGGGCCCGGATCCCCGTGCGGGCGTCCGGGAACACGTACCCGTGCGGGCAGCTGTCGCACGCACCGATGCCGGCGAAGTTGTTGTCGATGCCGTCGAGCTGCCCGCCGCTCGGGAACTGGAAGGAGCCCGTCTCCAGGATCGACTGGGCGAACGCGATGTCGCCCCGCACGCCCTCGATCGAGCTCTCCTCGATGAAGAGACGGGCCAATTCCTCGACCGGGACCGTGGCGTTGGTCGGGCGCCGGGTGGACTTGAACCAGTCCGCGAGCTCGGCCGCCGTCAGCTCGGACCGCGCCATGATCGGGGTCTCGGCCCCGTCCTTGATCGTGTTCCACCGGGCGAGCGTCCCCTGGACGTTGACGACGGTGGCGCCGGCCTGGTCGACCGCGCGCGCCGCGTCGCTCACGCGCCGTTCGGTCTCTTCGCGCTCGGCGATCCGGCCGTCGTGCTCGCGCGTCGTCTGGTCGACCTGGCGGAGCAGGTCGCGTCGCTGCTGCTCGAGCTGGTGCAGGACCGCGAGCTCGTGGCGGGTCACGGCCCTCCCGTAGTTGTCGCGTCGTGTCGCGTCGGAGCGTCCGGCAACCGAGGTGATGTCGGCCGCCGTACCCAAGCGCTGGTATTCGCCGACCATGAGGGAGTCGAGCGTGTTGTGGGCCGACACGATGGCGAGGTCGACGTCTCGGACCTTGGCGCGCAGCTCGGCCAGCCGGCCCTCGATCTGTGCGATCAGGGCGCTGAGCTGGTTCAGCTTCTCCTGGAGCTGCAGTTGGAGCAGCTGCGCGGTCGCGAGCGACTTGCCGGCGCTGAAGGCGTCTCGGGTGATCCGGTCCATGATCCCCTTGATGACGAGCTTGGCGTCGGGCGGCGGAGGAAGCGGCGGGGCG
Source organism: Acidimicrobiia bacterium (assembly GCA_046331155.1). Classification (GTDB taxonomy): domain Bacteria; phylum Actinomycetota; class Acidimicrobiia; order IMCC26256; family CAWATG01; genus JAXLRK01. The sequence goes on from JAXLRK010000001.1 coordinate 1,268,159, forward strand.
AGGAACGGGACCGGGGAGCCGGGCGAGGGCCCGGTGGGCGGGACCTGCCCGGTGCCGGGGGCGGTGGTCGGCGGGGCGGTGGTCGGCGGGGCGGTCGTCGCCGGGGCGGTGGTCGACGACCCCCCGTCCGGCGGCGGGTCCTGCGAGCCGATCACGGCGCGCGCGGGGACGGTCGCCGCGCCGGACAGCGCGACGCCGAGCACGAGGATGAGGGCCCCTACGAGCCGCCGCCGGCGCACGTCTGTGTCTCGGCACATGGCCGAACCAGGTTAATCAGGTTGTTTGCGGTTCCGGGCGGGACGCGAGCGGGGTCACACGTAGGCGCCGAGGGCTCGCTCGAGGGCGTCGGCGTAGCCGCCCCCGAACAGCACGACGTGCACGAGCAGCGGCCAGAGCTGGTTGAGGGCCACCCGGTCCCGCCATCCCTCGGCGAGCGGTGAGTGGAGCTCGTAGGCCTCGAACACCCGGCCACCGGCGCCGCCGAACAGCCGCAGCATGGCGAGATCGATCTCGCGGTGGCCCCCGTACGGAGCCGGGTCGACCAGGCACGGGGCGCCCCGCTCGTCGGCCATGACGTTGCCCGCCCAGCAGTCGCCGTGCAGCCGGGCGGGTGGCTCGGGGTCGCCGGCCAGGTCGTGCATCCGCTCGAACAGGCGCCCGAACCGCCCGGCGAGCGAACGCGGCAACCGGCCGGCGTCGATCGCGTCGCGCAGCAACGGCTCGAGTCGGCGGGTGACGTAGAACTCGGCCCACGTGTCGCACGGACGGTTCGACAACGCGAGTCCGGCGAGGAAGCCCGGTTGCGATCCACCGTCCGGGTCCGGTTCGACGCCGAACCGGGGTGCGCCCGACGAGTGCAGCGCGGCGAGGCCGGCGCCGAGCTGCTCGTCGAAGTCGTGCGCCGGCGCGGCCGCCTCGATCCAGTCGAGCACCAGGGCCCGCAGGCGGTCGTCCGGGCCGTCGACGACGGCGACGACCGAGGGCAGCGCGATCGCACCGGCGGACGCGAGCCACGCGAGGCCGTCGGCCTCGGCGCGCAACGACCCGGCCGGCGCGCGGGGCGAGGTCTTCACGAAGACGGACCGGTCCTCGGCCGTCCACGCCCGGTACGCGTCGTTGACGTCGCCACCGCGGACGGGTTCGAGCTCGACCACCTCGGCGCCGAGCACCCCTTGCAGTGCCCGACGCAGCTCCTGGTGCTCATTCACGGCAGTCGCGACGGAGCGCGTCGAGCAGGCCGCGGCATGCCGCGTCGACGAGGTCGAACACCTCGGCGAAGTCGTCGGGCCCGCCGTAGTAGGGATCAGGTATCTCGAGGGCGCCGTCGGCTGCGGGATCGAAGCTGCGGAGCAACCGGATCTTCGCGCGCGCGGTCGAGTCGGGCGCGAGCGCGCGGAGGTCGGACTGGTTGGCCCGGTCCATCGCCAGCACGAGGTCGTAGCGGGCGAAGTCGCCGGACGCGAACTGCTTCCCGTAATGGTCGAGCGGGATCCCGCGCCGCGCCGCCTCGGCGCGGGTGCGCCGGTCGGGCACGTCGCCGAGGTGCCAGGACCCGGTGCCGGCACTGTCCACCTCGATGCATCCCGTGAGACCGGCTTCGGCGACGTGCGCGGCCATCACGGCCATGGCCGCGGGTGACCGGCAGATGTTGCCGAGGCAGACGAAGCAGAGCCGGATCGGCCCGCGGCCGGCCGGGGTGGCAGCGCGCAACTCAGTCCTGCTTCCCCTTCTTGGCCGCCTTCTGTGCCTTCTTCCACTCCCGCACGCGCGCGAGCGACTCGGGGGAGTCGATGTCGGCGACCGAACGGGGCTGCCGGTCCGCGAACGGGCCCGCGTAGCGTTCCCAGCCCGCGGGCGCCCGCCCCAGGCGCTTGCCGAGGATGGCCAGGAGGATGCGGGCCTTCTCCTCGCCGTAGCCGGGGAGCTCGCGGATGCGGTCGTGGAGCACCGCCGGGTCCCGGACCCCGCGCCACAGCTTCCCGGCGTCCCCGCCGTACTCGCGCGTCACGTAGGCGCACAGGGCGTGGGTGCGGCGGGCCATGGAGCCCGGGTAGCGGTGCAGCGCCGGCTTCTCCTTGAAGACCGCCTCGAGCGCGTCGGGCTCCATCGCCGCGATGGCGCCGGCGTCGAGGGACCCGAGCCGGTCGCGCAGCGTCTTCGGCCCGCGGAACGCCCACTCCATGGGGACCTGCTGGTCGAGGAGCATCCCGACGAGCAGCGCGAGCGGGTCCGAAACGAGCAGGGCGTCGGCGGCCGGATCGCCGGTGACGGGGAACGACGGCTTCGCCATCAAGCTCTGATCCGGCCCACCGCCTGCGCCGCACCGCGGAGCTCCTCGAGCGCGGGCGGGAGCAGCGCGGCGAGGTGGGGAAGGTCCGGCACGCGGTCGGGGCAGGCGATCAGCGCGATGTCCAGCGTGTCGACGTACGACCAGGCCGTGATGTTCAGCCCGATGCCGTCGAGGATCGGCCCCACCGAGTAGATCCGCTCGAGGCGCCCGCCGGTGACGAACAGCGGTTCGCCCGGGCCGCGCACGTTCGACACGATGAGGTTCATCGGCGGACGGACGCGGTCGGAGAGCCCGGTGCGTCCCCACGAGCGGACCGTCCACGCGAAGAGTCGCGGTGGCGTGAACGACGACCATTCCGAGAAGACGTCCCTACCCATGGACTCCTTGAGGTCCTTGGCCAGTGACGTCACCTCGTGGATCGAGTAGACGCGGGCGATCGGGTCGGCGAGGTCGGTGCGCAGGCGCGTCGAGAGGTTGACCACGCGGTTGCCGCTCAGGCGGCCCGGTTCGTCGAGGCCCGACGACATCGGCACGCTCGCCACGAGCGAACGCGCCGGGAGCTCGCCGTGCTCGAGGAGGTACGCCCGCAGTGCGCCGCCGACCATGGCGAGGAACACGTCGTTCAGGGTGACGCCGAACGCGCGCTTCACTCGCCGCAGGTCTTCGAGCGGCACACTCGTCGTCGCGAACGTCCGGTTGGGGGTGGCGGTGGTGTTGAAGCGCGTGCGTGGCCCCTCGAACGGGAGCGGGGCGCGGACCGCGGCGTGTCGCTTCCGGCGGCGCTGGTTGAACATGCCCGTCGCCGTTCTCGCGATCAGGCGAGGGAGCCCCAACAGGAGTCGCATCCACTCGCGCAGCGCCAGGAGCACGAGCTCGATCCGGCCCGGGACGGGCTCGCCCCGCCACGGCTCGGGGGGCCTGGGGGCCTTCGACGGCTCCGGATCCGTCTCGAGCACGTTGGCGAGGAGCGCGGCGGCCGCGACGCCGTCGGCCACCGAGTGGTGGATCTTGGCCACGAACGCCAGCTTCCCGCTCGCCAGCCCGTCGACCATCGTGATCTCCCACAGCGGACGGCGACGGTCGAGCGGGGTCCCTGCGATCTCCGAGACGATGGTCTCCAGCTCGGCCTCGCCGCCCGGCTCCTCGGCGCGCACGTACCGGACGTGGCGGTCGAGGTCGAACGCGGGGTCCTCGATCCAGACCGGGTGGTGCATGCCGAGCGGAAGCTCGACGATCCGGCGCCGGAACGGCGGCAGGAGGTGGAGGCGCTCGGCGATCACGCGGCGGAACACGTCGAACGAGTAGCCGCCGGGCACGTTCGACGGGTCGACGATCGCCACCTTGAGGGTGTGCATGTGGATCGACGGCGTCTCCTGGTACAGGAACCGGGCGTCGAGGGGTGCGAGCTGCTCCATCGACGCGGGCCGTCAGCTCGCCCGCTCCGCCGGTGCCGAGACCAGTGCCCCGGCGGCGTCGAGTGCTTCACGCACGAACGCGTCGACGGCGCCCGACCAGAGGAAGCCGACGTGGTTGCCGGGGTACCACTCCATGAGCGGCTCGTCCCAGTGGGACCACAGTCGCATCGCCTGCTCGGGAGTGGCCATCCGGTCGCCGGATCCCGCGTAGATGAACCGCTCGTCGCGGGGGATGCGTGGTGTGACGGCGAGGGGGCTCACCACCCGGTGCACCTGCTCCGCGTTGCCCGAGAGGATGTGGTGCTCGATGCACCGCATGCGGATCTCGTAGGGCGCGTGCGCGCTGTAGAGCGCGGGGAAGTCCACGACGGGGACGCCGGCGATGACGTAGTCGGCGCGGCTGTCGAGACCGCTGAGCAGCGCGGAGACGTAGCCGCCGAGGGAGATCCCGTAGACGCCGACGGACAGCGGGTCCTGGCCCCGGACCCAACCGAGGACCCGGCGCAGGTCCCAGATCGCCTGCGCGAGACCGTGGACCGTGTCGACGAGGTCGAACGAGAGGAACTCCTCCCCGGAGAACCGCGTGGCCTTGCGCGGGCCGTGCATCGGGAGGACGGGCATCACGACGTTGAGCCCGAGGTCGCGGTGGAGCTTGCGCACCTTGAACCCGACGATGTCCATGAACGCATAGCCCATGCCGAACCCGTGTACGCAGACGAGCCACGGGCGGGGGCCGTCCTGATGGCGGAGGACGGCGAAGTGGGCCTGGCGATTGGCCTCGTACGCGAGCCAGCGGTCGCGGCCCGGTTCGTCGGGGTGCGGTTCGTACCCGCTGTCGAGCGAGAACCGTTCGTATCCGAGCCCGAGCGCCCAGCCCCCGCGGCTCTTCGTGTGCTCGATCGGCGGGGGCGTCCGGTGGTAGGTCGTGGGGTCGGCGATCCAGCCGCGTTCGTCGAAGAGCTCGCGGGTCTCGTGGAGCTCGGTGCTGACCCGCTCGTAGTCGTGGCGCCGGGGGTACTTGTTCGGGCCCATCGCCCCCAGGAGGATCGCTTCGTCCATCGCGACCTGGGCGAGCAAGGTCGGCGACAGCGCCGGGCGCGGGTAGCCGGCCTGCGGCTGCCGGGCGCGGTAGCCGAGCGCGCGGCCGATGTAGCGGGCCGTCCGGGGGATGGCCGCCGACATGCGGAGCGGGGCGTAGCGGGCGAGGCGCTTCTCGATGGCCCGGAACCCCCCGTACGCCCGGTCCAGGAGCGAGGGCGGGGAGGGGCGAGCGCCGCCGGGTGAGTTCACGGGGTTGGCCCCCTTCGTCCGGGTGGTCGCGGCTCAGCTCATAGTATCGAGTGCATCATGAAGCCCGCAGGGTGGCAGGCCCGATGAAGCAGGCCCGATGAAGCAGCTCTCGGGGATCGACGCCTCGTTCCTGTACCTCGAGACACCGGCGATGCACCTGCACGTCGTCGGCCTGACGGTGCTGGACCCGGCAACCGTCCCGGGCGGCTACCGGCCCGACCTCGTGCACGACATCGTCGAGAGCCGCCTCCATCTCCTGCCGTCGTTCCGGCATCGCGTCGTGATGGACCCGGCGGGCATCGACCACCCGCGATGGATCGAGGACGCCGAGTTCGACCTGCATCACCACGTCCGCCGCTGGACGCTGCCCGAGGGAACTGCCGAGGACCTGGCCGAGTTCGTCGGCGACTTCGCGAGCGAGCCGCTGCCCCGTGACCGCCCGCTCTGGGAGCTCGTCGTGGTCGACGGGCTGGCCGACGGCACCGTCGCGCTGGTGAGCAAGCTGCACCACGCGATCATGAGCGGCCCGGCCGGCCCCGACGCGATGGCGCGCCTCTTCGACCTGAGCCCCGACGGCGGCACCACGTCGCCCGATCACGAGTGGCAACCCGAAGCCATGCCGTCGGCGGCGCGGCGGACCGCGCGATCCGCCGCGTCGGTCCTCCGTCGGCTCCCCCGGATCCCGAGGGCCGTGGCCGAGCTCGGGGTCGGAGCCGTCCGCGCGGCGCGGGTGGGGATCACCCAACGGGGTTCGGGTTCGCCGTTGCCGTTCACCGCCCCGAGGACCCCGTTCAGCGGCGCCATCACGCCGTGGCGCGCCGTCGCGTTCGGACGGTGCCCGCTCGACGACCTCCGGTTCGTGAAGCGAGCGTTTCACGTGACCATCAACGACGTCGTGCTCGCCGCGACCACGGCGTCGCTGCGGGCGTACCTCATGGAGCACGACGCGCTTCCGGACAAGCCGCTCGTCGCCTCCGTGCCGGTGGCGGTGGGCGAAGTCGACGAGACGTCGACCAACCCGCTCTCGATGATGTTCGTCGGCTTGCCCGTACACCTCGAGGACCCGGTGCAGCAGCTCGTCACGGTGCACGAGAACACGCGCTCGGCCAAGTCGATACAGGCGGCGATGGGCCAGCAGATGCTGCGAGACTGGACCGAGATCGCCCCACCCGTCGTCATGCAGACGAGCGCACGCGCGTACGGCCGGCTCCGGCTCGCGTCGCGCCACCCACCGATCCACAACCTCGTGGTGTCGAACGTCGCCGGCCCACCCGTCGAGTTGTACTGCGCCGGCGCCCGGGTCGTCGCCATCTACCCGTTGGGGCCGGTGATGGACGGCGCCGGCCTGAACCTGACCGTGATGAGCGAGCTCGGGGTCATGAACCTCGGTCTGGTCTCGTGCCGCGACATGGTGCCCGATCCCGACACGATCGTGGCCGGCTGGATCGAAGCGGTGCAGGAGCTGCACCGGGCGGCCGAGGCGTTGTCGCCCGCGGGCTGACCGACGTCGGAGATCCCCGTCCGCGCCGGTCTCCTCGATACGATGCCGCGCCGTGGACCTGCGGTTCTCTGCCGAGGACGAAGCCTTCCGCGCCGAGGCGCGGACGTGGCTGGCCGACAACCTGCGCGGCGAGTTCGCGGTCGTGCGCGGCCGCGGTGGGCCCGGCGACGAGCACATGCTCTTCGAGGAGCGTCTGGCCTGGGAGCGCCATCTCGGCGCGCACGGGTGGACGTGTGTCGGCTGGCCGGAGGAGTTCGGCGGGCGCGGGCTGTCGCTGCGCCAACAGGTGATCTTCTACGAGGAGTACGCGCGGGCCGGCGGGCCGGGGCGCGTCGGGCTCATCGGCGAAGGGCTCATCGGGCCGACGATCATCCACTACGGCAGCGAGGAGCAGAAGCGACGCTTCCTGCCGACGATCGTGACCGGCGAGGAGCTGTGGTGCCAGGGGTACTCCGAGCCCAACGCCGGCTCCGACCTCGCCAACGTCCAGACCCGCGCCGCGCTCGACGGCGACGAGTGGGTGGTCGACGGGCAGAAGGTGTGGACCTCGCTGGCGCACTGGTCCCAGTGGTGCTTCCTGCTGGCGCGTACGAACCGTGACGCGCCGAAGCACAAGGGCATCTCGTACCTGCTCGTGCCGATGGGCCAGCCCGGCATCGAGATCCGCCCGATCGTGCAGATCACCGGCGAATCCGAGTTCAACGAGGTGTTCTTCGACGGCGCGCGCACCGCTCGCGGCAACGTCGTGGGCGAGGTCGACGGCGGCTGGCGGGTCGCCATGGGCACGCTGGCCTTCGAACGCGGCGCGCTCACCCTCGGCCAGCAGCTCCAGTTCCAGAACGAGTTCGACGAGGTCTTGGGCATCGCCCGGGAGAACGGCGCCGCCCACGATCCGGTCCTGCGCCAGGAGCTCGCCGGACTCTGGCTGCGGCTGCGGATTATGCGCTTCAACGCGCTCCGTGGGCTCACGTCGATGGAGCGCGGCGAGCTCACGCGTGAGACCGCGATCTCGAAGCTCTACTGGGCGAACGTGCACCGGGACCTCGGCGAGCTCATGATGCGCGTGCAGGGGCCGCGCGCCGAGATCGGCGACGCTATGCCCTACCGGCTCACCCGGCTCCAGTCGGCGTTCCTGTTCTCCCGTGCCGACACCATCTACGGCGGCTCGGACGAGATCCAACGCAACATCATCGGGGAGCGGATCCTCGGTCTGCCCCAGGAGCCGCGCCCATGAGCCCGTCGTCCGCCTCGCCCGCCCCGCGCTACGTGCCGCCGCATGGTCTGCTCGACGGCAAGGTCGTGATCGTCACCGCCGCGGCCGGTACCGGCATCGGCTTCGCAGCCGCGACGCGCTGCGTCGAGGAGGGGGCGACGGTCGTGATCAGCGACCTCCACGAGCGTCGGCTCGCCGAGGCGGCCGACCGGCTCGCGGAGGTCGCCGGCGAACGGCCGCTCGCCGTGCTGTGCAACGTCACCGTGGAAGACGAGGTGCAGCGGCTGTTCGACGAGACGGTTGCCCGGCACGGCCGGCTCGACGTGCTCGTGAACAACGCCGGCCTCGGCGGCACCGCCAATCTCGTGGACATGACCGACGAGCAATGGCACATCGTGCTCGACGTCACGCTCAACGGCACGTTCCGCTCCACGCGCGCGGCACTCAGGCTGTTGCAGGCGCAGGGGACCGGCGGCGTGATCGTGAACAACGCGTCCGTGCTCGGCTGGCGGGCCCAGGAGGGCCAGGCCCACTACGCGGCGGCGAAGGCGGGTGTGATGGCCCTGACGCGGTGCGCCGCGGTGGAGGCCGCGGGCTTCGGCGTCCGGGTCAACGCGGTTGCCCCGAGCCTCGCAATGCATCCGTTCCTCGCCAAGGTGACGACCGACGAGCTGCTCGACGAGCTGACGAGCCGTGAGGTGTTCGGACGCGCGGCCGAGCCGTGGGAGGTCGCGAACGTGATCGTGTTCCTAGCGTCGGACTACTCCTCGTACATGACGGGCGAGGTCGTGTCGGTCAGCAGCCAGCACCCGTGAACGCGCTCGCCGTCGGCGGCGTCGCGTTCCTCGCCGGGGCGATCCCGTTCTCGAACATCGCGGCGCGACTGCGTGCGGGCGTCGACCTGCGGGACGTCGGCTCGGGCACGGTGTCGGGCACCGCGCTGTTCGAGGTCGCCGGGTTCGGCGCGCTCGCCGTGGCCGGGATCCTCGACGTGGCCAAGGGCGCGCTGGGGCCGGTGCTGGCCGGCTCCGACCGGCCCGTGGTCGCAGCCGTCGCGGCCGGCCTCGCCGTCGCCGGCCACGACTGGTCACCGTTCCTCCACGGCGCGGGCGGCCGGGGTGTCTCGCCCGCGATCGGCGCGCTCGCAGTCCTCGCCTGGCCGGGGGCGGTCCTCCTGCTCCTCGCGCTCGCCGTCGGCCGGCTGGTCCACGAGACCGCGCTGGCGGTGTTCGTCGCGGACCTCGCGCTGGTGCCGCTGGCCGCGGGCACCCACGGTGCCGCCGGTGCGCTCGGGGCAGCCGCGGTCGTGCTCCCGATGCTGCTCAAGCGTCTGCTGGGCAACGCCTCGCCCGCGTTGCACGGGCCGCGTGCCTACGCCGAGCGACTGCTGTTCGACCGGGACCCGCGCCCAGCCGGGTGACCGGGCACGCCCGAGGCCGACGTGCTGTCGTTGCTGCGCCGCCCGGGGTTCCGCCGGTTGCTCGTCGGCCAGGGGGTGTCGGCGCTCGGCGACTGGATGGGCACCTTCGCCTTCATGGCCCTGGCGCTGTCGCTGACCGGGTCTCCCAGCGCGGTCGGCGGGGTCCTCGCACTCCGCTTGCTCCCCGCGGCACTGGGGGGCCCGCTGGCGGCACGCGCGGCCAGCCGCTGGGACCGTCGCCACACGATGCTGACGATGGACACGACGCGGGCCGTGATGATCGCGCTCGTACCGCTCGTGCGCGCGCTGTGGTGGCTCTACCTCTGGGCCTTCCTGGTCGAGGTCGCGAGCCTCGTGTTCCTGCCGGCGCGCGACGCGTCGATCCCCGACCTCGTCGACGACGACCAGCTCGCCACGGCCAACGGGCTGGTGCTCGGCTCGTCGTACGTGACCATCCCCTTGGGCGCCGCGGTGTTCGCCGTGGTCAGCGCGCTCCCGCTCGCCGACGCCCTCGAGCGGCCCCACGCACTCGTGTTCTGGCTCGACGCCGCGAGCTACGTCGTGTCGTTCGCGCTCATCGCCCGCGTGTACGAGCTGCTGCCCCGCTCGGCGCACGCCGCGGCACCGGTCGAGGAGCCGGTGCGATTCCGCGAGGCATTCGCCATTCCGCTCGTGCGAGCGGTCGTCCCGGCGGCCGCCGCGGTCGCGGTCGGCCTCGGTGCGCTGTTCTCGCTAGGCATCGTGTACGTACGCGACGTGCTCGACGCGAGCGACACCGAGTTCGGGTGGCTCGTGGCGCTGTTCGGCGTCGGCGCCGCCGGCGGGCTGGCGATGCTCCAGTCGGGGCCGGCGTTCGACCCGCTGCGCCGGACTCGCATCGGCGTCGCCACCATCGGAGTCGTGGTCGCGGCGTTCAGCCTCGCCCCCTGGCTCTGGCTGGCCTACCTCGGCGCCGTGGCCTTCGGCGGCGCGGCGGCCTACACGTTGGCGTCCGGGATGGGCCTCCTCCAGGCCCGGCTCGACGGGAGAGAACGGGTGCTGGCGTTCGCGGCGTTCCACGTGGTGATCCGGGTGGGCCTGGCCGCCGCCGCGGTCGGCGCGGGAGCGGCCGGAGACCTCGTGGAATCGGTGCACTGGCCGGTCGTCGGACGGCTCGCCCCGTCCCGATTGGTGCTGCTGTGCTCGGGGGTACTGGTGTTGTGCAGCGCGACGTTGGTTCGCGAGCGAAGGAAGGAGTAGTCGCCCGTGGCCGTCAGGATCGTCACCGACAGTGCCGCCGCGATTCCGGCGGAGGTCGCGCGCGCCCACGGCGTGACGGTCGTGCCGATGCGCTTGACGGTCGACGGCGACGAGGCGCTCGACGGCGCGCTCCCTCTCGAGCAGCTGCTTGCCACCGAACGGGTCACGACGTCGGGTCCCACGCTCGGCGACTTCTGCACCGTGATCGACGGTGCGCTCGCGGAGGGCGACGACGTCCTCGTGCTCACGATCGCGGCCACGATGAGCAGCACGTATTCGGAGGCGGTGGTCGCGGCGCGTCGGTCGTCGGGCACCGTGCGCGTGCTCGACACCGCAACGGCTGCCGGCGGCGAGGCGCTCGTGGTGCTGGCCGCGGCGCACGCCGCCCGGGCGGGCGCTTCGCTCGACGAGGTCGAGCGCGTCGCGACCGACGTCGTGGGTCGGGTGCGGCTCGTCGCCACCGTGCCGACCCTGGATCGGCTCGTGCGGAGCGGGCACGTCCCGAGCCTCGCGGGCTGGGCCGGCCGGCGGCTGGGGATCAACCCCCTGTTCGAGTTCCGGGCCGGGGGCGTGCAGAGCCTTCGTCCGGCGTTGAGCCGGGGCGCGGCCCTGGATCGGATCGCGGGCCTGTTGGAGCGCTCGCGCGTGGGGGGTGCACGGTTGCACGTGGTCGCGCTGCACGCCCTGGCCGCGGAGGAGGCCCACCAGCTGCTCGACCGGGTGACGGCAGGGTCGGAGCCGGCCACCGCCTTCGTGGGGGAGTTCGGCCCCGTGATGGTCGTGCACACCGGCGCCGGCCTCATGGGCCTGGCCTGGTGGTGGGAGCCGGAGGGCTGAGCAGGCTTCAGGCCGGTGTCGTCGTGACCGACAGGGCCCAGTCGACCGCGTCGGAGATGACCGCGAACGACTCGGGCGCGAACGCGTGTCCCATGCCCGTCACCTCGATCAAACGGGTCGGCGCGCCACTCTTGGCGTGGAGCTCGCGGGCGTCGGCCGGCGAGATGAACCGGTCGCGCGTCCCGTGCACGAGCGCGAGCGGCACGCGGATCCGGTCCACCAGGTCCACCGGTGGGGTCGGGTTCGTCCACCTGGGCGCGATCCGCACGTTGAGGTGCCGGGCCGCCAGCGCCCGACCCAGGCCGGTCCGGGTCATGCCCGCGCTCAGCACGCCGAGTGGGCTGCGCGGGAGCCGCCAGCGCGCCGGGCAGCTCACCGAGACCACGCCGGCGAGGTCGGGGTCCTCCACGGCGTACCGCACGACCGCGATCGCGCCCATGGAGGCACCGACGAGCACGACGCGGTCCGATCGCTCGCGGGCGACCGCGACCGCGGCCGCGACGTCGTGTCGTTCGAGGTCGCCGAGCGTGGAGTGGCTCTCGGACCGGCCGTGGCCGCGTGCGTCGTACGAGACGACGTCGAGTCCCGTCGTGTGCAGCGTCTCGGCGACGGCCACGACGTCGCGGTGGTCGGCCGAGGCCGTGAAGCCGTGGACGAGCACGACCGAGGCGCGCGGCTCGTGCTCGGCGAGCCAGCGCCGGCCGGCGAGCGTGACGTCGTCGCGGGTGCGGAACGTCCGGCGGGTCATGCCGCGCTCGCTCGGGGCATCAGCAGGCCGTGAGCATGCATCGAACGCTTGAACCAGAGGGTCGAGGCGAGGATCGCGGCGCCGGTGCAGGTCGCGGAGACGACGCTACGGGCGACGACGAAGGTCGCGACGGATTGCGTCGTGAGCAGCCACAGGGTGATCCCGGCGTTGGCGAACTGCGTGAACGCCCACAGCAGGGTGATCCGGAGGAAGAACCGCCGGACGCGGTCGTCGGCGAGGAAGTCGGCCGGGATCGGGAGGAAGTCCGTGGCCAGGCGCTGCGCGAGCGGGTGCCCGATCGGTACCGACAGGAGAAACGCGACGGCGACGACGGCCGTTCCCAGCGTGGGCTGGAGGAAGTAGAGGAAGGTGCTCCCGGTGGCGACCACCAGCGCGGTCCGGACGGTCAGCGTGAGCGCACCGAGGACGAGGATGCCCGGGACGCGCCGGCCCCTGACCAGCCGGCGGCCGACGTTGCCGTAGGACCATGCGAGCCCGGCGATCACCGCACCCCAGATCCCGAGCAGTCGCAACGCGAGCAGAAAGAGCACGACCGGCGCGATCGTGCATTCGAGCACGTTCCGCCAGCTGTGGCTCACGATCTCCCGGATCCGGGGGATCTCGAAGTGCGGTGTCGGCATACCCGAGAGGTATCGGCGGGGCCGGCGGGCGGTTGAAGCCCGCGCCGGGCTCGACGCTCGCGGTTCCACGCCTCGAGGATCGCACAGATTCGCGCGCCGGGCGCATCAAGGACCCAGGTTCCGCGGGTCCCTCGGCCGAGTCTTCGGGCGATCTTCGGGCGGCCGGCGACCACGAGCAGGGCCGTAGGCTGGCAGTGTGCGGGTGTTCGTGGCGGGCGCGACCGAGCTGGCCGGGGGCGGCGGTGCGTAGCGCATCGCGCGTGGCGCTCGTCGTCCTGGCGATCAACGGCGTGCTGGTCGGCGGGTGGGCGCTGTTCGCGCCGCGGTCGTTCTACGACGACTTCCCGGGCGCGGGCCACCACTGGGTGTCGGTCGACGGGCCGTACAACGAGCATCTGGTCCGCGACGTCGGCGCGTTCTACCTGGCGTTGGGCGTGCTCGCGCTGGGAGCGTTGCTCTGGAAGTCGGTGGTCGGGGCGCGACTTGCAGGCGTCGCGTGGCTCGTGTTCTCGGTCCCGCACCTCGTGTACCACCTGCGGCATCGCGACGGCCTCGGCACCGGCGACGTGATCGCCAACGCCGCCGCGCTCGCCATACCGATCGTCGCCGCCGTCGCCACGCTCTGGCCCTCCTCTCCAAAAGGTAGCGATCGGTAACGTATTCGTTACCGATCGCTACCTTTTGGGTCGACCCCCGGTGGCACCGCCCTCTTCCGCGGTACCCTCCCCGTGCTTCCTCGGTCTTCCCCGCGCCGAGAACCGGGGAGGAACCGATGCGAGAAGTCACCTTGGCGCGCACCGCACGCCGGCGACACGGCCTGTTCACCTTGGCCGACGCGATTGCTGCTGGGTTCTCACGTCCCGCCGTCCGTCGGCGGGTCCGGGACGGGACGTGGGAGGAGGTCGAGCCCCGGGTATTCCGGGTCGGGGCGTCGACGGCGCTGACGTGGATCCAAGCCGTCGCGGCGCTCGCGCTGTCGACCGGTGGTGTCGCGTCCGGTCGTTCCGCGGCCACGCTCCACGGGTTGCTCGATCCTCCGGTGCATCCGTCGGTCACCGTGTACCGGCTGCGTCGGACGGCGTCTACGAGCCCCGACCCGAGGGTGCACAGCACCGATACGCTCGATCCCGAGGACGTGACCCTGGTGGCGGCGATTCGATCGATGTCCGTGGCCCGGACGTTGATCGACGTGCTGCCGGTCGTGTCGCGGTCCCGGGGTGAACAGGCCATCGATCGTGCGCTCACCCGTGGGATGGTGACGAGCGCGGAGCTCCGGCAGCGGGCGGAGGCATTGGCGGCGCCGCGCCGGTCGGGCTGTCGGATCGTTCTGCGACTTCTCACGCAACGGTCAGCGGGCGCCGACGGCTTGCGGAATGAGTGGGAAGCGCGGGTACTGCGGGCGCTGGCCGGCGCCGGCCTACCCGAACCGCTGCCGGACTACGAGATCGTGGTCGATGGGCGCCAGCGGTTCCTCGACTTCGCCTGGCCGGAGCATCGCGTCGCCGTCGAGTTCGACGGCTTCGAGCCGCATTCGCATCGCCGTGTGTTCGACGACGACCGCGTGCGGCAGAACGGGTTGGTCGCCATGGGCTGGCAGGTGTACCGACTGACCGCGACGTCACTTCGGCGAGACCCCGGACGTGCCCTCGCTCCGATCGCCGCCGCCCTCTCCAAAAGGTAGCGATCGGTAACGAATACGTTACCGATCGCTACCTTTTGCAACGGCGTCCATGTAGGCGGGCTTCTCGCCCCCGCCGTGGACGACGAGGTTGGTGCCGGTCACGTAGCTCGCGAGCGGTGACGCGAGTAAGAGGCACACGTCGCCGATGTCGCCCGGCGTCGCCATCCGGCCGAGGGGCACGGTGGCGCCGACGCGGGCGACGGCCGCGTCGTCGCCGTAGAACAGGTGCGCCTGTTCGGTGACGATGAGCCCGCCGATCAGCCCGACCACCCGCACCTTCGGTGCGTACTCCACGCCGAGGGTCTCGGTGAGGTTGTTGAGCCCCGCCTTGGCCGCGCCGTAGGCCGCGCTGTTCGGCGACGGGCGGATGCCGCTCACGCTGCTGATGTTGACGATCACGCCGCCGGTGTCCTGCGCCTGCATCACCGCGTTGGCGCGCTGCGCGAACACGAGTGGAGCGATGAGGTTCAGCGTGATGATCGCGATCGAGAACTTGGGCGAGACGGTGGCGGAGTCGGCCGGTGGGGAACCGCCGGCGTTGTTGACGAGCACGTCGAAACGGCCGAAGCAGTCGAGCGTGAACGCGATCACCTTGTCGATCTCGTCGGGATCGCGGATGTCGGCGCTCACGTAGGCCGCCGTACGATCACCGATCGACGGGAGTGTCTCGGGCTCGTTGCGCGAGCACGCGACGACCTCGGCGCCGGCCGCGAGGAAACGCTCGCTGATCCCGCGCCCCACGCCCCGCGTACCGCCGGTCACGATCACGACCTTGCCGGTGAAGTCGAGTAGATCGTGACTGTCGGTCACCGGCCCTACTCCCCCGAGAGCTGGCGGACGACGGAGTCGAACGACCAGTACGCGTGCATCGACGCGAGCTTGCCGTCCTCGTTCGCGCGGTACACGGCCACGAGGTCCACGACGACCTGCGTCCCCATCATGTCGATGGTCAGGGTGGCGACGTTGGCGCACGAGTCGCCGGCGGGGTACGACTCCCGGATGTTCCACGAGAGCGTGTTGGGCGCGATCGTGAGGTCGTAGAACGCCGAGATCGCCTCCTTGCCCCGATGGCCGAGGCCCGTCTGGTCGAGGGGCGAGACGCCGACGGGGTCGCAGATCACCGCGTCGTCGGCATAGAGGGCCAGCCAGGCGTCCTTGTCGTGCGCGGCGGTGTACTCGGCCGACTTCAGGCTCATCTGGTGGGCGACGTTCGTGGGCTGGCTCATCTCACTTCCTCTGCTCGCGGCTGCAGACGGTAACGTACTCGGGCCTTCTGACGACCCGTCAGAACCGCCCCCACCAGGTACGACCCGGGGGCGACACGCCCGAGGATCCGCCATGCCCATCACGCATTCGATCGACCAGCGCGGCATCGCCGAGGTCGTCATGGACAACCCGCCGGTCAACGCCCTGACCGTGGCCGGGTGGTTCGAGCTGGCCGGCCTGGTCACCGACCTCGGCCGCGATCCGCAGGTCGCCGCCTTGGTGTTGCGGGCCGCGGGGAAGGGCTTCAACGCGGGCGTCGACATCAAGGAGATGCAGACGACCGAAGGGTTCGACGCCCTCCTCGGCGCGAACCGCGGCTGCTACGCCGCGTTCGCCGCCGTGTACGAGTGCGAGGTGCCGGTGATCTGCGCCGTGCACGACTTCTGTCTCGGTGGTGGCATCGGCCTCGTCGGCAACGCCGACGTCATCGTCGCGGCCGAGCACACCCGCTTCGGCCTGCCCGAGGTGAACCAGGGGGCGCTCGGTGCCGCGACGCACCTCGCCCGCCTCGTGCCGCAGCACAAGATGCGCGAGATGGTCTACACGGCGGAGCCGGTGACGGGGGAGGAGCTCCTCCGGTACGGGTCGGTGACCCGGGTCGTGCCACGCGAGGAGCTGCGCGACGCCGCGTTCGACATTGCCGCGAAGATCGCCAGCAAGAGCCGCACGGTGATCCGCGCGGCCAAGGAGTCGCTCAACGGGATCGACCCGGTCGACGTGAAGCGCTCCTACCGCTTCGAGCAGGGCTTCACGTTCGAGTTGAACCTCTCGGGCGTGAGCGACGAGGCCCGCGACGCGTTCGTCGAGAAGCGCGACGCCAAGTTCACCAGATGATCGACAAGCGGGTCACCGAGGACGACGTCGTCGCCGAGCTGCGCAGCGGCATGACGATCGGCATCGGCGGCTGGGGATCGCGGCGCAAGCCGATGAGCCTCGTGCGGGCGATCCTCCGTTCCGATCTGAAGGATCTGACGATCGTGAGCTACGGCGGGCCCGACGTCGGCCTGCTGTGCAAGTACGGCAAGGTGAAGCAGGTCGTGTTCGCGTTCGTGTCGCTCGACTCGATCGCGCTCGAGCCGCACTTCCGTGCCGCGCGCCAGGCCGGCGCGATCGAGACCCGCGAGCTCGACGAGGGCATGTTCCTGCTCGGACTCCAGGCCGCAGCGTGGCGGGTGCCCTTCCTGCCCACGCGCGTCGGCCTGGGGTCGGACGTGTTCCGCCTCAACCCCGAGCTGCGGACGGTGCCGTCGCCGTACTCCGACGAGGAGCTCGTCGCCATGCCCGCGCTCGAGCTCGACGCGGCGCTGGTCCACCTGCACCGCGGCGACCGCGGCGGCAACGGCCAGTACCTGAACGTCGACCCGTACTTCGACGACCTGATGTGCCTGGCGGCCAGGCAGCGGTTCATGTCGGTCGAACGCATCGTCGACACCGAAGACCTGCTCGCCGGAGGCGCGCCGCAGACGCTGCTCGTCAACCGGCTCATGACCGACGGCGTGGTCGAGGCGCCACGCGGCGCGCACTTCACCGAGTGCCTGCCCGACTTCCCACGCGACGAGGTGTTCCAGAAGGAATACGCGGCGACCGCCAAGAGCGACGACGCGTGGGCCGCGTTCAGGCACAAGTACCTCGACCTCGAGAGCCACGACGAGTACCGGAAGGTGATCGGGCATGAGTGAGCGTCGCGAGGCGGGTATCCCGCCGAGCAGCGAGCGTGGCCCAGCGGCCCGGCGCCGCAGGCGCCAGGAGCGGCAAGCATGACCGGTGCCGGCGTCACCCGCGCCGAGGTGTGCGTGGTCGCGGTGGCCGACTGCTTCCGCGGCGACGGCGAGATCCTCGCCAACCCGATCGGCACGATCCCGATGATCGGCGGTCGCCTGGCCCGCGAGTCGTTCGAGCCCGCGCTGGTGATGACCGACGGCGAGGCGACGCTGGTGGAGAACGCGATGCCCGTCGGCGTACGCGACGCCGAGAAGGTCGTCGGCGCGTGGAACCCGTACCGCAAGATGTTCGACATCGTCTGGTCGGGCCGGCGCCACGTCATGATGGGCGCCAGCCAGATCGACCCGTACGGCAACCAGAACTTCTCGTTCATCGGCACGCCCGACGCCGTGAAGTCCCAGCTCCTCGGGTTCCGCGGCGCGCCCGGCAACACCATCAACAACGTCACCAGCTACTGGATCCCCACCCACTCGCCGAAGGTCTTCGTGCCGCAGGTCGACGTGGTGTGCGGCGTGGGCTACGACCGCGCGGCGACGCTCGGCGCGGCGGGCCGGTTCCACGCCCTGCGTCACGTGGTCACGAACCTCGGCGTCCTCGACTTCGAGACGCCCGACCACCGGATGCGGGTTCGTTCGACCCACCCCGGAGTGTCGGTCGACGAGATCGTCGCGGCGACGGGCTTCGAGCTCGTCGTGCCCGACGACGTGCCCGAGTCGCGCCTGCCGACGGATGCGGAGCTCCAACTGGTCCGCGAGGTCATCGACCCCAACGGCCTGCGAGAGCAGGAAGTGCCTTCGTGACCCACGCCGCGTTGCACACCCGCGTGTGCGACCTCTTCGGCGTCGAGTACCCGATCGTGCAGACCGGCATGGGCTGGGTCGCCGGAGCGCGGCTCACCAGTGCCACGAGCGCGGCGGGAGGGCTCGGCATCCTCGCGTCGGCCACGATGACGTTCGACGAGCTCGTCAAGGCCGTCCACGCGGTCAAGGACCGGACCGACAGGCCGTTCGGCGTCAACATGCGCGCCGACGCGGACGACGCCGAGGACCGCATCGATCTCGTGATCACCGAAGGCGTGAAGGTCGCGTCGTTCGCGCTCGCGCCGAAGGCCGATCTCATCAAGAAGCTGAAGGACCACGGCGTGTGCGTGGTGCCGTCGATCGGGGCCAAGCGCCACGCCGAGAAGGTCGCGCAGTGGGGCGTCGACGCGGTGATCGTGCAGGGTGGCGAGGGCGGCGGCCACACCGGGCCGGTGCCCACCACGCTGCTGCTCCCGCAGGTGTGCGAGGCCGTCGACATCCCGGTGATCGCCGCGGGCGGGTTCTTCAACGGTGCCGGGCTGGTCGCCGCGCTGGCCTACGGGGCGTCGGCTGTCGCGATGGGTACGCGGTTCCTGCTCACGCAGGAGAGCACCGTGCCCGAAGCGGTGAAGCAGTACTACCTCGGCAAGGCGGTGACCGACACCGTGGTGAGCACCAAGGTCGACGGAGTGCCGCACCGCGTGCTGCGTACGGATCTCGTCGACGAGCTCGAGCGCACCGGCCGGGTCGCGAGCCTGCCTCGCGCGATCCGGAACGCGGCCGCCTTCAAGAAGCTGTCGGGCCAGTCGTGGGCGTCGATGATCCGCGAGGGCCGGGCGATGAAGCGGAGCCAGGACCTGACGTGGTCGCAGGTGGTGATGGCCGGCAACACGCCGATGCTGCTGAAGGCTGCGCTCGTGGAAGGCCGGGTGGATGCAGGCGTGATGGCGAGCGGCCAGGTCGTCGGCGTGATCGACGACCTGCCGACGGTGGCGGAGCTGATCCAGCGGGTGATGCAGGAGGCCGACGAGACGTTGACGCGACTGGGAGTGGGGCGATGAGCAAGACGCGGGTGCCCGCGGTCGACGGATGGTTCACGATGGACGACGAGCCGCGCCTCGTCGGCAGCCGCGGGAAGCAGAGCGGCAGCTACTTCTTCCCGAACGCGCTCGCCGTCTCGGGGAACCCGGCCGCACCGGGTGAGGAGCGCGAGGACGTGCTGCTCGGACGGCGCGGGACGGTGTGGTCGTACGCGACGAACCACTACCAGCCGCCGGAGCCGTACGTGTCGCCGGATCCGTTCGTGCCGTACACGGTCGTCGCGGTCGAGCTGCCCGACGAGCAGATGGTGGTGCTCGGTCAGCTCGCCGACGGCGTGGACCCGGCGAGCATCGCGGTCGGGGCCGAGATGGAGCTGGTGCTCGGGACGCTCTACGAGGACGACGAGCATGAGTACGTCGTGTGGAAGTGGCGGCCGGTATGACGGTGCCCGAGATCGCGATCCTCGGCGCGGGCATGCACCCGTGGGGCAAGTGGGGCCGGAACTTCGTCGAGTACGGCGTGGTCGCCGCGCACGCGGCGCTCGCCGACGCCGGTGTCGAATGGCGCCACATCCAGTTCGTGTCCGGCGCGGACACCATGCGCAACGGCTACCCCGGCTACGTGTCCGGTGCGACGTTCGCGCAGGCGCTCGGATGGCAGGGGGCGCAGGTCGCGTCGTCGTACGCAGCGTGCGCGTCGGGCGTGACCGCGCTGTCCACGGCGCGCGCGCAGATCCTCGCGGGTCTGTGCGACGTGGCGCTCGTGATCGGCGCCGACACCACGCCGAAGGGCTTCCTCGCGCCGAACAAGGGCGAACGAGGCGACGACCCCGATTGGCTGCGGTTCCGCCTGCTGGGGGCGACCAACCCCACGTACTTCGCGCTATACGCCCGGCGCCGCATGGACCTCTACGGCGCGACCCCGCGCGACTTCGCCAAGGTCAAGGTCAAGAACGCCCGCCACGGCATCGGCAACCCGTACGCGAGGTACCGCAAGGAGGTCACCGAGGACGAGGTGATGGCCTCCCCGGTCGTGTCGGACCCGCTCCGGCTGCTCGACGTGTGCGCCACCTCGGACGGCGCGGCCGCGCTCGTGGTCAGCAGCATGGAGTTCGCGCAACGGCACGCGAGCCGCGCCGGCAGCACGGCGAAGCGGTCGGTGCGCATCGCGGGGATCAGCACGGTCACGCCGAGCTACCCGAACACGATCATCGAGATGCCGAACTTCGCGACGGACTCGGCGGTGGGTGTCGCGCGGCCCGAGCTCGGGTTCAAGGACTCCATCGCCGCGAGGGCCTACGAGGAGGCGGGCGTCGGCCCCGACGACCTGAGCGTCGCCGAGGTGTACGACCTGTCCACCGCGCTCGAGCTCGACTGGTACGAGATGATCGGGCTGTGCAAGCCGGGTGAGGCCGAGCGGCTCGTGAACGACGGCGACACGACGATCGGCGGGCGCATCCCGGTCAACCCGAGCGGCGGCCTCGCGTGCTTCGGCGAAGCGGTGCCCGCCCAGGCCGTCGCCCAGGTCTGCGAGATGACCTGGCAGCTGCGCGGCGAGGCCGAGGGACGGCAGGTGGAGGGAGCCACCGTGGGCCTGTCGATCAACCAGGGCCTGTTCGGCCATGGGTCGTCCGTGATCGTGAAGCGGTAGGTTTCGGGAATGGGCTGGAACCTCGCCGACCTGTTCGAAGCCGTGTGCGACGCGGTGCCGGAGCGTGAAGCCCTCGTCTGCGACGGCCGCCGCTTCACGTTCCGCGAGCTCGACGAGCGCACCACGCGGCTGGCGCACCACCTCGCGGCGCAGGGCGTGGGCGAGGGCGACATGGTCGGGGTCTACACCTACAACGGGCCCGAGTTCGTCGAGGCGTGGTTCGCGGCCTACAAGATCCGTGCGGTGCCGGTCAACGTGAACTACCGCTACGTCGAGGGCGAGCTCCGCTACCTGTTCGACAACGCGGACCTGGTCGCGCTCGTGCACGGCCGCGAGTTCATCGGGCGCATCGCCCACGTCCTCCCTGATTGCCCGAAGCTCAAGACGTTCGTGTCCGTCGCGGACGAGACCTCCGAGGACCTGGCCGCGATCGGCGCGGTCGACTACGACGACGCGCTCGCGGCCGCGTCGCCGACGCGCGACTTCGCCCCGCGCTCGCCCGAAGACCGCTACATCCTCTACACCGGCGGCACGACCGGCATGCCCAAGGGCGTGATCTGGACCCAGGCGGACTTCTTCCACAGCACGGTGCACCCGTTGCTCACGCTGGGCGGCCCGCTTTTGGCGAGCCCGGACGCGATCGTGCGCAAGGCCGCCGACGAGGGCGGCAACATCCCGATGTTCGCGCTGCCGCCGCTCATGCACGGCGCGGCGTTGTGGGTCGGGATGATGACGCTCTACGGAGGCAACAAGCTCGTGCTCACCGGCGCGCACCGGTTGGACCCCCATGCGGTCTGGAAGACGGTCGAAGAGGAGAGGGTCGCGTCGATCAGCCTCGTCGGCGACGCGATGGCGCGCCCGCTCGTCGAGGTGCTCGCCGAGGAAGGGGTCCACTACGACCTCTCGAACCTGTTCGCGGTCGGCTCCGGGGGTGCGATGCTGTCGACTGCGGTCAAGGCGAAGATCGCCGAGCTCCTACCCAACGTCATGATCGTCGACAGCCTCGGCGCGTCCGAGACGGGCTACCAGGGCACGTTCTCCGGCACCGACGCCGACGGCCGGCCGCGCTTCGCCATGGGCGACCACACGACGGTGCTCGACGAGACCGGCGTGCCGGTCGAGCCCGGATCGGAGGTCGTCGGCCGCCTCGCGCGCAGCGGGTACGTACCGCTCGGGTACTACAAGGACGAGGAGAAGACCGCGGCCACGTTCGTGGTGCACGACGGCGTGCGCTGGGCGCTGCCCGGCGACATGGCGAAGGTCGAGGCCGACGGCACCATCACGCTGCTCGGCCGCGGTTCGGTGAGCATCAACTCGGGCGGCGAGAAGATCTTCCCCGAGGAGGTGGAGTCCGCCCTCAAGTCGCACCCCGACGTGTTCGACGCGGTCGTCGTCGGCGTACCCGACGAGCGGTGGGGCGAACGGGTGGCGGCGGTGGTCAAGCCCCGCGGCGACGCCCGCCCGACGCTCGACGTGCTCGCGGCCCACTGCCGCGAGCACATCGCCGGGTACAAGGTTCCCCGCGAGCTGCACCTGGTCGACGAGATCGTGCGTTCGCCGTCGGGCAAGGCCGACTACCGCTGGGCCAAGGCGCAGGCCCTCGGCGAGCACACCACCTGACCCGAGACCTCGTCGCGGAGTGCTCGGGGCGTTTCGACCGCGTGCTGGCCCGGGCGTCCACCGGGCATGGTCGCCGGGCTCCGCGTCGCGTCGACCTCGAGGGGCTGGCCCCGCTCGACCCGCGTGTCACGTTGTTCCGCGTCGACTCGGAGGAGTTCCACCAGGCGGCGACGGTCAACGCCCAGGCCCGTACCGCCGTGGGCGTCGGCGCCGAGTGGGTCGACGCACTGCACCGGTCCCGGTCGTGGCGCCTGACGCGACCCTTGCGCAAGCTCGCCGGATGGCGAGACGAGTAGGGGGACCGTGGGGAGGCGTCGGATAGCCTGCCCGGCCGATGGATCTCACGTTCACGCCCGACGACGAGGCGTTCCGCGCCGAGGCCCGGGCCTGGCTCGGGGCCAACGTCCCGCGCCTACCACTGCCGTCGGGCGACACGCGGGAGGGTTTTGCGCTCCACCAGGAGTGGGAGCGCAGGCTGTTCGACGCACGCTGGGCGGTGGTGTCGTGGCCCGAGGAGTACGGCGGCCGCGAGGTCGACCTCGTGAAATGGCTGATCTTCGAGGAGGAGTACTACCTCGCCGGCGCGCCGCAACGTGTCACGCAGAACGGCATCTTCCTCCTCGCGCCCACCATCTTCGAGTTCGGGACGAAGGAGCAGCAGGACCGGATCCTCCCCGCCATGGCGAGCGGCGAGGTGACGTGGTGCCAGGGCTGGTCCGAGCCGAACGCCGGCAGCGACCTCGCCGGGATCACCAGCCGAGCGGTGCGCGACGACTCCGCCGGCGGCTGGCGCCTCACGGGGCAGAAGACCTGGACCACGCGCGGTGCGTTCTGCGACCGGATGTTCGGCCTGTTCCGGACCGATCCCGAGGCGGAACGCCACCGCGGCATGACGTACTTCCTCGTGCCGCTCGACGCGCCCGGCGTCACGGTCCGCGGGTTCGGGCGCCTCGACGGCGACGAAGGCTTCGCCGAGGTGTTCCTCGACGACGTCTTCGTGCCCGACGCCGACGTGCTCGGCGGCGTGAACCGGGGCTGGGAGGTGGCGATGGCGACGACCGGCTCCGAGCGCGGGCTCACGTTGCGCAGCCCCGGCCGCTTCCTCGCGACGGCGTCCCGGCTCGTGGACCTGTACCGCCGGGTCGAAGGAGACGCCGGCGTGGATCCGACCCTGCGCGACGCCGTGACGCGAGCCTGGATCGACGCCGAGGCCTATCGCTGGCAGACGTTCTGGACCGTCACGCGACTGATGGACGGCGAGAAGACCGGACCCGAGTCCAGCATGGTCAAGCTGTTCTGGAGCGAGCTCGACGTGCGGCTCCACGAGACCGCGCTCGCGCTGCTCGGACCCCACGCCGAGCTGGTCGACGGTGACGACGCCTCCTGGATGAAGGGTTACGAGTTCTCGCTGTCGGGCCCCATCTACGCGGGCACCAACGAGATCCAGCGCAACGTCGTCGCCGAGCGCGTGCTGGGCCTACCGAGGAAGTAGGGCCGGCCGTGCGTTTCGCCTTCACCGACGACCAGCTCGAGTTCCGCGACGCCGTGCGCGACTTCCTCGACAAGGAGTGCGGCCCGGCACAGGTCCGCGCCGCGTGGGAGGAGCCGACCGGGCGGGTCCCGGGGCTGTGGGCCAAGCTGACCGACCTCGGCGTCACCACGGCGACCGCGCCCGAGGACCGTGGTGGTCTCGGGATGCAAGAGGTGGACCTCGTGCTCATCCTCGAGGAGACGGGTCGCGCCGCGCTGCCCGAGCCGGTCGTGGAGCATGTCGCCGTCGCGCTGCCGTTGTTCGGCGACGCCGACGAGCGCACGTTCGGCGCGCAGCTCCTCGACGGGTTCGTGCCCTACGCCGACACCTGCGACGCATTCCTGCTCGCGCGCGACGGCGAGCTGCACCTCGTCGAGCGCGACATCGTGGCCCTCGAGACCCGCGAGTCGGTCGACGGTGCGCGCCGGCTGTTCTCCTTCGACTGGACCGCGAGCGAGGCGACGCGCGTCGGCGGCACCGACGAGCTCGCGCTGGCGCTCGACCGCGGTGCGCTCGCCACGGCCGCGCAGCTCTGCGGGCTGGCGGACCGCATGATCGCCATGACCGTGGACTACGCGAAGGAGCGCCGCCAGTTCGGCGTGCCGATCGGCACGTTCCAGGCGGTGAAGCACCAGCTCGCCAACGCCCGGCTCCAGCTCGAGTTCGCACGCCCGCTCGTGTACCGGGCGTCGTACTCGGTCGCCCACCGGGACCCCGGCCGCTCCACTCACGTGTCGATGGCCAAGGCGTTCTGCTCGGACGCGGCCGCGCTCGCCGGCCGGGTGGCCCTCCAGTGCCACGGCGCCATCGCCCACACCGTGGAGTACGACCTGCACCTCTACCTCAAACGGTCCTGGGCGCTCGAGCGGGCGTGGGGCGACGCGGCCTGGCACCGGCGCCGGGTCGCCGGCTCGGTCCTGTGATCCCGCCGTTGATCCGACGGCCCCTCCGCACGCGCGATCCTGTATCCGACCTGCCCCCGTCCGGGAGAACCCCATGAGCCCGCTTCCCGCACCGACCTGTCCCCAGTGCTCCGCCGAGTTGAAGCTCGCGAAGACCGGTGAGCTGGACTTCTGGTCGTGCCCCGCCGGCCACGGTCTCGGCTTCACGATCACCGAGGCCTACGGCCGCGTCCAGGAGGACGAGATCTCGAAGATCTGGGAGGGAGCGAAGGCCACGTCCGCCGGGACGAAGGCGTGCCCGATGTGCGCCACGCCGATGGTCACCGTCACGATCGGTGTCGACCCCGACGAAGCCGCCGAGGGGAAGCCGGGCGACCAGCCCGACACCGGGCAGGTCACGCTCGACGTGTGCCGCAACGACCAGGTGGTGTGGTTCGATCCCGGCGAGCTCGAGCAGCTTCCTCGAGACCTCGAGAATCCGGAACCAACCCCCGAACAGCTCGCCAAGGAAGCGGAGCTGGCCAAGACGGCGAGCGACGCGTTGCAGGCGTTCCTCTCGAAGTACACGCGATGAAGGAGCACACGACCGATGCCTGAGGCCTACATCGTCGACGCCGCCCGGACACCCGTCGGCCGGCGCGGGGGCGCGCTGAGCGGGGAGCACCCGGCCGACCTCGGCGCGCACGTCATCCGCGCGCTCGTGGAACGCAACGACATCGACCCGATGGCGGTCGACGACGTGTTCTGGGGCTGCGTCGACACCGTCGGGCCCCAGGCCGGCGACATCGGGCGCACCTGTTGGCTCGCCGCCGGGCTTCCCGAGGCCATTCCCGGTACGACCATCGACCGGCAGTGCGGCTCGTCGCAGCAGGCCGTGCACTTCGCCGCGCAGGCTGTGATGAGCGGGACGAACGACGTCATCGTGGCCGGCGGCGTACAGAACATGAGCATGATCCCGATCAGCTCGGCGATGACGCTCGCGCTGTCGCTCGGGTTCGAGGACCCGTTCCGCACGTCGAAGGGTTGGCTCGCCCGCTACGGCGACCAGGAGGTCTCGCAGTTCCGCGGCGCCGAGATGATCGCCGAGAAGTGGGGGATCTCACGCGACGACATGGAGCGGTTCGCGCTCGAGAGCCACGAGCGGGCGATCCGGGCCCAGGACGAGGGCCGCTTCGAGCGCGAGATCGTGCCGTACGGCGACGTGACGGCCGACGAGGGGCCGCGGCGCGGCACGTCGCTCGAGAAGATGGCCTCGTTGCCCACGCTCGTCGAGGGTGGACGCCTGACCGCGGCGGCGTCGTCGCAGATCTCCGACGCCGCGACCGCGATGTTGATCGTGTCCGAAGCCGCGCTGAAGACGCACGGGTTGAGGCCCCGCGCCCGCATCCACCACATCTCGGTGCGCGGCGACGACCCGATCTACATGCTCACCGCGCCGATCCCCGCCACCGCGTACGCCTTCGAGAAGACGGGCATGTCGGTCGACGACATCGACCTCGTGGAGATCAACGAGGCGTTCGCGTCGGTGGTGCTCGCGTGGGAGAAGGAGACCGGGTTCGACCTCGCCAAGGTCAACGTGAACGGGGGCGCGATCGCGCTCGGCCACCCGCTCGGCGCCACCGGTACCCGCCTCATGACGACCCTTCTCCACGAGCTCGAGCGCACCGGCGGCCGCTACGGCCTCCAGACGATGTGCGAGGGCGGTGGCCAGGCCAACGTCACCGTCATCGAGCGCCTCTAACCCATGGAGATCGGGCTGACCGACGAGCAGGTCGCGCTGCGCGACGAGTTGCGCGCCTATTTCGCGGGGCTGATGACGGCCGAGGTGCTCGACGAGATGGTCGGCGGCGAGATGGGCGGCCCGGCCAGCCGGGCCGCGTGCCGCAAGATGGGCGACGACGGGTGGCTCGGGCTCGGCTGGCCGAAGGAGTTCGGTGGCCAGGGCCGTTCGCCGATCGAGCAGCAGATCTTCTACGACGAGGCCCTCGCGGCTGGTGCACCCGTGCCGATGCTCAGCATCAACTCCGTCGCTCCGACGATCATGAAGTTCGGAACCCAGGAGCAGAAGGACTTCTACCTGCCGCGCATCCTGCGGGGCGACGCGCACTTCGCGATCGGCTACTCGGAGCCCGGCGCGGGCACCGACCTCGCGTCGCTCACCACGAAGGCCGTGCGCGACGGCGACGAGTGGGTGATCAACGGCCAGAAGATCTTCACCAGTCTCGCCGATCAGGCCGACTTCGTCTGGCTGGCGTGCCGCACCGATCCCGACGCGCCGAAGCACCGGGGCATCTCGATCATCATCGTGCCGACCGATGTCGAAGGTTTCAGTCTCTCGCCGATCCGGGTGATGGGCGGCGCGCGCACGAACGCCACGTACTACGACAACGTCCGGGTGCCGTTCGGCAATCTCGTCGGCGAGCTCAACGGCGGTTGGAACCTCATCGTCAACCAGCTCAACCACGAGCG
Organism: Acidimicrobiia bacterium; assembly: GCA_046331155.1. Classification (GTDB taxonomy): domain Bacteria; phylum Actinomycetota; class Acidimicrobiia; order IMCC26256; family CAWATG01; genus JAXLRK01. Next base: position 1,295,435 of record JAXLRK010000001.1, read on the forward strand.
CATCGCGATCGGCCCGCCCGGATGGGTCTGGCGACAGCTCCGCGAGACCGTCAAGTGGGCGAACGAGACACACCTGCCCGATGGCCGGCGCGTCATCGACCAGGAGTGGGTGCAGGTCAACCTCGCTCGCGTGCGGGCCAAGGCCGAGTTCCTCCAGCTCATCAACTGGAAGGTGGCGTGGTCCGCCACCGAGGGCCGGCTCGACGTCGCCGACGCGTCGAGCACCAAGGTGTTCGCGACCGAGTTCTACGTCGAGGCCTACCGGCTGCTGATGGAGGTCATCGGGCCGGCCAGTGCCCTGAAGCGGGGCTCGCCGGGCGCGGCACTCGCCGCCGGCTTGGAGCGGGCCTACCAGGGCACGTTGTTCCTCACGTTCGGCGGCGGGACGAACGAGGTGCAACGCGACCTCATCTCGGTGTTCGGCCTCGGCATGCCCCGCGCCATCCGCTGACGGACCGGATCAGGTGCCGCGTGGGGTGAGGCCGGCCTTGCGGTAGACCTCGTCGATCACGCGCATGTTGACGATCGAGTCGGACGGTGGCGTGAGCACCGGTCCGCCGTGCAGCACCGCGTTGCAGAACGCACCGAGCTGGTAGGTGTACGTGGGCGTCCGCCCGAGCTTCTCGCGCCGGGTGCCGTCCGCGGTCTTCACCGTCAGCCGGTGGTGGTAATGAGGCCCGGTCGGGTTGAAGACCCGCATGGAGCCCGCCGAACCGACGACTCGGATCGAGATCTTCAACGGCGTGCTCGACCACAACGCGCAGGTCATCTGCCCGGTGGCGCCGCCGGGGAAGGCCAGGTCGGCCTGCATCCACCGGTCCACGTTGGGCGACATGAGCCGGGCCCGCGCCGCCGTCACGTCCGGCTCGCCGCCGAGTAGGCGGGCCATGTGGAGCGCGTAGCAGCCGACGTCCATGGTGGCGCCCCCGGCGAGGTCGTACTGGTAGCGGATGTCGCTCTTCATCGGCAGCGGGATGCACATGTTCGTCTCGACCCGCCGGATCTCTCCGAGGTCCCCACCCGTGACGATGTCGTGCATGCGCTGGGCCAGGGGGTGATAGCGGTAGTGGAACGCCTCCATGACCACCCGGTCGGACGCGTCGGCCACCGCGGCGACCTCGCGCGCCTCGGCCTCGTTGGCGGTGAACGGCTTCTCGCACAGCACGTGCTTCCCGGCCTCGACGGCATTGACCGTCCACTCGCCGTGCAGGCCGTTGGGCAGCGGGTTGTAGATCGCGTCGATCCCCGGGTCGGCGACGAGCTCGTCGTACGACGCGTGCACGCGTGGAATCGAGTGCTTGGCGGCGAACTTGCGCGCCCGTTCCGGATCGCGCGCCGCGACGGCCACGACCTCGGCGTCGTCCACCGCGCGGGCCGGGCGGACGAGTGCCGTCGGCGCGATGCGGGCGGCGCCCAGGATGCCGAAGCGAACGGGGCTCATAGGTACTCCGTGTACTGGTCGAGGACGGGAAGCGCGGCGGCCTCCGGGGCCGACGGGACGCGCAGCACCACCTCGGAGATGCCGAGCGTCGCGTAGTACTCGAGCTTGGCCGGCTCCGGAACGGTGCCGAAGGGGATGATGCCGACCGTCGCCGGGTCGCGGCCCACCGCGTCACACGCACGTCTCAGGTCGTCGAGCGCGGCGCGGACGCCGGCGCCCCCGATGGGCATCCAACCGTCGGCGTACTCCGCGACCGCGCCGAGCAGCTTGGGGCCGGTGCCGCCGCCGACGTAGATCGGCGGGTGCGGACGCTGCACGGGCTTGGGCCACGACCAGCTCGGCGAGAAGTCGACGAACTCCCCGTGGAACTCGGCGACGTCGTCGTGCCAGAGCGCCTGCATCGCGAGCACGTGCTCGCGGGCGACGTCGCGGCGGCGTGAGAAGTCGACCCCGTGGTGCTCGATCTCCTCGCGGTTCCAGCCGAACCCGATGCCGAACACGAACCGCCCGCCGGATTGCCGGTCGAGCGTGGCGATGGCCTTGGCCGTGACCAGCGGCTCGCGTTGCGCGACCACGCAGATGCCCGTCCCGAGCCGGATCCGCGACGTGACCGCGGCCGCCGCGGCCAGGGCGACGAGGGGATCCAGCGTGCGCCGGTACTCCTCGGGGAGCTCGGGGTCGCCGGTCGGCGGGGGAGTGAGCCGGCTGGTCGGGATGTGCGTGTGCTCGGGGATGTAGAGGGACGCGAACCCCCGTTCCTCGGCGGCGACGGCCATCTCGGCGACGGGCATGGACTCGTCGGTGGCGAACATGGTGATCCCGAGCTGCACCGGGCTACGGTACCCAACCCATGAGCGGGATCTGCGAGGGACGGATCGTGATCGTGACCGGTGCCGGTCGCGGCATCGGGCGGGGGCACGCGCTGGAGTTCGCCCGGCAGGGCGCGAAGGTGGTCGTCAACGACCTGGGCGCGGAGCTCGACGGGTCGGGTGGCTCGTCCGGTCCCGCCGGCGACGTGGTGAACGAGATCCGGGCGATGGGCGGCGAGGCGGTCGCCAACGGCGACGACGTAGCCGACTTCGCCGGTGCCGAGCGATTGGTGCAGACCGCGGTCGACACGTTCGGCGGTCTCGACGTGCTCGTGAACAACGCAGGCTTCCTGCGCGACCGGATGTTCTTCTCGACGTCGGAGGAGGAGTGGGACGCGGTCATCCGCGTGCACCTGAAGGGCCACTTCGCCCCGGCGCGCCACGCGGCCGCGTACTGGCGCGCGCAGTCGAAGGCCGGCGAGCCGGTCGACGCCCGCATCGTCAACACGAGCTCGGGCGCGGGGCTCATGGGCAGCGTCGCGCAGGCCACCTACTCGGCGGCCAAAGCCGGGATCGCCGCGCTCACCCTCGTCCAGGCGGCCGAGCTCGGCCGGCTCGGCGTGACCGCGAACGCGATCGCGCCCGCGGCACGGACCCGCATGACCGAGACGGTCTTCGCGGACACGATGGCGAGACCCGAGGCGGGTTTCGACGCCATGGCACCCGAGAACGTCGCCCCACTGGTCGTCTGGCTCGGGTCGGCCGACTCGAAGGACGTCACCGGCCGCGTGTTCGAGGTCGAAGGAGGCATGATCTCCGTGGCCGACGGATGGCAGCACGGCCCGAAGCTCGACAAGGGCGAGCGGTGGGATCCGGCCGACGTAGGCAACGCGGTGCGCGACCTGATCGCGAAGGCGCCGGTGCCGGCTCCCGTCTACGGCGCGCAGTAGCCGTTCGTGCAACGGGACCGGGTCCTCCGGCTCCAGCACGCGCTCCTGCGCGTGCACGACGCGATCAACCGCGCCACCGGCGGGCGAGCGAACCACGTACCCGGTACCGCCATCCGTTTCCTCTTCCTCACGACGACGGGGCGCAGGTCCGGCGAGCCGCGCCGCGTGGCGTTGCTCTACGCGCCCGATCCGGACGGGTACGTCGTCATCGCGACGAACTTCGGCAACGCCTGGAATCCGGCGTGGTGGCTGAACCTCGAGGCGCATCCGGCGGCCACCGTCGAGGTGCGCAAGAAGATCGAGGAGCCGGTGGTCGCCGAGCGCATCACCGACCCGGACGAGTACCAGGCGAAGCTCGCGCTGCTCGCGAAGGCGTCCCCGCTCTTCCGGAGGTACCGCGCACGCGTCGAGCGCGACGTCCCGATCGTCCGGCTACGCCGAGGCTGACGAGCAAGGTCACGGGTCGAGCAGCCACTCCAGCGGCCGGTCGGGGTCGGGTTCGTAGGAGCATCCGACGCCCGTCCGCACCGTGGTGCGCAGGAGCCGCGCCAGCGCGGGATCGTGACGCTCGATGCGGTCGACCGCGGCCGTGATGGCCTTGCGGACCGCCACGCGGGCCCGTTCGACCGTGGAGCCGGCGACGCGCGCCCGCCCGCCGAGCCCGACGGCGGCGGTGATCTCGTCGACCAGCGCGTCGCGCTCGGCCCGGAGCCGCTCGGCCCGGGCCGGATCGTTCCAGTCCTCGGCCTCGGCCAACTCGGTGTCGAGCGCCCCGAGCCGGTGGCGGTACGCCGCGATCGCGGCGTCGTCGAGCCGGGCGCCGGCGTCGGACGGGTGCACCCCCGTGCCGGGATGACCGGCGACGGAGTCCGAGAGGTCCAGCGCGGCGACGGTCCGCCCGGGCCGGGCCACGAGATGGGCCAGGTAGTGCAGTCCTTTGAGATCGGGGAGGGTCTGCGCCTGCCCGTCCTCCCCGACGGACCACAGGCCGCCGGACGCACGGTGGAGGTGGACGCGAGCAGGGGCCGGCGCGGCCGCCGGGCGCAGCGGTGACGCCGCGGTGTCGAACGACCCGTCGAGCGACCTGTCGAACGACGCGGCGAGGTCGGCGGCCCACCAGGTGGCCCCGATGCGGCGGTAGCCGGTGTCCGCGGCGTGCCGGTAGCGCGCGGCTTCGGCGTGCCCGAGCGCGGCGTGGGCCCGGGCCAACGCGTCGTCGACGACACCATGGAACGTGACGGCGCCGGCGTTGAGCACGGCGCGGCCGGCGAAGGGTTCGAGTAGGGACGCGCCCGCGGCGGCCACGGCGTGCGCGCGGGTCGCGGCCGCCACCCGCACGCACGACGTCAGCGTCAACAGGAAGTCGACGTCGCGGGGGACGCGGCCGAAGTCGTCGCCGGCGACCTGCCCCAGGAGGTTCGCGGCGTGCGCCGCGTCTCCGGCGAGCAGCCACAGGCCCGACGACTCCGCGAGCACCGAGATCACGCCCTCGGCGGCCCCGTACTCCTCGAAGGACTCGGCCTCGGCGCGCAGCGTCGCGCGATCGCCCACGCAACGGGCGCGATCGGCCGTGAGGCTGTGGACCACTGCGCGCGCGTCGGGTTCGCCCGCGTCGCGGGCGACGGTTACGGTCCGGGCCAGGAGCGCGTCGCCGGTGACGACGTCGCCGGTCGTGAACGCGTGCATGGCCCGGCGTGACAGCGCGAAGAACTGTACGCGGGTCGAGCCGGTCTCCTCGGCGAGCACGTCGAGGGCGCGGAGCCGGCGTTGGACGGCGACGGCGTCGAGGCACTCCCACGCGGTCGTCAAGCGCCAGAGCAGCGCGGCGAGCCGGGGCTCGGGATCCGTGAGGTGGGCGGCCGTGTCGCTCAGTCGCGCCGCCAGCGTGACCCGCGTCGCGAAGTCGTCGGGCCCCCACGACGCCGTCAGCGCGGCGTCCAGGGCGTCGGCCAGGACGGCGCCGTCGGCAACCTCGCGTGCGTGAGCCTCCGCGGCGACGGCGAACGCTCGGGCCCGGTCGGCGTCGCCGCCGTAGACCCAGGCGCGCGCGATGCCCGCGGCGAGCCGGGCGCGCATCGTGTCGTCGGTCGCGGTGACGTAGGCCTCGTGGAGCAGGGCCGGGACCTGTCCGGGATCGGTCCCGAACCGCTGGCTCGACGGCAGGGCGAGGGCGGCGCGGCACATTCCTTCCACGTCGCCGGACGCCCTCGCCGCGCGGAACGCCGCCACCAGCGTTGCTCGATCGCGGGCCGGGTCGGGCATGGCGAGATGGTACGACCGCCGCCGGATTCCCGAACGGCCCGACCCGCGAGCAGCCGGATCTGCGAGCATCAGGGCCGGAGCAGCTCCACGGTGGCGGCATGACGGGCGACGCGGGCGCGGTCCCAGTCGCCGGTGCAGTAGACGGAGAGCTGCGAGACCAAGCCGTCCGACACGTCGGCGCGGAACATCTCGCGGCAGTACCACGACTCGCCACCCTGCTCCCACTCCTCCTCGAGCTCGAGCACGAATCCCGTGGCCGTCGCGTCGAGCCGCGTGCGGGGCACCCGGCCCGGGCCCGGGTGGCCGGCCCGGCGCAGCGCGACCAGGCCGTCGACGCCGCCGGCCTGGAGGCGCCACTGGGGCATGGTGAAGTCGCAGAACACGTCGTCGCGGAACAGCCCGTCGGGTGGCGTGCCGGTCTCGAGGAAGGTGATGAAGCGGTCGGCGAGGACGTCGACCAGCGGTGTCGGGTCGGTGCGGGTGGTCGTCATGGGTGCCTCCTCGTGGTGTGAGCCTTCACCCGGGAGGCGTGACATCCGGCGTCACGGTGTGACGTCCGGGGGTCAGGAGAGGCGTTCGACGACCATCGCCATGCCCTGGCCACCGCCCACGCACATCGTCTCGAGCCCGTAGCGCCCACCGGCGTCCTCGAGCCCGTTGAGCAGGGTGGTCATGATGCGGGCGCCCGTCATCCCGAACGGGTGCCCGAGCGCGATCGCACCGCCGTGGACGTTGAGCTTCTCCCACGGGATGCCGAGGTGCTTCGCGGACGGCACCACCTGCGCCGCGAACGCCTCGTTGATCTCGACGAGGTCGACGTCGTCGATCGTGAGCCCCGCCCGGGCCAACGCGGTCCGTGACGCCTCGATCGGCCCGAGCCCCATGATCTCGGGGTCGAGGGCGGAGACGCCGCTCGACACGATCCGGGCGAGGGGCCGGATCCCCAGGGCCGACGCCCGGGTGTCGCTCATCACCACGACCGCGGCCGCCCCGTCGTTGAGCGGGCAGGCGTTCCCCGCCGTGACGCGACCGTCGGGCCGGAAGACGGGCGCGAGCTGCGAGAGCTTGTCGACCGTCGTGCCCGCCCGGGGCCCGTCGTCCCTCGCGACGACCGTGCCGTCGGGGAGCGTGACCGGAGTGATCTCCCGTTCGAAGAACCCGTTGTCCTGCGACGCCACGGCCCGTTGCTGGGACAGCGCCGCGAACTCGTCCATCTCCTCGCGGGTCACGCCCTCCAGTTCGGCGACGTTCTCGGCCGTCTCGCCCATCCCGATGTAGACGTCGGGCAGGCCGGCCGGCGCCGTCCAGCCGCCGGTCCCGCCGAGGGCGCGCTCGGCCGTGCGGGCCTCGGCGTCGGCGAACACGGGGTTGTGCGTGGCGGGGAGCCCGTCGGACTTGCCCTGGGCGAACCGGCTGACGGTCTCGACTCCGGCGGCCACGAACACGTCGCCCTCGCCGGCCCTGATCGCGTGGGCGGCCATGCGGATGGTCTGGAGGGACGACGAGCAGTACCGGTTCACCGTGGTGCCCGGAACGTGGGGGAGCCCGGCCAGGATGCTCACGATCCGGGCCAGGTTGTACCCGGACTCGCCGGCCGGCTGGGCGCAGCCCAGTGCGAGGTCCTCGATCTCGGCCGGGTCGAGGGCGGGGAGGCGGGCCAGCACGGAGCGGACGGCGAGGGCACCCAGGTCGTCGGGACGGCACCCGGCGAGCGAGCCCTTGTGGGCCCGGCCGATCGGCGTGCGGGCGGTGGCGACGATCACGGGTTCGGTCATGGCAGGAATGTAGTGCCGTGACCGGACACGGCATCGAGGCAAAGAACGCGTTCGTAATTCCGGCCGGGAGGCAGTAGACTGGCTGGGCTCGGCGGCGTCTGCGCCGGGGTCGGCATCGGGGAATCGACCGGGGCCTGCATCGGGGAATGTGCAGGTCGCCGGGGTCGTTGTGTTCGTGTGCATCTCAACGGTGGCTTCGCTCGTGGCGGGCACGAGCCACCATTCATCCGCCCGCCTCGAGAGGCAGACATGGCGAAGGTCACCAAGGCCCGGGTGGAGCGAGAGGAAGAGGATCTCGTTCGCCTCTACCTGACCGACATCGGCCAGCACTCCCTGCTGACCAAGGACGACGAGGCGCGCCTCGCCCAGCAGATCGAGGCGGGTGTCGCGGCGCGCACCGAGCTCGAGTCGGGCACGAAGCTGACGCCGGCCCGCAAGCGCGAGCTTCGCCGCATCGCCCGCGAGGGCGAGGACGCCCAGCAGCAGTTCGTGCAGTCGAACCTCCGGCTCGTGGTCTCGATCGCCAAGAAGTACCAGGCCTCGGGCCTGCCGCTCCTCGACCTCATCCAGGAGGGCAACCTCGGCCTCATGCACGCGGTCGAGAAGTTCGACTGGCGCAAGGGCTTCAAGTTCTCCACCTACGCGACGTGGTGGATCCGCCAGGCGATCTCCCGGGGCATCGCGAACACCGGTCGCACCATCCGGCTGCCGGTCCACGCCGGCGACAACCTGGTGCGGCTCCAGAAGGCCCGAGCCAGCCTCGAGCTGAAGCTCGGGCGGCCGGCCACGCTCGCCGAGCTCTCGGCCGAGCTCGAGATGCCCGAGGACAAGGTCACCGAGGTGCTGCGCTTCGCCGCCGAGCCTCTGTCGCTGTTCCAGCCGGTCCGCGAGGACGGCGACGCCGAGCTCGGCGATCTCGTCGAGGACCGTTCGGCCGAGTCGCCGTTCGAGGCCGCGGCCACCGCACTGCTGCCGGCGGAGATCGAGAAGCTCCTGGCCCCGCTCGACGAGCGGGAGCGCCAGATCCTCGCGCTGCGCTTCGGTCTCGACCGCGGTGAGCCCCGGACGCTCGAGGAGGTCGGCGAGCACTTCCAGCTCACCCGGGAGCGCATCCGCCAGATCGAGGCCCGGGCCATGAGCAAGCTGCGGCACCCGTCGGCGAACACCGGCGCCCGCGACCTCGTCGCCGTCTAACTCGCGCCGGCACTCCGAGAGGTCCTCGGCGCTGATCGCGAACGGCGGGCCATCGTGTGGCCGTGCGAGGCGACCACGACGATCCGCGCCGGGGCGCTCGAGCGGAGCCGGTCGAGCAGCCGCGTTCCCGAGTTTCCGCCCGTGATCACCACCGTCTTGCCGTCCATCCGGCCCACGCGATCCCCCTGCGATCTCATGGCACTTGACATCTCACGCTGGCGCTAGGTATAGTTTGCATCGACCCCCCCGAACCGCGAGAACGGAGGCCGCCATGGCCACGACCACCGCCCCGAAGAAGACGACGGCCCCGGCCGTCGAAGCCACCGAGTCGATCCAAGACACGATCGCCGACTTCGTCAAGAGCGTGACCGGGCGTTTTGCCGAGTACGTGCCCGACGACCTCGGCCAACTCCTCGAGAAGCCGGCGGAGCTCGTCGGCAAGGCGTTCGACCTCACGACCGACATCATCGAGTCGCAGCGCGACTTCGTGATGAAGCTCATGCGCAACGCCGTGCCGTCCAAGAGCTGACCGGTCCGCCGAGCGGGGGACGGGCTCCGGTCCGTTCCCCGCGATCTTCGTTGGCTACCGTCGGGCCATGCCGACCAAGGACTCCTGGCAGGGTCGCCTCGAGCAGATGGGCAGCTTCATCCGCGCCCAACGACGGCTCGCGGACCTCTCCCTGCGGGACCTGGCGGCCAAGGCCAACGTCTCGAACCCCTACCTCAGCCAGATCGAGCGGGGGCTCCACGAGCCGTCCGTCCGGGTGATCAGGGCCATCGCGCAGGCACTCAACCTCTCGGCCGAGACCCTCCTGTCGCAGGCCGGCCTGCTCGAGATCGACGGCGCCGACCCGGCGACGAACGGGTCGGGACCGCCCGAGACGGAGACGGCCATCCGGGCCGACACCGCGCTCACCGACGCGCAGAAGCAGGCCTTGCTCACGGTGTACCGCAGCTACGTCGCCGAGAACGCCTGACGCGCGGCCCGGCCACGTTGCCCGGGGTGAAACCATATGCTCGCGACGTGACGGTGCCGCGAGGCGACTCGTACGACGCTCGGTTCCTCGCGCTGTCGCGCCGGGGGGTCGACGTGCACGGGGAGGCGGCGTTCGTCGACTCGCTCGGACCTGGTCGCGTGCTCGACGCCGGGTGTGGCACCGGGCGGGTGGCGGTCGAGCTCGCCCGCCGCGGCCACGAGGTGGCCGGCGTGGACCTCGACCCGATGATGCTCGACGCCGCCCGACAGAAGGCGCCCGAGCTCGATTGGCACCACGGCGACCTGTCGACCTGGCGGCTCGACGCGAGGTTCGACCGGATCGTGCTCGCCGGCAACGTGATGCTGTTCCTGGACCCGGGGAGCGAGGGGCTGGTGGTGGCCAATCTCGCCCGGCACCTCGCTCCGGGCGGCCTGCTCGTCGCCGGGTTCCAGCTCCGCAAGGGCCGGCTCGACCCGAGGATCTTCGACGGGCTCGCGGCCGCGGCGGACTTGGAGCTGGTCGAACGGTGGTCGACCTGGGACCGGCAGCGGTTCGACCCGACGTCCGGCTACCAGGTCTCGGTGCATCGTCTCGAGGGATGACTCGCCGCGATCCCGGTGGCCGCCTAGGGTGAACGCCCCTTCCCGATGAGGTGTTGCGTGCCATGAAGCACCGTCCGTTCGCGACCGTCCTGACCGTCGCCATCGTCGCCGCCCTCGCCGTCGCGGGCCTGGGCGTGCTCGGCGCGACGCCGGCCCACGCCGAGGCCGTGAACCCGATCCTCGGAGGCGCCCGGCTCACCCCGACCGAGATCGCGGCCTGGTACAACGCCGTCAAGACGCAGCGGGACGCGACCACGAAGAAGAACGGTGGCGTCCCGACGCCGTACCGCGCGACCGTGTCCGTCGACCAGCTCGCGCAGCTCTTCGTCGACGAGGGCTACCGCTACAACGTGCGCGGCGACATCGCGTTCGCGCAGTCGGTGCTCGAGACGGGGTACTTCGAGTTCCCCGACTCCGGTCAGGTGCGCCCGACCGACAACAACTTCGCCGGCATCGGCGCGTGCAACTCCTGCAACGGCGGGTACAAGTGGGCCGACGCGCGCACGGGCGTGCGGGCCCAGGTCCAGCACCTGCGCAACTACGCCGACGCGACGTCGAAGGCGTCGGCGCTACCCGACCCGCCGATCCTGCCGAACTTCGACACCTTCAAGTACAAGGGTGCGGCGCCGAACTGGGAGGACCTCAACGGCAAGTGGGCCGTTCCCGGCACGACCTACGGGCAGAAGATCATCGGGATCTTCACCAACATGCTCACCTACGCGGGCGTGAGCCTGAGCTGCCCGCCCGACGCCCCGCTCGGCTCGCTGCAGACGGCGGGCAAGGGATACTGGATGGCAGCGGCCGACGGTGGGGTCTTCGCCTTCGGCAGCGCGAAGTTCTACGGCTCGGCCGGCAACGTGAAGCTGAACCAGCCGATGATCGACCTGGCCGCCACCGCCGGCGGCGGCGGATACTGGCTGCTCGCCAAGGACGGTGGGATCTTCGCGTACGGCGACGCCCAGTTCTACGGGTCGACCGGGGCGATGCGGCTGAACCAGCCGATCGTGGGGATGGCGTCCACGCCGGCGGGGCACGGCTACTGGCTGGTCGCGAAGGACGGTGGGATCTTCGCCTTCGGCGACGCCCAGTTCTACGGGTCGACCGGGGCGATGCGGCTGAACCAGCCGATCGTGGGGATGGCGTCCACGCAGACGGGGCACGGCTACTGGCTGGTCGCGAAGGACGGTGGGATCTTCGCCTTCGGCGACGCCCAGTTCTACGGGTCGACCGGGGCGATGCGGCTGAACCAGCCGATCGTCGGGATCGCGCCGAACGCCGGGGGCGACGGCTATTGGTTGGCCGCGGCCGACGGCGGCATCTTCTCGTTCGGCAACGCCCGGTACCTCGGCGGGCTCGCCGGCTGCACCAAGCGCACGGTCCTCGGCATCCAGGCGTCGCCGACGGGGAAGGGCTACTACCTCAACTCGGCCGAGGGCCGGGTCGCCACCTTCGGGGACGCGAGGCACTGGGGTTGGCCGTTCACGACCAACGTCGCGCCGCTGGCGCTCGCCGTCATGGGCTGAACCGCAACGTAGCCCGGAGCGGCCGGTGGTCGGAGTCGTGGTGCTCGATCACGGTGCTCTCGACCGCGGTCACGTGACGGTTGACGAGGATGTGGTCGATCTGGCTGTGGGGCGCGTGCGCGGGCCACGTCTTGCCCCGCGCGGCGCGTGACCACTCCGGGAGCACCCGGGCGACCACGGGCCCCCAGATGTTGCAGTCGCCCGCCACGACGGCGGGACGCGACCCGTTCGGGAGCTCGCGCCGCAGCGTTCGCAGGTGCTGGACCGGCCCGTACGGGAGCCGGGAGGACGTGTGGAGCACGACGACGTCGACGGCCGAGCCGCCGACGTCGAGCTCGACGTGCAGGGCCGCGCGCGGGCCGATCGGGTCGCGCCAGACCCGGCCCATCGGGATCTCGCGTCGGGCCACGATGGGGTACCGGCTCGCGACGGCGATCGAGATGGTGCCGGGCCGGCCGGCCGTGGCCCGGGGCTTGTGCCCCTCGATCCGGCGGATCCCCGAGAGCTCGAGCTCGTCGGTCTGGTAGCCGGCGGAGCGCAGCCGGTCCAGGACCGCGGGCTCGTCGGGGCCGCGCCAGACCTCCTGGAGCGCGAGCACGTCCGCGTCGAGCTCGTGGCACACCGCGGCGACGTCGTACTCCGCGAAGCGGTGGATGCGGGCCCGGAGCCCGAGTTGGGTGTTGAAGGTGGCGAGGATCAGCTCGGGCATCGGCTACCCTCACTGTAGCGAGGAGGCCACTGGGGCCCCTCGCGGGTCACCTCATCCGCCGCGCACCCGGGAAATCGGAGTCGCCTCGAGGCCGACCCATACCGGACCAAGTGTAGAAAGCGATCAGGATGACCACCACCTTCGAGACGCTCGGCGTCTCGTCCGATCTCGTCGCGGCCCTCGCCGCCCAGGGCATCACCGAACCCTTCCCCATCCAGGCCCTCACCATCGCCGATGCCCTCGCCGGCCGTGACCTGTGCGGCAAGGCCAAGACCGGCTCGGGCAAGACGCTGGCCTTCGGCCTCCCGCTACTCGAGCGGGTGGGACGCGCCCGGCCGAAGTGCCCCCGGGCTCTGGTCCTCGTACCGACCCGGGAGCTCGCCAACCAGGTCAAGGACGTGCTGGCCCCGCTCGGCAAGGTCCGGCAGCGCCGGGTCATCGCCTGTTACGGCGGCGTGTCGATGGATTCTCAGATCCGTTCGCTCGGGAAGGGCGTCGACCTCGTCATCGGCACGCCGGGCCGGCTGATCGACCTCATGGAGCGGGGTGAGCTCTCGCTCGGCGACGTCGAGGCGCTCGTGCTCGACGAAGCCGACCGCATGGCCGACATGGGCTTCATGCCGCAGGTGCAGAAGATCCTCTACCGCATCGAGGGCCCCCACCAGACGCTGCTGTTCTCGGCGACGCTCGACGGCGCCATCGACCGGCTCGTGCAGCGGTACATGCACGATCCCGTGTACCACGAAGTGGCCTCACCGGAAACGACGGTCGACTCGATGGAGCACCGCTTCCTCTACGTGCACCAGATGGACAAGGTGAAGGTGGCCGCCGCGATCGCGCGCGGCGCGGGTCGCTCGCTGCTGTTCGTGCGCACGAAAAGGGGTGCCGACCGTCTCGTCGACCAGTTGCGGCGCGAAGGCGTGCGCGCCAGCGCGATCCACGGCGACCTGCGCCAGACCGCCCGGGAACGGTCGCTGGCCGACTTCGCGTCCGGGAAGGTCCCCGTGCTCGTGGCCACCGACGTCGCCGCCCGCGGCATCCATGTCGACGGTGTCGACGTCGTGGTGCACTTCGACCCACCCGAGGACGAGAAGGCCTATCTCCACCGCTCCGGCCGTACCGCCCGGGCCGGCGAGAAGGGCGTCGCGGTGACGCTGATGCTCTACAACCAGGAGAACGACGTCCGGGTGGTGCAGAAGCGGCTGCGCCTCGACGAACCGATCGTGGAGATCTTCTCCAACGACCCCCGCCTGGCCGACCTGCGCGCCTGGGACGCGGCGACCGTCTCGTGACGGCGCGACGCCTGGCCGCCCTGGCCGCGATCGCGGCGATCGCGGCGGCCGCGTGCGGCTCCTCGGGTGGCGCCCGGGCACGCCCGCCCCGGACGCCGGCCACGGTTGCCGTCGGTTCGCTGCGTCGGGCCACCGGCCCGGCCCCGTGGCCGGCACCGGAACACGCGGTCGAGCGGTCGAAGGCCGCCGGTCTCGAGCAGTATCCCGCCGAACGTCTCGAGTACCACGTCCACGGCCACCTCGACGTCTTCGTGGACGGCGAGCGCACTCCGGTGCCGGCGGCCATCGGCATCGGCGACGCGTCCATCGCACCGTTGCACACCCACGACGCGTCGGGTGTCGTGCACATCGAGGCGCCACGCGAGGCGCGGTTCACGCTCGGTCAGTTCCTCACCGAGTGGGGCGTGCGAGCCGACGGGCGCTGTCTCGGCGGGTACTGCCCGCCCGGCAAGCCCATCACGGTGTACGTCGACGGCAAGCCGTACACCGGCGACCTCCGCGAGATCGACCTCGTGGACCGGCGCGAGATCGCCATCGTGATCGGTACGCCGCCGGCGAAGATCCCCGACCGTTTCGGTGGCACCTGAGACGGCGCCCGGGACGGTTCAGCCGATTCGCTCGCGTGGCAGCACCGACACGTGCGACGGCCCGGGCCGCGCGTCGGCGTCGAGCACGTGCAACATCCCCCGGCGCCGGGCCTCGGCCATGGTCTTCCGGCGGACCGAACGGGTCCGGCGCCGGCGCCGGACGACGCGGCGGCGCCACGCCACGAATGCGACCAGCGCCACCGCGAAGCCGCCGATCGCCCACAGGATCGTCGGGAGCACCGACGACTCCTCGGTCCGCGGCGCGGCCGGCGTGGCCACCCGGTGCCGCGGGGCCGGCCGCGGCGCGGCCGTCGCGGGCGCGGCCGTGGTGCCCGTGATCTCCGACAGCCGCGGACGCCCGAGCGAGCGCGGGATCCCGGCGATGGCGCTGTCGCGCTGGGCCGCGGTGAAGATCTTCACCTCCGGCAGCACCTCGCCGGTGCCCGCGGCGTCGGCCTTGCTGGCGAAGCCCTGGTCGAGCAGGCGTTCGCACGAGCCCGTGGTGTCGTAGACGTCGAGCACCACGCCGATCATCGTGCGGCCGTCACGGGTGGCGGTGCACACGAGCCCGCGTCCCGCCTTCGACGTGTAGCCCGTCTTCATCCCCGTCGCCCCCGCGTACTGTCGGAGGAACTGGGCGTTGTGGTTGTGCAGGGTGTGCCGGACTCCGTCGGGTGCCGTGAACTCGTAGTCGACGAGCTTGACGGTGTCGGCGATCTGCGGGACCTGCAACGCGTTGCGGGTCGCGATCGCGAGGTCCCACGCGCTCATCCGGCTCCCGCCGTTCACCGACGCTCCGTCGTCGAGGCCGGCGGGGTCGTGGAACGAGCTGTCGGACATCCCCAGCTGCCTGGCCGTGTCGTCCATCAACGTGGCGAACTGCTCGACGGTGCCGCCCGCGGCCTCGGCGAGGGCGTAGGCGGCGTCGTTGGCCGACACCAGGTAGAGGGTGTGCAGCACGTCGTCGAGGGTCCAGACCTCTCCTTCGTGCATCCCGATCCTCATGGAGGGCTGGGCCGCAGCCCGGGCGCTGACCTTCACCGTCGCGCCGGCGGGCAGGCGGCGCAGAGCCGTCAGCCCGGTCATGATCTTGACCGTGCTGGCGGGCGGCAGGGCGGTGTGCTCGTTGCCCGCGGCCAGCACCCGCCCGGTGCCGGCGTCGGCGAGGAGGAAGGCGCGCGGAGCGGGCGCCGCGGTGCTCGAGGTGGCGGCGGTGCGGGGTGTGGGGCGGGGCGCGGCGAGCGCCGGCGGGCCGACCAGGGTGGTGGCGAGGAGGGCCCCGAGCAGCGCCGAGACGACGCGAAGCGGCCGAGACATGAACTGCCAGCCTAGGGGAGGAGACCGGGCGCGCGCCGATCACCGCGCCGACACGCCGCCGCGGCGGCGAAATCGGTACGAATCCGGGGTCGCGGACCTGCCAGGATGAGGGCATGGAACGCATCTCCCGCCGCATCGCCGCGATCGCGGAATCGGCGACGCTGGCGGTCGACGCCAAGGCGAAGGCGTTGCAGGCGGCGGGCGAGTCCGTGATCGGGTTCGGCGCGGGCGAACCGGACTTCCCGACTCCCGAACACGTCGTCGAAGCGGCGGCGGCCGCCTGCTACGAACCGCGCAACCACCGCTATTCGCCCACGCCGGGGCTCCCGGAGCTGCGCGAGGCGATCGCGGCCAAGACCCATCGCGACTCGGGGCTCGAGGTCGCGCCCGCGCAGGTGCTCGTGACGAACGGGGGCAAGCAGGCCGTCTACAACACGTTCCAGGCCCTCCTCGACCCGGGCGACGAGGTCCTGCTCCCCGCGCCCTACTGGACCACCTACCCCGAGGCGATCGCGCTCGCCGACGGGCGGGCGGTCGCGCTGCCGGCCACCGCCGCCGCCGGGTTCCGCGTCACCGTCGAGCAGCTCGAGGCGGCCCGGACCCCGCGCACGAAGGCGCTGCTCTTCGTGTCGCCGAGCAACCCGACCGGGGTCGTGTACCCGCCCGACGAGGTCGCGGCCATCGGGCGGTGGGCGCACGAGCACGGCGTCTGGGTGGTCACCGACGAGATCTACGAGCACCTGACGTTCGGCCCGCACCGCTTCGCGTCGATGCCCGTGCTCGTCCCCGAGCTCGCCGACACCTGCGTGGTGCTCAACGGCGTGGCCAAGACGTACGCGATGACCGGATGGCGCGTCGGCTGGATGATCGGGCCGCCCGACGTGATCCGTGCCGCGACGAACCTCCAGTCCCATTCGACGTCGAACGTCGCCAACGTGTCGCAGCGGGCCGCGCTCGCCGCGCTCACCGGGAGCCTCGACTGCGTGGCCGAGATGCGGGGTGCGTTCGAGCGGCGCGGCCGCGTGATGCACGAGATGCTCACCACCATCCCCGGGGTCGTCTGTGTAGAACCGCAGGGCGCGTTCTACTGCTTCCCGTCGTTCGAAGGCCTGCTCGGTCGAGAGATCGGCGGGCGCCCGATCCCCTCGAGCCTGGAGCTCGCCCAGGCGCTGCTCGAGGACGCCAAGGTGGCCCTGGTCCCCGGCGAGGCGTTCGGCGCGCCGGGTTACGCCCGGTTGAGCTTCGCCCTCGGCGACGACGACCTCGTCGAAGGGGTGCGCCGGATCGCCCGATGGGCCGGGACGTGACGCCGGCCACGGATACCATCCCCCGATGACCCCTCGCGTCCTCGTCAGCGAGCAGCTGGCGGCCAGCGGCCTCGACGCGATGCGCGCCGCCGGCTTCGAGGTCGACGTTCGGCTCGGGCTCTCGCCCGCGGAGCTGCTCGACGCGGTGCCGGGCGCCGCCGCGCTCGTGATCCGGTCGGCCACCCAGGTCACGGCCGAGGTGCTCGACGCGGGGCGCGATCTGGTGGTGGTCGGCCGCGCCGGGATCGGCCTCGACAACGTCGACGTCGCCGCGGCGACGAGGCGCGGCGTGATGGTCGTGAACGCGCCGCAGTCCAACGTGCTGTCGGCGGCCGAGCACACCGTGGCCCTCATGCTCGCCCAGGCCCGCAACATCCCGCAGGCCAACGCCGACCTCAGAGCCGGCAAGTGGAACCGATCGCGCTGGGAAGGTGTCGAGCTGCACGGCAAGACGCTCGGCATCGTCGGCTTGGGGCGCGTGGGAGTGCTCGTCGCCCAGCGCGCGCTGGCGTTCGGCATGCACCTGGTGGCCTACGACCCGTACGTGAGCGCGGAGCGGGCCCGGCAACTCGGCGTGCAACTGGTGCCGGCGGTCGACGAGCTCGTGCGCGTCGCCGACTTCCTCACCGTGCACCTGCCCAAGACGCCCGAGACGATCGGGCTCATCGGAGCCGAGCTGCTCGCGCACGCGAAGCCCACGCTGCGCGTCGTCAACACGGCACGCGGCGGCATCATCGACGAGACCGCGCTGGCGGACGCCGTGCGGGACGGCCGGATCGCGGGCGCCGCGATCGACGTGTTCCGGGAGGAACCGACGACCGAGTCGCCGCTGTTCGAGCTGGATTCCGTCGTGGTGACACCACACCTCGGCGCGTCCACCACGGAGGCGCAGGACAAGGCGGGCCAGACGATCGCCGAGCAGGTGGTCCTGGCCCTGCGCGGCGAGTTCGTACCCTTCGCCGTGAACCTCGCCGCGTCCGAGGCCAACGCGACGGTGCAACCGTTCCTCCCGCTGGCGGAGCGGCTCGGGCGTTTGTTCACGGCCCTCGCCGGCGGCGTGGTCGACACGCTCGAGATCAGCTACGAGGGCCAGATCGCGGGCTACGACTGCCGCGTCCTCACGCTCGGGGTGCTCAAGGGCATGCTGGGCCCGGTGTGCGACGAGCCGGTCTCGTTCGTGAACGCGCCGCAGCTCGCCGAGGACCACGGCCTGACCGTTCGCGAGACGAGCTCGTCGTCCGCGCGCGACTACGTGAACCTGGTGTCGATGCGCGGAGTCGTCGCCGGGCGGCCGGTCCACGTGGCAGGCACGCTGGTCGGCAAGCAGGAGTCACCTCGCATCGTCGGCATCGACGACCACGCCGTCGACCTCCCGCCGTCCCGCCACATGCTCGTGGTCCACAACGACGACCGGCCCGGCATGATCGGCACCGTCGGCACCGTGCTCGGCGCGGCCGGCGTCAACATCTCCGACATGGACGTGGGCCGCAGCCCCTCGGGCGACGCCGCGCTGATGGCGCTCGCGACCGACGGCCCGGTCCCCCCGGCGGTGCTCGACGACCTGTCGTCGCGCCCGGGCATCTCGCTCGCGAAGGCGATCGAGCTCGACTGAGCATTCCCTCCTGTTCTGGCTGGCCGGCGGTCGCACTTTCGGTCGTGTGGCTAGCCAGAACGGTTGGTCTTGAGGATGTCGCGGATCTCGGTGAGCAGCTCCTCGCCGACCGTGAGCGGCTCCGCCTCCTCGTCGGCGCCGCGCATGCTCTTCATCTTCTCGAAGAGCCGGATGACGAGGAAGAGGACGAACGCGATGATGAGGAAGTTGATCACCGTGTTGATGAACGCCCCGTACCGGATCACGCCGTCGCCGATCGAGAGCGTGAGATCCTGGAAGCTCGCCTTGCCGAAGATCGCCCCGACGAACGGCATGATCACGTCGTCGACGAGCGACTTGATCACCGCGCCGAACGCGATGCCGATGATCACCGCGACGGCCAGGTCGAGCACGTTGCCGCGCATGACGAACTTCTTGAAGTCCTTCAGGAACTCCTTCATCCCGACCTCCCCGTCGCCGGCGGCCCGGTGCCGCGGCGCGGGCAGGCTAGCGCTTCGCGGCGCGCAGGCTAGCGCTTCGCGGCGCGCAGGCCGTCGGCCTCGGCGGCGGACGCGTCGCGATAGCAGCGATCGGCGAGGGTGCGGTCGTAGTTCGCGCCGCCGGGCACGTGGAAGATGCCGCTCGCGAGCTTCGCCTTCACCGGGTAGCCGTCGGGGCAGTTGCCGTCCACGGGCGCAACCCACGCGGCCTCTGCGACCTCCGTCTCGGCGCGCGGGGCGGGCCGGGGCGGGAACGGGAAGGGTTGCGCCTCCCAGTCGAGCGTCGCCACCCGGCGGCGCGACTCGGCCGTGCGCCACAGCGCGTACGCGGCGGCGGTGAGCAGCCCGATGCCGAATGCCCGTTTCAAGTGCTTTGCCATGCTCGTGCTCCTCGTCGTCCGGCGCCACCATTCTCGGCGCGACGGGGAAACGAGTTGACATCGGGTGCGGTCGCTGTCACCCTGAGCAGACTCATGGACCGCATCGAACGTTTCCCCCACCTGCTGCTTACCTAGCGGCGAGCGCCTTTCCGGTGCTCGCGGACGCCCTCTCGTGCCCAGGCCGACGACCTGGAGCCGGGGGGGTTTTTCGTTGCCCGAAACTGCTCAACTCCGAACCCACCGAAAGAGGCGAGATGGACAGGGTGCTGATCTTCGACACGACGCTGCGGGACGGCGAGCAGTCGCCGGGCATCTCGCTCGACGTCACCGAGAAGCTGGAGATCGCCGAGCAGCTCGCCCGCCTCGGCGTCGACGTGATCGAGGCCGGGTTCCCGATCGCGAGCCAGGGCGACTTCGACGCCGTCGAGGCCATCGCGCGAGGGGTGCAGGCCTCCACCATCGCCGCACTTTCGCGAACCGGCTTCAAGGACGTCGACCGCGCGTGGGAGGCCGTGCGCCACGCCACCCGCCCGCGGATCCACGTGTTCATCGCCACCTCGCCGATCCACATGGCGAAGAAGCTGCGCATGACGCCCGAGCAGGTGAAGGCGGAGGCGGCCGCGGGTGTGGGGCGGGCGGCGGGCTACACGAGCGACGTCGAGTTCTCGCCCGAGGACGGCAGCCGCTCGGACGTCGACTTCCTCTGCGAGGTGCTCCAGATCGCGGTCGACAACGGGGCGACGACGCTGAACATCCCCGACACCGTGGGCTACGGCGTGCCCGAGCAGTTCGGCGGGTTGATCGCCCACATCCTCTCGACGGTGCGCGGCGACTACGTCGTGTCCACGCACTGCCACAACGACCTCGGCCTCGCGGTCGCCAACTCGCTCGCCGGGGTCGCGGCCGGCGCGCGCCAGATCGAGTGTGCGATCAACGGCCTGGGGGAACGCGCGGGCAACGCGGCCATCGAGGAGGTCGTGCTGGCCATCAAGACCCGCGGCGACTACTTCGTCGGGCTCGACACCGGCGTGAAGACCGAGGAGCTCGCCCGTACGTCGCGGCTCGTCTCTCGGCTCACCGGGTACCCGGTGCAGTACAACAAGGCGGTCGTCGGGCGCAACGCGTTCGCGCACGAGTCCGGGATCCACCAGCACGGGGTGCTCGAGGACCGCGAGACCTACGAGATCATCGACGCCAAGGCCGTCGGCCAGGAGGCGGCGCAGATCGTGCTCGGCAAGCACTCGGGCCGTCACGCGTTCGCCGACACCCTGGCGAAGATGGGCATCCGGATCCAGGGCGACGCGCTCAACGCCGCGTTCACGCGGTTCAAGGACCTGGCCGACAAGAAGACCGAGATCGCGGAGGCCGACCTCGAGGCCATCGTGGCCGAGGAGCTCGGCGCGAGCGTCGTGCACCGGTTCTCGCTGCTGAGCATCGACCTGCACGGCGGTTCGTCTTCGCAGCCGACGGCCACGCTGGTGCTCACCGACAACGGCGAGAAGCGCGAGGTGGGCGCCCACGGCAACGGCATGGTCGACGCGGCCTGCAAGGCGATCGCGGCCGCCGCGGGCTTCCGCGGCCGCCTCGTCGACTACTCGGTGGCGTCGATCACGAGCGGCCTGGACGCCCAGGCCAACGTGGTCGTGCAGCTCGAGGAGGACGGCCGGCGGGCGTCGGGCCGCGGCGTGTCGACCGACGT
Source organism: Acidimicrobiia bacterium (assembly GCA_046331155.1). GTDB lineage: Bacteria > Actinomycetota > Acidimicrobiia > IMCC26256 > CAWATG01 > JAXLRK01. The sequence goes on from JAXLRK010000001.1 coordinate 1,316,350, forward strand.
GGTCGAGGCCTCGGCGAAGGCATACCTCGCTGCCGTGAACCGCCTCCTCCGCCTCCGCGACGTCGCCGAGCGCCAGCTGGAACCCGGCCCGTGAACCGATGGCGCGAAACCGGATGGGGAGAGCGGTACCTGGCCGAGCGACACGAGATCCCGCACCGGCAGGAGGGGATGGCGGTGCTCGTCGAGTTGCTCGCGCCCGCGGTCGGGCGGGTCCTCGACCTCGGGACCGGCGACGGCGTGACCCTCGCGGGCGTGCTCGCCGAACGCCCCGGTGCCCGTGGCGTCGGGCTCGACTTCTCGCCCGACATGCTCGAGCGCGCTGCCCGCCGGTTCGGGGGCGACGAGCGGGTCGAGCTGGTGGCCCACGACCTGGACGAGCCCCTGCCGGCGTCGCTCGGGACGTTCGACCTCGTGGTGTCGAGCTTCGCGGTCCACCACTGCGTGGACGAGCGCAAGCGCGCCCTGTACCGCGAGGTGTTCGACGCGCTGGCTCCGGGCGGAACCTTCCTCAACCTCGAGCACGTGGCGTCGCCGACCACGGAGCTCCATCTCGAGTTCCTCGCCGCGCTCGGCCGCTCCGAGGTGGACGACGACCCGTCGAACATGCTCGCGCCGGTCGAGGACCAGCTCGGCTGGCTCCGGACGATCGGTTTCGAGCACGTCGACTGCATGTGGAAGTGGCGCGAGCTCGCCCTGCTCGCCGCGCGCAAGCCGACGGTCGTGTGATCAGCGCGCGGTCGAGGGGAGCCAGCCGGCGCGGCCGGCCTCGTAGGCGGCGATCTCGCCCTCGTGGCGCAGGGTGAGCCCGATGTCGTCGAGCCCCTCGAGCAGCCGGTGGCGCGTGAAGTCGTCGAGGGGGAAGGTGCCCTCGACGCCCGCCTCGGGGACCACCACCGTCCGGTGCTCCACGTCGATGACGATCTCGAGCGACGGGTCGTGCTCTACGGCGTCGAGGAGCCGGGTGACGACGTCGGCGGGGAGCTCGACGGGGAGGAGCCCGATCTTCAGGCAGTTGCCGCGGAAGATGTCGGCGAAGCTCGGGGCGATGATCGCACGGAAGCCGTAGTCCTCGAGCGCCCACGGCGCGTGCTCGCGGGAGGAGCCGCAGCCGAAGTTCGGTCCGGTCACGAGGATCGAGGCGCCCCGGAACTGCGGCTGGTTGAGCACGAAGTCCGACGAGGTTCGCCACGCGCCGAACAGGCCTTCGCCGAACCCCGTGCGCTCGACGCGTTTGAGCCACTCGGCCGGGATGATCTGGTCGGTGTCGACGTCGGCCCGGTCGAGCGGCATCGCGCGACCGATGACTTCGTGGACGGGGTGCATCGCGTGTCCTTTCGGGTCAGAGGTCGTCGGGCGTCGCGAAGCGGCCGGCGATCGCGGTGGCCGCCGCGACGGCCGGCGAGACGAGGTGGGTGCGCCCGCCCGGCCCCTGGCGGCCCTCGAAGTTGCGGTTGCTCGTCGACGCGGCGCGCTCGCCCGCGGCCAGCTTGTCGGGGTTCATCGCGAGGCACATCGAGCATCCCGGCTCCCGCCACTCGAAGCCCGCGGTCCTGAACACCTCGTCGAGCCCTTCGGACTCCGCCTGCGCCTTCACGCGCACGGAACCCGGTACCACGAGGGCGCGGAGGCCCGGCCGCACCGTGCGCCCGCGTGCGACCCCCGCCGCGGCGCGGAGATCCTCGATGCGCGAGTTCGTGCACGAGCCGATGAAGACGGTGTCGACCGGGATCTCGCGGACGGGCGTCCCCGCGGTGAGACCCATGTACTGGAGCGCGCGGGCCGCGGATTCGCGGGTCGCGGCGTCCGCGAACGCGTCGGGGGAGGGGACGGCATCGTCGATCCCCACGGTCTGACCGGGGTTGGTGCCCCAGCTCACCTGCGGACGGATGGCGGCCGCGTCGAACAGGACGTCGGTTCCGAAGGACGCGTCGGCGTCGGTCGCCAACGTGCGCCAGTCGTCGAGCGCCCGTTCCCACGCCGCGCCGGTGGCCACGGACGGCCGGCCCTCGAGGTAGGCGAAGGTGGTGTCGTCGGGTGCGACGAGCCCGGCCCGCGCGCCGGCCTCGATCGACATGTTGCACACGGTCATGCGGCCTTCCATCGACAGCGAGCGGATGGCCGAGCCGCGGTACTCGATGATCGAGCCCACGCCGCCGCTCGTGCCGATCCGGGCGATGATCGCGAGCACGACGTCCTTGGCGGCGACACCGGCTGCGAGCTCGCCCTCGACGGTGACGGCCATGGTGCCGGGTCGGGCCTGTGGCAGGGTCTGCGTGGCCAGCACGTGCTCGACCTCGCTGGTGCCGATCCCGAAGGCAAGGGCACCGAAGGCGCCGTGCGTCGAGGTGTGGCTGTCGCCGCACACGATGGTCATGCCCGGTTGGGTGAGCCCCTGCTCGGGCCCGATCACGTGGACGATCCCCTGCGACGGGTCGCCCATCGGGAAACAGCGGATGCCGAACTCGGCGCAGTTCCGGTCCAGGACCTCGAGCTGCCGGCGGGAGACGGGATCGGTCACGCCGAGCTCGACGCCGGTCGTGGGGACGTTGTGGTCCGCCGTCGCGACCGTGAGGTCCGGGCGACGGACCGTTCGACCGGCGAGCCGGAGCCCGTCGAACGCCTGGGGCGACGTGACCTCGTGCACGAGGTGCAGGTCGATGTAGAGGAGGTCGGGCTCGCCCTCCGCCCGGTGGACGACGTGCCGCTCCCACACCTTCTCCGACAGGGTCTGGGCCATGACGGTGATCGGCTCCTGCATTCCGGGAGTATCTCACATGGTGAGACGCTAGTATCAGAACATGGACAGTGTAAGTGGCGTCGGGGTGCTCGACAAGTCGGTGGCGATCCTCGCCGCGCTGGCCGACGAGCCGCGGTCGCTCGCCGAGCTGGTGACCACGACGGGCATGCCGCGACCGACCGCCCACCGCCTCGCCACCGCGCTCGAGGACCACGACCTCGTCGGCCGCGACGCCGCGGGCCGGTTCCGCCTCGGGCCCCGGCTGTTGCAGTGGGGTGCGCGTGCCCGCACTGCGGTCGGGCTCGCGACCGTTGCCCAGCCGGTGCTCGACGCGCTGCGCGACGAGACCGGAGAGTCCGCCCAGCTCTTCGTCCGGGAGGGAGATCGCCGGGTGTGTGTCGCCGCGGCGGAGCGACCCAGCGGGTTGCGCGACACCGTGCCGGTCGGCGCGTCGTTGCCGATGCACCTCGGGTCGGCGGCCAAGGTGTTGCGGGCGTGGTCCGGCGACGGCGACCCCGAGCTCGCCGTGACCCGCCGGCGCGGGTGGGGGGCGAGCGTCGGCGAGCGTGAAGCAGGCGTCGCGAGCGTCAGCGCCCCGGTGCTCGACGCGACGCGCGCCGCGGTCGCCGCGATCGGGGTGAGCGGTCCGATCGAGCGGCTGGGCCGCCGGCCCGGGCGGCGCTACTCGCGGGCCGTGACGGCAGCAGCGCGTCGCCTGGAGCTGCTCGCGGGCCTGACCGTTCATCCACGCGAAACACGTCCGTGACATCGGATCCGTACGCTGCGACCATGGGCGTGGTGCTCGTGCGCTGTCCCGAGGAGCAGGAACGGCTGCGGTTGCTTCGCGATTCGGCGGGGTTGTCGGTCGTGACGATCCATCCCGGCGGGCCCGGCCCGACGACTCACCCTGACGGGTGGACCGACACGATCTCCACCGCGAACGCGCGCTTGGGGCCCTGATACTCGACGACGTCGCCCGGGACGTGACCCGCGAGCGCTTGCCCCAGTGGCGACGACGTGCTGAGCACGTCGTGCTCGGGGTGGCGCTCCTCGATGGAACCGAAGAGGTAGGTGGTCGTCTCGTCCTCGTCGTCCATGCGGACCTCGACGAGGGTCCCGGGTCCCACGACGTCGCCGGCCGATCCCTCGACCACCACCGCCGACTTGAGCAACGCTTCGATGTGACGGACCCGCGCCTCGTTGTGGCCCTGCTCGTTCTTCGCCGCGTCGTAGTCCGCGTTCTCGCGGATGTCGCCGTGCTCGCGGGCGCGCTCGATCCAGGCCGAGATCTCGCGGCGACGTTCGCCGGATCGCCACGCGAGCTCCTCGGTGAGCCGCTGGTGGGCCTGGGGGGAGAGATGGGCTTCGGTCATGGGCAGAGCAGGGTAGTAGAGCCGCCTCGCCGCGCCGCTCAGCCGCGCCGGAGGAAGACGTCGAACTCGAGGTCGCCGTGGTCCTCGGTCCTCACGACCTTGGCCACCGTCGCGGGCTGGATCCCGTAGTCGGCGAAGTTGAGCGTGAGGTGCCCCACCACCTCGATCTCGGCGCCGGTCCACTGCGCGTCGACGGGGATGGCGACGTGGCGCGTGACGCCGTGGAGCGTGAGGTCGCCCTCCGCGCTGGCGTGGACGGCCTCCCCGAGCGCCGGCACCTTCTCGAACGCGGCCGGCCGCGTGAGGTGGAAGGTGGCCGTGGGGAAGTGGTCGGTGTCGAGCCCCTTGGTGTGCAGGAAGGTGTCGCGCCCGCTCTTGTGGCTGTGGAGCTGGCCGAGGTCCGCGGTGATGTCGACCTGGCTCGCCGACGCGCCGGCCACGGTCAGCGAGCCGGCGACGACCTTGGTGCGGCCGACGGCGTCCTCGGGGATCGGGACGCCCATGAACTTCTGGACCACGCGGTAGCCGACGAAGCTCCGTCCGTCGCCGGCGACGGACCAGCGGCCGTCGGGTGACACGGCAGCCGCCGGCTGCATGGGGCTCGGCTGCGACGCCTGGTGCAGCCTCGGCATCGGCGGTTGGAAGTCGAAGAAGAACACCAGGTAGCCGGCGACGAGCGCGGCCGTGACGAGGAAGCCGACCCACATCCAGATCTTGCGCAGCAGACGCATCGGGCTCCTCGGGGACAGGTCGCTCGCGGAGCACGACCGGTGTCAGACGGCCGTGTCCCCCGATAGCTTGCCCCGAGTGGGCCCTCCGACTGGTGCATCTCCGTGGAAGAGGCCGCGAAGGGCCGCCAGCCCGTCGGCGACCGGGGACTCGGCCAGGAGCGCGATCGCGAGGAGGATCGCGGCGACGGCGCCGTCGAGCCACCAGTGGTTGGCGGAGACCGTCACGACGAAGACCGTGGCGATCGGGTGCCCCAGCGCGAGCCAGCGCCGGCGGCGGCGGCTCACCGCCACGACGCCGATGCCCACGATCAGGGCCCAGGCCACGTGCACCGACGGCATGGCGGAGAGCTGGTCGGCGCCCGAATGCCCGAGCGCGGAGTACACGGACTGGCCGTAGCGCTGGGCGGCGTCGACGAAGCCGAGGCCCGGGTACATCCGGGGCGGGGCCACCGGGACGAGCTGGATCGCCAGGGAGGTCGCGGTCACCGCGGCGAGCACGTTGCGCCAGCGCGGGTACTGGTCGCGGTGACGGAAGAACATCCACACCAGGAACGCGATCACCGCGGGCACGTGCGCCACGAGGTAGTAGAGGTTGGCGCCGCGCATCAGCGTGTCCGAGTGGAAGCCGATCCGTTGCAGGGCGACCTCGCTCGGCAGGTGGAGGAACCGCTCGGCGTGCCAGATCGCCTCGCCGCGGCGCATGGCGCCCTCCGCGCCCATCACCGAGATCGTCCCGGCGTACTGCCAGAGCGCGTAGAGGGCGAAGACGAGGGCGGCCTCCCGGGCGAGACCGGCGCTTGCACGCACCCGCGGGCGTCGGGCCCCGACCGTCGCGATCCTGGGCGCGACGGTCCCGTACGCGCCGAGCGCGCCGGCGACGACGACCGCGTCCCTCCAGGGCAGCCACATGCCCTCACGTTGGCGCGGCGCCGGCCCCGGCGCAACGGCTACCCCCCCATTTCCCCGGGCCCGTTGGCCCCAATTGACAAGGAGGTCCGCCTCTGCGAGGCTGATGGGTCAATGACTGTTCACGCGCACGTCATCGTGATCTCGTAGCGGACGCCGGGCCCCGGCGTTCGCCCCTCGACCGTCCACTTCGGTGGGCGGTTTTTCGTTGAGAGGAAGGCAGTGACCCACCGCATCGGCATCATCGGGGGAGACGGGATCGGCCCGGAGGTCCTGGCCGAGGCGTTGCGCGTCGTGGACGCGACCGGTGTGCGCTACGAGCGCGTCGACTTCGACCTCGGAGGCGCCCGCTTCCTGCGCGACGGGGAGGTGCTCCCCGACGGCGACCTCGACGCGATCCGCGGTCTCGACGCCGTCCTGCTCGGGGCGGTCGGCGCGCCCGACGTGCCGCCGGGCGTGATCGAACGCGGCCTCTTGTTGCGGCTGCGCTTCGAGCTCGACCTCTACGTCAACGAGCGGCCGTTCCGCGCGCCGGGCGTCGACATGATCGTGATCCGCGAGAACACCGAGGGCACCTACGCGGGTGAGGGCGGTTTCCTGCGCAAGGACACCCCGCACGAGGTCGCGACGCAGGGTTCGGTGAACACCCGCATGGGCGTCGAGCGCTGCATCCGGTACGCGTTCGACCTCGCCGAGCAGCGCGAGCGCAAGCGCGTCACGCTCGTCCACAAGACGAACGTGCTGACCTTCGCCGGAGACCTGTGGGAGCGGGCGTTCCGCGCGGTTGCCGCCGAGCATCCCGGTGTGGCCACCGCGTACAACCACGTGGACGCGGCGTGCATCCACTTCGTGCAGGACCCGCAGCGCTACGACGTGATCGTGACCGACAACCTGTTCGGCGACATCCTCACCGACCTCGGTGGGGCGATCTCGGGTGGGATCGGCCGGGCCGCCTCGGCGAACCTGAACCCGGCGCGTACCGGCCCCTCGCTGTTCGAGCCGGTGCACGGCTCGGCTCCCGACATCGCCGGCACCGGGAAGGCGGATCCGCGCGCGGCGATCGTGTCCGCGGCCATGATGCTCGAGTTCCTGGGCGAGGCCGGTGCCGGTGCCCGAGTACGCCGGGCCGTCGATGCCTGCGACGGCCGGACCGGCAGCACCCAGGAGATCGGACGCGCGATCGCGGACGCGGTCGCAGAAGGGAACTGAAGATGCCCATCACCCCCACCCCGAAGATCTGGATGAACGGCGAGCTCGTCGACTGGGACGAGGCGCGCATCCACGTGCTCACGCACTCGCTGCACTACGGCATGGGGGTGTTCGAAGGCGTCCGCGCCTACGAGACGGCAACCGGACCGGCGGTCTTCCGCCTCACCGACCACATCGACCGGCTGTTCAACTCGGCCAAGATCCTGATGATGGATCTCCCGTACTCCGTCGACGAGATCGTCGAGGCCACCAAGGAGACCGTGCGCTCGACCGGCTTGCCGAGCTGCTACATCCGACCGATCGCGTACTACGGCTACGGGGAGATGGGGCTCAACACGCTGCCGTGCACGGTCGACGTGGCGATCGCGTGCTGGCCGTGGGGTGCCTACCTCGGCGACGACGCCGCCAGCGTGGGCGTGCGCATGAAGATCAGCTCGTGGTCGCGCCACAACCACAACACGATGCCGCCCGCGTCGAAGACGACCGGCAACTACGTCAACTCGTCGCTCGCGAAGGTCGAGGCGTTGAAGGCCGGTTACGACGAGGCGATCATGTTGAACCCGCAGGGCTTCGTGAGCGAGTGCACGGGCGAGAACATCTTCGTGGCCCGCCACGGCGTCCTGCTCACGCCGACGCTCGTGGCCGGCGCGCTCGAGGGCATCACGCAGGACTCCGTGATGACGATCGCGCGCGATCTCGGTTTCGAGGTGCGCGTGTCCGACATCGCGCGCAGCGATCTCTACATCGCCGAGGAGATGTTCGTGTGCGGGACCGCCGCCGAGGTCTCGGCCGTGAACTCCGTCGACGACCGCACCCTGCCCTGCCCCGGTCCGATGACCCGCGCGATCGCCGCCGAGTACGCGAAGGCCGTGCGGGGGCAGACGGACCGGTACAAGGACTGGTGCGAGCATGTCTGACGTACCGAGCCGGGTCGAGATCTACGACACCACGTTGCGCGACGGTGCGCAGCTCGAAGGCATCTCGCTCACCGTCGACGACAAGCTGCGCATCGCGGAGCAACTCGACTGGCTCGGCGTCCACTACATCGAGGCCGGGTGGCCGGGCGCGAACCCGAAGGACGACGAGCTCTTCCGCCGGATCCGCACGGAGCTGACGCTCGACACCAGCAGGCTCGTGGCCTTCGGGATGACCCGTCGCGTGAAGGGCAAGGTCGATTCCGACGACACGCTGCGCCACCTCGTGGAGTCGGGCGCACCGGTCGCCTGCATCGTGGGCAAGACCTGGGACTACCACGTCACGGAGGCGCTCGGCACGGACCTCGACGAGGGTGTCGCGATGGTGGCGGACTCGGTCGAACACCTGCGCGGTGCGGGCCTCCAGGTGCTCTTCGACGCCGAGCACTTCTTCGACGGCTTCAAGGCCAATCCCGAGTTCGCGCTGCGCGTGCTCGAGGGGGCCGCGCTTCGAGGCGCGTCGCACCTCGTGCTGTGCGACACCAACGGTGGCTCCCTTCCGCACGACGTCGAGCGCATCGTCGGAGCGGTCGTCGACTACTTCGGCGGCGACGTCGCGGTCGCGGTGCACCTCCACGACGACGCCGGCACCGGCGTCGCGAACGCGCTGGCGGGGGTACGGGGCGGGGCCACACAGGTGCAGGGCACGATCAACGGCTACGGCGAACGTACGGGCAACTGCAACCTCACGACGATCATCCCGAACCTCACGCTGAAGATGGGGGTCGAGACCATTCCCCGTGACCGGCTGGAACGGCTCACACCCGTCGCGCACCACGTCGCCGAGCTGGTGAACATGGCGCTCAACCCCCAGGCCCCGTACGTCGGGTCGTCGGCGTTCGCGCACAAGGCCGGGCTGCACGTCAGCGCGATCGCCAAGCGGCCCGACGCCTACGAGCACGTGCCGCCCGACCTCGTGGGCAACGGGACGCGTTTCGTCGTCTCCGAGCTCGCGGGGAAGTCGACGCTCGTGCTCAAGGCGAAGGAGCTCGGCATCGAGCTCGACGGCCCACAGCTCAACGAGGTCGTCGACACCTTGAAGCAGCTCGAGCACGAGGGCTACCACTTCGAGGCGGCGGACGGCTCGCTCGAGCTCCTGATGCGGCGCGCGACCGGTTGGGAGCAGCCGTGGTTCCGAGTGGAGTCGTTCCGGGTCATCGCCGACGACAAGGGCGGCGGGGAGTTCACGGTCGAGGCCACCATCAAGGTGCACGTCGACGGCCGCCGCGTGATCACGACCGCCGAGGGCAACGGGCCCGTGAACGCGCTCGACGGCGCGTTGCGCAAGGCGATCGGCAGCCGCTACCCGGCGCTCGCGCGGCTCCACCTCACCGACTACAAGGTGCGGGTCCTCGACACCCAGAAGGGAACCGGCGCGGTGACCCGGGTCCTCGTGGACTCGACCGACGGCGAGCACACGTGGACCACCATCGGCGTCAGCGAGAACATCATCGAGGCGTCCTGGCAGGCCCTCTACGACTCCATCGTGTACGGGTTGCTCCGGGCCGAGGAACGCGCGTAAGAATCGTCGCCATGGCCACCGACCCGTTCGTCGCCCCAACGCTCGCGGACAAGCCTCGAACCGACCGCAACATGTCGTCGGGCGTCGGCGTGGCGCCGGCCGGGGGATGGCGCGCCGACCGGCCGGGCGACCTCGCCGGCCGCCAGCCCGAAGGAGCGCTGCTCGGCCGGCCCGGCCCGAACGTGGGGTACGCGCTCACGTTGTGCGCCCGCGTGTCGGACCGGTTCGCGCTGGCGCCGGGGGAGCACCACGAGGACGCGGTGGCCGTCGTGGCCGAGCTGGCCATGCGCCGCGCCGCGGCCTTCGGCCGCGGTCCCGTCGTGGCCGACGTCGAGCACGCGGCCACGCTGCTCGGGTACCTCGGTGGGGCGGCGCCCGACGCCACCGCCCGGCGGGCCCACGCCGTCCACCATGCTGCGCACGACTACCCGACCCGACGGAGGGTGGTCGAGTCGTTCTCGGACGACGAAGTTCGCGCCACGCCCGGTCCGCGTTGAGCGAGCGCGTCGCGTTCGCCCCGTCCGAGGAGCACGAGGCGCTCCGGGACACCGTTCGCCGGCTCGCCGAGCAGGAGATCGCACCGAACGCCGCCGGCGCCGACGAGCGCGAGGAGTTCCCGCGGGCGTCGTGGGATGCCTGGGTGCGAGCGGGCTTCGCGGGCCTCGCGTTCCCCGAGGGGGTCGGCGGGCAGGCCGGGGGGTTCCTCGCCCACGCCATCGCCGTGGAGGAGGTCGCACGCGTGTGCGCGTCCTCGGCGCTCTTCACCTTCATCCCGAAGCTCGCGATGACCGTCGTGCTCGACCACGGGAGCCCCGAGCTGATCGATCGGTACGTCCCGCGTGTCGCGAGCGGCGAGCTCCATGCGAGCTACTGCCTCTCGGAGACGAACGCCGGCAGTGACGTCGCGGCGATGCAGACCCGGGCCGTACGCGACGGCGACCGCTACGTGCTCAACGGCAGCAAGCACTGGATCACCGGCGCCGGCGTGTCCGCGCTCTACACGGTCTTCGCCAAGACCGACCCCGAGGCCGGTCACCGCGGCATCAGCGTGTTCGTCGTCGAGCACGACGCGCCGGGCGCGTCGATCGGCAAGCTCGAGCACAAGATGGGGATGCGCGGATCGCCGACGGGCGAGCTGATGCTCGACGACTGCACCGTCCCGGCGGCCAACCTCGTCGGCGAGGAGGGCCGCGGATTCGGGTACGCGATGGGGGCCCTCGACCGGTCGCGACCGCTCGTCGGCGCACAGGCCCTGGGCATCGCGCAAGGTGCGCTCGAGCTCGCCGTCGAGTACGTCAAGGAGCGGCGGCAGTTCGGGCAGCGCATCGCGGACTTCCAGGGCGTGCAGTTCATGCTCGCCGACCTGGCGACGCAGGTCGACGCGGCCCGGCTGCTCGTCTATCGAGCCTGTTCGCTGCTCGACGCCGGCGCCGGGGGAACCGCGCGCGCGTCGTCGACGGCCAAGCTGGTGGCGTCGGACACCGCGATGCGGGTCACCACCGACGTGGTCCAGCTCCTCGGCGGTGCCGGCTACACGCGCGACTTCCCCGCCGAGCGCATGATGCGCGATGCCAAGGTCACGCAGATCTACGAGGGCACGAACCAGATCCAGCGGGTGGTGATCGCCCGGCAGCTCCTCGGGCGCTGAACCCCGACGAAGCTCCGCACCCTCGTACACTCCCGGGCATGTCCGACGCCCCGCGCACCCGATTCGCGCCCTCGCCGACCGGATCGCTCCACGTCGGCAGCGCGCGTACGGCTCTGTTCAACTACCTCTTCGCCCGCCGTCACGGCGGCGCGTTCCTGCTGCGGATCGAGGACACCGACGTCGCCCGTTCGCGCGAGGAGTGGATCGAGGGGATCCAGTTCGACCTGCGCTGGCTCGGCATCGAGTGGGACGGCGAGCCGACGCTCCAGAGCACGCGGTTCGACCGCTACCGCGCCGCGGTGCACGAGCTGCTCGGCGCCGGCCTCGCGTACGAGGCGTTCGAGACCCCCGAGGAGCTCGAGGCGATCAACGAGGAACGGCGCCGGGCCAACCTGCCCCCGGGGTACGACGGACGCGCTCGCGACCTCTCGGCCGCGGACCGCGAACGGCTCGCCGCCGAAGGGCGCCCGCGCGCCGTACGGTTCCGCACTCCCGACGACGGCCACAGCCGGTTCGAGGACCGGATCCGCGGCGAGGTGTCGGTCGAGTGGTCGACGATCGCCGACTTCGTCATCCTGCGTTCCGACCACACGCCGACCTTCTTCCTCGCCAACGCGGTCGACGACCTCGAGATGGGAATCACGCACGTGCTGCGCGGCGAGGACCTCATCGACTCCACCCACCGCGTGCTCGCGCTCCGCCGGGCGCTCGGGGACGACGTCCAGCCCGTCTATGCGCACATGCCCCTGATCCTGTCGGCCGACCGGTCCAAGCTCTCGAAGCGCCACGGTGCCGTCGCGCTCGACGAGTTCCGCGACGGTGGCATCCTGCCCGAGTCGATGGTGAACTACCTGGCGCTCCTCGGCTGGTCGCCGCACGACGGGCGCGAGGTGCTGTCGCTCGCCGAGATGGCCGACGCGTTCGATCTCGACCGCGTCGGCCACACCGCCGCGGTGTTCGACCATCAGAAGCTCGAGTGGCTCAACGGCGAGCACATCCGGGCTCTCACGGTGTCCGAGCTCGAGGGCCGGGTCGTTCCGTTGGCCCGTGACCGGTTCCGGCACCATCTCGACGTCGACGTGCTCCACGAGGCGGTGGCGATCGGGCAGGAGCGGGCGTCGACACTCGTCGCGCTCGTCGAGCAGATGGACTTCCTGTTCTGCGACGACGACGAGTTCGAGATCGCCGCCGAATCCTGGGAGCGCCTGGTGGCCACCGACCGGGTCGACGAGGTGCTCGCGGCCGCCGACACGCACCTCGCGTCGTGTGAATGGGCCGTCGCGGCGATCGACCTGCGCCCGGTGCTCGGGGCGCTCGACGTGAAGCCGCGCAAGGCCATGCCCGCGCTCTACGCCGCGATCGAGGGACGCCATGCCGGGCTTCCGCTGTTCGACTCGATCGCGCTGCTCGGTCGCGCCCGCGCCCGGTCGCGCCTGCTACGGGCACGGGAGCGACTCGCGAGCCCATGAGGTGGGCCCGGATCGCGTGGCGCGCGCTCTTGCTCGCGGCGGTCATCGCGGTCGGCTACTTCCTCGTGACCTTCGTGCAGGTCTGGCGGTCATCGCGGGCGGACCATCGCCGGCCGTCGCAGGCGATCGTCGTGCTCGGCGCCGCGCAGTACGACGGGCGGCCGAGCGCGGTGCTGCGCGCACGTCTCGACCACGCAGCCGACTTGTATCGTGCGGGCATCGCACCCACCGTCGTCGTGACGGGCGGCAAGGTGCCCGGCGATCGCTACACCGAGGCGACCGTCGGCGCGGATTACCTCCATTCGCGAGGAGTGCCCGACTCTGCGATCCTTCGTGAGACCACGAGTCGTTCGTCCTGGGAGTCACTCGAAGCCGCGTCGCGATTCCTGCGCGCCCAGCACCGCACCCGCGTGACCCTGGTCTCGGACCCGTTCCACTCGTTGCGCATCGAGCTGATCGCCCGCGAGCTCGGGCTCGACCCGGTGACTTCGCCGACGCGCACCAGCCCGATCCGCGGGTTGGCGGAGTGGCGACGCTTCTTCACCGAGACCCTTCGGGTGATGGCCGGCCGGGTGATCGGCTGGGGCCGACTCGCTCGCCGGGTTCGCCGGTGAGCCGGCGTTCCGGGAGGGACGCACGGTTCGGACTACGCTGGTTGCCGGTCGCCGGGCCTCGGCCTCGGCGGCCCACCCATTCGGGGGTGGTGTAATCGGCAACACAACAGGTTCTGGCCCTGTCATTGGGGGTTCGAGTCCTCCCCCCCGAGCCGGTCGGATCGCCGGGTTTTCGGCGCTCTGACCAGCGCCTTCGCGCAGTCGGGGGCGCAGCAAGGCCCCGTCGTCTAGTGGCCCAGGACGCCGCCCTCTCAAGGCGGAAGCGGCAGTTCGAATCTGCTCGGGGCGGCCCCGCACGGCCGGGGCACCGCGCGCCGGGCGCGCCGGTGCCCCGGCCGTCTCGCGTTCCCTTCCGACCCACGAACACGCGCGTCGCGCGCGCGCGACGCGCACGCGCGCGAAGGCGCGTCGCGCATGTTGCGCGCGCGTGACGCGCACGCGCACGGCGACCATCCGCGCTTGCGCGACGCGCGTGCGCGATGCTCTGATGGTGCGGGCGGTGCCAATCACGCGCGTGCAGGAAATGCTTGACCTCGGGGCGCGAATGCGTTCTGATGCTTTGGTACACGCTCAACTCGGAGGTAAGCGTGAACAAGTCCGAACTCATCGATGCAGTCGCGGAAGAGGCCGGTCTCACCAAGAGTGACGCCGAGAAGGCCATCAACGCGCTCATCAACTCGGTCCAGGGCGCGGTTGCCAAGGGCGACAAGGTGACGCTCCCCGGATTCGGAGCCTGGTCTCGTACGGAGCGCGCGGCGCGGCAGGGCCGCAACCCGCGCACCGGCGAGCCCGTGCAGATCGCGGCGTCGAAGGGCGTGAAGTTCTCGGCTGGTGCCGGCTTCAAGTCCGCCGTGAAGTAACAACAGTCAACAACGAAGGGTGGTGACCGTGCCTCCGGCAAAGAAGAGGACAACGGCCAAGAAGGCAGCCAAGAAGGCACCGGCTCGGAAGCCGGCGAAGCGCAAGGCTGCAGCCAAGAAGACAACGGCACGGAAGCCCGCGCGGAAGCGCACAGTGAAGAAGGCTGCGGCCAAGAAGACGGCCAAGAAGGCGCCGGCCCGCAAGCCGGCGAAGCGCAAGGCAACCAAGAAGACGGCCAAGAAGACGACGGCCCGCAAGCCGGCGAAGCGCAAGGCAACCAAGAAGACGGCCAAGAAGGCGCCGGCCCGCAAGCCGGCGAAGCGCAAGGCAACCAAGAAGGCTGCGGCCAAGAAGACGGCCAAGAAGGCGCCGGCCCGCAAGCCGGCGAAGCGCAAGGCGGCGAAGAAGCGCTGAGCGCGTCTTCGAACCGTCGATCGAGGGGGCCTTCGGGCCCCCTCGTCGCGTCTACAGGTCCGTGAGGAGCTTGAACGCCTCGAAGGTCCCGCCGCCCACGTGCTCGCCCGCGAGCACGGCCTCCGAGCGGACCCGGTGGTCGAACGCAGCGAGCTGGTCGTCGAGGGCGGGATCGTCGACGTCGATTCCCATCGTGGAACGCCACTGGCTCCGATGGCACAGCAACGCCGTGAGTTTCGCGTCGAGGAAGTGGTCGACGGACTCGAGGTGATCCACGACCTCGGCCTCGAACAGCAGCGCGTGCGCCGGGCGATGCGGAGCCAGGCCGAGTGCCGGGAAGTAGTGCGGGTCACGCGCGGCGACGATCGCGTCGATCGTCAACCGACCCGCGTGACGGTGATCGGGGTGCAGCCGGTAGCGCTTCCACGGGTCGTGACCGAGGATCACGTCAGGCCGCGCCTGCCGGATTGCCGCGCAGAGGAGCTCGCGTTCCGAACGACCGGAGTCGAGCTCGCCGTCGACGAGCTCGAGGCTCCGGACTGCCGACGCGCCGAGTGCGTCGGCAGCCGCTTGTTGCTCCGACTTCCGCGCCTCGGCGAGCGTCGCCGGATCGGCGGTCGGGTCCCACGATCCCTTCGACCCGTCGGTGAGCACGAGGAGATGTACCTCGCAACCGACCGCAGCCCACTTCGCGAGCGTCGCACCGCAGCCGAACTCGACGTCGTCGGGATGCGCGCCGATCGCGAGGACGCGTCCCGGTGTGTCGAGATCGACGGAGATCACGCCACGTCCTCCGACGCGAGCCACGCGAGGTCGGCCGGGACGTCCACGTCGAACGCGAGGTTCGGGTCGCGCAGCACCCGGACACCGAGGCCCAGGCGGGTCGCCTCCGTGACGTGGCGCCGGAACGACCCTGGCCCGTACGAGAACGCGAACGGCACGTCGCTCGGGAGCGAGAGCACGGGCGTGCCGTCGTCGCGATGGCAGGGGACGATCGACATCGTCGGTCGCGAGACGTCGGCGGCGACGCGGTCGAACGTTCGGGCAAGGGGCAGATCGCCGTGCGCGATCACGACGCGCGCGTACCCGTGCGAACGGGCCCAGCGCAGACCGGACTCGGCCGCGGCGTCGAGGTTCCCGGGGTCGGGGAGTACCTGCCGGCCGCGGGCGACGGTCCAGGCGACGACGTCGGGATCGCTCGACACGACGACCACCGGGTGGCTCCCGGCGGCGGCGACGACGCGGCCGGCGAGCTCGCGGGCGAGCGCGGCACGCGCGGGCCCGTCGAGGAGACCGGCGAGGCGGACCTTGCCGAGCGCGAACGCTCGAATCGGCACCACGATCACAAACCCAGCACGCTCCATGGAGGTGCCTATGCTACCGGCCGATGGAACCGGCCTACGGGGGCGCCCGGACCGCGGCGGTGATCGGCGCGGGGTCGTGGGGTACCGCCGTGGCCGGGATGCTCGGAGCGCAGGCCGACGTCCGCCTCTGGGCGCGCGATCCGGCGCTGGCGGCGTGCATCCAGCGGACGCGCGAGAACCCCACCTACCTCGCGGGCATCGGACTGCCCGCGTCGGTGGAAGCCACCGCGGACGTGCGGGCTGCATGCGAAGGAGCCGACGTCGTGGTGATGGCCGTCCCGTCGCACGGTTTCCGCTCCGTGCTGGAAGCCGCGGCCGGCGGGATCCCGCGCGGTGCCGCGATCGTCAGCCTCACCAAGGGTCTCGAACAGCACACACTGCTTCGCATGACCGAGATCGTGCGGGAGGTGCTCCCCGATACCGACGCGTCGCGCGTCGGGGTGCTGACCGGGCCGAACCTGGCCCGGGAGGTGGCCGAGGGCCAGCCGACGGCGTCGGTCATCGCGATGGAGGATCCTCGGGTCGCAGGTGAGCTCCAGCACCTGTTCATGACGAGCACGTTCCGCGTCTACACGAACCCCGACGTCGTCGGGTGCGAGCTCGCCGGCGCGTTGAAGAACGTGGTGGCGATCGCCGCGGGCATGGCGGCCGGTCTCGGCTACGGAGACAACACCATGGCCTCGCTGATCACACGAGGCCTGGCCGAACTGGCCCGCCTCGGAGTGCGGCTGGGCGGCGATCCACTCACCTTCTCGGGGCTGGCCGGGATGGGCGACCTCATCGCGACGTGCATCAGCGCGAAGAGCCGCAACCGGCACGTGGGCTTCGAGCTCGGGCGCGGCCTTCCGCTCGACGCCGTTCTCGCCGAGATGAACATGGTTGCCGAAGGGGTCAAGACGACGGCCGCGGTGGTGGAGCTCGCGGCGAGGGCCGGCGTCGAGGTGCCGATCGCGGCGTTGGTCGCGGCCGTGCTGTACGAACGGGTGAGCCCGGCCGAGCTCCTGCCCGGCCTCATGCTCCGGGAAGCCAAGCCCGAGCTGCACGGGATGCGATGAACGCCGTCGGTTCCATCGGAGGCCGCCACCTCGCCCGGCTCGGGGAGCGCGGCGGGCTGAGCACCGATCGCGGGTTCTCGGTCGAATGGTGCATCGGCGCCGACGATCGTTGGCACCGGCCGGAGCAGGAGGTCGCCGTCCGCCAGTCGCGCCGGGGCGCGGCGCCCGTCTACGACACGGCGATGCGCGTACCGGGCGGCGACGCGGTGCAACGCGTGTACGGGATCGGTGGCCCGTCCGACCTCGTGGTGATGGAGATCGCGAACGAGTCGCCGGCGCCGTTCGTCGCGGGCTTCGTTCTGCGCGGCGAGCTCGGGCGGGTGACGCTCGAGGGCGCGCGGGTGCGCGTCGGGCGCCGGACCGTGCTCGTGCTCCCGAGAGTGCCGGCCCGGTGGGCCCACGGCCGCGCGATCGGCGAGGCGGTTGCCATCGCCACCTCGGGAGGGGCCGGGGAGGGTGCGTTCCCCCGGGCGAAGAAGGTCGCGGAGGCTGTGTTCCTGTACCCGGTCGCCCACCGGGCGCGGGTGCGCGGCGGCGTGGTGCTCGGCGACGAGGCCGGGACCGCGGTCGACATGACGCTCGCACCCGACGCCGACGACGCGACCAGGGGCTGGCACGCGCAACTCGGTCGCGGGATGCAGCTCGTGGTGTCCGACGAGGCGGTCCGGCAACGCGTCGACGCGGCTCGGGCCGACGCGCTTCTCGAGGCATGGGGCGGCCGCGCCGACGCGACGTTGTTCGCCACGCTGGAGGCGTGGGGTCTCGACGAGGAGGCCGCCCGCGTCTGGCGCCGGCTCGGGATCCGCGCCCGGCGGCGCGCCGCGAGGCCCGATGCCCTCCGATCGTGGCTGCTCGAGGCACGCGACGGGCTGGTGAGCGAGCGCGACGGCCACGTGGACCTGCTGCCGGACCCGGCATGGCTCCGGGACCTCCCGGGGATCGAGGTGCTCGACGCGCCGACGCGGCGCGGCCGAGTGTCGTTTGCGCTCCGGCGCCACGCCGACAGACTCGCGCTGCTCTGGGAGTGTGAGCGAGCGGGAGTCAGGCTGCGTGCCCCGGCGCTCGACCCGGCGTGGGAGACGAGCGAGCCGCGCGGCGACGCTCTCCTCGGCGCGGCCGCGTCAGCGACCGAGCCGCAGGGTGGCGATCTCCCAGGCGCGTAGCTCGACGCTCCCGGCGAACGCGACGTCGGGCCGCCCGAGCAGGTCCACCGTCCATCCGTTCGCGAGACGGTCGCCGAGCTCGACGGTCGCGGTCGTGGGTTCGGGCGAAGCGTTGTGCACACGCACCGCGATCTCGTCGTTCTCGCGCAGCACCGCGGAGACCACCGCGTCGTGAACGGTGACCGTCCGCCCGGTGGGCGGACGCGGCGCGCCGGCGAGGCCGGCCACCCGGGCCCGCTCGAGCGGGAGCAGGAACTCGTCGGCGCGAGCGTGCAGCCGCGCGGCCCGCCAGTCGCCCTGGTGCACGAGCACCGCGTACTCGACGACGTGCGGTCCCTGGAGCTGCGGGCCGTCGAGCGCGTCGAGCGGGCCGGCGGGGTTGGGCCGGAGCGCCGGCGCGGCGCGTGACAGGTATCCGGTGGCGCGTAGGAGCGTGAGCGCGAGCTCGCCGCCGCCGTCGACGACCTCGTACTCCAGCAACCCGTCGTGAAGCAGTGCCAGGCCGGTGGTGCCGTCGGAGCAGTCGACGAAGCGCCGTGACACGAACGTCGGCAGCCCGAGCTCGGTGGGCCCGCCCTCGGCATCGAGACCGCGGTGGACGACGGCGAACGCGCACTCGGCGTCGCTGCCGTCCACCGGTGCCGGAAGCGGGAAGTGGGCGCGCAGGCGATGGTCGCGGCACTGGTTGTCGAGCTCGGTGGTGACGCGGAGGAACCGCTCGTCATGGCGGAGCTCGAGTGTCGTACGGACCTCGATCGGGTTGCTCGTGTCGGCGCGCTGCGAGCACGAACGCGCGTCGCCGATCGCGTACGCCGGCCACTCGTACACCGAACGCACGAGCAGACGACCGCGCAACGGTCCGGCCTCGAGCACCTCGCAGGTCACCTGCTCGGGTACGTCCACGACATGGTCGACCTCGGGGGGCGAGTAGTTGTACGTGTCGCCGCCGTCGCCGCCGTCGACGTACCGGTTCAGCCCGCTCACCCGGACGCCGTCGGCCGTCGTGATCGTGAGCGTGCCGTCGTGCTCGACCTCGACGCCGAGGTGCGTGTTGGCCATCTTCGTCTCCGACACGACGACCGCCCCGGCCGGGCCCGCGCCCTCGACGGGCGTGAAGGTGCTCCACCCGAGGCCCGGTACGCCGCTGACGTGCAAGAGCACGCGCCGCACCGGCGGGAGCATCACGCGGACCGTGATGTGCACGTCGTGGCGGGTGAGCTCGAGCAGCTCGTCGCGCAGGGGTTGCAGGTCGACGACGGGATCCTCGGGGCGGGCGCCGTGCAGGACGAGCTCGATCTCGTCGTCGGCCGTCGCCGAGCGTTCGTGGCGCGCGATCCGGGTGCCGCCGAACTCGGGGCCACGCATCAGGTCCAAGACCCAGCGGCCGTCGAGGCCGCGGACGCGGGCACGGAAGATCTCGCCGCCGGTCTCCGCGAGCACTTGCGTGGGGCACGTGTCGCCGTCGGTGCCGACGAAGTGCAACGGGCCGGACCCGGGCACGTTCACCTCCACCAGCCCGCCACGCGCGTGGGGTGCCGTGTTGACGACGACGCTCGAACCCGCGGGCGCGTCCGTCTCGGTACCGATGCGGTGCATCACCTCGCGTGCGAGCGCCTCGGCGATCTCGCGGGCGGAGCGGTAGCGGACCAACACCTCCTCGACGACCGCGTCGGCGCTGCACGCACACGACGAGTCGTGCGCGCTGTCGAGGACGAGCTGCTGCCACGCGAGATCGAGGAACGCGTGCGGGTAGTCGTCGAGGGGGAGGAACAGCGCGCCGAGAGGCTCGGCCCGGCGTTCCAGGGCCCGCTCCGCGGCGGCGCACGCCCGGTGCACGTCGACCCGGTTCGAGGCCACGCCCATCAGCACGTTGGCGCGCGCGCCCGAGCGGAGCTCTCCCCGCCACGTCGCGAGCCCCTCGCTCGGCTGTGTGGGGAGGTACTCCGCCAGCGAGGTCACCACGAACTCGTACTCGTCCTGTACGTCGTTGGCCTCGGCGACGACACGGCCCAGCCACGGCTGGGGGAACTGGTGGTCGGTGCCGTTCATCAGGAGGAGATCGCCGCCGGGCAGTGCGGCCGGCCCGAGCTCGAGCTCGTAGCCGCGTGCCCGCGCGACGAGCATCGCGGGGTCGTCGGGGAGGTCGCGCCCGTTCGAGTACGACCCGACGAGGTACTCCGCGCGCACTCGGGAGCCGTCGGGGGCCTCCCACCAGAACGCGGTCTGCGTCACCGCGGAGGGTACCCCGCGCCAGACGGCGCAGTGCGAGAGACCGGCGAGCCGGAGGAGCTGCGGCATCTGCGCGACGTGGCCGAACATGTCGGGCAGGTAGCCGACCTCCATGAGGCCACCCAGCTCCGTCGCGCGCCGGATCCCGCGCTGGAGGTCGCGCACGATCGTCTCGCCCGACACCATGAACTCGTCCATGAGGATCATCCACGGACCGATCGAGAGCCGACCCTCCGCGAGCAGGCGGCGTAGTTGGCCCTCACGCTCGGGCCGGATGTCGAGATAGTCGTCGACGACCGCGGTCTGGCCGTCGAGCATGAAGTGGGCGTACCGGGCGTCCCGGTCGAGCATGGGAAGGAGCTCGTCGAGCAGGCGGACCAGGCGGAGCCGGAAGACCTGGAACGGTGCGTACCACTCGCGGTCCCAGTGGGTGTGGGGCACGATCGCGACGCGGGTGGCCATCGACCGAGAATAGGTCGCGCCCGCCGGTACGATCGGCTGCCGCATGACCCCACTGCTCGCCGATCCCGCCGCCGCGTCGGTGTTCCTCGACTTCGACGGGACGATCTCCTGCGAGGACGTGGGCCGGCATCTCCTGGCGCGGTTCGCGCCGCCGCAGTGGTGGGACCTCCACCTCCGGTTCGAGCGGGGTGAGATCGACAGCCGCGAGTGCCTGCTCGACCAGTGGGCCCTCGTCGAGTGCCCGACGGACCGGGAGCGGCTGGAGGCGGCCGCGCGTGAAGTACCGCTGGATCCCGGCTTCGGCCCATTGGTCGACGCCCTCCGTACGGCGGGGGCCGAGGTGACCGTCGTCTCCGACGGCTTCGGCTTCTACGTGCAGGCCGCCTGCGCGCCCTTCGGCGTCGACGTGCTCACCAACGCCGTCGACTTCCGGACCGGTGAGCTTCGCTTCCCGCACGAGGACCGGTGCTGCCCGTGCTCCACCTGCGGCGTGTGCAAGCAGGCCCCGATCAAGGACGCCGAGTACCGGCAGCGCACCACCGTGCTCGTGGGCGACGGCGCGAGCGACCGCAAGGCCGCGCTGCTCGCGGACGTGGTGCTCGCGAAGGACGGGTTGGCTCGGTGGTGCCGGAGCGCGGGCGTTCGCTTCGAGGCGTTCGAGACGCTCGACGACGTGCGCCGGCTGCTGCTGGAGGAGGGCGCGTGAGGGTGGTCCTCGGCGCCGACGAGCGGACGTCGCTGACGGACTTCCTCGCGGCGGAGCTGCGCGCTCGGGGCCACGACGTCGCGCTGGTGGGCCCGCCCGGTGGCGAGGTGATGGAGTGGGCGGAGGTCGGCCGATCCGTGGGCGAACGGGTCGCGCGCGGCGGGGCCGACACCGCCGTGCTCTGCTGCTGGACCGGAACCGGCGCGTCGATCGCAGCCAACAAGGTGCCCGGGGTGCGGGCGGCGCTGTGCACCGACGCCGCGTCCGCGGCGGGCGCGCGCCGGTGGAACGACGCGAACGTGCTGGTGATGAGCCTCCGGCTCACGAGCGAGCCGGTGGCGGGCGAGATGCTGGACGCGTGGTTCGCGACCGGGCCCGATCCGGCGGAGCAGGCGAACATCGACCGGCTCGAGCCCGGGGGATAGTCTCTCGGCGTGCCTCTGTACGTGATGTTGACGACGCTCGGTCCCGACGGTTGGCAGACCGTGCGTGAGAACCCCGAGCGGATCCGGGCGGTGAAGCAGGAGGTCGAGGCGATGGGCCTGAAGGTCACCGCCCAGTACGGCCTGCTAGGTCAGTACGACTTCCTCAACATCATCGAGGCTCCCGACGAGCAGACGATGGCCCGCGCCGCCGTGATGCTCGCGGCGCGCGGCACGCTGCGCACGACCACGTTCCAGGCCGTCCCCATCGACGACCTCATCGAGAGCCTCCACAAGGACTGAGCGCGGGCGACAGTTGAGCTAATGCCACCACATCGACCTGCGCTTCTCCTCGCGCACGTCGTCGTCGTCGAACAGCGCCGGGAGGATCGAGCCGTCCGACCGGCGCCGTAGCCGGTACCGGGGGCCCTCGCGGCCCACCTCCCACACCACCTCGGCGACGTCGAACCCGCGGGCCCACGCCTGCTCGAATCGGGAGCGAACCTCCACGCGGGTGCCGGGTTCCATGGCCGTCGATCGTAACAAGCACCCGGGCCCGCTAAGGTCGGCGACGATGCCGGGCCTGACCGCTCCCACCCTGAAGCTCGAGCGGCGCGCGTGGAAGGCCGGCGAGCACGTGGTGTGCGGGATGGACGAGGTCGGGCGGGGCGCGTGGGCCGGTCCGGTCACGGTCGCCGCGGTCATACCGGGGCCGAGACACCTGACCGGGGTCCGCGATTCGAAGCAGTTGACGCGGGCGCAGCGCGAGCGCGTCGTCGTCGGCATCGAGCGGTGGGCGCGTGCGATCGGCGTGGGTCACGCGACCCACGACGAGTGCGACGAGTGGGGGATGACGGCAGCGTTGCGCGCGGCCGGCCGGCGGGCGCTCGAGCAGCTCCGAGCGCAAGACCTCGAACCCGACCGCATCATCCTCGACGGCAACCACGACTTCCTCGGCCTCGGCGCGAAGGTCACGACCGTCGTCAAGGGGGACGCGACCTCGCTCGCGGTGGCAGCCGCGTCGGTCGTCGCCAAGGTGACGCGCGACCGCCTCATGATCGGGGAGTCCGTCAACTACCCCGGCTTCGACTTCGACTCGAACGTCGGCTACCCCGCCCCGACGCACAAGTACGCGCTCGCCGCCTACGGCCCGACCGCGATCCACCGCCGATCGTGGATCTTCATGGAGCACTTGTGCTGGCGTGGCGTCCCGGCGCCGGCGGGCCGATTGTTCGCGTGAGCCGTCGTAGCGAGAGGAGCTGTGATGACCATCGACCTTCCGTCCTTGCACGCCCGGGCCCTGCGATCGACCGGCGAGTACGTGGCCGGCGTGCGCGCCGACCAGTGGCACGAGCCGACGCCGTGCTCCGACTGGGACGTCCGCGCGCTCGTGAACCACATCGTGTCGGGCAACTTCTGGGCCGGTGAGCTGATGAGCGGCAAGACCATCGAACAGGTGGGGTCCGCCCTCGACGGGGACCTGCTCGGAGCCGATCCGGTGGCCGCCTACACCGCGTCGGCCAGGATCGCCGAGGAGGCGTTCGACGCGCCGGGGGCCATGGAGGCTCCGGCCGCGGTCTCCTACGGACCGGTGCCGGGTGAGGTCTACGCCGGGCACCGGTTCCTCGACGTCCTCGTCCACGGCTGGGACGTCGCCGAGGCGACGGGGCAGGACGCCACCCTGGATCCCGAGCTGGTGGAGGGCTGCATCGCGGTGGTGCTGCCGCAGGCCGAGATGCTCGCCGGCAGCGGCATGTTCGGTCACGTCCACGCGCCGGCCCACGAGGACCGCCAATCCCAGCTCCTGGCCATGCTGGGCCGCGACGGCTGACTCGCTAGTCTGCGAACCATGGGTCAGCAGATCACCGTGACCGCTCGGGCCGGCGCGTCGCCGGGCGTGCGCTTCTTCGACTGCAACCGGTCGCTCACCAGCATGGAGATCGAGCGGTACCCGTCGGCCGCGTCCGCCGGCGGCCCGCGTCCCCCCGACGTGCTGGCTCGGAGGCTGTTCGAGCTCGGCGCGTCGTCCGTGTCGGTCTACTCCAACGTGGTGACGGTGGAGGCCCCGGCCGAGCGGTGGGGGGAGCTCGAGCAGCGCGTGATCGACACCATCGAGTACCTCTTCCTCTACTACGGCGACCGGGCCGGCTGGTCGCCGGAAGCCCGCGGCGTCGAGGCGCAGCCCAGCAAGGTGCGGTAGCGGCCCGCTTGCCTATCGAACAGGTGTTCGATACGGTGACGCGGTGGCCCTGGCTGCGCTTCCCCGACTTCCCCGTATCGACTCCCTGGCGCGTGACCGCGTGCTGCCCGTGCCCGGGCCGGTGGGTTCGCTGCTGCCTGGATCGGGGTTGCAGCGGGGTTCGGTGATCACGGTCGGCGGCCCGGTGGGCGCGGGCACGACCACCCTGACGTTGCAGCTCGTGGCGGCGGCGACCGCGGCGGGGGAATGGGCCGCGGCGGTGGATCCCGAGGGTACGGTCGGGGGGTGGGCCGCGGCCGAGCTGGGGGTCGCGCCCGAGCGGTTCGCGGTGGTCCGGCGAGTTCCACCCGCTCGCTGGACCACCGTGGTCGCCGCGCTGCTCGACGGCGTCAGCCTGGTGGTGGCCGGGTCGCCGCCGCTCGGGTTGCGGGTCGGCGACGCCCGCCGGCTCATGGCCCGAGCGCGTGAGCGTTCGTCGGTGCTCGTCGTCGCGGGTGCGTGGCCGGCCGAGGCCGCGTTGCGCTTCGAGGTGCACGCCGCGTCGTGGCCGGGCCTCGAGCGTGGTGCGGGCTGCTTGGAGGATCGGGTGCTCGACGTGCGCGTCCGCGGGCGCGGCCATGAGAACCGCCTGCGTGTGGTGTCCTGACTGGCCGGTCGTCGCCTGGCGCCGCCGTGACGGCGCGTTGGGCGACGGGCCGCTCGCGGTGCTCGAGCCGTCGGTCGGCGCACCGGTCGTGCGCGCGGCGTCGCCCGAGGCGCGGTCCGTGGGCGTGCGTATCGGGATGCGGCGGCGCGAGGCGGAAGCGCGCTGTCCCGGCCTCACGCTGGTCGACGCGGACCTGCCGGGCGAAGTGCGGGCGTTCGAGGTCGTGGCGCGCGCGGTCGAGCGGTTCACGCCGCGCGTCGAGCTCGATCGCGCGGGTCGGTTGTCGTTCCCGACGCGCGGCCCGTCGCGCTACTTCGGAGGCGACGAAGCACTCGCGGCGTCGGTGCACACCGCCGTGCGCGACGCGGGGATCGAAGACGTGCGCGTCGGGATCGCGGACGGGCGGTTGGCGGCTCGCCTGGCGGCACGGCGCGAACGGGTCGTCGCGCCGGGGGAGTCGGCTGCGTTCCTCGCGCCGTGGCCGGTCGACGTGCTGGGCGACCCCGATCTCGCCGGCCTGCTCGCGCGCCTCGGCCTGCCGACGCTCGGCGCGTTCGCGGCCCTGCCCGCACCGGCCGTGCTGGCCCGCTTCGGTCCCGACGGCCGCCGGTGGCACCGGTGGGCCGGCGGACTCGACGACGATCCCCTCGAGCTCACCGTGCCGCCGCCCGATCTCGTCGAGACGCACGAGTTCGATCCACCCGTACAGCGCGTCGACATGGCGGCCTTCGCGGCGAAGTCGCTGGCCGACCGGTTGCTCGAGCGCTTGTCCGAGCGCGGGTGGGCGTGCACGCGGGTCGCGATCGAGGCCGAGACCGAGCACGGCGAACGGATGTCGCGCACCTGGCGCCACGACGGCGCGCTCACGCCCGCCGCGCTCGCCGAACGGGCGCGCTGGCAGCTCGAGGGATGGCTGGCCGAACACGAGGTGCCCGACGACGATCTGGTCACAGCCGGGCTGGTGTTCGTGCGGCTGATCCCCGAGGAGGTCGTACCCCTCGACGGCCGGCAGCTCGGCTTCTGGGGCGGTGACCAGGCCGCCGGCGATCGCGCGGCGCGGGCGCTGGCGCGCGTGCAGGGCATGCTCGGCCACGACGCGGCGGTCACGCCGGTGGTGCAGGGCGGCCGGTTGCCCGCGGAGCGGGTGCGGTGGGTTCCGTGGGGCGAGCCGCGTGAACCGTCGGCGCCATCCGACGCCCCGTGGCCGGGCGCGATCCTGCCCCCGGCACCGGCGCGCGTGTTCGATCCGCCCCTGCCGGCCGAGTTGCTCGACGGTTCGGGCTCGGCGCTGACGGTCACCGGCCGCGGCGACGCGTCGGGGGAGCCGGCCGCGTTGCGTTGCGCCGCGCTCGGACGCGGCGGGGGAGCGGTGAGCGCGTGGGCGGGGCCGTGGACGCACGACGTGCGCTGGTGGGACCGTCTCGCCCGCCGCCGCCGAGCGTTGTGGCACGTCGTGGTCGACGACGTCGCGTGTCTGGTGAGCGTGGAGCAGGGTCGCGCCGCCGTCGAGGCGATCTACGACTGAGGCCGCTCACGCAGCCGGCGGAGCTCGCCGAGCGCGCGCAGGTCCTTGTCGCGGCCGGTCGTCTCCTTCGACTCGATGAGGTCGTCGAGCGAAGCGACGAGTACGCGGACACCGGCGACGGTGGTTTCGGAGGCATTGCGCACGAGTGCGTCGTAGCCGCCCGGTCCGTCGATCACGGCCAGGACGTCGACGATGCCGACGCGGGTGCTGAAGTGCCACACGAGCTCGCGGCGACGCGGATCCGCGTAACAGCGCGCGTCGAGCTCACGAAGTGCGCTGGCCAGTCGTTCGAGGTTGTCGGGGTCGAGCGCGGGAACGGCGTCGACGTCCTCGGTGGTCCCCGCGTACCCGTGCGCCATGGCCGCGATCCCGCCGACGATGACGTAGCGCACGCCGTTCGAGTCGAGTACGCGGATCAACTCGATGACGTCGAGCGGGAAGACCTCGCTCGTCCAGGTCATCGGGCGCCGCGGGCGGCGATCGCGAACTCCGACAACGAGCGCAACGAGCGCAGTCTGGTCTCGAGATCGACCGTTGCGGCCCCGCCCGTGCCGTCGTGTTCCACGATCCGCAGCCGCAGCTCCAGGCCGCAGGCCCGGATCAACCGGTCGAGGAGCTCGAGCGTCGGCTCCATCCGGCCGCGCTCGATGCGCGCCACCGTCGACGGCGACACGCCCGCGCGATCGGCGAGCGCCCGTTGCGACAGCCCCGCCAGGCGGCGGGCCTCCGCACAGAGCGTGTAGGCAGCCGACATCCTGCGAGCATATCAGCCAGCAGCGGCCTCGTCGTCGGCCGGCTCCGGGCCCGTCTCCCAGGCGAGGATGTCGCCGGGCTGGCAGCCGAGCTCCCGGCAGATGGCCGAGAGCGTCGAGAACCGGACGGCACGCGCCTTCCCCGTCTTGAGGATCGACAGGTTCGCGAGCGTGATCCCGACGCGGTCCGCGAGCTCGGTCAGCGTGAGCCCGCGCTCCCGCAGCCGGTCGTCGAGCCGGACGACGACCGGCATCAGATCGTGAGCGCTTCCTGCTCGCGTAGCGCGGTCCCACGCTTGAACACCTCGGCGAGAGCGAGCACCGCGACGCCGGGTATGAAGAAGCGGAGGTCGAGGAGCGCCATGTGGGGTGGCTCCACGCTGAGCGTGGTGACGTGATTCAGCAAGACGGTCCGCGTCGTCGCGAGGAGGATCGGGCTTGTGACGCCGAAGATCACCATGAGTGCGCCGGCGATCCGGAGCCGGCGGATGTTCTTGCGCGAGAACGGTTCTCCCTCGATCGCATCCTCGACGAGCCGTAGCAGCAGGAATGACGTGGTGAACGTCGCGATCAGCAGTAGCGCGTACCAGCTGAGGTAGAGCAGTCCGTCGGCGATGTTCGGCACCGTGATCGTGACGCTGCCGCGCCGCATCGTCTCGACCGAGTACTTGAGGTTGCCGCGTTCGTAGGTCGTCGAATCGCTCGACATCGTGACCCTGTTGTCCGGGGATGTGGTCGACGTCGCGCCGGCCGTTGCAGTGGGGTCCTGCGTGTACCGAACCGGGAGCTCTGCCTGCACGTCACCTCGGACCGTGTCAGCGACGGAGACGGCCAGGATTCCGGCGCCCACGAGGGTGAGCGCGCAGGCGATCGCGAGGATCGCTCGGAGGGCACGCAACGCGCGCGGTGGGCGCCGAGCGACGCTCCACACGACGCCTGCCAGGATGGCCAGAAGCACGAATACGAAGATCACGGATCGCTCCCCTCGACCGCTTATCGTTTGTCGATAATCACATATCGAGAAACGATATGCAAGGGAAATGTCCGATTCGTGGAAGGTGGCGGCTCTTGACGATACGAACATCTGTTCGATACCCTGAACGAGGGCGGAGACCATGAGTATGAGCACCAGTATGATGATCGCCATGCCGAAGGAGCGCGTCACGATCACGCTCGACGCGGAGCTCGTCGCCCAACTGCAGGAGCAGGTGGGCGAGGAGAGCCTGTCGGCGTACGTGAACGAGCAGCTCTGGCACCAGGTGCGCCGTGAAGGGCTGCGGCAGTTGCTGCGCGAGATGGACGAGGAGTTCGGCCCGGTCCCGCCCGACATCGCCAAGGAGGTCGATGAGCAATGGGCGAAGACATCGTCCTGGATGCGGGAGCAGTCATCGCGTTTGCGCGCGGAGAAGCAGGGATCCGCCGGTACCTCACCGCCGCCCTCGACGAAGGACACAACGTCGCGGTCCCGGCGGTCGTCGTCGCCGAAACCGTCCGGGGAGGGCCGCGGGACGCGCCGGTCAACCGGCTCCTGAACCGGGTCGTGATCGATCCGGCCGACGAGTCGACGGCTCGTCGCGCGGGAGAGTTGCTCGCGATGACGGAGTCCGACGCCACGATCGACGCGCTCGTAGTTGCAGCGGCCGAGCGACGCTCGCCGAGCGTCGTCGTGTCCCGGGATCCCGACATCGCCAGGCTGGCCGGGCAGGCACTCCTGGTCCGCGTCGACGCGCGCTGAGCGATGGGCTCGGCGTACGCCGAGCTGCACTGCCACACGAACTTCTCCTTCCTCGACGGCGCCAGCCATCCGGAGGAGCTCGTGGAGGAGGCAGCTCGCCTGGGGCTCGCGGCCCTCGCGGTCACCGACCACGACGGCTTCTACGGCGTGGTGCGCTTCGCGGAATCAGCGCGCCCGGTGGGCCTGCCCACCGTCTTCGGTGCCGAGCTGACGGTGACCGATGCCGGCCATGTGGTCGTGCTCGCGCAGGGTCCGAGCGGTTACGCGCGGCTCGCCCGGGCCATCAGCGAGGCGCAGCTCCGCGGCCGCAAGACCGAGCCGCGTACGTCGCTCGCCGAGCTGGCGGCGATCGCGGGCGACTGGTTCGTGCTCACCGGCTGCCGCCAGGGCGCGGTGCCCGCGGCGTTGCTGCGCGACGGCCCGGCCGCGGCCCGCCACGAGCTCGACCGGCTGGTCGACGCGTTCGGCCGCGACCGCGTGCTCGTGGAGCTCTGGGACCACCACGACCCGATGGACCGGCACCGCAACGACGCGCTGGCGCGCGTCGCGATGCAGGCCGGGGTGGAGGTGGTCGCCACCAACAACGTGCACTACGCCACCGCCGCCCAGCGGCCGCTCGCCACCGCGCTCGCCGCGATCAAGGCCGGCCGTTCGCTCGACGAGGTCGACGGGTGGCTGCCCGCGTCGCCGCTCGCGCATCTGCGCACCCCGGCGGAGCAGGCCCGGCGCTTCGACCGCTGGCCCGGCGCGGTGGACCGCACGGTCGAGATCGCCGGCGCGTGCGCGTTCGATCTCAAGCTCGCGGCGCCGAACCTTCCCGACTACCCCGTGCCGGCCGGGCACACCGAGATGACGTGGTTGCGTGAGCTCGTCCGGCGCGGCGCGGCGGTGTACTACCCGCCGTCGCACTCCCACTACGAGCAGGCGCAGCGCCAGCTCGAGCACGAGCTCGCGGTGATCGACCAGCTCGGCTTCGCGGGGTACTTCCTGTTGCTCTTCGACATCGTCGACTTCTGCCGCCGTTCCGACATCTACTGCCAGGGCCGGGGGAGCAGCGCGAACAGCGCGGTGTGCTACGCGCTCGGCGTCACCAAGGCCGACGCGGTCGCGCTCGGCCTGCTCTTCGAGCGGTTCCTCTCACCGGAGCGCGACGGCCCGCCCGACATCGACCTCGACATCGAGCACCAACGGCGCGAGGAGGTGATCCAGTACGTCTACGAGCGCTACGGCCGTGACCGCGCCGCGCAGGTGGCGAACGTGATCACCTACCGGCCGCGCTCGGCATTGCGCGAGATGGCGAAGGCCGCGGGCGTCGCGCCGGGGCAGGCCGACGCGCTCGGCAGGTGGGTCGACCGTTGGAGCGCGAGCCGCGAGGCGTTCGCCGAGCTGGTGCAAGGCGACGAGACGGCGAAACCGCCAGTGATCCCACCGCTCGCCCTCGAGCTCGCGGGCCAGGTGCTCGACTTCCCGCGCCACCTCGGCATCCATTCCGGCGGCATGGTGATGGCGGACCGGCCGCTGGTGGAGTTCTGCCCGATCGAGTGGGCGCGCATGGAGGGCCGCTCGGTGCTCCAGTGGGACAAGGACGACTGCGCGGCCGCCGGGCTCGTGAAGTTCGACCTGCTCGGGCTGGGCATGCTCACGATGCTGCACCTCGCGGTCGACCTCGTGCGAGAGCACGAGGGTGTGGAGATCGACCTCGCCACCATCCCGCAGGAGAACGCGGTGTACGACCTGCTGTGCAGCGCGGACACCGTCGGCGTGTTCCAGGTGGAGAGCCGCGCCCAGATGGCGACGCTGCCGCGGCTGCGGCCGCGTTGCTTCTACGACCTCGTGGTGGAGGTCGCGCTCATCCGGCCCGGCCCGATCCAGGGTGGTTCCGTGCACCCGTACCTGCGGCGTCGCAACGGCGAGGAGGAGGTCACCTACCCGCACCCGTTGCTCGAGGACTGCTTGCAGAAGACCCTGGGCGTGCCGCTGTTCCAGGAGCAACTCATGCAGATGGCGATCGACGTCGCCGGGTTCAGCCCCGCGGAGTCCGACCAGCTCCGCCAGGCCATGAGCTCGAAGCGCTCGCACGCGCGCATGGCCCGGATGCGAAAACGCCTGATGGACGGCATGGCCGAGCGCGGCATCAAGGGGGAGGTGGCCGACGACATCGCCAAGAAGCTCGAGGCGTTCGCCAACTTCGGCTTCCCCGAGAGCCACTCGGTGAGCTTCGCCTACCTCGTGTACTCGAGCGCGTGGATCAAGTACCACTACCCGGCCGAGTTCGCGTGCGCGTTGCTCAACGCGCAGCCCATGGGCTTCTACTCGCCGCACTCGATCATCCGCGACGCGCGCCGCCACGGCGTGGAGATCCTCGGCCCCGACGTCAACCGGTCGCGGCGCGATGCCACGCTCGAGCTGCGCCCGGGGGAGCCGATCGGCCGGCCGATGCCCGGCTGGCACGCGGAGCCGTCGGTGCACGCGGTGCGCATCGGCCTGCGATCCGTGCGCGGCCTGCACGACGTGTTCCTGGACCACGTCGACGACGTGCGCGCCGAGCGACCCTTCGCCGACCTGGAGGACTTCGTGCGTCGCACCGGCGCCACCGTCGACGCGGTGGAGGTGCTCGCGGCCGCGGGTGCGTTCGAGCAGTCGTTCGGCCAGGCCCGGCGCAGCGCGCTGTGGGCCGCGGGCGCGTTGCGCGACGCACGTTCCGGCACGCTGCCCGGGTTGCTCACCGGGCTCGACGCACCGACCCTGCCGGGGATGACCGAGCCCGAGGAGGTGGCGTCCGACCTGTGGTCGATGGGACTCACGCCGGGCAAGCACCCCACCGAGTTCGTGCGCGAGGAGCTGGCTCGTCAGGGCGTGGTGACCGCGGCCGACCTGCGCGTGCTGCCGGACCGGACCGTCGTGGAGGTGGCCGGGATCGTCACCCACCGCCAGCAACCCGAGACCGCCAAGGGCACGGTGTTCGTCAACCTCGAGGACGAGACCGGTCTGATCAACGTCATCTGCTCGAAGGGCGTCTGGAAGCGGTTCCGCACCGTCGCCCGTGGCGCGCCGGCCCTGCGCGTGCGCGGCGTGCTCGAACGCCACCAGGGGGTGACCAACCTCGTGGCGGGCCGTATCACCCGCCTGCCGATCAGCCTCGCCGACGCGCTGCGCTCACGCGACTTCCGATGAGCCCTTGCGTGCCACGGTGTAGATGACGTCGCTGTCGAGCGCGACGGGTGCGGTGAACCGCGAGAGGACCTCCTCGCGCACCTGGGTCTGCTGCTCAGGCGTGAGCTTGTCGACGACCTCGCGCATGCCCGTGCCCATGACGATCGTCCAGAGATCGTCGCGGTCCGTGAGCCGATGGACGTCGTGCTCCAACGACAGCGACAACGCACCCGACGGGATACCGGCCGACTCGTAGAGCTTGACCAGCCCCTCGGGTTGCGCGATGCCGGCCCAACGCGGGAGCTCCGGAACGAGATCAGGCCGGATCGGTCGGACGACGTCCCACACCGTCATCGGCAACGGGCTCTGCACTCGCGGCCCCCACGTCGTGGTGAGCAGACGGCCACCGGGCCGGACCGCACGCCACAGCGACCGCAGCGCGGCGGCCATGTCGTCGACGAAGAAGAAGCCGAAGACGCACAGCACCGCGTCGAACTCGCCGGCACCGAGGTGCAGACGATGGAGATCGCCGTTGCGGAACTCGACGTTGCCGAGGTCCGTGGCCTTGGCGCGTGCCAACGACAGCAGCCCATCCGAGAGATCGACGCCGAGCACGGCACCCGCCGGTCCCACCGCACGCGCCGCCGGGATGGCCGACGATCCGGAGCCACAGCACACGTCGAGGACCCGTTCGCCCGGTTGCAGCGCCGCGTGCTCCACCGACCGGACGCCGAACCGCACGAAGAACGACAGTGCGGGGTCGTCGAAGTGTGCGGCCGCGGCGTCGAAGACTGCTCGTGTGGTTTCCGGCGTCTGTTTGCTCAACGGTTCTCCTTCGCGATGCGTCGGAGGTGGGCGAAGATCCACTTGATCAGACGATCGCGGTCGGCCTCGGCGATCGCCGAGAACTGCAACCGAAGGAGACGCCGCGTCCTGCGGGCCGGGTCGCGATCGCTGGTGAGCACGGTGCCCACGGCCACGACCGGCGGCTCGTCGGGGATGCCGAGCGACACGACGACGACCGCGCCGTACGGCGCGATCACGTCGACGGTGAGGGCCAGGCCGCCTCCGCCGACGTCGGCGACCTGCGCGTCGAATGGAGTGAAGCGGTTCGCCCAGCCGTCGAGCATGAGGCACGACGCGTCGAGCGGCAACTCGACGCGCACGAACTGGCGGCGCTGGATGCGGCCGGCGTCGGTCGGGAGATCCAGCGCGACCGTGGAGGCACCGGCACGCGCCACGATTGCCTCGATGGTGTAGATGCCGGCGGGCGTGAGGTAGCTCAAGTACGCGGGCCGGCGTTCGGCGAACACGACGTCGAGCCGGTCGCCCTCGGCGGCGGCGACGGTGAGCCGCCCGCCCTGGACGGCCTCGACCACCGCGCGCACGCCGGGCTCGTCGTCGGCGGCGCCGAGCGCCAGGAACACGGGTTGCCCGAGCTCGAAGGTCGGGAGGGAGCTCACAGGCCGAAAGCGTACGCGAGGAGGATCGTCACGAAGACCAGCGTGAGGATCACGAGGTTGTAGGCGAGGTGGGCGCGGGTCGACTCCAGGAGCGCGCCGAACCGGGTGTGCGTGCGGCGCCAGCCGAGGAGATACATGGCGGTGAGGTAGGCACCGCCGATCGAGAGCGCGAGGGCGGCACCGATCGGGATGCCGATCACGGCGTGGGCGAGGCCGAACTCGAGCGCGCGCCGAACGTTCGCCGCGAGCGTGCGGTTCTCGGCTCCCGATCGGAAGATCAGCTCCTCGCGCTCCACGAGCAGCGGCAGCGCGACGAAGAGGAGCGAGAGGAACACGACCGGCACGACGATCTCGAGCACCGAACCGCTCGTCCGATCCGTGGCGCCGATCACGGGGTTGCCCTCGCCGCCGATCGCCGTCCACCACCCGAACGACAGCACCGGGAGCTGGATGAGGACGATGGCGACGGCCAGGACGGCGGCGAACGTCGGGACCGCTCCGAGGAAGTGCCGGGGCCGCAGGCCGCGCACGATCAGGCCCATGCGCTGCCTCGAAGCCCACGCCAGACGGGCGGCGAGCACGAGCTGCCGGCCGACGTAGAGCAGCACGAGGATCGTCAGGACGTCGAGGACCGACATGCCTCGGAACCGTATTAGGCTGGATGAGCCGATCACCGGCACCAGCCACCAGAGATGATGAACGAACCTCCGAGTCCCCGATGCTTCGCACCTGGCGCGCCGTTGGCGTGCGATTCCGCGCGCTCCTGCGATCGGATGCGGCCGGCGTCCGATCGGGCTTCATCGCGCTCTTCATCTCCTCGGGTGGGGATCTCCTCGCCGGTCTGACGCTCGGCTCGATCACCGGCACGCTCAACGAGCTGCCGGGCCTACTCGTCCTCGTGCCGGCGGCGATCGGCATGCGCGGCAACATCTTCGGTGCGCTCGGGAGCCGCCTCGGCACGTCGATCCACGCCGGGACGTTCAAGCTCTCACGCCGCCGCGACACGCTGGTCGGCCAGAACCTCGCCGCGTCGCTCTCGCTGTCGATCTCCATATCGCTCGCCCTCGCGGTGCTCGCGCGGGTCGTCTGCGTCGGCTTCGGCCTCGACAACACGATCTCCGTCGTCGACTTCGTGGTGATCTCCGTCGTCGGGGGCGTGCTGTCGTCGATCGTCGTGATGGGCCTGACGGTCGCCGTCGCGGGGATGAGCGTGCGGTACGGGTGGGACCTCGACAACGTGTCGGCACCGATCGTGACCGCGGCGGGCGACATGGTGACCCTGCCGAGCCTCTTCCTCGCGACGTTCCTCGTCGGGTACCGCTGGGTCACGCCGGTGATCGGCGTGCTGTGCGCGGTCGCCGGCGTGGTCGCCCTCGTGCTGAGCGTGCGGACGAAGCTCCCGATCCTCCAGCGCATCGCGCGGGAGTCGATCCCGATCCTCGTGGTCGCCGGGACCATCGACGTGATCGCGGGCCTCACCATCCAGAAGCGGTTCGACTCCTTCCACCGGTTCCCGGCTCTGCTGGTGATGGTGCCGCCCTTCCTCGAGGACTCGGGGTCCCTGGGCGGGATCCTCTCGGCCCGGGTCGCCACCAAGCTCCACCTCGGGACGCTCGAACCGACGCGATCGCCGATCGCGTCGGTCGGCGAGGACGTCCTCCTCGTCTACCTCTACGCCATCCCGGTCTTCCTGTTCGTGGGCGTGTCGTCCGACATCGCCGCCAACGTGATCCACCAGCACAGCCCCGGGCTGTTCGAGATGATCGCGCTGTCGATGATCGCCGGGTTCCTGGCGACGACGTTTGCCGTGCTCATGGGCTATTTCGGCGCGGTGGCCACCTACCGGCTCGGGTTGGACCCCGACAACCACGGCATCCCGATCGTGACCTCGAGCCTCGACCTGCTGGGTGCGGTGTCCCTGATCCTGGCCATCGTGCTGCTGGGCCTGACGTGAGATGATGGAGTGAACATGGACGACCGACCGCGGAATCTCAAGGCCATGCTGTCGGAGGCGAAGGACACCTCCGAGCTCATGGTCGACCTCTCCTACGCGGCGCTGTTCTTCGGCGATGCGGACATGGCCGAGGAGGTGCACGAGCTCGACGAACGCTTGAGCGAGCTGGTGCACGCGATGCGCGAGATCTGCATCCTCGCGGCGCGTTCGCCGCGGGAGGCGGAGCAGATGTCGAGCGTCCTGCACGTCATCTCGGCGATCGAACGGATGGCGAACGCCGCGGTCGACGTGTCGCGCATCGTGACCCACTCGTTGGGCATCCCGCCCGCACTGGTGGCCGACCTGGCGGCAGCCGAGGAGGTGTCCCACCGCGTGCGCGTGCGCGACGAGTCGGCGCTCGCTCGTCGACCGCTGGCCGACGTCGAGCTCCCGACCGAGGTGGGCATGCGGGTCGTCGCGATCCGCCGGGGCAAGGACTGGATCATCGATCCCGACGGCGACGAGATGCTCATGCCCGCGGACGTGCTCATCCTGCGCGGCGCGGCAGGCGGGATCGCGGAGCTGCGTGAGCTCGCCGGCGCGCCCGAGTGGCGGGCGCCCGAGGTGGAGGAGGACCCGGCGATCAGCGACATCGACCGGGCCGTCGACGTGCTCGTCGAGATGAAGAACATCTCGGAGGTCGCCGTCGGGCTGGCCTACTCGGCCCTCCTCTTCAACGACCAGGGGCTCGCGGCCGAGGTCAGTCACCTCGAGGACCGGCTCGACGAGATGAAGGAGCGGCTCGAGGTCTGGGTGCTGCGCGGCGCGGCGGAGACCGTCGACCCGTCGCCGTTGCGCGGCCTGCTGCACCTGGGGGGCGCGGCCGAGGAGATCGGCGACGCCGCGCAGCAGATGGTTTGGCTGGTCGAGCAGGGCGAGGAGATGCACCCGGTGCTCGCGGTGGCACTCGGCGAGTCCGACGAGGTGATCGTCCGCGTCCCGGTCGCGCCGGGGGCGCCGGCCGACGGCGCGACGCTCTCCGAGCTGGGGCTCGAGTTGGAGACCGGGTACTACCTGCTCGCGATCCGGCGCGAAGGCCGGTACCTCTACCGACCGCGCGGACGCGTGCAACTGGCGGCCGGCGACGAGCTCATCGCGTGCGGGCCCGACGAGGGGCACGCACGGCTCGCGGAGCTCTGCGGCTACCGCGTCCGTGAAGACGACGACACGGGCGAGGTCGAGCTCGTGCCGGCGGGCGAGCTACGAGGGGCGTAGGCGCCGGAGGTCGCCCGCCGGTGCCGGCCCGCAGTTCGCCAGGCGGACCTTGACGTCGACGAGCGCGACGCCATGCTCGGACGCGATCACCGGATTGCAGTCGAGCTCGACGATCTCGGGCACCTCGTCGGCCATCCGCCCGATGCGCACCATCACGTCCTCCAGCGCGGCGAGGTCGACACGAGTGCTGCCGCGATAGCCCTCGAGCAGCGGTGAGGTGCGCAGCGATCGCACGAGCTCGTGCGCGTCGGCGTCCGTGATCGGCAGGATGCGGACCGCGGTGTCGCGGAGGAGCTCGGCCGAGACACCACCCATCCCGAACAGCACGAGTGGGCCGAACGAGGGGTCATGGGTGACGCCGACGATCGTCTCGATCCCGTCGCCGATCATCGGCTGTACGACGGCGCCGCCCATCCGGTCGCCCAGGGCCGCGCGGAGCTCCACGAACGCCGACTGCACCTCGTCCGCGGACTCCAATCCGACGCGAACCGCGCCGGCGTCGGTCTTGTGCACGATCCGGGGTGACGCCGCCTTGAGCGCGACCGGGTACCCGAACGCGTCGGCGGCCTCCACCGCGGACGCGGCATCGGCGACGCGGCGGACCGGCGTGACCGGAAGGCCGAAACAGGCGCACAGCTCGGTGGCGACGTCGGGATCGAGCCAGACGCCGGCCGGGTGGGAACCCGCGTGCGCGTCGACCAGGTCGCGGGCCCGGTCGAGGTCGATGCCCGCGAGCTCGGGCACCGATCCCTGGGGCCGCCGCCGCCAGTCCGCGTAGTCCGCGGCGCGGCCGATCGAGGCCACCGCTGACTCCGGGAACGCGAAGGAGGGCACGGCACGGTCCCCGCCACCCAGGGCGTCGAGCATCCCGGTGCGCCCGAGGAAGCACGCGACGACGGGCTTGTCGGGCCGCGTGCTCGCCGCGACCGTGATCGCCGCGGCGACGTCGACGGCCTCGGTCACCAACGGTGGCACGAAGATCGCCAGGACGGCGTCGACGCCGGGATCCGCGAGCACGGCACGCAGCGCCTGCTCGTAGTGGGCTGCGGGGGCCGACGCCACGAGGTCGATGGGGTTGCGCACCGTCGCGTCCGGGGACGCGAACGAGCGCAGCACGTCCTGGGTGGTCTCCGCGAGCTCGGGAACGTCGAGGCCGGCGTGCTCCGCCGCGTCGGCGGCGAGGATCCCCGGGCCGCCGCCGTTGCTGACGATCGCCAGCCGGCGACCGGCGGGCAAGGGCTGGTGTGCGAGCACGCGCGCGGTGTCGAGGAGCTGTTCCAGCGTGTCGACCCGGACCACCCCGGCCTGGTGGAACAGCGCGTCGATCGCGTTGTCGGGGCTCGCGAGCGCGGCGGTGTGCGACGACGCGGCCCGGCGTCCGGCGGAGCTCCGTCCGCTCTTCACCGCCACGATCGGCTTCGCCCGCGACACGCGCCGAGCGAGCCGGGCGAACTTCCGCGGGTTCCCGAACGACTCGAGGTACAGGAGGATGACGTCGGTGTCGGGGTCGTCCTCCCAGTACTGGAGCAGGTCGTTGCCGCTGACGTCGGCCTTGTTGCCGACGGACACGAAGGTGGAGATGCCGAGTCCGAGCCGGGCGGCCTGCCCCAGCAGCTCGATCCCGAGCGCACCCGACTGCGAGGAGAACGCGACGCGGCCGGGCCGCGGCTCGTACGGAGCGAACGTGGCGTTCATGCGGACGTCCGCGTTCGTGTTGATGACGCCCATGCAGTTGGGGCCGACGAGACGCATGCCGTGGCGGCGGGCAGTCTCCACGAGCCGGTGCTCCTCGTCGGCGTGAGCCCCTCCGAGCTCGGCGAACCCGGCCGAGATGACGACGAGGCCGCGTACGTTCTTGGCGGCACAGTCCTGCACGACCTCGTCGACGGACCCGGCCGGGACGACCACGACCGCGAGATCGACGTCGTCGGGGACGTCCGTGATGCGCCGGTAGGCCCGCACCCCGGCGACGCTCTCGGCGGTCGGGTGGATCGGGAACAGTGACCCCGCGAACTCCCCGGCGAGCAGGTTGCGGAACAGCTCGTGGCCGATTGTCCCGTGGTGGCGGCCCGCGCCGATCACCGCGATCGAGCGCGGCGCCAGGATGCGCTGGATCGACCGGGCCTCCGAGTGGTGCTCCCGTGCGAGCTGCGCGTCGATCGACCGCTCCGTCGGTTCGATCGGGAACGAGACCTGGACGACACCCTCCTCGAAGGCACGCTCGACCTCGAAGCCGGCGTCGCGGAACACGCCGAGCATCCTCCGGTTCTGCGGCAACGTCGTGGCGACGAAACGGCTCAGCCCGCGATCGCGCCCGACGGCCGCGAGATGCTCGAGCATGATCGTGCCGAGCCCCCGGCCCTGCTGGTCGTCCTGCACCGTGAAGGCGACCTCCGCTTCGCCGGTTCCCTGGATCCGGTCGTAGCGGGCGACGCCGACGATCTCGTCACCCAGCTCGGCGACGAGGGCGAAGCGATCCCGGTAGTCGACGTTGGTGAGGTGATGGAGCTGCGCGCTCGACAGCTCGGGCATCGGCGAGAAGAACCGGAGGTAGACGGACTCGCGAGACAACCGGCGGAATGTCGCCAGCAGGCCCCGGTCGTCGTCGGGCCGGATCGGGCGGAGGTGCACGACGCCGCCGTCCGCGAGCACGACGTTGGACGCCCAGGTGTCGAGATCTTCACGGTCCACGGCGCGGGTCAGGCTAGCGTCGGCGACCGTGGGAGCGGACACCGGCCCCGACGGGCTCACCACCGCCGAGGTGCGCGACCGGGTCGAGCGCGGGCTGGTGAACGACGGCGGCGAGCGGACGAGCCGCACGCTGCGCGAGATCGTGCGGGCCAACGTGTTCACCCGCTTCAACGCGATCCTCGGCGTGATGCTCGGCGTCGTCATCGTGATCGGCAAGCCGGCCGACGGACTCTTCGCCGGCGTGATGATCTCGAACGCGCTCATCGGCATCGTGCAGGAGGTACGGGCCAAGCGCACGCTGGACCGGCTGGCGGTGCTGAGCGCCCCGCGGGCTCGGGTGGTGCGTGACGGCGACGTGATCGAACTGGCCGTCGAGGGCATCGTCCTCGACGATCTCTGCGAGTTGCGGACGGGCGATCAGGTCCCGTGCGACGGGCTGGTGCGCGACGCCACCGGCCTGCAGCTCGACGAGTCGTTGCTCACGGGCGAGTCCGACCCGATCAACAAGGCGGCGGGAGCCGAGGTGCTGTCGGGCAGCTTCGTGGTGGCGGGCTCGGGCCGGTTCCAGGCCACGCGGGTGGGTGCGGATGCCTACGCGCGGCAGCTCGCGACCGAGGCGCGGCGGTTCGAGCTGACGCGCTCCGAGCTCATGGACGGTGTCAACCTCGTCCTCCGGCTCGTCACCTACGCGATCGTGCCGATCGCCGGCCTCCTCCTGTGGAGCCAGTACGACTCGACGGGACACGACTGGCGCGAAGCGCTGGGCGCGACCGTCGCCGGTGTGGTCGGGATGGTGCCGCAGGGGTTGGTGCTGCTCACCAGCATCGCGTTCGGCGTCGCCGCGTTGTCCCTTGCCCGCCGGCGGGTGCTCGTGCAGGAGTTGCCCGCCGTCGAGGGTCTGGCCCGGGTCGACGTGGTGTGCCTCGACAAGACCGGCACGCTGACCGAGGGCGAGGTGGTGTTCGACCGGATGCTGCCCGCGGCCGGCGCCGGCGACGACGTGCTCGATCTCGCCGGGGCTGCGCTCGGTGCCATGGCGGCCGATCCCAACGCGAACGCCACGTTGCGGGCGGTGGCGACGTCGCTGCCCGAGCCCGACGGTTGGAGCCCGGACGGCGCGGTGCCGTTCTCGTCGGCGCGCAAGTGGAGCGCGACGGCCTTCGCCGGGCAGGGCTCGTGGGTGCTCGGCGCGCCGGAGATGGTCTGGCCCGAAGCGGGGGCCCCCGTCCGGGCCCAGGCCGACGAGCAGGCTGCCCGCGGGAGCCGCGTGCTGCTGCTGGCCCGCACCGACGACGCCCTCCGCGGCGAGGAGCTGCCCGACGGCTTGCAGGCCCTGGCGCTCGTGCTGCTCCACGAGAAGGTGCGACCCGACGCGGCCGAGGCACTGCGCTACTTCGACGAGCAGGGGGTGCGGCTGCGCGTCATCTCGGGCGACAACCCACGCACCGTCGGGGCGGTCGCGGCGCGCGTCGGCCTGCCCGACGCGGACCGGGTCTTCGACGCGCGCGAGCTGCCGGAGGACCTCGATGCGCTCGCCGGAGTGCTGGACGCCCACGCGGTCTTCGGGCGGGTGACACCGCACCAGAAGCGCGCGATGGTCAAGGCCCTCCAGTCGCGGGGCCACGTCGTGGCGATGACGGGTGACGGCGTCAACGACGCTCTCGCGCTCAAGGACGCCGACATAGGCGTGGCGATGGGCTCGGGCGCGGCCGCGACGCGGTCGGTCGCGCAGCTCGTCCTCCTCGACGGCGAGTTCTCGACCATGCCCGGGGTGGTGGCCGAAGGGCGGCGCGTCATCGCGAACATCGAGCGGGTGGCCAACCTCTTCGTGACCAAGACCGTGTACAGCTCGATCCTCGCGCTCGTGTTCGCGATCACGGCGGTGGTCCTCGCGACCGGCTGGGTCTACCCGTTGCTCGGGCGCCACGTGTCGCTCATCGGCGATCTCACCATCGGGATCCCGGCGTTCTTCCTCTCGCTCGCCCCGAACGCGCGCCGGTACATCCCCGGGTTCATCCGGCGGGTGCTCCGGTTCGCGGTCCCGGCCGGCCTGATCGCGGCGTTCGCGAGCTTCCTC
This sequence comes from Acidimicrobiia bacterium, assembly GCA_046331155.1. GTDB lineage: Bacteria > Actinomycetota > Acidimicrobiia > IMCC26256 > CAWATG01 > JAXLRK01. The sequence continues at coordinate 1,357,659 of JAXLRK010000001.1, forward strand.
GCCTACGGCCTGGCCCGGGCGGCGGACGTGAGCCAGGAGGTGACCAACACCGCGGCCATCCTCGTCCTCCTCACGATGAGCCTCTGGGTGCTCGTGATCGTGGCGCGGCCCTTCACGCCGGGACGCGTCGCCCTCGTCGCCTCGATCGTCGCCGTCGTGGTGGTCGTGCTGGCCGTGCCGGCGCTGCGGGACTTCTTCGAGCTCGAGCTGCCGACGGGCGCCCTCGCGTTCGAGGTCGTGGCGGTTAGCTTGTCCGGGGGTGTCCTGCTGGAAGTGGTCGCCCGCTGGTTCGACTAGGTTGTTCCGGTTCCGCTCGAACGCGTGGAAGGTGGGAGAAATGGGCCGGTTGTCGAGGCTGGCGGCGCTCGTGACGGTCTCGGCCGTCGTGGGCGCCGCGGGGGGAGTGGTCGGGGTCGCCGAGGCGGCCGTGGAGGCCCAGAAGGCCCCGATGACCACCGAGAAGGCGACCTTCACCGCGAACGGGAGCGTCTACGCGGCGTACGTCCTGGGCGCCAAGGGGGAGACCGCGCTCATGCTCGTCGACGGCCGGAACCAGGTCGTGGCGCGCGGCAGGGCCAACAGCCACGGCAGCTACGTCTTCGACGGCGTCAAGGCCGGCCGGGGCTACACGGTCCGCAGTCGGGCCGGCAAGGCGGTCGCGGGCACGGCGCCGTTCAAGGTGCTGTCGCAGACCGACACGCCACCGGCGTCGCTGTACCAGCAGAAGCTCCAGCAGGGCCTCAACTACGTGAGGATGCGCGACGGCGTCGAGATCGCCATGACCGTCCGCCTCCCGAAGGGCAAGACGCTCGCCGACGGCCCGTTCCCGACCGTCATCGAGTACTCCGGCTACCAGGTCGCCGCGCCCAAGGACCTGCTCGACAACATCCTAGCCAACCTCGGCAAGGCCGACGCCCCCAAGGACCCGCTCGTACCGGACTCGTCCACCGCGGTCGGCTCGCTCATCGCGCCGCTGCTCGGCTTCGCGGCCGTCAGCGTGCAGATGCGCGGCACGGGGTGCTCGGGGGGTGCGGCCGACCTCTTCAACTGGCCGACCACGTTCGACGGCTACGACGCGGTCGAGACGGTGGCGGCCCAGCCGTGGGTGAAGGGGAGCAAGGTCGGGCTGGTCGGCATCTCCTTCTCGGGGATCTCGCAGCTCTTCGTCGGCGGCACCCGGCCGCCGCACCTCGCAGCCATCGCACCCCTGTCGGTCACCGACGACCTGTATCGGGGTACCGGCTACCCCGGCGGCATCTTCAACAACGGTTTCGCCAAGACCTGGCTCGAGGCGCGCGTGGAGGACGCCAAGCCGGCGCCCGAGGGCGGCCAGCCCTGGGCGAAGGAGCTCGTCAAGGAAGGCGACCAGCACTGCATCGCCAACCAGGCGCTGCACGCGGCGGCCCTGAACCCGTTCGACGTGCTCCGGAAGAACCCGTACCGGACGCCGTCGGTCTTCGAGCAGCGCTCCCCCGCGTACTGGGCCAAGAAGATCGACGTGCCGACCTTCCTGGTGGGCGCGTTCCAGGACGAGCAGACCGGCGGTCACTGGCCCGAGATGATCCCGGCCTTCTCGGGGAACCCCAAGCTGTGGGTGACGATCCTCAACGGCACCCACGTCGACTCCCTCGGCCCGGCCACCCTGACGCGCTGGGTGGAGTTCAACAACCTCTACGTCGGGGACCAGGTCCCCGAGATCCCGCCGACGGTGCTCGCGCTGGGGAGCCAGCTCTTCAACCAGATCGCGCAGGCGCCGGCGGCCGACATCCAGCAGAGCCGCTTCGCCGGCACGACCGACGTGGCGGCGGCCAAGGCGACGTTCGAGAAGGACCCGCGGGTGCGCATCCTCATGGACAACGGTGCGGGCGACAAGGGGCCCGGCGCGCTGCAACCGGTGTGGGAGTTCGCGGCCACGGCCTGGCCGCCCAAGGACGTGAAGGCAACCACGTACTACCTCGGCGACAAGGGCAAGCTGACGACCTCGAAGCCCTCGGGCTCGGGCAAGGACTCGTACACGTCCGACCCGTACGCGCGGCCGTTGACGACGCTGCCCGGCGACGGGGAGGCCGACGCGTGGAAGGCGCAGCCCCCCTACGACTGGAAGCCCGTCGTGGACGGCAAGGGCCTCGGGTACGTGACCGACGCGTTCACCGAGGACACCACCATCGCGGGCCCGTCGAGCCTCGACCTGTACCTCCAGAGCAGCGCCAGGGACACCGACGTCCAGGTGTCCATCTCCGAGGTACGGCCCGACGGCAAGGAGAGCTACGTCCAGAGCGGCTGGTTGCGCGCCTCGCACCGCAAGGACGGCCCGTCCTCCACGGCGATCGACCCGGTGCCGACGAACCTGAAGGCCGACGGCAGCCCGCTGCCGAAGGGCAAGTTCGCGCTCGTGCGGGTACCGATCTTCCCGGTGGCGTGGACGTTCCGGGCCGGCTCGAAGCTGCGCATCTCGATCACGGCGCCGGGCGGCGACCGGCCACGCTGGAAGTTCGACACCATCGAGAAGGGCTCGACGGTCAACACGATCAGCCGGGCGACGGCCACCCCGTCCAAGCTGGTGCTGGCCGTGCTGCCGGGCCAGAAGGCGGGGATCCCGTTGCCGGCCTGCGGCGCCAACCGCGGCACCTTCTGCCGTGACTACGTTCCCGCGAGCAACGGAGGCTGACCCGGGGCTGAGCTCCGAGGCCGCGCGCGCGCGGCTCGCGGCCGACGGGCCCAACGTCCTGCCGGCGGTGCCGCAACCGCCGGCCTGGCACCAGCTCGGCCGCCAGATGGTGCACTTCTTCGCGGTCATGCTCTGGGTCGCGGGCGGGTTGGCCTTCGTCGCCGGCATGCCGGCGCTCGGCGTCGCGATCTTCGTGGTCGTCGTCGTCAACGGCGCCTTCGCGTTCGTGCAGGAGCACCGAGCGGAACGGGCCGCGTCGCGGCTGCGCGACCTCCTGCCGCGCCGGGCGCGGGTCGTGCGCGACGGCGAGCTCCGCGACGTGGACGCGGCCGAGCTCGTGGTGGGGGACCTCGTGGTGCTGGAGGCCGGCGACCGCGTCTCCGCCGACCTGCACGCGCGGTCGGCGCGGTCGCTGTCCGTCGACGTGTCCCTCCTCACCGGCGAGAGCGTTCCGGTGGCCGTCGACGTCGGGGAGGCGCTGTACGCCGGAACCTTCGTCGTGGAGGGCGAGGGACGCGCCGTCGTCACGGCGACCGGCCTCTCCACCACGCTCGCAGGGATCGCCCTCCTGACCCGGGCCGGGCACCGACCGCGCACGCCGCTGGCGCGCGAGCTGGACCGGGTGGTGCGGGTGATCGCCGTCATCGCGCTGGCGGTCGGCATCGGCTTCTTCGGGCTCGCGCTGCTGCTCGGGACCGACCCGTCCGACGGGTTCCTCTTCGCCATCGGGGTGACGGTGGCGTTGGTACCCGAAGGCCTGCTGCCGACGGTCACGCTGTCGCTGGCGGTGGGCGCGCAGCGCATGGCGAACCGGCGCGCGCTCGTCCGGCGGCTCGAAGCCGTCGAGACGCTGGGTTCGACGACCTTCATCTGCACCGACAAGACGGGCACGCTGACGCGCAACGAGATGACGGTCGTCGACGTGTGGACGCCGGACGGTGCCGAGACCCGCCTGGCCCGGGTGGCGGCCCGGTGCACGTCGACGCGTGCGGACCCGATGGAGGCCGCGCTCCACGAGTACGCCGCGCGTTGCGGCATCGACCTCGACGCCGACGTGGCGGAGCACCCGGATCGGCTCCGGTTCCCGTTCGATCCCCGACGCCGGTTGATGTCCGTCGTCGTCGCCGAGGAGGTGTTCGTCAAGGGTGCACCCGACGCGGTGTTCCCCCGGTGCGTCCTGCCTCCCGGCGCGCGCCACGCCGTCGAGGAGATGGCCGGGCGTGGCCTGCGGGTGCTCGGCGTGGCGAGCCGGGCGGCGCCGGCCTCGGAGGCGATCGGCAGTCCCGAGGAGGCGGAGCGAGGGCTCGTGCTGGTCGGGCTCGTCGGGCTCGAGGACCCGCCCCGCGAGGGCGCGCAGGAGGCGCTCGCCGCGTGCCGGCGGGCGGGGATCCGGGTCGCGATGATCACCGGCGACCATCCGGCGACGGCCGCCGCGATCGGGCGCGAGGTCGGTCTCGTCCGCGGCGAGGAGCGGGTGGTCGTCGGCCGCGACCTTCCTCCCGACGACGAGATGCTCGGCGCGCTGGTGGACTACGACGGGATCGTGCTCGCCCGGGTCACGCCGGAGGACAAGCTGCGGATCGCCCGGTGCCTCCGCACCCGGGGGCACGTCGTCGCGATGACGGGCGACGGCGTGAACGACGGGCCGGCCCTACAGGAAGCGGACATCGGCGTGGCGATGGGTGGCGTCGGCACCGACGTGGCCCGGGAGGCGGCCGACCTCGTCCTGCTCGACGACGACTTCGCGACGATCGTGGACGCGGTCGAGCAGGGCCGCGCGACCTTCTCGAACATCCGGCGGTTCCTCACCTACCACCTCACCGACAACGTGGCCGAGCTCACGCCGTTCGCGGTCTGGGCCCTCTCGGGCGGTCGGATCCCGCTCGCGCTCGGCGTGCTCCAGGTGCTCTGCCTCGACATCGGGACCGACCTGCTCCCGGCGGTGGCGCTCGGCGCCGAGCTGCCGGGCCGTCACGTGCTCGACGGTCCGCCCGCGCGCGGCCACCTCGTCGACCGGTCGCTGCTCATCCGCGTCTTCGGCGTCCTCGGGCCCGTCGAGGCCGTCGTGGAGATGGGGGCGTTCCTCGGCACGTTCCTGGCCCTCGGGTGGCGGCCGGGCGAGCCCTTCCCGGGGGGTTCGGCCCTGGAGATGGCCTCGGGCGCCGCGTTCACCGCGGTGGTCGTCGGCCAGATGGCGAACGCCTTCGCGTGCCGGAGCACCACCCGGCCCCCGTGGCGGCTGCCCACGCGCAACCGGTTGCTGATCGGTGCCGTGCTCGTGGAGCTGCTGCTGCTCGTCTGCTTCCTGTACGTCGAGCCCCTCGCGTCCCTGCTCCGCCACGCCCCGCCCACCGCCTCGGGTGCCGCGATCGCCGCCCTTGCCGCACCGCTGCTCCTGATCGCCGACGCGCTGCACAAGCGTCGCCGGTCGCGGCGCTGACGCTCAGCAGGAGACGGTGCCGGGGTCACTCCGTACGATCGGGTACTTCGGCGGTGTCGAACCGAACCCCGAGGGCTTGTTCGAGGCGGGGAAGCGTCCGTACTGCTGGGTCGCCCACATGGTCCCGTCGGGTGCGCAGACCACGCCGATCCCGATGACGTCGAGGTTCGGGGCCAGGATGTTGGCGCGGTGGCCGTCGGACTCCATCCACGCGTCGTGGACGAGCCCGGCCGTCGTTCCCGCGCCCCGGGCGTAGGCGATGTTCTCCGCGGCCGCGGTGAACCGATCGAGCAACGGCGTCAGGTCGCTGTGCCGGAAGCCGCCGTCCTTCGCCATCTGCTGGCTCCAGGACCTCGCGTGCACCGAGAGCGTGTCGTCCCACACGAGCGCCGGGAGGCCGCGGGCGGCGCGCTCGGCGTTGACCCGGGCGAACATGTCTCGGGCGATGGCCGATTCGGCGCCGCTCGGGCCCGACGACGGCGCCGGAGCGCCCGACGCGGCCGCGGCGGCGGGCGTGCAGCCGGGCGTGTCGTTCGGGTCGGCGTACGCCCGGACCTGGCCGTCGGCCGCCACGATCCAGTAGCCCTGCACGCCGTCGTGGGCGGCGACGGCGACGACGTCCGCACCCAGGCAGCCGCCGCCGGCCGAACCGTAGTACCGGCCGTCGCCGTAGCCGAAGATGCCGCCGTCGTCGGCCACGAGCCAGTAGCCGTTGCCGCTGGGCGTCGCCGCCATCGAGCTGATCGGCCGGGCGAGGCGGATGCCGCCGGCCGAGCCGAAGAAGCGGGCGTCGCCGAAGGCGAAGATGCCGCCGTCGCTCGCCACGAACCAGTAGCCGTTGCCGCTGGGCGTGGCGGCCATGCCGACGATCGGCTGCGCGAGCCGGATGCCGCCGGCCGAGCCGAAGAAGCGGGCGTCGCCGAAGGCGAAGATGCCGCCGTCGCTCGCCACCAGCCAGTAGCCGTTGCCGCTGGGCGTGGCGGCCATGCCCGTGATGGGCTGGTTCAAGTGGACGTTGCCGGTGGAGCCGAAGAACTTGGCGTCGCCGTAGGAGAAGATGCCGCCGTCACTGGCCACGAACCAGTAGCCGTTGCCGCTGGGCGTGGCGGCCATGCCCGTGATGGGCTGGTTCAAGTGGATGCTGCCGGTGGAGCCGAAGAACTTGGCGTCGCCGTAGGAGAAGATGCCGCCGTCGGAGGCGACGAGCCAGTACCCGTTGCCGCTGGGCGTGATGGCGGCGCCGGTGATCGGCTGGTTGAGTGCGAGCGGTGCGCCCGACCCGACGGTCTTGGCGAGCACGGCGCTGCTCGGTCGGTCCATCACGGCGGCCGGTGAGCTGATGCTGGTGGAGGCGGTCGCCGGGGCGGAAGCGAGGATGGCCGTGAGCGAGACGAGCGCCGTCGTCACCAGATGCCGGGCGGTCGGGCGGTTGTGGTTCGTCATGGCATCCACCGCGAGCTCCGTCCGTGGTCCATCCTTGGACACTCGCAGTGGTTGGTATCGGTCTCAGCAGCGCGATGCTTGAGCACCAAATTGGCCGATACAGCGCATGGCGGCCGTCTACACGGGCCGTGATTGCCACGGAACGTGAGATCAGGTGGTGACGTCCTCTCGCCACTCGACCCGCAGCGCCAGGCGAAGGGCGGGGAGCCAGGGCGGCACCTCGGTGCTCCCGAGCAGGGCGGCCGCGGCGGCCTGGACCGCCAGGATGCCCGTCACCCGCCGGGCCCGATCGGCGACCACGAGGTGCCGGACACCGTGCCGGACCATCAGGTCGACGGCCTCGAGCACGGGGGTCGCGGCGTCGATCGTGAGCGGCTCGGGCGTCGCGAACTGCGCAGCCCGGGCGTCGGGCCCGCGGCCGAGGGCCACGGCCCGCACGACGTCCAGCTCGGTCAGGATGCGCAGCACGGCGCCGTCGAGCAGCACCGCGGTCGAACGCTCGCGCAGCATGGCGGCGGTCGCCTCCTGCAGCGTGGTGTGCTCACCGAGCCGTTCGGGGGGCCGCAGGCGCAGGTCGGCGACCGTCAGCGCGGCCCGGGGGTTCATGGCCGGCGGAGCACATCCGCGACGTCCATGAGGAACTGGCGCACGCTCGCTTCGGTGAAGCGGTGGAGGAGCAGCTCGTCGCCGCGGCGGCCCAGGCCCGCGCGGCGTGTCTCGTACGTCGCGTTGAACGAGATGTGGGTCCGATGTTCGCCGACCGGCGCGATCTCGAGGTCCGCCAGCATCGAGGGGAAGCTCGAGGCGCTCGACGAGCTCCACGCCATCGGGAGGAGGATCGCGTCGTCCCGCAGGCGCGCCGGCCCGATCTCGAGGACCACGTCACACGGCGCGGCCCGGGTCGCGATGGGGCTCAGCCAGCCCTCGGCCGAGTCGAGGAAGCGGCGACGCACTGTCTCCATCGGCTGGTCGACGTGGACGAAGTCGCGTACGAACATGTACCGACCAGGGTCCGTGATGGCCGACTCCGACATGAAGTGCCGAAGGTCCCATCGTCAGGCGTCGAGGGGCACCCGCCACTCGAGGGTGGTCCCGCCGTTGGCCCCGGGCCCGACCGCGAAGAAGCCGCCGAGCTGCGCGGCCCGGGCCGCGAGGTTCTCGAGGCCGCGGCCCTTCCCGGCGGCCCTCCCCGTGCTCCCCACGCCGTTGTCGAGCACGCGCAGCGTGAGGTCGGCCTCGGCCCGGACGACCACGTCGACCCGGGAGGCTTCGCTGTGGCGCACGACGTTCGACAGGGCCTCGCGCAGCACGGCGAGCAGGTGGTCCGCCACCGGGCCCGGCACCGTGTGGTCGATCGGCCCGTCGAAGTGGATGTGGGGTTGGAAGCCGAGCCGGTTCGTCGCCTCCGCGATCACGCCGAGGATCTCGGCCCGGATGCTGCGGCCGGCGGTCGATCGGGGCTCGAGCGCGAAGATCGTCGTCCGGATCTCGCGGATCGTCTCGTCGAGCTCGTCGACGGCCTGGTCGATGCGGGCGCCGACGTCGGGCAGCATCGCCCGACGCGCGGCGGCCTGGAGCGACATCCCCGTCGCGAACAGCCGCTGGATCACCTTGTCGTGGAGGTCGCGGGCGATGCGCTCGCGGTCGGCGACGATGGCGGCCTCCTCGAGCCGGCTCGACAGGCGGGCGTTCTCGACGGCCATGGCCGCGGCCGTCGCGAGCGCGACGACGAGCGACTCGTCCTCCCCGCTGAACTCGGGCGCCGACCGCTTGTCGCAGAGGTAGAGGTTGCCGAACACCGAGTCCCGGATCCGGATCGGGACGCCGAGGAACGACCGCATGGGCGGGTGGCCCTCCGGGAACCCGAATGACGCCGGATGGGTGGTGAGGTCGGCGAGGCGGATCGGCTGCGACTCGGTGACGAGCAGCCCGAGGATGCCCTTGCCCTCCGGGTAGTGGCCGATCGAATCGATCATCTCGGGGCTGGACCCGACCGTCACGAAGTCGGCCAGGGTGCCGTCGGCGCCGATCACGCCGAGGGCTCCGTACTGCGCGTCGACGAGCGTGCAGGCCGACTCGACGATCCGGCGCAGCACGGCAGGTAGGCTGAGGTCCCCGGCGACGACCAGGACGGCGTCGAGGAGCTCGGTGAGGCGGGCTTGGTCCACGGACCCCAGGGTCACGGGTCGGAGTTTAGGAGGCGAGGATGAGCGACCCGGTTCGGGTCTTCCTGCTCGACGACCACGAGGTGGTGCGCCGGGGGCTGAAGGACCTGCTCGAGGACGGCGGCGATGTCGTCGTGGTCGGCGAAGCCGGCACGGCGGCGGAGGCTCTCTCGCGGATCCCGCCCACGCGCCCCGACGTCGCCATCCTCGACGTGCGCCTTCCCGACGGCGACGGGGTCGAGGTCTGCCGGGACGTCCGGGCGAAGCACCCCGAGATCCAGTGTCTGATCCTGACGTCGTTCTCCGACGACGAGGCGTTGTTCCAGGCGATCATGGCGGGAGCGGCGGGGTACCTGCTCAAGCAGGTGAAGGGCACCGACCTGATCGACGCGGTGCAGCGCGTGGCGACCGGCCAGTCGCTGCTCGACCCCGCGGTGACGCGCCGGGTCCTCGAACGGCTGCGGACGGGTCCGGAGGAGGACGAGCGCCTGGCGCGGCTCACCGAACAGGAGCGCCGCATCCTCGAGCTGATCGCCGAGGGGCTCACCAACCGCCAGATCGCGGAGCGGGTGCATCTCGCCGAGAAGACGGTCAAGAACTACGTGTCGAACCTGCTCGCCAAGCTCGGGATGGAGCGGCGTACGCAGGCGGCCGTATACGCCGCAACGCTCCACGAGCGCCCGGGACCTTCGTCACATTCCTCGTGACCAAAAGGCCCTCGTGGGCCCACCCCGCGGAGCCGCAGGATGCGCGGAGCGGTTGGGAGCGAGGACGGTGAGCGCATGCGGGTGCTCGTGACGGAGACCACTGTGGACGCGGCAGGGCCGGCCATCGAGGCCTTGGTCGCCGCGGGACACGAGGTGGTCCGTTGTCACGAACCCGGTGCGCCGGCGTTCCCGTGCGCGGGGCTGACCGGGCGCTCGGCGGCGTGTCCGGTGGCCGATACCGCGATCGACGTCGCGCTCACGGTGCGATCACATCCTCGCTCCCAACCCGCACCGCTCGAGGACGGGGCCATCTGCGCGCTGCGCCGGCACGTCCCCCTCGTGGTGACGGGCAGCACGGCGCTGCACCCGTTCGGCGAGTTCGCGACCGAAGTCGTTCCCAAGGCCGACGCCCGGTCGCTCGTCGACGCGTGCGAGCGGGCGGCACTCGCCCCCCTGCCGCACCACACCGCGGTCGCGACCCAGGCCTGGGAGGCGACGCTCGCGAACCACGACCTCGACCCCTCGGGCTCTTCGATCGTGGTCACCCGGGTGCACGGCGGCCTCCTGGTCGCGATCGAACCCGGGCCGGAGATGACCCGCCCGATGATCGACATGGCTTCCGTCCGGGTGCTCGCGGCGTTGCGGGCGATCGACACCGAGTCGCGGGCGATCGACGTCCGCGTCCTAGCCCGGCACTGACGCCGTCGGGGCCGTCGTCGTCGGCGCAGTGGTGGTCGTCGGTGCCGTGGTGGTCGTGGTGGGTGGCACCGTGCCGTGCGCGGTCTTCTGGGTGACCATCGCGTAGTTGGTGAAGAACCGCTCGCGCGTGTCGGGTTGCCCGGGCCGCGAGATGACGCGGAACACCTCGACCTTGAGCCCGTCGTGGCCCTTCTGCACCTCCTTGGCCTCGCCCTGGTAGAGGAACGGCGAGTCGAGGTCCTGGCTCGTGAACGGCGTGCGCTCGAGGATGTTCGGGCCTTCGGCCTTCACGCTCCGACCGTCGCTGGTGCTGTAGAAGCTGACCGTGATCGACGTGTCCGTGAAGCTGGTACGGATCAGGATGCCGTACGGAGAGTCGTCGGTGAACTTGTTGTCGATCGACCCGAAGTTCAACGTCGCCTCGCGCCCCATCGGGTACCGGTCGATGTAGTAGGCGTGCGGCGTGTGCTCGACGATCTTGTAGCCGCCGAAGAAGATGGCGTTGAACAGGGTGGTCGAAACCTGGCTGACCCCGCCGCCGACCTCGTCGTTGAGCCCGAGATCGGCGGCGATGGCCGGCGCGAGCACGTAGCCCTTCTCGAGCGTGCGCCGCCCCAGCTTGTCGTTCAGCGAGAACGTCGCGCCGGGCTCGACGACCGTGTTGTCGAGCGCGGTGGCCGCGGTGTGGATGTTCACGACCCGGGGTTGCCCGGGTGGATGACGCGTCGTGAACGACGAGACCAGCCGGGTGATCCCGAGGCCTTCGGCCCACCTCGTGTCGTGGGCCGGTTCCTTGTCGGCGAGCCGGCCCGTGATCGCGCGCGCTCCGGCGATGATCTCGGCCGAAGCGGCGTCGAGGTCGAGGAGCTTTCCGGGGACCGAGGGCACCACGCTCACGGTGTTGTCGGCGTTGACGTTGAACTTGGCGTCGACCGGTGCGGTCTCGAGCGGCGCCAACGCGGCGCCGAGGGCGGCATGCAGCTGTTCGCGGTTGACGTCGAGCAGGAGCCGGCCGCCGTCGACGCGGGTTGCGAGCACACCGGCGAGCTGGTCCGGTGTCAGCGTGATCGGTGTGGAACCGACCGTGATCGTGACCGGCGCGGCGAGCACGCGCCGGGCGGCCGCCGCCGCCTGCTGCACCTGGTCGGCGCCGATCTCCGGCGCGACGGGCCCGATCGGGAGGTCGAGCACCTCGCTCGAGCCCGTACGGAGCGCCGACTCGACCAGCCCGCGGGCGCGGGCCCGCAGGATCCCGGTCCCCGTCCTCGGCGGCACGGCCACGACCGTGGTGCCCTGGAAACGGAGCGCGCCGTTCTCGAGCCCGTTGTCGACCTTGCGGGCCCAGGCCGCGATGGCCCGGTCGAGCTTCCGGCGGTCGTACGACACGCGCAGGGCGACGTCGTCGTCGCGCACTCGTCGGAGCAGCGTGCCGCCGAGCTGGTCGAGCGGCGTGCCCTTGCGTCCGGAGCGCCGGGCCGCGCGCATGGTGGCGTCGGTGTCGATGCGGTAGTCGACGAGCGCGCGGTCGAGCACGAGCTCGTGACCACCCGCGCGCGCGTGGATGGCGCCATGCTCGAGGGACGAGGCGAGCGCGTCGAGCTGGAGCCGGGCGGCGCGCTCGGTGTGGCCTCCGATGCTCACGCCCGGGAGGTGGACACCGGGGAGCACCTTGCCCCAGTAGAGGAGGCGTTCCCCGAGTGCGAAGGCCACCACCGCTGCGAGCGCGAGCAGCACGACCCAGGCGACGCGTGCCCAGGGGCCGCGGCTGGGCGCGACGATCGCGATCGGTTCGGTCGGTTCGTCGTGATACAAGGGCCGCCAGGCTACCGAGTCGTCCTCCATGGTTTCGGGCGGTACGATCCCCGCACACCCGATGCCCGGAGGTCCCCATGGGTGCGCTCACCGATCCGCAGCTGCGCGAGCAGACGCGCGAGTGGCTGCGGGAGCACCTGCCCGTCGGCTGGGTGGACGCGGTCGACGCCGGCCACGACGTGGCCGAGCTCCGCGGGCAGCTCGACTACGCGAAGTGGTGCACGACGCTCGGGGAGGCGGGCTACGCCACGCCCACCTGGCCGCAGGAGTACGGCGCCGGGCTGTCGCTGACGCCCGCCGAGGCCCGGCCGGTCAACGAGGTGCTGAACCGGTACCGGGCGCCGCGCCCGTACAACATCATCGGCATCGGCATGGGCGGCCCGACCATCATCCAGTGGGGAACGGAGGAACAGAAGCACAAGCTGCTTCGTGGGTGTGCGACGAACGAGGAGATCTGGTGCCAGCTCTTCAGCGAGCCGGGGGCCGGCTCCGACGTCGCCGGCCTCGCGACCCGGGCCGAGCGGGACGGCGACGAGTGGGCCGTGTTCGGGCAGAAGGTCTGGACCACCATGGCGCACCAGTCGAAGTGGGGCATGCTCGTCGCCCGCACGAACCCGGATCTCCCGAAGCACCAGGGCCTGACCTACTTCATCGTCGACATGGACCAGCCCGGCGTGACGGTGCGGCCGCTGGTCCAGATCACCGGTGACGCCGAGTTCAACGAGGTGTTCTTCGACAACGCCCGCGTTCCCGACTCGATGCGAATCGGACGCGAAGGCGACGGGTGGCGCGTCGCGATCACCACGCTGATGAACGAGCGGGTGGCGCTCTCGGGCGCGGGTTCGGTCGGCGGTGACGCCATCGGCGGGAGCCCCGTCGAACGACTCATCGACGCCCACCGACCGGCGCCCGACCCGTTGGTGCGCCAGCAGCTCGCCCAGGTGTACATCGAGAGCCGTCTGATCAGGATCACGAACCAACGGGCGGCGGCGAAGCGCAAGAGCGGTGGCGAGGTCGGCCCCGAGGGCTCCATCGGCAAGCTGTTCCAGGCCGAGTTCAACCAGCGTCTCCAAGACCTCGCGCTGTCGCTCGAGGGTCCGCTGGGCGTTGCATGGGACGGTCCGGGTCTCCGGCTCATCGAACGCGGCTCGGCGATGCCCGGCGCGACCGGCGACGGGCTCGGCGGCACCGCGCGCGGGTTCCTCCGTGCCCAGGCGAACACGATCGAGGGCGGCACGTCGAACATCATGCGCAACATCCTCGGCGAGCGGGTGCTCGGGTTGCCCAAGGAGCCCGACGCCTCGCGGGACGTGCCGTGGAAGGACGTCCTCCGGTCCGGATGACCGCCCTGTGAACCGTCGGTTGCGGGGGTTCCTCCGCAAGGGTGGTGCGTCGCGCGAGGAGATCGACCGCGCCGCGACGGAGGGCTGGCTCACGCTCCTGACGCTCGACCGCATGGTCATGCCCGGCGAGCCTCGCCACACGATGGACGAGCTCGCCGAGCTCACCGGCACGGACGTGGGGATGACGGTCCGGATCTGGCGGGCGCTCGGCTTTCCCGACCTCCCGCCCGACACGCCGGCGTTCCGCGACACCGACGTGGAAGCGCTGAGCGCGTTCCTCGAACGGCTCGAGGCTCCGGTGTACCCGGGTTGGACCCTCGAACACGCGCTGCCGCAGGTGCGCGTCCTCAGCTCCGCGCTGGCCCGCATCGCCGAGGTGGAGAGCGACGACATCGTGGCCGGGATCCAGTTCGCGCGGGCCGAGGGCCGGACCGACGAGGAGATCGCGGAGACGATGCTCGAACGGCTCCGGTTCGAGGACCTGAGCGGGATGCTCGACCACATGCACCGGCTCCAGATGCGCACCGCGCTGTGGCGCAAGATCGCCGCGGGCGGGTCCGCGGTGCCGGGCGCGGTCACGCTCGCCGTCGGGTTCGTCGATCTCGTCGGTTACACGTCGCTTTCACGACGGCTCGACGAAGAGGAGTTGCGAGCGCTCCTCACCCGGTTCGACGAGGTCGCGTACGACACGATCGCCCAACGAGGTGGGCGGATGGTGAAGACGATCGGCGACGAGGTGATGTTCGTCGCCGACGACTCCGCGACCGCGGTCGACGTGTCCCTGGCGTTGGTGGAGCGGGCCGAGGCCGACGGGATGCTCCCCGAGGCGCGCGCCGCGATCGCGTCGGGACCGCTGCTCGCCCGTGACGGCGACTACTTCGGTCCGGTGGTCAACCTCGCCAGCCGACTGGTGACCGCGGCCCGGCCGGGCACGCTCCTCGTCTCGGGCGAGACCCGCGACGAGCTGGCGGACGACGACCGGTTCGAGTTCCGGCGGGTGCGGCTGCGGCGGGTGCCCGACGTCGGTCGGGTGGCGCTCTGGAACGCCCGGCGTGGGCACCCGAGCGCTGGGGTACCGTGAGGGAATGGCCGCCGCCGAACCGCTCTGCCTGCTCGCGATCCACGCCCATCCCGACGACGAGGCCTCGAAGGGCAGCGGTACGGCGGCCAAGTACGCGAAGGAGGGCATCCGCACGGTGCTCGTGTGCTGCACGGGCGGGGAGGCGGGCGACATCCTCAACCCGCGTGTGGACACCCCGGAGGCGCGAGCGAACCTGAGGGCGGTGCGTGAAGCCGAGCTGCGCGAGAGCGTGCGGGTGCTCGGGTACTCGGCGCTGCACCTCCTCGGGTACCACGACTCCGGGATGCCCGAGACCGAGGTGAACCATCGGGGCGACAACTTCGCCAACGCCCCGCTTCGCGAGGCGGTCGGCAGGTTGGTGGAGATCATCCGAGCCGAACGGCCCCAGGTCGTCGTCACCTACGGCGACGAGCAGGAGTTCTACCCCCATCCCGACCACATCCGGGTCCACGACGCCTCGCTGCCGGCGTTCGACGCGGCGGCCGACGCGACGCAGTTCCCGGAGCTCGGCGAGCCGTGGCAGCCGTCGAAGCTGTACTACTGCGGTTGGTCGAAGCGGCGGGTGGTCGCGCTGCACGAGGCGTTCCTCGCCCGGGGCGAGGAGAGCCCGTACGCACAGTGGTTCGAGCGCGGGTTCCCCGACCGCGACGACCGGTTCTCGACCTACGTCGACGTGGGCGACTTCCTGCACAAGCGCCGCGAGTCCCTGCTCGCGCACCGCACCCAGGTCGACCCCGACGGCTTCTGGATGCGGCTGCCCGACGACGTGATCCGCAAGGTGTTCCCGTGGGAGGAGTTCGTGCTCGCCCGGTCGCTCGTGGACACCGGCGTGGCCGAAGGCGACACCGAGGACGACCTCTTCGCCGGGTTGCGGGCGCGGTCCTAGACTCCGGCGGATGGCGAAGTACCTGTCGCAGGAGTGGCTCGACGAGGCGCGGCAGCTCTCGGCCGGTCAGCCCGACCGGCCCGGCGCCACGGCGCGGGTGCAGTGGGTCGTGAAGGGCGCGCCCGGCGGCGACGTGAAGTACTCGTGGGTGCTCGCGGACGGCCACCTCCTCGAGTCGCACCTCGGTACGATCGACGACCCGGACTTCACGCTCACGCTCGCCTACGACGACGCGAAGGCCGTCCACCAGGGCGAGCTCGACCTGAACGTCGCGTTCATGCAGGGCCGGATGAAGGCCGACGGCAACATGGGCAAGGTCATGGCGCTGCTCCCGATCACGAAGTCGGCCGCGTACGCCGCGCTCCAACAGGAGCTCCGCGACCACACCGAGTTCTAGGTCAGCGGCAGCTTCGCGTAGCGGAACACGCGGCTCACGGTGGCGCCGGACTTGGCGTAGAAGCGGACCGGGCCTACCCAGGAGATGTCGCAGCGCTCGACGCCGTAGCGCGCGCCGATGTCCGCGCACAGCGCGGCGAGCAGGGCGCGGCCGACGCCGTGGTGCCGGCGGTTCGGGTCCGTGGCCATCGGACCGATGAGCGTGTCGCGGTTGACCGAGTGGCAGCCGAACCCGACGGTCTCGCCGTCCGCGTTGCGGGCCGCGAAGCAGCCGCCACCGGCGATCCCGCGGGTCACCTCGTCCTCCCAGTGGGGGAACTCGGCGCGTGCGAGGTCGATCGACCCGGCGCCGATCTCTCGCTCGATGGTGATGCCGTCGGGCGTGGGCGCGCGGTAGCTCGTCGGGATGTCCATGTTGAACCCGGCGCCGTACTCCTGGAACCCGCAGGCCTCGAACAGGCACAGGGCGCCGGTGAAACGGAAGTCGACGCCGGGCCACACGTAGCGCGGGATCGCCGTGCCGAGGTGGAGCTCGCGTGCGTGGCGGGCCCGGGCCCATTCGACGGCCTGCTGCACGAGGCCCCGGCCCCGGCCCCGGCGCCGATGGTCCGGGTGGACGGCCACCAGCAGGATCCAGGCGACGGTCCAGTCGTCCCAGCTCCGGGACGTGACCGCGACGGCACCGGTCTCGTCGCCGAGCACTGCCATGCCCTCCGCGAAGCAACACGTCTCGAGCTCGGCCGCCGTGAGCGGCTCGTCGGGGAGCGCGGCGGCCATCAGCGCCGCGAGCGATTCCGGGTTCATGCCCGTTGCAGGGCGCGCAGTTCGCGGTACCCGACGAGCGTCGCCCCGGCGCGTTCCACGAGGTCGGGCAGTGACGGGTCGTCGCGCACGTACGCGTAGTCCTCGACGCGACCGGCCCAGTTGGTGCAGCTCGCGCGGAGCTCGTCGGTGTCGACCGCCGGGTGGAGGATGACCTCGGTCACGCCCGCACGTAGGTCGAACAGCGCCCGTTCGATCGCACGGCGGGCACCCACCGCGCTGACGACGAGATGGTCGGTGAACACGACGCCCTCCTCGGCGGCGAGCCGCCGGAACGGGAAGCCCACCGCGTGCTCCGCGCTCGCGCCCGCCATGCGCAACGGCAGCCCGAACTCGACCGCCAGCTCGAGGTACACGTCGAAGAACTCGGGCCGGAGCTGCATCGTGCCCATGTGGCTGTCGAGGTGGCTGACGTCGAAGCCCCACACGATGGCCCGCTCGATCTGGGCCCGGCACTCGCGCAGCACCTCGTCGAGGTCGGCGTGGTCCCAGGCGTCCTCGATGGTCCGGGGGAAGCCGCCGTCGCCGTCGAGCAGGCTGGGCGAGCGGGTGATCGGCCCCCACCGGTACGTCTCGTACTCGGCGTTCAGCGTGAGGTGCACGCCGACGTCTTCGCCCCGGTACTGCGCCGCGGCGTCCCGCGCCCACGGGCACGGGACCATGAGCGACGCGCTGGTGGCCACCCCGTTGCGCAGGGCGTCGTACACCGCCACGTTGGCCGACCGCGTGGATCCCAGGTCGTCGCAGTTGACGATGAGCAGCTTGGCGTCGGGCGCGTACCCGAGCCGTTCCGCGAGCGTGGCCACGCCAGGAATCTACGCGGCGCGCGTGGGGCTCAGGTACACCTCGTTGGGGCGTAACGGTTCGCCGGGTGGGTGCCGGTAGGGCGGGCCGGTCGGGAGATGGTCGGGTGGCGTGGGTTTGCCGACCGGTTCGATGAGCCGACCGCGGGCATCGCGGAACTCGAGGCCGGCGTCCGCGTCACCCGAGATGCCGAGCGATCCCAAGTGGTGCAATCGGTGGTGCCGGCGGCACAAGGCGACGAGATTCCCGGTGTCGCTGGGCCCGCCGTCCTCCCAGTGCACGACGTGGTGGATCTGGAGGAACCGGGTCGCGGAGCAGCCGGGCACGGCGCAGCCGCCGTCGCGGTGCTCGATCGCCCTGCGGGTGCGGGACGGGACGATGCGCATCGCCCGGCCGACGCTGACCGGCCGGCCGAGTTGCTCGACGTACGCGCGTACGTTCGCGTCGCACGAGAGGAAACGGCGCAGCTCGCTCGGCAGCGCACTGCCGAGGTGCAACGACAGGGACCCGGCTTCGAGATGCGCGTGGATCATCACGCGTGACGCACCGGGCAGGCGCGCCTCGGTGGCGGTCATGGCGCCTTCGGCCATCGCGAGCAGGGCGTCGGCCCAGGTTGCGCCGTCGTCGAGCGACCCGTGCGCCGCCGTCAACGCGGCCTCGAGCAGGGCGCCCTCGTCGAGCGGAAGATCCGCGTGGAGACGCCAGCGCCCGTCGTCGGTCGAGCCGAACGACACGACGCGGTGCTCGGGTTCCTCGGGATCGCGTTCCTCGGTGGGGTCGACCGGTTCAGGCGGATCGAACGAGTAGCGGCGCAGGGCGCGGGTGAGCTGTCGAACCGTGCACTCCTGCGCCAGCTCCGAGGCGGAGGCCTCGTGATCGGCGGGGACGTAGCGGGCCACGATCGCGGCCTGGTCGACGGACAGCGCGCCGCGTTCGCACGCAGCCATCGTGGCCGGCAGCTCCTCGGCCCGGCGGGCGAGCGCGACGTAGCGGTGTGCCTGCCCGCTCGACACGCCGAGCTGCCAGGTGAGCCACTGCACCGGCGAGTGCACGCCGGACTGCACCCAGAGCTGCTCCGACAGCGCGCGGGCGACCAGCTGCACCAGCCGCCCCTGCGCCGCGTTGATCACCCCGGCCAGCTCCGCCACCTCGGCCTGGAGCCGGTCGATGGCCCCGGCGCGGTCCGCCCGCTCCGCAAGTTCCTCCCCGAACATGTGTTCGATTCTAGAGGAGCGGCGGCCCGGCGTCAAGCGCGTATGCGCAGGTCAGAGCCCGAATTGCGAGGGGGCGGGGTCAGGCCACGCGTTCGAGGATGGTGCCGGTCCCGAGACCGCCGCCGCAGCACATGGTGACGAGCCCGAAGGTGCCGTCGACGCGCTCGAGCTCGTGCAGCGCGGTGGTCATCAGCCGGGCGCCGGTGGCACCCAACGGGTGGCCGAGGGCGATCGCACCGCCGTTGCGGTTGACCTTCTCGAGGTCGCCCTTCAGCTCACGCTCCCACGCGAGCACGACGCTCGCGAACGCCTCGTTGATCTCGACCACGTCGAGGTCGGCCATCGACAGGCCCGTGCGCGAGAGCAGCGCGCGGGTCGCGTCGATCGGGCCCGTGAGCATCAGCACCGGGTCGACGCCCACGAGGCACTGGTCGACGATCCTCGCCCGGGGCCGCAGCCCGAGCTCCGCGGCGCGCGCCGCGGTCATCAGGACCAACGCCGCCGCGCCGTCGGTGATCTGCGACGACGAACCCGCGGTGTGCACGCCGTCCTCACGGGCAACCGGCTTCAAGGCGGCCAACGCTTCGAGCGACGTCTCGCGAAGTCCCTCGTCGCGCGCCACCGCGTGCGTCGTCCCGTCGGGCTTGCCGTCGTCGTCGAGGTTCGGTGCGTCGATCGCGATCACCTCGCGCTCGAATCGCCCTTCGGCCCACGCCGCGCCGGCGCGCTGCTGCGACCGGAGCCCGAACTCGTCGCCGTCCGCCCGCGTGATCCTCCACAGGTCCGCGATGCGCTCGGCGCCCTCGAACTGCGAGGTCGGCTCGTACTGCGGGAAGTAGCTCTTCGGCAGCGGCCGGCCCGGACCCTGCTTGGTGGCCGCGCCGATCGGCACCCTGCTCATCGACTCCACGCCACACGCCATGGCGGCGTCGACCACGCCGGCCTTGACCAGGGCCGCGGCCACGTTCGTGGCGTGCTGGGAGGAACCGCACTGCGTGTCGACGGTCGACGCCGCGACCTCGATCGGGAGGCCGGCGGCGAGCCAGGCGGTGCGGCCGATGTTGAAGTCCTGCTCGCCGGTCTTGGTGACGCAGCCGGCCACGACCTGGCCGACGCTGCGGGGGTCGATTCCGGCCCGGTCAACCGCGGCTCGCTGCACGGTGGCCAACAGGTCTGCGGGATGCATGGTCGAGAGCCCGCCGTTGCGGCGTCCCATCGGGCTGCGCACCGCCTCGACGACCACGACGTCGGTGGGGGCCAGGTCGGTCATGGTGCGCTCCTCGGTGCACGGTGGCGGTCCACGGCGTCGGCCATGCTATGGGAATGCGCCGAAGCGTCGCCTTCCTGGTCACCGTGGCCGTCGCCCTCCTCGGCTCTTGCAGCAGCGGCTCGGGCAAGAAGGCGGCGTCCACGCCGAAGTCGTCGACCACGACCACGACGACGGCTTCCACCGGACCGACGACGAGCGCAGGCGGGTCCACGACGGCGCCGGCGACCACCGCGACGACGACCACTGCCACCACGACGACGGCCTGCCCGCTCGCCGGCACGACGAGCCCCCAGGGCAACGGGCTCGCGCCGGCCACCATGCTGCTGACCGCGGTGAACGCGACGGCCGACGGCTGTCTCGCCCGGCTCAAGTGGGTCTTCCGCTCGACGGGGGCCGCGGCCGCACCGGGCTACCGGGTCGAGTACAAGGCGGGGCCGTTCGCCGAGGACGGTTCGGGGGCTCCGGTCACGGTGAAGGGGAGCTACTTCCTCGTAGTCCGGTTCGAGCCGGCGGCGGGCGCCGACCTGGAGCACGGCGGGGCGAGCACCTACTCCGGACCGAAGTCCATCCTCACCAACGGGGTGCCGCACGTCCTGGAGCTGCGGGAGACCGGGGATTTCGAGGGCGTCGTGACCTGGGTCGTCGGGCTCGACGCGGTCCGGCCCGTCGAGGCGACCACCTCGGCGCAGCCGCCGACCCTGACCCTGACGTTGCACTGAACCTGGATCCACCGGTCGTGGTGTGAGCTGAGGGTCGCGTATCCGCGAAGAGTGCCTCCTGAGCAGGGACGATGACGGTGTTAGAAGTCGTCAGACCCACTGCACCAGGAGGCACTTTCCGTGACTGGAGTATCGCGCTCGCTGGATCGTCTTGCGGTGACCTTCGATGATGAGTCTCTTGTCGCCGACGCGGGTCTGGTGTTGGTCGCGACGGTCGTAGCTCGTCTGGGTCTGGAGCGGTTGATCGACGCGACGGTCCGGCTGGTGGGCCGGGTCGGGGGTGCCCGCCCGGGCCGCAAGGTCTTGACGTTGGTCCACGCGATGATCGCGGGCGCGGACTGCATCGACGACACGAACCGGCTCCGGGCCGGCGCGACGAGCGGCGTGTTGGGTCATCGGGTGATGGCACCCTCGACGGTCGGGACGTTCTTACGGTCGTTCACGTTCGGGCATGTCCGTCAGCTCGAAGCGGTGGCCGGCCGGGCCCTCGAACGCGCCTGGCATCTCGGGGCGGGCCCGGCGGCGACGTTGATCGTGGATGTGGACTCCACGATCTGTGAGGTGCACGGCTCTGCGAAGGAAGGTGCCGCCTACGGGTACACGCGCGTGTTGGGCTACCACCCGCTGCTCGCGACCCGGGCCGACACCGGTGAGGTCCTCCACGCCCGGCTCCGCACCGGCCGGGCGAACACGGCCCGGGGGATCGTCCGCTTCGTCGACGAGCTCCTCGCCCGCCTGACTCGTGCGGGCGGGGACCGGGCAACGGTCCTGCGGGCCGATTCGGGCTTCTACCAGCACAAGTTGTTGGACCGGCTCTCCCGTGCCGGGGTCGGGTTCACGGTCACGATCCAGCTTCGGGCTCCGGTCCGGGCTGCGATCGACGCGATCGACGAGCGGGCATGGCAGCAGATCGCGTATCCCGACGGCGAAGCCCACCTCGCCGAGTGCGTCTACCGGGGCCGACGACTGATCGTCCGTCGGGTCCGCAACCACCACGGACCCCAAGGCGAACTGTTCGCCACGTGGCGTTACCACGCGTTCGTCACCAACCTTGCCGGCTCCGCATGGGCCCTCGACGAGCAACACCGTGCCCATGCGGTGGTCGAACTCTCGATCCGCGACCTCAAAGCCGGCCCGCTCGCCCACTTACCATCCGGGTCGTTCTCAGCGAACAGCGCCTGGCTGCAATGCGCAGTCCTCGCCCACAACCTCATCCGTTGGACCCGCATCCTCGGCGAACACACCCCGAACGAACTCGTCGTCGCGAAGACGTTCCGGACCCGACTCATCGGTGTGCCCGCCCGCCTCGTCAACCGCAGCGGACAACTGACCCTGCGGTTCTCGGCCCGATGGCCGTGGGCGCAACGGTTCCTCGCGACCCTCGACACGTTGCGCGCCCTACCACCCGTGCCCGTCTGAGCGTCACCCCGCGGGCCGGCGCCACCGCAGACGACCACCCCGGCGCTGACAACCCACCTAACACCATCACCCTTGGCGCCACACGCCCCGAAGCCCCCCTCCAGCGCCACCCGCGCCGGCGCCACTCCCACACGCCTCCACCGACACCCTCACAACACGACATCGGTGGATCCAGGCTGAGATGAAGCGAAGGCCTGGCCGGATGGCCGGGAGGCCGGAGCGGATCTCGACCATCGAACACTGACGAGCCGAGACGAGGTACGGCGGCGAGGTACCGTGCCGAGCATGGCGGACGACGAGGTCGCGCTCCTCGACGAGGGCGTGCTGGTGCTCGACGACGATGGTGCGGGGCTCGGCCTCGACGAGCCGGAAGCCGAGCTGCTCTTCTCGCTGACCGGCGGCCTCGACACCGCGACCGTGTCGGCCTGCCCGGATTGCCGGAGCCGGGTGCTCGCCGTCGTCGCGCTCGTGGATCTCCTCGACGCGTCGGCGCCCCACCCGCGCGGTCCGGAGCTCACCGAGCTGGCCGACGACGCGCCGACGCTGCACCTCTACCTCGTGGACCGCTCGACGTCGTGTGATCACGGGCGCTGGATCGACCCGGGTTACGGCGAGTGGGTGGAGGTCGCCGGCAACGACTTCCCCCAGGCGCGTCACTGACGAATCGCGAGCAGCGCGTCGAACGACTCGTCGAAGCACTCGAGGAGCGCGACCGGATCGGTGACCGCGGCCGGGTCGAGGTTGAGCCCCATGTTCATCCGGCCGCCGTACGAGAGCACGGTGACGTTGAACGCGCAGCCGGCCCGCGGCCCGAACGGGAAGTTGGCGACGATGCGGCTCCCGCCCATGTAGAGGTCGACGGGGCTGCCGCGCAGGTTCGACGTGGCGAAGTCGATGGTGCGGGCCTGGTTGCGCGTGGCAGCGACGAGGAGCGACGTGGGCAGCGACGAGATGAGGCCGGCCATCGACTCGGCGGAACGAAGCGCGAGCTCCTGCCGCGTGCCGGCGAGGACCTCGCGGGTCAGCGCGAAACGCGTCGCCGGGTCCTTCGGCGCGACCGGTACGAGCACGCGGCTCGGCGCGAAGCGGTTGGCGCCGCGGTCGTGCTTCCCCTCGCGGAGGTTGACCGGCATGGCCATGCGCAGCTCGTCGACGGGTGCGCCCATGCGTTCGAGGTACAGACCGAGGGCGCCGGCCACGCCGCTCACGAACAGGTCGTTGACCGTGCCTCCGAGCGTGTGTGCCGCCTCGGTCGCGTCGTGGACGGGGATGCTGAACACCTCGAACCGACGCCCGAGCGACCGACTCGCGAGCAGCGCCGATCGGGCGGCGTCGGCCACGAACACCTGGCGGCGGACCGACCCGGCGAACTCCCACGCGTGCGCGACCCTGCCCGGCACCGACGTCGGATGGGTCACCGTGTCGCCCATCTCGCCGAGCGCGGCGCGCACCAGCCGCGCGTCGCGCCGGCCCGCGTGCCGCGCCGCGCGCAACAGCACGTCGAGGGGAGATGTCCGGTCGACCGGGTCGGCTCCATGTTCGCGCCGCCGGCGGTCGACCTCCTCCTCGCTGATCTCACGCAACGGCGTCGAGACGTCGACCGGTGCCGTATCGGGCTCGAAGTCGACGAGGCTCAACGACAGCCGCAGGCCACCGACGCCGTCGGTGATCGTGTGGTGCATCTTCTGAACGAACGCGCAACGGTCGCCCTCGAAACCTTCGACGAGCGCGAACTCCCAAAGGGGGCGGGAGCGGTCGAGGGGCGCGGCCGCGAAGCTCGCCGAGAAGTCGAGCAGCTCGCGCAGCCCGTTGTGGCCCGGCAGCGCGACGCGCCGAAGGTGGTAGTCGAGGTCGAGTGTGGGGTCGTCGCGCCATTCCGGCGGGGCGAGACGCAGCGGCGGGTTGACGACGCGCTGGCCGAGGCGGGGATTCTCGTCGATGGCCTGGAGCACCTTGGCGCGCAGGCGGGCCTCGTCGGGATGGCTGTCGAAGACGGTGACGTTCGTGAAGTCCGAGCGCAGGGCCGGATCCTTCTCGACGGCCCACATGATCGCCTCGGCGTTGCTCATCCGCACGGACGAGACGTTACCGGGGGAGGCGGGTGCGCTTGAACTCGTTGAGCCGGGTCCAGGAGAGCAGGTCGAGGGCCCGTTCGAGGTCGTCGACCCGGCCCGGCTCCATGAACCGGATGAACACGGCCTCGTCGCCCTCGACGAACGTCGGAACGCCGAAGACGGCCCAGCGTTCGACGCTCTCGGTGTGCTCCGCCGCCAGCACGCGCCGGGGCCCGCCGGTCGCGACGACTGCGGCCACCGCGTCGGCGTCGAGGCCGGCCGACACCGCCACGGCGCGCAACACGACCTCGTCCTTGATGAGGCGGGCGTGCTCGTGGCGCGCCGCGAACACGGCGAGGTGGTAGTCGAGGAAGTGCTCGGCGAAGTGGTCGCGGACCGCGAGGCCCCATTCGAGGGCGAGCACGCCGGTGCCGCGTTCGCCGTCGGGCCGGTCCCAGATCGGAGTCTCGCCCTCGGCGAGGTGGATCTGGTCGAGCGAGAACGCGAGGAACCGGACGTCGAGGTCGGCGCCGGCGCGCAGGGCGGCGACGATCGCGGCGTGCGCGTTGTACGCGAACGGGCACCGGTAGTCGAACGTGACCGCGAGGGATCGTGTCATCGTGTTCTCTCGATGGGCAGTACCCGGGCGAAGACGCGGCCGAACACCAGACCGAGGGCCGCGCCGACGACGACGTCGGACAGGTGGTGCATGCGGACGTAGACGCGGCTTGCCGACACGAGCGCGGCCAACCCGAAGAACAGGGGGCGGGACCCGGTGCCG
The DNA here is from genome assembly GCA_046331155.1 of Acidimicrobiia bacterium. Taxonomy (GTDB): domain Bacteria; phylum Actinomycetota; class Acidimicrobiia; order IMCC26256; family CAWATG01; genus JAXLRK01. The sequence goes on from JAXLRK010000001.1 coordinate 1,382,382, forward strand.
CGCCGGGTGAGCAACGTGGCCGCGGTGAACGCGGCCGTGGCATGGCCCGACGGGAACGAGCTGGTGATCGGCCGGCGCATGCCGTAGGGGAGTGGCTCGCCCGGCGGGGTCTCGGGGACCGGACGGACGCGGCGGAAGAAGCTCTTGATCGCCCCGTTCGTGAGACCGGACTCGACGCCCAGCAGGGCGCTGAGCCGCAGCGCGATGGCCGGGTCGCCCCGGCGGGCGGCGCGCACGCTCCCGCACGCGTGCCACAGGATGCTGTGGTCGGCCGCGCTCGACAGCGAGTAGAAGACGCGGTCGAGCGCGGGGGACCGGCGGGGTTCGAGCCACGCTTCGACGGCATCGTCGAGCGCGGCGACACGGTCGGACCAGCCGAGGTCGGTCACGGGCTCAGGCCGTCGTGAGCAGTGGCAAAGCCGGCGCGATGACCGTGCCGGGCCCGCGCAGCTCGGCCGCCATCTGGGGGTCCCCACCGTGCGCGGGGCAGTAGGGCTGGAACGTGCAGAAGTCGCAGAGCCGGCCCGGGTTCGGCCGGAAGTCGCCGGTTGCGCAGGCGCGTTCGACGGCGGACCAGATCGCCGTGGTCTTGCGTTCCACGCCCTTGACCGACTGTTCCGACGGCCGGGCGATGATGGCCTCGGGCTTCGAGAGGTAGAGGAGCTGCACGCGTGCCGGGCGCCGGCCGAACACCTTCTCGCAGAGCAGCGCGTAGATGTGCACGCCTCCGAGCCGGGCGTTCTCGTAGAGCTCGGAGGGGACGGCGCCGGTCTTGTAGTCGGTGACGACGAGCTCGCCGTGCTCGTCGAGGTCGAGCCGGTCGATGATGCCGCGCAGCGTGAGACGGCCGATCGTGGCCGCGAGCTTCAGCTCGAGGCCGATGGCGTGGACCTTCGTCGGGTCCTCGAGGAGGAAGTACTTGCGCACGAGCTGTTCGGCGTCGGCGTGGAAGCCGTCCCACTCCTCGTCGGTGAGCTCGAGCTCGGTGACGTCGGGGTGGTCGGCCATCTCGATCCGCGCCTGCGCGAGGTCGGCGAGCGCGGCGTCGATCGTGCGCTCGGGGGCCGGCCGGTCGTGGAGCAGCTCGAGGGCCCGGTGGACCATGGTGCCCTTGGTGGTCCACGGCGAGGGGGGCTGGGGCAGCCGGTCGAGGTAGGCGAACTTGAACGCGAGGGGGCAGTCCTTGAAGGCCGAGACGGAGCTCGGCGACAGCGACATCGGCAGCCCCACGCCCATGGGCCGAGGGTACCGCGGGGGTAGGACGCCGGTCGCGGATCAGCCGGCCGCGACCCGCGCCCGGACCCAGGCCACGCTGTTGGCGCCGGGCATGGCGTCGGCCCAGCCGTCGAGCACGCGGCCGAGCGCGTCGCGGTCCGCGACGGTGCCGAGCACCTCGACGGTGACGGCCTTGGTGGGCATCGGGATGATGCCGACGTCGCCGAGTGGGTCCAGCTCGAGCGGCTCGACCGGCTCACGCATCAGGTACAGCTCGCCGGTGTCGACGACCCAGGACAACTCGAAGCGGGCACCGGCTTCGTCGTGCCAGTCGCGCCCGAACTCGAGCTCCTCGGAGGCGCGGCGGCGCGGGTCGGCGTCGTAGAACTCCTCGATGTCCATGGCGTCCTTTGTACCAGGTCGGTCGTCCGCGCAGCCGCTCTGGTCAGTCGTCGGAGCCCGAATCGACGCCGGACTCGTACTGCTCGATGCGCTCGAGGATCCAGGTGATGCCGTCGGGACTCTTCATGGCGGAGTCCCAGCCGGCGAGCACTCGGTCGACATCGGCACGGGAAGGGATGACGGCAAGGATTCGGACCGGATTGCGCATCAGAAGCCCCTAAGGAGCAACTCGCCGAGCACGTCGGCTGAGCCAATCTCCCCACCGAGGTTGAGCAGGTAGAGCTCGCCGGTGTCCTCGACCCACGAGAGCTTGTACCGGTACCCGGCGGCGTCGTGCCACTGGTTGCCGAACTCGAGCTCTTTCGACTCCCGGCGACGCGGGTCCGCATCGTAGAAGTCGGTGATATCCGAATAGCGGCGAATGTCCATCGATCCAGTATCGCATACGCTGCGGGGCATGAAGGTCGACGGCGCGTTGATGGCGACGAGCCTGGGCCGCGTGGCGAAGGTGGCCCGCGAGCTCGAGGAGCTGGGCTACGACGGCGGGCTGACCGCCGAGATCAGCCACGACCCGTTCTTCCCGCTGCTCCTGGCCGCCGAGCACACCGAGCGGCTCGAGCTCGGCACGGGGATCGCGGTGGCGTTCGCCCGCAACCCGATGGTCATGGCCAACATCGGCTGGGACCTCCAGGCGTACTCGGAGGGCCGCCTGCTCCTCGGGCTCGGCAGCCAGATCCAGGCCCACGTCGAGAAGCGGTTCTCGATGCCCTGGGGCCGTCCGGCGGCGCGGATGCGCGAGTTCATCCTGGCGATGCGCGCGATCTGGGCGTGCTGGAACCGGGGCGAGAAGCTCGACTTCCGCGGGGAGTTCTACCGCCACACGCTGATGACGCCGTTCTTCGACCCGGGCGAGAACCCCTACGGCGACCCCAAGGTGTTCCTCGCCGCGGTGGGCGAGAAGATGACGGAGGTGGCCGGCGAGGTCGCCGACGGGATCATCCTGCACGGCTTCACGACCGAGCGGTACCTGCGCGAGGTGACGCTGCCGGCCCTCGAACGCGGGTGGAAGCAGGGCGGGAAGACGCGCGCCGACTTCCAGATCACCGGCCCGATGTTCGTGGTGACGGGAACGACCGAGGAGGAGCTCGAGAACGCCAGGCAGCTCACCAAGCAGCAGGTCGCGTTCTACGGCTCGACCCCGAACTACCGGGGCGTGCTCGAGCTGCACGGCTGGACGGACCTGCACCCCGAGCTGAACCGGATGTCGAAGCAGGGCAGGTGGGTCGAGATGGGGGAGCTCGTGACCGACGAGATCCTCGACGCGTTCGCCGTGGTCGGCGAACCCGAACGCCTGCCCGCGATGCTGAGGGCCCGCTACGGCGACTGCCTCGACCGCATCAGCTTCTACGCGCCGTACCAGAGCAACCGCGAACGCTGGGCGGACGTGATCGCGGGGTTGCGGAACACCTAGACCGCATCGGCGGCGAAGCGGAGGATCGACGCGGCGACGGCGTCGGGGCCCTCCATCGGGCCGAAGTGGCCGAGGCCGCCCATGACCTCGACCCGACCGTGGGGGAGCCGGGCGACGAGCTGCTCGGCGAGCTTCGGCGTGATGGCGTCCGTGTGCTCGCCGCACGCGACCACGACCGGGCAGGCGATCGTCCCGATGCGGCGGTACGCGCCGTGCGAGAAGCCCATCGAGTAGACGTCGGACTCGTCCTCGGGTCGGCACTTCAGCTCGAAGCCGCCGTCGTTGCGTCGCCGCAGGCCGTACTCGACGTAGGCGCGCAGCGCGTCGGCTCGCAACACGTCGAGCGGCGGGCGCGACGCGTACGACTCGATCGCCTCCTCCACCGAATCCCATTGGTCGCGGCGCTTGCGCGCGCCTTTCGACAGCGGGTTGTCCGCGTTGGGCGGGATCTCGTCGTCGGTGGGGAGCACGATGGGCTCGAAGCACCACAGGCGTTCGAACGTGCCCGGTGCGTCGATCTCGGCCAGCAGGAGCGCGGCGCCACCCTTCGAGTGGCCGACGCCGAGGAACCCGGGCGCGCCGGCTACTCCGAGGTGGTCGACGGCCGCGGCCACGTCGTCGGCGAAGCCGTGCCACGAGTAGCCGTGCGGGTCGCGGTCGCTGTCGCCGTGGCCCCGGAAGTCGAGCGACCACACCCGCCGGCGGGCGCGCACGAGCGCGGTCGCGACAGGTGCCCAGCACCGCCCGTGGAAGCCCGTCGGGTGGGAGAGGAGTGTGGGCGACCCTTCGCCGCCCCAGTCGTGGAGGACGATCGACGGCCCGGTCGTCGTGATCCGCGTCGACGTCGGCGTGATCAGCTCGTCGGGCACGGCGTCGGCGTCGGCGCGGTGAACGCCGGCAGTTGCGCGGCCTGGCGCGGCTTCGAGAAGTCGAGCACCTCGGCGAGGTTGCGCGCGTTCTGGTCGCGCGCGCTCATGGGCTTCAGGCCCCAACGCCACTCGATCATCTTCGTGATGGAGCAGTGCTCGAACGGCTTGCCGCCGGACACGATCTTCTTCGGCGCGTGCGGTCCGGCCACGATGCACGGGACGCGGAACCCGAGTTGGGAGTAGTCGGGGTGCGGGCCGGGGTTCGGGTTCACGTTGTTGTCCGTCACCTTCGGCGGTACGACATGGTCGAAGAACCCACCCCACTCGTCCCACGTGAGCACGAACACCGTCTTGTCCCACTGCGGCGATGCCGTGAGCGCGTCGTAGACCTCCTGGATCAGGCCCTCGCCCACGTGGAGGTCGCCGTGCGGGTGGTCGTCGTTCGACGTCCCGTTGAGCTCGGGCACGGTCCGGAAGTCGGGCTCGACGAAGGCGACGTTCGGGAGCGTGCCCGCCTTGGCGTCGGCGAGGAACTCCGGGTACTTCACCGAGATGTCGTCGTAGCGGCGGGTCTTGTAGATCGCCGTGATCGGTTCGCCGACGTAGTAGTACTTGCCGCTCACGCCCTTGTCCTTCAGGCGGTCCCAGATCGCGAGCTGGAGGTTCGACTGCGGGATCACCTGGTCGACGGGGTCGCCGCCCATGATGCCGGTGGCGTCGACGTCGGTGGCCGCCGAGTGCAGGTACAGGCGGTTCGGCCACGTGCCCGCGTTGAGCGACGGGAAGTAGTTGTCGAGCGTCGTGTACTGCTGCGCGAGCGCGCCGGTGACCGGCACCGCGTCCTTCCCGTAGTAGCCGATCGGCCAGAGGTCCTTCGCTGTCTTGAGGAAGCCGTCGGCCTTGCCGCCGTTCAGGTGCGCCTCGCCCGCCTGCCACTGGTGCGGCGGGTCGCCGTACTTGCAGCCCTGGTAGTCGGTGCCGACGGCCCACGTCTTCTGCGGTTGGCCGTTCGCGTCGGGGTAGGTGAGCCCGGCCTGCTTGCCGTCGGCACCCGGGAGCCAGCCGAGCAGCTGGTCGAACGAGCGGTTCTCCATCATGAGCACCACGATGTGGTCGAACGGCGCCTTCGACGGGTCGCCGAGCCCGGCGGTCGTGGTCGTCCCGGACGTCGTCGTCTTGGCGGCCTTCTTCGAGCTGGAGCTGCTGCACCCGGCGACGACGAGGGCCGCGCCGGCGGCCGCGCCGAGGAACGCCCGACGGTCGATGTCGCGCATTGGATACCCCCCGTTGAGCACCCGGCCGGACTCGGACCCGGTGGAGCCGAACCCTAGCGCCGGTTCGTCGACCCGGGCGCGTACGCTCGCGGTCGTGAGCATCGCGGGCGACTGGGCGCAACTCGGCGAGCACCGGAAGCTGCTCGGGAACGACGTGTTCGTGGTCGACGTGGCCGCGGAGAGCCCGGGCGCCCCGGAGCCGGCCGAGCCGGTGCTCGTGCTGCACGGATTCCCGACGAGCTCGATCGACTGGCGGCGGGTGATCGGACCGATGCGCGAAGGGCGGCGGGTGATCCTGTTCGACTTCCTCGGCTACGGATTCTCGGCCAAACCCGACCAGCGCTACTCGCTGTTCGAGCAGGCGGACCTCGTCGAGGCACTGGTGGCGGACCTTGGGATCCGTGCCGCCGTGATCGTGTCGCACGACATGGGCGACTCCGTCGCCGGCGAGCTGTGCGCGCGCAGCCTCGACGGAACGCTCGGGTTCGAGATCACGCGTCGCGTCCTCGCCAACGGCTCGATCTACCTCGACATGGCGCACCTCACCGACGGGCAGCAGCTGTTGCTCTCCTTGCCCGACGAGCAACTTCCCGAGGGGCTTGGCTTCGAGCTCGTGGAGGCCGCGCTCGCGGCCACGTGCGCGCCGGCGATGGTGCCGCCGGCCGACGAGCTCGCCGCGATGGCCGACGCCGTCGTGCGCGACGGAGGCGACCGGCTGCTGTCGAGGCTCATCCGCTACGTCGAGGAACGGCGACAGCACGAGGGCCGGTGGACCGGCGCCATCGAGACCCACCCGTCGCCGCTCACGATCGTGTGGGGGACGGCCGACCCGATCGCGGTGTGGCCCATGGCGCAGCGCCTGCACGCGGCCCGGCCCGACGCCACGCTGGTCGAGCTCGACGGCGTCGGCCACTACCCGATGGTCGAGGACCCGGAGCGCTTCGGCGCCGCGCTCAGGGCTGCCCTCAAAAGGTAGCGATCGGTAACGAATTCGTTACCGATCGCTACCTTTTGAACTGGGCTACGGGAGCTGAGCGTCGATCCAGGACTGGAGTGCGGGACCGCTCTCGAAGCTGGAGATGAGCGCGTAGCGGGGCGCCGTGCGGTTGTGGTTCACGACGTGCCACAGGCGCTGCGTGTCGATCACGAACTGCGCGCCACGGTGCAGCGGGATGCGCACCTCGGTCTCGGGGTCGGGCAGGCCGTCGGCACCCTGATCCATGAGGATCATGTAGCTGCCCTCGGTGTCGGAGAGCTCCAACCACGACCGCACGATCCAGCCCGACGACTCCGGGTTGAACCGGTTGTTGTCGTCGCGATGGATGTGGCGGAGCGTCTCGTCGTAGTTCTGCGGCTGGAGGCAGGTGATGCGGACCCGGCCGAAGTTCGCGCCGATCGCTTCGACGTACCGCTGGATCGTCGGCGCCTTCTTCGTGTTCGGGCACATCACGAAGTCGCGGTCGGGCCGCTCGTCGCCCGGCTTCCAGAAGTTGCTGATCTCGAGCGACCCGTCGCGGGTCGCGATCGGGGCCCAGTTGGTGTCGCCGCCGCTCTTGTACTCGACGTACTCGAGGTCGAGGTACTCCTCGTCGGGGATCGGCGGGTCGAGGTCGCGCAACTGCACGAAGCCGCGCTCGGCGAGGATCGGCAGCCGGGCGTGGGCGGTGTCGAGCGGGATGTCGCTCGACCAGTGGGGGGACTGCAACCACGGGGCACGTGTCATGGCACCGAGTCTACGAGCGGGTCCCGTGGGACCCGGGATCCGGCGTGCCGAACGGGGCCGGCGGGGCGAACGCGTGCCGTCGCCATCGGTCGGGCGTCAGCACCAGCGCGCGGGGGTAGTCCTCGAACATCCAGCGGGCGAAGTTGCGGCGGGTCCAATCGCTGGTGTCGACCGCGCGCAACGCGGCCCGGGCGACGACCGGTCGGCGCAGCAGCCGCTGGATGCCCGCTGCGAAGCGCAGGTCTCGTGCCAGTGAACGGTGCACGATCCGGCGGTACCGGCTCGCGATCTCACCGGCGTCACCGCCGCCGATGATCGCCTCGGCCGCGAGCACCCCGGTCTCGAGCGCCTGGCCGATGCCTTCACCCGTGAGCGGGTCGGCGACACCGGCCGCGTCCCCGACGAAGAGCACCGGGCCGTCGGCGAGCGAGTCGGGTCGCAGCGCGCCGGGGATCGGCCAGGCCCGGACGGTGCCCTCGGCGACGGCGGCGGGCCCCAGGATCTCGCGCAGTACGGGGCGCGTGAGCAGGTCGCGCCACAGCGTCGCGAGTCGTCTGCCCGTGGTCTGCGGTCCGCGCAGCACGCCGTACCCGACGTTGGCGCGTCCACCCGGCAGCGGGAAGACCCAGGCGTACCCGGGCAGCAGGTCCTCCTCGAACAGCACCCACAGCCGCTCGTCGTGGACGCCCGAGAAGTACTGCCGGAAGGCGTGCCAGGAGCCCAGGTCGGGCGGGTCCCGATGCAGCGCGCGCCGGACCGCGGAGTAGTGGCCGTCGGCCGCCACCACGTGGCGGGCCCGGACCGACGCGCCGTCGGCGAACAGCACCTTGGCGTCGTCGCCGCCGATCGACACCGAACCGACCGCCGCGCCTTCGCGGACCGTCACCCCGCGTTGCCGCGCGAGCTGTACCAGCGCGTCGTCGAGCTCGGCGCGGGGGCTGACGGTGGCGTACGAGCCACCGTACGGCAGGGTCAGCCCGATCCGCCGACCGTCGGGCCCGACGAGCACGACCTCGCGCACGGGTTGCATGGCGTCGATCGCGCCGCGGGGGAGCCCGAGGGCTTCGAGGCGCCGGAGGGCGGCCGTGGTGAGCCCGTCTCCGCAGGCCTTGTCGCGGGGGAACGTCGCCTTGTCGGCGAGCAGCACGTCGAGCCCGTGGTCCGCGGCCGTGATCGCGGCCGCCACCCCGGCGGGACCGGCGCCGACGACGAGCACCTCGGGTTCCGACCCCTCCATCAGCGGGTCACGGTAGCGGCGCCCAGCCCCGTTCGAGGAAGTCCAGCCAGACCGGGGCCTCGGCGATCACGAAGGACCAGTGGTGGGTGCCCGGGTCGATCCGGAGCTCGTGCGCGACGTGGGCCGCGTCGAGCACGGCCCCGAAGCGGGCCGCCTCGCCCTTGACGACGGGCTCGTCGTCGTCAGCGCCCTCGAGGAGCATCACCCGCGTTCGAGCGAGCGACGCCGCGTGCCGGTCGGATTCGTTGGCCGTCTCGGTGTCGGGATCGTCGCCGAACATCAGGTCCGGGTCGTCGACGTGGAAGTAGCCCGAGATGCTCACGACCTGGCCGAACCGGTCGGCGTGATGCTCGGCGAGGTTCACCGCACCGTAGCCCCCCATCGAGAACCCGGCGATGGCCCGGTGCGCGCGGTCGCGCCGGTGCGCACCCTCGACGGCGGGGACGACCCGGTCGAGGAGGTCGGTCTCGACCAGGTCGCTCCCGTCGAGTGCATCGGCCCACTCGGTGTCCTCGTGGCTGGTGCCGTTGCCGTCGGGCGAGACGAACACGAACGGGCGACCGCTGCGGCGGATCGCGTCGTCGAGCTCGCGCACGATCCCTGCGTCGAACACGCTGCGCGCCGTGCCCGGCACCCCATGGAGGAAGTAGACGACGGGGAGGCTCGCCGAGTCCGGAACGGCCGGCCGGTACACCCAGACCGCGCGCGTTGCGCCGTTCCCGGTCCTGACGTGCACGACGGTCACGGACCCGGTGGACGCCGAGGGCGACGGCGCGGACGCTGCGGCCGGACGCGACGTGGGCCGATGACCCGCCGGTACCGCGCCGATCCCGAGCGCGACCGCGATCGACGCGGCGATCGCGGTGAACCAGGTGAGGCGGCGTCGCCTGCGTCGCGGGCGCCCGATCATGCTCCCCCATTCTCGTCCGGGCGTCCCGTGCACTGGAGGTGTGCTCGCTGAGAATCGGCTGAATTCCCGGGCGACCGGCTCCGTTTCGCAATCGCGAACGGGCAGCGGCAAGAATCTCCGACGATTACGGACGGCCCGCCCGCCTCGGGGCGCGCCCGGAACGCGGAGTGACGCAGTGAACATCGCCGTGTGTGTCAAGCAGATCCCGGACCCGGCCCTGCCGGGCGAGCTGGATCCGAACACCAAGACCCTCAAACGCGAAGGCAAGCTCATCCTCGACGAGTCCGACAGCTACGGCGTCGAGATGGCCCTCCAGCTGGCCGACGCGGCAGGTGGCGGCGAGGTCACGCTGGTGTCGATGGCCCCCAACGGCGAGGTGTCCGGTCTGCGCACCGCGCTGGCCATGGGAGCGGCGAAGGCCGTGCTCGTCTCGGACCCGGCGCTCCTGGGCTCCGACGCCCTCACCACCGCGAAGATCATCGCCAAGTCGGTCGAGCGGGTCGGCGCGATCGACCTCGTGCTCACTGCGACCGAGTCGACCGACGGCTACACCGGCACCGTGCCTGCCCAGGTCGCCGAGCTGCTCGGCTGGCCGTCGCTCACGTTCGCGAAGCACGTCGAGATCGCCGACGGCAAGGTGACGATCCAGCGCCAGACCGAGGCCGGCTACGACGTGGTCGAGGCGTCGCTGCCCGCGGTCGTGAGCGTGACGGCCGGGGTGGTCGAGCCGCGGTACCCGTCGTTCAAGGGGATCATGGCCGCCAAGAACAAGCCGGTCGACCAGGTGACGCCGGCCGACCTCGGCGTGGAACCGGTCGGCTGGGCGGGCGCCCGCCAGGAGATCGTGAACGTCGCCGCCGCGCCCGAACGCCAGGCCGGCGAGAAGATCGAAGACGACGGCACCGCCCACGAGCGGGTCGTCGCGTTCCTCGAGCAGCTGAAATTGGTGTGAAGAAAGGCATGTGATGGGACTCTCGAAGGTTTGGGTGTATGCGGAGGCCGAGGGCGACAAGCCGACCGGCGCGACGCTCGAGCTGCTGACGAAAGCGCGTGAGCTCGGCGACACCGTCGAAGCGGTGTACGTCGGTGCGAACGCGGCCGCGCTCGCACCGTCACTGGGCGAATACGGAGCTGCGAAGGTCTACGCGGTCGACCCGGGCAGTACGCTCGTGGGCGTCGTCGGAGCGGCCGCACTGGCCAAGCTCATCGGCGAGCAGTCACCCGACCTCGTGCTGTTCGCGCAGAGCTACGACGGCCGTGACGCGATCTCCCGCCTGTCGGCCCGGCTCGACCGGCCCGCCCTCACCAACGGCATGACGATCGTGGTCGACGGCGACTCGGTGGTCGTCGGTACCGCGATCTTCGGCGGTAACACGCTCGTCGACGCCAAGTACACCGGCGAGAAGCCGTACCTGGCGGCGATCCGGCCGAAGTCGTTCGCGGCGGAGCCGGGCGGCGCGGGCGCGGGGGCGGTGGAGAACGTCGAGGCGGGCGACCTCGGTCGCGCCGGCGAGGCGCAGGTGCTCGAACGCCACGTCGAGGAGCGCGAAGGACCGAAGCTGGAGGACGCAACGGTCGTCGTGTCCGGCGGCCGGGGCATCGGCGCGCAGGAGAACTTCGGCCCGCTCGTCGACGACCTCGCCAAGCTGCTCAAAGGGGCATCGGGTGCGTCGCGTGCGATCGTCGACGCGGGCTGGGTGCCCTACTCGAAGCAGGTCGGCCAGACCGGCAAGACCGTGAAGCCGAAGCTCTACATCGCCATCGGCATCTCCGGCGCCACCCAGCACCTCGTCGGCATGAAGGGCTCCGACAACATCGTCGCCATCAACAAGGACGGCGAGGCACCGATCTTCGGGGTCGCCGACCTCGGCATCGTCGGCGACGCCACCAAGGTCGTGCCCAAGATCATCGAGGCCCTCCAGGCCAAGGGCTGAACTCTCAACCTCGATCTACAGTCGAGGTCGAGGGTTCGCGCAGCGCGCCGGCCCGCACGGCTCAGCCGAGTGCGGCGACGCCGGTGATCGGCACGGCCGGCGGGGTGTCGCCGAGGCTGCCCTTGAACGGCAGGTCGGAGAAGCTGAAGATGCCGCCGTCGGCGCCGACCATCAGGTAGCCGTCGCCGTAGCGGACCATCCCGACGACGGGCCGGTTGAGCCTGGTGGCGCCCATGGAGCCGCGGAAGCCGGCGTCGCCGAAGGCGAAGATGCCCCCGTCGGAGGCGACCAGCCAGTAACCCCGGTTGTCGGCGGTGGGCACGAGGGACTGCACGGGGGCGTTGAGCCTGGTGCCGCCCATCGAGCCGTGGAAGCCGGCGTCGCCGAAGGCGAAGATGCCGCCGTCGCTGGCGACCATGTAGTAGCCGTGGCCCGACGGGGTGGCGATCGAGCCGAGGACCGGTCCGTTGAGGTGGGTCGTCGACATGTCGCCGAAGAACGCGGCGTCGCCGTAGGGCAGCGCGCGGCCGCGGTCGGTGAAGATCCAGTAGCCCTGGCCCGACGGCGTCGCCGACAGGGACGCCGCGTGTTCGCCGGGCGCGCTCATCTGGATCGCGGTGGCGTTGCCGCGCCAGGAGGCGTCGCCGGCGGTGGTGACGATCCCGGTGGAGTCGAGGATCCAGTACCCGTCGCCCGACGGCGTCGGTTCCAGATGCACCTTGAATCCGGGGCCGCTCGCCGTGTTGTGGGCGTTTCCGAGGTACTTGGCGTCGCCGAACGCGTAGACGTCGCCCACGCCACCGAGCATCCAGTACCCCGTACGTGACGACTGCGACGGCTTCACCACCACCGCGGGTTCGCTCGGTTGCGCGGGGGGCTGCGCCGGAGTCACCGGGTTCGACATGGCCGTGCCCGAGGCGTTGAGCGCGTTGGCCGCGACGACGCCGAAGGTGTAGGGGGTCCCGTTCGTGAGCCCGCTGATCGTGGCGTGCGTCGTGGGCGCGGTCACGGTGGCGACGAGGGTCGGCCCGGAGAAGACGCTGTACCCGGTGATCGGGCTGCCGCCGTCGGAGGACGGCACGTCCCACGAGACGGTTGCGCTCGCGTCGGCCCCGGCGGCGGAGACGTTCCGTGGTGGCGAGGGCGCACCGCCGGTCGCGGTCGGCGTGGCGTCGACGGTCGTGGGATCCGACCATCCCACGGCGTTGCCGGCTTCGATCGTGAAGGTCGCCGGCGTGCCGTTCGTCAGCCCGTCGACGAGCGCTCCCGTCGCCGACGCCGGCAGGGTCAGTTGCCGCCCGCCGGGGTCCACCGTGACGCGGTAGCCGGTGATCGGGCTGCCGCCCGTGGACGAGGGTGCGGTCCAGCTCAGGAGCACCCGTGCGTTGCCGGGCACGGCCCCGACCGCGGTCGGCGGGCCGGGCAGACTGACCCGCCCGGGCAGGACGTCGACGGTGATCCCGCCCGCGTCCGCCGGTTGCAGGTGCAGGGTGAAGACACCCTCCGGATCGCTCCAGGTCTGGCCGGGCTGGAGTGCGGCGTCCGCGAAGTCGCCGACCGTGCCCGGGTGCATGTCGAGCAGGAGCGCGCTGTCGGCGTGCGTCACGCCGTCGGCGGACGTCACGTCGTCGCGCATGTTCACCAGGACGCCCGAGGTCACCGCGGGATAGTGGACGAGGAACGCGTCCTGGTCGATCGGCTGCCGGTACTCGACCCAGTACTCGTGCCGGGGGGTGACGACGCGGATCGCCTGGGTGCCGGTCGCGGCGCTCGTCTCGAGCGCGGTGAGGTGGATGTGCTGGGCCTGGCCGGTCGACGCCGTGGTGACGCGGTTCGCCATCCAGCCCATCCGATTGCGGCCGAACGCCGAGAACTCGGCGACCGCGCCGTAGTCGTTCCCCGGCCAGTTGGTACCCATGGCGTCCCACGAGTTCCCGTAGTCGTCGACGATGCCGGAGGTCGCGCAGGACGCCGTGAGCGTGGCCGGAGCGCAGTTCAACGAGTGGGCGTGCTGGAGGCCGATTCCATGACCGAGCTCGTGGACGGGAACGAGGAAGGAGTAGCCGTCGGTCGGGTTGTAGAGCCCGTCGTTTAGCCAGACCCAGGGCCCACCGATCAGCGCGCTTCCCGCCAGCGAATCGGAGCGCCCGGCTACGAGGCAGTCGTCGCGGTGGGGGAAGTCGATGACCCGCAACCCGTAGGACCCGACGTTGTATCCCGCGTTCGTGACGGCCTGTTCGGCCGACGTCGCGATCCCGTTCCAGTTGCACGAGCCGGGATCGGGGATGGTCAACGGCGCGGTGACCTGTCCCGTGAACCGGAGCTGGTCGTACGACGTGTCGTGGTACCAGGCGTTGACCCTGGTGAAGACGAAGCTGTTGGCCTGGGCCTGGGTCGCGGTCGGTGTCGCGGTCCCGTACTTCACGAGGATCACGAGGACGCTCTTGGCGGCAGGCGCAGCGGCCGGCGCCGCCAGGGCCGCGGGCGGCGCGGCCGAGCGCACCGCGAGCGAGGTGACGGTCAGGTCGGTGCCATCGAGGGTGCCGGTCACGCGGACCTGATCGTTGGGTCTCGCGCTGTCGGGGGCGACGTGGTGGAGCACGTAGAAGGTGGACCCTACCCGGAGGTACTCGACCCTCGTCTCCACGGTGATCGCGTCCGCGACCCGAACGACGTACGTCCCGTCGAGCGTCGCCGTCGCGCCCGGCGCCGCGGCCCGGACGGTAGGTGCGGGGGTGACGACGAGCGCGGTGCACAGGGCGGCCACACCGAGGACGACGACACCGAGGAAGGGCAGTCCCACCGGGACCGGCCCACGGCGCCCGAACGTCTCGAACATCGGATCTCCCTCCCCGGTCGCCCGACGCTCGAGACGTTCCACCGAAGGCCCGACAGCCTACGCATCGGGCCCCGACGGGGCGTGATTCAGCCCTCGCTGATGCGGAAGCGCTCGTAGAGCCGCCGCAGCGGTGCGGGGGCCCACCAGTTGGCCCGACCGGCGAGCCGCATGAACGCCGGTACCAGCGTGGCCCGGATCACGAAGGCGTCCATCAACACCGCGATGGCCAGACCGAGGCCGAAGAGCTTGATGAACGACACCGACGACGTTGCGAACGCGAGCATGACCACGCTGATCAGCAGGGCGGCGGCGGTCACGATGCGGCCGGTCCGCTCGAGCCCGATCGCGACGGAGCTCGTGTTGTCGCCGGACGCGTCGTACTCCTCCTTGATCCGTGACAGCAGGAAGACCTCGTAGTCCATCGAGAGCCCGAACGCCACGCAGAACATCAGGACCGGGACCGTGGTGTCGAGCGTGCCGGTCGCGGTGAAGTCGAGCGGCCCCGAGAGATGGCCGTCCTGGAAGATCCACACCATCGCGCCGAAGGTGGCCGAGAGGCTCAGGACGTTGATCACCAGGGCTTTGAACGGCACGAGGAGGCTGCCGAACATCAGGAACAGCAACACGAAGATGCTCACCGCGATGATGGCGAACGCGAGCGGCAGGCGTGAGAACAACGCGTCCTTCGCGTCGACGAGGAACGCGGAGGTGCCGCCCACCTTGACCGCGAACGGTGCCGGCGCGCCGCGGACCAGGTGGACGAGGTGCTCGCCCTGCGGCGACATGGCCTCGACGGACTCGTCGGGAACGACGGAGAGCCAGGTGGCGTTCGGCGCCTCGAAGCGCCGGGTCAGGACGCCCGGCGGCGCGATCCGACGCCCGGCGACGTAGAGCCCGGCCCGGCTGTCGACGCGGGCCACGCCCGGCAGGCGCGAGAGCGCGGCCGCGTAGTCGCCGATCGGTCGGACCTTCGCCGCGGCATCGGGGACGCGGGCCGCGACCACGTCGAGCGCGCTCGCCTCGTTGGTCGAGAAGTTCGCGCGTAGCTCGTCGCTGACCTGGCGGCTCGGCGCGTGACCCGGGAGCACCCGGTCGTCGGGGAGCCCGAACGCGATGTGGAAGAACGGGATTCCCAGGATCACGAGCACGACCACGACGGACGACGCGATGAGGGCCGGCCGCCGCATCACGACCATGGCGACGCGGTGCCAGAAGCCCTCGCCCACGGGCTTGGGTTCGTGGTGCCAGAGCACGAACCGGTCCACGTTGCGTCCGAGCACCGCGAGGAGCGCCGGAAGGAAGACGATGGACCCGGCCGCGGTGACGAAGCCCACGGCGATGCCCACGTACGCGAACGAACGGAGGAAGGCGAGCGGGAAGATGAGCGCGGCGGCGAGCGAGAGGGCCACGGTGACCGCGGAGAACGCCACGGTCTTGCCGGCCGTCTCGACGGTCCGGACGATCGCGTCCTCCGGCGACAGGCCGCCGTGGAGCTCCTCGCGGTAACGCGAGACGATGAAGAGGCTGTAGTCGATCGCGAGCCCCAGGCTCATGGCGGTGGCCATGTTGAGGGCGAAGACCGACACGTCGGTCACCGACGCCACGATGCGGAGGACCAGGAACGTGGAGACGATCGAGATCCCTCCGACCGCGAGCGGGAGCCCGGCCGCGACCGCGCTGCCGAACACGAGGATCAACAGGACGAGCGTGACCGGGAAGGCGATCGACTCGGCCTTGGTCAGATCGGCCTGGATCTGCGTGTCGATCTCGCGAAAGACCTCGCTGCGTCCGCCGACGCGAGTCGTGACGACGCCGCCGGCCCGGTCGAAACGCTTCGCGATCTCCCCGACCGTGCCCTGGACCTCGTCGTCGTTGCCGGCGACGACGACGACGACGAGGGCCTGCCGGCGGTCGTGCGAGCGCAGCGGGGTCACGTGCAGCGACCAGTACGACTCCGCGGAGGCCACACCCGGGGTTCTCCGGAGCTCGCGGGTCAGGCGGTTCCCGGCGTCGACGACCGTGGGATCGTCGACCGTGCCCCGCCGGGCGGTGACGAGCACGACCACGTTCGGATCGCGCGCCGCGGGACCGAAGACGTGTTCGAGCTCGTCGATCGCGTGGTTGGACTCGGAATGGGGATCGTCGAAGCCGCCGTTGGTCAACGAGTCGGCGACGTTTGCCCCGAGCACGCCCGCGACGACGACGAGCAACGCGGTCGCCGCGAGCACCGCCTTGCGGTGACGCAGCGTGAACCGGGCGAGCCGAGTCAGCATGGAGGGGTCGACCCTACTTCGGCCGGGTCGTCGAGAGGCTGAGCCTCCGATTCGCGCGGTGGGTCCGTGTTCCCGGCAGACTGTGACCATGACGGAGACCGCGGACGTCGCCGGCCCGGGGAACCGGACCGGGTCGGCTCGGTTGGTGCGTCACATCGTCCGCCTGCCCGACGGTCACCGGGTCGGGATCTCGGTGGCCGGTCAGGGCCTGCCGTTCGTCATGGTGAACGGCTTCGGAGCCAACGGTTCCATCTACCAGCGGTCCCTGGGACGCCTCGCCCACCTCGGCTTCTGCGTGATCGCGATCGACGCGCCGGGTCACGGCGACACGGACTCCCTCGGGATCGCCGACCTGTTCGCGTCGGCCGACCTGGTGAGCCGCACGCTCGAGGTTCTCGGCGTGCGGCGCGCCGTCCTCGCCGGGCACTCGATGGGCGGCCGCATCGTCACCGAGCTGGCCGCGAACCGCCCCGACCAGGCGGTTGCGGTGGTCCTGCTCAACGGGATCGTCGGCGAACCGTGGGACCGGGTCCAGCGCGGCCTCCTGTTCCCGCCGCTCCTCGCCAAGTTCTTGTTCGACTTCGTGGTGGATCTCGTCGACGCGGTCCCGCGTCAGTCGAAGGGTGTGTTCACGCTCGGCGCGGACGCCCGCCGCACCCTCGCACACCATCTCTCGCGCCCGTGGGACGTCCTCGGTGCAGCGGCGACGATCCTGCGCACCGGTCCGAGCCGCGAGCTCCTCGACCGGTTGCAGGTGCACGGCACGCCGCTCATCGCCGTGCACGGCGACCGCGATCGTGTCGTGCCGTTGAGCGCGGCGGCGGATGCCGCGCGCCGGACGCATGGCGAGCTCGTCGTCATCCGCGAGGCGTCGCACTCGTGGATGTTGCGGTGCGCCGAGACGTTGCCCGGCATCGTCGAGAGCCTGTTGCAGCGCTCGCTCGGTTCGGCGATGGCGGCGCGCGAGGTGGAGGACTGCTACGCGCCCGAGGCCCGGGTTCGGCGATTGGCCGTCACGGGCGCACGCCCGGCGGTGTCCCGCCGGGCGATCCGGCCGCGGTACCGCTGGAGCTACGAGCGTACGGACGTGCCGGAGCTCTAGGCCTTCCGGTCCACGAGATGAGGTTGCAGGTCCACCATTTGGTGACCACGCCCGTCCCGGTGATCTCGTCGCCCTGGACCGCTTCTACATCGGGAACCTCGAGGGTGTCGGGCCGGTGTGGCAACTCGCCGCGGTCGACACTGCGACCCGTTGGGCGATCTGTCGTGTGTTCCTCGGACCGTCGAGCACCGACCTCGCGAACGGTTCCAAGGCACCGTCCTGCAGGAATGCCGGCGGACGACAGCCGGAGCTCTGGGGATCTACGCTAGGTGAGATCACCGATGACGGGGATCTGCCCGCTCTCGTACGCTCCGAAACGATGGCTCGGCCCTCGACGACGTCGTGGCGGGAGGTCGCCGCCCGGTTGACGGAGCACGGGGTCGCGGCGGCCGAGGCCTTCGACCGAGCCGACCTCGCCGAGCGCCTGCGCGCCCTCGACCGGCAGGCCGCGGGTGCGGCGGCACGTGTCCTGGTGGTCGGCGAGTTCAAACAGGGCAAGACGAGCCTGGTGAACGCCCTCGTCGGTGCGGACGTGTGCCCGGTCGATCCCGATGCCGGTGCGCTCGTGCCCGTTGCGGTGGGCTGGGGAGCTGAGCCCGGGGCCGTCGCCCTGGTCGCCACCGACAACGGTGTCGAGCCTCGCCCGATCGATCTCGAGTCGGTGCGTGACAGGGTCGTCGAAGACGGTCACGGGGCCGGCGACGGCACCCTTCGCGGCGTCGAGATCACGTGGCCGTCCGACGCGCTGCGGGACGGTCTCGTGCTCGTCGACTTCCCCGATGTCGGTGGCCTCGGCTCCTTCGGTGGCGCGCTCGCGTTGGCGGCGGTCGCGTTCGTCGACGGGGTGCTGTTCGTATCCGACGCGGGCCAGGAGTTGACCGCCCCGGAGCTCCGTCTCCTGCGGCGCCTGGCCGCGGCGTCGGCGCCGCTCGCCCTGGTCAAGAGCCGCACCGACATCCACCCTGAGTGGCGCCGCGTCCTCGATGGCGACCGTCGGCACGCCGCCCGGATGGTACACGCGTCGTTCGCGGTCTCGTCGGACGTGTACACGAAGGGGCGCGAGAGCGGGGACGGCGATCTCGTCGGCGAGAGCGCGATCCCGGACCTGCTCGACTGGCTGACCGCCGAGGTCGTGCAGGGTCACGACCGCCGGCGCGCGATCGGTTTGGCCCGCGAGGTCGAGTGGATTGCTTCCTCCCTCGAGGTGCCGCTGCGGGCCGAGCGCGCGGCGCACCAGTCGCCCGCAGAGGCTGACCTGCTCGCGACACGAGTCGCGCGGGCGCAGGAGGAAGCGGACCGACTGCGCTCGGCCGCCGGCCGGTGGCGACAGGTCCTCGTCGACGCGTTCGCCGACCTCTCGGGGGATCTCGACCACGACCTCCGAGCCGCGGCGCGTCGGGTCCTCAAGGAGGCGGAGGCCATGATCGACGGTCTCGATCCCGCCAGGGATTGGGAACGGTGCGAACCGGAGCTCCGACGGGAGGTCGCCGGGCTGGTCGCGGACCACTACGCGCAGTTGGGGGCGCGCGTCGCCGCAGCGGGGGAGACCGTCGCCCGCGTCTTCAGCGACGATGCCGGAACCGTGCAGGCTCTGGTGGGCCAGGTGGGCTCGCACCCCCCGGGGGTGGGCGTGGCGGTCGACGAGTCGCTCGCGCTCCGCGGCGCTGGGCGACGGCGCGTCGGCGACCAGGCCCTGACCATGCTCCGGTCCTCCTACGGCGGAGCGCTCCTGGCGGGCTTCGTGGGCGGGGTCCTCGGCCTGGCCGTGGCCACGCCGGCGGTCCTCGCGGCCGGGGTCGCGCTCGGGGCGAAGGGCCTTCGCGACGAGAACCGGCGCCAGGTCGCCCAGCGAAGGGCCGAGGCCAAGACCGTGGCCCGCAAGCTCGTCGACGACGTCGTCTTCGCTGCCGCGAAGGACTCACGCGACGCGGTCCGGATCGCCGAGCGTCGCATCCGCGACTTCTTCACGGGTCGGGCCGACGAGCTCGCGGCGTCGGCGGCGGCGACCCTGCGGGCCCTCCGGGACGCCGCCGACCGGGGGGTCGCCTCGAACGAAGCGCGTCTGCGCGACATCGAGGCGGAGCTCGGCCGCCTCACCTGGCTCGTCGAACGGTGCCGCGACGTGCAAGGCGCGCCCCCGCAGGAGGCCGGCGAACCGTGACCGCCCCGACCGCGCCCGATCGGCCGCTTCTCGAGCGCGTGCGAACCTTGATCCACGACGCCCGGACCTCGTACGCGAGCGACCTCGGGACCTCGGGTGTGCTGCGCGCGCTCGCGTCCCGCCTCGACGAACCGCTGAGGGTCGCCCTCGCCGGTCGCGTGAAGTCGGGGAAATCCACCTTGTTGAACGCGCTCGTGGGCGAGCCTCTCGCCGCGGCCGACACCGGCGAGTGCACCCGGTTCGTCACCTGGTACCGGCACGGCGTCGTGTACCGGACCCTCGTCCAGCCTCGTGGCGGTGAGCCCTTGTCGGTGCCGTTCCGGCGAGCGGCCGACCGGATCGAACCGTCCCTCGACGGGTTCGATCCCGACGGCATCGAGCGCCTCGTCGTGGAGTGGCCGTCACCGGTCCTCGCGTCGACGACCTTCATCGACACGCCCGGCCTCGGCTCGCTCACCGCCTCCCTCGGCGAACGTACGACCGGGTTCCTGGTACCCGAGCGGGCGATCTCACCGGCCGACGCGGTCGTCTACCTCACGCGCCATTTCCACGCGCACGACGTCCGATTCCTCGAGGCGTTCCGTGACGACGACGCCGGCCGCCCCGATCCGATCAACGCCGTGGCGGTGCTGGCGCGGGCCGACGAGGTCGGTGCCGGGCGAATCGAGGCGATGGAAACCGCGGAGCGCGTCGCCGAGCGCTACCGGCGCGACCCCCAGGTGCGGCGGCTGTGCCAGACCGTGGTGCCCGTCGCGGGGCTCCTGGCCCTGGGTGCAGCGCTGCTGTCGGAGGACGACTTCGGGGCGTTCCGGCGGCTCGCGGCCGCCGACGCGCAAGCCATCGAGGCGGTCATCGTCTCGACCGACCGGTTCGGCGGCCGCGAGATCGACGTGGGCGTGCCACTGGAGGTCCGGGCCCGGCTCCTCGACCGCTACGGCATCTTCGGGGTGCGACTCGCGCGGGAGCTGGTTCGTACCGGCGCCGTACACAGCGCACGCGAGCTCGCGCTCGAACTGCGGCGTCGTAGCGGTATCGAGCGGTTGGGCGACGTTCTCGCCTCCCAGTTCGCGGCCCGGGCCGGAGTGCTGAAGGCCAGGGGTGCCCTCGCCGCCCTCGGCCACCTTCTGCGCACGTCTCCGCCCCCCGACGGCGGCGGGCTCGCGGCCCGCCTGGAGGAGGTCGCGGCCGGCGCACACGAGCTCGCGGAGCACCGGGTGCTGCTGGCCCTGCGCGTCGGAGCGCTCGACCTGCGCGACGACGAGACCGCCGAGATCGAGGAGCTCTTCGAGCGGGCGGGCACGCGGCCCGCCGCGCGCCTCGGTCTCGAGGACCACGCCGACCGGGCCGTGGTGACGGAGGAGATCGTCACCCGGGTCAAGCGGTGGCACCGGCGCGCCGAGCACCCGCTCGCCCCCCCGCTCACGGTCGACGCCGCGCGTGTGCTCGCCCGGTCGTACGAGGGGATGCTCCTCGAGCTCGAATGACGGCGGCCCGGGGACGCCGCTCACGGGTCCCGGTCGATGACGAAGTCGTCGAGCTCGTCCGGACCGTCGTCGTCAGGGGACAGGGCGCCCGACCATGTCCGGACCGTGAACGCCGTTCCACCACCGTCGTCGTCGTGCTCCTCGCCCGCAGGCGCCGTCGGCTTGAGCACGGGTGCGCTCCCGTCGCGCTCCTCCGGTCCGGACGTGACGGGCGGGGCGTCGGCGTCGTCGGCCGGGTCGGTGACCCCCGCGCCGGTCGGGCTCGTGTAGTCCTCGCCGGGGTCGTGGACGGCTCCCGAACCGAAGTCCGTCGGCCCCCCCGGCGTGCCGGGGTTCCCCAGCAGGCCCAGCTTCTCTGCGTGGGGATCCACGGCGACCGTCCCGGGGGCGATCTGAGTGCCGTCGTCGTCGGGCGGGTCGGTGACCCCCGCGCCGGTCGAGCTCCCGAAGCCCCGCCCGGCGAGCACCGGGCCCCGCGTCGGGGCGAGCCCGAACAGGTCGCCGAGCTTGCCGATCACGTCCACGTTGTCGGGATCGGGCGTGAAGCCGACTCCGCCGCCGTCGCTTCCGGTGGCGCCTTCGCCCTCGGCCGACCCGTCTCCCTCCTCGTCCGCCCCGTCGTCCTCCTCCTCCGGCGGGACGTCCTTGTCGGGAGCCCGGTTCCCGCTCATTCCGTCCTCCTGGTACGCCTCCTCGTAGGCCGCGGCGTCATCAGGGGGCAGCGCGTTCCCTTCCGCGTCGTACCAGTTGCCCTCTTCGTCGCGATAGACGGTCTCGGTACTCGACGACGAGTCCGACTCGACGAACTCGTCGTCGTCGACCGTCCCGGTGGCGTGGATGACCTCGAACTCGAACGCCTCGCTGCCCGCCGGGGGCCCGCCGGCGTCGTCGGACCCCGCCTCACCACCCGAAGCGCCGCCGCTCCCGGCCCCCGGGCCGCTCGCGGTCCCCGGGTCCCCACCGGGTTCGGAGTCGGGCTCGCCGTCGTCGTAGACGCCGCCCCACCCCTCCTCCTCGCCGGCCGGCGGTGCGGCGCCGGCGGTGGAGCCCGAGGTGCCCGCATCGGAGCCGCGATCGCCACCGCGGTCGGTGCCGAGGTACTTCTCCTCGGCGGCCTTCAGCTCCTCGGGTGTCACCTGGAACTCGGAACCGGGCCGCGCGCCGGCCACGTCGGTCGTTGCGCCCGTCTTCGCGCCGGCCGGTGTCCCGGTCGTCGGCCTCGACGGGGCGACCGTCGGATCGGAGTCGAGCGCCTCGCGCAACCGGTCGGCGTACGAGCTGCCGCTGCGGCCGGCAGCGTCGACGGCCTTGCCGAGGTCCTCGCCCACGAACGGGATGTCCCGGACGGCTTGGGACCCGGACGGGCCCTTGATGACCCTGACCACCTCGCCCTCTTCGTTCTTGACCGGGATCGGCGCGGTGATCATCGTCCGACCCTCGGTGAAGACGGGGCTGCGGCCGCCGTCCTTGTCGTCGCCGACCGCCTCGTCGTCGATCGCCTTGTCGACGAGGCCGCCGATGACGGCACCGGCGACGGGTTGGCCGAACGGGAGGCCGACCAGCGCGCCGATGATCGCGCCGTCGACGACGCTGTCCCCGCCTCCGTCGTCGTCGGTCGCACCGGCCGCCGCGTCGTGCGCGACGGCGCGCGCCTTCACGTCGTCGAGCGGTCCTTTCCCGACGACCGGCGCGGTCGGGCTCACGTTGCCCTTCGGAGGGTTCTTGGCCATGGGTCGACTCCTATCTCGACGGGAGCTGCGCGCAGTTCCCGGTGCCGGCTCTCACCTCGCCGGCCGCGTCACCGAGGAGCACGCACAGTGCGTTGCTCCCGGTCCATTGGTTCGCGAACCCCTGGAACGGCGACCCGGATCTCCAGGCGATCCAGGATCCGGTCCGCCGGTCGACGTTCGACGCGCCGCCCTCGTCGACCGTGGTGAGGAAGAAGACCGCCGCCGCGCCGCCGCCGGCACCGGCGGCGAGATCGACCTGGTCGGCGACGAACCGGGCGGTCACGCCCGCGGGCCCGGTGTCCACCGAGGTGATGCACACCGAGGGGCCGGCGGGGCAGGGCGAGATCCACCCCGTCGGCGCGCCGCCGCCCTCGCCCGGCGCGGAGGTTGGGGAGCCGCCCGGTGTTGGGTCGGCGGCGAGCCCGACACCCCCGGCCGGGGAGCGGCGTGCGGTGGTGGTGGAACCACCCGAGGTGTCGCGGACGCTCCCGGGGACCGGCGCGGAGGTGGGGGACGCGCCCGCCCGACCGACTGTGGTGGGGGACGCGCCCGCCCGGGCGACGGAGGTGGGGGACGCGCCCGCCCGCGCGACGGTGGTGGAGGAGGCGCCCGCCCGCGCGACGGAGGTGCGGGAGGCGTTCCCGGCCGCAGCGCGTCTCGCGGTGGTTGCTCCACCCGACCGCAACAGGGCGGCACCCACGCCGGCTGCGACAGCCAACGCGACGACGCCCGCGCCGACCAGCAGAGGCCGCCGTCCGCGCCGATCGGCCGCTGCGGTCGCTGGCGGCGATGCCGGTTCGTGGGTCGTCCGGGTGGTGTTCCCGTCCGTCATCTCCTCGTGGGTCGCGCCCGGGGATCCGGCGCCGACCGCGACCGTCGGCGCGGGATCCACGACCGCGGGCGCAGGATCCACGACCGCGGGCACGGGATCCACCACCGCGACGGAGGCGAGCGGTTCCGGGGTCGGCGCCACGGCGACCGAGCTCAGGTCGCCGCTCGGCCGGACCGCGGTGAGGGCCGCGCCGAGAGCGACGGCATGCTTGGGGTCGGCGTCGACCGCGACGGGCCGGCCGAGCTCGGCGCCGACCATCTGGGCGACCATCGGGATCCGCGACGAGCCGCCGACCAGCAGGACGGCGGCAAGCCCGTCGGCCTCGACGCCGGCCGACCGGATGGCCCGGCGCAGTGCCGCGACCGTCTCGAGAAGCGGAACGCGGATCGCCGACTCGAACTCGGCACGGGTGAGACGGACCTCGGTGTCGAGCCCCGGAAGCGTTACGGGGATCGACGTCTCGCTGTCGGCCGAGAGCGCCTCCTTGGCATCGACGCACTCCCGGCGCAGCCGTGCGAGCGCGGTCCGTGACGGCGGGTCGTCACCGAGCCCGGCGACGGTGTCGCCGACGTGGCGCAGCGCGTGGGCGAGCACCGCCTCGTCGAAGTCGATCCCCCCGAGCCGCTCGATCCCCTCGGGTCGTCCGAGGCGTTCGAAGCCCGCTTCCGTCTTGCGGAGCACGGCGGCGTCGAACGTACCGCCCCCGAGGTCGTAGACCGCGACAACGGCGCCGGTCTCGACGCGCTCCTGTGACGCGTAGTGCCGTGCCGCCGCCTCCGGTTCGGACACCAGTTCGGTCTCGGCGATCCCGGCGCGCCGGCACGCCTGCACGAGGAGCTCGAGCTTGTACGGCCCCCAGTTCGCCGGGTGGCACACCACGATCCGGTCGGGCGGACCGCCTTCCCGCTCGCTGACGGTGTCCACCACCCAGGCGAGGAGGCGCGCGAGGAGGGCGTCGGCCGACATGGGTACCCCGCCGAGGAGGATCGGTGCGGGATCGCCGACGCGGCGCTTGAACTCCCGTGCGACTCGGTCCGGCTCGGCTACACCGCGCCGGACCGCGGCCTCCCCGATGAGCATCGTGTCGTCGTCGCGCAGGAACACCACCGACGGGATCGCGGCGGCCCGTTGGCCCAGGTTCACCATCCGGGCCTGGCCGTCGCGAAGCACCGCGGCGGCACTGTAGGTCGTCCCGAGGTCCACCCCGAGCGCCCAGCCCATCAGCCGGACACTCCCTGGGCGGCCCCCGCATCCTCTCGCTGCGCGGCGGTCACGGCCATACTGCCTCCCACCCCGGTGGGGGTCCGTTCCCGTCACGGTACGGTGGGGCAGGGCGCCCGTCATCGGTGAGATCACCTAGCTCCGGAACATCGGCCCCTCCTACACTTCTTCGGTGCTCGTGGGACGGAGAGCCGAACTGGAGCTCTTGCACGACCTCGTCGCTGCGACCCGCCACGGCCGGGGATCCGTGCTCGTCGTCGCCGGTGAGCCGGGCATCGGCAAGTCGGCGCTGCTCGCGGCCTGCGTGGAGGAGGCTCGGAGCCAAGGACTGTTCGTCCTCGATGCGCAGTGTGACGAGCTGGGCCGGGCCCGCCCGTTCGGGCCGCTGCTCGACGCCGTCGGCCGGGCGGGACTCGTCATCGCAGAGACGGCGGGTGGCCCAGGGCCGTCGGGGGTCGCACCGGCGCGGTCCTCGCCCTTCGAGACCGGCCCCGAGGAGCGTGCCCGACTCCTCGACGCGGTCACGACCGCCGTCGAAGCCCGGTGCGCGCAGTGTCCGGTCGCGCTCGCCGTGGACGACCTCCACTGGGCCGACGGCGCGACCCTGCTGGCGCTGGGGGCGTTGGCCCGGCGCTCGTTCGACCTGCCCTTGCTGGTCGTGCTCGCTCACCGTCCCACGTCCCACCCGCAGGATCTGGAGTCGCTCGTCGATTCGGTTCGGCGCGCGGAGCAGCGCGGCTTGGTCTCCGCGACGTGGCTCGAGCTCATGGCCCTCGAGCCCGAGGCCGCCACGACGTTGGGCGAGCGGATCGCAGGAGGACCGCTCGGTCCGGCCCTCGCCGATCTGGTGGCGCGCTGCGACGGGAACCCCCTGCTCGTCGCGGAGCTCGTGGGTTCGCTCCGGGCGGCGGGCGCGCTCACGGCGACGTCCGGCTGCGTGGAGGCCCTCCCCGACGGAGGGTCCGGGCCGCTCCCCGCGAGGTTCCGTGACACGGTGCGCTCGCGAATGGCGAACCTCGATCGGGAGTCGAGAACCATCGCCGCAATCGCCGCCGTGCTCGGGTCGCAGTTCTCGCTCCCCGAGCTCGCGGCCGCCACCCGGCGTACGGCCAGGGATCTGGTTCCCGTCGTCGAAGGGCTCATCGACGAGCGGCTGCTCCTCGACACCGGCCACGCGCTGCGGTTCCGGCACGATCTCGTGCGGAACGCGATCGCCGACTCGATTCCCCCCACTCTCCGGACCGAGCTTCACCGTTCGATCGGCGCGTCGCTGGGAGCGGCCGGTGCACCGCTGTCGCGGGTCGCCGAGCACGTAGCCCTCGGCGCCGCGCCCGGATCGCAGGATGCCGTCGCCGTCCTTCGACGCGCCGCGTCGGAGATCGGCCCACAGGACCCGTCAGGTGCCGTCCGCCTGCTCCGACGCGCGCTCGAGATCTGCGCGCCGACCGGTGCGGACCGCGATCACCTACTCGCCGAAGTCGTCGACGCGCTGGCCTGGAGCGGTCGGATCCACGAGGCGCGCGAGACCGCCACCGCGGTGCTGGCCCGCCCCGTGGCGCCGGTGGTGGAGCAGGGGCTGCGCGCCGCGCTCGGACGGGCGCTCCTGCTCCTCGGCCGCCCTCACGATGCCGTCTCCCACGAGGAGCGCCTCGTCGAGTTGCACGAAGCGCTCGGGGAGTCGACTGCCTGGCCTCTCGCCCTGTGCGCCGTGTGCCGTCTGTTCGCGATGGATCTCGATGGCGCGCTCACCGCAGCGGAGCGCGCCATCGAGCTCGGCCGGCGCGACGGCGAACCGATGGCCGAGATCCTCGGACTCTGTGTCGAGGTGTTCGGCCGCAACGGTCTCGGCGAGAGCGTCGCGGCGTTGGACGCGGCGACCCGGGCGGTGACGCTGGCCGATCGCATGCCGGGTGGCGCCGGTCACCGACTGCACCCACACCTCTTCCGGGCCATCGCCCTGCTCACGCTCGGCAAGCACGACGCCGCCGCCGCCGCGGTGGCCCGGGGGCGCCTCCTGGGCGAGGCGATGGGCGCCACGTGGGCGCTCCCGATCTACCACTTCGTCACGGCGCTCGCGCACTGGGACCGCGGGTTGTGGGACGACCTCCTCGCCGAGGTCGAGGCCGGAGTCGAGCTCGGCGAGGAGCAGCAGAGCCTCATCGCCCAGGTGTGGGCGTTCGCCGTCGTGGGCCGGGTGCGCCTGTTCCGCGACGACCTCGAGGGTGCCGCGTCGGCGCTCGACCGGGCCGACGCGCTGCGCGCCGACGCGGGGCCGCAGGTGGGGCTCGACTGGTTGGCGCACTCGCGGGCCCTGCTCCTCGAGGCGCAGGGCCGGCGGAGCGAGGGCCTCGAGCTCCTGCGCGCCGCGTGGGAGACCGCGCGCAGCCTGCAGGCGTCGGCCTCGCTGATCCTGTTCGGTCCCGACCTCGCCCGCCTGGCGATCGACGCCGGCGAGGACGACCTCGCGGCCGGCGTCAGGACCGCGCTGGACGGGATCTCGGCGAGGTCTCCGCACAACCGGCTCGCCACCGCGCGTGCGGCCTTCGTCCGGGGGATCACCGAGAGGGACGCCCAGGTCGTGGTGGATGCGGCCGGATTCATCGGGGAGATCGGCTACCGCTTCGAGGCTGCCCAGGCCCGTGCTCACGCGGCTGCCCTGCTCGCGCTGGCCGGGAACGTGGACGAGGCCGTGGTGCTGTTCGAGTCCGCGATCGAGTGCTTCGAGGCGGTCACCGCGGTGCGGGAGGCGGACCGGGCGCGCGCAGAGCTCACGGCGTTGCGGCGTGGTCCGGGCGGGAGCCGCCGGCCGCGCCGGGCCGCGACAGGCTGGGATGCGTTGACCGCCGCCGAGCTCGCGGTGGTCGAGAGAGTGTGCGCCGGCTATTCGAACCCGGAGGTGGCACGGTGCCTGGGGATCAGCCGTCGAACGGTTGAGGCGCACCTACGTAGCGTTTTCATGAAGCTGGTCGTGCGCACGCGGCTGGAGCTCGTCGTCGCGGCGCACGAGCGCGAGAAGGAGCTCGCGGAGAGGTAGGTCGCCCTGGAGGGCGGGTCGACCTCACGGTCCTCTGGTCGGCGAGGGCCGGGACCACGCTCTTGGGATCTCCATCCAGACGTGCCGGAGCTCTAGAACTCGACGATCACCGGGGCGTGGTCGGAAGGCTGCCGGCCCTTGCGTGCGTTGCGGTCCACGAGCGCCCACGACACGGCTTTCGCCACCGGCTCGGTGACGTAGACGAGGTCGATGCGCATGCCCCGCCCTTCGTGGAAGTCGCCGCGCCGGTAGTCCCAGTAGGAGAAGAGGCGGCCCTGCGGGTAGACGGCGCGGAACGCGTCGGCGAGGCCCCAGTCGCGAAGCGCTGTCAGCGTGTCGCGCTCGCGGGGCGTCACGTGGGTCGCGCCTTCGAAGGCCTTCGGGCTCCAGACGTCGCGGTCCTCGGGTGCGACGTTGAAGTCCCCGAGCAGCACGAGCGGCTCGGACGGCTCGTGGTGCTCGGCGAGCCACTCGCGCAGCCGGGCCAGCCATTCGAGCTTGCGTTCGTAGAACTCGGAGTCGACCTCGCGGCCGTTCGGCACGTACACGGTCACGATTCGTACGCCGCCGCAGGTCGCGGCGAGCAGGCGGGCATCGCCCGCGTACGGATCGGGGAGCCCGTCGAAGCCGCTCGTCACGTCGTCGATGCCGATCCTCGACAGGATCGCCACCCCGTTCCACCGGCCCTGGCCGTGGTGCACGCTCTCGTAGCCGAGGGCCGAGAACGTGAGGTGGGGGAAGGCCGTGTCCGCGAGCTTCGTCTCCTGGAGGCACAGCACGTCGGGCTCGGCGTACGCGAGCCACTCTTCGACGCGCGGGAGCCGCGCGTTGAGCGAGTTCACGTTCCAGGTGGCGACCCGCACGGTTCAGGACCCCGCGAGCAGGCGCCGTGGGTTGGCCGTGAGCAGGGTGTCGATCTCGTCGTCGCCCACGCCGTGGTCGCGCAGCCGGGGCAGGAAGTCGGTGAAGAGGTAGGTGTGCGGCCGTCCGACCATCTGCTCGAGCACGACCGGGCGGAGCTCGTCGAAGGCGCCGACGAGCTCCGGCGGAACGGGATACGGGAACTTCGGGGACGCCAGGCAGCACATGTGGTCCTGCGAGAGGCACAGCCAGTCGACGTATCCCTCGGTGACGAGGAGCGCGACGTGCTCGGCCCGCCGGGCGTCGGGCGCGAGGATCTCGAGGCCGATGCGGTCGACCCCGACGAACGATCCCCGGTCCGCGATCGCGCGGAGGTTGCCGACGTCGGGTTCCTCGTCCTGGTGGCCGATGAGGCACCGGCCCAGGTCGACGCCGTGCCCGGCGAGGATGGCCTGCTGGACGTCGGCGCCGGCCGAGCGCTCGCAGTGGCTGATCACGGGAAGGCCCGACTCGCGCGCGGCGATCGCCGCCCCCGCGATGACGGTACGTTCGTGCTCGCCGACGGGATCGCCGCTCGCGATCTTGATCACGCCCGGCCGGATGCCCGTGCTGCCGATACCGTGCTCGATCTCGTGGAGGTAGAGCTCGGCGACCTCCTCCGCGCTGCGGGACCGCCAGTAGTAGGGGATCCCGACGCCCTCGAAGTAGAAGCCGGTCGCGCAGACGATCTGCATCCCCGAACGCGTCGCGACCTCGGCGAGCAGCTCGGGATCGCGGCCGAGCTCGATCGGGCACGGGTCCACGAACGTCCGCACGCCGTGCTCCGCGAGCTGGTGCATCCGCTCCACCGCGGTCGCGACGCAGGCGTCGCGGTCGAAGGCGTACGCGGGGTCGAGATGGTCGCCGGGGTACGAGATGCGGACGTGCTCGTGCACGAGCACCCGGCCCAGCGCGTCGGCCTCGACGGGACCGGTCACGGTCATGACGGAGGTCATCGGGTCACCTGCCGACCTGGACGACCTGCTGGAAGGTCGGGCGGTTCTGCCAGTTCATCGGCAGGACGCCGGCGAGGAGCTTGTCGAACTGGATCTCGTCGTCGCTCACCTTGCGCTGCCACTGCTCGGGATCGGGCGAGTTGAACTCGCTCTGGAGGGCGTCGCCCGCCTTCGCCAGCGACTGCCAGAGCACTGCTCGGCACTGGTCGAGGTTCCCGCCGCCGCAGTAGCTGTGCTTCCACGCGCCGCGGACCCGGTCGCCGAGGAGCTGGCGGAGGTCCTGCTGCACCGCGCCGTACATGCCGTCGAGGTACGCCGAGCCGCCGTGGCTCGACGGGGAGTCGTCGACGACGAGCTGCAACGCGTCGACGGGTCTGCCGACCGACTCGTCGAACACCGTGTCGGGCAGCAGCTTCCACCACGCGTCCATGACCGCGGCGGGCACCGCGTCGTCGTACACCTTCTGGCCTGGGTCTTTCGCCTTGCGGTGCGCGCCGTCGGCCACCCAGGTCTCCAGCTTCTCGCGCATCGCGAGCACGCGTTCGGGTGTGCCGGTCGGTGGCGTGGTGCCGAGCGCGCGCAGCAGCGTGGGCAACACCTCCTGGCCCCGCAGGTCCACTGTCGCGGCGTCCTCCATGAGGCTCACCACGTTGGCCCGGGTGAGCTTGCGCTTCGACCGCATCGCCGCGTCGAGCCGGGTGTTCAGCATCTGTACGCGGTGCACCGGCCCGTCGGAGAACGTGTCGTCGGCGACCCGCCACTGCGGAGCCTGTTTGTTGTTCCACGAGCTGATGTAGCCGGCCCTCGGGTTCACGTCGTGGGGCTGCCCGCCCAAGGGCACGTACGCCGTCCAGTCCCATTGACCCGTGCCCCAGTTGGGGAGGTCGGGGTCGACGCCCTTCGCTCGGATCGGGCACCGGCAGGACTGCTGGTAGCCGACGGTCCTCGCGTCGACGTAGAACCAGTTGAACGTGTAGTCGATGCCGTCCGCGGCGGCGGTGCGGAACGCGCGGTAGCCCGTGGCCATGTACCGCGGGTCGTTGAACTGGCGGAAGCCGATCGCCGAGCGAAGCTCCTTCCCGTAGGTCGAGCGCTGCACGGCGATCGCGATCGGCGTGCCGTCGTGGAGCTTGCCCGTCTTCACGATCGGTCCGTAGTCGGGCGCGCGCTCGACGTGCCACGTGAGCCGGACCTTGTTGCCCGTACCCGCGAGTCCAGTGGTGGTGTCGACGACGTGGTCGAAGGCATCGAACTTCTTGCAGGTGCCGTCGTGGAGGTAGCCGGTGGAGGCGGTCGTGGCCGCGCCGCCGGTCGGGTCGCAGAGCTTCAGCACCCATTGGTCGACGTTGTCGGCTCCGGCCGACGTCGCCGACCACGCGTAGTTCCGGCCGCGGCCGAGGAGCACGTAGAAGTCGACGCCGAGGAACCCGACGCCGCGCGCGTCGATGCCCGGCCCGTGCACGTCCTTCTCGACGAGCAACGACGGCACGTTGTACCCGACCTGCGGGCCGAACACCGCGATCGGCCGCCCGTTGTCGGTGTGGGCGCCGGTCACGAGGATCGCGTTCGACATGTGGGTCGGTCCCGGTGCGTCGAGCTGGGCGAGGAAGGCGTCGAGCTCGGGCCCGAGCGAGATGCCGCCACCCGAGCCGAGCCCGCTGCTCGCCGGCTTCACCGCGCCGGCGGCGTCGGCGAGGCTCGAGCAGTCGACGTCGGGCTGGGACTTCGGGTCCACCGGGCCGAGCCGGGTGTTGTACGGAGCGACACGCGTCGACGTGGTGGGGGCGCCGGGGTGGTTGGCGAACTTGAGGTCGTCGAACACCTGCCGGGCGGTCGTCGGGCTGCCGGTGGCCTTGGCGATGGCGTCGATCCCGCAGAGGTTGTCGATCTCGCGGCCGCCGCCCTTGCCGAAGATGGCTCCGACGTTCGTCGCGATCGCGACCTCGTCGGTGAGCTTCCAGGGCTCGGGTTGCTTGCCGAGCGTCTTGTACTCGGCGGGGAGCAGCGACGGGTCCTTCTTCGTGGCGTCGATGTAGGCGTTCACGCCGGCCGTGTACGCGGTGGCGTCGTCGGCGATGGAGCGCCCCTCCTTCGTCTTCTTCAAGTCGTCGACCTGGCGCTGGAAGTCGGCCTCCGTGTACGGCGCGAACGTGAGGGAACCCGCGTCCTGGCGCACGATGCTGTCCGTGCCGCCGACGAGCGCGCTCAGCGTGCCGCGGCCCTTGCGCCGCAGGACGTCCATGAACACGAGCCGGTCCTCGGCGGTGGCGTAGCCCTCGGCGAACATCGTGGCGTAGCGCGTCGTGCCGTAGACGTGGGGTACGCCGAAGCTCTTGTCGCGGATGACGGTGGCGCCCGCCGTCGGGTGGTACACGCGGTCGATGTCGTTCGTCTTCACGCCGAACGATGCGTCCTTGTAGTACTTGGAGAGCTGCGCGTTGGTCAGACCCTCGCTGTCGAACACCAGCGCCTGGTACATCGCGCGTTGGTCCGCGTAGTGCGGCGGAAAGCCGTTGGGGTCGTTGGCCTCGACGGCCTGGTTCACCTGCGTGAGGTCGGCGGGGGACAGGAACCCGCGCTGTCCCGGCGGGATGATGTTCACGAAGCCGCCGGGATCGCCGAACTGGCGGTACCTCCCGTCGGCAGTGCCGCCCTGCGCGTCCGCCGGCAGCACCGATGCAGCGGTGACGAGCGCGAGCACCCCGGCTGCGACCGTCGCCATGGTCCGGATCCGCATGTCGCCCCCCGTGGAGTCGCCTCGAGCCCGCAAGCTACCGGATCGACGCGTAACCTTCCTCCGACACCCCAGGAGAGGGAACCGACGATGGACATCGACCCCCGATCACCCATTCGTGCGCTCGTGTGGACCGACCCCGTGGCGGTCGAGCCCGGAGCCACGCTCCGTGCCCTCGCCGGGCTGCTCACGGAGTACGGCATCGGCGTGGTCGTCGTCCGCCGGGGTGCCGATGCCGTGGGCGTCGTGTCCGAACGCGACGTCGTGGCGGCGATCGGCGAGCGCGGCGATCCCGACGTGATGACGGTGGCGGACGTGATGAGCAACGACGTCATCTCCGTCACGCCGGACACGCCGGTCTTCGAGGTGGCGCTCCGGATGGTCGACGCGAACCTGCGTCACCTCGCGGTCGCCGAGGGCGACGACATCGTGGGCATCGTCTCGATCAAGGACATCGTGCGAGTGCTCACCGAGGCCGGCGAGTAGCGCGCCGTCCCGGGCTCGCGTGCCGGCTCAGTCGCCGGTGCTGATGTCGACGTTGTAGGCCTCGTAGACCAGGTCGGCGCCACGGTGGCGGTGGCGCGAGAACGCCCCGAGCACCGCCAGGGCCTGGACCCGGATCTCCTCGACGTCGTCCGCGCCGCCGCTCGCCTGCGTGCGGGTCATGGCCTCGTCGACGAGTCCGGCCAGCTCGGCGTGGTCCTTCTGGAGCCACTTGACGGCGTTGGCCAGGCGCGGGGCGTGGTCCAGGACCTGCTCCCACAACCCGCCGGGGCCCTCGGTCGTTTCGACGTGGAGCGCGAGGGACTCTCGCAGCTCCGCGAGCGCCCCGTACACGTCCTTCGCCCAGACGTCGGGGCGCCCGGCGGCGGGCGCGGCCAGCGTGTCCTCGAGGGCGACCATCACGGCATGGAGGTCGTGACGCCTGGCCCGCACGGTCTCGAGGCGGGCCGACTCCTCGGGCGAGATCGGCTCCTCGGGCGTGATCGTCTCGTCGGCCATCGCAACCTCCTGCTCGGCGGGGAACGTTCACTGTCCTCTCTTTTCGTCCCCCGCACAAGGGGCAAGTGTCCCGATTGTCGGTTTGCGTCGGATGCCGGCACCACCATGACCTTGGACCCTGGCCGCGCCGCTCGCGGGCGGCCGAGACTCGGGACGACACGAAGGGGGTGCCGTGGTTCCCGAGTCCACCGAGGGTAGGCCCCGGCGCGTCGCGCTGGTCGGACGGCCGGGCGCGGGGAAGGGAACCCAGGGCACGGTGCTGGCCGGGTCGCTCGGGTTGGTCCACGTCTCGACGGGCGAGCTGTTCCGTGACGCGGTTCGCGCCGGCTCGCCGATCGGCGAGGCGGTCGCGACGTTGGTGCGCGCCGGCGAACTCGTGCCCGACGAGCTCGTCGTCGAACTGGTGGCCGAACGCCTCGCGGCGATCGAGGTCCGCGAGCGCGGCTTCCTGCTCGACGGGTTCCCGCGCACGATCGCGCAGGCCGAGGCGCTGGAGGTCCTGCTCGAGCCGGCCGGGCTCGATCTGGTCGTGGAACTGGCCGTGCCCGCCGACGTGGTCCGCCTGCGGCTCGCGATGCGATGGGTGTGCGGTGCATGCGGCCTGATCGACGGGATCCCCCTGTCGGACCCGGCGTGCGAGGCCTGCGGCGGCGAGATGCAGCGCCGGGACGACGACGCCGCGACGGCGGTGCTCCGGCGGCTCGCCGAGTACGACACCGAGACCGCGCCGATGGTCGAGTGGTACGCGGGGCGCGGCGTGGTCGTCTCGATCGACGGGACGATGCCGCCCGACGCGGTGACGCGGGCGCTGGGCGAGGAGGTGGCGGCGTGGACACCCCGGACCCGGGCCTGACCGAGCATCCGGCGCGACGAACGCGCGTCGGGTGGCACGGCACCGTCGTACAGGGACGGCGGGCCGCGTACGCACTTGCGGGATCGGGTGAGGTCGTCGTGCTCTTCGTGCATGGCTGGGGCCTGTCGCACCGGGTCTACGAACGGACGCTGCGGAGCCTCGCCCGGGCCGGGGTCCAGGTGCTCGCACCCGCGCTCCCGGGATTCGGCGGCTCCGACGAGCTGCCCGACGAGTCCTGCACCATCGCGGGATACGCGGCGTGGACGGCCGACTTCCTCGCCGCGATCGACGTGCAGGCTCCGGTGGTCGTACTCGGCCACTCGTTCGGCGGCGGTGTTGCCATCCAGCTCGCGCACGACTACCCCGGAAGCGTGCGGGGCCTGGTCCTGGTCAACTCCATCGGTGGCTCGGCGTGGAGGCACCGCGGCGCGGTCGTGCGGTCCATGGCCGAGCGGCCCCTGTGGGACTGGGGGCTGCACTTCCCGGCCGACGTGCTGCCCGCGCCGCAGCTCACCCGGGTGCTGCCCGTCCTCCTGGCCGAGGCCGTGCCGGGGATGCTGCGCCACCCGCGCGCGTTCTGGAGGGTCGCGAACCTCGCGCGCTTCGCGGACCTCGGCGGCGAGCTCGACGGGCTCCGCCGCCGCCGGCTGCCGGTCGCGGTCCTGTGGGGCCGGAACGACAAGATCATCACCGAAGCTTCGAACGACGCGCTGTGCGAGGCGCTGGGCGCCGACTGCGTCACGGTCGAGGGTGGGCACGGCTGGCTGCTCGCGGACCCGCGCGCGTTCGGCGAGGTCATGACGAACGTCGTCGGCATCGCGGCCCGCCACGGCGTGAAAGCGGGCTGAGAGCCGGCGCTCTAACTACCGACGATCTCCAGCACGGTTGCGAGCCGCGCGTCGAGGTCCGCGGCGCCGACCAGCGTGACGTGCCCGAGCTTGCGGCCGGGCCGGGGAGACTTCCCGTAGTCGTGGAGGTGGAGCCCGTCGACCGCGAGCAGCGCGGCGTGGTCGGGCATCGCGCCGAGGAGGTTGACCATGACGCTCGGGCCGGTCGCGGCGGTCGAGCCCAGCGGCAGTCCGAGGACCGCGCGCACGTGGTTCTCGAACTGGCTCGTGACCGAGCCGTCGATCGTCCAGTGGCCCGAGTTGTGCACACGCGGGGCCATCTCGTTGGCGAGGAGCCCGTCGCCGACCTGGAACAGCTCGATCGCGAGCACGCCGACGTAGCCGAGCCGGTCGAGGATCCGACCGAGGAGCTCTTCGGCGGCTTGTTGCAGCGTCGGGGTCGCCGACGGTGCGGGAGCCCGGCTCGTGTGCAGGATCCCGCCGACGTGGTGGTTCTCGGCGAGCGCCCAGCACGCGGTCTCGCCGCCGCGGCTGCGTACGCCGACGATCGACAGCTCGCGGTCGAACGGTACGAGCACCTCGAGGAGTAGGGGCGTGCCGCCGAGCGCGTCCCACGCGGCATCGAGCGCGGCCAGGTCGTCGATCCGGACCTGGCCCTTGCCGTCGTAGCCGCCCCGGCGTGTCTTGAGCACGGCCGGGAGGCCGAGCGCGTCGGCGGCGGCGTGCAGGTCGCCGCGCGAGTCCACGGCGCGGAACGCGGCGGTGTCGACACCGACCTCGCGGAACAGTGCCTTCTCGTGCAACCGGTCCTGCGAGACCTCGAGTGCGGCCGGGCCGGGATGGACCGGCGCCGTGCGGGCCGCGAACCGGGCGCTCGCCGCGGGCACGCCCTCCCACTCGTAGGTGACCACGTCGGAGCCGGCGATGGTGGCCGCCACGGCCCGTTCGTCGTCGAGCGCGCCGACCGTCAGCGACCCGACGGCGGCGGCCGGGGCCCCGGCGACGGGATCCAGGAAGCGGAAGCCCACTCCCAGCGGGATGCCGGCCAGCCCGAGCATCCGGCCGAGCTGGCCGCCCCCGAGCACTGCGATCGTCGTCACCGGCCGGAAGTTAGTAGCATCGGGCCCGCGACAGCGGCGTCGCCCCAAACCCGTCAGCGGTGTTGCCAATCCCGTCATCGGTGTTGCGAGGAGACGCGTGACCATGTTGCACACCACCGCCCGGTCCCGGGCCGAGCTCGACAGCTGCGGCATCGGCTTCGTCGCCGATTCCTCCGGCGTGGCGTCGCGGTCGATCGTCGAACTGGCGTTGACCGGGCTCGCCAACGTCCGCCACCGCGGTGCGATCGCGGCCGACGGCGTTTCAGGCGACGGCGCCGGCCTGCTCACGCCGCTACCGCCCGCGTTCACCTCGCGCATCGCCCGCGAATCGCTCGGTGTCGAGATGCCGGGCGCCGAGCTGGGGTTGCTCACCGCTTTCCTCGATCTCGACGACGGCGGTGCACGCGAGAAGGCGATGGCGAACGTGGCCGACGCCTGCGCGGCCGAAGGCCTCGAGCTCCTCGGATGGCGCGAGATCCCCGTCGACGAGTCGCAGATCGGTGCGGCGGCGCGCGCCGAGCTCCCCGCGATGCTGCACGGTGTGCTGCGGAGGCCGGTCGGGGTGGACGACGCCGAGGCCGAACGGCGCTGCTACCGGGCGCGCCGCCGGGCCGAGGGCCGTTGCGCCGAGCAGGGCGTCCGCCACTACTTCGCGAGCTGGTCGTTCCTCACCGTCACCTACAAGGCCCTGGTCATCAGCGATCGTCTCGCCGCGTTCTACCCCGACCTCGCGTCCGGCGACTTCGGCGCGCACCTCGCGATCTTCCACAGCCGCTTCTCCACGAACACCTCGCCCGCGTGGGAGCGGGCCCAGCCCTTCCGGTTCCTGTGCCACAACGGCGAGATCAACACCATCGAGGGCAACCAGCACCGGATGAACGCGCGCGGCCGGCTCGGCAGCGAGGACGTGGGGCTCGGGCCCGAGTCCGCGTTCCGTCCGTTCTTCGATCCGTGCGACTCGGACAGCGGCAAGCTCGACAACGTCGTGGAGCTCCTCACCCGCGGCGGGCGCGACCTGCGGCACGCGGTCGCCATGCTGGTGCCCGAGGCGTGGGAGGGACACCGTGACCTGCCGCCCGGTGTACGCGACTTCTACCGCTACCACAGCTGCATCTCGGATCCGTGGGACGGCCCCGCCGGGTTGGTGTTCACCGACGGCCGGAGGGTCGGCGCGGCACTGGACCGCAACGGCCTGCGGCCGCTGCGCTGGCAGGTCTGCGAGGACGGACTCGTCGTGGTCGCGTCCGAGGTCGGTGCGGTGCCGCCGGCCGGCCACGGCAAGGTCCGGCGCGGCCGGCTCGGTCCCGGGCAGATGCTCTTCGTCGACCCGGGCGACGGCAGCGTGCAGCACGACGCCCAGGTCAAGTCGTGGCTCGCGCGGCGCGGTCCCTACGCGAAGTGGGCGCGCGACGGCCTCGTGCCGTTCGCGGTCGGGACGCCGATCGAGGTGCCGCCCGACGCCGACGAGCTCGCCCGCGTGCAGGCCGCGTTCGGCCTCACCCGGGAAGAGGTGACGATGGTGCTCAGGCCCATGGCCACCGACGCCAAGGAGCCGACGTTCTCCATGGGCGACGACACACCGTTCGCCGCGGTCGCGTCACGGCCCCGGCCCGTCTACCACTTCCTCAAGCAGCGCTTCGCGCAGGTGAGCAACCCTCCGATCGACCACCTACGCGAACGGCTCGTCATGTCGCTTCGCACGTGCCTCGGGCCGCGCCAGCCGATCCTCACCGAACGTCCCGAAGCGGCCCGGCTCCTCGAGCTCCAGTCGTTCTTCCTCCTCCCTTCGGCGATCGACGCGCTGCTCGACGAGGAGCACGCCGCCTTCGCGGCGGCGATGCTCGACGCGACGTTCAACGTGGACGACGGGTCCGGCGGGCTGGAGGCGGCGCTCGAACGGCTCGCGGCGGGCGCGGAGGCCGCCGTGCGCGACGGCGCCGGCATCCTCGTGATCTCCGACGTGGGGGTGGGGGACGACCGGGTGCCGATCCCCTCGCTGCTCGCCACCGGCGCAGTGCACCACCGGCTGGTCGAGGCGCATTCGCGGCAGCTCACCTCGCTGGTGGTGGATTCCGGCGACGCGCGCGACACGCATTCGGTCGCCTGCCTGCTCGGTTACGGCGCCGACGCGATCTGCCCGCGCGTCGCGTTGCAGTCGGTCGCGGCGATGGCCGACGACGACCAGCTCGGCCAGATCTACTCGTCGGAGGCGCAGGCCAAGCTCCAGGCGGCGATCGAGGACGGCGTCCTCAAGATCTTCTCGAAGATGGGCATCTCGACGGTCGACGGCTACCGTGCCGCGCAGATCTTCGAGGCCGTCGGCCTCGGACCCGAGGTGGTCGACCGTTGCCTGCGCGGCACCGTCTCGACGGTCGGGGGTCTCGGGTTCGCGGCGCTCGGGGCCGACGCGCTCGCGCGCCACCAGGCCGGTTTCGGTACCGACGACGACGTCGTGCTCGACGAACCGGGCTGGGTTCGGTTCCGCAAACGCGGCGGCGAGTACCACGGCAACAACCCCGACGTCGTGGCGCGCCTGCACGCGGTGAGCGGCGTCGTGACCGCCGAGGAGGTCTCGAGGGCCGAGGGGCATCCCGTCGCGGACCTCGTGCCCGACGGCGACGTCGACCCGGTCCTCCAGGGGCTCGAGCCCGCGCCGCCCGAGGACCGGGGCCGGGTCATGCTCCTCGGGCCGACGGCGGTCGTCGAGCCGCACCGCGACCCGGCCGACCCGGCGCCCGATCCGGTCGACCTGCGTGCCGCGCACGCGCTCCGGCGTGCCGTCGGCGAGGGCCGCGCCGAGCTCTACGACCAGTTCCGCGACCTCGTCGAGCGGCGCCCGACGACGGAGCTGCACGACCTGCTCGAGCTCGTCGCGGCGGCGGCGCCCGTTCCGATCGAGGCGGTCGAGCCGGTGAGCGCGATCACGCGCCGGTTCTCGACCGGCGCGATGTCGCACGGCTCGCTGAGCCGGGAGGCCCACGAGACGATCGCGCTGGCGATGAACACGATCGGCGGCAAGAGCAACTGCGGCGAGGGAGGCGAGGACCGGTACCGGTTCCGCACCCGCGGCGCGGCACTCGACAAGAACTCGAGGATCAAGCAGATCGCGTCGGGCCGGTTCGGCGTGACGCCGGAGTACTGCGCGTTCGCGGACGAGCTCAACATCAAGATCGCCCAGGGCTCGAAGCCGGGCGAGGGCGGCCAGCTGCCCGGGCACAAGGTGAGCGCCGAGATCGCCCGGTTGCGCCACACCCAGCCGGGCGTCGGTCTCATCTCGCCACCACCGCATCACGACATCTACTCGATCGAGGACCTGGCCCAGCTCATCTACGACCTCAAGCAGGTGAACCCCAACGCGGACGTGTCGGTGAAGCTCGTGGCCGAAGCCGGGGTCGGCACGATCGCGGCCGGCGTGGTTAAGGCGCTGGCCGACGTGGTGCAGATCTCGGGGGCGAACGGGGGCACCGGCGCGTCGCCGCTCTCGTCGATCAAGCACGCGGGGTTGCCATGGGAGCTCGGTACGGCCGAGACGCAGCAGACCCTCGTGGACAACGGGCTGCGTGACCGTGTGCGCGTGCGCGTGGACGGCGGGTTCAAGACGGGACGCGACGTGATGATCGCGGCGTTGCTCGGGGCCGACGAGTACTCGTTCGGGACCGCGGTGATGGTGGCCGAGGGGTGCATCATGGTGCGGGCGTGCCATCGTGACACCTGCCCCACCGGCATCGCGACCCAGCGCCCGAACCTGCGCGCCAAGTTCGCCGGGACGCCCGAGGGCGTGGCCCAGTACCTCCTGTTCGTCGGCGAGGAGGTGCGCGCCCTGCTCGCGTCGTTGGGCATGCGGACGCTCGACGAGGCGATCGGCCGGGTCGACCTGCTGCGCCAGCGGACGACGGGAGACCCGAGGATCGACTCGCTCGACCTGTCCCCGTTGCTCGCCGTGACCGGCGGTGCCGACGCGCCGCGCCGCTTCGTCGCGAGCGTGCCGATCCAGCGGCCCCGATCGGACCTCGACGAGCGGCTGTACCTCGACGCGTTCGCGCCGCTGTGGGACGGCGACCACGCCGAGCTCGAATACGAGATCACCAACGCGGACCGCACGGTCGGCGCATCCATCGGCGGTGCGATCGGCCTCGAGTGGGGCGAGGCGCTGCCCGCGGGCACGGCGCACGCCCGGTTCACCGGTTCGGCCGGCCAGAGCTTCGGCGCGTTCCTCGCCGACGGCGTGACGCTCGAGCTCGTCGGCGAAGCGAACGACTACGTCGGCAAGGGCATGGGTGGTGGCCGGATCGTCATCCGCCCACCGGGCGACGACGCCGGCGATGCGGTGCTCGCCGGGAACACGCTCCTCTACGGCGCCACGGGCGGCCAGCTCTTCCTCGCAGGGCGCGCGGGCGAACGCTTCGCGGTGCGCAACAGCGGTGCCACGGCGGTCGTCGAGGGCACCGGCGACCACGCGTGCGAGTACATGACCGGTGGGACGGTCGTGATCCTCGGGCCGGTCGGCTACAACCTGGGCGCGGGCATGACGGGCGGCGAGGCGTTCGTGTACGACCCCGACGGCCGGCTCGAGACCCACCTCAACCGCCAGCTCGTGGAGGCGTTCCCCGTCGACGAGGGTGGGTCCACCGACCTGCGCTTCCTGGTGGAGCGCCACCGCGAGCTCACCGGGTCGCGCCGGGCCGCCGAGCTACTCGTCGACTGGGATGCGGCCGTACGCGGGTTCCGGCGGGTCGCGCCGATCGACGAGATCAGCCGGATCGAACGAGCGAACGAAGGGCTGCTCGGCGCGGCGCGCTGAGCAGCCCGGGTTCACTCCTCGGGCATGGCCGTCGGTTCGGGTGCCGCCGTCGGTTCGGGTGCCGCCGTCGGTTCGGGTGCCGCCGTCGGTTCGGGTGCCGCCGTCGGTTCGGGTGCCGCCGTCGGTTCGGGTGCCGCCGTCGGTGTCGCAGCCACGGGGGCCCGGCCGGCCGGGGCGAACATCGCCCAGACCACGCCGATCACGATCCCCGCGCCGACGAGTACGTACGGCGTGAGCGTGCCGAACGCGACCTTGCCGTAGAGGACGAGCAGGATCGCCACGCCGAGCCCGAGGCAGAGGCCGGCGAAGACGCCACGCACGGGATGGCGTTTGGTGGTGGTCATCACGTCACCCCCTGCCGGGTCGGGCGGGCGAGCACGAAGAGCATGCCGCCGATCAGCACGAACGCGATGCCGGCGAACCACAACGGCGTGAACAGCGGGCTGTCGGCGATCAGGATCCAGCCGCTCGCGGTGCACGAGCCCCCGGCGCCCTTCACGGTCACGTCGACCTTGTAGAGCCCGGTGATCTTCACCGGCAGGCGCTTGCTGACCTTCTCGTCACCCGTCGACGCGGACTTGCCCTCGTCGTTGCGGAAGTCGTCGGAGAGCGAGATGCCGGGACCGACCTTGACGGTCCACGAACCCGGCTTGATGACGCCGTCGGTCTTGCCCTCCCACACGACCCGGCCGTCGTAGGCGACCTCGAACGGGTGGGAGGAGGTTCCCGTCGCGGTGTCGGGTGCGCTGACCCGGTCGAGCTCCTTGCCGGCACTGGTGTACGACGTGGCCTTGCCGGAGCAGCCCGTCGCCGGCGCGGCGCTGGCCGCCGGTGCCGTCAGCGCGACGAGAACGAGACCGAGGGCGCCGGTGGTGAGCAACACACGGAGTCGTTTCACCTCGGCCCCCTTTCGTGACGATTCTTACGTGCGGTTCCGTTGCGCCGCATTTTACCGCATCTCTCAGCCGGAGCCGGACATCTCGAGGTTCGGCCTGGCGTCGAACCCGAAGACGTCGGCCGCGTAGCGGCGCAGCAGGCCC
Organism: Acidimicrobiia bacterium; assembly: GCA_046331155.1. Lineage (GTDB taxonomy): Bacteria > Actinomycetota > Acidimicrobiia > IMCC26256 > CAWATG01 > JAXLRK01. The sequence continues at coordinate 1,424,327 of JAXLRK010000001.1, forward strand.
TCACGGGTGTTCTGGTATCGGCGCGCCGCGGCGTTGTACGCGTCGACGAGCTTCGGTTCGGGCGTCGTCACGTCGACGGCGTGGAACTTGCCCACGACGTCAGCGTTCGCCTTGAGGCGCGCCGACGCGGCGATCGCGGCGTGCAGGCGGAGCAGTTCGCCCTCCAACGTGTTGGCCACCCCGACCTCGGACTCGGTGTCCGCGTCGGCGGCCACGGTATGGAGCAGCGAATCCCATCGCGCGAGCGTGGCCTCGGTGTCGCCGACGACCTTGCGGCCGCCGATGCCGGCGGCCTTGAGGGAGTCGAGCGCAGTGCGCAGCTGCCCGTACCGCTGGACGAGCGGGGGCCGCAAGGGCCGCCAGGCCTCGTCCACCCGGTCGCGGTCCTTGCTCAGTGCCGGCCGGGCGACGAACGCGAGGAGCGCGACCGCGGCCAGGACCAGCATTGCGATTGCGAGCGCGAAGTGGCGGAGCCGTCGCATCATGTTCGCGAGAACCCTAGTGGTGCCCATGGACCGGGTACGGTTCCGCCCCATGACCCGCCCCCGCGGCGTGGCGCTCGTGGCCTGCATCCTGGTCGCCGCCTCGCTCGGAGGGTGGCGCATGGGCAGCGGCCGACGAGCCGTCGGGCCGGCATCGACCGTGCAACGAGTGATCGACGGCGACACGATCGTGGTGCGCCGCGCCGACGGTTCCCTGGAGACCGTGCGTCTTCTCGGCGTGGACACGCCCGAGACCCATCACCCGACGAAGCCCGTGCAGTGCTACGGGCCCGAAGCCGCCGCCTTCACCCGCAGGAGGCTGACGGGCCGCGCCGTCCGCTTCGAGACCGACGTCGAGACGCGCGACGCCTACGGTCGCCGGCTCGCCTACGTCCTGCTCGACGGCGAACGGTTCAACGACGTGCTGCTGCGGGCCGGATACGCACGGCTCCTGATCATCCCGCCCAACGGTGTGCACGCGCGCGAGATGCTGCGCGAGGAGCTCGACGCACGACGCGCGCGTCGTGGTCTGTGGGGTGCCTGCGAAGCATCCTGAGCCCGAGCCGTCGGAGGTGTCGATCCGAGCGACGATCTACATGGACATGTTGTGCATGGGCGCCTGCGTGGGAATGCTCAGGCCTGGGATCACGGCAGGCGCCGCGAGCACGAGCAGGCCGAGGCCGAGGAGGATCGCGGCGGTTCCGAAGGAGGCAACGCGACGCCACGGAAGCGTCTTCTCGGCCGCGATCATTCCGGCCACGAGCGCCATCCACGCGAGGCTCATGATGCCCAACGCGAAGAGCGCCGCCATGAGCGCCCAGCAACAGCCGACGCACCAGGCGCCGTTCTTGGCACCCATCCGAAGTGCGCCGGACCAGCCGTCGCGCCACGAGCCGAGGAGGAACCCGAGCGGGCTACGGCATTTCCCGAGGCAGACGTCCTTGAGCGGGGTCAGTTGGTAGACCGCCGCGAGGACGAGCGTGGCGCCTGCAGCCCAGCGGCCGGCACGGTTCCATGCCAGTACGTCGCCCCAGGTCGACTCCACGACCTCTGCGCTCGAGAATGCGATCACTCCCGAAGCGGCCCACGTCAGGAGGTAGCCCGCCGCGAACACGAGTGGCCACAGAGGAGCTCGTCTTCTGGTCATGCGGGAGTACAACGCGACCGTCGGGGCAACCGACGGGAACATCATCGCGGCCATCATCACGACCCAGACGGAAAGAAACCAGCCGAAGGTCCCGAGATCCGTCCAGGGCCCGTTGTTCATGCCTTGCATCTGATCGGCCGTCCACCACCAGCCGGTCGCGGCGAGCGCGAACAGCACCACAACGAGCCCAAGCCGGGTGCGCACCGCAGAGAATGCCGGGGTGAGCCCTCCGCCCCTGGGGATGGGCTCCGCTGCCGGGGCAGCCATCGGTCACCCGGCCCAGGCGAACTCGGAGGTTGAAAGGCCGGTCTTGCCCTCGTATTGGATGCCGAAGGCGTTGATCCGCGACGTCCTTGCTTCGGCCATCGTGAGATTCGAACCCACCGGATGGAACATGCCGTCGAAACGAACCGGTACACCGGTCTCGACGCCGAACGGCACGATGTCCTCGATCTCGAATTCGATCACGTCGCCCACGCGCACACGGTGGCGGAGACCATCGTCGTCCATCTCGATCGATGCACGCTCGACACCGCGCATCTCGCCTACCAACGGAGTCAACAACGCCAACGGACCGCCGAGCTGCCCGCCGAACACCTGAACCAACTTGTCGAATTGGTCGTCGCTCAGGTTCTCGTCCACGAACACGCCCATACGCCAGTTGCCCTCCGTCATGACCTTCGGCGAATCGATGATCACGACGACCTTCGACCCCGCGACGTCGGTTCCCTCGATCGCACCCTGACGAATGCTGAAAGCGAGCGTCGCGCGGCAGAAGTCATAGGTGGCGCCGTGGTCGAACGAGAGGTTGCACGGGCACATCAACTCGCACGAACACGTTTCTGCATAGCTTCCCTTCAGGTTCCAGGCCATGACCACCCCTTCCCTTCCGAGAGTCCGAGCGTCGCGCCCGAACCGCGACCCGTCAACCAGTTCCGCGGTGATCACTCCATGCCGGCGAGGAGCTCGTCGACGATCTCGGGCGTGGTGTTCGGGTGCAGGAAGCACGCTCGCGCGACCATCTCGCCCTTCCAGCGCGTGGGGAGGCAGAACGCGACGTGCTCCATGAGCATGCGTTTCGACCACGCGAGGTAGTCGGCGTCGGACCACCCGAAACGCCGGAACAACACGATCGAGAGGGCCGGAGCCCGCACGAGCTCCACGTGTGCGGCGGCGCGGATCCGTTCGGCGGCGACGCGGGTGATCGCGATGGTCCGCTCGACGGCGTCGCGGTAGGCATCGGTGCCGTGGACGGCGAGCGAGAACCAGAACGGCAGGCCGCGGGTGCGGCGGCTGAGGTGGTACGCGTAGTCCGATGGGTTCCACTCGTCGGACTCGTGGATGGCGTCGAGGTACGACGCGTGCTGTGCGTGCACCGCGCGGGCCAGCGCGGGTTCCCGGTAGAGCAGCGCGCAGCAGTCGAACGGGGCGAACAGCCACTTGTGTGGATCGACGACGAACGAGTCGGCCGCCTCGATGCCCCGGAACCGCGGGCGCAGCGCCGGCGCGCACATCGCGGCCCCGCCGTACGCGGCGTCGACGTGGAACCACAGGTCGTGTTCGCGGGCGACGGTGGCCAGACCCGGAAGGTCGTCGATGATGCCGGCGTTCGTGGTGCCGGCCGTGGCTGCGACCGCGAACACCGACGACGGGTCGGGGTCGCGGTCGAGGGCTGCTCGCAGGTTCGGCCCGGTGAACCGGTCGCGGTCGTCGGACGGCACCAGCAGGGGATCGACGTCGATGATGCGCAGCGTGCTCGCGATCGACGAGTGCGCCTGCTCCCCGACGGCCACCCGCCATCGCTCTCGCGGTCCGCGCCGCGCCCGAGCCGTGTCGCGGGCCGCGACCAGGGCGGAGAGGTTCCCGGCCGAACCACCGGAGACGAACGTCCCGCCCGCGCTCTCGGGGAGGCCGGCCAGGTCGGCGAGGTAGCGGAGCGCCTCGTTCTCCGCGTGCACCGCGCCCGCCGCCTCGAGCCACGACGCCCCGCTGAACGACGACGCGCCGACGACCGTGTCGAAGAGCAGCGAGGCCTTCGTCGGCGCGGCCGGGATGAAGGAGAAGAAGCGGGTGCTGTCGGTCGAGATGCATGCGGGCGCGAGCACGTCGACGAAGATCCGCAACGCCTCGTCGGCACCGATGCCCTGCGGGGTGATGGTCGGGCCGGCGAGTGCCCGCAGCTGTTCGGGGGAGACGGGATGGTCGAGGGGGACGGGGTCGAGGCGGAGCCGGTCGAGCGCGTACCCGAGGACGATGTCGGCGAGGTGCTCGGTGGCCGCGTCGAAGTCGTGCATCGCGGCGCACGCTAGTGCTGGTGCTACGGCGCGGACAGGCGCGTCCGCAGCTTGTCGATGGCACCGCCGAGCAGCGCGCGGGTCTCGGCGCGCGTGCAGCCCATCCGCCGCGAGAGCTCCTTCATGGACGTCTCGGGATGGCAGAGGCCGAACCGGCGCGAGAGCACCTCGTACTCCTGGGGCGTCAACGTGTCGAAGGCGTGGGGATCGGCGCGCAGCTCGAGCGCGTCGAGGTCGATGTCGTCGTCGAGCGCGGGTTCCGCCCGGCCGTCGGGGTACGGCCAGCCTTCGTCGCTGGCGAACAAGGGGGACGAGGAGCGGGCCATCGGATCCTCCCGTCGTGCGGGGCTCGTGCGAGCATCGTCGCCCAACGGGGCGTCCGCGTCAACGGGCGTTACCGGGCGAGCAACTCGAGCAGCTCGCCTCCGTACCGCTCCAGCTTCACCGGACCGATACCCGGGATGACGGCGAGCTCCTCACGCGACCGCGGATGTGCGGCGGCGAGCTCGCGCAAGGTCCGGTCGTGGAACACGACGTAGGCCGGCACACCGGATGCCCGGGCCAGGTTGCGCCGCCACTCGGTGAGCCGGTCGAGGAGCTCCACGTCGACCTCGGCGTCGTCGCTGGTGGTCGTGCGGGCCCGGGCGCGGGCCAGCTCGGCGCGCGCGGCCCGGGGCCACTCGACCGCGTGCTCCCGCGGCGCCTGGGGTTCACCGCCCTGTGCCGCGGTCGCAATCGCCTCGAGGTAGGGGCTCGCCGTGCGCCGTACCGGGCGGAGGCCCATGGTGCGCTCCTCGCTCCACGAGAGGTGCAGCTCGCGCTCGGCGCGGCTCAGCGCGACGTAGAGGAGGCGGCGCTCCTCGGCGAGCTCGGCGGCGCTGTCGGCATGTGAGATCGGCACCAACCCGCGCTCCAGGCCGGTGACGAACACCGTGTGGAACTCCAGGCCCTTGGCGCGGTGGAACGTGAGCAGCTCGACGACGTTGCCGCCGACGACCCCGCCGTCGTCACGCAGGGCGGTGCCGAGATACGAGAGGAAGCCGGGTAGCGAACCGGGACCACCCTCCGCGAGGAGGTACTCACGGCCGAGCCGGACGAGCGCCTCGACGTGCTCGCGCCGTTCCTCGGGCGCGTCCCGGGCGTCGTCCGCCAGGTCGGCGAGGTGTTGGCCGAACGTCATGCCCGGGGCGGCCTTGTCGGTCTTGCGCAGCGCGTCGAGCGCGGCGCGCACCTCGGCCCGGGCGAGGAAGTTTCCGGCACCCCGGACGCGGAACGGTACCCCCTGCTTGCGCAGCGCCTCCTCGAAGGCGGCGGACTGTGCGTTCACCCGGTAGAGCACGGCGATGGACGACCACGGCCGGTTCGGTCCGTGCGCATCGACGACGCGACGGGCGACACCGCGAGCCTCGTCGTCGTCGGTGGGGTAGGTGGTGATGGTCGGAGTGCGACCGGCGGGCTGCTGGGCGGTCGCCGGGGGCCGGTGTTCGCCCTTCGGGGCCCGGGGCAGGACCGATTCCGCGGTGCGCAGGATGTCGGGGGTCGAGCGGTAGTTCACCCGTAGGCGCACGACGCCGGCGGTGGGGAAGTGCGACACGAAGTCGCGCAGCAACCGCGCGTCCGCCCCGGCGAAGGCGTAGATCGCCTGGTCGGGGTCGCCGACGACGCACAGCGCCGACCGGTCGCCGAGCCAACCGCGGACCAGTCGGAGCTGCGCGGGCGTGACGTCCTGGAACTCGTCGACGAAGAGGTGTCGGAACCGCCAGCGCTGCACGGCGGCGAACTCGTCGTCGCGTTCGAGCGCGTCACCACACCACCAGATCAGGTCGTCGAAGTCGAGGAGCCGGCGCCGGCGCTTCTCCTGTTCGTACCGCGCGTAGAGCGACGCGACCTCCTCGGGCGCACGGCCGGGCTTCCGGCCGGCGCGAGCCACCGCCACGGTGTAGCGGTCGGGGCCGATCAGCCGGGCCTTGGCCCATTCGATCTCGCTCGCGATCTCGGCGGCCTGGACCGCGGCCTCGGCCCCCCGGGCGCCGGTGAGCGGCGCGAGGATGCGCGCCTTGCGGTCGAGGAGCTGGGGCATCCCTCGTCCGCGGTCGCCCGCCCGCCGGCGCAGCTGCGCGAGGGCGATCGCGTGAAACGTGCCGGTCGTGACCCGGCCCCGCACGCCGAGGTGCGAGAGGCGCTCGGAGAGCTCACCGGCCGCCTTGCGGGTGAAGGTGACGGCGAGCACGTGGTCGGGGTCGAGTTGATCGGTCGCGGCCTGCCAGGCGATGCGGCGGGTGAGGACCCGGGTCTTGCCGGAGCCGGCGCCGGCCAGGATGGCGAGTGGCGCGCGTGCCGAGGTCACCGCCTCACGTTGCGATTCGTCGAGACCGGCGAGCAAGGCGTCGGCGTCGGGAGCGCGGGCGGGTGCGGGGGCGGGAGTGCGCGCGGGCGTGACGGACACGGTCGAACCGTAGCGGAGGGGTACGACGCCGACGCTCCTCCCGAGCGGGACGGCGTCGTTGTGCGTTCGTGAACGAGGCGGTACCCTGCGCCCGACCCGGGAGTGGGGGTAGCGATGGCCACCGACCGATGACCACCGACTTCGACGCTGTCGCGAGTTCCCGGGACCCGGCCACCGTCCCGTCGGCCCCGCTCGATCTCCAGGAGCTGGCCGCGCGCCTGATCCTGGTGGCGGAGTCGACCACCGACCTCATCGGGTTGACGGACGGTCAGGGTCGCGTCGTCTACCTCAACCCGGCGGCCCGGCGCCAGCTCGGGTTCGACGTGCTTCCCGAAGCGCTGACGCTCGACGCGCTCCTGCCGCCGCGCGCGTTCGGGCAGTACTACGAGGACCTGCGGCCACAGCTGCTGCGCGGCGAGCCGTGGAGCGGCGAGATGGTCATGCACGACGTGTCGGGCCGGCCGTTCCGCGTGCGTCAGACCGTGGTCGCGCAGACGGACGCCGGCGGGGAGGTCGTCGGCCTGGCCACGATCGGGCACGTGCTCGACGAGCCGGCGGCCCCGCACGCGTCCGGTGATCGCCCGGTCGCGGCACCCGAGGAGCCGACCGCCATGATGTCGGGGTTGCTCGACGCCGCCGACGCCGCCCTCGCCCACGAGCTCGCGGTCGGGATCGGGCGGAACGCGATCACGGTGCACTACCAGCCGATGATCGAGATCGCGACCGGGCTGGTGAAGAGCGTCGAGGTGTTCGCGCGGTGGCTGCACGCGCGCCGGGGCATGCTCGACGCGTCCGAGTTCGTCGACGTGGCGAACCGGACCGGCCTGGTGGTACCGCTCGGCCTGCGCGTGCTGCGCGAAGCGTGCACGCAGGGGAGCCGGTGGCTGCACAGCTCGAGTGCCACCGCGCCGCGGGTTCACGTCAACGTGTCCGTTCGTCAGCTCGAGGATCCCGGGTTCGTCGATCTCGTGTGCGAGCTGCTCGTGAACGTCGGCCTACCCGCCGAATGGCTCTGCGCCGAGGTGGACGGCGTCGCGCTTCTCGGGTCCGACGCAGGCGTCGCCGCGGTGCACCGTCTGCGCGATCGGGGTGTGCTGATCGCGGCGGAGGTCGGCTCGACCGACGCGTTGATCGACGCGGCGAAGGTGTTCCCCGTCGATGCGTGCAAGATCTCGGGCGTGCTCGTGGGCGGCATCATGCGCGCCCGTGGGCGCGCCGAGGTCGGGACCCTCGTGGACCGGGCGCACGCTCACGGGATGGCCGCGATCGCGACGCGGGTCGAGATGAGCGGCCAGCTCGCGGCGTTGCGCAGCCTCGACTGCGACCTCGCCCAGGGCCTGTTCTTCTCGCGTCCACGGCGCGCCGACGGCGTGGGGCTCCTGTTCGGGCGGCGCTTCGTCGCCTGAGGTCGCCTGAGGTCGCCTGAGGTCGCGAGCCCGGGCGCGGGAAGGCCCCGAGTAGTCTTCGCTGCCGAGCAGCTCCGATCTCCTCGGGGCCTGGTTCCCGGTCCACCACCAGCGGGGCTCCATCCGTCCTTGCGGTCGGTCGAGAACCTGCGTCGGTCGTGGCACTCGACTCCCGTTCCGGCGGGCGAACCCACCTTCCCGTTCGTCGACCGGCTTCCGGCGGACCCGTGTTCAAGACGTCGCCTTGCGGCTCGGTCCCGGTGTCGCATCCGCGTTCGTCCGGTGCTGTGCATCGTATGGAGGCGCGCCCGTCGCGTCAAGAGGCGAGCTCGCGATTTTTCGCGTGACGTACGCTCCCGCCATGAGCAAGCGTCGGGAGGCGGGTATACCGCCGAGCAGCAAGCGTGGCCCAGCGGCCCGGCGCCGCAGGCGCCAGGAGTGGCGAGCATGACGAAGTTCGCCGTGTGGACGTTGGGCGTCGACCGGCCGGGCATCGTCGCGAGCGTGACGGGTGCATTGTTCGAGGAGGGCTGCAATCTGGCCGACTGCTCGATGACGATCCTGGCCGGGAACTTCGCGATGGTGTTGATCGTCGACGCGCCCGCAGGGGCCGGCGACGCCGATCTCGCACAGGTCCTCGCCGTTCCCGCGGCCGCGTTCGACCTCGGCGTCGCGGTGCGCGCGATCGGGACGGAGGCCGTGGTGCCCGAGGGCGAGCCGTTCGTCGTGTCGGTGTACGGCGCGGACCGGCCGGGCATCGTGCACCACGTCGCGGCCGCGCTCGCGGACCTGAACGTGAACATCCGCGACCTCGAGACCCGCGTCATCGGCGACGCCCCGCCGGTGTACGCGATGCTGCTCGAGGTCTCGGTGCCCGAAGGCGTGTCGCCCGACGAGGTGGCGGCCCGCCTGCGCGAGCTCGCCGACACGCTCGGCGTGGACGCCACGTTGCACCCGTCGGACGCCGACGTCCTGTGAGACCCCGAGCCGATAGGTGGACGTCGTGCCTCGCCGGCCGGTGGCACCGCTGGACTGCGTCCTCCTCCTCGACGCAGCTTCGGCTGCGCCTTCGTCGTGCGTCCGTGGCGGCACCCCCGACACGCCGATCCACCAACGCCACCTATCGGCTCGGGTTCTGACCCGGGATTCCGATGGTCGTTCGTCCGGTGGTCCGGCTCCCGCACCCCGTCCTGAAACAGGCGACCGTCCCGGTGACGGCCGTCGGACGCGACGAACGCGTGCTCGCCGACGACCTCGTGGACACGATGGCGGCGTCGCCGGCGTGCGTAGGGCTGGCGGCGAACCAGATCGCGTCCACGGTCAGGGCCTGTTGCGTCGACGTGAGCGGGCACAGGAAGGCCGACTCGTGTCACGGGCTCGTCGTGCTGTTCAACCCGGTGCTGGTGCTGGCCCGCGAGCCGGTCACCGGGCGCGAGGGTTGCATGAGCGTTCCCGACCTGACCGGCAACGTCGCCCGGGCGACGGAGGTCGTCGTGCGGGGCCTCACGCCCGACGGGCTGGAGCGCGTGATCGAGGCCAACGCGTTCGAGGCCCGGGCCCTGCTCCACGAGCTCGACCACCTCGACGGGACGGTGTTCCTCGACCGGGTCGACTCGTTCGCGGCCGACGTCTTCAAGCGCAAGCGCTATCGCTGACCCGGTCGGAGGTACGCTCGCGCGCCATGGGATACCCGACGAAGCTCCTCAACGAGGGCGAGAACCTCGTCCTCGACCTCCAGCCGCACCCCTGGTACTTCCGCAGGCAGATCCTCACCAGCCTCCCGCTCCTCGTGCTCCTGATCATCGCGTTCCAGGCCGCAGGGGCAGTCGGGACGACGTTGAAGTGGGCCTTCGGGATCCTCGTGCTCGCGTGGGCGGGGTGGCTGGTGAAGAAGTACTTCGACTGGCGCTACACGCACTTCGTCGTCACCAACCAGCGCGTCGTGTTCCGTACGGGCGTGATCGCCAAGCAGGGCGTCGAGATCCCGCTCGACCGGATCAGCAACATCAACTTCCACCAGGGCATCGTCGACCGGATGATCGGCGCCGGCGACCTCGACATCGAGTCGGCCGGCCGTGACGGCACGTCGCACTTCGACGACGTGCGCCGTCCCGACGACGTGCAGCAGGAGATCTACCGGCAGATGAAGGCGATGCGCCAGGCTCCGATTCCGGCGCCACAACCCGCGCCCGCCCCGGCGCCCGCAGCGGCCCCGAGCGTTCCCGACCAGATCGCGCAGCTCGCCGCGTTGCGCGACCAGGGACACATCTCGGCCGAGGAGTACGAGGCCAAGAAGGCCGAGCTCCTCGAGCGCATGTAGCGGGGGCTACGGCGACGCGACGAGGACCCGCACGCCGTGCGGTGGGATCTCGATCCGGGCGCCGGCCGTCGAACCCGCCCAGACCTCGGTCGCGCCGGCGAACGAGTGCGGCACGTTGACGGTCGACACGCGGTCGGTCCAGTTGAACAGCGCGAGGACGGAGCGGCCGTTGCGTTCGGCACGCCATACCGACGGGATCGACTCGGCGTCCACGAAGTACTGCTCGACGGCCGGGCGCTCGCCGTGCGCGAAGAGGTCCATCGGCAGGAAGCCGGGCCCGTTCGCGAGCTCGTGCAGCGCGCCGTGGGCGAGGACCGCCCGTGACCCGGCGGGCAGCGCGGCGAGGTCGTCGGCCAGGAGGAACGGGCCGCCGGTCATGGCGGCGATCGTGGCGAGCGAACGCGTCTCGTCGGCCGAGAACCCGGCCGGGTCCGTGCCGTCGTTCCACGCCATGACCACGTCGGGATCGCAGCCGTACCAGCGACGGAGCGCGAAGCGCGCCGCGACGTTGCGCGCCTGGGGGCGGATGCCGTCGACGGCGCGCCACCCCGGCCGCGGCTGGCCGAGCTCGCGCATGCGGACCGGGATGGCGAGGTCGTGGCCGACGCGATTGCCGTGGCACAGGCCGACGCCGGGCAGCATCGGCATGCCGCAGCCGAGCACGTAGACGTCGGGTCCGATCCCCTCGACGAAGGCCTCGAGCCCGCGCCGGAGCGATTCCGTCCCCGTCGCGCGGGGATCGGTGCGATCGCCTTCGATCGCGCCGAGGTAGAGGAAGTCCAGCTTCACCATCGCCACCTCCCAGCCGCGCACCCGTTCGCCGAGCCGCCGGAGCTCCTCGACGACGGCGGGGTTGGAGGCGTCGAGGGCCCAGCGGCCCAACCGGTCGACGGCCGGCTGTCCGTCGGGCCCGCGGACGCACCAGTCCACGTGCTCGGTCCCGATCCCGGGACCGTTCGGTTGCACCATGAACGGAGCGAGCCACAACCCGGTGCGACACCCGAGCGCCTCGAGGTCGCGGACGATCAGACGGAGGTCGGACGGGAACCGGTCGTTCGGAACCCAGGAGCCGTAGGTGACCTGCCAGCCGTCGTCGACCTGCACGAGGTTGCAGGGAGACGGGGCGGGGAACCACTCGCGCAGCGCCTTGGCGTTGGCCAGCACGACCTGGGGATCGACGTCCAGGAGTCCGTAGTGGTACCAGCTCTCCCATCCGTTGATCGGCGCGCCACGCCACGGCCGCGCGTGGCACTGCCGACCGGCGAGGCCGGCGAGCTCGTCGACGACGCCGATCGGGTCGATGCCGGCGGTGACGGCGATGGGTGGGCTGCGCTCCTCGGTGCCGGCCGGGAGCGGGATGCCGAGATCCGGCGGCAGTGCGACGGTGTGGCCCCATGTCCCCTCGACCGGCTCGAGCGGGGGCGTGGCGCCGCAGTCGACGCGAAGCGCGTGGCCCGCCGACTCGATGCGGGTGCAGAGCCGGTCCGCGTCGAGCGCCTGCACCGCGAGCACGTGGTCGTTGGTGTCGACGAGGGCCGTGTTCCAGTACGACACCGCCGCGCCCTTGGCCGGGCGCACCCCCGACCAGGACCACGAGTCGTAGCCGTTCACGAGCCGGGCGCGGGAGGCGAGCGTCACGCTCCCGAGCAGCGGCACGATGCGTCCGAAGCGTTGGTCGGTGCGGGCCCGGTAGGACGCCTCGACCACGAGCACCGGCCCCTCCGACGGGAGGTGGACGGAGATCGTCGGGCCGTCGCGGGTGGGCAGCCATCGCGCCCACGCGCCGGCCCGGCCGAACGCGTCGCCGGCGTCGATGGCCCAGGCACCGAATCCGTGGCTCTCGAGCGTGCGACCCGTCAGCTCGATCTGCGCCTCGAACGGTCCCGCGGTGATGCGTGCCGCGGGCCACTCGGCGGTCCACGAGCCGTTCTCGAGCGTCACGACGACGGAGCCGTTGTCGATCCTGCGGGTCATCGTGCCTCCCTCGGGGGGAGGCTACGACATCCGCGGGCCGGCACCGTCGACCGCGCGGCAGACGAACGCAGCCGGTTCGCGGTTCGTCGCCGCCCGGTAGCGGCTCGTCGCGGTAGCGGCGATCGTGTGGAGGTCGGGCGCGGGGCCCAGCGCGACGACGCAGCCCCCGAAGCCGGCGCCGGTGAGCCGGGCGCCGTAGGCCCCGGCGCCGACGAGCGCGTCGACCAACGCGTCGAGCTCGGGGATCGAGACCTCGTAGTCGTCGCGGAGGCTGGCATGGCTCTCGAGCAGCAGCGCACCGAGCGCGACCGGGTCATGGGCGCGGAGGGCGGCGACGAAGTCGAGCACCCGCCGGTTCTCCGAGACCACGTGGCGCGCCCGGGGGAGACGCGCGACCTGCCCGGGCGTCGCGTCGCGCAGGGACGGCACGCCGAGCTCGGCTGCGATCGCCTCGCACTCGGCGCGCCGCTGCGCGTACGCGCTCCCGGCGAGCGTGCGGGCCACGCCGGAGTGCACGACGAGCACGCCGATGTCGTCGGGCAGCGGTACCGGTTCGATGGCGAGGTCCCGGCAGTCGATGAGCAGCGCGTGGCCGCGACGGCCGAACAACGACGTGAGCTGGTCCATGAGCCCGCCCGGCACCCCGGTCGCGTGGACCTCGCCGGCCAGAGCGGTGCGGGCGGCGTCGCGGCCGTCGAGCTCGAGCTCCCAGGCCCGGGCGAGCGAGAGCGTCAGCGCGACCGACAGCGCCGAGCTCGACGAGAGCCCCGAGCCGGTGGGAACGGTCGACGAGATGGCGAGCTCGAGGCCGTGGGGTCGTGCGCCGCGTTCGACGACCGCGCGGGCCACGCCGGCCACGAACCTGCCCCATGCGGGCTCGACCTCGCGTGGGTCGACCGTTCCCGCAGCCAGGTCGGCGACGGCGAGCTCGACCGTGCCGCCCACTTCGCCCGATCGCGCGACGAGCCGTCCCCCGGCGCGGTCGTTGCGCTCGACCCGGCACTCGCGGTCGATCGCCATCGGGAACACGAAGCCCTCGTTGTAGTCGGTGTGGTCGCCGATGAGGTTCACGCGCCCGGGCGCGCCGACGACGAGCCCGGTCACCGGGGTCATGTTTGCCGCTCTTGGCGCCTGCGGCGCCGGGCCGCTGGGCCCCGCTCGCTGCTCGGCGGGATACCCGCCTCGCCACGCTCACTCACGCGTCGCGCAGGGCCGCGGCCGCGGCCTCGGGGACGACCGGGTTCGACATCGTGCCGCTGCCGAGCTCACCGGCCGCGACGTACCGCATGACGTCCGGCGTCCGCAGTGGCGGCGCGAGGTGCAGGTGGAGATGGACGCCCTGGTGGATCCAGAGCATGTACGGGAACGGCTCGCCGAACAACCGGTCGTAGCGCGCGAGCACGTCGACCAGCGCGGCGGCCAGACGGTCGCGGCCGGTTGCGTGCAGTGCCGGCAGGTCGCCCGTGTGCGAGCGCGGCGCGACCAGGAGCCCGTACGGCCACGCCGACGCGAAGGGCACGTACGCGACCCAGTCTCCGTCGTCGCGCACGACACGATCGCCGGCCGCGGCCTCCCTCGGCACCTCGGTGCACAGCGGGCAGCCGTGCTCGGTTGCCACCTCCGCCTCGCGGCGGGGGACCGGCGGGACGAACGGGAAGGCGTAGATCTGCCCGTGCGGGTGATCGAGGGTGGCGCCGACCATCCGGCCGCGGTTCTCGAACACGAGCACGTACTCGATCTCGGGTCGCGCGAGCAGCGCGGCCGTCCGGTCCGCCCAGAGGTCGACGACCTTGCGCACGCCGTCGACCCCGAGCGATGCCATCGTCGCGTCGTGCCGCGGGGTGTAGAGGACCATCTCGGCCGCGCCGCGTGCAGGCAGCGCGGTGAAGCCCGTGCCGGCGGCGAGCGCGGCGTCGGCGTCGAGCGGTTCCCCCGCGGTGTACGCGGGCCAGCGGTTCTCGAACGCCCTCACCACGTACGGCTCGGGTGCCTCGAGGCCGCCGATGCAGAGCGGGCAGCCGGCGTCGGGGAGGTTCGGCCGCGCCTGGCGGTGCCCGACGATCGTCACCCACTCGCGGACGAGCGGATCGAAGCGGAGCTCGCCACCGGTCATCGCGGTCACGCGAACGCCGGGACGACCTCGGCCGCGAATCGCTCCATGCCGTCGGCGTCGAAGGGCGCGCGCAGGGCGACGTTGACCTGTGCCGCGCCGGCGTCGCGGTACGCGCCCACCCGGTCGACGACCTCCTGGGTGCTCCCCGTGAGCACGCTGGGCCGTACGAGGTCGGCCATGTCGGCGAACTGCCGTTGCAGGTCTTCCTCGTCCCACGCCAGGGCCAGGTTCACCGACCTGGCGATCGTCGCCGGGTCGCGGCCGAGGCGCTCGCAGTGCTCGTGCAGCACGGCGACCTTGCGCCGGTAGGTTTCGGCGTCGACGAACGGCACGTTCCAGCCGTCGGCGTGCTGCGCCGCGATGCGCAGGGTGACGCGCTCGCCGCCGCCGCCGATCCAGATCGGCAACCGCTCCTGGACCGGCTTGGGCTCGCACTTGGCGTCCACGAGCGAGAAGTGCTCGCCCGCGAACGACGTGACCTCCTCGTCGAGCAGCGCCCGCACGCACCGGATGCCCTCTTCGAGCTGGCGGAGGCGTACCGGTGCGGGCGGGAACGGGAGGCCGTAGGCGCGGTACTCGGCGTCGAGCCACCCGGCGCCGAGACCCAGCGTCACCCGGCCGCCCGAGAGGTGGTCGAGCGTGGCCGCGGCGTTGGCGAGGACCGCCGGGTGGCGATACCCGACCGAGTAGACGAGGCTTCCGCAGCGCACCCGGCTCGTGGTCAGGGCGAGCGCGGCGTGCATGCTCACCGCTTCGAGACACAGGGGATCGCCCGATCCGTCGGCGGCGTAGAAGTGGTCCCAGATCGAGATCCAGTCGAAGCCCGCCTCCTCGGCCCGGCGCCACAGGCCCCGGAGCTCGTCGACCGACGTGCGGGCCAGGCCGGTGTGCACCCCGAATCGAAGCGTCATGGCCGGAACTCTAGAACCCGAGCGGTCAGGTGAACGTCGTGCCTCCTACAGTGGGGCCGTGCTCGACGTCGACCGCTGGCCCGAACTGCGCGACCCCGTGATGGTCCTGGCCCTCACCGGTTGGGTCGACGCGGGCTCGGCCGGCGCCGGGGCCGTCGCGGCGATGCTCGAGCAGGTCGCGTCGGGCCGCCGGTTCGCCCGGCTCGACCTCCACGACCTCGCGGACCTCCAGCAGACGCGCCCGACCGTCCGCCTGCTCGACGGTGTGACCCGCACGATCGAGTGGCCGAGCATCGACTTCGTCGCCGGCAACCTGGGTCGCGACGTCGTCGTGTGCGTGGGGCCCGAGCCGTCGATCCGCTGGCGGGAGACGACCGCGACGATCGTCGACGTCGCGCAACGGCTCGGCGTCCAGCTGGTGCTCGGTCTCGGCGGCATCCCGATGCCGGTCTCGCACCATCAGCCCGTCGGGGTGCTGCTGACCGCGACGAGCGACACCATGCTGCAAACGGCCGGGGTCGACACCCGGCCCGACTACACCGGTCCCACGGGGCTCCAGACGGTCGTGCAGTTCGCGCTGGGTGCCGCGGGCATCCCCGCGTACGGCATCTGGGCCCAGGTGCCGCACTACGTCTCGGGCAGTCCGTCGCCGCCGGCCATCCGGGCGTTGCTGGCGTCCGCGCGCGAGCTCGGCGGGCTGTCGATCGACCTCGACGCGCTCGACGAGCAGAGCAAGGTGTACGCGAACCGGGTCGACGAGAGCCTCCAGGAGCGCCCCGACGTCCGCGCGCTCGTCGAGGCACTCGATGCCGCGGGCCCGGGGTCCGCGCCGGACGCGCCGACCGGCGACGAGCTCGTCGCCGAGATCGAACGGTTTCTCCGCGACCAGCCCTAGCCCCAGCCCAGATGCGTTCTTTCGATGGAATCCCCCAATAGTCCGGGGAAATCATCGAAAGAACGAGGGGATGGCGGTGGTGGGTCAGGCGATCGGGCGGTCGGGGCCGTCCGGCGGACGGCGGTCGCGGGCGCGCTGCTGCGGCAGCACGAGGACGACGCTCGTCTCCCTCCCGATCGTCGTCGCGTGGAGGACTCCGCCGAGGGAGCGGGCCAGCGTCCGTGATCGCAGGAGTGCAGGAAGCTCCTCGGGAGCGCGGCCGTGATCGTGCTCGACGTCGTCGGACCACGTGACCACGACCTCGATGTCGCTGCGCGTCGCGCGGGCGACGATCGCGAGCGGACCGTCGGTCTCGTTCGACGCGACGAGCAGGACGTCGGCGAGCAGATCCACGAACCGGCCCGGGTTCGTCGTGATGGCGATGTCGTGATCGCGACGGACCGTGAGGCGCTCGAGGTCGATCGAGCCGGCGACGATGGTGCGCACCGAATCCACCAGCTCGCCGAAGCGGACGGTCTCCTGCTGCGAACGGTCGGCGCCGTCGGGCTCCGGGCCGGTGACGCCGACGATCTCGTCGACCACCACCTGGAGCTCCGTGGCCAGGTCCCGGCCTCGCGCGATGAGTTGCGTCAGCTTCGGCGAAGGGTCGTCGGCGCCGGTGATCCGCTGGAGCCCGAGTCGCTGGAGCGTGCGGATCAGCGCCGCGAGCGGCGCCTGGAGCTCGTTGGCGAGGACGACGTTGCCGGCCCGGCGCGTGCGCGGTACGTCGCTCGCACGGTCGCGGCGGGTGGCGAGGCGCAGGACGTTGTTGTGACTCTCGGGCTTGTCGGTCACACCGGGCCTCCGGACGCTGGAGCGGAACCGGCTGGTCTGGGGGGATTCTCGGCACCCGCGACCGACAGGTTGAGCGGGGCTCACTGGTGCTAGAACTCACGCCGTCCGCCTGTTCGAGGCCCCCCGAGGAGCCCCCGATCACCACCCTGTTCCACTTCCACCGCTTCTGGGGGTACGTCGCCATCGGTGCGAACGCGATTGCCGGGCTTGCCGCGCTCGTCGCCTGGCGACAGCCGAGGCTCCGGGGCCGTTGGGTGTGGTACACGACGATCGCCGCCGAAGCGGCGCTGCTGTTGCAGGTGCTCGTGGGCGTCATCCTGGTGACCGACAAGGAGCACTACGGCAAGGTCGTGCCGCGGTTCCACATGTTCTACGGCTTCGTCGCGTTCATCGCGATCGGCCTCGCGTACCAGTACCGCGACTCCATGCGGGGCCGGCTCGAGATGTTCTACGGCTTCGTCGGCCTGTTCCTGATGGGGGTCGGGATCCGCGCCGTGATGCAGGTGACCTGATGCAGGTGACGTGATGGCCGGCCGCATCCGAGTCCTGTTGCTCTTCGGCGGGCGTTCGGCCGAGCACGACGTCTCGCGTGTGAGCGCGGCTTCGGTCGCACGTGCGCTCGATCCGGCGCGCTACGAGGTGATCCCGGTCGGGATCACGACCGACGGGCGGTGGCTGCTCGCCCGCGACGGGCGCGCACTGCTGACCGCGGGCGACGGCCCGCTCGAGCTTCCCGTGGCGGGCGACGTCGTGACGGTCGACTCGGGCCGCCCCGGCTCGCTCGGCGAGTCGCTCGCGGCCGACGTCGTGGTACCGCTGCTCCACGGCCCGTACGGCGAGGACGGCACGGTGCAGGGGCTGCTCGAGCTCTCCGGCCTGCCGTACGTCGGCTCGGGCGTGGTGGGCTCGGCCGTCGGCATGGACAAGGTGATGATGAAGCGCGCCTTCGCGTCCGCCGGGCTCGCGCAGGCGCGCCATGTGGAGTTCCGCGACGGCCACGACGCGGCCGAGTTCGCGCGCCGTGTGGCCGACGAGCTCGGGTTCCCGTGCTTCGTGAAGCCGGCGAACATGGGCTCGTCGGTCGGCGTCTCCAAGGCCCACGACACCGCCGAGCTCGACGCCGCGATCGCGCTCGCGGTCGCGTACGACGAGTGGATCGTGGTCGAGGAGGGAGTGACCGCGCGGGAGATCGAGGTGGGCATCCTCGGCGACGACCCGCCCCGCGCGTCGGTACCGGGTGAGATCGTACCCGGCGCCGAGTTCTACTCGTACGCCGACAAGTACCTCGACGGCACGGCCGAGCTGCGGGCACCCGCGCCGTTGACCGACGCGCAGACCGCGGAGGCGCAGGCGCTGGCGGTGCGTGCCTTCGAGGCGTGCCGGTGCGAGGCGATGGCACGCGTCGACTTCCTCTTCGAGGAAGGCGGCCGCGGGTTCCTCGTGAACGAGGTGAACACCATCCCCGGGTTCACGCCGATCTCCATGTACCCGAAGCTCTGGGAGCTGTCGGGCGTGAGCTACGCCGCGCTGCTGGACGAGCTGATCGCGCTCGCCTTCGCCCGCCACGAACGCCGCCGCGCCCGGGCCGGGCGGGCGCGCTGAGGCCGGTCTGGATCGGCTCGGTGTGCCTCGTTCTGGACGGGGAGCTACGACGCGCGATTCAGCCAAAGCCGAGTGTGCAGCGGCACTCACATGGCGACGAAGAAGTGGGCGGACACGAGCCTGGGGGCCTGACCCGAGGTGAGGCACGCGGCGGCCTTGGTGGCGGCCGTCATCGGCATCGGACCGATGACCGGTTGGCTGGCGGACCGCGCTGCGCCAGGCGGTCACCGGGCCATGCGAAGGCATCGCCCGGGTTGGCGCCACTGACTCTCCGGAAGGTCCCAAGAGGCCTCGAACCGGCGGGCGCAGTGCAGTTCCCGGACGACTACCCCGAACCGTCTCTCGAGTTCTCGCTATCCCTCTACGCCTTCACCGAGTCGGATCAACCGTCGGCTCGCATCCCGCGCGGCGCGGATCTGGCCGTGCTCACACGAAGGCAGCCGTCCGCAGAACCGGGGAACAGGTCGAAGGGGTCTACTGTGGTCGATATCGGTCCACGCAGCTTGCACGGCGTCGTTACCTCGATCGTCGGGGGACGGGAGCAGCTCGTCGCGAGCCGTTGCATCTCGCGCCGTGCTCTCCTGGCGATCGCGGCGAGCCCCCCAGCCGCCCTGGACCGGCTGCTCAAAGAGGACGCACGACGGATCGGCCATCAGCAACACTCCTGCATCTCGGGGGTTGGCTCACTGCCGATGCCCATCGGCGCACGTGCTATGCCACCTCGTACACGGGCGAGTCGAGTGCAGACCCAGGCACCGCGTACCAGCGGTCGGTAGTGATCGGCACCTTCTCGACGAGTGCGGGCGACCTCGGGATCCTCGACTGGTGGTACGGCGCGCACACAAAGGCCCGGCAGCCCGTTGGTGCTCACCGCTTCGCGACAAAGGCCTTCGACGAGATCGGGGGACGAGCTCTGTCCCGGAGGCGCACCTCGTCGCGTGGGTTCGAAGGGGCGCAGTGGTTCTCGTGCGCAGGGTCGGCGTTGCTCGCGAGGACGAGGCTCGAGTGCTGGACCGCGTGACACCGACGGGTTTGGGAGACTGGCATCGTCGGTGGAATCACTTGCGGCCGGGGCGCGCCGCGGGAGCGGCGCGATGACTGCGGAGACGGGCGTACCGATGCGCTCCACGAAGCGCCAAACGGAGCTTGAGCGTGTGCTTGCGTTCGTCGCGTTGGGGTGGGCGGTGGCCGGTGCATGGGTCGCGTTGCCGGCAATACCCGAAAGCACTCCGAGCGGTCGGGGACTCGTGCTCACCGCGAGCATCGTCGGGCCGCTCGCCGCCGTCGGGGCTTCATTCGCCATGCGGGCGCGACGGACGGCCTGGGCCGTTGCCCTACTCGTAGTCTCCCTGGTCACGCCCGTGTATTTCTGGTGGCCGCTGTACCTCGTGCCGCTGGTGCTGATCGTCCTCGTCGTGGCGACGCGTGCGAAGGCGGGTGATCCCGGGCGCGGTGAGCGGTCACGCCGAGCCGGGCGGGCGCGCTGAGCTGTTCCAGGTGAGCGTCTACAGGTGGACGACGGGGCACGTGAGGGTCCGGGTGATCCCCTCCACGGCCTGGATCTGCGACACGACCATCTTGCCGAGGTCGTCCATCGTCGGGGACTCGGCCCGGACGATCACGTCGTAGGGACCGGTCACGTCGTCGGCCGCGACCACGCCGGCGATCGTTCGTACCGCCTCGGCGACCGACGACGCCCGGCCGACCTCGGTCTGGATCAGGATGTACGCGGCGACCGACATGCACGACCTCCTCGGAAGCGTTCGCCGGCATCGTAGACGGACCGCGCCCAGAACCCGAGCGGATAGGTGAACGTCGTGCCTCGCCGGCCAGTGGCACCGCTGGACGGCGTCCTCCTCCTCGACGCAGCTTCAGCTGCGCCTTCGTCGTGCGTCCTTGCCAGCGGTACCAACGACACGCCGATCCACCAACGCCACCTATCCGCTCGGGTTCTCAGCCGGCGCCGAAGCGGGCCTTGAGGTCGGCGAGCTCCGTGCGTAGGGCGGCGGGCAGCCGGTCGCCGAACTCGTCGAAGTGCTCGTCGATCAGGGCGAGCTCCCGCTTCCACTCGTCGGCATCGACGTGCACGGCCGCCGCGAGATCCTCGAACGCGACCTCGAGGCCCTCGACGTCGAGGTCGCCGGCGTTGGGCACCAGGCCGATGGCGGTGTCGTGCGCGTGGATGTCGCCCTCGACCCGCTGGAACACCCACTTCAGGACGCGCGAGTTCTCGCCGTACCCGGGCCAGAGGAACTTGCCGTCGGCGCTCTTGCGGAACCAGTTGACGCCGAAGATCCGGGGCAGCTTGTCGGCGTCGGCGCGTTTGCCGACGGTCAGCCAGTGGGCGAAGTAGTCGCCCATGTGGTAGCCGCAGAACGGGAGCATCGCGAACGGGTCGCGCCGTAGCGCGCCGACGGTTCCGATCGCCGCGGCCGTCTTCTCGGAGCCCATGGTGGCGCCGACGAAGACGCCGTGCGTCCAGCTGCGCGACTCGTACACGAGCGGGATGGTGCTCGCCCGCCGCCCGCCGAACAGGATCGCCGAGATCGGCACCCCGGCCGGGTCCTCCCACTCGGGTGCGATCACCGGGCACTGCGCCGCGGGCGTGCAGAACCGCGAGTTGGGGTGGGCCGCGTCGGTGCCGGAGCCGGGCGTCCAGTCGTTGCCCTTCCAGTCGACCAGGTGAGCGGGTGGCTCGCCGTCCATTCCCTCCCACCACACGTCGCCGTCGTCGGTGAGCGCAGTGTTGGTGAACACCGTGTTCTTCGTGATCGTGCGCATCGCGTTCGGGTTGGTCTCCATGTTGGTGCCGGGCGCGACGCCGAAGAACCCGAACTCGGGGTTGATCGCGTACAGGCGGCCGTCGGCCCCGAACTTCATCCACGCGATGTCGTCGCCGATGCACTCGACCTCGAAGCCCGCGACCGTCGGCACGAGCATGGCGAGGTTCGTCTTGCCGCACGCCGACGGGAACGCGGCGGCCACGTAGCGCACGCGCCCCTGGGGCCCCGTGAGCTTGAGGATGAGCATGTGCTCCGCGAGCCAGCCTTCGTCGCGGGCGATCACCGACGCGATGCGCAACGCGAAGCACTTCTTGCCCAGCAGCGCGTTGCCGCCGTACCCCGACCCGTACGACCAGATCTCACGCGTCTCGGGGAAGTGCACGATCCACTTCTCCTCCGCGTTGCAGGGCCAGGGCACGTCGGCCCCGCCCTCGGTGAGCGGCGCGCCGAGCGAGTGCATGCAGGGCACGAACTCGCCCTTGGCTCCCAGCACGTCGAGCGCGCCCTTGCCCATGCGCGTCATCGAGCGCATGCTCGCCACGACGTACGGCGAGTCGGTGATCTCCACACCGATGTACGACAGCTTCGAGCCGAGCGGACCCATGCTGAACGGCACGACGTACATCGTGCGGCCGCGCATGCAGCCGCGGAAGAGCCGGTCGAGGTTGGCGCGCATCTCGGCGGGTGCGACCCAGTTGTTGGTGGGACCGGCGCCGTCCTGGTGCTCGGAGCAGATGAAGGTGCGGTCCTCGACCCGGGCGACGTCGCTCGGGTCCGACCGCGCCCAGAAGGAGCCGGGCCGCTTCGCCGCGTCGAGCGGCGTGAAGGTGCCGGCGTCCACGAGCTGGTCGACGAGCTGCCGGTACTCCGCTTCCGAGCCGTCGCACCAGTGCACCGCAGCCGGTTCGGCGAGCGCAGCCATCTCCTCGACCCACTCCAGCAGCTTCTTGTTGTCGGTGGGGGCGTGCGCGGTGGCGAACGACACGGTCGACTCCTTCGACGGGGATCGCGGAATGGTACCGGTGGCCCCGAAGTGCTCCCGAACCGGCAGACCGGCCCGGGATAGGGTCGGCCACATGAGGGTCGGCCAGGTGAGGGTGAGACGGTGAGCTGGTTGTCGTGGATCGTCCTCGGGTTCCTCGCCGGCGCGCTCGCCAAAGGCGTCACCGGTCAGCGCGGCGCGGGCTGCCTCGGGACGATCCTGATCGGCATCGCCGGAGCACTCCTCGGGGGCGTCCTGTTCAAGGCCGCGGGAGACGAGGGCGTCAACGACTTCAGCCTGCGGTCGCTCCTGGTCGCGTTCGTGGGCGCGAGCGCCCTGCTGTTCGCGTACGGGCTGGTGACCGGACGCCGCCGCTGACGCGAGCGCTCAGACGCGGGCGTTCGGCAGGCCGAGGTCGCGCTCGGCGCCGGTCCGGATCGCGGTGGCGCGGTCCGCGTCGTCGAGCTCGAAGACGACGCGTTGGCCCTGGCGCAGCGTGACGAAGAGCGACCCCTCGAGCGCGTTCGGGGCCAGCGGGTACTCGACGCGGTCCGTGTCGCGCACCACGATGCCCTCGGAGGTCTGCGGGTCGAACGTGCGGACGACGCCCTGCATCGTCAGGGCTTCTGGACCTTGCCCGCCTTCAGGCAGGCCGTGCACACGTGGAGGCGACGCGGGGCGCCGTTCACCACGGCGCGGACCCGCTGCACGTTGGGGTTCCAACGCCGCTTGGTCCGCCGGTGCGAGTGGCTGAGGCGCATGCCGAACTGCGGCGACTTGCCGCACACCTCGCAAACCGATGCCATGGGACGACCTCGACCTCGTGGGCTCGTGGGACTCGAGAACCGCCAGAGGTTAGCAGCAGCCGGCGAAGGGGCCCGGCTCGGGCCGGGCGGGCGATACGATCCACGGGATGCCTGCCCTCGACCGTCTGACCGCCGTGGACTTCCGCACGGTGGTCACCCGCTACCGCGACGCGCTCCGCGCCCACCAGGAGGAGCTCAACCGCCTCAACGTGTACCCGGTGCCCGACGGCGACACCGGCACGAACATGGCGCTGACGCTCGAGTCCGTGTGCCACGAGCTCGGTACGGCCGATTCGATGGAAGACGTGTGCACGGCGGTCTCGCACGGTTCGCTCATGGGTGCCCGCGGCAACTCGGGCGTCATCCTCTCGCAGATCCTCCGTGGCCTCTCGGATTCGTTCCGCGGGCACGACGACGTCGGCGCGGCGGACCTCGTGACCGGGCTGCGCAGGGCGAGCGACGCCGCGTACCAGGCCGTGATGCGTCCCGTCGAGGGGACGATCCTCACCGTCGCGCGCAGCGCGGCCGAGGCGGCCGAGGTCAACTTCACCGGCTCGCTCGTCAGTGCGCTCGACCACGCGAGCCGCGCCGCGCGCCAGGCCGTCGACGAGACGCCCGAGCTGCTCCCGGTGCTCAAGGAGGCCGGCGTCGTCGACGCCGGGGGCCGCGGGTTCACGTTGCTGCTCGACGCGTTCCTCGAGGTCGTCGACGGCCGGCCGATCCCCGAGCCCGAGGTGTTCGCCACGCCCGCCGTGGTGGAGGCGCACCTGCGCGGCGAGGACGTCTCGGGCCTGCGCTACGAGGTCATGTACCTCCTGCACGCGCCCGACGCGACCATCCCCGGTTTCAAGGCGGCCTGGGGTGCGATCGGCGACTCGATCGTGGTGGTCGGCGGCGACGGGCTCTGGAACTGCCACGTGCACACGAACGACATCGGCGCCGCGGTCGAGGTCGGCATCGACGCCGGGCGTCCCACCAAGATCCGGGTGACCGACCTCTTCGAGCAGGTGGAGCAGGAGCGCGGCTGGGTCAGCGAACAGGCGTGCATGACTCACGTCGAGGTGCCGGCCGCGGCGGTCGAGGTCGAGACCGCGGTCGTGGCGGTCGGTGTGGGCGACGGCATCCGCCGGCTGCTCTCGAGCATGGGCGTGCACGCGATCGTGGCGGGAGGCCAGTCGATGAACCCGTCGACCGCGCAGATCCTCGACGCGGTGAAGGCGTGCCCGTCCGAGGCCGTGATCGTGCTGCCCAACAACAAGAACATCATCCCGGTGGCCCGCCAGGTGAGCGAGCTCACGGACCGCCGCGTGGAGATCGTGCCGACCACCTCGGTCGTCGAGGCCCTGGCCGCGCTGGTTCCCTACGACCCCGACGCGTCGATCGACGCCAACGCGGCCCGGATGCAGGAAGCCATCGACCGGGTCCACCCGGGCGAGGTCACGCAGGCCGTGCGCGACAGCGTCGCCGAATGCGGGCCGATCAAGCAGGGCGACTGGATCGCGCTCGATCGCTCCGGGATCCAGGCGACCGCGTCGTCCGCGGCCGACGCGGCGATCGCGCTCGTCGACAATCTCGTGAACGGCGACAGCGAGATCGTCACCGTGCTGCTCGGCTCCGACGCCCGATCGGCCGACACCGCCCGCCTCGAGGAACACCTCGCGTTCACCCACCCGGAGGTGGAGATCGAGCTGCACGACGGCGGCCAGCCCCTCTACCCGTATCTCATCGGGGTCGAGTAGCTGACCGCCGCGGCCGGTCTCACCCTGCACGAGCTGCGCGGCCACGAGGTCCGCGAGCTGAAGGCCGTCGGCCCGGCGCTCGAGGAGCGGCTCGAGCTCATGGGCATCAGGACCGTCCTCGACCTGCTCCAGCACTACCCGCGCCGGTACCTCGACCGCACCAAGCAGGCGGACATCGCGGGTCTCGCGATCGGCGAGGAGGCCACGGTCTTCGCCGAGGTCAGGAAGATCTCGGGCCGGCGCGGACGCAACGGTCGGGTGATCGTCGAGGCGCAGGTGTACGACGGCACCTCGTTCCTCGCGCTCACGTTCTTCAACCAGGCGTGGCGAGAGAAGCAGCTCCCGGTCGGGACCGAGGCCGCGTTCTTCGGCAAGGTCGAGTCGTACCGTGGGCGCCGGCAGATGACGAACCCGGTGGTCGACATCGTCGGCCACCTGGGCGAGAAGACCGGCGTGATCGTGCCGATCTACCCGCAGTCGGGGAAGGCCGAGGTCTTCACCTGGCAGCTCGCGAAGCTGGTGCAGGCATGCCTCGAGAGGACGAAGGCGCGTGGCCTCGCCGATCCGCTGGAACCGTCGTCGGTGCGCGAGCTCGGGCTCGTCGACCGGAACACCGCGTACTGGGGGATCCACCGGCCGGAGTCGGAGGCGGATCATCGACGCGCCGCGAAGCGACTGATCTTCGACGAGTTCCTGCGCATGCAGCTCGGTCTGGTGGCCCGCAAGCGCGCGATCGAGGCCGAGCAGGCCGGGATCCGCCACGCGGTCGACGGCCCGCTCGTCGAACAGTTCCACGCCCGCCTCCCGTTCCCGTTGACGCGCGACCAGCGCCGCGCCATCGCGGAGATCGCGCGCGACCTGGCGTCACCGGCGCCGATGCACCGCTTGTTGCAGGGCGACGTCGGCTCGGGCAAGACGGTGGTGGCGCTGAGCGCGTTGCTGATGGCGGTGCAGGGCGGGTACCAGGGCGCGTTCATGGCGCCGACCGAGGTGCTGGCCGAACAGCACTACCTCGGCAGCGTCCGGATGCTCGACGGCCTGACGGTCGGGTCGCCCGACGCGCTGTTCTCGGAACGGCCGGTGCGGGTCCGGCTGCTCACCAACCGCACGAAGGCCGCGGAGCGCCGCCAGATCGCCGCGGAGCTGGCGGCCGGCGAGCTCGACATCCTGGTCGGCACGCACGCGCTCCTGTACGGCGACGCCGAGTTCACGCGGCTCGGGCTCGCGGTCATCGACGAACAGCACCGGTTCGGCGTCGAGCAGCGCGCGTTGCTGCGCGGCAAGGGCGACGAGCCCGACGTGCTGGTGATGACCGCGACCCCGATCCCGCGCACCGCGGCGATGCTGATCTACGGGGACCTCGACAAGTCGGAGCTGCGCGAGATGCCGCCCGGCCGGACGCCCATCCGAACCGAGGTCGTCGGCACCGGGCCGCTCGACCGCGGCCCCGCCTACGAACGGCTGCGCGAGGAGGTCGACGCCGGGCGCCAGGCCTACGTGGTGTGCCCGTTGGTGGAGGGTTCGGAGCGAACCGCGGCGAAGGCGGCGACCGAGGAGCTCGAGCGCCTGGAGGCCGAGGAGCTCGCCGGGTTGCAGCTGGGTCTGCTGCACGGGCAGCTCAAGGCCTCGGAGAAGGAGCCGGTGATGGCGGCGTTCCGCGACGGCGCGATCGACGTGCTCGTGGCGACGACCGTGATCGAGGTCGGGGTCGACGTGCCGAACGCGACGGTCATGATCGTGGAGGACGCCGACCGCTTCGGGCTGTCGCAGCTCCACCAGCTCCGCGGCCGGGTGGGGCGGGGCGCCGAGCAGTCCTACTGCTTCCTCGTCGCCGACCCATCGACCGACGACGCTGCCGCGCGGATGGAGGCCATGGCGGCTTCGACCGACGGCTTCCTGCTCGCGGAGAAGGACCTCGAGATCCGCGGCTCGGGTGCGGTGTTCGGCGAGCGCCAGTCGGGCTTCACGGACCTGAAGCTGGGGCGGATCCCCCGCGACGAGGCGGTCGTGGTGGAGACGCGCCGGGTGGCCGAGGCCATCCTCGGCGCCGATCCCCGGCTCGACGATCATCCGCAGCTGCGCGAAGAGGTCGAGGACCTCCTCGGCGACGACGTCGAGTTCCTGTTCAAGAGCTGACGCCGCGTCCACCACACCCCCCGCGTTCTTTCGATGGAATCCCCCAATAGTTCGGGGAAATCATCGAAAGAACGAAGAGGGTGGGAGGGGGATGTCAACGCGGTGGCTCGCTCACGCGTAGCACTCGTCGGACCCGGAGGTGCCGGGCGACGAGCGAGGAGCAGGAGAGATGCGACGCAGGGACGTGATGCGAGTCGCCGGTACCTTCGGGTTGCTGGCGATCGTGGCGAGCGGGTGCGGGATCGAGCGGGTGAGCGTGGCGACCGACGGCACGCGTGCCAACGGCACGGAGAGCTACGCGCACCCGGCCATCAGCGCAGACGGTCGGTTCGTGGTGTTCGAATCCAACGCCACGAACCTCTTGTCCGGCGATACCAACGGCGTCAAGGACGTGTTCGCGCGCGAGGCGACGTCGGCATCGGCGTTGGGTCGGAGGCCGGTGACGGAACGCGTGAGCCTCGCATCGGACGGGACGCAGGCGAACGGCGACAGCTCGTGGCCGTCGACGAGCGCGGACGGTCGGTACGTGGCGTTCGAGTCGACGGCGTCCAACCTCGTCGCCGGTGACACGAACGGCGTGAGCGACGTGTTCGTGCGAGACCGGCAGACGAACACGACGGCCAGGGTCAGCGTCGCCGACGACGGCTCCGAGCTCGTCCCGGGCACGATGCGTGCGGGGAGCCACCGGCCGGCGATCAGCGCGGACGGCCGGTACGTGGCGTTCGTGTCCGACACGCCGCACCTGGGTGGCGCCGGGAAGGCACCAGAGCTCGAGGAGCTCTACCTCCGTGATCTCGTTGCGGAGCGGACCGTGCATCTCGCGGCTCTCGGCAGTTGGGAAGGCGGGGACCACGCGCACGTCCCGGACCGCGCCGCCATCAGTGCCGATGGGACCGTGGTCGCGTACGTGACCGGCGACGGGATCGCGATCCTCGACCGCTCGACGGGCCACGTCGATCAGGTCTCCGCAACCGGTGAGACGTTCTCGGGACCCTCCGTCAGCGCGGAGGGCCGGCTCGTCTCGTACGCCCACGACCGGTACGACTACTTCACGGTCGAGGTCTTGGACCGGCTAAGCGGAACGACGTCGCAGATTGCCGCCTTGTCGCCGACCGGCTCCACGGTGCTGAGCGGTGACGGTCGCTACGTTGCCTTCAGCGCCAAGGCCCGTCACGTCACATACGGCACGGGCGCCCACGAGTACTCGGTGTGGGAGCCGACCGACCAGCCGGAGATCTACCGGTTGGATCGCCAGAGCGGCAAGGTCACCTGGATCACAGCCCACCTCGACAACGCGGCAAACAGGCTGGCGACGAGCCAGGCGCCGGCGATCGACGGTGACGGGAAGAAGGTCGCCTTCACGTCGACGCTCTACAACTTCGGCTCGGGCGAGGCGAACCCGATCTCGGACGTCTTCACCTGGACCGAGAAGCAGTAGCCGGGCGCCGAGATGCAGTAGCCGGGCGGATGGACCGGACGAGGGGCGGCCCCCGGGCCGCCCCTCGTTGCGCGTTCTTTCGATGGAATCCCCCAATAATTCGGGGAAACCATCGAAAGAACGAGGGTTGGGGGTCAGCGAATGGCACGGGGGTTGCGGGTGATCGCGGGCAGCGCGGGCGGGTTGCGGCTCGTCGCGCCCAAGGGTGCCCGCACCCGGCCGACGACCGACCGCGTCAAGGAGAGCGTGTTCGCGTCCCTCGGCCCCGACACGCTCGAGGGTGCCACCGTGCTCGACCTCTACGCCGGGAGCGGTGCGCTTGCGATCGAGGCGCTGTCGCGGGGAGCCGGGCGTGCGCTCCTCGTCGACGACGACCCGGTGGCGATCGACGCGATCGAGCGGAACCTCGGGCACACCCAGCTTGCCGAACGGGCCCGAGCCCGGCGCGCCGACGTCGCCGACTTCCTGCGGGGACCGTTGCCGTCCGGGGCCCCGTTCGACGTCGTGTTCCTCGACCCGCCCTACGACACGCCCGACGACGAGGTGACCCGTGTCCTCGGGCTGCTCGTGTCCGACGGCTGGCTCGCACCCCCCGCGACCGTCGTGGTGGAACGGCCCGCGGGCGGCACGCTCGCCTGGCCCCCGGGGCTGGCACTGGCCCGGGAGCGGTCCTACGGCGATACTGTCGTCCTGTTCGCGTCCCCCCGGTCGACGGCCACGACCGATCCGGCCGGCCCGTCCTGACCGCAATCCGACAGGGAGCTCACCCGCGTGGCGACAGCGCTGTGCCCGGGATCCTTCGATCCCGTGACCCTCGGCCATCTCGACATCATCGAGCGGACCGCACGCCACTTCGATCACGTGATCGTCGCGGTGATCCGCAATCCCCAGAAGGCGCAGTCGTTGTTCCCGCTCGAGGAGCGCCAGGAGATGCTGCGTGAGGTCACCGCGCACCTCGCCAACGTGCGGATCGAGTTCTTCAAGGGCCTCCTGGTGGACTTCGCGAAGGAGCACGGCGCCGAGGCGATCGTCAAGGGGTTACGCGCGGTGTCGGACTTCGACTACGAATTGCAGATGGCCCAGATGAACCAACGGCTCTCCGGCATCGACACGTTCTTCATCTCGACGAGCCCGCGCCACTCGTTCCTGTCGTCGAGCCTCGTGCGGGAGGTCGCCAGGTTCGGCGGCGACGTGTCGAGCATGGTGCCGCCGATGGTGGCGAAGCGGTTGACCGAGCGATTCGGAGCAGGCGGATGACCCAGCACGACCACGCAGTCGACCACGCGGACCAGGGGCACCAGGAGCACCAGGAGCACTACGACACCGAGACGCTGCTGCTCCGACTGCGCGAGCTGGTGGAGAACGGACGGTCGATGCCGATGTCGGCGTCGGTCCTCGTCAACCGCGACGAGCTGCTCGAGCTCGTCGACGACGCGATCCACGGCCTGCCGGCCGAGCTGCGCCAGGCGCGGTGGCTGCTCAAGGAACGCGAGGAGTTCCTCGGTCAGGCCCGGCGCGACGCCGACGACATCGTGGAGACGGGCCGGACCCAGGCCGAGCGGATGGTCGAGCGCACCGAGGTCGTGCGCGAGGCGCGGCGGGTGGCCCA
Source organism: Acidimicrobiia bacterium (assembly GCA_046331155.1). Lineage (GTDB taxonomy): Bacteria > Actinomycetota > Acidimicrobiia > IMCC26256 > CAWATG01 > JAXLRK01. The sequence goes on from JAXLRK010000001.1 coordinate 1,454,244, forward strand.
GCAGGCGGTCGACACCGCCGAGGCGCAGGCCCGCCAGATGCGCCACGAGGCCGAGGACTACGTCGACCAGAAGCTCGCCGCGTTCGAGGTGGTGCTCGAGCGCACGATGCAGGCGGTGCAGCGGGGGCGGGAGCGTCTCCAGGTGATCACGGAGCCCGAGCTCGACCTGGGCGACGAGGGGGACGCCGCCTTCTTCGACCAGGACCAAGCTCCCGAATAGGCGCGATCGCCCGATCACGGGCGGGTGACGCTCTGCCAGAACATGGAAAACCGGCAGGTGCTGGTAAGATCGGCGCGCCCGGACTGGGGGCTGGCGGGTCTCCCGTACGCCGGGTCGTGGCCACCCGCCCCTGCACGTTCGAGACCCCGAGCCGGGGTCCGCCAACATGACCGAATTGCGCATCAATGTCGCTGACCTGCTCCACCAGCCGGGGGCGCGGCGATCCGTGCGGCTCGAGACGACGCTGCCGGACTTTGCCGGCAGCGCGGCGCGCCTCGACACCGGCGACCCGGTGACCGTCGACGTCGTCTTCGAGCACGTCGCGGACGGGATCGTCGTGCACGGCGACGTGCGCGGAACGTGGCGCGCGAGTTGCAGCCGGTGTCTACGCGAGCTCACGCAGCCGTTCGGCGTCGTCGTGCGGGAGCTCTACGAGCGCAAGCCGCTCGAGGGCGAGACCTACCTGCTCGCCGACGACGTCGTCGACCTCGAACCGGCGCTGCGCGACGCGATCCTCCCGGAGCTGCCCACCGCCCCCCTGTGTCGGGACGATTGCCTCGGGATCTGCGGGCGCTGTGGCGCCGACCGCAACGAGACCCGCTGTGACTGTGCCGTGAGCGAACCCGATCCCCGCTGGGCCGCGCTCGCCGAGCTCGAGCTGTAACGCACCCGACCAACCGACCCGACCCGACGAGGAGCCACGATGGCCGTCCCGAAACGCAAGACTCCCCGAGCCAGGACCCGCAGCCGCCGGGCCTCGAACTGGACGCTGGCGCGGCCGGCGCAGTCGACGTGCCCGAACTGCGGCGCGGCGAAGCTCCCGCACACGGTCTGCGGCAACTGCGGGTGGTACCGCGGCCGCCAGGTGCTCGACGTCGGTTGACGATCGTGCACGGGGGCAACCGCCGCCCATGAGCGAGTCGCGTATCACCGTGGCGGTCGACGCCATGGGGGGCGACCGCGCCCCGGCCGAGATCGTCGCGGGCGCGCTCCAGGCCGTGGCGGAGCTCCCCGTCGACATCCTGCTCGTCGGCCGCGAGGAAGCGGTTCGGGAGGTGCTGCCGGGCGGCGAACCCCCCGAGCACGTGACGCTGGTCGCCGCGTCCGAGGTCATCGACATGCACGACGACCCGGCCGCCTCGGTCCGCACGCGCAAGGACGCGTCGATGGTGCGCTGCGCCGAGGCGGTGCGTGACGGGCGCGCGCAGGCCATGGTCGGCGCCGGCAACACCGGCGCCACGATGGCGAGCGCGTTGCTGCGCATGGGGAGGATCAAAGGCGTCGCCCGGCCCGCGATCGCGGTGCCGGTCCCCGTACCCGGTTCGCACGGCCAGCTGCTCGTCGACGGCGGCGCCACCGTCGACTGCCGGCCCGAGTGGCTCGTGCAGTTCGCCCGCATGGGACGCGAGTACGCGCGGGTGCGCCTGGGGGTCGAGGAGCCGACGGTGGGCCTGCTGAGCGTCGGCGAGGAGCCCGGCAAGGGTGACGCGCTGCGCAAGGAGGTCCATCCGATGCTGGCCGAGGTCAAGGGGTTCGTCGGCAACGTCGAAGGGCGCGAGTTCATGACGGGGCATCCCGACGTGATCCTCTCCGACGGCTTCACCGGCAACGTCGCCCTCAAGACGATGGAGGGCGTCGCGAAGGCGGTGTCGAACCTCGTGTTCGGGGTCCTGGTCTCCACCCCGGAGGCCAAGGAGGCGGCCAAGGTCCTCGCGCCGCTGCTGCTCGAGGCCGCGGCGCCGCTCGACCCGGACAACACCGGCGGCGCCGTGTTGCTCGGGATCGACGGGGTGTGCGTGATCTCCCACGGCTCGTCGTCCGCCCGGGCGATCGTCAATGCGTGTCAGGTGGCCGCGGATGCCGTCGCGGCCGACGTCGTCACTCGACTGAAGGAGGCCATCGCCGATGCCGGCTGAAACGCACGTGGAGACCGGTCCCGTCGGGCCCGACGAAGTGTTCCGCATCATCCGCGAGCGGCTTTCCGAGATCCTCGAGATCGACGAGGCGCGGGTGACGCTCGACGCTCGCTTCGCCGAGGACCTCGAAGCCGACTCGCTCGCGCTCATCGAGCTCGTCGAGGTGCTCGAAGAGGAGCTCGGCGAGCGGACGGTGGGCTTCGCCATCGACGACGAGGACCTCGTCGACCTCCGCACCGTCCGCGACGCGGTCGACTATGTGTCGGGGCGGCTCGGGGCGACGGGCGAGTAGGCGGATGAACGCGTCGGAGTTCGGCCTGCTCGAGGATGCGCTGGGCTGGTCGTTCCGCGACGCGACCGTGCTGGTGCGGTCGCTCACGCACCGCTCGTACTGCGCCGAGCATCCCGAGACGGAGTCGAACGAGCGGCTCGAGTTCCTGGGCGACGCGGTGCTCGACCTCGTGGTGACCGACGACATCTTCCGGCGGTTCCCCGACCTGCCCGAGGGCGAGCTGGCGAAGCTCCGGGCCGCGGTCGTGAACGCCGAGACGCTCGCCGAGGTGGCGGCCGGGATCGACCTCGGTGTCTACGTGCTGCTCGGCAAGGGCGAGGACTCCTCGGGCGGTCGGACGAAGCCGTCGATCCTGGCCGACGCCATGGAGGCCGTGCTGGCCGGGGTGTACCTCGACGGCGGGTGGGAGGCCGTGGCGAGCGTCGTCCACCGGCACTTCGACGCCCGGATCTCGGATGCGGCGGCAGGCCCCGGCGGCCAGGACTACAAGACGCGACTCCAGGAGCTCGCGGCCCGGCTGTACGAGCACCTGCCGCGGTACCGCGTGCAGCACGAGGGCCCGGACCACGACAAGCGGTTCTTCGCCAGCGTCGCGCTCGGTGGGGTGGAGCGCGGGCGGGGCGAAGGTCGGTCCAAGAAGCAGGCCGAACAGGCCGCGGCGCGGGCGGCGTGGACCTGGTTGCGGTCCGAGGCGGCCCGCGAGGCCGGCGCGCCGAGCGACAACGGCGAGACGAGCGACGCGACGGAGCGCGTCGACGGGGTGGCGTCGGCGATGGCGCCTGCTGGAGGGGGGCACGATGCCTGAGTTGCCTGAGGTCGAGGTGGTGCGCCGCGACCTCGAGCGGGAGGTCGTGGGGAAGAAGATCAAGAGCGTCGAGGTCCACACGATGCGCTCGATCCGGCGACACCGGCAGCGCAAGCTGTTCACGAGCCGGTTGGAGGGGCGCAAGATCACGCACGTGGAACGGCGCGGCAAGTACCTGATCATGAAGCTCGACGGCGGCGACGTGCTGGTCACGCACCTCGGCATGTCGGGCCAGCTCCTGCGGGCGAAGTCGTCGCGCGACCCGATGTCGAAGCACACGCACGTCGTCATCACCTTCACGCAGGGCGGCCAGCTTCGCTTCGTGGACCCGCGCACGTTCGGAGAGATGTTCGTGACGACACTCGACGATCTCGAGGACGAGGTCGACGAGCTCAAGCACCTCGGCATCGACCCGCTCGAGACCGCGATGAGCTGGGACTACTTCGGCGAGCTCGTCGCGAGGCGGCACATGAAGCTCAAGCCGTTGCTGATGGACCAGAAGTTCCTCGCCGGGATCGGCAACGTCTACTCCGACGAGATCCTGCATGCCGCGGGCCTGCGGTGGGACCGGCCGAGCGATTCCCTGTCGTCGCAGGAGGTGCGCCGCCTCTACCGCTCGATGGTCGAGACGTTGCAGGAGGCGGTGAAGCACCGCGGCTCCTCGCTGGCGGACGAGCAGTACGTCGACCTCTTCGGCAAGCCGGGCGACTACCAGCAGTTCCACAAGGTGTACGCACGCGAGGGCGAGGCCTGCAAGCGCTGCCGGCACACGATCGTGCGCGAGCGGGTGAACGGCCGCAGCACCTACTACTGCGAAGCGTGCCAGGTCTGAACGTTACCCGTCGCCATATCTGATCAGATATAGTGGTCGGATGAACCCGATTCTGGAGCTCCGGGTCAGGTCAGGCGCGACTCAGGCCGGTCTCGCGAAGGCCGCAGGTACGTCGCAGCCCACGATCGCCGCCTATGAACGCGGAGCGAAGAGCCCGACGCTTCGGACGCTGCAACGGGTGGCGCGCGCGGCCGGCTTGGAGGCCGTCGTCGAGTTCGTGCCTCCGATGACCCGGGAGGAACGGCGCAGCCTGTGGTTGCACCGGGCGATCGCAAAGCGTCTGCTCGCGTCACCCGCGGAGACCGTCACTCGCGCGCGCCGGAATCTCCGAGTGATGCACCGCCATCATCCTCACGCCGCGCCCCTCCTTCGGCGATGGCAGGAGATCCTCCGCTGGCCGCCGGCCGCGATCGCCGAGCTCGTCACGGACCCTGGCGTCTTCGCGCGCGAGCTGCGCCACGTCACGCCGTTTGCCGGCGTCCTCCCGGCGGACGAGCGCGCCGAGCGCTATCGCTCCTTCCGCCGGGAGGAAGCAGCGTCGTGAAACGTCAGGACTTCGACCATGTGGTCCGGGCGGCAGGAGCCATCCTCGGCGAGCGGGAGGTCCTCGTGATCGGGAGCCAGGCCGTTCATGCATCGATGCCCGAGCCGCTGCCCGAGGAAGCGGAGCGCTCGGTCGAGGCGGACGTCGTCGCGTTCGACGATGCCGACGGGCGGAAGGCCGATCTCATCGACGGCACGATCGGTGAGGCGTCGATGTTCCAGGAAAGCTTCGGGATCTACGCGCAGGGCGTCTCCGAGAAGACCGCGTACCTCCCAGTTGGATGGCGGGATCGACTGGTCCGCTACGAGACGCCGGCCACCGCCGGTGTCGTTGCGTGGTGCCTCGAGCTGCACGATCTCTGGATCTCGAAGGCGATTGCCGGCCGGCCCAAGGACCGAGAGTTCTGCGGAGCGCTTCTTGCGCGCCAGGTCGTCGACCGCGAGATCCTCCGCCACCGAGCCCTCGAGGTTCCGGAAGCCGGTCCCGGCTCGCGCGACCGAGTGTTGGCGTGGGTCAACTCGATTGGGTGAGGCGGCCGCCGTCGTTCGCAGGCACGTGTTCGTGTCGGGGCAGGTGCAGGGAGTGTTCTTCCGTGACCATGCGCGCGAGATGGCCGTCGACAACCGGGTCGCCGGGTGGGTGCGCAACCTCGGCGACGGCCGGGTCGAGGCGGTGTTCGAGGGGCCCGAAGCGGCCGTGGAACGCCTGGTCAAGTGGTGCCACTACGGGCCGCCCCGGGCCCGGGTCCACGGGGTGATGGCCCTGGCGGAGGAGCCCGTCGGCGAGGCGGGCTTCCGCATCAGGTGAAGGCGCCGGAGCCGGGTGCGTGATCCCCGGGGGGTGCCCTCCCGATCGCTACCATCGACGTCGGGGAAGGGGGCCGAGTGTTCCTCAAGTCGTTGACCCTCAAGGGGTTCAAGTCGTTCGCGGACAAGACCACGCTGGAGCTCGAGCCCGGCGTGACGGTCGTCGTCGGCCCCAACGGGTCGGGGAAGTCCAACCTCGTCGACGCGGTGGCCTGGGTGCTCGGCGCGCAGGGGCCGCGCACGCTGCGCGGCGGCAAGATGGACGACGTCATCTTCGCCGGAACCCCGCAACGCCCCGCGCTCGGGCGGGCCGAGGTGAGCCTCACGATCGACAACACGGCCGGGCTGCTGCCGATCGAGTTCAACGAGGTCACGATCACCCGCACGTTGTTCCGCACGGGCGATTCGGAGTACCAGATCAACGGCGCGCCCTGCCGGCTGCTCGACATCCAGGAGCTGCTGTCGGACACCGGCATCGGCCGTCAGCAGCACGTGATCGTCGGGCAGGGCCAGCTCGACACCGTGCTCAACGCGCGCCCGGAGGACCGCCGCGCCATCATCGAGGAAGCAGCCGGCGTTCTGAAGTACCGCAAACGGCGCGAACGGGCCGAGCGCCGGCTCGAGGCGACCGAGGGCAACATGCTGCGGTTGCAGGACCTGCTCCGTGAGGTGCGGCGGCAGCTCACGCCGCTCCAGCGCCAGGCCGACGCGGCCCGCCGCCACGGCGGCGTGGTCGAGGAGCTGCGCTCGATCCGCCTCCACCTCGCGGGGCACGAGCTCGCGGGGCTCCAGGCCCGCCTCGAGCGCCTGCACGACACTAAGGCCGAGCTCGGTCGGTCCGACGCGGCGCTGCGGGGCCGCCTGCGCGACCTCGACGTCGCCGTGCTCGACGCCGAGCGGGCCATCACGGCGCTGGGCGACCAGGACCTCGCCGAGTCGCTGGTCCGGGTCGAGTCCGTCCGCGAACGCGGTCGCGGGCTGCGCGCGTTGATCGGCGAGAAGCAGCGCGGTGTCGAACGCGAGCTCGCGGCCGCGGCCGACGAGGGCGTGGTCGAGACGCTGGTGGCCGACGCGGCCGCGGCTCGCAGCGAGCTCCAGGCGGTCGACGCCGACGCGCTCGCGCGCGAGGTCGCCGAGGTCGAACGGGTCGAGCGCGCGGTCGAGGAGCAGCGCGCGCGGTTCGACGAGCAGTTCCCGGCCGGTGCAGGGGGCGGTGTCGACGAGCTCACGGCCGTGCGAAGGGAGCTGGCCGCCCGGCGGGAGGCGCTGGCACGGGCGGAGAACGAGCTGGCGCGTGACGACACCCGGGCGGCGTCACTGCGGGAGCGCATCGAACGGTTGACGGCCGAACGGTCGAGCCTGCGCGACGACCTGGTGCGGGCCGAGAGCCGTGCGCCCGGGCTCGACGACACCGCTACCGCGGCGGTCCACGCGCGCGTCGAGGCCGAGGACCGGCTTCGCGTCGCGGAGGAGGAGTGGCGCTTCGCCGAGGGCGACGCCGGTCGCTGGCGCGCCCGGGCCGAGGCGCTCGGCCTGGCGCTGGAGACCGCGCGGGCGAAGGCCGGCGCCCAACGGCTCGTCGACGTCGACGGCGTCGCGGGTCCGCTGGTCGACCACCTGGAGATCGAGCCGGGCCTGGAGCCCGCCGTCGTCTCCGCCCTCGGCGACGCGATGCAGGCCGTGGTGGTGCAGGGAGGACAGGCGGCCCGGGCCGCGCTCGCCCGGCTCAAGGAGGGCGACACCGAGGCCTTGCTCCTCGTCACGGGCAGCGCGGGCGTCACCGTGCAGGGCGAGCTCGTACCGCCCGGCACCCGCCCGCTGGCGGCGTGCGTGCACGCGAAGCTGCCGGGGCTCGAGGCGACGCTCTCGCACTTCCTGTCGGGTGTCGTGCTCGTCGAGGCCGGCTGGCGTACCGCGCTCGACCTCGCGCTCACCAACCCCGGCCTCGTGTGCGTCACGCCGGAGGGCGACCGCTTCGGCGGCCGGGCCCTCTGGCGCGCCGGCGGCGGGTCGACCGGTGGCGTGACCCAGGCCGCGCTCGACGAGGCCATGGAGCAGGCCGCCCGCGCCGACGCGACGCGTGCCGCCGCCGAAGCCCGGGTGCACGCCGCGCGCGAGCGCCTCGAACAGAGCCAGAAGGCGGAGTCGGCCACCGACCACGACCGCCGGGAGAACGAGGAACACCTCTCGCTGTCGAGCCGTTCGCTGGAGCGCAACGAGCACGACCGGGCCGAACGCGGCGCGGAGCTCGAGGCGCTGCTCGCGGAGCAGGCCGCGTTGCGGGCCCAGCACGACCAGGACCTGGCCCGGGTCGCCCAGCTCGACGCGCGCCTGCCCGAGCTCGAGCAGCGGGAGCTCGACGCCGCGGCGCGTGAGCACGCCCGCCTCGACGCATTGGCCGAGCTCGAGCACGCTGCGGACGCGGCCCGCGCGCTGCGCCGCGACGTGGAGGTGCGCGCCGCGGGGCTCGAGGAGCGCCGGGCGGTGCTCACGCGCCGGCTGCGGGAGGTCGAGGAGCGTCTGGCCCGCAACCCGGAGGCGCAGGCGGCCGCCGAGCGACACCGGGCCGGGCTGATGCACAAGGCCGGCGCCCTGACGGCGACCGCGACCCGTCTCGCCGAGCATCTCACCCGCGTCGACGCGATCCACGACCGCTTGCGCGAGCAACGCCGCGTCCAGTCGGAGGCGGCGCGCGAGTCGACCGTGAAGCTCGACGGGCTGCGCACCGAGCGGGCCGCGCTCGAGAAGGACCTGTCGGAGCTCCGGGAGCGCCAGCAGCGCAGGGAGGTCGAGGACGCCGAGACCCGGCTGCGGCTGGAGGCCGCGGTCGAGAAGCTGCGCGCCGACTTCGACTGCGAGCCCGCGGCCGCGCTCGACGCGCCCGCGCCGGAGGTCCCGGACGGAACGACGCTGGCGGGGCGGGCACGCGAGCTCGACCGCGAGCTCCGGATCATGGGCCCGATCAACCCGCTGGCGCTCGAGGAGTACGACGCGCTCCAGGAGCGCCACGAGTTCCTCCAGTCGCAGCTCGACGACGTGAAGCAGAGCCGCCGCGAGCTCTCCCGCGTCATCAGGGCCGTCGACCAGGAGATCGTCACCGTCTTCGCGGCGGCGTTCGACGACGTGCAGCGCAACTTCCACGACCTGTTCACGACGCTGTTCCCCGGCGGCTCGGGCCGCGTGTTCCTGACCAACCCCGACGACCTCCTCGACACGGGCGTGGAGATCGAGGCGCGGCCGTCGGGCAAGAACGTGCGCCGGCTGTCGTTGCTGTCGGGCGGCGAGCGCTCGCTGACCGCGCTGGCGTACCTCTTCGCCGTGTTCCGGGCCCGGCCGTCGCCGTTCTACCTGATGGACGAGGTCGAGGCCGCGCTCGACGACGTGAACCTCCACCGGTTCCTCGACCTCATCCACGAGTTCCGCGACGAAGCGCAGCTCCTCGTCGTGTCGCACCAGAAGCGGACGATGGAAGCGGCCGACTGCCTCTACGGCGTCACCATGCCGCCGGGCGGTTCGAGCCGGGTCGTCAGCCAACGGGTCCGGCCCGAGGGCTACGACGACGAGCCCGAGGACGCGCTCGTCCTGCCGTGATCGCCGCCGGCGCGTCGCTCGCGGTGCATGCCGTGACGACGCCACCCTCGACGTTGACCGATCCTCAGGCCGTCGCGTGCGGCCCGAAGGACCAGCAGTCATGGCTGTGCAGCACCGTGTACAAGATCACGGACAGCCGCAGTGCGGCGGAGCTCGCGGACCGGTTCTCGAAGCCGCTGCGCATCCTCATGATCCTGCTCATCGCGTACGTCACGGTGCGCGTCGTTCGCTTCGTGATCAAGCGGTCGGTCCGGCGCATGCAGACGGACTCCGCGCGCGAGCGGATGTCGTCGCTGCGCCGCAAGACGGGTCTGGCCCTGCTCGACACCGGGTCGATGCCGACCGCCCGGCGGATCCAGCGCGCCGAGACGATCGGCACCCTGCTGCGCAGCGTGGCGTCGTTCGTGATCTGGACGACGGCGATACTCACGATCCTCAAGGATCTCGGGATCAACCTGGCGCCCATCATCGCCGGCGCCGGTGTCGTCGGCATCGCGATCGGCTTCGGTGCCCAGACGCTGGTCAAGGACTTCCTCTCGGGCTTGTTCATGCTCTTCGAGGACCAGTTCGGGGTGGGCGACGTGATCGACGCCGCGTTCGCCGTCGGCACGGTCGAGGGAGTGAGCCTGCGTACCACCCGGCTCCGCGACGTGGACGGGGTGGTGTGGCACATCCCGAACGGCGAGATCCGCCGGGTGGGGAACAAGTCGCAGCAGTGGTCGCGCGTCGTCCTCGACTTCGTGCTCGCCTACGACACCGACGTCGCCGCGGCGAGCGACGTGATCGAGCGGGCCGCCGACGCCACGTTGGAGGCACCCGAGCTCAGGCCCAAGGTGCTCGGCGCCCCCGAGGTCTGGGGTGTCGAGTCGGTCGACCCGGACCGGCTGGCGCTCCGGCTGGTCGTCAAGACCCGGCCGCTCCAGGACGGCCCGGTCGCTCGGGCGCTGCGCGCCGACGTGAAGCGCGCGCTCGACGCGGCCGGCATCCATCGGCCGGGCGCCCCGCCGGTTGCCCCGGGTGGGCCCGGCGGGTCGCAGCCGGCGCCGGGACCCGCGCCGGGCGCCCGGTAGCATTCGAGGTCCCCCGGACCGGAGTCGCGCATGACCGGATTGCTCATCGTCCTGTTGATCCTCGTCGTCGTGGTGGTCGCCGCCACCGCCGTCGGTCTCTCGGCCCGCGGGCATAAGCGGACGCGCGAGATCGCAGAGGAGCTCGGGCTCCCGAAGCCGGAGGAGGTGCCCCCGCTCCCCGAGGAGCTCCCGCCGCCCGAGGTGGCGGCGGTGCCCGAACCGGTGGCCGCCGAGCCCGGCCGACCGCGGCTCCGGGACCGGCTGGCGAAGACCCGGGCCGTGATGGGGACCTGGCGGCGGCGCTCGCGGATCGACGACGAGACCTGGGACGAGCTCGAGGAGTCGCTCGTCCTCGCCGACGTCGGGCTGCCCACGACGCAGCGCATCCTCGAGCACGTACGCACCCGGGCCGACGAGGCGCGCATCGACCACCCCGCGGTCCTGCTGGAGCTCGTCAAGCGCGAGATGACGAGCGAGCTGGAGGCCGACCGCACGCTGCACCTCGCCGCCGGCGAACCCAACGTGTGGCTGTTCGTCGGGGTGAACGGCGTGGGCAAGACCACGAGCATCGCCAAGCTCGCGCAGCGCCAGGTCGAGGCCGGGCACAAGGTGGTGGTCGCCGCGGCCGACACCTTCCGGGCCGCGGCGGCCGAGCAGCTCGGCCACTGGGCCGAGAAGGTCGGCGCCGACATCGTCCGCGGCGCCGAGGGCGCCGACCCGGGATCGGTCGTCTTCGACGCCATGTCGGCGGCGACGAACCGGCAATCCGACCTCGTGCTCGTCGACACGGCCGGGCGGCTCCACAGCAACGTGAACCTCATGGCCGAGCTCGAGAAGGTCCGTCGCATCATCGACCGGACGCCGGGCGCCTGCAAGGAGGTGCTGCTCGTCCTCGACGCGTCGACCGGGCAGAACGGGCTCGCGCAGGCGAAGCAGTTCACGAGCGCGGTCGACGTCACGGGTGTCGTGCTCACCAAGCTCGACGGCACCGCCAAGGGCGGCATCGTGCTCGCCATCCAGTCGGAGCTCGGCATCCCGGTGAAGGTCGTCGGCGTCGGCGAAGGCGAGCACGACCTGATCGACTTCGACCCGCGCGAGTTCGTCGACGCGCTCTTCGACTAGGCCTCGCCAGGAGTCCCCGTGTTCGACGCGCTGTCCGACCGGTTCGAGGGCATCTTCTCGAAGCTCCGCAGCCGCGGCCGGCTGAGCGAGCAGGACGTCGACGAGGTCGCCCGCGAGATCCGCCTCGCGCTGCTCGAGGCCGACGTGAACGTCAAGGTCGTCAAGACGTTCATCGCCCGGGTGAAGGAGCGCGCGCACGGCGCCGACCTGTCGAAGAGCCTGAGCCCCGCACAGCAGGTCATCAAGATCGTGCACGAGGAGCTCATCACCACGCTCGGCGGCGTGAGCGGCAAGCTCGCGATGAGCCCGAAGCCCCCGACCGTCGTGATGCTCGCCGGCCTCCAGGGATCGGGCAAGACGACGCAGGCGGCGAAGCTGGCGAAGCACCTGAAGAGTCAGGGGCTCCAGGTGCTGCTCGTCGCCGCGGACCTCCAACGCCCCGCGGCGGTGGAGCAGCTGCGCGTGCTCGGGCAGCGCATCGACGTTCCCGTGTTCTCCGAACCCACGGACCCGGTCTCGGTGGCGCGCGGCGCGCTCGAGGAGGCGGCCCGGCTCGGCAAGAACGTGATGATCGTCGACACCGCGGGCCGTCTCCAGATCGACGCCGAGCTGATGGAGCAACTGCGCCAGGTGCGTGACGTGTTGCAACCGCACGACACGTTGCTCGTGGTCGACGCCATGACCGGTCAGGAGGCGGTGAACGTCGCGGTCGCGTTCGACGAGGCCGTCGGGCTCGACGGCGTGATCGTGAGCAAGATCGACGGCGACGCGCGCGGCGGCGCGGCGCTGTCGGTGAAGGAGGTCGTCGGCAAGCCGATCCTGTTCGTCGGCACGGGCGAGAAGCTCGAGAACTTCGAGCCCTTCCATCCGGACCGCATGGCGAGCCGGATCCTCGGCATGGGCGACGTCCTGACGCTCATCGAGAAGGCCGAGGCCACCTTCGACCAGGACGAGGCGAAGAAGGCCGAGGAGAAGCTGCGCAAGGGCCAGTTCACGCTCGAGGACTTCCTCGACCAGATGCGCCAGATCAAGAAGATGGGGCCGCTCCAGAACGTGCTCGGCATGCTGCCCGGCATGGGCAAGGAGCTCAAGAACGCCAAGATCGACGACCGGGAGCTCGGCCGCGTCGAGGCGATCATCTGCTCGATGACCCCCCGGGAGCGGCGCGATCCGTCGATCATCAAGGGGTCGCGGCGCCTGCGGATCGCGCAGGGGAGTGGCACGACGACCTCCGAGGTGAACGCGCTGCTCAAGCAGTTCAAGATGGTCCAGCAGATGATGCGGTCGATGACCCAGGGCAAACGGCCGAAGATGCCGATGCCCGGCGGGGGGTTCCCCGGCCTCCCCGGCATGTAGTGATCCGGGAACCCGCGCCCTCGGCAGGCAACCCGGGGATCGGGCCGCTAGCCTGGCGGGGTTTACGCACCAACGAGAGGATGCACCGACCGTGGCCGTCAAGATCCGCCTCATGCGCGTGGGCAAGAAGAAGCAACCCACCTATCGCGTCGTCGTGGCCGACGGCCGTTCGCCCCGCGACGGGCGCAACATCGAGACCATCGGCCAGTACCGCCCCCGCGAGGAGCCGTCGTTCGTCGAGCTCGACGGCGACAAGGCGCTCCACTGGCTGCGCAACGGTGCCCAGCCCACCGAGCAGGTCCAGAAGTTGCTCGTGATCACCGGCGTGTGGGACACGTTCCAGGCCGGGAAGGGCTCCAAGGCCGAGGCGGCCAAGTGACCGACGACTTCGACGACGAGATCGCCGCGCCCGGCAACCGGCTCGACGACGACTTCTACGAGGACGACGACCTGGGTGGTGAGGGCAACCGCATCGTCGGCGGGCGGGCCCGCACCGTGGCCGAGCACATCGCCCGGGCACTCGCCGACGAGCCCGACGCGGTCGAGGTGGACCTCGACGAGCGTCGCGGCGAGGTCGCGGTCTCGATCCACACGGCGCCGGGCGACGTCGGCCGCCTCATCGGCCGGCGGGGTCGCGTGATCCAGGCGGTCCGCCAGGTCGTACGGGCCGCCGGTGCCTCGGAAGGCGTGAAGGTGTCCGTCGACGTCGTGGAGTAGCCGTCGACACCCGGCTCGAGATCGGCCACGTCGGGAAGCCCCACGGGCTGCGCGGCCAGGTGCACGTGGTGGCTTCCACCAACCGCGAGGAGCGCTTCGAGCCCGGCGCCGTGCTGTACGCGGGCGACCGCGCGCTCGTCGTCGTGGCGGCTCGTAGCAGCGACGCCCGCCACTGGGTGGTGTCGTTCGACGGTGTCGACAGCCGCGAGGCCGCCGAGGCGATGCGAGGGCTGGTGCTCACCGGCGACCCGCTCGGCGCGTTGCCCGACGACGAGCTGTGGGTGCACGAGCTGGTCGGTGCCGCGGTGGAGGACCGGGCGGGCCGACCGATCGGCACGGTCGTGGCTGTGGTCGCGAACCCCGCCCACGACCTGCTCGAGCTCGACGGCGGCGCGCTCGTGCCGATGGTGTTCGTCGTGGAGCACACGCCGGGCCGGGTCGTGATCGACCCGCCCGAAGGCCTGCTCGAGCTCGGGTGCCCGCCCGACGGCGACCGGGAGTGCCCGCCCGAGGGCGACCGGGAGTGCCCGCCCGAGCGCGAACGGGAGTGCCCGCCCGAGCGCGAACGGGAGTGACCGTGCGCATCGACGTGTTCACGATCTTCCCCGAGTACCTGGCCTCGCCGCTCGACGCGTCGCTGCTCGGCCGCGCCCGAGCCGATGGCCTCCTCGACGTCCGGCTGCACGACCCTCGCGACTGGACCACCGACCGGCACCGCAGCGTGGACGACAGCCCCTTCGGCGGCGGGGCCGGCATGGTCATGCGGCCCGAGCCCCTGTTCGCCGCGATCGAAGCGGTGCAGCCGGTGCGGCCGCTGTACCTGCTGTCGGCCGGCGGGCGCCGGTTCGACCAGGCCCTGGCGGGGGAGTTGGCCGCGGGTGACGGGTTTTCGTTGCTCTGCGGCCGCTACGAGGGCGTCGATCAGCGGGTGGCCGACCACCTCTGCGACGGCGAGCTCTCGGTCGGCGACTTCGTGCTCGCCGGCGGCGAGGCGGCCGCGCTCGTCGTGATCGAGGCGGTGACCCGGCTGGTGTCCGGGGTGATGGGCAACGAGAGCTCGGGTGTCGAGGAGTCGTTCGGGGAGCGCGAGGGCCGCCGGTTGCTCGAGTACCCCCAGTACACGCGGCCGGCGGAGTTCAGGGGCTGGGCCGTGCCCGAGGTGCTCCGCTCCGGCGACCACGCCCGCATCGAGCGCTGGCGCCGGGCTGCCGCGTTGCGCCGGACGCTGCGCCTGCGGCCCGATCTGCTCGGTCCCGACGACCTGACCGACGCCGAACGCCGGCTCCTGGAAGATCATCCCGACGCGCTAGGCTGACGGCCGCTCACGCCTTTCGAGGAGTCCTCGCCATGAACCGCACCGACCTGGTCGACCGCGCGCAGCTGCGCGACGACATCCCCGCGTTCGCCCCCGGCGACACGCTGAAGGTGCACGTGCGGGTCGTCGAGGGGAACCGCGAGCGGGTGCAGGTGTTCCAGGGCGCGGTCATCCGCCGCCAGGGTCCCGGCGCCCGCGAGACCTTCACCGTGCGCAAGATCAGCTTCGGGGTCGGCGTCGAGCGGACGTTCCCCGTGCACTCGCCGACGATCGCCAAGATCGAGGTGGTCACGCGCGGCGACGTGCGTAGGGCGAAGCTCTACTACCTCCGGGACCGTATCGGGAAGGCCGCGAAGATCAAGGAGAAGCGGGCCTAGTCCACCGCGAGCACAGGGGGCCCCGGGTGAGCGCCGAAGACCTCGAACGGTACGAGACGGAGATCGAGCTCCAGCTCTACAAGGAGTATCGCGACGTCCTGCCGATGTTCACGTACGTCGTCGAGACCGAGCGTCGCTTCTACCTCACGAACTCGGTCAAGATGGACGTGAAGAACGAGCAGGGGCGGGTCTACTTCGACCTCGCCTTGCAGGACGCGTGGGTCTGGGACATGTACCGTCCGGCGCGCTTCGTCGCCAACGTCCACGTGGTGACGTTCAAGGACGTCAACATCGAGGAGCTCGCGGGCAAGGAGCTCTGACCGATGGGTGCCGACGGCCGCCGATCGCTCGGTGCGGCCGGCGAGGAAGCGGTCGCCCGTCACTACGAATCGCTCGGATACCGGGTCGTCGACCGGAACTGGAGGTGCCGCGAGGGCGAGCTCGATCTCGTGCTGGAGCGCCACGGCGAGCTGGTCTTCTGCGAGGTGAAGACCCGCAGCTCGCTGGCCTTCGGCTCGCCCGTCGAGGCGATCACCCCGGCGAAGCAACGCCGGTTGCGTATCCTCACGGCCCGCTGGCTCCAGGAGCACGGCACCAAGGCAGCCGATGTCCGCATCGACGTCGCCGCGGTGCTCCGAGGCACCGGCGGGTTCGAGATCGAGGTCCGCGAAGCCGTCGTGTAGTGCCCCGTTTTGGCTAGCGAGCGGCGCGAAATTCGGTCCTGGCGCTAGCCGAAACGAGGGGGCCGGGCCGGGCCGCGTCCGTGCCGGCGGCGCTGCTCGCGCTGCCAGCACGGCGTGTGCCAGTGCCGGCGCAGGTCCGGCGCGTCGACGGGCACGACGACCTCGTGGCCGACCCCGGGCGCGATCTCGTGGTCGCAACCCGGGCAGCGGTACGTCTTCGTCGCCTGGTACGGCTGCACGTGGCGGACGTCGAGGTCCTCTGGTGGCGGTGTCGCGCCGCGCCCGGCCATCAGGTCCCGAAGAACGCCCACGCGACCATCAACGCGATGACGGCGAACGCCACCACGACGATCACGATGTCGCTCGTGCGCTTCACGCGCGACCGGAACGGGTTCAGGCCCACGGGGCTACCGTAGCGGCCCATGCAAACCCTGATCGTCGAGCGCGACGCGGGCGTCGTGACCGTCACGTTGAACCGCCCCGAGAAGAAGAACGCCGCCAGCAAGCTCATGTGGGAAGAGCTCCTCGCCACCTTCGACGAGGTCGCCACCAACCGCGACGACCGGGTGCTCCTGCTCACCGGCGCCGGCGACGCATTCTGCGCGGGCCAGGATCTGACGGACCCGGGGATCCGGGAGTGGATGACGGGCGTGGCCGGCAGCGTCGCCTACGTGCGCCGGATCGGCGAGGTGGCCCTGGCGCTGCACCAGCTCCCCAAGCCGACGGTCGCGGCCGTGAACGGTGTGGCCGCGGGCGCGGGTGCGAACCTGGCGCTCGGCTGCGATCTCATCGTCGCCGCGGAGCGGGCGAGGTTCTCGCAGATCTTCGTGCGCCGCGGTCTCACCGTCGACTTCGGGGGCACGTGGCTCCTGCCGCGCCTCGTCGGGTTGCACAAGGCGAAAGAGCTGGCGTTCCTCGGCGACATCGTCTCGGCGCAGGAGGCCGCAGACATCGGCCTCGTCAACCGCGTCGTACCCGACGACGCGCTGACGGCCGCAGTCTCCGAGCTCGCGGCCCGGCTCGCGGCCGGGCCACCGCTCGTCCTCGGGGTCGTCAAACGCGCGCTCAACGACTCGTTCGCGCTGTCGATGGCGCAGGCCGTCGAGCAAGAGGCGGTCGCGCAGTCGGTGATGCTCGCTTCGAAGGACACGGCCGAGGCCATGGCCGCGTTCAGCGAACGACGTGAGCCGGTGTTTCGCGGGGAGTAGAGACCAGCGCCTCGTTGACCGCGTTGCGGACCGCCTCGCGGTCGGGTGCGGTGATGCGACGGATGAGCGCGTTGTGCGTCTCCCACGACGCGCCGCAGTGTTCGCACGAGACCACGAAGAAGCCGCCGGGGTAATGCCGCACGTCGACACCGTGGCCGTCGTAAGGGCAGTGTCGGAAGTTCACGATGGTGTGTCGGCGCCCGGGGGCCCCGAGCTTGAGCCGTGTTGCGCGCCCGTCACGGCGACGCGCTCGGCCACCACAACCCGCGGGACTGTTCGACCCATCCGTACTGTTCGAGCTGGTGGAGCGCCACGGTCACCTCGTCGAGGTCGGCGTCGGCGCGCGTCGCCAGCTGGTCGAGCGACGCGGGCTCGCCCCCGAAGGCACGGTGCAAGCGCGCCGCGAGCCCCGTCGGCCGGCGGCGTTCGGTCGCTCCGGGATCCCAGCCGCGTCGGGCGCCGGGTGTGAGCCCGAGCGCCAGGAGCACGTCCTCGGGCTCGAGGAGCGGATGGGCGCCGTCGGCGAGGAGCGCGTTGCAGCCCGCCGCGCTCGGGTTGCGTCGCGAACCCGGCATCGCGAGGACGGGCCGGTCGTAGTCGAGCGCGCGTTCCGCCGTGATGCGCGCGCCACCCCGCGCCGTGGCCTCGACGACGACGACGACGTCGGCGAGCGCGGCGATGATCCGGTTGCGGACCGGGAACCGCGAGGGGCTCGGCGCGACGCCGAAGCCGGTCTCGCTGACGATGACACCGCGGGCCCGGACGCGATCGAAGAGCGCGCAATGCCGGCGCGGGTACACGACGTCGAGCCCGGTGGCGACCACGCCGATCGCCGTGCCGCCCGCGTCGAGCGCTCCGGTGTGGGCGGCGGCGTCGATGCCGATCGCCAGGCCACTCACGACGACGACGCCGTGGTGGGCGAGGAACGCGCCCAGATCGGCGGCATCGGCCAGCCCGTGTGGCGTCGCGGCGCGCGTCCCGACGATCGCGACGCGAGGGCGACCGAGACATTCGACAACATCGCCTTCGCCGAGCAGCACCGGTGGCGGATCGGCGACACCCTCGCCGATCGGGTAGCCGGCATCGCCGTCGATCCAGACGCGTGTGCCGCGGGCGCGCAGGCGCGCGGCCAGGTCCAATCGTTCGGCGGCGTCGCGCCAGCTCGCGATGCCGGCCCACCCGTGGCCCACGGCCCGGAGCGCGCCGATCGGGCCGCGGTGCTCGTCGAGGAGGCGACGCAGCCGCGCCGGGGTCATCTGAGGCAGGCAGGCCAGCGTCGCCGCGGCGACCTGTTGTTCGGAGAGCTCGGACGGCTCGGTTGATTCGGCGCGGGCCATCAGAGGATCTCCCCGCGCAGGTCGGCGGCGCGCAGGACGTGCCTGACCTCCACCAGGTCGGCGCCGTCGAGGTCGGCGAGGGTGCGAGCGACGCGCCGGACGCGCGCCGCGCCCCGTCCGGTGAGGGAGCGGTGCTGCGCGGTGTGCCGCCACGCGTCCATCGCGTCGGGGGTCAGGCGCACGAGCGCTTCGAGCGCGCCGGCCGGGATCGCGGCGTTGCGCCGCCAGGGCGTGCCGCGTAGCCGGCTCGTCTGACGGGCGACCGCGGCCAGGACGCGAGCGCGGACCTCGTCGGACGGCGGGCCGGCCGGGGCGCGCGCGTCGGGAGCCAGGACGTTGACCCGTAGGTCGAAGCGGTCGAGCAGTGGCCCCGACAGGCGCTGGCGGTACCGGGCCCGCATCGCCTCGTTGCACCCGCAGCGCGGCGGACCCAGCCCGCAGGGGCAGGGATTCGAACACGCGACGAACACGAACGACGCCGGGAACACGAGCGACACGCCCTGCCGCGCGATGTGCACCGAACCGTCTTCGACCGGCTGGCGCAACGCTTCGAGCGCGCGGGGCGCCCACTCGCCGAGCTCGTCGAGGAAGAGGCAGCCGTGGTGCGCGAGGGTGACTTCGCCGGGGCGGGGGCGGCCGGACCCGCCGCCGACGAGCGCGGCGACCGATGCACTGTGGTGCGGCGCGCGGAACGGTCGGGTCTTCGCGAGCCGGCCGCGCACGGCAATCCCGGCGGCGGAGTGGATGCGGGTGACGTCGAGTGCCTCGTCGGGCTCGAGGGGCGGCAGGATCGTGGCGAGCCGCCGGGCGAGCATGGTCTTGCCGGCACCGGGCGGGCCGACGAGCAGGAGGTGGTGATTGCCGGCGGCGGTCGCTTCGAGCGCGGTGCGGGCCTGGGCGAGCCCGCGCACGTCGCCGAGGTCGAGCGGGTCGTCGTCCCAGCCCGCGACGTCAAGCGCCGCGTCGCCGGACCCGACGGCGTCTTCGGGCTCGGGCCAGGTCTCCTCGCCCTTGAGGCAGGCGCGCAGCTCGGTGAGGCAACGGGCGGGGTAGACGTGCATCCCGGCGACGAGGGCGGCTTCGGCCGCGTTCGCCGCGGGGACGATCACCGACTCGACGCCGGCGCGGGCGAGCGCGTCGACGAGGCTGAGCACGCCGGGGATGGCGCGCACCGAGCCGTCGAGCCCGAGCTCGCCGAGGACGCCGACGCCGTCGAGACAGCCGTCGGGCAGCTCGGACGCGCCGACCAGCAACCCGAGCGCGACCGCGAGCTCGAGGCCCGACCCGCTCTTGCGCAGGCCCGCCGGCGCGAGGTTCACCGTGATGCGGTTGGTGGGCCACGGCAGCCCGGAGCTGAGGAGTGCGGCCCGCACGCGCTCGCGCGACTCGCGCACGGCGGTGTCGGGCAGGCCGACGACCGTGTAGGCCGGCAGCCCCTGGGACACGTGGACCTCGACGGTGACGGTCCGGCCGTCGATGCCGAGCAGGGTGGCGCTGGTGATCGACGCGAGCATCGACCCTCCCTCGTCGGTGGCGAGCTGGAGGGCCGGACCGCGGCCTCGAACGTACCCACACGCTACCGAGGGAGTGTGACGGTCATGATGGCCTGCCGGGCGGCGAACTGCTCTCCGCCTCGCTCCGTGGTAACCACGCGCCCGCTGACGCGTCGCGCACCACGCTCCGCGGTGCGCGCCGCTCTCCCGTTCCGGACGGTCGGCCATCGCAGCAGGCCGGCGAGCTGTGCCATCAGCCTACCGAGGGGGTGTGAAGGTCCAGATCGAGGGGTTCCCGGCAACCGGGGTCGGGTCCGACCGGCGCCGGCCGAACGTGTGAAGCTCTGCGAATGACCGATGCCGAGCTGCGCCCGGAGGACTGCCTCGCCCCGACCGCGTTCCTCGACTTCGACGAGCCGGCGGTGCGCGACCACGCCCGTCGGGTGTGCGCCGAAGCGGGAGCGGCCGGCCCGCGCGACAAGGCGGTGGCGCTCTTCCTCGCCGTGCGCGACGGCGTCCGCTACGACCCCTACGCCGCCGGCTCCGATCCGGTCGCCCTCCGGGCGAGCACGATCCTCCGGGCCGATTCCGCCTACTGCGTACCCAAGGCGGTACTGCTCTCGGCGCTGTGCCGGGCCGAGGAGATCCCGGCTGCGCTCGGATTCGCGGACGTACGCAACCACCTCCAGAGCGAGAAGCTGCGCGCCGTCATGGGTACCGACGTGTTCGTCTTCCACGGGTACAGCGAGCTCTGGCTCGGGGGCCGCTGGGTCAAGGTGAGCTCGGCGTTCAACCGGGAGCTGTGCGAGCGCTTCGGCACGCGCGTGCTCGAGTTCGACGGGAGCCACGACGCCTTGCTGCACCCGTTCGACACGGCGGGCCATCGTCACATGGAGTACGTCCGCAGCCGGGGGAGTTACGCCGACCTGCCCTACGAGGAGATCATGGCGGCGTTCGCGGAGGCGTACGGCGTGGGGATCATGGGCGGCGACGCCGCCGCGGTGCACGACGAGGCGTTCGGCCCCTGACAGTGATGATGTCCTGGCTACTGGAACGGGTAGATGGTGCCGTCGCGGCCGATGAGGGTGTAGCCGGTCCCGTTGGGGATCATCCCGCCGATCGGCGCCGCAAGGATCCTGTCACCCGTCGACCCGTGGAAGTCGGCGTCGCCGAAGGCGAAGATGCCGCCGTCGCTGGCGGTCATCCAGTAGCCGTGACCGGACGGGGTGACCGTCATTCCGACGATCGGCTTGTTCAGGACGATGTTGCCGGTCGATCCGTAGAACTGCGCGTCCCCGAACGCGAAGATCCCGCCGTCCGAGGCGACGAGGTAGTAGCCCTGCCCCGACGGGGTCACGGCCATCCCGACGATCGGCTTGTTCAACGTGATGTTGCCGGTGGAGCCGAGGAACGTCGCGTCCCCGAAGGCGAAGATGCCGCCGTCGGAGGCGACGAACCAGTAGCCGAGCCCGTCGGCGGTGGGTGACATGCCGACGATCGGCTTGTTGAGCGACCGGCCGTACATGTCGCCGAAGTTCGCGGTGGGCGGCCCCGAGTAACCGTTCTCCGTGTAGAGCCGGCCCGCCGGCGTCACCGCCCAGGCGTTGCGGGAGATCTCGCTGCCGTAACAAGAAGTTCGGTTCTGCCAGACCGAGACGATCGGGTCGTCCTCCGAGTAGTTGTCGAGCAGGATGGAGGACAGATGACCATCGGCGGCGATGGTCTTGGGCTCGAACCAGAAGCCCGAGTACGGGCTGAACGACACGAGCACGACCCCGGGCCTGGGGAGCTTCTGGGACGGTGTTCGTGCGTCCCCGTACGGGCACTCGGACGCGATCGGGCCCGTCGCACGCGCCGCCGACACCCACCCGAACCCCGTCACCAACGTGACCACCATGACGAGACCAGCCCACAACTTGATGGCCTTCATGGCCGCCTCCTCGTCGCGCTCTTGGTCGCGCTCTTGGTCGCGCTCTTGCCCGGGGAAGATCGAACTCCCTCTGCGGCACCGCACGCCAGAGTCCCTTCTCACAATTCGGACAGGTGCGGGCCCCCGATGTGGCCGCAGCCTGCTGGCCCTGGTGCGCGGGAACCGGTGCGACCGTTGGTAACGTGATCGGCCTTCGGGTAGGAATCCAGGGGAGAGGTCGCGAGCATGGCGGCGTGCGGCGAGGACGGTCCGACCAGCCGGGCCAAGTGGAGCAGCCGGTGACGAAGCCCGGCACCATCGGCTGGGACGTCGACGCCTTCTTCGGCACGCTGACCGCCGCGAGCCCGCACACGGTTCGGGCGTACGGAACCGACCTCCGCCAGTTCGTGGCGTGGGCGGAGCGCGGTGGGTGCCGCGATCCCCGCGGGCTCGACCACCTCGTGCTCCGCCGATACCTCGCCTACCTGACCACACGCGGGTTCTCCCGGCGTTCGATCGCGCGCAAGGCCGCCGCGCTGCGCGCCTACTCGCGGTACCTGCGCCGCCACGGCGTGGTCGAGACGGACGCCGGCCGCCGGCTCCGGGCGCCGAAGGGGCAGGCCCGCCTGCCGCGCGTCCCGCGGCGCGAGGACGCCGCGAAGATGCTCGACGCCCTGGTTCGCACCGCCGCGGACGCGGACAGGAACGCGGATCCCGAGGCCCGGGCCGTCGTCGGGCGTGACCTCGCCGTGCTCGAGCTGCTCTACGGCGCGGGGCTCCGCGTCGGCGAGTGCTGCGGCCTCGACCTCGACGACTGCGACCTGCGCGCGGCGGCCGTGACCGTCCTCGGCAAGGGGTCCAAGGTCCGGCGGATCCCGCTCGGCGCGCCGGCCGTCGAGGCGATTGCCCGGTATGTCCGTGACGCGCGCCCGGTCCTCGCCGCCCGTGCGGCGGCCGGGAGCCCGGGCCCGGCCGCGGACGCGCTGTTCCTCAACCGCCGGGGCCGGCGGCTCACGCCCCGCGACGCGCGGCGTATCGTGGAGCATCTGCACATGGCCGACGGCACCACGCTCCATCCGCACGCACTCCGGCACGCGTACGCCACCCATCTGCTCGAGGGGGGCGCGGACCTCCGTGCCGTGCAGGAGCTGTTGGGCCACGCGGACCTGGCGACGACCCAGGTCTACACCCATCTGACCCCCGACCGCCTCCAGGCGGTGTACGAATCGACGCATCCCCGTGCCTGAAGAGACCGTAGACCTCGCCGTCATCGCCGAACTGTGGCGTGAGTACAAACAGGACGGCACCAAGGAAGCGCGCGAGCGCCTCATCCTGCACTACTCGCCGTTGGTGAAGTTCGTCGCCGGGCGTGTCGCGGCCGGACTGCCGCAGAGCATCGAGCAGTCGGACCTCGTCAGCTACGGCATCTTCGGGCTCATCGACGCGATCGACAAGTTCGACCCCGCGCGCGGCTTCAAGTTCGAGACGTACGCGATCTCGCGCATCAAGGGCGCCATCATCGACGAGCTGCGCTCGATCGACTGGGTGCCGCGCTCGGTGCGCGCCAAGGCACGCTCGATCGAGCGCGCGTACTCCAAGCTCGAGAACGAGCTGAAGCGAACACCCGAAGACAAGGAGGTCGCGGCGGAGCTCGACATGAGCGAGGACGAGCTCGCCCAGGTGATGTCGCAGATCTCGTTCGTCGGCCTCGTCGCGCTCGACGACGTGCTCTCCGGCAACGGCGAGCGCGGCGGCTCCTCGACCGTCGGCGACACCGTCTCGGACCGCGGCCACGACCCGGTCCAGCAGTACGAGGTCGACGAGATGAAGCACGTCCTCGCCGACGCCATCAACCGCATGCCCGACCGCGAGCGACTCGTGCTGACGCTCTACTACTACGAAGGCCTCACGCTGTCCGAGATCGGCGACGTCCTCGGCGTGACCGAGAGCCGCGTGTGCCAGATCCACACCAAGGCGATCTTCCAGCTGCGCGGCCGGTTCATCGAGCCGGCCGCGGACCGCACCGGCTGACCCGCCTCGGCCATCGAGGACGCGCTGGCGGGCGCAAGGGGCGACCGGTATCCTGCGCGGACTTCCCTTACGCTCCCCGAGTCGTCTCGTTCCCGGGAGTGGGGAGATGTCCTTCCGAACATCGGCCGGCCGAACCGTGGCCGGCTCCGTCGTGCTCGCGACCGTGCTCGCCGTCCCGGCCGCCACCGCGGCGGTGGCCGACCCGACGCCGCCGGCCACCGTATGGGTCCACCCGGTCGACGGCGCCCCGACGCGGCCGTTCGACGCGCCCGCATCGCCCTACGGCCCGGGGCACCGGGGCGTCGACTTCGCCGCTCCGGCCGGTACGCCGGTGCGGGCCGCGGGCGGCGGTGTGGTCGCGTTCGCCGGCGACGTCGCGGCCTCGGAGCACGTCGTCGTGCAGCACGCGGGCTCGCTGCGCACGACCTACTCGTACCTGTCGCGCGTCGACGTGCACGCCGGCGATCACGTCACCGCCGGCGAGGTCGTCGGGCTCGCCGGCGGCCCGGGGCCGGTGGCGGAGCGCGGGCGCCTGCACTTCGGCCTGCGCGACGGCGAGCGCTACCTCGACCCCATGACCCTGTTCCGGCCCGTGGACCTGGCGGCCGTGGTGCACCTCGCGCCGGTCGACGGTCCCGTCGACGGTCCCGACGCGACGCCGCCCGGTGGGCCGGGGTCCGGTGCGGCCGAGGCCCGCGCGCTCGCCGCGGCGCTCCCTTCCGGCGGGTCGATCCCCGCGTGGGCGCTCGCCTCCGACCCGGTCGTGCGTCACCCGCGGGCCACGGCGCGCCCGCGGGCCACGGCCACGCCGCGGACCACCGCGCGAGACGCCGCCTCCCGGCGCTCGAGCCGGGAGGAGTGCACCAAGGCCGGCGACGCTTCGGGGCCCCGTCGCACGAACCACGCCGCGTTCGTCGTCGCCGGCATCGACAGCTCCTCGCGTGGCACGGCACCCGTCCTCGACCTCCCGTACCGTCGGTTCGGGTACCGGCCCGGCGCCGTCCACTCGTACTCGTACTCCGCGCGCGGGCCGCGGTACACGCGTGCCGACACGTGGGAAGACCTCTCGACACTCGCCCGGCGGTTGGCCGCCCAACTCCGGGCCTTCGCCCGACGGCATCCGGGGCAGCGCGTCGACGTGCTCGCGCACTCGCTCGGCGGGCTCGTCGTGCAGGTCTTCCTGGCGATGGTCTACGACCCGGCGGACGAGGCGTACCCACCGCTCGGGCCCGTCGTGCTGCTGTCGTCGCCGCTTTCCGGTGCACCGGCCGCGACGGCTGCCCATCGCATCCGCGGATCGCAGTCGGGCCGCGACGCGCTCGGCCGCCTACAGCACTCGTTCGGCCTCCCACCCACCGATGCGCGGTCGGTCCGCGAGCTCGACGAGGCCGGTGCGGTCGTCGAGGCGGCCGCGGCCGCGAAGCTCCCGGAGGGCGTCCACGTCACCAGCATCGGCGCGACGGACGACGTCGTCGTGCCCGCCACGAACGTCGGCGCCGCCGGTGTCGACACCGTCGTGGTCAACCCGGAGGGCATGGACGACCACTCGCGCATGCTGTCGTCGCCGGTCGTGTGGCGTGCGATCGAGCTCGCGCTCGCCGGCCGCCCACCCGCGTGCTCCGGCCTCTGGACGAGGATCCGCGCCGCCGTCGAACCGGCGGTCATCAGGCGGACCGAGCGGGGGATCGGGCGGGTCGGCTCCGCGGTCGCCGCGCTCTCGGACCTCGTCCGGCGGGCCGCCGACCGCTGATGGGGCCGGCGCGACCGGCCCGGCTACACTCGCCGGCACCCGATCGCTCGCGAGCGGGAATTCGCACGCCCGTCTCCCACGGTGGTCCCCGCAGGGGCACTCGCACGGGCGGAGGTACAACCGAGGGAAGGAACCACGTGGCTGTCGTCACCATGAAGCAGCTGCTGGAGGCCGGCGTGCACTTCGGCCACCAGACGCGCCGTTGGAACCCCAAGATGAAGCGGTTCATCTTCGGGGAGCGCAACGGGATCTACATCATCGACCTGGAGCAGACGCTCGACCGGATCGACACGGCCTACAGGTTCGTCCGTTCGACGGTGGCCGACGGCGGCACGGTGCTCTTCGTCGGCACCAAGAAGCAGGCGCAGGAGCCGATGGCCAAGCAGGCCGAGCGCTGCGGCATGCCCTACATCAACTTTCGCTGGCTCGGTGGCATGCTCACGAACTTCCAGACCGTGCACGCACGCGTCTCGAAGATGCACGAGCTCGACAAGATGGTCCGCTCGGGAGAGACCGAGCAGATGATCAAGAAGGAAGGCCTCAAGGTGAAGCGCGAGCTCACGAAGCTCGAGCGCAACCTCGGCGGCATCCGTGGGCTCGAGAAGCTGCCGAGCATCGTCTTCGTGGTCGACACGAAGAAGGAGCACATCGCGGTCACCGAGGCGAACCGCCTCGGCATCCCGGTGGTCGCGCTGGTCGACACCAACTGCGATCCCGACGTGATCGACTACGTGATCCCGGGCAACGACGACGCGATCCGTTCGGCCGCGCTGCTGTCACGCGTGATCGCCGACGCCGTGCTCGAGGGCAAGTACATGTACGACCGCAAGCACGCCCGGCCCGCCACCAAGAAGGAAGACGTCGCGCACCTGCCGCCGATCGACCCCGAGGAGGCACGGCGGAAGGCCGAGCAGCAGCGCCGCGCCGCGTCGGAGGCCGCGGCCGCGCAGAAGGCCCGCGAAGAGCGTCTCGCCTCGGCCAGGAAGGCCCCGGCCGAAGCAGCCGCACCCGAGGCCCCGGCCGCCGCGGTGGCGGTGGCGGCCGGCGATCCGAACACCACCGAGGAAGGCAATGGCTGAGATCTCCGCGAAGGACGTCGCCGCGCTGCGCAAGGCCACCGGCGCCGGGATGATGGACTGCAAGAAGGCGCTCGAGGCGAGCGCCGGCGACATGGAGGCGGCCAAGGACTGGCTGCGCACGAAGGGCCTCGCCGGTTCCGGCAAGCGCGCCGGCCGCACTGCCGACAACGGAGCCGTCGACGTGTTGATCGACGGCAACGTGGCCGCGCTCGTCGAGCTCACCGCCGAGACCGACTTCGTCGCCAAGGGTGGCGACTTCACCGGGTTCCTCTCGGATCTCGTCGCACAGGTGGCGAAGGAGGGCGAGGGCATCGCGGCGAACCCGTTCGTCGGCGACGCGTCGCTCACGGTCGCCGAGGCGATCACGCAGCTCGGTGCGAAGCTCGGCGAGAAGATCGAGCTCGGCCGGGTCGCGCGCTACGAGAGCGCCGGGGTCGTCGACGCGTACAAGCACGTGCAGAACGACCGCGGCACGATCGGCGTGCTCGTGGAGCTCACGGGCGTCGACGCGTCCGACACGAACGCGAAGGAGCTCGCGCACGACCTCGCGCTGCACATCGCGTCGGCGGCGCCGCGCTACCTCACCCGTGACGACGTGCCGGGCGACGTGATCGAGCGCGAGCGCGCGGTCTTCGAGGAGCTCACTCGAAACGAGGGCAAACCCGAGCAGGCGATCCCCAAGATCGTCGAAGGCCGCCTCGGCGGCTTCTACCGCGACGTGTGCCTGGTGGAACAGGGTTTCATCAAGGACCCGAAGGTCCCCGTGAGCAAGCTCGTCGCCGAGCTGGGCGGCGGCGCCACCATCAGCCGCTTCGCGCGAGTGAAGATCGGCGAAGACTGATCGCGGCGCGCGATCGGCGGTACGGTTCGGACGGCGAAAGGGGGTGGTGATGGCGGAGAGCCAATACCGGCGAGTCGTGCTGAAGCTCTCCGGCGAGGCGTTCGCCGATGCCACCACCGGCTTCGGGATCGACGCCGCAGTCGTGCAACGCATCGCCGAGGAGGTCGCCGCGGCCCGGGCCGAGCTCGGCGTCGAGATGGCGATCGTCGTCGGCGGCGGCAACATCTTCCGCGGGATGACCGGCGCGACCCGTGGCATGGACCGGGCCCGGGCCGACTACATGGGGATGCTCGCGACGGTCATCAACGCGCTCGCGTTGCAGGACGCGCTCGAAGCGGTCGGCCAGCCGACGCGGGTGCAGACCGCGATCACCATGGCTCAGGTCGCGGAGCCGTTCATCCCGTTGCGTGCCGTCCGCCACCTCGAGAAGCGGCGCGTCGTCGTGTTCGCGGCCGGTACGGGCAACCCGTACCTCACGACCGACACCACGGCGGCGTTGCGTGCCGCGGAGATCAAGGCCGAGGCGGTGTTGAAGGGGACGCATTCGGGCGTCGACGGGATCTACACGTCCGACCCCAGGCTGGATCCCGCCGCGGTGAAGCTCTCGGAGCTCAGCCACCGCGACGTGATCACCCGCGACCTCAAGGTGATGGACTCCACGGCCATCACGTTCTGCATGGACAACGAACTGCCGATCATCGTGTTCGACGTCACCGCGCCGGGCAACATCCACCGGGCGTTGGTGGGCGAGCCGATCGGAACGGTGGTCAGCTCTCGGGAGGGTCGGTGAGCGACGCGCGCGTCGAGGAATGCAAGGAGAAGATGCACAAGGCCGTGCTGCACCTGCAGGACGAGTTCGCTTCGGTGCGCACGGGCCGGGCGACGCCTGCGCTCGTCGACAAGCTGCGCGTCGACTACTACGGCACCGAGGTGCCGTTGCAGCAGCTGGCCGGGTTCCACGTGCCGGAGCCGCGAGTGCTCGTCGTGTCGCCGTACGACAAGAACGCGATCAAGGCGATCGAGAAGGCGATCATGACGAGCGACCTGGGCATCAACCCGTCGAACGACGGGCAGGTGATCCGGCTCGCCTTTCCCGTTCTCACCGAGGAGCGCCGCAAGGACCTCGTCAAGGTAGTGAAGCACCGCGCGGAGGAGAGCCGGGTGGCCGTTCGCAACGTCCGCCGGCAGACACGCCACGAGCTCGAGTCGGCACAGAAGGACGGCGAGCTCTCCGAAGACGAGTTGGAGCGCATCGAGAAGGAGCTCGAGAAGATCACCCACGAGGTGATCGCGGAGATCGACGGGCTGCTCCACCACAAGGAGCAGGAACTGCTCGAGGTGTGAGCGGCCGCCGGCGGGGTACCGTCGGGCCGTCACGCCTCGTGAGGGGGAGGACGCTGTGACCGATCGGACGGACGACGACGGCACGCCGGCACCACCGGCCCGCAGCAATCCGGAAGGTGTGCGGATCCTGGGCGCCGAGGAGGCGCAGGCCGCGCTCGAGGGAGGCCAGGTGGCACGCCGGCGCGGCGACGACGAACCTCGTTACGGCGACGTCCCGCCGCGGCCCGACCAACCGTCACGACCGACGGTGCGGTTCCCGCGCGGCGAGGTCGAGGCCGGTCACGACCAGCCGCCGCCGGGTGTCGAGTCGGTCGTCGCCCCGTCCGCGGGCGAGCCGAGCGGCCCGGTGAAGCTTCCGCACTGGACCGAGCCCCCGACCGGCGACGTCCTCCAGGTCCTGCCCGAGGCGGAGCCCGTGGATCTCACCGGCGAGGAGGATGCCGAGGGCTGGGCGTCGCTCACCGGCGAGGCCCCGCGCTTTCGCAGCAGCGCCGCCGACTGGTCCGGGGCGGACTTCCAGCCCGACGAGTCGCTGAAGGACGAGGCCACTTCGGTCGGGGCGCTCGCCGCGCCCCCGCCCGACCTCGACGACGACGCCGCGTTCGAGGCGGAGGTCCAGGCGCGCAGGCGACGGGGTACGCGGCGCATCTCGGCCACCGCAGGGACGGGCGCGGCCGGCGCGGCCGGCGCCGGGCCGGGTGCGGCGGCCGAACCTTCCGCTCCTGTGCAGCCGGGCGCACCCGGTCCGGCCCCCGAAGCTGCCGGCGCCGCGGCCGGCGCCGCGGCCGCACCTCGCATGACGCGCGTGCGCAAGCGTCCCGGTCTCGAGACCGAGGGCGCCGCGACGCCCGGTCCGGTTCCCGCGCCCGCCCCGACCACGCCGGGCGCCCGGATCGCAACCGGTTTCGTCATTGCGGCCGTGGCGTTGCTGTGCCTCTTGCTCGGACCCCGCTCGGCGACGGTGCTCGTGATGGCGATCGTGGGCGTCGGGATCGTCGAGCTGTACACCGCGTTCCAGCAGCAGGGCTACCACCCGGCCACGCTCGTCGGCACGGTGGGTGCGGTGGCGTTGACCCTCGCCGCGTACAACTACGGCGAGTCGGCGTTCCTGCTCGTGACCGCGCTGGTCGTCGTCTTCTCGATGCTGTGGTACCTCTTCGAGGTGGTGCGGGCACGGCCGGTCGTCAACCTCGGCCTCACGCTCCTGCCGTACGCGTACGTCGGGTTCCTCGGTGGCTTCGGTGGCCTCCTGCTCCACGCGCGTCCGTCGAACAGCGGTGTGGGCCTGCTCCTCGGGCTCGCGGTGTGCGCCGTCGGCCACGACGTCTTCGGTTACGTGATCGGTTCGCAGTTCGGCCACAAGCCCATCACGCCGAAGGTCTCCCCGAACAAGACGCTCGAAGGGTTGCTCGGCGGGATGGCGGCATCGGTCATCCTCGGCGTGTTCTTCGTCGCGGTGCTCCAGGTCTCGCCGTGGGACCACTCGTCGCACGGCAAGTTCTTCGTGGGCCTGGCGCTCGGCCTCACCGTGGCCGTGATGGCGCCGCTCGGCGACCTGTGCGAGTCGTTGCTCAAACGCGACCTGGGCCTCAAGGACCTCGGTTCGATCCTGCCCGGTCACGGCGGCGTCCTCGACCGGTTCGACGCCATGCTCTTCTGCCTCCCGGCCGTCTACTACCTGGCGACGTGGTTGAAGATCGGATGAGATGATCCGCGTCGTCGTCCTCGGGTCGACGGGTTCCATCGGTACGCAGGCACTCGACGTCATCCGCGCCCGTCGCGACCGGTACGCTGTCGTCGGGCTCGCGGCCGGCCGCAACACCGAGCTGCTCGCGGCGCAGGCGCGCGAGTTCGGTGTGCCAGCGTCGTTGGCGCGGTCCGCGCTCGACGAGCCGGGGGTGCTCGGCGACCTGGCTGCGTTGCCCGACGCCGACGTGGTGCTCAACGCGGTCGTCGGGTTCGCGGGGTTGCCCGCCACCCTCGCCGCGCTCGAGCACGGCAAGCGGCTCGCGCTCGCGAACAAGGAGAGCCTGATCGCGGGTGGGCCGGTCGTCGCCAAGGCGCGAGCCGGCGGCGGGGGAGAGATCGTCCCCGTCGACTCGGAGCACTCCGCCGTCTACCAGGCGATGCGCAGCGGCCGGTCGAGTGAGGTCGACAAGGTCGTGCTGACCGCGAGCGGCGGGCCGTTCCGCGGTCGCCGGCGCGACGAGCTCGGGTCGGTGACGGTCGCCGACGCGCTCGCCCACCCCACGTGGAACATGGGTCCGAAGATCACGATCGACTCGTCGACCCTGATGAACAAGGGCCTCGAGGTCATCGAGGCCCACGAGCTCTTCGGCGTCGACTACGACCGGATCGAGGTCGTGGTGCACCCGCAGTCGATCGTGCACGGGATGGTCGAGTTCACCGACGGTGCCACGATCGCCCAGCTCTCGATGCCCGACATGCGCCTGCCGATCGGCCTCGCGCTCGGTGCTCCCGACCGCCACGACGTGCCCTTCGGCCCGGTCGACTGGTCCACGGTGGGCGCGCTGACGTTCGAGCCGCCGGACCTCGAGGCCTTTCCCTGCCTCGGCCTGGCGTACGCGGCCGGTCGGGCCGGCGGGGGTGCCCCGGCCACTCTGAGCGGGGCCAACGAGGTCGCGGTCGAGGCGTTCCTGGCCGGCCGGCTGGCCTGGGCCGACATCCCGGTCGTGGTCGACGACGTGCTTCAGCAGGGCTCCGGGAACGTCGAAGACGTTGCCGACGTTCTGGAAGCCGACCGGGTCGCGCGCGGGCGCGCCCGGACAGCCGTCGACCGAAGGGCAGCGCGCGGGTGAAGGATCCGTTCGAGCAAAGCGGGATGGACACCCGCGGCGCGCTCGCGTTGCTGATCGTGGTGGTCGGGGGAATCGTCGTCCTCTCCTTCGTGAGCTCGTTCGCACTCGGCGTCGTGCTCATGTTCCTCGCGATCATCTTCGTCGTGATGGCCCACGAGGCGGGCCACCTGTTCGCCGGTCGCAGAGCGGGGATGCTCTGCACGGAGTACTTCGTCGGTTTCGGCCCCCGGATCTGGTCGTTCCGTCGCGGTGAGACGGAGTACGGCGTCAAGGCGATCCTCGCCGGGGGCTACGTGCGCGTCATCGGGATGAGCAACCTCGAGGAGGTCGACCCGGCCGACGAGCCCCGCACGTACCGCCAGGCGCCGTTCCGGTGGCGCTTCGCGCTCGCCGTGGCCGGTGTCACCGTGAACTTCCTGCTGTGCTTCGTGCTCCTCTTCGCCGTCTTCCTCGGCCAGGGTCAGTTCCACGCCACGTCCACCGTGCGCGACCTCAGCACGATCAAGGTCGGCGGCAAGTGGGTCCCGGCACCGGCCAAGGCCGCCGGCATCCGCATCGGCGACGAGATCGTCTCGGTCGACGGGCACGACGTGCGAGGCCAGTGGCACGCCTTCGCACAGTACGTCCAGGCGCACCCGGGGGAAACCGTGCAGCTCCGTGTCCGCAACGGTCTCGAGACCCGCGACATCGAGGTGAAGCTGGCGACTCACAACCCCGAGGGCAAAGCGGTGGGCTTCGCCGGCGTGACGCCGAAAGGCGCGTACCTCCCGCAGAACGCGTTCGACTCGTTCGTCGACGCCGGCTCCACGATGTGGACGTTCGCCCGGGAGACGGTGGCCGGATTCGGACGTGTCTTCAGCCCGTCGGGAATCCAGAAGCAGGTGCAGGCGGTTCGGGGCGAGGCGAGCAGCGATCCCACGAGGAACGAGCGGCCGGTCTCGCTCATCGGCATCGTGCAGATCGCCGGCGACGGGTTCGCCAACGGGGGCTGGTGGTACCTCCTGTACTTCGTCGCGTACTTCAACCTGCTCCTGGGCGTCTTCAACCTGATCCCGCTGCTGCCGTTCGACGGCGGCCACGTCGCCATCGCATGCTTCGAGGCGATCGCGAGCAAGGTGCGGGGCCGGCGCGTGTTCGTGGACTTCCGGAAGCTCATGCCGATCACCGTGGGCGTCCTGTCGGTTCTGGTGTTCCTGATGCTGACCAGCATGTACCTCGACATCCAGAACATCGCCCACTGACCGACCCGTAGGCTGGATGCGATGTACGAGCGCCGCAAGACCCGTCAACTGATGGTCGGATCGGTCGCGGTCGGTGGCGACGCGCCGGTCTCGGTGCAGTCCATGACGACCACGAAGACGGCCGACGCCGAGGCGACCCTGACCCAGATCTACGCGCTCGCGGGTGCCGGTGTCGACATCGTGCGCTGCACCTGCAACGAGGAGGAATCGGCCGAAGGTCTCGCTCGCATCGTTCCCCGGTCGCCCGTCCCGATCGTTGCGGACATCCACTTCCAGTACCGGCTCGCACTCGCGGCGATGGAAGCCGGCGTGCACGCGTTGCGGCTCAACCCGGGCAACATCCGCAAGCCCGAGCACGTCAAGACCGTCGCGCGGGAGGCGAAGGACCGGGGGTTGCCGATCCGCATCGGCGTGAACGCGGGCTCGCTCGATCCCGACGTCGCCGAATCGTTCGGGGGGGCCACGCCCGAGGCGCTGGTCGCGTCCGCCGTACGCGAGCTCGACTACTTCCGCGAGGTCGGCTTCGACGACGTGAAGATCTCGGTGAAGGCGTCGAACGTGCGGACCATGATCGAGGCGTACCGCCTGCTCGCCGACACCGTCGACCACCCGCTCCACCTCGGCGTGACCGAGGCGGGGCCATTGCCGAACGGATTGATCAAGTCCACCGCGGGCATCGGCACGCTTCTGGCCGAGGGCATCGGCGACACGATCCGGTATTCGCTGACCGCGGATCCCGTCGAGGAGGCGCGCGCGGGTCGGGTGCTGCTCGAGTCACTGGGGCTGCGGGAACGGCGGGGCCTCGACCTCATCGCGTGCCCGTCGTGCGGCCGCGCCGAAGTCGACGTGATCAAGGTGGCCGCCGACGCGCAGGCCGCACTCGAGTCGCGCAAGATCCCGTTGCAGGTCGCGGTGATGGGCTGCGTCGTCAACGGTCCGGGCGAGGCGCGAGACGCCGATCTGGGGATCGCGGCCGGCCGTGGCAAGGGGCATCTGTTCGTCCGGGGACAGGTCGTGCGGGTGGTGCCGGAGGCCGAGATGGTCGACGCGTTGATCGCCGAAGCCGAGCTGATCATGGCCGACGGTGTGGAGGCGGCGTTGGCCGCGGCCGATGTGCGTGCCGCGGAGACGGCCGCCGCGACCCGCGACGAGCTGATCCGGGCCCAGGGCGTCGACGTGAACCACACGGCGGAGAAGATCGACCGGATCCGCCACCTCGCCGACGGCCGCGAGAGCGACGCCGCCGCCGACTGACCGACCCCAAACCCCGAACTGGCCTGTGCCAGCCCGTCGTTTTGCCGTGCTGGTGGTGACCAGTTCGGGGCTTGTCCGAACTGGCCTGTGCCAGCCCGTCGTTTTGCCGTGCTGGTGGTGACCAGTTCGAGTGGACGCCGGGTGACTGTCACAGGGCGGTGGTGGACTCGGTGCCATGACGACGAACGACAAGACACTGATGGAACTCGGGCTTCGCCAGCACGGGATCTTCACCCGGCTACAAGCATTGGCGGTCGGGATCTCCGACGACGTGATCGTCGGCCGACGCCGAAGCGGCGTCATCGTCCGGCTTGGAATCGGCGTCTACCGCGTCGTGGGATTCCCGCGAAGTTGGCGGAGTCGCGTGATGGAAGCCGTGCTCCTCGGTGGACCGACCGCGTTGGCATCGCACACGACGGCGGGCGCGCTCCGTGAGCTCGACGGTTTCCCGGAAGTGCTCATCGAGATCACGGTCGATCGGGCGGTGTCGCGGCGACCGGACGGGGTCATCGTGCACAGCCATCGCCGCCCGCTCCGAGCGGTCGACCGGACCGTGGTCGACTCGATTCCGTGCACGTCGCTCGAGCGGACGCTCATCGACGTCGCGCAGATGCGAGGCATGACGAGAGCCGAGATCGCGCTCGATGGCGCGGAACGCGACGGGGCGGCCACGTCGGCGGTGGTGCACCTCCACGCCGAAGAGCTCCGTGGACGGGGACGAACCCGGGTCGGGCAGTTCTCGGAGGTGACCGGCGCCCGTGTGGGCGTCTCGCAGCCGACGACGGCGCTCGAGCGCCTGGCGGTCCGGGCGATCGAAGCCCAGGGTCTCCCGAGGCCTGAATGCCAGTACCCGGTTGTCACGTCCGGCCGGCGGTTCACCGTCGACCTCGCGTACCCGGAGCGCCTGTTGGCGATCGAGCTCGACGGCCGGGTGGGCCATGCCGACGACCTGAGCAGGCAACGCGACGCCGAGCGCGATACGTGGCTCCGGCTCGGCGGCTGGGACGTCCTGCGGTTCACCTACCGCGACGTCCGCGACCGGCCCGACTGGATGGCGCAGCGCGTCCGCGAGGGGCTCACCCGCCGGAGTTCCGCTTGACCTGTCGTTCCGCCGTGCTGGTGGTGACCAGTTCGGAGTTGTGTGCAGGTCCGGGCGCGTCAGCCGCGGGCGAGATGGCGAGTCTGGCGCCACTTCGCGAAACCGGTGGCCAGGGCGGCGTCGATGCGCTCCTCATGGAGCTGGTCCTCGAACGTCGAGTCCAACGGGGTGAGCTCGCCGACGATCCACGACAACAGGAGATCGGCCAGCTCCGGGTTGCGAGGGAGCACCGGTCCGTGGAGATACGTGCCGACGAGCCGCTCGCCGAGCGCGCCGTCCACGCCGCCGACGCCGTTGCCACCGCCCGTGAGCACCCGGCCGAGCGGCGCGACGTCCGGGCCGAGCGTGGTGCGGCCGCCGTGGTTCTCGAAACCGGTGAGCAGCCCCAGGCCGAGCGAAGCGTCGGGCTCGACGACCACTTCGCCGATGAGACGGGGAGCACCCGCGTGAGTCACCGCGTCGACGAGGCCGATGCCCTCGAGCACCTCCCCGCCCGCGTCGACGTACCGGTCGCCGATCAGCTGGAACCCCGCGCACACCGCGAGGACGACCGCGCCGGACGATCGGGCATGCGTGATCACAGGTCGCGACGCGCGCATGCCCGCGGCCGCCATCGTCTGCGGATCGTCCTCGCCGCCACCGAACAAGTACACGTCGAGGGAGCCGGGGATCGGCGCGCCCGCAGCAACCTCCACCAGCTCGGCGTCGATGCCGCGCCAGCGGCAGCGGTCGACCAGTACGACGGCGTTGCCCCGGTCGCCATAGGTGCCGAGCAGCTCGGGGTAGACCAGCCCGACCCGCACTGCGGACGTCGACCCAGGCGACCCACGCGACCCGCCCGACGCACGCGACCCGGGCGACACGGCCGTCACGCGAGCCGCCGCGTCAGCTCGTGAAACTGGGTGTAGCTGGCGACGACCTGCACGGAGGCGCCCGCCAGGCGCGTCGCGGCGTCGATCGGATCGTCCGCGAGGAGACACTCGACCCCGGCGTACCGGAGCCGCACCGCGACGTCGAGCGCTCGCTCGCCGGCGACGGCCACCTCCTTGCCGGCCAGGACCTCGTACGGAACGTCCCACAGCCACGACGGGTCCTTGCCGTCGGCGATGTGCGCGTTGACCGCGAGCACGACCGACGTGTCGACCCCGGCCAGGTACGCGAGCACCTCGGTCCAGCCGGCGGGGTTCTTCGCGAGGAGCACCCGCAGCGGCCGGCCGTCGGGGAGGCGGTACGTCGCGTAGCGGCCCGAGACGGTCGTGACCGTGGCCGCCGCGGCGGCGGCGTGCGCCGCCCGTACACCGAGGCGGGTCGCGGCCAGGACCGCGAGCGCGGCGTTCGCAAGGTTCCACCGGCCGGGCAGCGCGAGCTCGAGGTGCACCCGTTCGGCGCCGAGCGTCAACGTCGATCCGTCGAGGCCGTTGTCGGTGGAGGGCTGCGTGAACCCGCACGTGCTCGAGTACCCGCTCTCCGTCCAGTCGAGCAGCTCGCCACAGCGCGGGCAGGTCGCGGCGTCGCCGCGCCAACCGGCGCCGAGCCGGACCCACGTCGTGTCGGCCGGGCTCGCGGCCCACGCGACGTGCGGGTCCGAGGCGTTGGCGACGACCGCCAAGGTCGGATGCGCCGAGCACAGCGTGCGCCACTGCTCGCCGACGCTACGAACCTCGCCGTACCGGTCGAGCTGGTCGCGCGACAGGTTGCCGAGCACGAGCAGCTCGGGGCGCAGCGCCTCGAACACCCGCGGGAGCACGCGCTCGTCGACCTCCAGCACCGCGAAGGACGGCGCCACCGCCCTGGCCAGCGCGGACGCGACCCCTGAAGCGAGGTTGGCGCCCGTGTGATTGCTCAGCACGGGCTCGCCCTGGGCCTCCAGGGCCGCGGTCAGCAGCCGCGTCGTCGTGGTCTTGCCGTTGGTGGCCGACACGAGCACGACGCGGTGTCCGGCGGCCAGGCGCTCGAGTACGTCGGGCTGGACCTTCAGCATGACGCGTCCACTGATCTGCTCTCCGGCCCCACGGCCGAGCGCCCGCGAGAGCCACCCGGTGGCCCGGCCGGCCGCGACCGCCGCGCGCGTCCGGGCTCGGAGTCTCGTCATGGGCGCTCGCACCACAGGATGGCGGCGTGGGAATCGAACCCGAGCGCGGCGACCTCGTGAACCTTCACCGGCCAATTCTGGCAGCCGCACGCGGGCCGGCCGGGCTACGGCGGGTCCTCGCGGTGTCGCCGCCCCCGCCGTCGGGTCGGGAGGAGGAGGATGCCCGCGGGGACGACGAAGGCGATGGCCCACAGGTCGCAGCGGTGGACTCCGTGCGAATCCGAGATCGTCCACACGACGGGGCTCCGGCGTTCCCACGAGTGGGTCGGGATCACCCACCACGCGGCGAGGACCAGGAGCCCGACGGCCACGGCCACCCGGACGAGCCGGACTCGGCCGGAGCGCCAGGCGCGGTCGAGTTTCGTCACCATTGGCGCAACATCCTCCCAGGTCGCCGCGAAGTCCGCCATATTGCACCGAAAATGGAGGATCGCTACTCTATCGGGAGTTACGGGCGGGGAGGGCGGAGCGGAGCTCGACCGGCTGACAAGGGAGGCCAGGGTGATGCGCAGGATGCAGGTGCTCGTCGCGGCGGGGATGTTGGCGGCGCTGGCGGGATGCTCGTCGATCGGGTTCCAGAGCGGCCCGGGCGAACCGTTCGCCCGCGGCACGTCCGGGGAGATCACCAGCACCAACGGGACGGTCACGCTGACGGGCGACGCGGCCGGCATCACCGTGACGGGCGTGTCGGGCGCGAGCGCGTGGACGGTTGCGCTGATCGCGCCCGCCGGCGGGAAGCTCGGACCGGGCACCTTCGCGCTCTCGTCCTCGCCGGACGCCGAGCACGCCGGGATCTCGATCTTCCACGGGACGGTGGCGCCGTGCCTGAGGTTGACGGGTACGGCCACGATCACCGGGTTCGACGTGGTAGACGGCCTGGCCCACCACGTCGTCGGCACGACCACGACGACGTGTGCCGACGACCCGGACCACCCGCTGACGCTGAAGCTCGACGTCCGCGACAAGCTCACGGCCGCCGACGCGCTCGCGTTCGCGGCGCCGATCCTGCCGGTGGTGCAGCCGTTGCTGCCGATCCTCACCAGCCTGGTGCCCAAGGCCGCCTGATCGAGGGCGGGCGGACGCGCGGCGTCACTGGTGCAGGCCGCACTCCGTCTTGCCGGTTCCGGCCCATCGACCGGCGCGTGCGTGCTCGTCGTCGGCGACCGGGCGGGTGCACGGCCAGCACCCGATCGACGCGTAGCCGCGTCCCGCGAGTGGGTGCACGGGGAGGTCGCGGTCGCGGATGTACCCGGCGACGTCCGCGTCGCCCCACGCGGCGATCGGGTTGATCTTCACCAAGCCGCGGCGGGCGTCGAGCCCGACGATCGGGGTGTCCGCCCGGGCCGGTGACTCCGAACGCCGGAGGCCGGTCATCCACGCGGCCTTTCCGGCGAGCGCGCGGTCCAGCGGTTCGATCTTGCGGAGCGCGCAGCACGCGTCGACGTCGTCGAGCCAGCGGTCGTCGGGATCGGTCGCGGGTCGGACGACGCTGAGGTTGAGGTCGTACCGGGCGCGCACGTGCTCGACGTACCAGAGCGTCTCCGCGAAGTGGTACTGCGTGTCGAGGAAGACCACCTCGACGTCCGGGTCGACGCGGACCGCGAGGTCGATGAGCACGCAGTCCTGGAACGACGCCGTGAGCACGAGCCCGGGCCCGAACCGGTCCG
The DNA here is from genome assembly GCA_046331155.1 of Acidimicrobiia bacterium. Classification (GTDB taxonomy): domain Bacteria; phylum Actinomycetota; class Acidimicrobiia; order IMCC26256; family CAWATG01; genus JAXLRK01. The sequence goes on from JAXLRK010000001.1 coordinate 1,493,054, forward strand.
ACGCCCAACGGATCGCGGCCGAGGCGGGCCGGCTCTCGAGGTGGGCCGCCACCGCGTCGAGCTCGTCGGAGCTCGGGGCCGGCCAGGTCGTGGCCGTCATGTGGCGCACTCGCTCTCGCCGGTGGTCGCGACGAAGGGGCCGGTCTCGTCGAAGTCGACGTAGAGCTCGGGCGATTCCTCCGGGGTGGGGAAATGGTCGAGGTCGCGCAGCGGCGCGCCGACGGCCGCCACGCCGCCGGCACGCTCCAGCCAGGCGCGGAAGTTCTCGCCCGCGTCGCGTTCGGCGGCGAACCGTCCGACGACCGTCACGACCGCGCGCGAGACCGCCTTCGCCGGCAGCTTGGTGGCCTTCTCGCCGAACGCGATCTCGAGGTCGCCGACGCCGCCGCCGAGCAGCATCTGGTATCCGGGCGCGGACCGGCCGTGCGCTCGCCGCTCGACGCCGAAGAAGCCGATGTCGGCGACGTGGTGCTGGCCGCACGAGTTCGTACAGCCCGAGATGTTGATCCTGACCCCGCCGACCTCGGCCAGCCCGGCGTGTTCGAGCGCCTCCCCGATGTCGGCGGCCAGACCCCGCGACTGGGTGATCGCGATGTTGCACGTGTCGGCGCCGGGGCACGAGACGACGTCGCGTGCGAGCTCGGCACCGGGTTCGTCCATGTCGATCTCGGCCAGACGGCGGTGCAGTTCGGGAAGCTGCTCCTCGCGCAGGCCTCGCAGCACGAAGTTCTGACGGTTGGTGATGCGGACCTCGGCGCCGAAGTCACGTTGCACGTCGGCCAGGCCACGGAACTGCGCCGTCGTGATGTCGCCCAGCCGGCAATAGGCGTACGCGCTGACCGTGCCGTTGGCGCGACCGCGCACGACGTTGGCCGTCTCCCACCGGTTGTACGGGGCGAGACCGGTGAAGTCGACCGGAGTGCCGGTTTCCGGTCCGACGGCGCCCGGCGCCGCGCCGGCGGGGGCGTCGCCCCGCTCGATCACGACCTGCGGCACCCCGCCCGGGTAGGTCGCCGACGCCACGAGGAGCTTGCGCTCCTTCAGGATGCGCGTCCGGAGCTCGTCGATGCCCATCGTGTCGACCAGCCACTTCATACGCGCCCGCAGCTTGTTGTCGCGGTTGCCGAAGTGGTCGAAGACCCGCAGTGCGGCCTCGATCGTCGGCAGCAGGTCCTCTCGCGTCGTGAACTCCTCGAGCGCCTGCGCGGGGTGCGGGGTCGCGCCGAGGCCGCCCGCGAGAAGGACTTTGAACCCCTGCTCGAGCGTCCCGTCCGGCCGGGGCCGGTTGATCGCGATCACGCCGACGTCGTTGAACATGGCCTGGCCGCAGTCGGTGGCACAGCCGGAGAGGTTGATCTTGAACTTCCGGGGCATGCGCTGGGCGATGGGATTGCGGAGGAACAGGTCGGTGACCGCCTGGGCCCACGGGCTGACGTCGACGATCTCGAACGGGCACGCCCCGGCCAGGTGGCACCCGGCGACGTTGCGCACGGTGTCGCCGCAGGCCTCCCGCGACGTCAGGCCGACCGACGCCAGCAGCCGCAGCACCTCGGGCGTCTGCTCGAGCTGGACGAAGTGGAACTGGGCGTTCTGGCGCGTGGTCAGATGGCCCCACCCGCGCGAGTACGTCTCGGCGATGTAGCCGAGCATCTCGAGTTGATCGGGCTCGACGCGCCCGTGCGGGATCTTGACCCGCACCATCTGGTTGTGCCCGCCCTGGCGCTGGCCGTAGATCCCCTGGTTCAACCGGAACACGCGGAACGCCTCGTCGTCGATCCGGCCGGCCAGATAGCTGCCGACGCCGTCCTCGAAGCGCGTCAGGTCGGCTTCGACCGCGGGGTCGAGCGGCAGCGACCGGAGTTCGGTGACGTCGATGCTCACGAGGACTCCCCGCTACCGGGTGGGCCGGGTCTGCAGTTCCGCGTTCCAGAAGCGCGCCTCGCCGTCGGCGATCGCGTCGGTGGAACGGGCCCAGAAGCGGCGAATTCGGGCGAGCAGAGAGGAACGAGGGCGCACGGGGAGGCTCCTTGGGGGCGGACGGGCGGAGGGGTGCTCAGACGGTGGGCCGCGCCGGGGCGCGGCTACACATTTCGTCCCGGACCTCGTGGGGCGTGCGCCCCATCGAGATCGACGCGGCTCCGAGGGCCTCGACCATGCGCCGTGCACTCTACCGACCCCGGGCTCGAATTGCCAGCGGAAGAGTCGGATTTTCTCCGCCGGGACCGGGGAGCGCCGCCGGTAGATTCGGCGGATGCGCATGTCCCGGCTCTTCCTTCGCACGCTGCGTGACGATCCGGCCGACGCGGAGGTCGACAGCCACCGGCTCCTCGTGCGCGGGGGCTACATCCGGAAGGTCGCGTCCGGGATCTACTCCTGGCTGCCCTTGGGCCGGCGGGTCCTTCGCCGCGTGGAGCAGATCGTGCGCGAGGAGATGGACGCGGCCGGGGCCCAGGAGCTGCTGCTGCCGATCGCCCAGCCGCTCGATCTCTGGGAGCGGACGGGGCGAGACCGGGCCTACGGACCGCTCATGTTCCGGCTCGAGGACCGCAAGGAGACGCGCTTCTGCCTGTCGCCGACGGCCGAGGAGGTCATCACCTCGACGGTGGCGGGTGAGTACTCGAGCTACCGCGACCTGCCCGTGAACCTGTACCAGGTGAACTGGAAGTACCGCGACGAGCTGCGGCCGCGTTTCGGCCTGCTGCGCGGGCGCGAGTTCCTGATGATGGACAGCTACTCCTTCGATCTCGACGCCGACGGCCTGCGCGCGACGTACCGGCAGATGTACGACGCGTACCACCGGATCTTCGAGCGGTGCGGCCTCACGTTCCGGCCCGTGCGCGCACAGTCGGGCGAGATCGGCGGCGACGTCAGCCACGAGTTCATGGCGGTCGCCGCCGTGGGCGAAGACGACTTCGTGTGGTGCAAGGCGTGCGACTACGCAGCCAACGTCGAAGCGGCGACGCGGAAGGCCTACGACCACTCGTGGCACCACACGAGCGTTCCCGTGATCGACGACGCGCCCGAGCGCGAGCGGCTCCACACCCCGGGGATGCCGGGGATCACCGCAGTCGCGGACCACGTCGGCAAGCAGCCGCACGAGCTGCTGAAGTGCATCGCGTTCGACGTCGACGGCGAACTGGGCCTCGCCCTCGTCCCCGGTGACCGCGAGGTGAACCCGCACGCGCTCTCGCGTGCCGTCGCGGGCCGGAACGTACGCCTCTACGACGACGCCGACTTCGCCAGGCGGCCCGACGTCCCGAAGGGTTTCATCGGCCCCGACTTCCCCGGTGCGACGCTCGTCGTCGCCGACCCGCACGTCGGGCAGACCCGCCCGTGGCTCACGGGTGCGAACGAGTCCGACTACCACACCACGAACTCGGTCCTCGGCCGCGACTTCCACGTCCACGTGTGGGCCGACCTCGTGACGGTCGTCGCCGGCGACGAGTGCCCGAACTGCGGGCAGCCGCTGTCGATCGACCGCGGCATCGAGGTCGGCCAGGTCTTCCAGCTCGGCACGAAGTACTCGGAGGCGCTCGACGCGACGTACGTCGACGACGACGGCGTGCGGCACCCGATGGTGATGGGTTGCTACGGCATCGGAGTGTCACGCGTCGTCGCCGCGGTCGTGGAGGAGCACCACGACGAGCACGGGATCGCGTGGCCCGCCGCACTCGCGCCCTATTCCGTCCACCTCGTCGTCCTGCCCGGCAAGGGCGATGGCGCAGCCGCGGTGGTCGAGGCCGCCGACCGGGTCTATGCGGAGTTGACGGCGGCGGGCGTCGAGGTCCTCTACGACGACCGCGACGCGAGCCCGGGCGTCAAGTTCGCCGATGCCGACCTGCTCGGGATGCCCGTCCAGCTCACCGTGGGCGCGAAGGGCTTGGCGCGCGGCGTGGTGGAACGCAAGCTGCGAAGGTCGGGCGAGCGCGACGAGCTCCCCGTCGACGAGGTGCTCGAAGCGGTCCGCGCCTCCGCATGAACCTGCCGGTGATGCCGCCGGTGTCGCCGATGCTCGCCAAGCTCGCGCGGGACCTACGGGTCGGGGAGTACCTCTACGAGCCCAAGTGGGACGGGTTCCGGTGCATCGTGTTCCGCGACGGGAGCGAGGTCGAGCTCGGTAGCCGCAACGAGCGACCGTTGACGCGGTACTTCCCCGAGATCGTCGACCCGTTGCGCGAGCAACTTCCCGACCGCTGCGTGCTCGACGGCGAGCTCGTCATCATGACCGAGCACGGACTCGACTTCGACCTGCTGTCGCTGCGTGTGCACCCCGCGGAGAGCCGGGTCCGGAAGCTCGCGGCGGAGACACCGAGCTCGTTCGTCGCGTTCGACGTGCTCGCGCTCGACGACCGCGATCTGCGCGAGGTGCCGTTCGTCGAACGCCGCGCCGCGCTCGAGGACGTCCTGCGTGGCGCGCGGCCCCCGGTGCACTGCACGCCCGCGACCACGGACCCGGCGGTCGCCGCGGTGTGGTTCGACCGCTTCGAGGGCGCCGGGCTCGACGGCGTGGTCGCCAAGCCGCTCGACGGCACCTACCGTGAAGGCGAGCGCACGATGCTGAAGGTGAAGCATCAGCGAACGTGTGACTGCGTGGTGGCCGGCTACCGGCTGCACAAGGACGGTGAGGGCGTCGGGTCCTTGCTGCTCGGTCTGTACGACGACGACGGGTCGCTGCACCACGTCGGCGTGGCGTCGAGCTTCGCGGCGCCGCTTCGCCGGCAGCTGCTCGCGGAGATCCAGCCGTTGCGCGACCACGCGCTCGACGGCCACCCGTGGCGGGACTGGGCGGAGTTCAGCGCGGCCGACGCGCAGGCCGGAGCTCCGAGCCGCATGCCCGGCGGCCAGAGCCGGTGGAACGCGCAGAAGGATCTGTCGTGGGAGCCGCTGCGGATCGAGCGCGTCGCCGAGGTCGCGTTCGAGCACATGCAGCGGGACCGCTTCCGCCACACCGCCCGCTTCCTGCGCTGGCGCCCGGACCGCGAGCCGGCCTCGTGCACGTACGCGCAGCTCGACACGCCCGTCCCCGTCGAGCTGCGCCACGTCTTCTCCGGCGCGTGACCACGCACTGCCGGGGCGTATCTGCGGGGCCCATAGCGCCCCACAGATACGCCACGATGGGTCAGATGGGGTCGGGGCGGCGGGCCTTGCTGGGTTGTACGCGCTTCGGTTCCCCCCGCTGCTTGGGGAAGTGGGGTGGCCAGGGCTCGTCGCCGAGCCCCTCCGCCTCGTCGCGCGCCGCGAGGTCGAGCAGCGGTTGGAGCGAGTACTCGACGTCGTCGATGCCGGCGCCGACGTCGCCGAGCGCGGCGTAGCGTGCCGGGACCGTCGCGATCGTCAGGTCGTTCGGGTCCACGTCGACGACCTCGTCCCAGGTCACCGGGCAGGAAACCCGGCCCTCGGGATTCGCGCGCACCGAGTACGCCGACGCCACCGTACGATCACGAGCGTTCTGGTTGTAGTCGAGGAACACGCGCTCGCCGCGTTCCTCCTTCCACCAGCGGGTCGTGGCGAGCTCGGGCACGCGCCGTTCGACCGCGCGACCGAGCGCGAGCGCGGCGCGGCGCACGTCGAGGAAGCCCCAGCGCGGCTCGATCCGGACGTTCACGTGGATGCCCTTGGAGCCCGACGTCTTCGGCCAGCCGACGTACCCGTGCTCTTCGAGCACGTCGCGCACGACGAGCGCCACCCGGCGCACCGCCTCGAAGCCGACCCCGTGCGGGTCGAGGTCCACCCGGAGCTCGTCGGGCCGGTCCACGTCGTGGCGCCGCACGGCCCACGGGTTCAGGTCGAGACAGCCCAGGTTCACGGCCCAGAGGAGGTGGGCGACGTCGACGGGGCAGAGCTCGTCGGCGAACCGCCCGCTCGGGAACGTGACCCGTACGGTCTCGAGCCACTCCGGCCGTTTGTCGGGAACGCGCTTCTGGAAGAACGGGTCGCCCAGGGCGCCGTCGGGATAGCGCTTCAGCACCGTCGGCCGCTCGTAGACGCCGCGCAACGCGCCGGCGCCGACCGCCAGGTAGTACTCGGCCAGGTCGAGCTTCGTCTCGCCCCGGGCCGGGAAGAACACCTTCGACGGGTTCGAGAGGCGCACGGTCCGCCCGTCCGCCACGAGCTCGGTGTACTCGGTGGCCATGGGGCCACGCTACGTCGTCTCCCGGCCCGGTTCGTCGGAACCGGGGCCGGCGGCGGGCGAAGAGCCTGGTCAAGGCCGGGCGCGGGGGAGCGCGATCCGGTATAGTTGCCGGGTTCTGTCCGACCGTTGGCCCGCGTGGCCACTGAGACGTGGGCTCCGTGCCCACGTTTTTTCTTGCGGCGAAGGAGGTGAGCGGCGATGACGGCGACCGACGAGCTCGGCGCAGAGCTGCGCGCGCGGCTCGAGCCCGTCGTCGCAACGCTCGGCCTCGCGCTCTTCGACGTCGAGCTGACCGGCAGTGGTCGGGCCCGGACGGTGCGCGTCCTCGTGGACCGCGACGGCGGCATCGACCTCGACGCGATCGCCGACGCGACCCGTGCGATCTCGCCACTGCTCGACGAGGCCCCGGGCCTCGACGGCGCCTTCACCCTCGAGGTCAGCAGTCCCGGTCTCGAGCGACCGTTGCGCCGGCCCGAGCACTTCGCGGCCGCGATCGGCACCGAGGTGTCGGTGAGGTACCGCACCCTTGCCGGGTCGATCGATCGGGTCCGCGGCGTACTCGTCGCCGCCGACGGAACCTCCTGCACGGTCCGCGTCGACGGCGACGAGACGCAGATCCCCTACGACCAGCTGGCCCAGGCGCGCACGGTGTTCGAGTGGGGGCCGGCGCCCCGCCCGGGCAAGGCCGGGCCGAGTGGAACGAAGTCGAGCCGAACGAAGGTGCACCGATGAACTCCGAGATGATGGAAGCCCTCGAGAACATCGAACGCGAGAAGGGCATCTCCATCGAGATCATGTTGGAGGCGCTCGCCAACGCGCTCGTCACCGCGTACAAGCGCCTGCCCAGCTCCGCGGAGGAAGCCCTCGTCGAGATCGACGTCGAGACCGGCGACATCCGCGTGATCGCGCAGGACCTCGACGAAGACGGCAACGTCACCCGCGAGTGGGACGACACGCCCGACGACTTCGGCCGCATCGCCGCCCAGACCGCCAAGCAGGTGATCCTCCAGCGGATCCGCGAGGCCGAGCGCGAGATGAAGTACGAGGAGTTCGCCGGACGCGAGGGCCAGATCGTCACCGGGATCATCCAGCAGACCGACCAGCGCTACACCCTCCTGGACCTCGGCAAGGTCGAGGCGCTGCTGCCCCAGGCCGAGCAGGTGCAGAACGAGCGCTACGAGCACGGCGGTCGCCTCAAGGCCTACATCGTCGAGGTCCGCAAGACGGCCAAGGGCCCGCAGATCGTCGTGTCGCGCACCCACCCGGGCCTGGTGAAGGAGCTCTTCGCGCTCGAGGTACCCGAGATCGTCGACGGGGTCGTCGAGCTCAAGGCGATCGCCCGTGAACCCGGGCATCGCACCAAGATCGCGGTCGCGTCGAACGACCACAACGTCGACCCGGTCGGTGCCTGCGTCGGGGCTCGCGGCGCGCGCGTCCGAATGGTGGTCAACGAGCTGCGGGGCGAGAAGGTCGACATCGTCCCGTACAGCGACGACCCGGTCGAGTTCGTGCTCAAGGCCCTCGCACCCGCCCGTGTCCGCGAGGTGCGCATCCATCACGAGACGGGCACCGCGGAGGTCATCGTCCCCGACTTCCAGCTCTCGCTCGCCATCGGCAAGGAGGGCCAGAACGCCAGGCTCGCAGCCCGGCTCACCGGCTGGCGGGTGGACATCAAGAGCGAGACCCAGCTCGCGGAGGAGGAAGCCGGCGGCGGCGTCGAGTACGCGGAGGGTGAGTGGATCGAGAACGAGCGCGGTGAGCTGGTGTGGCAGCCGGCCGGGGGTGGCGAGGCGATCTCGGCCGCGGAAGCCGGCTACGCGGGGGTGACGCCGGCCGGCGAACCCGCCACGCCGGGCGCGACCGAGCCCGAGAGCGAGGCCGAGCTGGAGGCGGCGGCGGGTGTCGCACCCGAGCCGGAAGGCGAGGACGACCCGAGCGAGACCGACGACACCACCCAGCTGATCGAGCCCGAGGTCGTGGCGGCGGAAGAAGCCGCGATGCATGTCGTCCCGAGCGGGGAGGGTGAGCCCGCGTAGCCCGCGGCGGACCTGCGTCGGCTGCCGGAGGACCGCGTCCCCCGACGAGCTGGTGCGGGTGGCTCTCCGGCCCGACGGCTCGCTCGCCGTGGGCCGTCACGAGCCGGGCCGCGGGGCATGGTTGTGTGCCGGATCGACCGAGTGCTTCGACCGGGCGGTGCGACGCCGGGCACTCGGGCGGGCGTTGCGCCGGGAGGTCTCGACCGACGAGATCGAGGCGCTGCGTGCGAGACTGTCGGGTTGACGGGCCTGGGATGACGGGTCAGGACGGCGAGCGAGCGTTCGAGCAGCGAGACGAGGACTGGCGTTGGCAACGAAGAAGATCAGGGTCTACGAGCTGGCGAGGGAGCTGGGCGTCGAGAACCACGTCGTGATCGAGCTCGCCGACGAGCTCAAGATCGGCGTGAAGAGCCATTCCTCGAGCATCGAGGATCCGCAGGCCGACCGGGTCCGTCGGCTCTGCGACGCCAAGGGCCTCCGGGGCGAGCCGATCGTCGAGGAGCCCAAGCCCAAGGCGGCGCCCAAGACCGCCAAGACCACCAAGGCCGCCGCGAAGGCTCCGGCCGCCCCCGCCCCGCCCCCGCCCCGGCTCCGGCCGAGGCGCCCGCGCCCCGCCGGCGCTCGAGCCCGAGGCGCCGGCGCTCGAGGAGCCGGCCGCGCCGGCCGCCCCGCGCACCGGGTCGTGCGGTCCACGGGCGGCATCCCGGCGGCACCGCCGCGCCCGGCGGCTCCGGCACCGCCCGCACCCGCCCGCCCGGCGGCGGAGGTGGCCCGCCTCCCGCGGCGGCTGCGCCGCCGCCGACGCCTCCGACTCCTCCGGCGTCGACTCCTCCGGCCGCTCACCCGCCGCTCAGCCCGTCCGGCAAGCCCATCCCACCGCCGCCCGGCGGGGAGGCCCATCCCTCCGCCGCCCGGCCAGCGCCCGACGGGTGGCGCGCCGGGCGCCGGGCGCGGCGGCCCGCCGCGCACCGGCGGCCCGGGGTTCACCCGAGGCGGGCCCGGCGGGTTCGGTGGCGGTCCCGCCGGCGGCGCGCACCGGCGGTCCCGGTGGGTTCGGCGCCGGGCCGGGTGGCGCACCCGGTGGTGGCCCCGCGGGCCGCGGGCGGGGGTCCCGGAGGTGGTCCCGGCGGTGGTCCCGGCGGGTTCGGCGGCCGTGGCCGTCCGGGTGGTCCTCAGCAGCGCCGGCGCAAGAAGCGGCGTCGCGGGCCGTACGAGGACCTCGGCCCCGCGCAGGCGACGCAGTTCACGCCCACCGACGCGCCCGTCCCCGAAGGCGAGATCGTGGTGCCGCGCGGCATCACGATCCAGGAGCTCGCGCCGAAGTTCAACCGTACGACCGCGGACCTGGTCCGCATGCTCTTCGACGCGGGCGAGATGGTCACCGGTACGCAGTCGCTCGCCGACGAGATGATCGACCTCATCGCCGAGTCGTTGGGGGCGGAAGTCCTCATCGTGGAGCCGGGCGCCGAGCTCGAGCTCGAGCTCCAGGCGATGTTCGGCGACGAGGAGGAGACCGAGGACGAAGCGCTCCTGGAGCCCCGCGCTCCCGTCGTCACGGTCATGGGCCACGTCGACCACGGCAAGACGACGCTGCTCGACCGCATCCGCGAGGCGAACGTCGTGGCGGGCGAGGCCGGCGGCATCACGCAGCACATCGGCGCGTACCAGGTGGTGAAGAACGACCACCCGATCACGTTCATCGACACCCCTGGTCACGAGGCGTTCACCGCGATGCGGTCGCGGGGCGCCCAGGCCACCGACATCGCGGTGCTCGTGGTCGCGGCCGACGACGGCGTCATGCCCCAGACCGTCGAGGCGATCAGCCACGCCAAGGCGGCCGAGGTGCCGATCGTCGTGGCGGTCACCAAGTGCGACCGCGAGGACGCCGATCCCACGCGGGTGCGCCAGCAGCTCGTCGAGCAGGAGCTGGTGCCCGAGGAGTGGGGCGGCGACACGATCGTCAACGACGTCTCCGCGGTCAGCGGCGACGGCGTGCAGAACCTGCTCGACTCGATCCTGCTCGTCGCGGAGGTCGAGGACCTGCGGGCCAACCCGAAGGCGGCGGCCCGGGCGGTCGTGCTCGAGTCGAACCTCGACGTCGGCCGCGGCCCGGTCGTGACGGCACTGGTGGAGCGCGGCACGCTGCACGTCGGCGACACCGTCGTCGCCGGTGGTGCATGGGGCCGCGTCCGCGCGATGTTCGACGAGCACGGCGCGCAGGTCGCGGAAGCCGGGCCGTCGGTCCCGGTCGAAGTCCTCGGGCTCGACGAGGTGCCGCTCGCGGGCGACGAGCTGCGCGTCGCGCCCGACGACAAGACGGCGCGGGTGGTGGCCGAGGCCCGGTCGCACCGCCGTCGCGTCGCCGCGCAGGCGCACCCGATGTCACTCGCCGGAGGCGCTCGCCTCGAGGACATCTTCGCGATGGTCCAGCGCGGCGAGGTCGCCACGTTGAACCTCGTCCTCAAGGCCGACGTCCAGGGCTCGCTCGAAGCGGTCACGGAATCGTTGCGCAAGCTCGACCAGGAGCACGACGAGGTGCGCCTGTCGTTCGTGCTCCGCGGCGTCGGTGCGATCACCGAGTCCGACATCAACCTCGCCGCGGTGTCCAACGCCACCGTCGTCGGCTTCAACGTGCGGCCCGACCGCAAGGCCCGCGAGCTGGCCGACACCCAGAAGGTGGAGATGCGCCTCTACGAGGTCATCTACCAGGTGCTCGAAGACGTGAACGCGGCGCTGCTCGGCATGCTCAAGCCGGAGTTCGAGGAGGTCGTCACGGGCGAGGCCGAGGTGCGCGAGGTCTTCAGCGTGCCTCGCGTCGGGAAGGTCGCCGGTTGCTACGTGCGCAGCGGCACGATCACCCGGGGTTCCAAGGTCCGGTTCCTGCGCGACGGCACGGTCATCTGGAACGGTGCCATCTCCTCGCTCAAGCGGTTCAAGGAGGACGCCCGGGAGGTCAAGGAAGGCTTCGAGTGCGGCATCGGGCTCGAGAACTACCAGGACCTCAAGCAGGGCGACGTGATCGAGACCTACGAGGTCAGGGAGATCGCCCGGTCCTGACCGGGGCCCGTCGGCGCCCCGCGTTGTCGCGGGCTTCGGCAAACCGGCACAATAGGGGCGTGCATGCGGCCGCGGTCTGCTTCGATCTCCACGTCCCGGAGAGCCGATCGCTGAAGGCGAAGCGCGCCGCGGTGCGGCCGATCGTCGACGGGCTGCGTCACCGCTTCCACGTCTCCGTCGCCGAGACGGACCACCAGGACCAGTGGCAGCGGGCCGAGATCGCGGTCGCGGTGGTCGCCGGGAGCAGCCGCCATCTCCACGAGGTGATCGAGACCGTCGAACGGTTCGTCGCCACCCAGCCCGACGTCGAGCTCCTCGAGACGTCCACGGCGTATCTGGAGACGGACTGATGCGCCGCGGCCAGCCGCCCCGCAAGTACCCGCGCACCGCGCGCGTCAACGAGGTCGTGCTCGAGGTGCTCGGGGAGGAGCTCGAACGTCTCTCCGATCCGCGGCTCGGCTTCGTGACGCTCACCGGCGTCGAGGTGTCGCCCGATCTACGGCACGCGCACGTCTACTACTCGGTGCTCGGCCCGGCGAACGAGCACCTGGAGCCGACCGACCGCCAGCACCACGACACCGCCGACGCGTTGCGCTCGGCCGGCCCACACCTGCGCGCGGTTCTGGGGAAGCAGGTACGGCTGAAGTACCTTCCGGAGCTGGTGTTCTCGGAGGATCCGTCGGTCGCGTCGGGCGAGCGGGTCGAGCGGATCATCCGCGAGCTCCACCGTGGCGAGCAGCCGGCGGCCCCCACCGGGGAGACTGTCGGAGAGGCTGGAGAGGAGGCACGATGACCACGTCGATGACGCGTGACGCGGTCGAGCGCCTCGACGAAGCGTTCCACCGGGCGGCGCGGGCGATCTTCACGGCCGACGAAGTCGTGCTCGCGTGCCATGTGCATCCCGACGGCGACGCGCTCGGTTCGATGCTCGCAATGGCCCACGCGCTGCGTGGCCGTGGCTACCCCGTGATCGCGTCGTTCCCGGAACCGTTCGAGATCGCGCCGCACTACCGCGAGATCCCGGGCCGGGACCTCCTGACGCCGCCCGACCGGGTGCCGGCCGAGCCCGACGTCATGATCACGTTCGACTGCAGCTCGCTGTCGCGGCTCGGCGAGCTCCAGCGCCCCGCCAAGGGCGCCCGTGAGCTCATCGTCGTCGACCACCACGTCTCCAACGACGCCTACGGCACGATCAACGTCATCGACCCGCGCGCCGCGGCCACCGGGGTCCTCGTGCGCCGCTTGATCGCCGAGCTCGAGCTCGCCCTCGACGAGCCGACTGCGGTGTGCCTCTACGCCGCGCTCGTCTGCGACACGGGCCGCTTCCAGTACGAGTCCACGACGCCCGAGGTCTTCGAGCTGGCGCGCGAGCTGCTCGCGTTCGACGTGCCGGTCACCCGCCTCAGCCGTTCGCTGTTCGAGGAGCACCGGTTCGCGTACTTGCGACTCGTCGGGGAGGCGCTGAGCTCGGCCGAGCTCGTGCGCGACAAGCGCTTCGTGTGGACCGCGGTCACGCAGGAGATGTTGCGCCGACACGGCGTGACGCTCGACGAGGCCGAGGGTTTGATCGACCTCGTGCGCGGCGTGTCGGAGGCGGAGGTCTCGTGCGTGCTCAAGGAGGAGGCCGACGGCAGGGTGCGGGTCAGCCTGCGCTCGCTCGGCGAGGTGGACGTATCGGTCGTGGCGGCGCGGCACGGTGGTGGCGGCCACCGGTTCGCCGCCGGGTTCACGTCGTCGAGGCCGATCGCCGAGATCGTCGAACGCATCCAGTCCGAGATCTGATCGGAGCCCGATGCCCGTCGACGGTCTCGTGGTGGTCGACAAGGCGGCCGCGTGGACGTCGCACGACGTGGTGGCCAAGCTCCGGGGCGTCTACCGCCAGCGGCGTATCGGTCACGCGGGGACCCTCGATCCCGACGCCACCGGGGTCCTGCTCGTGGGGCTCGGGCGCGCGACGCGTCTCCTGCGCTTCCTCATGGAGACCGACAAGGCGTATCGCGGCGTCGTCGTCTTCGGCGTCGCGACCGACACGCTCGATGCGGCGGGTACGGTCCTCGAACGCGTGGCGGTCGACGTCACCGAGCGCGACGTCCGTGCGGCCACGCGCCGCTTCGTCGGCCGTATAGAGCAGGTGCCGCCGATGGTCTCGGCGGTCAAGGTCGGTGGCCGGCGGCTCTACGAGCTGGCCCGTGAGGGCCGACAGGTCGAACGGGCCCCGCGCCGCGTCGAGGTGACGCGGTTCGACGTCGAGTCGTTCGTTCCCGGCGCGTACCCGCGCGCCGCCGTGTGCGTGGAGTGCAGCAGCGGTACGTACATCCGCACGCTGGCGGCCGACCTCGGCGCCGCGCTCGGCGTTCCCGCGCACCTCGCGGAGTTGCGGCGCGTCCGGAGTGGCTCGTTCACCGTCGACGACGCCCGCACGGTGGAGGCCATCGTCGCCGACCCGGCGGCGGCGGTGCTCACGCCCGCCGGGGCCATGCGCGCGCTGGAGCAGATCTCGGTGGACCACGACGTCGCCCGCGCCGCCGCGCACGGTGTGGTCTTCCCGTTGCCGGCCTTCGGCGGGGCGGACCTGGGTCCCGGACCGTTCGCGTTGGTGGACCCCGACGGTGCCTTGGTCGCGGTCTACGAGCGCCGCGGTGCGGGGATCAAGCCCGCAGTCGTGATCTCCAGCGCCGGTGAGGGGAGCTGATCCGCGTGCGCGTCGTGAGCTCGCCGTCAGAGGCCCGGGCCGTGTCCACGCGCGGCGCCGTCGTCACGATCGGCGCGTACGACGGCGTGCACCGCGGCCACCGGAAGGTGCTCCAACTCGTGCGCGAGCTCGCGGACGCCCGAGGCCTCGACGCCGTGCTCGTCACCTTCGACCGCCATCCCGCCCAGGTCGTCCGGCCGGAATCCGCGCCGAAGCTCCTGACGACGCTGTCGCAACGCCTGGAGCTGCTCGACGCCCTGGGCCTGCTCGACCTCTGTCTCGTGCTCACGTTCGACGAGCAACGGAGGAATGAGCCGGCCGGCGAGTTCGTCCGCGAGGTCCTCGTCGACGGGCTCTCCACCCGTCTCGTCGTGGTGGGCGCGGACTTCCACTTCGGTCACGGGCGACAGGGCAACGTCGCCATGCTCGAGCACATGGGAACCGATCTGGAGTTCGAGGTGCTCGGGCTGGGGCTGGTCGCGCCCGAGGGCGATCGCGGACACGTGCCGTACTCGTCGACCCGGGTGCGCGCCGCCCTCGTCGAGGGCGACGTCGGTGACGCGGCGCGGCTCCTCGGGCGGCCGCACGCCGTGCGCGGCGTCGTGCAGCACGGCGACGAGCGGGGCAGAGCCATCGGGTTCCCGACCGCGAACGTCGCGGTACCCGAGGAGATCCTGCTCCCGGCCGACGGCATCTACGCGGGCACGTTCGTCGGTCCCGATCGCGTCGAGCGGATGGCCGCGATCTCCATCGGTCGGCGGCCCACCTTCCACGTCGAGCAGCCGTGCTCGCTGCTCGAGGCCCACGTGCTCGACTTCGACGGCGACCTGTACGGCCGGGAGGTCGAGGTGCGCTTCGTGGAACGGCTGCGGGCCGAGCAGAAGTTCGACGGCGTCGACGCGCTGGTCGCGCAGATCGCCCGCGACGTCGACCGCACCCGGGCCCTTTTGCGCCGCTCGTGACGCCCGCCCTCCCGTTCTTTCGATGGATTTCCCCAACTGTTCGGGGATTTCATCGAAGGAACGCGAAGGGGAGGAGCAAGGAGGGCCGATCTGGGCGCCTAGCCCGGCCCGTGGTAGCCTCCCGGGAAGCGCCGGCCACGGTCGGCGCTTCCCGCAGTTCATCGCATTTCATCGCAGTTCGTCGAAGGTTCTGTCACGCATGCCCAACACCACAGCCACGATCGCCGAGCACCGCCTCCACGAGACGGACACCGGTTCCCCCGAGGTCCAGGTCGCGCTGCTCACGGGGCGGATCAACCACCTGACGGAGCACCTGAAGGTCCACAAGAAGGACCATCACTCCCGCCGGGGCCTGTTGATGCTCGTAGGCCGTCGTCGCCGGTTGCTCGACTACCTCAGGCGCAACGACGTCGAGCGGTACCGGGCGCTGATCGCGAAGCTCGGCCTTCGCCGATAGCACGGCAGCACCACCCACGCGGGGAGCGGCCGGGCCGTTCCCCGTCGCATGTTGGCAATCGGTCGATGCCTCGTCGGTTGTCAGTCGCCACCGCCCGGGCCGGCTCGCCGAGTGCACTCGCCGTGCACGACTCGAGCTCCCGCCGGGGCCGTGACCACTGGGAACCGCCGGGCTTCGCCGTCACACGCCGCCCGCGGAGGGCGGCCACAAAGGAGCGGTTCCATGGCTGACGCCATCCGAGTGTCGGGCCCGGTCAACGCGGCCGGCAAGACCATGTCGTTCGAGACCGGCAAGCTGGCCCAGCAGGCCGACGGCGCGGTCGTCGTGCAGATCGGCGAGACCACGTTGCTCTCCACGGTCGTCACGGCCAAGCCCCGCGAGGGCATCGACTTCTTCCCATTGACGGTCGACGTCGAGGAGCGCATGTACGCGGCCGGCAAGATCCCGGGCTCGTTCTTCCGCCGCGAGGGCCGCCCGGGCGAGCAGGCGATCCTGACCTGCCGCCTCACCGACCGTCCGCTGCGCCCGTCGTTCCCCGAGGGGTTCCGCAACGAGGTGCAGGTGATCGCCACGATCCTCGGCGCCGACCTGGAGAACCCGCACGACGTCGCCTCCATCAACGGCGCGTCCGCGGCGCTCACGATCTCCGGCATCCCGTTCCAGGGCCCGGTGGGCGCAGTGCGGCTCGCGCACCACGAGGGTGACTGGCTCGCGCACCCCACCTACCAGGAGGGCGACGAGTCCACCTTCGAGCTGGTCGTCGCCGGGCGCCGCACCGAGACGGGCGACATCGCCATCATGATGGTCGAGGCCGGCGGCACCGAGGCCACGTGGGAGCTCTACGAGCAGGGCGCGCCCAGGATCACCGAGGAGCTCATCGTCGAGGGTCTCGAGGAGTCGAAGCGCTGGATCGGCGCGTCGATCGACCTCCAGCTCGAGCTGTGCGCCGCGGTCGAGAAGGCCGGGGGCCCGATCGAGCCCATCCCGTACGACGTCCACGTCGACTACCAGGCCGACGTGTTCGACGCGGTCTCCAACGCGGTGAAGGCGGCCACGGGCGAAGCGATGGCGATCGCCGACAAGACCGAGCGCAACGACCGCCTCGCCGAGATCGAGGGCGGCCTGCTCGCCACCCTCGTCGGCACCGGCGACGTACCCGGCGTGTTCGCCGAGCGCGCCGGCGAGGTGAAGAAGGCGTTCCGGTCCCTCCAGAAGCAGGTGGTGCGCACCCGCATCGTCAACGAGGGCGTCCGCATCGACGGCCGGGGTGTGGCCGACATCAGGCCGCTGTCGGCGGAGGTCGGCCTCATCCCCACGGCCCACGGCGACGGGCTCTTCCAGCGCGGCGAGACGCAGGTGCTGACGGTCACGACGCTGGGCATGCCGCGCATGGAGCAGATGCTCGACACGATCGGCATCGACGAGCGCAAGCGCTACATGCACCACTACAACTTCCCGCCGTTCTCGACGGGCGAGGCCGGCCGCGTCGGTTCGCCGAAGCGTCGCGAGATCGGCCACGGTGCGCTCGCCGAGCGGGCGCTCGTGCCCGTCGTGCCGAACGCGGTCGAGTGGCCCTACACGCTGCGGGTCGTGTCCGACGTCCTGTCCTCGAACGGCTCGACCTCGATGGGATCCGTGTGCGGTTCGACACTTTCCCTGATGGACGCGGGCGTCCCGCTCAAGGCGCCCGTTGCCGGCATCGCGATGGGCCTCGTGTACCACGATGGCAAGTACACGACGCTGACGGACATCCTCGGTGCCGAGGACGCGTTCGGCGACATGGACTTCAAGGTCGCCGGGACGGCCGAGTTCGTGACCGCGCTCCAGCTCGACACCAAGATCGACGGGCTCCCGGCCGACGTGCTCGCCCAGGCGCTCCAGCAGGCGAGGGATGCCCGGCTGAAGATCCTCGACGTGATGAACGAGGCGATCCCCGCGCCGCGCTCCGAGGTGCGCGGCACCGCGCCGAAGATCATCAGCTTCGAGATCCCGCTCGACAAGATCGGCGAGGTCATCGGGCCGAAGGGCAAGGTCATCAACACGATCCAGCAGGAGACCGGTGCCGACATCTCGGTGAGCGACGACGGCGTCGTCGGCACGGTGAGCATCGGCTCGAAGGACGGCGAGAAGGTCGAGGAAGCGAAGCGCCGCATCATGCTGATCCTCGATCCGCCGACCGCGGAGCTCGGCGCCACCTACACCGGCAGGGTCGTGAACGTCACCAAGTTCGGCGCCTTCGTCAACATCCTCCCGGGTCGCGACGGCCTCGTGCACATCTCCAAGCTCGGCCGGGGCAAGCGCGTCGAGCGCGTCGAGGACGTCGTCAACCTCGGCGACGAGCTGACCGTGCGCGTCGACGACATCGACAACCAGGGCAAGCTGTCGCTGTCGCTGGTCGGCGAGAACGGCGAGGAAGGCGCGGTGGAGGCCGCCGGCCCTGGAGGCGGGGGCGACGACGGCGGCCGGGCCCGCCGGGCTGCGGAGTCGTCGGCGTCGGCGTCCTCGGAGTCCTCGGGGTCCTCGGAGTCCTCGTCCGGCGAGCGTGACGTCGTGTCGTTCGAGTCGAGCTGGGAGGGCACGGCAAAGAGCGAGTTCGGCGACCTCGGCCCGTCCGACGGCGGCCGGGAACGTGAGGGCGGACGGGGTGAACGCAGCGGGGACCGCCGTGGTGGCCGGGGCCGCCGGGGCCCGCGTCGATAGGGTCTTCAGGGGGCCTGCCGGCGGGTCGATGACCCCTCCACGGGAGTAGGGCGCCGACCGCGTTGGGGGACCGACGGTGACGAACACGAGCAACGGTGAGGCGGCGGGTGCCGACGGTATCCGCCGCTCCCGGCTCGACTCCGGCCTGCGGGTGGTGACCGAATCGCTTCCGGCACTGCGATCCGTCGCCGTCGGGTTCTGGGTCGGCACCGGTTCGCGCGACGAGGCCGATCCGTCGTCGGGTTCGAGCCACTTCCTCGAGCACCTGCTCTTCAAGGGCACCGATTCGCGTTCGGCGCAGGAGATCGCCGGCGCGATCGAATCGGTGGGCGGCGAGATGAACGCGTTCACCACGCACGAATACACGGCGTTCTACGTGCGGGTTCCCGACCGGCAGCTGGAGCTCGCGCTCGACATCCTCGCCGACGTCGTGACCGTCCCGTCCTTCCGCCCCGAGGAGGTCGAGTCCGAGCGCCAGGTGATCCTCGAAGAGATCCGCATGCGCGACGACACGCCCGACGACCTGGTGCACGAGATCTTCGCCGGCGCGCTGTTCCCCGACCACCCGATCGGGCGGAGCGTGCTCGGCACGTTCGACTCGGTCGGGTCCCTCGCTCGTGACGAGATCGCGGCGTACCACCGCGCGCACTACAAGACCGAGAACATGGTCGTCGCCGTGGCCGGGAACCAGGACCACGACACGGTGCTGCGCTTGCTCGCGGCGCGCATGGAGCGGGTGGAGGGCGACCGTCCGGCGCGCGTGACGGCACCGCCCGCCGCGCCGGCGCCGGTCTCGGTCTTCCACCGGTCGACCGAGCAGGCGCACCTCGTGATGGGCACCCGGGCGCTCGACCGCGACGACCCGGATCGCTACGCGCTGTCGGTGCTCAACCAGGTGCTGGGCGGGGGCATGTCGTCGAGGCTGTTCCAGGAGGTGCGCGAGAAGCGTGGGCTCGCGTACTCGGTCTACTCGTACCGGGGCGCCTACCAGGACGCCGGCGCGCTCGCCATCTACGCGGGGACCGCGCCGGGCAAGGTCGACGAGGTGCTCGCGGTGATCCGTGGTGAGCTCGACCGGCTGATCGCGGACGGGGGCGTGAGCGAGCAGGAGCTCGCCGACGCCAAGGGGCACTTGAAGGGCTCGATGGCGCTGGCCCTCGAGACCTCGTCGAGCCGCATGCACCGGCTGGGTCGCAGCGAGCTCGTCCACCGCGAGGTTCCCTCGCTCGACGACCTCGTCGCGGACATCGAGGCGGTCACGCCCGACGACGTCTCGCGTGTCGTGCGCCGCGTGCTGACCGAT
This sequence comes from Acidimicrobiia bacterium, assembly GCA_046331155.1. GTDB lineage: Bacteria > Actinomycetota > Acidimicrobiia > IMCC26256 > CAWATG01 > JAXLRK01. The sequence continues at coordinate 1,512,394 of JAXLRK010000001.1, forward strand.
CAGCCCCGCACCCTCGCCGTCGTCGGCCCCTTCAGTCCTTCGGACTTCTGACTCCATTGTCGCCCTCGCTCGGCGGCGGGATACCCGCCGCCGGCCTTCGGCTCGCTCGGGACTCCGTGCTCGCTCGACTCCGCTCGCTCGCGTCCGTGCACATCGAACTGGTACGTGTGGCGGTACCCGTAGGGGCCCGCGGTGCGGGCCAGTTCGTGTGGGGACGGCGCGCGGTAACCTCCGCGGCGTGATTCGCGTCGGGGTGTTCGGGGCCGGTGGGCGGATGGGGTCGACCGTGTGCCGTGCGGTGCTCGACGACCCGGAGCTCGAGCTCGTCGCCGCCGTGGACCCGTTCCACGCCGGCGTGGACCTCGATCAGCTCGGGATCCATCGGACACACCTCCAGCTCGCCGGGCACGCGGACGCCATGCGCGACGCGGGTGTCGACGTGGCCGTCGACTTCACGGTGCTCGACGCGGCGCGCGAGAACCTGTGGTGGTGCGCGGCGAACGGGGTGCACGCGGTCGTGGGGACGACCGGCTTCTCGTCCGGGGACCTCGAGGACCTGCGCGGGCGGTTCGACGCGGGCGCGGCGAACGCGCTCATCGCACCGAACTTCGCGATCGGCGCCGTGCTGATGATGCGGTTCGCGGAGCTGGCCGCGCCCTACTTCGAGACGGCAGAGATCATCGAGCTCCACCACGACGCCAAGGCCGACGCCCCGTCGGGGACGGCCATGCTCACGGCCGCGCGCATGGCCGCGGCCTCGTCGTACTGGTCCCAGGACCCGACGAGGACCGTCGTCGTGGAAGGGTCGCGGGGCGGGGTGGGGCCGGGCGGCATCCACGTGCATGCGGTCCGTCTCCGCGGCCTGGTCGCGCACCAGGAGGTGTTGCTCGGCACCACCGGCCAGTCGCTCACGATCCGCCACGACTCCTACGACCGCACGTCGTTCATGCCGGGCGTCCTGCTCGCGGTCCACGCCATCGCGTCCCGTCCCGGGCTCACCATCGGCCTCGACGCGCTCCTCGGTCTCTGACGGTCGTTCTTTCGATGATTTCCCCGGATCATCGGGTGATTCCATCGAAAGATGCGGGTGATCGAACGGACGAGACTCTCGACGTGTGCCCGGCGTGTCGCTAGTGTCCCGGCCCGTGCCGGGAGCGGTGGGGATGCCACAGCAGATCCTGTCGGTGCGCGACCTCGAGGTCGTCTACGCCGACGTGATCCTCGCGTTGCGGGGCGTCACCATCGAGGTCACCGAGGGATCGATCGTCGCGCTGCTCGGCGCCAACGGCGCGGGGAAGACCACCCTGCTGCGTGCAATCTCCGGATTGCTCGGGGGCCAGGGTGGGCGGATCCGGAGGGGGTCGGTGGCGTTCATCGGGCGGGACCTCGCGCACCGCTCCGCTCCGCAGATCGTGCGGGCGGGGATGGCGCAGGTCATGGAGGGCCGGCGGATCTTCGCCGAGCTCACGGTAGACGAGAACCTCCGCGCCGGCGCGTTCACGCGCACCGACAAGGCCGAGATCAGGCAGAACTACGAGTGGGTGCTGTCGTTGTTCCCGAAGCTCGCCGAGCGGCGCAGGAACGTGGCCGGCTACCTGTCGGGCGGAGAGCAGCAGATGCTGGCCATCGGCCGCGCGCTGATGGCGTCGCCCAAGCTCCTGTTGCTCGACGAGCCGTCGCTCGGGCTCGCGCCGCTCATCGTGGCCCAGATCCGCGACATCATCCTGGAGATCAACAAGACCGCGGGTACGAGCGTGCTGCTCGTGGAGCAGAACGCGACCATGGCGCTCTCGATCGCCACGCACGGCTACGTGCTCGAGAACGGCACCATCGCCCGCAGTGACACCGGGCCCGCGTTGCTCGCCGACGCCAGCATCCAGGAGGCGTACCTGGGGACCGGCGAGACCGGACGCACCAGCTTCCGGGCGCTCAAGGAGCAGTACCGAGCGGCGCGGACCGGAGCGGCGCCGTGACCGCGGTATCCGAGCCGCGGCCGGCTCCCGCCGCGCAGCCTCCCGCGGGCGGTCCGCCGCTGCTCGCGGTCTCCGAGCTGACGCTGCGCTTCCGCGGGCTCACCGCGCTCGCGAACGTGTCGTTCACCGTGGAGCACGGCGAGTTGTTCGCCATCATCGGCCCGAACGGCGCCGGCAAGACGTCGATCTTCAACTGCCTGAACCAGGTGTACCGCCCCCAGGAGGGCCACATCCGCCTCGAGGGCCGCGACGTGATGGGCCAGCGGCCGCCGCGGACCGCGCACATGGGCATCGCCCGCACGTTCCAGAACCTCGCGTTGTTCAAGAACCTCGACGTGATCGACAACCTCATGCTCGGCCGTCACCACCTCATGCGCACCGGGTTCGTGCGGGGCATGTTCTGGGTCGGCGTCGACTCGATCCCGTTCGTGAGGCTCACCCCGGGCAGCTACCTCGAATCCGCCCGAACCGAGGAGATCCGTCACCGGGTCCGGTGCGAGGAGATCGCCGAGATGATCGGCCTGGCCGAGCATCGCAGCTCGCCGGTCGGGATCCTGCCGTACGGCGTGCAGAAGCGCATCGAGCTCGGCCGGGCGCTGGCGATGGAGCCCAAGCTCCTGCTGCTCGACGAGCCGGTGGCGGGCATGAACCTCGAGGAGACCGAGGAGATGGCCCGCTACATCTGCCAGGTCAACGGGGAGCTCGGCGTCGCGATGATCCTCGTCGAGCACGACATGCACCTCGTGATGGACATCGCGGACCGCGTGATGGCGCTGGACTTCGGCCAGCCCATCGCGCTCGGTACGCCCGAAGAGGTCCGGCAGAACCCGCGGGTGATCGAGGCGTACCTCGGGGAGACGTCGTGAAGCGCCAGGACGTCGTGCTGGTGGTCGTCGGCGTGGCCCTTGCCGCGGTCCTCGTCTTCCTCGCGCTCGACGACCCCGAGAAGTTCTTCACCCTCGCCGCCGCCGGCATCGCGCTCGGCACGGTCTACGCGCTCGTGAGCCTCGGCTTCGTGGTCGTCTACCGTGCGACGGGCGTCCTGAACTTCGCGCAGGTCGGCCTGGTCGTGTTCGGCGCCTTCTTCATGAACAACGCCACCGAGACGTGGGGTTGGTCCTTCTGGCCGGCGATCGCCGTGACCATGGTCGTGACGGCCGCGCTCGCCGTCCTCATCGAACGAGTCGCCATGCGGCGGATGCTCGGCAAGCCGCTGTTCTCCACCATCCTGCTCACGATCGGGCTCTTCCTCGTGCTCCAGTCGCTCGTGACCGCGATCTGGCCCGACTTCGAGGGACACGTGATCGACAACCCGTGGGGCGACGCGCAGGTGACGATCGGCAACGTGACGATCCGCAACGTCGACGTCGCCGCGTTCGTCGCCGGCGCAGCCATCCTGATCGGGTTCTTCCTGCTGTTCCGCTTCACGAAGGTCGGCTTGGCGATGCGGGCGACCGCGGTGGACCAGGAAGCCGCGCTCGCGCAGGGGATCAGCGTGCCGCGCGTCGTCATGCTGTCGTGGGGGATCGCCGGCGTCGTGGCCGTGATCGCCGGCGTCATGCTCGGTTCCAACGCCACGCCGAAGGTGTCGATCAGCGCGGCCGGCATCGCGTCCGTTGCCCTCGCGGCGTTCCCGGCGATGGTGCTCGGCGGGCTGGACTCGCCGGGCGGCGCGGTCGTCGGCGGCCTGGTGATCGGGCTGGCCTACGAGCTCGCGCTCGGCTACCAGGACCAGTACCTGTCCACGCTCGGCACCGGCTTCGCCGAGGTCATGCCCTATCTAGTGATGATCGTGATCCTCCTGATCCGCCCGAGCGGGCTGTTCGGGACGGGGGAGGTGCGGAGGATCTGATGAGCGCCACGACACCTGATCGGGGTACCGAGCGCGCGTCGAGCGAGCGGCTGGCGCGCCGGTCGGGTCGCGAGCTGCGGCTGATCCAGTCGACGGTCCAGGCGGTCGCGCTCGTGCTGGTGCTCGCGGCCTATCTCGTGTTGCCGCTCGTGGTGAGCGATCTCTGGGCCAACGTCTTCGTGCTCGCGGGCATCCTCGCCATCGGTGGCCTCGGGCTCAACCTGCTCACCGGGTTCGCCGGCCAGGCGTCGTTGGGCCACGCCGCGTTCATCGCGATCGGGGCGTTCACCGGCAGCTACCTCGGCCGCTCGGCCGACTTCGGTGGGAAGGGCCAGCCGTTCCTCGTGTACCTCGTGGTCGCGATGATCGCCGGTGGTCTCGTCGGCTTCGTCGTCGGCCTGCCCGCGCTGCGCCTGCGCGGCCCGTACCTCGTCATCGTCACGCTCGGCCTCGTGTTCGCGACGGTGTACGTGTTGCAGCAGTGGACGACCGTGAGCAACGGCAACGCCGGTGCGCCGGCGCCGGTGACGCTCCAGATCGGGTCGGTCGACTTCAAGAGCTTCGATCTGTTCGGGCTGCGCGACACGCCCCTCGGCAAGAACCAGGGGATGATGTACATCGTCTGGGCGTTCGTCGCGCTCACGGCCCTGGTCGTCAAGAACATCGTGCGCAGCCGCCCCGGCCGCGCCCTCCAGGCCATCCGCGACCGTGACGTGGCGGCCGAAGTCGTGGGCATCAGCCTCTTCCGGTACAAGGTCGGGGCGTTCGTCGCCTCGAGCGCGATCGCGGCGGGTGCCGGTGCCTTCTACTGCCACTACCTCGGGTACGTGAAGCCCGACCCACTCCAGTTCGGCCTCGCCCTGTCGGTGACCTTCCTCGCGGTGATGATCGTGGGTGGGATCGGCACCGTCTACGGGACGATGATCGGCGCGGTGATCATCGGCGCGCTCCCGGTCCTGGTGCACGAGTACGGCACGAACCTCCCGCTCGTCGACGCCCAGACGGTGGGCGCGTTCAGCGACATCGTCGTGGCGGCGGTGCTGGTGCTCACCCTGCTGACCCAGCCGTCCGGGATCGCCGGGACGTTGCACAAGCTCGGGGGCGGTCGGTCGCGTGCGAAGCCGGCACCGGAACCGGCGACCTGAGCCGGCTGAGGGACCCGGCTTTGCCGTGCCCCTCGACCCCGCTAACCTCCCATCGCTCAGTCGAATCCCGGGGGAGGATTCCCATGCGACGCACATCCGTGGCCCGTTTGGCAGCGCTCGGCCTGTCGCTCGCCCTGGTGGCAGCTGCCTGCGGTGGCGGCGACAAGACGGCCAAGGAGAAGGCCAAGGAGAGCACCACGACGGGGTCGGGCTCCAACGCCGGCAAGGCCCCCGAACCTGCTCCCGGCTTCGACGGTTCCACCATCACGCTCGGCGTGATCACGCCGCAGAGCGGCACGACCGGCGCCATCGCCGGCAAGTACCTGGGCACGCCGCTCACCGACGGCAACAAGCTCTACTGGCAGGCCAAGAACGACAAGGGCGGCGTCGCCGGCAAGTACAAGGTGCAGCTCAAGGTCGCCGACAGCCAGTACGACGCGACGGTGGGCGGCCAGGCCTACGACGGGATGAAGAACGACGTGCTGGCGTTCCAGCAGATCCTCGGAACCGCCGTGCTCCAGGCCATCCAGCCGAAGCTCGACACCGACAACGTCCTCGCCGGCCCGGCCACGCTCGACGCCGAGTGGAACCAGGATTCGCACCTGTTCCCGTTCGTCACGTCGTACCAGCTCCTCGCGATCAACGGTCTCGACTACTACGTCAAGCACGGCGGCGGGAAGGGCAAGACCATCTGCTCGCTCGCGCAGGACGACGCCTACGGCGACGCGGGCGTGCAGGGCGCGGAGTTCGCGGCGAAGAAGCTCGGGTTCACCTTGAAGACCGAGCAGCGGGTGAAGCTGCTCGGCGACAAGACGGCGGCCGTGCAGGCGCTCAAGGACAACAAGTGCGACGCAGTGTTGACGACCTTGCTGTTCGTCGACATGAAGAGCCTGGTGTCGACGGCTCGTCAGCTCGGCTACGAGGCCAAGTTCATCCTCGAGGCGCCGGCGTGGGAGCGGGGCTTCACCGACAAGACCGATCCCGGCTTCGACCAGGCGTTCTCGGACTACCTCACGAAGAACATGTGGGTCGCCGCCACCGGCCCGCAGTGGGGCGACACGTCGAACCCGGGCATGGCCCAGATGCTCGACCTCTTGAAGAAGTACAAGCCCGACCAGAAGGCGAACCTCTACTTCATGTTCGGCTACGGCCAGGCCTGGGCGCTCGACCAGATCCTCGAGAAGGCCGCGGCCAACGGCGACTTCAGCCGCGAGGGCCTCCAGAAGGCCATGTGGCAGATCGGTTCGCTGAAGTTCGACAACCTCATCCCGGACTACAAGTACGGGACGTCCGTGGACCAGCGGGTCACGCCGTTGCCGGCGACCATCTTCTCGGTCGACCCGTCGATCGACGGCGGCCTGAAGGTCCTGGCCGCCGACTACGTGGCGGACGCGGCGAAGTCGTTCAAGCTCACGTCGTAGGTGACCGGACGCGACGCACGCGCACGCGCCTTCGAAGGTGCGTTCGCGTGCGTCGGCCGGTTCGGGCTCGCCAAGACGACGATCGACGACGTCGCGCGTGAGGCCGGCGTCTCGCGGGCGACGATCTACCGGTGGTTCCCGGGCGGGCGCGAGCAACTCGTGCGCGAGACCGTCGCGTGGGAGATGAACCGCTTCTTCGCCCGTCTCGCGGAGGAGGTCGGCGGCGCGCCGGACCTCGCGTCCCTCGTGGAGGACGGCCTCGTGTTCGCGAGGCGCGCCGTCGTCGAACACGAGGTCCTCCAGAAGGTCCTGCGCACCGAGCCCGACCGGCTGCTGCCGCTGCTCACGGTCGAGTCTCGACGGGTCGTGGCGTCGATCGGCGCGTTCCTGCTGCCGTCGCTGGAGCGCGAGGGGGACGCCGGCCGCCTGGCGCCCGGCGTCGACCCGCACGCGGCCGCCGACTTCGTCGCCCGGATGGTGCTGTCGCTCATCACGTCACCCGGTCGGTGGGATCTCGGCGACCGGGAGCAGGTCCGGCATCTCGTGCGCGAGGAGCTGCTCGCGGGCATCGTTAGGTGAGCCGCGGGCCGTCGACCCGGGAGGCCCTTGACCGTGAGACACAGATCCCCATAGTGTCTCAACGTGTCGCTGACCGCCGTCGACCGTTCTCTGGCGCCGGGCCGCGGGTACCGCGCGGATGAGGCCCTGGAAGCCCGCGTGGTCACGGCGACACTCGCCTGCATCGCCCGTTTCGGCCTGGCGAAGCTCACCGTCGACGACGTCGCCCGCGAAGCCGGCTGCGGACGGGCCACGGTCTACCGCCGCGTCGGCGGGAAGTCGGAGGTCGAGGGCGCGACCGTCACCGCCGAGGTGCAGCGGCTCGCCCGGCGGGCCTGGGCCGAGGCCGCGCGGGCCGACACGCTCGACGAGGTGATCGTCGCGGTCCTCGTGACGGTGGCCCGGGAGGTGGAAGGGCATGCGGCCCTCCAGTTCCTCTTCGCGTTCGAGCCCGAGCAGGTGCTCGTGCACCTGGCGTTCGAGCAGGGCGATCGGTTCCTCGCCCAGGCCCGGTTCCTGCTCGCCCCCGTGTTCGACCGGTTCCTCGAGCCGGACGCGGCCGAGCGGCTGGCCGAGTACCTGATCCGGATCCTCGTGTCCTACGTCTGTAGTCCTGACGCCGAGGTGTCGATGACCGACGGGTCCGCGGTGCGATCGCTCGTGCGCGCGTTCGTGGTCCCGGCGTTCGCGGGCCTCGGCACGAAGCCTGCAAGAGGGGAGCTCCCATGACCACCAACGAGCAGCTGATCGGCCGCCGCGACGTCGACGACCTCGAGGCGATCCTCGAGATCACCAACACCGACGTCGACGCGGTCGCGCACGCGGTGCGCGCCGACGCCGACGTGCTGTTCACGTGGGACTACGAGCGTACCCAGGCCGCACTGGGGCGGCTCTACGAGAAGGCCAAGGTGTCGCAGTGGAACGGCGAGACGGACCTCGACTGGTCCATCGACGTGGACCAGGAGAAGGTGGTGATCGCCAACGCGGAGCAGAACGCCGCGGTCAGCGGCTTCGGCGGCCAGAACATGGACCTCGCCGGGACCTCGTTCGCCAACTGGGGCGACAAGGAGTGGATCCGGTTCGGCATCGAGTCGCAGAACTGGACGCTGTCGCAGTTCATGCACGGGGAGCAAGGTGCCTTGATCTGTACCGCGCAGATCGTCGAGACGGTGCCCTGGGTCGACGCCAAGTACTACGCGGCAACGCAGGTGATGGACGAGGCTCGTCACGTCGAAGTGTTCGCGAAGTACCTCGACACGAAGCTGTCGGGCCACTACCCGATCAACGCGCACCTGCGGATGCTGCTCGACGACATCATCGCCGACAGCCGCTGGGACATGACCTACCTCGGCATGCAGATCATGGTGGAGGGCCTGGCGCTCGCCGCCTTCGGCTTCATCCACCAGCTCACCACGGAGCCGCTGCTGAAGAAGATGCTGCGCTACGTGATGTCGGACGAGGCGCGCCACGTGGCGTTCGGCGTGATCTCGTTGCAGGACTACTACGGCGAGCTCACGGCCGCGGAGATCCGGGAGCGCCAGGAGTTCGCGTTCGAGGCCGCGGTGCGAATGCGCGACCGATTCCTCCAACAGGAGGTGTGGGAGCGCATGGGGGTCGACCTCAAGGAGGCGCTGACGCTCATCATGCAGGCGCCCGACCGCAAGCTGTTCCAGCAGCTCCTGTTCTCGAAGATCGTTCCCAACTGCAAGAAGCTCGGCCTGCTCGACGCCGGCGACGGCTGGCTGCGCGAGCGCTTCACCGAGCTCGGGGTGATCCAGTTCGAGGACTGGGCCGACACCGGTTCCGAGTACGGCGACCTCGACGAGGTCGCCAAGGACCGCGCCGCCGTCGCGTAGGAGCGCGCCCCGCGGCGGCGTCCGCTGCTAGCGTCGCCACCACATGAGCGAACCGGCACGGAAGGCCGCCCGGAAGACGGCCCCGAAGCCTGAGAGTCGGAACCCGGCCGGGAAGTCCAACGCGACCTCCGGGAGGCGCGGCGCCAAGCGGAGCGCGGCGCGTTCGCCCGTCCGCATCGTCTTTCTCGGCGGGCTCGGCGAGATCGGCCGCAACTGCATGTGCCTCGAGGTCGAGGACCGGATCCTGGTCGTCGACTGCGGGCTCATGTTCCCCGAGCCCGACATGCCCGGCGTCGACCTCGTGCTCCCCGACTTCACGTACCTGCGCGAGAACGCCGACCGGGTCGAGGGGGTGTTCCTCACCCATGCCCACGAGGACCACGCCGGAGGGCTCGCGTTCCTCCTGCGCGACGTGCCGGTGCCCATCTACGGATCGCCGCTGTCGCTGGGCCTGGCGCGCAACCGCATCGCCGAAGCCGGGCTCCTCGACCGGACCGAGCTGATCCCCGTCCTCGACGGCGAACGCCGGCAGATCGGCCCGTTCGACTGCGAGTTCATCCCCGTCACACACTCGGTCCCGCACGCGTTCGCCACCGCCTACCACACACCGCAGGGCACGATCCTGCACACCGGCGACTTCAAGCTGGACCTCACGCCGGTCGACGGTCGCCAGACCGACCTGTCGATGCTGGGCGAGATCGCCCGGCGCAGCGGGGGAGTGCGGCTCCTCCTGTCGGACTCCACGAACGCGGAGCGGCCCGGGTTCACGCCGTCGGAGTCCACGGTCGGGGCCGCGATGCGCTCGCTGTTCCGCGAGCACGGCGACAAGCGGGTGATCGTCGCCAGCTTCGCCTCGCACCTCCATCGCATCCAGCAGGTGGCCGAAGCCGCGGTCAACGCCGGCCGGCGCGTGGCCTTCCTCGGGCGCTCGATGGTGCACAACGTCACGCTGGCCCGGGAGATGGGCTTCCTCGGCCTGGCGTCTGATCGGGTCGTCGACATCGAGGACGTGCTCGAGTACCCGGCGGGCGAGGTGTGCATCGTGTGCACCGGCTCGCAGGGCGAGCCGATGAGCGCGCTGTCGCTGATGGCCGCGCACGAGCACAAGTGGGTGAAGGTCGGGCCCGACGACGTCGTCGTCATCTCCGCGCACGCGATCCCCGGCAACGAGTCGAACGTGTCGAACGTGATCGATGCACTGATGCGCACGGGCGCCGAGGTGGTCCACGGCGGCAACGCGCCGGTCCACGTCTCCGGCCACGCGTCGCAGGAGGAGCTCAAGTTCGTCATGAACCTCGTGCGGCCGGAGTGGTTCGTCCCCGTGCACGGCGAGTACCGGCACATGGCGCATCACGTCCGGCTCGCGCATGCGGTCGGGGTCGATCCTTCGCGCACGCCGATCTGTGAAGACGGCGACGTGATCGTCCTCACCGACGACGGCGTGGAGGTCGAGCGGCGCGCGGTACCCGCGGGCTTCCTCTACGTCGACGGCATCGTCGGCGACGTCGGGCTCGGCGTGCTCCGCGATCGCCGCAACCTCGCCGAGGAGGGCGTGGTCGTCGTCATCCTCACGGTCGACGCGCAGCGGCGCGAGATCGTCACCGGGCCCGAGATCGTAACGCGGGGCTGGGTCTACGCGCCCGAGGCCGAGGAGCTGCTCGAGGAGGCGAAGGCCGCGGTGCGTGATTCCGTGCAGGAGGCGCTCGACGAGGCCGCCACCGACTTCGACACGCTGCGCCGCCACGCCCGGCGTGCGGTGGGCCGGTTCATCAACGAACGGACCCGGCGCCGGCCCGCGGTGATCCCGGTCGTGATGGAGGTCTGAGTGAGCGAGCGGGGCCCAGCGGCCCGGCGCTGCAGGCGCCAGGAGCGGAGGTTCTGAGCGTGCGTCGCGAGGCGGGTGTCCCGCCGAGCAGCCCGCGGGGCCCAGCGGCCCGGCGCTGCAGGCGCCAGGAGCGGAGGTTCTGAACCGGTGCGCAACACGATTCGGGACTGGTCGAACTTCATCGCCGGCCGGAGCGCGCTCGTCACCGGTTCGGGTGGGGGTGTCGGGCGGGGGATCGCGATACAGCTCGCGCGGGCGGGCGCCGAGGTCTGGGTGAACGACCTCTACGCAGACCGCGCCGGCGCCGTCGTGACGGAGATCGAGGCCGAAGGCGGTGTCGCGCACGCGGTCGTGGCCGACGTCACGAACGGCGAGAACGTGCCCGACATGGTGAGGACGACCGGCGGCGTCGACATCCTCGTGAACAACGCGGGCATCCCGCCCGAGGGGTTCTCCATCAAGTCGTTCGTGGAGAGCGGTCCCGACGAATGGGACCCCGTCATCAGGCTCAACCTCGCCGCGGTGCTCGGCGTGACCCGCGCCTACCTACCCCGCATGCTGGAGCGGCGTTGGGGCCGCATCCTCACGATCGTCTCCGACGCCGGACGCAAGGGCGAACGCAAGCAGGTCGTGTACGGCGCGGCGAAAGCGGCCGCGATGGGCTTCTCGCGCGGGCTCGCGGCGGAAGTCGCCCGGGAGGGCGTCACCGTGAACTGCATCGCGCTGGGCACGATGAAGACGGGCCAGTTGGCGGCCGCGATCGAGCAGCATCCGGAGCTCGAAGCGAGGCTCGCCAAGGCGTACCCCGTCGGCCGAATCGGCGACCCCGCGGACCCCGCGCCCTTGGCGGTGCTGCTGTGCAGCGACGCGGCCGAGTGGATCACCGGCCAGGTGTATCCCGTCGACGGCGGCTACGTCTCCGCCCTGTAGCCCCGCCCGGCCGCCGCGTTCCGTGACCGGACGGGCGCCGGTCGACCGCGTGTTGTGGTCAAAGTGGCTCGAGCATGTCACTGGGGCTGGTGGTGCCAGTGTTAACGTCGGTGGCATGGCCCGCTCCGCCCGACGGCGCCGGCGCTCGACCCGCGGTCGCTCCCGGGCGAGCCGCCGTGACCACCTCCGCGCGTCCCTCGCCGACCAGCTCGGCGCCCACCGCGCCGACGCCCTCGCGATCGCGCTCCTCGTCTTCGCCGCGTTGACGGCGCTGGGGCTCCTTTCCGACCTGGCCGGACCGCTCGGGCAGGGGCTGGCCCGCGCTTCGAGCACCCTCTTCGGACGCGGCGAGTGGCTCGTGCCGTTGGTGGCCTGCGCCCTGGCCGTCGCGCTGCTGTGGCGTCACCACGGCGAGGACGAGGACGAGGCCGAGGCCCCCCAGGTCCTTCGGATCGGGGTGGGCGTCACGCTCGTGCTGGTCTCGATGGTGGGGTTGTTGCACCTGCACGCGGGGAACCCGTCCGTCTCGGGTCCGGTCGACGCCCTCCGCACGGCCGGCGGTTACGGGGGCGCATTGGTGGCGTCGCCGCTGCATGCCGTGGGCGGGACGGTCGGTGCGGCGATCGTGCTCGTGAGCCTCGGCGTGTTCGGCGCCCTGCTCACGCCGGGCATCCCGCTGAGCCGGGTGTTCGCCGCGGTCGGTGCGGGCCTGCGGCTCGCCGGCGAACGGATCAAGGCGTACGTGGAGCTGGCCGAGCGGGCGGTGAACGACCACGACGACGCGGCGGATGGCGACACGCCGACGCTCGCGGTGGCGGCGCCGGGTGCGCCCGAGGCGCGGGTCCGGCGCGCGACGGTCGAGCTCTACGACCAGATGGCCGAGCCCCGCGATGGCACGGTCGTCGACCTCCCGGCCGAGGAGGCCGGCGAAGAAGACGGCGAGGAAGACGAGGAGTACGAGGAGCTCGCCGAGGACGAGGAGTACGAGGAAGAAGACGAGGACGAGGAGTACGAGGAAGAAGACGAGGACGAGGAGTACGAGGAAGAAGACGAAGACGAGGAGTACGAGGAAGAAGACGAAGACGAGGAGTACGAGGAAGAAGACGAAGACGACGTCGCGGCGGAGGGCGGTGCAGCCCACCAGATGGCAATCGACCTCGGTCCGGCGTACGCGCCCGTGGCCTGGAAGCTCCCGGCCAAGACGGTACTGAAGCGCGGGACCACGCGTTCCGTGGACGAGCGGATGATCGAGGACGGTGGGCGAGTCCTCGAGTCGACCCTCCACGAGTTCGGCGTCGACGCCACCCTGATCGGCATGACGGTCGGGCCGACCGTCACCCGCTACGAGCTCGAGCTCGCACCCGGCGTGAAGGTCAACAAGGTCACGAGTCTCAGCCACGACATCGCGTACGCGATGGCGAGCGCCGACGTCCGCATCCTCGCCCCGATCCCCGGACGCAGCGCCATCGGCGTCGAGGTGCCGAACAAGCAGCGCCAGCTCGTGACGCTCGGCGACATCCTGGCCTCCGACGAGGCGAGCCGCGCGTCGCATCCGCTCGAGGTCGGGCTCGGCCGCGACATCTCGGGCCGCTCGGTGATGCTGAACCTGGCGACGATGCCGCACCTCCTCATCGCCGGCTCGACCGGCGCGGGCAAGAGCAGCTGCATCAACTCCATCATCACGTCGATCCTCATGCGCTCGACGCCCGACCAGGTGCGCCTCATCCTCGTCGACCCGAAACGCGTCGAGCTCGGCGCGTACAACGACGTGCCGCACCTCCTCACGCCCGTCGTCACCAACCCGAAGAAGGCGGCGAACGCGCTCGACTGGGCCGTGCGAGAGATGGACATGCGCTACGAGCTCCTCTCGGAGGCCGGCGTGCGCGACATCACGGGGTACAACGCGGCGTACGACCGTGGTGAGCTCCCGACCGCGGAGAACCCCGACCCGATCAGCGGCAAGGGCTACAACCGGCTGCCGTTCATCCTCGTCGTGGTGGACGAGCTGAACGACCTCATGATGGTCGCGGCCCGCGACGTGGAGGCGAGCATCTGCCGTATCGCGCAGATGGCGCGCGCCGTCGGTATCCACCTCATCATCGCGACGCAGCGGCCCTCGGTCGACGTCATCACGGGCGTCATCAAGGCGAACGTCCCGAGCCGCATGGCGTTCTCGGTCACCAGCCTCGCGGACTCCCGTGTCATCCTCGACCAACCCGGTGCCGAGAAGCTCATCGGCCAGGGCGACCTCCTGATCGTCACCGCGTCGTCGAGCCGGGCGCAGCGCATCCAGGGTGCCTGGGTCGACGAGGAGTGCGTGCGCAAGGTCACTGCGCACTGGAAGCGCCAGTGCAAGGAGACGCGCTACATCACCGGCGTCGCGGACGACGCCAAGGGTGGCAACGGCAGGAACGCGGTCGACGACGAGGACGACGAGCTGCTCAACGAGGCGATGGAGATCGTCGTGCGCAGTGGCCTGGGTTCGACCAGCATGCTGCAACGCAAGCTGCGGGTCGGTTTCGCCCGCGCCGGGCGCCTCATGGACCTGCTCGAACGGCGCGGCGTCGTCGGCCCGTCACTCGGGTCGAAGGCCCGCGAGGTCCTCATGACCGAGGAGGAGCTCGACGAGATGGAAGCCCGCGTCTGACGCGACGCCCTGCTCTCCAACGAACTGGCCCGCACCGTGGGCCCCTACGGGTACCCTGACACGTGCCAGTTCGACGATCTTGCGTGATCTGGCGTCAGCCCAGGGAGGCGTAGGCGCGTTTGAGCAGCGAGGTCGCGCGCAGGTCGGGCGCGGAGAAGTCCAGCTTCATGCGGTTCATCACGTACCCGAACGCGAGCCCGGCCTCGGGATCGGCGCAGCCGAGCGACCCACCCGCACCGGGGTGCCCGAACGCGCTCGGTGGTGCCGACGGCGACATCGCGTCGCCGAGCATGAACCCCGACCCGAACCGGCTCGCCACCCCGATGATGTGGTCCGGACCCTCGGCCTGCACGACGCAGGCCCCGGCGAGCACGTCGGGCTCGAGCAGGCGGACACCCCCGGTCTCGCCGACGGTCGCGGCGTAGATGCGGGCGAGGTCCCGGGCGGTGCAGATCCCGTTCGAGGACGGCATCTCGGCCGTGTGCAGCGGACGTTGGTTCCAGCGTTCGTCGTAGCGGAACAGGTCCGACGGCCCCGTCATGACCCGACCGAGCATGTGCTCGCGTGACATCACAGCCTCCATCAACTCCCGCATCGCCGGGTCGCTCGGAGTCTCCGGTGGCGTGACGGGGGCCACGAGCGGTTCGAGCTCGACGGGCAGGCCGATCCAGAACTCGGCCCCGACCGGTGCCGCGACCTCGTCGGTCACGAACTGGCCGATCGTGCGGCCCGTGACGCGACGCACGATCTCCCCGATGATCCATCCGTACGAGCGAGCGTGGTAACCGTGCAGCGTGCCTGGCTCCCAGTTGGGGGCCTGCGCCGCGATGGCGCGCACGACCGGGTCCCAGGCGACGATGTCGTCGAGGGTGAGGTCGCCGACCACGTCGGCGAGCCCGGCACGGTGGCACAGCACCCAGCGCACCGGGATCTCTCCCTTCCCGTTCGCGGCGAACTCGGGCCAGTAGCGCGCCACCGGCGCGTCGAGCTCGAGCAGACCGCGCTGGACGAGGACGTGGGCCGCGATCGCGGTGATGCCCTTCGTGGTGGAGAAGACCAGTGGCATCGAGTCCGTGGCCCACGGCCGGCCGGTGGCCGGATCCGCGACGCCGGCCCACAGGTCGACGACCGGCCGGCCGTCGACGTAGAGGCAGCACGCGGCGCCGATCTCCCCGCGCTGCTCGAAGTTGGCGACGAACGCGTCGGCGACCGCGCCGAAACCAACGTCCGCGTGACCGTTCAGCTCCGGCGTCACCGGGAACGTCCCTCGGCGGCCTCGAGCTCGTCGAGCCGGGTGCGCAGCTCGTCGAGCAACCCGGCGACGGCGCCGAGGTGCTCCTCGATGCGGGCGACGTACGCCGCGGGCGTCGTGTCCGGTACCTCGTCGTCGACCTCGATCTCGTTGACGACCGCGGCGGCGAACTCGGCCTGGTCTTCGGGGACGAGCAACGTGCCGGCGGACGCGCCGTCGGGGCTCGACCACTCGATCATCACGGTCACGCCTGCCGTCTCGAGCCGGCGGCGCAGGATCTGCGCGGCGAGGCGGGGCCAGTCGCCGAGCTCGACGAGGTCGTCGGCATCGGACGCGCCGGGTCGTAGGAGGCCCGGCGCTTCGGCCACGAGCGCCACCCGGCAGTCGTTGCACCACCGCGAGCCCGCGACGTACTCCGCGCCGCAGGACGGGCACCACAGCGTGGCTGCACTCATCGAGAACCTCCCGGGCCGTGTGAGTGTACGGAGCGTGCCCGGTAGGATGGCCTGCGTGCCAGTTGACGCTCCGGCCGGCGCTTCGCCGCGCTTCTACATCGAGACCCTCGGCTGTCCCAAGAACGCCGTGGACTCCCACAAGGTCGCCGCGTCGCTCCGATCCGACGGCATGGTCCCGGCCCGGACCGCCGGGGAGGCCGACCTCGTCGTGGTCAACACCTGCGCGTTCGTCGAAGCGGCGCGCCAGGAGTCCGTCGAGACCGCGCTGATGCTGGCGGGCGCGCGCAAGCCGGGCGCGAAGCTGGTGCTGACGGGGTGCATGGCCGAACGCTACGGCTCGGAGCTCGCGGCCGCGTTCCCCGAGGCCGACGCCGTCGTCGGCTTCGCCGGCGAGGGCGAGCTCGCACCCGTCGTGCTGCGGGGGCGCAAGCCGTCGGGTGTGCGCGACCTCCTCGAACTGCCTCGCGGCGCGCCCGACGCGCCGTGGGCGTACCTCAAGGTCGCCGAGGGCTGTGACCGCGCGTGTGCGTTCTGTGCGATCCCGTCGTTCCGTGGCGCGCAGCGGTCGCGGGAGCCGGGTGCCGTCGTCGGGGAGGCGCGGGATCTGGTGGAGGCGGGCGTCGCCGAGCTCGTGCTCGTCGCGCAGGACCTCGCCTGGTACGGGCGCGACGCCTGCGAGCCGGGCGCGCTGGTACCGTTGCTGCGGCAGCTCGACGCGCTCGCGTCCCGCGGCCTGCGGCGCGTTCGGCTCCTGTACCTCTACCCGAGCGAGGTGCGTGACCCGCTGGTGGCCGCCGTGCACGAGCTCCCGACGGTCGTGCCGTACTTCGACCTGTCCCTCCAGCACGCGTCGGCGCGGTTGCTCCGGGCCATGAAGCGCTGGGGGAGTGGGGAGCGGTTCCTCGACACCATCGCGTCGATCCGCGCGGCGGAACCCTCGGCCGCGTTCCGCTCGTCGTTCATCGTGGGCTTCCCCGGCGAGACCGAGGACGACCACGAGCAGCTCCTCGCTTTCCTCGACCGTGCCGCGCTGGACTGGGCGGGCTTCTTCGCCTTCTCGCCGGAGGACGGCACCACGGCCGCCGCCCTGGACGGCCGCGTGGCGCCCGAGGTCGTCGCCGAACGGCTCCGCGAGTGCGCCGCGGTGCAGGACCCGATCACGGCCGCCGCGCGCGACGCGTTGGTGGGCACGACCGTCGAGGTGCTCGTGGACGCGGTCGGCGGCGACGGAACGCTCGTCGGGCGCACCCACCGAGAGGCACCGGAGATCGACGGCGTGGTGCGGGTGCACGGCGCCCCGTACGCGCGACCGGGCGCGATCGTCGCCGTGCGCGTCGATTCCGCGGTTGGGCCAGACCTCGAGGCGACGGCCCGTGTGCGAGGTGCACCAGTGAGCGTGCGTCGCGAGGTCGGTCGTTGAGCGCGCCGGTCGCGCCCGTGCGCCGATTCGGCCCCGGCGCCGTCGCGACTCCCGCCAACGCGCTCACGATCGCGCGCCTCTTGCTCGCGATCCCCTCGATCCTGTTGATCTACGCGTGGGGCGCGGGGTGGCTGACCGTGTCGTTGTGGTTCGTGCTGTCGTGCACCGACGGCGTGGACGGCTGGCTCGCGCGGCGCGACGGCACCACCCGCTCGGGCGCGTTCCTCGACCCGCTCGCGGACAAGTTCCTGGTCCTCGGAGGCTTCACCGCCCTCGCGCTGCGCGAGGAGCTCGCGTGGGCGGCGCTCGTGATCGTGGCGGTCCGGGAGTTCGGCATCTCCGCCTACCGCTCCTTCGCGGCCAAGGAAGGCGTCTCGTTGCCCGCCCGCCGTCTCGGGAAGTGGAAGACCGTGTTCCAGCTGCTGGCCGTCGGCGCGGTGCTGTTCCCACCCACCGAGGACATGGTCGGGTTGCAGCAGGCCATCCTCTGGTTCGCGGTGTTCCTCACCGTCGTGTCAGGGCTCGACATCGTGCGGCGCGGCCGACGGGAGACCCGGGTCGACGCGCGGTGAGGTGCGAGGTCCTGGCCGTCGGGACGGAGTTGCTGCTCGGCCAGATCGTCGACACCAACAGCGCCTGGATCGGCGAGCAGCTCGCGGCGTCGGGCATCGACAGCTACGAGCACCGCCAAGTCGGCGACAACCTGCCGCGGATGGTGCGTGCCGTGCAAGACCTGCTGCGCGAGGCCGATGCCGTGATCGTGTGCGGCGGACTCGGGCCCACGCAAGACGACGTGACCCGTGAGGCGATCGCCGAGGTGATGGGCGCGCCGTTGGTCCGGCGGCCGGAGCTCGCCGAGCACATCGCCACGATGTTCCTCTCGCGCCGGCGCGACATGCCCGAGAACAACCTGCGCCAGGCCGACGTGCCCGAGGGCGGCGAGGTGATCCCGAACCCGATGGGCACCGCACCGGGGCTCGTGTGCGAGGTCGACGGCCGGGTCGTGTACGCGGTGCCCGGCGTCCCCTACGAGATGCAGGCCATGGTGCGCGACTTCGTGGTCCCCGACCTGCTGCGCCGCTCGGGGGAGGCCGCCGTCATCGTGTCGCGGTCGCTCAAGACCTGGGGCACCTCGGAGTCCGCGCTGGCGGAGATGATCGCCGGGCACGTCGACGAGCAGACGAACCCGACGATCGCGTTCCTCGCGCGCGGGATCGAAGGGCTCGTCGTCCGGCTCACCGCGAAGGCGGCGACGCACCACGAGGCGTGGGCGCTGATCGAGCCGGTGGAGCGCGAGTTGCGCGCCGTGCTCGGCGACCTCGTGTTCGGCGTCGACGACGAGACGATGGAGCACGCAGTCCTCGCGGGGCTCGAGCGGCGGGGCCTCACGTTGGGCGTCGCGGAGTCGCTCACGGCGGGGCTGATCGGCGCGCGCCTCGCGTCGGTCCCGGGTGCGAGCCGGGTCTTTCGCGGCACGATCGGTTCGTACGCGACCAGCGTCAAGCGGTCGGTGCTCGGGGTGACGGCCGGATCGGTCGTGAGCGAGGAGTGCGTGCGGCAGATGGCGGAGGGCGCCCGCCGGGTGCTCGATTCCGACGTCGGGATCGCGGTCACCGGAGTGGCCGGGCCCGACGAGCAGGACGGCCGGCCCGTGGGGACGGTGTTCTTCGGGATCGCCCTGCCCGACGGCACCGTGGAGACCGGAGGCTCGAGGCTGCCGGGGGACCGTGAGCGCATCCGGCAGTTCTCGACGATCTCGTTGTTGAACCTGCTCCGCATGCGGCTCGACGCCCTGCCGTGACGCGGGTGGGGCGCGCGTTCGTCGCCGTCGTCCCGCCACCCGCGGTGCTCGACGCGATCGCGGAGCGGGTCCGGGCCGTGTCGGGCGACGGGCCCGCGCTGCGGTGGATGGCGCGTGCCCAATGGCACCTCACGATGCAGTTCCTCGGGAGAGTGGACGATCTCGACGTGGTGGTGGACGCCGCGACCCGCGCCGCCGCGTCGGTCGGCGCGTTCGAGATGCAGCTCGCCGGCTCCGGCGCGTTCCCGTCGGCCCGTCGGGCCGCGGTGCTGTGGCTGGGCGTGGGGACCGGTACGGACGCACTGGGAGCACTTGCGCGCGGGGTGGCCGAGGCGTTCGCACCGCTCGGGTACCCGCCCGAGGACCGCCCGTTCCATCCGCACCTCACCGTGGCCCGCGCTTCGCGGCCCCGCCGCGCTGATCACGTGATCGCCGCGATAGGAGGCGGGAGCGGCGATGTGGTGATCGGCCCTGCGTGGCAGGTGCGCGACGTGGTGCTCTACGAGAGCCGGACCCGACCCGAGGGCGCCGAGTACGGCGAGTTGGCCAGGCTCCCGTTCGGCGGCTGACGCTTCATCTCGGCGGGGGGCGCGAAATGCTTGTACCGAACGCCTGTTCGGTCTAGGGTTACACCCATGTGATTCGGGGGGTGACGACGATCCCGGTGACGACGATCCCGGGTGGCCGGGTAGCTGTCACACCCCGTCCGTACAGTCCGCTCGTAGGCAAGCGACTTCCCCGACACGCAGACGAACCCCGCAGGAGGGACTCCGGTGGAACGTGACAAGGCACTCGAGATGGCACTCGGTCAGATCGAGAAGCAGTTCGGCAAGGGCTCGATCATGAAGCTGGGCGAGCAGACCCACGTGGGCGTGGAGGCCATCCCGACCGGCGCGCTCGCTCTCGACATCGCGCTCGGCATCGGTGGCTTGCCCCGCGGCCGGGTCGTCGAGATCTTCGGTCCCGAGTCGTCGGGCAAGTCGACGCTCGCGATGCACGCGGTGGCCGAGGCACAGCGCAACGGCGGCGTGTGCGCCTACATCGACGCCGAGCACGCGATGGACCCGGTGTACGCGCAGGCGATCGGCGTCAACGTCGACGAGCTGCTGATCTCCCAGCCCGACACGGGGGAGCAGGCGCTCGAGATCACCGACATGCTGATCCGCTCGGGCGCGCTCGACGTGGTCGTCATCGACTCGGTGGCCGCGCTCGTGCCCCGGGCCGAGATCGAGGGCGAGATGGGCGACGCGCACGTCGGCCTCCAGGCCCGGCTCATGAGCCAGGCGTTGCGCAAGCTCACCGGCAACCTCAACCGCTCCCGCACGATCTGCATCTTCATCAACCAGCTCCGCGAGAAGATCGGTGTCCTCTTCGGATGCTTCCACTACACGTCGAAGGTGGCTTTGGCCGACGGTCGACAAGAGATGATCGGCAAGATCGTCAACCAGCGGATGCCGGTCGAGGTGCTCTCCTACGACCCGGAGCTCGACGCCGTCGTGCCGAAGAAGGTCGTCAACTGGTTCGACAACGGCGTCACAGAGCAGTTCCTCCAGTTCACGGTGGCGAGGCCCGGCGGCAACGGCAGGGCCCAGTTTGCCTGCACGCCGAACCACCAGATCCGTACGCCGGGCGGCTGGCGCGAGGCGCAGGATCTCATGCCAGGTGACCGCGTGATGCAGGCGGTACCCCGGTATCTGTCGGGCTTTCAGTGGGAGGTGCTGCTCGGGGGACTCATGGGCGACGGCGCACTGTCCACAACCCGCAACGGGCTCGCTGCCCGCTTCCGCTTCGGACACGGTGCGAAGCAGAGCGACTACTGCACATGGAAGGCTTCGCTCTTCGACAACATCGGCGTGAGCCGGTCGTCGAACGCCAAGGGCGCCTTGTTCTGTGACGTGAAGCCGCTGCCGGAGCTGGCCGAATTGAGGCGAGCGGTATATGTCGACGGCAAGAAGGTCTTCGGGCACGACTACCTCAAGCAGCTCACGCCGTTGTCGCTCGCGATCTGGTACATGGACGACGGTGGGTTCACGATCCGCGCCAAGGGGCTCCAGGAGCGCACGCGTGATGGAAGCGGGCGCGCCGAAATCTGTGTGGAGGCGATGGAAGCCACCACCCGCGAACGCCTGGTCCAGTATCTCGGCGATACGTGGGACATCCACCCGAAGCTGATGATTCGCGGAAGGCGGCAAGTGGCCTTCCTCGTCTTCGCGAAGGACGAGACCGCCAAGCTGCATGCGCTCATCGCGCCGTTCGTGCATCCGTCGATGGCCTACAAGCTGTTGCCGAAGTACCGCGGGCGATTCGCCGTCGAACCGATGATCGTTCCGATGCGACACGAGCTCATGCCGATGCCCGTTCGCTCCGTGCGGCCGAAGGTGCTCTCGACGAGTTCGCGCCACCGCTTCGACATCGAGGTGGAGGGCAGCCACAACTACTTCGTCGATGGTGTCATGGTGCACAACTCACCCGAGACCACCCCCGGCGGTCGGGCGTTGAAGTTCTACTCGTCGGTGCGGCTCGACATCCGGCGCATCGAGACGATCAAGGACGGCGCCGAGATGGTCGGCAACCGGGCCCGGGTCAAGGTCGTGAAGAACAAGGTCGCGCCGCCGTTCCGGCAGGCCGAGTTCGACATCATGTACGGCAAGGGCATCAGCCGTGAGGGCTCGCTGCTCGACGTGGGTGTGGACCTCGGCATAATCAAGAAGTCGGGTGCGTGGTTCACCTACGAAGGCGAGCAGCTCGGCCAGGGCCGCGAGAACGTGAAGAACTTCCTCGCGGAGAACCTCGACCTCATGGTGGAGATCAGCGAGAAGGTCCGCACCGCCGTCGGCATCGGCGAAGGCGAGGAAGCCGGCGGGATGACCGAGGCCGACGACGAGCCGATCACGCTCGACTGACGCCCGCGTCGGCCCACTGAGTTCTGGCTAGCCGGGCGTCGTGTTTCCGGTCGCGCGGCTAGCCAGAACGGCGGCGAGGATCGTCGGCTCGGGGCGCGGGCCCCGCGGGCACGGACTCAGGTCAGGCCGTGCACGATCGCCACCAGACCGGCGGTGCCCGACAGCGCCAGGATCGCCGGGCGCATCCAGCCCCGGTCCACCAAGCCGTGGAAGTGCCTGCTGGCCCAGAGCCCGGTGGCCATCGGCGGCGCGAGCGCGGCGGCGAAGAGCAGTTGGTCGCGGTGCACCTTGCCCACCGCGACCAGCCCGATGGCCGTCAGCACGCCGGTGAACATGAAGAAGGCACCCAAGGTGGAACGCACGATGGGGCCGCCGTGGCGCTGGAAGAGCAGGCCCACGGGCGGGCCACCGACACCGGCCGCCGCTCCCATCGTCCCCGACGCCAGCCCGGTCAACGTGGCCGACGTCCGGTTCACCACGATCTCGCGGACCACCAGGCTCACGGCCACGCCGAGCACGGCGATACCGCCCACGATGACGGCCAGCGTGTCGGTCGACACCGCCCGCACGATGCCCAGCCCGATCAGCGTGCCGGGGACGGCCCCGGCCGCGAGCCACTCGAGCGACTCCCGCTCGATGGCGTGGCGTTCCCGCAGGGCGGTGGCCGTGCTGAGCGGCAGGGCGAGGATCACGATCGCGCCGGGCAGCGCACTCGGGTGCACGATGGCGATGACCGGCGCCGACAGCAGGTTGACCCCGAACCCGATCGAGCCCTGCACCGTGGCTCCTACGAGCACCGCGGCGGCCGCGATCGCGTACTCGCCGAGGCTGAGGTCCATCCCGTGAGTGTACGAAGCGGTCGGCGCCGCTCCCCGAGGGGGTGGTTCGCGCAGATGCAGGGCAGTTCAGCCGTACTGCGCAGCCCGGGCGGGGTACCCACCGGGTTCCCGGTTGGAGTGGGACGTTCGGCCCTTTGACCTTCCTGAACTTTGGGAAAGAATTCACGTGATCCTTGTGTAGCACTCCGCTGAAGGAAGTGAACGTGCGGAGGCGGGTGCCCAAGACAGGGCAGCTCGAGGGTCACGGGCGGTGGTTGGTGCGTCGACGGTCCCGGGCGCGAGCGGCGGTCGGGTAGGACGGGAGGCGGCAGCGTGATGCGAACCAGACACGACAGCGGGGGATTGCTGTGGCGGAACCGGCGGTTGGTGATCCTCGGCTTGGTGCTGGGGCTCGTCGGCGTCGCGTGCGGCACGGCCGAAGGAAAGGTGAGCGCGGGGAGTTCGACGGCCTCCCAGGTCGCCGACCAGCGCCGGCTGAACGCGGCCGACCAGCGGGCGGCGATGATGACCTACATGCCCAGTGGGCGCAAGGACGACTACGTCACCTTCGCGTCGGGCGGTCAGAGCGGCCAGATCCACGCCATCGGCGTCCCGTCGATGCGGCTGCTGCGGACGATCTCGGTGTTCACCCCCGAGCCGTGGCAGGGCTACGGCTACGGCGCGAAGTCGACCCAGGACGTCCTCGACGAGGGCAAGGTCAACGACAAGCCGGTGCTGTGGGGCGACACGCACCACCCGGCCCTGTCGGAGACCAAGGGCGACTACGACGGCCAGTTCCTGTTCATCAACGACAAGGCCAACGCCCGCATGGCCGTCGTCGACCTGCGTGACTGGGAGACGAAGCAGATCGTCAAGAACCCGGTCGGCATCGTCGACCACGGCGGCACGTTCGTGACGCCGGGCACCGAGTACGTGGTCGAGGGCGGCCAGTACGGCACGCCGTTCGGCTGGAAGTACGCACCGCTCGACCAGTACAAGGACCAGTACCGCGGCCTCATCACGTTCTGGAAGTTCGACCGCCAGAAGGGCCGCATCGACCCGACCCAGTCGTTCGCGATGGAGCTGCCGCCCTACTGGCAGGACCTCTGCGACTCCGGCAAGCTCGTGTCGGAAGGCTGGGTGTTCTGCAACTCGTTCAACACCGAGCTGTCGACGGGCACCAGCGGTGACGGCAAGCCGTTCGAGGCCGGTACGGCCAAGAACGACACCGACTTCCTGCACGTCATCAACCTGAAGAAGGCCACTGAGGTGGCGGCCGGCGCGGGCAACACCGAGACCGTCAACGGGTTCCGGGTGATCCCGCTCGCGAAGTCCATCGAGAACGGCCTGCTGCACTTCATCCCCGAGCCCAAGAGCCCGCACGGCGCCGACGTGACCCCGAACGGCAAGTACGTCGTCGTGGCCGGCAAGCTCGACCCGCACGTGACCATCTACTCCTTCGACAAGATCCAGAAGGCGATCTCGGCGGGCACGAGCACCAAGGACCAGTACGGCGTCCCGGTGCTCGATCTCAAGCGGACCATGCAGGCACAGGTGGAGCTCGGCCTCGGGCCGCTGCACACGCAGTTCGACGACAAGGGCTACGCCTACACCAGCCTCTTCCTCGACTCCGCCGTGGCCCGGTGGACCCTCGGGAAGGACTCGCTCAAGACCGGTGACAAGCCCTGGACGCTGATCACCAAGACCCCGGTGCAGTACAACATCGGGCACCTGGTGGCGGCCGAGGGCGACACGGTGAAGCCGGACGGGAAGTACCTGATCGCGATGAACAAGTGGTCGATCGACCGCTTCCTCCAGACCGGGCCCCTGCTCCCGCAGAACTTCCAGCTGGTGGACATCAGCCAGACGGGCAAGAACATGCCGGTGATCTACGACTCGCCGATCGGTGTGGCCGAGCCGCACTACGCCCAGATGATCAAGGCGAACAAGCTCCACTCGTTCAAGATCTACCCCGCGGTCGGGACGGATCCCGCCACGATGCAGGTGGATCCGAACGCGGCGCAGCCCGGCAAGGAGCGGGTGGTTCGCAACGGCAACAACGTCGAGGTCTGGATGACCTTGGTGCGCAGCCACTTCACGCCGGACCACGTCGAGGTCAACAAGGGTGACCACGTGACCTGGCACCTCACGAGCGTGGAGCGGACCACGGACGCTACGCACGGGTTCGCGGTGCCCGGGTACAACATCAACCTGAGCCTCGAGCCGGGCGAAGCCCAGACGGTGGAGTTCACCGCCGACCAGGCGGGTACCTTCGCCTTCTACTGCTCCGAGTTCTGCTCGGCGCTGCACCTCGAGATGATGGGATACTTCCTGGTCAAGGGGTGACCGGCCCGACCGCGTGACGATCGGGCGCCGCCCTCGGGCGGCGCCCGATCTGTCGGTCAGGTATCTGCAAGGACGCCCGACCCGTCGGGCGTCGGGAGAAGCGCCCGATGTCGGGCGTCGAGAGAAGGAACGATGGGTTTCGCTGACAAGGTGCTCGGACCGAAGGTCCCCAAGGAGCTGTACGAGCAGCACCGGTCGCGCTACCAGGTGTCCACGTGGTGCTTCGTCGGCGCCGCGCTGCTGCTCATCGTCTCGACCTTCCTGCCGTACTGGACCCTCGACCTGAAGGCCCCGCAGTACCCGGAGGGTCTCCAGGTCAAGGCGTACGTCAACCGGCTGGTCGGTGACGTCGGGGAGCTCGAGGAGGTCAACCACTACGTCGGCATGCGCTCGTTACGCGACGGGGCGGCGTTCGAGCGCTCCATCTCCGTCATCGGCATCGTCGTGCTGGCCGGCCTGGTGCTCGCGGGGGTGTTCGTCCACACCCGGTGGGTGGTCCTGTTGGTGCTGCCGGCACTCCTCTTCCCGTTGGTGTTCCTGGGCGACCTCCAGTGGTGGCTGTACAACTACGGCCACACGCTCGATCCCTCGGCCGCGTTCTCGGCCTCGATCAAGAGCTTCACGCCGAGGGTGCTGGGGCACGGCGTCATCGCGCAGTTCGCCACCGACGCCTGGCCCGCCATCGGCCTGATCCTGGCCATGCTCGCCTCGGTCCTCGTGATCGTCGGTCTCGTGTTCCATCGCCGCGCGTACAAGCCGCTCGTCGAGGCGGCCGCGCTCGGGGCCAAGGCCGGCAGCGAGGCCACCCCGGAGGCCACCCCGCAGGCCGCGCCCGAGGCCGTCGACACACCCGAACTCGTCGATCCACCGGAAGGAGCAACGCCGGCTCCATGAGACGCGCTGCCGCCGCCGCGCTCGTACTCGTCGGATTCCTCGTGTCGCCGGCGTCGGCGAGCGCGGCGCGGGGCACGCCGACCGTGCAGCAGCTCGTGGACCGTGCCGCGCCCGGCGCCGTCGTCCACGTGCCGTCCGGGACCTACCGCGAGCGGCTCGTCATCCGCAAGCCGGTCTCCCTACTCGCCGCGGGACACGTCGTCGTCGACGGCGGCGGTCGGGGCACCGTGATGACGGTGGAAGCACCCGACGTGCGCATCCAGGGCTTCGAGATCCGTAACAGCGGCGAGTCCCACAACACCGAGGACGCCGGGATCATGGTCCTGGCCCCGCGCGCCCGCCTCGTCGGCAACCACCTCGTCGACGTCCTCTTCGGGATCGAGATGCGCGGTGCCGAGGACTCGCTGGTACGGGGCAACGTCATCGGGGCCAAGAACCTGTCGGCGGGCCTGAAGGGCGATCCGCTCAAGCTCTGGGAGTGCTCCCGCACGGTCGTCGAACGCAACCGCGTCGAGAGCGGCCGCGACGTCGTGCTCTGGTACTCGGACCGCCTCCTCGTGCGCGACAACCTCGTCCGGCACGGCCGGTACGGCCTGCACTTCATGTACGCCGACCACGTGCGGATCGAACGCAACTGGCTCGAGGGCAACTCCACCGGCGCGTACCTGATGTACGGCAAGAACATGCGCATGCTCGACAACGTGGTCGTCGGCAGCCGCGGACCCAGCGGCTTCGGGCTCGGGATCAAGGACGCCTATCAGGTCCAGGTCCGCGGCAACCGCCTCGTCAACAACCGCGTCGGCATCTACTTCGACAGCTCGCCCGAGACCGCGGCCGCCGCCCAGCCCTTCCGGAACAACGTGATCGCGTACAACGACATCGGCATGGTCTTCTTCCCGGCCGCGGAGGGCTATGCGTTCGCCGACAACGCGTTCGTGGACAACCGCCAGCAGATCGCGCTGAACGGCGGCGGCAAGGTCGTCGGCAACCACTGGAGCATCGGCGGGCGGGGGAACCACTGGAGCGAGTACGCGGGCTACGACGCGAATGGCAACGGCATCGGCGACGTTCCCTACAAGGCGCAGAGCCTGTTCTCGGACCTCACCGACCGCAATCCGGAGCTCACGCTGTTCTCCGACACGCCCGCGGCACGCGCCATCGACCTCGCAGCCCGCGCGTTCCCGTCGTTGCGTCCGGACCCGGTGGTGACCGACAATCACCCGCTCGTCGCGATGCCCCCGATACCCGGGATGCCGCGGGAGGCGCAGACGCCGTCGTCGACGGGACTCCTCCTCGCGTCGCTCGGGCTGGTCGCGCTGGCCGCACTCGTCATCGGTGGCGCCCGACCGTGGCGAGCGTTTCACCGCCCGGCGTCGACGGCGGTGGCGTCGTGATCCGCATCGAGGGTCTCACGAAACGGTACGGGTCGGCGACGGTCGTCGACGACGTCTCGTTCACGGTGCCCGGCGGCGACGCGCTCGCGCTCTGGGGCCCGAACGGTGCGGGGAAGAGCACGATCGTGCGATGCCTCTTGGGCCTGGCCCGCTTCGACGGGACGATCGAGGTGTGCGGGCTCGACGTGCGGCAGCAGCCCAAGGCGACGCGTCGTCTGATCGGCTACGTGCCGCAGGAGCTCGTCTTCTACGACGACATGACGGCCGAGGAGACGCTGGCCTTCTCGGCGGCGCTGCGCGGGCTCGGCACGGAGCGTGGAGGTGAGGTGCTCGAGCTCGTCGGGTTGACCCCGCACGCCGGCAAGCGGGTCGGAGCCCTGTCCGGCGGCATGAAGCAGCGGCTCGCCATCGCCCTCGCGCTGGTGCACGACCCGCCCGTGCTCGTGCTCGACGAGCCGACGTCGAGCCTCGACGCGGCGACGCGCGAGGCCATGGTCTCGCTCTTCGAGCACCTCCGCGGACCCGAGCGCGCCGTGCTGCTCACCTCGCATCACCTCGAGGAGGTCGGAATGCTCGTCGACCGCGTCCTCACGATGGAGGACGGGCGGGTCACGCTCGAGTGCGAGCCGGCCGAGCTCGCCGATCGGCTCGGGATCCGTTCGTGGCTCCACGTGATGGTCCCAGGCGAGCAGGTCGAGGCGGCGGTGGAGCTGCTCGGCCGGCACGGGTTCACCGCCCGCCGCAACACGCGCGGGGTGATCGTGGAGGTGCAGGCCCAGAGCAAGGGCGCGGCGCTGATGACCCTCCAGGACGCGGGCATCGACGTGCTGGACCTCGAGGTGTGGCGGTGAGCAGCGCATCGAGCGCGGTCGCCGAGCCCGCCGTCCGCACGCGTGCCGACGGGCGCGGCGAACGCCCGAACGCGCACACGATCCTGGTGCTCGCGCGCAAGGAGCTGCGCGACGCGGTGCGCGACCGGTGGTTCTGGCTCTACGCCGGCGGGTTCGCCCTGCTCGCGGGCGCGCTCACGTCGGTGGCGATTGCGGACACGCCCGAGATCGGCTTCGCCGGGTTCGGGAGGACCGGGGCGTCACTGGTCGCCCTGGCTCAGCTGGTGATACCGCTCATGGGGCTCACGCTCGGCGCGCGCAGCATCGCCGGGCAGCGCGAGCGAGGGACGCTTCGATTCCTGCTCGGCCACCCGGTGAGTCGCACCGAAGCGTTCGTGGGTATCTGGGCGGGCATGACGGTGGCGATGCTCGCCGCGGTCGCCGGTGGCTTCGGCCTCGCCGGTGTGGTGGCCACGGTCCGCTCGGCTCCGGTCGACGCGGCCGACCTCGTGGTGATCGCGCTGTGCTCGTGGCTGCTCGCCGTCGGGATGATCGGCGTCGGGATGCTGTTGAGCGTGCTCACCCGCAAGTCGGCGACGGCTCTGGGCGCGTCGCTCGCGGCCTGGATCCTCCTCGTCTTCGTGGGTGATCTCGGCCTGATGGGAACGGCGGTGTCCACGCAGCTGCCGACCTCCACCTTGTTCCTCGCCGCGGTGGCGAACCCGGTCGAGGCCTTCCGGTTGACGGCCGTCCGCTCGTTGCAGGGATCGCTCGACGTGCTGGGCCCGGCCGGCTCCTACGCGGTCGACCGGTTCGGAGACTCGGTGGTGTGGCTCACCGGCGGCGCGCTCGTGTTGTGGGCGGTCGTCCCGACCCTCGGGGCGTGGTGGTTGTTCCGGCGGGGAACGGACCTGTGAGGCGCCGGCTGCGTTGGGGCCGCCGCCGGCCGTCGGCCGGGGTGTTCGTCGCCGCGGCGCTCATCGCCGGCGTGGTGCTCCTCGGGGCCTGCGGTGGGGGGAGCTCGTCGGGCCCGCCCGACATCCACTACGGGCGCGACGTCTGTGACGAGTGCCACATGATCATCAGCGACGCCCGCTTCGCGGCCGCCTACCGGCTGCCCGACGGAACGGCGCGGAAGTTCGACGACATCGGCGACATGGTCTCCTACGCCAGGCGGACCAAGGAGCTGGCCCGGGCCGAGCGGTTCTGGGTGCACGACTACGACAAGAGGAAGTGGATCGACGCCGAGCGGGCCTGGTACGTGGCCGGGGAGAAGGCCTCCACGCCGATGGCGTCGGGGCTGCGGGCCTACGCCACCCGGGCCCGGGCCGAGCGGGAGGCCGAGCAACGCGGGGTGACGGTCCTCGACTGGGCCGGCCTGCTCCGGCAACCGGGCGGGTCCACGTCCACGACGGGCGCCATGCCGGGCATGACCCCCGGTTCGTAGCCCGCGGCGATCGAAGGAGTAGAACATGGACCGGGAACGCGATCAAGGAGCGACGATGCGCAAGTGGCTGGTGGTGCTGGCGGGCCTCGGCCTGGTGGTGGCCGGGTGCAGCTCGAGCAAGATGGAAGGCGGTCGCCCCGGCAGCCGGAACCGGCGGCCGACGACCACCGAGGCGACGACCACGTCCGAGGCGACGACCACGTCCGAGGCGACGACCACCGCGGGCGGCACGACCACCGCGGGCGGTACGACCACCGCGGGCGGCACGACCACGGCGGCCGCCACCACCAAGCCGACGGCGACCACGAAGCCGATCGGCAACGCGGCCGCGGGCAAGAAGGTCTTCGCGGGGTTGTGCGCGTCGTGCCACGGCGAGGACGCCAAGGGCATGCCCGGTCTCGGCAAGGACCTCGTCGACAGCCAGTTCGTCAAGGGCCAGACCGACAAGCAGCTCGTCGTGTTCATCACCAAGGGCCGCGACACGAGCGACCCGGCCAACACGACCGGCGTCGCCATGCCGCCCAAGGGCGGGAACCCGAACCTGAAGACGAAGGACATCAACAACGTCGTGTCCTACATCCGCAGCATCGAGGCCGGCTGACCAGCGGCCCGGCGCCTCAGGCGCCGGGAGCGGCAAGCATGAGGGAGCGTCGGGAGGCGGGTATCCCGCCGAGCAGTGAGCGTGGCCCAGCGGCCCGGCGCCCCAGGCGCCGGGAGCGGCAAGCATGAGCGAGCGTCGGGAGGCGGGTATCCCGCCGAGCAGTGAGCGTGGCCCAGCGGCCCGGCGCCCCAGGCGCCAGGAGCGGCAAGCATGACCGAGCCCCGCCGCTACGCGATCCGCACCTTCGGGTGCCAGATGAACGAGCACGACTCGGAGCGGATCGCGGGCCTGCTCGCGGCGCAGGGGATGGAACCCACCGACGACCTCGAGTCCGCCGACGTCATCGTGTTCAACACCTGCTGTGTGCGCGAGAACGCCGACAACCGGCTCTACGGCCAGCTCGGCCGGCTCAAGCAGCTCAAGGCGCGCCGCCCCGACCTCCAGATCGCGGTCGGCGGCTGCCTGGCCCAGAAGGACCGCGAGCTCGTGCGGGCCCGGGCCGGTCACGTCGACGTGGTGTTCGGCACCCACAACCTCGCGCACGCTCCGGCGTTGCTCGAGCGCGCTCGCGTCGAGGGCCCGTTGGTGGAGATCCTCGAGGAGCACGACGCGTACCCGTCGGTGCTTCCGGCGCGCCGTGACGTCGAGCATGCCGCGTTCGTGACCATCCAGATCGGCTGCGACAACTCGTGCACGTTCTGCATCGTGCCGATCGTTCGGGGCGCCGAGGTCAGCCGGCGGCTCGGCGACATCGTGCACGAGGTCGAGGCGCTCGCGGCCGACGGCGTACGCGAGGTCACGCTGCTCGGCCAGAACGTCAACTCGTACGGGCGAGACCTCGGCGCCGGGCAGTACCGTCCGCAGTTCGCGGACCTGCTGCGCGCCGTCGACGCGATCGACGGCATCGAGCGCGTGCGGTTCACGTCGCCCCACCCGAAGGATCTGCGGCCGGACACGGTCGCCGCGATGGCGGAGTGCCCGTCGGTGTGCGAACACCTCCACCTCCCCCTCCAGTCGGGCGCCGACCGGGTGCTCGCCGCGATGCACCGCGGTTACACCGCGCCGCGGTACCTGGAGCGCCTCGCCATGGCCCGGGCCGGGATCCCCGACCTCGCGGTGACCACCGACGTCATCGTCGGCTTCCCGGGCGAAACGGACGACGACTTCGAGCACACCCTCGCGGTCGTCGACGAAGCGGCCTACGACGCCGCCTACACGTTCGTGTTCTCGCCCCGGCCCGGCACGCCCGCCTCGCAGATGACCGACACGTTCGTCGCACCGGAGGTCGCGGCCGAACGGATGCAGCGACTGGTCGAGGTCGTCGAACGACACGCGCTGGCCAAGCACCGTGCGCGCCTCGGGCGAATGGAGGAAGTGCTGGTCGAGGGCCCCTCGAAGAAGGACCCCCTCGTCCTCACCGGCCGGACCCGGCAGAACAAGCTCGTGCACTTCGACGGCGAGCTGCCGGCGGGTTCGTTCGCGTCCGTTGCCGTCACCGCGGCGGCGCCGCACTGGCTGCGCGGTGAGCTCGTCGACGTGCTGTCCGATCCACGGCGAGCCGGGCGCACGCGGATCCCGGTCGTCGCCGGTTGAGTCACCTCGCGCTCGTCGGGCCGACGGCGAGCGGCAAGTCCGCGCTCGCGCTCGAGGTCGCGGGGGCGTTCGACGACGTCGAGATCGTGTCGATGGACTCCATGCAGGTGTACCGGGGCATGGACGTCGGGACCGCCAAGCCGACCGCGGCCGAGCGGGCGGAGGTCCCGCACCACCTCGTCGACGTGATCGACCCGGACGAACAGTGGTCGGTGCAACGGTTCCAGGCCGCGGCCCGCGCCGTCGTGGCGGAAATCGAGGCGCGCGGCAGGCGGGCGCTGCTCGTGGGTGGTACGGGACTGTACGTGCAGGCGGTGATCGACGATCTCCGCTTCCCGGGTGAGGACCTCGCCCGTCGCGCCGAGCTCGAGGCGAGCACCGACGAGCCCGGCGGCGTGGCCGCCGCGTACGCGGAGCTGGAACGCCGCGACCCCGAGGCCGCGGCCCGCATCGACCCGCACAACGTGCGACGGATCGTGCGCGCCCTCGAGGTGATCGGGACCACCGGGCGGCCGTTCTCGTCGTTCGGCCCCGGCATCCAGGCGTTCGGGCCGACCGCGTTCCCCGTGTCGATGGCAGGCGTCTGGCTGCCTCGCGACGCGCTCGCCGACCGGATCGAGGCCCGGGTCGCGGCGATGCGTGACGGAGGGCTCGTCGAGGAGGTCGAGGCCCTGCGCGCCCGGGGTGGGCTGTCCCGCACGGCTCGCCAGGCCATCGGCTACCGGGAGGTCCTGGCGTTCCTCGACGGTGCGGAGCCGTCACTGGCCGCTGCCCTCGACACCGCCGTGCGCCGCACCCGGTCGTTCGCCCGCCGCCAGCGCATGTGGTTCCGCCGCGACCCCCGCATCGCATGGTTCGGTGTCACCGTGAAAACGGAACGGCTGCTCCCCGCGCTCCTGGCAAGCTGGTCGTGATGGCACCCCGACTCGTCAAGCTCCACGCCACCGGCAACGACTTCCTGGTGCAGAACGCCTTGCGCGGCGACCGCGCGCCCGCCCGCCCCGACTTCGCCCGCTTCGTCTGCGACCGGCACCGCGGCATCGGCGCCGACGGTCTCATCACGCTCCTGCCGGGCACCGACGGTGCCGACGCCACGATGGAGCTGCGCAACGCGGACGGCGGTATCGCCGAGATGAGTGGCAACGGGATCCGCTGCCTGGCGTGGGTCGCGCACCGGGCGGGGTTGGGCGACGGGCGCCGGATGGTCGTCGACACGGCGGCCGGCCGCCGGATCCTCGAGCTCGAGCTCGACCAGAAGACGAACGACGTCGTCTTCGCCACGTGCGACATGGGACCGGTCACGTTCGATCCGGCCCGCATCCCCCTCGACGCGCCGAGCCCGTTCGACCTCGCGGCCGAGTTCCACGGGGTCTCGTACCGCGGCGACGCGGCCGGCATGGGCAACCCGCATCTGGTCCTCTTCGTCGACGACCCGGCGACGGCGCGCGTCGCCCAACACGGCCCGCACCTCGAGCACGACGCGCGCTTCCCGGCCCGAACCAACGTCGAGTTCGTCGCGCGGACGGCCGGAGAGCCGGACGCGGTCACGATGCGGGTCTGGGAGCGGGGCGTGGGGGAGACGCTCAGCTGCGGTACGGGCGCGTGTGCCGCGGCCGCGGTCCTGCACCGCCGTGGCCTGGTCGGCGAACGGGTGCGCGTGCACGTGCCCGGCGGCGACCTGACCGTCCGGCTCGGCGACACGATCGCGCTCGGCGGCCCGGTGGCCCGCGTGTTCGAGACGACCCTCGGAACCCTCGGCCGATGACACGCGCCCACGAAGGGCGGCAGCGCCGCCGGCTCACCGCCACGGAGACCGACCTCGGCGTCGTCCGGCAGCGGGCGCTGCTGGTCGGGACGGGGTTCGAGACGCGCTCGGTCGAGGAGGCGGAACGGTCGCTGGACGAGCTCGCGCTCCTCGCCGACACCGCGGGCGCGGACCCGGTCGAGGTCGTGCTCCAGCGGCGCGACACACCCGACCCGGCGACGTACGTCGGGCGGGGCAAGGTCGAGGAGCTCCAGGACCTCGCCGAGGTGCACGACGTCGACGTGGTCGTCTTCGACGACGAGCTCACGCCCGCGCAGCAACGCAACCTCGAGAAGGCGCTCGGGCGCGACGTCGTCGACCGGGTGGCGTTGATCCTCGACATCTTCGCCCAGCACGCCTCCAGCCAGGAGGGCATGGTGCAGGTGGAGCTGGCGCAGTTGCGGTACCGCCTGCCGCGCCTGCGCGGGCGGGGCGTCGAGATGAGCCGGCTCGGCGGCGGGATCGGCACCCGCGGGCCGGGCGAGACGCAGCTCGAGGTGGACCGGCGCCGGATCACCCGCCGCGTCGCGAAGCTCGAGCACGACCTCGACCGACTCGCGAAGACGCGGGCGACGCAGCGCAAGGCGCGGCGGCGCAGCGACCTGGTGAGCGTCGCGCTCGTCGGCTACACCAACGCGGGCAAGTCCACGTTGCTCAACCGCCTCACGCAGGCCCACGTGCTCGTCGAGGACCGGTTGTTCTCGACGCTCGACCCGACGACCCGGAGGCTGCGGTTGCCCGGCGGCGAGACCGTGCTCGTCTCCGACACGGTGGGGTTCGTCCGCAAGCTCCCGCACGAGCTGGTCGAGGCGTTCCGCTCGACGCTCGAGGAGGTGGCGGGCGTCGACCTGCTCGTGCACGTGGTCGACGCGAGCGCGCCGGACGCGGACGGGCAGATCGACGCCGTCCGCGCGGTGCTCGGCGAGATCCACGCCGGCGACCTGCCCGAGATGCTCGTCGGCAACAAGCTCGACGTCGCCGGCCGCGATCAGCTCGCGGACCTCCGGGCCCGGCACCCCGGGGTCGTGGTCGTCTCGG
The DNA here is from genome assembly GCA_046331155.1 of Acidimicrobiia bacterium. Taxonomy (GTDB): domain Bacteria; phylum Actinomycetota; class Acidimicrobiia; order IMCC26256; family CAWATG01; genus JAXLRK01. Next base: position 1,547,197 of record JAXLRK010000001.1, read on the forward strand.
CCGCGACCGGCGAAGGGATCGACGACTTGCTGCGCGCCTTGAGCGAGCGTTTGCGGGCCCTCGACCGGATCGTCGAACTGCTCGTGCCCTACGAGCGCGGTGACGTGCTGGCCGCGTTGCACCGTGAGGGCGAGGTGCTCGTCGAGGTGCACGCCGAGCAGGGAACCCGGGTCCGGGCCCGGGTCCCCGACGCCACGCTCTCGCGCTACCGGGCGTTCGTGGCGGCCGCGGGCGGCGGTACGCTGCACCCAGCATGAGCGCTCCGGCTGCCTCCCTTCCGGACGGGTTCGTCCCGCCTCCGTACCCCCATGATCGCCTCGGTGCCCTGCGGCGCCTGGCCGACGCGATGCCCGGCGGTGTGGTCGACTGCTCGGTGGGCTCCCCGATCGACCCGATGCCCGACGTCGCACTCGACGCGCTGCTCGCCGCGGCGCCTCTTGCCACGGGCTATCCCGCGTCGCTCGGGTCCGATGGCTTCCGCGACGCCGCCGCCGGTTGGGTCACCCGCCGCTTCGGCGTGCCGTTGGACGCGGACGCGGTGATCGCGTGCGTCGGGACCAAGGAGATGGTCGCGTCGCTGCCGCACTTCCTCCGGTTGCGGGACCCGTCGCGCGACACGGTCCTGTACCCGGCGGTTTCCTATCCGACGTACGCGATGGGCGCCCAGCTCGCCGGCTGTCGCGCCGTGCCGGTACCGCTCGACGACCGCTGGCACCTCGACCTCTCGCGCGTCGCGGAGGACGACGCGAACCGGGCACTCGTGCTGTGGTGCAACGAGCCGTCGAACCCGACCGGCGCGGTTGCATCGGCGGCGGAGCTCGCGGCCGTCGTCGAATGGGCGCGTGCGCACGGGATCGTGGTGGCGAGCGACGAGTGCTACGCCGAGTTCGTCTACGACGAACAGGGTGCGCCGGCGGCGCCGCCGACGGCGCTGGCCGCGGGCGCCGCCGGCGTGCTCGCCGTGCACTCCCTGTCGAAACGCTCGAACATGGCGGGGCTGCGGGCCGGGTTCGTCGCCGGCGATCCGGATCTCGTCGGCTACCTCGGAGAGACCCGCAAGCACGCCGGGTGCATGGTGCCCGCGCCGATCCAGGCCGCGGCCGCGGCAGCCCTGCGTGACGATGCGCACGTCGACGCGCAGCAGGCGCGCTACGCGGCCCGCCGGTCGTCGGTGCTCCCGGTCCTCGCCGAACACGGCCTCGTGCACGACGGTGGCCCGGCCACCTTCTACCTGTGGCTGCGCGCGGCCGAGGGCGCCGACGACGGTTGGGAGCTCGCGGCGCGTCTCGCGGAAGCCGGCACGCTCGTGGCGCCCGGCGATCTGTATGGTCCCGCCGGCGCGGACCACGTCCGGCTCGCGCTCACGCAACCCGACGACCGGCTCGCGCTCGCGATGCAGCGGCTCGTCGATTCGAGCGCGCGCTGAGCGCAGCCACCACGCCGAGCGGTCGCCCGACAAGGAGCAACGAGTGAACGATCTCGCGAAGCAGATCACGCGACTGTGGGAGGGCCGCGACGACCTCGGCGCAGTCATGGGCGACGCGGAGGCACGCGCCTCCGTGCACCTCGCGATCGACCTGCTCGATCGGGGCGAGCTCCGAGTGGCCGAGGTCGTCGACGGTGAAGTGGTGGTCAACGAATGGGCCAAGCAGGCCATCCTCCTGCTCTTCCGGCTCGAGCAGATGGAGGTGGTGGAGGCCGGGCCGTTCGAGTACCGCGACAAGATCCCGCTCAAACGCGACTACACGGGCGCGGGCGTTCGCGTGGTGCCGGGGGCGTCCGCCCGGTGGGGGTCGTACCTCGCGCCGGGCGTGATCCTGATGCCGAGCTACGTGAACATCGGCGCCTCGGTGGGGGTCGACACGCTGGTCGACACGTGGGCCACGGTCGGTTCGTGCGCGCAGATCGGCGCTCGCGTGCACCTGTCCGGAGGTGTGGGCATCGGCGGCGTGCTCGAGCCTCCCCAGGCGGCCCCGGTGGTCGTCGAGGACGACGTGTTCGTCGGCTCGCGTTGCATGGTCGTCGAGGGAGCCCGGGTCCGGCGGGGCGCCAAGCTCGGCGCGGGTGTGATCCTCACGTCGTCGACGCCGGTCATCGACTCGGCCACGGGCGCGGAGGTGTCGCGCGGCGACGTGCCGGAGCGCGCGATCGCGGTGTCGGCGACGCGCGCGAAGTCGTTCGCCGGGGGCGTGTTCGGCCTGCCCTGCGTGCTGATCCTGCGCTACCTGGCCGAGGGCGAGGAGCACGACAAGCTCAAGCTCAACGAGATCCTCCGCGAGCACGGCGTGGCGACGTGAAGCTGGGAGTCTGGTGATCGACGCGGTGCTGCACGGCGACGCCGCGGACCTCTTCGCGATGACCGCGGCGCTGGTGGGGATACCGTCGGTCCATCCGGGGGAGGGGCCGCTCGCCGATGCGATCGAGGCGCGGGTCCGCGGCCACGCCAACCGGTTGCGGGTCGACCGGGTGGGCAACAGCGTGGTCGTGCGCAGCGACCTGGGGTGCGACCGGCGCGTCGTGCTCGGCGGCCACCTCGACACCGTGCCGCCCCGGGACAACTTCCGTCCCCGGGTCGAAGGGGACGTGCTCCACGGGGTCGGCGCGGCCGACATGAAGGGCGGCGTCGCGGTCATGCTCGCGCTGGTCGAACGGGCCGTCGACGGGCGCTTCGACACGACGTTCGTGTTCTACGACGGCGAAGAGGTGGAGGACGAGCACAACGGGCTGCGTCACGTCGTCGAGCAACGCCCCGAATTGGTCGACGGCGACTTCGCCGTACTGCTGGAGCCGACCGGAGGCGCGGTGGAGGCGGGCTGTCAGGGCACGCTGCACATGCGCGCCACGTTCGAAGGGGCGAGGGCGCACACGGCCCGCCCGTGGACCGGCACGAACGCCATCCATCGGGCGGCGCCGGTCGCCGACCGGATCGCGGCCCACCGGGTGCAACCGGTGGAGGTCGACGGCCTGGTCTTCCCGCAGGCGGTGCAGCTGGTGCGGGTCGACGGAGGCGTGGCGAACAACGTCGTGCCCGACCGGTGCTCGCTCGTCGTGAACCGTCGCTTCGCGCCCACGCTGAGCGTGGCCGAAGCGGAAGGCGAGCTGCGCGAGCTCCTCGACGGGGCCGACCACATCGAGGTGTTGAACGCGTCGGCGGGCGCGTTGCCCAACCTCGCCGACCCGCTCGTGGCGGAGTTCGCGGCCGCGGTCGGTGGCGAGGTGCACCCCAAGCTCGGCTGGACCGACGTGGCCCGTTTCGCCGCGCTGGGAGTACCGGCCGTGAACTTCGGGCCCGGAGACGCCTCGGTCGCGCACAGCGCGGCCGAGGCCGTCACGCGACCGTCGCTCGACGCGGCGTTCGCGGCGCTCGCCGCGTTCCTCGGGATCTCGTAGGCGTTCTCAGAGCTTGCGCATCACGGTGACGACCCTGCCGTAGACCGTCACGTCGCGCGGGTCGAAGACCATCTCCTCGAGCCTCGGGTTCTCCGGCCGCAGGACGACCTTGCCCTTGCGGCGCAGGAAGGTCTTGACAGTCGCCTCCTCGCCCGGGATCCCCGCGACCACGGTGTCGCCCGGATCCGCGTCGGGCTGCTGGCGCACGACGACGAGGTCGCCGTCGAGGATGCCGGCGTCGACCATGGAGTCGCCCCGGACGCGCAGCATGAAGAGCTGGCCGTCGCCGGTGAGGTCTTCGGGGACGGGCATGGTCTCCTCGACGTTCTCGGCCGCGAGGACCCCGGTGCCGGCGGCGACGTCACCCACGACCGGTACGTGACGCACGGGCCGGCGCTCGACGGCGGCACCGGTCTCGGGCTCGAGGCGCACCTCGATGGCCCGGGGCTTCGTCGGGTCCCTTCGCAGGTAGCCCTTGTTCTGGAGCGCCGCGAGGTGGGCGTGGACGGTCGAGCTCGACGACAGGCCCACGGCCTCGCCGATCTCGCGCACGCTCGGCGGGTACCCGCGTCGGCGGACCTCGGCGTCGATGAACTCCAGCACCTGGCGCTGGCGATTCGTGAGCTCGGTCATGGGTGGGCCTCCCGGCAGTCGACGGTCCCGGCCGGCTCCACCGCCTCCTGACCGTGCTGGTCCCGGCGGCGGTTCCGGCCGGACACGACCGTAACACGATCACGCGTTCGGGGCAAACATCTGTTCGGAAATTTCCTTGACTCGGGACCGGAGCCGTGGTTCGCTGGGTCGGCGAGACGAACGGGTGTTCGATGACTGTCACACCCCCGTGCTCGACTGTTCACAGAGGCAGAGACGCCCCGAAGAGACGCCGAAGCGGCGCCGAAGAGGCAACGAGGCGAGGAGTACGAGATGACCGCTGTCATGGCCACCATCGAGAGAGCGCACCGGCGACCGGCCCGCCCCGCGACGCGGCCGTGCCACACGCCGACCGTCGCCCGGTGTGCGGAGCCGAGCTCGGCCACCTACCGGCGTCGGCGCGTCGTCGCCGCTGCGTTCGCGCTGGCGTTGCTGGCCGTGGCGGGGAAGGCGGGCGCGGCGTTGGAGGGCCCATCCCTCGCGGGCCCTCCGCGCCACCCGTCGGTCGTCACCTACGTCGTCCAGCCGGGCGATTCGCTCTGGTCGATCGCGCAACGCCTCGCGCCGGGCCGTGACCCACGCCCGATCGTCGACGAGCTCGAGCAGGTGCGCCGCGGCGCGACCCTCCAGCCCGGGGAGACGATCATCTGGCAGCGCTGAGCCCGCCGACGCGCCTCGGGCGATCGGGATCGCTCACCGGTGTGCAGCGGAGCCTCCATCGGTGCTGCGACCACAGTGCTTCCGGTCCCGGGCCGCCGGCGGAACCCCCTCTGCCGTCGGTGGCCCGGCCCGGTAGCCTGCGAACCGTGCGCTGCCCGTTCTGCCACGCTTCCGACGACAAGGTGGTCGATTCGCGCACGGCCGAGGAGGGTGCTGCGATCCGGCGCCGGCGGGAGTGCCTCGCCTGCGGTCGGCGCTACACCACCTACGAACGCATCGAGGAGCTGCCGTTCCTCGTGCGCAAGCGGTCGGGGGAGATCGAACCGTTCGACCGGGCGAAGGTCGCGCGCGGGATCGAGCGGGCGGTCACCAACCGGCCGATCGACGGCACGACCGTGGAGCTCGTGGCCGCGCAGATCGAAGAGGAGCTGCGGGAGCTGGGCGCCGAGGTCAGCAGCGAAGCGGTGGGCCTCGCCGTGCTCGAGCACCTCCGGGTGCTCGACGAGGTCGCGTACTTGCGGTACGCCTCGGTGTACAAGGGCTTCGAGAACGTCGGCGACTTCGCCCGTGAGGTCGGCCTGCTCCGGAAGACCACCGAACCGAAGCGCAAGCCACGAAACACCGGGTCGTGAGCTCCGAGGCCCGCCTCGGGCAAGCGGACGAGGGCGATGACGTGGCCGCGGCGCCCGTCGGACGGGGCGAGGTCGTCTGGTCCCCGCCCGCGGACGCGCCCGACGCGAGCCGCATCGGCGAGTTCCTCGGGTGGCTCGCCGCCGAACGAGGGCTCGCGTTCTCCGGGTACGGCGACCTGTGGGCCTGGTCCGTCGCGGACCTCGAGGGGTTCTGGGATGCCGTCGGGGAGTGGAGCGGGATGCGGTGGCACTCGCGCCCGTCCCGCGTCCTCGCCCACGGCGACCGCTCGATGCCCGGCAGCCGCTGGTTCCCCGGCGGCACCATGAACTACGCCGAGCAGGCGCTGGCCTTCGCCACCCGCGAACCGGGTCAGGTGGCCGTGGTGGCGTGTTCGCAGACGCGGGGTCGCGCCGAGCTCACCGGGGCCGAGCTCGCCGACGCCGTGGCCCGTTGCCGCGCCGGTCTCGTTCGCCTCGGCGTCGGTGCCGGCGACCGGGTCGTGGCGTACGCGCCCAACATCCCCGAGACGCTCGTCGCGTTCCTGGCCGCCGCGTCGCTCGGCGCGGTGTGGTCGTCGTGCCCACCCGAGTTCGGAACGCGGGCGGTCGTCGACCGTTTCGCACAGATCGAGCCGACGGTGTTGCTCGCCGTCGACGGCTATTGCTACGGCACCAGGGTCGTCGACCGCGGCGGCGACGTCGACGACATCGCCGCCGCGTTGCCGACGCTCCGGCACGTCGTGCCGGTCCGCTACCTCGGCTCGGGCCGCGACGGGTGGAGCGAACTGCTGGCCCAACCGGCTCCGCTCGCGTTCGACGCCGTTGCGTCCGACCACCCGCTCTACGTGCTGTTCTCGTCCGGCACGACCGGTCTGCCGAAGGCCATCGTGCACGGTCACGCGGGGATCGCCGCCGAGCACCTCAAGGTGCTCGGCCTGCACCAGGACCTCCGGGTCGGGGATCGGTTCTGCTGGTTCACGACGACCGGGTGGATGATGTGGAACTACCTCGTGTCGGGGCTCCTCGTCGGCGCGTCGGTCGTGCTCTTCGACGGCGACCCGGGGCACCCCGACCTCTCGACGTTGTGGCGGCTCGCCGAGTCGGAACACGTCGACGTACTGGGTGTGAGCGCCCCGTTCCTGATGGCGTGTCGCAAGGCGGGCCTCGCGCCCGGCCGCGAGCTGGACCTGTCGCACCTGCGCGCCGTCGGGTCCACGGGCGCACCGCTGCCGCCCGACGGGTTCCGCTGGGTCCGCGACGCGGTGGGGGAGCAGGTGCAGGTCACGTCGATCAGCGGTGGGACCGACGTGTGCACCGCGTTCGTCGGCATGGTGCCGCTGTTGCCCGTGCGCGCCGGCGAGATCTCGTGCCGGCTGCTGGGCTGCGACGTGCACGCGTTCGACCCGGCGGGCGCCGAATGCCCGCCCGACGTCCAGGGCGAGATGGTGATCACGGCACCGATGCCCTCGATGCCCGTCGGTCTCTGGGCGGACCCGGGCGACGAGGCGTACCGGGCCGCCTACTTCTCGGAGTACCCGGGCGTCTGGAGGCACGGCGACTGGATCACCTTCTTCGACGACGGTGCCTGCACGATCACCGGGCGTTCGGACGCGACATTGAACCGCGGTGGCGTGCGGCTCGGCACCAGCGACTTCTACGCGGTGGTCGAGGCGTTGCCCGAGGTCGCCGACAGCCTCGTCGTCCATCTCGAGCGCGACGACGGGCTCGGCGAGCTCATCCTGTTCGTGTCGCTCGCGCCCGGTGCCGTGCTAGACGACGGCCTGCGCGGCCGCATCGCCGGCGCGCTACGCGCGCAGCTCTCGCCGCGCCACGTCCCCGATCGCATCGACGCGGTCCCCGGGATCCCACGCACGCTGTCGGGCAAGAAGCTCGAGGTCCCCGTCAAACGGATCCTCACCGGGACACCCGCGGATCGAGCCGCGTCGCGCGGGTCGCTCGCCAACCCGGAGGTGCTCGACGCGTTCACGGCCTACGCGCCGTAGGCCCCGAGCCGAGGGGGCAACGGCTCGTGCACGGATTCACGAATGCGAACCTTCGCGAACGGCAACTGACCAGCACCGACACCGCGGCGCCGGCATTGACATCTCGGTAACTACGGTGGTGTAATTACCCTCCATCTCGCGGTCCTCCCCGTACCGACCACAACATCTTGTGGTCCTTGGAGTCGGGTGGCACGGCGACGTCTCGGGCGGAACCGGACGGGGCACCACAGGATTCGAGCGACACGGACGGGTCGGCGGAACACAGGGGAGAGCGACCACATGGCCATGGCACCGGAGCAGATCGGGATCGGGATCCGCCGCTTCTTCAGCGAGCGCGGCGTGCACCCCTACGACAAGGTGGCGGGCGAGGGCCTGGCGTGGGAGCGGCGCGACGCGCGCATCCCGAACTTCAAGGACGGCACCGACGCCTTCTTCCAGCCCGACGTCGAGTTCCCGGTCACGTGGTCGCAGAACGCCACCAACATCGTGGCCCAGAAGTACTTCCGCGGCACCCTCGGCACCGCCGAGCGCGAGTGGTCGCTGCGCCAGGTCGTCGACCGCGTCGCCGACACGATCGCCGACTGGGGCGTGCGCGACGGCTACTTCGTCGACGACGAGGAGGCCGAGGCGTTCCGCGACGAGCTCAAGGCGATCCTCGTCACCCAGCGCGCCGCGTTCAACTCGCCGGTGTGGTTCAACATCGGCGTCAAGGGTGTGCCGCAGCAAGCCTCCGCGTGCCAGCCGTATCACGCGCTCGTGAGTACGCCGGAGGGCTTCGTGCCGATCGGCAAGCTCGTCGAGGACGGCGCGATCGGGACCAAGGTCTTCGACGCGAACGGGCTTACGAAGATCGTCGCCGTGAAGCACAACGGCCGCAAGCCCGTGCTCCGTCTACACACGAAGGCCGGCATCACCCTCGACGTGACTGGCGACCACCTCGTCTGGCGCGCCAGCGACGAGCGCTACGGCGCGTTCGTCGAAGCGGCAACGCTCCGCCGTGGTGACAAGCTGGCATGGCACCGCGCCGAGTCGTGGGGGACCGGCGAGATCTCGACGCGCGAGATCGCCGAAGCGGCACGGTTGGGGCTCGATGCCGCGGCCTTCGATGCTGCCGTGCCGCAGGAGCTGTTCACCGCGCCGCTGCCGGTCGTCGCGGCGTACCTGCGGATCATCTTCCAGGCCGAGGGCTACGTGTCGCAGCGTGAGCGCTCTTCGGTTGTCGGGCTCGACATGATCTCCGAGGGGGTCGTGCGTGGTGTGCAGCAGCTCCTGATGCGCTTCGGCATCTACTCACGGGTCCGGTTCAAGGCCGACTCGCGGGCGGACCGCAAGGGCTGCTGGTCACTGTCGATCCGCGTCGCGGGCGACCGGCGGATCTTCGCCGACGAGATCGGCTTCCTCGACCCCGTGAAGACCGACAAGCTCGAGGCCACGTTCGAGCTCGACGGGCTCGGTGCGTACCCGGTGAAGCGGCTCGAGATCGACCGGGTGGAGCAGCTCGGCGAGATGGACGTCTACGACATCCAGACCGAGAGCGGCGAGTACCTCAGCAACAACCTCCGCGTCCACAACTGTTTCATCCTCGCCGTGAACGACACGATGGACGGCATCCTCGACTGGTACCGCGAGGAGGGCGTGATCTTCAAGGGCGGCTCGGGCGCGGGCGTGAACCTCTCGAAGATCCGCTCGTCGTTCGAGCACCTGAAGGGCGGCGGCACCGCGAGCGGCCCGGTGAGCTTCATGCGCGGCGCCGACGCGTCGGCGGGCACCATCAAGTCGGGCGGCAAGACGCGGCGCGCCGCGAAGATGGTGATCCTCGACGCCGACCACCCCGACGTGGAGGAGTTCATCTGGTGCAAGGCCCGTGAGGAGCAGAAGGCCCGGGCGCTGCGCGACGCCGGCTTCGACATGGACCTCGACGGCCGCGACAGCCACTCGATCCAGTACCAGAACGCCAACAACTCGGTGCGCGTCACCGACGAGTTCATGCAGGCCGTGGTCGACGACCGCGACTGGGACCTGAAGGCCGTCACGACCGGCGAGACGATCAAGACGGTCAAGGCGCGTGAGCTCATGCGCGAGATCTCGGACGCCACCTGGCAGTGCGCGGACCCGGGCATGCAGTTCGACACCACGATCAACCGCTGGCACACCGCGCCCAATACCGACCGGATCAACGCAAGCAACCCGTGCTTCACGGCTGACTCGCTCGTGCACACCGACAAGGGTCTGCTGCGCTTCCGGGAGCTCTTCGATCGCGCCAACCACGGCGAGGAGTTCCAGGTGTACACGCACGACGTCACGAACGCCGACGCGCCGAGCCAGACGATGCATCTGACCACGCCGAAGGCGTTCATGATCACCGGCCTCAACCCGATCGTGCGGCTGAGGTTCGACAATGGGATGGAGCTGCGTTGCACGCCGGGGCACCGCATCTTCACGACGAACCGTGGCTACGTGGAAGCCCAGGACCTCACCTCCGAGGACCGCGTGCGGACCCTCGACCTCCCGACCCCGGCGGTGAACGCGGACTGGGCGCTCCCGGTGACGACCGACGTGGACGGCTACCGGGAGAAGGGCGACCGCGCCGACCTGCTGCGCTTCCCCGAGCTCTGGAGCGACGAGTTCGCCCACTACCTGGGATGGCTGATCGGCGACGGCTCCACCAGCGGCGTCACGACCTCCACCGTCTACGGGACGGCGGCCGACCGGACCGAGATCCTGCCGGCCCACCAGGAGCTCCTCGAATGGCTCAACGGCGACCGGGCGATCAAGGTCTCGGAGCAGGCGAATGGCACCGTGCAGCTCCGGCTGAGCCGCCGGCCCTTCAAGCGCTTCCTCGAGGCGTTGGGCGTGAAGTCGGTGACCGGTGCGCACAAGGTCGTGCCGTGGTCGATCGAGCAGGCGCCGCCGGAGATCGTCGCCGCGTTCCTGCGCGGGCTCTTCGACGCCGACGGGTGCGCGGTGCACAACACCGAGAACGGTTCGTACGTCGGCCTCGGATCGATCTCGGTCGAGCTGCTCCGCGGGGTGCAGCGACTGCTCTCGACGTTCGGGATCGCCAGCCGCGTCTACGCGGGCAACCGGGCCGCCGAGGGCGGGCCGTTCTCGTACACGCGTGCGGACGGCAGTGAGGTCACCTACGGGCGCAGCGCGAGCTACGACCTGCGGATCACGTCGGGTTCGGTCGAGCGTTTCGCGGCGGAGATCGGGTTCGGCCTGTCGGCGAAGCAGGCAACCCTGCGTGCGCTCGTCACCGAACGGACGCGCGGCTTCGACGACGTCGACACGACGGCGCGTCTCGCCGACCGTACCGACGAGGGGGTCGAGCTCACCTACAACCTGAGCGAGCCCCGCAACCACTCGTACGTCGTCGGCGGCGTGGTGGTCCGGAACTGCTCGGAGTACATGCACATCGACAATTCGGCGTGCAATCTGGCCAGCATCAACCTGTTGAAGTACCTCGACGGCGACGACGTGTTCGACGTCGACGCGTACCGTCACACGGTCGAGGTGATGTTCACCGCGCAGGAGATCCTGGTCGGCAACGCGGACTACCCGACGCCGAAGATCGGCGAGAACAGCCGCAAGTTCCGCCAGCTCGGCCTCGGCTACGCGAACCTCGGCGCACTGCTCATGGCGCAGGGCCTCGCCTACGACTCGCCCGAGGGGCGGGCCTGGGCCGGTGCGCTCACCGCGCTGATGACCGGCCACGCCTACGCGACGAGCGCGCGCACCGCGGGGCGCATGGGCCCGTTCGCGGGCTACGCGGAGAACGCCGAGCCGATGCTGGACGTGCTGCGCATGCACCGCGCCGAGGCGGCGAAGATCGACGAGGAGCTGGTGCCGCCGGAGCTGTTGAGCGCGGCGCAGCGCTCGTGGGACGAGGCCGTCGAGCTCGGCGAGATCCACGGTGTGCGAAACGCCCAATCTACCGTTCTCGCTCCCACTGGGACAATCGGGTTGATGATGGACTGTGACACCACCGGCATCGAGCCCGACCTGGGCCTCACGAAGTCGAAGAAGCTCGTCGGCGGCGGCACGATGCTCATCGTCAACCAGACGGTGCCCCGCGCCCTCGCGAAGCTCGGCTACTCGCCGGAGCAGGCCGACGCGATCATCGGCTACGTCAACGAGCACAAGTCCATCATCGGGGCACCCGGCTTCCAGGCCGAGCACCTGCCGGTGTTCGCGTGCTCGATGGGCGACAACCCGATCCACTACATGGGCCACGTCACGATGATGGGTGCGGTGCAGCCGTTCATCTCGGGCGCCATCTCCAAGACGGTCAACATGCCCGAGGACGTGAGCGTCGAGGACGTCGAGCAGCTCCACATCGAGGCGTGGCGGCTGGGCCTGAAGGCCGTCGCCATCTACCGCGACAACTGCAAGGTCGGCCAGCCGCTCTCCATCCAGAAGAAGGAGGGCGCGGCCGCGGGCGGCCCGGCGGGCGAGGCGGGCGAGGCGGGCGAGGCGGTCGCGCGGGAGGTGGAGCGGATCGTCGAGACGGTCATCATCCAGCAGCCCGTCCGCCAGAAGCTGCCGCGCACGCGTCGCTCGAAGACGTTCTCGTTCCGGGTCGCGGACTGCCACGGGTACGTGACGGTCGGCGAGTTCGAGGACGGCCGTCCCGGCGAGCTGTTCCTCAAGGTGGCGAAGCAGGGCTCCACGCTCGCCGGAATCATGGACGCGTTCGCCATCTCGGTGAGCCACGGCCTGCAGTACGGCGTGCCGCTCGAGGCGTTCTGCCACATGTTCACGAACATGCGGTTCGAGCCGGCGGGCATGACCGACGATCCGGAGATCCGCTTCGCGACGAGCCTGGTCGACTACATCTTCCGCCGCCTGGCCGTCGAGTACCTCGACAAGTCCAAGCGCGAGGAGCTCGGCATCCTCACGGTCGGGGAGCGCATGCAGCCCACGCTGCCGGGTGTGGAGGAGGCCGCGCTAACGAAGGAGCCGGGCCTCGACGTGCTCCCGCCCGAGGACCGCGCCCCGTCGGAGGCGGTTGCACCGCCGGCGCCGCCCGTTGCCCCGCAGTCGGTGCGCGAGCGTGAGACCGTGCTGTGCCTCGTCTGCGGCGACATCATGCAGCGGGCCGGGAGCTGCTACGCCTGCCCGAGCTGCGGCGCCACCAGCGGCTGCTCGTGAGGTCGACGGCGCCCGGGCCCGACCGGAGGTGACGTGTGGTGGCTGACGCCGGGCGCAGGTCGAACCAGCTCGCGACGTTCATCGCGGTCGGTGCCGGGCTTGGCGCAACGATCGGCGTGGTGGTCGGAGGCGGGCCCGGCATCGGGATCGGGCTCGCCATCGGTGCCGGGCTGGGCGTCGCGCTGGACGCCGTGATGAAACGCCGGGTCTGATACCTGAGGCCCCTTCGTATAACGAGACTAGGCGGAAGGCCTAGGTTGGTTCTAATGCCTTCGTGGCCAAGCGCGCCGCCGGTGTCCCCGCAGCTCCCCTGTCTGTCAGGGTGACGTGAGACATTGCGGTAGCCCACCATCCGTCCAGGGCGAGCTCGACGAGGCGATCGCGGCGGCCGCGCCCAGACTCGATCGTGCCCTCGTAACCGAGCTCGGTCAGGCGCAACACCAGAGCGCGACCGCGGAGCGCCTGCTTGCGCGACTCGCGTCGAACTGATCCACGTGCTCCTGCCCGAGGACCGTGCCGCCATCGCCGAGCGCTTCGGCGCGGACGACTCGCAGATCGAGCGGGACCATCTCATCAGTCACCTGCTTGTCGGACTCGCCGAACTTGCCGGCGACACCGTCGTCTTCTTCGGCGGGACGGCGCTGTCGCGTACACACCTCCCCGCGGGAAGGCTCTCCGAGGACATCGATCTCTACACGTCCGGTTCCGGCTTCACGTTCGGGCCAGAAGGATTCCCTCGCCGCCGGCGGCGTGGAGACCGTCGGGCCGGCCGTCGAGGTAGCGCTCGGCCAGCTCGGTCGTCGAGACGGACCGGACGTCGGAGAAGCCTGCGTCCCGTGCGAGGGTCACGATCTCCTGGGGCGCGTAGTAGCTGATCCACGGCGTGCCCGAGGCCTGCGCGCCGCGCGCCGCGCCTTGGAGGCGGGGCCGTTCGGCCTCGTCGACGAGTTCGAACGGGAGCATGAACGTCATGGCGACGATCGAGCGCGGCGCCATCCCGGCGAGGCGGCGCAGCGTCGCCACCGTGGCCTCTTTCGTGATGTACATCGACACGCCGCTCGATGACACGAACGCCCTCGCCGCGACGTCGAAGCCGGTGTCCAGGAGGGCTTGCCACCAGTCGTCGTCCGTCTCGAAGTCCACCGGGACCAGGCGGAGGTTCCCCGCGATCCCGTAGCCGAGCTCCTGCAGACGCTGCCGTTTCCATGCTTGTGGGCCGGGCTGGTCGATCTCGAACACCCGCACGCGCTCGGCGAGCTCGGGGTGCCGCTGTACGAACGTGTCGAGGCCTGCGCCCAGGAGGACGTACTGGCCGATGCCCTCGTCGACGAGGAGGTCCTCGACGAACCGGGAGCGAGCGACGATGCCGGCGCGGTAGGCACGAGTACCGCTCGGGTGCATGTCCTGCCGGTTCCGCCACCCGGCCTCGGGCGCGGCGAGGGCCAGACCGATCTCGTCCTCGATCAGGTGCGGTGGTGAGTCGAGCTGCACGTGCATGGCGCGCCAGAGCGCGGTGCGCACGGCGCTGCTGTCGGGATCGACGTTCACGGTTCCCCGGACCTCCTGTCACCTCGGCCGGCCCGTCCGGGCTGTGACGCGCGGCACGATGCCGACCGGCTCGTCGCCGTCGGATGGACGGTGGCCGACCGTTGGCCCGAAGTGCGCCGAACTGCGACCGGCACGGCGAGCGAGTGCGGAGTCGATCTCCCGACCTTCGGCCGACTTACGATGCACGGGTCAGCATAGGTGCCGGGAGTCGCCGTGCGAGCCGAGCAGTACAGCAGCGAGCGTTTCGTCCATGAGGGCCACGAGCTCGTCTACGACGTGTACGGCGAGGGTGATCGTCTGCTCGTGTACATGCACGGGCTCCTGCTGGACGCGGAGTTGAACCGCGGTATCGCCGGTGCGCTCGCCGAGCGGGGGAACCGCGTCGTGCTGCTCGACCTGCTCGGCCACGGACGCAGTGACAAGCCGGTGCATGCTTCCGCGTACCGGATCGACACCTACGCGACGCAGGTGTTCGCCCTTCTCGACGCGCTCGGAGCCGACGAAGCCGTGCTCGGCGGTATGTCGCTCGGAGCCAATGTGAGCCTGTTCGCGGCGTCGCAGCAGCCGGAGCGGGTACGTGCCCTCGTCTTGGAGATGCCGGTTCTCGAATGGGCCGTGCCCGCGGCCGCGATGGCGTTTGTGCCGATCACGCTCGCGGCGCACTACGCGCGCCCGGTCCTGCGCGTCATCGCGAACCTTGCTCGCCGTGTCCCCAGGACCCGGTTCGGTCCGTTGAACAGCGCGCTCCAGGCCGCGTCACTCCCCCCGGAGGTGGTCGCCGCAGTGATGCACGGCGTGCTCGTGGGACCCGTCGCGCCCACCCAGGAGGAGCGGGCCCGCATCGCCGCGCCGACCTTGATCCTGGCGCACCGCAACGACGTGCTCCACCCGTTCAACGACGCCGCCAACCTGGCCCGCCATCTTCCTCACGCCGAGCTCGTGCCGGCCCGCTCCCCGTTCGAGCTGCGCCTCCGCCCGGAGCGTCTGACCGATTGCGTTGCGCAGTTCCTCCGCGACCTGCCGAACCCGACCAAGGGCCGCCGCGACGCTGCCCCACCGAGGAGCGCCGGAGCATGACCGTCGAACTGCTCCGTGCCGAAGACGTTGCTCTCCTGTGTGCCGAGCCGCGCGAAGCGCAGCTTCAGATCGGCGCACTGTGCTTCTTCGAGGCGGCGGCGTTGCGTGACCAACACGGGCGCCTGCGCGTCGCCGAACTGCGATCCCACATCGATTCCCGGC
Organism: Acidimicrobiia bacterium; assembly: GCA_046331155.1. Lineage (GTDB taxonomy): Bacteria > Actinomycetota > Acidimicrobiia > IMCC26256 > CAWATG01 > JAXLRK01. The sequence goes on from JAXLRK010000001.1 coordinate 1,562,471, forward strand.
TGGACGCGCTCCCGCGCTTCCGTCAACGGGTTGCACCGGTGCTAGCGGGTGTGTCAACTCCCGTATGGGTCGACGACGCGGAGTTCGACATTGCCCGTCACACCCCGCACGTCGAGCTGCCCGCGCCCGGCCGCGGAGCGGCGCTCCGGACGTTCATGGCCGGGCTCCTCAGCCAACCGATGGATCGCGCACACCCGTTGTGGGACATCCATTTCGTCGAAGGTATCGACGACGACGTCATCGCGATCGTGGTGCGGGCCCATCACGTGATGGCCGACGGCATCGCGCTGCACGAGGCTGCGATGCTCCTTCTGGGCACCACTCCGCAACCATCCGCCCTGCGTCCGCGTCGCTGGTCGCCGGAACCGGTCGGCTGCCCGCTTCGCCTGTGTGCGACGTCGCTCTCCGGACGCGCCCGTCGACAGATGCGTCTCGCCGTCGACCTCACGCGCGAGCTGTGCGACCCGCGGCACGTCGCGCCGAACGTGCGCTTGGCGACTCGTCTCGTCGGCGGGTTACGCAATCTGTCGCTCTCGGCGCGGCCGTTCCCGCTGACCGGCCCGGTCGGCCGCCGACGGGATTTCGCGTGGGACTCGCTCCCCATGGCCGACATCGTCGCGGTCAAGCGGGCGTGTGGCGTCACCGTCAACGACGTCGTGCTCGCGATTGCGACGGGCGCGTTGCGTCGTGAGCTCGAGGCAAGCGACACATTCGATCGCGGTCGGCCCGAACCGCGAGCGCTCATACCGATCGGCAGCTACAACCCGGCTGATCGCGTCGGCAATCGCTTCTCGATCACGAACGTCGCGTTGCCCGTCGGCGTCGACGACCCGCTCGAGCGGGTCGCGCTGCTGCACGCTCGGATGGATGGACGGGTCTCGTCGCCCGCCCAGTCCTTCATCCCGCACGTCTTCTCGATCGCGGACGTGGTGCCCGTCCCCGCGCTGCGCGCACTCGCCCCGCGTGTGCTCGCGCGACAACCGCTGGTCGATCTCGCCGTGTCGAACATTCCCGGATCCCGCGAGCCCCAGTACATGTGGGATTCGCGGCTGCTCCGCCTGTCTCCGTTCATCACCGGTGTCGGCAACATCGCCCTCGTCATCGGCGTGCTCTCCTACGTCGACGGGCTGGGCGTCGGGATCACGGTCGACCCTGATGTCGTCGGCGACCCCGAGCGGATCCTCTCCCACATGCGTAGTGCAGCGAGCGAGCTCGCAGCGCTCGTTCGGTGAGCAGGGCGGCGGCTGACCGGGACGATCGGGTGCGGCCGGACGGGTCGCCGATGCATCCACGACCCCAGACGCGCCGCCGTCGGGATGACGGCGAACCTCCAGTTGGACGCGACCGCTCTGTCGCTTCCTCCGTAAGGACGAGGAGATCGGGGCGCGGTTGCAGCGCGTGGCAGGCCCCATTGACCGAAGGGCAGTTCGGGTGATGCGATGTCCGGACGCTGAAGGGGGAGTGAGGTGACCGAGACGAACGACTGGAACGCGAAGAACATCGCCGAGTTCCGCGCCAACGAGGGGCGGATCGGCGGCCCGTTCGAAGGCGCCCCGATGGTCCTGGTTCATCACCGTGGTCGCAGGAGCGGGCGCAAGTACGTCAACCCGATGATGTACCTGCCCGACGACCACGACGACGACACGATCTACGTGTTCGCGTCCAAGGCCGGGGCGCCTTCGAACCCGGACTGGTACTACAACCTGACCGCTTCGGGTGAGGGAACCGTCGAACGGGGCACCGACACGTACCGAGTTGCCGTCCGCGAGCTGCGTGGAGGCGAGCGCGATCGCGTGTTCGACGAACAGGCCCGCCGCTATCCGGGGTTCGCGGAGTACGCGCAGAAGACCGCGGGCATACGAAGGATCCCGGTGCTCGGGTTGAAGCGTTCCTAGGCGTCACGGCAGAGTCGGCGAAGATCTTCATCGCGGCGCGGCAGGACGCCGTGTCAGGATCGTGTGGTATCTCGACCAGGTATCGGTTCATCGGCCGTGTTGCAGCTCGGCCCGATGGCCGACGCGGTTCGCGCACCCCTCTGACATCGGCGCGTCGACCCCCGGGAGGCGAGGCCGGCGTCAGGTGCCGGGAACCACGACGCCGTTCTCGTAGGCACGGACCACGAGCTGGGCGCGGTCGCGGGCGTCGAGCTTGGTCAGCAGGTGGCTCACGTGCGTCTTCGCCGTCGCGTGCGACATGAACAGCTCCTCGGCGATCTCCGCGTTCGACAGGCCGCGCGCCACCGCGGCGAGCACCTCGGCCTCGCGCTCGGTGAGCGTACGGAGGGCGGGGTCGGGGGCCACGGCCGGGGCCGCCGGCTGCTCCTGCTCGACGAACTGCTCGATGAGCCGCTTGGTGACACGCGGCGCGAGGAGCGCCTCGCCCGCGGCGACGACGCGGACCGCGGCGAGCAGTTCGGTGGGCAACGTGTCCTTGAGGAGGAAGCCGCTCGCGCCGGCGCGCAGCGCCTCGTAGACGTACTCGTCGAGATCGAACGTCGTGAGGATCAGGACCCGAGTGGCTGCGAGGTCGCGCACGATCGCGCGGGTGGCCTCGAGGCCGTCCATCTCGGGCATGCGGATGTCCATCAGGACGACGTCGGGTCGCTCGGCGCGGACGAGCTCGACGGCTTCCCGGCCGTTCGACGCCTCGCCCACCACTTCGACGTCGGGTGCGGAGTTGAGGAGCACGACGAAGCCGCTGCGCACCAGGGCCTGGTCGTCGACGACGGTGACGCGGATCACTCGGGTTCCCCGTACGGCAGGACGACCGCGACGCGGAAGCCCCCGCCGACGCGGGGGCCGGCCTCGAGCGATCCGCCGTAGACCCCCACGCGTTCGCGCATGCCGAGCAGACCGTTCCCGCCGTCGTTCGAACGGCCGTTCACGCCGCGCCCGTCGTCCATGATCTCGAGCCGCAGGACGCTGGGCTCGTAGCCGATCGTGACCGTCGCGTGCGCGGGACCGGCGTGCTTGAGCACGTTGGTGAGGGCCTCCTGCACGATGCGGTACGCGGTGAGGTCGACGCCGGCAGGCAGGTCGCACCGACCGCCCCGGACCTGCACGTCGACCGGGACGCCGGCCGCGGTCACGTCGCCGACCAGCCGGTCGAGATCGCCGAGGCCGGGGGCCGGCTGGTACGTCGCGGTGTCCCCCTCGCGGGCGCGCAGGACGCCGAGCAGCCGGCGGATCTCGGCGAGCGTGCCGCGACTTGTCGTCGCGATCGCCTCGAGCGAGCGCTTCGCCTCCGCCGGGTCGTCGTCGATGACGTGCGCGCCCACGCCCGCCTGTACCGCGATCACGCCCATGGAGTGCGCGACGACGTCGTGGAGCTCCTGCGCGATGCGGAGGCGTTCGTCGGCGACGGCGCGCTTCGCCTCCTCGTCGCGCTCGTGCTCGAGGATCGCGGTGCGCTCCTCGAGCTGTTGCAGGTAGAGCCGGCGATTGCGGGTGGCCAGACCGAGGAGGTAGGCGGTGACGTACGTGCCGCCGACCAGGAGGACGTTGCCCGTGTTCGCGTCCGGGAGCCCGATGGCGGCGACGACGGCCACACCGAGGAGCAGACCGCCCAGGCCGATGGCGCCCTTCCGCCCCTCGCACCACGAGCCCACGGTGTACGCGCCGACGAGGAGCATCTGGGCGTGGAGCCCGTAGGGGAACTCCATCGTCGCCAGGACCACCAGGAAGGCGGTGGAGACGAGCAGCGTGGCCAGGGGAGCCCGGCGCCGGGCGAAGAACGGCAGGGTGCAACCCAGCGCGAGGAACACGGCGAACGCGTCGGGCTCGCGGAAGTGGTGCCGGACGACGGAGGTCGTGAACAGGCCGACGAGCCCCAGGACGGTGAAGCACGTCCCGATGACGGCGTCGATCGTGCGCGGGCTCAGGCGCTGGAACCGGCGGACCAGCGGGGTGAGCGACGAGAACGGCCGGGACACGCAGCCAACATAACGCCGCGTCGTCCCGGCGGCATCGGGCTGGAGGGTGACTCCCGCGTACATCCGGAGGTGTACGCGGGCGGGCAACGGGCCGACCAGGACGGGCCTCGGGGACGAGACGCCGTCGACCAGGGGCCGACGCCCGGGAGGCTCACGCAGCGCATGGTGGTCGTAGGCCCGAAGGGCGGGCCCGGACCGACAAGGAGGCCGCAGATGGCACTCACCCTCACCCTGTCGAAGCGCTCCGCTCCGGCCCTGACGAGCGACGTCGCCGCCCGCGCGGTCGACGCCACCAAGGTCTACGGCTCGGGCGCCACCGAGGTGCGCGCGCTCGACGGCATCGACGTCGAGTTCGCCACCGCCCGCTTCACCGCGATCATGGGGCCGTCCGGGTCCGGCAAGTCCACGTTGATGCACACGCTCGCCGGCCTCGACTCGCTGACGAGCGGTTCGGCCTGGATCGGCGACGTCGAGCTCGGCTCGCTGCGCGACAAGAAGCTCACCAAGCTGCGCCGCGACCACATCGGCTTCGTGTTCCAGTCGTTCAACCTGATCCCGGCGTTGACCGCCCTGGAGAACATCGAGCTGCCGATCAGGCTCGCCGGCCGCAAGCCGGACCGGGCCTGGGTCGACCACGTCGTCGCGACGGTCGGCCTCGAGCACCGGTTGCAGCACCGGCCCTCGGAGCTCTCCGGCGGCCAGCAACAGCGGGTCGCCGTCGCCCGTGCGCTCGCGAGCCGGCCGCACATCGTCTTCGCGGACGAGCCGACCGGCAACCTCGACTCGCGCTCGGGCGCCGAGATCCTGTCGTTCATGCGTCAGGCCGTGCGCGAGTTCGGCCGGACGATCGTGATGGTCACCCACGACCCGGTGGCCGCGTCGTACGCCGACCGTGCGGTGTTCCTCGCCGACGGCCGGATCGTCGACGAGATCCACGAACCCACGTCCGGCGCGGTGTTCGACCGCATGCGCACGCTCGGAGGCCGGTGATGTTCTCGCTCACGATCAAGTCCATCCGCGCCAGGAAGATGCGTTTCGCGCTGACCGGCGTCGCGGTGATGCTCGGCGTCGCGTTCATGACGGGCACGCTCGTCCTGACGGACACGATCGAGAGGAGCTACGACGACGTGGCGGGCAACGTCTACAAGGCGACCGACGCGGTCGTGCGTTCCTCCCGTCACGTGCGGGGCGGGGGCGGCCCGAACGGCCACGCACGGGAGGTGTGGGGCACGGTCGACGACGCCACCCTGGCCGCAGTCCGGTCCGCGCGCGGCGTCCGCGCCGCCGAGCCCCGGCAGGCCGACGTGGCCGTGGTCGTCGGGCGTGACGGGCGGCTGCTCGACTCGAACCCGAACCAGGCCGCTCCGATCGCGATGGGTTGGCAGCAGTCCTCGGCGTTGAACCCCATGCGGGTCGTCGCGGGGCACGCGCCGCGGGCGGCCGACGAGGTGGTCGTGGACGCGCGGTCCGCTCGCACGGGCCGCTTCGCGGTGGGTGACCCGGTGCGGGTCCTCGGGGCGACCGGTGTGCACGAGTTGCGCCTCGCGGGCATCGTGACCTACGGCGACTCCGACAGCGCGGCCGGCGCGCAGGTCGTGGCGTTCACGCCGGCGACGGCCGCGAGCGTCTTCGGGACGCCCGGCCGGTACCAGGCGATCCAGGTGGTGGCGTCACGGGGCGTCTCGCAGACCCAGCTGGTGGAGAACCTGAAGGAAGTGCTGCGCGACCGCACGACCGAGGTGATCACGGGCGCCGCCGCGGTCGAGGAGAACCGCAAGGACGCCGGGGCCTCGTTCGCCTTCGTGAACACGTTCCTCATGGTGTTCGCGATCGTGGCGCTCGTCGTCGGTTCGTTCGTGATCTACAACACGTTCTCGATCACCGTCGTGCAGCGCACGCGGGAGACGGCACTGCTCCGGGCGATCGGCGCGAGGCGCAAGCAGGTGACGCGCTCCGTGCTGTTCGAAGCCGCCCTCACGGGCGTGTTGGCATCGGTGGCGGGCGTGCTGCTCGGGACGGGGACCGCGCACGGCCTGCGCCGGGTGCTGGAAGGGTTCGGCGTCGAACTGCCGCCGGGTGGAATCGTCGTGCAGCCGTCCGCGCTGACGACCGCGATGCTCGTGGGCGTCGTCGTGACGTTGGTCGCCGCGTACCTCCCGGCCCGCAAGGCGGCGAAGACGGCCCCGATCGACGCGCTGCGTGACGTGGCCGTCGAGCGCCGGGGCGCGTCGTGGGCGCGGGCGGCGGCAGGTCTCGTGACGACGGGCGTGGGCGCGGCTTCGATCGCGGCCGGCCTGGCGGGAGGCAACGTCGGGGGCGTCGGCCTGGGGGCGCTGGCGGTGTTCGTCGGCGTGGCGATGCTCGGTCCGGTCATCGCCTCTCGGTTCGCCCGGGTGCTGGGTTGGCCGCTGCCGCGGCTGCGCGGCGTGGCCGGCGCCCTCGCCCGGGAGAACGCCGCCCGCAACCCGAAGCGGACCTCCGCGACGGCGTCGGCGCTGATGATCGGGGTCGGGCTGGTTGCGCTGATCACCGTCTTCGCGGCTTCGGCCCGATCCTCGATCTCGGCCGCCATCGACACCGCGATGCGGAGCGAGTTCATCGTCAACACGCGGATCAGAGCCGGCGGGTTGAGCCCCGAGGTCGCACGGAGGATCGACGCGTTGCCCGAGACGGGCCCTGTCACCGCGCTGCGGTTCACGACCGCGACGATCGACGGCGAGGCCGTCGACCTGGCCGCGTTCGACACGGCCACGATGGCGCGCAACGGCGAGATGAAGGTCCGTAGCGGTGATGTGTCGTCGATGGGCACGCACGATGTCGCGCTGGAGGACAAGGAGGCGAAGCGCCGGCACCTGCGGATCGGCGACCCGATCACGGTGTCGTTCGCCGAGACGGGTCCGCAACCGATGCGGGTCGCCGTGCTCTACGGCATCGACCAGCCGCTCGGGAAGTTCGCGATCTCGATGGCCGCCTACGACGCCAACTTCACGACCCGGGTCGACAGCAGCGTGATGGTGCCGGTCGCGCCGGGCGTGTCGACGGGCGAGGCGCGGCACGCGATCGAGAAGGTGCTCTCCGACTACCCGACCGCGAAGCTCCTGACGAGAGACGGGTTCAAGGGTTCGGTCGCGGCCCAGATCGACAACGCGTTGAACCTGGTCTACGTGCTGCTCGCGATGGCGTTGATCATCGCCTTCTTCGGGATCGCGAACGCGCTGACGCTGTCGGTGCACGAGCGGACGCGGGAGCTGGGCGTGCTGCGGGCGCTCGGGATGGCCCGGGGCCAGGTCCGGTCGAGCGTGCGGTGGGAGTCGGTGTTGGTCGCGCTGCTGGGCACGACCCTGGGCATCGTGATCGGGCTCGGGTTCAGCTGGGCGCTGGTGACGTCGATGCGCGGCGAGGGATTCACCGAGCTGGCGATCCCGGGTGCGCAGCTGGCGGGGATCGCGGTGGTGGCGGCGGGAGCGGCCGTCGTGGCGGCGGCACTGCCTGCCCGCCGGGCCGCCCGCCTCGACGTGCTCCGCGCGATCGGCGACTGACTCCGCGTGCCGTTCCGTGCGTGGGGCCGGGGGCCGCGTGCCCCCGGCCCTCGACGTTCCGGGCGGTAGCGGGCAGTCTGGGCGACGGTACAACGGTCCGGCGGTGCCGGTCGCGTGCCGAGGTGAAGGAGTGCAGGATGTCGATCTATCAGACCGCGCACTACCAGGTGACCGAGGCCGCGGCCGAGAAGGTGCGAGCCGCGGCGGCGGAGTTCGTCCGGTGGGTCGGCGACCACGAACCGGGCACCCTCATGTACGTGTCGTGGCAACAGAAGGACGACCCGACGAAGTTCGTCCACCTCTTCGAGTTCGCCGACGAGGCTGCCCACCGGGCGCATGGGGAGTCGGACGCCGTCCGGAGGTTCGAATCCGCCTACCGGCCCGAGCTCGTCGCCGGCCCGGTCGTCTTCACGGACTACGAGCTCGTCGCGTCGAACCGATAGGGCTGCTCACGCCCCGTGGAGCCGGTGCTCGGCGTGGGCGCGGGCGACGCGGGCGGCCCGTTGCGTCGGCGAGCACGACCTCGGGCCGGACGGGCAGCGCGGTCACCGCGGCGGCGAGCGCAACCGGCGCGAGGTCGGGGATGCACGTCCCCCGGACGCGCCACGTCACGGTTGGCTGACGGTTGGATGGCCGTACACCCCGGAGCTCGCGTCTGCTACGCCGCGGGCTACGGCCGTGAGCACCTCGGCCTCCGCCCGGTGAGCCGCAGGGTCGGCGTCGCGGGTACTGCGCGTGCCGGGGGTGTGCTCGACGAGGAGAGGAGCACAAGTGCCTGACGACGACCTCAAGACGATGGTGCCGCCCGCGTCTCGATGCTCGTCCGGGTGCTGACCCGGAGAACTACGACCTGTGTCGTGGTGCGCGAGGTCGCTACGGCCCGAGCAGTGCGAGGGGCACGACCGCGATGCCGTCCGCGCGTCGGTACGCCCATCGGCCGGTGCTCACGACGACGGCATCCAGCAGGTCGTCCCCAATCTGCCCGCGGAGCCACCGCAGGTGCTCGACATGGGCGTCGAGGACGGTGTGCGTGAGCTTCACTTCGACCGCGACGACTCGTCGGTCGTCGCGCTCGACGATGTGATCGATCTCATGACGGCCGGCTTTCGTTCGTAGGTGATAGACGGACGCCTCGGCATGTTGGGCGTAGACACGCAGGCTCAGCGTGACAAGAGATTCGAAGAGATGGCCGAGGTACGTCCCGTCGCGCACCGCCGGCTCCGTGGCGTTGAAGATGTCCAGCAGCCCACCCTCGTCCAGACCGAGCAATCGAGTTGCGAGTGCCGGGTCGGCAAGGTGGTGCTTCGGCGACGCGACGAGACGCTTGAGCTGGTTGTGGGTGGGTGACCAGCCGGCGAGCGGATCGACGAGCCAGAGGCGCTCGAGTACATCTCGGTATGCAGCCGTCGTGCCTTTCGCCGGCTTGTCGCCTTCGCCCGGAGTGGCCGCGTCGAGCAGCTTCTCGTAGGACGCATCGGTGGCAGTTGCAGCAGCGTACGCACCCATCCACCTGCGCAGAGCGGCCGGATTGCGGATGGTCCGGCCGGCCTCCGCAAAGTCGCGGTCGATGATGCGTTCGATGTACCCGTCGAGTTGTGCCCGCCGAGCTCGTCGGCCGAGTCCCCGAATGCCAGGGAGACCCGAGCAGCAGATCTCCTCCACGTAGTCCTCGAGGGTCAGAGAGGTCTCACCGTCGATCGCCGGCCGGGAGCCCGAGAGGAGCGCCGCCAGACTCACCGTTGCGCTCTCGCGCTGCCGTTCGGCGAACGAGAGGGGGCGCATACGAAGGTGCACGATGCGCCCTGCACCCGAGTGCGTCCCCGGCGTTCGCGGAGTCGCTGATCCGGTCAGGATGAACCGCCCGGCTTCTGCTCCTGCATCAACGGCACGGCGTACGAGGTCCCACGATTCGGGGAATCGCTGCCACTCGTCGATGAGTACCGGCGGCGTGCCGATGAGGAGATGTTGCGGGTTGGCGCGGGCCACCTCGAGCTCCCCCGGTACGTCGAGAGCCCGGATGGTGCCGGCCCGCTGGACCGCGGTCTGGGTCTTGCCCACACCTTTCGCGCCGTCGATCGCTACGGCAGCAAGGTCTGGAAGGAGGGCGTCGAGCTCGTCGTCGAGGGCTCTACGGCTGTACTCGTCCACGGACAGTACCGTCCGGGCTGACGGCCCGCGCGCATTCTGCTGATCCATTGGACCGCAGTCTACTATCCCGCTCGCCCACCTTCTAGTGGCCCATTGGACCGGCCCGTCCTGCCCCGTCGGCGACGACTGTCACGCAGGAGGTGGTGCCGTCCCGGCGGACGTGGTCCCAGCGGACGGGGTGGTCGTCACCGCCCCGGCCGCCTCGGTGGCTCCCGTGAGGCCGGCACGGTCGAGCGCCTCGGTGGTCAGCGCCCGGCCGAGCTCGATCATCGGGGCCGCCTTGTGGAAGTCGAAGCCACGGCAGGCGTCCTTCGGGATCTCGACGAGCACGTCGGGCGGGTAGCCGGCGAGGCGGTAGCGCGTGAGCACCGCGGTCATCGCGTCGAGGGACTGGTTCATCACGTCCCACTTGCCGAGGCCGACGGGCAGCGCCTCGAACGGCCCCTCGGGCTCCGGCGTGGGCGCTTCCTCCTGCTCGTCCGCGTCGGCCGAGTCGGACCCGCCGAACCGGCTCGTCAACGACCGGAACATCTCGCGGTCGAGGAAGCGCGCGGCGCCGCGGCGGAAGCGGTCGGCCCACTCCTCGAACGGCCGTTCCTCCGACGACTCGACCGCGGGCGTGCCCTCCTCGGGCCCGGTCCGCTCGCCGCCGAGCGAGACCCCGATCGTGACGTCGGCCCGCAACGAGGTCGTCGGCGCGACCGGGACCGGGTCGAGGAGGCCGCCGTCGGCGAGCAGGCGACCGTTCAACATCACGGGCGTGAACATGCCGGGGATGGCGATCGACGCGCGGATCGCCACGTCGACGGGCCCGCGCTGGAACCACACCGGCTTGCGGGCGAAGAGGTCGGTGGCCACGGCGGTGTACGGCAGCGGCAGCTCCTCGATCAGCGCGCCGCTGAGGAGCTCCCCGACGAGAGCGAAGATCTTCTCGGCGCGGATCGCACCGGCCGCCGACAGGGAGACGTCGAGCAGGCGGAGCACGTCGAGGTGCGAGAGGCCGCACACCCAGTCGGTGTAGTCCGCGAGCTTGCCCGCCGCGTGCAGGCCGCCGACGAGCGCGCCCATCGACGACCCGGCGACGCCGACGATCTCGAAGCCGCGCTCCTCGAGCACCTGGATGGCGCCGATGTGCGCATAGCCGCGGGCACCGCCGCTGCCGAGGGCGAGCGCGACCCTGGGTCCGTCCACGTCCGACACGGGCCAATGGTACGGGCGTCGAGGCCCCGGGGGCCCGCCGGGTGCCCGGGTAGCGTGCACGGGGCGTGGAACTCGATCAGCATCCTCGGTCGGCGCGGCTGCTCGCGTTGCTGCGCGCGGTGATGCGAGCGCAATCCGCCGAGGCCGTCGGGTTGGCCGCGTCGGGCGCGGCGTTCTGGCTGGTGCTGGCCGTGTTCCCGGCCGCGATCGCCGCGATCAGCGTGTACGGGTTGGTCGTCAGCCCCAAGGAGGTCGCCGACAACCTGGCCGGGCTCGCGAGCCACGGGCCGCAGTCGCTCGGCTCGGGCCTGTCGCAACAGCTCCAGCGGGTCGCGGCGACCGACCGGCTCGGCCTCACCGCGGGACTCGTCGTGTCCGTCGCGCTCGCGCTGTGGAGCGCGTCCGCGGGCGTCTACAACCTCGAGCGGGCCATCCGGACGGCCTACGGGCTCCGGCCCGGCGAGTACGTGCGGGCGCGGGGGCGCGCGCTCGTCGGCGCGATCGTCGTGATCCTCGGGATCGGCGCGATCGCGCTGCTGTCGACCACCGTGGCCGTCGTCGTCGACCGCCTGCCCGTGCTGGTCGTCGTGATCCTCGGGATCCCGCTGCTCGTCGTGGTGGTTGCCGCGGTCAACGCGCTGCTGTACCGCTACGCGGTCGGTTCGAAGGTGCGGATGCGCCGCGTGCTGCCGGGCTCGGTGGCCGCGAGCATCGGCCTCGGCGTGGTGATCGCAGGGTTCGGCGTGTACCTGCACTCGTCGGCCCGGTACACCGCGGTCTACGGCGCGCTCGCCGGCACCGTCATCGGGATGATCGGCACCTACCTCGGCGTCTACGTCCTGCTGCTCGGCGCCGTGCTCAACGCCGAGCTCGACCGCGGTGCGTAGCGGCCGCGGATACACCGGATCGAGCAGCGGGTAGCTTCGCCCGGACCACGCCGGGCGCCGGGCGGCGGGCGACGATCGGGCGATCGGCGAAGGAGCTGGATGCGGACGCGCACGCGATGGTTGATCGTCGCCGGAGTCGTGGTCGTCGTGGTCGGCTTCGTGGCGCTCGCCCTGTTCCGGACGGCACGCGCGGCACGCCTCGGGGTGCGGGGCAAGTCCGCGCTGTTGCGCGCGGAGCATGACCTCGGTGCCCGTCGCGTCGGCGCAGCGCGACAGGACCTGCTCGAAGCGAGGGGCGACTTCGCGAAGATGCGCCGCGAGCTCGACGGCCTCGGGCCGCTCGCACCCGTCGCGCGCGTGACCCCGTTCCTGCGGGTGCAGATGCGCGGGGCCGAGGCGTTCACCGAGGCGGGCAAACTGCTCAGCGACGCGGGCCTGCGGCTCGCCGACGCGAGCGCGCTCGTGATCCAGCCGAAGAACGAGCACCAGCGCCTGGCCGACGCGCTGGCGGACCTGCGTACGATCCGGGCCGCGCTGACCAGCGGTATCGCCGCGCTCGACGTGGCGGCCGGCAAGGTCGGCGCGCTCGACGGGTACCGGCTGGTCGGCCCGCTCGACGCGGCGCGCCGCGACCTGGCGCGGCGGCTGCCACGGGTCGGAGCCCGTGCGTTCTCGGCGCGCGACGGCGTCGATGCGCTCATCGACCTCCTCGGCGGTTCCGGTCCCCGCCGCTTCCTGGTGTTCTCGCAGAATCCCGACGAGGTCCGGCCCACCGGCGGGTTCATCGGCACGTACGGCGTGCTCGCCACCGCCGGCGGTCACCTCGACCTCGAGCGCTACGACTCGATCGAGAGCTGGTACAAGAGCCACCCGCAGGCGCAGGTCCCGGCCGAACAGGCCGCCGCGCCGCTCCGGCTCGGCACGCCCCCGTCGGCGCAGACGATCGCGAACGTCAACGCGACGGCCGACTTCCCGGCGGCCGCCCGCCTGGCCGCCGACCTCTGGAAGCGTGGTGGCGAGGCGCCGGTCGACGGCGTCTTCGCGATGACGCCCGACTTCATGGCCCGGATCCTCGCCGTCTTGGGGCCGGTCGCCGTCCCCGGGTACGACGAGACGGTCACCTCCGCCAACCTGCTCGAACGCGTCGACTTCCACACGCACCTCGAAGCGGCCGCGAACCAGCAGCCGGGAGGGCGCAAGGCGTTCGTCGCCGAGCTCGCCCACGTCGTGATGCAGCGACTGCTCGACGCGCCGGCGTCGAAGTGGGAACCGCTGGCGCGGGCCGTCGGGAAGAGCTTCGACGCCAAGGAGGCGATGGCGTGGTCGAACCGGCCGGTGATCGGCCGCGAGGTCGCGGCCCGGGCGTGGGACGGCGCGCTGCCCGAGGGCACCGGCGACTTCTTCTACCAGGGTGAGTTCGAGTACACGGCGAAGAACGGCCGCGGGCTCAAGCGAACCTTCGACCACACCGTCGACCTCCGGGCCGACGGATCCGCGAAGGTGACCACGAAGGTCACGATCGCCAACACGCGTGCGGCGAGCAGCGAAGGGCTCCTCAACATCGACTCGCTGAGCTTCGTCACCGCGTACGGGCCGACGGGCGCGACGCTCGACGCGGCGACCGACCCGCCCGACACGGTGGGCACGCCGATCGCCGGGCATCCGAACGCGAGCTGGTTCGTGAGCGCGGATCCACTTGCGAGCGCGTCGTACACCGTCGCGTGGGACGCGCCGAACGTCGCGCGCCGCGTGGCAGGCGGCGCGCTCGAATACCGGCTCCGGTTCCTCCCGCTCGCGGCGCACACCGGCGACGTTCTCGAGCTCCACGTGAACCTCCCGAAAGGTTGGAAATGGGAGGGCGCGGCACCGCCCGCGTCGGCCAAGCTCGACGCGGAGGTCAACGGTGCGTGGCGGCTCGTCCGCGCCGGGTGACGCGAGCGGTGAAACGGTGCTCCAGTCGTTGCGACGGCGCGCCGAGAGGAGTAGCGTCCGCGGCGATTTCGAGTGTTCACGGTCCGGGACGCGGGCGGAGGCCAGTGGCATGAAGACAGGTGTCGGAAGGCGTACGCGTCGCTTGCGTCGTGCACGTTCGCGGCGAATCGTCGCTTCGGTCGGGTTGGTGGGGGCAGCGTTCGCCGGGCTCCTCGCGCTCGAGCACACCGCGACCGGTGCTACGACGATGAGGCCGTCGAAAGCCCACCTCGTGGTGTCGCACGAGTCGAACTCGCGCTTCGGCCACGACATGGGTCGGCACGTGGTGACCCAGCACGCCAGGTCCAACCGCGGCGGCTCGAACGATCCCAAGCACGGGAACAACTGGAACAACGGCAACAACGGCAACAACGGGCATCACGGGAACGACGGCAACAACTGGAACAACGGCAACAACGGGCATCACGGGAACGACGGCAACAACGGCAACGACGGCAACGACGGCAACAACTGGAACAACGGTCATCACGGCGACAACGGTTACAAGTGGGACCACCACGACCGCCACTGTGGCGACGGGCACGGCCGTGACCACAAGAAGAACAAGCACTGCCGCCCACCCTCGGGCGTTCACTACGCCGACTGACGGGCGTTCAGTACGCCGCTGACGCACGCCGCCCGGCGCGCCGCCGGTCAGCGGAGCGGGCGCGGCCGGCCCTGCCGGAACCAGTCGACGGTCGCCGCGAGCCCGTCGTCGAGGCTCACCGGTGTCACGTGGGGGAACAGCTCCCGGAGGCGGCTCGAGTCGGCCTGCGAATCCCGCACGTCGCCCGCACGGGGTTCCGTGTGCTCGACCGCCACCCGCGCCCCCAGGGCGTGCTCGATGCGCTCCACGAGCTCCACGAGCGGCACCCGGTTGCCGTACGCCAGGTTCACGGGCCCCGGCGCCGTCACGCGGCGCTCCAGGGCGTCGGCGATCACCCGGGTGACGGTGCCGACCGCGGTGAAGTCGCGCGTCTGCTTGCCGTCGCCGTGGACCGTGAGGGGCCGTCCGGCGACCGCGGCCGACAGGAACCGCGGCACCACCGCCGCGTACGCGTGGTCGGGATCCTGGAGCGGCCCGAACACGTTGAAGAACCGGAACGCGAGCACGCCGAGCCCGAAGCACGTCGCGTACGCGAGCGCGTAGCTCTCGGCGGCGAGCTTCGAGGCCGCGTAGGGGCTGAGGGGCCTCGGCGCGAGGTCCTCGTGCTTGGGGAGCGCCGGATTCGCGCCGTACACCGACGACGACGAAGCAACGACGACGTGGGGGTTCCCGAGCGTACGGGCGGCTTCGAGCACGCGCAGGGTGCCGGTGGCGTTGGCCTCGTGCGACGCGACCGGGTTGTCGATCGAACGGGGCACCGACGGGCGGGCTGCGAGGTGCACGATGGCGTCGCAGCCCCGAACCGCACCGGCCAGGGCGTCCGCGTCGAGGATCGACCCCTCGTGAACCTCGATCCCGTCCATTCCCTCCAGGTTCTGCCGGTGCCCGGTCGACAGGTCGTCGAGCACGGCGATCGAGTCGACGGCGGGGGAGTCCCGCAGGCCCCGCACGAGGTTGGCGCCGATGAAGCCGGCACCCCCGGTGACGAGCACCCTCACCGGCCGACCTCCTGCACCGGGCGGTCCGTGAAGCCGCCGTCGAGTCCGGTCACCTCGGAGCACGCGACGTCGCGAACCAGGCCGGCCACGAAGCGCACGTCGTCGTCGGTGAGGCCGGATCCGCTCGGGAGGCAGAGGCCCTCGGCGAAGATCGCCTCGGCGACCGCACCGCCTCGGCGCGCGCAGTCCGCGAACGCCGGCTGGAGGTGCATCGGCTTCCACGTCGGGCGGCTCTCCACGTCGTGGCGTTCGAGGTGGGCCTGTACCGCGCCGGTGCTCGTGCCCGCGCGCAACGGGTCGATGCGCAGGCAGGTGAGCCACCCGTTCGACCGCCCGTACGGTGCATCGGGCATGAACGCGAAGCCCGGCAGGTCGCCGAGCAACGCCCGGTACCGAGCGTTGACGGCGCGCCGGCGGGCCACGAGCTGGTCCAGGCGGGCGAGCTGGCCGCGGCCCAGGGCGGCGAGGAGGTTGCTCAGCCGGTAGTTGTAGCCCACCTCGAGGTGCTCGTAGTGACGCACGGGCTCGCGCGCCTGGGTGGCGAGGTAACGGGCGCGTTCGGCCCACTCGCGGCGCGTCGTGAGGAGCATGCCGCCGCCGCTCGTGGTGATGATCTTGTTCCCGTTGAACGAGAGGACGCCGAGGTCGCCGAGCGATCCGGCCGGCCGGTCGCCGTAGGTGGCACCGAGGGCCTCGGCCGCGTCCTCGACGATCGGCACGCCGTACTCGGCGCAGGCATCACGGATCGGCGTGTAGTCGGCGCACTGGCCGTACAGGTCGACGGCGACGACCGCCTTCGGGAGCCGCCCTCGCTGGGCCCGGTCGCGCAGCTCCTCGGCCAGCAGCGTCGGGTCCATCGTCCACGTCCGCTCGTCGCTGTCGACGAACACGGGGCGGGCGCCGACGTAGGCGACCGCGTTGGCCGTGGCGGCGAACGTCAGGGTCGAGGCCAGGACGTCGTCGCCGGGCCCGACGCCCAGCAGCACGAACGCGAGGTGGAGCGCCGCGGTGCCGCTCGAGAGCGCAACCGCGTGGGGAACCCCGACCGCACGGGCCATCTCGCGCTCGAACGCGTCGAGGTGCGGCCCGACGGGCGCGACCCAGTTGGAGTCGAACGCGTCCAGCAGGAGCGCACGCTCCTCGGCTCCGAGGTCCGGGGGCGACAGGTAGATGCGGGGCACGGGCGCCGGTGACCTCCCGGCGCCTACAGGTACTCGACGTTGGGAGCGGCCGGTACGCGGTGGCGGGTGTCGAGCACGAGCGGCGCGTGGGCCGCGACGGCGTCCAGGTCGAAGTCGTCGTGGTCGGTGAGCACGACGACGGCGTCGGCGCCGCGGAGCTCGTCCGCGTCGAGCTCGACCCGCCGGACCGCGAGGTCGAGCCCGTCGTCGACGTGGGGGTCGGCGGCCCGGACGTCGGCTCCGGCCGCGAGGAGCAGCTGGGCCACGTTGAGCGCGGGCGACTCCCGCGCGTCGCCCGTGTTGCGCTTGTACGAGAGGCCGAGCAGGAGCACCCGGCTGCCGTTCAGGGGCATGCGCCGGCGGTTGAGCGCGTCCGAGACGCGCCGGACGACGTAGTCGGGCATGTGGTCGTTCACGTCGTTGGCGAGCTCGACGAAGCGGAAGGACTGGCCGAGCCGGCGCCGTACACGCCACGAGAGGTAGCTGGGGTCGATCGGCAGGCAGTGCCCGCCGACGCCGGGGCCGGGCGTGAACCGCAGGTACCCGAACGGCTTGGTGGACGCGGCGTCGATCGCCTCCCACACGTCGATGCCGAGGTCGTTGGCGAACATCGCGAGCTCGTTCACGAGCGCGACGTTGACGTGCCGGAACGTGTTCTCCAGCAGCTTCGTGAGCTCGGCTTCCTTCGGGCTCGTGACGGCGACCGTCCGTTGGCAGATCCGGTCGTAGAAGCCGCGGACCGCGGCGAGTGACGGGCCGTCGATGCCGGACACGATCTTGGGGGTGTTGACGACGTTCCAGTCGGGGTTGCCCGGGTCGATGCGCTCGGGGCTGTAGCCGAGGTGGAAGTCGACGCCCGCGAGGAGACCGGACCCGGTCTCGAGCAGGGGCGCCACCAGCTCCTCGGTCGTCCCCGGGTACGTCGTCGACTCGAGCACCACGGTCGCGCCGGGGCGGAGGAACCGGGCCAGCATCGTGACCGCCGTCTCGATGTGCGAGAGGTCGGGCATGCCCTCGCGGAGGGGCGTGGGGACGGTGATCACCGCGACGTCGAAGCCGGCGCACGACCGGGGATCGGCGCTCGGGTGATAGCAGCCGGACTCCAGCGCCCGGGCGAGCTGCTCCGAAGGGACGTCGCCGACGTAGGACTCGCCGGCTTCGAGGCGCTTGACGCGTTGCTCGTCGAGGTCGTAGCCGACCACGTCGTAGCCCACCTCGACCGCGCGCATCGCCAGCGGGAGGCCGACGTAGCCCTGGCCGACGATCACGACGCGTGCTTCGCCGTTGCCCCGGGGAGCTCTTCCCGCCACGGCAGCCTCCTTCCGTGCGCGCGCTGCCGGCGCGGAGGATACGGCGCCCCGCGCGCGCTGTCACCTCGGTCGTCCACCTCGATCGCCGCGTCATCGGTGCCCGGTATGCGCGAAAGGGACCGAACGCGGGCGTAGGCTCGACCCGATGCACGCATCGGCCGACGTCCGTCGGGTGTACGGGGACGGTGTCACGAAGGCGCCGCTGGTGTGCTTCCTCGCCGGTGCTGCGATCGCCGTCGCGCTCGGCGCGCACGGATTGCTGCTGCTCGTCGTCTGCGCAGGCGTGGCGCCGTCGGGCGGATATGGGTGGCTCCGGTTGCGCCGTACCCTCTCCGGGCGGCGTGGCGTGCGCGAGATCGAGCGGTATCTCGGCGCACCCAAGCGCGCGCGGCGCGCGTCGCGATAGCACGTTCACAATCGTGCGCACCACGAATCGCGCGCGCTCGCGCTCGCACCGCGCGTGACAATGAATTCCAGTGCTTTGGACCCTCCGCGGTGCGCGCGGCGACTGGTAACTTCCGCCGCCGGTGGGGAGGGCGATGGGCGGACGAAGGATCGCGCGGCGCAAGAACGTTGCGAAGGCGTTGCTCGACGCGGGCGCGACGACGGTCGCGCTCGTCGCGGCCGGCGTCGCGCGCTACGACTTCCACCTCGACCTGGTTCCGTGGGGAGGCCTGCTGACGCTCGCGCTGCTGGCGGCGACGTGCCAGGTACTCGCCGGCATCGCGCTCGGCCTGTACGTCGGGCGCTGGAAGTACGGAAGCCTCGACGAGGTGGCCGCGCTCGGCCGCGCCGTGCTGCTGACCGCAGCCTTCGCCGTCGTCGTCGACGTGGCGGCCCGCGGGCCGCAGATGGCGCCCCGCAGCGTCCCGCTCGTCGGCGCCGTCGCCGCCTTCGTGGCCATGGGCGCCCTGCGCTTCGCGTGGCGGCTCCGTCTGGACCGCGAGGGCCGCCGGCCGCGCCACGACGCCGTCCGGTTGCTGGTCTTCGGCGCGGGTGACGGCGGCACGCAGGTCATCCGGTCGATCCTCGACGACCGGTCGGCCACCTACCAGCCGGTGGCACTGCTCGACGACGACCCGGGCAAGCGCAGCCTGCGCATCATGGGCGTTCGCGTCGCCGGGGACCGGACCCGCATGGCCGAGGTCGCGGCCCGCTACGACGCAGGCGTCCTGCTGATCGCGGTCCCGAGCGCGTCGAGCGAGACGCTGGGCGAACTCAGTGGGCTCGCCGCCGAGTGCGGTCTCGAGGTCAAGGTGCTCCCGCCGGTGCGGGAGCTCTTCGGCGACGTCGAGCTCGAGGACATCCGGAGCCTCCAGGCCAGCGACTTCCTCGGCCGGGATCCGATCACGACGGACGCGCACGCGATCGCGGGCTACCTCACCGGGCGCCGGGTGCTCGTGACCGGCGCCGGCGGCTCCATCGGCGCCGAGCTCTGCCGCCAGATCGACCGGTTCTCGCCGGCCGAGCTGATGATGCTCGACCGCGACGAGTCGGGGCTGCACGCGGTGCAGCTCTCGATCGCCGGTCACGGTCTCCTCGACACGCCCCATCTGATCCTCGCCGACATCCGCGACCACGCCCACATCCGGCAGATCCTGTGCGAGCGCCGGCCCGAGGTCGTGTTCCACGCCGCGGCGCTCAAGCACCTGCCGCTGCTCGAGCAGTCGCCGGCCGAAGCACTGAAGAGCAACGTGTGGGGGACGGCCAACCTGCTCGAGGCGTGCGCGGCGGCCGGCGTCGACACGTTCGTGAACATCTCCACCGACAAGGCGGCGGACCCCGTCAGCGCCCTCGGCTACTCGAAGCGGATCGCGGAGCGGCTCACCGCCGACATGGCGACCCGGGCGACCGGCACGTACGTGAGCGTCCGCTTCGGCAACGTGCTCGGCAGCCGGGGCTCGGTGCTCACCGCGTTCCGGGCGCAGGCCGAGGCGGGCGGTCCGATCACGGTCACGCACCCCGAGGTGACGCGCTATTTCATGACGGTCGAGGAAGCGGTCGAGCTCGTGATCCAGGCGGCGGCCATCGGGCGCTCGGGCGAGGTCCTCGTGCTCGACATGGGCCTGCCGGTGCCGATCCGTGAGGTCGCCCGCCGCATGGCCCGCGGCGCGCCGAAGCCCGTCGACATCGTGTACACCGGCCTGCGGCCCGGCGAGAAGCTGCACGAGGTCCTGCTCGGTGCCGACGAGGCGGATGAGCGGCCGTTCCACCCGCTCATCTCCCACGCCCAGGTGCCTCCGCTCGATCCCGAACGCGTGCACGAACTCGATCAGGCGGCTGGCCCGGATGCCGTGCTGGCCTCGCTGCGCGGGCTCTGTGGAGCGCCGATGCCGGAGGAGATCGACCTCACCAACGCGTGAGCAAGGCTCACCCCACCTGCTCGGATTCGCACGCGACATCGGCTCCTGCCGAAATGGTTCCCTCGAACCGCGGCATTGTGGCGTGGCCATCCTGGCTGATCCCTTCGCGGCGCACCACCTGGCGGAGCGTACGACCCAAGATCTGCAGATCGAGTGCGAGCGTCCAGTGGTCGACGTACCAGACATCGAGCGCGAGGCGTTCGTCCCACGTCTGCTGGTTGCGGCCGTTGACCTGCGCCCAACCGGTGAGGCCCGGCCGCACCTCGTGGCGGCGCGCCTGCTCGGCGTTGTAGAGCGGCAGGTACTCGACGAGCAGCGGCCGGGGCCCCACGAGGCTCATGTCGCCCCGCAGCACGTTCCAGAACTCGGGCAGTTCGTCCAGGCTGGTCGCGCGGAGGAAGCGCCCGGTACGAGTGAGGCGCTGCTCGTCGGGCAGCGGCTCTCCAAGCGCGTCGACGGCGTCGCGCATCGTTCGGAACTTGTAGATGCGGAAGATCCGCGCGCCGCGGCCCGGTCGCTCTTGCATGTAGAACACCGGGGCGCCCATCGTGACGCGCACGACCAGCGCGATCAGTCCGATCAACGGGGCAAGCACCACGAGTGCCAGTGCCGCGCCGGCGGCATCGAGTGCGCGCTTGGTCGCGCGGGCGAACAGGCGTCGCGGCCGCCGCGGTGTGCGTTCTAGGGCGAGGCCCTTGCGCCACGCGATCGCTGCATAGGTGCCGAGCACTGTTCGCACTACCCTGCGCTCGTCGAAGCGCTCGCGTGCGATGCGGGCACTTTCTGCTCCCATGGTGGCGCGGCGTGTCGGGTCACTGCCGATGCGGTCGATCGCGTCGGCGAGCGCAACGGGATCGGCGACGGGCAGGAGGAATCCGTTCACTCCGTGCTCGACGACCTCGCGACAACCGCGCACATCGGTGGCCACGATCGGCAATCCCATCGCGGCGGCCTCCATCGCGGCGCGGGGAAAGCCCTCTCGATGGGAGGGCAGCACGAAGAGGTCCATCGCGCGATAGCAGCGGTCGACGTCGGTTCGCATCCCGACGAAGCGCACGCCCGCCGCTTGCGCGCGATCGACGAGGTCGCGGGGGAGCGCGTCGGCCTTCTCCGGATTGTCGGGGCCGATCGCGACGAGCACGTAGCGCTCGGGAAGGCGCGTCATCGCCTCGAACAGCTCCGGGTATCCCTTCTCGGCCACGAGCCGCGCCACGACGCCGACGAGGATCTGGTCGCGCGCCACGCCGAACTCGGCGCGCACGCTCGCGCGCTCGTCGTCGTCGACGCGTGCCGCGTCGAAGCGCGTGAGGTCGACGCCGTTGCCGAGCAGCGCGAGCTTCCGGGGTGAAGCGATCCGCCAGCGTCGCATCAGCGCGAGATCTTCGGGGTTCTGCACGAGCTCGGCATCCGAGAATCTCGATGCGACGGCTTCGAGGCCGTACACGGCGAGTCGCTTCGGCAGCGGATCGTTCTCGGTGGCGTAGAGGCCGTGCACCGTGTTGACCACGATCGGCACTCCGGCGAGACGGCCGACGATGCGGCCGTACACGCCGGGTTTCGGGTTGTGGGTGTGCAGCACGTCGGGGCGTTCGCGGCGCAGGATTCGCCAAAGGTCGATCGCCGCGCGGAGGTCGTCCGTGAGGCTCATGCTGCGCGTCGACGAGGTGAGTGCGATGTGCCGCACGCCGGCCGCCTCGATCTGCGGCACGTCCGACCCCGGCGCACTGATTCCGACTGCTTCGCCACCCGCATCCACGACGGCGCGGAGCTGCGGCAGCAACAGATAGCGAAGTGAGATATCGACGGTTGTTAGATGCACGACCCGCACGCCGCCCCGCCTCTCGTTGCCACCGGTACGTCGTCAAGCTTCGGGCATGAGCGGCGAGCCGCATGCGAAGTCATGAAGTAGGGCGTCCTCACCTGTGCGTGCCATGCAGTTCCCGCCTTGGATCGCCGCCCGCTCGGGAAACGCTACTCGCTCGGCGAAACGACCATTTGGTGGCCTGTCGGAGGCATGCTCACGCAAGTGCCGTTGAATGAGGCGGTCAGGTGGCAAGACCCCAGGGATTGGGCACGCCCACCGGTCAACCGGGCCGATCAGCGCTCATGGCCTGACGCGGTTCGCGAAGAAGGAAAGCAGCTCCCCTCGGGCTGTCTCACCGATGCTCATAGAAGCGAGTGCCTCCATGTGGGCGCCGACGTCGTAGTCCACGGGTTCGCACGCCAGCGTGGCTCCGGTCGACGCGATCCGGATTCTTAGCATGCTTGCGGCGGGGCCAGGACCGCGGGGCTGACCGATGGAGCCGGCAACGGCCACGACGGTGCCCGTTGTGAGGCGGCCTTGCGCGACCGCGAGCGCATCGGTGGACTCCTCTTCGACTCGCGATCCGTCTGATGAGATCAGTGTCAAGCGTGGGCGATGCACGTGCCCGAACACGCCGCCGCGCAAGCCGCGAGTGATGAGCGGGAGCGCAGCTGCGCAGCATTCCTCGGCGGACCGCAAGTAGCGCCAATCACGTGGACCGAACGGGTTAGCGTGCGCGAACAGCCAGTCACTGACAATGAGCTCGTCGCGCCACCTCAAGCGCGATTGCATTGTCGCGACGTCTACGCGCTCGCGCGTCCAGTCGACGGACTCGCGCAGCCATTCCGGGAGCTCGCGGTAGTACGAGGTGTCGCCGGCAGCAAGATCGAAGTAGAGCTGATCATGATTGCCGACGAGGACGGCCGCACGCCCGTTGGTCTCGGCGTCGGCGACGAGGTCGAGCACCTGCTCGACGTCCGGCCCGTACGTCAACAGGTCGCCGAGAATGACGAGGCGGTCACAGGGCCCCTGTCTCGCTTGCGCGAGGGCGGCCCTCAGTGCTCGCGCGTTCGCGTGGATGTCGCTCAGCACGACGATCGTCTGTGTGCCACCAGCCATCGTGAGTCAGCTTCGGGTTGGGTAGGCGAGCGCCAGCATCCGCGCGAGCCCGTCACGCAGCTCCGACGGGACGTAGCCCAGCGATTGCCGGGCCCGCTCGATGTTGAGCGCAGAAAAGCCCTGAGTTGCCGTGTCGCTATGCGCCGGTTCGACATCGATGAGTGTGGGATCGCATCCGAGGAGGCTGACGAGGGTCTGGGCGAGCTCGAGGCTGGTTGTCGCCCGGCCGGACCCGATGTTGAAGGCGCCGGTCGCCTTCTTCTCCAGCGCCAACGAGGCCGCTCGCGCGACGTCGTCTACGTACACGAGGTCGCTCCTGAAGCGTCCTCCGTCGCGCACGAATACGGATTGCTGGTGCTGGAGGCGTTCCATGAGCGTCGGTACCAATCCAGAGTGGGCCATGCCCGGGCCGTAGATGGCGGAGGGTCGCAGGACACAGGCGGCGAGGCGGCCGGTCTCGAGGAAATGGAGGGCCCACGTTTCGGCGCACACCTTGCTGGCCAGGTAGTAGCTCGCACGGTGCGACGGGTAGATGGGATCCTCTTCGGAGACGGGCGTGTCGCGCTGCTCGTAGATGTTCCCCGACGAGAGGTGAACGAACGCTCGGACCCTCTGCCCGACGCAGGCTTCGAGCAGGTTGAGTGTGCCGAGCGCGTTGACTTCCAGGCACCGACGCGCGTGCGTCGAATCGGAATAGTCCGGGGGCACAAACGCCGCCGCATGGCATATCGCATCGACGCCGACGAGCGCGAGGTGCGCGGATTCCGGTTGCGTCGCGTCCCACTGAACCGCCTCCACCGAACTGTTGTTCCACTGAACGGAGCGAGCGTCGCGCACGAGCGCGCGAACGCGCAGGCCGGCATCGCTCAGCATCGAAACCACGCGTCGGCCGACGAAGCCGTTCGCGCCGGTCACGGCAACCGTTTCGATCGGCCTGCTCATGGTGTGCTCAGAAGCTCGTCGGGACCGACGATCGTCTCGCTCCAATGTCGCAGTATCGTGAGGGGCAGGAGTTCTGGCTGGGAAATCGGCTCTCCATAGACGACGTGTCGCAAGACCGCTTCGACTTCGTTGAATCCCGCGAGCATCCGGATGGGCGTCGTGCCGGAAAATCGGGCATTGATCTCGAAGACCTTCACCTCGCCCTCGCTCAGGCGGAACTGGAAGTTCGCCGGGCCATAGGGTGCGAGCTTCTCGCCCATCGCGCGGACGACGGCGTTGAGCTCCGGGTACGGCTCGACAAACGCACGATACGTGTTGCCATCGCGTAGGTCGCGCCGCATCACGATGGACGCGTGGCAATGCCCGTCGAAGCAGAGCACACCTGCAGTGAACTCGTCGGCTTCGGTGCCCACCAGTTGTTGAATCACCGGGTCGCGAACGACGCGCACAGCGTGCTCCAGTTCGGCTCGGTCGTGCGCGATGTGAACTCCGATCGAGCGAGCACCGGCACGCGGCTTGACGACCAGGGGAAAGCCGACGCGTTCGATCAGTTCCTGCTCCGCCCCGGGTAGACATGAATCCGGGGCCCAGAAGCCGTGCTGGCGCATGAACTGAAACGTCTCGTACTTGTCGCCTGCGATCCGCACAGCTTGCGGGTCGCTCACGACGATGCGCGTGTTGTGTCGGTGCTCGAGTTCTTCCCGATGTTCAGCGAACAGCGGAAGCTCGACGTCAGTGCCGATCAGGACGACATCGGGGCGCTCTTCTCCCAGCAGGGCGTCCATGTGCTCGAGGTAGTTTGGCTCCGTCGCCATGGGTACGAGTCGACTTCGCTGAGCCCAGTAGAGGCCAGCGGCCAGCGGGCTCGGGTCTACCGCGGCGATCTCGACGTCGAGACTCGACGCGAGCAGGGACCGAATCACGCCTTGACCCAGAAGCGCGCCTGCGCCCGTCACGAGGACCCTCATGCCCAACATTTTGCCCGCGCGGTCGCGGCGAACGCCGACGCGAGCGCTCTGCGGCCGCGTCGCCACCCTCACTGAGAGCAATTTGGGCGATCGTGGAGCCGCATTTCGCTCGTTCAAGGTTGGAGGAGAGCGGCCTTCCTTAGACGTTGTTAGTGCCCGAGGATGTCAGGCGCGTGAATCGATCGGCGATCGCGTCGACGATGAGACAACAGGAGAGTGCGCACGCCGTTCCGAATGCCAGTCCGCCGAGGGTGTCGAACGGAAGGTGGCTGTAGCTTCCGATCAGCGCGGCGTCGATCGCGGCGTCGATGATGACAGCGACGACGACGAGCGCTGCTCTGATCGAGCGGCGAGGGGATCGCAACGCGACCAGCACGAACACGGTTGTGGCCGCGGCCGCGGTCGCCGCCGCCTGTCCTGACGGGTAGAGATGGTCGCCGTGGACACCGGTCGTCCGTTCGATGACCGGCTTGAGCACGCGCTCGACGAGGAAGATGGTCAACGGCACGGAAGCACACAACGCGACCGCGCGCACGTCGCGGCGGAGGGCGACCACCATCGCGAGGCCGACGGTGACGACCGGGATCGCGATGTTGCGCGCGAAGCGCGTGTGGTCGCCCCAGGCACGTACCTTGGCGATCGCGACCCTCGGTGCTGGCGTGTTACATAGCTGCCTGTGTGACCGACACTCGTCGCCAGGACGCGAAGTGAACGAAGTGAGTCATGGCAGGACGCGGCGCCACTTTCGGGCAACGACCGCAGCACCTCTCAAGCGGCCCGATCACCGCCCGACGGCGCAGGCACAGGGGCATCCGAGCCTGCGAGGAGGACGGCGACCAATGCGACAGCCATCTCTAGAGCCTGCACCCTCTGTCGAGACAGCAGCCCGAAGTTGCTGATCGAGTTGAACACGATCGCGAAGCCGATCAGGTACAAGGCAGCCGACCGAGCGAGGGGGTCACGGACTCGTCGGCGTAGACGCCCGGCTCGGGTGGCGAGGATCCACCCGAGTAGCACGAGCGCAGCTGCGCTCTCGAGCGACTCGAAGAAGGCAAGTATCGTCCCAGCCTCTTGAGGGAACGGTCTGAAGAACACCGTCAGCGGAACGAGGAGGGGCGCGGTGGGCGACAGGAGCGACGGCGGGGCGAATGACGACCCGCCGTAGTCGGTGCGGTGGCCGACCGCAGCCAACGCTTCGCTCGCGGTGTCGGCATGCAAGCCCGTCTGTAAGAACGAGAACGCGATCGGCGCTACCAGCACAACCAGCGCCAACGGAAGGAACAGGCTGCCTGTCGTGCGTCGAGGTCGAGCTCGCGCGCCCCGGCTGGGTGAGATGGCGGCCTTGCTCGGGAGCAGGAACGCGATCCCTACGACGACAAGCAGAAGCAGAACGACGTGGGGTCGCACGAGCAGACCGATGATCGTTCCCGCGGCGAGCGCGCCGCGTCCGCGTCGCCCAGTCGCCAGACGGGTGACGCCAAACAACGTCAACCCGATCGCGAGCGCCATCAATGCGTCCTTCCCAACAACGCTCACCCATAACAGGCTGGATGGAAGGAAAAGCAGCGCGATGATCGCCCGACGCGAGTTCCGGTCGGAGCGGTCGAGACGTCGAAACATCTCCGGGTTCACCCAGTGAACGATCGCTGCTGCTGAGAGAGCGATGCCGAGCCAACCGACCACGGCGTACACCACGGTCTGTGAGGCCATCGTCGTTAGACCGCAGCGGTAGAGGCCGATAGACACGCGGTCAACAGCACCTGTACCTGGTACGGAGTGCGTTTGGTAGATGAGGCTCGATCCGTTCCCGAACACGTATGCTTTCGCGTTCGCGAAGTAGCTTTGGAAGTCGGTATTCGGGCCGCTCACCGCGACCAGGAACATCCCGACGACAGGCCTCAGGATCAGAGATAGCCCAGCGTAGAAGTTGAACTTTCGACCCAGCGGCGCGATGAACGTCTTGCGAGCGATCAACCAAACGGTGAGCGCCAGTACCAGGGCGACCGTCAGCGCCGCCCCGCCGCTGACGAACACGAGCGCGACCCCGATCGCTACGACCGCGGCACCGATCGCCAGATCCCGCACGAGGGGGCGTTGGATGAGCATGCTTTCCAAGGTCAGAAACCCTATCCGCCCGTGTGTGCAGGTATCCCGGTACTGCTCTACAACGGGACCAACGCCGCGATGGCTTGCTGGGCCCGACGCCTCTGCGACCTCATCCTCGCCACGCCCGAGACCGCACCCGTCCACCGACGCCCTCGGCAGACATCCCCAAGCTGCTTGATAACTTCGACAGGAGCGCGGACATGCTCACAACAAGAGAACTCATCACCCGGCCTCTGGTGCATGTCGCATAGCGGCCTCATAGACCGCGTTCGTCCGTTGCTGCATTTGAGCGAGCCCGTAGTGGGCCAGGACGTGATCGCGCAGCGCGTCGGCGCGGGAGATGGCCGCTTGCAGATCGTGCAACACCGAGCGAATCGCGTCGGCCAGCAGATCGGGGCGATCGACGGGAACCAGGATCCCGGTCTTTCCGTCCGTGACCACCTGCTCTATCGACGAGATCGCGGACCCAACGAACGGCACGCCGGCCAACGCGGTTTCGAGCAGCGATACCGGTAATCCCTCCCATCGGGACGGCAGGCAGTAGACGTCGAAGTCGGCCAGCAGTTGTCGGGCATCGGGGCGATAGCCGAGAAACGTGACGCGATCCTGAAGACCGAGTTCGCGCGTGAGCTCCCGCAGCCGGGGGCCTTCTCCTTGGTCGGCACCCAACACTACGCAGTGCACGTGCTCTGGCAGCATGGCCACGGCCCGCAGAAGAACGTCGAGGTTCTTCTGCGGAGCGAGCCGGGCGAACGTGCCGATGAGCGCAGCCCGGTCCTGTAATCCAAGCTCGGCGCGAAGTACTCCGCGGTTAGGCATGGTCTCGGGCTTGATGCCGTACGGGATGAAGACGACTCGTTTCGGGTCGACCCGTAATAGACGCTCCAGGGTTGATGTGATCGGGCCCGAGATCGCGATTATCCGGTCGAACGACCTGTAAGTGGCCGAGAACAGCTGTCGGTAGCCCGGGCGCGAGAAGAGTTCCTCGTCGTTGTGGATAGTGCTCACGCGTATCGGCGCGGGCGAGAGCATCCGGGCCCAAGTCGCGATTGCGGACGCGAGGTCGGCGCGTGGGAGGTGCGAGTGGACGACATCCGGCTGCCAATCCCGACAAATGAGTGAAAGGCGCCGCACCGCCTTCAGAGGCAGTCGCCTGCTGTCGTCGAGGGCAAAGACTCGAGCGCCGGCAGCTGAGAGGTGCTCGTGGTAGCGGTCGGCGCCGGGGGTCCTCTTGAGGTATGCCACTGCGACATCGTGCGCTGGCGTCTGTCCCTCGA
Source organism: Acidimicrobiia bacterium (assembly GCA_046331155.1). Taxonomy (GTDB): domain Bacteria; phylum Actinomycetota; class Acidimicrobiia; order IMCC26256; family CAWATG01; genus JAXLRK01. The sequence goes on from JAXLRK010000001.1 coordinate 1,590,822, forward strand.
CGAGGTCGAGGACGTTGCGCTCGGCACCGCCCAAGCCAAAAGTATTGAGCACGTGGAGGACTCTCATGCCACCGAATACACCGCGCGTGAAGCGGATGAGGGTTGTGTCCGCTCCCAGTCACGTTGGCAAAGGTGATCGCGGCGGTCCGTGAGATCGCCGTCGCTGAATTGGGTAGCGGCGGCTTCGCTCTTCACAGCGAGTAGGTCGCGATGCCGATCGTCGGTCGCGAACTCCTTCAGATCTGAGGCGAGCATGCCTTCTCCGGGGCGGTGCGAGGACCCTTGGACTGTAGGGAAGAAACCAGCGGCGTCGATCGCCTGTTGCGCGGCCTGCCGGCGAGCACTTGGGGTGGCGGATGCTACCCTGCAGTCCCGCCGGATTACCTGCCCGCACGGGTCGAATGCCCCCTGCGTTCTGCTCGAGAGCGGCGACTGCGGTCCGGATCGCCGCGGCCCTGTCTGTCAGGGTGACGGCGCTCCGGTGATTCTCCCCGGAGTGCTCACTGAATTTCCCCACCCGTAGGGCTCCACCAGATCGGGTGGGGCTCTTTCGAGGCTGACGGTCTCTGACCACCACCAGCTGACGAAGGAGCCCTGGCTCATGCTCACACGGGAGGACGACGTGGACGCGCACAAGCTCCACGCAAAGGGCTGGACGATCTCAGCGATCGCCCGGCATCTGGGCCATGACCGCAAGACGATTCGCGCCTACCTACGCGGTGGTCGTGTCGCGGGTGAACGTGCTCCTGGCGGCGATGACCCGTTCGACCGGTTCGTCGACTACGTGCGGGCCGGGCTGGGCGAAGATCCGCACTTGTGGGCCGCGGTGTCGTCGCCTGGGGCGACTTCCTCGGCGACACCACCGTCGCCGCCGCCATGCTCGACCGGCTCCTGCACCGCTCCGTCGTCATCGACCTCGACGGTGACAGCTACCGGCTCCGCGACCAACACGCCCGCACCGCCACCCTCCGACGCACCACCACCGGCACCGCAACCCGCTACCTTGACCACGCCTCAGAGGTGCGGAATTCCGATGAGCACACCCGGGGAACTTCGACGAGCGCCCTCACCGAAGTCCTGGCGACCTCCTCAAGACCCCGCATGTGGCACGTCGCCCATCTTCATCGGCAGATGATCGAGTTCGGTCAGCGGGACGAGTTCGGTAACGTGGCGGCTGATGTCGCAACTACGGAGGGCGAGGAGGCGAATTGGAAGGGCAAGAGTCCTGGTGGCCTTGTCCGCCGCCAGTTACCTCACCTCTCTTGTCCGTGAACGGTATCTTCTCCAGCACGCCCTTGGTTCATCTGCCCTTGACGGCGCGGTCGTTGCGTACGCCGTCGCGGCCGCAATCGGGAACCTGTATGGCATAGCGCTGGGCCTCATCTGGATCGACGGTCGGCGTATTCCGAAGTGGGCGACAGCCTTTACCGCTTATGCGGCGATCGGTGTCGTTGTTGCGATTTTCGCCCCGATCCTAGGCAGCAGTATCGTGCTCGGAGCCCTCGTCTTCGGCTCTGTATATGGCCAGCAGCGGGCGGCATTCCGCTCTCGACAGCACCTGGCGATACTCGCTGCGGTAATTGCCCCCGTCGCTACGATCGCGCTGTGGCATTTCGCCGGTGTCTCGTCACTTCCTCTCATCATCGGTGGCTACAGCCTTGGTTATCTCGTCCAAAGCGGCGCCTCTTGGGCCGCCGCACGCGGCGCGGTCGCGAGCCCGACTGCGCGTGCAGCAGCCGTCACCATAGCGTGGCCTGTCGCATGGGCCGGTCTAACGCTTCTCAATAGCAATTTCGATCGGGTTGTGTTCCTGAGTGCCGGTCGAGGGTGGCCGGGCGCTGCAAATTTCAGCCTCAATCTCGCTCAGGCGGCAATGCTCATTGTCGTGGGACCGTTGGCGGTCGAAGCCGTCGCTGGACGGGTCCCAAATCAGCCGAGCCGACGACTGATATTGATAGTGATTGTCGCGACCGTCGTCGGGTTCATCGCGATCCCCTTCGGACTTCCGTGGGCCATCGCCGGCGGGAATGTCCAAGGCGTTCAGTACGAACAAGTACGCAATCTCACCTTCGTTTACGCCGTGAGCATTCCGGCTGCCGGCTACTGGGCCTTCCGAGCTCGCGCGCTCCAGACTGGCTCTCACATGTGGCGTCCTATGGGCGCGCTTATAGCTGCAATGGTCGTCGTTCACGCATCGATCAGCGTCCCTGCTGCTGCGACGCAGCATCCCCTATTGATCGCCGCAGGTTTTACCGTGTCGAGTTGGTTTGGCGCAGTCATGGTCGCAGGTAATTGGGCGAAGACTCTCGATGATCACCTCGTTGCTTGGTGGGCCAGGAGCACCGCGCCGACGTTTCAGCCGACGGCCCCGCTGAGTGATGCCTTGCCCGGCGCGACCTCGAACGATGACCGCGTTACGTTCGAGGGGTCGGATTTGTCCCCGCGCAGGCGCGAATCTCAGTCACGTCGATCCAGGCTCACAACCGGAGAATCCGGGCCGAGACGAAGCTCCGGGACTGCAGGCGCTGACGCCGACGAGTCGCGGTGGGACATCCGCAACTTCCTTCCAGATGGCGATGGTGGCCAGCCGGTACGCAAACGTCGGTGAGTGCCTCGCGCGCTCGCGCAGTGTCAATGGTCAGCAGGATGTCCCCGTTGGCGGCCGCGGGGTTTCCCCATGGACGGCCATGAGGATTCCCCGGGGGCGGTCAGGGTGTTCCCCGGCGTTGTGATGTTCAGTTGCGGGAGCCGAGGGGCTTCACCCCCTTGCCGTTGATGGCGTCGTTGAGGCGGACGGATTCGCCTTCGGTGACGACGGGGTGGGCGTGGTGCATGAGCCGATCGACGAGCGCGGTGGCGATGGTGTGGTCCATGAGCTGGTCGAAGCCGGAGGGGTGGAGGTTGGAGGACACGGCCACGGATCGGCGTTCGTAGGCGATGTCGATGAGCCGGTAGAGCCCTTCGGCGGCGTCCGCGCCGATGGGTAGCAGTCCGATGTCGTCGACGATGATCAGCTGAGCGCGCATGATCGGGGTGAACGCTTTGGCGATGGTGTCATCGACGCGGTGACGGCGGACGAGTACGCCGAGGTCCTCGATGGAGAACCACGCGACGCTGTGGCCGGTTTCGATCGCTGCGTGGCCGAGCGCTTCGCAGAAGTGCGATTTGCCGGTGCCCGAGGGGCCGCACACGACGACGTTCTCGTGACGGTCGATCCATTCGAGGGTGCGTAGCCCTTGTTGGACGGCGTCGGAGATCGACGATCGGGTGGGGTCCCAGGCGTCGAAGGTCTTGCCGGCCGGGAACTTCGCCTTCTTGCGTTTGTGTTCGATGGTGGCACGGTCGCGGCCCTCGGCTTCGGCGACGAGAAGCACTCGGAGCAGCTCGGTGGGATCCCAGCGCTGCGCTTTGGCGGTGGCCAACACGTCGGGGGCCTGCTCGCGGATGTAACGCAGTCGCAGCCGTCGACACAGTGTGTTGAGCTCGTCGATGCTGGCCTGGGCGATGGCGCTCACAGCCCGAACCGTTCCCACGCGGCGGTGCCGGGTTGCAGCGAGTGTTCGCCGGTCACCCGGAACGGTTCTTGGCGACGGGCATCGAGGATCGAGTTGAGGTCCCCGGCCCCGAACCGGCCCGCCATCGCGGCGAGCCCGAGCGCTTCGTCGACGCGGGCGACCTCGAGGAGACGGGCCAGGGCGACAGCTTCGGCCATGCGGTCCTCGATCTGGCGGGCCCCGACCGCGGCGGCTTCGATGAGCCAACTCGCCGCGCCCGGGCCGAGCGCCAAGAACGCCGCTTCAGAGGGGTTTGTGGCTTTGGGCTGACGGTTGAGAGGCCCGGAGGGGTGATCCGGGTAGTGGTCGTCGTTGATCGACGCGTCGCCGGGGCCGACCAGGCGATGTCGGGCAACTTCGACCGGCCCGGTCGGGGTGTCGCCCACGACGACCACGTCATCACCCGAGACGCGCACCCACACGCGCAGGTCCCGCCACGTCGAGGGGACCGAGTAGCGGGCGCCGCGAAACGAGATCGTCTGGGACCACGACACGGCCCGCGATTCACCGAACGCGATCGTGTACGGCTCGGCGGGAACCGGATGCAACAACGATCGTTCCATCTCGAACGCTTCGACCGGCACCCGTCGCGTGATCGCGTGCCGGCGATGGTTGACTCGTTCAGCGAACGCGTCGCACGCTGCTTCCAACTCGGCCCACGAGCCGTAGCCACTACGCAGGTTCGCGTCGGTGGGCACCAGGTCCGCTTTCGCGATGCGCACCGTCGCCTCGGCGCCACCTTTGGACTCGGGGTCATACGGCACACACGTCGCGATCGTGACCCCGTAGTAGACCGCGGCCGACACCATCTTCGGGTTCCTCACCGCGACCCGAGCGATGTGACGTTCAGTCACGGTCTTCTCGTTGTCAGTCAACGCGTAGGTCGGTGCCCCACCCAAGCGACGGAACGTGGCATCCAACGCGGCGATCACCGACGGCAACGTCTTGTCGCGCAATGCGAGCACCACCCGCATCCGCGACCACGCCAACCACGCGCAGAACAACACCGCCCGCTGGCCGGCCACCATCGGCCCATCGCCGTAGTCCCACTGCAACCACAGGCCCGGCTCGGGAATCCACGGCTTGTAGGAACGAGCCGTCTCGCGACGCCACTCCGCCTTCAACGCCTCCACGACCCGCCGCGTGGTGCGCTCCGAACCGTCATAGCCCATCACCACCAGCTTCTCGTGCACCCGATCAGCCCGGATCCGGCCCTGCGACCGGTCGATCCACTCGGTGATCTTGTCCGCGTACGCGTCCGTCTTCTTCGCCCGCCCGACATGCGTCGCGGGGTCCAACCCCGCCGCACGAGCGGCGACCCGAGCCCGCACCGTCTGATGATCAACCCCAGCCAACACGGCCGCGCACCGATACGACCCCGTCAGGTCGTAGAACTCCAACATCTCCATCGTCTTGTCCTTCGGCAACATAGGGAGGTTCCTCCTCGAGCTCGTCTCAACAGTTCGTCGCTGCAGAGCCGAGCCGAGGAGGACCAACTACAAGTGGATGCCGGAGAACACCCGCGACCGTCCACGGCGAACACCGCGACCGCTCGCGGGGAAAACCACTGACCGTCCCTGGGGACCGCTACCGGCCGCCAACGGCGAGGATCTCACGGCCGCCGTCACGCAGCGCGCTCACCGTTCTTCACCGAACGCCTCGCGAAGTACGGGAGTGCCGAGGACTTGGTCAACCTGGGTGTCGAGGCCGAAGCAGTGCGCTGGGTTCGAACACAAGTCTCTCTTGCGCGAGGGCAGCTGGACGTCGCGGCGGGCGAACACAGAGAGTTCGGGCTGTGCAGGTGGTGTCGCGCGGCCTTCGACCTTTCGGTGCTGTGACGGCGCCCACCGCGACGGACGGTCGCCGCGCCGCCAGCTCTGCCGGCGGCAAAGACGACGTGCGGCAGTCGGCGCAGCGACTCCATCATCGAGTCATGTCGATGACTATCTCGGCAGCGGGAACGAACGCGGGTTCGAGGATCGGATCCGAAGCCCGAGAGATTCCGAGGCTCGCCTCGGCGGCGGCAACGGCATCGTCAGCCCGTGGGCCCGATGCGACGGGTGCTCGCTCCGGTCCTCCAATGCCATTTTCGTCGCCCACCTCAGGTCACTCAGGTCACGAGTACGATCGGGCCATGGGGTCGGGGCTACATCCATCGAGCGTCTGCTCACGCGGCGCCTTCTGCATGTCGATAGACCTCGAGTTTCTCTGGGGCGTGTGGGACAAGGTGAAGACGGAAGACGTCTCAAGGTGCGCTTCTCAGGAGCGCTATGTCGTGAACGAACTTCTCGCCCTACTGGCGAAGTATGAAATCCCGGCTACGTGGGCCTTCGTAGCGCGCCTTCTTGACGATTCGAACGGCTTCGATGGCCTACGCGGAGAGCGCGAGAATTGGTACGCGCCGGACGTCATCGATTCGATCCGCAGCCAGCGAGTCGAACATGAACTCGGAACGCACAGTTACAGCCACATCTATTTCGGAGAGTCTTCCAGGGAGGCAGTTCGCGAAGACCTCTTCCGAGCTAAAGCGGTTCACAAGCAGCATGGTTTGCCCTTCTGCTCCTTCGTGTTCCCGCGGAACCAGGTGGCCCATCTCGATGTGGTCGCCGAGGTCGGGATCCAGGTCTTTCGGAGCGTCGATTCGGGCATGCTCGCCGCGTGTGATGAGCGGCTTCCGCGCGCACGGCCCCTCGTCAACCTCATGGAGAAGGCGCTGCCATTACCGCCTCCAGTTGTGCGCCCAATCGCGAGAGAGCACGGGCTTGTTGAGACGCCGTCGTCACTTCTCCTCATTGGTAGGAGCGGACTGCGGCGCGTGGTGTCATCATCCGCGCTTCGAGCGAAGTTGAAGATGGGGCTCGAAAAGGCGGTGACAGAGCAACGCTTGTTCCACCTGTGGTTTCATCCGTCGAACTTCTACTATCAGACAGACAAGCAACTGAGGGTGTTGGAATCCGTGCTGATGTGCGCGGCTCGTCTTCGTGACGACGGCGTTCTGAACATCGTCACGATGCGTGACTATGCGGATCTCTAAAACAGTCCGAGATGACGGAATCTGGAGACGGAGCGGACCGGACTCGCCGGGCAGCTCCCACGGATGAGCCGCGATCGACGGACCTGTCCCCAGATGGAGTCGGACAGCGAATCATGCGGGAGGATGGAATGGTTCCCGAGCCAGTGGCGCACGGCAGGTCGCTTCGATCGTCCGACCACGATCTACAGCTTGTCGCTGATCTGTTCAACACTGAAGGTGCGAAGAAGGATCTCGCGTTTCTGAAGTGGCAGTACGTCGAAAAGCAGTCTGGTGCCATTTATGTGGACGGGGCGGTCGCCGACGATCGCCTGGCCGCTCTGTACGCCGTTCGACCATGCACCGAAGGGCGGGTGGATGGAGCTCGAACGAACTTCGCGCAGTCGCTTGATACGTTGACTCACCAGGAGTTCAGAGGGCAGGGCTGGTTCATCCGGCTGGCCAACTCAGTATATGATCGACTGCGCGAAGCCGATTTTGCTCTGGTATACGGCTTCCCGAATGGAAGTTCGGCCCCGGGTTTCTTCACGAAACTAGGCTGGGTGAACCTCGACCCTGTCCCTCTTCTCGTGCGCCCTATACGTATAGGCTACGTGCTACAAAGGGCGAGACACCTTGGGTTCGTGAATCGCCTCTTTGGCCGGATGGCGCTGCCAATTGTGCCCGTAAGGTCGCGAGGAATCTCACTTCGAGAGGTCACTGACTTTGGCGACGATTTCGATACTCTTTGGGAGGACTTCTCCGCGGAGGTGCGCGTCGCTATCGGGCGGACATCCGACTATCTCATCTCTCGAATTAGCAATCGGCCAGGAAACACTTATACAACTGTGGGCGCTTACCGAGGCGATCAACTCGTAGGTTTCGTGTGCTACACGGTTCTCCCCAAGCACGGTGGCGAGATCGGGTACGTTCTCGAACTGCTCCACGCTCCGCTAGAACCGCGCATTGGAAGTCTTCTGCTGGGCCATACCCTAAGAGTTATGAAGGCTGCAGGCGCTGACGTCGCGTTGGCATGGTGCCTTGAGCATTCACCCAATCGCACTGCGTTTCGTCGATCGGGGTTCTTGACCCTGCCTGAGCGGCTCCGGCCCATCGAGCTTCACTTCGGCGCGCTCGCGCTCGACGAGCGGTGTCGTGACGCTATAGCGGACCGAAAGAACTGGTATTTGAGCTACTGCGATTCCGACACAGTGTGAACTCAACCAGAGCCATTTGGGACATCGCAACGAAGGTGCTTGGTGGAGTGCCGTCTTCACCCAGGGCCTGCTTCAGTCTGATGACATCTGATCTGTAGAGCCGAGGTCGGTTGTGTAGAGCACTCTTGCTGAGAATGGTGGGGCGCTCCCGCGGAATTGGCATGCATCGCCAACGAGGTTAGTAGGAGAACATATGGATCTGAAGGAAACCGTTCGCTCGGCTCTTCCGCGCGATTCAAAGCTCTATCAGACGATTCGAACGATCTACCGGTATCGCTCACCCGCGAGTCTTAGACGGGCCGTGAGCATGCGGATAAGACGGGACAGCAGATTCGATTCGAGTGAGCTTGAGATGGCGTCCCTTTGCCCGACGGAGATCTTGGATGAGGTCCTCTCCCAGTACGCACCGACGAGTTGGCTCGACGTGGGGTGTGGCACTGGCCAAGCGATGCTTTACCTGCTCGCAAAGGGAATTGATTGTGTAGGCCTGGAGGGCTCGACCGCAGCAATTGAGGAATCGGTAGTAGGCGATCGCATTCAATGTGTCAATCTAAATGATCCGGTCTCCCTCGGGCGGGAGTTCGATCTGGTTTGGTGTTACGAGGTCGCGGAACATATACACCCGAAGTTCGTGAATGCACTCCTAGATACTCTGACGGGGCACGGAAACGTGCTCGTCATGTCGGCAGCAAAGCCCGGGCAGGGCGGTCGGGGACACTTCAACGAGCAACCACCCGAGTACTGGATTGAAAAGCTTGAAAGCCGTGACTTCCTTTTGGAGACGGAATTCACCGAGTCTCTCCACGCGCTGAACGTCGATTTCAGCGCAAATATGCTGGCGTTCCGCCATCTTCCCGATGGCCGTGTGGGCTGAGGAAGGTCCGAGTCACGCTAGGACATCCGCAACCTCCTCCCAGATGGCGACGGTGGCCAGCCGGTACGCAAACGTCGGTGAGCGCCTCGCGCGCTCGCGCATCGCGCTCACGGTGTCTTCACCGAACGCCTCGCGAAGTACGGAGTGCCGAGTGCCGAGGACTCGGTCGACCTGGGTGTCGAGGCCGCACCGAAGCAGTGCGCGGAGTTCGATCACAAGCCCCTTCTTGCGCGAGGGCAGCTCGCAACCTGGCAGCAAGCGCGTGAGCTCGTCGACGAGCGGATCCTTTCCTGCAGGCCTTTCCCGGCGAGCCCAAGCGGTCAGCTCTGCGCCGAGGTACGGGACTCGGCCTTCCAGTCCGTGGCGCATCGTTGCCCGGTCGATCTTCTCGAGGTAGGTGTTGGGGAGCCAGCGGCGCTGGTCGAAGGCCAGCGCCGCGCGCTCGGTTCCCGCAGTCGCGACCGCGAGCTCCCAGTCGGCGCGGAGCTGCGCGATCAGAGAGTCGCGCAGGTCGTCGCGGTAGGCGTATACGGAGAGCTCGGCCTGCTCCAACGTGGCGTAGCCGAGCGGCCCTCCACCCTGCAGCGCTGCGACGGTGGCCCGCTGCCACGGCCGGTCGCCGCGTTTCGACGCGGCCAGCTCTGCCGGTCGGGAGAGAAGAGGGGCAACGGCTTCCGCTCGCAACGCAGCCAGGCGCCGGATGATCCCGTGGCGGACGTAGCCGCCGAACATCTCGTCGGCACCTTCGCCCGTCAACACCACCTTGACGTCTTTGGCGGCCTGCTCCGACAGCAGGTCGACCGCGAGCGCAGCGCCGTCGCCGATCGGCCCCCCGGCCGATCGCATGAGCGGTTCTGCCCGCGCGACCAAGTCGGCCGTCGTCGCCGGGACGAGCGTGTGGGCCAGATCGAGCCGCGCCGCGTTGCGCGCCGCGCCGGCAGACTCGTCGTGCTCTGGCGAGTCGGGGAACGACAGGGTGAAACATCGTGGAGCGGTGCCCGCGTTCGCCGCGGCCGCGGCGATGAGCGTCGAGTCGACGCCACCGCTGAGGAAGACACCGAGCGGCACGTCGGCCATGAGCTGGTCGCGCACCGACTGCTCGACGAGGTCGCCCAGCGGCTGCGTCGAGCCTTCGAGTGCAGCGATCGCGCAGCTGGTCGTGCGCCAGGTGTTGCCGTCGAGACGGAAGTCGGCATGCGTTCCCGGTGGCAGCTTCGTGATGCGCTCGTACACGGTTGCCGTCGGGGTCGTGTGCCCGAAGGCCACGTAATGCGCCAGGCCGTACGGGTCCACCGCCGGGCGCAGTAGGGCCAGCGCGGCGAGCTCCGAGGCGACGGTCACGCCGCCGTCGGCATGGCGATAGACGTAGAGCGGCTTGATCCCCCAGTGGTCGCGGGCGATCACGAGGCGGCGCTCGCCTGGGTCCCACCAGGCCATGGCGAACATGCCGTCGAGCAACGAGAGGCCGTCGACGCCCCGCTGGCGGAGCACCTCGTGCACGGTCTCGGTGTCGCAGGCCGGCGGTTCGATCTTCAGCGTCTTCGCGACTTCGGTGTGGTTGTAGACCTCGCCGTTGTAGGCCAGCACCGACGAGCCGAGCTTGTGCGGCTGTCGGCCCTCGGGGCCCAAGCCGACGATGGCGAGGCGCGTGTGGACGAGCATGACGCCGGCTTGCTCGTCGATCCAGCATCCTTCCGCATCGGGGCCGCGGTGGCGCAGCGCGCCCAACACGTCGTCGACGCGGTTGCGCCACAGGTCGAGCCGAGTCGTCGCAAAGACGCCGCACACGGCCGGGAAGTCTTCCAGGCAACGGCCGCGATTGCCACCGCCGTCCATCAATGCCGCGGTCGGGCCTCCACCCGGTCCGCGACCGCGTCGACCAGCAGGCACCAGGCGAGCGCGAACGCGATGCCGAACGCGGCGCCGCCGACGGCGTCGAGCGCGAAGTGGCTGCGGCTCCCGACGATCGCGAGCCCGACCGACGCCATGCCGACGAGCGCGAGACACGCGACGGCGGTACGGGCAACGCGGTTGGGCGTTCTGGAGGCGAGCAGCACGACGACGATCGTGGCGAGGGCGGCACTCGCGGCCGCCTGCCCCGACGGGTACGAGTAGACGCCCTGCGTTCCGACGGTGCGGCCGATCACCGGCTTGAGCACCGACTCGACCAGGAACACGGTCAGCGGCACGGCCGCGCACGCCGCCAGGGCGCGCCAGCGGCGGCCGACGGCGAACAGGACCGCGAGGCCAACCGTGACGATGGGTACCACCGTGTTCCTCGCGTAGCTCGCGAAACTGCCCCAGTCACCTCGGCCGACTCCCAACCGGTCCACGGCGTCTGCGAGACGCGTCTCGGCAGCGATCGGCGAGCCGTGGTGCCAGGTGGCCGCGGCTCCGATCACCACCAGCGCAAGCAGCAGCGCGACCGCGGCGACCACGACCAGGGTCGATCCCGGGGCGATCAGTCGCTCTGATGGGGGCCTGGCGATCGCCGCGAGCTCGACGCTAGCCTCGTCTCCGTGGGTCACTGCTACGAATTCTGCACGCCGATCGCGCCCGACTGCGGGCACGCCATGACCGTGGCCGACGCGGGAGGGTTCTGCGAGTGCACCGAATGCGGCGTGACCTGCACGGGCAGGTTCCGCGGCTGCGCCGCCATCCTCGCCCGGCCGGGCCACGTGCCCGCGGTGGCCCCACCGTGGGCCGTCGCCGGAACCGGTCCGCCACCCAGCGGTGCGGAGGAATCGCCGGAGGCCACGCCTGCCCTGACGCCGGCGCGGGCGTCCGAATTGGAACCGTGGGCCGGCGCCGTCGCCTCGATCCGTGAGGAGCTCGCCGAGCGTGACGACGAGCTCGTCCGCGTCCTCGGGCGGATCGTCGACGCCTGCGAAGACCTCGCCGAACGGTTCGAGGCGGACCGCCGCGTGTGGACGGCGTTGCTCGACGCCTTGCGGGGCGCCGCGGCCGACGTCTCGATCGTCGACGCGGACCGGCCCGCCCGGCGGGCCCCGGTGTCGCCGGTGCTCGGCGGCAGCGTGTGGCCCTCGGGGCCGCCCACCCCCGGGGACGCGGCGATCGAACCGCCGGAAACCGCGCCAACCGCGTCGGGCGACGTCCTGGACCTGCGTCAACACTCCGACGTGGGCGCGGCGGCGAACAGCTGAGCCGGGTCCGACCGTCGAGCGGCCGGTGGGCGCTGTGAAATTCGCGTACCGGCTCGATTAGCCTGACGTGACGCGCCGCCGGCGCGTCGACGGATCGACTCGCCGAGGGCACGTTCCGAGGGGTTGCGTGGACGAGACCAATCCAGAGCTCGACCTCCGGGGCTACGCGACGGTCCTGCGCCGGCGGAAGTGGACGGTCCTCGCCGTGACGGTCGCCACGGTCGGCGTGGCGCTCGCCTGGTCGTTCACCTCCACCAAGGTCTACGCCGCCTCGGCCGACATCCTCCTGAGCGACTCGCAGCAGGAGTCGGTCTTCGGCGGCACGCCGTCCGCGCAGCCGGACCCCGCTCGCCTGGTGGCGACCCAGATCCAGGTGCTGGAGTCCCGGCCGCTCGAGCAGCAGGCGAGGCGGCGGCTGGGCCCGCGCGCGTCGCGGCTGGGCAGCTTCAGCGCCGCCGGCGTGGGCCAGACCGACGTCGTCCGGGTCACCGCGCAGAGCACGGACCCGGCGATCGCGCGCGACGCGGCCAACGCGTTCGCCAACGTCTACGTGGCCGCACGGCACAAGCAGGCCGTCGACGCGCTCCTCGCCGTCAACAAGGAGCTCGAGCCGAAGCTGAAGCAGGCCCGCGCCCAACTCGAGGACCTCGACGGCCAGATCGCGACGGCCACGGCCGCGGTGCCTCCCGACACCGCCAAGCTCACGGACCTGCGGAGCCGGCGCGACACCGCCGCCCAGGAGTACGCGGTCTTCAAGCAGAAGGCCGACCAGGTCCAGGTCGACGCGGCCCTCCGGAGCGGCGGCGCGCAGGTGATCACCAAGGCCGAGCTCCCGACCTCGCCGGTGACCCCCAAGCCGGTCCGCAACGGCATCCTCGCCCTGGTCCTCGGCCTCATGCTCGGCCTCGGCCTCGCGTTCCTCCGTGAGCACCTCGACGACACGGTGAAGACGCCCGACGATCTCGAGCGCTTCGCTCCCGGCGTGCCGTTCCTCGGCGAGATCCCGGCGGTCGGCGACCGGCGGAGCCGGGAACGGGTCGCCGTCATCGCCCTCGACCAGCCGACCTCGCACGTCTCCGAGGCCTACCGGGCGCTGCGGACGAGCGTGCAGATCGTCGGCCTCCGCCAACCGGTCCGGACCCTCCTGGTCACCAGTCCCGCCGCATCCGAGGGGAAGACGACGACGGTCACGAACCTGGGGATCACGCTCGCGAAGGCCGGGAAGCACGTCACGCTGGTGGACCTCGACCTCCGCCGCCCGCGCCTGACCGAGGCGTTCGGGGTGCCGAACGACACCGGCTTCGTCTCGGTCCTGATCGGCGACGCGCCGCTCTCCACCGCCGCGCACGACGTCGACGTGTCGCTGGGCGCACCGCTGCAAGTCCTGGGCACGGGCCCCGTGCCGCCGAACCCGGCCGAGCTCCTCGGCACCGACCGGGTCGCCGAGCTCCTCGGATCGCTGTGCCGGACCGCCGACACCGTGCTGATCGACTCTCCGCCCCTCCTTCCGGTGACCGACGCGCTCGTGCTCTCCCGGCGCGTCGACGGCGTGGTGCTCGTGGTGTCCGCCGGCACGACCCGGGGCAAGCACCTGGCGCGCGCCGTCGAGCAGTTGCAGAGCGCCGAGGCGCCACTGATCGGCATGGTGCTCAACGGCGTGTCCCACCGGACCGGCCACAACCGCGGGTACGGGTACGGCTACGGGTACGGTCACACGCCGCACGTGGACCTGACGGCGCCGGAGCCGGCCAGCGGTCGCAACGAGCCGGCGGGCCTGACCACCTGATCCAGCGCGGTGCCGTGGGGCCGGGCGCGCTCGGGAGTCAGACCGAGCCGGCGGGGAACATGACCCGGGTCAGGTGCTCGGTGAGCGCGTCGAGCGTCTCGATCGTGTGGCGGTAGACACGCATCGGCCGACCGATCGGATCCTCGACGTCGTCGTCCGCGGAAGACCCGAGCAGCGCCTCGATCGGGCGGTCGGCCGTGAGCGCGGCGAGCCAGGCGGCGAGGGGTGCACCGAGCCGCGGCCGCGCTTGCGCCCGCCGGACGAGTTCCTCGAGCGTGAACGTGTGCTCCAGCGCACGCGAGTCCATGAGGGCGACTTCGCGGACGTGCTCGCGCGCCATGCCGAGGACGAGGTCCGTGGCGCCGACGAGCTCGGGTTCGAGCGGACGGCTGCGGTGCCCTTCGAGGTCGAGCCCCAGCTCGGCCGCGGCGGCGACGGCCTCGCTCGTCGCCGGTCGCCCGGCGGGCGCCTGCGTGCCCGCGGACGTCACGTCGTGGGCTACTCCAGCCCTCGCGAGATGACGCCGGAGAAGCGCCGCGGCCATGGGGGAGCGGCACTGGTTCCCGGTGCACACGACGAGGACGCGGATCGGGCGGTCGATGGGCGGCAGTGTACGTGCGCCTCCCGGCCTCAGATCAGGCCGAGTTCGGCTTTCACCTTCTCGAGTGGGATGCGCATGCTCGGGTCGCTTGCCTGGGATTCGTATCCCGAGAGGCGGTCCTCGAGATCTTCGATCTGTTCGAGCAGGCCCTCGTATTCGGCGACCCCCACGATCAGCGCGGCCGGCCGCCCGTGACGCAACAGCACCGCGTGCGTGCCGGCTTCGGCCTCACGCACGAGCTCGTTGATCCGCACCTTCGCTTCGGAGATGGGAACCAGCTTCTCCATCATCGGTACACACTCCCTCGTTGACCGATCCTCGCGATCGTCACGATCCTCAGCCCATCGTCGATCGAGTAGACGATCCGGTAGTTGCCCTGCCGTACCCGGTACAGGTTGGTGAAGCCTTCCAGCTTCTCGACCCCGTTAGGTCTCGGCTCGTCCCCGAGGAGCTCGATACGGGCAATGATGCGTCGACGGTCCGGCTGCGGGATGCGGGCCAGTTGCCGTGCTGCCTTGGGCTCGAACTCGATGGCGTAACTCATCGGCCGAACGGTACTAAATTTAGGTACTAAAGTCAAGCACGAGAATCAGGTCATAGACGTGAGACCTTGCCTCGGCGCCGCGAATGGTCGGCAGACCAGGCGGCGATCTGGGCGCGCCCGTATAGGTCCACGTCCTCGTCAACGCCATGCTGGTCGGGATCTGGGCGATCAGCGGCGCCGGGTACTTCTGGCCGGCCTGGGTGATGCTGGCCTGGGGCGTCGGCTTGGCGATGAACGTGTGGGACGTGTACTTCCGGCGGCCGATCACCGAGGCCGACATCCAGCGCGAGATGGAGCGTCTCCGCCACTGAGCCCGATCCGGCGGTCAGCAGGTCCGGGCGAGCGCCGTTGATGCGCGCGTGAACATCGTCTCGACGAGCGCGCGGCCGCGTGGGTTGCGGGACTCGTAGGACCGGAACAACGAGACCGGGTAGACGAGGCACACCCGGAGCGCGGTGCGGTATTCGTGCCACAACCGGTCGAGGTCCACGGGTGCCCCGCGCTGCGCGAGCCGGGCCGCGTAGCGCTCGAGGAGGGGGCGATCGCGGTTGCGTTGGCGCGCCGGGGCGACGGACTGGCTCACGAAGTAGGCGAGGTCGTAGGCGCCGTTGCCGATCCCGGCGATCTGGAAGTCGAGCATCCCGATCTGCCACGTCGGGCCGTCGAAGAACACGTTGTCGGCCCGCCAGTCGCCGTGGAGCAGCGTCGGCTCCCGGGCGAGCTGGTGCAGCCAGGTGCCGCACTGCTCGGACCACGACGAGGCAAGCGCGTGGACGCGGGGGTCGATGCGGTCGCCCAGCACGTCCACGACCCGTGCCCAGCCGGCGTCGAACACCGCGCCGAGGGCCTCGGGGTACACGGGATGGTCGAGCGGCCAGAGCGTGGACGCGAGCTCGTCGAGACGCGCGTCGCCGGCCCAACGCGCGTGCTGCGCGGCCATGGCGTCGATCGACGCCGCGACCGCCCGGCGCGACGCGCCGCGCATCTGGTCCGCGAACCGGCACCGAAGGAGATCCTCGAGGACGAGGGTGCACTGGGCGCCGTCCGCGGAGACGGCGGCGAAGTGGCAGCGCGGCGTGCGGTACGGGAGCTCGACCACGACCGTGCGGTACACGAGCGCCTCCCGCCGGTACAGCCCGAGCAGCTCGGCGGTGAAGCGCTGCTCCGGATCGTCGCTCGCGAGCTTCACGACGACCGAGCGCGGCGCGCCCGCTGCCGACCCGTCGTAGCGGAGCTCGATCCGGTACAGCCGGCTGAGCATCGCGCTGCCGTCGCCGAACCGTTCGACGTGGGCGTGGGCGATCGCCGTCGCCGCGTCGATCGCGCTCGAGCCGCGCAGCACGCCGGTGAGCCACGCCGGCGTGATCGCACGCGGGTCGTCGAGCAGTCCGGTAGGCGTGGTGCGGGCGACAACCGCGGTCATCGTTCGATCCTCTCGGCGGGCGGCGGCAGTGCGGCGAGCGCGTCGCCGGTGAGCGAATCGGCCCTCGGGCCGCGACGGGCCCAGCGCACGAGGGCCACGACGACGACGACGGTCACGACCCCGGGGATGCCCACGAATCGGGAGAAGATCGACAGGACGAAGAACCAGGCCAAGATCATGCTGAAGAGCACTCCCAGCGGTGTCACACCCGTGGTCATGGCCGCGATCGCGAGCTCGATCACGATGATCGACACGAGCGCGACCGTTACGACCTGCCGCGGTTTCGCGGCCGTCCCGGAGCGCGCAGCCGAGACGTTCACTTGTTCGGGAAGAGCTTGAACGGGGGCATCCGGCTGGTCCAGATGGCGAGGCCGAGGGCAACCGCCCCGAACGCCGCCGTCAGGGCGAGGAGAGCGTTGAGGGCGGTGAACGCGCCGCGGGCCCACGTCGAACCTCGTGCCGGTCCCGAGCGACGGGGTTCCGCGCGCCGCACCGTGTTGGTCCAGGCGTGGCCGTCCCACCACCGCTCCCGCGTCGAATCCGTCGGGTCCGGGTACCAGCCGCTCGTGGGATGCATGACGGTCCTCCTCCGGGTCGTGATGCTCAGGCGACGGCCGTGACGGGCGCCCGATCGGCCCCGTGCACCGTTACGGGTGGCGGCATCGCCGCGAGCTCGTCGTCGCCGAGCACGTCGACCGACGGTGCGAACCGCCGGTGGTGGTCGCGGGCGGTGGAGAGCCAGGCGACGGTGCTGACCGCGAGCACTGCTGCTCGCAACCAGGCGCCGCGGTGGTCGAGTGCCATCGAGAGGTCGAGCACGAGGGTGCAGAGGAAGGCGCGGCCGAGCACCGCGATCGTCGAGATGGTGACGGTGTCGCGCGCACCGTGCTCGTCGCCCGCGATCCGGCGCAGCAACCACAGCGTGCCGAGCGCGAACGCACTCAGCGCCGTGACCAACACCGGCGACTGCCGCTCGACCACGATCGCCAGCAACCAGCCCGCGGCCCAGAAGCTCGCGCTGAAGGCGCAGGTCCGGCGGCGCCCGTGGCGGACGAGCAACGTGCGCTTGCCGTAGAGCCGGTCGCCGACCACGTCGCGGAAGTCCTTGAGCACGAGCCGGCCCATGAACCCGAGGTACAGCGCGGCGAGCAGCGCGGCGCCGTGGGCATCGAGGCCGGTGCGCACGCTCCAGGCGCCCACGAGGAACGGTACGGTCACGTAGCCGAGCGGCAGGAGCGCGGCCGTCAGCGCGCCCCGGCCGCTCAGCCGGAACGGCGGCAACGAGTACGCCGCCGCGAGCAGCAGCCCGCCGCCGACCACGCCGGCGACCGGCAGGGAGATCGCCGCCGCGCACGCAAGGGCGACCGTCGCGGAGATCGCGGCGATGCCGACGAGCTCACGGCGGCTGGCGGTCCGGTGCACGAGGACGCGGCGGAGGTCGGCCACGAGGTTCACACGGTCGACGTCCTCGTCGGCCACGTCGTTGAGCGCGACGGCCCAGAGCATCCAGCCGCTGATCGCGCCCAGAGCGAGGAGCTGGCGGAGCAGGCTCGGGAAGGCGCCGGCCTGGGCCATCCCGACCGCGGCGAACAGCCCGAGCAGGACGGCGAACGGCGGCCGCACGAGCGCGTTGATGGTGGCGAGGTGTCGTTTCACTTGTTTCCCGTCCTTCCTTGCATCTGGCTGAGGGCGAGCGCGGCGAGGATCAGCCACGCGACGACCAACGTGGTGCACGTCACGACGAGCACCATCGCGACTCGGCCGACGCCTTCCCACCTGGCTTTCCGGCGCTCTCTCTGCTCCCGGGCTTCGACCTCGGGCCGCGCCGGCCGATCCGGTGGTGGTTGCGGAACTCGACTCATGCGGATTCCCTCCTGGGGTTTGCGAGGTCGCGACGGAGTGCGAGCTCGATGTGGTGGACCGTGTCGGCGAGCGAGCCGTCGTTGCGGAACACGCGGGTGGCGACGCGGCTCCCGGCGTGACGTTCGACGTCGTTGTCGGTGAGGCGGGCTCCCAGCTCGACGGGCCCGTAGCCGCGGGCGCGCAGGCGGTCGGTCAACACGGCGCGTGACGCGTCGAGCTGGTAGACGAGGAGATACGGGTGGTGCACCCGCAGGCGGTCGACGAGCCGGGCCCGCAGCATCACCGCGTCCGCGAGCCCCGGCACGGGCGTGATCACCGGGAGCCCGTACCAGTACGGGAGGCCGAACATCTGCACCGCGTCGAGGAAGAACCCCCCGCCGCGCAGCGCGGCGAACTCGGCGTCGGACACGAAGCGGTGCTCGGGCGAGCCGTCGAGCTCGTCGGCCCGGCGGGGCCGGGTCGTCCAGGTCGGGTGCACGCGCAGCACCCCGCGGCGGTCGAGCTCGCGCACCACGCTCGACTTGCCGCTGCCCGACGCGCCGATGAAGGCAACGAGGGGCGCATCCGAGCACGGCGACACATCGAAGGGGCGAGGCGACGCATCGAAGGGGCCGGCGTCCAAGGGAACAGTCATCGGGAGACCTCCAGGGTCCGGGCCGGGCGGGCGAACAGCAGGGCGAGGCCGGCGGTGAGGGTGAGCAGGTTCTGCAACGGGGTGACGGGGAGGAACACGAGCGTGGCGTGCGTCGACGTCAGGCCGACCAGGCCCGTGCTCGCGATGCCCGTCACCGCGACGATGAGCAGGACCACGCCCGCGACGGCGCGTCCGTCGGAACGGTCGCCGGCGCGGGGCTCAGTTGCTTCGGCCTTCGGGCGCTCGAAGCGGGCGAGCAACACGACGAGCCCGGCGAGGGCGCCGAGCAGCATCGCGATCCACACCGGCCGCGTCGCCCACCACAGCGCGGTGCCCGCGGCGGGTTGGGGGAACCCGAGCGGAAACGTCACCGTGACGATAAGCAGCAGCGCGGTGAGGTGCCACAGGAACACCGTCATGATCACGCCGTTGAGAGCCACGACCCGCGTCCACGCCCGGGGGCGCTCGAGCCGTGCGCTCACGAAGTCCCGCGCCAGCATCACCAGCGCGACCTGCAACACGGTGAGGGCGAGGATGCAGACCGTCGGCGGGCTCATGTTCGAGATCCGCTCGCCGGGGAGGCCCACCATGCTGTGCGGGTAACCCGCGAACGTGGTCAGGAGCACGAGGGCGCCGAACCCGGCCAGCGCGAGGCCGCGCAGTTGCCGGCGGGTCAACGAGCGCAGGCGGCCGTCGGCGTAGAAGAAGCCGAGCTGGTGGGCGAAGAGCCACACGAACGCGATGTTGAGGTAGCCGAGGACGTCGACGCCGGTACGGAAGCGCACGACGTCGACCATGATCGCCGCGGCCGCGAGCCCCACGAGCGCCCGGAGACCGTGCGACCGGTGCAGCGACAGCATCACCGGTGCGAGGGCCACGACGATCAGGTAGACGCCGATGAACCAGAGCGGCTGCGAGACCAGCGTGGTCGCGTGCTTCACGACGTCGCCGTCCACGCCGAGCGCGGGCAGGATCGCGCACATCGGCACCCACACGGCGAGCAGTACGAGCATCGGGCGCAGCAGGCGCCGGGCCCGGCCGGTGACGTACTCGGCGTAGCCGGCGCCGCGACGGGCCAGCGCGTCGAGCGTCACCAGGTTGGCGAACCCGCCGACGAAGAAGAACACCGGCATCACCTGGAGCACCCAGGTGAGCGCCCACAGCCCGGGGACGACGGCGATCGAGTTGCCGGTGGAGAACCGGCCGTGGCGCCAGGTGACCACGGCCATGAGCCAGTGGCCGAGCACGACGCTCACGATCGACGCGGCCCGCAGGAAGTCGACGTAACGCTCCCGGCTGTCCGGGGTCGCGGCGGCCAGGTCGGCGGCCGACGGCCGGCGCGCCGCGGCCGGGCCCGAGCGGCGGCCGTCGGCCGGGTGCCGGCGGGGGGCGGGCCGGTTCGTGGCCCGGCGGGTGGACGGTGGGGTGGGGACGGCAATCAGGGTCATGCCGCCAGCCTGCGGGAACCGGCGTTCGGTGCCTATCCGGAGAATCCCCCAAACCGCCTGGGGAACCCCCTATTCACCGTCGTCGCTTGCGTTCTGGCTGGTCAGCGGGCGTAATTTCGTACCGCTCACTAGCCAGAACGAGAGGGTTTCTCCGAGCCGCGTCGGATGGACCGGCTACTCGATCCCGTGCTCGAGGGCGTACCGGATGAGCTCCTGCTTCCGGGACAGGTGGAGCTTGGCCAGGATGTTGCGGACGTGGTTCTCGACGGTCTTCGGCGAGATGAAGAGGCGCTCGCCGATGTCCTTGTACGAGTAGCCCCGGGCGACGTGCTGGAGGACCTCGCGCTCCCGATCGGAGAGCGGCTCGGAGCCGGTCGCCTGCTTCGACATCCGGCGGAACTCCCCGAGCACGAGCGCGGCGAGCGCGGGGGAGAACACCGGCTCTCCCTGCGCCGCGCGCCCGATCGCGTCGCGCAGCTCGGGGCCGGGCGTGGACTTCACGAGGTAGCCGACGGCGCCTGCCGCGACCGCGTCGAGCAGGTCGCGTTCCTGTTCCGACACCGTGAGCACGACGATGCGCGTCTGCTCACCGCAGGCCCGCACCACCGCGAGCCCGCCACCGCCGGGCATGTTGAGGTCGCAGACCACGACGTCGGGCCGGTGGTGGCGGATCGTGGCGATTGCCTCCTCGGCGTCGCTCGCCTCGGCCACGACGGTGAAGCCGTCGCCGAGATCGGTCCGCACGCCGCTCCTCCACACCGGGTGGTCGTCGGCCAGCACCACCGTGATCGTGGCCCCCGGCTCGCGTGTCACGGGATCCACAGCCGCACCTCCGTGCCGGCGCCGGGCCGGCTCTCGATCTCCGCCCGCCCGCCGACGTCGTCCATGCGCCCGCGGATCGACCGGCTGATGCCGATGCCCTCGGCGACCCGCGCCGGGTCGAACCCGCACCCGTCGTCGCGCACGGTGCAGAGCACGCCGACCGAGTCGTCGGGTTCGGCGTAGACGGTGACCCGGCTCGCGGCTCCGTGCTTGCCCGCGTTCGTGAGCGCCTCGCCCACCGCACCGGCGAGCGCGTCGGCGCGTGCGTCGTCGAGGTGGGGGAGGTCGGGTGCGAGCAGCACGTCGGCCCGGCCGTGGAAGGCGTCTTCGAAGCGGGCCGCGGCCGCGCGCAGTCGCGGGCCGACGTCGGCCGCGCCGCCCTGCTCGGCGGTGCTCCCGGTGCCGAACAGGTAGTTGCGCAGGTCGCGTTCCTGCTCGTGCGCGAGGCGCGCGAGCGCGGGGTCGTCGGTCCGTCGCTCGATGACCGCGAGGGTCTGGAGCACGCCGTCGTGCAGCGTGCGGGCCACGGACTCCCGGGCCCGCGCCTCGGCGACGGCGTGCTCCGCGGTGCGGAGCAGCTCGGTGACGCGTCCGGCCAGGGCGCCGGCGAGCACGAAGATCACGGTCGTGGAGACGAGCGAGAGCCACTGGCGGCTGTCGAAGTCGCGCGCGCCGTTCGCGAACGCGGCACCGACGCGCGCGATGCCCATGAGGAGCGCCGCGCCGGCGCCCGCCCACGCGCCGTAGGCGACGCCGACGGTGAGAATGCTCGCGAGCACCCACGGCGAACCGAGCGCGATGGTGTTGGAGAAGGCATTGCCCGATTCGTACGCCCAGCCTCCACAGAGCGACATCGCCAGCGCCACGACGAGCTCGCCGCCGACGAGCCCGGGCGCGAGCGCCGCGGCCGGACGGCGGCGCAGGCGTACCGTCACGGCGACCGTGACCGCGAGCGAAGCTCCCAGCAACAGGATGGCGAGCCAGGGCCGTTCGAGCTTGCCCCGGTTGAGCACGACCACGAGGGCGACCCACGCCCAGGCGGCCCAGCGGAAGCCGGCCAGGCCCCGCAGCATGCTCTGCTCCATCGGAACAGGTTAGGGGTCGCTCGCGGCCTCCGAGTGCAGCCCGGGGTCGATCGGACGAGCAGCTGGTTGGTCGCGGACTCGTGACGAGTGGCCCTGTCGGCGGCGGGGTATCTCTCCATAGGATCCGGCTGACGACAGGAGGTGGAGCATGAACATCCTCGTCGTACACGGCTCGAAGATGGGCGGCACCGCGGGCATCGCCGACGTGGTCGCGGTGACACTGCGTTCGAACGGACACGGCGCGGCGGTCGAGGCCGCGGAGACCGTGCGGTCGCTCGAGGGGTACGACGCCGTCGTCGTGGGCGGGGCGCTGTATGCGACCCGCTGGCGACGGTCGGCGGCCCGCTTCGTGAAGCGGCACGCGGCGGCGTTGCGGGCGCGGCCGGTCTGGTTCTTCAGCAGCGGCCCGCTCGACGACTCCGCCCGCGACCACGAGATCCCGCCCACCCGGCAGGTGGCACGGCTCATGGAGCGGGTCGGCGCGCGCGGCCACGCCACGTTCGGAGGCCGATTGCCTCCGGACGCGAAGGGGTTCCCGGCCCGCGCGATGGCGAAGGACCACGCGGGCGACTGGCGTGACTTCGACCAGGTGCGCGCCTGGGCGGCGTCGATCGCCGAGCAACTGACCGCCGTCGCCCACGGCTGATCGGCGCGTGTCGTCGAGCGTGTCGTCGGCTCATGGTGGTTCGATGACGTAGCCGTCGGGGCCGCGGACGAGGTGTCCGTGGTGTTCGTGGACTTGCGTGTGATGCCGTCTGCACAAGAGCACCAGGTTCTCGAGGTCCGTGTTGCCGCCGTCGGCCCAGTGGACGATGTGGTGGGCGTCGCACCATTGGTGGGGTCGGTCGCAGCCGGCGATGGCGCAGCCGCCGTCGCGGTTGACGAGCGCGCGGCGGAGTTTGGGGGAGATGACGCGGGATCGGCGCCCGGTCTCGATGTGGCCGAGGTCGATGAGTTCGGGGTGGTCGCGGTGGATGCCGAGGCGGTTGAGGATGGCGTCGCAGGCGAGGCGGCGGATGATGCTGGGCCGGACGGGTCCGATGTGGTCGAGGTCGTGGAACCGGGTCGTGAGGTCGCCTGGCGCTTCGTCGGGTTGGAGGCCGGCGAGGGTGGCGAGGTCGACGTGGACGTCGATGTGGGCGGGTGTGGTGGCGCCGCGGGCGAGGGCGACGAGCGCGTCGGCGCGGCGGGCGCTGGCCGGGCGAGGGTCGCCGGGGCGGGGTGGGGTTTCGAGTGCGGCGAGGGCGGCGAGGACGGCGGCGCCGCCTTCGGGGTCGAGGTGTCCGGCGAGGCGGACGGAGCCGTTGAGGGTGGTGGCGAGGTCGAGCCACGATTCGGGGGGTTCGTTGCGGGTGTCGGTCTGGTCGTCGGCGTAGGCGGCCCAGCGGCGCGCGACGGTCTCGAAGCTGGTGGTGTCGACGGATTCGGCGGCGTCGACGAGGGTGTCGACGTGGTCGGCGAAGAGTTTCTTTCGGTGGTGTTGCACGCGGGCGAGGGTGCGGACGTGGTCGGTGCGGATCCGGCCGGCCGCCAGTGATGACCCGACCGGTTGGTGGTCCCGGCACAGCTGCGCCGAGCGGACGAGGCGGGTCGCGTCGCCGCGTAACAGTTCGCCTCTGTGCACGAGCCAGGCGACCGGGCTGAGGGCGCCGTCGCCTTCCCAGGCCCGGGCCGCCAGGCAGTTCCCGAACGCGCCGAGCAGGTCGGCTTCGAGCTGTTCGCGGGCCGCGAGGAGCTCGAGGACGCGGGCTGCTTCGGGCGGCGGATTTCCTGGCTGGGGTGCGTGACCGTCCGTGGTATCGAACATATGTTCGTATCATACGACGGGGGTGTGACAGCCAAGTAGTGGAGCGCCGGACTTTCGCCGGGGCTCGGTGAGAAGGTCCGGGAGCCGGGTCGTCGCCGGCCCCCGGATCGCTCGAGCTCGGGTCAGGCCGTGGTCGGGGCCGGCGGGGTCGGGGCCTGCCGGCGCCGGCGGATGGGCACGACGACCGCCGTCACGACGAGGGCGATGACCGCGAGCGGTAGCAGGGCCCCGAGCACGACGATGGTTCCGCCGACGATCGCCAGCGCGGCGTCCGTCGCCCGGTGCCACGAACGCGAGAGCTGCGACTCGGGCTGCGGCTCGTGTCGCACCGGCACCGGTGCGCCGCGTTCGGTGAGGGAGACGGCCAGGGTGGCGAACGCGGTCTGGTCGTCGAGCACCCGGAGCTGGCCCTGGAGCTCCTCGATCTGGCCCTGGACCTGTGAGAGCTGTTGCTGCACGGTGATCGTGTCGGGGATCGTCTTCGCCTGGCGCATCAGGTCGAGCATGACGGCGGCCTGAGCCTGAAGGTTGCGCAGCCGGGCCTGGAGGTCGACGTACCGGGCGGTCACCTCGTCGGACTTCAGCGAGCTGCCCGTCACCTTGCCGAGCTTGCGGAGCTCGACCACTGCCGTCTCGAACTTGTCGGCGGGGATGCGCAGCACGAGGGCGGCCGTCCCTCCGGCCGACTCGCTCGACTGCACCGCGCCACCCGTCGTGCCCACGATCGAGAGCACCCGACCCAGTGCGTCCTCGAGTCCGTGACGCTTCACCCGCACCGTGAGCGAGCCGTTCTTGACGATCTTGGTCCCGAGCGGCGCCGGCGCCGGGAGAGTCGTCAGCGGGGGGACGCCGATCGCCTCGGAGGACGAGGCGTCGGTCGCGTTCCACCCTCCGGCAGGGGCGGCCTTCGTCCGCCCGGCAGTTGCGGGACCGAGCGGTGCGCCGGTGGTCGTGCTGGCCGAATCCGTCCGTGTCGATCCCGGCGCGGTCGACCGTTCACCGGCAGCGGTCCCGCTCGAGCGTCGACTCGTCGACCCCGCGTCCTGCCGGTCGAACAGCGCCACGGCGGCGCCGCCGAGCAGCACGACGGCGAGGACGGCCCCGCCGCCGCGCCGCAGGTTCTGTCGCTTCCAGTTGCCCATGACCATCGCTCCTTCGTCGGATGTCGCGTTGGACGAAGGGACCTGACAGTTGGTTCCCGAGATCTGCGATTGCCGGCGCCGAGGATCCCGCACGGGCGGGGAGCACGGGCGGGGAGCAGGATCAGACGGCTCCGGGCCGTTCCGGCACGGCGGGCTCGCGGGTTCAGGCGGAGCCGGGCCGTTCCTGCGCGGCGAGGTCGCGGGACAGCATGAGCTGGGCCACGCCGAGGCCGATGACCGCGAGTCCGAACAACCGGGTGCGGGTCGGGACGCCGCGGCCGAGGACGCCGAGAAGCCCGTCGCCGACGTCGACGAGCGCGGCGATCGAGAGCCACGACGCACCGTTTCGTTCGCCGGCCGCGATGTCGGTGCCGGCCCCGATCGCGACCTCGCGCAGGCCCGTCATCCGGATCCAGGGGTTCGAATCCGAGCCGGCCGGGCCCGACCAGATGCGGGCCGAGCGGGCCGGCATCACGAGCATCGACAGGCCGATGAGGAATCGCAGGCGGCCGAGGTACATGGCTTGGCGGCGAAGGTCGGGCAGCTCCATGCCGGGATCCTTGCACGGCCGCGCCGCCTCCGCCGACTCGACGGCACCGGCCGACCCCCACCCGTTTTGGCTGGTGAGGCGACCGATTTTCGTACCGCTGGCTAGCCAGAACGGTAGAGCCGGGGTCAGTCGACCCCGAGGAGCGTCGTGCTCGCGGACGAGAACCAGCCGCCGGTACCGCTCGCGCACGCGATCTTCGCGTCCGGCACCTGGCGCGGGCCGCACTCGCCGCGCAGCTGCCTCACCGACTCGACGAGCAGGAACATGCCGCGCTGGCCCGGGTGACACGACGACAGGCCGCCGCCGTCGGTGTTGGTCGGGAGCGCGCCGCCGAGGCGGAGCTTGCCGTCCTCCACGAACGGGCCGCCTTCGCCCTTGCCGCAGAAGCCGAGCGCCTCGAGCGTCATGAGCACCATCGACGTGAACGCGTCGTACACCTCGCAGACGTCGACGTCGGCGGGCCCGATCCCGGCCCGCTCGAATGCCAGCCGGCCGCTGTACACCGCGGGGGACTCGGTGAAGTCGTCCCACTCGCTCATCGTCGTCTGGAGCACGGCCTCGCCCGTGCCGAGCACCCACACCGGCGCCTTGGGCAGGTCGCGGGCGCGCTCCTCGGTGGTCAGGACCACGGCTCCGCCGCCGTCGGAGCGGATGCAGCAGTGGAGCTTCGTGAGCGGGTCCGCCAGGACCTCGGAGCGGTTGACGTCGTCGATCGTGATCGGGTCGCGGTAGTACGCGTCGGGGTTGAAGCCCGCGTTGTAGCGCGTCGAGACCGCGATCTCGGCGAACTGGTCGAGCGTCGTCCCGAACTCGTGCATGTGACGACGCATCGTCATGGCGTACTTCGCCATGATCGTGTGGCCGTATGGCATGTCGAACTGCGACGGGCCGCGCCCGCCGAACGCCAGGTTGGCCGTGCGGCGCTTGGCCTTGAGGTCGGCGCGCGTCGTCGAGCCGTACACGAGCACGACGACCTCGGCGTGGCCGGCGAGGATCGCCGCCGTCGCGTGCTCGACCATGAACTCCCACGTGCTGCCGCCGACGCCCGTGCCGTCGATCCAGGTGGGTCGCACACCGCAGTACTCCGCGATCTCCACCGGCGCGAGCAGCCCGGTGCCGCTGGAGCCGAATCCGTCGACGTCGTTCTTGGCGAGCCCGGCATCGGCGATCGCCCGGCTCGCCGCTTGGTAGTGGAGCTCGAAGGGCGACTTCGTGTCGACGCGCCCGCAGTCCGAGAGCGCCGCCCCCACGATCGCCACCCGCTTGGTGCCTCGGCTCACCGCAACTCCCAGTCGGTTTCGATGGTCGCCCTCACTCGGCACCGGGGTACCCGGTGCCGGCCTGCGGCCCGTTCGGGACTCCGTGCTCGCTCGATTGCACTCGCTCGCCTGGCTGCTCGGCTCACCGCAACTCCCAGTCGATGCGTTGGCCGGACTCGAAGACCTTCTGGCCCTCGGCGAGCGAGTCCTGGTTCGTGCCCATGGCCACGAACGCGTACCCGAGGCGTAGGGCCTGGCGCTGCCCGAGCTCGCGCGCGGCCCAGACGGCACGCACGGTGCCCTCGATCGCGAGCTTGGGTTGCGCAGCGATCCGGGCCGCGAGCTCCTGGGCCCGGGCCAGCAGGTCGGGGGCGGGCACGACTTCGCTGACGAGCCCGATCTCGCGGGCCCGCGCCGCCGAGAGGCGTTCGTAGTTGCCGAGCAGCGAGAGGCGCATGATCTCGCCGAACGGCATGATCCCGAGCATGTGCATCGGCTCGAACGCCGCGGTCATCCCGTAGGTCACGTGCGGGTCGAAGAACGAGGCGTGCTCGGCGGCGAGGATGAACTCGACCTCGCCCAGCATGTAGAAGGCGCCGCCACAGGCCATGCCGTTCACGGCTGCGATCACGGGCTTCCACAGGTCACAGCTCTTGGGCCCGAGGTTGTCGCCCGGGTCGTTGAACATGAACGGCGTCGAGCCCGATCCGACCACGGATCGGTCGGTCGAGTCGGTGTCCTCGCCGCCCATCTGTTCCATGCGGTCGATGCCGGTGCAGAACGCCTTCTCGCCGGCGCCGGTGAGCACGATGCAGCGCACGTCGTCGTGCCGGCGCAACGCACGCCACAAGGAATGGACCTCCCGCTGCATCAGCGAGTTGAACGCGTTGTGACGCTCGGGGCGGTCGAGGGTGACGGTCGCGACGCCCTCGTGTTCTTCGTACCTGATGGTCTCGAAGTCGGTGTTCATCCGGAGGAAGCTACCCGCGCCCCGGGTGCGGTGCCGGTGGGCGCGGTGCCGGTGTGCTCGGTGCCGGTGTGCTCGGTGCCGGTGTGCTGGGTGCCGGTGTGCTGGGTGCCGGTGTGCTGGGTGCCGGTGTGCTCGGTGGCAGGCTCGTTACTGGCGTTGCTGCGCGATCCCCGGGTTCACCGTCCGGTAGACGTACTTGTTCAGCACGTCGCCGACCTCCACGGGATCCCACTGTGTGGGGTTGCCGGCCTTGTCGGTGCTGTAGAACATCTCGCCCATCTGCCACGGCGTGTAGATGCACAGCGAGTTGCCGACCATGCGAACGACCTGTCCCGTCATGGGCTTCGACTCGTCCGACGCGAGCCAGACCACCGCCGGTGCCGAGTTCCCGGGATTCATGGCGTCGAACTCCGTGTACTCCTCGGGCGCCCTGATCGTGATGTCCTTCATGACCTGACCGACCATGCGGGTGAAGCCGCCGGGACCGATGCAGTTGGCGCGCACGCCGTACCGGGTCAGCTCGAGGCCCGCGATGATCGTCATCGCCGCGATGCCCGCCTTCGCCGCGCCGTAGTTCGACTGGGCGGCCTGACCCTGCAGCCCGGCGCTCGACACCGTGTTGACGATCGACGCGCTGGGCTGGCGGCCTTCCTTCGACTCGTTGCGCCAGTGCACCGACGCGTGGTGCATCGTGTTCCACGTGCCCTTGAGGTGGACGCGGATCACGGCGTCGAAGTCCTCCTCCGCCATCGAGAAGATCATCTTGTCGCGCAGGATCCCCGCGTTGTTGACGAGGACGTCGAGCCGCCCGAACGACTCGATCGCCGTGTCGATGATGTTCTTCGCACCCTTGAAGTCCGACACGTCGTCGTAGTTGGCGACGGCCTCGCCGCCCCGGCTCTTGATGACGTCGACCACCGTCTCCGCCGGTGTCTTGTCGGCCCCTTCGCCCGACACCGTGCCGCCGAGGTCGTTGACCACGACCTTGGCGCCATGACCTGCGAGCAGGATGGCCTCGCCGCGGCCGACACCGTTGCCGGCGCCGGTGACGATCGCGACCTTGCCGTCGAGCAGACCCATTCCGCGTCCCCCTGGTGTCCCGAAACCTGACGTGAGCGTCACAGTAGCGCGCGAGGATCGCCACGTGCGTCGGCCGCCCGGCCGCGAGAGGATGGCCCGGCGCCGGAGGCCCAGATCGGGGAAACGAAGATGGCTGAACGGGTCGGGATCGGGATGATCGGTTGCGGGATGATCGGTCAGATCCACGCCGACGGCGTGGCCAAGCTGGCCGACGACGGCGTCGCCCGCGCCGTGGTCGCGGCCGACCCGTCGGCCGAGGCGCGCGCCGCCGCGCAGCGCAACGGCGGGTTCGAGCGCACCACGGATGATCCGTTCGAGGTGATCGACGACCCGGGTGTCGACGCGGTGATGATCTGCTCGCCGACCCGGACGCATCCGGAGCTGGTCACGGCCACCGTGGCTGCGGGCAAGCCGCTGCTGTGCGAGAAGCCGCTCGCGACCACGTTCGGCGATGTGCGGGCGATGTGCGGTGAGGTCGAGCGGTCGGGGCTCGTCGCCCAGGTCGGGTTCCATTCGCGTTTCCACCCGTTGGTGCGCGAGCTGCGGGCGATCGTGGACGACGGGCGGCTCGGCGCGCCGATCGCCTACACGGTCCGAGACGACCAGTACTGGCCGACGGGCGAGGTCGTGCCGGGCCATTCGTCGTGGCGGTCGCGGCGCGCCGAGGCGGGTGGCGGCGCGCTGCTGGAGCACTCGATCCACGCAGCGGACGTGTGCAACTGGCTGTTCGGCCGCCCGACCGAGGTGTTCGCGAAGCACCGGTCCCTGTTCGGCTACGACGTCGAGGACGCCGCCGCGCTCACGATCGACCACGAGACCGGGGTCATCGGCAATCTCGTGACCGTGTTCCACGGCGGGCGCGGGAGGGAGGAACGTCGCATCGAGGTGTTCTTCGAGGGCGGCGCCGTCGAGATCACCCACGACTTCGTCGTCGGCGCGGCCGAGGACTCCTTCCTCGTGCAGGCGGCCGACGAACCGCCGGCACGGATGGACCCGGCCGCGCTGCGCGCCGCGCACTTCGCCGCCATGGGGGTGACGAGACCCGACGTGTTCTTCTACCTGTACGTCGCCGACCGGGCGTGGACGGACTGCGTCCGGGCGGGCAGGCCCGCGTCGCCCGGGTTCCGTGAGGCGTTCGCCGCGCACGTGCTGGTGGAGGCGGCGTACCGGTCGGCCGCGAACGGCCGGGTGGCGCGGTTCGACACGGTGGCTCGCCGGCCCGGGCACCGTGGCGTCCGCGAGGCGTGACTACTCGCGCTGGGATGCGCCACAGTCGCCCTGACGCCGGCGGCGCGAACCCCGGATGAGGACGAAGCCCGAGAACACGAGCAGGAGCGCCAGCGTCACCGTCGCGGCGAGCTCGGCGCCCGTGAAGGGCAGACCGCCGCGGAGCTGCCGGCGAGCGGTGGTGGCGGTGGCCGGCTCCGAGCCGTCTCCGTGGGCGGCTTCGTGGCCGGCGACCACCGCCTTCCCGTCTCCGGAGGGCGGGGCGGTCGAGGGCCGGGTGGTCGGGGAGGGCTCGGTGGTCGGCGAAGGCGACGGCGACGGGTCGACCGGCGCGCCGCCCGGCGCCGAGACCACGACCAGGTTGCCGGCGTGATCCTTCACGCGGAGCGAGAACGAGAACGAGCCGGTCCTGGCGACCGGGAACACCACGTGGTCGGCGGTGCCGACGTCGGACCAGTCGGTGAGGTCGTTCCCGCCCGGCGCGGTGCCGACGGCCCAGGCGTACCCGGCGATGCCGCTGATGGCGTCGGAGAATCCGCTCCACGAGGCCACGTACTGGCGCGCCGCGGGCGCGGACAGGAGCCCGAGCAGGTTCGCCGGCGCGGCGGGCAACTCGGTGACCGTGATCGTGCCGGCAGCCGGCGGCGCCGTGTCGATCGTGGACCCGCTCGTCACGACGGTGGTCCGGACGGACTGGTCGTGCTCGACCACCCGCACGCGGGCGACGTAGCGCGTCCCGGGCGTCAACGTGAGTCCGGTGGCGGTGGCGTGGGTCGAGAGCCCGACCGACTGCCAGTCCGTGACCGGTGTGCCGTCGGCGGTCTCCACCCTCCATTCGAAACCGGTCGCTTCCGGCCCGACGGTCGCGGCCAGCCCCGTCCAGTCGGCGGAGAAGGAATCCGTCGCCGACTGGTACGAGGACTCCGAGCCCGAGTCGGGCCCATCGGTTGCGATGAGGCGCAACTCCGCGCCGTCGCTGCTCGCGATGGTGCTCACGTTCCCTGCGGTGTCGGTGGCCCGCACCGACACGTAGTAGGTCCTGCCGACGACGAACGTGGCGTCGGCCGTCGAGGCGCTGGTCGCGGTGCCGACGCCGGTCCAGCCGACGGTGTCGGTGCCGCCGGGGGTGGTGCCGATGGCGTAGTCGTAGTGGTCGATGCCGGAGCCGCCGTCGGCGAAGCCCGTCCAGTTGGCCTCGAAGCGTGCGGTCGTCTGCCAGTCCACGTCGGGCCCGGTGCCGTCGTTGACGGTGCCGGTGCTCGGGGCGGTGGTGTCGACGGTGACGCCGTTCGAGGTGGCGACCGTGCTGGTGTTGCCAACCTGGTCGGTGGCGCGGACCGAGACGTAGTAGGTGGTGCCGTTGCCGAGGGCGAGCCCGGTCTTGGTGACGGTGGTGGCGGTGCCGGTCGAGGTCCAGTCGACGATGTCGGTGCCGCCGGACGTCGTGCCGATCGCGTATTCGTAGGACGCGATGCCCGAAGCCGGGTCGGCGAACCCGGTCCAGTTGGCGTCGACGGTCGAGGTCGACGTCTGCCAGGTGACGTCGGCCGAGAGGCCGTCGTTGACGGTGCCTGTGCTCGGGGCGGTGGTGTCGACGGTGACGCCGTTCGAGGTGGCGACCGTGCTGGTGTTGCCAACCGTGTCGGTGGCGCGTACCGAGACGTAGTAGGTGGTGCCGTTGCTCAGGGTGAGCCCGTTGCGAGTGAAGGAGGTCGCGGTGGCGGTGCTGGTCCAGCCGACGAGCTGCGTGCCGCCCGACGTCGTGCCGATGGCGTATTCGTAGGACGCGATGCCCGAGGCCGGGTCGGAGAAGCCCGACCAGTTGGCCGACAGCGAGGTCGTGGACCGCTGCCAGCCGACGTCGGTCGTGGTCCCGTCGGCGACGGTGCCGGCGACGGGGGCGGTGGTGTCGGCGGTGACGCCGTCGGAGCTGGCGGCGGCGGTGCGGCCCAGCGAGTCGGTCGCCCGGACCGTCACGTAGTAGGTGGTGCCGTCGCTCAGGGTGAGCCCGTTCCTGGTGACGGTGGTGGCGGTGCCGGTCGAGGTCCAGCCGGCGATGTCGGTGGCGGCGGGGGTGGTGCCGATTGCGTAGTCGTAGTGGTCGATGCCGCTCGTGGCGGTGAACCCCGACCAGTTGGCGTCGATGGTCGTCGTGGATCGCTGCCAGGTGATGTCGGTGCCGCTCCCGTCGTTGACGGTGCCTGCGACGGGTGCGTTGGTGTCGACGGTGACGCCGTTGCTGGTGGCGGTGGTGCTGGTGTTGCCGACCTGGTCGGTGGCGCGCACGGAGACGTAGTAGGTGGTGCCGTTGCTCAACGTCAGGCCGTTGCGCGTGACGGAGGTCGCGGTCCCGTTGTCGGTCCAGTCGACGAGCTGGGTGCCGCCCGACGTCGTGCCGATCGCGTACTCGTAGGACGCGATGCCCGACGCGGGGTCGGCGAACCCGGTCCAGTTGGCGTCGATGGTCGAGGTCGACGTCTGCCAGGTGACATCGGCCCCGCTCCCGTCGTTGACGGTGCCGGTGCTCGGGGCGGTGTGGTCGACGGTGACACCGTTGCTGGTGGCAACCGAGCTCACGTTGCCGACCGTGTCGGTGGCGCGGACCGAGACGAAGTACTCGGTGCCGTTGCTCAGGGTCAGGTCGTTGCGAGTGACCGAGGTCGCGGTGCCGACGCCGGTCCAGTCGACGAGGTCGGTGCCGCCGGCGGTCGTGCCGATCGCGTACTCGTAGGACGCGATGCCCGACGCGGGGTCGGCGAAGCCGGTCCAGTTGGCGTCGATGGTGGTGGTGGATCGCTGCCAGGTGACGTCGGTTGACGTGCCGTCGGCCACGGTGCCGGTGCTCGGGGCGGTGTGGTCGACGGTGACGCCGTTGCTGGTGGCGGCCGAGCCGGTGTTGCCGACCTGGTCGGTGGCGCGCACGGAGACGTAGTAGGTGGTGCCGTTGCCCAGCGACAGCCCCGTCTCGGTGACGTTGGTGGCGGTGCCGGTCGAGGTCCAGTCGACGATCTGGGTGCCGCCGGCGGTCGTGCCGATGGCGTATTCGTAGGACGCGATGCCCGACGCCGGGTCGGAGAAGCCGGTCCAGTTGGCGTTGATGGTGGTGGTGGATTGCTGCCACGTGACGTCGGTTGACGTGCCGTCGGCGACGGTGCCGGCGGCCGGTGTGGTGTGGTCGACGGTGACGCCGTTGCTGGTGGCGACCGAGCTGGTGTTGCCGACCTGGTCGGTGGCGCGCACGGAGACGTAGTAGGTGGTGCCGTTGCTCAGGCTGAGGCCGTTGCGGGTGACGGAGGTCGCGGAAGCGTTGCTCGTCCAGTCGGCGACGTCGGTGGCGCCGGGGGTGGTGCCGATGGCGTACTCGTAGGACGCGATGCCCGAGGCGGGGTCGGCGAAGCCGGTCCAGTTGGCCGAGAGGCTTGACGTCGAGCGTTGCCACGTGACGTCGCTGCTCGTGCCGTCGGCCACGCTCCCGGTGGTGGGGGCGGTGGTGTCGACGGTGACCCCGTTGCTGGTGGCGACGGTGCTGGTGTTGCCGGCGGTGTCGGTGACGCGTACGGACACGAAGTAGGCGGTGCCGTTGCTCAGGGTCAGCCCGTTGCGAGTGACCGAGGTCGACGTGCCGGTGCTGGTCCAGTCGACGACATCGGTTCCGCCGGAGGTGGTGCCGATGGCGTACTCGTACGACGCGACGCCGCTCCCGATGTCGGAGCCGGTCCAGTTGGCGGAGAGCGAGGATGTCGACC
This sequence comes from Acidimicrobiia bacterium, assembly GCA_046331155.1. Lineage (GTDB taxonomy): Bacteria > Actinomycetota > Acidimicrobiia > IMCC26256 > CAWATG01 > JAXLRK01. The sequence continues at coordinate 1,624,628 of JAXLRK010000001.1, forward strand.
GTTGCCAGGTGATGTCGGCGCCGGTGCCGTCGGCCACGCTGTCGATCGTCGGGGCGGTGGTGTCGACGGTGACGCCGTTCGACGTGGCGGCGGAACCCACGTTGCCCGCGGCATCGGTGGCCCGTACGGACACGAAGTACTCGGTGCCGTTGCTCAAGGTGAGGCCGTTGCGGGTGACCGAGGTCGCGGTGCCGGTCGAGGTCCAGTCGACGGTCTGGGTGCCGCCTGCGGTGGTGCCGATGGCGTACTCGTAGGACGCGATGCCCGAGGCCGGGTCCGTATAGCCGGACCAGTTGGCCGAGATCGTGCCGGTCGAGCGTTGCCAGGTGACGTCCGTCGACGTGCCGTCGGCGACGGTACCGGTGGTGGGGGCGGTGGTGTCGACGGTGACGCCGTTGGAGGTGGCGACCGAGCTCACGTTGCCGGCCGTGTCGGTGGCCCGTACCGAGACGTAGTAGGTGGTGCCGTTGCTCAACGTCAGGCCGGTGCGCGTGAAGGAGGTCGCGGTGCCGGTCGAGGTCCAGTCGACGAGCTGGGTGCCGCCCGACGTCGTGCCGATCGCGTACTCGTAGGACGCGATGCCCGACGCGGGGTCGGAGAACCCGGACCAGTTGGCCGAGATCGTGCCGGTCGAGCGTTGCCAGGTGATGTCCGTCGACGTGCCGTCGGCGACGGTGCCGGCGACCGGCGCGGAAGCGTCGACGGTGACGCCGTCGGACGTGGCCGTCTCGCTCGTGTTCCCCGCGCGGTCGAGCCCGCGGACGGAGACGTAGTAGGTGGTGCCACCGGTGAGCGACAGCCCGGTCTTGGCGACGCTCGTCGCGGTGCCGGTCGACGTCCAGTCGACGACCTGGGTGCCACCGGAGGTGGTCCCGATCGCGTACTCGTACGACGTGACGCCGCTCCCCACGTCGCCGAATCCGGTCCAGTTGGCGTCGATCCTCGAGGTCGACTGCTGCCAGTCGACGTCGGCGCCGTTGCCATCGGCGACCGTTCCCTGCGTCGGGGCCGAGGTGTCGATCGTGATCCCGTTGCTCCCGACCCCGTTGCCGACGTTCCCGACCGCGTCGACCGCGCGTACCGACACGTAGTAGGTCCCGCCGTCGATCAGCGCCAGCCCGGAGAGCGTCTTGCTCGTCACCGCCCCCACGTTCGTCCAGGGCAGCACTTCGGTCCCGCACGGCGACAGGCCGATGGCCCATTGATAATGGTCGATGCCGCTGCCGGCGTCCGAGAAGCCCGACCAGTTGGCCGAGAGCGTCCCGCTCGAGCGCTGCCACTCGAGGTCGGCACCGGTCCCGTCGTTCACCGTGCCGCCGGTCGGTGCGGTGGTGTCGACGGTGACGCCGTTGGAGGTGGCGACGGTGCTGGTGTTGCCGGCGGTGTCGGTGGCGCGCACCGAGACGTAGTAGGTGGTGCCGTTGCTCAGGGTCAGCCCGTTGCGGGTGACGGAGGTGGCGGTGCCGGTCGACGTCCAGTCGACGATCTGGGTTCCGCCGGCGGTGGTGCCGATGGCGTAGCCGTAGGACGCGATGCCGGACGCCGGGTCCGAGAACCCGCTCCAGTTGGCGTCGATGGTGGTGGTGGATTGCTGCCAGGTGACGTCGGCGCCGGTGCCGTCGTTCACCGGGCCCGCGACGGGTGCGGTGGTGTCGACGGTGACGCCGTTGGAGGTGGCGACGGTGCTGGTGTTGCCGGCGGTGTCGGTGGCGCGCACCGAGACGTAGTAGGTGGTGCCGTTGCTCAGGGTCAGCCCGTTGCGCGTGACCGAGGTGGCGGTGCCGGTCGACGTCCAGCCGGAGACCTGGGTGCCGCCGGCGGTGGTGCCGATGGCGTACTCGTAGGACGCGATGCCGGAGGCGGGGTCGGAGAAGCCGGTCCAGTTGGCGTCGATCGTGGTGGTGGACTGTTGCCAGGTGACGTCGTTCGAGGTGCCGTCGGCCACGGTGCCCGCGACGGGTGCGGTGGTGTCGACGGTGACGCCGTTGGAGGTGGCAACCGTGCTGGTGTTGCCGACGTTGTCGGTCGCGCGAACGCTGACGTAGTAGGTCGTGCCGTTCGAGAGTGTGAGCCCGTTGCGCGTGACGGAGGTCGCGGTGCCGGTCGAGGTCCAGCCGGCAACCTGGGTGCCGCCGGAGGTCGTGCCGATGGCGTAATCGTAGGACGCGATGCCCGACGCCGGGTCGGAGAACCCGGACCAGTTGGCCGAGATCGTGCCGGTCGAGCGTTGCCAGGTGACGTCCGTCGAAGTGCCGTCGGCGACCGTGCCCGCGACCGGGGCGGTGGTGTCGACGGTGACGCCGTTGCTGGTTGCTGGGACGCTCACGTTGGACGCGCTGTCGACGGCGCGGACCGAGACGTAGTACGTGGTGCCGTTGCTCAGGGTCAGCCCGTTGCGGGTGACGGAGGTCGCGGTCCCGACGCCCGTCCAGTCGACGAGCTGGGTTCCGCCGGAGGTGGTGCCGATCGCGTACTGGTAACCCGCGATGCCCGAGGTCACGTCGGCGAACCCGCTCCAGTTGGCGTTGATGGTGGTGGTGGATTGCTGCCAGGTGACGTCGGTCGACGTGCCGTCGGCCACCGTCCCTGCGACCGGGGCGGTGGCGTCGACGGTGACGCCGTTCGAGGTGGCGACGCTGGTGTTGCCGGCGGTGTCGGTGGCGCGCACGGACACGTAGTAGGTGGTGCCGTCGCTCAGCGTGAGCCCGTTCCTGGTGACGCTGGTCGCGGAGGCGTTGCTAGTCCAGTTGACGGTCTGGGTTCCGCCCGACGTCGTTCCGATCGCGTACTCGTATCCCGTGAGGCCGGAGGCGGCGTCGCTGAAGCCGGACCAGTTGGCCCAGATCGTCGTGGTGGCGCCCTGCCAGGTGAGGTCGGCGCCGGGGCCGTCGTTGACGCTGCCGGCGGTGGGCGCGGTGCTGTCGACGGTGACGCCGTTGGACGTGGCCACCGCGCTGGTGTTGCCGGCGGTGTCGGTGGCGCGTACCGACACGTAGTACGTGGTGCCGTTGGCGAGGGTGAGGCTGCTGTTGGTGACGCTGGTGGCCGAGGCGTTGCTCGTCCAGCCGAGAACCTGGGTGCCGCCGGAGGTGGTGCCGATCGCGTACTCGTAGGACGCGACGCCCGAAGCGGCGTCACTGAAGCCGGACCAGTTGGCCTGGATCGTCGAGGTCGACCCCTGCCAGGTGACGTCGGCGCCGCTACCGTCGTTGACAGTGCCGGCGACGGGGTTGGTGGTGTCGACGGTGACGCCGTTCGAGTTGGCGGCCGAGCCGGTGTTGCCGACGTTGTCGGTTGCTTTCACCGACACGTAGTACTTGGTGCCGGCGCTCAGCGTGAGGCTGCTGTTGGTGACACTGGTGGCCGAACCGTTGTTCGTCCAGCCGAGGACCTGGGTGCCGCCGGAGGTGGTGCCGATCGCGTATTGATAGGACGCGACCCCCGACACGGCATCGGTGAAGCCGGACCAGTTCGCGTTGATGGTGGTGGTGCTGTTCTGCCAGTTGACGTCGGTCGAAAGGCCGTCGGCCACGGTGCCGGCGGCGGGCCCGGAGGTGTCGACCGTGACACCGTCGGAGGTCGCGACCGAGCTGACGTTGCCGGCCGTGTCGGTGGCGCGCACCGACACGTAGTACTTCGTGCCGTTGGAGAGCGAGAGGCTGTTCTTGGTGACGCTGGTGCTGGCGCCGGTGCTGGTCCAGTTGACGACGTTGGTGCCGCCGGAGGTGGTGCCGATGGCGTAGCTGTACGACGCGACGCCGCTCCAGTCGTCGCTGAAACCGGACCAGTTGGCGTTGATGGTGGAGGTGGACTGCTGGTAGTTGACGTCGGCACCGACGCCGTCGTTCACGTAGCCGGCGGTGGGTGCGGTGACGTCGAGGACGGTGGCCTTCACGTAGTCGGCCCGGAGGCCGAAGCCGACGCCGTTGCTGGAGGTCACCACCTTGACCCGGAAGTACCCGTCGCGCACCTGGGCGCTCGTGAACCCGGTGGCCGTCGCGGTGTCGGTGTACCAGGTGTTGACCGGCAGGTAGTTGGCGCGGTAGATGTAGGCGCTCCCGTCGAACCAGTTGGAGCCGTCGTTCGAGTACTGCGGTGTCACGGTGATCCAGCCCGATCCGCAGCAGTTGTAGTACGCCATGTAGGCGCGCAGCTCGACTTGGACCGACAGGTTGGTGAGCCCGTTGGGCACGGTGCCGCTGCCGAAGCCGAAGTTCTCCAGGTACATCGTCTGCGTCGTCGAGCATGCCACCCAGGCGAAACCGTTCCAGCAGGATTTCGTGCCGTCCCAGGCGGCCGTCGCATTGCTGTCGCTGCCGGAGTAGATGTTGGCGATGTTGCTCCACTGGTTGTTGCCGGCCGCGTTGCCCGAGTAGCTCGACGCGTATCCCGTCACGCCCCAGGCGCCGGCGCGCGGGGCCACGATGCACGTCAGCGAGGCGACGAGCACGAGCGCGACGAAGCCGGCCGTGCCGCGCCAACGCGCCGTCCGGACCCCACCGGGGCCTCGCGTCCGTGCCGTCATGTCCTGGCCACCACCTCGGGCCACCATCCCTGGTCATGTCCACTATCGGCAGATTCATCCAGGTGTTGAGGCCGTCTTGCGCGGCCCCTGGTGGCGGGGCGAGACTGACGCCCTCGTCAGCAGGAGGGAGCCGGGGAAGATGGCCGTCGACACCAGCGTCATCGGGAAGCCGACCATGGCGAAGAAGGTCGTGGTGGACCGCAGCATGGTGGCTAACTTCGCCGCCGGCGTGACCGACCCGAACCCGGTCTTTCGCGACGAGCGGGCCGCCGACGCCGCCGGCTTCGACAGCGTCCCCGCCCCGCCGACGTTCTCGTTCGCGCTCGGGTACTGGGCCGACTACCAGGCCGAGCTCCAGCCGCCCGACCCGACCGACGGGGCCAACCCCATGTTCCAGGTGATGGGCCAGCTCATGGCCGGTGGCGGCTTGGTGCTGCACGGCGAGCAGGAGTTCGAGTACCACCGACCGATCGAGGTGGGCGACACCCTCGTGGGCGAGGGCCGGATTGCCGACATCTACGAGAAGGACAGCGACAAGGCGCTCATGACGTTCATCGTCACCGAGACGGCCTGGACCGACGCCGCGAGCGGCGAGCCGGTCGTCACCGAGCGGTTCAACCTGATCCACCGCCGCACGAAGTAGCGCTCGGCAGGCGTTCGACGCGACACCCGCCGCGCTACTCCACCGCGCCGACCTCGCGCAGCCGCGCCTGCTCCTCGGCTGTGAGGCCCAGGAGCTTGCCGAGCACCCAGTCGTTGTCCTGGCCGAGGGTCGGGCCGGCGCGCTCGTAGCCGCCCGGGCAGGCGGGGAGCCGGAAGCCGTTGCGTTCGTAGAGGCCGTCGCCCAGGTAGGGGTGGTGGAGCGGCACGAAGTGCTGCCGGTGCGCGACCTGCGGGTCGGCGTGCACGTCGCCGTAGTCCTGCACCGGCACGGCCTCGATCCCCGCCGCCTGGAGCTGCTCGGCGACGTCGAGGCGAGTCCGGCTGCCGGTCCACGCACTGACCAGTGCCTCGACGTCGTCGACCCGGGCGAGGCGCGCCTGGGCGGTGGCGAGCGACGGGTCGTCGACGCCGATCAGGCCGGCGAGAGCGGCCCATTCGTCGTCGGTCCAGCACGCGATCGCGACCCAACGGTCGGGGACCCCGTCCTCGTCCGCGCACGGGAACGCGCCGTGCGGTGCGGCGTGCAGCGAGCGGTTGCCGATCCGGCCCTCGATCACGCCGTCGACCCGGTACCGCGCCAGCCACGGCGACAACGAGTAGATCCCGGCCTCGACCTGGCTGAGGTCCAGGTACACGCCGTTGCCGGTGCGGCGCCGGTGCCAGAGCGCGGCCGCGAGCGCGGTGGCGACGAAGCGCGGCGCGAGGGAATCGGTGATCGTGCCGTGCGGGCCGATCGGTTCCCGGTCGGGCCAGCCGGTGATGAACGTGAAGCCGGACAGTGCGGCGCCCTGGCTGCCGAACCCCGGGTAGTCCTTGTACGGGCCGGTCTGGCCGTTCAGGCACGCGCTCGCCATCACGAGGTCGGGCTTCACCGCGGCGAGCGACTCGTAGTCGAGCCCGAAGCCCTTCATCGCCCGGGGCGCGAAGTTCTCGACCACCGCGTCGGCCCACTCGGCCACGAGGCGGCGGACCAGCGCGACGGCGTCGGGGTGCTTGAGGTTGAGCGTGACGTTGCGCTTCCCGACGTTGAGCCCGTCGTACATCGGCGCGCCCTCGAGCCCGTGAGGGTTGTCGGGGCCGAGCGCGTACACACGCAGGAAATCGGGGCGCGAGCGTGACTCGACCCGGAGCACCGCCGCGCCGTGCTCGGCGAAGTAGCGGGTGGAGATCGGGCCGGCCGCGCCCGAACCGAACTCGAGGACGTTCACACCGGCCCACGCGCCGGCACCCGCGGGCAACGAGGGCACAGTCGGCGCCGACCCTCGGCTCACGTCGCGCGTGTGCACGGTGCAACAGGAGCGGGGGAGCGACACCCCGTCGAGCTCGGCGAAGAAGTCGCGTGCCGCGAGCTGCGCGCCGGCGTAGATCTCGCGGGGGGAGTTGATGGGTGCGAGCATGAGGTTGGACTCGCAGGCGATCTCGTAGAGCTCGGCGGTGCTGTGGCGCGAGAAGTACTCGGCCAGGGGGCCCGTGATCGCGCGCAGCTCGTCGTCGGTGACGGTGTTCTGGTTGAACGCCGGCCAGTCCATCGCCTCGAGCGCGGACGCGTCGATGCCGTCGGTCGCGACGAGCTTCGTCAACAGCTCGAGCGAGGGCACGCGGGCCTTGCCTCCGCGCAGGCCGAAGCTCACCCAACCGTCGCTGGTGGCCCAGATCTCACGTGAGCGGCCGATGTTCGCGCCGAGCCGCCGGCCGCGGAATCCCGTCGGCACGAACCGCGCCGTCCCCGTCATGTTGGCGACGAACACGACCTCCTGCATGGAGACGTCGACGCGCTGCGGGATGCCCGACCAGAGGGCGGAGAGGGCCGCGAACGCCGCCTCGGGCCCGGTGTGCGCGTACGAGGCCGGCTGCGAGGGACGTACCGGCGCCCGGTCGGGATCGCCGGTCGAGTACATGTTGGCGGTCGCCGCCATCACCCCGAGGTCCGACGCCCGCCAGCGCGCCCGCGGGCCGTCGAGCCCGAACGGCGTGACGCTCACCCACACCGCCCGCGGCGCCCGGGCCGGGTCGAGGGCGAAGGCGCCGGGCCAGTACGGCGTATCGATCACGACGTCGGCCCGGCCGAGGAGGGCGTCGAGCTCGCCCGGCGGGGCGACCCGCTTGCCGAACCGCCAGACCGGGGAGACCCGGCCGACCGGTGAGCCCGCCGTCGGCTCGACCGTGACCACCTCGGCACCGAGGTCGGCGAGCAGGCGGCCCGTCATCGCCGCGGGCTCGCCCGCGAGGTCGAGGACCAGCACTCCGTCCAGCAGCCGCTCGGCCACCCGGCACCCCTTCCGGTTTCCTGACGTTCGTGTCAGGCTACCCTGAGCCGAGCGAGCGACACCGAGGGGGTCCCATGGCCAGGTTCGAGATCGTCGACGCCGACTGCCACATCCTCGAGCCGCCCGACATCTGGGCCAACTGGCTGCCCGATAAGTACCAGGACAAGGCGCCGAAGCTCGTGAAGGACCCGGCGGGCGGCGACGCCTGGCTCACGGCGGTGGGCGGGGACCCCGATCCGATCGGCCTGGTCTCCACGCCCGGCATGCCCTGGGACAGCTTCCGCTGGTTCGGGGTCACCTACGAGCAGGCCCGCAAGGGCTGCTACGACGGCGAGGCCCGGCTCGAGGACATGGACGTCGACGGCGTGGACGCCGAGATCCTCTTCCCGCCGCAGCGCACCATGAGCCACTTCCTCGGCGACGAGGACCCCGACTTCGTGCTCGCCGGCGTCGAGGCCTACAACGACTTCCTGCTCGAGGAGTTCTGCGCGGCCGACCCGACGCGGCTCGTCGGCCTGCCGCAGATCCCGTCGCTCGATCTCGACACCTCGGTCGACGCGCTCCGCAAGGCGAAGGCCCGCGGCGCCAAGGGCGTCGTCATCTCGAACTGGCCGTCGGGCAACGACGTGCTCTCGGCCGACGACGACCCGTTCTGGGCCGCCGCGGTCGACGAGGGCCTGCCCGTCTCGATCCACATCAACATCATCTCGCGACGTCAACGGATGAAGGCCCGCACGGCCAAGGCTGCCAAGGGCAACGTGCTCTACGACATGAGCTCGGAGGCGACACGGGCCAAGGCCATCGGCGGCATGAGCCACGTCTTCTCGATGTGTGCCGACAACATCACCACGATGCTCTACTCCGGCGTGTTCGAACGGTTCCCCGACCTGCGGATCGCGTGGATCGAGACCGGCGTGGGTTGGCTACCGCACTTCCTCGAGTGCCTCGACGACCGTTGGTGGAGGAACCGGAACTGGGGCGCGCTGGCGATCGAGGAGCCGCCGAGCACCTACTGGCGGCGCAACAACCTGGCCAGCTTCATCGTCGACCACTCCGGCGTCGAGCTGCGTCACCGCGTCGGCGTCGAGAACATCATGTGGTCGAGTGACTACCCGCACCACGGCAACGACTGGCCGTACTCGCGCAAGACGATCGCCGACATGATGGGCAACATCCCCGCGGAGGAGCGCTCGCTCGTCGTCGGCGGCAACGCCGCCCGCCTCTGGAACCTCACCTGATCTTCGGCTCATTGCGTTCTGGCTAGCGTCGAGACCGAATTTCGCGCCGCACGCTAGCCAGAACGGTGTGGGTGGGTGGGCCGCGCTACTCCTTCGGTGCGTACCGTTCGATCGCGCGCAGGGTCAGGCGTTGCAGCGTGCGTTGGTGCACGTACTGCACGACCCGGCCGACGAGCGGCAGCACCTTGCCCGCCGACGTCGCCATGTGGCGCTGGAACTCGCGCAGCTCGGACTCTTCCCATTGCGGCCCGCGCTCGCCCACCATGAGCTCGACGACCTGCTGCTGCATCTGCTCGACACCGGTCGCGTAGATCCGGCCCAGGTCGACGAGGACCTCGGCCGGGACACCGTTGCGGTGCAGCGTCGCGATGGTCACGAGCACGTCGAGGTCGGCGGAGGTGTACGCGTTGCGTCCGAACTCCTGCGGGTCGCGGATCACGCCCACGCGCCGGAGCGCGTCGGCGAGTGCCAGGTCGACGCCCGAGCGCTCGACCAGGTCGTCGAAGGTCAGGGTTGGCTTGCCGTCGCTGGCGAAGATGCCCTCGACGATGCCGGGCTCGTCGCCATCGAGGAGGGCCCGGATCGCGGCGAGGGAGAACCTCCGCTTCTGGAGCTCCCGGATGCGCTCGAGGCGCAGCAGGTGCGCCGGCCCGTAGAGCTTGTTGCGCCCTGACCGCTCGGCCGGGGGCAGCAGGTGCTCGCGCTGGTAGAAGCGGATGGTGTCGACGGTGACCCTGGCCCGTCGGGCCAGGTCGTCGATCCTCCAGCTCACCTCGACCATGCCGACACCCTCTCGACCATGCCGGCACCCTTACGGATTCGGGTGAATCGCACCCACAGAATCTCCCACAAAGGCCCCCTTGTGACGCACGTCACCGAACTATGTAGCGACGACACTCAGAGTAATCACTTACACTGTCGATAGTTCGGGTATGGAACTTGAGCGATCTGACCACGAACCTACACTCGCCGGGAGGTCGACGATGGAGGCAACACGGGCGACGGGAAGCCCCGCCACCACCCCTGCCGCCACCCGCAAGGACCGCGGCCTCGCCCTCGGATGGTTGGCGCGCCAGCTCGCCTGGGAGCGCCAGTTGGAGCACCTGCGCCACGGCACCCGCCCGGCGAGCGTTCGCCACGAGGCTGCCTGAGGTCCTAGCCACGTCGGTCCCGGCCGCGGGCGACGGCGTCCCCCCGACCGTCGCCCTCGCCGGGGTCGTCGCGCGGTTCAGAGGGGCGCCACGAGCCGGATCGCCGTGCGAGACGGGTCGTCGCGTCAGGACGGCGAGCCGGCGCGCGTCCAGCGCGGCAGCGTGACCTCGCCGACGGTCTGGAAGACCACCTGCACCAGTTCCCCGACCGCGATCGTCGCCGGGTCGATCTCGTTGATCGGGCCGTCCTCGCCGGTGACGAGGTTCCCCACGAAGCGAATCGTCGGGTCCTCTTCGAGCTCGACGACGATCACGTTGTAGGGCGCCAGCTCCGCGTACGCCGGGAGCAGCGGCGGGTGCGCGACGACGAACGACCAGATGCGGCCGCGGCCCGAGGTGGGTTCCCACGTCGACTCGAGCGACCGGCACTGCGGGCACATGGGCCGGGGCGGCATGCGCCGGGAACCACACCCCGCGCACGTCTGGACCAGCAGCTCGCCGCGCGCGGCGCCGTCCCAGAACGGCCGCTCGTCGTCGTTCGGGCCGGGCACGAGGAACTGCGGCTCGGCCATGGTCATCGGCCCCTCGTGAAGAGCAGTGCACTGGTCGGGACGCCCTCGCCGCTCGTAACGAGCGACACGTCGGCGCCCTCGACCTGTGCGGTCGACGTCCCTCGGATCTGGCGCACGCCTTCGAGCACGAGGTTGAAGCCGTGTACGTACGCCTCGGACATCCCGCCGCCGGAGGTGTTGACCGGGAGCCGGCCGTCGGGCCACTCGATGTTGCCGTCGTCGGTGAACGGCCCGCCCTCGCCGCGCGCGCAGAACCCGTAGCCTTCGAGCGACAGCGGGATCAGCGGGCTGAACGCGTCGTAGAGCTGCGCGACCTTCACGTCGGCCGGGCCGACGTCGGCGTGGCGCCAGAGCACGTCCGCGCAGGCCCAGGCCGGTCCGCGCAGCGGGTCGTCGCGGAAGTAGTTCGTCATCACCTGGTGCTGCGTGTTGAGGCCCTGGCCGAACGAGTGGATCACGGCCGGGGGGTTGGGGAGGTCGCGGGCCCGTTCGACCGACGTGATCACGACGGCGAGCGCACCGTCGGTCTCGAGGCAGTTGTCGAAGAGGCACAACGGCTCCGAGATCCAGCGCGCGTTCAGGTAGTCGTCTCGGGTCATGGTCTTCGCGTGCATCGTCGCCGCGGGGTTGCGGTTCGCGTGCTTGCGGAACGCGAGGGCGACGTTGGCGAGATGGTCGCGCGTGGTGCCGTACTCGTGCATGTGACGCCGGGTGAGCATCGCGATCTCGTCGACCGGGCGCAGCAACCCGAACGGGCGGCTCCACTGCCAGTGCCCGCCGACGCGCGAGCTCACCTGCGACCACGGGCGGCTCGACTTCGCGGCCCGCTTGCGGGCGCGCCACGCGACGGCGACGTTGCACTGCCCGGTGGCCACGGCCATCGCCGCGTGGCCGACGGCCCCGCATCCGGCCCCGCCGCCGTACCCGACCTGGGAGAAGAACGTGATGTCGCCGAGGCCGACGTTGCGGGCCACGTCCACCTCGCGGCCGTCTTCCATCGAGAAGAGCGCGAGGCCGTCCACGTCGGACGGCGACAGGCCGGCGTCGTCGATGGCGGCGGAGATCGCCCGGCAGGCCAGCGACAGCTCCGTTCCCGGCAGCCCCTTCCCGAACGAGGTCTGGCCGATGCCGACGACCGCGGTGCGGTCCTTGATGGCGGCGGGACTCACGCGGGTTCAGTATCCCTTGAACTGGGTGGGCCGGCGTTCGACGAAGCTGGCGACCCCCTCGACCGAGTCGTCGGTCGCGGCGACGAGCTCGACGAGGAATGCCTCCTCCTCGAAAAGGGTGGCGCGGTCGACGTCGAGCGACCGGTTCAGCAGTCGCTTCGCGAAGCCGAGCGCGCGCGTCGGCCCCGACGCCAGACGCTCGGCCCATTCCTTGGCCGTGGACTGGAGCTCGGCCGCGGGGACGACCTTGTTCACGAGGCCGAGGCGCTCGGCGTCGGCGGCGTGCAGGTCGTCGCCGAAGAAGATCAGCTCCTTCGCCTTCTGCATGCCGATCAGGCGGGGGAGCAGGTACGTGCCGCCGCCGTCGGGGATCAGGCCGCGCCGCACGAACACCTGGATGATCCGGGCGTTGTCGGCGGCCACGACGAGGTCGCACGCCAGTGCGATGACCGTGCCGCCGCCGGCGGCGGTGCCGTTCAGGGCGCAGATCACCGGCTTCTCGCAGTCCTGGATCGCGGCCATGAGGCGCTGGATGCCGGTGCGGATGATGCGGGCGCCGTCACCGGAGATGCGCTCGGGCGCGCCCTCGGGCTTCGGCTTCGGCACCATGCGCCCGGCCCGCAGGTCGGCGCCGGTGCAGAAGTGCTTCTCGCCCGTGGCGGTGATCACCACGGCCCGCACCTCGTAGGACTCGTTCACCTCGGCCAGGCGTTCGATCAGGCGGTTGCGGACGTCGGGGGTGATGGCGTTGCCGGCGTCGGGCCGGTTCAGGGTGATCCAGGCCACCCCGTTGTCCACCCGGTACAGCAGCTCGTCGTCGACGCCCATCAGTCTCGACTCCAAGTTGTCGGGATACGTCCGAAATGGAGGTATCTGGTAAGTGACACGGGGGTCAGGTTAGCCCGCGGGCCCCGCGGGTCGCCGGGGCCGGGTCGGCGGCCCGTGTGACCCGTGTTGCTCAAGTTGCGCATGGGCCCGCCGATGGACACTCAGAGGAAGAGCGGACGTACGGATGCGTCCGTCATGGCCAGGAGGGTCATCCCCGTGAGCATTCGTCCCGGCCGCAGGCTGGCGTTGACCTTGGTCGTCGCGGCCTCGGCTTCTTACCTGGGCGCAGCGCCCGCGCACGCGGCCTCGCTCACCAACGTCCAATGGTCGGTGTCGAACAACGCGAACAACGCGACGGGCGTGCACTACACGTACCAGTTCACCGCGGCGACGACCGGCACCGTCGACAAGATCACGATGACGGTGCCCGCGGGCACCGCCGGCTCGCCCACGATCGTCGCCAGCTACGGCGTCGGCGCGGGCACGGTCGGCCTGGCGTCGAACACGCTGACCTACACGGTGAGCTCGCCGGCCTCGGTCTCCGCGGGCACGCCGATCCTCATCGAGTTCGGTGGGATCAGCAACACCGCGACGATCGGCTCGTACACGTCGGCCGTGACGACGCTGGACAACGGCCCGGCGACGATCGACTCGGCCACGTCGAACAGCAACACGATCGCGGACGCCAACACGGTGGTCACCGTCGTGGTCGCCAAGTCGTTGACGTTCACGAACGACACGTCGTCGTTCATCCTGCTGATGGACCCGGCGCTCGCGGCCCTCGCCGACGAGACGAAGGACGTGACGCTGACCGTGCGGACCAACGCCTCGCAGGGCTACACGCTCGAGGCCAACGACACCGCGGCCGGCCTGAACGTCGGCTCGGACACGATCGCCCGCTTCTCGGCGAACGGTCAGGCCGGGCACGCGGCCTGGGGCGGCGCGGTGGACAAGTTCGGCTACAAGCTGACACCGACGATCTCGGGCACCGCGGCACTGACCGCCGAGATGGCGGGCGGCGACTACGCCGGGTACTCGAACACGCCCGAGACGCTCGTGTCCCGGACGGACCCGACGGGCAACACGCCCGACCAGGTCGTGATCACCAACCGGGTGAAGATCGACTACGCCCAGGACGCCGGCACCTACGGCGACACCATCACGTACACGGTGACTCCCAGCTACTGAGATCACACCACCCCCGGGGCGCGTGAGTGCGTTCCCCGGGACCGACCCTCCGACGGATCGCGGTGGTCGGCGTGCTCGCCCTCGGGGCCGGCACGCTGACCACCTCGTCCGCGTTTGCGGCCGGGACGCTTACCGACCCGATTCTCGTCGTCTCGAACAACTCGGCCGCCGCCGCGAACGTCACGTACACCCAGCAGTTCACCGTTGCCACGACGGGCACGGTCAAGTACGTGACGATCACCCTGCCCGCCGGGACCGGCGGGTCGCCCGCCGTCGCGGCGAACTACGGCATCGGAGCGGGCTCGGTCGCCATCGCCTCCGACACGCTCACGTACACCGTGACGACCCCGGTGTCGATCTCCGCCGGCACGCCGGTCCTCATCGCGGTGTCCGGGATCACGAACTCGTCGACCCCGGGCGACTATCCGACGACGGTGACCACGCAGGACGCGACGCCCACGAACATCGACTCGGCCCCGAACCCGACGCTCACGCTGTCGGGCACGAACACCGCGGCCGAGGTCGTGATCGCGAAGTCGCTCGTGTTCACCAACGACACGTCGTCATGGCGGCTGCTCATGGACCCGACGATCGCGGGGCTCTCGGACCTCACCAAGGTCGTCAACCTCACGGTGAAGACCAACGCGTCGCAGGGGTACACGCTCTCGGCCGCGGACGCGGCCGGCGGGCTGGCCGTCGGCTCCGACACCATTTCCCGCTTCAGCGCGAACGGGCAGGCGGGCGCGGCCGACTGGGGAGCGTCGGTGGACAAGTTCGGCTACTCGCTGGCCGTGACGGGGGCGACGCTGCCGGGGGCGATGGCGGGCGGCAGGTTCGCGGGGTACAAGGCGGCCGGGGAGGTCCTGGCGTCGCGGGCGACCCCGACGGGCAACACCGCCGACACCATCGCCATCACCAACCGGGTAGCGATCGACTTCGCGCAGGCGGCCGGCGTGTACTCCGACACGATCACCTACACCGTGACGCCGAACTACTGATGCCCGAGACGACCCCTGTTCCCGTTTTGGCTAGCCACGCGACCGAAATTGCGACCGCTCACCAGCCAAATCGGGGGAGGTGCCTCCGGGTTGCCCCGTTTCGTCCGGGCCGGCCGGTGGCTTCAGCCCCGGTCGGGCCGTGCCGATGAGCAGGTACCAACCCAGGCTCGGGAGGCCCACTCTGCACCGTCGACGCCTCGTGCTGCTGCCGATCGTGGCGACCGCGTCGCTGCTCGTGCTCGCGGGCGGGGCGTTCGCGGGTGACGCCCCGACCGCGGCCGGGCCGCGCAGCCTGGCGGTCTCGGTGCCGCCCGACCCGGTGACGTTCGACCAGGACGGGCACGCGACCGTGCACCTTCGGGTCTCGGACCCGGGCGGCAGCGATGTGCCGGTGACGTTCCAGCAGCGCGCCCTCGAGCTCGGCGACAACGGCACGGTCCACACCTTGACCGACGTGGATCCGCGCTGGGGCCCGCACGTCGAGCTCCCGAAGGGCGAGTTCGTCATCCCGGCTCAGGGGTACCAGGAGTTCGACGTCAAGGTGACGAAGCCGCCGGACCTCGCGCCGGACGTGTACCTCGTCGGGTTCGTGGTCACGCCGCGTCCTGCCCCGAGCGGCTCGGTCCAGGCGATCAACCAGATCGGTTCGTACTTCACGGTCGACGTCCCCGGCCCCCGCGACTGGCGGATCGAGGCGACGCTCGCGCTGCCGACCTTCAAACTCGGCGGCGAAGTGGACGGCAAGGTCGTCGTCCGCAACGTCGGGCGCTCGTCCCTGCGGTTCTGGGGCGACGTCACCGAGCGGTTCTTCCCGTTCGGCTCGCCGAAGCAGCAACGGATCGAGAAGCTGTTCCTCCCCAGCGGGAAGTGGCGGTCGATCCCGGTCTCGGCCGCGCCGAGGTGGGGGATCGGCATCGTCACCGTCCCGGCCCGCATCTCGTACCCGTCGGGCACCGACGGCTCCACGTCGGTCGAGACGGTCGTGACGAAGAAGGTCTTCGTCGTGCACCCGCTCTACCTGGTGGCGCTGGCCGTCATCGTCTCCGCCGGGGCGTTCCGGATCGTGCGACGGCGTCGCGACCGCCGCCCACCGAAGCAGCGCCGCGTCAAGGCGCCGAAGGCGCGGCACGCAAAGACACCGGAGGCGCGTGGGGCAACGGCGCCGAAGCGGCAGAGCGAACCCGAACCCGTGACCCCCGAAACCGTGACCCCCGAGCAGCCCTCGCAGCCGGTACCGGTGGCCGTGTCGCCGCCGTCACCCGGGCCCGAGCATGAGCCGCAGCCCGAGCGCGAGCCCGAGCCGTGGTCGAGGCCGGCACGGCCGGAGGCGACGTCCGCGCCCACGATCGAGCGCAAGCCGGGTGCCGACGGCTCGCCCAACCTGCTCCCCTCCAAGAACGGCAAGAGGAAGCGCTGACCTGCCCTCCTTCCCGTTCTTTCGATGGAATCTCCGAACTATTGGGGGAATCCATCGAAAGAATGAGGGTTGGAAGCTCGACTGTCAGCGGGCGACGACGAGCGCGTCGAGGGCGACCGCGCCCCGAGGCTTCACGACGAGCGGGTTCACGTCGAGCTCGGCCACCACGTCGCTCAGGTCGAGCGCGAGGCGCTGCACGTTCATGATCACGCCGACGAGCGCGTCGAGGTCCGCGGGCTTCGCGCCCCGTGCACCCTGGAGCAACTCGAAGCCCTTGAGCTCGCGCAGCATCCGCTCGGCCTCGTCCGGCCCGAACGGCGGGACGCGGAACGTTACGTCCTCGAGCACCTCGACGAACACGCCGCCGAGGCCGGCCATCACCACCGGCCCGAAGAGCTCGTCCTGGGAAACCCCGACGACCGTCTCCACGCCGCCCCGCACCATCTCGCACACGAGCACGCCCTCGATCCGCGCGGTCCGGCCGCCGGCCCGCCGCGCCTTCGCGGTCAGCTCGGCGTAGGTGGCCCGCACCTCTCTCGCCGAGCCCACCCCGACCTTGACCAGCCCGAGGTCGCTCTTGTGGAGCAGGTCGGGTGACGAGACCTTCATGACCACCGGGTAGCCGAGGTTCGCGGCGGCCGCGATGGCCTGCGAAGCCGACGTGCAGAGCACGTCGCGGCTGGGCCTGATGCCGTACGCCTTGAGGAGCTCCTTCGACGCATGCTCCGACAGCGCGCCACCCGGGCCGGCCTCGGCCAGGAGCGCGCGGGCCTTCTTGGCCGCCGGGAGCGGCGCGGTGGGCGCGCCGTCGAACGGCGACCGGTACCGCTTGGCGAACTCCCAGTAGTCGAGGTAGGCGCGCACGGACTGGACGCAGTTGTGGAACGTGCGGAAGACCGGCAGTTCGGACGCCAGCAGCACGTCGCGGTACGCGGGCTCGGTCCCGACGGGCGAGCCCCAGATCACGAAGATCGGTTTGTCGGTCGTCTTGGCCGCCTCGACGAGATCACGGGCCAGCGGCATCGACATTGTCTCGAGCGCGCCGGTGATCGGGCAGATGAGGATGTCGACGTTCGGGTCGGCGAGGATGAGGTCGATGATCTCGCGTCCGGCCGGGGTCATGACGGGCGGGCCACCGCAGTCGACGGGGTTCGAGACGCGCAGGTAGGAAGGGATGAGCCCGTCGTGCAGGGCCCGCTGTGTCTTCTTGGTCAGCTCGGGGAGGCGGAGGCCCGCGGCCGCGGCCATGTCGGCCATGTGCGCACCGGTACCACCGGAGATCGCGTAGATCGCCACGCCGTCGCCCTTCGGTGGCTTCGTGCGCGCGAACGCGGCGGACGTGTCGAGCAGCTCGTCGAGGCCGTCGACACGCGTGATGCCGAACTGGCGGAACACCGCCGAGGTGACCGCGTCGCTACCGGTGAGGTGACCGGTGTGGGCCTTGGCCATGGACTCGCCCTCGTCGGTGCGGCCGACCTTGACGACGACCATGGGCTTGCGCAGCCGCGCCGCGTGGTCGGCGGCCAGCATCAGGGAACGCCCGTCCTTGAACCCTTCGATGTACGCGGCGATCACACCGACCTCGGGCCGGTCCGCGAAGTACTTGGCGAAGTCGGCGAACTCGAGGTCCACCTCGTTGCCGGTCGGCGCCCAGTGCGTCAGGCGGATGCCGATCTCCTGGCCCTGGAACACGGGCCGGCCCTGGTGCCCGGACTGCGTGATGAGCGCGATCGACGGCCCGGTGAGGTCGTCGCGGAACTCCTCGAACGCGTTGAGGTTGGTGTTCGGCCCGAGGAGGCGGAGCTCCCCACTGTGGACGAGCTGCTCGAGCCGGGCCTCCAGCTTCTCTCCCTCCTTGCCGACCTCCGAGAACCCGGCCGCGAAGATCACCGCGAACGCCGGGCACGGTTCGCGCCGCAGCGCGTCCTCGAACGCGTCGACCGCGTTGCCGGTGAGGATGATGACGAGGTCGATCTCGCCGGGCACGTCGTGGATGCTCGCGTAGCACCGCTCGCCGACGACCGTCTCGTACTTCGGGTGCACGGGGAAGAACGTGGCGCCGTGCTCGTCGGCCCAACGCTTGAACTTGCGAGTCATCACGGTGTTGCCCCGCCGCGAGGTGTCGGACGCGCCGATGACCGCGACGGTGCGTGGGTGCAGGAAGCGGTCGAGGTCTACGTCGCGCAGGCGCAGGGCCCGGCCGCTCACGTCGAGCGGGGAGGAGGCCGGCAACGGCTGGTTGCGGGCGGACGGCTTCGCGGGCATCGGCACTCCGGTCAGGGTCTCCGGGGGGTCCCCCGGGAGGTGCGAACGCGCCAGTATGACGCCGGAGTCAGGTCGGGTGCGAGTCCCCGGGACGCCGCGTTAGGGTGCCGGGAGAGGGAACCTGGGAGAGCGGTAAGCGATGGACACGATCGTCGTCGTCGGCGCGTCGCTCGCCGGTCTGCGGGCCGTCGAGACGTTGCGCCACGAGGGCTACGACGGGCGGGTCCTCGTGGTGGGCGACGAGCCGCATCTCCCGTACGACCGGCCCCCGCTGAGCAAGGAGGTGCTGGCGGGCGAGTGGGAGCCCGAGCGCGTCGCGCTGCGTCAGTCCGGCTACGACGACCTCGACGCCGAGTGGCTCCTCGGGTACCGCGCCGTGCACCTGGATGTCTCGAACCGCGTCGTCGAGCTGCACGACGGCGCGCGGCTCGCGTTCGACGGCGCGGTGATCGCGACGGGCGCGTCGCCGCGCACGTTGCCCGGCACGCCCCCGCTGGCCGGGATCTTCACCTTGCGAACGCTCGACGACGCGATGGCGTTACGCGAGTTGCTGGCCGGCGATCCGCGAGTGGTCGTTGTCGGAGCGGGCTTCATCGGCGCCGAGGTGGCGGCGACGTGCCGTCGGCGAGGGTTGCGCGTCACCGTGCTCGAGATGCTCCCGCAGCCGATGGTACGCGGCGTCGGTCCCGTGATCGGCGAGACGCTGGGCGCGCTACACCGCGACCACGGTGTCGACCTGCACTGCGGCATTCGCATCGAGGCGATCGAGGGCGACGGTCGGGTCGAGCGGGTCCGGCTGGCCGATGGCGACGTCGTGGACGCCGACGTGGTGCTGGTCGCGGTCGGCGTCGCCCCGAACACGGCCTGGCTCGAGGAGTCGGGGCTGACCCTGGACGAGGGCGTCGTGTGCGACGAGACCCTGCTCGCCGCGCCGGGCGTGGTGGCGGCCGGTGACGTCGCCCGCTGGCCGAACCCCTTGTTCGACGGGGAGCTGATGCGTATCGAGCATTGGACGAACGCCAGCGAACAGGGAGTGGCGGCCGCGCAGCGCCTGCTTGCCGCCGAGGGCGAGCGGCGCCCGTTCGCTCCCGTCCCGTTCGTGTGGTCGGATCAGTACGACGTGAAGATCCAGTGCGTCGGGCGGTTCCGCGGCGACGACGAGATGCGCGTCGTCGACGGCGCGCTCGACGAGCGGAGGTTCGTCGCCGTCTTCGGCCGGTCGGGCCGGCTTTCCGGCGTGATCGCGTTCAACCGACCGCGGTTGCTCATGCAGTACCGGATGCTCCTCACCCGGCGTGCCTCGTTCGAGGACGCGTTGGCGTTCGCTCCGGACTGAGGCCGCGGTGAGCGCCCGACGCCAGCGGCTGGTCACGCCGCGCTTCGCCGTCGTGACGTTCGCCGGCCTCGCGTACTTCGTCGCCCTCGGGGTCGTGCTGCCGGTCCTGCCGCACTACGTCGAGGACGAGCTCCACGGCGGCGACGTCGCCGTCGGCATCGCGGTGGGAGCCTTCGCGCTCGGTGCGGTGCTGTTGCGACCCTGGGCCGGTCGGCTGGGCGACTCGATCGGCCGGCGTGCGCTGATGGTCGGCGGCGCGCTGATCGTCGGTGTCTCGATCGCGATGTACTCGCTGACGAGCAGTCTCGCGTCGCTCTCGGCGTGCCGGTTTCTGACCGGCGTCGGCGAGGCCGCGTTCTTCGTCGGGGCGGCCACGACGATCGCCGACATGGCCCCGGTCGAGCGCCGCGGCGAGGCGGTGAGCTACTTCTCCGTCGCGGTGTACGGCGGCCTGGCCTTCGGTCCCGTGATCGGCGAGACGGTGCTCGACCACTCGCACTTCGACCGCGTGTGGCTCACTGCCACGGTCCTCGCCCTGTTGGCGTCGGTCCTCGGGCTCGCGGTCGTCGACCCGCCGCGGGCGTCGGTGGACGTGGAGCACCGCCACCTCCTCCATCGGGCCGCGCTCGGGCCCGGCACGGTGCTGGCCCTCGGCCTCGTGGGACTGGCCGGGTTCACGGCGTTCCTCCCGCTGTACGTCACCGAGATCGGGCTCACGCAGTCCCGCTTCGTCTTCCTGCTCTACGGCACCCTGATCCTCGCCGTCCGCATCGTCGGGGCTCGCCTCCCCGACGTGCTCGGCCCGATCCGGGCGGGGACGGCCGCGCTGAGCGCCGGAGGCGCCGGTCTCCTCACGATGGCGGCCATCCCGAGCCTCGGCGGGTTGCTGGCGGGCACGGTGATCTTCGCGGCCGGGATGTCGCTGCTGTTCCCTGCGCTGCTCACGCTCGCGCTGACCGGGATCGGCGAGCACGAGCGCGCCTCGGTGGTGGGCACGTTCAGCACGTTCTTCGACCTGTCCCAGGGCACCGGCGCGCTGATCCTCGGCGTGGTCGCCGAGACGGCGGGCTACCGCGGTGCGTTCGCGGCCGGCGGGCTGCTGGCCTTCGTCGGGCTGGTCACGTTGCGGACACGCGTCGACGCGCAACGCTCCGCCGACCCGAGTGCCCTTCGTTCCCGCAACGACCCGTGAGGGCCGGCTGGTAGCGTCGGCGGGTGCCGTCGCTGCTGGTCACGAACGACTTCCCCCCCAAGGTCGGCGGCATCCAGTCGTACCTCCACGAGCTCTGGCGCCGGCTCCCGCCCGGCGAGACGACGGTCCTGACCACGCCGTATCCCGGCGCACGCGATTGGGACGCGGCGCAGCCCTTCCGGGTCGAACGCGTCCACGAGCGGGTGCTCATGCCGTCGGCGCGGCTCGCGCGCGACGTCGACGCGCTCGCGCGCGAGGTCCGAGCCGACGTGATCCTGCTGGACCCGATGCTGCCGCTCGGCTTGATCGGCGCCCGGCTCACGGCGGCGCCGCACGTCGTGATCGTGCACGGCGCCGAGGTCACGGTTCCCGTGCGGATGCCGGTGACCCGCACGCTCGCGGAGCACGTCATGGAGCGCGCGTCCGGCATCATCGCCGCGGGTTCGTACCCGGCGCGCGAAGCCGCGCGCGCGGCTCGTCGCCCGTTGCCGACACTCGTCGTTCCGCCCGGCGTGGACGTCGACCGGTTCCGTCCGCTCGACGCCGACCGCCGCGCCGCGCTGCGGGGCCGCTTCGGGATCTCGCCCGACGACCGCGTGGTGCTGGGCGTGAGCCGCCTGGTGCCGCGCAAGGGGTTCGACACGTTGATCGAGGCGGTGGCGACGCTCGAGCCCGACGTCCAGCTCGTGATCGCCGGCGCGGGACGCGACCGGCGCCGCCTGCGCGCGCTGGCCGAACGGCAGGGGATCGGTCGGCGCTTGCGCATGCTCGGCCGCGTGCCCGACGACGCTCTGCCCGGGTTGTACGGGTGCGCGGACGTGTTCGCGATGCTGTGCCGCGACCGGTGGGGCGGGCTCGAGGCCGAGGGCTTCGGCATCGTCTTCCTCGAGGCGGCGGCGTGCGGAGTGCCGTGCGTCGCGGGACGCAGCGGCGGGTCGCACGACGCCGTGGCCGACGGCGTGACCGGTGTGGTCGTCGAGCCGCGTTCGGTGGCCGCGGTGCGCGCCGCGCTGGCCCGACTCCTGCGTGACGACGCGCTCCGAGCCCGGATGGGTGCGGCGGCACGCGCCCGGGCGGAGCAGGAGTTCTCCTACGACCATCTCGTCGGGCGCCTCCTTCCCCTGACCCGCGGCGACCTCTCCGCCCTCGCGCCGCTCGCACCGTCCTGAGGCATCCGGGACGACCTCCCGCGCCGGGTAGCCTCGTCGCGTGGGCGAGCCGGTCGCGGGGCAAGGGATCATCTGGTGCTCCTGGCTCGGGAACCTGCTCTTCGCCGCGACCGCGTTTCCGGTGGCGCTCGGCGTGGACGCGATGCGGGGCGCAGCGGTGGCCGTGGCGGTGACGTCGTTCGTGGTGTCCCTCGGGGTCTGGGTCTACGCGTTCGGCCTCGGCATCGTGCGGAGCGGACGTGGTGACAACGTCGCGGTCGCCAACCTGTTCTTCTTGCAGGGTTCGGCGCCACGGTCGGTGCGGCGCCACCTGCTCGGGTCGCTCGTCGCCGGCATCGGGATCGCGGCCGTGACCGCGTCGGCCGAGGCGTTCGGAGTCCTGGTGCCGATGCTCCCGCTCGGTCTGGCCGGGCTCTGGGGGGCGCGACACGGTACGTTTCCTCCACGAGCGACGGGCCCCAGAGGAAGGAGCGACGGTGGCCGAGCAGGCGCATGAGCGGATCCACATCGACGCCCCTCCCGAACGTTGTTACGACGTGGCGATCGACTTCGAGCAGTACCCGGAGTGGGCCCGCGACGTGAAGCAGGCGAGCGTGCTCGAACGCGACGGCGCCGGACGCGGGACGCTCGTCGCGTATCGGGTCGCCGCGCTCGGGCGCAGCATTCGCTACACGCTCGCCTACGACTACGCGCAGGCACCGGAGTCGTTCTCGTGGGGGCTCGTGGAGAGCGACCTCATGAGGTCGCTCGACGGGACCTACCGCTTCGAGCCCGACGGCGACGGGACCCGCGTCGTCTACGACCTCGAGATCGCGCTGGCCACGCCCCTGCCCGGACTCATCAAACGGAGAGCGGCGGGGATCATCATGGGCACGGCGTTGCGGGAGCTCAAGAAGGAGATCGAGTCGCGCCGATTCTCCGAGTCGTGACCGGCTCGACCCGACCCGCCCCTCGACCGACCCGCTAGCCTCCGGGCCATATGCGCATCCTGCTCTTCACGGGCAAGGGCGGCGTCGGCAAGACGACCGTCGCCGCGGCGACGGCCCTCCGAGCAGCCGAGTCCGGTCTGCGGACCGTCGTCTGTTCCACCGATCCGGCTCACTCCCTCGCCGACGCCTTCGACGTGCCGCTGGGCGACCGGCCGTCGCAAGTGGTCGCGTTCGCCGGCAACGGTGGTGTCCTGTGGGGCCAGCAGCTCGACGCGCGCCTGCGCATGGAGGAAGCGTGGGGGACCGTGCGCGAGTACATGGTCTCGTTGCTCGACTGGGCGGGAGCCGACGCGGTCGAAGCCGAGGAGCTGGCGGTGGTTCCCGGCCTCGAAGAGGTGTTCGCGCTCGCCGACATCAAGAGCTACGTCGACTCGGGTGCGTACGACGTCGTCGTGGTCGACTGCGCGCCGACCGCCGAGACGTTGCGGCTCCTGTCGCTTCCCGACGTGCTCGGCTGGTACATGGACCGGATCTTCCCGGCCCAGCGCTCGATCACCCGCGCCGTCCGGCCGTTGTTGGCGCGCATGATGAGCATCCCGATCGCGGGCGACGGCGTGTTCGACGCGGTGCGCCGCTTCTACGACCGCCTCGACGGCATCCGTGAGGTGCTCACCGACGGGTCGGTCACGACGGCGCGCCTCGTCGTGAACGCGGAGCGCATGGTGGTGGCCGAGGCCCGGCGCACGTTCACCTACCTCTCGCTGTTCGGCTACCACGTCGACGCCGTGATTGCCAACCGCCTCCTGCCGGAGACGGTCGTCGACCCCTGGTTCGCGTCGTGGAAGGGCATCCAGGCCGAACACCTCGAGACGATCGAGGAAGCGTTCGCGCCCGTTCCGATCGTGACGGCCGAGCTGGCGCGCCACGAGCTCGTGGGTCTCGACCGGCTCTCGCAGTTCGCGGCCGCGCTCTACGACGGCCGCGATCCTTGTGATCATTTCGCCCGTACCGAGCCGTTCCGGGTCGAGTCCGTCGGCGACGCCCTGGTGCTGTCGATGCACCTCCCGTTCGCCGACAAGCGCGACGTCGAGCTGGGCTGCGCCAACGGCGAGCTGCTGCTCGCCCTCGGTTCGTACCGACGGGCCCTGGTGCTGCCCGACAGCCTGCGGCGCCGAGAGGTCGCCGGAGCGAGGATGACCGACGGTCGCCTCGAGGTGGAGTTCGTCGAAGCGTGATGCGCGATCCCGGGACCCCGCGGCGAAACCCGTTGTTCGCGCCGTCCGGTGACGACGAGCCCCCCGCACCGCCCGTGACCGACGCCGGTGCCGAGGACGTGGACGACGAGCCGCCGCCGGAGGCCCCGGAAGCCGAGCCGCGGCGGGAGGACCCGGAACCCGTGACCGGTGGGCCGCTGCACGACCACTCGCTCGGCGGCGGCGTTGGAGTCTGCCCGTTGTGCACGTTCGGCGTGTTCGCGTCCTCGATGCGCGACGCGTCGCCCGAGGCGATGGAGCACCTCCTGGGCGCGGCGCACGAGTTCCTCATGGCCGCCAAGGTCGTGCTCGACGCCGCCGACCGCGCGGTGGAGTTGCAACGGACGCAGCTCGCGGCCGCGGCCGCGAGCCGGGCCGCAGCCCGCGAGGCCGCGTCGCAACAACCTCCCGAACCGCCACCGGTGAAGCAGCCACCGCCGGAGGATCCGCGGGACCCGCCATCCGGGAGCTCGGGCCGGGTGCGGCGGATCCACCTGGCCTGAGGCGCGCCCCGTGACGACGCTCGGTCTCGACCTCGGTGGCACCAACCTGCGCGGCGCGCTCGTCGACGACGGCGGGCGGGTCCTCGACGAGCGCCAGGTCCCCACGCCGGTCTCCGGGTTCGCCGACGTGATCGCGGCGTGCGCACAGCTCGTGCGTGAGGTGGGTGCCGGCGCCCGTGCGGTCGGGATCGGCGCGGCCGGCTTGGTAGACCGGCACGGCGTGCTGCACTACGCGCCCAACATCTTCGGTGTCCAGCACGCGCGGGTCGGCGACGATCTCGCCCGGGCAACGGGGCTCCCCGTGGCGGTCGACAACGACGCGACCGTCGCCGCGGTGGGGGAGCTCGCCTACGGTGCGGCCCGCACGGTGCGCGACGCGCTCGTGGTCACGCTCGGGACCGGCATCGGTGGCGGAATCATCATGGACGGGGCGGTGCGGCGGGGCGCGCACGGGTTCGCGGCGGAGATCGGCCACTTCCAGATCGACCCGCACGGCCCGCGGTGCGCCTGCGGTGTGCTCGGGCACTGGGAGGCACTGGCCTCGGGCACCGCACTCGGCCGGATGGGTCTGGAGCACGCAGCCGCCGGGACCGCGCCGGGGCTCCTGGCGCGCGCGGGCGGCGACGCGACGACGATCACCGGCGTGCTGGTGGGCGAGGCCGCGCTCGCCGGCGACGACGACGCTCGGGCGATCCTCGAGGAGTACGCCGGTTACGTCGCGATCGGGCTCGCCGGGCTCGCGAACGTGCTCGACCCGGAACGCATCGTCGTCTCGGGCGGGCTCGTGTCGCTGGGCGAGGCGCTCTTCACCCCGGTGCGGGCCGAGTTCGCGCGCCACGTCGAGGGCGTCGAGGCCCGTCCCGCCATCGAGATCGTGCCCGCCGAGCTCGGCGATCGCGCCGGGGTCATCGGTGCCGCCGTCATGGCTCGGGAGTTCGCGTGAGCATGACCGGCGATACCCGCGTGCGGGTCGGCCTGACCCTCCCGTCGTTCGCGGAGGACCCCGAGGTCCCGATCACGATCGCGCGGGCCGCCGAGACGGCCGGGCTCGACGGGGTGTTCGTGTTCGACCACCTGTTCCGGCGCGCGGCCGACGGCACGCGACGCCCCGCGCTCGAAGCGATGGCGCTCCTCGGCGCGGTTGCCGCCGAGACCACCCGGGTGAGGGTCGGAACGCTCGTCGCCCGCGCGTCGCTCCGGCCCGCGGCCACGCTCGGCGCCGCGCTCGAGACCGTGCAGCGCGTCAGCCGGGGCCGGCTGATCGTCGGTGTCGGCGCCGGCGACGAGGAGAGCCGCGAGGAGAACGAGTCCTTCGGTATCCCGTTCGGGACGATGGCGGACCGCGTGGCCGAGCTCGCCGCCGCGGTCGACGCGGCGCGAGGGCGGGGCTTCCCGGTCTGGGTCGGGGGCACCGCGCGCGCCGTACGCGACGTCGCGGCGGAGCGGGCCGACGGCTGGAACCGGTGGGGAGGCACGGCGGCGCGGTTCGCAAGCCACGCCCGTGAGCTCGCCGATCGGGTCGGGGCCCGGCCGTTCACGCTGTCGTGGGGCGGGCTGGTCGTGGTGCGCGACGAAGCGACGCCGGCGCGCGACGCAGCCGAGAGGCTCGGCGCCGGAGCACATGCCCTCGTCGGTTCGCCGCAGGAGGTGGCACGCGCGCTGCGCGCCTACCGTGAGGCCGGTGCCACCTGGATCGTGCTCGGCCCGGTGGACTCGGCCGACCCGGCGAATGCGGAACGGGTCGCGTCGGTGCGCGCCGCGCTCGGCGAGTCCTAGCGGGCCCGGGCCTCGTGACGCCCGTCTTCGGCCAGGAGTAGGCTGGCCGTCGCCTCGAGTTCGTCGGTCATGGCGGTGCTGGTGAGGAGGCCGCCGACCCAGAAGGCGAGCGTCGAGAACCAGACGTGGCCGAGCACGCGCACGACGCGGTCGAGGTCGGCCACACCGTCGGTCGCGAGTGCCCCCGAGATGATCGACGTCAACGCGTCGTAGACCCCCTGCTTCGCGGCGGCCGCCTCGGGGTCGGGCGAGGCGAGGGCCGTGACCATCGCGGTCGTCACCATGGGCTCGCGCGTGATGGCCCGACAGCCCCGGCGGAGGACCTCGGCCACGCGGTCGGCGGCCGATTCGCCCCGGGGCGGGTGCGAGTGCTGCGACTGTTGGAGCTCGCGGGCCTGCTCGGCGAGGGCGGCCAGGAGCAGCTGGTCCTTGGACGCATAGTGGCGGTACAGGGTGCCGAGGGCGACGTGCGCCCGGGCGGCGACGTCGCGCATCTGCACGGCGTCGTAGCCGCCCTCCCGGGCCAGCTCCACCGCGCTTTCGACGATGCGGCTGCGCCGGGCCGCGGTCTCCGCCGCGCGGCCTGGGGTTGCTGCGGTGGTGGGTGCGGACGCCATTCCTTCGACCCTACCAGGACGTGGTAGAACGCGTTCTCGCTGGGGCCGGCAGGGTGGCGCGAAAGGCCTCCCCGGGGGCCCTACACTGGACGGGTCAGCCTCCCCCCTCCCTAGGAGCTCCCGTGATGATCCGACGTACGTTCGCCGCGCTGGCAGTGTCGGGCGCGATGCTGCTCGGCGGCGTGTCCGCCCCGACCGCGTCGGCCGCGGTCCCCCGCGACCTGTGCAGCGGGATCAAGAACATGGCCAACGTCGACACGACGAACCTGTCCAGGGGCAAGAGCTTGAAGACGATCGACCAGCTCTACGCGTCGTTGCAGAGCAAGGCGCCGGGCAAGGTCAAGGCCGACATCAAGTACCTGCGCAAGTACCTGAAGGACTTCGGGAACATCAAGCCGAACGACCCGAACTACATGAAGAAGCTGAAGAAGGTCGACTACAAGAAGCTCGGCAAGGCGAGCAGCGAGTTCGGCACCTGGGCGACGACGTACGTCACCAAGAAGTGCGGCTTCGACCCGAACAAGCTGAAGACGAGCACGACGGGCTGACGCCCGCGGTCAGGGGAGCGGGTCGGGGCCCTCGTCCCGGCTCGGCTCCCGGCCGAAGTACGCGAGCGCGAGCTCGTCGCCGAGCTTCACGAAGAGGCCTTCGGCCTCCGCGGTGACCGCGCCGCCCGCGGCCATCGTGGCGCGGGCGACCACACGCCTCCCGTCGACCTGTTCGGTCCACGCCTCGATGTGCACCGGCACGTGCAGCGGGGTCGGGCGCCGGTACCGCACCGACAGCCTGCCGGTCATCGCCGGATGCCCCGTCGCGACGTTCGCCATGCCGAGCACCTCGTCGAACGCGAGCGCGATCCAACCGCCGTGCACGTATCCGGGCGGGCCCTCGTAGGCCGCGTGGAACACGCCGTCGGCGTGGAGGCGCGCGTCGCGGTGCTGGTAGGCGAACGGCGCGGCCGCCGGATTGACGGTCCCCACGAGCGGGCTGCGGTGGAGGTAGTCGCCGTGGCTCGTCTCGCGGCGCGTGCGCGCCCCGCGGTGCGCGTCGGAGTGCCCGACGAGCGCAGTCGTGACGCGTTCGACGTCGCGCGCCGCGGCCGCGAGCGCCGCGTCGGGCGCGTCCTCGGCCGTGAGGACGGCGTCGAGCAGGTGCCGGACCGCATCGGCGAGGTCGCGCCGCTCGGGCGAGACGAACGACCGGATCGCGTCGGAGAACTCGTGCACGCCCTCAGCGGCCCTTGAACGCAGGCGGGCGCTTCTCGGCGAACGCGCGCGGGCCCTCCTGGGCGTCCTCGCTCGCGAACACCTCCCAGCCGATCTTGTCCTGGTACTGCATCGCCTCGTGGTCGGACATGCCTTCGGTCTCGCGCCAGGTGCGCAGGATCGCCTGGGTCGACAGCGGTCCGCATGCCGCGACCTGTTCCGCGACCGCCCGGGCGACGCTCAGGGCCTGCCCTTCGGGGACGACCCGACCGACGAGTCCGATCTGCTGCGCCTCGAGTGCGGTGACCGCTCGGGCGGACAGGAGGATGTCCATCGCGAGCGTGTAGGGGATCTGCCGGGGGAGCCGCACCGCCGACCCGCCGAGGGGGAACAGGCCCCGCCGGGCCTCCCACACGCCGAAGATCGCGGTCTCCGCCGCGATCCTGATGTCGGTGCCCTGCAACATCTCGGTGCCGCCGGCGACGGCGTAGCCCTCGACCGCGGCGATGAGCGGCTTGCTGAGGCGGTAGTCGCGGAGCAACGCCTTCCAGTGGATGTTCGGTACCTCCGCAAACCGCTTCTGGACGTGCTCGCTGCGCGACGGGTTCGACATGGCCTTGAGGTCGGCGCCGGAGCTGAACGTGCCCCCGGCACCGGTGAGGATGGCGCAGCGGACCTCGGGCTCGTGGTCCACGTACTCGAAGCCGTCGGCGAGCCCGACGATCATGTCGGGGCTGAGCGCGTTCCTCGCCTCCGGCCGGTTCATCGTGAGCGTCACCACGTGGCCGTCGCGCTCGACGATGCAGTGGTCGGTGGACATGGGCAGGGTCTCGGGCATCTCTCGTCTCCAGGCGATCGGGTCGGGCCAGTCGGGTGGCAGTCGGGGAGCGGAGCCAAAAGTAGAACCAATTCTACCTTCGCGTCGATTGCGGCTATCGTGGCCGGCGTTCGCCGCCGCCCGGGAGCCGCCATGCCCACCACGCCGTTCGCCGACCTCGCCGACCCCTCCATCTACGCCGCGGGCCCGCCCCACGAGTTCTTCACCTGGCTGCGCGACAACGAGCCCGTCTACTGGCTTCCGAACGACGGCGAGTTCCCGCCCGGGTTCTGGGTCTGCACGAAGTTCGACGACGTGATCGCGATCGAACGAGACGTCAAGACCTTCTCGTCCGCGATCGGCGGCGCGATGCTCGAGGAGCCGGGCGACGGGACCGAGCTGATGATGATCAACCAGGACCCGCCGCAGCACACGCGGCTGCGCATGCTCGTCGCGCGCGGGTTCACGCCGAAGGTCATCGCCTCCCTCGAGCCGAGCATCCGGCGGGCCGCGACCGCGATCGTCGACGACGTGGCGAAGAAGGGCGAGGCGGACTTTGTTCGCTCGTTCGCGGCGGAGCTTCCGCTCGTCGTCATCGCGGACCTCATGGGCGTGCCCCAGGAGGACCGCTACAAGGTCTTCGAGTGGTCGAACCGGATGCTGGGCCGCACCGATCCCGTCTACGGCAAGGGCATCGACGACGCCATGGCCGCCGCGCTCGAGATCTACACGTACGCGCAGACTCTCGCCGACGAGCGCAAGGCAAGGCCGCTCGACGACATCGTGACCCAGCTCGTGACCAAGGAGCTCGAGGGCGAGAAGCTCTCCGACATCGAGTTCAACGTGTTCTTCATGCTGCTCGCGGTGGCAGGGAACGAGACGACCCGCAACCTGATCTCCGGCGGGATGCTCGCGTTGATCGAGCACCCGCAGGAGCGGGCCCGGCTCATGGCCGACATCCCGGGGATGATGAACTCCGCGGTCGACGAGATGCTCCGTTACGTCTCGCCCGTGCAGTACTTCCGCCGCACGGCCACCGGCGACACCGAGCTGCGCGGCAAGCAGATCAAGAAGGGTGACAAGGTCACCATCTGGTACGGCGCGGCGAACCGCGACGAGGACAAGTTCCCCAACGCCCAGCGATTCGACGTCGGGCGCACGCCGAACGAGCACATCGCGTTCGGGGGCCGCGGTCCGCACTACTGCCTGGGCGCGAGCCTCGCCAAGCTCGAGATCAAGGTCATGTTCGAGGAGATCCTCACCCGGCTTCCCGACGTCGAGCTCGCCGGGCCGGTGGAGCATCTGCACTCGACGCTCATCAACGGGATCACGCGCATGCCGGTGAAGTTCACGCCGGAGTCGTAGGTCGGCGCCCGTCAGCCTTCGGCGGCGGCGCGCGCCCGTTCCCACCTCCCGAGCATCTCGCCGAACTCGTTGGGGTTGTAGATGTCCTCCTCGTAGCTCCACTGGTGGTCGCCGGCGTATTTCAGCAGCGTCCAGTTGGGGGCCTGGTACACGGCGCCGTCACCGAGGTCGCGCATCCGGTTCTGCACGCAGCAGAGCACCCACCCGCGGCCCTCGTCGATCACGTACCACTCGATCGGGAAGTGGGGCATGTCGAGGCCGGGCGGTGTCGACATGGTCTCGGTGATCCAGGCCCGGATCGCCTCCCGGCCGTGGAACTCGCCGTAGAGGTGCTCGACGTAGGTCGCGTCCTCGGTGAACAGGTCGGCCCATGCGTTCCAGTCGCGTGCGTCGCCCGACTCGCGGGCGACGCGCTGCCAGTGGGCGAAGGCCTCTTCCATCTCGGCTCGGCTGTAGGGCACTGCCACACCGTATCCTGTTGCATCCCGTGGGCGCCCCCGGAGCGTCCCGGCCGCACGTCCCATGGAGCGGAGCGTGTCCCGGAGTCCACCGTCGAGTGCCGCGACCCGGTTGCCGCAAATCGCGGCGTCGGCGTCCCCGAAGCGCGAGGCGCGGCGGTGGGTGCTCGTCGGGTTGGGGACGGTCGCGGTGGTCGCCACCTGCCTGCTCGTCGCCCGGCTCGCGTACCCGTTCCGCCGCTCGGTGCCGGCCCCGGCCGAGGTACGGTGACGGCCGACCACCGTCCGATGGGGGAGCCCGTGCAGATCGCCGACGTCGACCTCTCCGATCGTCGCACGTTCCTCGACGGCCCGCCGTGGGAGTACTTCGCGTTCCTGCGACGCGAGCATCCGGTGGCCTGGTTCGATCACGTCGAGGCCGACGGCGACGGCTTCTGGATCGTGACGAAGTGGGACGACGTCATGGCCGTCGAGCGCGACCCGGCGACGTTCTCCTCCAACCTCGGCGGCACGATGATCGAACCGCTCGCGGGCGGCGTCGAGCTGATGATGCTCAATCAGGACCCACCGCGGCACACCCGTTTGAAGCTCCTGGTGAGCCGGATGTTCACGCCGAGGCACATCCGCTCGATCGAACAGAACATCCGCGTCGCGGCGCGCGACATCGTCGACGGTGTGATCGACCGCGGGTCCATCGACCTCGTCACCGAGGTGTCGTCCGACCTGCCGCTGATCGTCATCGCCGAGCTGCTGGGGATCCCGGCGGATGACCGCGGGATGGTCAGGGACTGGTCCAACCGCATGGTCGGTGCCGAGGACCCCGAATACGGCGTGAACGCCGAGACGGCCGGCATGGAGCTCTACGCCTACGCCGAGGCGCTGGCCCGCAAGCGCATGGCCGACCCGCAGGAGGACGTCGTCACCGCGCTGTTGACGGGCGAGGTCGACGGCGAGCGCCTCGACCCGCTCGAGTTCAACCTGTTCTTCCTGTTGCTCGCGGTCGCCGGCAACGAGACGACCCGCAACCTCATCACCGGCGGGATGCTCGCGCTCATCGAGCATCCGGACCAGCGTGCGCGGCTCCTGGCCGATCCTTCGTTGTTGCCGAGCGCGGTCGAGGAGATGCTGCGGTGGGTGTCGCCCGTGAACTACTTCCGGCGCACGGCGACGGGTGACACGGAGATCCGCGGCGTGCCGATCGCGACGGGGGAGAAGGTCACGCTCTGGTACCCCGCCGCCAACCGTGACGAGGACCAGTTCCCCGATCCCGAGGCGTTCGACGTGGGCCGCACGCCCAACGAGCACGTCGCGTTCGGAGGGCGGGGCCCGCACCACTGCCTCGGCGCCAACCTGGCCCGGCTCGAGATCCAGGTGCTGTTCGAGGAGCTACTCTGGCGCATCCCCGACATGGAGCTCGCCGGGCCGGTCGAGCGCCTCCGGATGAACCTGATCAACGGCATCAAGCACATGCCGGTGACGTTCACGCCGGGCGGCGCCGCTCTTTGAGGCCGGCGTCGCCGGCCGCCGACCCGGCCTCCCGTTACCGCGCGGGCGCCGGCGGCGCCAGCACGGCCGGCATCCAGAGCGGTGGGCGGAGCACGTATCCGATGCGCGTACGCCAACCCCGGGCCGAGCGCACGTCGTGGGCGATGTCGACGTACTCGTGGAAGGCGAGCCGCAGCGGGTTGTAGGTGTCGACGTTGTGGACGATGCCGTACTGGACGGGTTCCCGCTCCGGCTCGAACGTGCCGAAGCAGCGGTCCCACATGAACATGCCCGCGAGGTTCTTGTCGAGGTACTGGTGGTTCGACGCGTGGTGCACGCGGTGGAAGGACGGCGTGTTGAGGCAGACGCCCCACCACTCGGGCAACGAGCTCACGAACTCGGTGTGCAGGAAGAACTGGTAGCTCCGACTGACCACTCCGGCGACGAGGATCAGCGGGATGCGCACGCCGACCAGCGCCAGCATCGGGTACAGCACCGCCGCCAGCCACGCCGTGCCCGACTGCCGTATCGCGGTGGTGTAGTTGAACCGGCGGCTCGAGTGGTGGGTGACGTGACCCGCCCACAGGAACCGGACGCGGTGCTCCCACCGGTGCTCCCAGTAGAAGAGGAAGTCCCATCCGAGGATGGCGACGCACCAGGCAAGCCAGTGGGTGCCGAGGTCGAACAGTCGCGCGCTCCACAGCAACGAGGCGAGCGCGAGCATCGCGGCGTTGATCACCGCGAGCGGCGCGAGGCTCACCACGGCCGTCCCGCAGCTGGCGAGTGCATCGCGCGCGTCGAAGCGCGGTATCTCGTGCGACGCGTCCGGTTCCGCCGCGTTCGACGGCTCGTGGGCGGCGGTGCCCGGGACGCGGCGCCCACGGCGGCGGGTCGCGAGTCCTTCGAGGACCACCGCCGCGATGTCGACGACCACCGCCGACACGAATGTCGGGGACGGGTGAATCATGCCGCTTGCCTACCCAGCGAAAGCCGAGACATACGCCCATAGCGTATGACGCACGTCCGAAGTAGCGCTAGCCCCCGGAAACCGCGCCGTCCTTCCCAATCCGCGCGAGCCGAAACCCGGTGCCGTCTTGCGACCGGTAACGAGAACGTGTTCTACTTGGCACCGAACCCCGAACCGGGCCGTGTCGCGGTACCCGTGGGGGCCCGCGGTGCCACCCGGTTCCGTGAACGAGTGAGGGGACGGCGGCATGGCCGGAGGGTTCTGGCACTACGCGCAGGAGGATCCGTCCTACCCGGCGATCGTCGATCCCGACGGAACCGAGTATTCGGCCGGTGAGGTCTTCGCCCGCTCGAACCAGCTCGTGCACGGGCTTCGGGCGCTCGGTCTCCGCCACGGCGACGGCATCGCGACGGTGCTCCCCAACGGGATCGTCCCCTTCGAGGTCTACCTTGCGGCCGGCCAGGCCGGGTGGCGGGTCACGCCGATCAACTTCCACCTGACGGGCCCGGAGATCGCCTACATCGTCGACGACTGCGAGGCGAAGGCGTTCGTCGTCCACGAGCGCTTCGCCGACATCGGGATCGCCGCCGCCGAGGAGCTCGGCTTCCCGAAGGAAGGCCGCCTCGCCGTGGCGGGGTCGATCGACGGCTTCTCGAGCTACGACGCGGTGAAGGAGGGGCAGCCGGCCACGTTGCCGCCCGAGCGCCGCTCGGGCGACACGATGCACTACACGTCGGGCACCACGGGGCGCCCGAAGGGCGTGAAGCGGGCGTTGCCCGAGGTCGATCCCGACACCAACGCCGAGCTCAGGGCGTTGTTCCTGATGCTCTTCGGGATCGTGCCCCAGGACGGCAACGTGCACCTGCTCACGTCGCCGAACTACCACACCGCGGTCACCAACTTCGGCGGCAACTCCATCCACGCCGGCCACACCGTCGTGTGCATGGACAAGTGGGACGCCGAGGAGACCCTGCGGCTCGTCGAGCGCTACCGGGTCACCCACACCCACATGGTGCCCACGCAGTTCCACCGCATGCTCGCGCTGCCCGAGGACGTGCGTAACAGGTACGACGTCTCCTCGATGCGCTGCGCGATCCACGCGGCCGCGCCGTGCCCGATCGACACCAAGCGCAAGATGCTCGACTGGTGGGGCCCGGTCATCTACGAGTACTACGGCGCCACCGAAGGCGGCGGCACGGTGGCGACGCCCCAGGACTGGCTGAAGTACCCGGGTACGGTCGGCAACGCGTGGCCGATCACGCAACTGAAGATCGTCGACGACGCGCTGGCCGAGGTACCGGCGGGCACGCCTGGCACCATCTACATGAAGATGGACGCGCCGGGCTTCGAGTACAAGGGCGACCCGGAGAAGACGAAGGCCAGCCATCTCGAGGGCTTCTTCACCGTCGGCGACATCGGCTACCTCAACGAGGACGGGTTCCTCTTCCTCAACGACCGCAAGAGCGACATGATCATCTCGGGCGGCGTGAACATCTACCCCGCCGAGATCGAGGGCGAGATCCTGTCGCACCCGCAGGTGGCCGACGCCGCCGTGTTCGGCATCCCCGACGACGACTGGGGCGAGCAGATCAAGGCCGTCGTCGAGCCGAACGAGGGCGTCGAACCGAGCCCCGAGCTCGCGGCCGACATCCTCGAACACCTGAAGGGGCGCCTCGGCAAGTACAAGTGGCCCAAGACCATCGACTTCATCGACGCGATGCCCCGCGATCCGAACGGCAAGCTCTACAAGCGCAAGTTGCGCGATCCCTACTGGGAAGGCCGAGACCGCGCGATCTAGCGGGGCGCGGGCGATCACGAGGAGACCGCATGTCCGACGAGTTCGTCGCCCATCACGTGCTCGAGTTCCCCGGCGGGTACAAGCGCTCGCTCGGTCCCGTGATCTCGCGCTTCCTGACCTGCTTGCGCGACGGGCGGATCGAGGGCGTGAAGCTCGCCGACGGTCGCGTGCTCGTGCCGCCGACCGAGTACGACCCGGTCACGAGCGAGCCCGCCGGCGACCCGGTCGAGGTCGGCCCCGGCGGCGTCGTCACCACGTGGACGTGGATCGCCTCGCCGAGGCCGAAGCACCCCCTCGACCGGCCGTTCGCCTGGGCGCTCATCCGCCTCGACGGCGCGGACACCGCGATGCTCCACGCGGTCGACACGGGGAGCGCGGCCGCGATGGCGACGGGCATGCGGGTGACGCCGAGATGGCGCGCCGAGCGCGTCGGCCACGTGAAGGACATCGAGTGCTTCGTGCCGGAGGGGAAGTCATGACCGACGCGCCGGGGGCGGCGCCGGCCGAGCCGGTCACGATCATGTCGGCGCCGATACGGCTCGACTTCGACGTCGCCGCCGGGGCCGCGGCGTCCCGGTTCCTGAAGGGGATCGCGCAGAGGAGGATCCTCGGGCAGCGCTGTCCGGTGTGCCGGAAGGTGTACGTGCCACCACGCGGCTCGTGCCCGATCCACGGCGTGCCGACCGACCAGGAGGTGGAGGTCGGGCCGAGGGGAACCGTCACGACGTTCTGCGTCGTCAACATCGCCTTCTCCGACCTCGCCCCCGAGATCCCGTACGTGTGTGCGCAGGTGCTGCTCGACGGCGCCGACATCGCGTTCTTCGGCCTCATCGCCGAGGTGCCGGCCAAGGAAGTGCGTATGGGGATGCGCGTCGAGACGGTGTGGGCCGACGAGGTCATCGCCGACCAGCGCAGCATCAAGTGGTTCAAGCCCACCGGCGAACCGGACGCCGCCTACGAGACCTACAAGGACTACATCTGATGCGCGGCGAGCGAGCGAAGTCGAGCGAGCACGGAGTCCCGAACGGGCCGGTAGGCCGACGCCGGGTATCCCGGCGTCGAGTGAGGGCGACGATCGTGAAGGACTACATCTGATGAGAGACGTGGCGATCGTCGCGTTCGCGCAGTCGAGGCACCTGAGCGCCGACACCGCGCACAACGAGGTCGAGATCCTGATGCCGGTGGTGAGCGAAGCCGTCGAGCAGTCGGGGATCGCGCGCGAAGACCTCGGGTTCGTGTGCTCCGGGAGTTGCGACTACCTCATCGGTGCCCCGTTCTCGTTCGTGTCCGCGCTGGACGCGATCGGCGCGTGGCCGCCCGTGAGCGAGAGCCACGTGGAGATGGACGCCGCGTGGGCGCTGTACGAGGCGTGGGTTCGCTTGCAGCACGGCGACGTGGACTCGGCGCTCGTGTACGGCTTCGGCAAGTCGTCGCTCGGCGACGTGCGCGAGATCCTCACGCTCCAGCTCGACCCGTACTACCTCGCTCCGCTCTGGCCCGACACCGTGTCGCTGGCGGCGTTGCAGGCCCGCGCGCACCTCTCGACGTCGGGGCGCACCGAGCGGGACCTCGCCGAGGTGGTCGTCCGCTCCCTCGAGGACGCGCTCGACAACCCGAACGCGGTGCGGGCCGAGAACCGCTCGATCGACGAGGTCCTCGCCGAGCCGACCGTGGCGTCGCCGCTGCGTGACGCGGACTGCCCGCCGGTCACCGACGGTGCGGCGGCGATCGTGCTCGCGGCCGGCGACCTCGCGCGGCGGGTGTCGAAGCAGCCGGCATGGATCCGCGGCATCGACCACCGCATCGAGACGCATTCGATCGGGGCACGCGACCTCGCGGTCTCGTCGTCGACCGCGTTGGCGGGGGAGAAGGCCGGCGTGTTCGGCGGCACGCCCGACGTCGCCGAGCTGCACGCGCAGTTCAGTCACGAGGAGCTCATCCTGCGCGACGCGCTCGGCCTCGACGGCGTGACCGTCAACCCCTCGGGCGGCCCGCTCGCGACGAACCCGATCATGGCGACCGGCCTCGTGCGCATCGGCGAGGCGGCCTCGCGGATCATGCACGGCGGCGCGGGTCGCGCGCTCGCGCACGCCAGCTCCGGCCCGTGCCTGCAACAGAACCTCG
This sequence comes from Acidimicrobiia bacterium, assembly GCA_046331155.1. GTDB lineage: Bacteria > Actinomycetota > Acidimicrobiia > IMCC26256 > CAWATG01 > JAXLRK01. The sequence continues at coordinate 1,661,903 of JAXLRK010000001.1, forward strand.
TCTGCGTGATGGAGGGAGAGTGATGAGTGAGCGTCGCGAGGCGGGTATCCCGCCGAGCAGCGAGCGTGGCCGGCCGGCCCGACGCCGGAGGCGTCAGGAGGCACAGCGATGAGTGAGCGTCGCGAGGCGGGTATCCCGCCGAGCAGCGAGCGTGGCCGGCCGGCCCGACGCCGGAGGCGTCAGGAGGCACAGCGATGAGTGAGCGTCGCGAGGCGGGTATCCCGCCGAGCAGCGAGCGTGGCCGGCCGGCCCGACGCCGGAGGCGTCAGGAGGCACAGCGATGAGTGAGCGTCGCGAGGCGGGTATCCCGCCGAGCAGCGAGCGTGGCCGGCCGGCCCGACGCCGGAGGCGTCAGGAGGCACAGCGATGAGCGAGCGTCGCGCGGCGGTCGTCGGCGTCGGCCAGACGCGGCACGCGGCGGTGCGAGCCGACGTGTCGATGGCCGGGTTGGTGCGTGAGGCCGCGTTGCGCGCGCTCGAGGACGCCGAGATGACGTGGGCCGACATCGACGCGGTCGTGATCGGCAAGGCGCCCGACATGTTCGAGGGCGTCGTGATGCCCGAGCTCTATCTCGCGGACGCGCTCGGTGCGGTGGGCAAGCCGATGATGCGCGTGCACACCGCGGGGAGCGTCGGCGGCTCCACGGCCTTGGTGGCCGCCGGACTGGTGCAGGGTGGCATCTACGAACGTGTGCTGACGGTCGCGTACGAGAAGCAGTCCGAGAGCGACGCCATGTGGGGCCTCACCGTGCCGATGCCGTTCACCGCACCGCTCGTGGCCGGTGCCGGTGGTTACTTCGCGCCGCTGATCCGCGCGTACATGACGCGCTCGGATGCCCCCGACCACATCGGGATGATGGTGGCCGTGAAGGACCGCAAGAACGCGCTGCGCAACCCGTACGCCCACCTGCACCTCCCCGAGATCGACATGAAGATGGTCGAGGACTCGCCGATGTTGTGGGAGCCGCTGCGGTACCTCGAGACGTGCCCGTCGTCCGACGGCGCGTGCGCGATGGTGATCGGCAGCGAGCAGGTGGCCGACGCCGCACCGAGGCCTCCGGCATGGATCCACGGCCACGCGATGCGTAGCGAGCCGACCATGTTCGCCGGCCGCGACCAGGTGAACCCGCGCGCGGGACGCGACTGCGCGGCCGACGTGTACCGCCAGGCCGGGGTAACGAATCCCCGTGAGGACCTCGCGTGCGCGGAGGTGTACGTGCCGTTCAGCTGGTACGAGCCGATGTGGCTCGAGAACCTCGGGTTCTGCGCCGAGGGCGACGGCTGGAAGCTCACCGAGCAGGGTGCGACCGCGTTCGAGGGCGACATCCCGTGGAACCCGTCGGGCGGCGTGCTCTCGTCGAACCCGATCGGCGCGTCCGGCATGCTGCGCTTCGCCGAGGTGGCGCTCCAGGTACGCGGGATGGCCGGCGAGCACCAGGTGGCCGACGCCCGCAAGGCCCTCGGCCACGCCTACGGCGGCGGTTCGCAGTTCTTCGCCATGTGGATCGTCGGAAGCGACAAGCCGACTTCGTAGCCGCCTCGCTCCGTAATCCCCGAACCCCTTGACGCGGACGCGTCCAACCTTTATGATGCGAACATATGTTCGATCGACTTGGGCGGGTAGAACAGGAGCTGCGGGCGGCGGCGGGCATCGACCCGCGGCAGTCGACCGACGCCGAGGTGACCGGTGGTGTCGTCACGATCGAGCGGCTGCGGGCGCTGCTGGATGGCCTGTCCACCCGTCTGGTGGCCGAGCTGGAGAGCCGCGATCTGCACGGCCTCGACGGAGCGTCGTCGACGCCGGCGTGGATGGCGCACCAAGGGCGGATGAGCGGCGCGGCGGCCCGTCGACGCGTGCGCACGGCCCGGGTGTCTCGGCACCTTCCGGTGCTCGAAGCGGCCATGGTCGAGGGCAGCCTGCCGTTCGAGAGTGCGGCGCTGCTGGCCGCGGCGCGGACGCCCGCGACCGAGGAGGCGCTGGCACGCGACGAGGCGATGCTCGTCGGGCACGCGCAGACCCTGCCGGTCGACTCGTTCGCCCGGTTGATGCGGCGGTGGCGAGAGCTCGCCGACGCCGACGGTACCCACGACGACGCGGCAGACCGGGCGACGCGGTTCCTCCGGATGGCGGCGACGCTGGACGGCACCTGGGTGCTCCAGGGCAAGCTCGACGCAGCATCAGGGGCAATGGTCCATGACGCCCTGGAAGCCATCGGCGACGAGCTCTGGCGGGCCCGGTCCCGGGACGCGGAGGTGGACCCGACGCTCGGCGAAGCCGTGCCACCGGCACAGCGGCGGGCCGACGCGCTGATCGAGATGGCGCGCCGCGCCTCGACGGCGCACGACGGCGGTGCGCCGCCCCGGCCCAGCATCACGATCGTCGTGCGGGCCGAGGACGTCGAGAACCATCGTGGGGGAACGACGGACTTCGGCAGCGTGCTCCATGGCGCGTCCACGTGCCGGCTGCTCTGCAACGCGTCGATCGCGGCCGTCGTGACCGGCGCCGGGGGAGAGATCCTCGACGCCGGGCGCTCGATCCGGGTGCCCTCCGCCGCGCAGCGGCGTGCGCTCGTCGTGCGCGACCGCGGCTGCGTGTTCCCCGGCTGCGACCGGCCACCCGGCTGGTGCGACGCCCATCACCTCGTGCCCTGGTCGGACGGGGGAGCAACGGATCTCACGAACTTGGTCCTGCTCTGCTCGCACCATCACCATCTCGTACACGAACGAGGGTGGAAGATCACGCGCGGACCGGACCGGCGCCTCGAGTTCCGGCGTCCCGACGGCACGAAGCTCGAACCACCGGAGGAGTGGCGTGCGCCGACGGGTTGAACGAGCGTTACGTGACGAGGGCGGCGACCTCGGCGAGGCTCGCGACGCGGTCGTAGTCGGCGTCCACGTGCAGCGCGAAGGGGTCCATGAGGAGAGGCTTGATGCCGGCGGCGCGGGCGCCGACGACGTCGATGCCGGGCATGTCGCCCACGTAGAGCACCTGGTCGGCCGCCAGGTCGAGCGCGTCGAGCGCGATCTGGAAGATGCGCGGGTCGGGCTTGTTGACGCCGACCGCGCCGGAGTCGATCAGCGTGGCGACCTCGATCCCCGGGCCGGGCCCGACCTGGAGGATCTCGCCTTCGCGGAGCCGCTCGCCGATGAGTCCGTCGGCGTTCGAGACGATGCCGAGCTTCACGCCCGTCGCGGCCAGCGCGCGCAGGCCGTCGAGCGCTCCGGGGATCTCCCAGCACCACAGCGCCGCCGTCGCGAACTCCGCTTCGAGGTGCTCCTTGACCTCGGGGCGCGACTCGCGCGGGACTCCCATCCCCGCCATGTACGAGTCCAGGTACTCCTCCCAGAGCTCGTTCCACGGGAGCTCGCCCTCGTAGTCGACGTGGAAGCACGAGGCACCCTCGTAGTGGGCGCGCGGCAACGTTGCCGGGTCCACCTCGACGCCACCCCGGGAACATGCCCCGACGACGTGCTCGGGGTCGGGGAGGAAGAAGACGCCGCCGACGTCGAGAAGCACGGCGCGGACCGCGCCTTCGCCGGAGCCCATGGGCGGGGAATCATAGGTGGCGCCCGGAAACCGGCTGGTACCGTGCGGGGATGGAGTTCCGCCGGATCAACGCCCTGCCGCCCTACGTCTTCGCCGCGATCAACGAGCTGAAGATGCAGGCGCGCCGGGCCGGCGAGGACATCGTGGACCTCGGCTTCGGCAACCCCGACATCCCGTCGCCCGACGTCGCGGTCGAGAAGCTCGCCGAGGCCGTCCGCAACCCGCGCAACCACCGGTACTCGACGAGCCGCGGCATCCCGAACCTGCGGGGCGCGCTCTGCGATCTCTACCGGCGGCGCTGGAACGTCGAGCTCGACCCCGAGAGCGAGGTCTGCGCGACGATCGGTGCCAAAGAGGGATTCTCTCACCTCATGTGGGTGCTCGTCGGCCCGGGCGACAGCGCACTGGTGCCGAGCCCCTCCTACCCGATCCACATCTGGGGCCCGATCCTCGCCGGTGCCGAGGTACGCCACGTGCGGCTCGGGCCCGACCACGACTTCTTCGCCAACCTGCTCGAGGCGTGGGAGGACTGCTGGCCCCGGCCCCGTGTCATCGTGCTCTCGTTCCCGCACAATCCGACGACCGCGTGCGTGGATCTCGACTTCATGGCGCGCATCGTGGCGTTCGCCAAGGAGCACGAGGTCCTGCTGGTGCACGACTTCGCCTACTCGGAGCTCGGCTTCGACGGCTACGACCCGCCGTCGATCCTCCAGGTCCCGGGCGCGAAGGACATCGCGGTCGAGCTCTACACGTTGACCAAGTCGTTCTCGATGGCCGGGTGGCGCATGGGGTTCCTCGCGGGGAACGCGGAGGTCGTCCACGCGCTGTACCAGCTCAAGAGCTACCTCGACTACGGCACGTTCCAGCCCATCCAGATCGCGGCGACCGTCGCGATGAACGAGGCGCAGGGCTACCCGAAGGAGATCAACGAGATCTACCTCGGGCGGCGCGACGCTCTGGTCGAAGGGCTCGATCGCATCGGTTGGCACATCGAGAAGCCGAAGGGGACGATGTTCGTCTGGGCGCCGATCCCCGAACCGTACGCCGAGCTCGGCAGCCTCGAGCTCTCCAAGCTGCTGGTGAACGACGCGAAGGTCGCAGTGTCGCCCGGTGTCGGGTTCGGGCCGGGCGGCGAGGGCTTCGTGCGTTTCGCACTCATCGAGAACGAGCAGCGCATCGGTCAGGCCGTGCGCGGGATCAAGCGCGCGCTCACCAAGCTCGGCTGAAGCGGCCGCGCGTCCCGCGCCGGTGCGCGGATCAGTCGCGCGCCCAGCCGCGCGACCGCTCGACCGCGCGATGCCACTCGGTGGCGCGCCGCGCGACCTCCTCGGCTGCCATCGACGGCGCGAACTCCGCCTCCTGCGCCCACGACGCGGCCGCGTCCTCGGGAGACGGCCAGACGTCCTCGGCGAGTCCGGCGAGGTACGCGGCACCGAGCGCGGTGGTCTCCAACACGGCCGGCCGGCGAACGGTGACACCGAGCACGTCGGCCTGGAACCGGCAGAGCAGGTCCATGGCGGACGCGCCGCCGTCTGCACGCAGGTCCGTGATCGTGGTCCCGCTCGCCGCGGTCATCGCCTCGACGACGTCGCGCGTCTGCCAGGCCATCGATTCGACGACGGCGCGCGCGAGGTGCGCCCGGGTGCTGCCGCGGGTCAGACCGAAGATGGCGCCGCGCGCGTACGGGTCCCAGTAGGGCGCGCCGAGCCCGGTGAACGCGGGCACGACGTACACGCCGCCCGTGTCGGGGACGCTCGCGGCGAGCGGCTCGGTCTCCGCCGCGTCGGCGATGATCTCCAGCCCGTCGCGTAGCCACTGGACCGCGGCGCCGGTGACGAAGACGGCGCCCTCGAGTGCGTACGTGGTCTCGCCGCCCAGTTGCCACGCGACGGTGGTGAGCAGTCCCTCGGTCGGTGCGGGCCGCACCGGGCCCACGTTCATGAGCACGAACGAGCCCGTTCCGTAGGTGTTCTTCGTCATGCCCGGGCGGAAGCACGCCTGGCCGAACAGGGCGGCCTGCTGGTCGCCCGCTATCCCGCTCACGGGTACGCGCAGCCCGGCGGCGCGGTCGGGCGCGGTCGTCCCGAAGCGGCCGCTGCTCGGTGCGACGGCCGGCAGCACGGACCCGGGGACGCCGAAGAGCTCGCAGAGCTCGGGCGACCAAGCGAGGGCGCCGATGTCGTAGAGCAGCGTGCGGCTCGCGTTCGAGGCGTCGGTGGCGTGCACCCCGCCCTCGGGCCCGCCGGTGAGGTTCCAGAGGATCCAACAGTCGACCGTGCCGAACGCGACGTCCGCGTTCGCCAGCCCGTGCTCGAAGAGCCATCCCAGCTTGGTGGCCGAGAAGTACGGGTCCAGCACGAGACCGGTCGCGGCGCGCACGGCGGGTTCGTGCCCCGCGACGCGTAGCTCGTCGCAGCGCGCCGCGGTGCGACGGTCCTGCCACACGAGCGCGTGGTGTACCGGCCGGCCCGTGGCGCGGTCCCAAACCACGACGGTCTCCCGCTGGTTGGTGATCCCGATCGCGGCGACCGTCTCGCCGTCGGCCTCGACGCGCGCCCGCACGTCGGCGAGCGTGGCCAGCACGGCGTCCCAGATCTCGGACGCGTCGTGCTCGACCCAACCCGGCTGCGGGAAGTACTGCGGGAACTCTCGGTAGGACCAGCCGCGGGGCCGGCCCCGCTCGTCGACGGCATAGGCGCGCACGCCGGTCGTCCCCGCGTCGATCGCGATCACGACGGCGATGGCGGCACCCCGGTTCCGTTCGTGGCCGTTCCCGGTTCTTCCCCCGCGGTGACCACCGGGACCTCCTCGGTCGGGATGTCGGCCTCGGGGATGCCGGCCTCGGGGATGCCGGCCTCGGGGATGCCGGCCTCGGGGATGCCGGCCGCCGGGCGGCCCCGGACCGCGCTCGGGGACAGGGACGCGGCGAGGAGGTGGCCGACGGGACGATCGCGGGGCCGGAACTCGGCGACGAGTCGCCGCCCGTCGGGGCGGCGGACCTGGACGTGCAGCATGGGAGTCCAGCCCCGGTACCGCACGAGCCGGCACGCGTCGTGGTGCGCGACCAGGACGACGTCGCGCGTCGCGGACCGGCGCCGGCGCGGCTGGTCGACCACGAACCACCTGCGGTCGGTGACGGCCATGCCGAGCAGGGTGCGCTTCAACACGACGACCGGCACACGCGGGCGAGGCCGGGCGATCCAGACCGGTCCCCACTCGAGCACCCGCTCGCCGTCCTCGAGCAGCGGGAGGATGGCGTGGGAGACCTTGGCGCGCCGCGTGGCCCGGTTCACGACCGCAGGTTATCCGGGCGCCGGCAAGGCCGGCCGGAGTTCCCGGTGAAGCGGGCGCGGGTACGGCAGGATGGTGGCGGTCGAGACTTGGAGGACGTCATGCGAATCGGGATGCTGACCGGCGGCGGCGACTGCCCGGGCCTGAACGCCGTGATCCGTGCCGTCGTGCGCAAGGGTGAGGGCGAGTTCGGTCACAACCTCGTCGGCTTCCGCCACGGGTGGCGCGGCGTGATGGACGGCGAAGCCCTCGACCTCACCATCGAGAGCACGCGCGGGCTGCTGCACCGGGGTGGCACGATCCTCGGCACCGCACGGGCCAACCCGTACAAGACCGAGGAGGGTGCCGAGCGGGTGTTGGAGACGCTGGCGTCGGAACGCCTCGACGCACTGATCACGATCGGCGGGGAGGACACCCTCGGCGTCGCGTGGCGGCTCTCGCAGGAGGGGGTGAACGTCGTCGGGGTCCCCAAGACGATCGACAACGACCTCTCGGCCACGGACTTCACGTTCGGGTTCAACACCGCGGTGCAGGTGGCCACCGAGGCGCTCGACCGGCTGCACACGACCGCGGAGAGCCACGACCGGGTCATGGTGTGCGAGGTGATGGGCCGGCACGCCGGGTGGATCGCCACGTACGCGGGCCTCGCCGGTGGCGCCGACATCATCCTGATCCCCGAGGAGCCGTTCGACATCGCCGAGGTGTGCGAGCGCATCAAGCACCGTCACCGCCGCGGCGCGGGATTCTCGATCGTGGTGGTGGCCGAGGGCGCGGTTCCCGTCGAGGGGACGATGAGCACGCAGTCCGGCGACCTCGACGAGTTCGGCCATGTCCGGCTCGGCGGGATCGGCAACCTGATCCAGACCGAGATCGAGAGCCGCACGGGATACGAGACGCGGGTCACCATCTTGGGTCACGTGCTCCGTGGGGGGACGCCCACCGCCTACGACCGCGTGCTCGCCACCCGGTTCGGGATCGAGGCGATCGACGCAGTACACGAGGGTGACTTCGGGAAGATGGTGGCGCTCCGGGGCAACGAAGTCGTGCGCGTGCCGATCGAGGACGGCGTGAAGGAGCTCAAGACCGTGGACCGCAAGCTGTTCGACGTGGCCAGCGTGTTCTTCGGGTGATGTAGCGGGGCCGCCGGTAGCATGCGCGGCCATGGGTGACGCGCTCGACGAGCTGATCGGCCTGCTGGACATCGAATCGCTCGAGGTCAACCTCTTCCGCGGCCTCAGCCCCGACGAGCATCAGCAGCAGCGGGTGTTCGGTGGGCAGGTCGCGGCGCAGGCGCTGGTCGCGGCCGGCCGCACGGTCGAAGGTGGACGACCGGTCCACTCCCTCCACTCGTACTTCCTGCGCCCGGGTGACCCGTCCATCCCGATCGTCTACGAGGTCGACCGCATCCGCGACGGGAAGAGCTTCACGACCCGGCGCGTCGTCGCGATCCAGCACGGCCGGGCCATCTTCAACCTCGCGGCGTCGTTCCAGATCGTGGAGCAGGGGCCCGAGCACCAGGACCCGATGCCCGACGTGCCCGCACCCGAAGCGCTTCCGACGTTCCAGGAGCGCATCGAGCCGTACCTCGACCGGTTCGGCCCCGATCTCGCCGACTGGCTGGTCCGTGAACGGCCGATCGAGTCGCGTCCGGTCGACGCGATGCCGTCGTGGCTCGACCCGACGCCGCGGCCACCGCACCAGGACGTGTGGATCCGCGCCAACGGCTCGCTGGGCGACGATCCGCTGCTGCACGCGTGCGTGGTCGCCTACGCGTCGGACCTCACCTTGCTCAACACCGCGCTGCTCCCGCACGCCATCTCGGACCACGGGCAGCACTACCAGGTGGCGAGCCTCGACCACGCGATGTGGTTCCACCACCCGTTCCGGGTGGACGACTGGCTGCTGTACCACCAGCGCAGCCCGTTTGCCGGCCACGCCCGCGGGCTGGCCCAGGGCGAGATCTTCCGGCGCGACGGCGTGCTCGCGGTCACGGTCATCCAGGAAGGGCTCGTGCGCCCGCTGCCCGGCCCCGCGCCGGCGGCATGACGGTGGTCGAGTCGCTCGTCGACCTCCGATCCGACACGGTGACGCAACCGACGGCCGCGATGCGCCGTGCGATGGCGGACGCGGAGGTCGGCGACGACGGCTACGGGGAGGACCCGACCGTCCGTCGCCTCGAGGAGCTCGCGGCGGGTGTGCTCGGGAAGGAGGCCGCGCTGTTCGTACCCTCCGGCACGATGGCGAACCAGGTCGCGCTGCGGGTCCTGGGCCGGCCGGGCACCGACGTGCTGTGCGCGGCGCGTGCGCATCTCGTGCGCTACGAAGCCGGTGCAACACCGCGCAACGCGGGGGTGGGGCTGCGAGGTCTCGACGACGCCGACGGCCTGGTGCGCGCGGACGTGGTGGCGGCCGCACTCGAGGACCGGTCCCACCACTTCCCGGAGGTCTCGCTCGTCGCGGTCGAGAACACGCACATGCCCGCGCACGGCCGGCCGTGGTCGGCGGCCGAGATCGCCGCGGTGGCCGGTGTGGCGCGCGACGCCGGGCTGCCCGTCTACTGCGACGGGGCCCGCCTCTGGAACGCGGCGGTCGCGCTCGGCGTGACGCCCGGCTCGCTGGTCGGCGACGTCGACGCGGTGATGTGTTGCCTCTCGAAGGCGCTCGCGGCGCCGGTCGGATCGGTGCTCGCCGGCTCGCGTGCGTTCGTGGACGCGGCGACCGTCGAACGGAAACGGTTGGGTGGCGCGATGCGCCAGGCCGGCGTGCTCGCGGCCGCGGGCGTGGTCGCCGTCGAGACGATGGTCGAACGTCTCGACGAGGACCACCGGCGGGCCCGGCATCTGGCCGAGGTCCTCGCCGAGGTGTTCCCGGGGAGCGTGGATCCCGACGACGTGCGTACCAACATCGTGTGCGCACGGTCCGACCGCCTGCCGGCGGCGGTCGTCGACCGGTTGGCCGAACGCGGTGTGCTCGCCGGCACGATCGACCGGGAGACGACGCGCTTCGTCACCCACCTCGACGTGGACGACGTGGCGCTGGCCCGCGCCGCGGACGCCCTGCACGGCCTGGTCTGACCTACGACCATCAAGCCAGGATCACTCGGGTCGGTGGCGCTTCCATTCGCTCATCGCGCGGAGCACGAGCACGGCGACGATTCCCGCTCCGACGGCGACCGCGACCGCGCCGACGACCGCGCCGACGGCCGAGCGGGCGCCGCAGCCGCCGCCGCAGTCGACGTCGACGAGCCCGTAGCCGATCAGCCCGCCGAGCACGCCGGCGAGGACGACACCCGCGAAGGCCAGCACGAACGCAGCGCGCGGGGGAGTCGTGGCGGGTTGTGGCCCGGCCGGATCCGGGGTCGGGCGGCGGTTCGCCTCGGGATCCATGAGAACCGATCGTACGGGCTCCGAGCCCAGCCGTTAGGCTCGGCCGCCGTGCGCGCCCTGCTCGTGCTGCCCACCTACAACGAGATCGAGAACGTCGAGACGGTGCTCCGCACGTTGCGGGCCGCGGCCCCGGACGTCGACGTCCTCGTGGTCGACGACGGCAGCCCGGACGGTACCGCGGACGTCGCGGAGAAGTTGGGCGAGGAGCTCGGTGCGATCGAGGTGCTGCGCCGTCCGGCGAAGTCCGGCCTGGGTTCGGCCTACCGGGCGGGCTTCCGCATCGGGCTCAGCCGCGGCTACGGGGCCATGATCGAGATGGACGCCGACCTCTCGCACGATCCGGCCGTCGTGCCGTCGCTCGTGGGCGCGCTCGGCAACGGCGTCGAGCTCGCGATCGGCTCGCGCTACGTACCGGGCGGCGCGATCCCGGACTGGACACCGCTGCGCCGGGCCATCTCGCGCTTCGGCAACCTCTACGCCCGGTTCATGCTCGGCCTCGCCGTACAAGACGCCACGGCCGGCTTCCGCGCCTACACCCGGCACGCGTTGCAACAGATCGATCTCGACTCCGTCCGCGCCGACGGCTACGGCTTCCAGGTGGAGATGGCGTATTTCGTCCAACGCAACGGCGGGCGGATCGTGGAGATCCCGATCGCGTTTCGCGACCGAACCCTCGGGCACTCGAAGATGTCCGCGCGGATCGTCGTCGAGGCGCTGCTCCTCGTGACCTGGTGGGGTGTGCGCGACCGGGCCCGCCGGATCTTCCGCCGCCGGAGCGCCGGCTCCGTGCCAGACTGAGGTCGTGGCACTGCGGGAGTGGTTGGTGGCCGGTGCGGTCATCGAGGGCCCGGGCGGCGTGCTGCTCGTCCGCAACGAGCGCATCGGCGGGCTGTCCGACTGGAGCACGCCGGGCGGCGTGATCGACGCGAGCGACGCCACGCTCCTCGAGGGGCTGGCGCGCGAGGTCGAGGAGGAGACCGGGCTGCGCGTCAGCAGTTGGGAAGGACCGCTCTACGAGGTGCGGGCGATCGCGGTGGACCTCGGCTGGATCATGCGGTGCGAGGTGCACCTCGCGGCGAGCTTCGAGGGCGAGCTGCGCGTCGCCGACCCGGACGGCATCGTCGTCGAGGCCGCGTTCGTGCCACCCGAGGCGCTGGCCGAACGGCTCGCGTCGTGCATGCAGTGGGTGCGCGAGCCGCTCCACGCGTGGCTCACGGACCGGTGGACGCCGGTCTCGCCGCGTCGGTTCGAGTTCGAGGTGCGCGGCTCGAACTTCGCCGAGCTCCGGGTGTCCCGCTCGTCGGTCTCCTGAACGTGGTCCGCACCACGGCGACGATCCTGCACGTCGACCTCGACGCCTTCTACGCCTCCGTCGAACAGCTCGCCGACCCGCGGCTACGCGGCCGACCGGTCGTCGTGGGCGGCCTCGGGCCGCGGGGTGTCGTGGCTGCCGCGAGCTACGAGGCGCGGCGCTTCGGCGTGCAGAGCGCGATGCCGATGGTGCGCGCGCGGCGTGCCTGTCCGGACGCGGTGTTCCTCGCTCCCCGGTTCGACGCGTACCAGGACGCGAGCACGGTCGTGATGGCGATCCTGCGCTCGGTCACGCCGCTCGTGGAGCCGATCGCCCTCGACGAGGCGTTCCTCGACGTCGCAGGCGCGCGTCGGCTTGCCGGGACCGGCGAGGAGATCGCTCTGTCGTTGCGCGCGCGGGTCCGCGACGAGACCGGGCTCGTCGCCTCGGTGGGCGTCGCCACGACCAAGCTCCTGGCCAAGCTGGCGAGCGACCTGGCGAAGCCCGACGGGCTGCTCGTGGTGACGCCCGGCGAGGAGCTCGCGTTCCTGCACCCCCTGCCCGTGCGACGCCTCTGGGGGGTGGGGCCGGCGACGTACCGCCGGCTGGAGCGGTTCGGCGTGGAGACCATTGGCGACCTGGCCCGCATTCCCGAAGCCACGCTGGCCGGGACTCTGGGCGCGTCGCTCGGGTCGCACCTCCACGCGCTGGCATGGAACCGGGACGACCGGCCGGTCGAACCGGAGCGGCCGGTGAAGTCGATCGGCCACGAGGAGACGTTCGCGCGCGACATCGCCGACCGTGAGGGGCTGGCCCGCGAGGTTGCGCGCCTCTCCGAACGGGTCGGAGTCCGGCTCCGCAAGGCGTCGCGCACGGCACGCACCGTGCAGCTCAAGGTTCGGTTCCCGGACTTCCGCACGATTACCCGAGCTTCCACACTGCCGAGCCCCACCGACCTGACCGGTGACATCAGTCGGGTGGCCCGCGACCTCCTCGCGCCGATCGACGTCTCGGAGGGCGTTCGGCTGCTCGGCGTGTCGGTGTCGCACCTCGCCGAGGCGACGACCGTCCAGCCGGCTCTGCCGCTCGACGCGCCCGACCAGGCGGACCGCGGCGCCCTCGAACGCGGCGCCTTGGAACGAGCGGTTGACGCCGTGCGCGACCGGTTCGGCGACGACGCGGTGGGCCCGGCCCGGCTCGCCGACGGCGAGCGCCAATGAGACCTGAGGAACGCCGATGAGACGGATCGGGATAGTCGGCTGCGGGTTCATCGGGACGGTCCACTCGTACGCGCTCGCGATGCTCGTGGAGGCGGGGCTCGTGGACGCATGTGTCACCGCGACGTACGACTCGGACGCCGAGCGGGCCGCAAACACCGCACGACAGCACCCGGGGGCGGTGGCGGTCGCGTCGGTCGAGGACCTCCTCGACCGGGTGGACCTCGTGTGGGTGTGCACGTGGACCGCGGCGCACGCGGCCGTGGTCGGACAGGCGGTGGAGCGCGGACTGGCCGTGTTCTGCGAGAAGCCGCTCGCCCCCACGTGGGACGAGTGCGCGCACGTTGCCGGTCTACTGACGACCGTCCCGCACCAGGTCGGTCTGGTGCTCCGGTACGCGCCGGTGTTCACCGCCGCCGCGGCGCTCGTGCACGACGGCCGGTACGGGCGTCATCTCGCCACGCTGATGCGCGACGACCAGTACCTCCCGACGCAGGGCATCTACGGGTCGACCTGGCGCGGCGACGTCACGCTCGCGGGAGGGGGGACGCTGCTCGAGCACTCGATCCACGACGTCGATCTGCTGCGTTGGCTGCACGGCGAGCCCGCCGAGGTGTCCGCCCGGGTGCACGCCGGTGCGGGCCTCGCCGGGATCGACGACACCGCGAACCTGACGTTCGCGTTCGCCGACGGGTCGACCGCCGGCCTCGTCAGCGTGTGGCACCAGGTGCTGAGCCGGCCGTCGACCCGGCGGCTCGAGATCTTCTGCGAGGACGCGGTGCTCTGGGCCGACGACGACCATCTCGGGCCGTTGCACGTCGAGACGTCGGCCGGCCCCGAGATCGTCGAGACCGAGCTGCCGGCGTGGGCCGACCGGTGCCGGGGCCCGGCCGAGCTCGTGGTGCCGCTGATGATGTACGCCACGCCGGCCAAGGCGTTCCTCGACGCGCTCGACGCCGGGAGCCCGGGCCGGCCCGACGCCGCCACGGCGCTCGCCGCCCATCGCCTCGTGGAGCTCGCCTACCGCTCCAGCGCCGCGGGCGGGCACCCGGTCGCGACGGACACCCTGGCCCTCCCCGTTCCGGCGCCGCGCCGGCCGCCGCGTTGAGGGGACTCCGGCGACGCGCGAGAATGAGGGCGATGCCGCTCTCCGAGGAAGAACAACGCATTCTGCGTGAGATCGAGGCCAACCTCACCGCGACCGACCCGGCGCTGGTGCAGCAGGTCTCCGAGACCACCCTCTACCGTCACGCGACCCGCACCATCAAGTGGGCCGTGCTGGCGTTCGTCGTGGGTCTGGTCATCATGCTGCTCACGTTCACTTCGGAGACCGCGGTCGCGGTCGGTGGTTTCCTCGTGATGCTGGCCGCGCTGCTCGTGATCGAGCGCAACGTCCGCAAGATGGGCAAGGCCGGGCTCGACAGCATCACGAACTCGTTGAACTCGGGGCCGTTCAAGCACCTCTTCGGCAGCGACGGGCGTCCCTGGCGCGATCGCTTCCGGCGGGACGGCTGACCGTGGCGTTCACCATTGCCCAGGCGGCGCGGCTCACCGGCTGCTCCCGCAGCCAGCTCGAGTACTGGGCTCGTACCGAGCTGGTCGGGCCGACGGGAGACGGCCGCTCCCGCTACGAGTTCCGGGATCTCGTGGCACTCCGCGTGGTGCGGTCGCTCCTCGACGCGGGCCTGTCCCTGCCGAAGGTGCGCCGGGCGATGTCGTTCCTGCTCACGTCGGGCGAGGACGTCACGGGTCTGCGTCTCGTCACCGACGGCGACACGGTCTGGGCCTGCCACGACGACGGCCAGATCCTCGACGCGCTGCGCCAGGGCCAGCTCGCGCTGTTCGTGGCCGTGGACCACTTCGCCGCCGAGGTCGAGGCCGAGGTCCGCGCCTTCGACGCCGAGCGGAGCGCGTTCGTCGAGCACCTGCACGACGAGGCGTGGCTCGCCGCCCGCTGACTGCGTAGTGCCTAGCGCCGCGTGATCAGCGGCCGGGGATCGAGCGTTCGCCGCCACCGCTGTGCGCGGGTCTCGTCGGCATGTAGCGCGGCGTCGATCTCGTCGACGCAGTCCCACGACTCGGTCGCTTCGGCGTCCGTGGGGGGCTCACCGCTGTACATCGCCCGCTCGAAGCGACCAGCGAGGAGGAGCAGGGGTTCCCCGAGCGTGGGTGCGGAGCGTTCGTGCACGTCGTCGGCGACCTCGCGAGGTGTCATCGACGCTCGGGCCGGCATGCCGGCGTGATCCAGGTGCTCGACCGCGGTCGCCCAGGCCCGCCGCACGGCGACACGGCTGTCGGGCGCCCGGCGCCGGGCGCGTGCCCGCCGGCGCTTGAGGCGCGGGATGCTCACGACGTACGCGGCGGCCGCCGCGAGCAGGAGCAGCAGCGGGAGACCGACCGCGACGAGCACGGGCGCGGGGCTCGTGCCGCCGTCGTGCGCCGGCGTGGCGACGCGACCGGCGGTCGTGGTCGGCGCGACCGGCGCAGTCGCGGGAACCGTCGCCGGTGGGGCGGTGCCGGTAGGCGTGGGCGCGACCGTCGTCGTGGTCGCGACCACGATCGGGGCGGCATCGCCGACCCCGCCGCTCGGTGGCGTGGCGCCGGGCGCCCAACCCGATGGGGTCGGTTCGAACGCAACCCATCCGAGCTGCTTCGACAGCCAGACCTCGACCCACGCGTGGGCGTGCTTGTTGGTCACCGTGAACGATGTGGGGTCTCGCGGATCCGGTTCGCCCGTGGTGAAGCCGACGGCCAGCCGGGCGGGGACTCCGACCGATCGGGCCATCGCGGCGAAGGTTGCCGCGAACTGCTCGCAGAAGCCGTGCTTCTCGCGCAGGAACGTCTCCATCGCGTGGTTGTCCTGCCCGAGGATGGTGTCGAGGTCGTAGACGAACCCGTTGGCCGGGTTCGTGAAGTAGCGGGCCAGCCGGTCGGCGCGTTCGTAGCGGTTCCGGGCGCCGGCCGTCACGGCCCGGGCCCGCCGGGCGACGGCGGCGGGGAAGGAGCTCGGCAGCGCCGTGTACCTGGCCGCGAGGCGCGGCGGTACGGGCGCGGCGGTCGCCGCGGCCTGGCGCGGGGTCGGTGCAGGTGCTACCTCCGAACCGACCGTGTAGTCCGTCCGATCGATGCCCTGGCCCGCGGCGAGCAACGTGTCGAAGTCGTCGATCACCCGGGCACCCGGGAGGGAGATCGACCTGGGTTCGGCGGCGGCGGGGATCCAGCTCCCCTTCAGGTCCACGATGTGGAAGTCCTGGCGGACCGTTCCCGGTGGGGGCGTGCCCGCGAGCCGGCTGCTCGCTCGCTCCGAGTCGGCCTCGAAACGCCACGTCGACCCGTCGAAGCGGTCGAGCACGGCGAAGCGGTAGTAGAGCCGCTGACCGCCCGAGACCCGCACGGTGAACACGTGCGTGGTGGGCGCCCGGAGGAACGCGGCCCTGACGCTGACCAGGGGATCGTCGACGCTGATCGTGCCGGTGCCCTCCGCGCCCGCGCGCGTGCCGTGGCGGTAGTCGACGAGGGCGGCCTCTCGCGCGCCGGGCAGGCGCGGTCCGACGACCGCACCGATCGAGACGGCGCAGGTGCCGAGGACGACGCCGGCGAACAACGTGCGGGACGCCGAGCCGGCGTGGTGCCCGCTGAACCATGTGCGCCGGTGCGCGAGCAGCCGGGCCTGTTGCAGCAGGAGGAAGACGACGGCCGTGACGACGAACGCGCCGGTGGCGGTAGCCCATCCGCGGCCGGTGCGGAGCGCGCACGACAACACGAAGAGCACGAGCGGCGGGACGAGCGCACCGACCGACGCGTCGAGGCGGAACGCGAGCCACTCCGCGAGAACGGCGACGAGCCACGTCGCGAGGATGGCCAGCAGGACGGGACCGGTCCGAGGTGGCACGGGTGCGACGGCCGTCCGCAGCACGTGCCATCCCTCCGCGAGGTGGTGCGACAGCGCCGCGGCCGTGCGGCCTCCGGGGACGCCGTACCAGGTGCTCGGCCCTTCGAACGCGACGATCACCAACACCACGAGGCCGAGCAGCGACACGGTCGCCGACACCACGGCGGGCCGGCGCCGATGCCGCGCCGCCAATCCGGCGGCGAAGGGAAGGAGGGCCGCAAGCACGAGCGGCGCGGCGACCGACGCGCCGTCGAACACGCGCCGCAGGCTCAGGGCCGCGACGCAGGTCAGCGCGGCGAGCGCGAGCCGGGCAGCGAGGGTGTGGCGAAGGTCCATCGGGACACAGCTTCGTTCCATGCGGACGCGAACGGGGTGCGCGTCGCGTCGACGTGTACGACGTTCGGGGATGCGGCCACGGTGGCAGAGGGCGTGGCGTTGACGGGCGCACGCGTCGAGACGACGGTGACGACCCCGTACTGTGAGGACAGTGAGGCAAGGGAGGCGAACTCGTCGTCGGATGTCGAGCCGGTCACGATCACGAGCACGCCGGTGCGCTGTCGCCGCCGCAACCCGGCGATCACTTCCACGAGGCGGTTCCGCGTCGACGGCTCGATCTGGGCGAGACGATCCATCACCATCGGCGCGTCGCCCGTCGCGGCGTCGCCCAACGTCTCCCCCGTGGACGTGACGACCTCGACGCGCCGCCGCATCGACGCGAGGCGGGCGACGACGGAAGCCGCGGCCTCGACCGCGCGTTCGAACGACACCCCGTCGTGTGCGCTCGCGCGGGTGTCGAGGACGACCGTGGCGTTGGCGCGCGTGCGCGTCTCGTCGATACGCACCATCAGCTCGTCGACCCGAGCACTCGAGCGCCAGTGCACGCGACGAAGGTCGTCGCCGACCTCGTATTCGCGTAGCGTCAGGAAGTCCTCACCGTCGGCTGCGAACCTCGATGCGCGAACGGTGTCGGCCGTGGCGGCGTGACGCCCCGGAGCGTCCGGTGGTGCCAGCACGTCGTACACCCGCGGTCGCACGATGACTTCGTCGACCCCGACCGCGACCGCCGTCGACTTCGCGAGCCCGAACGGATCGGAGAGCGCGACCGTCAACGGCCCGATGGGGTACCGACCGCGGTGGGCGGTCGGGAGTCGGTACGCGGCCCGGACCGACTCGCCGTCCGGGATCGGTGGCAACAGGAACCGCGCCGCTCGACGGCCGTCGTCGAAGGTGTCCGTGACGCTCTGGACCGGGGTGGATCCGCCCGATCGGTTCGCGGCCGTCAGCTCGACGCGGCCCTCGACCCCGACGTGCAGCCGGGCCGGCTGAACCGTGCGCCGGATCTCGAGGTCGACGGGACGAGTGCGGGCCCAGGCGAGCGAGGCGACGACGAGAGCGACGCCGGTCGTCGCGACGACCCAGAGCTCGACGGTGCCGAGGATCCGGCCGCCGGCGAACAGCCCCACCGAGGCGCCGAGCAACGCCCAGCCGCGCCGCGTGAGGCGCGCCCGTCGCATCCCTCAGGCGCCGGTCGCGCCGGGCACCGCGCCGGGCACCGCGCCGGGCACCGCGACGGAGTCGAGCACCTGCGCGACCACGTCGCGCGTGGTCACGCCACGGAGTTGCGCCTCCGGCGAAACGAGGATGCGGTGTTCGAGCACCGCGGGCGCGAGCGCCTTCACGTCGTCGGGTACGACGTACTCGCGGCCGGTGCTCGCCGCGAGCGCGCGGGCCGCGCGCAACAGCGAGAGCGCACCCCGCGGGCTGACGCCGAGCATCAGA
Organism: Acidimicrobiia bacterium; assembly: GCA_046331155.1. Lineage (GTDB taxonomy): Bacteria > Actinomycetota > Acidimicrobiia > IMCC26256 > CAWATG01 > JAXLRK01. The sequence goes on from JAXLRK010000001.1 coordinate 1,680,305, forward strand.
TCGCGATGGCGCCGCGTCGCGTCGGCGAGGTCGACGATGTAGCCCTCGAGGATCGGCGCGACGTGCAGCTCGTTCACGTATTCGGCCGCCGCGGCCACGTCGACGGCGCTCACCACCGGTTGCAGCTCCTCCACGGAAACGTGGCTGCCCTGGGACTCGAGGATCGCGATCTCCGATTCGCGGCTCGGGTATCCCATCTTGATGCGCATGAGGAATCGGTCGAGCTGGGCCTCGGGGAGAGGAAACGTCCCTTCGAGCTCGATCGGGTTCTGGGTCGCGATCACCATGAAGGGCCGGGCGAGCCGGTAGGTGTTCGCGTCCACGGTGACCTGCCGTTCCTCCATCGCCTCGAGCAGCGCGGACTGCGTCTTGGGCGACGCGCGGTTGATCTCGTCGGCGAGCACGACGTTCGCGAAGACGCCGCCGGGACGGAACTCGAACTCGTTCTCGGCCCGGTTCCAGACCGATACGCCGGTGACGTCGGAGGGGAGCAGATCGGGCGTGAACTGGATCCGCCGCCAGGTGCCGCCGATGGACGCGGCGAGGGCCTTGGCGAGCGACGTCTTGCCGACACCCGGCACGTCCTCGATGAGGAGGTGGCCCTCGGCGAAGAGCCCGACGAGCGCGAGCCGGACGGCATCGTGCTTGCCCTGGATCACGAGCTCGATGTTGCGGGCCAGGGCATCGAAGAGGTCGCGGAATCGAGCCTCGCTCCGCGCGGCGGCGTACTGGACCACGAGCGACCCTCCCCGGCGAACGGCGACCAAAGAATAGGTGGAACACGGTGTAGTTCGTCGCCGGGAGCCCCCTGGTTGAGGCCCGGCGGGGCCGGGTACCGGGCCGGCCCACCCGGTGCGGTCGGCGGTACGGTGGGCCTGTGGACGGGGGATCCTTCGACGGCGGGCCGGTGGAGGGCCAATCCGGGTCAGGGGCCGGGTTCTGGTGGCGTGCGGTCGTCGCCGTCCTGGTGCGGCCGCGCCTGTGGCCGACCGCGCTCGTCCAGGCCTTCCGGCTCGCCCGCCCCGCGTGGTGGCGGCGGCCACCGTTCCTCCCGCTGCCCGACCCGGCGTACCTCCGCTTCCGGCTCGAGACCCAGTACGGCGCCGCGGGCCGGCCCCGCCCGGGCGACGTCGTGGCCTACCTCGAGTGGTGCCGGGCGATGCGGCGCGAGGCCCCGCGGACCGTGTGATCGCGGCGCCGGTGGCCGGGCTCCCGCCGCCGGTAGCATTGCCACGCTTGCCTGCGACCGCGCTGTTGCTCAATGCCGGCTTCGAGCCTCTCTGCGTCCTCTCGGCCCGGAGGGCAGTCGTGCTCGTGCTGCGCGAGAAGGCCGAGGTCCTCAGCCGGAACGGCGAGGTGCTGCACTCGGAGCGGTTGGTCGTCCCGGTGCCGTCGGTGGTGCGCCTCGTGCAGTTCGTCCGTGTGCCGCACCGGGGTCGCGTGCCGCTCTCGAAACGGGCCGTGTTCGCCCGCGACGGCCACCGGTGCCAGTACTGCGGCCGGGCGGCGGAGAACGTCGACCACGTCGTGCCGCGCTCGCGGGGCGGCCCTCACGAGTGGCAGAACGTCGTCGCCTCCTGCCGGGCGTGCAACGCCCGCAAGGAGGACCGTCTGCTGCACGAGACCTCGCTCCGGCTCCGGCGCCTGCCGGTGGCGCCGAAGCATTCGGTGCTCTTCGCCGCGGGCGTGATCGACCCGGCCTGGGAGCCGTGGCTCGGCGCGGCCGGCGCCGCGTCCGCCTGAGCCTTCGCACCGCCTGATTCCCTCGCACCGGCTGAGTCCCTCGCGCCCGTCCCGGGCGGGTCCGGAAACCGTCTCGCGTCCTCGTGACGCGCGCGTCCCCACCCCGCGCCGTGTCGGGGCCCGAAGTGGTTCGGTGGGGCGTGGTGGTGGGAAAGGGTGTTGACGGGTGGGGAGTGGTGGCGTATGGTGGCACGAAGTGGTGTGGAGGGGAGCGGTTTCCCGAAGCGCAAGGTGACCACCGGCGAGGGGTGCGGATGTTTCTCGGGGAGTTCCAGCACTCCCTGGACGCGAAGGGTCGGGTGATCCTCCCGGCCAAGTTCCGCGACCAGCTCGTCGACGGCGCCTTCGTCGCCAAGGGCGGTGACGGCTGCCTCTTCGTCTATACGGCGGAGGAGTTCCTCAACGTGGCGACCGATGTGCGGGAGAAGGCGAAGCAGGCCGTCACTGCGCGCGAGGCGGCACGCACGTTCTTCTCCGGGGCGGCCGAGATCGCACCCGACAAGCAGGGTCGGGTGGCGATCCCGCAGCACCTGCGCGAGTTCGCCGGCCTGGAGCGCGACGTCGTGGTCGCCGGCGTGTTCTCGCGCATCGAGATCTGGGACAGCGCCCGGTGGCGCGAGCGCGAGCGCCTGGGCGACGCGGCACTGACCGCCGGCGAGGACCTCAACGACTTCGGCATCTGACGGCAACTGACGACCCACTGCACGACGGCGACATCCTCCACGACTGGCGACACGGCGACACGGCGACACGGCGACACGGCGACACGGCGACACGGCGACACGGCGACACGGCGACACGGCGACACGGCGACACGGCGACACGGCGAGGCGAAGCGAGACCTTGACAGGCGAGGGACCGGAGACCGGGACCCGCCACCAGCCCCCCGGCCCACGCGGTTGAAGGCCCCTACTCCGCCCGCTTCCAACCGAGTCGACCCCGGGGAGAAATCCGGAACGGCAACTTGTGGTCCGGGGGGCTGGTGGCGGGCCTTCGGACGACGGCTCGAGCACACAGGCACGGCACACCGGCACAGAGGGGGATGACGCAGTGGGTGCGACGTTCGTGCACCGCCCGGTCATGTACCGGGAGGTGGTCGAACTTCTCACACCCGTCCCCGCCGGAGTGGTCGTCGACGGCACGCTCGGGGGTGGAGGCCACGCTCGCGTCCTGCTCGCGGCGCGCCCGGAGCTGCGCGTGCTCGGGATCGATCGGGACCGGGACGCGATCGCGGCGGCGAGCGAGGCTCTGGCCCCGTTCGGCGACCGGGCCGAGGTCGTGCACGGGGGATTCGAGCGACTCGCCGAGATCGTGGCTCACCGACGAATCGAGGGCGACATCGTGGGAATCCTGTTCGACCTGGGCGTGAGCAGCCCGCAGCTCGACCGGAGGGAGCGCGGCTTCTCCTACTGGTTGGACGCTCCGCTCGACATGCGCATGGACAGCGGGCAGTTGCTCACCGCGGCCACGGTGGTCAACGAGTACGGCGAGTACGAGCTCGCCTCGCTGATCGCCGCCAACGGCGAGGAGAAGTACGCCCGGCGTATCGCCCGCGAGGTCGTCGAACGCCGCCCGCTCGAGACCACGGCCGACCTGGTGGAAGCCATCAAGGCCGCGATCCCCGCGCCGGCACGTCGCCGCGGCGGCCATCCGGCGCGCCGCACCTTCCAGGCGATCCGCATGGAGGTGAACCGCGAGCTGCCCAACCTCGCCGACGGGCTCGACGACGCGGTGCATCTCCTGTCGCCCGGCGGTCGCATGCTCGTCCTCGCGTACCACTCGCTCGAGGACCGTGTCGTCAAGCAGCGCTTCTCGGACTGGTCGGGCAAGACCGCCCGCGACGAGTACGTGCCGCGGCACCTGCCGTCGCCGCCGTCGCCCGAGCCGATCGTGCGCATCCTGACGCCCCGGCCGGTACGGCCCCGGGCGGACGAGGTCGCCGAGAACCCCCGGGCCGAGAGCGCGCGGTTGCGGGCCGTCGAGAAGGTCTCCCTCGGCCCGGGCACAGGGAGGGCCCGGCCATGAGCAACACCGCCGCACGAGCGGCCGCTCCTCGCCTCCGTCACGCCACCCGCCGGGGCGCGACGGCGGCCGCTCCGCGGCGTTCCGACCAGGCCGCGCCCGCTCGCCCCCGGCCGAAGCACCTCAGCGTGGTCGACCGCGCGCTCCTGCACCGCCGGCGACGGGTGCGAGCGGTCGTGATGCTCACGGGTCTGGTCTCCGTGGCGCTGCTCCTCGCCGGGGTGAGCCTGCACGTGAAGCTGGCCGAGAGCCAGTTCCGCCTCGATCACCTGAACGCCCGTGTCTCCGCCGAGCAGCTCCGTTACGAGAGGCTCCGCCTGGAGGTCGCGCAACTGTCCGCACCGGACCGCATCGTCAGCACCGCGAAGCAGCAGCTCGGCATGGTGCAGCCCCAGCAGACGACCTTCCTGGGAGCAAACCTGCCGACCACGACCACCACCCCGGCCGGCGCGTCGACGTCGGCGACGGCCGCCGACGCGACCGCGGCGACGCTCTCGCAGAGCTGGCCGAAGGTGAAGGAGAACCTTGCCGCACGGCCCTGAGCGATCGTCCCCGCGACCACCAGGACGTGCACCGCGGCCGGGCCGGGTCACGACGGCCCGGCCGCGGCGCGCGGAACCGCCGCCGCGGACGACCGGTGCCCGTTCCGCGCCACCGGTGGCACCGGTCGCGCCCGGCCCCTCTCGCTCTGCCACCACTCGGCGCCCGCCGGCGCGTACGGTGCGCGGCGTGGCGGAGCCGTTCCGGGTGGGGCCGGCGTCGGCGAGACGTCGGCCCGCGGCCATCCGGGTCCCGAGAGCGAGGTTGGAGAAGCGGTCGAAGCAGCGGCTCGTCGCCCTGCTCCTCGCGATGTTGCTCGCCTTCGCCGGGGTCGCCGTTCGGCTCGTGGACCTCCAGGTCGTCTCGCGGGACCACTACCTCCAGCTCGGCCTCGACCAGCGGGTGCGGCGCGTGCAGCTCCCCGCCGAGCGCGGCAGCATCTTCGATCGCAACGGGAACGATCTCGCCGTCTCGGTGCCGGCCAAGACCGTCTGGGCCGACCCACGGCTCGTGGGCAACGCGAAGCGGGCGGCCGACGAGCTCGCACCCGTGCTCGGCCTCGACGCGAAGGACCTGCGCCACCGCCTCGCCCAACGCGACCGGGCGTTCGTGTACCTGGCGCGCAAGGTCGACGACACGACCGCGGCCAAGGTCGCGGGTCTGAGGCTTCCGGGCGTGAACTTCCTGTCGGAGTCGAAGCGCAACTATCCCGCCGGTTCCGTGGCGGCGCCGCTCGTCGGCTTCACCGGCATCGACAACAACGGTCTCGGCGGGCTCGAGACCGCGCAGGAGTCGGCGCTCTCGGGCACGCCCGGCGAGGTCGTGCTGGAACGCGACCCGCGTGGTCGTGAGATCCCGACCGGCAAGCGGCGCTTCACGCCGTCGCGGCGCGGCCAGGACCTCGTGCTCACGGTGGACGAGTCGCTGCAGTACGAGACCGAGCGCGTGCTCACCGAGGAGGTCGGCGCGACAGGCGCGAAGCGCGGCACCGCGATCGTCGTCGACGTACGTACCGGCGACATCCTGGCGATGGTGTCGGTCGACGGTCCGTCGAACGGGCAGCCGGCGCACCCGGCGGTGGCCACCGAGCCGAATCGGGCCGTGACCGACGTGTACGAACCGGGTTCGACGAACAAGGCGATCACCGTCGCCGGCGCGATCGAGGACGGGCTGGTCGGACCCACGACCTTGTTCCAGGTCCCGTACAGCCTCCAGATCGCCGACAAGGTCTTCAAGGACCACGACCCGCACCCGGTGATGCCGTGGACGACCGCCGACATCCTGCGCGAGTCGTCGAACGTCGGCGCGATCCTCATCGGGGCCAAGTTGGGCAAGGACCGCCTCGACCACTACCTGCGCGCCTTCGGGTTCGGGGCCGAGACCGGTCTGCGGCTGCCGGGTGAGACGCAGGGCCTCCTGCCGCCCACCTACAAGTACTCCGGCACGAGCATGGGGACGATCCCGATCGGCCAGGGCCTCGCGGTCACCGCGCTCCAGATGGTCGAGGTGTACGCCACGATCGCCGCCGGCGGCGTGATGCACGCGCCCCGGATCATCGCGGCGACGGTGGACGCCAAGGGCACGCGTCACGATCGTCCGTTCGGTGCAAGTCGCCGCGTGGTCTCGGAGCGAACGGCGGCGCTGATGAACGACATGCTCCAGGGTGTCGTGCAGAACGGTACCGGGAAGCTCGCGAGCGTTCCCGGCTACAGCGTCGCGGGAAAGACCGGTACGGCCAACAAGGCGCCCTACAGCGCGGGGCAGTACGTCGCGTCCTTCGCCGGCTTCGTGCCCGCCCAGGCGCCTCGACTCGCGGCGATCGCGGTGCTCGACACGCCGCAGACCAACATCTACGGCGGTACCGTTGCCGCGCCCGCGTTCGCTCGGATGATGCAGTACGCGTTGCGGCTCGAGAAGATCCCGCCGACGGACCCGGCGGCCAGCGGTGTGCCCATCAAGAGCCCCGGGCTCACGGCTGCGGCGATGGCCGCCCGGCCGCCCACCACGACCGCGCCGGCGACGGCGGCCCCGGGAACGGCCACCACGGCGGCACCGACGGCGGCCCCGGGAACGGCCACCACGGCGGCCCCGACGGCCGCCCCGACCGGCACGACCCCCGCTCCCGCGACCTCCGCTCCCGCGACCTCCGCTCCCGCGGCCCCTGCCCCGGCCCCTGCCCCGGCCGGCGCCCCGCCGGGCCCCGCGCCCCCAGCGAAGCCCCCGAGCGGCTAGGAAGGCGCCCGTGCGGTTCCACGACCTCCTCGAAGGGCTGGATCCGGAGTGGCGGGGGGATGCTTCGGTGGACGTCCAGGGGCTGACCCACGACAGCCGCCGGGTCGTCCCCGGCATGCTGTTCTGCTGCGTTCCCGGCGCGACCACCGACGGGCACGAACACGCGGCTGCCGCGGTCGCGGCCGGCGCGGTCGCGCTGCTCGTCGAGCGGTTCGTTGCGCCCGACGTCCCGCAGGCGCGGGTGGCCGACGTGCGCGCCGCGCTCGGTCCGGTGGCGGCGCGCGGTTACGGCGAGCCGTCGCGCGCGCTGCGCTGCCTGGGCGTCACGGGTACGAACGGCAAGACGACGACGACGTATCTCCTCGAGCACGTCGTGCAGGCCGCGGGGGAGCGCGCCGGGGTGATCGGCACCATCGGCGCGCGAGTCGACGGCACCCGAGTCCCGGGAGTCCACACGACCCCCGAGGCCCCCGAGCTCCAGCTTCTGCTCGCCCGCATGCGCGACGCGGGGGTCGGCACGGTTGCAATGGAGGTGTCGTCCCACGCCCTCGCGCAACGGCGGGTCGACGGCACGTTCTTCGCGGCCACGTGCTTCACCAACCTCACCCACGAGCACCTCGACTACCACCGAGATCTCGCCACGTACTTCGAGGCCAAGGCGCACCTGTTCACGCCCGAGCTCACCGCGGCCGCGGTCGTCAACGTCGACGACCCGTTCGGCCCGGAGTTGCTCGAGCGGGCGCGGTCGTCGGGACTCCCGGCAACCGCCTACGGTCTCTCGGACCGGGCCCGCTTCACCGCCGTGTCGGTCGAACACGAGGCGGATCGCACGCGGTTCGTGCTCGTCGACCGCGGTTCGGGCGAGCGGGCGCCGGTGACGACGACGCTCGTCGGCGGGTTCAACGTCGTGAACGCGCTCGCCGCGGCGGCGACTGCGACCGCGGCGGGCATCGGGTTCGAGCACGTGGTGGCGGGTCTGTGCCGTCCCCTCGTGGTCCCGGGCCGCTTGGAGCGCATCGACGCGGGCCAGCAGTTCCTCGTGTTCGTCGACTACGCACACACGCCGGATGCCTTGACCCGCGTGCTCGACGTCGCCCGGTCGCTGACGTCGGCCGGCCGCGTGCTCGTCGTGTTCGGTTGCGGTGGCGACCGCGACGCCGAGAAGCGGCCCATGATGGGGGCAGCCGCGGCGGCCGGCGCGGACCTCGCGTTCGTCACGTCCGACAACCCGCGCTCGGAGGAGCCGCAGGCGATCGCCGACGAGATCGTGGACGGGTGGCGCGGTGGGACGCCGTTCATCGTGGACCTCGACCGCCGAGCCGCCATCGGGCGGGCCGTCCGGGAGGCCCGGCGCGGCGACGTCCTGGTGATCGCGGGCAAGGGCCACGAAGCGGGTCAGACCACGGCCGGGCGTACGGTACCGTTCGACGACCGGGTCGTCGTCCGCGAGGAGCTCGAGGCGCTGGGAGAGCTCCGGTGCACCTGAACGTGGGGGAGGTCGCGCGGATCACCGGCGGAGAGGTGGTCGCCGGCTCACCCGATACGGTCGTCACGTCGTTCACGAACGACTCGCGCGAGGTGGTCCCGGGCGCGTGCTTCCTGGCGCTGCGCGACCACCGCGACGGTCACGACTTCGTGCGCGACGCGTTCCGGGCCGGCGCGGCCGCGGCGCTCGTCGAGCGCGTGCCCGACGGCGTCCGCGGTGGCGCGCACGCGCTCGTCCGCGTGCCCGGCGTCGTGGCCGCGCTCGCCGCGCTCGGCCGCGACGCCCGCGACCGGTTGCCGTCCGCGACGGTCGTCGGGATCACGGGCTCCGCCGGGAAGACGTCGACGAAGGACTTGACCGTCGCCGCGCTGAGCCGGACCCTCGCGGCGCACGCGAACGTCGCCAGCTTCAACAACGAGATCGGGTTGCCGATGACGCTGCTGCATGCACCGGCGACGACCGAGGTCCTCGTCACCGAGATGGGCGCCCGCTTCGCCGGCAACATCCGCGACCTGTGCGACATCGCCCGCCCGACGGTCGGGGTGATCACCCACGTCGGCCTCGCCCATGCCGAGCACCTCGGGGGGCCGGAAGGCGTGGCGGCGGTGAAGGGGGAGCTGCTCGAGGCGCTGCCTGCCTCCGGGCTCGCGGTGCTCAACGCCGACGACCCATCCACGCCGGAGCTGGCGGCGCGGAGCGTGGCCGGCATCCTGTACGTCGGCCTCGGAGCGAGCTCGGAAGGCGACGTCCGGGTGCGAGACGTCGAGCTCGACGACGGGTTGCGGGCTCGTTTCCACCTGGAGTCGCCGTGGGGCTCCGGTTCGATCCGGCTCGGGGTCCGGGGCGAGCATCAAGTGGTGAACGCCGCCATGGGCGCCGCAGTGGCGCTGTCGCTCGGGGTCCCGTTCGACGAGCTCGCGACGGGCCTCGAGTCCGCCACCGCGTCGGGCGGTCGGCTCCAGCTCGACCGAGCCGAGAGCGGGCTCGTCGTGCTCGACGACACCTACAACGCGAGCCCCACCTCGATGGCGGCCGCGCTCCGGTCGCTGGTCCGCGTCCCCGTCGCGGGGGCGCGGATCGCGGTGCTGGGGGAGATGCGGGAGCTCGGGCCGCACGCGGTCGTCGAGCACACCGCCATCGGGAGGCTCGCCGTCGAGCTCGGGGTGGACTGCGTGATCGCCGTGGGCGGCACCGAGGCGATGGCGGCGCTCGCGGGGGCGGTGGTCTCGGCCGGTGGCCGGTGCGAGCGCGTGCCCGAGGCCGGCGCCGTCGGCCCGGTGCTGGCGGCACAGATGGGCCCGGCCGACGCGGTGCTCGTGAAGGCCAGCCGGGCCGTCCGCCTCGAACCCGTCGCCGAGGGGCTGCGGACGGGGGCGATCGGGGTGCGCGCGTGATCGCCCTCCTCATCGCGGCCGCGCTCGCCATCGCGGGAACGATCATCGGCACGCCGTTCCTGATCACCGTCCTGCAACGCCGGGGCATCGGGCAGTTGATCCGCGACGACGGTCCGTTCGCCCACCCACACGTGGCGAAGGCCGGGACGCCCACCATGGGTGGCATCGCGATCGTGCTGTCCGCGACCGCGGGCTACTTCGTGGCGCACTACCGCACCAACGAGATCAAGTTCGCGCGGACCGGCCTCGCACTGGTGCTCCTGATCGTCGGCATGGCCGCGGTCGGGTTCGTCGACGACTACCTCGGCGTTCGCCGGGGTCGCAACCTCGGCCTGCGCAAACGGGGCAAGGTCGCGGGCCAGCTTGTCGTCGCGGTGTTGTTCGTCCTCGTGTCGCTGCACTGGGTCCACACGTCGACCAACCTCTCGTTCACGCGGACGTTCGACGTCGACCTCGGGCCGTGGGGGTGGGGCGCGCTCGCGGTGTTCATCATCATGGCGGCCGCCAACGGCGTGAACCTGACCGACGGCATGGACGGGCTGGCCGCCGGATCCGGCACGTTGGTGTTCGCGGCGCTCGTCATCATCTGCTTCTGGCAGTTCCGCCATCACGCCACCTACCACGTCCTCGGGGCCGGTGCCCTCGACCTGGCCGTCGTCGCAGCGGCGTTCATGGGTGCGTGCGCCGGCTTCCTGTGGTGGAACGCGGCGCCGGCCCGGGTGTTCATGGGCGACATCGGGTCGCTCGCGCTCGGCGGGGCCATGGCCGGCATCGCCCTGCTGGCCAACATCGACCTCCTGCTCCCGATCATCGGCGGGCTCTACGTCATCGAGACCATGAGCGTCATCGTGCAGGTCGTCGCGTTCCGCGGCTTCAAGCGGCGCGTCTTCCGGATGGCCCCGCTGCACCACCACTTCGAGGTGGGAGGCTGGCCCGAGTTCACCGTGATCGTGCGCTTCTGGCTGCTCTCCGGGTTGTTCGTGGCGCTGGGGACCGGGTTGTTCTACGCGGACTTCCTCCGGCTGGGAGGCCTCGATTGAGCCGCGTCCTCGTGCTCGGGCTCGGCGTGACGGGCGAGGCCGTGGTGCGCCACGCGGCCGCGGTCGGCGACCTCGTCACCGTGGTCGAGGAGCGACCCGGCAGCGAGCGGTACCAGGCCTGGGCGCGCGATGCGAGCGCGCGCGGCGTCTCCCTCGTCGAGTCGCCCCGCGCGAACGCGTGGCGCGAGCTCGTCGCCGACACCGACCTCGTGGTCCCGAGCCCCGGTGTCCCCGAAGGTCACCTCGCGCTCCAGGCGGCGCGCGAGCAGGGCGTGCCCGTGCGCAGCGAGATCGACCTCGCAGCCGAGATCGCGCCGATGCCGATCGTGGCGATCGCAGGGACGAACGGCAAGACGACCGTCACGACCCTGACCGCGTCCATGCTCGAGCGTTCGGGTGCCCGGACGGTGGCGGCGGGGAACATCGGCCGCCCGCTCCTCGACGCGGTGCGCAGCGATCTCGACGTGGTCGTCGCCGAGGTGTCGTCGTTCCAGCTCCGCTTCACGACCGCCGCGTTCCGGCCGCGGGTCGCGGTGCTGCTGAACGTCGCCGACGACCACCTCGACTGGCATCCGTCGCTCGAGGAGTACGCGCAGGCGAAGGCGCGCGTGTTCCGCAACCAGGCGGACGGCGACCTGCTCGTGTGCTGCGGCGACGACCGCGTCGCGGCGCGGTTGGCCGGGGAGGCGCCGGCCCGCCGGGCGACCTACCACAGCACGTCGGGCCGCCCCTGGTACCGCCTGGAGCGGGACGTCGTGGAGGGCGACCGGGCCGGCGACCTCGCCGACGCGCTCGGTGACGCGCTCGGTGACGGCGAGGCCCTCGAGGCCCTCCGTCCCGTCGACCGCGGCAACGCGGTGGCCGCGGCGATCGCCGCGCTCGAGGTCGGCGCGGGCCGCGACGGCATCCGGGCGGCGATCGCCGAGTTCCGGGGGCTCCCCCACCGCGTGCAGCCGGTCGGCAAGGCTGGTGGGGTGGAGTACTACGACGACTCGAAGGCGACCAACCCGCACGCGGCGTTGCGAGCGATCGAGGGCTTCGACCGGGTCGTGCTCGTCGCCGGCGGCCGCAACAAGGGGCTCGACCTCTCGGTGCTGCGGGCCGCCGTGCCGCGACTGCGCTCGGTCGTCGCGATCGGCGAGGCCGCCGACGAGCTCGAACGAACGCTGGCCGGGTTGGTGCCGGTGGTACGCGCCTCCTCGATGCACGACGCCGTGCGCGCGGCGCGGTCGCGTGCCCGGGCCGGCGACACCGTGCTCCTGTCGCCCGCGTGCGCTTCGTTCGACTGGTACGAGAACTACGCGCAGCGCGGCGAGGACTTCGCCCGCGAGGTGCAGGAGCTGCTCGCCGAGGAGGGTCATGGCGACGTCGGTTGAAGGGCTGCCACGTGTGTCCCCGATCGCGCGGCCGCTCGGCCGGCTGCGCCGGTCGTGGGTCGCCGCGGGCCACGCGCGCCCGGGTGGGTACGTCGCTCTCGCGGGCACGATCGCCGTGCTCAACATGGTCGGGCTGGTGATGGTCCTGTCGGCGTCGTCCGTCTCGTCGCTGTCCAACTACGGGTCCGCCTGGGTGTTCTTCGAGCGCCAGCTCATCTGGATCGCGCTGGGGGCGCTGGCCTTCCTGGTCGCCGCCCGGTTCGACTACCACCATTGGCGCCGGCTGGTCACGCCCCTGCTGCTCGTCTCCGGCGTCCTGCTCACGCTCGTCCTCGTGCCGCACGTCGGGATCCTCGTGTACGGGTCGCGCCGTTGGCTCGGATCGGGATTCCTGCGCTTCCAGCCGAGCGAGGTCGCGAAGCTGGCGCTCCTCGTGTTCGTCGCCGACGTCATGACGCGTCGCACCGGCGGCGTGCACGACTGGCGGCAGGCGCTGCGGCCGGTGATCCTCGTCTTCTTCGTCTTCGCCCTCCTCGTGATGAAGGAGCCCGACATGGCGTCGACGATGGTGCTCGCCCTCATCGTCGCGGCCGGGCTCGTCGTGGGCGGGGTCCGCCGCCGGCACCTGGTCACGCTCTTCGGCGCGGGGTTGGCGGCCGCCTCGGTGCTGGCGATCGCGGAGCCCTACCGCCGTGACCGCGTCTTCTCGTTCCTCGACCCGATCCACGACAAGTCCAACACCGGCTACCAGCTCACGCAGTCGCTGATCGCCCTGGGCAGCGGCGGGTGGACCGGCGTGGGCCTCGGCGCCGGGCGCGCCAAGTGGCTGTTCCTGCCGAACGCGCACACCGACTTCATCTTCGCCATCATCGGCGAGGAGCTCGGACTGCTCGGCTGCTTCCTGGTCGTCGGGTTGTTCGTGGCGTTCGCGGTGCTCGGCATTCGTGCGGCGCTGCGCGCTCCGGACCGGTTCGGAACGCTGCTCGCCGCGGGGGTGACGGTCTGGATCGTGGGACAGGCCGTCATCAACATCTCGGCGGTCATCGGCCTCCTCCCCGTGTCGGGGGTCCCGCTGCCGTTCGTGTCGTTCGGCGGTTCGGCCCTCGTCTTCTCGATGGTCGCCGCCGGCATCCTCGGCAACGTGGCGCGCCAGGGTCGGGTGACGGCCCGCGCATGACCGCGACCGGGCGGCCTCGGATCTTCGCGTTGATCTCCGGTGGCGGCACCGGCGGGCACGTGTACCCGGCCCTCGCACTGGCCGAGGAGCTGGTCGCGCGCGGCCACCCGCGCCCCAGTGTGCGGTTCCTCGGCGCGCGCCGTGGGCTCGAGGCCCGCGCCGTGCCGGCGGCGGGATTCGAGGTCGAGCTGCTCCCGGGCCGCGGCATCGAGCGGCGGGTGAGCCTGCGCACGGTGACCGCCCTCCTGACCGACGTCGTGGCCGTGTTGTGGGCCGTCGTGATCGTGGGCCGCCGGCGCCCGAGCGTCGTGGTGGGGGTCGGCGGGTTCGCGTCCGTCCCGGGTGTGCTGGCCGCGTGGGTCTGGCGCGTCCCGCTCGTCGTGCACGAGCAGAACGCGGCGCCCGGTGCGGCGAACCGCCTGGCGGTGAGGCTCGGAGGGCGGGCCGCGGTCGGCTTGCCGGGGACGCCCTTGCGTGGCGCGGTGACGACCGGAAACCCGGTCCGGGCCGAGATCGCCGCGGTCCGGCGCCGCCCCGACCCGGAGCGTCCGCTGGTGCTGGTCGTCGGCGGGAGCCTCGGGGCCCGGCGGCTCAACGACGCCGCGCTCGGTCTCTACGACCGCTGGCGGGGCCGGCGCGACGTCGCGGTGCACCACGTCGTCGGCGAGCGCAATCTCGATGCGTGCCGGGCCCGTCTCGACGGGCTCCGTCGGGTCGGCGACACGCTGGACTACACGCTGGTCGGCTACGAGCACGAGATGGCCGCGCAGTACGCCCGGGCCGCGATCGCCGTGAGCCGCGGCGGGGCGATCGCGGTGTCCGAGCTCGCAGCCGTCGGGCTCCCCGCGGTGGTGGTCCCGCTGCCCGACGCACCCGGCGACCACCAGACCGCGAACGCGCGGGCGCTCGCCGGGCCGGAGGGCGACGGCGGTGTGGTCCTGCCCGACGAGCAGTGCACCGCGGACCGGCTGACCTCCCTGCTCGACGAGCTGCTGGCCGATCGCAGCCGTCTCGACGCGATGGGCGCGGCGGCCCGGTCACGCGCCCGGCTCGATGCCGCCGCCCGCCTCGCCGACCTCGTGGAGGAGCGCGCGAGTGTCGCGTGAGCTCGACCTCGGCGCGGTCCGGCGCGTGCACGTCGTCGGCATCGGCGGTGCGGGGATGAGCGCGATCGCGTCGGTCCTCGCCCGCATGGGCCATCGGGTCAGCGGATCGGACCTCAAGGAGTCGCGCGGCCTCGATCGGTTGCGGCTGCTCGGTGTGGACGCGCGTACGCCGCACGACGCCGGGCACGTCCCCCCCGACGTCGACGTCGTGGTGGTCTCGACCGCGATCCCCGACCGGAATCCCGAGGTGCAGTTGGCGCGCGCCCGCGGCGTCCCGGTCCTGCGCCGTTGCGACGCGCTCCGGGCCATCGTGGCGACGCGTCGGGCGATCGCGGTGGCCGGGAGCCACGGCAAGACCACGACGTCGTCGATGCTCGCGGTCGTCCTCCGCGCCGCGGGATGGCATCCGAGCTTCCTGATCGGCGGCGAGTTGAACGAGGTCGGTACGAACGCCTCCTACGACGACGGCGACTGGCTCGTCGTGGAGGCCGACGAGAGCGACGGGACGTTCCTCGAGCTCCCGGCCGAAGCCGGCATCGTCACCAACGTCGAGCCCGACCACCTCGAGCACTACGGCGAGTTCGACGCGCTCGTCGCGGCGTTCCGCCGGTTCGTCGACGGGTTGGCAGGCCCCCGAGTGCTCTGCGTCGACGACGCGGTGGCGCGTGAGCTCGCGCGCGACGTCAGCGACTGCGTGACCTACGGCGCCGCACCTGGCGCGGCCTACCGGCTCGTCGCGTACACCGGCCACCGGGCGGGGAGCGGCTTCGACGTGGAGCACGGCGGATCCGTGGTCGGCCGCGTCGAGCTTCCGCTCGCCGGCCGGCACAACGCGCTCAATGCACTCGGTGCGGCCGCGATGGCGTGCGAGCTCGGCGTACCGTTCGAGGACGTGCGGCGCGGGCTGAGCACGTTCGGCGGGGTGGCTCGCCGGTTCCAGTTCCGCGGCGAACGCGACGGCGTGACCTTCGTCGACGACTACGCGCACCTGCCCGGCGAGGTGGCCGCCGCGATCGCGGCGGCGCGGGAAGGGGAGTGGCAGCGCGTGGTGGCGGTGTTCCAGCCGCATCGGTACACCCGCACGGCCCGGCTGTGGCGCGAGTTCGCCGACAGCTTCACGGGCGCCGACGCCGTGGTCCTGACCGACGTCTACTCGGCCGGCGAGACCCCGCGACCCGGGGTCTCGGGCCAGCTCATCCTGCGGGCGGTGCTCGACGCCCATCCCTCGCAACCGGTGGTCTACCTGCCGCACCGGGCCGACCTCGAACGCCACATCCCCCGGCTGGCCCGGCCCGGCGACGTCGTCGTGACGCTGGGCGCCGGAGACCTCACGTCGTTGCCCGACGTGTGGCTCGACGACGCGCGCCGGGAGCCGGTGTGACGTCGGCTCGGTACGCAGCCGTGGCGGACGCCGTGGCCGGTGAGCTCGAGGGCGTCGTGGCCGGCGCGGTGGTCAGGGGTGCTCCCTCGGCCGACCTGGTGACGTCGCGCGTCGGAGGCCCGATCGGTGTGCTCGTGCGTGCGGAGGCGCTCGGCGATCTCGAGGCGGTCGCGGCCGCGGCCGACCGGCACGGGGTCCCGGTCGCGGTCATCGGTCGCGGTTCGAACCTGCTCGTCGCCGACGGCGGGTTCGACGGGATCGGCGTGGTGCTCGGCGGCGCGTTCGAGGCGATCGACGTCGGCGAGACGACGGTCGTCGCGGGCGGCGCGGTCGCGCTGCCCGTGCTCGCGCGCCGGAGCGCGGCGGCCGGCCGGGCGGGCCTGGAGTTCTACGTCGGCATCCCGGGGTCGGTCGGCGGCGCGGTGCGGATGAACGCCGGCGGTCACGGTCGCGAGACCGCCGACGTCCTCCTCCGGGCCTGGCTGTTCGACCTCGGCGGTGGGGGAGTGGTCGAACGCGCGGTCGCCGACCTGGGCCTGCGGTACCGGCACTCCGAGGTGCCGGCCGGGTCCGTCGTCGTCCGAGCCGAGCTCGCGGTCGCGCCGGACGATCCCGGGGCCTGCGAGGCGCGCATCGACGAAGTGGTCCGCTGGCGGCGCGAGCACCAGCCGGGCGGGGCCAACGCGGGCTCGGTGTTCACGAACCCGCCGGGAGACTCCGCCGGGCGCTTGATCGACAGCTGCGGGCTCAAGGGCCTGCGCGTCGGTGGCGCCGAGGTGTCGACCAAGCACGCGAACTTCATCCAGACCGGCACCGCCGCGAGCGCGGCCGACGTGGTTCGGCTGATCGCGGAGGTGCGCGATCGGGTCGCCGCGGCGACCGGGGTCCGGCTGGTTCCCGAGGTCCGCCTGCTCGGGTTCGACGCCGGCGACCCCCCGAACCCCGACGAGGAGCAGCGATGACCCTGGACGCACCTCCCGAAGCCCCCGAGGCGGGGACCGAACTGGTGGTGATCGTGTCCGGCGAGGAGCCGACCGCGCCGGTCCCCGTGGTCCGTGACGACACGTCCGAGCCCGCCGCGGACCCGCCGGAGCCGCTCGCGCCGAGTGCCGTCGCGCCGAGTGCCGTCGCGCCGGAACCGCCGGAAGAGCCGGAACCGCCGGAACCGGCTGCTCCGCCGGGATCGCGGCGGCGGGTCGGGATCCATCCGCGCTTCCGGGCCCGTCGCGTCGCGGTCGTGCGCGAACGGGGGCGGCGCCGGCTGCGGGCGCTCGTCGTCCTCATGGCACTCGTGGGTGCGCTCCTCCTGGCCTGGCTGATCGTGCGCTCGCCGATCCTCGACGTCGATCACGTCGACGTCGAGGGGACGCAACGCGTGCCGGCCGACGAAGTACGCGCCGCGGCCCGGGTGCACCTCGGTGCGCCGATGCTCTTCGTCGACCTCGGCGCGGTCGAACGTCGCGTCGAGCAGCTGCCGTGGGTGGGGCACGCGACCGCGTCGCGTGACTGGCTCGATCGGATCCGCGTCACCGTGACGGAACGGACCCCGGCGACGTGGGTCTGGCGCGCGAAGGACCGCGTCACGCTGCTGGACGCGACGGGCCGGGTGCTGGGCGACGCGCCGATCCCTCCCGACGGCGTCCCGGAGCTGCGCGGCGTGCGCGTCGACGTCGGGCCCGGTCACCAGCTGTCGGCGCGCGACGGGTTCGCCCTGCTCCGCGAGCTCCCGGCCCCGCTGCGGGGGCGGCTGGTCGTCCTGGTGATGGATCGGGGAGCGGCCACGCTCGAGCTGGCGTTCGCACCCGACGTCCGCCTCGGAGCGGTGGAGGACGTCGGTACCAAGCTCGCCGCCGCGCAGGCCGTCATCGACCACGTCGGTACGCAGCGCGTGCACTACATCGACGTGCGCGTGCCCGACGCGCCGACCACCGGTTGACCCGAAACGGGCCGGCGGCGGGGCCGGGCCGCGCTCGTGGGCGGCCCGTGACCTGCCCGCCGGATTGATTCCGGGGGGCGGATTCTGTACAGTCAACCCATACCGCAGGTTTACATAACGCTAAACCTCGAGCTGAGGTTGAGGGTTTCACCAGCGGGCGAGCTCGCTGACCTGCGGGAACGCGAGCACGAGGGTTCCTTGGGCGGGCGCTCGGGGAGCACACGGTCACATCCGCGACTCCAGGAGCACGCGACCGGCTCGGTCGGGACGCACAGAGGAAGGGCGAATCCATGCTTGGCGCACCGCAGAATTACCTCGCCGTGATCAAGGTCGTCGGGATCGGCGGGGGCGGGTGCAACGCCGTCAACCGCATGATCGACGCAGGCCTGAAGGGCGTCGAGTTCGTCGCCGTCAACACCGACGCGCAGGCGTTGTTGATGAGCGACGCGGACGTGAAGCTCGACGTCGGCCGGCAGCTGACCCGGGGCCTCGGTGCCGGCTCGGATCCCGACGTCGGCCGACAGGCCGCCGAGGAGCACCGCGACGAGATCGAAGAGGTGCTCAAGGGCGCGGACATGGTCTTCATCACGGCCGGGAAGGGCGGCGGTACGGGTACCGGCGGCGCGCCGATCATCGCCGAGATCGCCAAGGGCCTGGGGGCGCTGACGATCGGCGTCGTCACCCGCCCGTTCGCGTTCGAGGGCCGGCGCCGCTCCGTGCAGGCCGAGGCCGGTATCCAAAAGCTCAAGGAGAAGGTCGACACCCTCATCATCATCCCGAACGACCGGCTGCTCCAGGTCTCCGACGAGAAGACCTCGATGCTGAACGCGTTCAAGATGGCCGACGAGGTGTTGCTCCAGGGCGTGCAGGGCATCACCGACCTCATCACGACGCCGGGTCTGATCAACACCGACTTCGCGGACGTGAAGATGATCATGACGAACGCGGGCTCCGCGCTCATGGGGATCGGGTACGGGTCCGGCGACGGCCGCGCCATCACTGCGGCGCGCGCTGCGATCTCGAGTCCGTTGCTCGAGGCGAGCATCGAAGGCGCGCGGGGCATCCTGCTGAACGTCTCGGGCCCGTCGGACCTCGGGCTCTTCGAGGTCAACGAGGCGGCCGAGATCATCTCCCAGGCGGGGCATCCCGATGCCAACATCATCTTCGGCGCAGTCATCGACGACTCGCTCGGCGACGAGGTTCGGATCACGGTCATCGCCGCGGGCTTCGACCGCTTCGAGGGCGAAAATCGCGGCGACGTCTCGCTCGGCCTGCGCGACGACGAGCCGGCGCTCGGCGACGTCGAGATCGACCTCGACGACGACTTCGACGTCCCCGAGTTCCTTCGCTGACACGACACGACCGGCGAGCGCCGGCACCCGGCGCGAGGATCGGTGCGTGATCACGGCCCGGTTCGAGATCGGTCGCGCGCGGATCGTCTGCACGGACCGGCACGGCGGGAGATCAGCCGCGCCGTTCGACACGCTCAACCTCGGGGACCACGTCGGCGACGAGCCGCCGGCGGTGGCCTCGAACCGCGCCGCGCTCGCGCGCGATCTCGGGCTCGCTCGTGAGCCGTACTGGCTGCGCCAGGTCCACGGGTGCCGGGTCGTGTACGTCGGGGCCGGCGCGGACGCCGGGGGTCGCGTTGCGACGCCCCGCGAGCCACCGGTCGCGGATGCCGCGTTGACCGACGCGGCCGGCGTGCCGGTCGCGGTCCTCACCGCCGACTGCGCCCCGATCGCGATCGTCGGCGGCCGTGCCGTCGCCGTGATCCACGCCGGGTGGGCCGGGCTGCTCGCCGGCGTCGTCGGCGCGACCGTGGAGGCGGTCGCGCGTCTCGATCCCGGTCCGCTGCGCGCGGTGCTGGGTCCGTGCGTGCAGCCGTCGAGCTACGAGTTCGGGCCGGCCGACCTGGGTCGGCTCGTCGACCGCTTCGGGCCCGCGGTGGCCGGCCGTACGTCGGGCGGCTCGGCGGCCCTCGACCTCCCCCGCGCGGTGCGGTCCGCGCTACGGGAAGCCGGTGTCGAGCGCGTCGACGACGTCGGCGTGTGCACCTACGCGTCGCCCGACCACTTCTCGTACCGCCGCGACGGCCGCACCGGCCGCCAGGCGCTCGTGGCGTGGGTCGACGGGTGACCGGCGTCGCGACCCGTCTCGCGGAGGTCCGGGCGCGCGTCGCCGCGGCCGAGCGCCGCGCCGGTCGCGCCGCCGGTTCGGTCACCTTGGTGGGCGCGAGCAAGACCGTGTCCGCGGCCCGGGTGGCCGAGGCGCTGGCCGCCGGGCTGTGCGACCTCGGCGAGAACCGAGCCCAGGACCTCCTGGCCAAGGCGCCCGAGCTGGCGGACCTCGGCCCGCGGTGGCACTTCGTCGGGCAGTTGCAGCGCAACAAGGTCAAGGCCCTCGCGAAGTGGGTGTCGTGCTGGCAGAGCGTCGACCGAGCCGCGCTCGTCGACACGCTGGCGCGGCTCGTGCCGGGTGCCGCCGTGCTCGTCGAGGTGAACCTCGGGGGCGAAGCTGCCAAGGGTGGCTGCGAGCCGGGCGCGACCGGCGAGCTCGTGGACCGGGCCCGCGCGGCCGGTCTCGACGTGCTCGGCCTGATGACGGTGCCGCCCGCGGGCCACGACCCCCGTCCGTATTTCGCGCGGTTGCGGGAGCAGGCGTCGGGCCTCGGCCTGCACGCCCTCTCGATGGGGATGACCGACGACTTCGAGGCCGCGATCGAGGAAGGTGCCACGGTCGTGCGGGTGGGGCGGGCGATCTTCGGCGACCGGCCGGGGCCGGAGACAGGGGCCGAGCACGGCGTCCGCTGAGCCCGGCCCAGCGTCCGCCCCCGGCGCCGGGGTTTCGGTAGGCTGCCCGCCCAGGAGGGCCTGTTCATGGCGTCGATGTGGCGGAAGATCTCGGTGTACCTCGGTCTCCAGGACGACGACGAGGGGTACGGCTACGAGGAGTACGAGGGCTTCGCGGAGTCCGAGCCGCGCGAGGCCCCAACGGCGCGCGAACGCCGCGAGCCGCGCGTCCAGGATCACACCGGTACCGTCCGCCCGCTGCCGCGCGAGGAATCGGCTCCGGCCGCGGTCACACCCGCTGCCAGCCGCCCGGCCGTCATCCGCACGGTGGCCGCGCCGACCATGGCCCGGGTGCACGTCGTGGAGCCGAGAGCCTTCAACGACGCGCAGGAGGTCGGCGACAAGCTGAAGGCGAACCAGCCGGTGATCCTCAACCTCCAGGGCCTGAGCCGGGACCTGCAACGCCGCCTCATCGATTTCGCCAGCGGGCTCGCCTACGCCGTGGGTGCCTCGATGGCGCGGGTGGCGGACCAGGTCTTCCTCCTCTCGCCGCCGGGTGTGGAGATCGCCGCGGAGGAGAAGGAGCGACTCCAGGCCCGCGGTCTCTACGACGCCTGACCCGCGCGCGTGAACGAGATCCTCTGCTACCTCGTCACCGCGTACACCGTGGTGGTCTTCGTCCGTATCGTGCTGTCCTGGATCCCGATCTCGCCGACGAGCGGCGCCGCCCAGCTCGTACGGCTCGTCTACGACCTCACCGAACCGGTCATGGGGCCGCTGCGCCGGGTCATCCCGCCCGCCGGCATGATCGACCTGTCGCCGACGGTCCTCATCATCGGGTTGTTCGTCCTCCGCGGCGTCGTGTGCCGGGGCTGACGCCGGCCGGCGCGCGTCGGGGTTCCACCAACACCGAGCAGGGGCTCGCTACCATGGCCCCATGGATGTCACTCCCCGGGAACTCCGAGATGCCGAGATCCGCGAGGCGTTCCGCGGCTACAACCGCGAGGACACCGACGATCTCCTCGAGCGCGCCGCAAAGACCCTCGAAGCTGCCAACGACCGGATCCGGCAGCTCACCGAGCAGGTGCAGGCGGGTGGCAGCGAGGCCGGCAAGTCCCGCGAGCTCGAAGAGACGTTGCAGCGGACCCTGATCCTCGCCCAGCGCACGGCCGACCAGGCCATCGCCGAGGCGCAGGAGCAGTCCAAGACGATGGTCGACGAGGCCGAGCGCAAGGCGCGCACGATCACGACCGAGGCCGAGACGCAGGCCAAGCGCGCGGCCGAGACCGAGCGCCAACGCCTCGAGAGCGAGATCCTGGACCTCGGCGCGCGGCGCGACGCGCTCGTCGCCGACGTCGACGCGTTGGAGCGCTTCGACGCGGACTACCGGACGCGGCTGCGTGGCGCGATCGAATCCGACCTCGAGTGGCTCTCGAAGCGCTCCGCGGTACCCGCGGCGCGCCCCGCCATCCACGACGTCGCCCTGCCCGGCCAGTCGCGGTCCCCCGCCCCTGTGAGCGCGGCTGCGGTTGCGCCGCCCGCGGTCCCGGAGCCCGCGGTCGCACCCTCGCCCGAGGCCGGGGTGGCCCCGCCGGCCGAGCCGGAGGAATCGGGTCCGGCGCCGGGAGGGCCTTCCTCGGGTCGGTGGAGCCCGCCCGCCCCGGCCGGTGGCGCCGAGCCGGGCGAGCCGACGGCGAACGCCGACGCCAACCCGGAACGGAACGCCGCGACCGCCACCGCCTCGCCGAGCGGGTCGGCCACCGGTCCGGCCTCGTTCGCGCCGGAGGCCCCGGTCGAGTCGCAGGTTCTCGACGACGACGCGTTCTTCGCCTCGCTGCGCGAGGCGGTGCGCGACGACGCACCGCTGGGACCGCGTGAGGAAGATCCGAAGGGCGGAAGCCTGTTCGCGCCCGCCGAAGAGGACACCCGCTTCGGCAGCGTCTTCAAGCGTCGCCGTTAGCCCTCGCGGCCGTCCGCCTTCACCACCCGTACGGCACCGTGGTGACCGTCGAGGTCGAGGGCGACCGCGTCGGACGGTGCGTCGGCGAGTGACGCCGACACCGCGAATCGCGTGGCGAGGATCTCCGTCGCGATCCACTCCCGGTGGCGGGTGGCAGCGGTCGCGATCGGTGCGTCCGCCCACAACGCGGTCTCGATCCGGTCCGAGAGCTCGAGTCCGATCGCCTTGCGGTGATCGTTGATCGCACGCACGAACTCGCGCGCCAGGCCTTCCTGGCGGAGCTCGTCGTCGAGGGTCGTGTCGAGCGCCACCGCGAAGCCGCCCTCCTCGACGAGCGCGAGCTCCTCGTGGGAGCGCGCCCTGATCTCCACGTCGCCCGGTTGGAGGGCGAACGAGGACCCGCTGCCGAGCTCGACGCGGTACACGCCCTCGAGCTCGAGCCCGCGTCGCACCGCCGCGCCGTCGAGGTTCGCGAGGGCCGACTTGAGCTCGGGCATGTCGGGCCCGGCCCTCGGACCCAGCGCGCGGAAGTTGGGCACCACGCTGTAGTCGAGGAGCCCTTCGAGGTCGGTGACCGGCTCGAGGAGCTTCACGTTGAGCTCCTCCGCGATCTCCGCCGCGATCTCGTCGGAGAAGGTGGTACCGCCGGGGACGAGCACGAGAGCCCGGCGCAACGGCTGGCGGACCTTGAGCTTCGACTCGGTGCGTGCCGACCGACCGAGCGTCACGACGCGGCGCGCGAGCTCCATGCGCTGGGCCAGCAGCGGGTCGACGGCGTCGAGGTCGGGGCGGGGCCAGTCCGCGAGGTGAACCGAGTGTTCGGCGGTCAGGTTCCGGTAGAGCTCGTCGGCGACGAACGGGCACAGGGGGGCCAGGAGCAGAGCCACCGTCACGAGGCATTCGTGCAACGTCGCGTGGGCCGCGGCGTCGGACGCTTTCCAGAACCGCGGTCGTGAGCGCCGGACGTACCAGTTGGAGAGATCGTCGACGAAGCGCTCGAGGCACTGCGACGCCGTCAACGCGTCGAAGTCGTCGAACGCGGTCGTGACCTCCACGACGGTGGTGTGCAGGCGCGAGCGGATCCACCGGTCGAGGACGTGCGTCGGCGCGGTCGGCGGCCCGGCCGGACCGGGCTCGAACCCGTCGAGGTTCGCGTACGTGACGAAGAACGAGTAGGTGTTCCACAGCGTGACGAGGAACCGGCGGGTGGCCTCGTCGATTCCCTCGAGGAAGAGCCGCCGAGGCGTCCACGGCGAGCCGGCGGAGAAGAAGTACCAGCGGAGCGCGTCGGCGCCGCGGGAGTCGAGGATCTCCCAAGGGTCGATCACGTTGCCCTTCGACTTCGACATCTTCTGGCCGTCTTTGTCGACGAGGAGCGCGAGGCACACGACGTTGCGGTAGGGCGACCGGCCGAAGACCAGTGTGTTCACCGCGAGGAGCGAGTAGAACCAGCCCCGGGTCTGGTCGATGGCCTCGCAGATGAAGTCGGCGGGGAAACGCGACTCGAACGTGGAGGCGTGCTCGAACGGATAGTGGAACTGAGCCGAGGGCATCGAACCGGAGTCGAACCAGGCGTCCAGCACGGGCTCGATCCGCCTCGCCTCGCCGCCGCACTCGGCGCACGGGATGGCGACGTCGTCGACGAACGGGCGGTGGGGGTCGAAGTCCGTGAGCGTGCGGCCCGACCGCGCGGCCAGCTCGGCGATCGAGCCGATGCACCGCTCGGCCCGACACGCGCCGCAGCGCCACACCGGGATGGGCGTGCCCCAGAACCGATCGCGCGACAGTGCCCAGTCGACGTTGTTCTCGAGCCAGTCGCCGAAGCGGCCGTCCCGGATGTGATCGGGGTGCCAGCCGACGCCGTCGTTCTCGCGCAGCATGTCGTCGCGGTGGTCCGAGGTGCGCGCGAACCATGTCGGCTTGGCCCAGTAGATCAGCGGCGTGTTGCACCGCCAGCAGTGCGGGTAGGAGTGCGTGTAGTCGACCGTGGCGACGAGCAGACCGCGGTCGTCGAGGTCGCGGATGATCGCGGGGTCGGCGTCCTTGACGAAACGGCCCGCGTAGGCGGGCACGGTCGCGTCGAAACGAGCGGCGGCGTCGACCGGGTTGAGCACGGGCAGCCGTTCGGCCTCGCCGACCTCGCGGTCGATCTCGCCGAAGGCCGGCGCGAGGTGCACGATCCCCGAACCGTCCTCGGTGGTGACGAAGTCCGCGGCGACGACTCTGAATGGTCGCCCTCGCTGCGCCGCGCGCGTGAGGTCCACCTCGTCGTCCTCGTCGACCGCCAGTGCCGTGAACGGGCGGTCGTAGTGCAGACCGGCGAGATCGGCGGCGGTGAGTCGCTCGACGACCTCGACGCCCTCGCCGAGCACCGCGGCGACACGGGCGGCAGCCAGCACGAGGTCGCGGTCGCCGTGTGGGTCGCGCACGCGCACGTACTCGATGTCGGGCCCGACGGCCGCGGCGACGTTGGAGACGAGGGTCCAGGGCGTCGTCGTCCACACGAGCAGGTCGAAGTCGCGGTCGTGTACGGGGAACCGCACGTACACCGACGGCTCGGTGACGTCGCGGTAGCCGAGCGCCACCTCGTGGCTCGACAGCGCGGTACCGCAGCGACCGCAGTACGGCACGACCTTGAACCCTTCGTAGACGAGGCCCTTGTCCCAGATCTGTTGGAACAGCCACCACACGCTCTCGACGTAGTCGGAACTGAGCGTCCAGTACGCGTCGTCCGTGTCGATCCACATGCCGATGCGCTCGGTGAGGTTCGCGAAGTCGTCGACGTAGCGGTGAACCGACTCGCGGCACCTCGCGTTGAACGCCTCGATGCCGTACTCCTCGATCTGGGCCTTGCCCGTGAAGCCGAGCTCCTTCTCGACCTCGAGCTCGACCGGGAGGCCGTGGCAGTCCCATCCGCCCTTGCGGGCCACGTACTTGCCGCGCATCGTGTGGTAGCGGGGGTAGAGGTCCTTGAACACGCGGGCCCACACGTGATGGGTGCCCGGCCGGCCGTTCGCCGTCGGCGGGCCCTCGTAGAAGACCCACTCCGGCGCTCCTTCGCGGCGGCGCAGGCTCTCGTGGAAGAGGTCGTCGCGGCGCCACCGGTCGAGTGCGCGCGCCTCGAGCGCCGGGAGGTCGAAGGCGCTGGAAACGGGCTCGAAGGGCATGGTTCCTGAAACCTACCCGGCCCGGTGCGCCGGCCCGGGCCTTTTCGCGGGCCGCGGGAACGCTCGTCGCGGCCGGTCGAGCCGGGTCGCGCGGCTGGCGCGCCGGCCGTCGCTCTGCCACCCTTGAGCGCACCTCGAGCGCCCCCCTCGAACGCGGAGCGGGCGGCGGGGCGGGGTCAACTGGAGCTCGAACAGCCCCGAGCTCGACAGCCGACAGATCGAACAGCCGACAGATCGAACAGCGAGGAGTTCGAACAGCATGGACAAGCGCTTCGTCGCGCGTGGTGTCGCCGCCCTGTCGACCGCGGCCGGCTTGTTGCTCGGAGGGTTCGTCGGCACCGTGCCCGCGGCCCATGCCGCGGTGACCGGCGCGACGGTCACGCCGTTCGGCGACGCGCCCGACCTCGGTGGGCTGAGCGGGATGACACTCGCCAAGCCGGTCGTGGCCGCGGTGGAGACCCCCACCCACCAGGGCTACTGGCTCGTGTCCACCGACGGTGGCGTGTACTCGTTCGGCGACGCCAAGTTCTTCGGCTCGACCGGGGGAACCCGGCTCAACGAACCGATCGTGGGCGTGGCCGCGACGCCCACCGGCCTCGGGTACTGGTTGGTGGCCCGCGACGGGGGGATCTTCGCCTTCGGCGACGCGACGTTCTTCGGGTCGACCGGGGCCATGCGCCTGAACCAGCCGATCGTGGGCATGGCGGCGACGCCCACCGGCCGCGGGTACTGGTTGGTGGCCCGCGACGGGGGGATCTTCGCCTTCGGCGACGCGACGTTCTTCGGGTCGACCGGCGCGATGACGCTGAACCAGCCGATCGTGGGGATGGCGGCCACGCCGTCGGGGAAGGGCTACTGGCTCGTCGCGTCCGACGGCGGGATCTTCGCCTACGGCGACGCCCAGTTCTTCGGGTCGACCGGCGCGATCAAGCTCAACCAGCCGATCACCGCGATGACCGCGACCGCGTCCGGGAAGGGCTACTGGCTCGTGGCCCGCGACGGGGGAGTCTTCGCCTACGGCGACGCCGGCTTCTTCGGCAAGGTGACGATCATCGCGCCCGACTGGGCGGTCTTCGCGTTGCTCCCCACGTCGACCGGGCAGGGCTACTGGCAGGTCGCCGGGCCCGACCCGCAGCTCCCGACGTTGCGCAGGGGCGACACCGGTCCCGCGGTGGCCGAGCTACAGCAGCAGCTCCAGCAGCTCGGGTACTGGCTCAGCGATCCCGCGGGCGTGTTCGGCGACACGACCGTGCAGGCCATGTACGCGTTCCAGGGGGTCGAGTCGTTGCCTCGGACCGGCGCCTTCGACGGCCTCTCCCGGTTGCGGCTGAAGACCGCCGTCCGGCCGGCGTCGCGCAGCACGAGCGGCGATCTCGTCGAGGTCGACAAGACCCACCAGGTCCTCCTCGTCGTGCGCGGTGGGCGTACGAGCCAGGTGATCCACACGTCGACGGGAACCGAGCGCAATTACACCTACCAGGGCCAGACCTACCTGGCGCACACGTGGGAAGGCACGTTCCGGGTGTGGTCGCAGGTGAACGGAGTGCAGAACGGCCGGCTGGGGACGCTCATCCGCCCGAAGTACTTCACCACCGACGGCGAGGCCGTGCACGGCGAGCCCGCGTCGCAGGTCCCGAACTACCCGGCGTCACACGGCTGCGTGCGCATCTCGGAGCAGGCGATCAACTGGATCTGGGACAACAGCATCATGCCGATGGGCAGCACCGTCGTCGTCTACTGACCTCCTCCTTCGTTCTGGCTGGGGAGCGGCGCGAATTTCGTACCGCTGGCTAGCCAGAACGCATGGGGTGGGGTCAGCCGCCGAAGTTGCGGACGAACAGGTCCCAACCCCGGCCGCCGCCGTTCGCGGCCTGACGGGTCCAGTACTTGAAGCCCGCACCCTTCGCGTCGACGATCGGCGGCGGGTCGTCGAAGTAGGAGAGGTCGACCTCGTTGCCGACGTCGTCGCGGGTGGTCGACGCCGGACCGACCTCGGTGCCCTGCCCGCCGCTCGACGGGTCGACGCGCCAGAGCGTGCTGCGCGACTGCTTGTCGCTCCGTTCCACGAACAGCGCGCCGCCGCCCACCCCGACCAGTGACCCCTGGTCGAGGCTCACCGTCCTGGTCGCGGAGTCGGGCGATTCGTAGTACGACGCGTGCCCGTTGCCGTCGGTGGTCCACACGCCCGGTCCGTCGGCGAAGAACCGTCCACGCGGCGCGATCTTCGACCAGTCCTCGAACTTCGAGTCGCCCATCTTCAGCCGGAACAGCTTGCCGTTGTCGAACGCGAACAGCGCGTCCTTGGTGCCGGTGACGTACGAGGTCCCCTCCGGCTTCGTGACGCCGGTGGCAGGCCGGTTCGTCGCCGGGTCGACGCGCTGGAGGCCGGGTTGGTTGTTCGCGTCGGAGCCGGTGAACCACACCGCGTCGCCCGCGACCGTGAAGCTCGGCCCCAAACCCTCGCTCGACAGGAAGCCGCACCCCGCGTCGACGGTCGCCTGCGCGGCGAGCGTCGACGGGTCCAGCCGGCCGAGCTTGCACGAGTCGGTGCCGTAGTTGCTCACCCAGACGGACCCGGCCGCGTACCCGACCCAGCCCACGTTGGGTGCGTCGGCGCGCTGCACGATCTTGCCGTCGACGATCTTGACGATCTCGTGCTTGTCCGTCCCGTTGACCGCCACGTACGCCGCGCCGTCGGGCCCGATCGCGGCTCCCAGCGCGGGGACGCCGCCGATCTTGGTGAGGACCGGTTCGAGGTTCCCGGGCGGCGCGGTCGTGGTGGTCGCGGCCTTCGACGGGCTCGTCGTCCCGGTGGGTCCCTCCACGCGTGCGCCGCGGCGCAACGCCGTCGGGCCCCGGGTCATGAGGGCGTCGGAACGCCGGTAGTTCGTCGCGTAGCCGCGGTCGCCGGTGACGGCCACGTCGTACGAGCACTGCTCACGGAGACGGGAGTCCGAGACGGACCGGCAGGCGTCGTTGCCCGTTGCGAGGGCATTGGCCTTGATCTTCGAGCGGGTGATCACGTCGGGTTTCGCGGGGAAGCCCTGCTTCGTGAACGTGGCGGTGGACCGGCCCGACTCGTAGTCGAAGAGCGTTGTCGCGTCGGTGACGCGCCAGCTGTCGGCGAGCTTCGTGTAGAGGAAGTCGTACGCTTCGTCGGTCGACTTCGCGAGCGGCAGCTCGGTGCCGTCGGCGAGGGCGGGGACGGCGAAGCCGCCGCCGGTGCGCCCGAGCAGGCCGGTCGCGTCCTTGACCAGCTGCCTGCTCGGGACCACGACGACGTTGAGGCCCCACGGTGCGACCCCGACGACGTAGACCTTCGTACCGTCCGAGGCGCGGAGCTCGAACCCGTCGGCGTAGGGCGTGACGCTCGAACCGTCGGCGAGCTTCTTCGTTCCGGTGATGGATGTCGGCTTACCGTCGAGATGCAGGGTCAAGCCGTCGGATCCCTGGTACACGCCGACGCGCGTGCCACCGAGCTTGGCCGCGACGGCGGTGTTGATCGAGACCGACGCGAAGTCCTTCACCGGTTCCTGGCGGGCCTGGAGCTCGAGGTCGCCCGTGTGCAGCAGCACGAACTCGCCGGCCGCCTGGAAGTCGTAGCCGGTCTGGTCGATCGTGATGAGGTGGGGATCGCCGTTGCTCTGGCCGCAACGGCCGCCGGGGCACGGTGGCGACTCCTTCGGCGGGACCTTCTTCTCCTTCGGTTTGCCGCAGGCCTCCTCGAGCGACTCGCTCTTGAGGCTGAGCACGCCGCCGCCGGGCTCGGAGCCGAACGTGAGCGTCGCGGGCATGCGCAGCTGCGTTGCCGCGAGCTCGCGCCCCGCGAGCGGTGTCCCCTCGGGGCACTTGCAGCTCTCTTGGAGGCAGAAGCTGTCCTGGAGGAACCCGACCTCGCTGTGATCGTCGTTGTCGTGGACGGCGATGCGGCCCGTGGCGGTGGCGGCGACCAGCACCTCGTCGGCGACGGAGTTCAGCGTGTAGAGCCGGTTGGCCCGGCTCTCGAGCTGGTCGGTGAACGTGCCGTCGTGGATGATGCTCACGTCGAACGGCGGGGTCGTCGCGTCGTCGGGGAGACCGGTGCCGTACATCACCCACGGGTCGGCCCACTTCCCCTGGCGTGCGTAGCTCGGCCCCCATTGCGAACGGACGTCCTCGGCGTCGCCGTCGAGCACCGAGATGAACGCGCCCGACTGGTCGCTGCTCGTGGCCGCGGCGCGCCATGCGTCGGCCATGTGGCCCCAGAGGTCGCGGCCGAGGTGGCGGAGCAGCGCGTAGTAGCCGACGGCGTCGTAGGTGCGTGTGAACAGGTTCCGGTACAGGAGCTTCATGTAACCCTCGCGGAAGAACGACGCGGTGCCGGGCTCGCCGTACCCCACGTCGTCGGTCGCGAGGAACGTCGCGGTGCCCTCGGTGACCCAAGACGGCCGGGTGAGCGCCTGCTGCGGCGTCTTCCAGATCGTGTTCTGGTAGCAGTGGACCGCCTCGTGCGTCAGCAGGACCTTCAACACCGATTCGAGCTTCGGGCTCAGCCCCTGGTTCCACACGAACGCGAAGATGGTGAGGTTGCACGGCGTGACGTCGCCCCGGTAGAAGACCTTGCCGTTGAACGTGTAGTTCTTCTGCTGGATCACGGTCTCCATGAGCGTGTTCCCGCCGAGCGACAGCGAGTACGCGATGTCGTAGTCGGCGATGCGCGTGAGCCCCAGCCGGGAGGCGAGGTGGTCCAGCGCGGTCCGGAACGTCTGGTCCACCCACTCCTGGTACGCCTGGTCCGGCTGGCGCAGCCGGCGTGGGACCGACCGACCGGAGCCACCGGAGGCGGACGACGACTCCGCGGCGGTTCTTCCCGCGTTCTCGTCGAGGATCGCCCGTCGCTGCGCCGTGGTGAGCGCCGGCCAGTTCGCCTCCAGCCATTGCACCGCGCCGGTGCCCGAGCGCGGGTAGTCGTCGCCGGCGGCGCCGCTCGGGATCTGCACGCCGGGGATCTTCAGCTTGTGCGTGTAGGCGTAGGCTTGAAGCGCGACGTCCTTGGGCACGGTGCCGTCGGGCCGGATGCCGTCGGTGATCTTCTCCCAGACCGTCTTGACGATCACGGGTCGGCGGGTCGGGGGAGCGGACTTCGAGCTCGACCAGGGCGACCAGACGAACGCCCCGGCGACGAGCGCCACGACGAGGACGATCGCGGCGACGACCCACCGGCCGCGCCGGCGCCGCTTGGGTCGGGGGGGCTCC
Source organism: Acidimicrobiia bacterium (assembly GCA_046331155.1). Lineage (GTDB taxonomy): Bacteria > Actinomycetota > Acidimicrobiia > IMCC26256 > CAWATG01 > JAXLRK01. Next base: position 1,710,892 of record JAXLRK010000001.1, read on the forward strand.
GACACCGTCATGGCGTGAGCATACGGTCGATCGGCGGTTGCCTCGGCCACCCTGCTTCGGGTGCCGCCGGGCGCGGGCTCCGGCCCCGGACGGAACCCGCGGACCGTTGAGCGGCCGCGTCCCGGCACCTATACTCCCACGCTTCCCGGGCCCGGGAGCGGCCCGAGTGGTGCGGACGAGCGGTACGGACGAGAGGGTGTCGATGGCCAAGGCGAAGGCGAGCGCCGCGTCGACGGTCAAGAAGGCGGCGGCCAAGACCGTGTCGGCGGTCAAGAAGGCGGCCACGAAGGCGGCCCCGGCGAAGCCGGCCGCGAAGCCGGCCGCGGCCAAGAAGGCGACCGGGGCCAAGAAGCCGGCGGCGAAAAAGGCGGCGGCGAAGAAGGCGGCACCGGCGAAGAAGGCGGCGGCAATGAAGGCCGCGCCCGCCAAGAAGGTGACCGCGGCGAAGAAGGCCGCGCCCGCCAAGAAGGTGACCGTGGCGAAGAAGGCCGCGCCCGCCAAGAAGGTGACCGCGGCGAAGAAGGCCGCGCCCGCCAAGAAGGTGACCGCGGCGAAGAAGGCCGCACCGGCCAAGGCGACGGCGGCCAAGAAGAGCTCGGCACCCGCGAAGACGGCGGCACCCCCCAAGCCGTCGTTGCGCGACATCGAGCTGAAGGCCCCGCCCCGTCCGCCGACGAGGCCCAAGAAGACCATCGCGTCGCCGGTGAAGCCCCCGACCGCCGAGCGACTCCGCGTGCTCCTGCTCGAGGAACGCGACCGGCACGTGCGCCAGGCCGACGAGCTCGAGGCCGAGGCCGAGGCGCTGGCGATCGAGCGCGAGCCCGGCGACACGCAGTTCGACGAGGAGTCGGGCGAGGGCGACACCTTGACCGTCGAACGCGAGCGCGACCTCGCGCTGTCGGCGTCGGCACGCCAGATCGTCGAGGAGATCGACGAGGCCCTGGCTCGCATGGACAACGGGACCTACGGGATCTGCACGGTCTGTGGCGACCGGATCGCCATCGCCCGGCTCGAAGCGATTCCCTATGCGCCGCTCTGCATACAGTGCAAGGCTCGTGGAGAACGACGGCGATAGGTTGCCGCGCCGGCGGGCGCTGCGCGCCTGGACGATCGCCGCGGTCGTGCTCGGCATCGTGGCCGCGGATCAGCTGACGAAGGCCTGGGCGGTCTCGCGGCTGGCCGACGGACCGATCGCGGTCATCGGTGACACGGTCGACTTGCGGTTGGCGCGCAACCCGGGTGGCGCGTTCAGCCTCTTTCGTACGGTCACGCCGCTGCTCGCCGTCTTCGCGATCGTCGTGGCGTTCTTCCTCGTGCGGACGGTACGAGACATGCGCGACCGACCCACGGCGATCGCGCTCGCCCTGATCCTGGGCGGTGCCCTCGGGAACCTGGTCGACCGGCTGGTGCGCTCGCCCGGGTTCCTGCGCGGGCACGTCGTCGACTTCGTGCACGTGGGGGTCTGGCCGACGTTCAACGTCGCCGACTCCGCGATCACGGTCGGCGCGGTGCTGCTCGTCGTCCGCACGGTGATGGTCGGCAATCGCGAAACGGAAGCCGACTCGCAGCAGGGCCGCGAGGAGCACGACGGCACGCACGGCGAGCGTTGAGCGAGCGTCGGGAGGTGGGTGTCCCGCCGAGCAGTGAGCGTGGCCTGCCGGCCCGACGCCGGTGGCGTCAGGAGGCGAAGCGTTGAGCGAGCGTCGGGAGGTGGGTGTCCCGCCGAGCAGTGAGCGTGGCCTGCCGGCCCGACGCCGGTGGCGTCAGGAGGCGAAGCGTTGAGCGAGCGTCGGGAGGTGGGTGTCCCGCCGAGCAGTGAGCGTGGCCTGCCGGCCCGACGCCGGTGGCGTCAGGCGGCGACGCGGTGAGCGAGCGGCGGGAGGTGGGTGTCCCGCCGAGCAGTGAGCGTGGCCTGCCGGCCCGACGCCGGTGGCGTCAGGAGGCGAAGCGTTGAGCGAGCCGTTCGCGGTTCCGCCGGCGCTCGACGGCGAACGGGTGGACCGGGCCCTCGCCACGCTGACGGGCTTGAGCCGGGCGGACGTGCAGTCGCTCGTCGCCGAGGGCGACGTGCTCGTCGACGGCGAGCCCGTCGCCAAGAGCCGGAAGCTGCGGACGGGAGAGGTCGTCGAGGTGCTCGGCGAACCGGCGGATGCCGAGGTCCCGCGGCCCGAACCGGTCGACGTCGTCGTGGTGGACGCCGACGACGACGTCATCGTCGTCGACAAGCCGGCCGGGCTCGTGGTGCACCCGGGGGCCGGTCACCCGTCCGGCACTCTCGTCAACGGGCTCCTCGCCCGATACCCGGAGATCGCGGGGATCGGCGACGCGGTGCGGCCCGGGATCGTGCACCGGCTCGACCGTGACACCAGCGGCCTGATCGTCGTCGCCCGTTCCGCCCGCGGGTACGGCGCGTTGACGGCGATGCTCGCGGCGCGCGAGATCGACCGGCACTACATGGCCCTGGTGTGGGGTGTCCCCGACGCGCCCCGAGGTGTGATCGACGCGCCGATCGGGCGTTCGGCGGCCCGGCGCACGCGGATGGCCGTCCGCGAGGGCGGGCGTGACGCGCGGACCAACTACTCCGTCCGGGCGAGGTTCGCGGAACCGGTCGTGTCGTTGCTCGACTGCCGGCTCGAGACCGGTCGCACCCATCAGATCCGGGTGCACCTCTCGGCGATCGGTCACCCCGTGGTCGGGGATGCCACGTACGGCGGCTCGAGGCAGTCACTGCCGCTGGGGCGCCCGTTCCTGCACGCGGCGGCGCTCCGGTTCGTGCACCCGTTCACGGGCGAGCGGCGCGAGTTTCAATCCCCGTTGCCGCCGGAGCTGGCCGCGGTGCTCCAGCAGCTGACGCCGCGCGACGGGGAGCCGTCCGCGGGCTGAACCGTCCGGCGATGGCGCGGATCGCGGTGAGGTACACGACCCCGACCGATCCGAGCAGGGCTCCCCATTCGACGAGCGGGTTCGCCGCGTCGGTCCCGGCGAGCACGCCGTGGATCGTCGCGAGCACGAACAACCCGTAGCTCGACGCGTGGACGGTGCGCCAGAAGCGCCGCGGGATCCGCGAGAACAGCAACGACGTGACCTCGACCGCGAGCAGCACGTAGAGCGCGACGACGCCCCATGCGACCGGGCCCGGCTTCCAGGCCGACGCCAGCGGCACGAGGAGGTCGGCCGGCCCCCAGTGGGTGTAGGAGTCGGCGGCCAGCGCGCCCAGGTGCACGCCGACGAACACGACCGAGAGCAGGCCGAGGAACCGGTGCAGGTCGAGGAGCCACGCCGGACGGGCCGTACGCGAGACGCGGGTCGACAGCACCAGCCCCCAGGCGACCGATGCGGTCACCAGGATCCAGCTCGTCAGGCCCGTGGCGCGGGCGAGGTACCACGTGAAGTGGCCGTTCACCGGAGGAACGCCTCGATGCCCGGGGCCCGGTGGACGGTGCCCGAGTCGTCGAGCGCGAGCCCCGTGACCCCGGCGGCGGAGAGGAGCGCGAGGCCTTCCTCGACACCCGAGACGAACACGGCCTTGGCGAGCACCTCGGCCCGCCACGCCTCCGCGGCGACGACCGTGACCGTCTGGAGGCCGCTGCGCGCGGGCTCGCCGGTCCGGGGATCGATGACGTGGTGCAGCTCGCGGCCGGCGCGCTGCCAGTGACGGCGGCGCCGGGTAGTGGTGGCAACGGCACCACCGGCCAGCGCGAGCACGCCGAGGGGCGCGTCGCCGTAGTCGTCGAGCCCGACGCCCCAACCCGAGTCGGTTGGAGCGGCTCCGGCGACGCGCAGGTCACCGCCGAGGTTCACGCACACACCCGGTACACCCGCCCGCACGAGCTCGTCGGCCACCAGGTCGGCGGCGTAACCCTTTCCGATGCCGCCGAGATCGAGCCGCACGCCGCGAGGCAACGTGATCGCGGACACGATCGAGTCGAGCGCGATGCCGGCGCACCCCGGTGCCGGGCCCGGCGCGGGCGACGTCGGTTCGGCGGTTGCGGGCACGCGCCCGAAGTCGCGGTCGTAGCCCGCGGATTCGAGCGCGGCGAGGACCGAGGGATCGAACGCGCCGCCGGTCGACCGCCACGCCTCCACGGCCCGGGCGACCAGCGCGAACGTCTCCCGGCTCACGACGGCCGGCCGGCCGGCGGCGGAGTTGAGGCGGGACAGCTCGCTGTCGGGAAGGAACCGGCTCCAACGCCGTTCGAGCTCGTCGACACGGGCCGTGGCGTGCTCGAGGTCGGACCCGGCCCCGCCGACGAGCACGACGTGGACGTCGGTGCCCATGGCCCGGAACCGCGTCTCGACCATGGTCGCAGTCTGGCTCACCGGGCTCAGCTCCCGCGCGACGCGGTGATCGGGGCCGGCGCGACGACCCGGCGGGCGGGCGGTGCGGTCACGGTGACGTGCGGCGCGGTCGCGGTGACGTGCGGCGCGGTCACGGTGACGTGTGGTGCGGTGACGGTGACGTGCGGCGCGATCGGAGGAGGCGTTGCCGTGACCACGGCGGCGGCTCGGGGGGCGGCCACCGCCGTGGTCGCGGCCTGCGGCGCCGTCGCGGTCGTCGCCACGGGGAGGGATGCGACGGCCTGCGATCGGGGTGACGGTCGGGTGGTGAGCGTGAGCGCGGTCACGACGGCCAGGGTGCCCGCGGTGCTGAAGCCCGCGGTCAGGATCTTGCCGACCGCCGCCGGGTGCCGGCGCCGGCGCGGCCGGCGGGCGCTGCCGGGCTGCCTCCCCTGCCCGGTCGTGATCGTCTCAGGCATCGTGATCAGTCGTCGTCGTGATCAGTCGTCGTCGTGATCAGTCTTGTGATGATCCGAGAGGTGGTCATCGGCGTGGTGATCGGTAACCGCCGGGGTGCCCGCGTGCTCGGTGCCGTCGTGCTCGCCGGACTCGGCACCGGGCGCTCCTGTGCCGGTGGGCGACGTGGTCGAATCGCGGGCGTCGGTCGCTGCGGGCGCCGGAGCGGTGGTCGGGCCGACGGGCGTCGTCGCGGCCACGGGGCTCAGCGTGCCGATCTTCGCACGGTCCTCGGTGAGGCCGAACAGGCCGAGGCCCGCACCGATCGCCGCGGCCGCGGCGACCGCGACGAGGGTCACCGCACCGGCGGCGGCGAGCACACTGCGACGGTCCATGGAGAGGACGGTAGGGCGCGCCGGGCCAGTGCCGCGGCCGCGGACGGCCAAGATTCGGTTAAGAACCGAGCCTGTCGTGGTCGAGGTGGCTCCGCGCGCGAGTGTGGTGGAGTGGAGATCCTGCTCGTGGAGGACGACGACGCGATCGCGGCGCCGCTGGCGAAGGGCCTCGAGCGCGAGGGCTTCGCGGTACGGCGGGTTGCGACCGGTGCCGCGGCGCTCGACGCCGAGCCGCCCGACGTCGTGCTGCTCGACCTGGGCCTCCCCGACGTCGACGGCTTCGAGGTGTGCCGCCGGCTCCGCGCCGGCTCCGACGTGCCGATCATCGTGATCACCGCGCGGTCCGACGAGGTCGACCGGGTCGTGGGTCTCGAGCTCGGCGCCGACGACTACATCGTGAAGCCGTTCGGCTTCCGCGAGCTCGTCGCGCGGATCCGCGCCGTGACCCGCCGCCGCCAGCCCCGGGGCGACGACGGTGCGCTGACCGAGCTCGACGGGCTGGTGGTCGACCGGCGCACCCGGCGGGTCACCGTCGGGTCCGACGAGGTCCCGTTGACGCCCAAGGAGTTCGACCTCCTCGCCCTGCTCGCCGAGGATCCCGGTGCGGTGATCTCGCGTCAGCGCATCCTCGAAGAGGTCTGGGACCCGCACTGGTACGGTCCGACGAAGACCCTCGACGTCCACGTCGCGTCGCTGCGCAAGAAGCTGGGCGACCCGAGCTGGATCGAGACCGTGCGCGGGGTGGGGTTCCGGCTGCACGCGGCCGGCACTACGCGGTAGGCGGGCGGGGACGCCGCCGTGCGGACGCGGCTGCTGATCAGCTACCTGACGATCACCGCCTTCGTGCTCCTCGTGCTCGAGGTCCCGCTCGGGCTGTCGTTCGCGCGGGCCGAGCGCAACCGCCTGAAGGCTGACGTCCGCCACGACGCGCTGTCGCTCGCGATCCGCTCCGAGGAGCACCTCGAGCGCGGGGAGCGGACGAACCTCCAGTCGCTCGCCAAGTCGTACCAGCACGACACGAGCGCGCGGGTGGTGATCGTCGACGCCGCAGGGAACGTGCTCACCGACTCGGAGCCACCGGTCAGCGGCGCGCGCAACTTCAGCACGCGCACCGAGATCGCGCGCGCTCTCGCCGGCCACGAGGCCATCGGCACGCGGTACTCCAACACGCTCGGGACGAACCTGTTGTACGTCGCGGCGCCGGTCTCCTCGGGCGGCAGAGTGTTGGGCGCGGTGCGTGTGACCTACCCGCTCTCCGTCGTCGACTCGCGCGTCCGGCGGGTCTGGTTCGCGCTCGCCGGTATCGCCGGCATCGTGCTCGTGGTCGTCTTCCTGGTGAGCCTGGCGCTGGCCCGGTCCGTGACGCGGCCGTTGCAGGAGCTCGAGCTCGCGGCGGACCGGCTCGGGCACGGCGACCTCGGTGCTCGCGCGCCGGTACCGAAGAGCCCGGCCGAGATCCACGTGCTCGCGGAATCCTTCAACCGAACCGCCGGCCGGCTCGAGCAGCTGGTGGACTCGCAGCAGGCGTTCGTCGCCGACGCGTCGCACCAGCTCCGTACGCCGCTCGCCGCGCTGCGGCTCCGGCTCGAGATGCTCGAGGGCGACGTCGACGGCGAGGCCGCAGAGGATCTCGAGGGCGCCGTCGCCGAGGTGCAGCGGTTGAGCCGTCTGGTGGATGGGCTGCTCGCTCTGGCGCGTGCCGAGCAGCAGCGGTCGGCCGTCGAACCCGTCGACCTCGTCGAGGTCGTGGCCGGTCGCGTGGCCGCCTGGTCGGCGTTCGCGACCGAGCACGAGGTCACGCTCGACACCCGCCTGCCCGCGTCGGTCCGGGTGCTCGCCACCCCGGGGCAGCTCGAGCAGGTGCTCGACAACGTGTTGAACAACGCGCTCGAGGTCGCCCCGGCCGGCTCTGCCATCGTCGTCGAGGGCGATCGGCGCGCCGACCGGGTCGTACTCCGGGTCTCCGACGCCGGTCCCGGGATGCCGGCGTCGCAGCGGGCCCACGCCTTCGACCGGTTCTGGCGCTCGCCCGACACGCAGCGCACCGGCACCGGGCTCGGCCTGGCGATCGTGCACCAGCTCGTGGTCGCGGACGGTGGTGACGTGGTGCTCGAGGAGTCCGCGGCCGGAGGGCTCATGGTGATCGTGACCCTGCGCTCGGCCTGACCCGGCCAACCTTTCCGTTCTTTCGATAGAATCCCCCAATAGTCCGGGAAATCCATCGAAAGAACGAAGAAGAGAAGAAGGTCGGCGGTCAGCGGGTGGTGCCGGCGTGGCCGATACGCGTGCGCTTCACGAGCTCGGCCAGCGTGAACGCCTCGAGCGACTTGCGGGTCTCCTCCGACACCGTCACCCAGACCTCCTGGAGGACGCAGTGGCCCTCGCAGTGGTCGTGCTCCTCGGTGAAGGTGGTGAGCGGTCCGTCGACCGCGGCGAGGATCTCGGCCAGTGTGATCTGCGCCGGAGGTCGCGCGAGCACGTACCCGCCGCCCACGCCCCGCTTGGAGCGGACGAGCCCGGCGCCCTTGACGGCGAGGAGGATCTGCTCGAGGTACGGCTGCGGGAGGCCGGTGCGCTCCGCGATCTCCTTGACCGACGTGGGCCGGTCCTCCTCGTGGAGTGCGAGCGAGAGCAGCGCGCGGGCCGCGTAGTCACCTCGGGTCGAGACCTTCACCGCGCTTTCACCCCGCCTCCTCCGGCATCGGACCATGGTCGCACGCGCGCGCCCGTGGTGGCGACACACGCGCGCGACCCGAGACCGCGACCCGAGACCGCGACCCGAGACCGTCACCGGCGACCCCGAGCCCGAAACCGGCGCCGCCTCGGCGTTCGGTACCGTCTGCGGCATGGAGCCCGTCCGGCCCGGCCCCGGTGGTGGCCGGCTCACCGACGTCGTACCCGGCCTGCTCGGCGCCCGCGAGTGGTCCGGTCCCGACCTGGCGGGCGCGCGCGCCGTCGTCCTCCTCGTGCTCGACGGGCTCGGATGGAACGCGCTCGAGCAGCACCGCCCGATGCTGCCGGAGCTGGCGGCCGGCGACGGCGGGCCGATCACCACCGTCGTGCCGTCCACGACCTCGACCGCGCTCACCTCGCTCGTGACCGGCCTCGCGCCGTCGCAGCACGGTGTCATGGGGTACCGCATGCGGGTCGACGGCGGCATCCTGAACGTGTTGCGCTGGCAGTACGTCGACGGGCGGCGCCCACCGGACCCGTTCGAGGTGCAGCGCCACGCGTGCTTCCTCGGGCGAGAGGTGCCCGTGCTCACCCGCAGCGAGTTCCGGACGACCGGCTTCACCGAGGCCCACCTGCGGGGCTCCCGGTTCGTCGGTTGGGGCACGGTGTCGACGCTCGTCGAGCACGTGCGGCGTCTCGTGGCGGCGGGGGAGCGCTTCGTCTACGCCTACTACCCGGGGATCGACACGGTCGCCCACGAGTACGGGTTGGTCGACGGGTACTTCGAGGCCGAGCTGCGTGCCGCCGACGGCCTGCTCGGCGCAATCCTCGACTCGTTGCCGGGCGACGTCCGCGTCGTCGTGACCGCGGACCACGGCCAGGTGCACACCGGCCGCGAGGGCTGGGTGAGCCTGGCCCGGCTCGACGCACTGGTCGACGACTACGCCGGCGACGGCCGGTTCCGGTTCCTGTATGCACGCCGGGGCGCGGCCGCCGAGCTGGCCGCCGCGGCCCGAGAGGAGGTCGGGCACCTCGCGTGGGTGATGGAACGGGCCGAGCTCTTCGACGACGGCTGGCTCGGCCCCCCGCCGACCAGCCCGTCGATCCCGCGTCGCGTGGGCGACGTCGTGCTCGCCGCCCGCGAGCCGGTGGCCTTCATCGACCCGACCATGACCCGGGAGCAGGCGCTGCTCGCGGGCCACGGGAGCGTCACGCCCGACGAGATGCTCGTGCCGCTGCTGGTCTTCCAGGGTCGGGCCTGACCCGCTTCCTCCACAGGCGATGTGAACGGCTGTGGACGACGCTGTGGACGAATCACAAGCTTGTGATTCGTCGTGGGGAGCAATACCCTCGGGTCATGGCGGGGGGTTGCGTGCGGGGCCGAGCATGAAGAAGTCCTTCACCCACCTGCACCTCCACACCGAGTACTCGATGCTCGACGGTGCGGCCCGGATCACCGACGTGATCGCGGCGGCGGCGGCCGACGGCCAGCCCGCGATCGGGATCACCGACCACGGCAACATGTACGGCGTCCTCGACTTCTACGCCGAGGCTCGCAAGGCGGGGCTCACCCCCGTCATCGGCACCGAGGGCTACTTCGTCACGACGCCGCGCACCGACCGGCCGAAGCGCGCGGACCACGACGTCTTCCACCTGACGCTGCTCGCCGAGAGCACCGCGGGATACAAGAACCTCATCAAGGTCTCGTCGCACGCCTTCCTCGAGGGCTTCTACTACAAGCCGCGCATCGACTTCGCGTTGCTCGAGGAGCATCACGACGGGCTCATCGGCACCACGGGCTGCCTCGGCGGCGTCGTCTCGCAGCACCTCATGAAGGGCGAGTACGCCGAGGCGCGCGATGCCGCTGCGCACTTCCAGGACGTCTTCGGGCGGGACTCGTTCTTCGTCGAGCTCCAGGACCACGGGCTGCCCGAGCAGCTCGAGGTCAACCCGATGCTCGTCAAGATCGCCCGCGAGCTGCGCGCGCCGCTGCTCGCCACCAACGACAGTCACTACACGCACAAGCAGGACGCCGAGGCGCACGACGCGCTCCTGTGTGTGCAGACCGGAGCAGCCCGCGACGACCCGAAGCGCTTCAAGTTCGACGCCGAGGAGTTCTACCTGAAGACCTCGGCCGAGATGCGGGCGTTGTTCTCGGACTACCCGGAGGCGTGCGACAACACGCTCTGGATCGCCGAGCGCGCCAGAGCCGAGATCGAGTTCGGCAATGCGACCCTGCCGAGCTTCGAGACGCCGGTTGGCCACGACGAGGACTCGTACCTGCGCGACCTGGTGCTGGCCGGTGCCCGTGATCGCTACGGCGCCACGCCGTCGGCGCACGTGATCGAACGCATCGAGTACGAGCTCGACGTGATCAAGCGCATGGGCTTCTCCGCCTACTTCCTCGTGGTGTGGGACCTCGTGCGCTACGCGAAGACGCACGGCATCCGCGTCGGCCCGGGGCGTGGGAGCGCGGCGGGCTCCGCGGTCGCGTACTGCCTGCGCATCGTCGACATCGACCCGATCCGGTACGACCTGCTGTTCGAGCGGTTCCTCAACCCGGGCCGCAAGCAGATGCCCGACATCGACATGGACTTCGACTCCAGGTACCGGGCCGAGATGATCAAGTACGCGGCCGAACGCTACGGCTGGGACCGCGTCGCGCAGATCGTCACGTTCTCCACGATCAAGGCCCGCGCCGCGGTGCGCGACTCGGCACGCGTGCTCGGCTACCCGTACCTCGTCGGCGACAAGATCGCCAAGCTCATGCCGCCGCTCATCATGGGCCGCGACACGCCGCTCGGAGCGTGCTTCGAGGAGCAGCCGAAGTACAAGGACGGCTACAAGATGGCCGCCGACCTCCGCCGGCTCTACGAGACCGATCCCGACGCCAAGCGCGTGATCGACGTCGCCCGCGGCCTCGAAGGGCTGCGGCGCCAGGACGGCATCCACGCCGCCGCGGTCGTCATCACGCGCGAGCCGCTCACCGAGTACCTGCCGATCCAGCGCAAGCCCGAGCCGGGCGGGAACCTCGAGGACGCCCCGATCGTCACGCAGTACGAGATGCACGGCGTCGAGGAGCTCGGCCTCCTCAAGATGGACTTCCTCGGCCTGCGCAACCTCGACGTCATGGAGGTCACCCGCGACCTCATCGAGGAGAGCACGGGCGAGCGGCCCGACATCGACGACATCCCGCTCGACGACCCGAAGACGTTCGAGATGCTGCGCCGCGGCGACTCGATCGGGGTATTCCAGCTCGAGGGCGGCCCGGTGCGCGCGCTCATGCGCTCGCTGGCCCCGACGTCGTTCGAGGACGTCGCCGCCCTGGTGGCCCTCTATCGCCCGGGGCCGATGGCCGCCAACATGCACAACGACTACGCCGACCGCAAGAACGGCCGCAAGCCCGTCACCTACTACCACGACGACGTAGTCGACATCTTCGAGTCGACCTTCGGGCTCTGCCTCACCGGCGACACGATCGTGCACGATGCGGTGACGGGCCTCCCCACGCGTCTCGACTCCGTCGGCGAGTTCGTCGACGGCGGCGGGTTCTGGGTGCAGGGCGTCGACGACGAGCTCGGGCCCGTGGTCCGACGCGTGACGCACTGGGTGAACAACGGCGAGCGCGAGGTCGGGGAGCTGCGGCTCGCCGACGGTCGGAGCCTCCGCGGCACGCCCGACCACCGCGTGCTCACCGAGCGCGGCTGGGTCGAGATGGGCTCGCTCACGCCCGACGACCACGTTGCGGTACCCCGCGTGCTCGTCGAGCCGGTCGCGCCCACTCCGGAGACGCACGATCGCTTGCGCGTGCTCGCGTACCTGATCGCCGACGGCACGCTGAGCGTCGGTGCGAAAGCAGACTTCACGAACGGTGACGACAACCTGATCGAGGCATTCCGTGCGTCGCTGTCGCGGGCCTTCCCGACCGTCTCGCACAACGTCTTCACTCGCGAGACCGGCGTGAAGCTCGTGTACACCGGCAACGGGCGCGGCAACGGCGGCCCCGCGTCACCGCTGTGTGCTTGGCTCCGCGAGCTGGGGTTGAAGACTCCGAAGGGTTCGAAGATAGGGGGCTGCAAGAGCGCCGAGAAGTTCGTTCCCGATTTCGTCTTCGGGCTCGACGACGACCGGGTCGCGAGATTCCTCGCCGCGCTGTGGGACTGCGACGGCTCCGTCGGCCGGAGCTTCGCGCACTACAAGACCGTGTCCGTGCGGTTGGCGCGCGACGTCCAGGACCTGTTGTTGCGAGTCGGGATCAGTAGCCGCATCCAGCGCGCGGAGCAGGACTTGCAGCGAAACCCGGGAGGTAGCCGGTACGGCTACGGCGTCTTCGTGTACGACGGGCCACGCTTCGCCGAGCACATCCAGCCCTGGATGGTCTCCGAGCGCAAGCGCACACGTCCTCTCGCATGGGTCTCCAAGGGTCCGACGATCGAGCGGGCGCGGTTCGTCGAGGCGTTCGCGGCGCCAACGGTCGGGCAGTCCGTGCGCGGCGCGTGCGATCGCGTCGAGCTTGGTCGTTCGCTGATCTCCACGGCCACGCTGACGAAGCATCCGCGCGTCTTCCAGCGCCCGATTCGCCACGTCGTCGAACGCTTGGAGCTCGACGAGCTCGAGAACCGCTTCCGCGTCCACTGGGTTGCCGTTCGTTCGGTGACACCGGCGGGCAGGGACACCGTCTACGACATCACCGTCGACGACGTCCACAACTTCGTAGCAAATGGGATAGTCGCCCATAATTGCATCTTCCAGGAACAGATGATGCGTATGTCGCAGAAGCTGGCCGGGTACTCGCTCGAAGAGGCCGACAACCTGCGCAAGGCGACGGGCAAGAAGATCCGCGAGCTCATCCGCAAGGAGCGGTCGAAGTTCGTCGACGGCTGCGTGGCCCAGGGGCACACGCGGGAGTTCGGCGAGGAGATGTTCGACATCATCGAGCCGTTCGCCGACTACTCGTTCAACAAGAGCCACTCGGTCGGCTACGGCTTCGTCGCGTACCAGACCGCGTATCTGAAGGCGAACCACCCACGTGAATACCTCGCCGCGCTGCTCACGTCGGTCAAGGGCGACAAGGACAAGAGCGCGGTCTACCTCAACGAGTGCCGGAACCTCGACATCCCCGTCCTCGTACCCGACGTCAACGAGTCGGTCTCCGATTTCGCGGTGCGCGACGGTTCCATTCGCTTCGGCCTGTCGGCGGTGCGCAACGTCGGCGAGGGCCTGGTGGCGCTGATCATCGCGGCGCGCGACGAGGGGGGACCCTTTACCGACTTCTACGACTTCTGCGAACGGGTCGACCTCGCGGCGTTGAACAAGAGGACGATCGAGTCGCTGATCAAGGCGGGCGCGTTCGACTCCCTCGGCTATCCACGGCAGGGGCTCGTGCTCGTGTTCGAGCAGATCGTCGACCATGCGATCTCCCGCCGGCGCGAGCGTGACGCCGGGATCATGAGTCTCTTCGGCGACGACGACGGCTCGCCCGACTCGCCGGTGTTCACCGAACGCGTCGCGATCCCCGACACGGAGTTCGACAAGTCGCAACGGCTCGCGTTCGAGAAGGAGATGCTCGGCCTCTACGTGAGCGACCACCCGATGATGGGCGCCGAGCGGTCGCTGCGCCGGCACGTCGACTGCACCCTGAACGAGTTCAAAGACGTGCGCGAGGGCGAGATGCGCACCGTGGGCGGCGTCGTCACCGCGTTGGCCCGCAAGTACACCAAGCGCGGGGACCTCATGGCCACGTTCGTGCTCGAAGACCTCGCGTCCGCGGTCGAGGTGATGGTCTTCCCGAAGACCATGGCGCAGTACGGGGAGCTCCTCGAGGAAGACGCCATCGTGTGCGTCAAGGGCCGTCTCGATTCCCGTGACGACCAGCCGAAGATCATCGCCATGGAGGTCTCCCGGCCCGAGCTCGTGCTCGACGGTGGCCCTCCCGTCCGGCTGCGCGTGAAGCTCGGCAGCCTCGACGAGGCACGGACGCAACGGCTCTCGGAGCTCGTGCACCGGTACCCGGGTGACAGCCCGGTGTACGTGCACCTCGAGAGCCCGGGGAAGACGACCGTGCTCTACCTCGGCGACGACCACGTCGTGGACGCGCGCACGGGTCTGTTCGCCGAGTTGCGCGTCCTCTTCGGCGCCGACTGCATCGCCTGAGCGTCCAGCGTCCCGTTTTGGCTAGCCGGCGGTCGCAATTTCGGTCGTGTGGCCAGCCAGAAGGAGCGCGAGAGGAGGTCGCCAGCCGGGAATCAGCCGGTGCGGACGGGCGAGCGGCGCGGCCAGCGGCTCGCGTCCCACCATCCGTGCGACAGAGGTTCAGCGCGCGTCGGTGGTACGGGGGCGCGGTGCCACGCGGCATCCGGCCGCACGTCCGGTCGCAGGCGGAGGAGCGCCTCGAGGGCGAGCTCGGGATCCGATGGCGGGGCCGCGACGTTGAAGATCTCGTCGGCGTGGGCCTGGGGAAGGTCGATCGTGTCGTCGCGCATGCGGGCCTCCGATCGGGGGGTGGAGGTGTCGTCACGTAGGACCGTAGCGGTCTACTCCGCGGTAACGGCACGCGTACCCGCGGGTAACGTCGATCTACCGCGCGGTAACGACACCGGCACCGCCGGCGCGGGGGAGGGTTGACCGGTTTCGCGAAGTATCTCGCGCCCAGGCGGCTCGGCCCGGTCCGCGCGTGCCAAGCTCTCGGGATGAAGATCGGGATTCTCGGAGCGACCGGACCGGCGGGGCGGGGTCTGGCCGCCCGCCTGGCCGACGTCGGCCACGACGTGCTGGTCGGCTCCCGCGAGACCGCCAAGGCCGAACGGGTGGTCGGCGAGCTGCGCGAGCAGTGGGGCGATCGGGTCGCGACGCTGCGCCCGATGGACAACGCCGGGGCCTGCGACGCCCCCGTCGTGATCCTGGCGGTGACCGCCGACGCCGCCATCCCCACCGCCCGGCGGCACGCCCACGAGCTGGGGGGCAGGGTCGTGGTGTCGATGGCCAACAACCTGGTGCGCAACGGCTCGGAGTTCAACGCCGTGCTGCCGCCACACGGGTCGGTGGCGGCCGAGATGCAGGCCCTCATGTGGGATTCCAGGGTCGTGACGGCGTTCCACCTCGTGCCGGCGGCCGAGTTCGGCGAGCTCGAGCACGAGATGGAGAGCGACGTCGTGGTGCTCGGCGACGACGACGCCGCTCGCGCCGCGCTCATGGAGATCGTGCGCAGCATCCCGCACCTGCGTGCGTTCGACGGCGGGTCGCTTCTCAACGCCGTCGGCATGGAGACGTTCGCCGCCGTGCTCCTGACCATCAACGTGCGGCACAAGGGCCGGGCCAGCATGCGGCTGGCGGGGATCTGAAGGTGGCGATCCGCCTATACGACACCGCGCAGCGCCGCGTCGTGCCCTTCGAACCCGGCCCCGAGGTCTCGATGTACGTGTGCGGCATCACGCCGTACGACTCGACGCACCTCGGCCACGCTGCGACGTACATCACCTACGACCTGTTGATCCGCCGGCTCGAGGACCTCGGCCACACCGTGCGCATGGTGCGCAACATCACCGACGTCGACGACTCGATCCTTCCGAAGGCCCGCTCGCTCGGCATCCCGTACCTCGAGCTCGCCGAGTCCGAGATGGCGCGCTTCCACGACGACATGGAGGCGCTCGACATGCGCCCGCCCGTCTCCGAGCCGCGCGCGACGGAGTCGATCCCGCAGATCATCGAGCTGGTGGCCAAGCTGCTCGAGTCGGATCATGCGTACCTGACCGCGGGGACCGTCTACTTCGACGTCGCGACCTTCCCGCGCTTCGGCGAGCTGTCCCACTACCCGCGCGACCGCATGATCAAGCTGGCCGAGGCTCGCGGCGGCCGGCCCGAGGACCCGCACCGGCGGGATCCGCTCGACTTCGTGCTCTGGCAGCCGTCGCTGCCCGACGAGCCGGCGTGGCGCGCACCGTTCGGCATCGGGCGGCCGGGCTGGCACATCGAGTGCTCGGCGATGGCGATGCACGCCCACGGGCCCACGCTCGACCTGCACGGCGGCGGCACCGACCTCATCTTCCCGCACCACGAGTGCGAGATCGCACAGAGCGAGTCCCTCACCGGTCGTCCGTTCGTCCGGCACTGGCTGCACTCGGCGACGGTGAACTACGAGGGCGAGAAGATGAGCAAGTCGCTCGGCAACCTCGTGTTCGTCAGCGATCTCGTTACGGCAGCCGACCCGCGCGCGATCCGCCTCGCCCTCATGCGCCACCACTACCGATCGGGGTTCGAGTGGTACGACACCGACCTCGAGGAGGGCACCGCGCTGTTGCACCGGCTCGTCACGGCCGCGGGGTGCGGGGCGGGCCCGGATCCGGCGTCGTTCGCCGCCCGGGTGCGCGACGCGCTGGACAGCGACCTCGACGCGCCCCGCGCCGTCGAGGCGCTCGGCGAGCTCGCCGACGCGATGCTCTCGGGCGGCTCCGATCCGTCGGCCCCGGCCGTGCTGCGCGAGCTGGCCGGTCTGTTGGGCATCGACCTCGAGCGTGCCGGCTGACGCCCGTCGCTCGCCCGGACCTCCGTCGCCCGCATGCTGTCGTGATCGGTAGCGGATCGTTTCACATGTGAAAGAGATCGCTACCAATTGGCCTGCGGGATGGGCGTTGGGCGGGGGCGGCGGCGGTGCCGGGAGGCGGTGGAGGGCGCTGGTAACGTCGGCCGGGCCATGACCTCCCCGATCACGATCACCTTGCCCGACGGTTCGACGCGCCGGTTCGAGGCCGGTGCGACCGGCGCGGACGTGGCCGCGTCGATCGGTGCCGGGCTCGCCAAGGCCGCGCTGGCGGCGACCGTCGACGGCGAGCTCGTCGACCTCGACCGGCCCATCGGCCACGATGCGACCGTCGCCGTCGTGACCGGCGCGAGCGACGAGGGGCGCGAGTTGTTGCGCCACTCGACGAGCCACCTGATGGCCCAGGCCGTGTTCGACCTGTTCCCCGGCGCGAAGTACGCGATCGGCCCGGCCATCGCCGACGGCTTCTACTACGACTTCGAGCTCCCCGACGGCGGCCACTTCACCGAAGGCGACCTGGATCGCATCGAGGCCCGCATGCGCGAGCTGGTCAAGGCCGACCAGCGGTTCGAGCGCAGCGAGTACTCCCACGACGACGGGCTCGCGCTGTTCGCCGACCAGCCGTACAAGCAGGAGATCATCCGGCGCGCCGCCCACGGCGACGTGAGCGAGGAGGAGGCCGGCGACGTCTCGGGCTCGACGGTCTCCGTCTATCGGAACCGGTCGGCCGACGGCTCGGAGGCGTACGTCGACCTGTGCCGCGGCCCCCACGTCCCCAGCACCGGCAAGCTCGGGGCGTTCAAGCTCATGAAGGTCGCGGGTGCGTACTGGCGCGGCGACGAGAAGCGCCCGATGCTCCAGCGCATCTACGGCACCGCGTGGGAGAGCAAGGCCGCGCTCGGGGAACACCTGCACCGCCTCGAGGAGGCCGAGCGGCGCGACCACCGCAAGCTCGGCACCGAGCTCGACCTGTTCTCGTTCCCCGAGGAGCTCGGCGGCGGGCTCGCGGTGTGGCACCCGCGCGGCGCGGCCGTCCGGCGCATCCTGGAGGACTTCTCGCGCGACGAGCACGAGCGCGGCGGCTACGAGCTCGTGTTCACGCCGCACCTCGCGAAGTCCGTGCTCTGGGAGACGAGTGGGCACCTCGGGTTCTACGCGGAGGGCATGTACCCCCCGATGGAGATGGACAACGGCGTCTACTACCCGAAGCCGATGAACTGTCCGTTCCACATCATGATCTTCAAGAGCCACATGCGCTCGTACCGCGAACTGCCGGTGCGGATCTTCGAGCTCGGGACCGTGTACCGCTACGAGCGCAGCGGCACGCTGCACGGCCTGTTCCGCATCCGCGGCTTCACCCAGGACGACAGTCACATCTTCTGCACCCGCGACCAGGTGGAGGGAGAGCTCGCGAGCCTGCTCGAGTTCGTGTTGCGCATCCTGCGCACGTTCGGGTTCGAGGACTTCGAGGCGATGCTCGCGACGCGCCCGCTCGAGAAGTCGGTCGGCGAGGACGAGGACTGGGAGATGGCGACCGAGGCGCTGCGCGCCGCCATCGACGCGAGCGGCCTGCCGTACTCGGTCGACGAGGGCGGCGGCGCGTTCTACGGCCCGAAGATCGACGTCAAGGTGCGCGACGCGATCGGGCGGGTGTGGCAGCTCTCGACGATCCAGGTCGACTTCCAGATGGGGAAGCGCTTCGGGATCGAGTACGTCGGCGCCGACAACGACCGGCACCCGCCGATCATGATCCACCGCGCCCTGTTCGGGTCCGTCGAACGGTTCTTCGGCATCCTCGTCGAGCACTACGCGGGTGCGTTCCCGCTCTGGCTCGCGCCGGTCCAGGTGACCGTGCTGCCCGTGGCCGACCGGCACGAGCCGTACGCGTTCCGCATGGTCGACCGCCTGCGCGCCGAGGGCTACCGGACGGAGCTCGTCGGCGCGACCCACGAGACGCTCGGGGCGCGCGTCCGCAAGGCGAAGCTCGAGAAGGTGCCCTACGTCCTCGTGGTGGGCGACGCCGACGCCGAGGACGGCACGGTCGGCGTGAATCCCCGCGGCGTCGACGAGCCCGACAGGGGCGTTGCCATCGACGAGTTCATGGTGCGCCTGGCCGCCGAGGTCATCGAACGCCGATGAGCCTCGATCGGCTCTGGGCGGGCTGGCGCACGTCGTACATCGAGACGATCGCGACGCAGGAGCCGTCGCACGAGCCGGAGGGCTGCGTCCTCTGCCGGCTCGCCGACGCGAACGACCCCGAGGGCCTGATCCTCGAGCGCAACGACCTCACGTTCGCGGTGATGAACGCGTACCCGTACACGTCGGGGCATCTGATGGTGTCGCCGGTCCGGCACGTCGCCGCGCTCGAGGAGCTGTCGCCCGAGGAGGCGACCGAGCTCATGGCGATGCTGCAGCGCGCCACCACCGCCGTACGGGCCGCCTACGACCCCGACGGCATGAACGTCGGCATCAACGTCGGCCGCGGCGGGGGCGCAGGCGTGCCCGGCCATCTCCACGTGCACGTGCTCCCGCGTTGGGCGGGCGACACGAACTTCATGACGGCGGTCGCCGAGGTCCGCGTGCTCCCCGAAGCCCTCACCCGCTCGTGGGAGAAGCTCCAGGCCGCCTGGCCGGCGGGGTAGTCGAGGCGGGGTCGGTCTACGGGCCGCCGGGAAGGGCGCGGAGCGCGGTCACCGACGTGCCGATGTGAGCGATGCGCGTGACGCGGGGCTTGGCGCCGTTGAGGTCGACGGTGACGAGCCAGCCGTCCTCGAGCGCGGCGAACTTCCCGGTGCCGATGGGTGTGGCGTGCGTGACGGGGAGGATCGCCTCCGGCTTCGTCGACGGCCGCCGGATGAACGCGGTGGACACCAGCCTCCCTTCCGACGCCTCGACCGGCACAGCCAGCATGCCGGACGAGGGCTCGAACGAACGCTCAGCGACGACAGGTGAGGAGAGCTGCTCCCACCCCTCAGGCACGGGGAGCTGTTCGCCCGAGGGTGCGTACGCGTCCACGATGAAATCCCGGAACGACGCTGTCGAGACCGGTTCACCTGCTGGGAAGCAGGAGAACGTGAACGTGTTCGGGCCGAGGAACGTGACGTCGTTCAGGGTCGTCGCGCATTCGTGCTCGGTGACGCTCCTCGCTGCTGCTCTCGCTGCTGCTCCGCCCGGGGTGGCCGTCCCGCCGCGATCCGTGCTCGATGGTTCGCCGGGCGCCGGTGCCGGGATCGGGTGGAGCCCGGCGGCCGAGAGCGAGTACGTCTCGGAGCTCCTCCCGAACACGCGCAACGTCCCGTCGGGTACGGCGGAGAACGCCGCGCCGGGAACCATGTACGATGGGAGGTTCTTGGGCCCTCTGACGATCGCGTATCCCGTGAGCTGGGCGCCACGCCGGCCGGTCGGTGCGATGAAGTCGAGCCGGGGCCGGTTGCCCCCCTGTGAGATCGGGTCGGTTGTCCAGTCGCCCCGTTGGACGACGATGGTGTTCGCGGGCAGCCCTGGGAGCGCGGGCGGGGTCGTGGCCACGAGCGTCGTCACGTCCTCGATCTCCCGACGGGAAAGCGGGTAGACGACGATTCCTGACGGCCGCCGAAAACGAGTCTCGTTGAAGGTTCTCCTCCACTGCTCGAATCTCCTGCGGACCGCCTTGACGTTCTCGCCGGGCTGAACCTCGATCGCGAGCACGCCCCCGCCGTAGTACACAGGCGGCTCACCCGCCAAGGTGCCTTCGGCAACGACGACCGCGCCGTCGAGGTTCGGGTCGGAACCGTCGATGATCCCGGTGACGGTCGCGGTGAACGTCTCGAAGTCGTTCCCGGGATGCGTTCCCGAATACGTGGCGCCCAAACGGATGCCGGCCTCCGCAGCCGCCGACGAGTTGACGGCTATCTCTCCTAGGGTGCGTGGCGCGCGGCCTTGGGCCACGTGGAGGCCCCACGCCTCGTTCCAGGTCGTCGCGACCCTGGGGCGGGCCGCCGGGAAGCGGTCGTTCACGGCGGCTAGGTCGTAATTCAGCCGGGAAGGGTCGGCGAGGAAGCGGGCCCGTCGCACGCCCCGAATGCCCTCGACGGCTTGCCGCACCTTTGCGACGTTGTGCGGTGTCGCCTGCGTCGTATCCTCGAAAAGTATCTGCGCGTAGATGTCTCCTGGGAAGCGGGCGATGACCCGCGTGTGCGGCCGGTAGGTCGGGACGTGATCAACCGGGCGGTGGTCGACGGGGCGGGTGGTCCGGTCGAGGGTGCCGACGGCGAGCGCGGTACCGGCGAGGGCGACCACGATGGCGATCGCGGTGAGGGCACGTCCGGCGCGGCGGCGCCGGCGGATGCGCTTGGCGCCGTGTTCGAGCTCGCCGTCGTCGAGCTCCCCGACCAGCGGCGGGTCGAGCAGCGTCGAGAAGCGGGTGTCGAGGTCACGCATCGTTCACTCCACCGAGCTCTTCGGCGAGACGGGCCCGCGCCTTGGAGAGGGTCGCGGCGACCGTGCCCGTCGCGATGCCCATGGTCGACGCGATCTCGGGTTCGGTCAGGCCGCCGAGGTAGCGCAACGCGACCGCGGTGCGGGCGCGCGGTGGCAGGGAACGCACCGCGTCCCAGAGGTCGTGGTCGTAAGACGCCGGCAGGGTGAACTCGGCCGGTCGGTAGCGGCGCAGCAGGCGGCGTTCGAGGCCCGCACGCCGGTGGTGGCGACGCAGGGCGTTGAGCGCGACGGTGACGGTCCAGGCGGTCGGCGAGTCGAGCATCGAGACCCGCTTCCACCGTTCGAAGGCCCGGGTGAACGCCTCGGCGGTGACGTCCTCGGCCACCTGGGGGTCGCGGGCGTGGACGGCGACGATGGCGGCGACCCGGGGGTTGGCCTCGGCGTACCACGACGCGAACGGGTGCGGCACCGGGTCGACGGCGTGTGGCCGCGGGCTGGTCATCTCCTCTTCCCGGAGCACCGCGAAGATGTCGTCCGTGACCACATGCCCCTTGAGTCACGACCTGTCCGATTCCTTTACCCGGGCGGCCGGGCAGTGTGAGCGGGCCGGGCGGGGTTGCGTTGAATTCAGCGCGCATACGGCCCTCATTCAACGCATCCGCGGGGTGTCCGGCCGCCCCGGCCCCGATACCGTGGGCGGCCATGACCGACGAACCCCCGGGCAACGGGCAGGACGGCAACGGACAGAGAGGCGACGGGCACACGGGCGACGAGCTGCCCGAGGACCTCGACGTCACCGCGCTCGTCGGGCCGTACCAGTTCCCCGACATCAAGCGCCGGCGGATCCCCGGGTACCTGTACCTCGGCCTCGCCGCCGTGTGCCTCGCGGGCTACGCGGTCACCGCGAACGAGGGCGTGCTGGCTGCTGCGATCCTGCTCGTCCTGATCGCCGCGTACCACTTCCTCTGCGCGTGGCCGTTGAAGATCGACCAGACCGAGGCCCTGGCCGTCGCCAGCCGGACCGTCGGATTCCCGGTCGGCCATTCGAGCGCGCAGCTCGCGTGGCGGGGCCTGCGCAGCCGGCCCGCGTGGCGGATCCTCCTCTACAGCGCCGACGAGCCGCCGAGCATGCGCGGCCTCGTCGAGTGCGACGCGGTCGACGGCCAGGTCATCGGCGAGTACACCGAGCTGAACCCCGAGGACTGGTCCGAGTACGGCGTCGGACCGTCGGACCCGTCGCCGGAGTGACGCGCCCGTCAACTCAGTGTTTGGTCGGTTCCCGGGTGGCGGCGACGATCTTGTCGACGAGGTGCGCGGGGACCGGGTCGTAGTGCGAGTGGGACAGCGCGAAGCGCCCGCGGCCGCCGGTCATGGATCGGAGGTCGATCGCGTAGCGCAGCACCTCCGACGTCGGCACCATCGCGACGATCTCCACCTCGCCGTTGCCGACCGAGCCCGAGCCCTGGATGCGGCCGCGCTTCGAGTTCAGGTCGCCCATGATGTCGCCCTGGTTGGCCTCGGGTGCGGTGACGACGAGCTCGCTGACCGGCTCGAGCAGGATCGGCCCGGCCTTGGCCATGGCGTCCTTGAACCCGAGTGACCCGGCCATCTTGAAGCTCATCTCCGAGCTGTCGACCGGGTGGTACTTCCCGTCGAAGCAGGTGGCCTTCACGTCGACGACCGGGAACCCGTAGACGCCTCCGTGCTCCATCGTCTCGGCGACGCCCTTCTCGACCGCGGGGATGAACTGGCGGGGGATCGCGCCGCCGACGATCTGGTCGACGAACTCGAAGCCGCTGCCCCGTTCGGTCGGCTCGACCCGCAGGAACGCCACGCCGAACTGGCCATGACCGCCGGTCTGCTTCTTGTACTTGCCCTCGGCCTCCGCGGTGCCCGTGATCGTCTCGCGGTAGGGCACCCGCACGTCCTCGGTCGCGACCTCGACGCCGAACTTGCGGGCCAGCTTCTCGATGGCGATCGACACGTGCGTCTCGCCCATGCCCGCGAGCAGCGTCTGGTGCGTCTCCGCGTTGCGCTCGAGGTGCAGCGCCGGGTCCTCGTCCTGGAGCTTGTGCAGCGCGTTGGCGAGCTTGTCCTCGTCGCCCTTGGACTTCGGGTGGATGGCGACGCGTAGCGTCGGCTGCGGCAGCTCGAGCGGCTCGACGTCGATCGACGCGCCGCGTGCGCCGAGCACGTCGCCGGTGGTGGTGTCGGACAGCTTGGCGACGGCGGCGATGTCGCCCGCGGGCACCTGCGGGGCCGGCTCCTGCTCCTTGCCGCGCATGGTCGTGATCTGGTGCAGCTTCTCGTCGGCCACCGTGCGCCCGTTCACGAGCGTGTCGTCGGTCTTCACCGAACCTTGCAGCACCTTGAAGAGGTTGACGCGCCCGACGTACGGGTCGACGAGCGTCTTGAACACGAACGCCGCGGCCGGCCCGTCGGCGACCTGTGGGGCGGGGCCCTCTTCGGCCATGAACGCCGCGAGGCGGTCCACGCCGACGAGCTTCGACGCGCTCCCGCAGAGGACGGGGAACACGCTCGCCTCCGCGATGCCCTTCGCCAGCGCGTGCGTGAGCTCCTTCAGCTCGATCTTCTCGTCGGCCAGGTAACGCTCCATGAGGTCGTCGTCGGCGACGACGATGCCCTCGATCAACGCGTCGTGGACCTCGTGCTCCTCCATCTCCATCTCGGGTGGGATGGGGACCTCCGCGCCGCGGGCCGATCCGCCCTCGTACACGATGGCGTGGTCGTCGAGCAGGTCGACCACGCCCCGGAACGACGCCTCCTCGCCGATCGGGAGCTCGACCGGTGCGACGGCGGTGCCGAACTTCGCCTTCAGGTCGTCGAGCGTCCGCTGGAACGAGGCGCGCTCGCGGTCGAGCTTGTTCATGAAGATCGCCCGGGGGATGCCCCGTTCCGCGGCCATCCGCCACGCGATCTCCGTCTGCACCTCCACGCCCTCGACCGCCGAGACCACGAAGATCGCGAGGTCGGCGACCCGCAGCGCGGCGGCGACGTCGCCCACGAAGTCGGCGTACCCGGGCGTGTCGATCAGGTTGATCTTGGCGCCGTCGAACTCGAACGGGGCGAGGGCCAGGGAGACCGAGATGTGGCGGCGGGCCGCCTCGGCGTCGAAGTCGCACACCGTGGTGCCGTCCTCCACCCGGCCCATCCGCGGGATGGCGCCGGCCACGAACAACAGGGCCTCGGCCAGCGTGGTCTTGCCCGAACCGCCGTGGCCGACGAGGGCGACGTTGCGGATCTTGGCCGACGGGTACGCCTTCACACGAACCTCCCGGGGAACCAGTGCGGCGATCATAGAGACCATCGACCCGGAGATGAAGCGGAGACGTGACCGGATGGTCGGGAGGTCGGAGCGGAATCGATCATCGACCCGGAGATGAAGCGGAGACCTGACCGGATGGTCGGGAGGTCGGAGCGGAATCGACCATCGACCCGGAGATGAAGCGGAGACGTGACCGGATGGTCGGGAGGTCGGAGCGGAATCGACCATCGACCCGGAGATGAAGCGGAGACCTGACCGGATGGTCGGGAGGTCGGAGCGGAATCGACCATCGACCCGGAGATGAAGCGGAGACCTGACCGGATGGTCGGGAGGTCGGAGCGGAATCGACCATCGACCCGGAGATGAAGCGGAGACCTGACCGGATGGTCGGGAGGTCGGAGCGGAATCGACCATTGACAAGGCGTGCCAAGGATCGTGCAAGCCCCGTGCTAGCCTGACCGCGACGCCGGCAAGCGCGACTACATCGCGAAGGAGTCCCGGACAAGGAGCGCGGATGCTCGATCGCCGCTGGCGCGCGGGAGTCGAGAAAGGACTGGCACCAGTCGGCAAGGCTTTCCAGCGCGTCGGGATCACCGCTGACGCGCTCACCCTCGTCGGGCTGCTCTTCTCGATCGCGACCGCGGTCCTCATCGCGCAAGGGCGGCTGGCGCTCGGTGTGGTCGGTGTCATCGCGACGGGCATCCCCGACGTGCTCGACGGCACGGTGGCCCGATACAGCGGCCAGGCCGGTCCTCGCGGTGCGTTCTTCGACTCGGTGTGCGACCGCCTCTCGGACGCGCTGCTCCTGGGCGGCATCGCCTGGTACCTCGCGCCGAGCGATCCGCACGCCGCCGTGCTCGCCCTGGCGGTCACCGCCCTGTCGCTGACGATCTCCTACGAGCGGGCGAAGGCCGACGCCCTGGGCTTCGACGCCAAGGGTGGCCTCATCGAACGGGCCGAGCGCCTCATCCTCATCGCGGTGGGCCTCGCGTTCGACGTCCTGGTGCCGATGCTCTGGGTCATGCTCGTGCTCAGCGCGATCACCGTCGGCTTCCGGTTCGTGAAGGTCTGGCGGCAGGCCACGCCGACGCTCGGCCGCCTGACACCCGGCTGGCGCGGCGTCCGGCACGCGCGCCGGATGCGACTGCGGGCCGACGAGCTCGAGGGCACCGAGCCGCCCCGGCGGTTCTCGCGCTGGTGGGAGGCGCGGCGTCCGGCGTCGGAGCGCTGGCAGGCGCGGTCCGAGGCGCGTCTGTCGAGGCGGCGCACCCGCCCGTGACGGAGCGGCGCCCGCGCGTCAGCCTCACTCCCACGTATCTCGCCTACCGGGCCGGCGCCGGGTTCGCGCAGGTGCTGCCGGGGCGGGTCGGCGAACCCACCGCACGCGCGCTCGGCCGGATGATGGCCGCGGCCATGCCGGCGCGGCGCCGGATGGTCGAACGGCACCTCCGGCGCACCGGCCTGCGCGGCATCGCGTTGCAGCGCGCGGTCAACGGGGCGTTCGACTCCTACGGGCGCTATTGGCTGGAGCTGTTCCGGCTGCCGCGTGACGCCCGGCACTCGCTCGAGAACCGGTTCTCGGCCGAGGGGTTCGAGCACATCGTCGCCGGGATCAAGGCCGGCAACGGCGTGATCGCAGCGTTGCCCCACGTCGGCGGGTTCGACTTCGCCGGTGCGTGGCTGGCCGGCCGCGGCCTCGGGCCGCTGGTGGTCGTCGAGCCGGTGGAGCCTCCGGAGCTCTTCGAGTGGTTCGCGGACGTCCGGCGCAAGCTCGGCATGGAGGTGGTCGCGCTCGGGCCCGACGCCGGCGCCGCGGTGCTGCGGGCCCTGAAGGACAACCGGGTGGTCTGCCTGCTCTGCGACCGGGACCTCACGGGCGACGGCGTGGAGGTCGAGTTCTTCGGCGAGCGCACGACCCTGCCGGCCGGGCCGGCCACCCTGGCCCTGCGCACCGGTGCGCCGCTGATCCCGGTGGCCGCGTACTTCCTGGCGCGGGGCCGGCACTTCGCGAGGATCGGGCCTCCGGTGCCGACGGACCGCCGGGGCCGGCTGCGCGACGACGTCGCGCGCGTGACGCAGTCGCTGGCTCGACGATTCGAGGAACTGATCCGCGCCGCGCCCGACCAGTGGCACCTCATGCAGCCGAACTGGCCGAGCGACTACGCCGGGACCGACCGCCGCCCCGCCTCCGGCCGGTAAGGCGCCCGCCCCGGCTCCGGCCGGCAAGGCGCCCGCCGCAGCGTCCTCGGGCGCGGATGTGCGATGGTGTGCGCCTGTGCGGGTGATGATCATGTCGCCGTATTCGCTCTCGACTCCCGGGGGCGTGCAGGGTCAGGTGTTGAGCCTGGCGCGCGCGCTGCGCGAGCTGGGCGTGCAGGTGCGGGTGCTCGGTCCGTGCGACGGGCCGCCGCCCGAACCCGGGGTGATCAGCGTCGGCCCGTCGACGAAGGTGCCGTCGAACGGGTCGATCTCGCCGATCGCGGCGAGCAAGGCCGTGCGGCCCCGCACCCTCGAAGCGTTGCGGACCTACGAGCCCGACGTCGTGCACCTCCACGAACCGCTCGTCCCGGGGGCCAACATGGCCGCCCTGCTCGCGTCGAAGATCCCGACGGTCGGGACGTTCCACGCCGCGATGAAGTCGGGCCGGAGCCGGTGGTACACGTTCTTCCGGCCGGCGGCGCGCAGCGTGGCGGCGAACCTGACCATCCGCACCGCGGTGTCGGACGAGGCGATGCGCCTCGTCGTGGAGGCGCTGGGCGGCGAGTACCTCGTGATCCCCAACGGGGTGGAGGTCGACCGCTTCGCCGACGCGGTGCCCTGGCCGGTCGACCGGCGGGCGATTCTCTTCGTGGGCCGGCACGAGGAGCGCAAGGGTCTGGGCGTCCTGCTCGACGCGTTCGAGGGCATCGATCGTGACGTCGTGCTGTGGGTGGCGGGCGAGGGCCCCGAGACCGCCGAGCTGCGCGCCCGGAAGGTCGCCGGCGTCGAGTGGTTGGGCCGCGTCGGCCGCGACGAGCTGGCCCGCCGGTTGCGTGCCGCGTCGGCGTTCTGCGCGCCTTCCCTGGGCGGGGAGTCGTTCGGCATCGTGCTGGTCGAGGCGATGGCGGCCCGCACGCCGGTCGTCGCCTCCGACATCCCCGGGTACCGCGACGTGGCCCGGGCCGGCCGGGAGGCCCTGCTCGTGGCGCCGGGCGATTCCGGCGCGCTCCGGGCCGCCCTGCAGCGGGTGCTCGACCGCCCCGAGGTGACGGCTTCACTCGTCGACGCCGGCATCCACCGGGCCACCGACTTCTCGATCGCCTCGGTCGCCGAGCAGTACCTGCCGGTCTACGAAGAAGCCGTCCGGCTCGGCGCCGCAGCCGGACGGCGCTGACCCGCCGCCAAACCTCGAGGTGGATTGGCCGGTGGGGCGGAATGACCGGCGGCCGGGCGGTCGCCCTCCTACAATGCGGCCGTTCCGGCCGATTCGGCCGGTGCCAGTTCCCTGCGGGCCCGCGGGCCTCGCAACACCGACGTACCGAAGGAGCGTGACCGGATGACCCTCGGCATCATCATCGCGGTGGTCGTCGTCCTGCTCGTGCTGTACCTCGTCTTCAGCTACAACGGGTTGGTCCGGGTGCGCAACCGGGTCGACAACGCGTGGTCGCAGATCGACGTGCAGCTCAAGCGGCGCTACGACCTCATCCCCAACCTCGTCGAGACGGTCAAGGGGTACGCCGCGCACGAGAAGAGCGTGTTCGAGGCCGTCACTTCGGCCCGGGCGAACGCGATCAACGCACAGCAGAGCGGTTCGCCGGCACAGGTCGCAACGGCCGAGAACGCATTGTCCGGCACGTTGAAGAGCCTGTTCGCGGTGGCCGAGGCCTACCCGGACCTCAAGGCCAACCAGAACTTCCTGAACCTCCAGGAGGAGCTGACGTCGACCGAGGACCGCGTCGCCTACGCCCGGCAGTTCTACAACGACTCCGTCCTGGGCTACAACACCAGGATCCAGACCTTCCCGCGCAACGTCCTCGCGGGCATGTTCCACTTCACGAAGAGGGAGTTCTTCGAGGCCGAGCCGGAAGCCGAAGGCCCGGTGAAGGTCCAGTTCTGATCAGGCCCCGATCCTGATCCGGGCCCGTCAAGGCCCGCGGCAAGGCCCCCCGTCAAGGTCGACTTCGAGGTTCCGTCCTGTACGAGCAGATCGCCGCCAACAAGCGACGCACGTTCCTGCTGCTGCTCATCTTCGTCGTCCTGATCACGGCGACGGCCGCCGCGTTCAACTTCCTGCTGAAGGGCGGCCCCGCCGGGATCGCGGTCGCGTTCGCCTTCGCGATCGCGATGTCGTTCGGCTCGTACTTCTACTCGGACCGGATCGCGCTCGCCGCGAGCCGAGCCCGCCCGGCGGACGGCCCCGAGTACCAGCGCTACCACAACCTGGTCGAGGGGCTGTGCATCGCGGCCGGGCTCCCGAAGCCCAAGCTGTACGTCGTCGACGACCCCTCGCCCAACGCGTTCGCCACCGGCCGGAACCCGCAGCACTCCTCGATCGCGGTCACGACCGGGTTGTTGCAGATGATGAACCGGGTCGAGCTCGAGGGGGTGCTCGCGCACGAGCTGTCGCACGTGAAGAACTACGACATCCTCGTCTCCACGATCGCGGTGACCGCGGTGGGTGCCATCGCGCTGCTGTCCGACCTCGGGCTGCGCATGATGTGGTGGGGCGGTGCCCGCGACGAGGAGGAGCGTGACGGTGGTGGGATCGGGACGATCGTCGCCGTCCTCGCGCTCGCACTGCTGGTGCTCGCGCCGTTCGTCGCGCAACTGATGCAGTTCGCGGTGAGCCGCAACCGGGAGTATCTGGCCGACTCCAGCGGCGTGCAGCTCACCCGGTACCCGCCGGGGTTGTGCGGGGCACTGGAGAAGCTCCAGGCCGACCAGGCGGTCGTCCGCCACGCCACCCGGGCTACCGCGCAGATGTGGATCGAATCACCGCTCGACCGCGCCGAGGACGCTCGGGGCTCGAAGCTCAACCGCATGTTCGACACGCATCCGCCGCTGGAAGACCGCATCAAGCGGCTGAAGGAGATGTAGTGAACCGTCGACGGCTCGCGTCCCTCCCCCTGCTGCTCGTGCCGGCCCTGGTGCTCACCGGCTGCTCGGGCGGCAGCAGCAAGAAGCAGTCGAAGCACGAGGGCTCGACGAGCAGCGCGGCCGCGCCCACGACCGCGAAGGTGGTGGTCGCGCCGTTCACGGGTCAACCCGACCCGACGGGAGTGTCGCAGACGCGCGCGGCGATGGTCGTGAAGACCGGGAACAACCCCGAGGCCCGGCCCCAGGCCGGCCTCGACGTCGCCGACGTCGTCTACGAGGAGATCGTCGAGGGCGGCATCACCCGCTTCGCGGCCGTCTACCAATCGGACGCGCCCGATCTGGTGGGGCCGGTCCGCTCGGTGCGCGGCATGGACCCGAACCTCGCCCTGTCGGTCGGCGGCATCTTCGCCTACTCGGGCGGCACCCCGCCGAACGTGGCCAAGATCCGGGCCACGCCGGGCGTCATCAGCGTCGACGAGACCCAGGCCGGCGACGCCATGGTGCGTGACAACCGCGGCGGGCGCCGGGCCCCCAACAACCTCTACGTGCGCACGACCCGGATGTGGGCGAAGGGCGGCAAGCCGATCCCGCCGCGCCCGCTGTTCGGGTACCTCGCCGCGGGCAAGACGTTCGCGGGCACCCCGGCGACCGCGCTGACGGTCCGCTTCGGCGGCGGCTTCGACGCGACCTACACCTTCGACGCGGCGACGAGCACCTACAAACGGTCCTACGGCGTGCGGCCGTTCATGGCGTGGAGCGGCAAGCAGGTCGCCCCGACCAACGTCGTCGTGCAGTTCATCCCGTACCCGAGGAACAGCGAGGGCGTCACGATCGGGTCGGGCGACGCGTGGATCTTCTCGGCCGGCCAGGTCGTGAAAGGTCGATGGAACCGGCCCAACGCTGCCGACCCCGCGGTGTTCACCGACGCTGCAGGCACGCCGGTCCGGCTGACGCCGGGACGCACGTGGGTCGAGCTCGCCAAGGTGGGCATGCCGGTCGACGTCGTGACTCCGCCCCCGGCCACCACCGCGGCCGCGCCGACCACCGCGCCCTCCCGGACGACCAGGAAGCCGTGAGCAACCCTCCGGGAGGCCTGGTCGGAATCCGAAACGTCGGCCTCGGCGCTCGCCGGTAAACTGTTCTGCATGTCCGAACTCCAGTCGAGCGAATCCCGCGTCACCGGCACGGCCCGCGTCAAGCGCGGGCTCGCCGAGATGCTGCGCGGCGGCGTGATCATGGACGTCGTCGACGCCGGCCAGGCGAAGATCGCCGAAGACGCCGGTGCGGTCGCCGTCATGGCGCTCGAACGGGTCCCGGCCGACATCCGCCGCGACGGCGGCGTGGCCCGCATGAGCGACCCCGCGCTCGTCGAGGGCATCCAGCAGGCCGTCACGATTCCCGTCATGGCGAAATGCCGCATCGGCCACTTCGCCGAGGCCCAGGTGCTGGAAGCGCTGCGGGTCGACTACGTCGACGAGTCCGAGGTGCTCACCCCCGCCGACGAAGCCCACCACGTCGACAAGTGGGCGTTCACCGTGCCGTTCGTGTGCGGCGCGACGAACCTGGGCGAGGCGCTGCGCCGCATCGCCGAGGGCGCGTGCATGATCCGGTCCAAGGGCGAGGCCGGGACCGGCAACATCGTCGAGGCCGTTCGCCACCTCCGGTCGATCCTCGGCGACATCCGCAAGCTCACGCAGGCCGACTCGGCCGAGGTCTACGGCTGGGCCAAGGAGCTGCGCGCCCCGGTCGAGCTCGTGCAGGAGGTGGCCGAGCGCGGCGAGCTGCCGGTGCCGCTGTTCTGCGCGGGTGGGATCGCCACGCCCGCCGACGCGTCGCTCGTGATGCAGCTCGGTGCGCAGGCCGTCTTCGTCGGCAGCGGCATCTTCAAGAGCGAGGACCCGGCCGTCCGGGCGAAGGCGATCGTCGAGGCGACCACCCACTACGCCGACGCGTCGATCGTGGCGAAGGTCTCGCGCGGCCTCGGCGACGCGATGCGCGGCCAGGAGATCGCCGCCCTCGACGTGAAGCTCGCGGAACGAGGTTGGTGAGCAAGCTCGGGCTGGTAGCTCTTCAGGGCGCGTTCCGTGAGCACCGCGAGGTCTTCGACGCGCTCGGCGCCGCGACGGTCGAGGTCCGTACTCCCGAGCAGCTCGCGGGCCTCGACGCGCTGGTGCTGCCGGGCGGCGAGTCGACCACCATGGCGAAGCTCCTCGACTCCTCGGGCCTGCGCGATCCGGTGGCGCGCCTGCTCGCCGACGGCCTGCCGGTGCTGGGGACGTGCGCGGGTCTCATCCTCCTCGCGACCGACGTGCTCGACGGCCGCGCCGACCAGTGGTCGTTCGGTGCGGTCGACCTCTCCGTGCGGCGCAACGCCTACGGCACCCAGCTCGCGTCGTTCGAGGCGCCGCTGGTGATCGACGGGTTGCCCGGGCCCGCCGGATCCCCGGCACCGTTTCCCGGCGTCTTCATCCGGGCCCCGGCCGTCGAACGGGTGGGGGAGGGCGTCGACGTGCTCGCATCGCACGAGGGCCACCCCGTACTCTGCCGCTCGCGCAACGTGTGGGTCTCGACCTTCCATCCGGAGCTCTCGGGCGATCTCCGGCTCCACCAACGGTTCCTCCAGGAGAGCAGTTCATGAGCGAGCGTGGGGAGGCGGGTGTCCCGCCGAGTAGCGAGCGTGGCCCGGCGGCCCGGCGCCGCAGGCGCCAGGAGCGGAGACCATGAGCGGGCATTCGAAGTGGCACTCGATCAAGCACGCCAAGGGCGCGGCAGACGCGGCCCGCGGCAAGCTCTTCGCGCGCCTCGCCCGGCAGATCGAGGTCGCGGCCCGGGCCGGAGGGGGAGACATCGACGGCAACCCGACGCTGCGCACCATGGTGGGCAAGGCCCGCGACGCGTCGATGCCGAAGGACAACATCGAACGGGCGATCAAGCGCGGGACCGGCGAGCTCGAAGGCGTCACCTACGAGGCCATCAACTACGAGGGGTACGCGCCCAACGGCGTGGCCGTGTACGTGGAGGCACTCACCGACAACCGCAACCGCACCGGCGCCGAGATCAAGAACATCTTCAGCCGCAACGGCGGCTCGCTCGCGGAGCCGGGCGCGGTGGCGTGGCAGTTCGAGCGCAAGGGCGTGGTCATCCTCGACAAGGGCGCAGCCTCGGAAGACGACGTCATGCTCGCCGCGCTGGAAGCCGGCGCCGAGGACATCGAGGACCAGGGCGACACGTGGCAGGTCACCACGCCGCCCACCGTGCTCGCCGCGGTGCGCGACGCGCTCGGCCAGGCCGAGATCGCGATCCGCGACGCCGACCTCACGATGCTGCCGAGCACGACCATCGAGTTGGGCGACGAGTCGAGCGCCAAGCAGGTGCTGCGGGTCATCGACGCGCTCGAGGAGCACGACGACGTGCAGAACGTCTACGCCAACTTCGACATCCCCGACGCCGTGCTGGCGTCGATCGGCTGAACTTCGAGCGGCTGAGCGCGCCCTTCGCGGCGGCCTGGCTCCGAACGTCGGCGACCCCGCGCCCGGCTTCACGCGGCCCGGCGTCGCCGGTACCCAGCACCGCGACGCGGTCGGAGTTGCGCGGCCACGAGTCGCCGACGACATTGTGAGAAGAGCCTGCGAAGATCTCACCCTGACCCCCAATGGCCCGACCGAGGGGAGGCCCCATGGACCTCGACGCCGCCCGCGAGTTCGTCCGTTCGCACCACCGGGCCGTTATGCTCACGACCCGTGCCGACGGCCGGCCCCAGCTCTCGCCGGTGGCCTGCGCGGTGGATGCCGACGGCAACGTCGTGGTCAGCACCCGCGAGACGGCGATGAAGGCCAAGAACCTCCGCCGGAATCCCGCGGTCTCGTTGTGCGTGTTCGCCGACGAGTTCTACGGCCCGTGGATCCAGGTCGACGGGACGGCGACCGTCGTGCCGCTCCCCGACGCGATGGAGCCGCTCGTCGACTACTACCGCCAGGTCTCGGGCGAGCATCCGGACTGGGACGACTACCGCGCCGCGATGACGCGCGACCGCCGGGTCATCGTGCGGATCGCCCTGGAGCGCGCCGGCCCGGACGTCAGCGGTTGACCGGGACGGGAGCGGGACGGCGTGACGTGACCGCCGGGTTCATGGTGGTTCGATGACGTAGCCGTCGGGGCCGCGGACGAGCCGCCGGTGGTGTTCGTGGACCTGCGTGTGGTGGCGTCGGCACAGGAGGAGGGTGTTCTCGAGGCTCGTTTCGCCGCCGTCGGCCCAGTGGACGACGTGGTGCGCGTCGCACCATTGGTGGGGTCGGTCGCAGCCGGCGATGGCGCAGCCGCCGTCGCGGGCGATGAGCGCGCGGCGGAGCTTGGGGGAGATCACGCGGGACTGGCGGCCGAGGTCAATGGATTCGCCGTCGATGCCGAGGCGGTTGAGGATGGCGTCGCAGGCGAGGCGTCCGATGGTGCTGGGTCGTACGGGCCCGATGCCGTCGAGGTCGTGCCGGCGCGCCGTGAGGTCGTCGTGACCATCCTCGGGTTGGAGGCCGGCGAGGGTGGCGAGGTCGACGTGGACGTCGATGTGGGCTTCGGTGGTTGCTCCGCGGGCGAGCGCGATGAGCGCGTCGGCGCGACGCGCGCTCGCTGAGCGAGGGTCGCCGGGGCTGGGTGGCGTTTCGAGTGCGGCGAGGGCGGCGAGCACGGCGGCGCCGCCTTCGGGGTCCAACAGTCCGGCGAGGCGGACGCAGCCGTTGAGGGTGGTGGCGGCGTCGAACCACGACTCGGGGGGTTCCCTGCGGCTCTCGATCTGGTCGTCGGCGTAGGCGGCCCAGCGGCGGGCCACGGTTTGGAACGCGGTGGTGCCGACCGATTCGGCCGCGTCGACGAGGGTGTCGACGTGTTCGGCGAAGAGCTTCTTGCGGTGGCGTTGCACGCGCGCCAGCGTGTGGACGTGGTCGGTGCGGATCCGTCGGCTGGCGAGGGAGGACCCGATCGGTTCGTGGTCCCGGCACAGCCGCGCCGAACGGACGAGGCGGATCGCGTCGCCGCGTAGCAGTTCGCCGCGGTGCACGAGCCAGGCGACCGGGGTGAGCGGGCCGATCCCCGCGTCGGCGGCCCACGACCCGTCGGCCAGGCACTCACCCAGCGAGCCGAGCAGCTCGGCCTCGATCCGTTCGCGTTGCGCGAGCAGCCGGACCACTCGCCGAGCGCTGGACGTTTGTGCTGGTCGGGGTGCGTGCCCGTCCGTGGTATCGAACATATGTTCGTATCATAACGAACCGGCGTCACGCTGTCCAGCAGGAATTCGAGGCCCTCGGCCGGAGAGCCGCCGGGCGGTAGTCTCCGCGCCCGGCCCGCGAACACGGGCCCAAAGGGAGCGCGAGTGCAGGTCTCGATCACGGTCAACGGCACCGTGCGGACGCACGACGTCGAGCCGCGGCTGTTGCTGGCCCAGTTCCTGCGCGAGACGGTCGGGCTCACGGGTACGAAGGTGGGGTGCGACACGTCGTCGTGCGGGGCGTGCACGGTCCTGCTCGACGGGGAGTCGGTGAAGTCGTGCACGATGCTGGCCGTGCAGGCCGACGGGCGATCGGTCACGACCATCGAGGGGTTGGCGGGCACCGAGGGGTTGGCGGGCACCGAGGGGTTGGCGGGCACCGACGGGTTGGCCGGTCCGACCGACGAGATGCACCCGGTGCAGGAGGCGTTCCGCGAGCATCATGCGTTGCAGTGCGGGTTCTGCACCGCGGGCATGGTCATGGCGACGGTCTCCCTGCTCGAGGAGATCCCCGAGCCGACCGAGCGGGACGTGCGGCTCGGGCTGGAGGGCAACCTCTGCCGGTGCACCGGGTACCACAACATCGTGCAGGCCGTGCTCGCCGCGGCCGAGGAGCGGCGGGCGGCCACACCGTGATCCCCGCCGCGTTCGACTACGTGCGGGCCGACAGCGTGGACGCGGCCGTCGCCGCGCTCGCCGAGCAGGGCGACGACGCCAAGCTGCTCGCGGGCGGCATGTCGCTGCTCCCGCTGATGAAGCTGCGGCTCGCGACGCCGGCGGTGCTCGTCGACGTGGGCCGGCTGGCCGACCTGTCGTACGTGCGCGACGGAGGCGACCACGTCGCCATCGGCGCGCTCACGCGGCACCGCGACCTCGAGACGAGCGACCTCCTGGCGCGCGAGTGCGGCGTGCTCCGCGCGGTCGCGGCCGAGGTCGGCGACAACCAGGTGCGGCACCGCGGCACGCTCGGTGGATCGGTCGCGCACGGCGATCCGGCCTCGGACCTGCCGGCCGCGCTGCTCGCGCTCGACGCGACGATGGTCGCTCGTGGCCCGGCGGGGGAGCGCTCGATCGCGGCCGCGGACTTCTTCCGGAGCTTCCTCGAGACCGCGCTCGCGCCCGACGAGCTGCTCACCGAGCTCCGCATCCCGAAGACGGGGGCCACGGGCTTCTCGTACCAGAAGTTCAACCGGCGAGCCCAGGACTGGGCGATCGTCGGCGCGGTCGCGGTGCGCAACGGCCCGACGCGCGTCGCGCTCGTCAACATGGGCGCGACACCGCTGCGTGCCCGTGCCGTCGAGCGCGCGCTCCAGGCGGGCGCCAGCATCGCGGATGCCGCGCAGCGCGCGGCCGACGACACCGAGCCGCCGCGGGACCTCAACGCGACACCCGAGTTCCGCGAGCACCTTGCCCGCGTGCTGGTGCGCCGGGCCCTCGAGGCCGCCTCCTGAGCGTGGCGGTCGCGATCCTGGCCGCGGGTCGCGGCGAGCGGCTCGGGGCCGATTCCCCGAAGCCGTTGGTGACCGTGAACGGGCGCCCGATGGTGGCCATCGCGGTCGACGCCGCGACCGCGAGCGGGCTCGCCCCCGTGCTCGCCGTGCTCGGTCACGAAGCCGGAGCGGTGCGCGGGGCCGTCCCGAGCGGAGTCGAGGTCGTGGTCGCGCCGGACTGGGAGCTCGGCATCTCGGCCAGCCTCCGCGCCGCGCTCGACGCGCTCGAGGCTCGCCCCGAGGTCGACGCCGTGTGCGTCGGCCTGGCCGATCAGCCGCGGGTCGGGCCCGGCAGCTACCGACGGCTCGCGGCCGCCCGGGCCGAGGGCGCGACGTTGGCCGTCGCCACCTACGGGGGCCGCCGCGGCAACCCGGTGCTGCTCGGTCGGGAGATCTGGGTCGAAGCCCGTAGGCTGGGTGGCGACGTCGGCGCCCGGGCCTTGTTCCGCACCCACGCGGTGGTCGAGGTGGAGTGCGGCGACACCGGGCGACCCGACGACGTGGACACCCTCGAGGACCGAGACCGATTGGAAGGCTGGGAGACCTGATGCGCATCGACGACCGCTTCCGCGTCAACGTGCCGGTCGAGGAGACGTGGCGCACGTTGCTCGACATCGAGCGCATCGCGCCGTGCCTGCCGGGCGCGGAGCTCCACGAGATCGAGGGCGACGAGTACCGCGGCGTCGTGAAGGTCAAGGTCGGCCCGATGAGCGCGCAGTACAAGGGGGTCGCGAAGCTCGAGCAGGTCGACGACGACACCCACACCGTCGTGATCCGGGCGGTGGGGCGCGACACGCGCGGGCAGGGCAACGCGTCGGCGACGATCACCGCGTCGATGGTCGCCGACGGCACCGGCACCGACGTGACCATCGAGACCGACCTCGCCATCACCGGCAAGGTCGCGCAGTTCGGCCGCGGCGTCCTCGCCGACGTGTCCGCCAAGCTGGTGAACCAGTTCGTCGACAACCTCGAGCGCGACGTGCTCGCGGGGCCGGGTGCCGCCGGCACCGGGGCCGCGGCCGCTGCGCCCGCTCGGCCGGCGGAGGGCGAGGCGGCGACGTTGCGGATCGTGGACTCCGCGGAGGCCGAACCCGTCGACCTCCTCGCGGTGAGCGGGGGCTCGGTCGCCAAGCGGGTCGCGCCGCTCGCGGTCGCGGCGCTGGTGCTGACCGTGCTCTGGCGCATGCTCGTCCGCCGCCGTCGCCGCGGGTCGGGCTCGGAGGACTGACCTGTCGGTCCACCGTCGGTCGGCATCCAGCGCCTAGGATCGAACCCATGTTCGGTACGGGAGCCGGCGGGGCCGGGAGCCGGGACGGCGCCGGGCCGGTGCCCGGCCCAGATTCCGCCGGGCCGGTGCTGGGAATCGACCCGGGGGTCTCGCGCTGCGGGTACGGCGCGGTGCGCCGCGAGGGAGCGTCGATGGGCGCGGTGTCGTTCGGCGTGATCCGTACCGCACCCCACGACGGGCTGCCGGCGCGGCTCGCGTTGCTCGAGTCCGAGCTCGAGTCCCTGGTGCGCGAGCTGCGTCCGTCCGCGATGGCGGTCGAGCGCGTGCTGTTCCAGAACAACGCGCGCACCGCGATCTCGGTCGGGCAGGCCAGCGGCCTCGCGCTCGCGGTCGCGTCGCGTGCGGGTGTCCCGGTGATCCACTACAGCCCGAACGAGGTCAAGCTCGCCGTCTGCGGGTACGGCGGTGCCGACAAGCTCCAGGTGCAGCAGATGGTGCAGCGGCTCCTGCGCCTGCCCGAGGTCCCCCGGCCGCCCGACGCGGCCGACGCGCTCGCGCTCGCGGTGTGCCACGCGTGGGGCGCCCCGCTGCGCGACGCGGTGGACGTCACCGGGCGGCAGCGCGGCCCGTCGGGCGACGTGCCCGTGCCCGCGTTGTCGCGCGCGATCGCGGTCGCGTTGGCCAGGAAGGAGGCCCGATGATCGGCTCGGTGCGTGGTTCGGTGCTCGAACGCTCGGCCATGGGCGAGGTGCTGGTCGAGGTCGGAGGCGTCGGGTACCGGGTGCTGGTGCCGCTCGGTGCGGTCCCGACGCTCGAACCCGGTCACGGCGCGTTCCTCTTCACGCACCTGCACGTGCGCGAGGACGCGATGGTGCTCTACGGCTTCCCGACCCGCGACGAGCGCGACACGTTCGAGGTGCTCATCGGGGCGTCGGGCGTCGGTCCGAAGCTCGCGCTCGCGATCCTCTCCGTGCACTCGCCCGGCTCGTTGCGCCGGGCCCTGCTCGACGACGACCTCGACGCGCTCACGCTCGTGCCCGGCGTCGGCAAGCGCACGGCCCAGAAGCTGCTGGTGGACCTCAAGGCCCGGCTCGACGTGCCCGACCTCGACCTGGTCGACACGGCGGCCGGCCCGACGTCGGCCCGGGCCGAGGTGCGGGCGGCGCTGGCCGGCCTCGGCTACGGCGCCGACGAGGTACGCGGCGTGCTCGCGGACCTCGACGACACCGCCCCGGTCGAGGACCTGCTGCGCGACGCGCTGAAGCGGCTGGCGGTCCGGGCATGAGTGCGCGTCGGGAGGCGGGTGTCCCGCCGAGCAGCGAGCGTGGCCCAGCGGCCCGGCGCCTCAGGCGCCAGGAGCGGCAAGCATGAGTGCGCGTCGGGAGGCGGGTGTCCCGCCGAGCAGCGAGCGTGGCCCAGCGGCCCGGCGCCTCAGGCGCCAGGAGCGGCAAGCATGAGCGCGGCCGACATCGGAAGAGACGAGCTGCTCCGGCCGGGGGCGGACCCGGCCGAGGAGGCCGAGGAGACGAGCCTGCGGCCGCGCCGGCTCGACGAGTTCGTCGGCCAGGAGCGGCTCAAGGAGCACCTCGAGATCCTCCTGGGCGCGGCGCGGCTGCGCAAGCAGGCCGTCGACCATCTGCTCTTCGCCGGGCCGCCGGGCCTCGGCAAGACGAGCCTCTCGGGCATCGTGGCCGCGGAGATGGAGGTGGCGCTCCGGGTCACGAGCGGGCCGGCGCTCGAGCGGGCCGGGGACCTCGCCGCCATCCTCACCAACCTCGAGGACGGCGACGTGCTGTTCATCGACGAGATCCACCGCCTCCCGCGCGCGGTCGAGGAGGTCCTGTACCCGGCGATGGAGGACTTCCAGCTCGACATCGTGATCGGCAAGGGTCCTTCGGCGCGCTCGATCCGGCTCGACCTGCCGCGCTTCACGCTCGTCGGCGCGACGACCCGCACCGGGCTCATCACCGGCCCGTTGCGGGACCGCTTCGGGTTCGTCGCGCGCCTCGACTACTACGAGCCCGGCGACCTGGTCGCGATCGTGGGGCGCGCCGCGCGCATCCTCGGCGTTCCGCTCGACGACGACGGCGCGCACGAGATCGCGCGCCGGTCACGCGGCACGCCGCGCATCGCGAACCGGTTGCTCAAACGGGTCCGCGACTACGCCGAGGTGCGCGGCGACGGTGCCGTCACGGCCGACACCGCCCGCGCCGCGCTCGCGCTGTTCGAGGTCGACGAGCGTGGGCTCGACAAGGTGGACCGCGCCATCCTCACCGCGCTGTGCCGGACGTTCGCCGGCCAGCCGGTGGGGCTCAACACGCTCTCGGTCGCGGTCGGCGAGGAGACCGAGACCGTCGAGGACGTCTACGAGCCGTACCTGCTCAAGGAGGGGCTGCTCCAGCGCACCCCGCGTGGACGCATTGCGACGCTGGTCGCCTACGACCACCTGGGCCTGCGCCTCCCGGCCCACCGGGCCGCCGAGGTCGGCCTGTTCGATACGTAAGGTCCGTTTCCACGGGCTGCCACCGGGGTCGGCCGGTCCTCCGCCGGTGTTCGAGCCCGCGGCCGGCGGGCCCGGCATGACCCGATTTCGTGCGGGCTTCCCACTAGCATCGGCGCCGTCCCCCCGATCCTCGCTCAAGGTTTGCCCGTTGGTCCCGATTCTGTTGCTCGTCGCCATGGTGGCGGCGTTCTTCGTGCTCATCGTCCGGCCGCAGCGGCGGCAGATGGCGGCGCACGAGGCCTTGGTCCGGAGTCTGGCGGTGGGCGAAGCGGTGATGACGAGCTCGGGGATGTACGGAACGATCCGCTCCCTCGGCGACGACACGGTCGAGGTCGAGATCGCCGACGGTGTCGTCGTCACGTTCGCCCGGCGTGCGATCTCGCGCCGCGTCGGCCCGGACGGGCCCGACGCCTCCGGCGGCGCGCCCGCCGACGGCCCCGGTCCGGAACCGGGCGAGTAGCGGTCGGGAGCAGCTGTGGTCCGTCGCAACGTCTGGCTCCTGTCGGTCACCCTCGTCGTCGTGGTGGGTTCGTTCGTCCTGACCCTGATGAGCGGCAACGCGCCCATCCTCGGCCTCGACCTCCAGGGCGGGATCTCGGTCGTGCTCCAGCCGGTGGGCAAGTACAACACCGAGTCGCTCGACGTGGCGAAGAACATCATCGACCAGCGCGTGAACGCCCTCGGCGTCGGCGAGCCCGAGATCAGCCGGCAGGGCTCCCAGATCATCGTCGACCTACCCGGCGTGAAGAACCGCGACAAGGCGAAGCGCATCGTCGGCCAGACCGCCGAGCTGCGCTTCCGCCCGGTGCTCGCCGCGTACGACGCCAACCCGCCGGCGGCCAAGCCGGCCACGAAGCCCGGCGCCAAGACCTCCACGACCGGCGGCACGACGGGCGGAACCACGGGTTCGTCGACGACCGCGGTGTCGACCACCGCGGCCCCGCCCTCGTCGACGGTGGCGGGCGGGGGAGGCAAGGCGCGACACCGCGGCACCACCACGACGGCGCCGGCCACGACCGCCGCGGCGCCCACGACCACGGTGGCGGGCGGCACGACCACCGCGGCCGGCGGCACGACCACCGCCGGGAAACCCTCGACGCCCAAGCTCACCCCGCGGGGCCAGGACAAGGCCGACCAGATCGTCACGCTCCCCGACCGCGACAAGAGGGCGATCTACATCCTCGGCCCGGTCCCGGCAGACCTCACCGGGAACCAGATCAGCTCGGCGCAGTCGGCGCTCAACCCCGACACCAACGAGTGGGTCGTGAACGTGAACCTCAAGTCGGCCGGCGCCGCCGCGTTCGACAAGCTCGCGGCGGCCTCGTACTCCAAGCCGTACCCCCAGAACGCCGTCGCCATCGTGCTCGACTCGGTCGTGCAATCGGCGCCGAGGTTCAACCAGGCGGGTGGTTTCAACGGCCGGGTCCAGATCTCGGGGAACTTCGACCAGTCGAGCGCGGGCGACCTCGCGGCGGTGCTCAAGTACGGCGCCCTGCCCGTGTCTCTCAAACAGCTCACCAGCGAGAGCGTGTCGCCGACCCTGGGCAAGGACCAGCTCCACGCCGGCATCGTCGCGGGCCTCATCGGCCTCGCG
Source organism: Acidimicrobiia bacterium (assembly GCA_046331155.1). GTDB lineage: Bacteria > Actinomycetota > Acidimicrobiia > IMCC26256 > CAWATG01 > JAXLRK01. The sequence goes on from JAXLRK010000001.1 coordinate 1,752,083, forward strand.
CTCGTGGCGCTCTACATGCTCGTGTACTACCGGATCCTCGGCCTCGTCGTGTTCGTCGGGATCGGGATCTCGGCCATGGCGCTCTACACGCTCATCGTGTTCCTCGGCCAGACGATCAGCCTCACGCTGACCCTGGCGGGCGTGACCGGCATCATCGTGTCGGTCGGCATCACGGTCGACTCCTACGTCGTGTACTACGAGAAGCTGAAGGACGAGGTGCGTACCGGCAAGACGGTGCGCAGCTCGCTCGACCGGGCGTTCACGAAGTCGTTCCGCACCATCGTGGCCGCCGACCTGGTGTCGTTGCTCGGCGCCGCCGTGCTCTACTTCCTCGCCATCGGTTCGGTGCGCGGGTTCGCGCTGTTCCTCGGGATCTCGACCGTGCTCGACCTCGTCATCTCGTACACCTTCATGCACCCGCTGGTGTCGCTGCTCGGCCGCAGGCCCCGCTTCGTCAACGGATGGTTCGGCATCGCCCGAGGTCTCGACCTCCAGGAGGAGCCGGTACTCCAGGGGGCACAGGCGTGAGCGGCGCGGTGAACGAGCACCGGGAGCGGCAACCATGAGCCCCCGGGCCGACGGTCGCCGGCACACCCTGGGCGACCTGTTCCACGAGCGGACGAACTTCCAGTTCATCGAGCATTCGCGACGGTGGGCGATCCTGTCCGGCACGATGATCCTGATCGGCCTCGTCGGTTTCCTGCTCAACGGCGGGCTCAACCTCGGCATCGATTTCGAGGGCGGCACGTCGTGGCAGTTCACCGTGGCGCACCGTTCCCCCTCGTCCGGCGCGGTGCGTGACGTCGCCAAGGCGGCGGGCGTCAACGACCCCAAGGTGCTCATCGTGGGTGGCAACACCGTCAGGGTGCAGTCGAAGATCGTGGGCGCCAAGAACCAGAACCAGGTCACCGAGGCGCTGGCGAAGTACGGGAACGTCAAGGCGACGGAGGTCAGCGTCTCCGACGTCGGCCCCACGTGGGGTAACGAGGTCTCGAAGAAGGCCATTCAGGCGTTGATCTTCTTCTTCGTGGTGATCGCCGGGTACCTCACGCTGCGCTTCGAGTGGAAGATGGCCGGCGCCTCGATCATCGCGGTGATCCACGACATCCTCATCACGATCGGCGTGTACGCGATCACGCAGATCGAGGTGACGCCGGCGACCGTCATCGCGTTCCTGACGATCCTCGGCTACTCCCTCTACGACACCGTGGTGGTCTTCGACCGCGTGCGGGAGAACACCGCGAGCATGGCGAACGTCCGCGGCGAGACCTACGGCCACATGGTCAACACGTCGCTCAACCAGACGCTGATGCGTTCGCTGAACACGTCGTTCGTCGCCGTGCTCCCCGTCGCCTCGCTCCTGTTCGTCGGCAGCTACCTGCTCGGCGCGGTCGCGCTGCGCGACTTCGGTCTCGCCTTGTTCATCGGGCTGATGTCGGGTGCGTACTCGTCGATCTTCGTGGCCGCCCCGATCCTGGCGTGGTGGAAGGAACGCGAGCCCAAGTACCGGGCGCTCAAGGTCAAGGCGACGGGCCGGGCGAACGTGCCGGCACGCGCGGCCCCGGCGGCCGGGCCGTACGCCGCACCGGTCCCTGCCGCGACCGCCACCCCGGCCGCGGTTGCCGTCATGGAGCCCGAGCCGGGCGGGACCGTCGAAGCGCCCCCCGCCGAGCCGGGCCCCGCTCAGCAGGGCCCACCGGGCCCCGCCCGAGCCCCGCGGCCCCGCCGGCAGCGCGGCCGGAAGCGCTGACCCCCGGCCTTTCTCGAACTGGTGCGTGTGGTGGGCCCCTACGGGTACCGCGGTGCGGGCCAGTTCGACCCGACCCCTGAACGGTTTGGGTCGCGTACGCGTGTCGAACGGTCAGACGTCGGGGTTCGGTCGGCCCGGTAGCCTGGTGTGATGAGCGAGCGTTGGGAGGCGGGTGACCCGCCGAGTAGCGAGCGTGGCCCAGCGGCCCGGCGCCGCAGGCGCCAAGAGCGGCAACGATGATGACCGACGACGCCGCGCGGGTCGACCCGTCCTGGCTGGCCGCCCACGTGCGTGACATCCCCGACTACCCGCAGCCGGGCGTCGTGTTCAAGGACATCACGCCGTTGCTCGCGGACGCGGCGGCGTTCGCGTTCATGGTCGACCACCTCGCCGGGCCCGTGGAGGCGGCGCGGGTCGACAAGGTGCTCGGCACCGAGGCGCGGGGGTTCGTGCTCGCCGGAGCGCTGGCGCGCCGCCTCGACGCCGGGTTCGTGCCGGTCCGCAAGGCCGGCAAGCTTCCCTGGGAGGTCGAGCGGCTCGAGTACGCGCTCGAGTACGGCACCGACTCGCTGGAGATCCACCGGGATGCCATCCGGCCGGGCGAGCGGGTGGTGATCTGCGACGACGTGCTCGCGACCGGGGGGACCGCGGCGGCGACGGTCGCGCTGGCGGAACGGCTGGGCGCCGAGGTCGTGAGCCTGGCGTTCCTGATCGAGCTCGCGTTCCTCGGCGGCCGTTCCCGCCTGGAAGAACACCAGGTGCACACGCTGTTGAGCTACTCGTGAGTTCAGTGGAGGTCCGACCGGACCAGCTCGGCGGCGATCGGCGGTCGGTGCTGCCCTGGCGCCGGCACCACGTCGACGCGGCCATCGCCCCGCTCGTGTCCGTCTACCACGAGCGGCACCGGCGCGGCGACACCCAACTGATCGAGCGGGCGTTCGCCATCGCCCGCAAGGCCCACCAGGACCAGGTCCGCCGGTCGGGCGAGCCGTACATCGCCCACCCGGTCGGCGTGGCGACGATCCTGGCCGAGCTCGGCCTAGACGACGTGACGATCGCCGGCGCGCTGCTGCACGACGCGGTCGAGGACACGTCGGTCACGAGCGAGGAGATCGAGGAGGAGTTCGGCGAAGACGTCGCCGCGATCGTCGACGGGGTGACCAAGCTCGATCGCCTCCAGTTCGACTCGCGGGAGGCGCAGCAGGCCGCGACGCTGCGCAAGATGCTCGTGGCGATGGCCAAGGACATCCGCGTGCTGCTCATCAAGCTCGCCGACCGGCTCCACAACATGCGCACGATCGCGTCGTTGCCCGACGACAAGCAGCACCGCATCGCGCAGGAGACGCTCGACATCTACGCGCCGCTGGCCCACCGGCTCGGGATCGCCGACGTGAAATGGCAGCTCGAGGACCTCGCGTTCGCGGTCCTGCACCCGAAGCGCTACGCCGAGATCGAGCAGATGGTCGCCAGCCGTACGCCCGAGCGCTCGGAGTCGATCGACGAGATCCTCGAGACGATCGAGGCGCGTCTCGCCGACCTCCGCATCGACGCCGACGTGAGCGGGCGGCCGAAGCACTTCTGGTCGATCTACGAGAAGATGGTCACGCGCGGCAAGGAGTTCGAAGAGGTGCAGGACCTCGTCGGCGTGCGCGTGGTCGTCGGGTCCGTGAAGGACTGCTACGGCGCGCTCGGCTCCATCCACGCGATGTGGAAACCGATCCAGGGTCGGTTCAAGGACTACATCGCCATGCCCAAGTTCAACCTCTACCAGTCGTTGCACACGACGGTGGTCGGGCCGGGCGGCAAGCCGGTCGAGGTCCAGATCCGGACCCGCGAGATGCACCAGCGGGCCGAGTACGGCGTGGCCGCGCACTGGGGCTACAAGGAGAAGGAGTCGTCGGCCGAAGACCTCGCCTGGCTCCAACGCATGGTCGACTGGCAGCAGGAGACCTCGGACCCGGTCGAGTTCATGGAGACGCTGAAGATCGACCTCGAGCAGGACGAGGTCTTCGTCTTCACGCCCAAGGGCAAGGTGGTGACCCTCGCCGCGGGCGCCACGCCGGTGGACTTCGCGTACTCGATCCACACCGAGGTCGGGCACCGCTGCATCGGCGCGCGGGTGAACGGCCGGTTGGTGCCGCTCGACTCCGCGCTCTCGTCGGGCGACACCATCGAGATCTTCACCAGCAAGGTCGAGGGCGCGGGCCCGAGCCGCGACTGGTTGCAGTTCGTCCACACGCCGAGGGCCCGGGCGAAGATCCGCCAGTGGTTCTCCCGCGAGCGGCGCGTCGACGCGATCGACGCCGGCCGCGAGGAGCTCGTCAAGGCCATGCGCCGGGAAGCGCTGCCCGTGCAGAAGCTCACCGGGTCGTCGACCGTGCTGTCGGGCGTGGCCGAGGCGATGCACTACGCGGACCTCGACGCGCTGTACGCCGCGATCGGCGAAGGGCACGTCTCGGCCCGCGCGGTCGCCCAGCGGATCCAGCGGGAGCTGCGCGGGGGTGAGGAACAGCTCCCCGTCACGACCACCCGGCCGCCCCGGGGGCCGCGCTCGACCAGCAAACGGACGGTCGGCGTGCACGTGGAAGGGCTCGACGACCTCATGGTGCGGTTGTCGCGCTGCTGCACGCCGGTGCCGGGCGACGAGATCATCGGGTTCGTGACCCGCGGGCGGGGCGTGTCGGTGCACCGGGCCGACTGCGCCAACGCGGCCGGGCTCGTGAACCAGGCCGAGCGGCTCATCGAGGTCGAGTGGGACCACGACCAGCCGGCCACCTACGTGGTGTCGATCGAGATCGAGGCGCTCGACCGGTCCCGCCTGCTCCGCGACATCGCGCAGGTGCTCTCCGAGCACCACGTGAACATCCTGTCGTCGTCGAGCCAGACCTCGAGCGACCGGGTCGCCAAGCTGCGCTTCGACTTCGAGCTCGCCGACCCCGGCCACCTCGACTCCATGCTCGGGGCCGTCAAGCGAGTCGACTCCGTCTACGACGCCTACCGGGTCCTGCCGGGCAAGAGCGCCAAGTAGGCGAGCGTGCCCCGAGTCGGCGAGCGCGCCGGAGAACACCGGGGTGCCGGGACGGCCCGTACCTGCGCTCTTCGTCCGGAGGCCCGCGCGACCCGGTGCGCGCCCTGTGACGGGGTCACGGGCCGGCTCAGGAACAACATCAGCGTCGCCCACGTCTCGCGCGTCGACCAGGTCGTCGGCTTGGGGCCGTGACCCACCGCGTCACCAGGTGGCTGGAACCCCCAGGGGAATGCGCCGACGCACCGGAGTTGCCGAGACCGCTTCAGGTCCGGGGCGTCTCCGGCCGATAACAGGATGGCGGGGTCGACGGACCGATCCCTCGAGCCATCGAATGCGAGCGCTTGATGCGCACCACGTGTACCTCGTGCGGCCCGTCGCAGTCGCGATCGACGCATGGCGAGGCCGGATTCACGATCCTCGAGCTGGTCCTGGCGATCTCGGTCTTTGCGGTCTTCGCGATCGGGTTCGTCGAGACCGTCAAGACGGGAATCGGCCTGGCGCGCTCCAACCGCGATCGCGACGTGGCCGCCAACCTGGCCAGCCAGGAGATGGACCTCGTGCGGTCGTCGAGCTTCACCTCGCTGCCGTTGGGGCTCGTCCAGACACCGCAGACGGTCGGCGGGGTCCATTACACGGTGAACCGCGAGAGCGAGTGGGTCGCGTCCAACGCGAGTGCCGGCGCCTGCGACTCGGCCGGCCAGACCCCGGCGCTGCTGCGCGTGCACATCAGCGTGACGTGGACGGCGATGGAGGGGACCGCGCCGGTCGTGTCCGACACGGTGCTGACACCGCCGGTCGGCGCCTACAACCCCAACACCGGGCACATCGCGGTGAAGGTGAAGGACCGCAACGCGGCGCCGTCGAGTGGCGATCCGGTCACCGTGACGGGGCCGGGGGTCAACCGCACGATCGCGACGACCTCCGACGGCTGCGCCTTCTTCGACCACCTCGCGGTGGGCGCCTACAGCGTCTCGTTGGGCCGGGTCGGCTTCGTCGACCGGCAGAGCAACCCGAGCCCGGCGCAGACCGCCGGCGTCCTGGCCGGGGCGGTGACCGCGGTGGGGTTCGACTACGACCAGGCGGCGACGGTCACCGTCATGCTCGCGCCGGACGGAGGTGCGGCACTTCCGGTCGGCGTACCGGTGAGCCTCGGCAACACGATCTTCGTGCCCAACGGGATCAAGCTGTACGTCGGCTCCGGTCTCACGCGTACGGTCCCCAACCTGTTCCCGGCCACCGACGGCTACGACGCCTGGGTGGGCGATTGCGCCGACGCCGATCCCGAGGGCCGGACCGCCGGCGGCGGACCGTACTGGCCGGGCGCGCAACGGCCGACCGCGACCGGTACGAGCCCGGGCGGCACGGCGACCGTGACGCTGCCGGTGCCGTCGCTCACGGCGACCGTGACCCAGAGTGGGCTGCCGGCCGCCGGCCGCACCGTGACCGCCGTCCATGCGGCGGACGCCGGGTGTGGGGCGGGTGAGACGCTGACGCTCGGGACCACCGACGGCTCCGGGTTGGTAACCGCCGCGCTGCCCTACGGGACGTGGTCGATCCGGGTGAGCGGCGCGAGCCCGTCGGGTTCCTGGCCCTCCGCCGTGGTGGACCCGAGCGGGAGCCCGTCGTCGTCCGTCTCGGTGACAGTCCAATGAGCCTCATCAGGGCGCGCAGGATCGGTCCGACGCGACAGCTCGGGCGCTCCGACGGCGAGCGCGGGACGACCGCGGTCGAGCTGTCGGTCACCGTCGCGCTCCTCGGGATCGTCGCCGCCACCGCGCTAGCGGCGACGATCTCGATGACGAACGTGATCGCGATCAACGACCGGCGGGCGACGAACATCGACGAGGCCCGCACGCTCATGGCCGTGACCAGTCGGGACCTCCGCACCGCGACACGGCTCGTCGCCGGCACGCCCGCCTTCACGGTCGCCGCGGAACGCGAAGTCACGTTCTACGCCAACCTCGACAACCCCAACGGCGGGCCGAAGCTGGTCCGCATCTACGTCGACACCAACACCCAGCTCATCGAGTCGATCACGCCGCCCGACGCCGGCTCGGTCGCGCCCAACTACACCTACAACAACGGTCCGGCCAAGATCCGTTACGTCGGGCGCTACGTCGCCAACCCGGTGGGTACCCCGATCTTCCAGTTCTACGACTCGAACGGGGTGGCGTTGCCGGGCGGCGCCCTCTCCGCGGCCGACCGCCTGGCGGTCAACCAGGTGAAGATCACCATGTCGATCCGCAAGAGCACCACGTACACGGTCGGGGCCACGACGTTGGTGAACCGCGTCCGGCTTCCCAACCTCAACTATCAGGTCCTGATGGGTGGCTGAAGTGCCCGGTTCCCCACTGTTCCGCCGGGTAGCGCAGAACCCGGACGACCGCGGCATGGCCATGGTCATGGTCATGCTGCTCGGAATGATGCTGCTCGCGCTGTCGATCGTCGGGCTCCAGCTCGCCGAGGGCTCACGCACCCTGTCCCGGCACGACCAGGACTGGAACGGTGGCCTCGCGGCGACCGAAGGCGGCATCGACGACTACATCCACCGGCTCAACGAGAACGCGAACTACTGGACCTACTCGGCGTCGGTTCCTCCGCCGGACGGCAACCACGCGTTCACCGGCTACGTGGGGGTGCCGGGTGTGAGCTCGGGCGCGCAGTACCGCTACACGACGGACACCAGCCGGCTCACGGTGGACGGGACCATCAAGCTCACCGCCACCGGGAAGGTCGACGGCGTGCGCCGAACGGTGCAGGCGACGCTGCGGCGCCGCACGTTCATCGACTACCTGTGGTTCACCGACTTCGAGACGCTGGACCCCGCGCTCTACAGCGGTACGCCCTTCACGCCGGCCCAGGCTCAGGTGTACTGCGCCAAGTACTACTACGGCGGCTTCGGCAACCAGCGCGACGAGCCCGGCCGCAGTGACTACGCCGGCGACAGCGACAGCAGCAGCTCCTACTGCACGGACATCCAGTTCATCTCGCAGGACAACGTGAACGGTCCGCTGCACAGCAACGACGCGATCCTCGTGTGCGGCACACCGCATTTCAACGGCGACACGTCGACGAGCTGGTACGTGGCGGCGCCGCGCTTCCGGGACAACTGCCCGACCAGCCACCCCGTGTTCGCCACCAACGGGGACCCGCGGTACCTCGTGCCCCTGACCATGCCGCCGAGCAACTCGGCGATCCAGGCCGAGACGACACCCCTCAGCGGTGGGACCGGTGGTGGCTGCCTGTACACGGGCCCCACGAAGATCGTGCTGAACGCCTCGGGCACCATGACGGTCACCAGCCCGTTCTCGAAGCAGACGAACAACGGCTGCCCGACCAACGGGACCGGGTCGCTGCCCGTCAACGGCGTCATCTACGTCCAGAACGTGCCCGCCTCGGCGTCGGATCCGAACTACACGAACGGCTGCCCGTACAACGTGCGGTACAGCGCGTCGGACCCGTACCGTGCCCACCCGCTCGGGTACCCGATCGCCAACGACGTCACGACCTACGGGTGCCGCAACGGCGACGTGTTCATCGAGGGGACCCTGAAGGGCCAGCTCACGGTGGCAGCGGCCAACAACGTCGTCGTCACGTGGAACCTGCAGTACAACAACATCGCGGGGACCGACCTGCTCGGCCTCGTCGCGAACAACGACGTGCAGATCTACCACCCGGTGGACACGAACGGGAACAACCTGTACGTGAAGACGGGGCCCAACCGGACCTTCCAGAACCCGGTCGTCCAGGCCGCGGTGCTCTCGGTCAACCACTCCTTCCGCGTGCAGAACTGGAACCAGGGCAGCCCGCTCGGCACGATCAACCTCACCGGCGCGATCGCGCAACGGTTCCGAGGGGCGGTGGGCACTTCGAGCGGAAGCCCGCCGGTCATCCAGAGTGGCTACGCGAAGGGGTACGTGTACGACCAGCGGCTCAAGTACCTGTCGCCGCCCAAGTTCCTCGATCCGGTGGCCTCGGCCTGGGGCGTCGCGGTCTGGAAGGAGGTCGACAACCCCGCCGGCACGTAGCGCCGGTTCGCGGATCAGCCCCGGTAGCATGCCGCCCGCATGAGCGAACGTCGGGAGGCGGGTATCCCGCCGAGCAGTGAGCGTGGCCTGCCGGCCCGGCGCCGAAGGCGCCAAGAGGCAAGAGGTTGAGTACCTCGAGCGAACGCGGCGAGGCGTTCCGCGCCCCGATCGGCACCCACGACGTCCTCGCCCCCGAGTCGGGGCGGTGGATCGCGGTCGTGGCGATGTTCGCGCAGCGCGCGCAGCGCTTCGGCTACGGCCTTGCCGTGACCCCGATCTTCGAGCACCGTGAGGTGTTCCAGCGGGTGGGGGAGGGCACCGACGTCGTCCGCAAGGAGATGTACGAGCTCACCGACAAGGGCGGCCGGACCATCGCGCTGCGCCCCGAGGGGACCGCTCCGGTCGTGCGGGCGTACGTGCAGCACCGGCCGACGCCGCCGTGGAAGGCGTGGTACGTCGCCCCCAACTTCCGCTACGAACGCCCGCAGAAGGGCCGGTACCGCCAGCACTGGCAGCTCGGCGCCGAGGTGCTGGGCGTCGACGACCCCGACGTCGACGTGGAGATCATCGAGCTCGCCGACGGCTACTACCGGGCACTGGGGCTCGGTCACGTGCGCCTCCTGTTGAACTCGATGGGCGACGAGCGGAGCCGGCCGATCTACGAGGCCGCGCTCCGGGAGTACCTGCGTGAGCACGCGGCGCTGCTCGGCCCCGACTTCGCCGCGCGCGCCGAGGCCAATCCGCTGCGGGTGCTCGACTCGAAGGACCCCGCCTGGCAGGAGGTGATCGAACGCGCGCCGCAGCTCACCGAGTACCTCTCGGACGAGTCCCGTGAGCATTTCGAACGCGTCCAGCGCGGGCTCGACGAGCTCGGGATCCGCTACGAGCTCGCGCCGCGGCTCGTGCGCGGGTTCGACTACTACACGCGCACCGTGTTCGAGTTCCAGAGCGACGCGCTCGACGCGGCCCAGAACGCGCTCGGCGGTGGCGGCCGCTACGACAAGCTCGCCGAGGAGATGGGCGGGCCACCGACGCCGGGTATCGGCTTCGGCATCGGGATCGAGCGCGTCCTCATCGCGTGCGACGCCGAAGGGGCGATGCCCGCGCCCGCCGCCCGCGTCGACGCGTTCGTGGTCGACGCCACCGGCACGTCGATCGCCACGCGTGTGCTCGCCGAGCTGCGGGAAGCCGGGCTGGCCGCCGACCGCGCGTACGGCGGCCGGTCGGTGAAGGCCCAGTGGAAGGCCGCCGACCGGTCGGGTGCCCGGTACGGCGTGATGCTCGGCGAGGCCGAGCTCACCCGCCACGCGGTGGCGGTGAAGAACCTGACCACGGGCGAGCAGGTCGAGGTGCCGCGCGAAGCGGTCGCGGCCTGGATCGCCACCCGCCTCGAGGAGGACCGCGCATGATGCGCACCCATCTGGCCGGCGCGCTGCGCGCGAGCGACGCGGGCGCCACGGTCATCGTGTGCGGGTGGGTCGACAGTCGCCGCGACCACGGCGGCGTCGTGTTCCTCGACGTGCGCGACGTGGCCGGGGTCGTGCAGGTGGTCGTCGACCCCGGCCGGGCCGGTGGCGACGTCGCGCACCACGTCCGCGACGAGTACGTGGTGCGCGTGGAAGGGGTGGTGCGGTCCCGGCCGGAGGGGACCGTCAATCCCGAGCTGCCGTCGGGCGCGGTCGAGATCGCGGCGAGCGCGCTCGAGGTGCTGAGCGAGTCCGAGCCGCTGCCGTTCCAGCTCGCCCAGGCCGACGACGTCGACGAGGTGCTGCGCCTCCGTCACCGGTACCTCGACCTCCGGCGGCCCCGGCTCCAGCAGAACCTGCGCCTGCGCGCCGCAGTGAACCACGCGCTGCGTACCTCGATGGCCGAGCAGTCGTTCACCGAGGTCGAGACCCCGATGCTCATCGCGTCGACGCCCGAGGGGGCACGCGACTTCGTCGTGCCGTCGCGGCTCTCGCCGGGCAGCTTCTACGCGCTACCGCAGAGCCCGCAGCTCTTCAAGCAGTTGCTGATGGTGGGCGGCGTCGATCGCTACTTCCAGATCGCCCGCTGCCTGCGCGACGAGGATCTCCGCGCCGACCGCCAGTTCGAGTTCATGCAGTTCGACGCGGAGATGAGCTTCGCCGGTGCCGACGACGTGATGGAGATGGTCACGAACGCGGTCGTGGCGACGGTCGAGGCGGTGACGGGCGAGGCGCCCAAGCCGTTCGGCCGCATGACGTGGCACGAGGCGATGGAGCGCTACGGGACCGACAAGCCCGACGTGCGCTTCGGGATGGAGCTCGTCGATTGCAGCGAGGTCTTCGCGGCGACGGAGTTCAAGGCGTTCCAGAGCGATGCGGTCAAGGGCATCCGCGTCGCGGGCGAGGGGAGCGCCACCCGGTCGCGGCTCGACGCGCTGACGGACCGGGCCAAGCAGCTCGGGGCCGCGGGCCTGGTGTGGATGCGGGTGGAGGACGGACGCGCGCTCACGTCGCCGGTCGCGAAGTTCCTCTCCGAGGCCGAGCAGCTCGGGCTGATGGACGCGATGGGCGCGGAGCCCGGCGACCTGCTCTTGCTCGTCGCCGGGGAGCGGCGGGTGTGCAACCACGTGCTCGGCGTGCTGCGCCTCGATCTCGGCCGGCCACCGGTCAACGAGGGCGGGCTCCACTTCCTCTGGGTCGTGGACTTCCCGCTGTTCGAGGGGATCGCGGACGACGGGCGTCCGGTGCCGGCGCACCACCCGTTCACCATGCCGAACGCCGACGACCTGCACCTGCTCGAGGCCGACCCGGGCCCGGCGTTGCTCGACGTGCGGTCGCAGGCCTACGACCTGGTGCTCAACGGGTGGGAGCTGGGCTCGGGCAGCGTGCGTATCCACCGCTCCGACGTGCAGCAACGCATCTTCACCCTCCTCGGCATCGAGCCGGAGGAGGCGCAGAGCCGGTTCGGGTTCCTGCTCGACGCGTTCCGGTTCGGCGCGCCGCCGCACGCCGGCTTCGCGTTCGGCATCGACCGGCTCGTCGCGCTGCTCGCGGGCGAGGAGAACATCCGTGAGGTCATCGCGTTCCCGAAGACGCAGTCGGGCCAGGACCCGCTCACCGGTGCGCCCACCCCCGTCGAGCCGGCCCAGCTCCGTGAGCTCGGGATCTCGGTGCTGCCGCCGGCGAAGCGGTGACGGTACCGAGCCTCCAGGGGCGGATCTTCCGTGCCGTCGGGGACACGACCCGGGGCGAGGTCACGACGGCGACGGTCTTCCAGTACAACGAGGACGACGACTGCGTCTGGGCCGTCTACGCGGGCGGCCCCGTCGTACGCGGGTTCCTGGTCGGCCGCCGGACCGGGGACCGGCTCGAGGCCAGGTTCGTCCAGCTGGTCTCCTCGGGCGAGACGGCGAGCGGCTACTGCGTCACCCGGGTCGAGGAGCTCGGCGACGGCCGGCTCGCGCTCGAGGAGACCTGGAAGTGGGAGTCGCGCGACGGCGTCGGCCACGGCCGCCTCGAGGAGATCCTCGTCCCACCCATGCCGTAACCACCCTGCGTCCCCGCCCGAAGCCAGCAATACGGCGACAAGCCCGTAGGTCCCCGAGAGGGGTCCAAGTGGACACTACGCGCATACCTGAGTAGTTTCGTGGCCTTCGACCATGGATGGGGTGGGGGTTGAGAATGGGTTGGTTGGGGAGTTTGGCGGCTCGGCGGGTGGCGCTCGCGGCGGTGGTGCTGGCCCTCGGGGGCTGTGCCGGTGACTGCACCACGACGGCGCCGACCGGGGCCGGCGGCAGGTGCACGGTCACCGCCCACGATTCACACGTGCAGACTGGTGGGACCCGGACGATCACGGGCCTTGGCTCGGTGAAGTGCGATCACATCTCGGACCTGTTGTCGGTGCGGGCCAACGTCGAGTACGAGACGTTCTGGGAGTGGGTGACGCTCGACAGCCGGTTGGGCCAGGCCGCGAACACGGACTACGTCGAGCGGCTGGCGTTCTTCCCGTGCCAGGGGTCGTCGGCCCACAACTTCGAGACCTACGCGTCGGCGATCGACACCTACCAGGGCGTCGCCCACTACTCCGAAAAGGCGGAAGGGAACATCATGCTCGACCTGCCGTGTGACCCGGCGCCTCACTAGATGCGGGTTCGCCCATTGGTGCGCGGCGCGGCCGCGTTCGGGGCCTGCGTGCTGTTCGTGTCGTGTGGATCGTCGCCGAAGATTCCGACAGGATCGCTGTCGGTGACGGTGCCGATCCACACGACGCGCGAGCTGTCGGGCCCCCCCGACGCCCGCATTCTCGGGCGGGGCACGGCCGCGATCCTGTTGCCGTTCACGCAGAGCTGGGGAGCGGCGCGTGTCGCACTACCGGACCCGATCCCGTGGGGACAGGCTCCGTCGGTCGACCGGGCGACATTGACCCGAGGCGAGTTCGAGCTCTCGACCGCGGCCGACGTCCGGTCGCTGCGTTACCGGGTCTTCGAAATGGTCGACGAGCACGGGACGCCGGGCGGCGCCCCGGCGTTCGAAGCCTCGTGCGGCGCCGGGGAACCCGTCCGCTGTGACCGGCGGGTGCGGGGCTCGAGCCAGGTGATCACGATGCGCGCCCGCGGCACGCTTCCGGACCGGGGGTTCGTCACGGTGTCGGCGCGCTGGGTGGTGTGGGCCCGGTCCGACGGCACGCTGCGCGGTGACCGGCCGAAGCGGGACGAGCAAGCCGAGGTCCGGGACGTCGACCAGGCCTGGCTGCTGCGCCTCGGGGACCCACCCATGCCGTAACCCTCGTTCTTTCGATGGATTCCCCGAACTACTGGGGGATTTCATCGAAAGAACGCGAGTGGAAGCGGGCCGGTAGCCTCGACGCCCGTGCACGACCTGTTCTCCAGCGCCGTCGAGGACCGGCTCGCGCGGCGGGCGCCGCTGGCGGCCCGGCTGCGGCCGCGGTCCCTCGACGAGGTCGTCGGCCAGCAGCACCTCCTCGGCGCCCGCAAGCCCCTGCGCACGCTCATCGAGTCCGACCGCCTCTCGTCGGTGATCCTGTGGGGGCCGCCGGGCACGGGCAAGACCACCATCGCTCGCCTCATCGCCGGCGCGACCGCCAAGGCCTTCGAGCCGCTCTCGGCCGTGAGCGCGGGCGTCAAGGACGTGCGCGAGGTGGTGGACCGGGCCCGGGCCCGTCTCGGCGAACACGGCCGGGGCACGATCCTGTTCCTCGACGAGGTCCACCGCTTCAACCGGACGCAGCAGGACGCGCTGCTCCCGCACGTCGAGGAGGGCCTCCTCGTCCTCATCGGGGCGACGACGGAGAACCCCTTCTTCTCGTTGACCGCCCCGCTGCTGTCGCGGTCCACCCTCTTCCGCCTCGAGCCCCTCTCGACCGACGACCTGCGGGCGCTCGTGGCGGTGGCGCTGGCCGACGAGGACCGCGGTCTCGGCGACGATCACCTCGCGATCGCCGAGGACGCCCTCGACCACCTCTGCGACCGCGCCGAGGGTGACGCCCGTCACCTGCTCACGTCGCTCGAGGTCGCGGCCGCGCTCACGGGCGAGGACGGTCGTGACGAGATCACGCTCGGCGACACCGAGGCCGCGCTGGCCATGCGGGCGTTGCGCTACGGCGACGACGAGCACTACGACGTGCTCTCCGCGTTCATCAAGAGCATCCGCGGCTCGGACGTCGACGCCGGGCTCTACTGGCTGGCCCGGATGTTGGAGGCGGGGGAGGACGCCCGGCTCATCGCCCGCCGGCTGGTGATCCTGGCCTCCGAGGACGTCGGCATGGCGGACCCGCAGGCGCTGCTCGTGGCCGACGCCGCGGCCCGTGCGGTCGAGTTCGTCGGGTTGCCGGAGGCGCAGCTCAACCTCGCCCAGGCCGTGATCCACCTGGCGACGGCGGAGAAGTCGAACAGCGTGGTCGCCGCGATCGGCGCCGCTCGCCGCGACGTGCACGACCGGCCGAGCGGTGCGGTTCCCGCGCACCTGCGGGACTCGCACTACCCGGGGGCGGCGAAGCTTGGGCACGGTGCGGGCTACCGGTATCCTCACGACGCGCCGGCCGGCTGGGTGCCCCAGGAGTACCGACCCCCCGAGACGGCCGGGCACCGGTACTACGAACCCGGACCGCACGGCGCGGAAGCGGAGATCGCACGCCGCTGGCAACGCCGACTCGGCCTCGACGGCGATACCGAGCAGCAGGAGAGGAGGACGTGAGCGAGCGTGGGGAGGCGGGTGTCCCGCCGAGCAGCGAGCGTGGCCCAGCGGCCCGGCGCCGTAGGCGCGAGGAGCGGTAGGACGTGAGCGAGCGTGGGGAGGCGGGTGTCCCGCCGAGCAGCGAGCGTGGCCCAGCGGCCCGGCGCCGTAGGCGCGAGGAGCGGTAGGACAGCATGAGCGCAGGAGACGTGGCGGCACTCGTACTCGCGATCGCGGTCGCGATGACCACCGGCGCGCTCGTCGTCGTGCTGGTGCTGCTCGCCCGGTCGTTGCGGTCGCTTCGCGCGGCGCTCGCCGAATTGCAGCGCGAGTCGCTGGCATCGGTCCGCGAGATGCACGACGCCGTGCGGCTCGCGGCCGGGGACCTGGACCGGGTCGACACGCTGCTCGCCACCGCCGAGTCGGTGACCGGCCGGGTGGACTCGGCGTCGCGGTTCGCGTACCGGGCCGTGTCGAACCCCGTCGTCAAGACCATCGCCGCCGGGGCCGGCGCCCGCAAGGCCGTACGCCGGATCCGGCGCCCCGAGACCACCGACACCAGGAAGTAGCGCGTTGTTCAAACGATTGACGGGGTTCTTCTTCGGCTACCTCGCCGGGCTGCTCTCCTCGTGGTACCTGGTGCGCCGGATCCGCGAGCGTCTCGCGCGGTATCGGCCCCCGGCCGTGGCGAACCGCGTCACTCGTGGGGTCACCACCGCCGGACAGACCGTCCGGGCGGCGGTGGCCGACGGGCGCGTGGCCATGCGGGATCGGGAGGCCGAGCTCCGCGCCGAGCTGGCCACGAATGGCGACGGCTACCGGGCGCCCTGAGCGACCCGCGTGCTGGCGCGGTCCCGCCGGCCGGCCCAGGTAGCCTGACCTCGAGATGCAGCCCCTGACCGCCGACGAGCTTCGACGCGCCTTCCTCGACTTCTTCGCCGCCCGCGGCCACGCCGTGGTCCCGTCGGCGAGCACCGTGCCCGTCGACCCGTCGCTGCTGTTCACCGTGGCCGGGATGGTCCCGTTCAAGCCGTACTTCGTGGGCGACGAGACGCCGCCCTACGTGCGCGCCGCCTCGGTCCAGAAGTGCGTGCGCGCCGGCGGGAAGCACAACGACCTCGACGACATCGGGCGCACGAACCGGCACTTCAGCTTCTTCGAGATGCTCGGCAACTTCAGCTTCGGCGACTACTTCAAGGCCGACGCGATCGTGTGGGCCTGGGAGCTCTACACCGACGTGCTCGGCTTCGATCCCCACCGGCTGTGGGTGACGGTCCACGTCTCCGACGACGAGGCCGAGTCGATCTGGCGTGACCGGGTCGGCATCCCCGCCGAGCGCATCCAACGGCTCGACGAGGACAACTTCTGGCGCATGGGCGAGACGGGCCCGTGCGGCCCGAGCTCGGAGATCTTCTGGGACCTCGGTCCCGAGTTCGGTCCCGACGGCGGGCCGGCACACGGTGGCGCCGACCGGTTCGTCGAGATCTGGAACCTCGTGTTCATGCAGTTCGACGCCCAGCCCGACGGCACGATGGTGGCGTTGCCCAAGCCGAGCGTCGACACCGGCGCCGGCCTCGAGCGCAACCTCGCGGTGCTCCAGGGCGTGGAGTCGGTGTGGGACATCGACGTGTTCCGTCCCCTGCTCGCGGCCGCGGAGCGCGTGACCGGTCGCACCTACGGTGGCTTCCCGGGCACCGGTGCCGACGTGTCGCTGCGCATCCTCGCCGAGCACGCCCGCACGATGACGTTCATCGTGAGCGACGGCGTGGTGCCGAGCAACGAGGAGCGCGGCTACGTGCTGCGGCGCATCATCCGCCGCGCGGTGCGCCACGCGTACCTACTCGGCGTCGAGACGCTCGTCACGCCCGCGCTCGTCGACGCCACGGTCGCGACGATGGGCGGTGCGTACCCCGACCTCGTCAAGAACCACGAGCTCGTCCGCAAGGTCGTGCAGCGCGAGGAGGAGCGGTTCCGTTCCACGCTCCAGCGCGGCGTCGACCTGCTCGACGGGCTGCTCGAGACCGGCGACGTCGGCGGCGACGACGCGTTCTTCCTGCACGACACGCTCGGCTTCCCGATCGATGTCACCCGCGAGATCGCCGAGGAACGGGGCCGGGCCGTGGACCTGGCCGGGTTCGAGGCGCGCATGGGGGAGCAGCGCACCCGC
Source organism: Acidimicrobiia bacterium (assembly GCA_046331155.1). Taxonomy (GTDB): domain Bacteria; phylum Actinomycetota; class Acidimicrobiia; order IMCC26256; family CAWATG01; genus JAXLRK01. The sequence goes on from JAXLRK010000001.1 coordinate 1,769,214, forward strand.
GCGCAGGAGGCCCACAAGGCCGCGGGCGGCAAGGCGTCGGCACCGTTGGAGCTGTACCGCGAAGTGCTCGAGGAGCACGGCACGACCGAGTTCACGGGCCGTCAGGAGTACGTCACCGAGGGCGCCGTGGTGCTCGCGCTCGTGCGGGGCCGGGAACGGGCTGCCCGCGCCGAGGCCGGCGACGTGGTCGACGTGATCCTCGACCGTACGCCGTTCTACGCCGAGTCCGGCGGCCAGGTCGGCGACACCGGGGTGCTCACCGGCGACGGCGTGCGCGTGGAGGTGCTCGACACCCAGCTCGGACTCCCGGGCCTGCACCTCCACCGCGCCAAGGTGACCAACGGCGCGCTCGAGGAGGGCGCGCGGGTCGAAGCCGCGATCGACGGGCCGCGCCGGGACCGCATCCGCCGCAACCACACCGCCACGCACATCCTGCACTGGGCGCTGCGCGAGGTGCTCGGACCACACGTGAAGCAGGCCGGCTCCCTGGTGGCGCCCGACCGGCTGCGGTTCGACTTCAGCCACTTCGAGGCGGTGACACCCGACGAGCTCGATCGCATCGAGGCGCTCGCCAACGCAGAGATCCTCACCGACGCCCCGGTCCGCCACTACGAGACCACCAAGGAGCACGCCGAGAGCCTCGGCGCCATCGCGTTCTTCGGCGACAAGTACGGCGACCTCGTCCGGGTGCTGGAGGCCGGCGAGCACTCGCTCGAGCTGTGCGGCGGCACGCACGTGCACGCGCTCGGGTTCATAGGCCCGATCAAGATCGTGAGCGAGGGTTCGATCGGCGCCAACCTGCGCCGCATCGAGGCGCTCACCGGCGACGGCGCCCTGGCGCGCATCCACGACGACGAGCTCCAGCTCCGGCGGACGGCGGAGCTGCTCAAGGTCGCGCCGGGCGAGGTCCCCGATCGCGTCGAGAAGCTGCTGGCCCAGGTGAAGGCGCTCGGCGACGAGCTCGACGCGGCCCGCGCCAGGCAGGCCGCCGGCCTGGCCGCGGAGCTCGCGGCGGCCGCGGTCGGCCGCATGGTCGTCGTGCGCCGCGACGGTCTGGTGCCCGACGACCTGCGCCGCCTGGCGCTCGCGACCCGCGATGCGTTGCGATCCGGCGTGGTCGCGATCGTGGGGCTGTCGCCCGACGGCGCGAAGGCGGGGCTGGCGGTGGCCGTCACCGCCGACGTGCGCGACGCCGGGGGGTCGGCAGCCGAGATCGCGGCGCCCGCGGCGAAGGCGTTGGGCGGCGGCACCGCGAAGAACCCCGATTTCGTGCAGGGCGGCGGCCCGAACGTCGACGGCATCGACGATGCGCTGCGGATCGTGCGCGAGCGGGGCGCGGCCGCGCTCTCGGACGGATGACTGGTCGCGTGCTCGGCGTCGACCTCGGGACCCGCCGCATCGGCGTCGCGCTGTCAGATCCGCTCGGCACCGTCGCGAGCCCGCTCCAGACCCTCGAACGCTCGGGCGACCCCGCGCAGGACCACCGGACCATCGTCGAGATCGCACGCGAGCACGACGCGGCGCGGATCGTCGTCGGGCTCCCGCGTTCGATGTCGGGCGCGCTGGGCCCCGCCGCGCGTGCCGCGCTCGACGAGGTCGAGGCGCTACGCGTCGCGGCCGGTCCCGCGCTTCCCGTGGACACCGTCGACGAGCGGCTCACCTCGGTCATCGCCAACCGTTCCCTCGCCGAGGCGAACGTGCGCGGCGCGAAGCGGCGAGGGACCGTCGACCGGGTGGCCGCGGCCGTGATCCTCCAGTCGTACCTGGACGCCCACCGTGCCTGACGAGCCCGCGTCGCCGGATCTCGACGACCTCGACGTCGCGTCCGTCGACGGCGAGGCCGTCCACGACGATCGCGTCGGGCCGGACGCCTACGACGTGGAACCGCCGTCACGCGCGGCTCGGCGCGAGGAAGCCGCGCGCGGCCGGAGGCGGTCACGCCGCCGGATCGTGCTCGCCGTCGTGCTCGTGCTCGTCCTCGCGATCGTCAGCGCCGGCGGCTGGTTCCTCTACGAGCTCGACGGCCACGGCTCGTCGAGCCAGGCGGTCTCGTTCGACGTGCCCCGCGGCTGGAGCAAGCAGCAGATCGGCGACGCGTTGGAGGACCGCGGGGTCATCGGGTCGTCGCTGGCGTTCCAGCTGTACGCGCGGCTCACCCGGGCGACGATCGAAGCCGGCCACTACACGCTGCACCGGAACCTCGGCGTGCGGGAGGCCGTCACCCAGTTGGAGAAGAAGCCCACGGTGGTGGTGGACGTGCTCGACGTCGGCGCTCCCGGGCAGACACTCGGGATGATCGCTCGCCGGGTGGGGCAGCTCCCGGGCCGCGACGCGCAGCGGTTCCTCGACGTGGCCGCCGGCGACCTCGTCCGTTCGAAGTACGAGCCGCCCGACGTCCACAGCCTGGAGGGGCTGACGTGGCCGGCGAAGTACGACGTGGCCGCGAAGCAGGACGAGGGCGCGATCCTCCAGATGCTCGTCTCCCACTTCGACACCGAGATGGACAAGCTCGGGCTGGCGAACGCGACGATCCCCAACGGGCTCTCGCCGTACCAGGTGCTCGTCGTCGCCTCCCTGATCCAGACCGAGGCCAAGCTCGACGAGGACCGCCCGCTCATCGCCGCGGTGATCTACAACCGACTGAAGAGCAACATGCCGTTGCAGATCGACTCGACGCTGCTGTACGCGCGCGGCTCGCACGACGGATCGATCACGTCGGCCGACAAGTCGGTCGACTCGCCGTACAACACCTACCGGAACCCGGGTCTGCCGCCCACCCCGATCTCGACACTCGCGCGCTCGTCCATCGACGCCGCGCTGCACCCCGCGAACGTCCCGTACCTCTACTACGTCGTCGCCGACGCGAACGGCAAGCACGCCTTCGCCACCACGTACGAGGAGCACCGGAAGAACGTCGCCGCCGCCAAGGCGAAGGGGCTGTTGGGCCAGTGACGGAGCAACCGCCGCTCACGGCCCGGACCCGGGTCGCGGCCGTCATCGGCGACCCGGTGCGGCACTCGCTGTCGCCGACGATCCAGAACGCCGCCTTCGCGCACGCCGGGCTGGACTGGGTCTACGTCGCGTTCCCGGTTGCCGGGGGTGAGGGCGCGGCGGCCGTCGACGCGATGCGTACCTTGCAGCTCGCCGGGCTCAACGTCACCATGCCGCACAAGGAGGCCGTCGCCGCGGCCTGCGACGAGCTCACTCCCGACGCCCGGCTGCTCGGCGCCGTCAACACCGTGTGGCGCCGCGACGACGGGACCGTCGTCGGCGACTCGACCGACGGCGAGGGGTTCGTGCGATCGTTGCTCGAGGACGGCGTGGAGCCGGCCGGCCGGCGGGTGCTCGTGCTCGGCGCAGGTGGCGCGTCGCGCTCGGTCGTGCTCGCGTTGGGCCGCGCCGGATCCGAGGTCACGGTCGCCGCCCGGCGCCGGGAGGCGGCCGAGGCGAGCGCGACGCTGGCGCCCGGCGCCCGCCCGGTCACCCTCGCCGACGTCGACGACGCGATCGGAGACTTCGACGTCGTCGTCAACGTGACCCCGCTCGGGATGCAGGGCGAGGACCCGCCGTTCGACGTGGAACGCCTGCGTCCCGGCCAGTTCGTCGCCGACACCGTGTACCACCCCCTCGAGACGCCCCTCCTGGCCCGGGCCCGGGCCCGGGGCGTGGCCGGCACCAACGGCGTCGGGATGCTGATCCACCAGGCCGCGCTGGCGTTCGTGCGCTGGACGGGCCGGCCCGCCCCGGTCGCCGTCATGCGCGCCGCGGCCCTCGACGTGCTGCACCGGGCCGCGGCCCGCCGGGACGGCTGACCCGGAACGCCTGACCCGGAACGACTGACCGGGGCGAGACCGAGGGCGCGGCTCAGGAATCGGCGCCGCGATGCCGACAATCACAGGGGGCAGCGACACGGAGGTCGTCGATTGGCGTTGCACGGCACGCTGGACTCGTTCTCGCTCGGCGAGGTGCTGTCGTTGCTCGCGCAGACCGGCAAGACCGGCGCCTTGCTGGTGAGCGCTCCGGACCGGGCCGGGGCGTTGTACGTCGTCGACGGCATGCTCTGCGGTGCCGAGCTCGAGGATCCACCCGAGTCCACCGAGGGGATCGCCGACGACGGCTCGCTCGAGGAGATGGTGGCCGACCTCGCGTTCGAGCTCTTCCGCCTCGGTGACGGTGACTTCGAGTTCATCCCGGACCGGTCGGCGCCGGCGGCGACGTCGCGCCGGATCGCGTGCGGGTCCGTCGTCGAGCGGGTCCAGGAGGCGCTGGCCGGCTGGGACGACGTGGAGGCGGTGGTCCCGTCCTCCGCCGTCGTCGTCCGGCTCGTGCCCGAGCCTGGTCCGGACGTGGTCGCCATCAGCCGGTCGGCCTGGCGGGCCGTCCTCGCCGTCGACGGCACGCGCACCGTCCGCGAGGTCGCGCGCGAGCTGGGCTGCGGTGTGGTGGTGGCAACCCGCGCGGTCAAGGAGCTCGTCGAGGCGGGTGCCGCGGAGCTCGTCGGCTCCGAGCAGGCCCTGCCTTGCGGCCCGGCCGCCGACGGCGAGGTCTCGGTGATCGACCGGGCGCTGCCGGAGCCCGACGCGATGGACGTCCTCGCGGACCTCGCCGCCGGGGAGCCCGACGAGGTCGAGCTCGAACCGGCCCGGTTCGCCGACCCGGCCGTCACGGAGGCCGACCCGGCCGTCACGGGGGTCGACGCCATGGCCGACCCGCTCGCCCACGACCTCGTGGCCGACCCGCTCGCCGACGAGCTCGCCGGGCTGGGCGCCGGGCTGGGCGAGGACGGTTTGGGCGCCGCCGAGGCCGGCGGGGACGGGTTGGGCGCCGTCGAGCCCGACGAGGCCCGTGAGCCGGTCCGTGCTCACGCCGAACCGAGGGACCGCGGCGCCCTGCTGCGGATGTTCTCCAGCCTCCGGGACGCGTGACCCCGGCGCGGGCCGAATCGTCGGCCTGGGGCACCCTCGTTCAGCTCCAGGCCGGAGCAGCCGATAACGCGGATACTCCCGGGAACCGACTGGAGGACCCGCTGTCCGAGGGCATGAGTCTCGGAGCGCTGTTGCGCGCGGAGGGCCTGATCACACAGGCTCAGCTCGACGCGGCCGTGCACGAGCAGTCCCGCTGCGGCAAGCCCCTCGGCCGGCTCCTCATCGAGCAGGGCGCGATCACCGAGACCGACCTCGTGCGGACCCTCGCCCGCCAGGTCGGCCTCGAGTTCGTGGACCTCACCGACTACCAGGTCGACCCGAGCGCGGTGGCGCTCATCCCGGAATCGCTCGCCCGCCGCTACCAGGCCCTGCCGATCAACTGGGAGGACGGCCGCCTCGTCGTGGCGATGGCCGACCCGTCGAACGTCTTCGCCGTCGACGACATCCGCGCGATCACCGGCGCCGAGATCAAGTCCGTCGTCGCGACGTCGGGACAGCTCGCCGAGACCGTCGACCGGTACCACCGCCTCGACGCCGAGGTGGACGACGTCGCCCAGGCCGCGGCCGAGGAGCTCGACGAGGGCAACGACATCGCGGCCGTCCGCGAGGTCGTCGAGGACGCACCGATCGTCAAGTTCGTGAACCTGCTGATCACCCAGGCGGTGTCGGACCGCGCGTCCGACATCCACGTCGAGCCGACCGAACGCGACCTGCGGATCCGGTTCCGCATCGACGGCGTCCTGCACGAGGTGATGCACTCGCCCAAGTCCATCCAGTCCGGCGTGATCAGCCGGCTCAAGATCATGGCCGAGATCAACATCGCCGAGCGCCGCGTTCCCCAGGACGGCCGCATGTCGCTTTCGGTCGCCGGCAAGCCCGTCGATCTCCGTGTCGCGACGCTGCCCACGGTGTTCGGCGAGAAGGTCGTGATGCGCATCCTCGACAAGGGCCATGCGCTGCTGCGCCTCGACGACCTCGGGTTCCTGCCCGAGTCGAACGAACGCTTCGCGACCGCATACCGCCGGCCGTACGGCACCATCCTCGTGACCGGCCCGACCGGTTCCGGGAAGTCGACGACGCTCTACGCGACGCTCAACATCCTCAACGAGCCGCACCGCAACATCATCACCGTCGAGGACCCGGTCGAGTACCGGCTCGCCGGCATCAACCAGGTGCAGATCAACCCGAAGGCCGGCCTCACGTTCGCGGCCGCGCTCCGGTCGATCCTGCGCTCGGACCCCGACGTCGTGCTCGTCGGCGAGATCCGGGACCGCGAGACCGCGGTGATCGCCGTCGAAGCTGCGTTGACCGGGCACCTCGTGCTGTCGACGCTGCACACCAACGACGCCGCGTCGACGCCGCTGCGGCTCGTCGAGATGGGCGTCGAGCCGTTCCTCGTCACGAGCTCGCTCGACTGCATCGTTGCGCAACGGCTGGCGCGCCGGCTCTGCGACCGGTGCCGCGAGCCGTACCAGCCGAGCGAGGCCGAGCTCGTGCAGGCCGGCTGGCCGCCCGAACAGCTCGACGGCGAGTGGCCGACGCTGCACCGGGCCGTCGGCTGCTCGGGCTGCGGCCGTACCGGGTTCCGCGGCCGGTTCGCCCTCCACGAGATCCTGCTCCTATCCGAGGAGATCGAGCGGGCCATCATCGAACGCCGCTCGACGGAGGACATCAAGAAGCTGGCTGTGATGCAGGGCATGCTCACGCTGCGCGAGGACGGCTTCCGCAAGGTCGCCGCCGGCCTGACCAGCCTCGAGGAGATCTTCCGGGTGGTCGCGTAGCTCGGGTCTCAGGATGCGTCAGTTCCCTGCCCCTGACGGACCGGAACTTGCGCACACTCGGACCCGGCAGGGGATGGTGTCCTACCCCTCGTGTAGAACATGCGGTAACCCGGCGTGAGGACCGCATGCAGACGTTTCACTCCTCGGATTTCAGCGAGCTCGTCCGGGCCGCAACGGGCCGGGATCCCTACCCATTTCAGGCGAGGTTGGCTGCCGAGGGTCTCCCGGAGCTGCTCCGAGCCCCGACCGGCTCGGGCAAGACGTTGGCTGCCGCGCTGCCCTGGCTGTACCGGCGCCGGTTCCACTCCGACGCATCGGTGCGAAACGAGACACCGCACTGGTTGGTCTACGTCCTCCCGATGCGGGTGCTCGTCGAACAGACTGCTGCCGCGATCCGCGGGTGGGTCCAACGCCTCGGCCTCGGGGATGAACTGGCGGTCCACGTGGTGATGGGCGGTGAAGGGCGGGTCGATTCCACGTGGCGCATGGAGCCGACCCACGAGGCGGTGTTCGTCGGCACCCTCGACATGTTGCTCTCCCGCGCGCTGAATCGGGGGTACGGCGAGAGCCGGTTCGCGTGGCCCATCGACTTCGGGCTGTTCAACAACGGGTGTCATTGGGTGTTCGACGAGATCCAACTCATGGGCGCCGCGTTGCCGACCTCGCGGCAGCTCGAGGGGCTGCGTGACGCGATCGGGACGGCGATCCCGTGCCGGTCGACGTGGATGTCGGCGACGGTTCCCGAGCAGGCGCTCGTGACATTCGACCGACCCGGGTTGAGGTCCGTCGTAGACATCGGCGACGCCGACAGGACCGGTGGGCTCGCGAAGCGGCTGAACGCGCGCAAGACGGTCCGTCGTGTCAAGCTTCCGACGGCGTCGAAGCTCCGGAACAGCGTGCTCGCCGAGCAGCTCCTCGGTGCACACCGGCCGGCGACGTTGACGATCGCCGTCTGCAACACGGTCGACGGCGCTCGTTCGTTGCATCGGGCGATCGAACGGGCGCGCCCAAGAAACCTCGACCTTGTCCTGTTGCACTCGCGGTTCCGGCCCGGTGATCGCGCTGCTCGCGTCGAGGAGGCGCTTGCGCCGCTCGGGCCCGGCAGCGCCGGGCGGATCGTCGTGTCCACGCAGGTCCTGGAAGCTGGTGTCGACATCTCCGCGGCGACGATGTTCACCGAAGCGGCCTCGTGGCCATCGATTGTTCAACGGGCCGGGCGCTGCAATCGCGACGGCGAGGCGTCGGACGCCCAACTGTTGTGGGCGCCGCCGAAGAAGCCCTTCCCCTACGACCCAGCCGACATTGCCGCGACGGTCGCCGCACTCGATGCTCTCGAAGGCGCCCCAGTCACGTCGGTCGACCTGGGTGGTCGAGCGGTAGCCACGACGACGCCGGTGCACCCCGTGCTCCGTCGTCGCGACCTTGTCGGTCTGTTCGACACCGCGCCGGACCTGAGCGGCAACGACCTCGACGTCGGTCGCTTTCTGCGGGACGCCGATGATCTCGATGTACTGGTGGCCTGGCGGGAGATCCCGACCGATGGTCTCGCTCCCGACGTCTCCCCGGGCCGCGACGAGCTGTGCCCCGTCACGGCGTCGTCGTTCCAGGCGTACCTCAAGGGCTCGGGCAACAAAGGGTTTCGCTTCGATCACTTGCGCGGCGAGTGGGTCAACGCCGTGGCGGACGATGTTCGGCCGGGGATGATCGCCGTCCTCTCGGCCGCCTCGGGCGGCTACCGATCCGAAACGGGCTGGGATCCCTCCTCGCGTGAGCGTGTGGAGCCCGTCGTCGCCGTCGAGGCTCCGGGAATCGACACGACGAGCGAGGCCGCGGGCGACGATCCCGTCAGCTATGCAACGCGCTCGTGGGTCGGCTTGCGGGAGCACCTGGCAGACGTCGAGCGAGCGACGAGCGAGTTGATTGCCGCGGCCGCGACGCCCGGGTTGTCGGACGTGCAACGAGCCGCCGCGGTCGCGGCCGCACGGCTCCACGACATCGGCAAAGCGCACGAGGTGTTTCAGGACACGATGCGCCGTTCCGCGAGTGATGGCGAGACCGTGCCCGAAGCGCTCGCGCCGTTCGCGAAATCGGGTGGAGCGAAACGGCCGAAGCATTCGCGCCGATTCTTCCGGCACGAGCTCGCCTCGGCGCTGGCCCTGCTGGGTGAGGCGGGGGTGGCGCTCGAGCGCATCGAGGAGCGCGACCTCGTGGTGTATCTCGTCGCCGCGCACCACGGTCGTGTGCGCATGAGTATTCGGTCGTTGCCGGATGAGACAACGGCGACCGAAGGCCCTGGTGTCGCGGTGGCGCTCGGTATCCATCAGGGTGACCGGCTCCCGTCGGTCGAGGTGCCGGGCGAAGTCCTGCCCGAGAGCACACTGGACCTCTCGGTGATGGCTCTCGGCGACGGGCTCGGAGGGCGACGGTCGTGGTCGCGCCGTGCGCTGGACCTGCGCGACCGGGCGGACCTGGGGATCTTCCGGCTCGGCTATCTCGAGGCGATGGCCCGGTTGGGGGACTGGCGCGCGAGCGCAATCCGCCGCGAGGTGAGCCGATGAACGAGCTCGTCCTGGCCGGCTGCCGGCCCGAACCGCTTGGGTCGTACCTGAAAGCGCTCGGCGTGCTGCGGATCGTCGGCGAGCAGGGCGACCGAGACGCCAAGGGCTGCTGGTCGGGCGAACACTTCGTGCTCGACACCGCGCTCAGTGAAGACGAGCTCGTCGAGTTCTTCCTCGACCGGTACGAGCCGACCCCGATCGTTGCTCCTTGGAACGGTCGTGGAGGGTTCGCGCAGAAGAACCGGCCGAGCGAGAAGCTCCTCGCCCGGCTCGAGGGAGCGCGATCGCCACGCGCGCGCCAGTTTGTGGAGACGATTCGTCAAGGCCGGTCGGTCTACGAGCGTGCGACCAGCCTCGGGTGGGATCCGAAGCGCGACAAAGACAAGTGGATCGAGGCCTGCCGGTCCACCTACCCGGACGTTGGCCTGCTTTGGCTCGACGCGAACGCCGTCGTCACCGCCGAGGGGCGCGCCGTCTACGCGCCGCTTCTCGGTGGGTCGGGCGGCGTGCTCGGCAGCCTCGACATCTCACAGAACTACTTCGAACACCTCGAACGAGCGGTCGATCTGGGCATTCCAGGCCAGCACGTCGACCGGAGCGCGTCCGGGAACTGGCTGTCGGCCGCGTTCGGCGGCGCCAATGTGCCCTGCTCCGTTGGCAAGAGCCCGCAGATGTTCCACCCTGGAGGTGCCGCCGGGCCGAACTCCTCGACTTCCTCGCAGAACGGAAGGGCAGAACCGCTCGTCAACCCATGGGACTTCATTCTGCTCGTCGAGGGTGCGTTGGTTTGGGCGTCTGCCGCATGTCGCCGCTACACCGGTGGCGGGTCTCACGCCGATCGGGCGGCCTTCCCGTTCTCTGTCTCCTCAATGGCGGTTGGGTTTGCCTCCGCCGCAGCGTCGAAGGAACTGGGAACTGAAGTCTGGGCGCCACTTTGGGGCCAACCGGCGACCATCCGCGAGATCACTCATCTGGTTGGCGAGGGTCGGTTGGAGTGGCACGGAAGAGCTGCGACTCGCTCTGTCGATGCAGCCCGTGCGCTCGCAACGCTGGGTGTGGAGCGTGGCATTCCGCAGTTCAACCGTCTGGCGATCCTCCGGCGCGAGGGTGAGGACTACTCGATTGCGATACCGATTGGCCGGGTCTCCGTGCGCGAGCGCCCGGGCGTCTCGTTGACGGCCCGCCTCGACCCGTGGTGGGACCGGGTCCGACGGGCAAGGAATCCGCCCACGGCTGTGTCCGAGGCCATGCGGCGCTGCGACGCCGCCGTCTTCGAACACGCCCGAGTCGGAACGCCGGCCGCTCTCTTGGATGTGCTCGCGGCGACAGCTGATCTCGAGTCGCGGCTCGCCCGATCACCGCAATTCCGCGACGAGCACGCACACGCGGCTCCTGTTTCTGGACTCGCGGCCGCCGAGTGGCTCCCACTGCTCGACAACGGTTCGGTGGAGTTCCGGCTCGCGGCCGCGCTCGCGTCTCAACACGATGGCATCGGTAGACCGTTCCTGCGGCTCCAGCTCAGGCCAGTGAAGGCTCTCGGAGATAGGGGCCTTGACTGGGTCAAGGGCGGCGCGGCTGTCGAAGGACTGCTCAGGCGGCCGCTCGTCGACGTGCTCGCCGACGCGCTGATCGCACGGGCACGGGCGCGTGCCGGCGAAGCCGGCAAGGAAGATCAGCGTGACGCTGAAGTGAGCCCGGGCGTCGACACCTCGGCGCGGTACCGCGTGGCGGCCCCGGTCACCGACGTCGCGACCTTCGTGCGCGGCGAGGTCGACGACGAACGCCTGGCGACCCTGCTTGCCGCGCTGCTGCTGCTCGATTACCGCGGTGGGGTCGAGCATCGCTGGCCGGAGCGCGTGTCTGATCTCGGTCTCGTCGCTCCGGCGTGGGCGATCCTCGCTCCTTTCTTCCACGGTCGGCCGATCCGTGTCGGCGCGGCGGAGCCAGTGACACTCCGGCCGGAGCTCACCTGGCCGGCTCAACTCGCGCGGGGCCGTGTCGCGCCGGTGGTGGCATCTGCCCTGCGCCGTTTGCGGTACGCGCGCCTCGACCCTGCGGTCGCTCCCCGGCCTCACCCTGAGGGTGGGAGCGGGCCGCGCCTCGCAGCCGCGATGTTGATCCCCATCTCGTCATCAGCGGCGGCCGCCATACTGCGGCGCGTCGTTCCCGCCCCTCTCGGATGATCGGAGCACCTCAATGACGCCAGTCCGTCGCCAACTGTTCGACATCGACCTCAGGCCCGTCTCGGGCTCGCGGTTCCAGCCGACCGGGTTCCCCGACATCGGACCGGCGGTCTTCGACCGTCCGAACGGCGATGGGACGGTGACGCAGGCCCTGCTGGTCGAGTCGGCGCAGTCGATGGCCAACAACCTCGAGGCCGCGGGGTGGGACACGGGTGAACAGGCGCCCGTCGCGGCGCTCGCCGGCCTGTCGTACGTGCGGGTTGTGGGTAAGGACGGGGCGTACCTCACGTCGAGCCGCACCGAGGCCCACCGGCTCGCGTCGGCGTTCGTCAAGGACTCGGAGCTCGGCGGGAAACCGATGCGGGAGGTGATTCGGGAACGGCTCGACCTCCGCGACGACGCGCCGCTTGCCCCGCGCGACATCGCGGCCGCCGTATTTCGCCTCGATCCGATGTGCTTGATCCACGGCGTGTTCTTCGCCGAGAGCGCCAAGGTCTGGCCCGGACAACCCAAGATCGCGCGAGCGCTCACCGGCTTCGTCGAGGCGCTCGACGTGCGACCTGTCCAGAGCGGGGGCGTGAAGCGCGACGACGTCAGGCACGCCATCGGGGAAGGCCAGGGCGGGTCCTCGGAGGGCTACGGCTCTATCCCGTTCCATCGAACCGAGTGGGCCGCGGGCCGGATCGTCGCATCGTTCTCGATCGACGAGGCGCAGTTGCGCTCGTACGGTCTCGGTGACGAAGCGACCGCGCTGCTGGGCGCGATCGCTCGCTGGGAGATCCGGTCGCTGCTCGACGGGGGACTTCGCCTGCGCACGGCCTGTGACCTCGAGCCCCTCGACGACGACATCCGCGACCGGGCCGGTGTGCCACTACCGCCGACTGACGCGCTCGAGGGGGAGATCCGCGCCGGGGTCGCGGCGTGCGCCCAATCCCTCGGTGGGGGAGAGGCTATCGAGGTCGTCTGGAGTGGTGGCAAGAAGAAGGCCACGTCGGACGCGGAAGCCGAGTAAGGCGTGAGTACCTCACTCGAGATCGTGTTCCCCTGGGGCCGGTACCACGCGACTCCTTGGGGCCGGCACGTCAACGAAGCCGCGATCGAGTGGCCACCGTCGCCCTGGCGCCTGCTCCGCGCGCTCTACGCCACGTGGAAGACGCGGGCGCCCGAGCTCGACGCGAACATCGTGGAGCCGATGCTGGCCGCGCTCAGCGACGTCCCCCAGTATGCGTTGCCGGAGTCCACCGAGGCGCACACACGCCACTACATGCCCGATCTCGCGGAAGGGACCGACAAGGTCATCGACGCATGCGCGGTGATGGCTCGGGACGCGCGGCTCGTGGTGACGTGGCCAGTCGATCTCGCGGACCAGGCGCGCGCTGCGCTCGGCCAACTCGCAGAGCTCCTCCCGTACCTCGGGCGGGCCGAGTCGATCTGCGATGCTCGCCTGCTCGCCCAGGGGGATCCGATCGCGGGGGCACGCTGCGAGGCGATCGCTCCAGGCGGCGGCACGGAACTGGCACAGCCTCCCATCGATGTGCTCGTACCTGAAGTGCCAATCGACTTCGGCGCGCTCACCGCGGGCACGACCGCTGTGCGAGGGCAGGGTTTCCTGCGTCCACCTGGCACGCGCTGGCAGCCTTACCGGAGGCCCATACCTGCAGCCTTGGCCCGAAGCACCGTCCCTCGGCGCGCGGCTGCGCCCACCGTTGTGCGGTGGTCGATCGCGACGGCCGCGAAACCATCGTGCTATGCAGCGGTGGCGATGGCTGACGTCCTCCGGCGTGCATGCATGGCGAAGTTCGGCAAGACGTTCGACGGCGCGGCCTCGCCCGTGCTCGCGGGCAAGGACGCCGTCGGCGTGCCGTTGGAAGGGCACGGCCACGCGCACTACTTGGCCATGGACGTCGACGGGGATCGCCTACTCGACACGCTGGTGCTCTGGGCACCTGCCGGTCTGGGTGAACGAGAGGCCCGAGCGCTCGGTGCGCTCGACCGGCTCACGGGCTCCGCTCATGTCCGGGATTTCCGTCCCTGTCGATTGGGACTCGAGGGCTTCGGAGCAGATGTCATCTCGGTGGCGCCGGAGCTCTCCGGTCCCTCGCGAATCTGGGAGAGCGTGACGCCGTTCGCTCCGCCGCGCCATGGGCGCCGGCGTCGGCCCTGGGTCGAGCACGTGTACGCCGAGCTCGTCCGGGAGCTGGGATATCGGGGCCTACCGGCGCCGGCCGCGATCGAGTTCGTCGGCCACGATGCGCTGGCCTACCGCAGGTACCGGGTGTCCGAGCGCTTGGAGCAGGCTCGACGGGCCGCGTTGCTCCGCCTGACCTTCGACGCGCCGGTTGCCGGGCCGATGTGTCTCGGGGCGCTCAGCCACTTCGGGCTCGGGTTGATGCGACCGGTGAACGATGGTGATCCTACTCCTGGTAGGATTAGTCCATGACTCGCGGCACCGGGGACAAGGACAAGGTCTCGTTGACGCTCGACGGTGACCTCGTGGCCGACGCACGGCGCCGTTCGGGCCCGGGCGGGCTCTCCGCATACGTGAACGAGGCGTTGCGCCTCAAGTTGCAGCGTGACCGCCTCGGCAGCCTGCTCGCCGAGATGGACCGAGAAGCCGGTGCGATCCCCGCCGAGGTGATGGAGGAGGTGCGTCGTGCATGGCCCGCCCGCGAACCCGCTCCCAGCGGTCGCCGCGCTCGCCGCAGCGCCTGATCCTCGACTCGGGTGCCGTCATCGCGCTCGCCCGCCTCGACATGCGGGCGCGTGCCTACCTGGCGCGAGCCCGAGAGCTTGGCGTGGAAGTGGAGATTCCCGTCGTCGTGCTCGCAGAGACACTGCGGGGCGGCCCCTCGGATGCGGCCGTGCACCGGGTCGTGAACGCCGTCGGCGAGACCCCTCCCACGACGGATCCGATGGGGCGTCGTGCCGGGAGCTTCCTTGCGGCGTTCCCGAATCCGGGCGTGGCTGACGCGCTCGTCGTTGCCCAGGCTGTGGAGCGCGGAGCGAGCCTGATCCTGACGAGCGATCCCGGCGACCTCGCGAGGCTCGCTGCGGACCACCCTGACGTGGTCGTCGCCGCCGTGTAGCGACCGGCGCTCTGCCTTGAGTCGCGGCGCTTCGGTGCCGACACCAGCACCATGGCGATCGAGGGCTCCGACCTCCCCGCACTCGTGCCGGCGCGGATGCTCAACGAGTTCGCGTACTGCCCGCGGCTCTTCTTCATGGAGTGGGTCGAGGCGCGATTCGCTGACAGCGACGACACGGTCGAAGGTCGCTACCACCACCGTGTGGTCGACCAATCCGGTGGCGCGGCACCTCTCGCCGAAGATGGGGAGCTGAAGCGGGCACGGTCGCTGATGTTGTCGTCGGAGCGCCTTGGCCTTGTTGCTCGTGTCGATCTCGTCGAGGGCGACGGTGGGGCGGTTCGACCCGTCGACACGAAGCGCGGGCCGCCACCGGACAACCCCGAGCGAAGCTGGGAACCGGAGCGAGTCCAGCTCTGCGCTCAAGGCCTCCTGCTGCGAGAAGTGGGCTACCGGTGCGCGGAGGGTGTGCTCTACTTCGCGGGATCGCGCGAGCGAGTCGTCGTCGCATTCGACGACGTTCTCGTCGAGCGAACGATGCAGCTCCTACGAGAGCTGCGAGACGTCGCTTGCCGTGAGCAGGCTCCGCAACCCCTGGTTGCCAGTCCGAAGTGTCCGCGCTGCTCGCTCGTCGGGCTGTGCCTGCCGGACGAGGCCAACGTCCTCTCGGCGCGCTCTTCGATGCCGGTTCGGCGCCTCGTTCCTCGCGACCTGTCGGCCCGTCCGTTGTACGTCACCGAGAACGGCGTGACCGTCGGGATCTCCGGTGGGCGAGTCGAGATCAGCCGCCACCGCGAGGTGCTCCACTCCGTCCGGCTGCTCGACGTCTCCCAGCTCTGCCTCTTCGGCAATGCACAGGCGACGAGCCAGCTCCTCCGCGAGTTGTTCGCTCGAGAGATCCCCATCTGTTGGTTCAGCTACGGCGGCTGGTTCGCCGGAATCGCGGAAGGCCTTCCGGCCAAGAACGTCGAGCTGCGCCGGCGACAGGTCGTCCATGCGGCGCGGGGGGCATTGCGAACCGCGCGCCGGATGGTCGAGGGCAAGATCGCCAACAACAGAACGCTGTTGCGACGAAACGCCCGCCGGCCATGCTCGGATGAGCTGGAAACGCTCGCTCGGCTCCGGAAGGAAGCGGCCACGGCGGAGTCGATCGGCACGCTCCTCGGCGTCGAAGGTGCGGCCGCGAGGACATACTTCTCTGCGTTCCCGGCGATGCTTCGGCAAGATCGGTCGTTGCCCGGCGCCGCGTTTGCCTTCGACGGTCGCAACCGCCGCCCACCGCTCGATGCGGTGAACTGCCTGCTCTCGTACGTCTATTCGTTGCTCGTGAAGGATCTGACGGTCATCACGCTTGCGGTGGGGTTCGATCCGTACCTGGGCGTGTACCACCGGCCGAGGTTCGGGCGGCCCGCGTTGGCCTTGGACCTGGCCGAGGAGTTCAGGCCACTCGTCGCGGAGTCGGCGGTCATCAACCTGATCAACAACGGTGAGATTCGGCAATCGGATTTCGTGGTGCGGGCGGGTGGCGTGATGTTGACCCGCGAAGGCAGGAAGTCGGTGCTGTCGGCTTACGAGCGCCGTTTGGAAACGGCCATTCGCCATCCGACCTTCGGGTACCGAGTGAGCTACCGGCGGACGCTCGACGTGCAGGCCCGACTGCTCGCTGCGCACATTCTCGGGGAGGTACCCGAGTACACGTCGTTCAGGACCCGGTGATTGCATGGGCCGACGCCGACTCGTAGTCGCCTACGACATCCGCGATCAGGTGCGGCTGCGGAAGGTCCACAAGGCCATGAAGGGATTCGGGTACCCGATGCAGTACTCGGTCTTCATCTGCGACCTCGATCGGCGGGAGAAGATCACGCTCATCGAGACGATCGGAGGACTGATCCACCACAACGCCGACAGTGTGGTGCTCCTCGACCTCGGTGACGCAGATGGCCGGGGGCGTGAGTGCCTCGAGTTCCTCGGCGCTGCGCACCCGCTCCCGGTCGCCGGCCCGCAGGTATTCTGATGGCGAGCGCTCGAGTGGCCATGACGAGCCGGGGCAGCGCTCGACCGCAGGTCAGCGACCAGCGAGGCTCCTTGACAGCATCGGAACACGCAACCGAACCTAGCTTCCGTCCAACCGCTCGCAGGGCACCCTGTTCGTGCTGGTCACGACCCCCGGAATTCGCGAGCTGTCCGCGCCGTCGATCGACGGCGCCTCCATTGCGGCACCGTCGTGATCCCGGCCACCGAAACGAGACTCACAGAGTCCGCGCCGTCGATCGACGGCGCCTCCATTGCGGCAGTGTGAGCAGGTTGCCGGTGATGAGCGTGGCCATCAGGTCCGCGCCGTCGATCGACGGCGCCTCCATTGCGGCTGACGCGATCCGCATCCCCCGATGGTGGCTCACCGGTCCGCGCCGTCGATCGACGGCGCCTCCATTGCGGCCCTTCCTCATGGCAGTCCACATTTTCTTCGTGTCGCCGGGTCCGCGCCGTCGATCGACGGCGCCTCCATTGCGGCGGGTTCGCCGGCAACGGTCTCGCCAGCCGTACGGTAGCCGGGTCCGCGCCGTCGATCGACGGCGCCTCCATTGCGGCGACGTCCACGAGCAGTGTTGCGAGGTGTGCGAGTGAGCATGTCCGCGCCGTCGATCGACGGCGCCTCCATTGCGGCCGTGTCGTGGTGCGAGGCCAGTCCCCGAGCTTCGGTCCGCGCCGTCGATCGACGGCGCCTCCATTGCGGCCCAACGGCAGCGGGCGGCCTTGCCGAACATCGGCCAGAGTCCGCTGACATCCCAGCCAACCGGCTCATCTCGCGGCGAACCTCAGGTGTGACCCACCGACGCCGTCGTTTCGCCACCAAGAGCCCACTCGTCGCGTTCCCCGAACCATCCCAGCCCAACAAGGTGTTGGGTAACCCCTTGAACCCGCCGCGGGGATTCACGGCTCGGCCCTCACACGTCGCGGGGACTGGGCACGAGATGTCCGGTTCGTGCGGGATCAAGGCGGGCCGCGAAGCAGCCGATAGATGGACCATGCTGGCCGGGCAAGCTCGCCGTCTGGGCGAGTTCCTCGTCGACCGTCACGTGCTCTCGCGCGACGCCCTGGAGGTCGCGCTCGCCGAGACGCGCAAGACCGGGGAGCCGCTCCCGAAGATCCTGCTGAAGTACCGGCTGGTCGAGGAGAAGGACCTGACCGCGGCCATCGCCGAGTCGCTCAGCCTGCGGTTCGTCGACTTCGCCGAGACGCCGCTGCACCCCGACGCGGCCACCCTGGTGCCGGCCACGATCGCCCACCGCTTCCACGCCATCGGCGTGGACTTCGAGGACCACAAGCTCGTGGTGGCGTTCGCCGAGCCCGACGACGACGAAGCCGTCTCCGCGGTGGGCATGGCGACCGGCTACGAGGTGATCCCCGCGGCCGCGGGGCGCTTCGAGCTGATGAAGGCGATCGAGGCCATCTACGGGCCGGCCGGGGTGCCGGGCGTACGGCCGTCGCCCGACGGGGACCCAGGGCGCGTCGGCGACGAGTCGCGTCCCGAGGTCGACGTGAACGAGCTCCTCGACCGGGTGCTGGACCAGCGCGGGTCGGACCTGCACCTCGCGGCCGGGTCGCACCCAATCACGCGCGTCCACGGCGAGCTCGTGGCCATGGCCGAGTTCCCCGTGCTCAACGGCTCACAGATCCGGCAGATGGTCTACGCGGTCCTGACCCAGAAGCAGCGCGAGAAGTTCGAGGCCGAGCGCGAGCTCGACACCTCGTACACGCTGCCGGGCAAGAGCCGCTTCCGGGTCAACGTGTTCCTCCAGCGCGACTCGGTGGGCTGCGTGATGCGGGTGATCCCCTACGAGATCGTCGACTTCGACACACTCGGCATTCCGCCGGCGGTCAAGAGCTTCGCGGAGCTGCCCCGCGGCCTCGTGCTCGTGACCGGGCCGACCGGATCCGGCAAGTCCACCACGCTCGCGTCCCTGATCGACATCATCAACCGCGCGAAGCCGATGCACATCATGACGGTCGAGGACCCGATCGAGTTCCTCCACAACCACAAGCGGGCGATCGTCAACCAGCGCGAGGTGGGGGAGGACACGCACTCGTTCGCCAACGCGCTCAAGCACGTGCTGCGCCAGGACCCCGATGTCATCCTCGTGGGCGAGATGCGCGACCTCGAGACCATCTCCACCGCGTTGACCGCGGCCGAGACCGGTCACCTCGTCTTCGCGACCCTGCACACCCAGGACGCGCCGCAGTCGATCGACCGCATGATCGACGTGTTCCCGTCGCACCAGCAGCAGCAGATCCGGGTGCAGCTCGCGTCGTCGCTCCAGGGCATCGTCACCCAGCAGCTCATCACGGCGGCCAACGGCGCCGGCCGGACGGTGGCGTGCGAGGTGCTCGTCGCCACGCCCGCCATCCGCAACCTCATCCGCGACGCCAAGGTGCACCAGATCTACACGCTCATGCAGGCCGGCGGGAAGCACGGGATGGTCACGATGGACCAGTCGCTGGCCGACCTGGTGCGGCGCGGGAAGATCAGCGTGGACACGGCGGTCGAGCGGTGCGCCAACGAGGAAGAGCTCCGGCGCCTCGTGATGCAGTAGGGACGGACGCGGATGCCCACCACCTTCGCCTACAAGGTCCGCGACAAGGGCGGCAAGATCGTCGAAGGCCAGCTCGAGGCCGACAACCTCGTGCTCGTCACGTCGAAGCTCCGGGCGATGGGCTACACGCCCATCAACGTCGAGCAGCGCGACACCCCCAAGCTCAAGACCGAGATCAAGATCCCCGGCCTGTCGGACCGCGTGAAGCTGAAGGACGTCGCGGTCTTCTCCCGGCAGTTCGCCACGATGATCAACTCGGGCCTGACCCTGTTGCGGTCGCTCGCGATCCTCGCCGAGCAGACCGAGAACAAGGAGCTCGCCCGCATCGCGAACGAGGTGCGCCTCGACGTGGAGCGCGGCAGCTCGCTGTCGGGCGCGATGGCCAAGCACCCGAAGGCGTTCAACCGCCTCTACGTGTCGATGGTCAAGTCCGGCGAGGCCGGTGGTGTGCTCGACTCGGTCCTCGTCCGGCTGGCCGACACGATCGAGAAGCAGGTCGAGCTGCGCCGCAAGATCAAGTCGGCGATGACCTACCCGGCCGTGGTGGCCGTGCTGGTGTTCCTCATCGCCACCGGCATGATCCTGTTCGTCGTGCCGATGTTCAAGAACATCTACAAGGAGCTCGGCGGCACGCTGCCCACGCCGACTCGTGTGCTGCTCGGCATCTCGGGCGTGGCGCGCCGGTTCTGGTACATCGTGATCGGCGTCGAGGTCGCGGCCGTGTTCGCCTTCCGGCACTGGATCACCACCGAAGAGGGGCGCAAGCGCTGGGACGCCATGAAGCTGCGCTTCCCCGTGTTCGGCCCGCTCGTCCGCAAGACCGCGCTGGCCCGCTTCGCCCGCACGCTGGCCGCGCTGACCCGCTCGGGCGTCCCGATCCTCGAGTCGCTCGACATCGTGGCCGAGACCTCGGGCAACCACGTGGTCGCCACCGCGGTGCGCGACACGCAGGCGGCGGTGAAGGGCGGAGACTCGCTGGCCCGGCCGCTCGAGAACCACGAGGTCTTCCCGCCGATGGTCGTGCAGATGATGTCCGTGGGCGAGGAGACCGGAGCGCTCGACGAGATGCTCGACAAGATCGCCGACTTCTACGACCAGGAGGTCGAGGCGACCGTCGACGCCCTCACGTCGCTCATCGAACCGATCCTCATCGTGATCATGGGCGTCGTGGTCGGCGGCATGATCGTCAGCCTCTACCTGCCGATGTTCAACATCATCAAGCTCATCAAGTAGCGCGCCGCCGTCGTCTGGCCGCGGTCGCCGAACCCAGGCCGGAGCAGTGCTGCCATCCTCGGTTCGTCCACGACGATCAGGATTCGCATGCGCTCACGGTAATGAGAGGGCCATGTGAGAACCGTGTGAGGCGCGGCTATTGCGTAGGGGTCGGGATCAGCAGGGAGAACGTCGGATGTGGCCCTGGCCGCTCGAGGACGAGGCGGCCGCCTTCGGCCTCGGCCAAGGTGCGAGCGAGGGAGAGGCCAATGCCGCGGCCGTCGCCGGAACGCCGAGCGAAGGCGGCGTCGGGATCGGTCACGCCGGGACCCTCGTCGCGGACTTCGACGACCAGTGCGCCCGGGCCGTTGCGGGCGCGCACCGTGACCACTCCCGTGCCGTGTTGCCACGCGTTGGTCACGAGCACGTCGAGTATCTGGCGGACCGCCGCCGACGAGACGGGGGGAGCGGCCAGGTCCGCTGCGGTCTCGACGCGGAGTGGGCGGCCACTGTCGGCGAGACGACCGTGCCAGTCCGCTTCGAGCGCGTCGAGCAGACCGGAGATTTCGAGCGGCGCGCGGTCGGAGTGGGTGTCCCGCGCGAGGTCGAGGAGCTCGTCGACGGTGGTGGCCAACCGATCGATCGGGTCGAGCAGTCGCCCGAGTGCGACGTGAGCGTCCGACCCAGGGTCGGCGGTGAGGAGCTCGCTCTCAACCGCGACGCGCAATGCGGTGATCGGTGTTCGCAGCTGGTGCGACGCGTCGGCGCTGAACGCACGTTCGCGGGCGAGGAGCCCGCCGAGGTGTTCCGCGGTCGCGTCCATGGCGGCGCCGAGCTCGTCGAGCTCGGCGATGCCGGCGCGTGGTGTTCTGGTCGAGAAGTCGCCGTCTCCGAGTTGCTCGGCCGATTCGACCAGCTCGTCGATGGGGCGAGTGAGGCGGCGGGCCTGCCACCACGCGATGAGGCCGGCGACACCGAGCGCAACCCCGACGACGATTCCGACGACGAGCCAGGCCATGCGGATCCGGTCGTCGGCGATATCTGCTGGTCGACTCGCTCGGATGGCTGCGATGACGCGTTCGTTGCCGTCGACGGGGAGCGCGACGACGGTTGCCGCGCCGATCCGCGCATCGGCGACGTTGCCGCGCAGGGCACGGCGAACCGGGGTGTCGGCACGGGCCGGTCCCGCACCGGCGATCCGGCGACCGCTGCGGGAGTAGAGGCTGAACCGGGTCGCGCCGTCCTGGGGCAGCTCGACCCGGTCACCCCGGCCGAGCGCAGCGGGATTGACGGTTCGCCGGGCTTCGCTGGCTTCGCGTTCGAGCCGGAGCACTGCCTCGTTGCGGTCGAGGCGCGCGATGGTGATGCCGAGTGGAATGCCGAGCACGAGCAACGCGACGAGCGACGTGCCGACGATCGACCAGACGATTCGGCGCTTCACGGCACGTCGAGGCGGTAGCCGACGCGTGGGAGCGCAACGATCCGGGGTACGGCCCGGTCGGTGTAGCTGTTCAGCTTGCGGCGGATTGACGAGATGTGGACGTCGAGCGTCTTGGTGGACCCGAACCAGTGCTCGTCCCACACCGCTTCCATGATCCGCGCGCGCGTGATCGCGCGGCCGGTCTCGGTCACGAGCAGCACGAGCAGGTCGAACTCTCGCGGCCGGAGGTTCACCTCGTCGTCGCCGATCAGGACCTGGCGGGCGGCGACGTCGATGTGGAGATCGCCGACCTCGAGGATGCTCGGCTCCACCTCGGTGTTCGGTTGCCGCAGTTGGGCGCGCACCCGGGCGAGCAGCTCCGCGAGGCGGAAGGGTTTCGTCACGTAGTCGTCGGCGCCGGCATCCAGACCTAGCACGATGTCGGCCTCTTCCTGACGGGCGGTCAGGACGATGATCGACGCCTCCGGACGCCCGGATCGGAACGTGCGGCAAAGGTCGATGCCGTCGGCATCGGGCAGGCCGAGGTCGAGGAGGACCAGATCGGGTGGGTCATCCGCCCAGACCCGCCGGGCCACCGCGCCGTTGCCGGCGAGGGTCACGCGATAACCCTGGCTCATCAGGGCGTGCTCCAGCGATGGTCCAATCGTCACATCGTCTTCCACCAAGAGGACGTGGGGCGCCATCACCCCAGGGTACGGGTCGGGCGGCTCGTGTCGTCCCGGGCGCTCGAAGTTTTGCCGTTCGCTCACCGGTGGCGAACCGCTCGCTCGTCGCGCGATTCGTACGGTTCGCATCGACGGATCCCGAGTGTGAGGAGCTGCCATGAGCGTGAAGGTGCGCATCGCCGCGTTGACGACCGGCGTGGTCCTCGTAGTGGCCGCGGCCGCGTGTGGGGGATCGTCCACGCGGCGATCGAGCGTGACCACGCCCACCCGGCCCCCGGGCAGTTCGACGACGAGGAAGCCGGGTGGGGTCGATCCGAACGCGCCGGAGGTCGTCGCACCCGGCGACATTCCCGACACGCAGGCATTCGTGACCTTTACCGGCAACGGCTTCGCATTCAAGGTGCCCGAGGGTTGGTCCCAGTCCGTCAGCGGCGCGACCACGACGTTCACCGATCACTACAACACCGTCAGCGCGACGACGACGAGCAGCCCAACCGCGCCCACCGTCGCCTCCACCCGTACCGACGAAGTCCGGGCGCTGCAACGGCAGGTGCCGAGCTTCCAACTCGTCGACGTCGACACCGT
Organism: Acidimicrobiia bacterium; assembly: GCA_046331155.1. Taxonomy (GTDB): domain Bacteria; phylum Actinomycetota; class Acidimicrobiia; order IMCC26256; family CAWATG01; genus JAXLRK01. Next base: position 1,792,239 of record JAXLRK010000001.1, read on the forward strand.
CAACCGGACGGCCGGTCCCGCGGTGCACGTCACGTACCGGGCCGGTTCGCCGGCTGACCCGGTTACCGGTAAGCGCGTCGCGATCGACGTCGAACAGTACGAGTTCTGGCGCAACGGAACGCAGGTGACGCTGACGCTGTCCGGCGCGCGGGGCTCGGACAACGTCGACCCGTGGAAGACGATCACCGAGTCGTTCGCGTGGACGCCATGACCACGACGTTGCAGGCCACCGAGCTCTATCGCTTCTACCACGCCGGCGACGAGGAGACGTTGGCGCTGCGTGGTGTCTCGCTCGATGTCGACGCCGGGGAGATGGTCGCGGTGACGGGTCCCTCGGGTTCGGGGAAGTCGACGCTCCTGGCCTGCCTGGCCGGGCTCGACGATCCGGACGGCGGCACGGTTCACATCGACGGCGAGCCGCTCTCGCGCCGATCCGAACCCGCGCGGGCGAGGATCCGAGCGCAACGGATCGGCGTCATGTTCCAGACCGCGAATCTGCTCGAACACTTGACCGTGGGCGAGAACGTCGCCGTGGCCCGTCGTCTCGCCGGTCGACGGGGCGCGGCGCGGGTCGGCGAGCTGCTCGACGATCTCGGGATCCGCGACCGCGACCGCGCGCACCCCTCGGAGCTTTCCGGTGGGGAGCTGGCCCGGGCCGGTCTCGCGGTCGCGCTCGCGAACGATCCGAGCGTGATCCTTGCCGACGAGCCGACGGGCGAGCTCGACCGCGCGAACGCGGCGCGGCTGATCGCGCTGCTCCGCGCCCGTACCCGCGCCGGTTGCGCCACCGTGATCGTCACCCACAACGAGGCTCTGGCCCGCGAGGCCGATCGGATCGTCGTCTTGCGAGACGGGACGGTCGAGCGATGAGCAGCCAACCACTCGTGCGCTGCATCGACGTCGCACGAACCTACGGCTCGGGCCGTTCGGCAGTCGTCGCCCTCCACGGGGTCACGTGCGACATCTGGGACGGCGACGAGCTGGCGATCATGGGACCGTCCGGGTCGGGGAAGTCGACCCTGCTGCACATCATCGCGGGGCTGGATTCCCCGACGGCCGGCACCATCACCTGGCCGCAGCTGGGTGCTCGTGCGGACCTGCGGCCGGGACCCGTCGCGCTGGTCCTCCAGGGTCCGAGCCTGCTGCCACCCCTCGACGTCATCGAGAACGTCGCCCTCCCGCTCGTCCTCGGCGGCGCCGACGCGCGCGACGCGGCGACGCGCGCGAAGGAGGCGCTCGCGACGCTCGACCTCACTGCGCTGGCCTGCAAGTTGCCCGAGGAGTTGTCCGGTGGTCAGGCGCAACGCGTCGCGATCGCGCGTGCACTCGCGCAACGGCCGCGCCTCCTCCTCGCCGACGAGCCGACGGGACAGCTCGATCACACCACGGCCGCCGCGGTGATGGACGTGTTGCTCCACGCAGCCGCCGAGACACGGGCCGCGCTCGTCGTGAGCACCCACGACCCGGTCGTCGGCGACCGGTTCGTTCGCAATTGGAACGTGGACGACGGGCGACTGGACCAGATCCGCTCCGACGACTGCAGCAATCGGGAGGAACCATGCTCGGCCTGACCTGGCTCCGAGGCCTGATCGGCCGGCGGTCCGGTCGCCTCGCCGCGACGGCGACCGGAGTCGCGATCGCGGTCGCGCTCCTCGCGTCGATCGGAACGTTCCTCGCCGGTTCGAAGGCGACGATGACCCGCCGAGCCGCGCAGAACGTCGCCGTCGACTGGCAGGTCGAAGCCCAACCCGGCACCGAGCCCACCACCGTCCTGACCGCTGTGTCGGCCCAGAGCCGGGCGGCGCTTCCCGTCTGGTTCGCCACGACCACCGGCATGACCGCGAGCCGCGCCGGCTCCGTCCAGACCACCGGTCCCGGGGTCGTGGTCGGACTCCCGGACACCTACCGTCAGACCTTCCCCGCGGTGATCCGCGACCTCACCGGCGCCCATCAGGGGGTCCTCATCGCGCAGCAGACCGCCGCGAACCTCCACGCCGCTCCCGGCGACACGGTTACGATCGGCCGGGCCGGCCTCCCGTCCGTCGACGTGCGCGTCGACGGTGTCGTGGACCTGCCCGGAGCCGATTCGTTCTTCCAGAAGGTCGGCGCCCCTGGTGGCGCGCAGCCCCAGGCACCGCCGGACAACGTGCTCCTGCTGCCCGCCGCGCAATGGCACACGCTCTTCGATCCGCTCGCCGCCGCGCGCCCCGATCAGGTGAAGCACCAGGTTCACGCCCGCATCTCGCACGCGCTCCCCGGTGATCCCGCCGCGGCGTACACCCAGGTCACCCGCGCGGCGCGCAACCTCGAAGTCAAACTCGCCGGTACCGGGCTCGTCGGTGACAACCTCGGAGCCGTGCTCGGGGCGGCCCGCGGCGACGCCATGTACGCGCAGGTGCTCTTCCTGTTCCTCGGACTCCCCGGCGCCGTCTTGGCCGGCCTGCTCACCGCAGCGGTGGCCGCATCGGGCGGTGACCGTCGCCGGCGCGAGCAGGCGCTGCTTCGAACCCGTGGGGCGACGACCACCCGACTGGTGCGGCTCGCGCTCGTCGAAGCCACGCTCGTCGGCGGCGTCGGCGCGCTCGTCGGCCTGCTCGTGGCGGCGCTCGTCGGATCGATCGCATTCGACGGCGCCGCGTTCGGCGCAACGACCGCCGCGACCGCCACGTTCGCGACAGGTGCCGCACTGATCGGTCTGACTATCGCCGGCCTTGCGATCGCCGTCCCGGCGTGGCGTGACGCACGCCAGCTCACCGTCGCCGGCGCACGGCGCGTCGTCGGGCGGGTCGTTGCACCGCGCTGGCTGCGTTTCGGCATCGACCTTCTCCTCCTCGCCGTGTCCGCCCTCGTGTTCTGGCTCACGAGCCGCAACGGTTACCAACTCGTCCTGGCCCCCGAAGGAACCCCTGCCATCTCGGTGAGCTACTGGGCGCTCGCCGGACCCGCGTTGCTCTGGGCGGGAGCCGGACTGCTGGCGTGGCGCGTCGCCTACCTGCTGCTCGGTGCGCGCCGAGGTGTAGCACGCCTCGTGGCCCGGCCCTTCTCCGGGCGACTCGCCGGCACCGTCGGCGCGACTATGACGCGCCAACGTCGGCTTCTCGCCGGGGCGGTCGCGCTCGTCGCGTTGACGACCGGTTTCGCGGCGTCGACCGGGGTGTTCAACAGCACCTACCGCGCGCAGGCCGAGGTCGATGCCAGGTTGAGCAACGGCGCCGATGTCACCGTGACCGAGGCGCCGGGCAGCAGCGTTCCGGCAGCCGCGGGACAGCAACTGCGCGCGATCCGCGGTGTGCGGGCGGTCGAGCCGCTCCAACACCGGTTCGCGTACGTCGGCGCCGACCTTCAGGACCTCTACGGTGTCCGCACGTCGACGGTCGTCGATGCCACGAAGCTGCAGGACGCGTACTTCCAGGGTGGCACGGCACGCGCCCTCATCGACCGGCTCGCCAAGCAGCCGGACAGCATCCTCGTCAGTGCCGAGACCGTCAAGGACTTCCAGCTCCGACCGGGCGACACGCTCCGACTCCGACTCCAGAACGGCCGCACGAAGGCCCTCACCGAAGTCACCTTCCACTACGTAGGCGTCGCCAAGGAGTTTCCCACCGCACCACGCGACAGCTTCATGCTCGCCAACGCCGACTACATCACGCGCACGACCGGCAGCAACGCTGTCGGCGCCTTCCTCGTCGACGCCGGCGGCAACGCGCCCCGCGCCGTCGCCGCCAGGATCCGCGCTCAGGTCGGGACGGGCGCCACCGTCACCGACATCACCAGCACCCGCAAGGTCGTCGGGTCGAGCCTCACGGCCGTCGACCTCTCCGGGCTGACTCGCGTCGAACTCGGCTTCGCCGTTGCCCTCGCCGCGGCCGCGACCGGTCTCGTGCTCGTGCTCGGGTTCGCAGAACGTCGACGCACGTTCGCGATCGCGACCGCGCTCGGTGCCAAACCGCGACAGCTGGGTGGATTCGTGTGGAGCGAGGCCGCGTTCGTGACCGCTGGCGGGCTCATCGCCGGCACGATCACCGGCTGGGCTCTCGCCGCGATGCTCGTCAAGGTCCTCACCGGCGTGTTCGACCCGCCGCCCGCCGCGCTCTCGGTGCCATGGGCCTACCTCGCCGCGGTCGCGGCCGTCTCGATCGTCGCGGTGATCGCCGCAGCGCTCCACACGATCCGACGCGCACGACACGCACCCGTCACCGTCCTGCGAGACCTGTGACGTACCCCGGTTTCCCACTCCCGATCCGCACGACAGCGTGCGGATCCCCGAGATCGCGGCGCGGTCCTGCGGCGCATCCCTCCCCGCTCCCAGGACCGCGGCGCGTCAGCCGTGAAGAACTCGGCGTGTGGCTGGTCGTGACGCGCTGGCGCGACGAGGACGCGTTCGAGGCCTGGGTCGCCTCGCCCGCCTTCGCGCACGGCCACGCCGGCGCGGATCGGCCGGCGCCGCACGGCGGGCCCGTCTCGGTGGCTTCCGAGCTCTGGTCGTACGAGGTCGCGGGCGGCTCGCCCGGTGGCCCGGGGGATTGACCGGTCGCGGTCGTCGACACGCGCGGTGGCCCGGACGCGTCGGCAGTCGCGTCCGGACCCTGAGCCGTCCGGCCGCGGGGACAACTGTTGCGTTGAATTCCGCGCGTAGTGAGCAGAATTCAACGCAACAGTCGACTCAGCATGACGGTCCGACCCCCTCGGTAGGCTGACGGCCACGGCTCGTCAGCCGGCTGCGACGGCCGACCGCCAGGGAGAGCAAGCCCGCGTCGCCGTGGGCACGCTCGCGAACGACACGTCGGGAGTCGTCATGGCCGCCGTCGCAACACCTGCGCAGGACCGCACCGCCGATCGTTTCCACCCGCGTGCGGGCGCCTCGTGCGGTGGAGCGTGCCGGTGCGTCGTGTGGCAGCCCCGACCCGAACATCGCGAAGCGTGGCGCGGACGCGTCCACGGACGCGTGAATGCCACCGAGCGTGTCGGCACGCGTTGGCCGTTCGAAGGCGCGCGATGCGGAACTTCCTGACGGTCGGGTTGCGGGAGCTGCGGGCCGAGCTGCGCACACGCGATCCGCGACCACGCCCGCCGCTCGCCGAGCGGGCGCGTTGGTCGCGCGAGCGCGCGGCGCGCTGGGCCGAGGAGACCGGCTGGCTGGTCGGCTGCAACTTCACGCCGTCGACGGCGGGGAACCAGCTCGAGCTCTGGCAGGAGGCGACGTTCGACCTGCCGACGATCGACCGCGAGCTCGGCTGGGCCTCCGAGCAACTGGGCCTGAACAGCGCCCGCATCTTCCTCCACGACCTCGTGTGGGCACGCGACCGCGCCGCGTTCCTCGACCGGGTCGACGCCGTGCTCGACGCGGCCGCCGGCCACGGGATCCGCACGATGCTCGTGCTCTTCGACGGGGTCTGGGACCCGAACCCGCGCCCGGGGCGCCAGCGCGACCCGCGGCCCGGTGTGCACAACTCGATCTGGGTGCAGTCGCCGGGCGCGGCGGTCGTCGGCGACCCGTCGCGGTGGCCGCTGCTCCGGCGCTACGTCGAGGCCGTGATCGGCCGGTTCGGACGCGACGAGCGCGTGGTCATGTGGGACCTGTTCAACGAGCCCGACAGCCCCAACCCCGCCTACCGGCGCCAGGAGGTCCGCGACAAGGAGCGGCTCATCGCCCGGCTCGTCGACCAGGTGTTCGACTGGGCGGTGGGCGTGGACCCGGACCAGCCGCTCACCGTCGGGCTCTACGCGCACCTGCACCGGGCGCCCGAGCGGGCCCGGCCGGCGTCACGCGTGTTCCTCGAGCGCTCGGACGTCGTCACCTTCCACAGCTACGAGCCCGAGGACGGGTTGCGGGCCACGATCGGCTCGCTGCGGAGGTTCGGCCGGCCGTTGGTCTGCACGGAGTGGATGGCGCGGCCGCGCTCGCCGGTGGCGTTGCTGGAGGTGTTCGCCGCCGAACGGATCGGTTGCTACTGCTGGGGCCTCGTCGACGGGCGGACCCAGACGAAGCACCCGTGGGCGTCGTGGGTCCGGCCGATCGGGCCGGACCGCGGCTGGTTCCACGACCTGCTCCACCCCGACGGCACGCCGTACGACCCCGCCGAGGCGACGTTGTTTCGTCGTGTTGCCGGGCAGCGGGGCTAGCCTTGCCGCCGGGCGGCGCAGCGGCGCCGAGGTGACCGGGATCGCCGAACTCGAGGGGTGTTCCCGTGAACAAGTTCATCACCGTTGCGTGCCTGGTGGCCGGCCTCGCGGCGTGCGGCGGCGGGTCCGGCAAGTCGTCCGCCTCCAAGACCACGGCGGCTCCGTCGAGTGCCACCACCGAGGTGACGACCTCCACCGGCGCCGCAACCAGTGCCGTGCCGACCTCGGCGGCCGCCACGACGGCGTTCACGGTCGCACCCGCGGCGGGCGCGCAGGGCGTCGCCTTCGCGTTCAAGCTCACCGGCGCGAAGCAGGGTGAGACGGTCCGCTTCCGAGTCGTCCTGCCGAACGCGACGACGTTTACCGGTCCGGCCCACGTCGTGCCGGCCAATGGAACCGTCGCCGCGCTCTACGGCTCGGCGGGCAAGCCCGTCGGGCGGTACCAGGTGACGGCGACCGGAGACCGCGGCACGAACGCGACCGCGAGGTTCACCGTCGTCGCGGCCACCGCGACGACGAAGGCGGCCACCGCGACCACCAAGGCGGCCACCGCGACCACCAAGGCGGGTACCGCCACGACCAGGGCCACCGTCACGACCAGGGCCACCACCACGACGAAGGCGGCCACTGCGAAGCCCTGAGTGCGGCCGGGGGCTCAGGTTCCGCGTTCGGGCGGCACCACGACGACGGGCCGGTGCGCCTCGTGGACGAGGCGAGCGATCTTGCTCCCGGCGAGTCGGTGCAGGGACCCGTGGTGGTTCGCTCCCACGACGATCATCGCGGCCCGGTGGCGATCGGCCGCGTCGATCAGCGCGGCGACCGGCTCGCGCTCGACGAGCTGGGTCGTGTACGGGATGCCGGCCTTCGCCAACGGGCGGCACCAGTCGTCGCGCAACTCCCGCTCGAGGAGCCCGGTCCACTCCTCGACCGAGGACGGGGGCAGGTCGAGCAGGAACTCGGCGGCCGGCCGCAGCGCGAAGATGGCGACGACGGGCGCGTCGAGCGCCGCGGCCAGGTGGGTCGCGTACTCCGCGGCGCGGCGGGACCCCGGCGTACCGTCGACGCCCAGCACGAGGCACCCGCCGGTCCCGAGCGTCTCCGTTGCCGGCATCGTGTGCTCCTGCGTGGTCATGGTTCCTCTCCTACCCGACGGCGCGGGCGGGCAAACGGGCTGTCCGCGTCGTTGCGCCGATCGGGCGCGGCCGCGGGCGCGTCGCTATAGTCCGCGGCACCGAGCACGCAGCGAAGCCGGTGGGAATCCGGCGCTGTCCCGCAGCTGTGATGCCGTGGCCCGGACGGATGCTTCGCCCGGACGGGTCGACGGCGAGCCAGATCGCCTGCTGATCGGTGACGAAGTCCAGCTCTCGAGGAAGGGCTGCTCGTCGCGGCAGGCCTCCTGTCCGGCGACTTTCCTCGACCGACAGGAGGTAACGGATGCGCAAGTCCATGCTCGCGATCGCGCTGTCCGGCGCGCTCGCCGTCCCGCTCGTCACCGGATCGGCCGCCCAGGCCGCCGCAGGGAAGAGCACCGAACCGCCGAAGCGGATCGTCTCGTTGTCGCCGACGTCGACCGAGATGCTGTTCGCGATCGGTGCGGGCAAGCAGGTGGTGGCGGTCGACGACCAGTCGAACTACCCGAAGAACGCGCCACGCACGAAGCTCACCGGTCTGCAACCCAACGTCGAGGCGATCGCCGGGTACCACCCGGACCTGGTCGTCATGTACGACGCGACGGTCGCGCCCCAGTTGAAGAAGCTCGGCATCGCCACGCTCACGCAGCCGGCGGCCAAGACACTCGACGACACCTACCGGGAGATCACCGCGCTCGGGACGGCGACCGGCCGTAGCAAAGCGGCCAACGCCCTCGTTGCCACGATGAAGGCGCGCATCGCCGCGATCACCAAGACCGTGCCGCGCAAGGCGAAGACGCTCAGCTACTACCACGAGCTCGACAACACCTATTACACGGCGACGTCGAAGACGTTCATCGGCTCGCTGTACGCGAAGGCGAAGTTGCGCAATGTCGCCGACCCGGCCGACACCCAGAGCGCAGGCGGCTACCCGCAGCTCTCGGCGGAGTTCGTGATCGAGAAGGACCCCGACCTCGTCTTCCTGGCCGACGGGAAGTGCTGCCAGCAGTCGGTCGCCACCGTCGCCGCCCGGCCGGGCTGGGGTGCACTGACCGCGGTGCGGCGCAAGCACGTGATCGTCCTCGACGACGATGTCGCGTCGCGTTGGGGCCCGCGCGTCGTCGAGCTGTTGCGCACGATCGCGCAGGCCGCGAACAAGGCGCGTACGAGCTGATGCGTGCGGTCGACCCGGCCGGCGAGCCCACCCGGATGCGGTGGTCGTGGCTGGCCGGGTCGGTCGCGCTCCTGGCGTTCGTGGTCGGGCTCGGGCTCGCGGTCGGGCCGGTCCGGATCGACCCGTGGCGGTCGATGGTGGAGGTGGCCGGGCACCTGCCGTTCGCCCACTGGAGCTCGGGCCTCTCGGCGCGAGACGCCGACATCGTGTGGGAGCTCCGGTTGCCGCGTGTGCTGCTCGCGGTCCTCGTCGGCGGGCTGCTCGCGGTGTCGGGTGCGTCGTACCAGGGTGTCTTCCGCAACCCGCTCGCCGACCCCTATCTCCTCGGCGCGGCGGCGGGTGCCGGGCTCGGGGTGACGATCGTCGTCGTGAGCGGTCATCCCATCGGCGGCGGGTTCCTGGATCCGGCGCCGATCGCGGCGTTCGTCGGCGCCATCGGCGCCGCGGTCCTCGCCTATGCGATCAGCGCGTCGTCGTCGCGCGTCCGGACCCCGGCGACGCTCCTGCTGGCGGGCGTCGCGGTGATGAGCTTCCTGACCGCGGTGCAGACGTACCTCCAGCAGCGCGACGCCGACACGGTGCGCACCGTGTACTCGTGGATCCTCGGCCGGTTGACGACCGCCACGTGGTCCGACGTCGCGCTCGTGCTGCCGTACTTCGTCGTCACCACCGTCGTGCTCGTGGCGCACGGGCGGGCGCTCGACGTGATGAGCGTGGGCGACGAGGAGGCCTCGAGCCTCGGCATCCCCGTACGGCGCGTCCGGCTCACGATCGTGGCCGCGGCGTCGCTGGCCACCGCGGCCGCGGTCGCGGTCAGCGGCCTCATCGGCTTCGTCGGCATCATCGTGCCGCACACCGTCCGGCTGCTGCTCGGGTCGAGCTACCGGGTGATCGTGCCGCTGTCGATCGTGCTCGGCGGCGCGTTCCTCGCGCTCGCCGACCTGCTCGCGCGCACGGCGATGTCGCCCGCCGAGGTGCCGATCGGCGTCGTGACCGCGATGGTGGGCGCGCCGTTCTTCATCGTCGTCCTGCGCACCAGTCGATTGGCGACGGGATGATCGAGCCGGATGGCGACGGGATGACCGGGCCGGTGCGGGTCGCGTGCAGCGCGGTGTCGGTCGACGTCGGCGGCCGGCGGCTCCTGGAGGACGTGCACCTCGCCGTACACGCGGGGGAGTGGGTGTGCGTGCTCGGCCCGAACGGCGCGGGGAAGACCACACTCCTGCGGGTGCTGTCCGGCTCGCTGGCGCCGAGTGCCGGTCGGGTCGAGATCGACGGCCGGCCGCTGCCGGCGCTGCGGGTCCGGGACCGGGCCCGGGCGGTCGCGGTGGTGCCGCAGGTGCCGGTCGTCCCTCCGGGGATGACGGCGCTCGAGTACGTGCTGCTCGGCCGGACACCGCACCACGGCCTGTTCGGTTCGCTCGGGCGCCACGACGTGGCGGTGGCGCGCGAGTCGCTGGCGAGCCTCGAGCTCGGTGGTCTGGCCGGTCGTACGGTCGACTCGCTCTCGGGGGGCGAGCGCCAGCGGGTGATCGTGGCCCGGGCGCTGGCGCAGGACGCACCCGTGCTCCTGCTCGACGAGCCCACCAGCTCGCTCGACATCGGCCACCAGCAGGAGGTCATGGAGCTGGTCGACGCGCTGCGCCGCGAACGCGACCTCGCCGTGCTCTCCACCATGCACGACCTCACGCTCGCCGGACAGTACGCGGACCGGCTGGTGCTCCTGCGCGACGGCCGGGTCACCCACACCGGCCGGGCCGACGAGGTGATGACGGCCGAGAACCTGGAGCTCCACTACGGGGCCCGGGTCGCGATCGTCGACGGGCCGCACGGCCGGGTCGTGGTCCCGTACCGCGGCGCGGTCTGACCACGAACCTGGAACTGGTCGGTGTGGCGGTACCCGTAGGGGCCCACGGTGCGGACCAGTTCGGCACGAACCTGGAACTGGTCGGTGTGGCGGTACCCGTAGGGGCCCACGGCACGGTCCAGTTCGATGGAGGCCCGACCGGTTGAGGCGAACGCCGGTAAATCATCCCGAAATCATCCTCCAGGGAGCACGTTCCGGGGTCGAAACGCGCGGTGCGAACGCCACCTCTTGTCAAACGGCAAACCCGTCGGAAGGCGGGGACGCAAAGCCACGGGACCCAACCCCCTCGAGGCCAAACGCTCAGGGGAACGGTCGGCCGGGCTGCCAGGAGGACCGGACCTTCCGTGGTCGGGCCCGATCGGTGTCGAGGCAGGCTCGCAACGAACGGACAACCCACGCCACGGAGGGAAACCACATGCGCAAGTCCCTGCACAAGGTCCTCGATCGCCGCGACGCCGAAGAGGGCTTCACGCTCATCGAGCTCATGGTCGTCGTGCTGATCATCGCCATCCTGATCGCGATCGCGGTCCCGACGTTCCTCGGGGCCCGGCAGCGGGCGCAGAACGCGTCGGCGAAGAGCTCGTTGCGCAACGCCTTCGCAAACGCGAAGTCGATCTACACCGACAACGAGGACTACACGCAGGCAACGCCGGCCGCGCTGCTCGCGGCGGAGCCGAGCCTGACGTTCAACAACAACTCCACCGCGTCGACCGGTGCGAAGAACGTGTCGGTAAAGACGACGACCACGGACCTCGTGATCGTCGCCAAGGCGGCGTCGGGCACCTGCTACGGCTTGCACGACTCCAGTGCCGGCGGGACCGGGTACGCGACCGTGTCGGGTGCGTGCACGGCGGACAACGCCGCGGCCACCGCGACGTGGGGCTCGTCCTGGTAGCCGTATCCATTCGAGTGTGGAGGGCCCGGGGCCGCGTGCCCCGGGCCCTCCCGCGCGCGGGCTCCTCGTTCGGCGCTCGCCGGGGCGCGGCGCCGCGACACGCCTCCCGACCAGGAAATACGGGCTCCGCGGCTCAATTCCGCAGCCGGTTCGGTCGATAACTGGGCTACGAATCCACCTCTTGTCAAACGGCAAACCCGTCGGAAGGCGGGGGCGCAAAGCCTCGGGGCCCACCCTCGCAAGGGATTGCGGGGAGGCCGGCCGGGCTGCCAGGAGGGAGCGCTCCCCGAGGGTGTCGGGGGTCGAGCCTGAACGGTGAGGCGGGCTCGTGACCAGCACACCCGACGACCCGAGGGGGTACCCGTGCCAATTGTCCACCGAGCCGTTTCGCGACGGCGCGATTCCGAAGAGGGCTTCACGCTCATCGAGCTCATGGTGGTGGTGTTGATCATCGCCATCCTGATCGCGATCGCGGTCCCGACGTTCCTGGGGGCCCGGCAGCGGGCGCAGAACGCGTCGGCGAAGAGCTCGTTGCGGAACGCCTTCGCGAACGCGAAGTCGATCTACACCGACAACGAGGACTACACGCAGGCGACGCCGGCTGCGCTCCTCGCCGCGGAGCCGAGCCTGACGTTCAACAACAACTCGACGGCGTCGACCGGCCCGAAGAACGTGTCGGTCAAGACGACGACCACGGACCTCGTGATCGTCGCCAAGTCCTCGTCGGGCAACTGCTACGGCCTCAAGGACACCGCCGGTGCCCCGGGTACGCAGTACGCGCAGGTGAGCGGCGGGTGCACCGCGGACAACGCGGACGCCACCGCCACTTGGGCCGCGAGCTGGTAGCAACGATCGATCTCGAGGGACTGGTGGTCACGCCCGGGGACTCGTGCTCCGGGCGTGACCACACCCCGAGGAGGCCCTGACGTGCCGGCGACCGACCGAGGGAAGCAGATCGACCATCTCACCGGGGGCTTCACCCTGATCGAGCTGATGATCGTCGTGGGCATCCTCGGCATCCTGATCGCGATGGCGGTCCCGACCTTCCTCCACGCCCGCGTGCCGGCGCAGAACAAGCAGGCCGAATCGCTGCTGCGCTACGGGATCACGGCCAGCCGCGTGGTCTACAGCGAGACCGGCACCTTCAACGGCGTGACGAACGTGGACTTGGCGGCGGCGGAGGGGAGCGTGCAGTGGCGCGACGCGACGACGGACGCCTTCGCCGGCGACCGCCAGGTGTCGGTGCGGTCCGGCACGATCGGCGTCGAGAGCTACGTGCTCATGGCCACGCGTTCGGCATCGGGCGACTGCATCGCCACGCTGCATCCCGACGTGACGCCGACGAGGTACCAGCTCGTCAACGGAGCGGCGCACTGCTCCGCGTCGGACTTCGACGCCTCGGTCGGCTGGAGCGACCAGCTGCCGTAGCGGCGGCTGCCGGTTGCACGCCCCAGGATCACCCGGCCCGTCATCGCGGACACGTAGCCTCGACCCGTGAGCACTACGGCCTTCGTTGCGTGCGTGTGCGGCCTGCTCGGATTGGCGGTCGGCTCGTTCCTGAACGTCGTGATCTGGCGCGTACCGCGCGACGAGTCGGTCGTGCACCCGCGGTCGCACTGCCCGGCGTGCGGCGCGCCCATCAGCGCGGCCGACAACATCCCCGTGCTGTCGTGGGCGTTGCTGCGCGGGCGCTGCCGGAGCTGCGGAGCGCGGATCGGAGTGCGCTACCCCCTGGTCGAGCTCGGATGTGCGGCACTCTTCGCCGCGACGGGCGCGCGTTTCGGTGCGGCCTGGGAGCTCCCCGCGTACCTCGTGTTCGCGGCCGCGCTGCTCGCGCTGTCGATCATCGACCTCGAGCACTACCGGCTGCCGAACCGTATCGTGTACCCGCTCTCGATCGTGCTGCCGCTCTTGCTGGTCCCGCCCGCGATCGCCGACGGCACCTGGAAGCCGCTCGTGCGCGCGCTGGTCGGCGGGCTGCTCGCCTTCGGCGGGCTGTTCGTCATCCACCTCGTCTCGCCGCGCGGCATGGGCTTCGGCGACGTCAAGCTCTCGTTCTCCCTCGGCGTGGCCCTCGCCTGGCTGGGTTGGGGCCACCTCGCCTTCGGCCTGCTGCTCGGCTTCCTCTACGGCGCCGTCATCGGGATCGCACTCGTGGTCCTTCGGCTCCGCACCCGGCGCGACGCGGTGCCCTTCGGGCCCTTCCTCGCGGCCGGCGCGATGACGATGGTGCTCTGGGGCCGGCCGATCCTCGACTGGTACCGGGCCCGCCGCGGCGCCTGACGCGCGGTGCCGCGCCCGCGGCCGGCCCGTCCGGGCGACATCAGGAGCGAGCGTCGTGAGGCGGGTATCCCGCCGAGCAGTGAGCGTGGCCCAGCGGCCCGGCGCCGTAGGCGCCAAGAGCGGCAAGTATCAGGCACTGTGGGCATTGTGACCTGCTGTTCAAGGAATGCGCCCGTGTTGACGATTGTTAGAGGGGCGCCTTACTGTTACGTGAGTTAACAGAGGGGACACAACGTGGTTCCTGAGCACCGGCTACTCACCGTTCGTGAGGTGGCGGATGCGATGCGAGTCTCCACGATGACCGTCTATCGGCTCATCAAGGGCGGAGAGCTCGGGGCGATACGGGTGGGGCGGCACTATCGGATTCGGGAGTCGGACCTGTCCGCATACCTCGACGCACGGACGGTGAACGGGAGCGGATCGTGGCCCGCCGCCTGATCGGTCTCGACATCGGCACCAACGCGGTCACGGTCACCGAGATCGAGGCCGGGGCGCCGCCGATCCTGCGCGCGTTCGGGCAGGTCGCGCTGCCACGCGACGCGATGCGCGACGGCGAGATCGTCGACCCGGCCGCCGTCACCGCCGCGATCCGGCGCCTCTGGAAGGAGGTCGGGCTCAAGAAGCTCCCGGTCCGGGTGGGCCTGGCCACGCCGCGCCTCATCGTCCGGCCGGTCGAGCTGCCCGCGATGTCCGACGAGGACCTCGCCGGCGCGCTGCGCTTCCAGGCCCAGGAGCTCATCCCGATCCCGATGGACGAGGCGGCCGTCGACTTCCAGGTCCTGGAGACCGGCCGCGACGGCGAGGGGCAGCCGACGAGCCGGGTGCTGCTCGCCGCGGCCCACCGCGACACCGTGGCGCGGCTCGTCTCGGTCGTCCAGGACGCCGGGCTGACCGTCGAGGCGGTCGACCTCGTGCCGCTCGCCCTGATCCGCAGCCTGAGCCGGCGTCCCGGCGCGTCCAGCGTGGGCGGGGCCGAGGCGATCGTCTGCGTCGGCGCCGGTGTCACGGTCGTCGTCGTGCACGAAGGTGGAGTCCCGCGCTTCGCCCGCGTGCTCGGTGTCGGCGGGCGCGCGCTGACCGAGGCGATCGCGACGGATCTCGACCTGGCGTTCGACGCGGCCGAGGCGTTGAAGCGCCAGAGCCTCATGGCCGACGACGACCTCGGCGTGCGGGCCCGGGCCGCGATCGAACGACCGCTCGCCGAGCTGCTCGAGGAGATCCGGGGATCGCTCGACTTCTACCGGACCCAGCCCGACAGCCCGCGCATCGTCGACGTGCTCGTGAACGGCGGCTCGTCGCAGCTCCCGATGCTCGCCGAACGGCTCGGCAGTCTGCTGGCCCTCCCGGTAGGCCACGCCGACGCCCGCTCCGCGCTGACCGTCGGCGACATCGGGTTCACGCCCAGCGAGTACCCGCTGCTCGACCCGTACCTGTCGGTCCCGGTCGGGCTCGCGCTCGGCGGCACCGTTTCCACTCGAACGATCAATCTCCTTCCCGGCGAGGTCCGGGCGGCCGCGACCCGACGCCGGAGCTACCTCATGGCCGGCGCCGCGGTGCTGGCCGCCGTCCTCGGCCTCGGCTATCTCACGTACCGGGCGAGCAGCGACCGGTCCGACGCGAACGACGCGCTGGCCGAGCAGCAGCAGACGAACCAGAACCTCCAGCACCAGCTCGACGCGCTTGCCGACGTGCAGGCGAAAGCCGCGCGCGTGCAGGTCGTGAACCAGCAGCTGAACGCGCTGCTCGCGACGGACGTCGCGTGGTCGACGCTGCTCACGGAGATCGCCCAGAAGATCCCCGAGAACGACTGGCTGACCGCGTTCCAGGGATCGTCGTCCGCGGGAACCACCAGTGGCGGGACGAGTGGAGCCACCGCGCCCGCCGCTCCGACGACGACCACCCCGCCGACCACTGCGTCGACCGTCGGGCCGTCCGCGCCGGCGGGATCCGCGGGCGCGGGGTCGACGACCACACCCGCCCCGACCTTTACCGGGACGTTGTCGTTCACCGTCGTCGGACGGGACTTCCCGGACGTGTCGAAGTGGATCGAGAGCATCGGCGACATCCAGGGCACGTCCGACCTGTGGGTCCCGAACTCGACCAAGGCCCAGATCGACAGCTCGAACATCGTGAACTTCTCGTCGACCGCCTCGCTGACGGAGAAGGCCAAGTCGAACCGGGCCGACATGCTCCGCCAGTGGATCCTCGGGGCGACGCCGTGAGCGAGCGTCGGGAGGCGGGTATCCCGCCGAGCAGCGAGCGTGGCCTGCCGGCCCGGCGCCGTAGGCGCCAGGAGGCACAAGCATGAGCCGGCGGGCCCTGCTCATCGGGGGCGCGATCGCCCTGGTTGCCGTCGTCGGCTGGTACTTCCTGCTGTACGCGCCGATCAAGGACGACACGAGCTCGGCCAAGGACAAGCTCGAGCTGGCGAAGAACGAGGAGACGTCGAAGACCAACCAGTTGACGCAGCTCCGCAAGCTCAAGGCGCAGTCGGGCACCGCGGCGGACTCGACCCGGCGCCTCGACCAGCTCGTCCCGGCCAGCGCGGAGCTCGCGTCGTTCATCGACAACGCGAACACGATCGCGATCCGCAGCGGGATCGACTGGCTGTCGATCGCGCCGACGCCGCCGTCGCCGACGGTCACCGTCGGCGGCGCCTCGGTGATCGTCATGTCGATGCAGATCGAGGGGACCTTCTACGACGTGTTGAAGTACCTCGACGCGCTCGCCGACCCCGACCAGATGCCGCGCCTGGTGGTCGTGGACTCCCTGAACATCGCGGCGAAGAGCGACTCGGTGCAGTTCGCCGGCCAGTCGCCCACGCTCGCGGTGACGCTCTCGGCGCGGATGTTCACCCAACCCGCGGGCTCGACGTCGACCACCACGCCGGGCGGGACGTCCGGGTCGTCGAGCTCGACGACCGGCTCCACGACGGGCTCGACCGGACCCACCACCGGGGCCCCGTCACCGTCGTCGATCGAGTCGACCACCGCTCCCGCGTCGACCGGGGCACCCGCGCCGTCGTCGAACACGCTCACGCCCACGCCCACCGCGCCGCCGTCATCGGCCCCGTCGACTGCGATCCAGTAGCCATGAGCCCCGACCGTCGCCGCCTCGTCATCCTGCTCTCCGTCGGAGGGGCCGTGATCGCGGCTGCCCTCGCGTACTTCGTGCTCTCGGGTGGAGGGGACGGGTCGAAGAACTCCACCCTCGGCGTGTCGAGCACCGGGAGCTCGATCAGCACGCCCACGACCGGGACGAAGCCGACCACCACGACCGCGGTCACCGTGTCGCCGCCGGGCGTCGGCACGATCGTCGACCCGTTCGCGCCGAAGGTCGTCGCGTCGAACACCGGTGGCACCGGCACGGGCACCGGCACGGGTGGCACCGGCACCGGCACGGGCACCGGCACGGGCACGGCGACGACCACGCCGCCGGTCGTGACGCCCACGACCTCGATCGTCTACCCGCCCACCTACCCGGCGACGACGGCCGGAGGTGGCGCGGTGACCACCACCCCGCCGGTCGTGGTGCCGACGACCGCGCCACCCGCGATCCCGATCACGCTCGGCACGGGGAGCCCGTCCGTGCTCGTGAGCTACGTCGGGGTCTTCGGCGACAACGGCGTGGCGACCGCGCAGTTCAAGGTGGTGGACACGACCTACAGCGTCACGCCGGGACAGGTCTTCGCCACCAGCTTCAAGCTCCTCACCGTCGACGGTCGGTGCAGCCAGCTGCTGTTCGGGGACGCCCCGTTCACGCTGTGCACCGGCGAACAGGTGATGAAGTAGGACAGGCGGCCGAGGAGTGGCCACTGAGCCGTTCCGTGTCACTCAGGCGACGCGACGCGTCACTCCTGCTCCCAGGAAAGCGGGGCCCGCCACGGGAGGCCCGGTATCCTGGCGGTGTCCTTGAGGTTCTCGTCCCCGGAGGTCGGAGCGTGCTGCGCTTCCTGACCGCCGGCGAGTCCCACGGCCCGGCCCTGACGGTCGTCGTCGAGGGCCTGCCGGCCGGTCTCCCCGTCACGATCGACGCGATCGGCGCCGAGCTGGCCCGGCGCCGGCTCGGGTACGGCCGCGGGCCGAGGATGCGGTTCGAGCGCGACGACGTCGAGCTGGTGGGCGGGGTCCGGCACGGGCGCACGCTCGGCTCGCCGGTCGCGATTCTGATCCACAACACCGAGTGGCCGAAGTGGCAGGAGGAGATGTCGGCGACACCCGGCGTCAGCGCGAAGCCGCTGCACCAGCCGCGGCCGGGGCACGCGGACCTGGCCGGCATGCAGAAGTACGGCTTCGACGACGCCCGCAACGTGCTCGAGCGGGCGAGCGCACGCGAAACCGCCGCACGCGTCGCGGCGGGCACTCTCGCCAAGGCGCTGCTCGCCGAGCTCGGTACGGCCGTGTTCAGCCACGTGATCCAGATCGGCGACGTCCGTGCGTCGGCCGAACACCGGCCGCGGTTCGTGGACCTCGACGCGATCGACGAGTCGGAGGTGCGCTGCTTCGACCGGACGTCGGAGGCGGCGATGATCGCGGCGATCAAGGACGCGGCGAAGGACGGCGACTCGCTCGGCGGGGTGGTCGAGGTGCTCGGCGACGACGTGCCGCCGGGGCTCGGCTCGCACGTGCACTGGGACCGCCGCATCGACGGGTTGCTCGCGCAGGCGCTCATGAGCATCCAGGCCATGAAGGGCGTCGAGATCGGCGACGGGTTCGAGGTGGCCGGGCTCCCGGGGAGCCGCGCCCACGACGCGATCGTGTGGAACGAGGCGGGCGCGTCGTACGACCGGCTCTCGGACCGCGCCGGCGGCATCGAGGGCGGCATGACCACGGGTGCGCTGCTCGTCGCCCGCGCCGCCATGAAGCCGCTGGCGTCGCTCAACCGGCCGGTGTTGCAGACCGTCGACACCGAGACGAAGGAGGCGACGGTCTCGTTCAAGGAGCGCACCGACGTCACCGCCGTGCCCGCGGCCGGCGTGGTGGCCGAGACGATGGTCGCGCTCGTGCTCGCGTCGGAGGCGCTGCGGAAGTTCGGTGGCGACAGCGTCGACGAGCTCGTCCGGAACCACCGCGCGTTCCTCGAGTCGCTCCGATGATCCCTGCTTCGAGGATGCGTCGGTTTCATGCCTCTGCGGACCGAAACTCACGCATCCGCGACGGGAGGCCCCGATGAGCGGTGACGGGCCGGCGCGGCACCTGGTGCTCGTCGGGCTGATGGGCGCGGGGAAGTCGACGGTGGGGCGTCGGTGTGCCAAGCGGCTCGACCGGCCGTTCGTCGACACCGACGAGCTGGTGGAGCAACTCGCGGGCGTGTCGGTCGCGGAGTGCTTCACGTTGCTCGGGGAGGCGGGCTTCCGCGAGCTCGAGCAGCAGGCCGTGGCCGACGCGTGCGCGTCACCCGAGCCGTTGGTGATCGCGTGCGGCGGGGGAGCGGTGCTCGACGGGTCGAACCGCCGCCGGCTCCACGACGCGGGGTTCGTGGTCTGGCTCCAGGCGCCACCGGAGGTGCTGGCCGAGCGCGTCGGCGGAGGCGAGGACCGCCCCCTGCTCGCGGGCGGGTCGACACCGATCACGACGCTGGAGCGGCTCGCGGTGATCCGCGAAGCCGCTTACGAGGCGGCGGCCGACGCGGTCGTCGACACCGCGGGCCGCTCGATCGACGACGTCGCGCACGCGGTCCTCGCGGAGTACCGGCCGTGACCGGCGCCCGGCGCTCCGTCGAAACCGTCGAAACCGTCGGGACCGTCGAGCTCTCCGACCACGCGGGCGCGACCGTCCGCGGCGAGTTCGGCCCGGACGCGCTGGGCCGCGTCGGCGAGCGCGTCCGGGAGGCCGCCGGTGCGTCGCGTGTCGCGATCGTGAGCCAGTCCGCCATCCCGTCGCGCTACGCGGACGCGGTGGGCGGGTCGCTCGACGGCGTGGGCGTCGCCCACGACCTGTTCCTGATGGGCGACGGCGAGGAGGCCAAGTGCCTCGGCACGGTCGAGGACCTCTGCCGGCGGTTCGCGCAATGGGGACTGCTGCGCGGCGACGCGGTGGTCGCGCTCGGAGGCGGCGTCGTGGGCGACACCGCGGGCTTCGCGGCCGCGGTCTACCACCGTGGGATCGCGCTGGTCCAGGTGCCGACGACGCTGCTGGCGATGGTCGACTCCGCGATCGGCGGCAAGACGGGGGTCAACCTGCCGGAGGGCAAGAACCTCGTCGGCGCGTTCCACGCGCCGCGGGCGGTGGTCGCGGACACCGCGACCCTTGCGTCGCTCGCGGGCCGCGAGTACCGGTCCGGCCTCGGCGAGGTGGCGAAGTACGCGCTGATGGAGGGCGGCGCGGGGCCGGTCGACGAGCTCGTCGCCGAGGCCGAGGCGATCCGCGCCCGGGACCCGGCCGTGCTCGCCTCGGTCGTCGGCCGCTGCGCGCGGCGGAAGGCGGCGATCGTCGCCGCGGACCCGTTCGAGCGGACCGGGCTCCGGGCCACCCTCAACTACGGCCACACGCTCGCGCACGCGCTCGAGACCGCGGGCGCGTACGACCTGCCCCACGGCGAGGCCGTGGCGATCGGGCTGGTGTTCGCGGCCGAGCTGGCCGCGACGCTCGGGCGTATCGACACAGCCGAGGTCGAGCGGCACCGGGCGGTGCTCGGCGCGTTCGGGCTCCCGACCGGGTTCCCCGGGGCCTCGACGGCGGCCGAGCTCCTGGCGCTCATGCGCCGCGACAAGAAGGCGAGCGGCGGCCTGACCTTCGTCCTCCGGCGTGCGGGCGCCGACGGCGTGGAGCTGATCGACGATCCGCCGATGAATGCGGTGGAGCACGCGCTCGGGGCCGTCGGCGTGCAAGGCTGACCGCATGGCGACGATCCTGCTGCTGTCCGGCCCGAACCTGAACCTCTTCGGGTCACGCGACCCGGAGGTGTACGGCACCGACACGCTCGACGAGATGGTGGACGACGCGCGTCGAGCGGCCGGGGAGCACGGGCTCGACCTCGAGCACCTCCAGTCGAACTACGAAGGCGCGATCGTGGACGCCATCCAGGCCGCCCGGGGCCGGTGCGACGCGATCATCCTCAACGCCGGCGCGCTCACGCACTACTCCTTCGCGATCAGCGACGCGCTCGCCGCGTACGACGGCGTCAAGGTCGAGCTGCACGTGTCCAACCCGGCGGCCCGCGAGGAGTGGCGGCACACGTCGATGATCGCGGGCGTGGTCGACGGTACGGTCGCCGGGTTCGGCCGGGCCGGGTACCGGCTCGCGGTCGAGGCCGTCGCGGCGAAGCTAAGAACCCGGACGGATAGGTGAACGTCGTGCCTCGCCGGCCGGTGGCACCGCTGTACGGCGTTCTCCTCCTCGACGCAGCTTCGGCTGCGCCTTCGTCGTGCGTCCTTGCCAGCGGCACCCCCGACACGCCGATCCACCAACGTCACCTATCCGCTCGGGTTCTAGGCCGCTGATGGACGCGCTGGCCCCCGTCGACGTGTCGGCGCGGGTCGGGCGGCTGCGGGCCGCGTTCGCCGACAACGGCGTCGAGGCGCTGCTCGTCACCCGCCTCCCGAACGTCCGCTACCTCACCGGCTTCACCGGTTCCGCCGGGATGCTGCTGGTCGGTCCGGACGGCGAGTGGCTCGTCACCGACGGCCGCTACGGGGCGCAGGCGGCACAACAGTTGCGCGCCGCCGGCGCGACCGCTCGCGTCGAGGTCGGCGCCACGCAGGCCGAGCAGCTCACCACGCTCGGCCGCGAGGTCGCCGGCCACGAACGGCTCGGGCTCGAGGCCCACGGCGTGACGTGGGCCGAGCAGCGGGAGCTCGCGGACCGGTTCGCGCCCGTCGAGCTCGTGGCGACGACCGGCCTCGTGGAGACCCTGCGCCGCGTCAAAGACGACGCCGAGGTCGAGCGCATCGCCCGGGCGTGCGCGATCGCCGACGAGGCGTTCGCCGCGGCGGTGCGCGGCGGCGGGCTCGCGGACGGGCCTACCGAGCGCGAGGTGGCGCTGCGCCTCGAGATCGAGATGCGCGGCCGTGGCGCCAGCGGCACCAGCTTCGAGACGATCGTCGCCTCGGGCCCGAACGGCGCGTTGCCGCACCACCGGCCGACGGATCGTCGCGTCGAGCGGGGCGAGCTCGTCGTGATCGACTTCGGTTGCGTGGTCGACGGCTACTGCTCCGACATGACGCGCACGGTCTGCGTGGGCTCGCCGGACGCAGCCGCGCAACAGCTGTTCGACGTGGTGCTCGACGCGCAGCGGCTCGGGCGCGAAGCCGTCGGCCCGGGCGTCGACTGCGTGACGGTGGACGCCGCCTGCCGGGCCCGCATCGACGCCGCCGGCTGGGGCGAGGCGTTCTCGCACGGGACGGGGCACGGGGTCGGCCTCGAGATCCACGAGGCACCTCGGGTCGCGTCGACCTCCCGTGATACCTTGGCTCCCGGCTACGTCGTGACCGTCGAGCCCGGCGTCTACCTGCCCGGTGTGGGCGGTGTCCGCATCGAGGACACCGTGGTCGTCACCGCAGACGGTCACCGCGCGCTGACCGCCTCCCCGAAGGACCTGGTGCTGTGAGCATCTCCACCAACGACCTGAAGAACGGCATGTCCGTCGACCTCCCCGAGGGGTTGATGAGCGTCGTGGAGTTCCAGCACGTGAAGCCCGGCAAGGGCGGCGCGTTCGTGCGCACGAAGCTCAAGAACTGGCGCACGGGCAACGTGCTCGAGAAGACGTTCCGGGCCGACGAGAAGCTCAAGCTGGCGGTCATCGACAAGCGCGAGATGCAGTACCTCTACCGCGAGGGCTCGCAGTACGTGTTCATGGACAACACCACGTACGACCAGCTCCACGTAGAGTCGGCCGACCTCGGCGACGCGGTGAAGTACCTCAAGGAGGGAGACACCGCGGTCCTTCCCATCTACGACGGCGAGGTCATCGGGATCGACCTCCCCGCCTCGGTGGAGTTGAGCGTGACCGAGACCGAGCCCGGGATCCAGGGCGACCGGGTGTCCGGCGCGCGCAAAGCGGCGACGCTCGAGACGGGTCTCGTCGTGCAGGTGCCCCTGTTCGTCGAGACCGGCGAGCGCATCAAGGTCGACACGCGCACCGGCGAATACCTCACCCGCGCTTAGTACCGTGTCGACGCGACGCGAGGCACGGGAGCGGGCGGTGAGCATTTGCTACGAGCTCGAGATCCGCGCCGGTCTCACCGTCGACGCGCTGCTCGAGGACCTGCCCGCCCCGCCCGACGAGTACGCCCTCCGGCTCGTGCGAGGCGTCGAGGAGCGGCGCGAGGAGCTCGACGCACTGATCCGCAAGTACTCGGAGCACTGGGCGCTGGAACGCATGCCCCTGGTGGATCGGGCGATCCTGCGGATCGGCACCTACGAGCTCGGGTGGGAGCCGGCCCTTTCGACCGGCGTGATCATCAGCGAAGCGGTCGAGGTCGCGAAGCAGTACAGCACGAAGGATTCCGGGCGCTTCGTGAACGGCCTGCTCGCGCGCATCGCCGAGGACCTCCGAGCACCCGACCGCACGTGATCCGTCGCGCCATGATCCGTCGCGCCACTACCCGTCGCGACGTGGCCGTACCGGGTGGGTCCACCCTCCCCGTCGAAGTCGAACAGCCGGTCGACGAGACGCTCGTGGTGAGCGACCGGCCGTGGATCGTGATCGTCTGGAACGACCCCGTCAACCTCATGAGCTACGTCGTGTTCGTGTTCCAGAAGCTGTTCGGCTACTCGCGCCAGAAGGCGACGCGGCTCATGCGCCAGGTGCACGAGGAAGGCAAGGCTGCGGTCTCGCACGGCACGCGAGAGAAGGCGGAAGCCGACGTCGCCCGCCTGCACGCGCACGGTCTGTGGGCGACGATGGAACGCGACGGAACGTGAGCCGCCGGTTCCGCCGGAAGGGCGACAGCCTGACGGTGACGCTCGCCGAGGAGGAGGTCGAGCTCCTCCGGCAGCTCCCGGGCGAGCTCCGTTCGTTGTTGGAGATCGCCGACGACCGGCCCGACGACCCCGTGGTGACCCGTCTGTTCCCCCGCGCGTACCTCGACCCGACCGAGGAGACGGCCGAGGAGGAGTGGCAGGGGGTCGTGCACTCGGAGCTCGTGCGCGAGCGATTCGAGGCCCTGGCCGCGCTCACCGCGAGCCTCGACCGGGTCGCCCCGTCGAAACGGGGCCGGCTGGAGGTGGTGCTGACCGGCGACGAGGTGACGGCGTGGCTGGGCGTGCTCAACGACGCCCGGCTCGCCCTCGGGACGCGCCTCGCGATCACCGAGGACACCGACCTGTCCGGTGTGGACCCCGCTGGTGCGCAGGCGCCCGCGTACGAGATCTACCGGTGGCTCACCTGGTTCCAGGGCGAGCTCGTCGAGGTGCTGCTCGGCTGATCCCCGTTCGGAGAAACCACGAGGTCCTCCGGTACCGTGCGGCTTTTCGCACGCGGCAACGGAGGCGCGAACGGTGGGTTACCTCGACGGCAAGGCGATCGCAGTCACGGGTTCGGGTCGGGGCATCGGCCGCGCGGTCGCGCTGCTCGCGGCGGCCGAGGGCGCGTCGGTCGTCGTCAACGACTACGGCGTCGCGATGGACGGCACCGAGCCGACGAGCGAGGTGGCGAACGAGGTCGTCGCCGAGATCAAGGCCAACGGCGGCAATGCCGTCGCCAACGCGAACTCGGTCACGGCCATGGCGGGCGGCGCGTCGATCGTGCAGAGCGCCGTCGACAACTTCGGCCGAATCGACGGCGTGGTCTGCGTCGCCGGGATCCTGCGCGAGCGGATGCTCTTCAACATGAGCGAGGAGGAGTGGGACCCGGTCATCGAGACCCACCTCAAGGGCACGTTCACGGTGTTCCGCGCCGCGGCCTCCGTGTTCCGGGAGCAGAAGTCGGGCACGTTCATCGGGTTCACGTCGGGGGCGTTCGCGGCGTCGGTCGCGCAGGCCAACTACTCGGCGGCGAAGGGCGGCATCGTGTCGCTGGTGCGCAGCGCGGCGGCCGGGATGTACAAGTACGGCGTGACCGCGAACTGCATCGCGCCGGTGGCGAAGAGCCGCATGTCGGGCCAGGTGCCGTTCGGCATCGAGATGGGGGAGCCCGAGGACGTCGCACCGCTCGTGTGCTACCTGCTCGGCGACCACGCCCGGCAGATCACCGGCCAGGTGTACACGGCGAACGGCGGCAAGGTCGCCGTGTGGAACCAGCCGGTCGAGGTACGGGAGATGCGCAAGGACGGTCGGTGGACGCCCCAGGAGCTCGAGAAGCGACTGCTCGACGAGGTCGGCCAGGAGCAGATGCCGATCCTCGCGGTGCTGGCCGAGCGCGAGGCCGCCGCCAAGGCCGGCGCCAAGCCCAACGCGTAACCCCCCAGGCGTTCTTTCGATGGAATCCCCCGATTATTCGGGGAATTCATCGAAAGAACGCGGTCGTGGGGTCGGCGCGATCAGGCGAGGGTGACGGAAGCGAGCCGGCGACGGTCGCGCCGTGCCGGGATCGCGGTACCGGTGAGCGCGAGGGCGAGCACGAGCCCGGCGATGATGCCCGCTGCTGCGATGTACGCGACGTCGAACGCGTTACTCAGACCGGCGTTCACCCCGCGGAGCAAGTTCGTCCAGAACGGGTGCATCGATGGTTCCCAGTAGCAATGGTCGACGAGCAGCTCCTCGAGCGGCTGCAGTGGCTCGCCGATGCCCAGCGATCGGTTGACGAGCGTGTCCAAGGTCGTCCGGTCCGGACAGCCTGGCGGCGGTGTCCACGTCAAGGGCGCCGACTGCGGAGTAAGCGGGTGGTCGTACACGATCGAGAACGTGTTGACCACCGTGCCGGCGTGTGCGACGAGGAGCATCACGCCGAGGAACCCCGCGGCACGGCTCCGGCGAGCCGTCCGTTCCGAGCTCGCGTTGCGGTGCAGTGCCGTGACGATCGCGACGGCGCAGACTGCCAGCGCCAGGACAATTGTGGCGGCGGTGAGGAACGAGGCGTGTGCACCGTGCGAGTTGACGATTCGGATCGAGCTCCACGCGTAGCTTGCGATCAGCCACGCAACGAGCGGGAGGATGATCGCCGACTGCACGGCGTGGCGGGCGACCAGCCGGCGAGTCGCGGTCGCGCACAGCTCCGGGCCGACGACGTCGACGGGACCGAACTGCGCGATCGCCTGCTGCTCCGCGTCGGCCACCGCGTTGCCCGCGGCGAGCTCGTCGGCGCTCTCGCGCATGTGCGCTTCGGCCTCCTTGACGAGCCGCCGTCCGGCGCGTCCGGTGCCGCGAAGGTACCGGCGGAGGGCGACGAGGTAGTCGTCGATCAGGCCGGCCACGGCTGCACTCCCATCACCCGCGACAACGACGTCGCGAACGAGCGCCAGCTCTCGCGCTCGACGTCGAGCGCGGCCCGGCCCCGCCGGGTGAGCGTGTACGAGCGGCGGCGCCGCCCGGACGCGCGTTCCCATTCGCTCGAAACCAGTCCCGCGCCCTCGAGCCGGTGCAGCGCCGGGTAGAGCGTCCCCTCAGGGAGGTCGAAGGCGTCCCCGCTGCGCCGGCGGACCTCCTGGATGAGCGCGTAGCCGTGGGCCGGGCCGTCGGCGAGCACGGCGAGGATCACGCCGTCGAGGTGTTGGCGGAGGCGATCGAGCTGCGGCCGGTCCTGGGCCGGCTCCTGCGGTTCCTTCCGTGGCGCCATGTCCGAACTGTATACCTCGGAGTTCGAGGTATACAAGCCCCGCCGTGGGGTACGTCGCAGCGCAGCGGGCGCGCGGGCCCGTCGGCGCCCGGGGCCTACCCCGTGCAGTGCTCCCGGGCGGCGTCGGCGCGGTGGTAGGCGTCGTCGAGCAGCGGTTGCGGGATCGCCCAGCCGTCGGCGGCGTGGCTGGCCACGACGGCCGGTGCGAACGCCGGGTCCTGGACCACCGCGTCGGCCGCGCACGCGGCCTGCGCCAGGGTGCGGTGCCCGGACAGTTCATGGGCCAGGAGCGCGTTGCGCACCACCACGATGCTCATCACCGACTGGGCGTCGTTCGCCGGTGCGGTGAGGGACCGTCCGGCGTCGCAGCTCTCGAACGAGACCGACTCCTGGCCGGGGACGGCGGGGCCGTCCGTCACCGTCACCGCGCCGGGCGGCATCGCGTGCGCCCACTGGTCGACGACCGCGCGGAGCGACGCCGCGGGAGGCGTGGCGGGACTGGCCGCCAGGTTCACCAGCACGCACACGCGCCCGCGCCGTTGCACGACGGTCTGGACGCCGCCGCTCCACCGGTCCGCGGTGGCCAGCGCGACCCGGGGATCGACGCGGCTCGCGAGCAATGAGAACAGCTCGGCCGCGCCGAACTCCGGTGAGACCGCCAGGTAGCGGTCGCCCGGCCGCCCGACGTGCGGAGGGACGGTGACGAGGTCGGTGCTCTCGAAGTAGCGCACCGGGTCGATCAGCTCGAGCGAGAAGCGCGGGAGGTCGCGGAAGGCGCCGTCGAGCGCCGGGAAGCCGCCGTGCGCGGTGAGGACCGCCGCGAGCCACTGCCCGACGGAGTAGGGAGCGAACGAGCTCGCCTTCAGGATGCCGGGCGAACCGCGGTACATCGGGTCGAGCTGGGCGAGCAGCGCAGCCTGTTGCGCGGCGTACGCGGTCTGCTCCGCGGCGGGCAGCGAGGCGACGTACCGGTTCTGCACGTAGGTCGCGTCGCCCTCGACGAGCCACGGGAGGACGAGGTAGCGCGACAGGTTCGGTGCCGCGTCGCCGACGTGCGCGAGGTCGAAGTGCTGGTCCTCGAGCGCGTGGGTCAGCTCGTGGACCACCACCGCGCGCCCGAGCACGTCGGCCTCCGACGCGCGCACGATGATCCGCTTGGTGCGAGGGGAGTACTGGCCACGGACGCCTTCGGGGCTCTGGTTCAGCAGCCCGGTCAGGTCGTTGGGGTTGCGGGTGGTGTACCCCAACGCTCGCAGAGTGGAGAGCTCCTGGATCATCGTGGTCCGGTTCGTGCCCTCGCCGTCGCCCGTCTCGCGGTCGAAGTCGGCGTCCGAGAGGAACTGCACGTCGACCGTGGTGTCGAAGGTCAGGCCGCGGATCCGTTCGACCGCGGCCGCCAGCGGCGCGACCCGCGGGTCCCACGCCTTGCCGTCGGCGGCCTTGCCCGAAAACGCTGTCGACGTGGTCGCGAGCATGGCGCTCTCGACCGGCGACGCCGCGTGACGGCGTCCCGACGGCGTGCTGCCGAGGACCACCAGCGCGCCGAGGCCCAGGGCCAGCCCGACGGCCCCGACGATGGCAACGGTGAACCACCGGCCACCGCGGGTCTTCGGGCCGGCCGGCGGCTCGGCGTCCGGCTCCGGAGGCTTGAAGGCCGGCGCGGGCGGTGAAGGAGTCCAGGTCATGTCCGAATTATACCAATCAGGCGGAACCGCCGGTCCCCGTGGAAGTGGCCGTGGGGTGCTACGCTCACATCGACCGTGAAGGGGATCCCGTGAGGTCCCTACGGAGGAGAACGACATGGCTGCGGCCCACGCCGATTCCGGCAGCGCGACAACTCACGACACGACGCCCCCGGCCGGGGGCGTTTCTGTTGTCCGGCGGGCCTCGGTGTTCTCGGCCGACGACCTCCGCCGGGCCGTCACCCGCATCGCCCACGAGATCGTGGAGCGCAACCACGGCGCCGAGGGCCTCGTGCTCGTCGGGCTCTACACCCGGGGCGTGGCCATCGCCCGGCGCCTCGCCGCCGCCATCGAGGGCTTCGAGGGTGTCGCCGTCCCGACGGGGGCTGTCGACGTGGCGTTCTACCGCGACGACATCGGCCTGCGCCCGGTCCAGCCGCTCGGGCCCACCGAGGTGCCCGTCGACGTGAGCGGCCGCACGGTGGTCCTCGTCGACGACGTGCTCTTCACCGGCCGCACCGTGCGGGCCGCGCTGGAGGCGCTCACGGAGCTGGGCCGGCCCCGGGCGGTGCAGTTCGCGGTCCTCGTCGACCGCGGCCACCGCGAGCTCCCCGTTCGCGCCGACTTCGTGGGCAAGAACCTGCCCACGAAGGTCGCCGAAGACATCCGGGTGCGCCTGGTCGAGACCGACGACGTCGACGAGGACGGCGTCGAGCTCTGGGGCCCGCCGGAGGTGAGTACATGACGGCACCGGCGCCGACGCCACCGCCGCCGACGCCACCGCCGCCTTCGCCGATGCGGCACCTGCTCTCGATCGACGACCTCGACCGGGCCGCGATCGACGAGCTGCTGGGCCTCTCCGAGTCGTTCCTCGAGGTCACGAGCCGCGAGATCCCGAAGGTGCCGGCGCTTCGCGGCAAGACGGTGGTGTCGCTCTTCTACGAGGACTCCACCCGCACCCGGCTCTCGTTCGAGACCGCGGCCAAGCGCCTCTCGGCCGACACCATGACCTTCTCGGTCGGCACGTCGTCGGTGAAGAAGGGCGAGAGCCTGCGCGACACGGTGCAGACGATCGAGGCCATGGGGGTCGACGCGGTGGTCGTGCGCCACGGCAGTGCCGGCGCGCCGCACCGCATCGCGCAGTGGATCGACGCGTCGATCGTGAACGCGGGCGACGGCCGGCACGAGCACCCGACGCAGGCCCTGCTCGACGCGCTCACGCTCCGCCGCCACCGCGGCCCGTCGCTCGACGGCCTGCGGGTCGCGATCGTCGGCGACGTCCGCCACTCGCGGGTGGCGCGCAGCAACGTGAAGGCGTTCGACAAGCTCGGCGCGCAGGTCACGCTCGTCGGCCCGCCGACGCTGCTGCCCGAGTCGCTCGACGGTTGGCCGGTCGTGTGCTCCTACGACCTCGACGACGTGCTCGCCGAGACCGACGTCGTCTACCTGCTGCGGATCCAGCTCGAACGCCAGGCGCAGGGACTGTTCCCCAGCGTGCGCGAGTACACGACGCGCTACGGGTTGACCGTGGAGCGCGCCGGGCGCCTCAAGCCCGACACGCTCGTGATGCACCCGGGGCCCATGAACCGGGGCGTCGAGATCGCGGCCGAGGTGGCCGATGGCCCGGCGTCGATCATCACCGAGCAGGTCGCCAACGGTGTGGCGGTGCGAATGGCGGTGCTCTACTCGTTGCTCGGCGCGGGAGGCGCAGTTGTCCGAGGTGACTGAGTTCGTACTGCGCGGCGGCCGCGTCGTCGACGCGCGTGGCGAACGGGCGGCCGACGTGCTCGTGCGCGACGGCGTGGTGGCCGAGGTGGGCGACGGCCTGCACGCGCCGACCACGCTCGACGCGAGCGGTTGCATCGTTGCGCCCGGGCTCGTCGATCTTCACGTGCACCTGCGCGAGCCGGGCGACGAGGAGGCCGAGACCATCGAGACCGGCACGCGGGCCGCCGCGCTCGGCGGGTTCACCGCGGTCGTCGCCATGCCCAACACCACACCGCCGCTCGACGATGCCAGCGTCGTGCGGTCGGTCCTGGCGCGCGGCGAAGGCGCTTCGTGCGAGGTCGTCTCGTCCGGTTGCATCACCAAGGACCGGACGGGCAGGGAGCTCGCGCCGATGGGCGAGCTCTACGCGGTGGGGGTGCGGATCTTCACCGACGACGGCGCCTGCGTCGACGACCCGGCGGTGATGCGACATGCGTTGGAGTACGCCGTGTCGTTGCCCGGAGCGGTCGTCGCGCAGCACGCGGAGGACTCGGCGCTGGCCGCGGGCGGGCACATGCACGAAGGCGCCTGGTCGAGCCGCCTCGGGATCCCGGGTCGACCGGCCGAGGCGGAGTCGGTCACCGTCGCTCGCGACATCCAGCTTGCCGCGCTCACGAACGCGCCCGTGCACTTCCTCCACGTGTCGACCGCGGCCGCCGTCGAGCTGGTGCGCGACGCGAAGCGGCGCGGCCTGCGCGTCACCGCCGAGGCCGCGCCGCACCATTTCACGCTCACCGACGAGTGCTGCGCGGGGTTCGACCCGCGGTTCAAGGTCCATCCACCGTTGCGGACCGCCGCCGACGTCGAGGCGGTCAAGGCCGGGCTGGCCGACGGCACGATCGACGCCATCGCCACCGACCACGCACCGCACACGCCCGAGGCCAAGGAGCGCCCGTTCGACCAGGCGCCGCCGGGCATGCTCGGGCTGGAGACGGCGCTGGCGCTCACGCTGACCGAGCTCGTGGAACCGGGCGTGCTCACGTTGCAGCAGGCGCTTGCCGCACTGTCGTGGCAGCCGGCCGCGATCGCGGGGATCGCCGGCCGCCACGGCGGCCCGATCGAGCGCGGCCGGCCGGCGAACCTCGCCGTGATCGACCCCGCACTCGCGTGGGAGGTCGACGCGACCCGGCTCGCCAGCCGGGCCCGCAACACGCCGTACGCAGGTCGCAAGCTCACCGGCCGGGTGCGGCACACCGTCCTCGCCGGGACGCCGGTCGTGATCGACGGGAGGGCACAACGGTGAGCGAGCGTGGGGAGGCGGGTATCCCGCCGAGCAGCGAGCGTGGCCCAGCGGCCCGGCGCCGCAGGCGCCAGGAGCGGAGACCATGACCACCACGGACGCGGTGCTCGTGCTGCGCGACGGCGAGGTGTTCGAGGGCGAGGCCATCGGCTTCCGGCCCGAGGTCGGGGTCGCGACCGGCGAGGTCGTGTTCAACACCGCGCTCACGGGCTACCAGGAGATCGTCACCGATCCGTCGTACGCGGGGCAGGTGATCACCTTCACCTACCCGCACATCGGCAACTACGGCGTCAACGCGGACGACGACGAGAGCCGTCGCCCGTTCTGCCGTGGCATCGTCGTGCGCGACCTCGCCCGCCGGTCGTCGAACTGGCGCGCCACCGACGATCTCGACCAGCTGCTCGTTCGCCATCGCGTCCCCGGCATCGCGGGGATCGACACCCGCCGCCTCACCCGGCACCTCCGCGACGCGGGTGCCGTCCCCGGAGCGTTCGGCACCGACGAGGCCGCGGTGCGGACCGCGGCGGCGACGGCCACGCCCACCGACGGCGTCGACCTTGTCGCGACGGTGACGACCGCGACGCCCTACCGCGTGGGCGAGGACGACGCGCCGTTCTTCGTGGTCGCCTACGACTACGGGATCAAGACCACGATCCTGCGCCACCTCGTCGGCGCCGGCTGCCAGGTCGAGGTGGTCCCGGCCTCCACTCCGGCTGCCGAGGTGCTCGGCCGCGACCCCGACGGCGTGTTCCTCTCCAACGGGCCCGGCGATCCGGCGGCCGTCGCCGGTGCCGCCGCCAACGTGCGCGCCCTGCTCGGCGAGGTGCCCGTGTTCGGCATCTGCCTCGGCCACCAGGTCCTCGGGCTCGCGCTCGGCGCCCGCACGTTCAAGCTGCCGTTCGGTCACCACGGCGCCAACCACCCGGTGCGCCACGTCGAGACCGGTCGGGTCGAGATCACGAGCCAGAACCACAACTATGCGGTCGACGCCGACTCCATCGCTTCGGGCGTGGAGATCACCCACGTGAACCTCAACGACGGCGTCGTCGAGGGACTGCGGCTGCACGACGTCCCCGCGTTCTCGGTGCAGCATCACCCCGAGGCCGGGCCGGGCCCACACGACTCGACGTACCTCTTCGACGACTTCGTCGAGCTGATGACGGAAGTCGGGTAGCCGCCATGCCCAAGCGCACCGACATCGAGTCGATCCTGATCCTGGGCAGCGGCCCCATCGTCATCGGCCAGGCCTGCGAGTTCGACTACTCGGGCACCCAGGCGTGCAAGGTGCTGCGCGACGAGGGCTACCGCGTCGTCCTCGTGAACTCGAACCCGGCCACGATCATGACCGATCCCGAGTTCGCGCACGCCACCTACGTGGAGCCGCTCGACGTCGAGAGCGTGGCGCGGATCATCGAGCAGGAACGCCCCGACGTCGTGTTGCCGACGCTCGGTGGGCAGACGGCGCTCAACCTCGCCATCGGGCTCGACGAGGCCGGCGTGCTGGAGCGCTGCGGCGCCGAGCTCATCGGCGCGAGCGTCGAGGCCATCCACACGGCCGAGAACCGCCAGCGGTTCAAGGCCGCGATGCAGGAGATCGGCCTCACCGTGCCCCGGTCGGGCTTCGCGTACTCGCTCGCCGAGGCGCTCGCGGTGGGCGACGAGGTCGGCTACCCGCTCATCGTCCGCCCCTCGTTCATCCTCGGCGGCGGCGGGACCGGCCTGGCCTACACACCCGACGACCTGCGCGCGGTCGCCGAGCGCGGCCTCGCGGCGAGCCCGATCTCCGAGATCCTGATCGAGCAGTCGGTCACCGGGTGGAAGGAGTACGAGCTCGAGGTCATGCGGGACCACGCCGACAACGTCGTGGTCATCTGCTCGATCGAGAACTTCGACCCTATGGGCGTCCACACCGGGGACTCGATCACCGTAGCGCCCGCGCAGACGCTGACCGACGTCGAGTACCAGCGGATGCGCGACGCCGCGTTCGCGTGCATCCGCCGCATCGGCGTCGACACCGGCGGCTCCAACATCCAGTTCGCGCTCGACCCCACGAACGGCGAGATGGTCGTGATCGAGATGAACCCGCGTGTGTCGCGATCGAGCGCGCTGGCGTCCAAGGCGACGGGCTTCCCGATCGCCAAGATCGCGGCCAGGCTGGCGGTGGGCTACCGGCTCGACGAGGTGATGAACGACATCACGGAGAAGACGCCGGCGAGCTTCGAACCGACCATCGACTATGTGGTGACCAAGTTTCCCCGGTGGGCCTTCGAGAAGCTGCCCGGCGCGTCGCCGGTGCTCGGCACGATGATGCAGTCGGTCGGCGAGGCGATGGCCATCGGTCGGACGTTCACCGAATCGGTGCAGAAGGCGATCCGCTCGCTCGAGACCGGGCGTCAGGGCCTGAACTGCGATCCGGGCGAGCGGGCCTACGACGGCCTCTCCGACGACGAGCTCGTGGTCGCCGCGTCCACGCCCACACCGGAGCGGATCTTCCACGTGGAAGCCGCGTTGCGGCGCTTCGTGCCCGTCGAGCGGCTCCACGACGGGAGTGGCATCGACCCGTGGTTCCTCGACCAGATCCTCCAGCTCATCGAGGAACGCGAGCGGCTCGCGACGTTCGTTCCGGCGTCGATGACGCGGCGCGACTGGCGCCGCGCGAAACGGCACGGGTTCGGCGACGCCCAGCTCGCCTACCTCTGGGGCGTCGACGCCGAGGCGGTGCGCGACGCACGCCTGGCCGCCGAGGTGCCCGTCACGTACAAGACCGTCGACACCTGCGCGGCCGAGTTCGCCGCCGACACGCCGTACCACTACGGCACCTACGAGGACGAGGACGAGGTCGCGCCCGCCGGCAAGCCGACGGTCGTGATCCTCGGGAGCGGGCCGAACCGCATCGGGCAGGGGGTGGAGTTCGACTACTGCTGCGTCCACGCCGCCTTCGCCGTCTCCGACGCCGGGTTCGAGTCGGTGATGGTCAACTGCAACCCCGAGACCGTGTCCACCGACTACGACACCAGCGACCGCCTGTTCTTCGAGCCCCTCACCGTCGAGGGCGTGCGCAACGTCTGCGACGCGCTGCGGCCCCGCGGTGTCATCGTGAGCCTCGGAGGCCAGACGCCGCTGAAGCTGGCCCACGCGCTCGAGGCGGCAGGCATCCCGATCCTGGGTACGAGCCCGGCGTCGATCGACCTGGCCGAGGACCGTGAGCGGTTCAACGAGCTTTGCGAGCGGCTCGGTATCCCGCAACCGCCCGGCGGCATGGCGGTCACGGGCGCCGAGGCGCTCAACGTTGCCGAGCGGATCGGGTACCCGGTGTTGGTCCGGCCGTCGTACGTGCTCGGCGGCCGGGCGATGCAGATCGTGTACGACCCGGACACGCTCGTGCAGGCGATGGCCGAGCTCGACGTCGCCGGCAGCCTCGGGCGTGAGGGCGGTCTCTCCGCGGAACGACCCGCGCTCATCGACCGCTTCCTCGAGGACGCGATCGAGGTCGACATCGACGCGCTGCGCGACGCGGGTGGCGGCTTCGTGGTCGGCGGGATCATGGAGCACATCGAGGAGGCCGGGGTGCACTCCGGCGACTCCGCGTGCGCGATCCCGCCCCAGACGCTCCCCGCCGCCGTGCAGTCGACGATCGAGCACCACACGCGCGCGCTCGCGGACGCGCTCGACGTTCGCGGCCTGCTCAACGTGCAGTACGCCGTGAAGGACGGGCAGGTGTTCGTGCTCGAGGCCAACCCGCGGGCCAGCCGCACGGTGCCGTTCGTAAGCAAGGCGACCGGCGTGCCGCTCGCCAAGATCGCGGCGCGCGTGATGCTGGGCGCGACGCTAGCCGAGCTGCGTACCGAGGGACTGCTCCGCCCGCCGGCGGAGGGAGGCCACGTCGCGGTGAAGGAGGCGGTGCTGCCCTTCAACCGGTTCCCCGACGTGGACACCATCCTCGGCCCCGAGATGCGCTCCACCGGCGAGGTGATGGGCATCGACCGCTCGTTCGGCCTGGCGTTCGCGAAGAGCCAGGCCGCCGCCGGCAACCACCTTCCCGCTCAGGGGACCGTCTTCTTCTCGCTCGCCGACCGCGACAAGGCCGTCGGCCTGCGCGCGGCGCGCCGGTTCGCCGAGCTCGGCTTCGCGATCATCGCCACCCTCGGTACGGCCAACGCGCTCGAGGCCGACGGCATCCCCGTCGACGCGGTGGTCGCCAAGGTGGGCGACGAGGTCGGCGTGGACGCCGTCGACCTCATCTCCTCCGGGAAGGTGGACCTGGTCGTGAACACGCCGCGGGGCCGCGGGCCCCGCGCCGACGGCGCCCACATCCGCCGGGCCGCGACGGTGCACAAGGTGCCCTGCCTCACGACGGTGGCGGCCGCACTCGCCGCGTCGGCAGGCATCGAGGAGACGGCCACGAGCGAGCCGACGGCGCGGTCGTTGCAGGACTACCACCGCGACGCCCAGCTCCGGCTCGACGTGTGACCGTGCGGTCGCGGATACGGAGACCGGGGTCCGGGAATCGCGCCACGGTCGACACGCGGGTCCGCGTCGGCCCGCTGGAGCTGGCGAACCCGATCGTCGCGGCCTCGGGCACGTTCGGTCACGGCGACGAGCTGGCTCGACTCTGCGACCCGGGCAAGCTCGGCGCGGTCACCGTGAAGTCGCTGGCGCCGTTCCCGTGGGAGGGCAACCCGGCCCCGCGCCTTCACCTCACGCCGGCCGGGATGATCAACTCCGTGGGGCTCCAGGGCCCCGGCGTCGACGCGTGGTTGGAGCACGAGCTCCCTGCGCTCCGGGCCCGGGGCGCGGTCGTGATCGCCTCCATCTGGGGGCGCACGATCGACGACTTCGCGACCGCGGCGGGGACGCTGACCCGGGCGCGAGGCGAGATCGCCGCGGTCGAGGTGAACGTGAGCTGCCCCAACGTCGAGGACCGCTCGCGCATGTTCTCGCACGACGCGGACGCGACCGCGGCGGTGATCCGCGCGGTCGTCGGCGCGGCCGGCGGAATGCCCGTGCTCGCCAAGCTGTCGCCGAACGTCACCGCGCTCGTCGAGATCGCGGCCGCGGCCGTCGACGGCGGTGCGACCGCGCTGACGCTGATCAACACGGTGATGGGCCTGTCGATCGATCCCGAGACGCGGCGGCCGTCGCTCGGAGCCGGCGGCGGGGGAGTGTCCGGTCCGGCGATCAAGCCGGTCGCGCTCCGGGCCGTGGCCGACGTGCACCGCGCGTTCCCGGCCGTCCCGATCGTGGGGACGGGCGGTGTCACTTCGGGCGTCGATGCCGTCGAGAGGATGCTGGCCGGCGCGTCGGCGGTCGGCGTGGGCACCGCGTCGTTCCTCGACCCGCGTGCCACCGTGCGCATCGCACGCGAGCTCGTGGACTGGTGCGCACACCACGGCGTCGCCCGGGTCGCCGACCTCACCGGGGCGTTGGAATGTTGGGCGTGAGTGAGCGTGGGGAGGCGGGTACCCCGCCGAGCCGCGAGCGTGGCCCGGCGGCCCGGTGGCCCGACGCCGAAGGCGCCAGGAGCGGCAACCGTGAGTGAGCGTGGGGAGGCGGGTACCCCGCCGAGCCGCGAGCGTGGCCCGGCGGCCCGGCGCCGAAGGCGCCAGGAGCGGCAACCGTGAGTGAGCGTGGGGAGGCGGGTACCCCGCCGAGCAGCGAGCGTGGCCCGGCGGCCCGGCGCCGAAGGCGTCAGGAGCGGCAACCGTGAACGCACGCGATCAGCTGGCCCTCGCGCTCGACGTCGACGGGCTCGACGCCGCGGTCGGGATCGCCGAGCAGCTCCGGCCGTGGTTCGGGATCGCCAAGGTCGGCCTCGAGCTGTACGCGACCGCCGGCAACGACGCGGTGGCGGCGATGCGGCGGCTGGGCTACGACGTGTTCCTCGACCTGAAGCTTCACGACATCCCGACGACCGTGCGCAAGGCGGCCCGGGTGCTCGGGCGCCTCGGTGTCCGTTACGTCACGATGCACGCGTCGGGCGGCGCCGAGATGCTCCGCGCCGGAAACGGCGGCCTCGCCGCCGGCGCGGCGGAGGCCGGGCACGCGCCGCCCGTCGTGCTCGGGGTCACCGTGCTCACCAGCGACCCGGACTCGTCGCCGTTCGACAGCCGTCTCGCCGTGGTTGCCGCGAGCGGCTGCGGCGGGGTCGTCTGTTCCGCGCTCGAGGTGGCGTCGGTCAAGTCCCGCCATCCGCACCTCGTCACGGTCGTGCCGGGGATCCGGCTCGCCGGTGGCGCGGCGCACGACCAGGCGCGCGTCGGCACCCCCGAAGGTGCAATCCGCGACGGAGCGGACGTGTTGGTGATCGGCCGTGCGGTCACCGCCGCCCCGGATCCGGTCGTGGCGGCCGGCGAGATCACCGCCGCGGTCGCCGCCGCGACGGGCTGAGGGCCCGCCTCCGGTTGCCTCGCCCGGCCGCCGCCCTCTACTGTCGGCGCCATCGTCGGGCGGGGCGGGTGCCTCGACCCGCGCATGATCGCTTGCCACGATCGCATGCATCGCAACCGAGCCGGAGGTCCCCCACCCATGCCGCTCCCACCGTCGCTCACACCGGAGCAGCGCCAGGCTGCACTGGAGAAGGCCGCGCAGGCGCGTCGCGTGCGAGCCGAGGTCAAGGAGAAGCTCAAGATGGGCTCGCTCAGCCTCGAGGAGCTCTTCGACCAGGGCGACAACGACGACGTGCTCGCGAAGCTCAAGGTGGTGAGCGTCCTCGAGTCGCTGCCGGGGGTCGGCAAGGTTCGTGCGCGCAAGCTCATGGAGGAGCTCGACATCAGCGAGAGCCGCCGGTTGCGCGGGCTCGGGCGCAACCAGCGCGAAGCACTGCTCGCACGCTTCAGCTGAAGCATCCCGCGTCCTCCGATGCCCGGGGTGCTGCTCGTCGTCTCGGGTCCGTCGGGCGCCGGCAAGGGCGCGATCGTCGCCCGGCTGCTCGAGGACGAACCCCGCGTCTGGCGTTCGATCTCGGCCACGACGCGTCCGCGTCGCGACGGTGAGGTCGACGGGTACGACTACCGGTTCCTGAGTCGCGACGAGTTCGAGCGCATCCGACGTGAGGGCGGGTTCCTCGAGAGCTTCGAGGTGTTCGGGAACGTCTACGGCACGCCGCGCGGTCCCGTGCAGGAGCACCTGGCGGCGGGCGAGGACGTCCTGCTCGAGATCGACGTCCAGGGCGCGATGGCCGTCAAGTCGGCCTTCCCCGACGCCGTCCTCGTGTTCATCCGGCCGCCGTCCCGGGAGGTCCAGCGGGAGCGGCTCGAGCGGCGGGGCCTGGACGCCCCCGAGGCGGTCGAGCGCCGGCTGGCGCTGGCGGCCGAGGAGGAGGCGCTGGCGCCGGAGTTCGACGAGGTCGTGGTCAACGACGACCTGGGCCAGGCCGTGCGCGACGTGGCTGCTATCCTGGTCAGACGCCGCGAGGCGACCTGACCGGGGCCGGCGTCCGTTCGCAGGCTCGTACACCCGGCTCATCCATCCGGCTCATCCATCCGGGACGTCGAGGATTCTCGCCCGCCGAGGATCTCGACGGTGCGCCGGCCGACCACGGAGACCAACTTGGCCGAACGCCGTCAGACGCTCATGGACCCCCGGATGGAGCACCTGCTCGACCGGGTGGACTCCAAGTTCACGCTCGTCACGCTCTCCGCCAAGCGGGCCCGTGAGATCAACGACTACTACAACCAGCTCGGCGAGGGCCTCGGGAAGATCGTGCCGCCCCAGGTCACCTCGGTTTCGCGCAAGCCCCTGACGATCGCCATGGAGGAGATCGAGGTGGGCAAGATCGTGGGCGTACGGCCCGACGAGACCGATGGGGTCGACCAGGCCGTCGAGACCGACGACACCGGGGAGCCGGCCGAGTAGGCAGCCGGGCCCGCCCGACGCGCCGCTCAGGCCGCGAGCGAATGACCGGACCGGCCCCGACCGGCGCCAGACCGCGCAGCATCCTCGCCCGGCGCCGGATCGTGCTCGGCGTCTCCGGTGGGATCGCCGCGTACAAGGCCGTCGAGGTCTGCCGGCAGCTCGTCGACGCCGGCGCACACGTCATGCCGGTGCTCACCGAGGACGCGCAGCGCTTCGTCGGTGCGCTCACGTTCTCGGCGTTGGCGTCGGAGCCGGCCCGCACGTCGTTGTTCGACGGCCCCGAACCGATCCCGCACACCCACCTCGGTCAGACGGCCGACCTGATCGTCGTCGCGCCCGCCACCGCGAAGACGATCGCGAAGTACGCGGCGGGTCTCTCCGACGACCTGCTGAGCGCGACGCTGCTCGCGACGCGCGCGCCGGTCCTCCTTGCACCCGCGATGCACACGGAGATGTGGGAGCACCCCGCCGTCCAGGACAACCTCACGTTGCTGCGCCGGCGCGGCGTGCACGTCGTCGAACCCGAGTCGGGGCGGCTCGCGGGCGGCGACGTCGGCGAGGGCCGCCTGGCCGACCCGACGGCCGTCGTCGACGCCGCGGCCGCCGTGCTCGCCGCGGGGCAGGACCTGGCGGGCGTGCACGTCCTCGTCACCGCCGGCGGCACGCGGGAGGCGATCGACCCCGTGCGGTTCATCGGCAACCGGTCCTCGGGGAAGATGGGCTATGCCGTGGCCGAGGCCGCGGCGCGGCGGGGCGCGTCCGTCACGCTCGTCACCACCCAGGGGCGGCCGGCTTCACACCTCGTCGAGATCGTGCGGGTGGAGTCGGCCGAGGACATGGCCGAGGCGGTCCTCGCCCGCTACCCGGAGGCCGACGTGGTCGTGATGGCCGCCGCGGTGGCGGACTTCCGGCCCAAGGCCGTCGCCGGCGAGAAGCTGAAGAAGCGGGCCGGGGTCCCCGAGGTGGTGCTCGAGCCGACGCCCGACATCCTGGCCCTGCTCGGGGAGCGCAAGTCCCACCAGGTGCTGGTGGGCTTCGCGGCCGAGACGGAGCGTCTCCGGGAGCACGCAGCCGACAAGCTCCGCTCCAAGCGGGTGGACCTCATGGTGGCCAACGACGTCTCCGCGCCCGACGCCGGCTTCGAGGTCGACACCAACCGGGCCCTCGTGCTCGGGGCCGGTGGGCCGGGCGGGCAGGCCACGGTCGAGGAGTTGCCGTTGATGGAGAAATCCGAGCTGGCAGGCGTTATTGTCGACCGTTTCACTCAGATCTTGCGAAGGGGGACGCGGTGAGCAGCCGCTTCACGTTCACGTCGGAGTCGGTGACCGAGGGTCACCCCGACAAGATGTCGGACCAGATCAGCGACGCCGTCCTCGACGCGATCTACGAGGAAGACCCGCAGAGCCGCGTGGCCTGCGAGACGATGTGCACCACCGGCCTGGTCGTCGTGGCCGGCGAGATCTCGACGAACGCCTACGTCGACATCCCCCGCGTCGTGCGCGACACGATCCGCGGCATCGGCTACGACCGCGAGTCGTACGGCTTCGACGGCAACACCTGTGGCGTCATCACGTCGATCGACGAGCAGTCGCCCGACATCGCCATGGGCGTCGACAAGGCCGTCGAGCAGCGGGCTGGCACCGGCGACCGCTTCGACGAGGTCGGCGCGGGCGACCAGGGCATGATGTTCGGCTACGCGTGCAACGAGACCGACGACCTCATGCCGATGCCGATCTGGCTCGCGCACCGCCTCGCGCACCGGCTCTCGGAGGTCCGCAAGGCCGGGGTGCTGCCCTACCTGCGCCCCGACGGCAAGACGCAGGTCACGATCGAGTACGACGGCGGTGTGCCGAAGAGGCTCTCCACGGTGCTCATCTCCACCCAGCACCAGCCGGGCATCGACATCGAGTCGCTGCTCAAGCCCGACCTCGTCGAGCACGTCATCCGGCCGCTGCTGCCCGAGCAGTTCGCCGGCGACGAGTTCGAGGTGCTCTGCAACCCGACCGGCAACTTCGAGCTCGGCGGGCCGCACGCCGACTGCGGGCTCACCGGGCGCAAGATCATCGTCGACACCTACGGCGGCATGGCCCGGCACGGTGGCGGCGCGTTCTCCGGCAAGGACCCCACGAAGGTGGACCGTTCCGCGGCGTACGCCGCGCGCCACGTGGCCAAGAACGTCGTGGCCTCGGGCGTGGCTCGCCGCTGCGAGGTGCAGGTGGCGTACGCGATCGGGGTGGCGAAGCCGGTGTCGATCATGGTCGACACGTTCGGGACGTCCGAGGTCGACGAGGTGAAGCTGGCCGCGCTCGTGCCGGAGCACTTCGACATGCGGCCCGCCGCGATCATCGAGCGCCTGAACCTGCGCCGGCCGATCTACCGGAAGACCGCGGCCTACGGTCACTTCGGCCGGCCCGACCGCGAGTTCACCTGGGAGCACACGGACCAGGCCGAGGCGTTCAAGAAGGCTGCCGAAGCGCTCGCCTGAGCTTCGGTGCACGGCCTGCGCGCCTGTCGCGTGCGGCCGGATCTCCCGGCCGTCGACAAGACCTTCGACTACCTCGTCCCCGACGGGCTCGACGTCACGGTCGGCACGATCGTGCGCGTGCCGCTGCACGGTCGGCGCGTGCGCGGGTGGGTCGTCGCCGACGACGTCGAA
The DNA here is from genome assembly GCA_046331155.1 of Acidimicrobiia bacterium. Taxonomy (GTDB): domain Bacteria; phylum Actinomycetota; class Acidimicrobiia; order IMCC26256; family CAWATG01; genus JAXLRK01. The sequence continues at coordinate 1,833,564 of JAXLRK010000001.1, forward strand.
CCCGACACCGACCCCGCCCGATTGCGGCCGCTGCTGCGCGTCTCGTCGGCCGGGCCGCCGGCGGAGGTCATGGCCCTGTGCGACTGGGTCGCCTGGCGCTACGCCGGTTCTCCGGTGCCGGTGCTGCGGGCCGCGTCGCCACCCCGCAACGTCGCCCGCGCCGTGACCCCTCCCGGGGACGCGCCCGCGGACGGGCCCCGGGGCGGGTCCGGGCCGGTCGCCCGGGGTGGTCCGTCGGCGGGCGGGCCGGTCGAGCTGTGGGCGTGGCCGCCCGCGGCCGACCGCCGGGACCTGGTGCGCTCGCACCTGGTGCCCTCGGGTTCGACCATCGTCGTCACTCCCGACGGCCCCCGCACCGCGATGCTCGCGCGCGAGCTCGAGGCCGCCGGCCGGCGGGTGGTGGTGCTGCGCGCCGACCTCGCTGACGCGCGGCGCGCGGCCGAGTGGGACGCGGCCCGCCGCGGCCGTTGCGTCGTGCTCGGCGGCCGCCTCGCGGTGTTCGCTCCGGTACCCGACCTCGGCGCCGTGATGGTGCTCGACGAGGGCGACGAGTCGCTCCAGGAGGAGCGGGCGCCGACGTGGCACGCGCGCGACGTGGCAGCGGAACGGGCGCGGCGCGCCGGCGTGCCCCTCACCCTCGTCAGCCCGGTCCCCAGCCTCGAGGCCGAGGCGCTCGTGCCGGAGCCGGCCCGGCGGCGCCCCTCGAGGAGTGTCGAACGCGACGGCTGGCCGTGGCTCGCGATCGTCGACCGGCGCGACGAACCGCCCGGCCTGGGCCTGTTCTCGAAGCAGCTCGTGGACGCGTCGCACGCCGCGATCGACGGCGGCGGGCGCGCGGTGTGCGTGCTGAACCGCAAGGGCCGGGCCCGGCTGCTCGTCTGCGCGGCGTGTGACGCCCTCGCAACGTGCGAACGCTGCGCGGCCGGGGTCGTGGAGACCGACGGTTCACTGCGATGCCCGCGCTGCGCGACGGAACGGCCGCGGGTGTGCCTCCGCTGCCACGGCGCGAGGCTCAAGGCGTTGCGCCCCGGCGTCTCCAAGGTGCGCGACGATCTCGACGCGCTGTTGCCCCGTGCCGACGTGGTGGAGGTCGACGCGGCGACGGGTGCCGTGCCCGTCGCCGACGTGCTCGTCGGCACCGAGGCGGTGCTGCACCGCGTGCCGCGGTCGGCGGACCGGCCCGTGCGCCTCGTCGCCTTCCTCGAGTTCGACCAGGAGCTGCTCGCGGCGCGCTACCGGGCGACCGAGCAGGCGCTGTGGCTGCTCGTGCGGGGCGCTCGGCTGCTCGGACCGCGGGCGCGGGGCGGGCGGCTGCTGGTGCAGACCCGCGTACCCGACCACGAGGTCCTCCGGGCCGTGCAGCACGCCGACCCCACGGTCGCGACGGGCGCGGAGCGCGAACGGCGCCGCGCCCTCGGGTTCCCCCCGTTCGGCGCGCTCGCCGAGCTCTCCGGCGAGCCCGACGCCGTCGCGTTCGCGGCGGACGCCCTGCGCGGGCCGGACCTCACGGTCCTCGGCCCCACCATGGTCGGTGTCGTTTCCCGAGCCCTGGTCCGCGCCCCTTCGGACGGCGCGCTCGCCACCGGCCTCGCCTCCGTGTCCGGCGCGCTGCGCGGGCACGGGCGGCTGCGGGTCGCCGTCGACCCACCCCGCGTCTGAGAACCCGTCTACGAGAACCCGAACGTCGCGGGCGGGACTGCGAGCCGGGGGCCCGCTGGTACCCTGCCCACCGTGGCGACCTTCCCGATCCGCATCTTCGGCGACCCGGTGCTCAAGCAGCGCGCACGCGACGTCGCCGAGCTCGACGGCGCACTGGCCGAGCTCGTCGACACGATGTACGACACGATGTACGAGGCCAACGGCCTCGGCCTCGCCGCGCCGCAGGTCGGTGTGCAGAAGCGGCTGTTCACCTTCGACACGCACGACGACGACGGTCCGCACGTGATCGTGAACCCGGTCGTCGTCGACACGCACGGCGAGTGGACCTTCGAGGAGGGCTGCCTCTCGGTGCCGGGGTACCACTTCGAGATCGTGCGGCCCAAGGTGGTGACGATCCAGGGGATCGATCTCGACGGCAAGGAGGTCGTGTTCGAGGCCGACGAGCTGCCGGCCCGCGTGTTCCTCCACGAGATCGACCACCTCGACGGCATCCTCCTGCTCGACCGGCTCGACCCCGACGCGCGCCGGCAAGCGCTCCGGGCGATCCGCGAGCACGATCTCGTGGCGACCGCGCGCGACGCGACCGGCTCACCGCGCCTGTAATTCGACTCACCATGCGGATCGCGTTCCTCGGGACCCCGGCCGACGCGGTTCCCAGTCTTCGTGCGTTGCACGCCGCCGGCTTCGAGGTCCCGCTGGTGGTCACGCAACCCGACCGGCGCCGCGGGCGGGGGAGCGAGGCGATGCCGAGCCCGGTGAAGGCCGCCGCGTCGGAGCTCGGTCTCGAGGTGCGGACTCCGGTGCGCGCGATCGAGATCGCCGACGAGCTCGTCGGGTCCGGTGCCGAGGTCGGCGTCGTGGTGGCGTTCGGGCAGTTGCTTCCGCAGGCGCTCCTCGACGTCCCGCCGCTGGGCTTCGTGAACGTGCACTTCTCGTTGCTGCCACGGTGGCGCGGTGCGGCACCGGTCGAGCGGGCGATGCTCGCGGGCGACGCGGAGACCGGGGTCTGTCTGATGCAGATCGAGGCCGGGCTCGACACCGGGCCGGTGTTCGCGCGACGGGCGGTCGGGATCGATCCCGACGAGACGGCCGGTGAACTGCACGCCCGGCTCGTGGAGCTGGGTACCGCGCTGCTGCTGGAGACGTTGCCCGGCCTCGCGTCCGCGACGCCGGAGCCGCAGGTGGGCGAGCACACGTACGCGGCGCGGCTCACGGTCGAGGAGTTCGAGCTCGACTGGGCGCGCCCGGCGCGCGAGCTTGCCCTGCTCGCGCGGGCCGGTAACCCGCGGCCGGGCGCGTGGACGACGCTCGGCGGCAAGCGGTTCAAGGTGTGGCGGGCCCGCGCGGCGGACGCCGGACCGGCGGCGGGTGCTGCCGACACACCGGGCCTCGTCGGCCCCCACGGCACCGTCGTCACGGGCGACGGCGCCCTGGTTCTCGTAGAGGTGCAGCCCGAGGGCAAGCCGGTGATGCCCGCCGAGGCCTGGCTCGCCGGGCGGCGGGGCGAGACGGTCCTCGGGACGTGAGCCGATCGCCGACGAGCCGCGAGCTCGCGCTCGACGTGCTGGTGCGGGTGGAACGGGGCGCCTATTCGAACGTGGCGTTGCCGGTGGCCCTGCGGCGCTCCGGGCTCGAGGACCGCGACCGCGCGTTCGTCACCGACCTGGTGTACGGGACGCTGCGCGAGCAGCGCACGCTCGACTGGTTCGTGGCCCGCGTGTCCTCGCGGTCGGTGGACGCGCTGGATCCCGCGGTACGCGCGGCCGTCCGTCTGGGTGCGTACCAACTGCGTCACGGTGTCGCACCGCACGCTGCGGTGTCGGCGACCGTGGACGCCGCCGGCAGGTCGGCGGCCCGCTCGCGTGGCTTCGTGAACGCGGTGCTCCGGGCATTGGCCCGCGCGGCCGACTGGTCGGTGCCCGGAGGCGAGACCGTCGAGGCCCTCGGCGTCCGCACCTCGCATCCGGACTGGATCGTCGCCGAGCTCGTCTCGACGTTCGGCCGCGACGGCGCCGAGCGGGTGCTCGACGCGGACAACCTCGCCCCGGCGGTGACGCTGCGCGTGCGGCGGGGCGTACCCGTCGACGCAGTCGCTCGTGAGCTCGCGACGGCCGGGGCCGACGTGACGCGCGGCCGCCTGGTCCCCGAGGCGCTGGTCGTGCGTGGAATCGGCGACCCGGCGACGCTTCCCGCGGTGGCCGAGGGTCGGGCCACCCCGCAGGACCAGGCGTCCCAGTCCGTCGTCGCGCTGGTCGGGGCGCGGTCCGGCGAGCGCATGCTCGAGGTCGCCGCCGCACCGGGTGGCAAGGCGACCGGGCTCGCCGAGTCCGTCGGGCCCGAGGGCCACGTCGTCGCCCTCGACGTGCACCCGGCGCGGCTCGCGCTGGTGGCCGCGGCAGCCCGGCGCCTTGCCCTCGCCAACGTGTCCGCCATGGCAGCCGACGGCCGGGCGCTGCCCGTCCGTGCCGGCCGGTTCGACCGCGTGCTGCTCGACGCCCCGTGCAGCGGGCTGGGCGTGCTGCGCCGCCGGGCCGAGGCGCGCTGGCGTGTGCAGCGCGACGACGTGCAGACACTCGCGTCGTTGCAGCGGGATCTCCTGCGTGCGGCCTCGGGTGCGGTACGCCCGGGTGGCCGGCTGGTCTACTCGGTGTGCACGCTGACCCGGGCCGAGACGCTCGGCGTCGACGAGTGGGCAGGCGACGAGCTGCTCGAGCTCGACGCGCTCGAACCGCCCGGGCCCCCGTGGCGCCCCTGGGGCCGCGGCGCGGTCCTGATGCCCGACGCCGCGGGGACCGACGGCATGTTCGTCCTCGTGTTCGAGCGCCGGTGAGCGGCTGCTCGACTCGCGCCGCTCCGGCGCGCCATCATGCGTCGGTTCGTGAAGTGGACCGGTGAGCAGCGTGGCCCGGCGGCGCCGGAGGCGCCGGGAGCGGTGAACGGCGCCGGAGGCGCCAGGAGCGGTGAACATGAGTGAGCGTGGGGAGGCGGGTATCCCGCAGCGAGCGTGGCCCAGCGGCCCGCCGCGCGCCGCGCCGGGGCGGTTGCGTCGCGACGACCCGGTGCACCGGCCGGACATGCCCGACGGGACCGGCTACTGCGCCGTGACCCGCTACGCCGACGTCGTGCGCGTCGCCCGCAAACCCGAAGGTGTTCTCCGCCGCGCTCCGAGACCACCCGGTACCCCAACCGCACCCGTCCATCGGGACGGGCGAGCACTTCTGCCTCGCGTGCACCTGGCCCGCCTCGAAGCGCGTGTCTCCTTCGAGGAGCTGGCCGGCGCGTGTACCACGATCGAGCTCACCGGCGCGCCTCGCCGACAGCGGTCCAATCTGAACAACACGCTGAAGGAGCGCACTGTCCGTTCGACGAGACCCCTGAGGAGCCGGTGATGGCCGACGCGATGACGTCACGGATGGGTCACGGCGTGAACCAGCGTGACCTGATCAAGATGACGCCCGAGGAGATCGACGAGTTCCTGAAGGGGCGTCGCACGATGACGATGTGCACCCTGAGCAGGGACGGCAGCATCCACGCCGTCGCCATGTGGTACGGCTTCCTGGAGGGCGCGATCGCGTTCGAGACCAAGACGAAGTCGCAGAAGGTGAAGAACCTGCGGCGTGACCCGCGCATCACCTGCCTGGTCGAGGACGGCGAGCGTTACGAGGAGCTGCGCGGCGTGTCGATCGTCGGCACCGCCGAGATCGTCGACGACCCCGATCGCATGTGGCAGCTCGGCGTGAGCGTGTTCAACCGGTACCAGGGCGAGTACACCGAGGAGATGCGGCCGTTCGTCGAGGTGATGCTCCGGAACCGGGTCGTCGTCAAGGTGACGCCCACCAAGCGGGTGAGCTGGGACCACCGCAAGCTCGGCCTCCCGCCCACCCCCTAGCCGCTTCTTTCGATGAAATCCCCCAACAGTTCGGGGAATTCATCGAAAGAACGAACGTCCGTTAGCCTCGGGAGATGCAGAAGGTCGCCCCTTCGATCCTGTCGGCCGACTTCGCCAACCTGGCCGCCGAGGTGCGCCGGGTCGAGGGCGAGGCCGACCTCCTCCACGTCGACATCATGGACGGCCACTTCGTGCGCAACCTGACGATCGGGCCCCCGGTGGTGGCATCGCTGCGCAGGGTCACCAACCTCTACCTGGACTGCCACCTCATGGTGGAGAACCCCGACGTGCTGCTCGAGGAGTTCGCCCGCGCCGGGGCCGACAGCTGCACGGTCCACGTCGAGCTCGGCGACCCCCGGCCCCTGTTCCAGCGGATGCGCAACTCGGGCATGAAGGTCGGATTATGTCTCAACCCTGACACTCCCCTTGTCGATGCTCTCCCGTACATGGCGGAGATCGACATCATCTTGTTCATGAGCGTCCATCCCGGCTTCGGGGGCCAGGCGTTCATCCCCGCGGTCCTCGAGAAGCTGGCGGAGGCCCGGCGGATCGTCGACGCGGAAGGCCTGTCGGTCGAGCTCGAGATCGACGGGGGGATCAAGGCGACGAACGCCCGGGTCGCGGCGGATGCCGGTGCGGACATCCTCGTGGCCGGCAGTGCCATCTTCCACGCGGCCGATCCCGCCGCCGCCACACGGCAGATCCGGGAGGCCGCGTGGGCGAACGCATCCTGATCGCCGACGACGATCCGGACGTCGCCGGCGCGGTCGAGATCAACCTGTTGCTCGAGGGCTACGAGGTCGACGTCGTGCACGACGGCGTGGCCGCCCTGGAGCTCGCCCGGGCCACCCAGCCCGACCTCGTCCTGCTCGACGTCGTCATGCCTCGTCTCGACGGCTACGACGTCTGCCGCGAGCTTCGAGCCGACCCGCGGACGCTGAACACGGCGGTCATCCTGCTGACCGCGAAGAGCCTCTCCGGCGACAAGCTCCACGGGTTCGCGGCCGGCGCCGACGACTTCATCGTCAAGCCGTTCGAGCCGGCCGAGCTCATCGCCCGGGTCCGCAGCGTGCTGCGGCGCGCCAACCAGATGCGTGACCTGTCACCGCTCACGCGCCTGCCGGGCAACCTTCGCATCGCGGCCGAGCTCGAGACGCTGGTCGTGCAGCCGGAAGCTGAGTTCGCGGTGCTCTACGCGGATCTCAACGACTTCAAGGCCTTCAACGACCACTACGGCTTCCTCCGCGGCGACGAGCTTCTCAAGTTCACCGCCAAGCTCATCACCGACGCCCTGGCCGCCCACCCGTCGACGCCGAACTTCGCCGGGCACGTCGGTGGGGACGACTTCGTGATGATCGTGGCGCCGGCGGTGGCCGAGAACGTGTGCCGGACGATCATCGACCGGTTCGACGAGGGGGTCCTCGCCTTCTACGACGACGAGGACCGGGCCCGAGGGTTCATCGAGACCGAGGACCGTCGCGGGGAGCGTCACCGGCACGCGCCCGTTTCCATCGCGATCGGGGTCGCGACCACCGACCGCCGCGAGATTCGCTCGCAGTGGGAGGCGTCGGTCATCTCGAGCGAGATGAAGAGCCACGCGAAGCGCCACGGGCGCTCGGCGTACGAGGTCGATCGCCGCGAGGCCTGACCGCGGGCCTGACCGCGACACCACGTCGAGGCGCCGGCGCGGCGCCGTGCGAGGCGTCGCGTGCGGCATGATCTGCCCATGACGCATCGGGCCAAGGTCCTGACCGTGTCCGACGGCGTGCACGAAGGCGTGCGCATCGACCGGTCGGGCGCCGCGCTGGCCGAGCGGCTGGCCGATAGCGGCTTCGACGTCGTCGAGTGCCGGGTCGTCGCCGACGGTGTCGCCTCGGTGCAGGGCGCGCTGCTCGACATGAGCGCGCACTTCACGGGCTTGATCGTCACCACCGGGGGTACCGGCTTCGGGCCCCGCGACCTGACCCCCGAGGGGACCCGCAGCGTGATCGAGCGGTCCGCGCCCGGCCTGGCGGAGGCCATGCGGCAGGCCAGCAACCGGGAGGGACCCTTCGGGATGCTCTCGCGGGGCGTGTGCGGCACCGCGGGCCGGGCGCTGATCTGCAACCTGCCCGGCTCCGAGAGCGGGGCGCTCGAGTGCCTCGAGGTGATCCTGCCCGCGGTCGGGCACATCCTCGAATTGCTCGCCGGGGGCCGGCCGCACTGAACGCACGTTCGCGGCCGGGCCCGGCCCCGCGCTACGATGAGAACGAGTTCCAAAAAGGTTGAACCCTCGGGAGTTGGGTGCAAGTCCCGACCGGCGGTGGCCGCAGCATGCTGCGGGAGCCCGCGAGCCCACGGCAGCCGGCCGTGTGGTTGACCAGGTGCGACGGACGACCGATCGTGGCGGATGGCCACGAGGCGAGCGGACGTCAAGGCCCGGGCCGACGGTGAGAGTCCGGATGGGAGAGGGTTGGCGGACGGCGTGCGCGAGCACGCCCCTGCTCCCGTTCCCGCGCCCCTGCCCGAGGGTCGACGTATCCGACACCGACGGAGCGGACGTGGGCGACGACCTCGCCATGCAACGGGCGATCGACCTGGCGCAGCAGGCCCGCCGCGTCGCGCCACCGAACCCGTGGGTCGGCTGCGTCCTCGTGCGCGACGGCGCGATCGTCGGCGAGGGCGACACTGCGGCACCCGGCGGTCCGCACGCCGAGATCGTCGCGCTGCGGGCGGCAGGCGAGCGGGCCCGGAACGCGACCGCGTACGTAACGCTCGAGCCGTGTGCGCACCACGGCCGGACCGGGCCGTGCGCGGACGCGCTGGTCGAGGCGGGTGTCGCGCGCGTCGTGCTGGGCCTCGAGGACCCGGACCCGCAGGTCGCGGGACGAGGCGTCGAGCGGCTGCGGGCCGCGGGCGTCGACGTGGAGGTCGGCGTCGGGGCCGGCGCCGTACATCGTCAGCTCGAACCGTACCTCCACCACCGGCGCACCGGGCGGCCGTACGTCGTCGGCAAGCTGGCGCAGAGCCTCGACGGCCGGGTGCTCGTGGGCGACGGCTCGCCACGCTGGCTGACGGGCGCGGCTGCACGTGCCGGGGGACACGAGCTGCGGGCCGATTCGCAGGCGATCGTGGTCGGATCGGGCACGGCGCTGGCCGACCACCCGGCGCTGACCGTCCGCGACGTCGTCGCACCACCGCTCGCGCCACCCTTGCGTGTGCTCCTCGACCGGCGCGGCCGGGTGGCGGCGCGAGGACCGCTCTTCGACCCGTCGCTCGCGCCGACGCTCGTCGTCACCTCGGAATCAGCGGGCGCCGCCGCGGTCGACGGGTGGCTCGCCGCCGGCGCCAAGGTCGAGCGCGCCGAGTCGCTCGACGGAGCGCTCGAGGTCATGGGCCGTTTCGGGGTCCTCCAGGCGCTGGTCGAGGGCGGCCCCACGTTGCTCGACGCGTTCGCCGAGGCCGGGCGGCTGGACCGGCTGACCCTGTACGTCGCCCCCGTCGTGCTCGGGGCCGCCGGCCGCCGCGGGCTGTCGTGCGCGAGCGAATGGCGGATGGTCGCTACGCGCGGCATCGGCGCCGACGTACGCATCGACTGCGAGCCGGCGGGGGAGGGCTGATGTTCACGGGCATCGTCGAGGAGCTCGGACGCGTCCGTGCGGTCGCGCCGCGAGCGGGCGGCGCGCGCGTCGAGATCGACGCGGCCCACGTGCTCGACGACGCGGTGATCGGCGCGTCGATCGCGGTCAACGGCTGCTGTCTCACCGTCGTCGAGCTCGGCGAGGGCTGGTGGGCCGCCGATGCCGTGGCCGAGACGCTCGACCGCACGTGCCTGGGTGCTCTGGAAGCCGGTGACCCGGTGAACCTCGAACGGCCCGTGCGCCTGGCCGACCGGCTCGGCGGGCACCTCGTGCAGGGCCACGTCGACGGTGTGGGCGTCATCGTCGATCGCGCCGCGTTGCCCGACGGTTCCACGCGCATCACGATCACCACGCCGGCCGGGCTCACGCGCTACCTCGTCGAGAAGGGTTCGGTGACGGTCGACGGCGTCAGCCTGACCGTGGCGGGCGTGGGCCACGATCGGTTCAGCATCGCGGTGATCCCGCACACCCTCGCCGTCACCACGCTCGGGACCAAGCGCGCCGGCGCGCCCGTCAACCTCGAGGTCGACGTGCTGGCCAAGTACGTCGAGCGACTGCTGCACCCGGGCGCCGCGCCCATGGACGCCGAGACCGTTCCGACCGCCACCGTTCCGACCGCCACCGTTCCGACCGCCACCGTTCCGACCGCCACCGTTCCCGACCGGGAGAGCACCTGACATGCCGTTCGAGAAGATCGAATCCGCCATCGAGGCGATCGCCGACGGGGAGATCGTGATCGTCGTCGACGACGAGGACCGCGAGAACGAGGGCGACCTCATCATGGCCGCCGAGAAGATCACCCCGGAGACGATGGCCTTCATCATCCGGTACACGAGCGGCGTCATCTGCGCACCGCTGCTCGGCGAGCGGCTCGACGATCTCCAGCTCCCGCTCATGGTGTCGGGCCCGGAGAACACCGAGGGCCAGCGCACGGCGTTCACCGTCTCGGTCGATGGCCGGCACGACACGACCACGGGCATCTCGGCCGCCGACCGGGCGACCACGATCCGTACCCTCATCGACCACGAGACCCGTCCGGCCGACCTGGCGAAGCCCGGGCACATCTTCCCGCTGCGCTACCGGGAGGGCGGGGTGCTCAAGCGCGCCGGGCACACCGAGGCCGCCGTCGACCTCGCCCGGCTCGCCGGGTGCTACCCGGCCGGCGTCCTCGCCGAGGTGGTCAACGACGACGGCACGATGATGCGCGTCCCGCAACTCGAGCTGTTCGCGGCCGAGCACGACTTGCACATGGTGTCGATCGCCGACCTGATCCGCTACCGCCGCCGGTACGAGAAGCTGGTGCGGCGCGTGTCGGAAGCCCGCATCCCGACGAAGCACGGCGACTTCACCGCCTACGTGTTCGAGTCGCTCGTCGACGGGGCCGAGCACATCGCCTTCGTGCGCGGTGAGGTGGCCGGCAAGGAGAACGTGCTCGTGCGGGTCCACTCCGAGTGCCTCACGGGCGACGTGTTCGGGTCGCTGCGCTGCGACTGCGGCTCGCAGCTCGACCTTGCGCTCCAGCGCGTCGCCGAGTCGGGCGAGGGCGTGGTCGTGTACCTGCGTGGGCACGAGGGCCGGGGCATCGGGCTCGGCCACAAGCTCCGGGCCTACACGCTCCAGGACCAGGGGCGCGACACCGTCGAGGCCAACGTCGAGCTCGGGTTCCCGGTCGACTCGCGCGAGTACGGGATCGGAGCCCAGATGCTCGTCGACCTCGGGATCTCCACCATGCGGCTCATGACGAACAATCCGTCCAAGTACGGTGGTATCGACGGCTACGGTCTCGAGATCGTCGAACGGGTCCCGCTGTCCACGGTGCCGAACACGGAGAACATCGCGTACCTGCGGGCCAAGCAGGCGAAGCTCGGCCATCTCCTCGACATCGAGGACGAGGGCCTCGGAGGAAGTTGATGGGCAGCTACACCGACATCGAGGGTGGCTTCGACGTCGTCGGCATGCGCTTCGCCGTGGTGTGCGGCCGTTTCAACGACTTCGTCACGAACGCGTTGCTCGACGGCGCGCGCGCCGGATTCGCGCGCCACGGCGTCGAACCCACGCAGGTACGCGAGTACTGGGTGCCCGGCGCGTTCGAGATGCCGCTCGTCGCGAAGACGCTCGGCGCGAACGGCGACGTCGACGCGGTCGTGTGTCTCGGCGCCGTGATCCGGGGCGACACCCCCCACTTCGACTACGTCGCCGGGCAGTGCGCCGACGGCCTCACGCGTGCCGCGCTCGACACGGGGGTTCCGGTCGTCTTCGGCGTCCTCACCGTGGACACCGTCGAGCAGGCCGAGGTGCGCTCCCGCCCCGACACCTCCAACAAGGGATTCGAGGCCGCGGCGACCGCGATCGAGATGGTCGACCTCCTCCGTCGCCTCGGCTCGTACGCGTCCGAGGCCGGTCGCTGATGCTCCGCCTCGTACTCCCGAAGGGCAGTCTCGAGCGCGCCACGCTGCAACTGTTCGAGGACGCCGATCTCGCGGTCTCGCGCTCGTCGGACGTCGACTACCGGGCGACGATCGACGACCCGCGCGTCGCGGACGTCCGCATCCTCCGTCCGCAGGAGATCCCGCGGTACGTGGCCGACGGGCTCTTCGACGTCGGGATCACCGGGCGCGACTGGGTCGAGGAGACGGGCTCCGACGTGACGACGCTCACCGAGCTGCACTACTCGAAGGCCACCGCCCGTCCGATCCGGGTCGTGCTCGCGGTCGGCGCCTCGTCGGAGATCTCGGCCGTCACCGACCTCCCGGCGGGCGTGCGTGTCCACACCGAGTACCCGGAGATGACCCGGCGCTACTTCGAGCAGCACCGCATCGACGCGCGGATCAGCCTCTCGTACGGCGCGACCGAGGCCAAGGTCCCCGAGATCGCCGACGCCGTCGTCGAGATCACCGAGACCGGCCGGGCGCTGCGCGCCGCGGGCCTCAAGATCGTCGACACGATCCTCGTCTCCCACACCGAGCTCATCGCCAACCCGGCGTCGTGCGCGGACCCCGAGAAGCGCAAGGCGATGGAGCAGATCCAGACGTTGCTGTCGGGCGCGCTGGAGGCGCGTGGTCGCGTGCTGGTGAAGCTCAACGTCGACGGTGCGCGGCTCGACGCGGTGATCGGTCTGCTGCCGGCGTTGAAGTCGCCGACCGTGTCGAAGCTCTTCGGCGAGGACGGTTACGCGGTCGAGACCGTCGTCGCCAAGTCGGCGATCAACACGTTGATCCCGGCCCTGAAGGATGCCGGGGCGATGGGCATCATCGAGCTGCCGATCTCCAAGATCGTGCACTGAACGATGGCGGAGCAGCTCGCCGGACGCGTCGTCGCCTTCGACGCGCACCGCGGTCTGGGCGAGATCGAGGCGGGCGACGGTACGCGCTTCCCGTTCCACTGCACCCAGGTCGCCGACGGCTCGCGGACGATCGCAGTGGGCGCAGCGGTGCGGTTCCGGCGCGCGCCGGGCCTGGGTGGCCGGTGGGAGGCGGCGTCGATCCGCGACGCATGACCGGGCCCGTTCGAAACCTGGTCGCGCTGGTGGTGGCGGTCGCGGTCGCGGTCGCGTTGGTGACCGTGGCGATCGACGTTCGGCCCGTCGGGGCGTCACCTGCTGTCGCACCCGCACCCGAGGTGACGCCACCTCGGCCCGAGCCGGAGCCGGCGCCGCAGGCGTTGAAGGTCGAGGTGCTCGCGACCCGGCCGCACGACCGCGACGCGTTCACCGAGGGTTTGGTCTTCGCGGACCGGAGCCGGCTCTACGAGAGCACCGGGCTCTACGGCGACTCCGAGCTCCGCGAGGTCGAGCTCGCGACCGGCCGCGTCCTGCGCCGGGCGTCACTGCCCGGCAAGGACTTCGGCGAGGGGCTCGCGTTCTCCGACCCGCGCCACCTCGTGCAGCTCACGTACCGCGAAAACCGTGCGTGGTCGTGGGCGACGCGATCCTTCCGCCGCGAGAAGGCGTTCACGTACGCCGGCGAGGGGTGGGGGCTCGCCAGGTGGAACGCCCGCCGTCGCCTCGTGATGTCGGACGGCTCGGACCGCCTCGTGCTCCTCGATCCGCGTGACTACCGCGTCCGCGGGACGGTCCGGGTGCGCAACGGCGCCGCCGCCGCGACCGGGTTGAACGAGCTCGAGGTCGTCGGGAACACGGCGTACGCCAACGTGTTCCCGACCGATTCGATAGACCGCATCGACCTGCGGACGGGTCGCGTCACCGGGGTCGTCGACGCGTCGGAGTTGCACCGCGCCGCGAACGTGCCGTTCCGCGACGTCCTGAACGGGATCGCGCACCGGCCGGGCGACCCGGCCGACGTCCTGTGGCTCACCGGCAAGAACTGGCCGGTGATGTTCCAGGTCCGGGTGGGAGCCCCGTGAGCATCGTTCTTTCGAGGAAATCCCCGAACTATCGGGGGAATCCATCGAAAGAACGAGGAAGGTCGGGCTACTCGCCCCCGGCGCCGGGCCGCACGGTCTGCGCGACCTGCACGTAGGCGAGCCGGAGCTGGGCCAGCGCGTCGCGCAGCGGCTGGGCGTGGTCCTGCATGCGGTCGCCCAGGCCGTCGACGATCGCACCGACGGCGTCGATCGCCAGCGAGGCCTCGGCGAGATTCTGCGGGCCGTCGCCGTCGAGCCCGAGGTGCAGGATCGCGAGCTGCCAGAGCCCGATCACGTGGTTGGCCACGATGTCGACGACGGGGGTGGCGGCCAGCTCGGCCCGCATCCGGGCCAACTCCTCGGCTGCCGCCAGCTCGGCTTCCGTGGGCGCGCCCGCGGCCGGGCCGCCGGGTGGGGTGGCGGGGGCCGGCCCGGACTCGCCGGAATCCCCCGGGGTGTGCTCGCCGGAAGGTGTCCACAAGCTGCTCACGCTGGTATCCTTCGCCTCGACAACCGAACTGGGGAAGCGGGATCGGGCACCGGAGCCGGCGTCGCCGGCGAAGGATGCCGCAGGTCCCCACCCGGCCACTCACCCTACGACACGTCCTTCGCAGGCGGAAGCTCCGGAGGCGGGAAGCGGGTCGGTGCGACCGGGTCCGTCACGGAACGCCGGCGCGACCCGCGCCGGCACGACGGCGGACGCTTTCCCGTGTCCGCCGTCGGCGCGTCCGGCGGCGGCCGACCGACACGAGGTGATGCTCATCGCTGCGACCGACGCCAGGATCAACGACCGCATCCGAGCACGCGAGGTGTTCCTCGTGTCCGCGGAGGGCGAACGGCTGGGCGTGAGGCCCCTGCCCGAGGCCCTGGCGATGGCACGGGAGCTCGAGCTCGACCTGGTGGAGGTCGCGGCCAACGCCAACCCGCCCGTTTGCCGGATCATGGACTTCGGCAAGTACAAGTACGACCAGGAGCAGCGGCGCAAGGAGTCGCGCAAGAAGACGACCAACGTGGTCATCAAGGAGATGAAGTTCCGGCCCAAGATCGACGAGCACGACTACACCACGAAGATGAAGCACGTGGAGCGCTTCCTCGGCGAAGGCGCGAAGGTCAAGCTCACGATCATGTTCCGGGGTCGCGAGATGGCCCATCCGGAGCTGGGCCTGCGGATCCTCGAGCGCGTCGCCGGCGACGTGAGCGAGGTCGCGATCGTGGAGGCCGCGCCGAAGCAGGACGGGCGCAACATGACGATGGTGCTGCACCCCACGAAGAAACCGGAGAAGAAGAAGGCGAGCACCCGCCCACCCACCGCTCCCGCGGTGCCGGCGCCGGGTGCCGCGGAAGGGGCCGCCGACCGGGCCCAGGCAGGAGCGAGCTGATGCCGAAGATGAAGACGCACCGCGGTGCCGCGAAGCGGTTCAAGGTGACCGGCACGGGCAAGATCCGTCGGCGGAAGGCGTTCCGCGCGCACCTGCTGGAGAAGAAGCCGTCGAAGCGCACCCGCCGCCTCGGGCGCGGGGCCGAGGTGACGGGCGGGGACCGCAAGCACGTCGAGCGGATGCTCGGCCGGTAGGAACGGGCCGCACCGCAGCAGGTCCACCGCCGGAGTTCGCAGAGGAGTCGAAGGGTCATGGCACGAGTCAAGCGTTCGGTCAACGGCAAGAAGCACCGCCGCGCGGTGTTGGAGGAGGCGTCGGGGTACAGCGGGGCGCGCAGCCGTCACTTCCGCAAGGCCAACGAGCAGGTGATGCACTCGTTGCGCTATGCCTACCGCGACCGCCGCGCCCGCAAGGGCGAGTTCCGGCGCCTCTGGATCGTTCGCATCAACGCGGCGTGCCGTGAGCACGGAATCGCGTACTCGCAGTTCATCGCCGGTCTCAAGGCGGCCGACGTCGACGTGGACCGCAAGATCCTCGCCGACCTCGCCGTCCGCGACGGGGCCGCGTTCGGTGCGCTGGTCTCCACCGCCAAGCAGGCCCTCGACGCCGCCTGATCGCCTCGTCGCCACGTCCGATGCGCGACGGTGACGCGCGCCTGGGTCGCTCGAGCTCCCGGGTGCGGCGGTTGCGGGGGCTCCTGCGCGATCCGAAGGCCCGGCAGGCGGAGCGGGCGTTCGTGGTCGAGGGCCCGCGCGCGGTCGCGGCGGCGTTCGAACGCGGGGTTGCGATCGAGGGTGTGTACGTCGGGCCGGGTGCCGATCGGGCCTTCGCCGCGCTGTGCGACCGCATCCGCGTCGCGGGGATCCCGGTCTACGAGCTCAAGGAGGGCGTGCTCGAACGGGTCGGCTCGACGGTGACGCCGCAGCCGGTACTGGCCGTCGCTCCGGCGACGAAGGCGAGGGTCGACGAACTAGCTCCGGGTCTCGTCCTGGTGGCCGTCGACGTCGCGGACCCGGGCAACGCGGGAACCATGCTGCGCAGCGCCGAGGCCGCCGGGGCGGCCGGGGTAGTGTTCTGCGGCTCGTCGGTCGACCCGTACAACCCGAAGGTCGTGCGGTCCTCGGCGGGGGCGATCTTCGGTGTTCGCGTGGTGGAGGCAGACGACCCGGTGGTGGTGCTCGACGCGCTCGGTGCGAGGGGCTGGCGGCGGTACGGCACCCGGCCGGCCGACGGCACGCCCTACGACCGCGCCGATCTCACCGGGTCCGTCGCCGTCGTGCTGGGGAACGAGGCCCGGGGGCTGGCCGACACGCTGCCGCTCGACGACACGATCACGATCCCCATGGTTGGCGATGCCGAGTCGATCAACGTGGCGATGGCCGCGACGGTGCTGTGCTTCGAGTTCGCACGGCAGTTCCGGGCGCGGGGCGGCGGCGACACAGCGGGTGGGGGCGCAGCGGGCGGGAGAGTGCCGTGAACCTCGCGGATGCGCGCGCGCTGCTCGACGGCGAGCTGGCGCGGGCCCACACCGAGGTGCCGGCGGTCTCGTCGCTCGACGCGCTCGACGCGCTCGAGCGCGATCTCGTGGGCGGCCGGTCGAAGCTCACCGACGTGCAGAAGGCGATCAAGGCGTTCGACGCCGGTGACCGCCCTGCGGCCGGCCAGGCCGTCGGCGCGTACCGGGCGGCGGTGGCCGGTCTGGTCGAAGCCCGTCGCGTGGAGCTCGAGGCCGCGGAATCGGCGGCGCGCATCGAACGCGACCGGCTCGACGTCACGCTGGGTTCGCACGGCCGCGGCCGCGGGCACCTCCACCTCGTCACGCAGGTCCAACGCGAGTTGGAGGACGTCTTCGTCGCCCTCGGCTATCAGGTGGCCGAGGGGCCCGAGGTCGAGGACGACTGGCACAACTTCGAGGCGCTCAACTTCCCACCCGGGCACCCGGCCCGCGCCATGCAGGACACCCTGTACGTGAAGCTCGGGGAGCCCGAACAGGTGCTGTTGCGCACGCACACGTCGCCGGTGCAGATCCGGGTGATGGAGACCCAGTCGCCGCCCATCTACGCCGTCATACCCGGCCGCACCTACCGCAACGAGACGCTCGACGCGCGCCACTCGCCCGTCTTCCACCAGATCGAAGGTCTCGTGGTCGACGAGGGCATCACCTTCGGCGACCTGGCCGGCACCATCGAGGCCTTCACGAGCGCGTACTTCGGCGAGTCCGTCACCGCCCGCCTGCTCCCGTCGTTCTTCCCGTTCACCGAGCCGTCGGCCGAGTTCGCGGTCGGCTGCGTCTTCTGTCACGGCTCGGGTTGCCGCGTCTGCTCGCACACGGGCTGGATCGAGCTGGGCGGCTGCGGGCTGGTGGACCCCAACGTGTTCCGCGCCGTCGGCATCGACCCCGAGGTCTACTCGGGCTTCGCGTTCGGCTTCGGGCTCGAGCGCATGGCGATGCTGCGCTACGGCGTGAACCCGATCAAGACGTTCTTCGACAACGACCTCCGCTTCCTTCACCAGTACTGACGCCGACCGACGACACGAGACCGACCGAACGATGCGCACACCGCTCTCCTGGATCCGTGACTTCACGCCGCTCGACGTGCCGGCGCGCGTGATCGCGGAGGCGCTCGACAACCTGGGCCTGGAGGTCGAGGCCGTCGAGGAGCCGGGCAGGGAGATCCGCGGCGTCGTCGTGGCCAGGATCCTCGACATCGTCTCGCACCCCGACGCCGACAAGCTCCGCCTCGCGGACGTCGACTTCGGGGCCGGCCAGACGCGCGTCGTGTGCGGCGCGCCGAACATCGAAGTCGGGATGGTCGTGCCGTTCGCTCCCGTGGGCGCGACGCTGCCGGGCGGCCTCACGCTGGAGCGGCGCAAGATACGGGGTGTGGTCTCCGACGGCATGTTGTGCTCGGCGAGGGAGCTCGACCTGTCGGACGACCACGCCGGCATCCTGGCGCTCGACCCGTCGAGCGAGCTCGGCGCCGACCTGCGCGCCGTGCTCGGCCTCGACGACGTCGTGTTCGACCTGTCGATCACGCCGAACCGGCCCGACGCCATGTCGGTGATCGGCGTCGCGCGCGACCTCGCCGCGCACTTCGGCCTGCCGTTCACGCCGTCGTCCCCGCCTCCGTCGTCGCTCGACGGGGTCGCCGGCTCCGACGTCACGGTCGAGGTCGAGGACCCCGAGCGCTGCCCGCGCTACCTCGCCCGCGTTGCTCGGGTGTCGATGGGCCCGTCGCCGGCGTGGATGGCGCGCCGGCTGACGCTGGGCGGGATGCGGCCCATCTCGAACGCGGTCGACGTCACGAACTACGTGCTCCTCGAGCTCGGCCAGCCGCTCCACGCCTTCGACCTCGGCCGGCTCGACGGCCGCGGCATCGTCGTACGCCGCGCCGCAGAAGGCGAGCGGATGATCACGCTCGACGGCGTGGAGCGCACGCTCTCCGCCGAGGACCTCCTCATCTGCGACGCCCGCCGCGCCCCGCAGGCGATCGCCGGCATCATGGGGGGGAGCACGTCGGAGGTCTCCGACTCGACCAC
This sequence comes from Acidimicrobiia bacterium, assembly GCA_046331155.1. GTDB lineage: Bacteria > Actinomycetota > Acidimicrobiia > IMCC26256 > CAWATG01 > JAXLRK01. The sequence continues at coordinate 1,852,013 of JAXLRK010000001.1, forward strand.
CGAGATCCTGCTCGAGTCGGCGTACTTCCAGCCCATGGGGATCTCGAAGAGCTCGAAACGCCTGGGCCTGCGCAGCGAGTCGAGCGCCCGGTTCGAGCGCGGGACGGACCCGAACGGCGTGCCCACGGCGGCCGATCGCGCGATGCAGCTCTTCGTCGAGGTCGCGGACGCGACGCCGTCGGAGGGCGCGCTCGACGTGTACCCCGCGCCGATCGGCCGGCCGCGCGTCACGGTGCGCACCGCGCGCGTCAACGCGTTGCTCGGCACCAACCTCGACGATGCGGCGGTGAGCGCGTCGCTCGAACCGCTCGGCATCGAGCTCGACGCCCGGGACGGCGGGTTCGACGCGATCGTGCCGACCTTCCGGCCCGACCTCGAACGCGAGATCGATCTCGTCGAGGAGGTCGCGCGGCGCGTCGGGTACAACGAGATCCCGCGGTCGTTGCCCCGGTCGACCGGTGGGCGGGTGGGCCTGACCGTGCGTCAGCGGGAGCGCCGGTTGGTGGCCGACACGCTGGTGGGCCTCGGCTGTTCGGAGGCGTTCACGCTGTCGTTGATGGCGCCCGCCGACCTCGCCGCGTTCGGCGTCGACGGAGACCACGTGGTCGAGGCCGCGAACCCGCTCCGGGCGGAGGAGTCGGTCCTGCGGCCGTGCATCCTGCCCGGGTTGCTGCGGGCGGTCGCGCACAACGACGCGCACGGCCTGCCCGACGTCTCGCTCTTCGAGCTCGGTCACGTGTTCCGCGCCCCGCCCGGGGGCCAGGTGCTGCCCGACGAGCGCGACCACCTGGCGATCGTCCTGGCCGGCACGGTCGTGCGGCGTCCCGTCGAGGCCGATCGTCCGGCCGACGTGTACGACGTGGTCGACTGTGTCCACGCGCTGGGGCAGGCGCTCGGTCTCGCGGACCTCCGCCTGGCTCCGGCCGGCGCGCCCGGGCTGCACCCGGCGCGTGCGGCAGAGGTCGTGGTCGACGGCGCGGTGGTCGGCCACCTCGGGGAGGTGGCGCCCGAGGTCGTGGGGGCGTTCGGCGTGACGGGCCCGGTCGTGGCGGTCGAGGTTCACCTCGACGCGCTGCTCGCCGGGACGCGGACCGATCGGCAGTTCGTCGACGTGTCGCGCTTTCCTGCGTCGGGCATCGACCTGGCCTTCGTCCTGGCGGATTCGGTACCGGCCGCCGCCGTGGCCCGGACGTTGCGGGAGGCGGGCGGCGCGCTGCTCGAAGACGTCCGGTGCTTCGACGTGTTCCGTTCCGAGTCACTCGGCGCGGGGCGGGTGAGCCTCGCGTTCGCGCTGCGGTTCCGGGCGCCGGACCGTACGCTCACCGACGAGGAGGTGGGCACGCTGCGGCGGCAGGCGATCGACGCCGTTGCGTCCGCCCACGCCGCCACCCTCCGCTGCCGCGTCGGGAGCCACGGCCGGGCTCCCGACGCCGGGCGGCGGAACCCGGCCGCCGGGTCGAAAGGCTATTCATGTTGCTGTATAGTCATTCGTCATGGCGATCCGCGCCGGTCTGGTCGGAGGTTCGGGGTACACGGGGGCGGAGCTCCTCCGGCTGCTCGCCGCGCACCCCGACGTGGAGGTCGTCGCGGTCACGGCCGACTCGAACGCCGGCGCCGCGGTCGGGTCGCTGTACCCGTCCCTGGTCGGGGCGTACGGCTCCCTCACGTACCGCCGGTTCGAGCCGGCCGACTTCGCCGGCCTCGACCTCGTGTTCTTCGCGCTGCCGCACGGCGAGTCGCAACGGCTCGTTCCCGACATCGTGGACGACGTCGGCCACGTCGTCGACCTCGGAGCCGACTTCCGCCTCCCGGCCGGCGCGTACCGGCAGTGGTACGGCGACGACCACGCCGCCCCGCAGCTGCTCGACGCCTTTGCGTTCGGCCTCCCCGAGCTCTTCCGCGCCGACATCCGTGCCCACCGGCACGTCGCCGCGCCCGGTTGCTACCCGACCGCGGCGACGATCGCGCTCGCGCCGTTGATCGCCGCCGGCACGATCGAGCGCACCGGCATCGTGGTCAACGCCTGCTCGGGCGTCTCGGGTCGGGGACGCGGCCTGTCGGCGCCGAGCCTCTACTCGGAGGCGAACGAGAACGTCAGCCCGTACGGGTTGCTCACCCATCGCCACACGGCGGAGATCGAGCTCGCGCTCGGTCGCGTCGCGGACAGCGTGGTCACCGTGTTGTTCACGCCGCACCTCGTGCCGATGACGCGCGGGATCGTCGCGACGTGCACCGCCCGGCCGGCCATCGCCGGGCTGTCGACTGCCGAGCTGCTCGCGCAGTACCGCGAGTTCTACACGGGCGAGCCGTTCGTGACCGTGCTCGACGAGCCACCGTCGAGCAAGCCCACCGTCACGTCGAACGCCGTGCACACGACCGTGCGCTTCGACGAGCGCACGGGCACGGTCCTCGCGATCGCGGCCGAGGACAATCTCGTCAAGGGAGCCGCCGGCCAGGCGATCCAGGCCGCCAACCTCCTGCTCGACCTGCCCGAGGCCGCCGGGTTGTCGCCGGTCGGGGTGCTGCCGTGAGCGTCACCGCCGCCAAGGGCTTCGAGGCGTTCGGGGTCGCCGGCGGGATCAAGGCGTCGGGTGCGCCCGACCTCGCGCTGGTCGCGACGGCGTCCCGGCAGCCGGTCGTCGCCGCGGGCGTGTTCACGTCGAACCTCGTGCAGGCGGCGCCGGTGCAGGTCTCGAGACAGCACCTGCGCAGCGGTCGTGCCGCCGCTGTCATCGTCAACTCGGGCAACGCCAACGCGGCGACGGGCGAACCGGGGCGGCGGGATGCGCTGCGGATGTGCGAGTTGACTGCTTCCGGCCTCGGCTGCGCACTCGACGACGTGCTCGTCTGTTCCACCGGTCTCATCGGCATCCCGATGCCGATGGCGCCGGTCGAGCAGGGGATCCCATCGCTGACGAACCTGCTACGAGGCGACGCCGCAGGTTCGGATGCCGCGGCCGACGCCATGCTCACGACCGACACCGTGCGCAAGACCGCCACGGCACCGGTCGACCTCGGCGGCGGGCTGGTGGCGACGGTCGGTGGGATCGCCAAGGGCGCGGCGATGCTGGCTCCCGCGATGGCGACCATGCTCGTAGTGGTCACAACCGACGTCGCGCTGGAGCGCACCGCGCTCAACGCCGCGCTGGAGCAGGCCGTCGGCCGGTCCTTCAACCAGATCAGCGTCGACGGCTGTACGAGCACCAACGACACGGTGCTCGTCCTGGCGAGCGGCGCGGCGCGGAACCGGCCGCTGACGCCCGGCGGTGCGGCCTTCCACGCGTTCACCGGCGCGCTGACCGACGTGTGCGTGAGCCTGGCCGAACAGATGGTGAACGACGCCGAAGGCGCGACGAAGCGAGCCCGCGTCGTCGTGCGCGGCGCCCGCTCCAAGAAGGAGGCACGACTCGCCGTGCGCGGCGTCGCCAACAGCCAGCTCGTGCAGTGCTCGCTCTACGGCTCCGATCCGTACTGGGGTCGGGTGCTCTCCGAGCTCGGCGCGAGCGGTGCCCGCTTCAAGCCCGACGCGGTCGACATCTCGTACAACGGTGTGCTCGTCTGCCACGAGGGCATTGCCGCGCCGCACGACGCCGCCGCGCTGGCGGTCTCGATGCAGGGCCGTGACGTCGAGATCGTCTGCGACCTCCACGCCGGTCCCGACGAGGCCACGATCCTCACCACCGACCTCACCCACGCCTACGTCGACGAGAACATGGGAACGAGTTGAGATGGTCGCGGCTGGAAAGCTAGGTGGTTGCCAGTTCGCAGTCGGCGCGATGCGCTGGCGAGCGAGCGGAGTCGAGCGAGCACGGAGTCCCGAACGGCCCGAAGGGCCGGCGACGGGTATCCCGGCGCCGGAGTGAGGGCGACAATGGAGACAGGTCGGCTCGCGCATGCGGGGGAGAAGGCCGCGGTGCTCGCGGAGGCGTTGCCGTACATCCGGGAGTTCAGCGGCAAGACGGTCGTCGTCAAGTACGGCGGCAACGCGATGGAGGACCCTGCGCTGGCCGACCTCTTCGCGCAGGACGTCGTCCTCATGCGGCTCGTCGGCATGAATCCGGTCGTGGTGCACGGTGGCGGCCCGCAGATCTCGGAGCTCATGCGCCGGCTCGGCAAGGAGCCCGAGTTCGTCGACGGCCGGCGGGTCACCGACGCCGAGACGGTCGACATCGTGCGCATGGCGCTCGTCGGCAAGGTCAACCGCGAGATCGTCGCCGCGCTGAACCGGCACGGTTCGTACGCGGTCGGCCTCTCGGGCGAGGACGCCGGGCTGCTGACCGCGATCGCGTCCGATCCCGAGCTGGGCTTCGTGGGCGACGTGCACCAGGTGGACCCATCGATCCTCGAACGGCTGATCAGCGAGGAGCTGATCCCGGTGGTGGCCACCGTCGCCGTCGACGAGGCCGGGCAGGCCTACAACATCAACGCCGACGCGGTAGCCGGGGCGATCGCGGAGGCGCTCGGTGCCGAGAAGCTCGTCTACCTCACGAACGTCGCCGGGCTGTACCGCTCGTGGCCCGACGAGTCGTCGTTGATCTCCCGCCTCGGCGTCGACGACCTCGAGGAGCTGATGGGAAGCGGTGCGCTCTCGGAGGGGATGATCCCGAAGGTCGAGTCGTGCGCTTCGGCGCTGCGCAACGGTGTGGCCCGGGCCCACATCCTCGACGGCCGCGTCCCGCACGCCCTCCTCCTCGAGTTCTTCACCCGCGAAGGAGTAGGGACAATGGTCTACCCATGACGCACGCGGCGAGCGAGCAAGCGAAGTCGAGCGTCAGCGAGCCGGGTGTCCCGGCGAGCAGCGAGCGCAGCAATCGAGACAGGCGAGCGAGCATGGAGTCCCGAACGTCCGCGAGCCGGGTGTCCCGGCGAGCAGCGAGGGCGACCATGGAGATGGTCTACCCATGAGCAGGGGGGAGTCGACCGGTGCGGACGTCATGGCGCTCGACGAGACGCACGTCATGGCCACCTACGCGCGCCGGCCCGTCGTGTTCGTGCGCGGCGAGGGGTCGAAGCTCTACGACGCCGACGGCAGGGAGTATCTCGACTTCCTGAGCGGTCTTGCCGTGACGTCGCTCGGCCACGCGCAGCCGGAGGTCGCGGCCGCCATCGCCGAGCAGGCGTCGACGCTGCTCCACGTGTCGAACCTCTACTTCACCGAGCACCAACCGCGACTGGCGGCCCGGCTCGACGTCCTGCTCGGTGGCGGTGGCCGGGTGTTCTTCGCCAACTCGGGGGCCGAGGCCAACGAGTGCGCGATCAAGCTGGCGCGGCGGTACGGGCAGGCACACGGTGGTCCGGAGCGGTTCCACGTGGTGTCCGCGTACGGTTCGTTCCACGGCCGCACGCTGGCCACGCTGGCGGCCACCGGCCAGCCGCAGAAGCAGGAGACGTTCCGGCCGCTGCCGGAAGGGTTCCGTCAGGTCGCCTACGGCGACGCCGGCGCGCTGGCCGGCGCGCTCGACGAACGGGTCTGCGCGGTGTTGCTCGAGTCGGTCCAGGGCGAGGGCGGGGTGGTCCCGGCACCACCCGGGTACCTCGAGGCCGTGCGCCGCCTGTGCGACGAACGTGAGACCCTGCTGGTGCTCGACGAGGTTCAGGCCGGGTTGGGCCGTACGGGCCGCTGGTTCGGGTTCGAGCACGCCGGCATCCGCCCCGACGTGGTGACGGTGGCGAAGGCGTTGGGCAACGGGATGCCGATCGGTGCCTGCTGGGCTCGCGCCGAGATCGCGAGCGCGTTCCGTCCCGGTGACCACGCGACGACCTTCGGCGGGCAGCCCCTCGCGGCCCGGGCCGCGCTCGCGGTGCTCGACGTGATGGAGCGTGAAGGCGTCCCGGCGCGTTCGGAACGGGCCGGGGAGCGCCTCACTAAGTCGCTGGCGGGCCTGGCCGGTGTGCGGGACGTGCGGGGTCTCGGACTGCTCGTCGCGGCCGAGCTCGACGCCGGGCTCGACGCGAGCGCCGTCGCCGACTCGTGCCTCGCAGCCGGGTTGGTGGTCAACGCCGTCACGCCGCACGCACTGCGGTTCGCACCGTCGCTGCTCGTGACCGACGACGAGATCGACGCCGCGGTGGCCATAGTGCAACGGGTCCTGGGATCCCTGGTGGGGCGGCCGTGAAGACGGCCGAACGTCGCCTGCTCGAGATCGACGACCTCGACGCGATCGGGTTCGAACGGATCCTCGCGTCGGCGGAGACCTGGAAGCGCGACCCGAGCCAGGTCCCGCAGGTGCTGTCCGGGCGCGGCGTGGCGTTGCTGTTCGAGAAGCCCTCGGCCCGGACGCGCGTCTCGAGCGAGATGGCCGTCGTCGGGCTGGGTGGCCACCCCGTCTACCTCCGCGGCGAGGAAGTGGGGCTCGGCGTGCGCGAGTCGGTGGAGGACGTCGCGCGCACGCTCGCGTCGTACTGCGTCCTCGTCGCGGCCCGGGTCTTCGACCACGCCACCCTCGAGGCCATGAGCGCGGCGGTGGACGTGCCCGTCGTCAACCTCCTCTCCGATCGGGCCCATCCCTGCCAGGCGCTGGCCGACTTCATCACGCTGCGGGAGCGTTTCGGGGAGCTCGAGGGTCGCCGCCTGGTCTTCGTGGGCGACGGGAACAACGTCGCCGCGTCACTCGCGTTCGCCTCGGCGTTGGCGGGCGTCGAGTTCGTCGTCTCGTCACCGTCGGGGTACGAGCTCGACGACGACGTGGTGGAACGGGCGCGCAACCTCGGCGCGGCGATCGAGCTCGTCGCCGATCCCGACGACGCGGTGGTAGGTGCCGACGCGGTCTACACCGACGTCTGGACGTCGATGGGCCAGGAAGACGAAGCCGCCGCGCGGAGAGCCGCGTTCGCGGCCTACCAGGTGACGCCCCGGCTGCTCACCGCCGCGGGTCGCGACGCCGTCTTCATGCACTGCCTGCCGGCGCACCGGGGGGAAGAGGTCGCGGCCGCGGTGATCGATGGCGACCGGTCGGTCGTGTGGCAGCAGGCGGCGAACCGGATGCACGCGGCGCGGGCGTTGTTCGCCGCACTCATCGAAGCGGGCACCGTCGGACAGGAGACCGGGTCATGACCACGCTCGGGAAGCCTCAGCGCCAGCACCGGATCGCCCGGATGCTCGAGGAGCAGCCGGTGTCGAGCCAGGCGCAGCTGGTGGAACTGTTGGCCGGCGACGGTGTCGTCGCGACCCAGGCGACGGTCAGCCGCGACCTGGAGGAGCTCGGTGCCGTGAAGGTCCGCATCCCGGGCGGCACGATGGCCTACGCGGTGCCCGAGCACGCCAAGGAGCGCGCCGCGCCGGAGGACCACCTGCGGCGGGTGATGGGGGAGTTCGTGGTGGAGGTGGCGTACAGCGGGAACCTCGTCGTGTTGCGGACCCCGCCGGGGAGCGCGCACGTGGTGGCCTCGGCGCTCGACCGTTCGGGGTTCCCCGACGTGCTGGGTACCGTGGCGGGCGACGACACGTTGCTGCTGGTGTGCGCGGAGCACGCGCCGGGCCGCCGGGTGGCCGACGAGCTGGCGGCCATGGCCGGGCTCTGACCGCTGGACTGGAAACGGCAACAGAATCGGATCGAGTAGGAGGTTCCTCTCGTCGTTCGGCGCCATGGGCTCCGGTCGGCAGCGGGGGAGACGGAGAAGGAATGACGATGGCGAAGCGAGTGGTGCTGGCGTACTCCGGGGGTCTCGACACCTCGGTGGCCGTGCGATGGATCCGCGAGGAGTGGGGTGCCGAGGTGATCGCGTTGGCCGCCGACGTGGGGCAGAACCCGAACGCGTCCGGCAACGACTGGGAGGACGTCCGGCAGAGGGCGCTGGCCGCCGGCGCGGTCGACGCGATCGTCGTGGACGCGCGGGCCGAGTTCGCCGACGAGTACGTCGTGCCGGCCCTGCGCGCGAACGCGCTGTACGAGGGCAAGTACCCCCTCGTCTCGGCGCTGTCGCGGCCGGTGATCGCCAAGCACCTCGTGCACGCGGCCAGGCAGCACCGGGCCGACGCGGTCGCGCACGGATGCACCGGCAAGGGCAACGACCAGGTTCGCTTCGAGGTCTCGACCCGCGCGCTGGCCCCCGACCTGGAGGTGCTGGCGCCGGTGCGGGTCTGGGGCATGACCCGCGACGACTGCATCGAATACGCACGGCGTCACGAGATCCCGATCACCGTCACGAAGTCGAAGCCGTACTCGGTCGACGAGAACCTCGTCGGGCGGGCGATCGAGTGCGGGGAGATGGAGGATCCCTGGGCGGCGCCCCCTGCCGACGTGTACGAGATGACGCGCGACGTCGCCGACGCGCCGGGCGAGCCGACGGAGGTCGTCGTCGGCTTCGACCGGGGTGTGCCGGTCTCGCTCGACGGGAAGACGATGCCCGCGTTCGAGCTGCTCGGTGCCCTGAACGACCTGGCCGGGAGCTACGGCTACGGCCGGCTCGACATGGTCGAGAACCGCCGCGTCGGGATCAAGAGCCGGGAGACCTACGAGTGCCCGGGTTCGCTCGCGCTCATCACGGCGCACGCGGACCTCGAGTCGATCACGATGGAGCGTGATCTCATGAGGGAGAAGGCCCGCCTCGAACCACGCTACGCCGAGCTCGTCTACGACGGCCTGTGGTTCTCGCCGCTGAAGGAGGCGCTCGACGCGTTCGTCGACTCGTCACAGCGGCACGTCACCGGTGACGTCCGGCTCCGCCTGGAACCGGGCCGCTGCTTCCCGAACGGGCGCCGGGCCGACGCCGCGCTCTACGACTACGCCCTCGCCACCTACGAGGCCGACGACGCGTTCGACCACGAGCACGCCGAGGGCTTCGTCCGGCTGTGGGGGCTGTCGGTGGAGACGTGGGCGCGCCGGCAGGGAGCTCCCCGCCGCGGGGCGGGGTCCGCGTGAACCCCGGGGGTGAGGGCGTGCCCGTCACCGGGCAGCCGTTGTGGCACAGCCGCTTCGGAGCCGGTCCGTCCGACGAGCTGCTCGCGTTCACGGTGAGCCTGGAGTTCGACCGGCGGCTCGCCACCGACGACCTCGCAGGTTCCCGGGCCCACGTGAACATGCTCACGAAGGTCGGGCTCCTCACCGAGGAGGAGCGCGTGATCGTCGTCGCCGCGCTCGACCGTTGTGGTGAGGAGCTCGCCGCGGGGACGTTCGCGTTCGCGCCGACCGACGAGGACATCCACACGGCCATCGAGCGCCGGGTCACCGAGCTCGCCGGCCCGGCCGGCGCGAAGTTGCACACCGGCCGGAGCCGCAACGACCAGGTCGCGCTCGACCTTCGACTCTTCCTGCGTCGCGAGGGCCGCGCTGTCGCGCGTCGAATCCACGAGCTCCAGCGTGTCCTCGTGCGGCGGGCCGAGGAGGCCGAGGACACGTACGTGCCGGGCTACACGCACCTCCAGCGCGCCCAGCCGGTCCTGCTCGGCCATCATCTGCTCGCGCACGTGTGGGCGTTCGCCCGCGACGTCGACCGCTGGCGCGACGCCCTCGTACGCGTCGACGTGTCGCCACTCGGTGCGGGCGCCCTGGCCGGGTCGAGCCTGCCGCTCGACCCCGACCGCGTCGCCGACGAGCTCGGCTTCGCCAAACGGTTCGACAACTCGCTGGACGCGGTGGCGGACCGGGACTTCGTGGCCGAGGCGTTGTTCGTGCTGGCACTCACCCAGGTGCACCTGTCGCGCCTCGGCGAGGAGATCGTGCTCTGGTCGAGCGAGGAGTTCGGGTTCCTCCGCCTCGCCGACGAGTACTCGACCGGGTCGTCGATGCTGCCCCAGAAGAAGAACCCCGACATCGCCGAGCTCGCGCGTGGGAAGGCCGGCCGAGTGATCGGTCAGCTCACGGGCCTGCTCGCCACGCTCAAGGGCCTCCCGCTCGCGTACAACCGCGACCTCCAGGAAGACAAGGAGCCCTTGTTCGACGCCGTCGACACCTGCGCGCTGACGTTGAGCGCCATGACCGGCCTGCTGACCACGTGCGAGTTCGTCCCCGAACGGATGCAGGCCGCCGCCGACACGCCAAGCTCGTCGGCCACCGACCTGGCCGAGGAGCTCGTGCGCGGCGGGATGCCGTTCCGTGAGGCCCATGCGATCGTGGGCAACCTCGTGCGCCAGTCGTCGGAGCGCGGCGTGCCGCTCGACGAGTTGGTGATGACCGAACCGCACCTGGGTCCCGAAGCGCTCCCGCTGCTCGAGCCGGGTGTCGCGGTCCAGCGGCGCACGACGCCGGGGGGTGCGGGCCCGAAGCCGATGGTCGAGCAGCTCAAGCAGGCCAAGTCCCGGCTCGCCGCACAGCAGGTGTGGCTCGACGGCTGATGCGTTCCCGGGTGCTGCCGCGTCGCTTCTACGCCCGCGACGCGCGCGCGGTGGCGCCGGAGCTGTTGAACAAGGTGCTCGAACATCGCGAGGCCGACGGTACCGTCGTGCGCGCCCGTGTCGTAGAGGTCGAGGCGTACGCAGGCTCCGAGGACGCGGGTAGTCACGCGTTCCGGGGGATGACGCCGCGCAACGCGACGATGTTCGGGCCTCCCGGCCGTCTGTACGTCTACTTCACGTACGGCATGCACTGGTGCGCGAACGTCGTCTGTGGCACGCAGGGTGTCGCGAGCGCGGTGCTGCTGCGGGCGGGTGCACCGTTGAGCGGTCTCGTGGTGATGCAGGACCGGCGCACGAAGGCTCGGCGCGAGCGCGACCTGTGCTCGGGTCCCGCGAAGCTCGCCCAGGCGTTCGGGCTCGATCGCTCGTTCGACGGTGCCGACCTCGTGTGCGGTCCCGTCCGCATCCTCGACGACGGCGTCGCGCCGCCGCGCCGCCCGGGCCGATCCGCCCGCGTCGGCCTGCATCCCGAGCGCGGCGCCGACCATCCCTGGCGCTGGTTCGTCCCCGGCGACCCCAATGTCAGCAGGAGATGAAGCGGAGCCCTGGCCGGACGGCCGGGAGGGCGTAGCGGAACTCGACCATCGAGGCAGGAGATGAAGCGGAGCCCTGGCCGGACGGCCGGGAGGGCGTAGCGGAACTCGACCATCGAGGCAGGAGATGAAGCGGAGCCCTGGCCGGACGGCCGGGAGGGCGTAGCGGAACTCGACCATCGAGGCAGGAGATGAAGCGGAGCCCTGGCCGGATGGTGCCGGGGAGCGAGCGAGCGAAGACGAGCGAGCACGGAGTCCCGATCGTCCCGCAGGGTCGGCGCAGGTATCCTGCGCCGAAGTGAGGGCGACCACCGAACACGGCTTGCTAGCGTTCGGCGCCGTGCTTCCCGTCGACGAGCAGCTCCGCATCCTCACGTCGGGCACGGTCGACCTGATCAGCGAAGCCGACCTGCGCGCCCGGCTCGAAGCCGGTACGCCGATGCGGGTGAAACTGGGCATCGACCCGACGGCGTCCGACATCCACCTCGGCTTCGCCGTAGTCCTGCGCAAACTCCGGCAGTTCCAGGAGCTCGGCCACACGGCCGTGTTGATCCTGGGCGACTTCACCGCGCGGGTCGGCGACCCGTCCGGCAAGTCGGCGACCCGGCCCCGCCTGTCGGCCGAAGAGGTCGAGCAGTACGCACGCACCTATGTCGAGCAGGTGCAGCAGATCCTGCTGCCGGACCGGCTCGAGGTTCGGCGAAACTCCGAGTGGCTCGCCACGATGGGGATCGAGGACGTGTTGCGTCTGTCGGCCCGCACGACCGTCGCCCGGATGCTCGAGCGCGACGACTTCCAGAAGCGCTACCGGGGCGGGCTCCCGATCTCGGTGATGGAGTTCCTCTACCCGTTGCTCCAGGGCTGGGACTCCGTGATGGTGCAGGCCGACGTCGAGCTCGGCGGCACCGATCAGCTGTTCAACAACCTCATGGGACGCGACCTCCAGCACCAGGAGGGCCAGCGGCCCCAGATCGTGTTGACCACGCCCTTGCTGGAGGGCACCGACGGGGTGCAGAAGATGTCGAAGTCGCTCGGCAACTACATCGGGATCGCCGAGACGCCCGCCGAGCAGTTCGCCAAGCTGTACTCGATCCCCGACGACCTCATGCCGCGGTACTTCCTGCTGACGACGGGCTGGCATCCCGACCGGATCGCCGAGGTCACGGCGTCGTTGCGCGAGGGCGAGCTCAAGCCCATGGACGCGAAGCGGCTCCTGGCGCGCACGGTGGTGGACCTGTACCACGGCGACGGCGCGGGCGCGGCGGCCGAGGCGGCGTTCGACAAGGTGTTCCGGTCCCACGAGGCACCGGCCGAGATCCCCGAGCACCGCATCGATCCCGTCGAGCTGGTCGACGGGCGGATCCGGCTCGCCCGGGTGCTGGCGATCACCGGGCTGGTGCCGTCGAACAAGGAGGGGCGGCGCAAGATCGAGCAGGGCGGCGTCCGGGTCGACGGTGAACGCGTGACCGACCCCGACGCCGAGTTCGGCGGGCCCGAGCTCGTCGGGCGGACGCTCCAGGTGGGCAAGCGAGCCTGGGCCCGGATCGTCTGATCAAGCCCTGAGCGTCGGGCAGACCGCAGAGCGCGCGCACCGGCCCGGAAGACCTGCGGTGGCGGCCTGATGAATTGACACCGCGGGCCGCTCCGGGTACTCTCCCCAGTCCGCCCGCAGGGACTCGCGAGGTTCACCGCGGTCGGTTGACACGGACGCCCCACGCCGGCGGTGGTGTTTGGGCCCGGTCTCCGGACCAGGCCGCGGCACCGCAGGGTGCCGGCGGAGGGTGTGTGTCCGCTCGAGGGGGTACGACCGGTTGGTCGTGCGCGGCCTCGAGCAGCGGCTCCTTGAAAACGGAACAGTGCAACAGCCAAAAGCCAGTGCGGGCGTCTCCGCGAGGAGACGTCACATCAATTCCGCACGGCCGGCGCTTCGGCGACGGTCGTGCAACGTTGCCCGAACGGTCAGTGAACCGTGACGGCAGCTCTCACAGATCGAAGGCTCGACCGGTGCTCGAGGGTTCGCCCTCGGCCACGGCCGGGCCGAGATCTCGATGGAGAGTTTGATCCTGGCTCAGGACGAACGCTGGCGGCGCGCTTAACACATGCAAGTCGAACGTGAAGCTCGGGGCTTGCCCCGGGTGGAAAGTGGCGAACGGGTGAGTAACACGTGAGGAACCTGCCCCGGAGACCGGGATAACCCAGGGAAACTTGGGCTAATACCGGATGCCCTCATCGGACCGCATGATCCGATGAGGAAATGGATTCCGCTCCGGGATGGCCTCGCGGCCTATCAGCTTGTTGGTGGGGTAACGGCCTACCAAGGCAACGACGGGTAGCTGGTCTGAGAGGATGTCCAGCCACACTGGGACTGAGACACGGCCCAGACTCCTACGGGAGGCAGCAGTGGGGAATCTTGCACAATGGGCGAAAGCCTGATGCAGCGACGCCGCGTGTGGGATGAAGGCCTTCGGGTTGTAAACCACTTTCAGTAGGGACGAAATTGACGGTACCTACAGAAGAAGCCCCGGCCAACTACGTGCCAGCAGCCGCGGTAATACGTAGGGGGCGAGCGTTGTCCGGATTTATTGGGCGTAAAGAGCTCGTAGGCGGTTTGGTAAGTCGGGTGTGAAATCTCCAGGCTCAACCTGGAGGGGCCACCCGATACTGCCCTGACTCGAGTCCGGTAGAGGAGTACGGAATTCCCGGTGTAGCGGTGAAATGCGCAGATATCGGGAGGAACACCCGTAGCGAAGGCGGTACTCTGGGCCGGTACTGACGCTGAGGAGCGAAAGCGTGGGGAGCAAACAGGATGAGGAATCTTGTCCTCTTCAGGGGCGACCCTGACGACTAAACCAGCTGTATCGGCGGACGTCCGTGTCACACCCGACCGTTAGGGTCGGAGGTGTGGATGCGGATCACGCCGAGGGAAGTCGGCTCACCGACGTCGAATGCTCGCCCGACGAGCAATCCGTGCTGATCGGAACGGTGCTCGGAGACGGTTCACTTGCGATGCATGGTCGTAATGCCCGTCTCCATGTCAAGCACAAGGCCGCGCACCGAGCGTTGGCCGAGTTCAGCGGGTGCAGTTCTCGAGGTTCACCTCGATGGCACTCCATGAGTTCGACCAGGTTCTCGGTGGCAAGCGCTTTCCGTGCGTGCAGTTCGCGACCCGGACCCATCCGGTGTTCACGACCTGGCGGCGGCGCTTCCACGTCGACGGACGCAAGTGCGTTCCGAGCGACATCGCACGACTGCTCACGCCGTTGGCTCTCGCAGTGTGGTTCGTGGACGATGGGTCCGCCGACCACACCGGAGTGACGATCCAGACGCACTCCTTCTCATCGGAGGAGGTTCGTGTTCTGGCCACGGCGCTGTCGGAACGATTCGACATTGCGGCGACGATCCGCGAGAACAAGCGACGGCCGATCCTGTACGTCGGGAGTGCGATGCTCCCGAGGTTCGACGAGATCGTCCGGCCGTTCATGCTCGCAGATCTCGAGTACAAACTCGTGCCGCGTCGGGGGCCTGACCCCGTAGAGACTGCACGCTGGCCCTGTGTGTGCGAGCACGCAGGTGATGACACAGTCCGACCTCACGGGCAACCGTGAGAGCGCAGCAGAAATGGTGCGCCGCCGGCCCTCTTCGGGGGAGTCGGTCCCAACCCCGGAACTACCACTGGGGGAAGCAACAGAGTGTAGATACCCTGGTAGTCCACGCCGTAAACGTTGGGCACTAGGTGTGGGGCTCTATCGACGGGTTCCGTGCCGCAGCTAACGCATTAAGTGCCCCGCCTGGGGAGTACGGCCGCAAGGCTAAAACTCAAAGGAATTGACGGGGGCCCGCACAAGCGGCGGAGCATGTGGCTTAATTCGATGCAACGCGAAGAACCTTACCTGGGTTGAACTATGTGGGAAAAGCCATAGAAATATGGTGTCCTTCGGGGTCCACGATAGGTGGTGCATGGCTGTCGTCAGCTCGTGTCGTGAGATGTTGGGTTAAGTCCCGCAACGAGCGCAACCCCTATCCCATGTTGCCAGCGGGTTATGCCGGGGACTCGTGGGAGACTGCCGGTGCCAAACCGGAGGAAGGTGGGGACGACGTCAAGTCATCATGCCCCTTACGTCCAGGGCTGCACACATGCTACAATGGCCGGTACAAAGGGCTGCAAACCCGCGAGGGTGAGCCAATCCCAAAAAGCCGGTCTCAGTTCGGATCGCAGTCTGCAACTCGACTGCGTGAAGTCGGAGTCGCTAGTAATCGCAGATCAGCAATGCTGCGGTGAATACGTTCCCGGGCCTTGTACACACCGCCCGTCACACCACGAAAGTTGGCAACACCCGAAGCCGGTGGCCCAACCGTAAGGAGGGAGCCGTCGAAGGTGGGGTTAGCGATTGGGGTGAAGTCGTAATCTCAGTTGCGACCTCTCGCTGGTAACAGCGAGCGACACAACTCGGCTATTTGCTGGAAACCCCGAGCATCCGGTGGTACTCGTTCATGTCTCACCCTCGCCATAGGGTCGGGTCGTGAGCAGTGACAAACCAACCGGTGCGGGCAATCAGCAGGGAAGTCGGAGAGGTTCTCCCGAGAACGCTCTCTTGACCCCTCAGAGACTACACGCCGAGCTCCTGGCTGTTGGCGCAAAGGGCTTGGAGGCCTATCTCCAAGGAGCGCTTCGGGATGGCACCCGAAGCAGGCTCCACGACACTCATCGGATCGGTCAATCAGATCCGACGTGGCTCGACCTTCTGGTCGCCGCGCTCGACGTCCTCGGACATCGCGCGTGGGTCTACCGTGAAGGTCGGGACCGTGACTTCTGGGTGATGGAGACGTCCGCCCGCTTCCTTGCACTCGATTTCGATGCGTTTCCGCTCGTCGCTCAGTCGGAAGGACTGTGCTACGCGCGGGGCTACTTCGATTCCGAGGGTGGGATGCCGCGAGATCCTCATGTGAGGCTGTACTTCCAGTTCACGCAGAAGGACAAGCGGAATCTCGAAGCGGTGAGGTCGATCCTCGAGAGCTGGGGCGTCGCTTGTGGCCGGATCCACAATCCGAGTCACGCCGTCGACCCTCGGTACTGGAGGTTCTACGTGCGGGCCGGATCCCACGAACGCTTCATGCGGCTCGTCGGGTCCTGGCATCCGAGAAAGCGCCGACAGATCGACACCAGGATGAAGATATAGTCCGCGCCCCATGGCGACATGGGGAACAACGTGAACAAGGTAGCCGTACCGGAAGGTGCGGCTGGATCACCTCCTTTCTAAGGAGCATCACTGCTCGGTACCGAGTCGAATGCACTCGGCTCCGGGGAGCTCCTACGTCGATCACTGGTTAGTTGGCACTCGGTTCGATCCCGACCCTCGACCCTCGTTCGTTCGCGAATGTGGTGTCGGGCACCACCGGGACGCCGAGCCCGCCTGACTGCTTGCACTGTTCCGTTTTGAGGGAGCCGCACGCGCGCCTCGAGGCGCGTCGCCCGTCCCGCTTGCCGCAACGCGAGCGGGACGTCGTGCGTTCCCTTCCGCCCGCTCGATCCGTCGCCCTGGTGGCGCCGCGATCGATGGCACCGAGGCGTCGAACACGCCTCTCCGGCTCATTGAGAACTGCATAGCGAGCACGAGCATCAAGAACGAATTGTTGCAATACGTTGCAAGAACTCCCAAGCTACAAAGAGCCAACGTGTGGATGCCTTGGCGCCAGATGCCGATGAAGGACGTGGATGGCTGCGAAAAGCCACGGGGAGCTGCCTATCAAGCTTCGATCCGTGGATCTCCGAATGGGGAAACCCGGCTGGGGTCATGCCCAGTCACCCCTGCCTGAACACATAGGGCAGGTGGAGGGAACCGGGGGAACTGAAACATCTCAGTACCTCGAGGAAGAGAAAGCAACAGCGACTCCCTGAGTAGCGGCGAGCGAAACGGGAAGAGCCTAAACCGTCGTAGTGGTACAGCCTGCCGGCGATGCTGCGACGGGGTCGTGGGACCCGCTGGGAACGGTGGCAGACGTTCCGAG
The DNA here is from genome assembly GCA_046331155.1 of Acidimicrobiia bacterium. GTDB lineage: Bacteria > Actinomycetota > Acidimicrobiia > IMCC26256 > CAWATG01 > JAXLRK01. Next base: position 1,868,885 of record JAXLRK010000001.1, read on the forward strand.
GAGTTACAAAGTCGATCGTTAGTGGAACCACTCTGGAAAGGTGGGCCACAGAGGGTAACGGCCCCGTACACGAAAGCGATCGACCTCCTAGCGGTGTTCCCGAGTAACGCGGGATCCGGGAAAGCCCGCGTGAATCTGCGAGGACCACCTCGTAAGGCTAAGTACAATCTGGCGACCGATAGTGCACGAGTACCGTGAGGGAAGGGTGAAAAGAACCCCGGGAGGGGAGTGAAATAGAACCTGAAACCGTTGGCTTACAAGCAGTCAGAGCGTCGTTGCCGGACTTCGGTCCGGCAGCCGTGATGGCGTGCCTTTTGAAGAATGAGCCGGCGAGTTACCGTTCGTGGCAAGGTTAACCCGAGAGGGGGAGCCGGAGCGAAAGCGAGTCTGAACAGGGCGTTCAGTCGCGGACGGTAGACCCGAAGCCGAGTGATCTATCCATGGGCAGGCTGAAGCGAGGGTAAGACCTCGTGGAGGGCCGAACCCACCAAGGTTGAAAACTTGGGGGATGACCTGTGGTTAGGGGTGAAAGGCCAAGCAAACTCGGTGATAGCTGGTTCTCCCCGAAATGCATTTAGGTGCAGCGTCGCGTGTTCAGTATCGGGGGTAGAGCACTGGATGGTCTAGGGGGCCTACAAGCTTACCGAAATCAGCCAAACTCCGAATACCGATACTCCAGAACGCGGCAGTGAGACTATGGGGGATAAGCTTCATAGTCGAAAGGGAAACAGCCCAGAACGCCAGCTAAGGCCCCTAATTCTGTGCTCAGTGGTAAACGATGTGGGATTGCCCAGACAGCCAGGAGGTTGGCTTAGAAGCAGCCACCCTTGAAAGAGTGCGTAACAGCTCACTGGTCGAGTGATCCTGCGCGGACAATGTAACGGGGCTCAAGCACAGAGCCGAAGCTGCGTCATTCTGCTTTGCAGGATGGGTAGGGGAGCGTCGATCTCAGCGGTGAAGCGGCTGCGTGAGCAGACGTGGAGCGTGGTCGAGTGCGAATGCCGGCATGAGTAGCGAACGAGGGGGGAGGAACCCCTCCGCCGAATGTCCAAGGGTTCCTGGGGAAGGCTCATCCGCCCAGGGTTAGTCGGGAGCTAAGGCGAGGCCGAAAGGCGTAGTCGATGCACAACAGGTTGATATTCCTGTACCACCGTGTCCGCGCCCAACCCAATCCGTGTTGCTAAGGGGCTGCCTTCGGGCGAACCGACCCACACGGTGCCGGGTAGCAAAGGGGGGACGCAGGAGGGTAGGTCAGCCCGGGCGTTGGTTGTCCCGGGGTAAGCGGGTAGAGGGTCCGATAGGCAAATCCGTCGGGCGTAACCTCGAGACGCGATGCCGAACCGTTATAGGTGAAGTGACTGATCCCACGCTGCCGAGAAAATCCTCTAGCGAGCTGGCACGGTGCCCGTACCCCAAACCGACTCAGGTGGACACGTAGAGAATACGAAGGCGATCGGGAGAACTCTGGTTAAGGAACTCGGCAAATTGCCCCCGTAACTTCGGAAGAAGGGGGGCCTCAGTAGGGTGAAGGACTTCGCGTCCGGAGCCCGAGGAGGCCGCAGAGACCAGGGCCAAGCGACTGTTTACTAAAAACACAGGAGCGTGCGAAGTCGCAAGACGATGTATACGCTCTGACGCCTGCCCAGTGCCGGAAGGTTACGGGGAAGGGTTAGCCGCAAGGCGAAGCTCTGAACCTAAGCCCCGGTAAACGGCGGCCGTAAAGACAATGTTGCGGCTCTCGTGGAGCAATCCGCGAGAACAAACTCTGCTATATGCTGGAAACACCGAGTATCCGGTGGTACTCGTTCCTGTCACACCCTCTCCGTAGGGTCTGCACATGAGCAGTGACAATCCATCCGGTGCGGTCAATCAGCAGGAAAGGCCCAGGTCTTCGACCTGGTTGGACGCAATCCCGTGGGACGTGAGTCATTACGTCGCGGGATTCGTCGACGGCGAAGGAAGCTTCAACGTTCCTATCCGTCGTGAGTGCGATCGAGGCCTGCCGTTTCGGGTCTCGCTCTCGTTCAACGTCTCGCAGATCGGCGAGGAGGCACCTCGGTTCCTCCAGCAGGTCTTCGGCGTCGGAACGGTGCGAGGACGAAGCGACGGAGTCTCCTACTTCGAGGTGACGAAGCCTCGGGACCTCGAGGAGCGGGTCTTCCCGTTCTTCGATCGGTTCCCGCTCCGTCTCGCGAAGTCCGGCGATCTTGCGATCTTCCGGGAGATCACATCACTCGTCCGATCAGGGCGGCACCGAACGCCGCAGGGCATCGGAGCGATCCTCGAACTCCGAGGTCCGATGAACCGCGGCGGAAAGCGCAGGCGCACCGATGAGCAGATCATCGAGGCGTTGAAGATCTGGGAATCCTCAGAGGCCATACGCAGAGCTCCCTCGTCGAAGCCGAGGGATGAAGATATGGTCCATGCCCCATAGCGATATGGGGAGACCCATGAACTATAACGGTCCTAAGGTAGACACGCTCCGACGTGCCGGAGCACTGCCCCTCCGTGGAGCGATCCACGAGAGTGCAGCTGGCTAAGTGCTGGAAACACCGAGTATCCGGTGGTACTCGTCCCTGTCACACCCTCTCCGTAGGGTGCGGGCATGAGCAGTGACAACCCATCCGGTGCGGTCAATCAGCAGGAAAGGCCAGGTATCGAGCAGTGGGCTGTCGGCTTCGTCGACGGCGAAGGCTGTTTCTCGATCTCGGTCGTGCGTAACCGCGGCTGCAGACTCGGCTGGCAAGTCCAGCACGAGTTCTCGGTCACGCAAGCGGCGACCTCCCGTTCGGCGCTCGAGGAGTTCATCGAGCTCTTCGGCTGTGGGACGCTGATCGAGAACCGCCGCTACGACAACCATCACGAACGGCTTCTTCGCTACAGCGTGAAGCGCCGGTCGGACCTGACGGACGTCGTGGTGCCGTTCTTCGAAGAACGCCCACTGAGAACCGCGAAGCGATTCGACTTCGAGCGGTTTGCTGAGGTCCTGCACATGATGCAGGCCGGCGCACACCTCTCGAGCGACGGGCTTCGAGACATCGCACTCATCACCGAGACGATGAATCGAAGGCAGCGGTCTCGCTATCTGGAATCCTCAGAGGCCATACGCCAGCCGGCTCACGACGACGGTGAGTCGAAGAGATGGTCCGAGCCTCATGGCGACATGGGGAGCACTCGAGCGAAATTCCTTGTCGGGTAAGTTCCGACCTGCACGAATGGCGTAACGACTTGGCTACTGTCTCAACCGGAGACCCGGCGAAATTGCACGACGAGTAAAGATGCTCGTTTCCCGCAGAAGGACGGAAAGACCCCGTGGACCTTTACTACAATTTGATGTTGGGTTTCGATACGGATTGTGTAGGATAGGTGGGAGCCTGGGAAGCCGAGGCGTTAGCCTTGGTGGAGGCAACGTTGAAATACCACCCTGTTCGTATTGGAGCTCTAACCCAGGCCCGTGATCCGGGTCGGGGACAGCGTCAGGTGGGTAGTTTGACTGGGGCGGTCGCCTCCTAAAGAGTAACGGAGGCGCCCAAAGGTTCCCTCAGACTGGTCGGCCATCAGTCGTCGAGTGCAAAGGCACAAGGGAGCTTGACTGCGAGACCAACAAGTCGAGCAGGTGCGAAAGCAGGGCTTAGTGACCCGGCCGTGGCGTGTGGAAGCGCGGTCGATCAACGGATAAAAGGTACCCCGGGGATAACAGGCTTATCTTGCCCAAGAGTCCACATCGACGGCAAGGTTTGGCACCTCGATGTCGGCTCGTCGCATCCTGGGGGTGAAGCATCTCCCAAGGGTTGGGCTGTTCGCCCATTAAAGCGGTACGCGAGCTGGGTTTAGAACGTCGCGAGACAGTTCGGTCCCTATCCTCTGTGGGCGTAGGAGATTTGAGGGGAGCTGTCCCTAGTACGAGAGGACCGGGACGGACGCAGCTCTCGTGTGCCAGTTGTTCCGCCAGGAGCACGGCTGGTTGGCGACCTGCGGAAAGGATAAGCGCTGAAAGCATCTAAGCGCGAAACCTGCCTCGAGATGAGATCTCCCACTGGGTGAACCAGGTAAGGCCCCTGGTAGACCACCAGGTTGATAGGCCGGAGGTGTACGCACGGTGACGTGTTCAGCTGACCGGTACTAATCGGCCGAGGGCTTGGGTTTCTTGTTGTTCGTGCTCGCTATGGAGTCCTCGATGGGCTCAGGAGAAGAAGCGGAGCCGCTGGCCGGATGGCCGGGAGCGGCGAAGCGGATTCGACCATTCAAGACAGGAGAAGAAGCGGAGCCGCTGGCCGGATGGCCGGGAGCGGCGAAGCGGATTCGACCATTCAAGACAGGAGAAGAAACGGAGCCGCTGGCCGGATGGCCGGGAGCGGCGAAGCGGATTCGACCATTCAAGACGGACAATTTCATAGGTTTCCGGTGGCATTAGCGGCGGGGAAACACCCGTTCCCATTCCGAACACGGAAGTGAAGACCGCCCGCGCCGATGGTACTTGGGGGGTAGCCCCCTGGGAGAGTAGGTCGCCGCCGGATTTCTCGTCAGCTGCCCCCGTTGCGCGCCGTTCGCGGCCGGCGTGACGGGGGCGCGGCGCGTCCCGGCTCGGTCGACGGAGACCCGCGGTCGGGTGACGAACGGCCGCTCCCGGTCCCGTTGGCCGCGGGAGCCGGGCCGCGTGTTCACTGTTGGTGCAGGCCCGATGACGAGGAGCTCCCGTGGCCCGGCGCGAGGAAGACGACGAGGAACGACGAGGCCGCGGGGCGTCCGGGCGATCGGCGGGGCGGTCCGGGCAGGCCGGCTCGACGGGTGGTCGACGGTCGGATCCGGGTAATCGATCGGGCCGCGGTGGCGCGAACCCGTCGGGTCGCGGTGGCGGCGCAGGCCGGTCGGGCGGCCAGCGGTCGGGCAGCCGGCGATCGGACACCGGGCGATCGGGCGGCGAAAGCTCCCGCGAGGGGCGGGGACGCGACCGGGCGGACGACCGCGAGGGACGCAGGCAGCGCGGTGGGCCCGCCGGGGCCGGGTCCCGGGGCGTTGGTGGTCGGCGCGGCAGCGCGAGCGGTACCGCCAACCGGGGACGAGACGCGTCGGGCCGGGCCGGGCGCCACGACCGGGCGCAGGACCGCGGCGGCTTCGGGCCGTTCGCAGGTCGGGGCGAGCAGCGCTCGGATGGCCGTCGGTCGGAACCGTCACGTGACGAAACGGGGTCGCGGCGACCGCCTCGGACGAGCGAACCGGCGCGCGGTGACCGGGGGCGCGGTGAGCGGGGGCGCGGTGACCGGACGCGCGGTGACCGGACGCGCAACGAGCGAAGGGCCGGTGAGCGGGCGCGTGGCGAGGGCGCACGTGACGAGGCGCCACGCCCACGACCCCCGGCGCCGTTGCGGGTCGTCGGGAAACGTGCCCGGCCGTCGGACGCGAAGGCCGCATCGGCTCCGGCGCGGCGTGCTCCGGCTCCGAGGCAGGCGGCGCGCCGGCGTCGCAAGCAGGTCGACGCCGGCACGCGCGACGAGATCATGCGGCTCGCCGGGCGTCGGGGTGCGCGTCTGTTCGCGGAGCTCGAACAGGCCGCCGACGCGTACCGGCGCGATCACGATCGCGAAGCGGCGCGCATCCTCCGGCCGTTGCGCGACCAGCTGCCGGAGTCGGTGTCGGTGCGCGAGCTCCTCGGGCTCGTGCAGTACCGGCTCGGGAACTACCCGGCTGCGGGCAAGGAGCTCGAGGCGTTCGTGGGATTGTCGGGCTCCGTCGACCAGCACCCCGTACTGATGGACTGCTTCCGCGCCCAGCGGCGCTGGCGCAAGGTCGAACAGCTCTGGCGCGAGCTGGGCGAGGCGTCGCCGTCGGCCGAGCTGGTGACGGAGGGGCGCATCGTGATGGCCGGTTCGCTCGCCGACCAGGGCCGGATGCAGGACGCCCTCGCGTTGCTGCGGCGCCGCCGCAACGCGGTGAAGAACCCGAAGGAGTACCACCTCCGCCTGTGGTACGCGCTCGCCGACCTCGAGGAACGGGCCGGCAATCTCGCCGCGGCCCGCGTGCTGTTCGATCGGGTCCGGCGCCACGAGGCCGGCTTCGCCGACGTGGCGGAGCGGCTCGCCGCGCTCGGCTGATCCGGCGCGCCGGTCAGGAGCGGGCCGCGTCGAGTGCGGAGAAGTCCGCCCCGGTCGCTTCCACGGAGGCCCTCCAGAGACGGGCGGCGAGGTTCGCGTCGCGCGCTCGTCGCGCGCTCCGGACCGGGACCGGTTTGCCGCGCTGCTCGAGGAACCCGTCGGGCCCGTAGTAGTCGCCACCGCGCACGGCCGGGTCGGTCGCGGCGCGCAGGATCGGCAGTGCGCCCTGCGCCGCGGACTGTGCGAAGCGCTCGCCGAGGGGCCGCGTCAGCTTCATCAGGCGGGTGACGATGCCGGTGTCGGTCGCTTCGACCTCCGTTGCGATGTTGGTGTCGGAGCCGCCCGGGTGGGCCGCGACCGCGATCGTGGACGCGTGCGCGGCTGCGAGGCGCCGCTGCAGCTCGGCGGTGAAGAGCAGGTTCGCGAGCTTGCTCCGGAAATAGGCGCGCCACGGACCGTAGCGCCGTACGTGCTGCGGATCGGCGAGGTCGATTCGTCCGAGCCGGTGGCCCTGGCTGCTGACGGTCACGACGCGCGAGCCCGGCGTCGCGAGCAGTGCCGGCAGGAGCGCGCCGGTCAGCGCGAAGTGGCCGAAGTGGTTGATGCCGAGCTGCGTCTCGAATCCCTGTGCAGTGGTCCCCTCGGCGACCCCCATGACCCCGGCGTTGTTGACGAGCAGGTCGAGGCGGTCGTGGCGCCGGCGGAGCTCGGCGGCGGCGGCGGCGACCTTGTCGAGGTCGGCGAGGTCGAGGTCGAGGACCTCGACGGCCCCGCTCGGCCGGAGCGCCTGGATACGGCCCTGGGCGAGCGCGGCGCGGTCCGGATTCCGGCAGCCGAGCAGTACGAGCGCGCCGTGCTGCGCGAGGGCGCGAGCGGTCTCGAAGCCGATGCCCGAGTTGGCGCCGGTCACGAGCGCGACACGACCGGCCTGGTGGGGGACGTCGCGCTCGGTCCAGTCGGTCGCGCCCGCCATGGGGGCAGTCCTCCTCACTGCAGCCCTTCGATGCAAGCCCAGTTTCTACCGGAACCAGAAGGGCGCGCGCGGCGCGAGCCCCGGTAGCGTGGTACCCGGCCCGCGCCAGGGACAACGTCCGATCCGGAGGCTCCGATGTCCGATCTCGTGACGTCCGATCTCGTGACCCGTCTGGTCGAGGTGGTCGGCGACGACCACGTCCTGACCGGCGAGCGTATCGGCGTCGACTACACGCACGACGAGAGCCTCGGTTCGGAGGCCCACGAACCCGACGTCGTGGTGCGCCCGGCGTCGGCGTCGGATGTGGCGGCGGTCCTGACGATCGCAACCGATCTGGGTGTGCCGGTGACGGCGCGGGGCAGCGGGACCGGTCTCTCCGGCGCGTGCATCCCCCGCGCCGGCGGGATCCTGGTGTCGTTCGAGCGGATGGACGACGTGCTGGAGATCGACACCGAGAACCACGTGGCCGTGGTGCAGCCGGGCGTCACGCTCGCGCAGCTCGACGAGGTGACCGCGAAGCACGGTCTCGTCTACCCCGTCTTTCCGGGCGAGAGCAGCGCCAGCCTGGGTGGCAACGTGGCCACCAACGCCGGCGGCATGCGTGCGGTCAAGTACGGCGTGACCCGGCACCAGGTGCTCGGCGTCGAAGCGGTGCTGGCGACGGGCGAGATCATCCGCACCGGCGGCAAGTTCGTGAAGGCGACGTCGGGCTACGACCTCACGCAGCTCATCCTCGGCTCCGAGGGCACGCTCGCGCTGGTCACCGAGGCGGTGCTCAAGCTCCACCCGCGGCCCGAGTTCTCGGCGACGGTGCTCGTGCCGTTCAACACCCTCGGCGAGGTCACGCACGCGGTGCCGCGCATCATCGACAGCGGGATCGCGCCCCTCCTGCTCGAGTACATCGACGTCCTCACCATGGGTTCCATCACGTCGAGCGCGGGGCTCGACCTCGGCATCCCGGCGGAGATCAAGGACCGCGCGCTCGCCTATCTCGTGGTGGCGTTGGAGAGCTCGAATTCGGACCGGCTCGACCAGGACGTCGAACAGCTCGGCGAGTTGGTCTTCGAACTCGGCGCGATGGACGTGTTCGTGCTCCCTGCCCAGGCCGCGACGCAGCTGATCGAGGCCCGGGAGCGGGCGTTCTTCGTGGCGAAGGCGTTGGGTGCCGACGACATCGTCGACGTCGTCGTGCCACGCGCCCAGATCCCCGCCTACCTCGCCAGGGTGGGGGAGATCGCGCAGGATTCCGGTTCGTTCGTCGCGGGGTGCGGCCATGCGGGCGACGGCAACGTGCACCTGTCGGTGTTCCAGGCGGATCCCGAGGTGAAACACCGCGTGATGCGGGGCATCTTCGAGACCGGCATCGCGATGGGCGGTGCGATCTCGGGCGAGCACGGGATCGGCACGGAGAAGAAGCGTTACTTCCTCGAGCTGGAGGACCCGGCGAAGATCGCGCTCATGCGCCGCATCAAGGCCGCCTTCGACCCCCACGGCATCCTGAACCCGGGAGCAGTGTTCGACTGACGCGTGTCGCGTCCGACCGGAACGGGAGCATCCATGAACGGTGCGCAGTCACTGATCCGCACGCTCGTCGACGGCGGCGTGGACGTGTGCTTCATGAACCCCGGTACGTCGGAGATGCACTTCGTCGCCGCGTTGGACTCCGTGCCCGCGATGCGCGGTGTGCTCGGGCTGTTCGAGGGCGTGGCGACCGGCGCCGCCGACGGGTACGCGCGCATGGCCGGCCGGCCCGCGGGGGTGTTGCTGCACCTCGGGCCCGGCCTCGGCAACGGGATCGCCAACCTGCACAACGCGCGACGTGCCTTCACGCCCGTCGTCAACATCGTGGGCGACCACGCGACGTACCACAAGCAGTACGACGCGCCCCTCGAGTCCGACATCGTCAGTCTCGCCGACCCCGTCTCGAAGTGGGTGCGGACGTCGAGCAGCGCGGCCGACGTGTCCCGCGACGCCGCCGACGCGATCGCGGCCGCGAGGAGCGCACCCGGTGGCGTGGCGACGTTGATCCTTCCGGCCGACGTGTCGTGGAGCGAGGCGCCCGCCGCGCCCGGCGCGACGGTGGAGTTTCCGGCTCGCCGTACCGTGTCGCAGGACGCGCTCGACGCCGCGGTCAAGGCGTTGCGCTCCGGCGAGCCGGCGGCGCTGCTGGTGGGCGGCTCGGCGACCGACGAGCCTGCGTTGCGCGCCGCGAGCCGGGTCGCCGGCGCGGCCGGCGCCAAGTTGCTGTGCGAGACGTTCCCGGCCCGCCTCGAGCGAGGCGCAGGCGTACCCGCGGTCGAGCGCCTCGGCTACCTCGCCGAGTTCATGCAGATGCAACTCTCGGGTCTCCGGCACCTCGTGATCGTCGACGCCAAGGAGCCGGTCTCGTTCTTCGCCTATCCGGGCAAGCCGTCACGCCTCGTACCGGAGGGCTGCGAGGTGCACGTGCTGGCGTCGGGCGCGGACGACGCGCTCGGAGCGCTCGAGGCCGTCGCGGACGGGTTGGGCGCGCCCGCGGACGCGTACGCGAACGCACCCGCGTCCCGGCCCGAGCGCCCGAGCGGGGACTTGACCGCCGAGACCTTCGCGTCCGCCGTGGGCGCGTTGCTGCCGGAGGGCGCGATCGTCGTCGACGAGGGCAACACCTCGGGACTCTGGGTCTCGACGGCCACCGCGGGTGCGCCGCGTCACGACTGGTTGTGCCTCACCGGCGGCGCGATCGGCTACGGGCTGCCCGCGGCCACGGGCGCGGCGATCGCGTGCCCGGAGCGGCCGGTCGTCGCGCTGGAGGCCGACGGCTCCGCGATGTACACGCTGTCCGGGCTCTGGACGCACGCCCGCGAAGGGCTCGACATCACGACGGTGATCCTCGACAACGGCAAGTACGCGATCCTCGACCTCGAGCTCGACCGGGTGGGCGCGGAGGCTCCGGGGCCGAAGGCGAAGGCGATGCTGGAGCTGGCGCCACCACGCCTGGATTTCGTGTCGATCGGAACGGGGATGGGCGTGCCGTCGACCCGGGCCACCACGGCGGACGAGCTCGCCGACCAGTTCGCCCGGGCCGTCTCCGAGCCCGGTCCGCATCTCGTCGCGGCCACGCTCCCGGCCCGGTTCTGAGGCTTCCCGACCTCCTCCTTCTCTGCGTTTTGGCTGGTCAGAGGGCGCATATTCGGACAGGCGCATATTCGGACCGCCCGCTAGCCAGAACGGAGGGAGAGGCACGACTGTCACACCCGGCCGGTAGCTTCGGGCCGACTTCCCGATGCTTCCCCCGAGGTGGTGCGCGGCCACAGCGCCGTGCGTGCGCTCAGGAGGGAAGTCATGGCGATGTTGGAACACGGCGCGGTGAACCTGGCGGTCCTGCGGGGTGTGTGCTCGGCCGAACCGGAGGTGCGGGAGCTGGCCTCGGGATCGCGGCTGGCGACGCTTTCGTTGCGGGTCCCGGCCGAGGGCGCCCGGTCCACGTCGGTCCCGGTGTGCGTCTGGGAACCACCGGCATGGATCGAGGAGCTCGAGGCGGGCGACGAGCTGGTCGTGGTCGGACACGTCCGGCGTCGGTTCTTCCGCACCGCCGGCGCGGCCCCCGGTGCCCGGGTGGAGGTCGTGGCCCGGCACGTCGTCCGGGCCTCGAACGGCCGCGGCGCCCGGGCCGCGATCAGCCGGGTGAGGAGGCGCCTCGACGACCTCGTGGCCTGACCGCGGCGCGCGCGGTCCGGTGAACGCCGACGGCCCGGCCCTGCCGGGGCGTCGTGACAGGTGTGCTCAGCCGGCGTTGTAGACGTCGATGGCCTTGCGGTAGTTGGCCGAGATCTGCTTGGCGGCCTCGTCGCGGCCGAGCGACCCGTCCAGGTAGCCCTTGAGCTGGTCCCACCAGATGGTGCGGCCGATGGCGAACCCGATGTAGCCGGGCACGCCCGAGCCCTGCCGCAGCCAGTGGTACACCTTCTCGTCGCTCGCACCGCGGCCGAGCACGACGCAGGCCACGCCATCGCGCCCGCCGGCCCGGGTCTGCTCGGCGATCATCTCGCAGTCCTCGCGGCGGTCGATGCCTTCGATCTTCCAGATGTCGGCCTCGATGCCGGCGCCCTGGAGCTCGGCGATGGTGCGCTTCATGAGGCCCGGCCGTACGTTGGTGTCGTACGCCTCCTCGCTCCCGGCCGCCTCGATCTGCGCGGGTTCGCCGGGCACCAGCAGCTCGAGGAGGAACTTCCGGTCGTTCGCCTTGAGCCACTTGTCGAGCGTGACGAGCCCCTCGCGCGACCGCGCGTTGTCGGCCTCGTCCCCCTCCGGGTTGTAGCGCAGCAGGATCTTCGAGAAGGTCGGGTCGAAGTCCAGGACGTGCCGGCCGAAGTCGCTGCCGTACTCGAAGTCGAAGTAGTCGAGGCCGCTCTTCTCGACCGGCATCGCGAAGACCCGGCCGTCGGCCTTGGCCTTGCGGGCGACGTCCGTGCCGAACTGCTCGTCCACGAGGATGCCGGCCTCACCGGCCGGGGCACCTTCGGTGATGGCGCGCTGGAAGCCGTCGAAGATGACCGACTTCGCGTCGATGATCTTGTTCGTCTCCTCCGGGGAGGGATCGCCGGGGATCCCGAACATCTTCTTCTGGAACGATCCCCGGTGGTCGAAGGCGAGGATGAAGAGCTGCTTGTCGTAGCCGAGGGCCATGCCGGTGCTCCTGGTCTCGAAGAATGGGTCTCGAAGATGGGTCTCGAAGAACGGGTCTCGAAAGGGCCGGCGCAGGACGGGCGCGTGGCGGCCGCCAGCTTACGGTCGGGGCACCGGGAGGTGCCTACCGGGAGGTGCCTACCGGGCCGGGCCGTGGCGGAGCGAGCCGGTGCGGTGGACGCGTCCGCGGGCGATCCGCGGTTTCCCCAGGCCCGTCGGTAAGATTCGGCCGCGTTCGGGCGTTGTCCCCACCGGGCGTGCCGCGCCCGCCGCGCCGAACGGAGGGCGCGGCCCCCGAGACTCGAGCCGAGGTACGCGTGACCGACACCACCATCTCCCGGCGTCCGGAGGCGCTCGAGCGGGTCGTCATCCGCTTCGCCGGCGACTCGGGCGACGGAATGCAGCTCACCGGCGACCGGTTCACCGACGTGAGCGCAGCCTTCGGCAACGACCTCGCCACGTTGCCGAACTACCCGGCGGAGATCCGGGCCCCGGCGGGCACGATCGCCGGGGTCTCGAGCTTCCAGGTCCACATCGCCGACTACGACATCCTCACGCCCGGCGACGTCCCCAACCTGCTCGTGGCCATGAACCCGGCCGCGCTCAAGGCCAACATCCGCGACGTCCCGCCGGGCGCGTCGATCATCGCCAACACCGACGCGTTCGAGCCCCGCAACCTCGAGAAGGCCGGCTACTCGGGGAACCCGTTGGAGGACGGCACCCTCGACGCGTACCGCGTCTATCCCGTCCCGATGACGACGCTCACCGTCGAGGCCACCAGGGACTCGGGGGCCAAGCCCCGCGACGCCGAGCGATCGAAGAACTTCTTCGCGCTCGGGCTCATCTCCTGGATGTACACGCGGCCCGTCGAGCCGACGATCGAATGGATCGAGACCAAGTTCGCCAAGAACGACATCGTGAAGCAGGCGAACCTCGCGGCCTTCAAGGCCGGTTGCCACTTCGGCGAGACCGCCGAGCTCTTCGACCACCCGTTCGAGGTGCAGCCGGCGCAACTCGCGCCGGGTCGGTACCGCAACATCACCGGCAACCTCGCCACCTCGTACGGGCTGATCGCCGCCGCCCAACAGGCGAAGCTGCCGCTGTTCCTCGCGTCGTACCCGATCACGCCGGCGTCCGACATCCTCCACGAGCTCTCGAGGCACAAGAACTTCGGCGTGCGCACGTTGCAGGCCGAGGACGAGATCGCGGCGATCAGCATGGCGATCGGCGCGTCGTTCGGCGGCCATCTCGCGGTGACGACGACGTCGGGGCCGGGTGTCGACCTCAAGTCCGAGGCGCTCGGCCTGGCACTCAGCATCGAGCTGCCGCTGGTGCTGGTGGACGTGCAGCGCGGCGGGCCGTCGACCGGTCTGCCCACCAAGACCGAGCAGGCCGATCTCCTGCTCGCGATGTACGGCCGCCACGGTGAGGCACCGCTGCCGATCGTGGCGGCGAAGTCGCCGAGCCACTGCTTCGACGCCGCCTTCGAGGGCGCGCGGCTCGCGCTGAAGTACCGCACCCCGGTGATCGTGCTGACCGACGGCTACCTCGCCAACAGCGCGGAGCCGTGGCGACTGCCCGACCTCGACGCGCTGCCCGACATCTCGGTGCCGTTCCAGACCGAGCCCAACCACGACGGCGAGTACTGGCCGTTCCTGCGGGACCCCGAGACCCTGGCGCGGCCGTGGGCCGTCCCGGGCACGCCGGGGCTCATGCACCGCGTCGGGGGCATCGAGAAGCGCGACGGCACGGGCAACGTCGACTACGACCCCGAGAACCACGACCACATGGTGCGGGTCCGCGCCGCGAAGGTCGCCGGGATCGCGAACGACGTCCCCGAGCTCGAGGTGGACCACGACGAGGGCGCGAACGTCCTGGTGCTCGGCTGGGGGAGCACGTACGGCGTGATCACCGCCGGCGTACGCAGGGTGCGGGCGAAGGGCAAACGGGTGGCCCAGGCGCACCTCGTGCACCTGAACCCGTTCCCCCGCAACCTCGGCGACGTGTTGGCGCGCTACGAGCGCGTGCTCGTGCCCGAGATGAACCTCGGCCAGCTCTCACGGCTGCTGCGGGCCGAGTTCCTCGTCCCCGTCGAGGGGTTGAACCAGGTTCGTGGCGTCCCCTTCCGGGCCGCGGAGATCGAGGACGCGCTGACGGAGATGATCCAGCGATGAGCGCAGCCGACCAGGGCGAGACCGTGACCCTGACCCGCAAGGACTTCGCCTCCGACCAGGAGGTCCGCTGGTGCCCGGGGTGCGGCGACTACTCGGTGCTCACCGCGATGCAGCTGCTGTTGCCCGACCTCGGGGTCAGGCCCGAGCAGCTGGTCTTCGTGTCGGGCATCGGCTGTTCGAGCCGGTTCCCGTACTACATGAACACCTACGGCATCCACAGCATCCACGGCCGGGCGCCCGCGGTCGCGACCGGCGTGGCCACGGCGCGCCCCGACCTCAGCACGTGGGTGATCACCGGCGACGGCGACGCCCTCTCGATCGGTGGCAACCACCTCATCCACGCGCTGCGCCGCAACGTGAACCTGAAGATCCTGCTCTTCAACAACCAGATCTACGGGCTCACCAAGGGCCAGTACTCGCCGACGAGCGAGGTCGGGAAGGTCACGAAGTCCACGCCCTTCGGTTCGATCGACCATCCGTTCAACCCGGTGTCGGTCGCGATCGGTGCCGAGGCGACCTTCGTGGCCCGCACGCACGACATGGACCGCAAGCACATGCAGGAGATGTTCCGCCGGGCGTACGCGCACCGAGGCTCGGCGCTCGTCGAGATCTACCAGAACTGCAACGTCTTCAACGACGGCGCGTTCGAGTTGATCACCGGCAAGGACAAGCGGGCCAACATGCTGATCCCGCTCGAGCACGGCCGGCCGGTGCGCTTCGGCCCCGATCTGGAGAAAGGCGTCGTGCTCAACCGCTTCGGCGAAGCCGAGATCGTGGACGTGGCCGCGGTCGGCGAGGACGCGCTGCTGGTGCACGACGAGCACCGTCCCGAGCCGTCGCTCGCGTTCACGCTCTCCCGCCTGGCCGACCATCCCGAGATGCCCACGCCGATCGGTGTCTTCCGCTCGGTCGACCGGCCGACCTACGACGACCAGGTGAGCGACCAGCTCGCGGCGGCGCAGCAACGCTCGGGCCCGGGGGACCTCCGCGCGCTCGTCGAGGGCGGCCACATCTGGGAAGTCGCCTGAGAACCCGAGCCCATCGCCGCCGTGGCGTATCTCAGGGGCGGTATGCGCCCCCCAGGTACGCCACGGGGTCCACCGAGCCGGAGCTCGACGCAGCTACCGTCACCTCGTGGACCCGCGGCCCGCGGCCCGGCCCATCCCACGGCGATGGTGGCGGCGAGGTGGCCGGATGAGAAGACTGCTGTTGACGGCGACGATCGCGCTGCTCCCGGTCGTGGGAGCAAGCCTGCCGGGTGGTGCCGGCGTCGCCGCCGGCGCGACGTTGCCGCCGTGCCCGCACCCGGTCGCACCAGCGCTCGGAGGTCCCGACCTGCGCAAGACCGCCGATCAGTTCCTGCCCAAGCCCGGCGCGGTGGTGCACAACGTGCTCGGCTACCTCGCGGCCACGATCGACAACGGCACCACGATGCGCACCATCGTCATCCCGTCGAAGACCCTCTCGGCGCCGATCGTGTCGGTGTGGGAGAACGCCGAGGACTGCAACGGTTGGGAGACCTCTCGCAACGCGTGGGCCGCCGGGCCCACCGGCGTCGTCTACGCGAGTGCCAGCAACAGCGGGCCCGCCGCCGGCTTCTACGGCGACATGCGCGACAAGACGTTGAACAAGCCGATCGTGGGCATGTCGCCGACGTTCGACGGCAAGGGCTACTGGCTGGTCGCCTCCGACGGCGGGATCTTCGCGTTCGGGGACGCGCAGTTCTACGGCTCCACTGGTGCCATGAGGTTGAACAAGCCGATCGTGGGGATGGCGGTCACCGCGACCGGCGCCGGCTACTACCTCGTGGCCAGTGACGGCGGGATCTTCGCGTTCGGGGACGCGCAGTTCTACGGCTCGACCGGTGCCCTGACGTTGAACAAGCCGATCAGCGGGATGACGACGACGTCGTCGGGCCTTGGATACTGGATGACCGCGAGCGACGGCGGCATCTTCGCCTTCGGCGATGCCACCTTCCACGGCTCGACGGGCGACCGACCTATCTCGGCGCCGATCGTGGGGATGATCCCGAACGGGTCCGGTTACTCGCTCATCGGCAACGACGGCAAGGTCTATCCGTTCAAGTAGCCCGCCGGCCTCGCGAGCGTCGGCCGTCAGACGTCGAGGCTGCGGAACACCAGGCCCGTGCGCGGCTTGGGTGCGAAGAACGTCGTCTTCTGCGGCATGAGCAGGCGGGCGAACGAGACGTCGTGGATCTGGCGCACCGACACCGACCGGAGCAGCACGGCCGCGCTCGCCGCACCCTTGTCGACCAGCGCGGCGCAGGTGCGGGCGTCGTCGCGGTAGGTGACGTGGGTCTCGGCCGGTTCCGGCAACGCCGGGAGCACACCGCCCGCGAACACCGTCGCCGGGATGTCGCGCAGGAGCCTGGGTTGGCCCTCCACGCGTGCGGCGATCACGTCGGTGCGCGGCACGAGGAGCGCGAGCCCGTCGCGGTCCACGAGGCCCAGCGCGGGCGCGGTCTCCATCTCCATCTCGTGGTGCAGGGTGTCGACCCCGTCGGGGGTGTTCGGCCCGCGTGACTCGACGGTGAACGCCGCGCCGAGCGCGACGCGCAGGTCGAACGTGGCGTCGAAGCCGTGGAGGAGCCGGTGGATCGGCTGCACCCAGAGCTGGTCGTCGGCGAGCTCCACGACCAGCGCCATGATGGCGCCGGCACCGCCGTCCTGCCGGTCACGCTCGCGCTGGTAGTTGCGCGCGGTCTCGAACCGGTGATGGCCGTCGGCGAGCACGAGCGGTGTCTGCCCGACCGCGTCGGCGATCGCGCCGATGCGATCCGGGTCGGCGATGCCGAAGAGCTCGTGGCTGACGCCGTCGTCGTCGACCGCGTGGGCGAGCGGCCGGCCGGCCGGTTCGAGCAGGGTGGAGAGGCCCTCGGTGAGCGACAGGCCCCAGATGGGATCGAGGTTGGCCCGGGTGGCGCGCAGGAGCGCCAGGCGGTCGGACTTCGCCTTCGGCAGCGTGCGCTCGTGCGGGAGGATCCCACGCCCGGGCTCCTCGAGTGTCAGCGCACCGAGCACGCCGAGCGACGACCGCTCCCTGCCGTCGCCGTCGACGAAGTGCATCCGGTACGCGTAGAACGCGGGCGCGGGGTCGGCGACGAGGACGCCGTCGCGCCGCCACGCCTCGAGGAGCCGGGCGGCCGCGGTGTACCGGTCGGTGGCGCCGTCGTCGCGGGGCAGGATGAGCCGCACCGCGTTGTGTGGATCGCGCGCCGCGAGCACGGCTCGGTCGTCGTCGTCGACGACGTCGTAGGGCGGTGCGACGACCGCGCCGAGATCGTCGGGTCCTTCGCCCGGCGAGGAGGACGGACCGGCGTAGCGGATCCCACGGAACGGAAGGAACTCGGGCACGGAGGCTGCCTCCATCGGCGACGACGGGCGATTCTCGCACACGGCCCCGGAGGCGTCCCGATCCGTTGCGCCACAATGGACCGGTGAATCCGACCGGCCCGGCGCCGCCTCCGTGCAACGACCTCGTCGGTAGCGACGTGGTCGGTAGCGACGTGGTCGGTAGCGACGTGGTCGGTAGCGACGTGGTGTGCTGCGACCTCGACGGCGTGATCTGGCGGGGCGAGGAAGCAATTGCCGCGGCGGTGGCCGGCGTGGACGCGTTGCGCGCCGCCGGGGCCCGGGTGGCCTTCCTCACCAACAACTCCTCGATGACGCCGGCCGAGGTGGTGGGGAAGCTGGCCCGCGTGGGCGTGCCCGCCGAGCCCGACGACGTGCTCTCCAGCGCGCAGGCCGCCGCGGCCCTGCTCGGGTCGACGTCGGCGGCCGGGGCTCGCGTGCTCGCGTGCGCCGGCCCGGGGGTGGTGGATGCGTTGCAGGAGGCCGGGTTCGCGGTCGTGGACCGGGTGCCGGCCGACGCGGTGGTCGTCGGCTGGCACCGCGATTTCGGCTTCGACGGCCTGGCCCGGGCCAGCGACGCGGTCCGGGCCGGGGCACGCTTCGTGGCCACCAACCTCGACCCGACCTACCCGGTGCCCGGCGGCCTGCTGCCCGGTGCCGGCGCGCTGGTGGCGGCTGTCGCCACCGCGTCCGGTCGGGTTCCGGAGGTGGCGGGCAAGCCCGAGCCGCCGACCGTGGCGCTCGTGCGCGCCCGCTTCGGCGAGCGCGGTGTGATGGTGGGCGACCGGCCGTCGACCGACGGCGCACTCGCCCGCGCGCTCGGCTGGCCGTTCGCCCTGGTGCTCTCGGGCGTGGCGACGGCGGCCGGCGGGCCGGGCGGCGAGGAGATCCCCGAGCCGCGGCCCCGGTGGGTCGCCGCCGACCTCGGCGCGCTCGCGCCGGAGTTGATCGCGTCGGGCTTCGCCTGACCCGGCCCCCGCTCCATGCGCCAGACTGCGCAGATGGCGACCGGATCCGAGCCCGTCGACCTCTCCGACCTGACGGATCTGACCGACCTGACCGTCCGGATCGAGGACCGCGTCGCGCTCGTCACGCTCTCGCGCCCGGACCGGCGCAACGCGTTCTCGCGCGCCATGGGGGAGTCCCTCGGCCGGGTGTACGCGGCGTGTGACGCCGACGACACGATCCGGGCGGTGGTGCTCACCGGCGACCCGGAGGGCCGCGCGTTCTGCGCCGGGGCCGACCTGTCGCCCGGGCCCGCGACGTTCGACGCGCCCGACGCGACGCGGGCGTTCAGCGCGTCGCCGGTGCGTCCGCCCGCGTGGGAGGTTCGCAAGCCGGTGATCGCCGCGGTCAACGCCCACGCGATCGGCATCGGTCTCACACTCGCGATGCAGTGCGACATCCGATTCGTCGCGCGCGGTGCTCGCTACGGCTTCGTGCACGTGCGGCGCGGCGTGATCCCGGATGCCCACTCCCACTGGACGGTGCCGCGGGCGGCCGGCTTCGCGGTCGCGGCCGAGCTGTTCCTCACCGGCCGCGAGTTCACCGCCGAAGAGGCCGTCTCATGGGGTCTCGCGAGCCGCGCACTCCCGAGCGGCGAGGTGGTGCCGGCCGCGCTGGCCCTGGCCGACGAGATCGCCGGGCAGACGTCGCCGCTGTCGGTCGCGATCAGCAAGCGGCTGCTGTGGTCGCAGGCGGCACGGGATCCGCGCGAGACGGAACGGCTCGAGACCGCGATGCACCATCACCTCATGGGTCGGCCCGATGCACGCGAAGGGGCGGTCGCGTACCTCGAGCGGCGGACGCCGCAGTGGGAGTCGTCGCCGACGCGTGACTGGCCCCGGGGAGCGCTCGAATAGCCGCTACGGGTGCAGCAGCCAGCCGTCGGGCGGTTCGCCGGGTGGTGGGCCCGGCGGCGCGATGACGCGCGCGAGCAGGAACGCGAGCGCGGCGCCGACCGCGAAGCCGCCGACGTGGGCGATCCACGCGACGTGGGAGTGGGGGTCGGTGAGGAACTGCAGCCCGAACCAGATCCCGAGGACGACGTACGCCGGCAGTGGGACGACGACGAAGAAGACCAGGCTGAGGACACGGGCACGAGGCCAGAGCACTACGTAGGCGCCCATGACGCCGGCGATCGCACCCGACGCGCCGAGGAGCGGGACGACGGAGTCGCGGGTGAACGCGTAGTACGAGGCGAACGAGAGGAGGCCGCAGGCCAGGAAGAACAGCACGAAGACGATGCGCCCGAAGCGGTCCTCGACGTTGTTGCCGAAGATCCAGAGGAACAGCATGTTGCCCAGCACGTGGGCCCACGAGCCGTGGAGGAACATGCTCGTGAGCACGGCCAGATGGACGTTCTTGTGCGGGAAGAACTCCTGCGTGGTGCCGCCCTCGCCGGTGCGTTCGGCTTGTGCCACCCCACAACGTTGCGCGTTGTACTCGATCTCGGTGATGGGGTGGCCCGTGCTGACCTCGCACGGCACCGCGGCGTGCTCGTAGCCGAACACCGTGGCGTCCAAGGCGCCGTGGGGTTGCCAGAACGCGTAGATCCCGATGTTGAGGGCGATGAGCAGGAGCGTGACGATCGGGATCCGCTGTGTCGGGTTGTCGTCGCGCAGGGGGAGCACCATGCGGTGGCGACACTACCGAGGCGTGCCGGTCCCGCCGGGCCACAGCTAGCTTGGCCCGAAGGGCCTGCCTATCCTGGCCGAGAGGCGAAAACGCCCGCCCGGCCGACAAGGAGCGAAGCCATGGCCCCGAGCCCGGATTGGAAGCAGTTTCTGGACGCCGGCATGAGGTTCACGGAGGTACGGCGCAAGGAAGCACGCAAGCTCGCGAACGATCTCGTCGAGCAGGGTCAGCTCGCCCAGGAGCGGGTCCAGAGCTTCGTCGACGATCTCGTCGAGGCCAGTCGTGCCCGTACGGACCAGCTCGTCGAGCTCGTGCGCAAGGAGGTGCAACGCCAGATCCGTGCGCTCAACCTCGTGACGCGTGAGGATCTCCCGCGCCTCACCGCCCGCTTGACGGGCCGCCCGGCGACGAGGAAGGCGGCCAGGAAGCCGGCGGCGAAGAAGGCCGGCGCGAAGAAGAAGGCGGCGAAGAAGCCGGCGGCCAAGAAGCCGGCGGCCAAGAAGACGGCGGCCAAGAAGCCGGCGGCCAAGAAGCCGGCCGCGAAGAAGGCGGCTGCGAAGAAGGCGGCTGCGAAGAAGGGCTCGGTCGGGAAGAAGACCACGGCGGCGAACGCCGCGGTCGAGAAGGCCGCCGAGGGCTGAGCGCCGCGCCGCGTGGCGACACGCGGCCGACGATGCGCCGCCGTCTCGACGCCGAGCTGGTCCGCCGCGGGCTCGCGGCCAGCCGGGCCCGCGCCGTCGAGGTGATCGACGCCGGCGAGGTGCTGGTCGGAGGCATGCCGGCGGCCAACGCGGCCACGCGCGTCGACGAGAGCAGCGCGATCGTGCTCACCGGCCCGCCGCCGCGGTTCGTGTCGCGCGGTGGCGACAAGCTCGCGGCGGCGCTCGACCGGTTCGGCATCGATCCCCGCGGTCGGCGCAGCCTCGACGCGGGCGCGTCGACCGGCGGGTTCACCGACTGTCTCCTGCAACGCGGCGCGGCGAGCGTGGTCGCGATCGACGTCGGGCGCGGCCAGCTCGCGTGGTCGTTGCGGACCGATCCCCGCGTCGAGGTGCACGAGCGCACCAACCTCCGTGGGCTCCTGTCGATCGGGGAACCCGCTCAACTCGCCGTCGCCGACCTGAGCTTCATCTCGTTGCGGACGGTGGCGCCGGCCCTGGCCCGGCTCACGGCGCCCGACGCCGACCTCGTCCTTTTGTGCAAGCCGCAGTTCGAAGCCGGGCGGGAGCGGGTCGGCAAGGGCGGGATCGTGCGCGACCCGGCGGTCCACCGGAGCGTGCTCGGCGAGGTCGTGGGGGCACTGGCGGCCGACGGGCTGGTCGTCGTCGCCGTCGTGCCTTCGCCACTGCGCGGGGCGGACGGCAACGTAGAGTTCCTGCTGCACGCGGTGAAGCGGGGGAGTGTGGTGGGAGACGACGTGCTCGACGCAGCGGTGGCCGCCGCGCCCGCGCGGCGGGGGGAACCGACGCCCGGCGGGACGGGCGACGCTCCGGGCGAGGTGACGCGGTGAACGTGCCCCGGGTCGTCGGGATCGTGCCTCACCCCGAACGACCGGCCGCACTCGAGCTCGCCGTCGAGATCGCGCAGCGCCTGCGTGAGCAGTCGGTCGAGGTGCGCCTCCTCGGCGACGGCCCCGCGACGCCAAGGTACGCCGAGCCCGGCGTCGCGCCGGAGGAGTTCGTCACCGGCCTCGACCTCGCGATCTCGCTCGGCGGCGACGGCACGATGCTGCGGGCGGTCGACCTCGTGTACGCGAGCGGCGCCGCGGTCCTCGGCGTCAACGTCGGCCAGCTCGGGTACCTGACCGAGGTCGAGCCCGAGGATCTCGACCAGGCGCTCGACCGCCTGCTCCGCGGTGACTACGAGGTCGCGGAACGCATGGTGCTCCAGGTCGCGGTGCGGTCGCAGGGCGCGGCAGCCGGCAACTGGTGGGCGCTCAACGAAGCGACGCTCGAGAAGGTGAAACCCGGGCGCCTGGCCCGCCTGGGGGTGTCGATCAACGGGGCGTTCTTCACGACGTACGCGGCCGACGGCGTGATCGTCGCCACGCCCACCGGTTCGACGGCGTACTCGTTCTCAGCGCGCGGCCCGATCGTCTCACCGCGCCACCGGTGCCTGCTGCTCACACCCGTGTCCCCGCACATGTTGTTCGACCGCTCGCTCGTGCTCGGACCGGAGGAGGAGCTCGCGTTCGCCGTGCGCGACGACCGGTCGGTGCTGTTGACGATCGACGGGCGTGAGCTGGGCGAGCTGGCGGCCGGCGACGACGTCACCTGCCGCGCGGGCGCCGAACCGGCGCGGATGGTGACGTTCGGCCCGCGCGACTTCCACCAGATCCTCAAGGCCAAGTTCGGCCTCCCGGAGCGCTAGTGCCAGTGGTCGACCGGTGCTGACGGAGCTGCGGGTCGAGAACCTCGGGATCATCGACGAGGTGACCGTCGTGCTCGGCGGTGGGCTCACCGCCATCACCGGCGAGACCGGTGCGGGCAAGACCCTGCTCGTGGAGGCCATCGAGCTGCTCGTCGGCGGGCGCGCCGACCCGTCGCTCGTGCGTGACGGCACACGCGAGGCGCGTGTCGAGGGCCGCTTCGTGGACCCGGCGTCCGACGACGAGCTCGTGCTCGCACGGGTCGTCCCCGTCGACGGGCGGAGCCGGGCCTACGTGAACGGACGGCTTGCGACCGCGACCGAGCTCGCCGAGCTCGGGACGCGGCTGGTCGACCTGCACGGCCAGCACGCCCACCAGTCGCTGCTCGCGCCCGCCGTGCAGCGGGCGGCGCTCGACCGGTTCGCGGGCGGGCCGGCAACCGGTGCGCTCGAGGCCTACCGGGCCGCGCGCGCCGAGGTGCGCCGCCTCGAGCAGGCGCTGGAGGCGCTGGGCGGCGACGAGCGGACCCGGGCCCGCGAGCTCGACCTGTTGCGGTTCCAGGTGGCGGAGATCGACGCGGCGGCGATCGCCGACGAAGGGGAGGACGAGGCGCTCGAGTCGGAGGCGACGCTGCTCGCCGACGCGGGCGCTCACCGGGAGGCCCTGCTCGACGCCTACGCCGCGGTCGACGGGCCCGCGCTCGACGGTGTCGGCCGGGCCGCGGCCGCGCTCGCCGCCCGGGCACCGTTGCGCGAGCTGTGCGACCGCCTGCGGGCGGTGCAGGCGGAGCTCGCCGAGCTCGGCCACGACCTGCGCTCGGGCGCGGAGGGGATTGCCGACGACCCGGGCCGCCTCGAGGCGATCCAGCAGCGCCGCCGGCTGCTGCGCGACCTCCGGCGCAAGTACGGCGAGACGCTCGCCGAGGTGGTGCGCTTCGGCGACGAGGCCCGGGCCCGGTTGGCCGCCCTCGCCGGCTACGAAGAGCGGGCCGCCGAGCTCGAGGCCCGGGTCGACGCCGGTCGGGCGGCCGCCGAGGCGGCTGCCTACACTCTCACCGAGGTTCGGCGGGCCGCCGCCGCGCCGCTGGCCGAGGCGGTCGCGGCCCGGGCCCGGGAACTCGCGATGCCGTCGGCACGTTTCGGTGTCGACATCGGGCCCATCGAACCCGGAGACGAAGGCGCGGATCTCGTGACGTACATGTTCTCGGCCAACGAGGGCGAGCCCCTGCGGCCGCTGGCGCGCGCCGCATCCGGCGGCGAGCTGGCCCGGACCATGCTCGCGGTCCGCCGGGTGCTGTCCGAGGCGCCGCCAACCCTGATCTTCGACGAGGTCGACGCCGGGATCGGCGGCGAGGCCGGGACCACGATCGGTCGCGAGCTCGCCAACGTCGGCCGGGACCACCAGGTGCTGTGCGTCACCCACCTGGCCCAGGTGGCGGCCTTCGCCGACGCCCAGCTCGAGGTGACCAAGCGCGCCACGCGCGGCCGCACCACGGCGCGGGTCGCGCTGGTGCTCGACGACGCCAGGGTGGCCGCGCTCTCACGGATGCTCGGCGGTGTCGGTTCGTCCGCGCACGCGCGGGCGCACGCCGCCGAGCTCCTCGACGCGGCGGTCGCGGGTCAGGGTGCGGGCCGCGGCGGAGTGCAGGTCCCGTGAGCCGGAACCGCAAGGAAGCGCAGCGCGAGCTCACGGGAGTCGTCCGGCTCGGGAAGCGGACCAAGGATCTCGTCAAGCGGCTCCGGCCGGGCGACGTCGCGGTGATCGACCATGCCGACCTCGACCGCATCGCGGCCGAGGGCCTGGTGGCCGCGGGCGTCGTCGCGGTGGTCAACGCGGCGCAGTCGATCACCGGTCGGTACCCCAACGAGGGGCCGCGCCACGTCGTCGAGTCGGGGGTCGTGCTCGTCGACCAGGCGACGCCCGACCCGTTCGAGGTGCTCCGCGACGGCGACATGGCCCGCATCGAGGACGGCGTCGTGTACCGCCACGGCGTCGCGGTCACCAAAGGGCACCCGATGTCGCCGGCCGACATCGACGACGCGATGGACCAGGCACGCAAGGAGATCGGCGCCGAGCTCGAGCTCTTCGCGCGGAACACACTGGAGTACATCCAGCGCGAGGCGAGCCTCACGTTCGAACCGGTCACGCTGCCGCCGCTGCGCACGAACTTCGCCGGCCGGCACGCGCTCGTCGTCGTGCGCGGGACCGACTACCAGCGCGACCTGCGTGCGTTGCGCACGTACATCAAGGAGTTCCGCCCGGTCCTCATCGGCGTCGACGGTGGTGCCGACGCGCTCCTCGACATCAAGTGCAAACCCGACATCATCGTGGGCGACTTCGACTCGGTCTCCGAGCGCGCGCTCGCGGTCGGCGCCGAGCTCGTTCACCACGTGCACCTCGACGGCCGGGCTCCGGGCCGCGAGCAGCTCCACGTTTGGGGGGTGCCCTACGAGGAGTTCGTGATCGACGGGACGAGCGAGGATGTCGCGATGATCCTCGCCTACGAGGCCGGGGCGAAGCTCATCGTCGCCGTCGGCACGCACGCGACCATGGTGGAGTTCCTCGACAAGGGCCGCCCCGGCATGTCGTCGACGTTCCTCACCCGGCTCCGGCTCGGCCCCGTGCTGGTGGACGCCAAGGGCGTGAACCAGCTGTACGAAGGGCGGGTCCGTCGACGTGACCTCATCATGCTCGTCGCGGCCGCGTTCGTCGCGGTGGTGGCGATCAGTATCGTGTCGGAACCGATTCACACCTACCTGGACGGGATCCGGCTGACCCTGCGCGACGTCTGGTCGTCCATCACGAGCTGGTGACCGTGCGATGATCAACTTCCGTTTCCATCTCGTGTCGCTCGTCGCCGTGTTCCTCGCGCTCGCGGTGGGTGTGGTCATGGGGTCGACGGTCATCGACCGCGCGATCGTCGACGGGCTGCACAGCCAGATCAACCGGATCGAGGCCAAGGCCGACAAGGCCGAGGCCGACAACGCGGATCTCCGCAGCGAGGGCCGCCGCCTCGACGACGTCGTCCAGGCGGAGTTGCCGCACGCGGTCGGGAACCGGCTCCAGGGGCAGTCGGTCGCCGTGCTCGCGGTCGACGGGGTCAACGAGGGCGCGGTGCGGTCGACGGTCGAGCTCGCCCGGCAGGCGGGGGCCCAGTCCACCGGGATCCTCTGGGTCACCGACAAGTTCGCCTCGTCGGCCCACGCGGACGCCCAGCTCGCACCGCTCCTCGCGGATGCCGGCATCACCGGGGAGGGCAACGCTCGGACGACGACGCTCGCGGCCCTGGCCGGGCTGGTCGCGGCCGGCTCCGGCGCCGAGGCTCAGCCGTCGCCGGAGCCGTTGGTCCGGTCTCTGTTGCAGAAGGGCTTCCTCCGCTACGAGGCCGTGGGGGACCAGCCATCGGGGTTCTCGTCGGCGAAGTACCCGACGGCGGCGTCCCGGGCGATCGTCGTCGGTGGTGGCGGCCAGAAGCTCGCGGCGAAGGAGGGGCTGGCCGCGATCACGTCCGCGCTGCATCGCGCCGGTGTGGCCACGGTCGCGGCGGAGGCCGCGCCCGACGACGACCCGCCGTCGGAACGCGGCTCGGAGGTCGCGGTGGTGCACGACGACCACGACCTCGCCGACACCGTGTCGACGGTCGACGACCTCGAGCGCCCCGAGGGCCGGCTGGCCGCCGTGCTCGCGCTCGCGGACCTCGGCGACGGCCGCGTGGGCCGGTACGGGTACGGAGCGGGTGCGCCACGCGTCGTGCCCGAGCGGGCCGCGTCGTGACGGAGGCTCCGTCGGTAGCCAGGAAGGCTGCCGCCATGGGAGCCGCGACGGCCGTCTCGCGGGTGTGCGGGATGCTGCGGGTGCTGGCGATCGCCGCCGTGCTCGGCACCACCTACCTCGGCAACACCTTCCAGTCCTCGAACTCGGTCTCGAACGTGCTGTTCGAGCTCATCGCCGCCGGCGCGCTGTCGGCGGTGCTCGTGCCGACGTTCGTCGGACTGCTCGACCGCGGCGAGCCCGGCGAGGTCGAGCGGCTCGCGGGCGGGCTGCTCGGGCTGAGCGTCCTCGTGCTGGGCGCGGTCAGCGTCGTCGGCGTCGTCGGCGCGCCGTGGATCGCCGACCTGCTCACCGCGGGCGTGAAGGACCCCCACGTGGCCGCGCAGCAACAGGAGCTCTCGACGTTCCTGCTGCGGTTCTTCGTGCCCCAGGTCGTGCTCTACGCGCTCGGTGCGATCGCCATCGCGGTCCTCCAGGCGAAGCGGCAGTTCGCCGTCGGCGCCGCCGCGCCGATCGGCAACACGGTCGTGATGATCCTGGCGCTGCTGGTCTTCCGGTTGCTCTACGGTCCCGGCGAGCCCACGCTCGACCTGACGTTCTCGGAGCAGCTCGCGCTCGCACTCGGTGGAACGCTCGGCGTGGCGGCGTTCGTGGGCATCCCGGCCGTCGCGGTGCGCCGGGGCGGGATGCGCTGGCGCCTGCACCTCCCGCGTCGCGACCCGGCCGTCTCCCGGCTGCTGCGGTTGTCGGGCTGGGCGGTGCTCCTGCACGTCGGCGTGGGGCTCCTGCTCGGCGCGGCCATGATCGTCGGCAACGGCGTGGAGGGCGGGGTCGTCGCCTACCAGGTCGCGTTCGTCTTCTTCCTCGCGCCGTACGCGGTGCTCGCGCAGCCGATCCACACCGCGATCCTGCCCGAGCTCACGCTCCAGTCCGGCGGCCATTCCTCGGACGCGTTCGCGGGTTCCCTGCGGTGGGCGCTCGACCGCATCGTGCTGCTCGTCGTCCCCGTCTCGGCGCTGCTCGTCGCGTTGGCGGAGCCGGTCATGCGAGTGTTCGCGTTCGGGAAGGCCGCGACCACGGGCTCGGTCGACCTGCTCGCCGCCGCGCTGGCGTCGCTGTCGGTCGGTCTCGTCGTGTACAGCGCGTTCCTCCTGTTCGCCCGGGCGTACTACGCGCTCGGCGACAGCCGGACGCCCGCGCTGGTCGCGCTGGTGGCGTCCGGCCTGGGTATCGTGACGATGGTCGCGGTGGCCGTCCCGTCGAGCGGGTCGGCACGGGTCGCGGCGCTCGGCTTCGGGCACTCGGCCGCGTATGCAGTAGGAGCGTTGGTGCTGGGTGTCGGCTTGACCCGCAGGCTGGGGCATCGGATCGTCCCGCGGACCTCGCTGTACGTGGTGTTGGTCGCCGTGGTCGTGGGCGCGGCCGCCTGGTTGGCGATCCGGTCGATCGACCCGACGGGACGGGTCGGCTCGGCGCTCGCGGCGGCGACCGTCGGCGCGGTCGCGCTCGGTCTGATGACCCTGTGCCTGCGGCCCGTGCACCGGGTGGCGCGGACGCCGGCCGCGCCGACGGGGCCGACCTGATGCCGCCACCCCGGTTCCTCGTCCGGTGCGCCGTGGGCGCCGTGGTGCTCGCGACCGGCGCGTCGATCGCCGCGCCCGCAGTCGCCGCCGCGCCCGGAGGCTCGACCACCGACCGGTCCGTCCGGCGGGTCCTGGTGGTCTCGCTCCCGCGCGTGGGATGGGCCGACGTGACCCGCGCCGACACCCCGGCGATCGCCCGGTTCGCCGAGCAGGCCGCGATCGCGGACCTGACCCTGCGCGGGGTCCGTCACCGTCCCCAGCCGTCCGACAGCTACACGATGCTGGGCGCCGGCGCCCGGGCCGTCGGCGAGAAGAACGGGACGGGCGAGGTCTTCGAGGCGCGCGACCGCGCGCTCAGCCAGCCGGTGCCCGTCCTGTTCCGGCAGCGCACCGGCCGTACGGTGACGCGCGGCGTCGTCGACCTGTCGCTGCCCGACGTCGTCCGCCAGAACGACGACCTGCCGTACGACGCGGTCGTGGGCGCCCTGGGCGACGCGCTCGCGGCGGCGGGCGTCCACCGCAACGTGATCGCCAACGCCGACCGCGTCGCCGACCCCGCCCGGCCGGCCGACGTGACCTACGACCGCGCCGCCGCGGAGATGCTCATGGGCTCGGCGGGCACGCTGCGCGCGGGCACCGTCGGTCGCGACCTCGACCGCGCCGACCCTGGTGCGCCCTACGGGGTGCGCCAGGACCCGGCCCGCGTGGTACGCGCGTTCGAACGCGCCTGGTCGGGCCGGTCGGTCGTGCTGGTGGAAGCGTCGGACCTCGAGCGGGCGGCCGCGTTCTCCGGCAGCTCGGACTCCTCGCAGGCGGACGCCCACCGCCTCGCCGCGTTGCGCCGGGCCGACGCGTTGTTTGCCCAGTTGCTGCGCCGCGTCGACCTGCACCGGGACGCGGTGCTGCTCATCGGGCCGACGATGCCGTCGGGCGACGGCACGACCGTGGCCGCGCTGGCCGGCCCGGGCATCGAGCCCGGATGGCTGCGGTCGTCGACGACGCGACACGACGGGTTCGTGCACGCCGTCGACGTCGCGCCGACGGTCCTCGACCTCCTCGGGATCGAGCGGCCCGAGAAGATGGAGGGACGCGCGTTCACCGTCTCACCGGCCGCGGTCGGTACGGAGGCCACCGCCGCGCGGATCGACGACCTCGTGGGTGCCAACGACAACGGGCTCTTCCGCGACGACATCGTGGAACAGGTCGCCGCGGTGTTCATCACGTTGTCGGTCCTGCTGGCGATCGCCGCGATCGCGGTGTTCGAGCTCGGCCGGGGCAAGTGGCGACGGGAGCTGCGGTGGGCCGCGCTCCTTCTGCTCGGCATGTTGCTCGGCACGTCGCTCGCCGCCGTGGTCGACTTCGCGAGTGTCGGGGTCGCCGCGTACTGGGTGTTCGTCGTCGCGGTGGGCGCCGTGTTCACTGCTGCATGCGAGCTCGCGGGCAGACGCGCGGCGACCGACCCGGTCATCATCGGCCTCGGCGTCACCGTTGCGTTCCACGTCGTCGACGCACTGACCGGCGCGCGGTTCGAGTTCAACGCCGCGTACGGATATTCGCCCACGGTCGGGATCCGGTACTCGGGTATCGGCAACATGACGTTCGCGGTCGTGTCGTCGGCGGTCGTTCTGCTCGCGGGGCTGCTCACCGCCCGGTTCGGGACCCGGGGGCGCACCGCAGCCGTGGTCTCGCTCGCGGCCACGTTCGTGGTGTTCGCGTCCCCGTTGTGGGGTCAGGACTTCGGTTCCGCGCTGGCGCTCGTCCCCCCGTTCGCCCTCCTCGTGCTGCTGCTGTACGAGCGGCGGGTGCGGATCCGTCACGTCGTGTACCTCGGGGTCGCGCTGGTCGTGAGCGGCATCGCCTTCGGCCTGTTCGACCTGCTGAGGCCGTCGGCGCAGCGCACGCACGTCGGAAGGTTCTTCGAGAAGATCGGCAACGAGGGCTTCAGCGGCTTCTGGACCGTGATCCACCGCAAGATCGACGAGAACCTCGACGTGTTCACGTCGTCGCGCTGGATCGTGCTGATCCCGCTGGCGCTCGGGCTCGTGCTCTACCTCGCGCTGCGCCCCCCGTCGCGGCTGGCCGAGCTCCAGCGTCGGCTGACCGGGTTCCGGGCCGCGCTGCTCACCCTCCCCGTCCTCGCGGTCCTCGGCCTCGCGCTCAACGACTCCGGAATCGCCATTCCGGGGATGATGCTGCTCGTCGTGGACGGCGCGCTGGCCTACCTGGCCGCGCGGCTCACGCAGTAGTGCTCTAGCCATGCGAGTCGCGGTCGCGCTGATGGTCGGGTTCCTCGCCGTGCGGTTCCTGCGCGTGGCCGCGGTGGACTTCCTGGCCGCCGACGCGCTCCAGCGCGAGAACTACCGCGGCCGGCGCATCCCGACCGCGGCCGGTGTGCTCGTCGTGCTGGCGGTGCTCATGGTCGAGGCGGGCCGGGCCGTGGTCGGGGCGCTGGGCGCGGGCGACAAGACCGGGCTCACCGACGAGCGGGCGTTCGTGCTGTTCGCCTGCCTCGGGTTCGGCCTGCTCGGCCTGGTCGACGACCTGGTCGGCACCGGTGCCGACCGCGGGTTCCGCGGCCATCTGCGCGCCCTGGCGAGCGGGCGCGTCACGACCGGGCTGATCAAGCTCTTCGGCGGCGCGGGCGTCGCGGTCGTGCTCGTCGCCACGCCGGGCTTCGCGTCGGGACGGCGGCTGTTGATCGACGCGGTGCTCGTCGCGCTGGCCGCGAACCTGGGCAACCTGCTCGACCGCGCGCCCGGGCGAACGATCAAGTTCTCGATCGTCGCCTACGTGCCGCTGATGTTCGCGTGCGGGACGGGTGCGGTCGGAGTAGCGATCGCGCCCGTGATGGGCGCTGCGCTGGGCCTGCTCCTCGACGACCTCCACGAGCACCTCATGCTCGGCGACACCGGCGCCAACGTGCTCGGCGCGGTGCTCGGCCTCGGCGCGGTGCTCGCGCTCGGCGAGGACGCACGTCTCGTCGCCGTGCTCGTGCTCCTCGCCCTCAACGTGCTGTCGGAGGTGGTCTCGTTCAGCCGCGTGATCGAGCGGGTAGGGCCGCTGTCGTGGTTCGATCGATTGGGTCGCAGTGGTCCTTGACGTAGACGACGTGGCGGTCGTCCCACCGCTGCGCGACCGAGTAGCCGGCCCGGTTCAGCAGCCCCGGCAGCCGCCGGAACGCGCGGTAGCGCGGTTCGGTCGTCGGGCTCGCGTCGGGGTCGCGGCCGGTGCCGCTCCAACGGACGGACCACACGATCACCGCGCACACGTCGCGCCGTGCCGCGGCCTTCGCGACGAGCTCGGGTGTGACGCGCAGCACCTTCGCCTGCGCCTCCACGCGCAGCCGTGACGCGTCGACGAGGTTGCCGGGGACGAGCCGCCCGGCCCGGTAGACGAGGCCGGGCTCGTCGCTCAGCGCGCCGGCGCCGTCGGGCAGCTGGTCGAGCATGCGCTCCACGAGCTGGTCGCGGCCGGTGTAGTCGTGGGGGAGGAGCAGCGGTTCCATGTTGACGACCCACACGGGGATCGCCAGCACCACGAGCGCGAGCACCTTCCACGGCGGCCGGTAGCACGCCGCCAGCAACGCCAGGGGCACGACCACGTGGGCGATGTGGTTGCGCCACATCGGGTCCTGCCAGGTCACCACCGCAACGGCGAGCACGAACCAGCCGATGACCGGCCACCACTCGGGGTGCCGGCCCGGTCCTCGGCCGCGCACGTGGGCGACGACGGTCCACACCAGGGCGAGTGTCGCGGCGACCATCAGCGGCAGGTCACGCGTCCAGAGCGTGTTGAACACCTTGTGGAGGTTGGCGCCGGGCTTGCGGTTCCCGGTCTTGTCGAGGTGGTACCGGACCGACTGGTCGTAGACGTCGCGCCACCCCCAGGGCAGGGCCGCGAGCACGAGCACCGAGGCGGCCACCACCGGCACGGCCGCCACGTGGCGCCAGCGCCGGGCGCCGAGCACGATCACCCAGGCCGTGAGCACGGCCGGTCCGACGAGGAGGCTCTTGGTGCTCACCGCGGCCCCGCACAACAGCCCGACGAGCACGGCCCGGGGCCACGAGGGGGCCCGCCGGTACCACAGCGCGGCGAACACCCCCCAGCACGCCCACGCCTCGGCGATGCCGTCGGAGGTGAGTGGGCCGGTGGTCCACAACAACGTGCCGCTCGTCGCGACGAACAGCGCGGCGAGGAACGCGGCCGATCGGTCCGTGAGCCGGCAGCCGATCGCGTACGCCGCGAGCGTGACCGCCACCCCGGCCGCGACCGCGGCGAGGCGCGGCGCGTCGATCCAGTGCGCGCCCAGCCGGTCGAACACCGACACCAGCGGCAGGAACAACGGGCCCTGGCTGGAGAAGACGTCGCGGAACGGCGCGCCACCGTGGCGCATGGCGTTGATCGACGCGCCGTAGACGCCGTCGTCGAAGCCGAGATGCCGCGGGCTGAGCAGTGAGCCCACGCGCACGACGAGCGCGACCGCCACCAGGACGAACGGCGCGCCCCGCAGCCCGGGCCGGCGCGCGCTCGGGGCCGCGTCGGCGGTACCGCCGAACGGTTCGGCGGACGGTTCGGACGTGTCCTCGGGCGACTCGTCGGGCGGTTCGGCGACCGGCGCCGCGGTGGGCGCGGGCGTCGCCGAAGGGTCGTCGGTCACGGTGCTCCCGGATCGCCGGTCGGGGGTCCCGGGCATGGTACCGTCGGGATCCCGAGAGCTCGCGTCGCTTGGTTCGCGCGGGCGCGGACTGGCGGAGGTCGGTGTGGCGAAGCACATCTTCGTGACCGGAGGCGTGGCGTCGAGTCTCGGTAAGGGACTCACCGCGTCGTCGCTGGGCCGCCTGCTCAAGAGCCGGGGGCTGCGCGTCACCCTCCAGAAGCTCGACCCGTACATCAACGTCGACCCCGGGACGATGAACCCGTTCCAGCACGGCGAGGTCTTCGTCACCGACGACGGTGGCGAGACCGACCTCGACCTCGGCCACTACGAGCGCTTCGTCGACGTGCCGTTGCACCGCGACTCCAACGCCACGACCGGCTCGATCTACCAGGCCGTCCTCGCCAAGGAACGCCACGGCGCCTACCTCGGCCAGACGGTGCAGGTCATCCCGCACATCACCGACGAGATCAAGAGCCGCATCCTGCGCCTGGCCGGCGACGACGTCGACGTGGTCATCACCGAGGTCGGCGGCACCGTCGGCGACATCGAGATCCTCCCGTTCCTCGAGGCCATCCGGCAGTTCCGCAAGGACGTCGGGAGGGACAACGTCTTCTACGTGCACGTGACGCTGGTGCCGTTCATCGGCCCGTCGGGCGAGCAGAAGACCAAGCCCACGCAGCACTCGGTCACCGAGCTCCGCAGCCGCGGCATCCAGCCCGACGCCATCGTGTGCCGGTCCGACCGGCCCATCCCGACGCGCCTGAAGGAGAAGATCTCCGAGCTCTGCGACGTGGAGCTCGCGGGCATCGTCTCCGCCATCGACGCGAGCAGCCTCTACGAGATCCCGCTCGTGCTGCACGACGAGGGCCTCGACGACTACGTCTGCAAGATGCTACGCCTCGAGGAGCACGAGCCCGACCTCGCCGAGTGGAAGGCACTCGTCAAGCGGGTCGAGAACGCGACCCAGGAGGTACACGTCGGCCTGGTCGGCAAGTACGTGAACCTGCCCGACGCCTACCTGTCGGTCGCGGAGGCGTTGCGTCACGGCGGCTACGCGTGCGGCGCCAAGGTCGTGATCGACTGGATCGCGTCCGACGACGCCGAAGGCCTCCTCGCCGAAGGTCGCCTCCGCGGCCTCGACGGCATCGTGATCCCCGGCGGTTTCGGGTTCCGCGGGATCGAGGGCAAGATCGCCGCCGCGGGCTACGCGCGCACGCAGAACATCCCGTTCCTCGGCCTTTGCCTCGGCATGCAGTGCGCGGTGATCGAGTTCGCACGCGACGCCTGCGGGCTCGGTGGCGCGAACTCGAGCGAGTTCGACCCCCACACGCCGCACCCCGTCATCGACCTGATGGACGAGCAGCGCGACGTCGTCGAGATGGGCGGCACGATGCGGCTCGGCGCCTACCCGGCCAAGCTCCGGGAGGGCTCCGTGGTACGCGCCGCGTACGGGTCCGAGGTGATCTACGAGCGACACCGGCACCGGTACGAGGTGAACAACCGGTACCGGCACCGTCTGGAGGAAGCCGGCCTGCTGTGCTCGGGCACCTCGCCCGACGATCGCCTCGTCGAGTTCGTCGAGCTCGCGCCCTCGGTGCACCCGTTCTTCGTGGCCACGCAGGCGCATCCCGAGTTCAAGAGCCGGCCCGACCGGCCCCACCCGCTGTTCGCCGCCTTCCTGCGCGCCGCGAAGTACCGGGCCGACGGCCGGGAGCCGAAGCTGCCGATCGAGACGCTCGAGCGCGCGAACTGATCCACCCGGTGTCGGACCAGCCAACATTCAGGGTCGTCGGCGCGACCAGCGTCGTCGAGGCCGGGTTCCTGCGGGTCAGCGAGACCCACGTCGAGGGGTTCGACGAGTCGTTCACCCGCTACGTCGTCCATCATCCCGGTGCGGTGGTGGTCGTGCCGGTCCTCGCGGACCACGAGACCGCGCTCCTCGTGCGCCAGTTCCGCGCCGCGGTCGGCGGCAGCCTGCTCGAGGTGGTGGCCGGCAAGCGCGACGTGGAAGGGGAGCCCCCCGAGGTCACCGCCGGGCGCGAGCTCGAGGAGGAGATCGGGCAGCGTCCGGGGCGGCTGGTGAAGCTGGCCGAGTTCTACAACTCGCCCGGCTTCTGCGACGAGTACACGCACCTGTTCCTCGCCCTCGACCTCGAACCGCTCGACGCGGCGCGGGGCGTGACCGCCGAGGAGCGCGAGATGACCGTCGAGACGGTCGCGCTGTCGCAGGTCGACGAGCTGGTCGCGAGCGGCGAGATCCGCGACGCGAAGACGATCATCGGCCTCACGCTCGCCCGCCGGTACCTCGCTGGTGAGTACGCCGGTCTCAGAACCCGAGCGGATAGGTGAACGTCGTGCCTCGCCGGCCGGTGGCACCGCTGGACTGCGTCCTCCTCCTCGACGCAGCTTCGGCTGCGCCTTCGTCGTGCGTCCTTGCCAGCGGCACCCCCGACACGCCGATCCACCAACGCCACCCATCCGCCCGGATTCTCAACCGGTAACGTCGGCGCTCGATGGGCCGCCCCGACCGCCCCGACCGGCTCGAACGACTCCTCGCCGAGTACGACACCTGGCTGACGGTCGAGCGCGGCCTGGCACCGAACTCGCTGGCCGCCTACCGGCGCGACCTCCGCCGGTACGAGGCGTTCCTTCGCGCGCACGGTGTCGTCGACCCGAAGAAGGTCGACGAGAGCCTGGTGGTCGAGTACGTCGAGCAGCTCAAGGCGGCCCGCGACGACGAAGGCCGGCGCCGGTACGCCCCGTCGACGATTGCGCGTGCGGTCGTGTCGGTACGGTCGTTCCATCGGTTCTGTGTCGACGAGGGCGCGGTGGCCGCGGACCCGAGCGAGGAGATTGGTGCGCCGCGCGTGCCGCAGGGGATCCCGAAGGCCCTCACCGAACCCGAGGTGGAGGCGCTGCTCGGTGCCGTCGAGGGCGACTCGCCGCGGGCGATGCGCGACCGCGCCATCCTCGAGCTCCTCTACGCGACCGGGATGCGCATCAGCGAGCTCGTGGGTCTCGACCGGCGCGACCTCGACCTCGTCGACGGGCTCGTGCGCGTGTTCGGCAAGGGCGGCAAGGAGCGCGTCGTGCCCGTCGGACGGACCGCGCGGCGCGCGCTCGACGTGTACCTGTCGAAGGGACGGCCCGAGCTGGTACGGCCCCGGGCCACCACCGGGGCCGACGCGGACGCCGTGTTCCTGAACGCCCGCGGTGGCCGGCTCACCCGGCAGAGCTGCTGGAAGATCGTCGGGGCCGCCGGCGCCCGCGTCGACCTGACCGGCAAGCTGTCGCCGCACGTGCTGCGCCACTCCTGCGCCACCCACATGCTCGACCACGGCGCGGACATCCGTGTGGTCCAGGAGCTGCTCGGCCACGCCAGCCTCTCGACCACGCAGGTGTACACCAAGGTCTCGCCCGACCGGCTCCGGGCCGTCTACGACGCGGCGCATCCACGGGCGACGCGACACCGCCGCGCCTCCTGACCCGCCACCCGGCCCACCAGGGACGAACGTCACGAACCGGATGGCGTTATCCCTGGTCCTCCGGCGGGAGGCCGGGCGGTAGACTCTGCGCATGACCGACGTCACGCATGCCACGTTGCGCGAGCAACTGACGGAGGAGCGCGACCGAATTCGTACCCAGCTCCGGCAAATGGGGCACGGGCCCGGCGGCCTCTCCTTCGACGAGGGCTTTGCCGACGTCGGCCAGGTCACCGCCGAACGGGGCGAGGTCGACGCGCTCGCGAGCTCGCTCCTCGAGACGTTGACGGACGTCGAGGACGCGTTGGCCAAGTTCGAGGCCGGCACCTACGGCCGGTGCGAGTCGTGCGGCACCCCGATCGGGGAGGCCCGCCTCGAGGCGATGCCGGCGGCGCGCCTGTGCATCTCCTGCGCGTCGAAGCGCCGTTAGAACCCCCCGTTGAGTGCCGAGTGGGAACAACGGCTCGTCTTCTTCGGGTGCCTGATCGTCGCCGTCATCCTCCACGAGCTGAGCCACGGCGTGACCGCGCTGTTCTTCGGCGACGACACCGCCAAGCGTGAAGGCCGTCTGACCCTCAACCCGGTCGCGCACGTCGATCCGTTCGGCACCATCATCCTGCCCGCCATTCTCGTGCTCGGCGGCCTCGGCGCGTTCGGGTACGCGAAGCCGGTGCCGATCAACCCCACGAAGATGCGAAACCCGCGCCGCGACTCGCTCTACGTCTCGCTGGCCGGGCCCGGCAGCAACTTCGCGATGATGGCGATGGCCGCAGTGGTGGCACGCTTCGCCCTCAGCGACAACGCGTTGGTGCGCGTGTACGACCCGTTCAGCTACCTCGTGGTGTGGGAGAGCATCGGGCTGGTGGCGCAGATCCTGTTGGCCTTCGCGTTCGTCAACCTGCTGCTCGGCCTGTTCAACCTCCTGCCCATCCCGCCGCTCGACGGCTCGTCGCTCATCGAGCGGGTGCTGCCCCGAGAATGGCTGCCGCGCTGGTGGCAGATCCGGCAGTACGGGATGCTGGTCCTGATCGTGCTGGTGTTCTGGACCAACCTGTTCGGCAGGATCCTCACGCCGTTCTGGAACCTGCTCCACCGATTCGTCGTCCCGTGATGCGGCTCGACCGGTTCCGCGGCCCGTGAAGCTGGTCCACCTCGTCAAGCGGTTCTTCGGCGCGCTCTGGCCGGGCCGTCCGCCGGCGGAGGACCTCGCGTGGGTGCAGTCGGCGCTGACGCCCGCCGAGCTCGCGCTCTGGCAACGCCTCCCGAACCACGACCAGCGGCACTCGATCGGCGTGGCGCGCGACGTGTGGGCGCGGCTCGCGGGCACGCCGTACGCCGACGACCCGCGCTGGCCCGCAGTCGCCCTGCTCCACGACGTCGGCAAGCTCGACGCCGGCCTCGGGGTGTACGGGCGGGTCGTCGCGACGGTGTGCGGCTTCGTGGGTGGGCGGTCGCTGGCCGGCGCCTGGTCGGCCCGGCGGGGCTTCACCCGGCGCGTCGGCCTGTATCTGCGCCACGACGAGCTCGGCGCGGACATGATCCGCATGGCCGGGGGGCGGAAGGAAGCCGCGCTGTGGGCCGCGGCGCACCATCATCCCGAGGCCTGGCCGTCGACCGGCTTGCCGTCGGCCGTGATCGACGCCCTCGACGCCGCCGACAACGACTAACCCATTCGTTTTGGCTGGCCAGCGGCGCGATTTTGCGACCGCTCACTAGCCAAAACGGAGGGGTTTGGCCTACGAGAGGCGGGGGAGCAGGCCGGTGGCCTCGCGGACGCGCTGGACGACGCCGTCGGCGATGGCATGGGCCTTCACCGCGCCGTGCGCGAGCTGCCGGTCGACCTGCACCGGGTCGGTCGCCAGCTCGTGGTACCGCTCCTGCAACGGGCGGAGGAACTCGACCACGGCCTCCGCGACCGCGCCCTTGAACCGCCCGTACCCGCCGGTGCCGAACTCGGCCTCGAGGTCGGGGATCGCGCGGTCCGTCACCGCGGCGAGAATGTCGAGCAGGTTGGCGATGCCGGGCTTGGCGTCGCGGTCGTAGCGCACCTCGGTCTCCGAATCCGTGACCGCCGCCTTGATCTTCTTGGTGACGGCCTTGGGGTCGTCGAGCAGGGCGATGGTGCCCTGGGGCGAGTCGGCCGACTTCGACATCTTGGCGGTCGGGTTCTGGAGGTCCATCACCCGGGCGCCGACGGGCGGGATGGCGGCCTCGGGCACCACCAGCGTGTTGCCGAAGCGGTGGTTGAAACGGATGGCAACGTCGCGGGCGAGCTCGAGGTGTTGGCGCTGGTCGTCGCCCACCGGCACCCGGTGCGTGTCGTAGGCGAGGATGTCGGCGGCCATGAGGACGGGGTAGTCGAAGAGCCCGACCGTCACCGACTCCTGCCCGGCCGCCTTCTCCTTGAACTGCGTCATCCGGTTCAGCTCGCCGAAGGTGGCGACGCAGTTGAGGATCCAGGTGAGCTCGGTGTGGGCGCCGACGTGGCTCTGCACGAAGAGCAGGCATCGCTGCGGGTCGAGGCCGGCGGCGAGCAGGAGCATGGCGGTCCGGCGGGTGCGGTCGGCCATCTCCCTCGGCTCGTAGGGGAGCGTCATGGCGTGCAGGTCGACGACGCAGTAGACGGCGTCGTGGGTGTCCTGGTCGGCGACCCACTGCCGGACGGCCCCGAGGTAGTTGCCGAGGTGCATGTCGCCGGTGGGCTGGATGCCCGAGAAGACCCGCTGTGCCATGGGCAGAGGCTACCGGCGCCGCGTGGTGGTCCCCGTTCCTTTCCGCCCAGCCTGTCAACCTTTCGACGGCCTTTCGCGTCCGGGACGATCGTGATCGCAGGGAACGCGGCCGATACGACGGGGCCCAGCGGTATGGATGGGGCCCAGCGGTATGGATGGGGCCCAGCGGTATGGATGGGGCCAGGGGGAGCGGGCCGGTCGGGACGCCCGACGCCGGTGGCCGTCGTGACGGAGCGATGGGAACGGACGCGAAGCAGGTGATCCGCTCGAACGACCGTGGCGCAACGTGGCACATGGTGGTGTCGGTCACGCCGTCGATGTCGATCGGCTCGATACCGAGCGCGGGCAAGGTGTCACATCGGGCGTGTCAGTGCCGGCCGGCGTCGCCGAGCTCGACGTCCTTGACGCCGCCAATGCGTGGGTGCTGGTGCATGCCGCCCTCTACCGCACGACGGACGGGCTGCGCTGGGCGGAGGTCGGGTCCTGACGGAGGGCCGGTGGGTGCTTCCCGCGGACGCCCGGCACCAAATGGGCGTAAACCAACCCATTGCGTTGATATCCTCATCCGGTGCGACGATGCCCGCCGAAGGTGTTGGGGCTCCTCACGGCGATGCTCGCGGCCGTGAGCGGGTTGGCCGCTGCGCCGGCCGCTCGCTCGTCGGCCATGGCCGGGCGGGAATCGCCACCGGTCGAGACCACGGCGCGTGACGGACGAGACCCATCCGGCTCGATCGCTCAGCACGCGAGCGTCACCCCGAACCGCCTCGAGTCGTTCTCCTTCGTCGACGCGCGGCACGGCTTCGGCGTCGTTCGTCTCGTCAGTGGCCGGGAAGTGCTCGTGGTGTCGTCGGACGGCGGGTCGACCTGGCGTGAGCGATCCTTCATCGCGTACGCGTCGGGCCATCCGCACGTCGACTTCACCACGCTGCACCACGGCGTCGTGCAACAAAGTGGGAATCGCCTGACCACTGACGACGGCGGGTTCACGTGGCAGTCCGAAAGGCCCAGTCGGTCCCCCTGGGCCCCCGTGCGGCCCGACGACCCGATCGAAATCGACCCGCCCGTCGATCTCCGAAACCTCGACGGCCCGGCGGTGGGTGATCCGATCGCGATCGAGGTCGCGTGGGTCGGGCCGAAGACCGCGCTGGTGCGTACGAGCGACAACAGCGAGAACTTCGACCCGGCCACTCACGACACGGTGATGGCGACGACCGATGGCGGGCTGCACTGGGTGTCACACGCGTCCCCCTGCCCCAGGTTCGACACGGCGGCAATCGCGGGCCGGGATGTCGAGCACCCATGGGTGATGTGTTCCGACCTGGTCGACCATGACCGAGTGTCGTCGGTGTTCCGGTCGGCCGACGGAGGCTCCACGTGGCAGCGCGTCGGCAAGGTCGCCGGCGATCTCAACCCGGCGAGGAGGGAGCATGCGCTGACCGTCGTCGACGACCGCCACGCCTATTCGACGACGAGCGTCTTCCGCGTGACGGCCGACGGCGGCGCGACCTGGCGCGCGGTGAAGGGCATCCCGTCGCCACTTCCCGAAGACACGAAGCTCCGCATGCGCGACGCGCACCATGGCTGGTTGCTCGTCCCAGGCATCGGGCTGTGGACCACACGCGACGGCAAGACCTGGTCACCGCTGGGTCGCGTGAAGCTCCCGAAACACGCTCGATCAGCGAAGGCGGGCAAGCGACCACGGCAGACGACAACGACGACAGCTGACTTGTCGGTCACCGGGTACTTCCGCGAGGTCGCGTTCCTCGACCCGCATCACGGGTTCGCGTTGCGGTATGCAGGCAACGACGCCTCGCCCGGCGCGCCGGTGACAGTCGCCGAGACCACCGACGGAGGGAGCACCTGGCGCGACCGACCGGATGTCCCGCCCGTCGAACACGTCCTGGCCCTCGGCGCGCGGCGCGCGCTCGCGTATGCCCGCCGGCTCTACCGCACGACGGATGCCGGCGCGACGTGGAGTCGGATCGACGTGCCCGGCGCGCTCGTACGGTCGGTCGCGGTGCGCGGATCCGTCGGAGGCATGATCGCCACGGCGCCAGGCGGCGATCTGGAGATCGTGGAGATCTCGAAGGACGGCGGCACGCGCTGGAGCCCGGCCGTGACGCAACCGTCGCTGCCGCGGGGATCGCATCTGACGGCGGTCGTGGCGTTCGGCCGTTCGAACGTCGCGGTGGCGTTTCCTACCCGATCCGGGATGACCATCGCCGCGACCGACGACGCCGGTGCGACCTGGAGGACGACGCCCGTCGCGTGCAGACCGGCAGCCGCGGCCCTTCTCGCCGTCGGACTCGACAACTCGGCGTGGGCTGCGTGTCGCGGAGCACCTGACCGCAACGCCTACTCCTCCCTCGACATGGTGCGCCCGGGACGGACGGGATCCCAATGGGAGGTGAGGGCCAACGATTCGGTGTCGAATGGTCGAGAGGCCAAGGGGGAACTCGGGTCGTGTCCCTCGATCGGCGGTCTGGTCGCGATAGACGACCGGCACGCGTACGCCCTGTGCCAGTACCTCTTGGGAACGAGCGACGGCGGTACGACGTGGGGTGCCATCACAGGAGGGGGTGGCTCGGGACTCGACCTCGGAGTCACCGCCCTCGACGTGCTCGACGGGGGGCACACGTGGATCGTCGACGACGGCGTGCTGTTCGTCGTGGAAGGAGAGGGCTCACGCAAGCTGTCGCCACCCTGAGCCCCTGCGGCCACGCCTCCTGACCAGGGAAAACGTCGTTCGGAACGGCGGTCGATCCGCCCGCAGAAACCGGTGCGGAATGCGCCGGGTCGGGGGTCGCAACCGGTACCCTGAGTGGGTCATGGGATACGAGGTCCGCACCGAGGCGTTCGAGGGCCCCTTCGACCTGCTCCTGCACCTGATCCTCAAGCAGGAGGTCGACCTCTGGGAGATCTCGCTCGCCACGATCGTCGACGCCTACCTCGCCGAAGTGGAGCGGATGGGGGTACTGGACCTCGACGTCGCCACCGAGTTCCTGCTCATCGCGGCGACGCTGATCGAGCTCAAGGCCCGCCGGCTGCTGCCGGGCATCGACGAGGTCGAGCTCGACGAGGAGCTGCTGCGGTTCGAGGAGCGCGACCTGCTGCTCAGCCGCCTGCTCGAGTGCAAGACGTTCAAGGACGCGGCCCAGGCGCTCGAGCGCCTCGGCCGACTCGCCGGCCGGTCGTTCCCCCGCCGGGCCGGGCCCGAGGAGCCGTTCCGGTCCCTCCAGCCCGACCCGCTCGACTCGGTGTCGCCCCAGGCGCTGCTCCAGGCCGCGATCCGTGCTCTCACCCCCAAGCCCGAGCCCGAGCTCGAGGTCCGGCTCGACCACGTGGCCCCGATCCGCGCGAGCGTGCGCGACGCGGTCGAGCACGTGCTCGCGCTGCTCCCCGAGATCGAGCCGATGACGTTCCGCGAGCTCACGCTCGGCGTCGACCACAAGCTCGAGGTCATCGTGCGCTTCCTCGCCGTCCTCGAGCTGTACAAGCAGGGGATCGTCGACCTCGACCAGACCACCAACTTCGGCGAGCTGCGCATCCGCCGCCTCGCCGAGGGCGAGGGCATCACGCTCGACGCCGCCAGCCTCGACGACTGGAACGACGAGCCGGCCGGGCTGACCGGGCCCGAACCCGAGCCGGCCGAGGTGTCATGAGCGAGCGTCGAGAGGCGGGTATCCCGCCGAGCAGCGAGCGTGGCCGGCCGGCCCGGCACCGTAGGTGCCAAGAGGCAAGAGCATGAGCGACGAACCGACGGACCAGCCGAACGCCCAATCCTCCGACGCGTCCGCGGACGCGCTCGAGCAGGCCCGCACCTTCGAAGCCAAGCGCGCGATCGAGGCCGTGATCATGGCCGCGGTCGAGCCGGTACCCGTCACGCTCCTCGCGCAACTCGTCGAGCTTCCGGTCACGCGCATCGACGAGCTGATCACCGAGTTGAGCGGCGAGTACGAGGCCGACGGCCGCGGGTTCGTGATCGCACGCGTCGCCGGCGGCTTCCGTTACCAGACCCATCCGGAGATGGCGGCCTACGTCGAGCGGTTCGTGCTCGACGCGCAGCACGCCCGCCTGTCGCCCGCCGCGCTCGAGACGCTTGCCATCGTCGCCTACAAGCAACCGATCTCGCGGATGCAGGTCTCTGCCATCCGGGGCGTCAACGTCGA
This sequence comes from Acidimicrobiia bacterium, assembly GCA_046331155.1. Lineage (GTDB taxonomy): Bacteria > Actinomycetota > Acidimicrobiia > IMCC26256 > CAWATG01 > JAXLRK01. The sequence goes on from JAXLRK010000001.1 coordinate 1,911,559, forward strand.
CTCGACGCTCGGCACGCTCGTGCAACGTGGCTACGTCGAGGAGGTCGGCCACGACCCCGGCCCGGGCAACGCCACCCTGTTCGGCACGTCCACCACGTTTCTCGAACGGCTCGGGCTGAACGCGATCGCCGATCTTCCGCCGCTCGCCGACTTCGTGCCCGACGCGCAGATCGTCGAGATGCTCGAGCGCGGGCTACGCGTCACCGACGACGTGCGCGTCGAAGTCGCCGACACGGTCGAGCTCGAAGACAGCGGCGACGACGCAGCCGCGCCCGAGGCACACGACGCGCCCGCGGCCGACGCGTCGCTCGACGGCTGACGGAACACGGGTGACGGCCGGCGAGCCGCCGAGCGGGCGCGCGGGCGAACGGCTCCAGAAGGTCCTGGCCCGCGCCGGCTTCGGGTCGCGCCGCGCCTGCGAGGAGCTGATCGCCGCCGGACGCGTCGCCGTGGACGACGAGGTTGCGGTGCTCGGGCGACGGGTCGACCCGCGGCACGATCGCATCGCGGTCGACGGCGTGATCGCGATCGTGCGCGACGACCTCGCCTACTACCTCCTGAACAAACCCGCGCGCACGGTCACGACCGCGAAGGATCCCGAGGGCCGCCCGACCGTGGTCGCGCTGGTGCCCGACGAGCCGCGGGTCTTCCCCGTCGGCCGGCTCGACTACGACACCGAGGGCCTGCTGCTGCTGACCAACGACGGTGAGCTCGCCAACCTGCTCGCGCACCCGCGCCACGGGGTGGAGAAGGAGTACCTGGCCGAGGTCGACGGCGTGCCGAACCGTGACGCCATCCGCCGGCTGCGCGAGGGCGTCGAGCTCGACGACGGCCGGACCGCGCCGGCCCGGGCGAACCTCGTCCAGCCACGGGCGGCGACGAGTGCAGCCGTGACGCTCACGATCCACGAGGGCCGCAACCGCCAGGTGCGGCGGATGCTCGAGGCGGTCGGCCACCCGGTGCGGCGCCTGGTGCGCACCCGCATCGGGCCGATCGCCGACCGATCGCTGGAGCCGGGGGAGTGGCGCCCGCTCACGAAGGCCGAGGTACGGGCGCTCTACGAGGCGGTCGAGCGCACCGCCGAGGCCGGCCCGGACCGCGCGGTCGAGCGCACCGAGGCCGATGCCCGAGCCCCGGGTCCCGACCAGGCCTCCGACTAACCTCGGGGGTCGTGAAGCTCGTGGCGTTGCGCGGCGCGATCACCTGCGCGGAGAACTCGAAGACCGAGGTCGAGCAGCAGACGCAACGGCTCGTGAAGGACATGCTGGCCCGCAACGACCTCGCCCACGACGACATCGTGAGCATCATCTTCACCGCCACCGACGATCTCACCGCCGAGTTCCCTGCCACCGCGGCACGGGCGCTCGGCCTCGGCGACGTCCCGCTGCTGTGCGCCCGCGAGCTCGGCATCGAGCACGGCATGCCGCGCTGCATCCGCGTGATGATCCACTGCTACTCCGACCGGTCCCGCGACCAACTCCACCACGTCTACCTCGACGGCGCGCGGTCGCTGCGCGACGACCTGCCCGAGTGAAGCGCGTCGCGCTGATCGGCACGGGGCTCGTCGGCGGCTCCGTCGGGCTGGCGCTCGCGGCGCGCGGTGTGGAGGTCGCCGGTTTCGACCGCGACCGGGACCGGCTCGCGGCCGCGGTCGCACGCGGCGCGGTGGGTGCGGCGGCAGGAGAGTTCGCGGATGCCGTCGCGGGTGCCGACCTGGTCGTCGTGGCAGTACCGGTGGCGGCGGTCGCCGACGCGGTGGTGGCCGCGCTCGATGCCGGGGCCGCCGTGGTGACCGACGTCGGGTCGGTGAAGGCGCCCGTGGTGCGCGCCGTCGAGGCCGCCCGGCCGGAGGCAGCCCGCCGGTTCGTCGGCGGACACCCCATGGCCGGTTCCGAACAGGAGGGCCTCGAGGGCGCGTCGGCCGAGCTGTTCACGGGCGCGGCCTGGGTGCTCACGCCGACCGAACGCACCGACGCCGACGCGTTCACGACCGTGCGCTCGTTCGTGGTCGGGCTCGGGGCCGAGGCGATCGCGGTCACGCCCGAGCACCACGACGCGCTGGTTGCGGTGGTGAGCCACGTGCCGCAACTCGCGGCCACGACGCTGATGGACGTCGCCGCGGGCACGAACGAGCAGCACGCGACGCTCCTGCGCCTCGCGGCGGGCGGCTTCCGCGACATGACCCGCATCGCGGCGAGTCACCCCGCGATCTGGCCCGACATCTGCGTGGCGAACCGCGACGCGATCGTCGAGACGATCGACGGGTACATCGGCGCGCTCGGACGGGTGCGCGAGCTCGTTGCCGAGCAGGATCGCGCCGGGCTGCTCGACGTGCTGGAGCGCGCCCGCGCGGCACGACGCAACCTGCCGAGCGGGCGACCGACCGGCGAGACGCTGGTCGAACTGCGGGTTCCGGTGCCGGACCGGCCGGGCGTGCTGGCCGAAGTCACCACGCTGGCCGGCCAGCTCGGCGTGAACATCGCCGACCTGGAGATCGCCCACTCGATCGAGGGCGCGGCCGGTGTCATCGTGCTCGTCGTGCCCGAACGCGGGGTCGAGGCGTTCGAGGCCGCCCTCGCGTCGCACGGCTACCACGTCTCGCGGAGCGCTCTCCCGTGATCCTGCCGTCGGAGATGACGTTCGGTGGTGCCCGGCCGCTCCGGGGCCGGCTGCGCGTGCCGGGAGACAAGTCGATCTCGCACCGCGCGCTCCTGTTCGCCGCGCTGGCGAACGGCCGCAGCACCGTCACGCACCTCGCCGACGGCGACGACGTGCATCGCACGCGGCTCGCGCTGGAGCACGTGGGCGTCGGCATACGCACCGCGCGAGGCGGCGCGGTGCACGTGCAGGGCTCCGGCCTCGACGCGTGGCGCGAGCCGGCGGTGGTGCTCGACTGCGGGAACTCGGGCACGTCGATGCGGCTGCTGGCCGGCGCACTTGCCGGGCGGCCGTTCCTCTCATTGCTGACCGGCGACTCGTCGCTCACGCAACGGCCGATGGCGCGGGTGGTGGAACCGTTGCGTGCGATGGGTGCACGCATCGACGGGCGTGACGGTGCACGGTTCGCGCCGTTGACGATCCGGGGCGGCGAGCTGCACGGCGCGCGACACGAGCTCGCGGTGGCGAGCGCGCAGGTGAAGTCGGCGCTCGTGCTGGCCGGTCTCCAGGCCGCCGGTGAGACGGTGATCCGCGAACCGGGCGCGAGCCGCGACCACACGGAACGGATGCTCGGCGCGCTCGGGGCGCCGGTCGAGCGGGTGGATGCGTCCACGGTGCGGGTCCGGCCGGGTGGCGTGCCCGAGACGTTCGCGCTCGACGTGCCCGGCGACCCGTCGTCGGCCGCGTTCTTCGTGGTCGGCGCGTGCATCACGCCCGGTTCGTCGGTCGTGCTCGAGGAGGTGTCGCTCAACCCGACGCGCACCGGGTTTCTCGACGTGCTCCGCCGCATGGGCGCACGTATCGAGGTGACCGAGACGGGCGTCGCGGTCGGCGAGCCGGTCGGCGACGTGGCGGTGGAGTACGCCGAGCTGGAGGGGACGGACGTCGGCGGCGCCGAGATCCCGAACGTGATCGACGAGATCCCCGCGCTGGCGGTCGCGGCCGCGTTCGCCGACGGCGTGACGGAGATCCGCGACGCAGCCGAGCTGCGGGTGAAGGAGAGCGACCGGATCGGCACCATCGAGCAGGAGCTCTCGCAGCTGGGCGTCGGCGTCGAGGCCCGCGCCGACGGGCTGACGATCAGGGGTTGCCGGCCCCGGCCCGGCACGCTGAAGAGCCACGGCGACCATCGCATCGCGATGGCCGGCGCGGTCGCGTTGCACGCGCTGCCCGGCGAGTCGACGCTCCGGGGATGGAAGGCCGTCGCCAGCTCCTACCCGCGTTTTGCCGACGACCTTCGCGCGCTGACCGAGGGCAGCGCGCGCGGCGACGGGGGCGGCGCGTGAGCGAGCGTGGGGAGGCGGGTGTCCCGCCGAGCAGGAAGCGTGGCCCGGCGGCCCGGCGCCGAAGGCGCCAGGAGCGGCAAAGCGTGAGCACGATCGTGGCCATCGACGGGCCCGCAGGGTCGGGGAAGTCCACCGTGGCGCGTGCCGTCGCCGCCGCGCTCGGGCTCGAGGTGCTCGACACCGGCGCCATGTACCGGGCGGTGACCTGGGCCGCGCACGACCGGAGCGTCGACGTGCGCGACGAGACGGCGGTCGCAGCGCTGGCGGCCGGGTTGACGATCGAGCTGGGCCCGCCGGTGCTGGTCGACGGCGTCGACGTGACGGCCGCCATCCGCACGCCCGAGGTGACGGCCGACGTGTCGACGGTGGCCGCCTACCCCGCCGTGCGTGCGACGCTGGTCGCCCACCAGCGTGCCTGGGCGGCGGCCCACGGCGGCGGCGTGGCCGAGGGGCGCGACATCGGGACCGTGGTGTTCCCCGAGGCCACCGTCAAGGTGTTTCTCACCGCGGGCGACGAGGAGCGGGCCCGGCGGCGCCAACGCGACGAGGCCGCGGCGGCGCGGCCGGTGGGCGTCGCCGAGCTGCGCGACGCGATCGCCCGCCGGGATGCGCTCGACTCGCAGCGCGACGTGTCACCATTGCGCGCGGCCGGCGACGCGGTGGTCATCGATTCGACCGGGTTGTCGGTCGACGAGGTGGTCGACGAGGTGTTGCGGAGGGTCCGGGCGGTGAAGGAGCTCTCTTGACGTTCTACGACGTGTTCCGGGCCATCGTGGTCGGCGTGTGCAGGGTCGCGTTCCGCGTGCGCTTGCGCGGGAAGGAGAAGGTCCCGACGAGCGGTGCGTTCGTGATCGCCCCCACGCACCGGAGCATCCTCGACATCCCGTTCGCCGCGCTCGTCACCCGCCGCCACATGACGTTCCTCGCCAAGAAGGAGCTGTTCGAGAAGGCGTGGATGCGCAAGCTGTTCCTGTCGCTCGGCGGCGTGCCCGTCGACCGGGGCGAGGCCGATCGCAAGGCCGTGCGCGAGTGCGCCGACGCGCTCGTCGCGGGCCGGCCGATCATGGTGTTCCCGGAGGGGACGCGCCACCACGGCCCCGACATCAAGGAGTTGTTCCACGGGACCGCCTGGCTCGCGTTGCGTGCGGGCGTGCCGATCGTGCCGGTCGGGATCGCGGGAAGCGAGGAGATCCTGTCGAAGGGCAAGGTGATCCCGAAGTTCAAACGGGTGGCGGTCGTCGTGGGCGACCCGATCACGGTCCCGCCGAATCCCGACGGTGAACGCCCGCAGCGCGCCGCGGTCGCCGCGACCACGGCGCAGGTGCACACCGCCCTCCAGGCCGCCTTCGACGAGGCCCGATCGATGCTCTCCCGCTGACTCAACCCCCCCGTTTTGGCTGGTGAGCGGCGCGAAATTCGGTCTCGACGCCAGCCAGAACGAAGGGGGTGGGGTCTCTCAGCCGCGGAGCATGACGCCGAGGAACACGGCGCCGAGGCCGAACAGCAGCGAGACGCTCTCGAGCATCCCCGACGCCGCCGCGGCCCGCTTGCGCTCGGCGTCGGTCGTGGCGTTCCGGACGCGGGGTGCGGCCACGAAGATGTGCACCGCGGCCGCGATGCCGGAGGCGGCGACGAAGACGAGCTTGACGAACAGCGTCGTGAGCCACTCGGTGCCCCGGTCGCCGGCGTGGATGGCGACGAGGTTCCAGACGCCCGTCGCCACCAGCACCGCGAACGCCGGCCACGCGGCGCGCTGGAACGCCTGCGCGGCGGCCCGCAACGGCTCGACGCCGTACCGGCGCAGCTTCGGCATGATCGCGATGAGCGAGAGCTGGCCGCCCACCCAGACCGTCGCCGCGGTGACGTGCAGGAACAGGCGCCAGGTGTGCGAGGTGATGGGCAGCATGTCGGGCGGGGCTACTTCGTGAGTTGGGCCAGGACTTCCGACGCCGTGGTACCGGCTCCGGCGAGCGGGTCGTCGGGTTTCATGAGCTCCCGCAGCTCGCGCGGCGGCGGGAAGTACTCGTCCTCGTCGGTGACGTGCACGATCTCGACGCCGTCGACGGGTGCGAGCGTCGCGATCACGGCTTCCACCAAGTCCTCCGGTGCGCTGGCCCCGGCGGTCACCCCGACGATGCGGGCGCGGCGCAACGCGTCGAGGTCGAGCTCGTGCGGCCCGTCGATGCGTAGCACGACCGGGCAACCCGCCGCCGCGGCCACCTTCGCCAGCGCGATGGTGTTCGACGAGTTGGCCGAGCCGATCACGATCACGGCGTCGGCCCGGGTCGCGATGGCGGTGAGCGCGGCCTGCCGGTTCGTGGTGGCGAAGCAGAGGTCGTTGCGGGTGGCGGTCCACAGCTCGGGGTACTGCGACCGGGCGCGGTCCATGATGCCGCGCCAGTCGTTGAGCGCGAGCGTCGTCTGCGCGAGGAGCGCGACCTTCGCCGGGTCGTCGACCGTCGGCAGCACCGCGTCGAGCTCGTCCTCGTGCTCGACGAGCCGCATCGCGCCGGGTGCCACCGCCAGCGTGCCGACGGCCTCGTCGTGGCCCTGGTGGCCGACGTAGAGGATCGTGTACCCCTTGCCCGCGCGCACCTTCGCCTCGTGGTGCACCTTCGTGACGAGCGGGCAGACCGCGTTCACCACGAACCGGTCGTGGGCCTTCGCCGCTTCCACGATCTCGGGTGCGGAGCCGTGGGCCGAGAGCATGAGCGGCGCGCCGGGTGGAACGTCGTCGATGTCGTCGACGAACACCACGCCGAGGCTGCGGAACCGCTCCACCACGAGCTGGTTGTGCACGATCTCGTGGTAGCAGTAGACGGGCGGCTCGAACTCCTGCACCATCCAGGCCAGGGCCTTGATCGCCATCTCGACACCCGCGCAGAACCCCCGCGGTTCGGCGAGCAGGACCTTCTCGACGGGCATGCCCGCAGGCTACCCGCCGCACCCGGCGCCGCTCCGCTCGCCCCTACCCCGCCAGACGCTCGCGTTCTTTCGATGGAATCCCCCAATGGTGCGGGGAAATCATCGAAAGAACGCGGGGAAGCGAGCGGGGGCAGGCGCGGGCGCGGGCGCGGGCGCGGGCGAAGGTGAAGGTGAAGGTGAAGGTGAAGGTTCAGGCGGGTCCGTCGACGGTTCCCCCGATGTCGTTCCAGTGGACCTCGACGACCGGCTCCCCGAGGGCGCAGGCGACCACGCTGCACTGCGGGAAGGCGAGGAAGATGCCGTCGGACGACAGGCTCCACGCGGCGCCGGCGTCGAACGGGAAGCCCATCGTCCCGGTGTCGGCGTCGGCACCGGGGTACGCCTTCTCCACCGCGGCCCGAGCCGGGCCCGAGACCGTCTTCGTGTCGGTGACGAACGAGCCCAACTCGACGGGCTGCCCGGTCCGCAAGTCGAACGTCAGCGCGACGGGTGACGTGGTCGGGTGCGCGGCGCCGGCGACGAACTCATAGACGTCGAATCGCATGCTCACGAAACGCGGGGTGAACAGCGTGACGACGTAGTCGTCGGACACCTCGCTCGGACCGGTCGTACTCGTGGTGCGCGCGAGGTCGCCGTCGCGTACGAACTGCGTGACGAACCCGCGCGCCGTGCGGGCGATGGCGGCGTTGACGGTGTCGACCGTCGCGAATCCCGAGAAGCGTGGAATTCGCAGCGTGACGTCGTAACGGGGCGATCGGTGGTGCTCGGTCTTGGTGACGAGGTTGCCGCCGGCACCGCGTGCCAAGCCGTCGGTCTTCGCCGGCGCAGTGCCGGGTACCAGGTACCGGTGGAGCGATTCCCACGGGATCACGACCTGGGGCCGGAACGAGCCGCCGAGGCCCGGCGCGACGGCGTACGGGGCGAACGTGACGACGAGTCCGTCGGGGCGCACGTTCCATTGCGCGGCTGGTCCTCCGTCGCTCGTGGACCGCAACGGCCAGCCGGGCCTGTCGGCGTCTTCGCCGAGCATGAGGGTGTCGCCGAGCTGCACGGTCAACAGCCGTTTCACCTCACCGGCCACGAACGAGGACCACGGCTCCGGCGTCGTACGACCCGCCGTCGACGGCGTCCGGAGCACGTCGGTGAGCGTGAGGCGCTTCCCGGTGCGCAGGTCGAAGTTGTACGCGTCGACCCAGGTGGCGCCGTGCGCGGCGCCGGCGCCGTAGAACGACGAGATCAGCTGGACGCTCGCGACCCGCGGCGTGAGCTCGATGACGAAGAACGTGGTGTCGAGCGTGGTCAGGCATCCCTCCGGCCCGCCGTCGTCCGCGCTCGAGCACTCCGGGTCGGGCGCCTGCTGGGGCCGATTCCCGGTGACGAGCCTTCGCGCCGCGGTCGTGAGCGCAGCGTCTACGCGCCGCGTGGTCGCCGGGTTGCCCCCGCCGAGCTGCGGGTACGCGACGTCGGCGCGGTAGTGCAGCGGCGCCGCGTCGGCCACGACGATGCGCTTGGTCGTCACCCACGGCACCGGCGCGGTTCGTGCCGTGACCGCGCTGCCGAGTGCGCCCGCCGCCCCTGGGCTCGCCGGGCCGGCAATCGCGACGCTCGCCGCGAGACACACCACGACGATCACCGCGACCGCCGTCCGGCCGCCTCCTGCTGCCGGCCCCCACCGCGCCGTTCGACTCGTCATGACCCGGTCCTCCCGACCCCAGGTGTGAGCGCCGATCGGCCGGCATCCTGCCAGACGAGCACGTGCAGCGAACGGCTAACCCCTTCGTTCTTTCGATGGAATCCCCCGATGGTGCGGGAAATCATCGAAAGAACGCGGGGAAGAACGGGCGCGGGCACGGGCCGTAGAATGGCGGCATGTCGTTCGCCCGGGTGGTTGCCGTCGCGCCCGGGTCGCCGGCTGCCGGCGCCGGGCTGCTGCCGGGCGACGAGCTGTTGACCGTCAACGGCGAGGAGCTGCGCGACGTCATCCGTTACCAGGTGCAGGCCGACGAGCCGCTCGTCGAGCTGGAGGTGCGCCGGGGCGGGCTCGAGCGGCTGGTGCTGGTCGAGAAGGCGGCGGGGGAGCGGCTCGGCCTCGAGCTCGACTCGGCCGTGTTCGACCGGGTGCGCACCTGCGACAACCACTGCCCGTTCTGCTTCATCTACCAGCTGCCGAAGGGCATGCGGAAGAGCCTGTACCTGAAGGACGACGACTACCGCCTCTCGTTCCTCTACGGGAACTTCACCACGCTCACCCGCTTCACGGAGGCCGATGTCGAGCGAGTGGTGACCGAGGGCCTGAGCCCGCTGTACGTCAGCATCCACGCGACGGACCCCGACCTGCGGGCGCGGCTGCTGCGCAACCGGCGGGGAGCGACGAGCCTGCGCTGGCTCTCGGCACTGCTCGACGCGGGGATCGAGGTGCACGGTCAGATCGTGGTGTGCCCCGGCGTGAACGACGGCCCCGCGCTCGACGACACGCTGCTCGGCATCCTCGACCGGTACCCGGCGCTGCGGACGGTCGGCGTGGTGCCGCTCGGGGTGAGCGCGCACAATCACGAGCCCGACATGCGTCCGCACACACGGGCGGAGGCGGATGCCGTGGTCGACTGCGTCGAGCGGTGGCAGCAGTGGTACCTCGACATCCTCGGCCGGCGGCTCGTGTACGCGTCGGACGAGTACTACCTGTCGACCGATCGGTCGTTCCCCGCGCTCGACGAGTACGACGGGTGCCCGCAGCACGAGAACGGTATCGGCATGGCCCGCACGTTCGAGGCCGAGGTGCACGCCGCGACGGCCGGGCGACGGGTCGAGCCTGAGGGCCCGCGGTCCGGCTTCTTCGCGTGGGTCGAGGGCGCGCCCGCGGACGGATACCGCGCGGTGCGTGGCGAACACGCGTCCGCGGTCGCGTTCGCGCACGGTCTTCGCGCGCCCGGTGGCCCGGACGCGTCCGCGGACGGGGGCTTCGCGGGTCGTGACGCGTCCGCGGACGGGGGCTTCGCGGGTCGTGACGCGTCCGCGGACGGGGGCGTCGCGGGTCGTGACGCGTCCGCGGACGCGCGGCCGGCGACCGGTGACGCGTCCGCGGACGCGCGGCCCGTCACGATCGTCACCGGCGCGTTCGGGGCCCGGGTGCTCGAGTCTCTGCTGCCGGTGCTCCGGAGCGCGGCGGGGGAGCGCTCCGTCGAGCTCCTCCCCGTCGGCAACCGGTTCTTCGGGGGCAACATCGGCGTGACCGGTCTGCTGACCGGTGCGGATGTCGCCGACGCACTCGCCCGCCGAGCGGCCCGGGCCTCGCGCGGAGCGGGCGCGTCCGCGGGCGCGTCTGCGGACGCGCCTCGGTTCCTGCTGCCCGACGTCGTGCTCTCCAACGGCCGGTTCCTCGACGGCCGGAGCGTCGGCGACCTCCCGTGCCCGGTCGAGGTCGTGGCGACCAACGGCGTCGCCCTGGTCGACGCGCTCCGCGCCGGCTGAGGCCCACCGGCAAGCCCGGCAGTCGCCCGTTGACGGAGCCCGCCGCTGGTGCGACGCTGCTACCGCGCGGGGCACGCAGCCACGCCGATGAGAGGGAGCCGCCAATGCCATCGATGGAGAAGAAGAATGCCGGTTCGCCGGACGAGACCCGCAAGTTCGACAAGGGCCAGCTCGAGGTCAGCACCCTGAGCGGTGTGGTGTGGGGCAGGGCCACGTTCGAGCCCGGGTGGAAGTGGTCGGAGTGCGTGAAGCCGATCGCCGGGACCGACCTGTGCGAGGTGCACCACAACGGTTACGTGGTCTCGGGCCGTTTGCACATCCGCATGGACGACGGCGAGGAGACGGAGATCGGCCCGGGCGACCTGTTCGTCTGCCCGCCCGGCCACGACGCCTGGACGCTCGGCAACGAGGCCTGCGTCCTCTACGACTTCTCGTCCGACATCAGCAAGTACGCCAAGTAGGCACCTTGGCGTATCCGAGGGGCGCATGGCGCCCCTCGGATACGCCTGTTCGGGGGCGGGCCGTACCGGCTGCGATGATGGGGGGATGCCCCTCCCCGTGGTCGCGGTCGTCGGCCGCCCGAATGTCGGCAAGTCGACGCTCGTCAACCGGTTCGTCGGCAAGCGTGAGGCGATCGTCGAGGAGCTGCCCGGGGTCACCCGCGACCGCAAGGAGCTGGTGGCCGACTGGCGGGGCCGCCGGTTCCGCGTGGTCGACACCGGCGGCTGGCTCGCGCCCGGCACCGAGTCCGACGCGAAGGACTCCGAGGCGCTCACCCGACAGGTGAGCAAGCAGGCCGAGCGCGCCATCGACGAGGCCGACGTCATCCTCTTCGTCGTCGACGTGACCGTCGGTGTGGTCGAGGAGGACGCGAACGTCGCCGCCGTCCTGCGGCGCGCAGCCAAGCCGGTGCTCGTGGTGGCCAACAAGGTCGACGACGAGCGCCGCGAGTCCGACCAGTGGGCGTTCACCTCGCTCGGCCTCGGCGACCCGCATCCGGTCTCGGCGATCCACGGCCGGTCGAGCGGGGACCTGCTCGACGCGGTCGTCGACCGGCTCCCACCCGAGCCCGAAGCCTCCGATGCGGGGGAGCGCGAGGCCGAGGGCGACAAGATCTTCTCGATCGCCATCGTGGGCCGGCCGAACGTCGGCAAGTCGACGCTGTTCAACAAGATGGTGGGCGACGAGCGCTCCGTCGTGCACGACATGCCCGGCACGACCCGTGACACGATCGACACGATCGTCGAGACCGAGGACGGCCCGGTCCGGTTCGTCGACACCGCGGGCCTGCGGCGCCGCAGCCGGATCGACGAGTCCACCGAGTACTTCTCGATGGTCCGTGCCCTCCAGGCCATCGACACCGCCGACGCCGCGTTGTTCGTGATCGATGCCACCGAGGGTGTCACGCACCAGGACCAGCGGCTCGCCGAACGCGTCGACGCCGCGGGCACGTCGGTGGTCGTCGTGCTCAACAAGTGGGACCTGCTCGACGCCGACGCCCGCAAGCAGGTGCTCGTCGACGTGGCCGACCGCCTCGCGTTCCTCTCCTACGCGCCGGTCCTGAAGATCAGCGCCTTGACCGGCCGCAACCTGAAGAACGTGATGCCCGCGCTGCGCCAGTCGGAGGAGGCGTACCACCGGCGCATCCCGACGGCGGTGCTCAACCGGGTGATCCGCGAGGCGCAGCAGGCCCATCCGGCGCCGGTCGTGCGCAAGAAGCGGGCGAAGGTGCTCTACGCCACGCAGGGGGCGACGGACCCGCCGACCATCACGCTGTTCGCCAGCCACCAACTCCCGCCGACGTACCTGCGCTATCTCGAGCGCATGATCCGCGAACGCCTCGACCTCGGCCCCACGCCGATGAAGCTCCGCGTCCGCCGCCGCTCCGAGTAGCGCCGCGCACCCTCGAACTGGCCTGTGTGGCGGTACCCGTAGGGGCCCGCGGTGCTGACCAGTTCGGTACCACCCTCGAACTGGTCGGTGTGGCGGTACCCGTAGGGGCCCGCGGTGCTGACCAGTTCGGTACCACCCTCGAACTGGTCGGTGTGGCGGTACCCGTAGGGGCCCGCGGTGCGGGCCAGTTCGGGAAGCCGGGGGCCAGTTCGGGAAGCCGGTGCGGGCCAGTTCGGGAAGCCGGGGGCCAGGACGGGAGCGTAGAGGCCGTCGCGTACGCTGTCGGGGTGGACGACGACGATCTGCACCAACTCGGCGACCGGGTCCGGCAGGGCAACCTGGCCTCCCAGGCCGGCAAGCTGAAGGACCAGGGCAAGCTGTTCGTGCGCGACCGGCTGGCCCTGCTGCTCGACGAGGGCTCGTTCGTGGAAGACGGCCTGCTCGCCAACGCCAAGGCCGACGAGCTGCCGGCCGACGGCGTGGTCACCGGCACCGGCACGGTCGACGGCCGGCCGGTCTGCGTGATGGCCAACGACCCGACGGTGAAGGCCGGGTCGTGGGGGGCGCGGACCGTCGAGAAGATCGTGCGGCTCACCGAGACCGCGCTGCGCCTCGAGCTGCCGGTCGTCTACCTCGTCGACTCCGGCGGGGCCCGCATCACGGACCAGGTCGAGCTGTTCCCCGGCCGCCGGGGCGCGGGCCGCATCTTCGCCAACGAAGTGCGCCTGTCGGGCAAGGTGCCCCAGGTCTGCTGCCTGTTCGGGCCGTCGGCCGCGGGCGGGGCGTACATCCCGGCGTTCTGCGACGTGGTGTTCATGGTCGAGGGCAACGCCTCCATGTACCTCGGCTCGCCCCGCATGGCCCAGGAGGTGATCGGCGAGCACGTGACGCTCGAGGAGATGGGCGGCGCCCGCATGCACGCCACGGTGAGCGGCTGCGGCGACAATCTCGTGTCCACCGACGAAGACGCCATCGAGCAGGCCAAGCGCTTCCTCTCGTATCTCCCGCGCAACTACCGGGAACCGCCGCCCACCGCCGCCCCGCAACGCCCGATCGCCACCGCCAAGCCGATCGCCAAGACGGTGCCGGTCGAGGAGCGCCGCGCCTACGACATGCACAAGGTGATCGACGCGCTGGTCGACGACGGCAGCTTCTTCGAGCTCAAGCCGCTGTTCGCCAAGGAGCTGATCACCGGCTTCGCCCGGCTCGACGGCCATGCGATCGGCGTCATCGCCAACAACCCGATGGCCCTCGGCGGCGTGCTGTTCGTGGACTCGGCCGACAAGGCGGCCCGGTTCATCTGGCTGTGCGACGCGTTCAACGTGCCGCTGCTCTTCCTCGCCGACGTGCCGGGCTTCATGATCGGCACCGCGGTCGAGCGCCAGGGGATCATCCGTCACGGCGCCAAGATGATCACCGCGGTCACCGAGGCCACGGTGCCGAAGATCTCGGTGATCGTGCGCAAGGCCTACGGCGCGGGGCTCTACGCCATGTGCGGGCCGGCGTTCGATCCCGACGCCTGCCTCGCGCTGCCGAGCGCCAAGATCGCGGTGATGGGCCCCGAGCCCGCGGTCAACGCCGTCTACTACAACAAGATCCACGCCATCGAGGATCCCGACGAGCGTGAGGCGTTCGTGGCCGCCCGCCGGGCCGAATACGAGGAGGACGTCGACCTGATCCACCTCGCGGCCGAGCTCGTGGTGGACGCGGTGGTCCCGGGCGACGAGCTGCGCGGCGAGCTCGTCCGCCGCTTCGACGCGGCCCGGCAACGCCGCCGCGAGGTGTTCGAGCGCCGCCACGGCGTCCCCCCGGTCTGAGCCGGCGAGCCGAGCGAGGATCAGCCGGGCGTCGTGCGCTACCGCTTCGCCGGTGCCCCGTATTTCTGTTGCGCGGCCTGGCGGGAGACGCCGAGGGCGTCGCCGATCGTGCCCCACGAAGCGCCGGCTTCCCGCGCCCAACGGACCGCGGTATCGAGAGCGTCGCTGGCGTCGCGCTGGGCGCGTGCGGCTTTGGCGAGCGCGCGGATCGGCGCCGCGTCCTTCCACGCGTCCTTGCTGCGATCGCGAGTGGCGATCTGATCGGCAAGAGCCTCGATGTTCATCGTGTCAACCTTCTCCCGAGAAACTGACGCGCTCACCTGCATCTCATGGCGTGGATGACGAGCGGTCCGCCGCCGGCGTGCAGCACGCCGATCTCCAACAGTTGGCCCGACACGTCGCGTGGGCCGACGTACATCGTGAACTCGTCTCGCTCGTCGTCGTACCGGATGATGTTTCGAAGCGCATGGCGGATCTCAGGTTCCGTGATGCCGTGCCGGTAGGCGGTGGCGCGGATCGGCGCCTCGTCGAGGAGCACCGGTGTCAATCTACCTTGACGAGCTGTGTCATGTCAAGAGATATTGACACGGCTACCCATTCCTCTGGTCGTAGCCGGGGAACCCGTCGTCGAGCCGTTGCATGAGCTCGTTGCGAACGCGCTCGATGACGAGGTTTGCGTCGTGTTCGAGCTGGGCGAACCGTTCGTGTGCGGCCTGCCGCGAGACCCCGAGCGAAGCGCCGATCGCACCCCAGGTGAACCCGGCTCGCCGCGCTTCGAGCACGCTGGCGTCGAGAAGATCCTCGGCCGACCGGATGATGTGTGCGGCCTCCTCGATCTTGTGGAGTGGGCTCGAATCGACGAGGTGCTCGAGGGGTGTTGCCTCGGCCTCGTCGGCCAGCTGCTCGTGGTCGAGGATCATGGCGTCAAGCCTGCCCTGACGCGGGGTGTGTGTCAAGGTAGCCCTGACGATCGTGCGGCGGACCGTCGGAGTGGGACAATGTGGCGGTGCCGTGGTGCCGCGAGTGTGATCGGTTCCTGTCGCCGTCGACCGTGAAGGCCGACGGGACGTGCCCGACGTGCGGGCGCGCCGTCGACCCGGGGAAGGCCCACGCCCCCGGTGACCCCAGCGCCGCCCGCGCGTCCGCGGACGCGCCTGCCGTCCACGCGTCCGCGGACGCGCCCGGTCCCACCGCCGCGCCGGCCGCCAACACCGCGCCGCCGAGGATCATCGACGCCCGGGAGACCGACGAGCTCCCCGTCGTTCCCTGGCACTTCAAGCTGCTCGTCGGCGCGCTGGCTGTGTACCTCGGCTACCGGTTCCTCCAGATGGCCGAGTGGGTCGTCCACCGGTTCTGACCTGCCGAGCTCTCCGAGACCCCGCCCAGCCATCCGTGAGCCCCGCTCGACGGGAACGGTCACATTCCCCACCCATCCGGACACTCACCCGTCGTCAGGCAAGGGCTGGGAGGTGTCCGTGGAAACCATCACCACTGCCGCGCGGTCGGCCGCGTCCGCGGGCGCGCCGCCTGAGCGTGGTGAACGAACGGCGGGCGCACCCGGGCGACGACCTCGTGAGCCTGCTCATCGAGCCGCGGGGGAGCGAGCGGCTCACCGACGAGGAGATCGTGTCGTTCGCGGTGCTGCTCATGGTGGCGGCAACGAGACGACCACCGACCTGATCGCCAGCATGATCCTCGAGTTCTGCCGGCATCCCGACCAGTACGACGCCGTGCGGGCGCGGCCCGAGCTCGTGCCGAACGCGATCGAGGAGACCCTGCGGTACCGGTCGCCGGTGCAGGGGTTCTTCCGCAACACGCTCGCGCCGTTCGAGCGGCACGGCGTGACGATCCCCGCGGGCGCGAAGGTGATGCTGCTCCACGGCTCGGCGAACCACGACCCGACCCTGTTACCCGACCCGGAGCGCTTCGACGTGACGCGCGAGCCGAGCGTGCACCTCGCCGTCGGCACCGGCATCCACATGTGCCTCGGCGCGCCGCCGGCCCCGTTGGAGGCCACCGTGCTGCTGCGGCGGCTGGTGGGGCGGGTCGCCCGGTTCGAGCCGGCGGGGGAGCCCGTCCGGCCGCACAACCCGCTGCTGCGCGGCGTCGCCCACGTGCCGGTCACGGTCACGCCGGCGCAACGGGCTCGTCGCTCGCTCGGCGGCCGCCGCCGTGCGGAGGACGGCAACCCGCCGCCGTCTACACTCCCGCGCGTCGATCCGGCTCGCGCCGGTCGTCGACGGGCTGTGGCGCAGCTTGGTTAGCGCGTCGGTCTGGGGGACCGAAGGTCCCGGGTTCAAGTCCCGGCAGCCCGACCGCAATGCTCCGCGGTCAGGGCTTGGGCTCCGGCCTCGCGGGCGTCACGGGGTCCGCGCCGAGGGTCGCGCGGCCGGGACACCGGGCGCTCGGGCGCCGATGACGAGCGTGCCATCGTGCCGCGGGGGTACCCGGCCGAGCTCGGTCGCAAGGTCCTCGACACCCGGCCGCATTCGTCTTCGTCGGTAGGAGGAAGGGCATGCGCATGGCAGTAGCGGGCGCGTCGGGTCTGATCGGTTCACAGGTGGTGGCGATCGCCGAGGACGCCGGCCACGAGGTGGTCCGGATGAGTCGCACCCACGGCGTCGACCTCACCCGGCCGACCGGTCTGGTGGAGATGCTGTCGGGGGTGGAAGCGGTCCTCGATGTGACCCGGTCACCCGCCATGGAGCGCGATCGGGCCGTCGAGTTCTTCACGACCGTCGCCCGGAACCTCGGACGTGCCGCGACTGCGGCCGGCGTGCGGAGGACTGTCGTGCTGTCCATCGTCGGGATCGACCGGGCGCAGGACTTCGACTGGTACGTCGCCACGCTGGCCCACGAACGAGCAGCCAGGGAGCACTGCCCCGGTACCTGTGTGCTGCGATCCACCCAGTTCCACGAGTTCCCGGCGCAGGTGCTGGCCCGCTCGCTCGCCGACGGCACCGCACGGGTCATGGACGTGCCGACTCAGCCGGTCGACTCGGCGGAGGTCGCTCGAACGCTCGTCGAGATGGCGCTCGACCCCGGATGCACGGATCTCGAGCTGGCCGGTCCCAGGGTCGAACGGCTCGTGGACCTCGTCCGCGAGCTCGTTGCCCGCGACGGGCCGGCGGTGGTGGTCGAGCCGGGGCCCGCTCCCACCAGCATGGCCGCAGGCGCGATGCTGCCCGGTCCGGGCGCCCTGATCCGTGGCCCGGACTGGCGCGCCTGGTTCGCCGCCCGGCGCTGACGCCGGGGCCGTCCTGGTCGCGGGCGCGGTGCTCCTCGGGTGACGCGCGTTCGAGGACGGGCGTTCGAGGACGGGCGTCCCGCCTTCCTGGCAGAATCCCTCCATGCCGAGGGTGATCGAGAACCCGATCCTCAACTCGCCGTTCGAGGTGCCGGGCCGGCACTTCGCCTTCGACGAGGACGGCATCACCGACACCGTGGTCGAGGAGCGGCGCCCCTCCAGCTACTTCGTGCCCATCCCCGCGGCGAGGAAGCGCGGCGGGCAGCAGGCGTTCGAGACCGAGTGGACCAAGGACCGGGTCGAGGAGAACGCCACGATCAACCGGATCCGGGCCAAGGTCGACGCCTGGCGGCTCGGCGGCCACCAGCACGTCACGCCCACGACCCGAAGGCTGCTCGACTACTGGACCGACCCGGCGCGCGAACGGAAGCTGTTCTTCTGCCAGGTCGAGGCACTCGAGATCGCGATCTACCTCGCGGAAGCCGCGGCGAAGGTCGGCGACCAGTGGATCGAGAACGAGCTGCGCGACGCGAGCACCCGCGCCAACCCCGGCCTGTACCGGATGGCCCACAAGATGGCGACCGGCAGCGGCAAGACGGTCGTCATGGCGATGATCGTCGCCTGGCAGGTGCTGAACAAGGTCGCCAACCCGCAGGACGCGCGCTTCACCGACGAGTTCCTCGTCGTCACGCCGGGCATCACGATCCGCGACCGGCTCCGCGTGTTGTTGCCGAGCGACCCGCAGAGCTACTACCGCGAGCGCGACCTCGTGCCCCCCCGATCTGGCCGACGGGCTGGGCCGCGCGCGGATCGTCATCACGAACTTCCACGCGTTCCAACTGCGTGAGACGAAGCTCGGCAAGGCCGCTCGCCTCACGAAGGACGTCCTCGGCGGCGAGGCGTTCGTCGAGTCTCCCGCGCCGATGGTGCGGCGCGTCTGCCGGGGCCTTTCGATGGGCAAGCAGATCGTCGTCCTCAACGACGAGGCGCACCACTGCTACCGCCGTCGCGCCGAGGAGGCGGGTGACACCGAGGCGCCGGCCGAGCCCAAGCTCACCGGTGACGAGCGCAAGGAGGCGGACCGCCGCGAGAAGGACGCCAAGGTGTGGGTCGGCGGGCTCCAGGCGGTCCACCAGAAGTTCGGCGTGAAGACCGTGTACGACCTGTCGGCGACCCCGTTCTTCCTGCGAGGGTCCGGGTACAGCGAAGGCGCGTTGTTCCCCTGGGTGGTGTCGGACTTCTCGCTGATCGACGCCATCGAGAGCGGGATCGTCAAGATCCCACGCGTCCCGATCAGCGACGACGCGATGGCCGGGACCGGAGTGACCTACCGCGATCTCTGGCCGCGCATCCGCGACGACCTGCCGAAGAAGGGGCGGCGCGGTGCCGGGATCGACACGGGCGGCGAGCCGAAGCTCCCGATCGAGCTGCAAAGTGCGCTGCTGAGCCTCTACGGCAACTACGAGCAGGCCTACCGCCGCTGGGAGGCAAGCGAGGCGGCGCGCACCGGCGGCGCCACGCCTCCCGTCTTCATCGTCGTCTGCAACAACACCGCGGTGTCGAAGCTCGTCTACGACTACGTGGCCGGCTGGGAGAAGACGATCGCCGACGGCGCGACCGTCGTCGTGCCGGGCGAGCTGCCGATCTTCTCGAACGTGGCCGACGGGCGCTGGTCGAGCCGGCCCAACACCGTGCTCGTCGACAGCGAGCAGCTCGAATCGGGCGACGCGATGAGCGACGAGTTCAAGCGAGTCGCCGCCGCGGAGATCGACGAATTCAAGCGGGAGTACGAGCAACGCTTCGCCGGGCGCAGCGCGGACGACCTGACCGACGAAGACCTGCTCCGCGAGGTCATGAACACGATCGGCAAGCCCGGCAAGCCCGGCAAGCTCGGCGAGCAGGTGAAGTGCGTGGTCTCGGTCTCGATGCTGACCGAGGGCTGGGATGCCAACACCGTGACGCACATCCTCGGCGTGCGCGCCTTCGGCACGCAGCTCCTGTGCGAGCAGGTCGTTGGGAGGGGTCTTCGGCGCCGCAGCTACGCCGTGAACGACGACGGGAAGTTCGGGCCCGAGTACGCGGAGGTGTACGGCGTCCCGTTCTCGTTCATCCCGGCTGCCGGTGCGTCCACCGACCCGACGCCGGGCCAGGCGCCGACCCGTGTGCGCGCCGTCGATGCGCGCCTCGACTGCGAGATCACGTTTCCCCGAGTGGTCGGCTATCGCTACGAGCTGACCGCGGACACCGTCACGGCGTGCTTCACCGACGAGTCGGAGTTCGCCTTGTCCGCGGCCGACGTACCGACGACCACCGAGATCGCGGGCATCGTCGGCGAGTCCGAGATGCACACCCTCGACTCGCTTCGGAGCCAGCGCGAGCAGACAGTCGCGTTCCACATCACGCGCGAGCTCCTCCTGCGTTACTTCCGTGATGCCGACGGGAACGCGGAGCCCTATCTCTTTCCGCAACTCCTCCGGATCACGCAGCGGTGGATGCGCGAGTGCGTGGTGCTGCGAGACCACACGTTCGTCCAGCTCCTGCTCCTGCACCAGCACGCGGACGCGGCGGTCGAGCGGATCTACCGAGCGGTGGTGCGCGGCGGCGGTGACGCCGCGCGGCTCCTCCCGATCGTGCGGCCGTACGACCCGATCGGCTCGACCCGCTACGTCGACTTCGACACCACCCGGCCCGTCTTCCTGACCCGCGAGGACAAGTGCCTTCTCTCGCACGTCGCGTGCGACACCGAGAGCTGGGAGCAGAAGATGGCGCTCGCGCTCGAAGGTATGGCCGAGGTCCGCTGCTACGTCAAGAACCACAACCTCGGCTTCACGATCCCCTACGCGATCGACGGCGAGCAGCTCTCCTACACGCCCGACTTCATCGCCCGGATCGACACGTCCGCGACCGACGGCCGAGTCGAGCTCCTCAACCTGATCGTCGAGGTGAGCGGAGCGCAGCGGCGCGACAAGGCGGAGAAGGTGGCGACGACGCGCGACCTCTGGGTGCCGGCCGTGAACGCGCACGGCGGGTTCGGCCGCTGGGACTTCATCGAGATCAGCGACCCGTGGGACGCCGAGCACACGATCCGAGCCCACCTCGATGCAAGGGAGCGCGCCGGTGCTGCCTGATCCGTCTCGATCAGGTCGTGCGGCTTTTCGACGTGCCGTCAGCCGCGTGGCGGCGCTGCCACCAGTGGCGTCGTGGCCGCCGGTAGCCCGGTGGGGCTTTCTCCATTTCGCCCATGAGCTCGGGGTGGGGATCGAACGGCGGGGGTGGCGGCGCGCCCGGCTCGGGTTCGCCATTGGGGAACGGTGTTTGCGACACGTCGTGCCGGGTACCGCGCTCCATGTCGGTGATGAGATCGAGGTCCGGCTCGAACTGGGGAGCGGACGGCTGCCGCGGCTCGGGTTCCCTTGGGTCGTCAGGCATCGCTCAACCTCCGAATACCTCGGCCATTGTACCCGCGGCGAAGAACGCTCCGGCCGCGGCGAGCAGGGCGGACGCGACCTTCAAGCGACGCACTTTCTGCTCGAGTTGGCTGCGAAGACTCGTGATCGTACCGATGCCGGAATCGAGCAGCATGAGCTCGGTGAACTCCGGCCGCGAGCTGAGGTATCGCGTCCGCACGTCCGTCAGCTCCAGGAGTGGAAAATGACGCGGCCACATGACGCGGATTGCGGCCAGGACGGTGCCGACCTCGTCGTGAAGGCGCCGCCGATCTACATCCAGGAGAAGATCGACCCGCGGGCGATCGTCGAGAACCTGCGCGACACCGCTCGCCGCGGCGACGCGGCGGTGAACGAGGAGGCCAAGGAGTTCGGCAAGCTCGTCGTGCTGCCCGCGCAGATGAACCCCGAACTCGCCATGGGCGGCGAGCTCCTGAAGAAGACGGGCGCGGGCAACCTGTTCATGGTGTTCGGCGAGCCCGATGTCCTGGTCAAGGAGGAGGACGGGCAGGTCCGGGTCGAGCTGCGCGGGGTCGACGTGTACGACCCGACGACCGGCGTCGTTCGTCCGAACTCCACCGACGACGTGATGTGCTGGTTCGTCGACACCGACTACAACGGCGAGAGCTTCTTCGTGCGCCACGCCTACTTCACCGGCGCCGACGATCCCTACGGGAAGCTCAAGCGCGTGCTCAAGGCCGACGTCGACGAGGAAGCGTGGGCGACGCTCTACTCGACGGTCAGCCGCCCGTTCGCGAAGCCGGCGACGGGCAAGATCGCCGTCAAGGTCATCAACCACTACGGCGACGAGGTCATGCAAGTGTACCCGATCTCGTAACCGGGACCGCTGGCCTCGATCCCGATCGTGAGGTTCCGGGCACGGGCCGCTGTGTCACCGACTTCTCACGACCGGCCAAGTTGCTAGGCCCGGACGTTGCGATTGCGCCGCACGAGGTCCTTGCGCGTGGATCGGAATCCGGACCCCGACCTCCAGATCGCCGCGATCTTCAGTTCTTGCAGGAGGTCTTGTAGGTCATCCGGGAGCTCGCGCGGAACGAGTACAGCCAAGCGAACGGTGCCCTTGAGGAATCGTCGGTAGTCGTACAGCTGGCCGATCGCCGTTCGCACGCGCTCGCGGGATACGTCGGACTTCGCTTCGACGAGAGTCTTCTCGCCGTTGAGGTACGCGTCCGTCATCAGCGAGCTTCCGTTGGGAAGTGTGATTCGCTGACGCGAGCACTCCTCTGGCGCGAGTCGGCGCCACTTGCGGTACTCGTCAACCAGCTTGCGCTCCCGTTGCTCGGCGGTCCGAGTCTCCGAACCAGTGACCTCGAACTCCGGGTTCCAGTCGTTGTCGCCAACATCGGTGGTCGTCACGACCGGGACGTTGGGCCGATTGCCCGGTGCGGTCCGAAAGCGAGTTGGCCCTACAGGGCCTCGTTCGACGTAGCGAAGGCCGTTGGTCCAGTGCTTCGGCGCGCCGGCTACCTCTCGCCACGAGCGGCGCGCGACTCGCTCCGTGGCGAGATCCCAGTAGACGGCCCACCCGGGGCCTGCATCGGCAACAGTTCCGTCTCTCATCCTCTTCAGCCGGCGCGTCTCCTTCCGGAAATCGCGGACTCTGTAGCGATAGATCGTGTCAGCGGTGCAGACGTATACGTACGGATCGCGGCGAATCCAATGTGGCTCCCCGCGGATCCACGAGTGATCCTGACCCCAGTCGGGGTCATAGCCGTTGAAGATGATGGCAATATCGAACAGGTCGCTTTGGCTCATCGCGTGTTCACCCGTTCCCTTGCGGCTGGCGTGCAGAAGCTGGAGCAGCGGTCGTTTCGAGCCCCATGGCAGCGTGTCGTTGCAACTCCCGATACCTCGCTGGCTCGACGATCTCGGCGTCGGGTTCGAGGCAGACGAGTAGGTGCTCGAGGCGGCGGTCGCCGGTGACGGTGAGGTTGACGTCGACCCGGCCGTCGCCAAGATCGGCGAGCTCCTTGATCCCGAGCGGCCGGGGGAGACTGGCCAGTGACGAGCGCCGCAGTCGCACGCGCACGGTCCGACGAAGCGCGCCCATGTCGAACCAGTCGGGGATGTCGACGTCGTGGGGTGGGTCAAAGGGAATCGCGCCGACCTCGGCGGTGAGCATGCGGTCGATGCGGAAGTGCTTCGGCGTGTCGCCGTCGACCTCACGCCCGAAGCAGTACCAGTGCCCCCACTTCGAGAACACGCGGTAGGGGAGCACCTCACGATCGGTCGGGGTCGACGCGGCGTCGGAGAGGTACCGGAACCGCAGTGATCGCCCGCGCCGATACGCCTCCTGCGCCACGCCCAGGCACGGCGGCGATTCCACGTCGATCGCCAGGCCGGCGGCGACGACGTCGCGCAGCTTGGCGACCGCGCGGTCGAGATCCGGGCTCGGCTTCGAGGCGAGCGCCTGCATCGTGAGGCCGGCGACGAGCAGGCGCAGCGCGACGTCGGGGAGGGGCGGATCCGCGCACAGGTCGCGCAGCCAGTGCTCCTCGGCCACCTGGAGCATGCCGTCCTCGGTGAGCAGGAAGGCACGCTCCTTGCCCACGATGTCGCCGCCCGCCCCGCGGAACTCGAGGAACAAGATCGGCTCGAGCAAGGCGCGCAGCTCGTCGACCCCGATGCCGACCTCCTCCGCGGCGTCGCTCAGCGCGATCGCGCCACGTTCTTCCGCGAGCGCGAGCACGGTGCGCATGATCTCGAAGTCGCGCTGCTTCGTGCGGGCGGCGGCCATCACGACGCTCCGGCGAGCGCGGCGAGATGGTCGCGGATCATCGCGACCAGCTCAGGCGGAGAGAGCACCGTCGCGTTGCCGCGGTACCCGAGCAGCCGGTTGCGGAACGACTCGTAGTGGCGCACCTCGAGCTCCACGACTGCTGCATCGAAGAGGCGCTCGACCACCCGGCCGCCGAGATCGCGCAGGAACGCGCCGAGGTGATCCGCGCCGACGCGCACCCGGGCGACGAGCATCGGGTCGGTGCCCCACGAGTTCGGGTCGAGGTCGAACTCGCTCGCGGCGTCGAACGTCGCCGGGATCTCGTAGCTGCCCGCCGGGCCGTCGAGCGTGACGAGCTCGCCGGTGGCGGCGTCGGCCTCGATGCGGTCGAGGCGATAGCGTCGGTCGGCGTCCGCATCACGATCGTGGCCCGATACGTACCACTGGTTGTGCCACTCGCCGAGCGCCCACGGCTCGAGGTGGCGGACCTTGCCCTCGTGGCGGAACGTGACCGGCGTGCGGGTGGCGATCGCCTCCCGCAACCGGCCGACGATCGGGTGCACGGCCATGACGACGGTCGCGTACTGGTCGTCGATCTCGGCGCCGAGATCGCCCGGGCCGCCCCCGGCGATGCCTTCCACGTCGACGGCCGCCGCGGCCGCGAGCAGGGCCCGGCGTTCGTCGCGGGTGAGGAACGGCGTGCGGAGCCGGTAGGTGTCGGAGCCGGCCGGCGCGTCGAGGTGGATGCCCCAGTTGTCGGCGAGGTCCTTGGCGTCGCGTTGCAGCTTCTTGCGCGCGGTCTCCCAGGCGGCGCTCTTGCGGACGAGGTCGCCGTGCGCGTCGCGCGGGCCGTCGGACACGTAGCCGGGGACGTCGCGCGCGACGTCGTCGAGCGTGATGCCGTCGCGCTGGTGGGCGGCCGCGTACGCGGCGAGCCTCAGTATCCGCTCGGTCGGCTGCTCCCGGGCCTTCTTGTCCATCCGCCCCCTTCCGGCCTGCCGGATTCTGGTGCGGGCAGGCACCCGGGACAAGGGCCGAAGGTCCGGCAGCGGGAGCCGCCGTCAGGAAGCCGGGGACGGTTTCCCGCCTCATCGCGGCAACCGGCGGCTACGGGGCCGACTCCGCAAGAGCCGCACGACCGAGTGCCTCCCGCGCCGGCTCGAGGTTCAGGTAGCGGTCCTCGAAGTCGGACACCCATTGCTGGTGGGGGGCGTGCTTTCGAATCGTGTCCACGACGTCGTCCAAGGAGACGTACCTGAACGTCTCGGGCTTCGCGAGGAGTCGTGTGTACCGATCGGCGAGCGGCCGCCAGGACGGGTTCGCCGAAGGCGCGATGAGCACGAACAGTCCGGACGCCCAGCCGTCTTCCTCGCGGCGGTTGAGCATCGATAGCGCGAGCAGGTGGTCGAGCCAGATCTGCTGGAGGTCGGTTCCGATGATCTGAGCTTCCCATGTCTCCTTGAAGGCGCTGGAGCAAGCTGCGACCTCCTTGTAGAGGCGCAACCGCTCTTCGCTGGGTGTGCGTTCCTTCTTCGGGTGCTCGTGGTATTTGGTCTCGATGCCGACGAAGACGTTGTCGGCGCCGCGCTTCGCTTTAACGAAGACGTCGAATGCGGTGCGGTTGTTGAGGTAACGCATGTCCCGGCGGCGAGGGGAGAACTCGAAACGAACGTCGGTCACCTCGGTGACGCCGCCCGGCACCCACTTGTCGACGACCTTGCATGCAAGCTCGTGATCGAGTGCAAGCTCCCCGAACAGGTTGAACGACATGGGTTGACTCGAGAGGAGATCCCAACGCAGACGGCTTTCCAGGAGCATCTGGTGAGGGACGTGCTGTCCGAGTCGTTCTTTGACCTGTTCGTGAATCCGCGTCGTCAAAGAGTTCGCGTCGCTGCGGGCCGAACGGGCGACCCGGCTGCCGATCTGCTTCCACTCCGGACAGTCCTCTTCGCGCTTGTGCCTTGACGGACGTTTCTCACCTTCCTTCGCCGCACGCTTCTCGACGGGGCACCTGCACTCCCCACCTATTGGGAGCTCGCCGCGCCACATGGCCTGGCGAAGGCGCGCAACCCGCTTGAACTGCGTGGTGGCGTCGTCGCCGGGAACCCGGTCCGCCGTGAACCAGCAGGACCTCTTCTCGAGAAACGCCTTCACGCGCGCGTCGGTGGGCATTGCTCCTCCTCATGATCTGTTGTCACGTTGCTAGCAGGTCGAGTGCGGCGCGGAAAGCGGCGTTCGGTTCCGCGGTCGGGAGCACCTGGCGGACCTGGGCAAGCGCCTCGTCGGGTGAGCGGCCGTGGTGGCGTATCAGGTACGCCGCGGCGACGGCCGGCGTGCGGCTCTCGGCTCGCACACAGTGAAGGAGCACGCGTTGGTCGCGCCGGCGGGCGTCGGCGATCGCATCGGCCGTGTCGGCCAGTACGAACGCGAGATTCGGGTTGTCGGCCGGGTCCGGTGAGTCGACGAGCCACACGTCGTGGTGTTCACCGGCGTCGAGGGGAGTTGCTCCCATGCGGCACAGCGAGATGACGACTTCCGCGGCCGTCGCGTGGATGCCCGCGGCATTGGCCAGGACGACTCCGTCGTCGGCCGGCAACGAGGCCGCGATGGGCGGGACCGGGTATTCGCTCGCGTAGTAGGGGAGCAGATCTGATGTCGCGGGCCAACCGATGGAATCAGGGCGGCCACGGCGCACGGTGAGGACCGCGAGGCGAACGAGATCGCGAGCCGTGAGGCCGGGCCAACCATGAAGCATCCGCCGCCATCGCAGTGGTATCGCGGACGCTCCCCACCGCGCGCCGAGCAGTGAGCCGGCAATGGCAGCGACCGTGTCCGTGTCATGTCCGATGTTGACCGCGGCGTGCAGCGCCCGTTCGAGATGACGACACGGATCTCGATGAGGGATCAGTGTGCACGAGATCGCCGCGTAAGCCGCCTGGAGCACCGTCACGACAAACCCGTTCTCCCGGAAGGCCGCCGGAGGTCCGCATTCTGCCTCGTCGAGCCAGGATGCCCAGCGGGATCGAGCCTGGGTGTCGAGCAGCACGAGACCGTCGCGGATGCCATCGAGTCGCGCCTCCCTCACCGCTCGGTCGATCCCGATGCACCAGAGAACGCACGCATCGCCGGTCAGCGAATCGGCGTGCGTCAGCGAGCTGATCTCGCGGGCCGCTTCGGCGATGCGGGCGTCGTCGCCCAGGTACGCGAGAGCGACCGGCGCCGTTCGCATGAGACTCCCGTTGCCGGCCGAGTGACGAGGATGACGCTCGAAATGTGCACGGGTGAGCGCAACGAGCTCGGAACCATGACGTGCGGCGCTGAGGACCGAACGGGTCTGGATCCCCACGTCGCTCGCGCCGTCGGACAGCCAACGGATGAACCGGTCGCCGACCGCCTCCGGATCGAGATCACCGGTGGCAGCTTCGATGGCGATGCACAGCGCGAGCTGCGTGTCGTCGGTCCATTCGCCGGGCTCCCACGGGCCGAGCCCACCGCCGATCATCGCGGGCTCGGCGGTCGGTGGCGCGGCGAACTCGTAGCCGGCGCCCAACGCATCGCCCGCGGCGAGGCCGAGGAGCACGCCGGCGGCCCGGTCGAGCAGCGCAGGGGAGGTCATGCCGGCACCGTACCGAGGGGTGGGACACGAACGGGCTTTCCTCGTTTCGCCTGCTCGCTCATTCGCGTGTCCCACGCGATCGGTAGGTTACTGCTGCTCATCCGGAACGCCCCGAGAGACCCGGCTCGACGACGGGCTGGCAACCGACCGAGAGGCACGGTGCCAACGCCGGGAACGATGAGGAGCCCACGATGGCTGCGAACACGCGACTGCACCCGATCCAGGTCAAGCTCGCCCTGCAACCGCCCAACGCGCGGCTCGGTGCGTTGATCGAGTTCGACGGCGCGATTGCGCGCATCGAGCTCGTCGGCACGGCCGAGGAACTGCATGTGTCGGTCGCGGACCCGGCTCGGCTGCGAGCGATCCTCGGCCGCGACGACCTCACCCGCCTCGACGCCGGCGTGCTCGTGCTGTGCTCGACGTCGTACGGAGTCCTGGCGGTCGCGACCGGCCCGGCCCGGCCGCCGGCGCGGGTGGCGTGCGCGTACGGCGTGGCGCGCCTCGAGGACGGGGCGGCCGTCGAGTGCCCGGGCGATGGTGAAGACCAACCGAGCTGGCAACTCGTCGCGATCGATTCGCCGGCTTCGGATGCACGGCGAGCCGAGGACCTGGTCGGCGGCGATGAGCCGGGCCCCGAGCGCAGGAAGCGAAACGTGACTGGGCCGAAGAAGATCTTCTTCAAGCCCCAGAAGCCGTTGCGGGCAATGAGCGAGACCGAGCTGCGCGCGTGGGCAGAGGCCGTGGTCGAACGGCTGGAGGAGGCCGCCGGCCATCCTGAGTCTGCTGAATCAGGCGACGACGTGCGCACCGACTGGCGCGATGGATGAGTGGAGAGCTCGCCCGGGAAGCGGCGGCGAGGTTCGCGAAACCCCCGATCACCACGGGTCGGCTGGTCGGATGAGCAGCTCCTCCCGTTGCTCGATGGTCGACAGCTGCGTGCGCGGTTGCGGCGCGGGGAAGGACGGCTACACGGCGCCGGCCCTGGTGGAGGGCCCTTGTCAGGCCTGGTGGGGCGTGAGAGTTGTAAATCTAGGAGAAATCCAATATTATAGGGTCATGGCCCAGGACGCCGACCTCATCGCCCTGTCCGACGCATCGGCGCTTCTCGGCGTCTCGGTGGAGCGCGTGCGCCAACTCGTTGTGGCCGGCGAGCTCCCGGGGCGGCGCTTCGGGAACGTATGGGTCGTCGCGCGGGACGCGATCGCGGCGCGCCGGCATTCACCCGGTGTGCGAGGCCGGCCGCTCGAAGCGGCGCGAGCGTGGAACGAGATCGTGGCCGGACGCGTCGACCTCGAACGAGCCGGCCGGTATCGCCGGCGTGCCGAAGTCGTGCGCGCCGCGATGTCAGAGGCCGACGCGGCAGCGTTGCCCGCGCTCGCAGGTGCAAGGATCAGTGGTGGTCGAGGTGCCATCGAACATGGCGAGCTCCTGTCCGACGCGGTCGGCTGGGACATCTATGTACCGCGCTCCGGGTACGAGCGGCTGGGTGCGAACGTGGCGTTCGTTCCCGACTCGTTCGGCAATGTCGTGTTGCGTGTCGTCGACGACGACGTGTGGGCCGAGCTTCCGCCCGCGCCGGTCGCGCCGCCCGGCGCGGTGGCGCTCGACCTGCTCGAGTCCGGTGACCCGCGGCTGTGGATCGCGGCCGAGCACCTGGCCGCTCGGCATGGATGACGTGCCGAGCGTCGCGCTCCCAGCACTGCTCGGGCGGCAGAAGGCGTCGTGGGACGCCCTCGTCGAGATCGGGCCCGAGTTGGGTGAGCACTGGGTCCTCGTCGGCGGCCAGATGGTGTACCTCCACGAGGTGGAGCATGGTGCGCGCGACATCCGGCCGACCGTCGACGTCGACGTGGTCGTCGACCTGCGCGTCGAGCCGGGCGCGCTCCGCCGCGTCAACGCAGTCCTGACCGGCGCGGGATTCGAACAGGACCCGCCCGCCCCCGACGGCATCGCGCATCGCTATCGACGCGGTGACGCGACGATCGACGTGCTCGCCCCGGACAACCTGGGACCGCGAACGTCGTTGTCGCTCGGGCTCGGTCGCACGATTCAGGCGACGGGCGCGACGCAGGCGATCGCTCGCTCGTCGGTGGTGAGAGCCGAGCTCACCGATGGCGGAGCTGTCGAGGTGCGACGCCCGACGCTCCTCGGCAAGATCGCGGCCGTCACAGAGATCGTCTCGCAGTCACCAGCCGAGCGAGCAAAGCACCTGCTCGACGTCGACGCACTGGCTCGACTGATGGGTCCCGCGGATCGCGCCGACGCGACGCTCACCAAGCATGAACGGCGCTCGCTCCGCAAACTTCTTGCGACCGACCATCTCAGCCCGCTGGCCGAGGCGGCCCTGAACCTCCTCGCGGGCGGATCCTGACGGCCGGAGAGCCCCGGGATCCGGCCTGGGACCTCAAGAACCGCACCGGTGCTATTGACTCAGGGCGCGCCCGGCCGCCTGAGATCAGTGCATCGCGATGCCGATGATCGGCTGGTTGAGCTTCGTTGCGCCGGTCGGCCCGTAGAAGGTCGCCGCGCCGTAATTGAAGATGCCACCGTCGGAGGCGACGAGCCAGTACCCGTAGCCGTGCGGGGTCGGGGGCGGGAGCTCATGCGCCGAGGCTCAGTGCTGGCTCAGCTGGTCGCAGGCGACGTCGTACTGCGAGACGGACTTCGGGTTGTTCGAGTTCTGCGGCGCGCTTCCCGCGTAGCGCGCCTGCGCGTTCGCGAAGCCTTGGGTACCAAACCCGTTCGGCGCCGCGCTCGACGTCTCGCAGTCGGCCCCCGGCTGACCGGTACCGCTGGGATTCGATGCCGCGCCGGCCATGTTCGCGGCCAGGCCGAGCATCGAGAAGACGAACACCATCAGGAACACGAATCGGCGGGCGAAGATCATGAGGACTCCCTTCGACGCGGGCGGCGTCACAGGGAGTACGGATCATGGCCGCGATCGGATTTCGCCGGAAGCGACCGCGTCGAGCTGGTCGTGGCCTCGAAGAGGACGGCGGCCAGCGCGGCCGCGAACGCGATCCAGAGCGATGCGACGCGGATCTTGGGCGCGGCGACTGCCCGATA
This sequence comes from Acidimicrobiia bacterium, assembly GCA_046331155.1. Lineage (GTDB taxonomy): Bacteria > Actinomycetota > Acidimicrobiia > IMCC26256 > CAWATG01 > JAXLRK01. The sequence continues at coordinate 1,941,721 of JAXLRK010000001.1, forward strand.
GCCGGTGGAAGGCTCGCTCACCACCACCCCAGGACCCGAGCTCACGGCTGTCGACATCGGCGAGTCCATGACCGACCTCCCGTTCCCCGAGAGCACGAATGCCCCGCCTCCGTATATGCTGGCGTGGCGATCGGCATCCAGGGTCCAATGTCCCGCAGGCTGCCACGATGGGCTCCGGAGATGGAGGTCTCGCCGCGCCGGCCCGTCGACGAGCGCGCTGGGTCCGACGATTCATCCACCGCCTCCGCCGGCGCAGCCCTCACTCGGTGGACGACGGCCGGGGGAGGTCAGGACGCGTTCGTGGGCTTCGAGGTGGCGAGGGTCCTGCCCGATGCGTCGAGGGCGCGGACCGCGACGACGACCGCGCCGGTCGCGCCGGTCGCGCCGGTCGCGACCGGGATGGTGGTCTCGAAGCCGGCGCGGGCGTGGGACGCGACCGGCTTCAGGTGGTGGGCGTCGGCGCCGGCGAGGACCTGCCAGGTGGCGACCTCGGTGGCGCCGTTCCAGCTCACCGACACGTCGAGCTCGCCCGCCGCACCGCGCGCCACGGTGATCACCGGAAGGTCGGTGGGGTGCCCGACCCAGCGGGCGGCCGGGAGCGCGCGGAACGAGCTGGTCGGCTTCGTCATCCGCGCGTCGCCCACGACCTTGCCGTCGGGCGAGAACTCCGTGAACCCGCCGATGTTCCCCCAGCCGACGAGGAAGTCGCCGGTGCTCAGCTCCCGCATGCTGCCCTGGCTGCTCGACACGTCGTCGGTCGGGCTGGGGAACTCGTGGACGAGCGAGACGGTCTTCGCCCGCTCGTCGACCTTCAGGATCAGCCCGCGCGACCGGTGCTTGGTCGTCGACGTGGTGGCGCCGTTGTCGAACAACGAGATCGTGCCGTCGGCGCGCGGGCGCGCGTCGTGCTGGTAGGCGAACTGTGCGGCCGCCGGGACCTCGAAGTCCGACGCCGTGCCTCCCAGCCGCCACTCGATCGCACCACTCGCGCGATTCAGCCGGTAGATCGCGCTCGTGAACCGGGCCGAGACCAGCAACCCGTCGGTGCCGTCGAGCGCGATGGAGTTCGGGTGGAGGTAGTCGAACGGCTGGTCGGACTTGGGGTCGGGGTGCTGATCGGATTCCTGGAGCGGGATCACGCCGAGGCTGTGCCATTCGAAGAGCACGTCGCCGGTCTTGACGTCGACCTCCTGCACGATCCCGTCGACCACGGGCTCGTCCGTGCCGCCGCCGACCGACGAGAGATCTCCGCGCACGGGGTTGTAGATGAGGAACAGCGCGGTGCCCTGCGGTGTGATCTGGAACTCGTGGGGATCGCCGCCGGCGTAGCCGTTGCCGGCCTTCACCCGCGCGATCTCGTGGTAGTGCTGGTCGGCGACCACGAACTCGCCGGCGCCGAAGCCGAGGAACACGCGGCCCTCGTACCACGTGAGCACGGGCTTGCCCCGGTAGCGCTGAACGTCGACGTCGACGGCATGGATCCCGGACTTCGTGATCGGCTGGAACCAGACCGGCTGGCCGTCCGCACCGACGATCTCGGGACCGTTCTGGAACGAGGCGTTCACCGACAGGAGCACGTCGTCGGGGCTCCAGGTGCCGGTGCGGGTGATCTCGGGGGGCAGCAGCTCGGTGCTCTTGAAGTGCAGGACGCCGATGGCGGCGGCCCGATCGGCCGTGGTCGTCGTCGCTCCGGGAGGGGTGGTCGTGGTCGCGGCCGCCGGGATCGCGTACTGCCGGGCGACGGTGAACCGGAACGTCCCCTTGGTGGCGCCGGCGACGTCGGCCCGGGTGTGCACCGTGACCTGCTCGCCTTCGGTGAACGGCGAGTCGGGGACGAAGACCACGCCGTGCCCGTCGGCGTGGCGGTGCAGACGGCCGGGGTGTGCGCCGCTCTCGGTGCCGGTGACCGTGACGGTTCCCACGCGGCTCGGGTCGTTGCCCCGGAAGGTGATGCCCGTCTTCGCGGACGCGCTGACCGTGCCCGGGCTCGGGAAGGCGTGGAGCGCACCGCCCGTCGGCTTCGAGGTCGTAGTCGTCTTCGTGGCGTGGGTGGAGCTCGACGAGCTGCACGCGTTCGCGGCGGCAAGCGAGACGGCGGTGGCGACGATCAGTGCTCGTACGCGCACGCTGCCCCCTCCGGCCATCCGAGACCCGGCCACGACGAACGGTAGCGTGGCCCATGGCTCCGAGTCCCCTGACGCGACGGGCGTTCACGGTCGCCGTCGCCGTCGCCGTCGCCGTCGCCATGACCGTGACCGTGGGCGGCGGCCTCCTCGCCCGGATTCCCCGAGTGCACGCGGCAAAGGCGCCGGCCGTCGACGCGACCGCCCGGCCGAACATCGTGTTCATCCTGACCGACGACCTCGACCTCACCACCTACGACCCGGCGAAGTTCCCCGCGCTGCGCGACCTGGCGAGCCGGGGCGTGACGTTCTCGCACTTCATGGTGAACAACTCGCTGTGCTGCCCGTCACGCGCGTCGATCCTGCGGGGCCAGTACGTCCACAACCACGGCGTCGAGGAGAACGGCCCGCCCAAGGGTGGGTTCCAGCGCTTCCACGCGCTCGGCGACGAGCGGTCCACCGTGGCGACGTGGCTCCACGCGGCCGGTTACCGCACCGCGCTCCTCGGCAAGTACCTCAACCACTACCCGGACACGACGTCGGCGACGTACGTGCCGCCGGGCTGGGACGAGTGGGCGAGCCCGTCGGCCGGCAACCCGTACACCGAGTACCGCTACCAGATGAACGAGAACGGCACGCTCGTGCGGTACGGCAGCCAGCCAACGGACTACCTCGTGGACGTGCTCGCGAGGAAGTCGGTCGACTTCATCGACCGGACCGCGGGCAAGCAGCCGTTCTTCCTGTACGTGGCCCCCTACGTTCCCCACCAACCGGCGACGCCGGCACCCCGCTACGCAAACGCGTTCCCGAAGGTGCTCGCGCCGCACCCGCCGTCGTTCAACCAGGCCGACGTTTCCGCCGAGCCCAACTGGCTCCGCGAGCGGCCCGAGCTGGGCAACGTGGCGGTCGCCTACATCGACGACCTGTACCGCCGGCGCCTCCAGGACATGCTGGCTGTCGACGACCTCCTGAGCGACGTCGTCGACAGCCTCCGGGCGACGGGCCAGCTCGACAACACCTACATCTTCCTTGGGTCCGACAACGGCTTCCACCTCGGGCAGCACCGGCTCCCTCCCGGCAAGGAGACCGCGTTCGACGAGGACATCCGCGTGCCGCTGTGGGTGCGCGGCCCGGGCGTCCCACGGGGGAAGACCGTCGGCCGGCTCGCGATGAACGTCGACCTCGCACCCACCTTCGCCGCGATCGCGGGCGTGAAGGTCCCGCCGTTCGTCGACGGTCGCTCGCTGGCCCCGCTGCTGGGAGATGGGTCACCGCCGAAGAGCTGGCGGCACGACGCGTTCGTCGAACACTACAAGCTCGCGTCGCGAGGACGGGCGCGGCGCCGCACCACCAGCACGACCGAGCCGGTGTCGCGGTTCAGGAACGACTCGCCCGAGGCGCCGAACGACCCTGACGAAGACGAGGGTTACACCCGCGCCAGGATCCCCGAGTCCGCCGCGGACGCCGCCGCGGCGCGGATCACGCGGATCAACCCGTTCGGCGTGGGGGTTCCCGACTATCACGCCATCCGCACGTCCCGGTATCTCTACGCCGAGTACGAGACCGGAGAGCGGCAGCTCTACGACCTCGCCCGCGATCCCTACGAGATGCACAACATCGCGGGGAGCGCGAAATCCTCGCTGCTCCACAAGCTGTCGTCGCGGCTGCACGCACTCGCGTCGTGCCGGGCGGCCGCGTGCCGCCGCATCGAGTCGAAGCCGCTCTGAGTCCCGGGCCGGGCTTCAAAAGGTAGCGATCCGTAACGTATACGTTACGGATCGCTACCTTTTGCAGGCGTGTCGAGGAGCGCGATGAACGGGGCGGAGGTCTCACGTCGTTCGGTGCTCGTCGCGGGCGCCGGCGGCCTGGCCGCGGCCACGCTCGGGCGCCTGAAGGCCGCGGCGAACCCGGCCGCGAGCCGACCCAGTGGGCGGCCCAACATCCTGTGGTTCATCAGCGACGATCCGTCGCCCTACATCGGTGCGTACGGCGACCGCGTGGCGAGGACACCGACGATCGACGGGCTGGCGCGCGAAGGCATCCTCTACGAGACCGCGTACTCCCCGGCGCCGGTGTGCGCGCCGTCGCGCTTCGGCCTGATCACCGGCATGTTCGCGGAGTCGGCCGGCCCGGCCCAGCACATGCGGGCGAACGCCACGCTCCCGGCCTCCATCCGGGGCTTCCCCGAATACCTGCGCCGCGCCGGCTACTACACGACGAACAACCAGAAGACCGACTACAACGCGCCGATCGACCTGGCCGCGACCTGGAACGAGTCGAGCGGTACCGCACACTGGCGCAACCGCCCGGCGGGCGCGCCGTTCTTCGCGCAGTTCACGACCCTGACGCCCCACGAGTCGCAGCTCTTCGATGCGCCCGACGGGCCGACGCGCCCGGCCGACGTGCACGTGCCGCCTCACCTGCCCGACACGCCCACGGTCCGTCGTGACCTCGCCCACTACTACGACAAGATGGCGAGGACGGACGCCGAGCTGGCGACGCGTCTTCGGGAGCTCGACGAGGACGGCCTCGCCGACGACACGATCGTCTTCTACTTCTCCGACAACGGTGGCGTGCTGCCGTTCAGCAAGCGCTACGCGAACGAACGGGGGTTGCGGATCCCGCTCGTCGTGCGGGTTCCGTCCAAGTGGTCGCACCTCGCCCCCCACGCTCCCGGCAGTCGCGTCCGAGCGCCCGTCCACGGCGTCGACCTCCCGGCGAGCGCGCTGGCCGTCGCCGGCGTGCGCGTGCCCGCGCACATGCAGGGCCGGGCGCTGCTCGGCGGGCAGGTTCGTGCCCGCCGGTACACGTTCGGGCAGCGCGACCGGATGGACGAGCGCTACGACCTGCAACGCGCCGTGCGAGACGAGCGGTACCTCTACGTCCGCAACTACATGCCACACCGGCCGTACGGGCAGCACAACGCGTTCATGTGGCAGCTCGCCTCGTACCAGGAGTGGGAGCAACTCCATCTCGACGGGAAGTTGAACGGGGTCCAGGAGCGCTTCTGGGGCGAGAAGCCGGCCGAGGAGCTGTACGACCTGCGCCGCGACCCCGACGAGGTGAGGAACCTGATCGGCCGTACGAGCGGAGGGGTCCCGGCCGTGCGCGACCGGCTGCGGCGCGCGCTCGACGAGCACATGCTCGCGACCAACGACAACGGCTTCATCCCCGAGAGCCATCCCCTCGAGGGCTACGCGGCGAGCCGGGTGCCGGGTGCCTACCCGCTGCGCCGCGTGCTCGGCGTCGCCGCGCTCGCGATCCAGCGCAACCCCGGGAACCTGGCCCGTCTCCGGCGCGAGCTGCGCGACGATCACGACGTCGTGCGCTTCTGGGCCGCGCAGGGGCTGCTGATGCTCGGGGGCAAGACCACGCCCGCGGTGCCGGACCTCTCCCGCGTCTTGGCGCGCGACGAGTCGGTGTACGTCCGCATCCCCGTGGCCGAGGCCCTCGCCCGCATGGGCCGGATCGCGACTTCGGTGCCATTTCTGGCCGAGACCGTCGACACGCACCCGAACAACCGGGTCCGGCTCCAGGCGCTGAACGCGTTGACGTGGGTCGGCAAGGCCGCGTTGCCGTACCAGGCGGTCGTCGACCGCGCCGCCGCTTCCGACGACGAGTACCTCCGTGGCGCGGGCCGCTACCTCAGCCTGGTGCTCGCCGGTACCTACACCCCGACCGCCAAGATCTACGGCTCCTGACCCGGGGACCGTCCCGCATCTCGGTGAAAACGCGCCTCACCCGGCGATGCCCTGGCCGAGAACCTTGGCGCCGATGACGAGGAAGATCACGGCCATGATCGCGGCGTTGTTGTGCGCCAGCCACGTCTTGAGGCCGGCCAAGGTTCGATCGGCGCGGTCGCCCATCGTGAAGTAGACGACGACCGGCGTGACGACACCAAGGCTCGCGACGAGCGCGAACGCGAGGTACGCGAGCGCCTGCTCCGAGACGGAGAGGTCGGTCGTCGCGATCGCCACGGCAGCGGACAACGCGAGGATCAGGTTCTTCGGGTTCACGGCCGAGAGCACGACACCGGTACCGACGGCCTTCGCGGGCGTGAAGTCCTGTACGGCGTCCATCCACTTCGGCATCGCCGGTTCTTCGCCGGGCTTCGGCCGCTTCCGCCATTGGCGGACGGCGAACGCGATCAGCAGCACTCCGAGCACGATCTGGAGCGTGTTCGCGCCATCCGAGGGCGCGCCGTCGTCGCTCGCGCCCAGGGCATTCGCCAGGACGAGCCCGATCGCGCCCACGGCGGCGAGACCAACCGCCCATCCGGCGATGAACAGCGGCCCGTTCACGCGGGCGCGTGGCGTCACCAGCATCAGTACGACGCCGATGATGGGGAACGGGCTGATCGCTGCGGCGATCGCCAGGGGCAACACCTCACCGATCGCTTGCCGCACGCCGTCCATCATGCCGCCCGAGCGAGGCGCGGCCGAAACGCGGCCTCGAGGACGAGCGGGCCCGAGCGAGCCTCTCGTAAGGTGTCGTCGGGCCGCGAGGCCTCGAGATCGAGCGGCGCGCCGTCGGCGCGCGCGGGAGGGGGGCGCGATGGGAGCGAGCTCGGGCTGGACCGCATCGGGGTTCGAGGGCGTGCGCGACGCCTTCGAGCAGAACTTCGCCGACGGCAGCGAGGTCGGCGCGTCGTTCGCGGCGTATCACCGGGGCGCGAAGGTCGTCGACCTGTGGGGCGGCGTCGCCGACCGGGGGACAGGTCGAGCGTGGGAGGAGGACACGATCGCCCTCGTGTTCTCGACCACGAAGGGTGTGACCGCCGCGTGCGCGAACAAGCTCGCGCAAGAAGGCCGGCTCGACCCCGACGCGCCGGTCGTGCGCTACTGGCCCGAGTTCGGCCGCAACGGCAAGGAGAGCATCACCGTCGCGCACCTGCTCTCGCACCAGGCGGGGCTCGCATGGGTCGACGGGGACATGACCGCCGAGGAGGCGCTGTCGTGGGAGCCGGTGATCGAGGCACTCGAGAACCAGCACCCGCACTGGCACCCCGGCTCGCAGCACGGCTACCACGCCACAACCTACGGCTGGCTGGTCGGCGAGGTGATCCGCCGGGTCGCCGGGCGCAGCGTCGGCACGTACCTGCGCGAGGAGATCGCCGGGCCGCTCGGGCTCGACTTCTGGATCGGGCTCCCAGAGGAGCACGAGCCGCGGGTGGCTCGGCTCGTCAACATGATCCCCGAAGGCGTGAGCGTCGACAGCCTCGCCCAGGCCGGCGACGATCCGGTGCGGCAGATGATGGCGCAGTTCCTCGGGCCCGACACCATGCTCGGCAAGGCGCTCTTCGCCCCCGGCGGCGCGCTCACCGACCGGGCGATCTGGAACTCGCGGGCGATGCGCGCCGCGGAGGTGCCGTCGGCCAACGGGGTCGGCGACGCCCGGTCGCTCGCCCGGCTGTACGCCGCGTGCATCGGTGACGTGGACGGCATCCGCATCCTCTCGCCCGAACAGCTCGCGCGGGCAACGACTCGTCTCACCGAGGGCCCCAACACGGTGCTGCTCGGCATGGACATCCAGTTCGGGCTGGGCTTCATGCTCCGCTCGAGCCTCGTCGCCCTGGGTGGCGAGCGGTCGTTCGGCCACTTCGGGGCCGGCGGATCGGCCGGGTGGGCCGACCCCGACGCCGAGCTCGCGTTCGGCTACGTCATGAACAAGATGGACATGGGCCTGGCCGGCGACCAGCGCAGCTCCTCGCTCTTCGACGCGTGCTACGACGCGTTGCGCTGACCCGGCGTCGAGGGGGAGGTCCGCGCGTGACGACGATCTACCACGAAGCCGACGGCGACGCCGGCGCGCTCGCGGGCGCGGCGGTGGCGGTCGTCGGCTACGGCAACCAGGGCCGTTCCTGGGCCTTGAACCTGCGTGACTCGGGCCTGGACGTGTCGGTGTGCGTGCGCGCGGACTCGACGCGTGAGCAGGCCGAGGCCGACGGGTTCGCGACGCGCGACGTCGCGCGCGCGAACGATGCCGACGTGTTGTGCGTCCTCGTTCCCGACGACGTCATGCCGACGTTGCCCCTGGCACCGTCGAGCGCGGCGCTCACGGTCGTGGCCAGTGGCTTCACGCTCGCGTTCGGGCGGATCGAGCCCGACGGCGACGTCGGCATGGTCGCGCCGCGGATGCTGGGGCCCGAGGTGCGCCGCTGCTACCAGGAGGGCATCGGCTTCATCACTGCCGTGGGCGTGCACCGCGACGTCACCGGGACCGCTCGCGCGCGCGTCCTCGCGCTCGCCGGCGCGATTGGCGGCCTACGGCAGGGCGCGATCGAGCTCACGCCCCAACAGGAGGCGGTCCTCGACCTCGCGGTCGAGCAGGCGCTCGCGCCCGCGCTCACGCGGGTGAGCGAGTCGTTCGTCCAGGTGATGCTCGAGCAGGGCGTCCCGCTCGAGGCGATCGTCACCGAGCTCGTCCTCTCGGGTGAGGTGGAGCGCACCTACGGCCTGTTGCGCCGCGAGGGCTTTGCCGCCCAGCTCGAGTACCACTCGCCGACGAGCCAGTACGGGCAGCTCTCGCGACGCGACGCCTACGCGGGTGTCGACGTGCTCACGACGATGCGCGCACTCGTCGACACGATCGCGTCGGGTCGCTTCGCCGACGAGTGGGACGCCGAACGCGACGCCGGTTACCCCCGCCTGACCGAGCTGAAGGAGCAGCACGCGGGTCCCGCGGTGCGCGAGTTCGAAGCCGCGCTGCGGCGAGAGCTGGGTGAGGGAGCGGGGTTCAACCGTTCTGGCTAGTGACCGGTGCGACTTCGCGACCTGTCACTAGCCAGAACGTGTGGGGGTACGTGACTCAGGGCGTCTGGTAGTTGGCGAGGTCGGAGTCGATCACCTGGACCGGTGCAGGGACGCCGACCGTGGCCAACGCGGCACCCAGCCGTCCGGCCATGAAGGCCTCGTGATCGGCTCTGCTGTTCCAGACCTCGCTCACGATCCAGCCGCCGCCCGCCGTCGGGCCGCCGGTGTGGCTGACGAGCCCGGGCGGCCAGTCGCCCGTGCCGTCGCGGTCGATCCCGAGCTTCTCGTTCACGGCCCAATACTGCGTCTGGTCGACTCCGTCGAACACCAACACGATTCCGTAGGACATGGTTCCTCCTGCTTCCCGGCGGCACGTCGCGAACGACGTGGATGTGCGCGGTGGAACCTATCGCCACGCGCCACGGCGGTCGAGGTGCGATCGGACCGTGACCGCCGCCACGACGGGTCGTGGTCGGGCCGCGGCCGGCGTCACGGAGCGCGACGGATCCGGCAGACCCGCACGATCTCGCCCGAGCCCTTGATCGTGCGGCGCCGCATGCGCCCGAACGAGACGCCGGGCAGGTCGCCGACCTCGTCGCGTACGGCCGCGGTGGCGAGGATCTCGTCGCCGTGGGCGGCCTCGGTGACACGGGCCGCGACGTTGACGACGTGGCCGACGACGTCCCGGTCGCGTTGCACGTGCACCTCGCCGTGATGCATCCCGATGCGCAATCGCAGCGGAGACGGTTGCGCGTCGATGAGCTCGAGGCCGGCCAGGATGCCCGCTTGCGGGTTCGGGAACGTGAGCAGGTGCCCGTCGCCGAGCGACTTCACGACCCGGCCGCCCCGGCTGCGCACGATCGGCCCGCCGATCCGCTGGAGCTCGTGCAGCAGCCGGCTCGCGGCGTCGTCGCCGTGTCGGGCGGTGTACCGCGTGAAGCCCTCGAGGTCGGTGAACGCAACCGTCAGGACGTCGGGGGTGGCCTTTCCCGTGGTGTCGTCGGCCCAGGCGGTGAGGACCTGGATCGCGGAGAGTCCGAGCGCGGCCAGCGTCGACGGCCGTTGCTCGACGGTGCGCTCGAGGAGCCGCTCGGCCACGTCGGTCGGGCCCGCGGTCGTGAACGGCTCGTCGCCCGGGTGCTCGAGCCAGTCGCGGCTCAGGAGGCCGAGCTCGACGGCCCGGTCGCGGCGTTCGGGATCGCGGGCGAGCAGGGCGACGATCCGCTCGCCGACCGAGCGGCGCAGCCAGTTCACGGCGTCGGCGCCCACCCGGCGCGCGTCGTCGGGGGTTTCGGGAGACGGGGGCGGCACGCCGGTGACCGTACCGGCCGGCAGCGGGATCCTGCGACATCCGAGCGTCGCCACGGCGCGGCTCGCGGCCGGGCTCAGGTCGGCGCCGCAGGCAGCCGATACCGACCCGGGGTCTCCGAGGCCCGGGAGGTCGGATGTCGGCGGGAAGTGTGGCGGGCGTCATGGTGGTGCTCGGGCTCGTGGGCGTGCTCGTCCTGAGCCTGCGGTGCGCGCGCCTGGCGCGCCGCTGCGCGTCGCTGGAGCACCAACACGCCGTCAACCGGTTGCTGGCCGGGTCGCCCGAGCTCGAGAGTGCGGTCGGGGCGACGCTCGGGCGGGCCGAGCAGCGGCTGCGCGCCGGCCGGGCCGAGGTCGAGCTCCATTCGCCGCACGGGGACAGCAGGCACGTGGTCGTCACGCGCGACGAGCATGACCGGCTCGAGACCGCGATCGGCGAACCGCGGCCGGCCTCGGATGCGGTCCTCTCCGCTCCGTTGCTGATCGACGGCGTGCCCGTGGGCAGGCTCACCGTCGTCGATCCGGTCGGCATCGGGTGGGGGAACGACGCCGAGGACACGCTGCGCGCCCTCGCCGACCAGGCGGCGGCATCGCTGCACGCCGCCCGGCTGGTCGACCGGCTGCGGACGAACGCCGAGGACCGCTCCTTCCGGTCGCTCCACGACGTACTCACCGGAACCGGCAACCGCAACCTCTTCGTCGCGCGGGCGGAGGGAGCGTTGCGCGATGCGTCGGTCGGCGGCTGGCGGGTCGCGGTGATGCTGCTCGACCTGAGCCGGTTCACCGAGGTCAACGAGACCGTCGGGTACGGCAACGGCAACCTGCTGCTGCAACAGGTCGCCGAACGGATCCGGGTGCTGCTCCCCCCGCACGCCATGGTCGCCCGCCTCGGTGGTGACGAGTTCGCGGTGTTGCTGCCGCAAGTGCGCGCCGTCGACGACGTCGAGCGAGTCGCGGTCGACCTCGACGTCACGCTGCACGAGCCGTTCGTCTTCGACGACGTCGAGGTCGAGCTCGGCGGCGCCATCGGCATCGCCCTGTACCCCGATCACGGCGCGGGTGTACCCGCGCTCCTCGAACGCGCCGACCTCGCCCTGTTCGCGGCGAAGGAAGGCACCGACGGCGCGATCCGCGTGTACGCGCCGGAGCAAGGCGGTCGCCGGACGGGCCGGCTCGCGCTCGCGGCCGAGCTCCGCCACGCGATCGAACACGACCGGCTCGACGTCCACTACCAGCCGCAGGGACGGCTGGACAGCGGCGGGATCACGGGGGTCGAGGCGTTGCTGCGCTGGCGCCATCCGGTGCACGGTGTCGTACCGCCCGACGAGTTCGTGCCGCTGGCCGAGCACACCGGGCTGATGGGATCGCTCACCGAGTACGTGCTCGAGCGGGCGGTGCACCAGGCACGACGTTGGCGCGACGCGGGCCTCGACCTCACCGTGGCGGTGAACCTCTCGCCGCCGTCGCTCATCGACCTGGAGCTGCCCTTGCGCGTCGAGCGGCTGCTGCACCAATCGGGACTCGAGCCCGAACGGCTCGTGGTCGAGGTGAGCGAGACGGAGCTCACCGTCGATCCGCTCCGCACCCTGCGGGTGCTCGACGGGATCGCCGCGCTCGGTGTCGGCGTGACGATCGAGGACTTCGGTCGCGGGCTGGTCTCGCTCGCGTTCCTCCGCCGCGCGCCCGGCGCCACCATCAAGATCGACCGTTCGTTCGTGCAGGGCGCGGTCGCCGACGACGCGGCGATCGACGCCCTGCGGACGGTCGTCGAGCTCGGTCACCGGCTCGGGCGCCACGTCATGGCCGAGGGGGTCGAGGACCAGATCACGTGGGACGTCCTCGCCGTGCTCGGGTGCGACCTCGCCCAGGGCTATCTGCTCGCCCGGCCGCTGCCGGCCGACCGGCTGGAGTCGTGGCTGCATGCCCACGCGACACCCGGCGCGGTGCGCACCCTGTTGCACGCCGCCACCGCTCCCGTCGGGGACCTCGGCGAGGTCGGCGACGCGGCGGGCGAACGCGTGTCGTAGGTTCCGCCGCGCCGCCCGCCGGTCCCGAATCCCGCTCCGGCGATTACGAGTGCCGCCGGCTCCGGTACACGAGCACGCTGCCTGCCGTGAGCGCTCCGCCGCCGATCACGACCAGGCCGGCGATGTCGGCGCCCGTGACCGGGAGCCCGCCGCCGGTCTTGCGCGGTGCCGTCGCGGTGGCGCCCGCCACGGCCCCGCTCCCGGACGCGGTCGACGGCGTCGTCGTGGGTTCACAGGTCGTGTCCGACGGGGAAGCCGTCGGGCACTGGCCGGTGCCATCGGCGAACGCGCTCGCCGCGGGAAGCGTCAGGCCGACCGCGAGCGCTCCGGCGACAGCGAGCCTCTGCACTGTCCTGCGAGGTGTCATCATCACGATCACCTCCTCCGTTGCCACTCATTGTAGCACAAATCGGCGGTCCTCCTGACCAACCCGGCCACGAACCCGCAGGTAGCGAGAGTGCGCCCGGGCAACTGACCACGCACCGCGCGATTCACCGGTGTGAGTGAAGCGGCCGAACCCGTCACCCGCAGCCCGTTCGGTGCGGCTACCCGGGCGGCGTGAGATCGAAGCCGGGGTGGTGGCGCGCGTCGCTGTCTCACCCCGGGATCACAATGAAGGCCGATCACCGAATCCGTCCGCTGCGGCCCGTCCGCCGAGTGCCCGTCCGCCGACCGGGAGGCAACCGTGACCCCCGAACTGACTCTGCTCGACCGCGCCGCGCTCGCCGCGCCGGGAGACGACCTGCCGGCGTTCACTCGGTTGACGCTCGACCACGAGCACGACCCGAGCAGCCTCGTCGCCAACCTCGCGCTGGTCCGCTTCGCGGCCGGGGCCGAGCCGTTCTCGCAGGCCCGGCGGTTCGCCTCCTGCGATCCCGATCGGTTCGACGTGCCGGGCTGCGAGCTCGTGCGCGAGGTGCGCATCATCGGCTACGGATGCAGCCGGCTGTGGCGGGGGCCGGGCTGCACGGTCTTCGCGCTGGGGTTCGAATCGGGCGGCGGCAAGGTCTTCGTGAGTGCCGACGACCCCGAGTACGCACGGTCCGTGTTCGAGGGGGTCTCGGCCCAGTGCGAGGTCGACGAGCCCTCCGGCGACGAGCCGGTGTTCGTCGTCTGGCGGCCCGAGGGCGCGGAGCAGTGCCCGCGGTACCGCCAGCTCGTCGGCGCGCCGGACTGGCTCGACATCGCGCGCAACTACCCGGGCGCCGTGGGCGCGCAGCTCGGGGCGCTCGTCGACCTGCCGGGCCCGCCCTCCCGCGGCAAGGTCGTCGTGTTCCGTGGCGAGCCGGGCACCGGCAAGACCACGGCGGTGCGCTGCCTCATGCGAGCCTGGGCCGAATGGGCGGAGACCCACTACCTCACCGAGCCGCGGTGTCTGGCCACGGACCCGAGTGCCGTCGTCGAGCTGGCGCTCGCGCTCAGCGAACGCGACGACTTCGACGCACGCGCCGTGCTGTTGGTGGCCGAGGACGCCGACGTGCTCTTCGCGGGCCGGGGCGGCGATGGCGACGCGGGCGGGCTCGGCCGCCTGCTGGGCCTGGTCGACGGCGTGCTCGAACAGGGCCGCCCGTTCCTCGTGCTGCTCACCACCAACGTCGCCGGTACCGAGCTGCCGCCGGCGCTGCTACGTCCCGGGCGGTGCCTGGCCGAGATCGAGTTCCGCCCCTTCACGCCGGCGGAGGGTGCCCGGTGGCTCGGCCGGGGCTCGAAGCGGGCGGACCGTGCGCTCACGCTGGCCGAGCTCTACGAGCGACGCGGCGACCTGGACGTGCTCCGCACCGCGGGGGACGCGGTGTCCGCCGGTCACTACCTGTAGGTGGGCGGGGCCTTGGCATGTCATGGTGAGTCGCGGCCCGCCGGGGAGTCGTGATGTGCCGGGGAGTCGAGACTCCGGTGTCGGAAGGCAGGTGAACGGTGCAGCTGGTCGACGGTGCGCTGGTGCTGAGCCCGAGTGACCTCACCGGCTTCGCCGCGTGTACCCACCTCACGCAGCTCGACCTCGCCGCGGCGAGCGGCGAGCTGGAACCGCCGTCGGGCCGAGACCCCGAGGTCGAGGTCATCGCCCGTCACGGCGACGCGCACGAACGGCGCGTGCTCGCCATGCTGCGGGCCGAGCGCTCTCGCGTGGTCGCGATCGAGTACCCCGAGGCGAGTCGCGCCGCGCTGGGCCGCGCCGAGGCCGCCACGCTCGCCGCCATGCGCGGCGGCGCCGACGTGATCTACCAGGCCACGTTCTTCGACGGCTGCTGGCGCGGCCACGCGGACTTCCTGCTACGCGTCGAGGAGCCCAGCGACCTGGGTCACTGGTCGTACGAAGTGGCCGACGCCAAGCTCGCCCGCCGCGTGAAGTCGGCCGCGCTGTTGCAGATGTGCTCCTACTCGCGGCACGTCGAGCGGCTCCAGGGCCGCGCGCCCCAGCACATGCACGTGTTCGCGGGCGACCTCGAACGCCACCCGTTCCGCGTCGCCGACTACGCGGCCTACTTCCGCACGCTCGCGGCCCGGTACGAGCCGTTGGTCCTCGGTGGGCCCGCCGACGGGCACGACGGGTACCCGAACCCCGTCGAGCACTGCGGCCTCTGCCGGTGGGCGGAGCGCTGCGCGCAGCGCCGACACCTCGACGACCACCTCTCGATCGTCGCCGGCATGCGCCGCGGCCAGACCCGGCGGCTGGAAGCGCAGGGCATCACGACGCGCCGCGCCCTCGCCCGGCTCGCGCCCGGTACCCACGTCCCCGGCATCGGCGCGGCGACGAGCGAGCGGCTGCGCCGCCAGGCTGCGCTCCAGGTCGAGACCACCGACACCGGACGGCTGGGCTACGACTTCGTGGAGCCCGCCGCCGAGCCGGGGGAGTTGCCGCGTGGCTTTGCCTCGCTGCCGGAGCCGTCGCCCGGCGACCTCTTCTTCGACATGGAGGGAGATCCGTTCGCGTTCGACTGCGGGCTCGAGTACCTCTTCGGTGTCGTCGAGCTGCGGGGCCGGCCGGCGCGCTCGCAGTACCACGCGTTCTGGGCGCACGATCGGGCGCAGGAGAAGCTGGCGTTCGAGGCGTTCATCGACTTCGTGATGGAGCGCGTCGTCCGGCATCCGAAGATGCACGTCTACCACTACGCGCCCTACGAGCCGTCGGCCGTGAAGCGGCTGATGGGCATGCACGGCACCCGCGAGGAGGAGGTCGACCGGCTGCTGCGCGGCGGGATGTTCGTCGACCTCTACCGCGTCCTTCGCCAGAGTCTCGTCGTGTCGACGGAGTCGTACTCGCTCAAGGAGATCGAGCACTTCTACATGGCGCCGCGCGCCGGCGACGTCACGAGCGGCTCGTCGAGCATCGTGGCCTACGAGGAGTTCGTCGAGTCGGGCGACGAGTCCGTGCTCGCATCGATCGAGTCGTACAACGGCGAGGACTGCGAGTCCACGCGGTTGTTGCGCGACTGGCTCGAGGCGCGACGCGCGGAGGCGGAGACGCAGTTCGGCGTGATCGCTCGACCGATGTCGGCCGACGATGGGGGCGAGGCGCCGGAGCAGCTCGCGGAGCGCGAGGCGACGCTCGCGGAGCGCGAGGCGACGCTCGCGGAGCTCGCGGACGAGTTGTGTGCCGGGGTGCTCGAAGATGACGAGGAGCGGGATGCCGAACGGCAGGCCCGTTGGCTGCTCGCGCAACTGCTGCACTGGCACCGGCGCGAAGCCAAGCCGGAGTGGTGGGCCTACTACGAGCGGCGCGACCACTTCACCGAGGCCGACTTCGTGAACGACCCGGAGTGCATCGGCGGCCTTTCGTTCGTCCGTGACGCGCAACGGATCAAGCAGTCGGTCGTCCACGAGTACGCCTTCGAACCCCAGGACTACAAGTTCGACGTGGGCGACCAGCCGGTCGACCCGGCGACGGGGAACGGCGCGGGGACCGTGTGGTTCGTCGACGACCTCGCCGGGAGCATCGGGCTGAAGCGCAGCGTGCGGAGCACGGCGCCACACCCGAGCGCGCTGATGCCGCCGAAGCCGCGCGGCACCAGGGAGCAGGAGGACGCGATCGCCGAGGTGGCGGCGTGGGTCGTCGACCACGGGATCGGCGGTGCCGGTCGCCACCGGGCCGCCCGTGACCTTCTTCTACGGCGCGGGCCGCGGCTCCGCGGTGCCAGGGCCGGTAGCCCGGTGCGGCGGGAGGGCGAACGGCCGCTCGACGCGGCCCGGCGCGCCGTCCTCGAACTGCACGACGCGTGTTTCGCGATCCAGGGTCCGCCCGGCTCGGGGAAGACGTTCACCGGTGCGCAGATGATCGTCGACCTGCTCGCGGCGGGGAAGCGGGTCGGGGTGACCGCGAACGGACATGCGGCGATCGGGCAGCTCCTGCGCAAGGTGTGCGACGCGGCCGGACGCGAGGGGGTCGACGTGCGAGGCCTCCAGAAGTGCGCGGAGCACCAGCACTGCGGGGAGGACGTGGTCCCCTGGACGTCGGACAACGGAAGGATGGCGGATGCGGTGGCCGGCCGGACGGCGAACCTGCTAGCCGGCACGCCGTGGCTGTGGAGCCGCCCGGAGATGCGGGGCGCGCTCGACGTGCTGTTCGTCGACGAGGCCGGGCAGATGTCCCTCGCCAACGCGGTGGCGGTGAGCCCCGCGGCCCGGAGCCTCGTGCTGCTCGGCGACCCGCAGCAGCTCGCGCAGCCGTCCAAGGGCAGCCATCCGCCGGGGGCCGAGGCGTCGGCGCTCGCGCATCTCCTCGGCGACGACGAGACCATGCCCGCCGACCGAGGCCTCTTCCTCGACGCCACGTTCCGCATGCATCCCGACGTGTGCACGTTCGTGTCGGACGTCGCGTACGAAGGACGGTTGCACGCCGAGCCCGGGTTGGAGCGCCAACGTCTGACCGGGGTGGGTGACCCGCGCCTCGTCGGTGCGGGCCTCCGGTACGTGCCGGTGCAGCACGAGGGCGACCGCATCCGTTCCGACGAAGAGGCCTCGGTGGTCGCGGAGTTGGTGCACGCGCTCGTGGGCGGCCGCTGGACCGGCGTCGACGGGCGGTCGCGGCGGATCCGGGTTCACGACATCGTGGTGGTCGCGCCGTACAACGCGCACGTGGCGTGCTTGTCGCGCGCGCTGCCCGAGGGCGCGCGGGTCGGGACGGTCGACAAGTTCCAGGGCCAGGAGGCGCCGATCGCGATCTACTCGATGGCGACGTCGAGCGCCGACGACCTCACCCGCACCGTCGAGTTCCTCTACGACCTGCACCGGTTCAACGTCGCGGTCTCGCGGGCGCGGGCACTCTCGATCCTCGTGTGCAGCCCCGAGCTCCTGCGGGTCCACTGCCGCACACCGGAGCAGCTCCGCCTGGCCAACGCGCTGTCTCGGTACGTGGAGCTGGCGGGGCCGTGAACGCCGAGGTGGCCACGGAGCGCGGCATCGACGCGCCCGTGGACGCGTCCACGCCACGGTGCGTGGTGTGACGCGGCCTGCGCTACCGATGCTCCTGCATCAGCCGGTCGAGCTGCTCCCACGTGAGCTTGGCCGGGATCTGCGCGTTCGCGGGGTACCAGTCGATGCCGCCCTTGCTCACCCGGAGCTCCCCGAACTTCTGCGCGTCACTCCGGACCTCGAAGACGACGTCGGCGTTGAGGACCATCTTCGTGGTCGGGACCTTCATGTCGACGTCGTGCTTCGGCATCGTGCCCGCCTCCCGCGATCGATCGGTGCGCAGAACGTAGACCGGCCGCGGTCCCGAGGCGAGCGCCCTCGGGCGCGGTCGTGCCCGAGGATCCGGCTTCAGAGCCCTTCCGGGATCTAGGCTGCGAGTCGGTGGCGGCCATCGGTCGGACCGATCCGGGAGCCCTGCGGCACGAGGTGCGCCTTCGTGCGTGCGCCGGGCTCGAGCGGCGGTACGGGCCGTCCATGGCGCCGGGAGTTCAGGCCCGGTTGTCGGCCGAGCTCGAGCTCCTGGACCACGAGCGGCTGGTGACGTGCCATGTCGCGGCCGAGCTGGTCGAGGCGGCGCACCGCGCCGGGATCCGGTTCGGGCCGGGCGCGGGGACCATGGCGTCGAGCCTGCTCTACTACGCCCTCGGCCTCACCGACGTCGACCCCTTGCGTTGGGGACTCCGCCCGGAACGCCACTGGTGCGCGCCGGACGCCAACGACGTCCGAGTCGACGTGGCCCCCGGCGAGCGTGAACGGCTCCTCGCCGTGATGAGGGCTCGGTGGGGTGCCGGGCGCGTGGCGCCAGCGCTCCACGACCGGGGACTGCCCGGTTCGGCCGGGTCGGGTTTCCCGACGCTCGAGGTCCTCGTCGCGCCCGAGGGCGCGCCGGGGGGACCGGACCGAGGGCACGCGCCCGCGGGCATGCCTCCGGAGGACGAGGTGCGCTGCTCGCGCATCGTGGCCGTCGAGCTCGGCGTCCTCGACTCGCTGCACTGCGCCGAAGCGCGGCTGCGCGAGCAGGACCCGGCGTTCTGCCTCTCGCGGATCCCGTTCGGCGACGAGGCGACGGTCGCGCGGTTGCGCTCGGGCGAGGGTTCCGGGATCGTCGGGATCGACAGCCCGAACGCGGCCGCGTTGCTCCGACGGATACGGCCGCGATCGTTCGACGATCTCGTCACCGCCCTCGCCTGCATGCACCGGATCGCGAGTGGAGCCCGTCTCGCGGACCGCTGGATCGACTGGCGCGACGCCGGCGTGCCGCGCGACGACGGGCCGCTAGCGCGGTGGGGATCGGAGTACGGGCTGCTCGTCTGGCAGGAGACCGTGATCGGCTTCCTCGTCGACCGGCTCGGCTACGCGCCCTCGGCTGCCTACGGGACGTGGCGGCTCCTCGAGTCCGGTGGGTCCGACGGCGCCGCGCTCGAGGCTGCCGGCCGGCGGTTCCATGCCGCGTGCGCGGACGCAGCCGGGCCCGTTGCCGACGCCCTGTGGGCCCTGCTGCGCGCCGCTACGCCGGCGGCGCAACTCCGGGCGCACGCGGTCGCCCACGCGATGCACACGTGGCGGTCGGCCTGGATCGCCGCCCACCACCCGACCGTGTGGCGGGCCGTGCGCCGCTTCTGAGCGTGTGCGTGGCCCGCTGTCCCGGCACCTCTACCTGTACCTCTACCTCTACCGCTACCGGTACCGCTACCGCTACCGGTACCGCTACCGCTACCGGTACCGCTACCGGTACCTCGGCGCGCCCGCGGGCGCGTTCGGGGGGTCGCCGGCGGCGGTACGCTGTATGCGCACCGGGCCGCGCTCCGGTAACGACACTGGACGCCGGACGGGACGGGCCACGATCACGATGAGCAACGCAACCGAGACCGGTTCGAAGTCGCGGGTCCGGTGGGGCGTGGTCGCCGGGGTGGTGCTCGGCAGTGTCATGGTCCTGCTCGCGCTGAGCGGCGGTCACGAGATCCTCACCGTCCCCAAAGCGGTGTTGCTCGGGGCGGTCGAGGGCATCACCGAGTACTTGCCCGTCTCGTCCACCGGGCACCTGCTGGTCACGCAGCGGCTCGTCGACCTCGGCAGCGGTGCCGGCAAGACCGCGGCCGACACCTACGCCATCGCCATCCAGATGGGCGCCATCGCCGCAGTCGTCGCGCTGTACTGGCGGCGCATGGTGTCGATGGCCGAGGGACTCGTCGGGCGCGACCCGGCGGGGCGCGCGTTGCTCGGCCACCTGCTCGTGGCGTTCGCGCCCGCGGCCGTGGTCGGCTTCGCGCTCGGCGACACCGTCAAGGACCACCTGTTCACGCCGTGGCCCGTCGTCATCGCGTGGGCCGTCGGTGGCCTCTTCCTGCTCGTGTGGAAGGCGCATCCCGGCACCGGCAGCCTCGCATCGCTGACCGTTCGCACGTCGCTGCTCATCGGGCTCGCGCAGACGGTCGCGCTGTGGCCGGGCGTGAGCCGCAGCCTCGTCACCATCGCCGCCGCGCTCGCACTCGGGTTGAGCATGGGTGCGGCGATCGAGTTCAGCTTCCTGCTCGGTCTCGCGACGCTCACGGCGGCGACGGTCCTCGACCTGGCCAAGGACGGTTCGAAGCTGCTCTCGGACTACGGGTGGCGCACGCCGACGCTCGGCGCGCTGGTCGCCTTCGTGACCGCGTACGTGGCCGTCCGCTGGATGGTGTCGTACCTGCGCGACCACCCGCTCGCCATCTTCGGCTGGTATCGCATCGGGATCGCGATCATCACGATCGTGCTCATCGTGACCGGAGCGGTGTAGGCGGTCGGCGCGGGACGCGGATCGACCAGCGGCGCCCGGGAATCACAGCCACTCGCGGCGACGGAAGATCGCGTAGAGAGCACCCGAGATCCCGACCATCAGCCCGATGGACCACCACATCCCGGAGTGCCGCGCGAACCCGGGGTACGGTACGTTCATGCCGTAGAAGCCGGTGATCAGCGTGGGCACGGCGATGATCGCGGCCCAGCTCGTGACCTTCTTCATCACCTGGTTCTGCCGGTAGTCGCGCAGGCTCAGGTTCGTCTCGACGATCGTGGCCACCAGGTCGCGTAGCGCGTCGGTGGCCTCGCTCACGCGCAGGACGTGGTCGTAGACGTCCTGGAAGTACGGGTACATGTCGTCGCTGACCGCGCCGTGTTCCCGTCGCATCAGCGCGCTGATCGACTCGCGCATCGGGACCACGAGGCGGTGGAACCGCACGAGCGCTCGTCGCATCTGGAACCAGTGCCGTTGGCGCGCCGGGTCGAGTGGCGTGTCGGCGAAGAGGCTCTCGCTGATCTCGTCGTAGAACTCGTCGAAGCGGTCTTCGGCCTCGAAGAATCCGTCGATGACGAGATCGAGGAGCCCGTAGAGCAGGAAGCCGACGCCGTGGCTCGCCAGGTCGGGGGAGCGGTCCCAGCGTTGCTGCAGCGGTTGGATCGGGAAGTCGTCGTTCTTGCGCACCGTGACGAGCCACCGGCTTCCGATGAACGAGTCGATCTCGGTCTCGTCGAGCCGACCGGCGTCCGCGTCGACGCGCAGCGCGTGGCACGACAGGAACAGGTGGGTCGCGTAGTGGTCGAGCTTGGGTCGTTGGTGCGGGCTCAGCGCGTCCTCGACCGCGAGCTCGTGGAGCCCGAGCTCGTGCGCGAGCTGATGCAGCAGCTCGGGCTCCGGTGGGCAGAGATCGACCCAGACGACCGTGCCGTCTCGTTCCAGGTGGTCGGAGACGTCCTCGAGCGGGAAGTCCTCGGCGACGAGCGCGCCGTCGCGGTAGGCGCGGGTGTGGTGGGTAGCCATGCTCGGGTGCCTCCAGAGGGTCGGGTGGCCCGGGTGGCCCGGGCAGCCTGGGTGGCCTGGGTGCCCCGGCGGGCAGGGGTCGGTGGGCCGGGTGGCCAGGATCAGCCGGGGGAGTGGCAGGGCCCTCCGTTGCAGACGTCGACGATTGTGCCGTGCTCCAGGAAGTTCACGAGCAGGATCAGCGCCTGGGGGACGTCGGCGAGCTTGCCGTGCGGGTCGTCGCCGGCGCGGTTGGGTGTGTTGGTGGTAGGCGGCGCCGGCGTGCCGAAGTCCCACACGACGAGGCCCGATCCGTCGTGAGGAAGGCTCGGCATCGGGTCGATCCCGTAGTACGGCGCGACGTCGGTCGAACGGCCGGACGCGAGCGTGGGAGCGCGCCGGGGCACGTCGAGGGTGCGGGCGAGCTTCTCGGTCGAGACGTTCGCGACCTGGTGGTCGCCGAACGCCTCGAGCAGCAGCACGGTCTTCGCGTTCGCACCCGGGTAGGGCTTGGCGGTGAGGTGCTGCGCGTAGCCGGCGTTCTCGCCCCGCTGCCAGAGCTGCTCGATGAGCTCGAGTACGAGGAGGCGGTCGAGCGGTCTCGGGTAGCTGGCTTCGAGCTCGGGCCGGAACTTGTCGAAGTCGATGCTGCGCCGCAGGAGCAGGTTGTACCCGATGCCACCCACGGCGAGGATCACCGGGTCCCAGTCGTGCGTGATCGACGACGCGACGCCGCCCAGCACGCCACCCTGTGACGCGCCGAGGAACGCGACGTGCGAGTTGTCGATAGCGGGGCCCTGCGCATTGCGGAACGCGGCGTCGGTCGCGAAGCCGTTCGGGTCGTGCAGCAACCGGCCGAGCAGCAGGAAGGCGAGCTGGCCCTGCTGCATGCGGTCGGCCTGGGTGCGGAAGCGGCTGAGGTCCTTGAACTCCTCGACGACGACGGGGATGTCGGCGGTGCTCATGCCGAGGTAATCGGTCGCGCAGAAGCCGACGTTGGCGGCCGCGCCGGTACGGCCGATGCCGAGGACCTCGTCGCGCGAGCCGAGGAGCCCGTGGCCGTACACGAGCATCGCCGCCGGGTGCTCGGGCGTGGCACTCGTCGGGACGGTGCAGAGGAAGTCGGCCTGCATCGTGCCGTTGCGTGCCGGCCGGCCGTCGGTCCGCCCGGCGTTGTTCAGCACCGTGCCCGGGCCGCCGGTACCGGTGAGGTAGCGCGGCATGTCGAACGTCCCGCGGACGATCCTCGCCGCGCCGTCCGTCTTGCTCTCGGTCACGTGGAAGCGCGGCGCGCCGTTCGACGCGCGTAGCGCCCGGTTGGTGCCGGACCACATGCTGCGGAGTCGCCCGGAGAGCGACGCCGCGCTGGCGACGGTGAACGTCCACGCGATTGTGAGCGTGCGCGGTTGGACGCCCTGCTTGCTGAGAGCGTCGATCCACCGTGCGTCGCCGTTCGCACGCTTGGCGAGGCGTTGGCGCATGGCGGGGTTCGGCTGGATCCGTGTGCCGTCGGCCGTCGTCAGGTTGCGCAGGCCGATTGCGATTCGGTGGCCCTCGGGCAGCGCGGCCGCCGGCACGACGATCAGCGCGCGGTTGACAGTGTCGGGGTCGTTGGCGTCGAGCTCGGCCCAGGCGGCGAGGCGCTTCCCGGTGGTGAGGTCGAGCAGGACGAGCGGCGAATCGGGTCGGAGTGACTCGGCGATGTCGGTCACCGGAGGGAGCTTCGACGCCACCGGGTCCACGTGCGGCACGACGGTGACGAGGTTGGACGCCGGCCCGAAGCCGTCGTTGCGGTTCCACTCGGCCGGGTCGATGCGGGTGCCGTCGGCGTTGGCGGGCATCCCGGCTTTGGGGAGGTCGAGGCGGCGGCCGGTGGGGGTGGACCGGTCGGCGCGTGTGAACCGGTCGTTGGGCCAGGGGAGGAGGCAGGCGGCAGAATCGGTGGGATCGCACGCTCCGCGTTTGGCGGCGGTCGCCGCGTCGGCGATCTGGGCGGCCCCGCGCGTCCGCGGACGCGCGCCGGCTCGGCTCGGGTTCGTCGCCGAGGCCGCCGAGGCCGCCGAGGTCGTCGAGGTCGTCGAGGTCGTCGTCGCGCTCACCGTGCCGGCCAAGGCGGCGATGAGCAACGCCACGAGCATCGTCCGCGTCCCTGCCCCCCGGGTCATGGGCCGGGATCGTAGCGAGGCTGTGGCCGCGGCGACGCGTCCGCGGACGCGAGCGAGTGCGACGGCCGGGTGACGGCGGAGTGGCAACGCGTCTGCGGGCGCGTCCGTCTCGGACTCAGGGCCTGGGATCGTCGCCGCCGCCCGATGACGGGGCGTCCTCGACCAGGTCGGGCCGGTACTCCCGATGGGCGGAAAGCCAGTCGGACGCGCGCCGCATGCTGTCCTCGTTGTTCTTGTTGATGAAGCGGTAGATGGGGCCCTCGAACCACTTCCAGGGGAGCTTCTCGAGGTTGTAGTGCTCGTCGAACGAGAAGCGGGTCCGGTTGGGGCCGAGCGGCTCGAGGCGCACGTGGCCGATCTGGTCGTTGCCTGGGGTCGACGAGATCATGGTGTAGGTGTAGTCGCGCTCGGGCTCCACCTCGGTCACGAGCTCGAGGGCCGCGCCCGTCCGGCCGAACGGCAGCTTGTAGATCACGCGGCGGAGCCGACCGTTGTGGTGCTCGTCGCCCGGCCACAGGACCTCGACGCGCTGCACCACGGGCGCATAGTCCGTCCACCGGTCGTAGTCCTGGAAGAGGGCCCAGATCCGTGCCGCCGAGTGCGGCATCTCGAACGAGTAGCGGTGCTCACGCATCGGTGCGGGTGCCTCCTCGGATCGCGGGCGCGTCCGCGGACGCGGGCTCGGGACGAGCGTTGTCCACGCGAGTTGCGCGCGCAAGACTCGCCGGTCAGGACTTGCGCGGAGGTTGGCGATGAAGCGCTTCCACGGGCAGATCGCGGTCGTGACGGGAGCGTCGTCGGGGATCGGGCGGCGTCTCGCAGTGGACCTGGTTGATCGGGGCGCCGTCGTGGTGGGCCTGGCGCGTCGCGCGGCGCTGCTCGACACGCTGCGCGCGGAGCTGCAGCCGACCTCGCCGGCGAGTGACACACAGGTTTGCGACGTTGCGGACACAACTGCGTTCGGTGCCCTGCTCGGCGAGCTCGAGGACCGTTTCGGCCGGATCGACATCCTCATCAACGATGCCGGCGTGCACGAGCGGACACCGGTGCTGGATGGCGCGTCCGTGGACGCGCACGAGCGCTTGATGGCCACGAACTACTTCGGCGTCGTCGCGGGCACGCTCGCGGTGCTACCAGGGATGGTGCGGCGAGGAAGCGGCATCGTCGTGAACGTGTCGTCGGACGCGGTGCGGGTACCCGAGGTCGGCGAGGGAGGCTACGCGGCGAGCAAGGCTGCGCTGTCGACGTTCAGCGAGAGCGCCGCGCACGAGGTGGCCGGACGCGGTGTCCACGTACACGTGCTGTACCCGGCCTGGGTGCCGACCGCCATGGGGCGCGACGGCGCCGATGGTTCCCCGCCGCCGCGGCCGATTCGCCGTTCCGAAGGGGAGGTGTCGAATCTGGTGTTGGAGAGGATGGGGAGCACACGGCTCGAGCTCAACGCGTCACGGTTGCCGCTGCTCGCGGTCATGAGCCGTGTCTGCACGCCGCGCCTGCACGCGCGGGCGATGCGGGCGCGGGCTTCGTGAGCACCGCGGTGCGCGTGCTGGCCGGTCCTCTGCCTCGGGGCCCTCGTTCGTCACGCACCGTTACCCGGACGCGTCCACGAGCGCGGCGACGGCACAGACGGTGGTCGGAGTCGGCGGGGGTGACCGTCGTACCCCGGCGGTAGGCTGACGGCGCAGCTCGTCGGCCTGCTGCGAAGGCTGACCGACCAGCCGGAGAGCGCGACGGCCACACGCGCATCGCCGCTTTCCTCGTGCCGCACGGGAGTCGTCATGGCGGGCTTCACCCCACGTTCCTTCAATCGCTCCGGCGCGCCGTTGCCGTCGGCAAGCCTTCGGCTTCAGCTCCTCGCCGTCGGGCGATGGTGCACCCAGAGCCAGCGCAAGCTCGTGCTGCTCGCTGCGGAGCTCGATCGCTCGGGCGAATGGGCCATCGACGGGTCGCGCACCTGCGCTCACTGGATTGCGATGGCCCTCGATGTGGAGGTCTGCACTGCTCGTGAGTGGCTGCGAATCGGTCGCGCGCTCGGCAACCTCCCGGTGATCGACCGGGCGTTCGCCGACGGCCGGCTCTCGTACAGCAAAGTGCGGGCACTCACCCGGGTCGCGAAGCCCGAACACGAAGCGGTGTTGCACGACCTGGCACTGCGCACACCGGCCGGTCAGCTCAGAAGCGCGCTCGCCGCGTGGCTGCTCGGGCACGAGACGCCCGAGGAGACGGAACGCCGACAACACGACGCACGTGGTCTGAGCTGGCACGTCGACCCCGACGGCACGGTAGTGGGCACCTTCCGCCTCCCGGGCAGGGTGGCCGCACCGATCACGGCGGCTATCGACACGTGGGTGGTGCGACACCGTCCGTCCCCTGGCTCCACCGCGGAGCGCGCGATGGACGCGTCCGTGGACGCGTCGAGGTCACGGAGCGAGGTGGAATCGGAGGACCGTCGGGACACTCATGGTGGCTGGCCGTCGATCGCGCAGCAGCGGGCCGATGCGCTGGTCGAGCTCGTGCGTGGAGGAGGAACGAGCGTCGAGACCGAAGTCGTGCTGCACGTGCGAGGCGACGGCTGCGCGTTCGACGACGGTACGCCGATCGCGAGCTCGGTTGTCGAGCGGATCGCTCCGGAATCCTTCCTCCGCGTGCTCGTCCATGACGCGGACTCGCGTCCGGTCAACGCGTCGGGGCGGCACCGGCATCCGACTGCCCGGCAGCGCAGGATCGTCCGGGAACGGGATCGCGTCTGCGTCGACTGCGGCGCGAGCGAGTTGCTCGAGTTCGACCACGAACCACCCTTCGAGCAGACGGGCCGGACCGTGGTCGACGAGTTGCGTCTGCGATGCTGGGCCTGCCACCGAGCTCGGCATCGGGGTGAAGGCGCGGCGTGAGCTCGGCAGCTCTCGACCGGGCTGCCCGACCGAGTGGCTACGCGAGGAACCGGGCGGCGAAATCGGCGACTCGCTCCCGTCCGATGCTCGGCCAGCCGCACACCAGGTAGTCGAATCCGGCGGCTGCCCAGGCATCGATCCTGCGCGCGATGTCGTCGAGCCCGTCCTCGAGCGAAAGCGAAGCTGCCCGGCGAATCTCGCCCGGGTCCCGGCCCGCTTGCTCGGCCATCGCGCTGAGGCGCTGCGACTTGGGTCCGAGGACCGTCGGCGAACCGAAGGAGTGCCAGACGTCAGCGAACCGTGCGGCGATGGGCATCATGCGCTGCTCACCCGAGGCGCCGATCCAGATCGGCGGGTGGGGCTGCTGGAGCGGCCGGGGGAGCAGGGTGGCGCCGGTCGTGCGGAAGTGTCGGCCCTCGAAGGTGAACCCGTCGGTCGTGAGGAGCCCGCGGACGATCTGCACCGCCTCCTCGAACGCGTCGATGCGATCCCGCAGAGCGGGGAATGGGATTCCGAGCTCCTGATGCTCCTTGTCGAACCATGCGGCACCGTACGCGAGCTCGAGCCGGCCGCCCGACGCGTGGTCGACGGTCATGGCCTCGGCGGCGAACACCGAAGGGTGACGGTACGTCAGGCCGGTGACGAGCAACCCGAGCCGCACCCGTTGCGTGAGTCCGCTCCAGGCCGCGAGCGTGGTCATGCCTTCGAAGCACTCGCCTGGGCCTTCGCCGTACATGGGCTGGAAGTGGTCGAAGCCCCAGATCCCGTCGAAGCCGAGCTCGTCGGCGAAACGGGCTCGGGCGGCCACCTCGGGCCAGGGCATCCGCTGTTGAGCAACGTCGAGTCCGAAATGCATGCTCCCTTGCTACCACGCCGAGGCGGGCCGTGGGCAGCCGTCATCGGCGTCGGTCGGGATCGTCAGGCATCGTTTCGCGTCGAGTGCGACGCGCCCGGGGACGGGAGCAGGCGGCGCAGGAACGCGTCCCAGGCTCGGTCGGGGAGCAGGCGGCGGGATGTGATGAAGAACCTGGCCGCGAGCGGGACGGGATAGCGCGTCCGTGGCCGACGGGCGGAGATCGCGTGCTCCACGACGCGGGCGACTGCATCGGGGCCGGTGGCCGCAAACCGAAGCAGTCCTTCGTGCGCGCTTCGCAGCCGGGCCGCGACGGCTTCGTCGAACGCGGCGTAGGGATTGTCGGCACCGTGATCGTCGCGGAGCATCGAGACGGCGGTTTCCACCCAGCGCGTTCGGATCGCTCCGGGCTCGACCACGACGACATCGATGCCGAAGGCGCGCACCTCGAAGCGCAGGGAGTCGCTCATTGCTTCGAGCGCGTGTTTGCTCGCGTGGTACGCAGCCCCGCCGGGGATCGTGATGCGACCCCCGACCGAGCTCACGTTGACGATCTTGCCCCAGCGCTGCCGGCGCATCCCGCCGAGTGCGAGCTGCGTGAGGCGGGTGGGTCCGAAGAGGTTGGTCTCGAACTGCCTTCGAAGCTCTCTGGGCGCAAGTTCCTCGATCGCTCCCTCCAGCCCGTAGCCGGCGTTGTTCACCAGCACGCCGACTGCGCCGGACTCCTGTTCGACCGTGGCGACCGCGTGACGCATCGACTCCTCGTCGCAGACGTCGAGCTGCAGCAGTCGGCAGCCGGACGCCGCGAGGTCCGCGATCGCGTCGAGCTTGCGTGCCGTCGCGTAGACGGTCCAGCCGCGGGTCGCAAGACGATGGGCTGTCGCGCGGCCGATGCCCGTCGAGCAGCCGGTCACGAGTACGGACCGCGACGCGGTGTCGGGACCGGGCCGCGGGGAGAACCGGGGCGCGCGGCGCGGCACCGGCTCGGAGCGCCGGGCGGGGTCCGTGTGCGTGGTGCGATCGGGCACGAGCCCATGATGGCGCGCCGTCGGGAGCGGCGCTCGGGAGCCGGAGCGTTGCCGGGCCCTTCGCCCCTCGACAGGAAGGGCGGACGGCGCGAGTAGTAGGGCTGGGGCCACCGAGGCACAATCGCGTGGCCGTGGGGCGGGTATGGGGGTGTCGGTAGTGCGCAGACTCAGTGGTATCGACGCCGACATGCTCTATGGCGAGACCCCGACATGGCACATGCACGTCGGCGGTCTCGTGGTGCTCGACCCCGCGACCACCCCCGGAGGTTTCGATTTCGCGACTGCTCGTCGTCTGGTGGTGGAGGCGGCCGCCGACGTGCCGCCGCTGCGCGAGCGGATCGTGACGGTGCCCTTCGGACTCGACCGGCCGGTATGGGTGGCCGATCCGGCGTTCGATGTCGACGCCCACCTGCGTCGCGTGGTGCTTCCGGCCCCCGGTGGCGCGCGGGAGCTCGCCGAGCTTGCGGGTGAGTTCACCAGCGCGAAGCTGGATCGCGGGCGGCCGCTGTGGGAGATCTGGTTCGTCGAGGGTCTCGAGGACGGCTGCGTCGCGATGCTGTCGAAGATCCACCACGCGTGCGGCGACGGCGTGGCGGGCTCGATGCTCATGGGCCGGATGTTCGATCCGGCTCCTACGGCACGAACGGCCGGACGGCCGACGGAGCCCGTGACGGAGGAGCTCCCGTCCGCAGTCGGGCTTCTGGCCGGCGCACTGCCGTCACTCGTGACGCTCCCGTGGCGAATGGCGCGGACCGCCGGCCGGACAGCCGCGTCGGTGGCGAAGCTGGCGCGTCGCCCGCGCCGTGACGGTCAGCGCTCGGCGGCCGGGCCGTTCCGCGGCCCGACGACCTCGTTCAACCGTCCGGTCACGGCCCGGCGGTCCCTCGGATTCGTGGAGCTGCCGCTCGCGGACGTGAAGCAGGTCGCGCGTGCCTTCGACGCGAAGGTGAACGACGTGGTCCTCGCGGTCTGCGCCGGTGCGCTCCGACGTTACCTCGCCGATCTCGGCGAACTGCCCGACGCACCGCTCGTCGCCGCGGTGCCGGTGTCGCTGCGGACCACGGAAGAGGACTTCGGTTCGTTCGGAAACATGGTGTCGGGCTGGTTCGCCAATCTGGCAACCGACCTCGAAGATCCGGTAGCGCGCCTCCGGATGATCCGCGACGCGGCGCGGAGCGCGAAGCGGGTGTACGAATCGGGTGTCGAGGACGTCGTCATGGACTGGGCCGAGTTGCCGGCGCCCGCCGTGTGGTCGCTTGCCATTCGCTTCTACGTCTGGTCGCAGCTCTCGGAGCGGATGCCGCCGATCTTCAATCTGCTCGTCTCGAACGTCCCCGGCCCGCCGGTGCCGTTGTACGCGGCTGGCGCGCTCGTGCGGGCTGTGTACCCGTTCGGTCCGGTGCTCGACTCCATCGGGTTGAACATCACGGTGATCAGTTACGCCGACTCGGTGGAGTTCGGAGTGATGACCTGTCCCGACCTCGTACCCGACGTGTGGGCCTTGGTCGATCGCGTCCCGCACGCGATGGCCGAGCTCGTGGACGCGGCCGCGGCCTCGTGACGGGCGCGCCGGGGCGCCCGAGCAGGGCATGGCGGCGCGGTCTGGTGGTGTTGGCCTTGGTCGCCGTGCTGGCGGCCGCGGTGATCGCACTCATGGCGCTCGTCGGTCGGGCGGTGCGAGCGAGCGGCACTGTCAATCGGTTCGACCAGCGCGTCACCGATTCGGTCGTCGACTCGCGCACTGATGCCGTGGTGAGCGTGGCGAAGACGGTGACCCTGGCCGGGTCGTGGCTCGTAACCTTCCCCGCGTTGGCGGCACTCGCGATCGTCGCTCCACGCACGACGCGGCCGGCGCTCACCGTGGTGGTCGCCGTGGCTGCGGTCGGCGGGACCGAGCTTGCCAACAACGCGGTGAAGCACCTCGTGCAGCGCCCGAGGCCCCCGCCCGCTGTCCGGCTGGTCGTCACGCACGGCTGGTCGTTTCCGTCCGGGCACACGGCGTACGCGACTGCGGTCTTCCTGACGTTCGCCCTGCTCACGACGCCGTTGCTGACCCGTCGCGTCGTCCGAGCCGGGGTCTGGATCGCGGCGCTGACCGTCGTCGCCCTGGTGGCATGGTCACGCGTCCTGCTCGGGGCCCACTGGTGTACCGACGTGTTGAGCGCAGTCGTGCTCGGCGTGTCGTGGGTGACGGGGGTGCGCCGGATCCTCATTCGCGCGCCGGCTTCGCGCCACCAGGCCGCGTCCCTGGTCGCGGTGCTGGCGCTGTCGCTCGTCGCCTGTGGTTCGACCCGCGGCCCGGCTCGGCCATCCACAACCGTCACGTCCGCGGTCATGGCGACGTCGACGGCACCGAGGAGCACGGCACCGACGACGTCGACCGTCGCGACCGGGAGCGCGCTCGGACCCCGGTCCTCCGAGCGGCCGGGCGCGACCCCGCAGACCCCGCCGGCCACGACCACGGCACCGTCGACGGCCACTGTCGCCGCGGGCGCGGCACCCGAGGGATCACCGCCGACCGTCGCGGCGCGCCCCGACCCGGCGCTGACGCCCGGTGCCACTGATCCGCGTGTCACCCAGGCCACGATCGACCGGACGATCTGCGTCCCGGGCTACACGCGCACGGTCCGGAACGTCACCGCGGCCACCAAGAGCCGCGTCTACGCCGCGTACGGCATCCGCTCCCACGGCCCAGGTGAATACGAGATCGACCATCTCATCCCGCTGGAGCTGGGCGGATCGAACGACGTCGCGAACCTCTGGCCCGAACCCCAAACCGGGCCGGCAGGTGCTGATACGAAGGATGCGCTCGAGAACTCGCTCCACCGACTGGTCTGCTCCGGCCGGATCGCGTTGGTGCGCGCCCAGCAGGCGATGGCCCGCGACTGGTACGCCCTGGCGCAGTTCCTGGGCGGACCGGGTTCGCCCGCGGTCGGGTGAGCGACCGCGTCGGTGGAACGCGCCCGCGGGCGCACCGGACGGGCATCCGGGCCGCGGTGGCGTGTGCAGGCCGGCGGTCGAGGGATGGCCGACATGCGCTTCGACGTCGACCCGCTCATCGAGTCCGGTGATCTCAACGTGTCGCACTGGACGATCACCGGTACGCACACGGGCACCGCGTTCTTCGACGTCGATCCGACGGGCGACCCGTGAGGATCAACGGCACCGCGATTCCTCGCATGCGCGACGGCAAGATCGTCGAGCACCGGGGCGGGCCCCGCTGTGGCGCCGGCGCCGGGCTGACCCCCCGGGGCTGACCGGAGGCGACCCGGGCCGGCCGGACATCGCATGGAAACGGGCTGGATACGGGGCCACGCGGATCGCGCGGGGTCGGGCGATGATCGCGAACCGTCCGGAGGACGCGATTCGAACCGGCTCGGGACCGTCGGCCCTGGTCGCGAACCCCGGCGACGCGGCAGACTCGCGGGATGCTCGGCGACGCGCTCGACATCTTCCGGATGCGGCAGTACTTCAACGTGGTGACCCGCACCCGCGAGTGGGTGGGCGGCGTGCGGGAGGACCGGGGATTCCTCGACGACCTGCGGCGGGCGCTGGTGATGCTGCCCTGGGAGCGCGGTCCCGCCGCCGACCTTCCCGTGTTCCCTTCGGCCGAACGCCTGGCGGCCCGGATCGATCGGGACCGCCGCCTCGCCCTGGTGGCCACCGGAGGTAGCGGCGCGCTCGCGTCGCTGGTCGGGGTGGCGCGGGCGCTGGAGGAGGCCGAGCGGCAGCCGTCGGTGATCTCGGTGTGCTCCGGTTCGTCGCTGTTCGGGTTCCCGCTCGGCGCCGGCGTTCCGGCCGAGGAGGTCGCGGCGTTCACGCTGTCGTTGCATCCGGAGGACTACGTCGACGTCGACTGGCGCCGGCTCGCCGCGATCGTGCCGACGCTCGGGCGCGGGTTCGCCGGCATCCTGACCGGCGAGGCGATCGAGCGGACCTTCCGCGGCCTGGTCGGCGACATGACGCTCGGCGAGATGCCGATCCCGACGTACGCGCCGATCTGGAACATCGAGGAGAACCGTGTCGAGTACCTCGGCCCGAGAACGTACCCGGACGTGACGGTTGCTCGCGCCGTACGCATGGCGATCGCGCTGCCGCTGTTCATCGCGCCCGTCGAGCTCGGCAACTACTTCTGGTGCGACGGCGGCATCGTCGACATCTTCCCCGTGCACCCCGTGCTCGACATCGAACCGGTCTGTGACTTCGCCCTCGCGGTGAACGGCTTCTACCCGCCGGCGTTCGTCGGCGAGAACGCCGCCGGGTGGCAGGAGCGACCGGTCAGCATCCTGCAGGTCGCCAGCCAGGTTCGTACCGCGCAGCAGGTCGAGCTGGCGCGCGAGAACCTGGCGCGGCTGCGGGCGTCGTGCGAGGTCGCGATGCTCGAGCCCGTCCCGTACGAGAGGGTGCGGGGCGTCGGCTTCTACCGAGAGTTCCTCAGCACGCGCGACTGGGCGAGCTTCATGCGTTCGGGCCGGGTCGAGGCGCGGCGCGCCCTGGCGGCGCGGCCGGCCCGCGCGAACACGCCCGACTCCGCCGTGCCCGTGCACCCGACGACGGCGGACCTGCCCGGGAGGGGTTCCGAGCCGGTGGTGGGGAACGGTTCCGTGGACGCGGGCACCGAGGAATCGGTCGACGGCACCTTCGACATCGAGGTGGCGTGGGCCCGCGAGGGCTGAGCGACAACCGTCCGGGCACCGCCGACGGCGTCCCGACGCTGCTCCGGTCCTGACCCGACGCTGGCCGACCCTTCACGTCGGCATCGCAATCGGGGCCGAACCTTTCCGTGTACGAGAGGCCACGAGGGCTCCTCGACCGAGAAAGGGAAGACCCCCATGAAGCCCAGCAAGCAAAGCGTCCGTATCGGTGCGGCGAGCCTCGTGGTCGCGGCCTCGCTTCTGGCCGTCGCGGGAACCGCGAGTGCGGCGTCCGGTCCTGGCCCGATGAGCCGGCGGCGCGCCGAGTGCGTCGCCGAGATCAATCGCCGGGTGACCGCGCTCGGTCAGGCTCGGGCCCGGATCGACGGGTCGCACAAGCTCACCGCGGACCAGAAGGCCGCGATCGACTCGGACCTCGACGCCGTGGTGGCCAACCTTCAGACCGTCAACCTTCCGGCGGTGCAGTCCGCGAGGACACCGGCCACGCTCGCCGCGGCGTGCAGCGCGATCTTCGCCGACAACCGTGTGTTCGCCGTGGTCCTGCCCGAGATCAAGTACACGTCGACGATCGACGCGATCGGGAACTACAACGACCGCGTGGTCGCCGACGCGGCCGTGGCGAAGGCGGCCGGCAAGGACACGACCGAGGTCGACGCGAAGACGGCCGATGCCTCCGCGAAGCTGAGCGATGCGGCGGCGCAACTCGCGACCGTGACCCCCGCGAGCTTCAACGCCGACCCGTCGAGCGCCGCGCCGGTGTGGCAGGCGGTGCAGGCGGACCTGTTCACGGCGTTCGTCGACACGGTGACGGCGTACGACCTGCTCGGTCACCTGTGAGGCGGCACCTCTGAGGTGGCATCTCAGAGCCCGGTATCCCCCCAGCCGGCGACGGCGGGCCCGGACCGTCCACCGGGGCCGCCGTCGCTGCGCGTCGCGGGCGCCCATCGCGTTCTCACGCGTTCCCCATGGGCCAACCTGAAG
Source organism: Acidimicrobiia bacterium (assembly GCA_046331155.1). GTDB lineage: Bacteria > Actinomycetota > Acidimicrobiia > IMCC26256 > CAWATG01 > JAXLRK01. The sequence continues at coordinate 1,975,685 of JAXLRK010000001.1, forward strand.
ATCGGCCGAGACGATCCCGGATCGGCTCAGCGCGAGCCGGTGTCGTCCCGACAGGACGGACGACCACGACTAGCCTTGTCGTCAGTGCCACACTCGTCGGTGTTCGCGGCCGTGTGCGGACGCGTCGCCGCCCTCGTGCCGGCGTGGCGGTCCGGCCGCCTCGACGTGCTCGACGCCATCGCGACGGAGTGAGCAGCGTGTCAACGATCGCAGCCGCGCGGCGGATCCCGCTGACGATCACGTATGTCGCCGTGCTGGTCGGGACCACGATCACCCTGCACCTCCTCGGCCCGGTGCAGCGGCACCGCGTGCTCGCGGCGTCGAGCACGAACCTCCACGAGCTGTCGCGGGTGCCGGTCCGCGTGCTGGCGGCCAGCGCGCTGTGGATCTCGAGCGGTCGGGTCCTCCCGTGGGCGGTGCTGCTAGGTGCCGTGGGCGGGGCGTTGGAATGGCGCGTCGGGAGCCGGTCGACCGCGCTGGTGTTCGCGAGCGGTCACGTGTTCGCGAGCATCCTCGTAGGCCTGGGGCTCGCGGCGGGTATCGCGTGGGGGATCGTGAGCCCCTCCATCGAGCACGTGATCGACGTCGGTCCGTCGTACGGGTTCGCGGCGATCGCGGCCGGCCTGAGCGGGCTCGTCGGGCGCCGCTGGTTGCCGTAGTACCTCGCGGCGCTTGCCCTGTGGCTCGGGGCCGGGATGGCCGACGGCGTGGACTTCGTCGCCGTCGGCCACCTCACCGCGGCCGCGATCGGGTTCGCGTTCGTGCCGTTCGTCCGGCGGGTGGCGCGCCGTCGCGCCGGACCCGAGGGTTCGCCGGCCGCCGGGGACTAGCGCTCAGGACGACGGGGGCGGCCCGGAGTTCGGGGGCCCGCCCAGGTCGGCGGCCATGCGGGCGAACGTCTCGCGGTCGATCTCGCCGCGTGCATAGCGCATCCGGAGTGCCTCGAGCGCGGCATCGGGCCGGGGGAGGCCCGCGGGGGGCCCGGCGGCGAGCGAACCGGGATGGGGCCGCGACATCCGAACGATCGCCCACACGACCAGGCCGACGATCACGGCGAGGAACAGCAGCCCGAAGATCAGCATGAGCCAGGGGTGCCCGTTGCCCCAGTCGTGGTCCGTGTAGTGGTACATCCGGCATCCTCCGACATGCAGGGCCGGAGTGCACCGGCCGAGGACGACCAGCATGCCCGCCCGAGCGCACGATTCTCTGTCGGGCCCGGTGCCGCGGCCGGATCCTTACGGAATCTTGGGAGTTCCTCTTACCCCGTCCTCAGGCTCGTGGACGACCATCGGAAGGGCGCCGATCCGGTTCGGTGCCGCCGAGATCCCCGACGACGGAGGGCAGCTCATGGGACAGGACCCGGCGCAGGAGCGGGCCGATGGCCTCTCGCGCATGCGCTCGTTGACGAAGGTCGCGCTCGCCGGCGGCCTCGTGGTGACCGGCGCGGCGGCCGGCGCGGCCGCGGCCAACTGGTCGAGCGTCACGATCAGCTCGAACGCGTCGCCGAACTCGCCGTCGAACAACTCGTCCAACTCGTCCAACTCGTCGGCGACCCCGCCGCAGTCCGCGCAACCCGGGTCCGGCGACCCCGGCTCCGGCACGCCGAACGACGGCTTCTCCCGGTCCGACCCGGACGCGGGTTTCTCCCAGCCGGACCCGGGCTTCGATGGTTCGTCCGGGTCGTCGGGCTCGTCGAGCTTCGGCGACACCGGCCCGATCACCCGTTCCGGCGGGTCGTGAGCACCAGCCGACCGTGATCGGGGCCGGAACACTCGTCGCGGCGGACACGTCGACGCGCGCGCTCTGGTACCTCACGCGCGGCACCGGCGTGGCGGCGCTCGTGATGCTCACCGTGTCGGTTGTACTCGGCATCGTCACGACGGTGAGGTGGGCGCCGCCGCGCTGGCCGAAGTTCGTGATGGAGGAGCTCCACCGGAGCATCTCCCTGTGCGTGCTCGTGTTCCTCGGACTCCACGTCGCGACGGCCGTCGTCGACGGCTTCGCGCCGATCGGCTGGCTCGACGCGGTCGTTCCGTTCCGTTCCCCGTACCGGCCGGTGTGGCTGGGTCTCGGCGCGGTCGCCTTCGACCTGCTCCTCGCGATCGTCGTCACCAGCCTGCTGCGCGTGCGCCTGGGCCTGCGCGCGTGGAAGGTCGTGCACTGGGCTGCCTACGCGTGCTGGCCGATCGCGCTCGTGCACGGCTTGGGTGCGGGCAGCGACACGCAACGCGTCTGGATGCTCGCGGTCGACGGGATCGCGATCGCCGCCGTGCTCGTCGCCGTGTGGACCCGCATCGCCGAGGCGCCGCCCGAGGCGTGGCGGGCCCGGGCCGTCGCCGGGGTGGCCAGCGTCGCGGTGCCGCTCCTGCTGGCGGCGTGGGTGTTCGCGGGCCCGTTGCACCAGGGCTGGGCCCGGCGGTCCGGCACGCCGTCGTCGCTGCTGGGGTCGAGCAACAAGCAGTCGGTGGCCCATTCGAGCGTGGTGCCGAGCCCCGGGGTGGACCGGTGACGGCCACCGCGGCTTCGGGTGCGCGCAACGGGGATGTGGCGCGCAACGGGGATGTCGGTCGCGGCGGGCGCAGACTCCTCGCGCACGTCGCGCCCGGAGGTGTTGCCGTCGCGCTGGCGGAGCACCGGCTCCACCTCCCGGCGCCGCCGTCTCCCGGCCGGAAGCCGCGCGTCGCGCTGATCGACGAGATCGAACGCAGTGGGCTGCGCGGCCACGGCGGTGCCGCGTTCCCGACCGCGACCAAGTTGCGCGCCGTCGCCGAGCACGGTCGCCGCCCGGTCGTCGTCGTCAACGGCATGGAGAGCGAGCCGTTGAGCGCGAAGGATCGCTTGCTGTTGATGGCCACGCCGCACCTGGTGCTCGACGGCGCCGTCACGGCCGCGGCCGCGACGGGCGCCTCGACCGTGATCGTCGCGGTCAAGCGCACGGCTCGCGGATCGTGGGCCGCGCTGCACCGGGCCATCGAGGAGCGTGGCGGACGCGACCGCGTGGACGTTCGGGTCGCGGCGTTGCCGCCGCGGTACGTTGCCGGCGAAGAGACCGCGGTGATCCATGCGTTGAACGGCGGGCCCGCGAAGCCGACGCTCGTCCCACCGCGACCCTTCGAGCGCGGGGTCGACGGGCGTCCGACGCTGGTCCAGAACGTCGAGACGCTGGCACATCTCGCTCAGATCGCCGCGCGCGGCGCGGACTGGTACCGCGAGGCAGGGACGCCCGACGAACCGGGCACGACCCTGCTGACCGTCGGCGACCGCGTGTTCGAAGCGCCGTTCGGCGCGGAGCTCGGTTCGGTGCTGTGTTCCGCGGGCAGTTCCGCGGGCACCGAGGGACCGCTCGCGGGGGTGCTCGTCGGCGGATACTTCGGCACCTGGCTCCCACCCGATTCGCTCGACGGCACCCGCCTCTCGCAGGCAGCTCTTCGCCCGCTCGGTGCGTCACTCGGCTGCGGTGCGATCGCGCCGCTCCCGACGACGCAGTGTGGGCTCGTCGAGGCGGCGCGGGTGGTGCACTGGTTGGCGAACGAGAACGCCGGGCAGTGCGGTCCCTGCGTCAACGGGCTCCCCGCGATCGCGGGCGCGTTCGCGCTCGTGGTCGCCGGCCACGCCGACCGCGCGACGCTGCAACAGCTCGAACGCTGGTGTGGGGATGTCGAGGGTCGGGGTGCGTGCCGTCACCCCGACGGTACCGTTCGCTTCCTGCGCAGTGCGGTGCGGGTGTTCGAGGCCGACCTCCGGGCGCACGTCGACGGGCGGCCGTGTGCCGGGTCGCACGCTCGCCCGGTGCTGCCGGTGCCGCCTACGGGGGATGAGTGGCGGTGAGCGAGCGTCGCGAGGCGGGTATCCCGCCGAGCAGTGAGCGTGGCCGGCCGGCCCGGCGCCGTTGGCGCCAGGAGGCGAAGTGGTGAGCGAGCGTCGCGAGGCGGGTATCCCGCCGAGCAGTGAGCGTGGCCGGCCGGCCCGGCGCCGTTGGCGCCAGGAGGCGAAGTGGTGAGCGAGCGTCTGCGCGTCGACCCGATCCGCTGCGACGGCGCCGGGCTCTGCGCCGAGCTACTCCCCGAGCTCATCCGGCTCGACGACTGGGGGTACCCGGTGGTGACCCCGGCCGCGGTTCCCCCCGAGCTGCTCGACCTCGCCCGGCGGGCCGTGCGCGCCTGCCCGGTGCTGGCGCTGCGGCTCGAGGAGGCGGTCCGGTGACACGGGCGGGGCGGGGGATCCCGGTCCGGGTGCAGGCTCGTGGGTGAAACTGGGCCCATGAGGGTCATGGTCGTCGACGACGAGCCCGCCGTCCGGCGTGCCGTCGAGCGCGCCCTGCGGTTCGAGGGCTACGACGTCGTGGAGGCCGCCGACGGTGCCGAAGGGCTGGAGTGCCTCGCGGTGGAGCCGATGGACGCGATCGTGCTCGACGTGCTGATGCCCCGCGTCGACGGCCTCGAGTTCGCGCGTCGGGTACGGGCCGCGGGGGACCGGACGCCCATCCTGATGCTGACCGCGCGTGAGAGCGTCGCCGACCGGGTCGCCGGACTCGACGCGGGCGCCGACGACTACCTGGTGAAGCCGTTCGCGCTCCAGGAGCTGCTGGCCCGCGTCCGCGCGCTGTTGCGCCGTTCGGGCACCGACAGCACCGCGCCACTGAGCTTCGACGACCTCACGCTCGATCCCGAGACGCGCGAGGTGCACCGCGGCCCTCGCTCCATCGAGCTCACCCGCACCGAGTTCGCGCTACTCGAGCTCCTGATGCGCAACGCCCGCAAGGTCCTGACCCGCGAGCTCATCTTCGAGCGCGTCTGGGGCTACGACTTCGGCGCGAACTCCAACTCGCTCGAGGTCTACGTCGGGTACCTGCGACGCAAGACGGAGGCCGAGGGCGAGGCTCGGTTGATCCACACCGTCCGCGGCGTGGGCTACGTGCTCCGCGAAGCATGAGCGTGAGCGAGCGTGGCCCAGCGGCCCGGCGCCGCAGGCGCCAGGAGCGGAAACAACCGTGAGCCTGCGGACCCGTCTCATGCTCGTCGCGGCGTCGGCCGTCGCCGTCGCGGTCGTCATCGCGTCGGGCGTCATGTACTTCGCGGTGCGCCGGCAGCTCCGCGACGAGATTGACTCGCGGCTCCGGTCGGAGGTCGTCCGGGTGGTGAGCGGGCCCATCGACCCGGACCGCTTCTCGCGGCGCGCGCCCGACACGCCGTTCCGGGTGGACACGCAGTACTTCCAGATCAACGAGGCCGACGGGTCCCTGGTCGCCCGGCCCGCGGGCCAGCCGCCGATTCCGGTGAGCAGGAGCGACCTGAACCACGCCGCCAAGGGCAACGCCTACTGGTACAGCGACAAGCGCGTGAACGGCACGCACGTCCGTGTCGTCGGCGTGAGCGTGGACCTCGGCTTCAACAGCTCGGGCGTGCTACAGCTCGCGCGCTCGCTGGCGGACGTGGACCACTCGCTCTCCCAGCTCCGCATCGCGCTCCTCCTCATCTCGCTGAGCGGTGTCGTGCTAGCCGTGGGGCTCGGCTTCGTCGTCGCCCGGGCCGCCCTGCGGCCCGTCGGGCAGCTCACGTCCGCCGTCGAGCACGTCACCGAGACGCAGGACCTCTCCGCCACCATCGAGGTGCACAGCGACGACGAGGTGGGCCGGTTGGCGCGCAGCTTCAACGAGATGCTCGAGGCACTCGACGCCGCCCGCCGCCAGCAGCAGCAGCTCGTCGCCGACGCGAGCCACGAGCTTCGCACCCCGCTCACGAGCCTTCGCACGAACATCGAGCTGCTCGCCATGCGCCGCGAAATGCCGGACGCCGACCGCGAGCGCCTCCTTGCCGACGTGACCGAGCAGCTCGACGAGCTCGGCCTGCTCGTAGGCGACCTGGTGGAGCTCGCGCGCGAGGACCTGCCGGCGATCGACGGCGAGCTCGCGGACCTGTGGCTCGACGACCTCCTCGACGAGGCGGTGGACCGGGCCCGGCTCCACGCGCCGCAGCTGACGATCGCGGTCGAGGCCAACGACCACGTCCTCGTGCACGGTCACCGGCAGCTCCTAGTGCGCAGCTTCAACAACCTGCTCGACAACGCGTGCAAGTGGAGCCCACCGCACGGGACGGTCGAGGTCACGGCCACGGGCGGCGAGGTGGTGATCCGCGACCACGGCCCGGGCATCGCGCCCGAGGACCTCCCGCACGTGTTCGACCGCTTCTACCGCGCTCCGTCCGCTCGGTCGATGCCCGGATCAGGCCTCGGCCTCGCGATCGTGCGGCGGGTGGCGGAGCTCCACGGGGGGCAGGTGGTGGCCGAGCCGGCGCCCGGCGGCGGCACGCGGGTGCGTTTCCGCGTTCCTCTGGTGGAGCTCGCGCCCGGAGAGGGGGAAGGGGGCGACGCCGTGCCGTCACCCGACGCGGGCGCGGCCCGCTCCGTCGCGGCACCGGAGGCGCCCGAATGACCCTCGCTTCTTACGGGATTCTCAGCCTTCTTGCGCGCGTTCCTCAGCGTCGTGCCGCATCCTGAGACGAGGCGGGCGGTGTCCCGGTTGCACTCCCCGGTGGCCGGGACACCGCCTCGATCGCAACCCGAGGAGCGGCAACCGTGCGAATCGAAGGAGTGCGTGGAGTCGGACGGCGGACGGCGGTGCTGGCGGCGATGGCGACGGCGTCGACTGCGGTCGCGATGGTCACCGGGATGGGCAGCGCGAGCGCCGCCGTCACGGCCAAGCCGAAGCCCAAGACCAAGACGGCCACGAACGTGGCCAAGGACCCACGAGCCGCGTTCCAGGCGTACCGCAAGTGCCTCGCGTCGCACGGCGTGAAGCTGCAGGCGGGCACTCGCCGGCCGGCCACCGGGAGCACCAACGCGGGCGGCGCCGCGACGGGGAATGGCACCCCGAGCATCACGCCGCCGCCGGGCGGCTTCGGCGGGCGCCCCGACGGCGACGGAGGCTTCGGGCAGGTCCCGCCGGGCACAACGGTCAAGAAGTGGAAGGCCGCGCAGAAGGCCTGCGCGAAGAAGCGCCCGAAGTTCAGCGGGCTCGGTGACTCGAAGGCGTTCGACGCCTACCGTGCCTGCCTGTCGCGCCACGGCGTGACGGTGAGCCGGGGCGCCCGGCCGGACCAGAACGATCCGAAGGTCCAAGCCGCGCAGACCAAGTGCGCCGCGCTGCGGCCCGCGCGTCCCGGCGGTGCCGGGGGCGCGTCTCCGAACGGCTCCGGCTCGACGGCGGGCAACTCGCCGCCGCTGCAACTGCCGAGCTGACGAGGTCGTACCGAGGAAGGAGCGGGATCGCGATGCCGCGCCGAACGTCACGAGTGGTCAACGTCGTCCTGGGCGTCCTCCTCGCCGCCGGGGTCGCGCTCGGTTACGCGGCCGTCGGCACGGACTCCTCGGCCCAGACCGTCACGCGGACGGGAACCGTCCGGCGCGGAGTCGTCATGTCGTCCGCCACGGCCTCGGGCAACGTGGAGGCCGGGGTCGCCGCGTCGGCGAACTTCGTTTCGGGTGGCACGTTGGCCGAGCTCGACGTGAACGTGGGCGACCCGGTCGTGTTCGACCAGGTGATCGCCAGGCTCGACACCACGACGTTGCGCCAGACCCTGTCGGCCGCGCAGGCGAACCTGGTGTCGGCCCAGGCCAAGCTGAGCGTGCTCCAGGCGGGCCTGACCCCCCAGCAGCAGGCGCAGAACGGGATCGCCGTCCAACAGTCACAGCAGCAGGTCGCCAACGCACAGGCCGGGGTCAGCACCGCGCAGAACAACGCGGCGACGAACGCCACGCAGTATCAGGCGGCCGTCGACACGGCGCAGTCGACGCTCGATTCGGACACGGCCGGCGGGAAGCCGTCGACGCAGCTCACGCAGGACCAGACGGCGCTCACGAACGCCAAGAACGCGCAGACCAACGGGACGGCGAAGGACCAGCAGGGGATCACGTCCGCACAGCAGCAGCTCGCCGGCGCGCAGCTCTCGTTGCAGTCGACGCAGGCGGCCAACGCGACGAAGGCGGCACCGCCCACCGCGGACCAGGTCGCCGGCGACCGTGCGAGCATCGTCCAGGCACAGAACTCGGTCGCGGCCGCCCAGAAGGCGCTCGACGACGCGACGCTGCGGGCGCCGCTCGGCGGGATCGTCACCGCGGTGAACGGCACCGTCGGTGCCTCCGTCTCCGGCGGTGGTTCTTCGGTGAGCAGCGCAACGTCGTCGGGCTCCTCGGGCTCGTCGGGATCCACCGGCGCGTCGTCCTCTACCGGCGCGTCGGCCGGTGGCGGCGGTGGTGCGACTGGCGGCGCCGCGGGTGGGTCGTCAGGTTCGTCGGGTTCCACGGCGTCGGGTTCCACGGGCTCGGGTTCATCGGGCAGCGCCCTGGTGACGATCACGAACCTCGGCCGGCTCGACGTCAAGACCTCGTTCTCCGAGAGCGACGTCGCCAAGATCAAGGTCGGGATGCCGGCGACCGTGAGCTTCAGCGCCCTGACGACGACCCAGCTTGCCGGTCACGTGTCGAGCATCGACACGACCTCGACGGTCACGAGCAACGTCGTCACGTACGGCGCGCACATCGCGCTCGACCAGTCCGATCCCGCGGTGAAGCCGGGTATGACGGCGTCGGTGACCGTGATCATCGACAAGGCGGACAACGTCGTGAACGTCCCGAGCGCGGCCGTGACCGGCCGCGGCAACGTCGGCACCGTAACCGTGGTCAAGGGGACGAAGGAGTCGACGCGGACGGTCACGATCGGGCTTCGTGGGGACGACACGACCGAGATCGTCAGCGGCCTGAAGCCCGGAGAGACCATCGTGGTGTCGAGGTCGACCCTGGGCAACTCGATCAGCAACGCAACCAACGGCGCGGGCACCGGGACCAACGGCACCGGGACGCGCACCGGCACGGGAACGCTCGGCGGTGGCGGCGGGCTCGGTGGCGGTGGGTTCGGTGGGGGTGGCTTCGGACCGCCGGGAGGCGGGCGATGAGTGAGCGTGGGGAGGCGGGTATCCCGCCGAGCAGCGAACGTGGCCCAGCGGCCCGGCGCCGAGGGCGCCAGGAGCGGGAACCATGAGCAAGCGCTCCGTCGTCGTCGCCGATCGCGTGTCCAAGACGTACACGCCGGGCGACGTCGCCGTGCACGCGCTCCGCGGCGTGTCCTTCACGATCGACCGCGGCGACTTCGTGGCCATCATGGGCAGCTCCGGGAGCGGCAAGAGCACGCTGATGAACATCATCGGCTGCCTCGACGTCCCGACCCGCGGCCGCTACCTGCTCGACGGCGTCGACGTCCGGCTCATGGACGAGGCCGAGCTCGCGGCCGTCCGGAACCGGAAGCTTGGGTTCGTGTTCCAGAGCTTCAACCTGATCCCGCGTATGTCCGCCCTGCGCAACGTCGAGCTGCCGCTCGTGTACGCAGGTGTGAAGCCCAAGGCGCGCCGGGGGCGCGCGATCGAGGCGCTGCACGCCGTCGGGCTCGGGGACCGGATGCACCACCTGCCCTCGGAGCTCTCGGGCGGGCAGCAGCAGCGCGCGGCCATCGCGCGTGCGATGGTGAACGATCCGTCCATTCTCCTCGCCGACGAGCCGACCGGGAACCTGGACTCCAAGTCCACGCACGAAGTGCTCGACATCCTCAGCGGCCTGAACGACGACGGGCGCACGATCGTGATCGTCACCCACGAGCCCGACGTCGCCGAGCGCGTGACGCGCGTCGTGCGGCTCAGCGACGGCCGGTTGGTGGAGGACCGGCGGCAGGCGCCACAACCATGAGACGGCGCGAGAACCTCCGCATCGCGCTCCAGGGCGTGGGCGCCAACCGGCTCCGCGCCGCGCTGACCATGCTCGGGATCCTCATCGGCGTGGCCTCGGTGATCCTGCTGGTGGCGGTGGGCAACGGGTCGGCGGTCGCGGTCCGCAAGCGGATCGAGAGCCTCGGCACGAACACGCTGACCGTGTTCAACCAACGCTTCGGCTTCGGACGGCGGTCCACGACGGGGACCCAGAGCCGGGTCTCGGCGCTGACGCTCGCCGACGTGAAGGCGATCCAGAACCCGCAGAACGCCCCCGACGTCAAGTCCGTCGCGCCGACCATCAGCGGTTCCGCCATCGCCACGTACCAGGGCGCGACGTACACGCCGGGCTCCCTGCTCGGCACGACCCCGGCGTACGAGAGCGTGCGCGGGCTCGAGACGAGCAGTGGCCGGTTCTTCGATCGCACCGACGTGTCACAGCACAACCGGGTCGTCGTGCTCGGGCCGACCGTCGTCACGAACCTCTTCGGGAGCGCGGACCCGGTCGGTTCGACCGTGGCCCTCGGGAGCTCCAACTTCCAGGTGATCGGCGTGTTGAAGTCGAAGGGGACGAACGGGCTCCAGGACCAGGACGACGTCGCGCTGATCCCGTACACGACGATGGAGGACACGCTCACCGGTTACACCGGGCAGGTCAACAACATCGTGGTGGAGGCGCAGTCCAGCGACGTGATGGACGCGGCGTCGGCGGAGATCACGAACACCCTCCTGGCCACGCACAAGATCACGGATGGTGTCGCCGACTTCAACGTGCTGAACCAGGCGACGCTGTTGGCGACGTCGAACGACACCAACCGCGTCTTCACGGTGCTGCTCGGCGCGGTCGCCGCGATCTCCCTGCTCGTCGGCGGGATCGGCGTGATGAACATCATGCTCGTGACCGTCACCGAACGTACGCGGGAGATCGGCATCCGGAAGGCGATCGGCGCGCGCCGGTCCGACATCCTCGGCCAGTTCCTGGCCGAAGCCGTGTTCCTCACGGTCCTCGGTGGCGCGATCGGCGTCGTGGCTGGTCTCGTCGGCGCCAAGTTCCGGGTCGTGGGTGTCACGCCGGTCGTGCAGCCGTACTCGATCGCGCTCGCGTTCGGCGTGGCGGTCGCCGTCGGTCTCTTCTTCGGGATCTATCCCGCCAACCGGGCCGCGACGCTCCGGCCCATCGAAGCCCTTCGCCACGAATGAGTGGAGCACGACATGAACACCGAGGACATCGACACCGAGACCGAGACCACCGCGATGCCGGTGGGTGGCGACGAGTCGGGAGGCGTCGGGCAGCCGTGGTCGTCCACGACCGACCACGGCTACGCCGACGACCTCGACGACCCCCCGGCCCCGGCCCCGCGGCCGCGCCGGCGGCTCCTGACCGGCGTCACCGCGCTGCTCGCCGTCGGCGTGGTCGCGGCCGCCGGTTTCTACGCCGGTGTCCAGGTGCAGAAGCACCAGGGCTCGTCGTCGTCGGCGACGACCGCGGGCGGCGCCAACGGGTTCGCCGCCGCGTTCCGGCGCTTCGGCGCCGGGGGAGCGGGCGGTACGGGCGGTGCCGGCGGTAGCGGTGGACTCGCCGCGGGCGGCGCCGGAGCGGCCGGCGGGAGCGCGACACCGACTGCCGGGAGCGAGACCCGGACCGCCGGGACCGTGAAGCTGGTCGACGGCACGGACGTCTACGTCACCGAGGCGAACGGCAACACGGTCCTCGTGACGACCGACAAGGCGACCACGATGACGAAGAGCGCGACGGCGTCGGTCAACGACGTCAAGCCCGGACAGACCGTGGTCATCAGCGGCATCCAGAACAAGGACGGCTCCATCCAGGGGACGTCGCTGTCGGTCGGCGGCTCGGGCGGCGGGTTCGGCCTCGGTGGGTCAGGCGGTACCGGTGCAGGCGGTACCGGCGCGAGCGGTGCCGGGGCGGCGCGCCCGAACGGTTGACGGTCGCCCGGGGGGTCGCGCTACTTCACCGCGGTCGGCACCACCGGCGCTCCGACGGCGCGCGTCAACGGCAGCGGCGACGCGCTGAGCAGGAAGTCGTATTGCCCGTCGGCCGCACAATCCGCCGCGAGCTCGTCGAGCGCCCAGAGCTGCCCCTGCGGCATGCCCATGTCGACGAGGTGGAGCAGGTGCACCGGCAGCAGCACCGCTGGGTCCTCGCAGGGAAACACTTCGAACACGAGCGTGTCCGTCGCGACCGCGGCGACGTCGTGGTCGTGGAACCACTCGACGCTCTTCGTCGAGAGACCGGGGCTGGGGTGCGCGTAGCGCGCCCGGTCGCCCCGGCGCAGGAACTCCATCTGGCCGGTGCGCACACAGACGATGTCGCCCGGCTCGGCGGTGAGAGCTCCGAGCGCGGCGGCCTCGTCGAGGTCGTCGCCCGTGATCGCGTATCCGTCCTCGAAGTGGTCGACGCCATGGACGCGCGCGACGTCGAGCAGCAGGCCACGGCTCACGATCGGGCCGTAGGCGTCGATGCCGAGGCGGTGCGCGCCGGACTCGTCGATCACGCCGGGCGCCACGCCGTTGTAGAGGCGGTGCTCGTAGCTGACGTGCGCCAGCGCGTCCCAGTGCGTCGCGGCCTGCGAGCCCATGGCGAACGCGTCGTCGCTCGTGCAGAAGTCGCTGCGGTCGCCGGTGAACGGGACGTCGACGCCGAGCATCGTGCGGGTGGGGTTCTCGCGGCCGGGGATGGTCCCGTTCTGCGGGCCGTCCTCGTCGAACGGGATGGCGAGCGAGAACACCCGGCCGTGTCGTGCCGCGCGCAGCCCGCGTTGCACGGCCTCGGGGGTGACGAGGTTGAGCGTGCCGCGCTGGTCGTCGGGACCCCAGCGCCCGGTGTTGGAAACCCGGGCGGCGAGGGCTCGCAGTTCGTCGGGCAGCACGGACTCAGCATTCCCGCCGGGCCGGCACCGCAGCCCCTCGGCGCCCGCGGTCGGCAGCGTTGGCTCGGCCGGCGACGAGCGGGAGGTCGAGGTAGGTCCGGATCCCCGGTGCGGCGTCGCAGACGTAGGGGATCGCGTTCACACAGTGCATCGCGGTGGCGACGATCCCGGGGTTGCGGTCCAGTCCCGCTTCGGGCTCCGGCGGGTGCATTCCGTGGAAGGTCACGTGCACGGGTGGGTCGGCGTCGAACGCGATCTCGAAGCGCTGCCCGCCGAGGGTCCACGGCGGGTCGAGGTGCTCCTCGCCCATGAGCCAGTTCACGCGCGCGGTGATCACGGGTTCGCCGTCGACCGTTCCCTGCCACGTGAAGCGCTGCGCGGCAACCGTGCCCGGCCCGAGCGTCCCGACCGGCGTCTCGATCGGTGCCGTGGCCACCGCCATCTCGTGCGTCGCCCGCTTCTCCGGGTCGAGTGTGATGCCGAGTGCCGCCGCGACCATGTCGACGGACTGGCAGAACCCGTCGCCGAGCAGGCGCAGCATCGGGCTCTCGCGGGCGTCGTCCGGCGGCTTGCCGAACAGCATCACCTCGCGCACGACGAACTCGGCCCGATAGCTGCGGATGTCGGAGAACTCCTCGGCGCGAACGTGGCGGATGTTCGTGCACAGCGACGACAGCATGAGCGGGAACCGTTCGGTGATACCGCCGGGGTGGATCCCCGTTCCGTGGAGCGTCGCGTTGCCGTCGCGGCAGGCCGCCTCCATCTCGGCCACGCCCTTGCTGTGGAACGGGTACACCCAGCCGACCGGGGTCACGACGTTCTTGCCCGAGCGAAGGAGCCGCATGACGGTGCCGGGATCGGCGAGCATCGGGCTGTAGACGACGCAGTCCGCGTCGAGCGCGAGGATGGCCTCGACGTCGGACGTCGCGGTCACGCCGACCGCGCCGAGCCCGCAGATCTCGCCGACGTCGCGGCCGTCCTTCTCGACGCTGTGCACCCACGCGCCGACGAGCTCGAGCTCCGGGTGGTTGCGCACGCCCTCGACCGCGGCCCGTCCGACGTTGCCCGTCGCCCACTGGATCACCCGGTATGCCATGCGCCGCTCCTCACGTCTCTTCAGAAGGTAGCGATCTGGAACGGATGGCGGGCGTTACAGATCGCTACCTCCTGCCGGAAGGGCGAGCCGCACACAGGAGGCCGTGATGATCCTCGACCGCTCTCGGGTGACGGGCCGGGTGGCGATCGTGACCGACGGCGGGTGCGAGCACCCCGCGTTCACCATCCCCTTCGCGCGCCTCTGAGCCGGGCGACCGCCGGCCCCCGGGGTTCAGCGGGGCAGCCCCCAGGTGGCGGCGAGATCGTGCACGACCGCGCGGCCGGCGAGGTCCGCGCCCTCCGGCGTGAGGTGGAGCAGCTTCCACACGTCGACGGAGCGCCCGTCGGGCAGGTGCTGCTGCTGGACGTACGGCCCGTTGGGCACGATGGCACCGTCGACCGAGAGGATCGTGACGCGGTCCGGCATGCGCTGCGCGAGGAGGTCGAACTGCCGGTTGATCGCGTCGTTCACGCGCTGCTGTTCGGGCCGCACGTCGCGCGTGAGCCGCACCCAGTAGAGGTGCGCGCCGCGCGCGGTGAGGTCACGGGCGTAGAGGTCGAGCACGTCGTGGTACCACTGCGCCCACTCGGGCGAGAGCGCGCGGATCCTCCGGCCGAAGGCGACGCGGTCGAGCGCGTCCCAGTTGCCGAGGTACGCGATCACCACGTCGGGGTCGAAGGTGCGCACCGTGCGGTCGATCACCGACGGCCACTCCTGGAAGCGCGACGGCCAGGGGGTGCCGTCGTCGAGGAAGCCGGGAGAGGTCGCGGTGAGCCCGAAGCCCGGGTACGTCCGGTCCTCGAACCGGGCGCCGGTTCCAGCGAGCGCGTGGGCGAGGCCGGGGGAGAGGGACCCCGCAACCGAGTCGCCGACCAGGAGCACGCGCAGCGGGTGGTCGGGCGTCGGCACGCGCCGCGCGACGACCGCCGGTGCGGTCGACGGGGTCGTGCCGGCACCGCGCGTCGCGCGCCCGCGGTGCGTGACGGAACGGGCGGATGCCCCCGCGCCGGCCGACTCGCCGGTGGAAGCGTGGGCCGGCGCCCGGGACGCGTGCGCGGCCCCGTCGCACGCTGCGAGCGCGAGCGTCGACGCGGTGAGCGCGAGTGGGAGCAGCGAACTGCGCAGGTTGCTCACAAGGGACACGAGTGTACCGTCGGCCGGCGCCCGCTCCGGCCACCTCCGTGGATGGTCGGCCGCATCCGTGCGACGCCCGCCCCTCCGTTTCGGCTGGTGAGCGGCGCGAAACCCGGTCGTCCCGCTAGCCAAAACGATGGGAAGCGGTCGGAGGGCGCGGGCGACCGGTAGCTTCATCTTCGATGCCCTCCACCCGCCCGGCCCGGCGGTTCCCGCGAACGGCGGTCGCGACGCCTCACTACCTGGCGTCGGCGGCGGGGGCGGGGGTGCTCGCCCGTGGCGGCAACGCGGTCGACGCGGCGGTGGCCGCGAATATCACGCTCGCCGTGGTCGCGCCGTACACGTGCGGTCCGGGCGGTGACTTGTTCGCGATCGTCCACGACGGGGCTCCGCAGGGGTACCTCGGATCGGGCCGGTCGGCGGTGGGTGACTCCAGGGACGCCCTGATCGCGCTCGAGCCCGATGGGTCGATGCCGGTGCTCGGCGCGCGTGCGGTCGCCGTGCCGGGTGCCGTCGACGGCTGGTTCGCGCTGCTCGAGCGATGGGGGACGCGCTCGTTCGGGGAGCTCGCGGCAGACGCGCACCGGTACGCGACCGACGGGTTCGAGGTGCCGGAACGCACTGCACGCGACATGTTCGAGGGCTTCGTCGGGATCTACGGCGAATCGTCGTCCTGGTTCGGAGGGTACGGGTCGGTCCGGCCCGGCACCCGCCTGCACCAACCCGACCTGGCGCGCACCCTCGAACTCCTGGCCACCGACGGTCCGGACGCGTACTACCGCGGCGCGATCGCCGAGGCCATCGCCGACACGGTGCAGGCCGAGGGTGGGCGCATGACCGTCGACGACCTGCGCAACCATCGGGGCGAGTGGACCGCACCGCTCTCGGCGTCGTTCCGCGACGTGACGGTGTACGAGCTCCCGCCACCCACCCAGGGCGTCACCGCGCTCGAAGCCCTGCGCATCGCGGACCGGTTTCCCCGGCGCACCGACGGCCCCGACCGTCAGCATCTGCTCGTGGAAGCGGTCAAGCAGTCGCTCGCCGACCGCGACGAGTTCGTCTCGGATCCCGGGCACATGCGCACGCCCGCCGGCGCGTTGATCACCGACGAGTGGGTCGCGTCGCGGCGGTCGCGCATCGATCCCACCCGTGCCCTCCGGCCCGTGGTGGGTCGCCCGCAGCAGGGCGGCACCGCGTACCTCTGCGCCGCCGACGGCGACGGGCTGCTCGTCAGCCTCATCCAGTCGAACTTCCTCGCCTTCGGCTCGGGTGTGCGCGTTCGGGGCTGGGGGATCAACCTCAACAACCGCGCGTCCTCGTTCAACCTCGATCCGACGAGCGTGAACGTCTTCGCGCCGGGCAAGCGCCCGATGCACACGCTGGTGCCCGCCTTCGCGACGCGCGACGGCCGTCCCTGGCTGGTGTTCGGGACGATGGGCGCGGACGCGCAGACCCAGGTGCACGTGCAGCTCCTCACGAGGCTCCTCGACGACCGCGCCGATGTGCAGGAGGCGATCGACGCGCCCCGTTGGCGGGTGGAACCGGGCCGCTGGGGTGTCACGGTCGAGCGACGCGCCGACGGGCGAGTCGTCGACGGCCTGCGTACCCGCGGTCACGAGGTGACCGTGAGCGGGTCCTACGACTCGGGCATGGGCCACGCACACGCCATCGAGGTCGTGCCGGCCGGCTACGCGGCGGCCGGCGATCCGCGCGCGGACGGTGCCGCTCTGGGGTCGTGACCCTTGCGCGACGAGGGGCTGCGAGCCGTCGGCGCGCCGCGTCACCGGGAATCCGGTCGGATGGGGCCCCGGTATGATCGCCGAATGGTGCGAGACGTGGACGAGGTGCGCGTGGCCCTGGCCGAGCGGCGCTACCTCGCCGACGACGGGCTGGCGACGGCCGTGTTCCTCGCCATCTCGCTCGCGCGGCCCCTGCTCCTCGAGGGCGAGCCGGGCGTCGGCAAGACCGAGGTCGCCAAGGTGCTCGCCGACTGGCTCGGCGCCGAGCTGCTTCGCGTCCAGTGCTACGAGGGAATCGACGCGGCGCAGGCCGTCTACGAATGGGACTACGCCCGCCAGCTCCTGCACGTGCGCACCATGGAGGCGCGCCACGCACCCGTCGGCGAGGACGAGCTCTACTCGGAGCGGTTCCTCGTGGCACGGCCCCTTCTCCGCGCGGTAGCACCTGCGAGCGATCGCCCGCGGGTGCTGCTGATCGACGAGATCGACCGGGCCGACGACGAGTTCGAGGCCCTGCTCCTGGAGATCCTCTCCGACTACACCGTCACCGTCCCGGAGCTGGGAACCTTCTGCGCCGAGACGCCCCCGGTCGTGATCCTCACGTCCAACCGGACCCGCGACGTGCACGACGCGCTGAAGCGGCGTTGCCTCTACCACTGGATCGAGCATCCCGACCTGGAACGCGAGCTCGCCATCCTGCGGGTCCGCGCGCCCGAGGTCTCGGACGCGCTGGCCCGCCGGGTGGCGCTGGCCGTCGAGGTGATTCGGGGGCTCGAGCTTGTCAAGCCGCCCGGTGTGGCGGAGACGATCGACTGGGCCCACGCGCTCGCCGCGCTCGGCCGCACCGGTCTCGATCCCGCGACGATCGATGCGACGCTCGGCACGGTGGTCAAGTACCGCGAGGACGAGGAGCGGGTGCGGGCCCACGGGCTCGAACGCCTGGCCACCGCCGGTTCGGTCGATGGGTGACCGTGGCAGCCCGGCACCGGGCGACGCCCGGGCGGCCGGCGCCGTACCGATCGATGCCGTACCGGCCGGCGCTGTACCGGCCGGCGCTGTACCGGCCGACGCGTTCGTGCTGGGGTTCGTGCACGCGCTGCGCACCGCGGGGCTTCCGATCGATCTCGGCCGCGTCCTCGCCTACCGGCGGGCACTCACCGTGCTCGACCTCGCGGTCGGCGACGCGGCCTACTGGGCCGGGCGGGCGACGCTCGTCGACCGACCCGAATCGGTGCCCGCGTACGACGCGACGTTCGCCGCGTGGTGGGCCGGGCGCCCGGCCCCCGAGACCGGTCCTGCCGACGACCACGCGTTGTCGCTCGCGCTCGACGACGACGTGACGGTTGACGGCGACGCGGCGGCGCCGGGCGTCGACCGACCGTTCGTCCCGGTCCGCTGGAGCCCGGCCGCGGTGCTGCGCAAGCGCTCCTTTGCGAGCTACACGGACGACGAGCGGGAGGAGGCCCGCCGGCTGATCGCGCGGATCCGGCTCGACGGCGCGACACGGCGCAGCCGCCGGACCCGACCCGTCCGATCGGAGCGGGGTCGGCCCGATCCGCGGTCCACGGTGAGGGCCGCGGTGAGGACCCACGGCGAAGTGATCCACCGGCCGTCGCGCCGCCGACGCGACGTGCCCCGGCGGATCGTGATGATGTGCGACGTCAGCGGCTCGATGGACCCCTACACGCGTGCCCTGGTCCGGCTGGCCCACGCGCTGTCGGTCGGCGCCCGCCGCGTGGAGGTCTTCACGATCGGGACCGAGACCACGCGGATCACGCGCGAGCTGCGCTCGCGCGATCCCGACGCGGCCGTCGCGGCCGCGGCGCGGCGAGTGCCCGACTGGTCGGGCGGCACCCGGCTCGGCGACGACCTGCGCACCTTCAACGACCGGTGGGGCGTGCGCGGCGTGGCACGCGGGGCCATCGTCGTCATCGTGAGCGACGGGTGGGACCGGGGCGACGCGGCGCTGCTCGGCCGGGAGATGCAGCGGCTCGCTCGGGTCGCGCACCGGATCGTGTGGGTCAACCCGCTGGCGGCGTCACCGGGCTTCGCGCCGCTCGCCAAGGGGATGGCCGCGGCGATGCCGTACGTCGACGAGCTCGTGGCCGGTCACTCCCTGGCGTCTCTGGACGCCGTGCTCGAGGCGGTCGCCCGATGAAGGAGATCCTCGACGACCTGGAACGCTGGCGCGCCGCGGGGCACCGCATCGCGATCGCCCGGGTCGTGGGCGTCGAGGGGTCCGGGCCGCGCGACCCCGGTGCGACGATGGCCGTGAACGACGCCGGCGAGGTCGCCGGGTCGGTGTCGGGCGGTTGCGTCGAAGGCGCGGTGGTGACCGAGGCGCTCGCGGTCCTCGAGGGCCGCCGGCCGCGCGGCGTCATCTCGTTCGGCTACTCCGACGACGACGCGTTCGCGGTCGGTCTCACGTGCGGCGGGACCGTGCACCTCTTCGTCGAGCCGCTGGACTGGTGAGGCGACCGGTGATGACCGAGGTTGTCGGCGGGTGACTTCGCTCTACGAGTCGTTGCGTGACGCGCTCCGTCGCGACGAGCCGATCGCGCTGGCGACGATCGTGGGCGGAGTGCCGATCGGCGCCAAGTTGCTGGTACGTCCCGACCGGGCGCCCGAGGGCTCCCTCGGCGATCCCGACCTGGACCGGGTCGTCACACGCGACGCGCTGGGCGAGCTCGAGGCCGGGCTCACGTCGACGCGGCACTACGGCCCGCACGGTGAGGCCAGGGAGCGCGACGTGGAGGTGTTCCTCGAGTCGTTCGCGCCTCCGCCGCGGATGGTGATCTTCGGCGCGGTGGACTTCACGGGCGCGTTGGCGGCCGCCGCGAAGCTGTTGGGGTTTCGCGTCACCGTCTGCGACGCCCGCGCGCAGTTCGCGACCGCGAAGCGGTTCCCGATGGCCGACGAGGTGGTGGTGGACTGGCCCGATCGTCACCTCGCCACGATCGCCTCACAGCTCGGGCCGCGTGACGCGATCTGCGTGCTCACCCACGACTTGAAGTTCGACGTCCCCGCGATCGTCGTCGCGCTGTCGACCGACGTCGGGTACCTCGGCGCGATGGGCTCCCGTCGGACGCACGAGGCCCGGTTGGCGCGGCTACGCGAGGCGGGCGTCGACGACGCCGGGCTCGCCCGGCTCATGGCGCCGATCGGGCTCGACATCGGGGCGCGTACGCCCGAGGAGACGGCGGTCGCCGTCTGCGCGGAGATCATCGCGGTGCGCACCGGCCGCTCGGCGGCGTCGCTGCGCTCGACGGCCGGGCCGATCCACGACCCGCGCTGACTCCCCGAGCCAACTTCTCCGCGTTCTTTCGATGGATTCCCCGGACTATTGGGGGATTTCATCGAAAGAACGAGGGATCGGTAGGGTGCGCGGGTGGATCTCGGCATCTCGGGTCGTCGCGCCGCGGTGGCCGCCGCCTCGCGAGGACTCGGCTTCGCCGTGGCCCGCGCGCTGGCCGCCGAGGGCGTGGCCGTGGCGATGTGCGGGCGGTCCGAGGCGACGATCGGGGCCGCCGCCCGCGAGGTCGGGTCCGGCGCGGTCCCGTTGGTCGCCGACGTCGGGACCATCCGGGGCGCGGAGGCGTTCGTGGCCGACGCCGAGCGCGCGCTCGGCGGCATCGACATCCTCGTCACCAACGCCGGTGGGCCGCCGCCGGGCAACTTCGAGGCCGTCGACGTCTCCCAGTACGCCGCCGCGATCGAGTTGAACTGCCTGTCGACCGTCGCCATGTGCAAGGCCACCGTGCCGGCGATGCGCTCGCGTCGGTGGGGCAGGGTCCTCGCCATCACGTCGATCGCGGTACGGCAGCCGATCCCGGACCTCATCCTGTCGAACACCGCGCGCGCGGGCGTCACCGCGTTCCTCAAGACGCTCGCCACGGAGACCGCGGCCGACGGCGTGACGGTGAACTCGCTCCAACCCGGGTTGCACGAGACCGAACGCGTACAGCAGCTCTACGGCGGTGACGTCGACGCCGCGAGTCGGGGCGTACCGACCGGGCACCTCGGCCGTCCGGCCGACTTCGGCGCGGTCGCGGCGTTCCTGTGTTCGGAGCACGCGAAGTTCGTCACCGGAACGGCGCTGCTCGTCGACGGCGGCGCCTACGCGGGGTTGCTGTGATCCGCCACGTCTCGTGCCTCACCTTCACGGAGACCTCGACGCCCGAGGAGCGCGACGCCGCCGTGCGGGCCGTGGCGCGGTTGCCGGCGATCATCCCCGAGATCCGCGTCTACACCGTCGGTGCGGACCTCGGCCTCGCCGAGGGCAACGCGCACCTCGCCGTCGTCGCCGACTTCGACACCGTCGACGACTACCGGGTGTACGCGTCACACCCCGAGCACCTGGCCGTGATCGCCGAGCACATCCGACCCATCCTGGCCGGCCGCGCCGCGGTACAGCTCGAGGTGCCCGACGCCTGAAGACCGCCCGCAGGGCCCACCGCCGGGGCACCGGACGAGCTGCGGCGCGCAGCGAAGCCCGAGAGCCGGCCCCGACCCGTGAGCGAATACGCTGAGACCCATGACCACGGTGAGCCGTTCCCGGGTGCTCACGATCCCCAACCTGATCTCGGTCGGCCGCCTGGCCTGCGTACCGTGGTTCCTGGTGCTGCTGCTGCGTGACGACGAGCCCGTCGCGGCCGGCGTGCTCCTCGCCGTGCTGGGAGCGACCGACTGGGTCGACGGCTACATCGCCCGGCGCTTCGACCAGGGGTCCGAGCTCGGCAAGGTCCTCGACCCCGTGGCCGATCGGGTCCTGCTCGTGGCCGCGGGCGTGGCCCTCTTGATCGACGGGAGCGTCCCCGTCTGGCTCGGCGTCGTCGTGCTCGCGCGCGAGGCGCTGATCATCGTGGCAACGCTCGCGCTCGCGCTCGCGGGCGCCAGGCGGATCGACGTGCAGTGGGCGGGCAAGGCCGGGACCCTCGCGCTGATGTTCGCGTTGCCGGGCTTCCTGCTGGCGGACCAGGCCACTGGCGTCACCGAGGTCGTGCTACGGATCGTCACCTGGGTGTTCACCATCGGCGGGCTCGCCTTCAGCTGGTACGCGGTCGCCGAGTACGTTCCGTTGGCCCGGGCCGCGCTGAGCGAGGGGCGCGCCGACCGGGCCGAGGCCGCACGAGTCGAGGCCGCACGAGTCGAGGCCGCCCGAGTCGAGGCCGCACGAGTTCGGAGGGAGATCGTATGAAGGCCGTGATCCTGTGAAGGCCGTGATCCTGGCGGGCGGCGAGGGGACGCGGCTCCGCCCGCTGACGAGCAACCAGCCGAAGCCGATGCTCCCGCTCGCCAACCGGCCGATGCTCGAGCACATCATCCGCCTGCTCGCCCAGCACGGCTTCGACGACATCGTCGTCACGGTCGCGTTCCTCGCCAACCAGATCCGCAATTACTTCGGCGACGGCTCCGAGTTCGGCGTGCGGATGCGCTACGCCACCGAGGACTCCCCGCTCGGCACCGCCGGTTCGGTGCGCAACGCTGCCGACGAGCTCGACGACACGTTCCTCGTCATCTCGGGTGACGTGCTCACCGACATCGACCTCGGCGCGTTCGTCAAGGCCCACCGCGACGCCGGTGCGTTCGCGTCGATCGCGCTCAAGCGGGTGGAGAACCCGCTCGAGTTCGGGATCGTAATCACCCGTCCCGACGGGATGATCGAGCGGTTCCTCGAGAAGCCGACCTGGGGTCAGGTGTTCTCCGACACCATCAACACCGGCATCTACGTCCTCGAGCCGGGCGTGTTCGACCTCATCCCCGAGGGCGAGGTCGTCGACTTCTCCGGCGACGTGTTCCCGGCCGCCCTCGCGCAGGGCCGGCCGTTGCTCGGCGAGGTCGTCGAGGGCTACTGGGAGGACGTGGGTACGCTCGAGGCCTACCTGAGCGCGCACGCCGACGTCCTCGACGGGCGGGTGCGCGTCGACATCGAAGGGTTCGAGCTCGGCCAGGGGGTGTGGCTCGGCGAGGGCGCCGACGTCGATCCCGCCGCCCGCATCGAGGGGCCCGTCATCATCGGCGACAACTGCCGCGTCGAAGCCGGCGCGCACGTGCGCGAGTACACCGTCCTCGGCACCGACGTCGTCGTGAAGCAGCATGCGTTCCTCGAACGGTCGGTGTGCCACGACCACGTCTATGTCGGCCCGAACGTCCGCATCCGCGGCTCGGTGATCGGGCGGTCCTCCGACCTGCGAAGCCACGCGCGCACCGAGGAGGGCGTCGTGCTCGGCGACGAGTGCTTCGTCGGTGAGCACGCGGTCGTGAACCCGGGCGTGAAGATCTACCCGTTCAAGACGGTCGAGGCCGGTGCGATCGTCAACTCGTCGATCGTCTGGGAGAGCAGAGGCGCGCGAACGCTCTTCGGGCGCCGTGGCGTGCGCGGCCTCGCCAACGTCGACATCACGCCCGAGGTCGCGGTGCGGCTCGCGATGGCGTACGGGACGTCGCTGAAGAAGGGCTCCGTCGTCGTGACCAGCCGCGACACCAGCCGGGCGGCCCGGGCGCTCAAACGGGCGGTGATGGCAGGGCTCAACTTGGCCGGCACGACCGTCAACGACCTCGAGCTCGCGCCGGTGCCGTTGACCCGGTTCCAGGTTCGCAGCGAGCGCGCCCAGGGCGGGATCACGGTCCGGCTCATGCCCGGGGACCCGAACAGCGTCGAGGTCCGGTTCTTCGACTCGGACGGCGGCGACATCGACGAGGGGACCCAGCGCAAGCTCGAACGGCTGCTCTACCGCGAGGACTACCGACGCGCGTTCGCCGGCGACATCGGCGACATCCAGTTCGCCCCGCGCGCCATCGAGTACTACACCGAAGCCCTCGAGCGGAGCGTGAACTCGGCCCGGCTCCGCGAGCGGTCGTTCAAGGTCGTCCTCGACTACTCCTACGGGTCGTCGTCGCTCGTCATGCCGAACGTGCTCGCGAAGATCGGTGCCGACGTGCTCGCGGTCAACCCGTTCGCGAGCACCGCGTCCGCCTCCGCCGCCGCGGAGGACGCGACGGCGCGCGTCCAACGGATCGCCGATCTCGTACGAACATCGCGCAGCGACCTGGGCCTCGTGGTGGACCCCGACGGCGAGACCGCGATCATCATCGACGACGAGGGTCGTGCGCTCAACGACGAGCAGGCGCTGCTCGCCCTGGTGTCGCTCGTCACGCGGGCGGGGGAGCGTGTGCGGGTAGGGCTGCCGGTCTCGGTGAGCCGCGAAGCGGAACGCATCGCAAAGGCCAACGGTGCCGAGATCGTGTGGACGAAGCTCTCCGCCGCGCACCTGATGGACGTGGCCGCCGGTCACACCGTCGACTTCGCGGCTTCGCAGGAGGGCGGCTTCATCTGGGCCGACTTCCTGCCCGCCTACGACGCGACCGCGACGCTCGCCAAGCTGCTCGACCTGCTCGCCGTGGCCGAGTGCACGCTGTCGTCCATCGTGAAGAACCTGCCGACCGTGCACATCGCGCACGAGGCGGTGCCCACCGCCTGGGAACGCAAGGGTGCGGTGATGCGGGAGATGGTGGAGCGGTCGCAGGGCCGCGACCTCTTGCTCGTCGACGGGGTGAAGATCATGCACCCCGACGCCTGGGCGCTCGTGCTGCCGGACCCCGAGGAGGCGGTGACGCACGTGTGGGCCGAGGCCGACAGCGACCTCGAGGCCAAGCAGCTGGCCCAGGAGTACGCGCGCCGCATCCGCAACGTCGTGCGCTGAGCTCTCAGTGGCCCACTCCAGAAGGTAGCGATATCGAGCGCCTTCGTTACAGGCCGCTACCTTTTGGTGCGCCGAGCCGGACGAGAGGACGAGGGATGGAGTTTCCCGAGGGGTTGCGGTATTCGAAGGAGCACGAGTGGGTCCGCGTGGAGGGGAACCGGGGCACGGTCGGGATCACCGACTACGCCCAGGACGCGCTCGGCGACGTGGTCTACGTCGACCTTCCGGAAGTGGGGGTCGCGCTCACGGCGCACGGCGTCTGCGCGGAGGTGGAGTCGACCAAGTCCGTGTCGGAGATCTACGCGCCGGTGTCGGGGACGGTGGTCGAGGTGAACGCGGCCCTGTCGGAACGCCCGGAGCTCGTCAACGCGGACCCGTTCGGGGCGGGCTGGATCTTCGCGGTCGAGCTGGCGAACCCGGCGGAGCTCGCCGCCCTGCTCGACGCGTCGGGGTACCGGGCCCTGGTCGAGGAGCACTGAGCCGGGTCCTGAGCCGGCGCCGGATCCCGGGGCGCCCCGGCCCGAAGTCTCGAGCTGCGGTCGAGGTCTAGGTACCGGGACCAGCGGGGAGCGGTAGCCTTTCGCCATGATCTGTGCGCGCTGCGGCCACGAGAACCCGGAGGGGGCGAACTTCTGCTCGTCCTGCGGCGCGCCGCTGGCGGCCGACGAGACCACGCTCACGATCGCGGCGGTCGACGAGCGGGTCGACGCCGACGCCGAGCTCGCCGACGTCATCGACGAGCTCCCCGACGGGGTGGGCATGATCGTCGTGTCGAAAGGCCCCAACGCGGGTAGCAAGTACCTGCTCCAGGGCGAGGTCACGACCGCGGGCCGGCACCCGGAGTCCACCATCTTCCTCGACGACGTGACGGTGTCGCGCCGGCACGCCCTCATCCGGCACGACGGCGCGGTCTTCCGGCTACAGGACGTCGGGTCGCTCAACGGAACCTACGTCAACCGTTCTCGCGTCGACGACGTCGAGCTGCACAACGGCGACGTCGTACAGATCGGGCGGTACCACCTCGTGTTCTTCGTGGGCGGGGCCCGCGAGGCCGGCCAGTGAGCACCGCCGCGGAGCGTCCGCACCTGTCGATCGGCGAGGTCCTCTCGCAGCTCAGGTCGGAGTTCCCCGACATCACGATCTCCAAGATCCGATTCCTCGAGAGCCAGGGCCTGCTCGACCCGGAACGCACGCCGTCGGGCTACCGCAAGTTCTACGAAGGCGACGTCGAACGGCTGCGCTGGATCCTCCACCAACAAAAGGAGCACTTCCTTCCGTTGAAGGTGATCAAGGGAAGACTCGAACAGCTCGAGCTCGGCGACGGTTCGCTCGCGGTGCCGGCGGACGCCGACCAGGCACCGGCCGAGGCCATGGAAGCGGAGGCACGGGTGGAGACGAAGCGGGCGTCCTCGAAGTCTCGCCGCAGGAAGGCCGCGGAGTCGCCGGTCCCGATGGACGACGGGCGTGCCGACGACCTCGTGGGCGAGGCGAGCGGCGTGAGTCTGACGCGTGCCGAGCTCGGCCGCGCGTCGGGGCTCGGCGACGACGAGCTCGCCACGCTCGAGGAGTTCGGACTGCTGGCACCGTCGTCGCAGGCGGGCGAGCGGGTGCTCTTCGACGAGGAGAGCCTCGCCGTGGCCCGCTTCGCGAGCGGTTTCTTCAAGCACGGAATCGAACCCCGCCACCTCCGCATGTACCGGAACTTCGCCGAGCGCGAAGCCACACTGTTCGGCCAGGTGCTCCTCCCCGTGCTCCGCCAGCGCAACCCCGAGTCGCGGGCAAGGGCGCAGGAGCAGCTCGCAGAGCTGGCTCGGCTCGGGCGCGGCCTCCGCACCGCCTACCTGCGCCAGGCGGTCCGTGACGCGTTCGACGACTGAGAACTCGAGCGGACAGGTGAACGTCGTGCCTCGCCGGCCGGTGGCACCGCTGGAATGCGTCCTCCTCCTCGACGCAGCTTCGGCTGCGCCTTCGTCGTGCGTCCTTGCCGGCGGCACCCCCGACACGCCGATCCACCAACGCCACCCATCCGCTCGGGTTCTTTCGACCGCGGCGCGCGCGTTGCGATGAGCTACTCGACGCTGCTCGACCGCGTGCAGCTCGCCCGCACCGTCGAGCGACTTGGGGCGGAGATCACGCGCGACCATCCCGACGGCGTCGTGCTCGTCGGCGTCCTCAAGGGCGCGCTGGTGCTCACCGCCGATCTCGCACGCGCGATCACCGACGTTCCCGTCGAGATCGACTTCATCGCGATCTCGCGCTACGCGCCCGACTCCGGCCGGGTGCGCATCCTGAAGGACCTCGACCTCGACGTCGCCGGCCGCGACGTCGTGGTCGTCGAGGACATGGTCGACACCGGGTTGAGCCTCGCCTACCTCCTGGGGCAGCTCGAGAGCCGCCACCCGCGACGGGTCGACGTGTGCACGATGCTCGACCGGGCGGTGCGCCGCATCGTTCCGCTCGAGGTCCGCTACCGCGGGATCGAGCTCGGCGACGTGTTCGTGCTCGGGTACGGCCTGCACCGCGACGACCTGTACCGCAACCTGCCGTACATCGTGGAGGCGGACCGGGAGCTCATCGGCGACGACCCGGCGGCGCTGGTACCGCTGCTCTACGGCGCGGTGGCCGTGCCCGGCACCCGCTCCGGGAGCGGGTCCGTCGCCTTCGAGAGCGGGTCCGTCACCGACGGCGGGACCCAGGATTCGTAGCCCCAGGGCGAGGGACTGGACCCGCGAGACGGGTGGTAGGGTGATCGGCAGGACGCCGGAGGAGTGCCGTGATCCAGCTCTCGTTGGTGGGTGTGCGAGTCGAGGTGCCCACGAACCAGCCGATCGTGCTGCTGCGCGAGGTCGAAGGCCAACGGCACCTGCCGATCTTCATCGGCCCCCCCGAGGCCACCGCGATCGTGTACGCGTTGCAGGGGATGGAGACGCCGCGGCCCATGACCCACGACCTGTTCAAGACCGTGCTCGACGACTTGGCGGTCACGATCGAGAAGGTCGTGATCACCGAGCTCCACGACGGCACGTTCTTCGCCGAGCTCGAGCTGGTCCGGGAGGGCGAGACGCAACGGATCTCGTCGCGCCCCTCCGACGCGATCGCGCTGGCCGTGCGCTACGCCGAGCCGGTTCCCATCTACGCGGCCGAGGCCGTGCTCGACGAGGCCGGCGTGCTCTTCGAGCCCGAGGACGAGGAGAACCAGATCGAGGAGTTCCGCGAGTTCCTCGACCAGGTGCAGCCCGAGGACTTCGCGCAGTAGGGCGCCCTGCCTCCGAGCACCCGCAGCTGCACCCGGAACGCGGGCGTCTCGTGTCCGGTTCGGGAGGTTCGTGAACCCTCGACCAAGGTTCGGCTCAACATTGACCGCGACCGTGCCGAGAGGTACGGTCACATGGTCGTAACTACGTCGATGTGATGCTCCGGTCGAGGTCGAGACCTCACCGGGCTCGGGTCGAGGGTTTGGCGCACCGCACGTCGGCGTTCGGGGCGGCAACGAGCACGAGGGGGACCGCCGGATGGCGAGCGACGGCACCATCGACGGCGAGACCGGCTTTCGCGGTCCGCAGGTCTGCAAGCTGGTCGGGATCTCGTATCGCCAGCTCGACTACTGGGCCCGCACCGATCTCATCCGGCCGTCGCTCGCGGACGCACAGGGCAGTGGTACGCAACGGCTCTACTCGTACCGCGACCTCGTCGCGTTGAAGGTGATCAAGAGCCTCGTGGACTCGGGCGTGTCGTTGCAGACGGCACGCAAGGCGATGGAGTACCTGCGCGAGCACCTGGGCGAGGAGATCGCGTCCGCGAGCCTCGTCCTCGACGGCGGCAACTCCGTGCTGGCCCGTTCGGGCGACGATCTCGTCGACCTCGTACGCCGCGGGCAGGGTGTGCTCAACATCGTCCCGCTCGGCGCGATGGTCGACGAGCTCGACGCTCGCATCCACGATCTCGCACCCAATGACGCGTCCGGGGCGCGAGCGTCCAATGAGGGCGGGTCGAAGCCGCACCGCGCCGCCGAGGGGGGCTAGGCCATCGCTGCACTCGCCGAGCCCGACGGCCCGCTGCCGCACGAGCAGGTTCGCTTCGCGCACAACTCGGAGCGCCAGTTCGCGAAGCTCCTCGACTTCTACGGCATCGAGTGGGAGTACGAGCCGCGCACGTTCGTGCTCGAGTACGACAAGGACGGGAACCCGGCGCAAGCGTTCTCTCCCGACTTCCACCTGCCGGCGTACGACCTCTTCATCGAGATCACCACGCTGAACCAGAAGCTGGTCACGAAGAAGAACCGCAAGGCCCGTCGCCTGCGAGAGCTCCACCCCGAGATCCGGATCAAGGTGCTCTACCAACGCGACTACCTGCACCTGCTCGTGAAGTACGGCCTCGAGCCGCCGTCGCAGCTCAGCGATCGGCTCGGCGAGGGCCTGCCGCTGCGACTCGACGTGGACCCACCGGCGGGTCGCGGGGCGCCCGCTCCCCGGGCCGAGTCGGCCTGAGCGTCCCGCGCCCGCCAGACTCGTCGTTCTGGCTAGCGGCGGGTCACGATTTCGGTCGTCTCACCAGCCAAAACGACGAGGGACGCTAACGTCGGCGCGATGTCCGAGGAGCACGGCGGCCCGGAACCGTTCCTGCACAGCCCGCTCGACGCCGAGCACCGCGCGCTCGGGGCGAAGATGGTGCCGTTCGGCGGGTGGGAGATGCCGATCCAGTACGCCGGCGTGCTCCAGGAGCACCGGGCCTGCCGTGAGCACGCGGTCGTCTTCGACGTCTCGCACCTCGGCTCGGTCTCGGTTCGTGGGCCCGGAGCTCTCGACGCGCTCCAGTGGGCGTTCACCAACGACCTCCACCGGATCGGGCCGGGCCGCGCGCAGTACACGCACCTGCTGGATCCCGACGACGCGCACGTGGTCGACGACGTCATCGTCTGGTGGCTCGAGGCCGACGACTTCGTCGTGATGCCGAACGCGTCGAACACCGCGCCGATCATCGACGCGCTGCGTGACGCCGCGGCATCGCACGCGACCGGCGCGTGCGAGATCGACGACATCACGGCGACGCGCGCCGTGCTCGCCGTGCAGGGACCGGAGGCCCGGACGCTACTCGGGAAGTGGTGGCCCGAAGCGGCCGAGGTGTCGCGGTTCGCGGTCCGGCGGTTGACCCGCGACGCTCACGAGTACCTCGTCGCGGGGACCGGGTACACCGGCGAGGACGGCCTCGAGCTGCACGTCCCGGTGGGGATCGCGCGCGACTGCTGGCGCGCGCTGCTCGACGCCGGCGTCACGCCCGCGGGGCTCGGGGCCCGGGACACCTTGCGGCTCGAGGCCGGGCTGCCGCTCCACGGCCACGAGCTCGGTCCCGGCATCACCCCGTTGCAGGCCGGGCTCGGTTGGGTCGTGCGGGCCGACAAGGGCGACTTCCGCGGCCGGGAGGCGCTGCTCGCCGAGGAGCGCCACGGAGTGCCCCGACTGCTCGGAGGGATCGTGCTCGACGGCCGTCAGGTCCCGCGGGCGGGCTGCGCCGTCTTCCACGACGAGGTTCGCGCCGGCGAGGTGACCAGCGGCAACTTCTCGCCGCTGCTCGAGCGAGGGATCGCGCTCGCGTTCCTCGACCCGGGCCTGGGCGTAGGCCATCGCGTCGAGGTCGACATCCGTGGCCGGCGAGCGCCCGGCGAGGTCGTCGGGCTGCCCTTCCGGCGGGGCGGCCCGCGCGGCTAGCCTGGCCGGGTCGAAGACCGAACCCCGGCGGGAGAGCTCCGGCACACGCCAGTGACCGGAGCGCCGAAGGAGCAACCTCCCCGGAATCTCTCAGGCCCAAGGACCGTCGGGGGGAGACGACTCTGGAGAGCAGGGACGTGACCCGGCCGGGCGGCCGGGGAACGGGCCCTCACCGACGGGGAAAGCCCGCCGGCCGACGACCGACGGTCACCGGCTGCGGGCGAATCTCTCAGGTACCGCGACAGAGGGGGAGCGGGTCGGCACGCCGACCCACCGAACCGATCGCGACCGGAGGGACCGTCATGGCCGACCGACCGAACCAGCCGTCGACCTCGCTGCGCGAGCTCGAGCACGCCGATGGCTTCGAGCAACGCCACGTCGGGCCGTCCGCCGTCGAGCAGGCCGAGATGCTGGCGTTGCTCGGCTACGAGTCGCTCGACGCGCTCGTCGACGCGACCATCCCCCCGGCGATCCGCGACCGACGAGCGCTCGCGCTGCCCCTACCGCTGACCGAGGTCGAGACCCTCGGCCGCCTGCGCGAGCTCGCGGCGCGCAACGAGGTGTTCACGTCGCTGATCGGCCTCGGGTACTCCGACACGATCACGCCCGCGGTGATCCAGCGCAACGTGTTGGAGAACCCCGCGTGGTACACCGCGTACACGCCGTACCAGCCCGAGATCTCGCAAGGGAGGCTCGAGGCGCTGCTGAACTTCCAGACGATGGTCGCGGACCTCGCCGGGATGGAGCTCGCCAACGCGTCGCTGCTCGACGAGTCGACCGCGGCGGCCGAGGCGATGGCGATGTGTCACCGGCTCCAGCCCAAGGCGGGCAGCACGTTCTTCGTGGATGCCGACTGCCTGCCCCAGACGATCGACGTCGTCCGCACACGCGCCGAACCCCTGGGGCTCGCAATCGTCGTGGGCGACCCGGCGACGGACCTCCCCGAGACCGACCTGTTCGGGGCGCTGCTCCAGTACCCGGGCGCGAGCGGCGCGGTGCGCGACCTCGCCCCGGTCGTCGACGCCGTCCACGCGCGAGGCGGCCTCGTCGCGGTCGCGGCCGACGTCCTGGCGCTCGTGCTGCTCACGGCCCCGGGCGAGTGGGGGGCCGACGTCGTGGTCGGCAGCACGCAGCGCTTCGGCGTGCCGCTCGGCTTCGGGGGCCCGCACGCGGGGTATCTCGCGACACGCGACGCCCACAAGCGCACCATGCCGGGCCGGCTCGTGGGAGTGTCCGTCGACACCGAGGGCCGCCCGGCGCTGCGCCTCGCGCTCCAGACGCGCGAGCAGCACATCCGACGCGAGAAGGCCACGAGCAACATCTGCACCGCCCAGGTGCTCCTCGCGGTGATGGCCGGCCTCTACGCGATCTACCACGGTCCCGACGGACTGCGGCGCATCGCGTCGCGGGTGCACCGGCTCGCCACGGTCCTCGCCGCCGGCCTCCGAGCCGGGGGCGCGGCGGTGGTGCACGGGGCCTTCTTCGACACCGTCACGGTGAACATCCCCGGACGCGCCGAGGAGATCGCGGCCGCGGCACGCGCCCGGCGCATCAACCTCCGCGTCGTCGACGCCGACACGCTCGGGATAGCACTCGACGAGACCACGACGCGCGCGACGGTCGAGGCCGTCTGGAGCGCCTTCGGCGTCGCGGCCGACGTCGACGCGTTGGACGCCGCGACCGGGGACGCGATCCCGGTCGCGCTGCGCCGTACCTCGGAGATCCTCACGCACCCGGTGTTCCACCGGCACCACTCCGAGACGGAGATGCTCCGGTACCTCCGGCGCCTCGCCGACCGCGACCTCGCGCTCGATCGGGCGATGATCCCGCTCGGGTCGTGCACCATGAAGCTCAACGCGACGGTCGAGATGATGCCCGTCACCTGGCCGGAGTTCGGACGGCTCCATCCGTTCGCGCCGCTCGACCAGGCGGCCGGATACCTCGAGCTGTTCCGCGAGCTCGAGGCGGCGCTGGTCGAGGTGACCGGGTACGACGCCGTCTCGTTGCAGCCGAACGCAGGCTCCCAGGGCGAGCTCGCAGGGCTGCTCGCGATCCGCGAGTACCACCGCAGCCGCGGCGAGGAACGGCGCGACGTGTGCCTGATCCCGGCGTCGGCGCACGGCACCAACGCGGCGAGCGCGGTGATGGCCGGGCTGCGGGTCGTCGTCGTCGCCTGCGACGCGAACGGCAACGTCGACTTCGACGACCTCGAGCGGCAGACCGACGCGCACGCCGACGATCTCTCGACCCTGATGGTCACGTACCCGTCGACCCACGGTGTGTTCGAGACGCACATCGCGGACGTCTGCGCGCTCGTGCACGAGTACGGCGGCCAGGTCTACCTCGACGGCGCGAACCTCAACGCGCTCGTCGGGCTGGCCAGGCCGGGGAAGTTCGGCGCCGACGTCTCGCACCTGAACCTGCACAAGACGTTCTGCATCCCGCACGGTGGGGGAGGGCCGGGGGTCGGCCCCGTGGTGGTGCGGGAACACCTCGCGCCGTTCCTACCCAACCACCCGGTCGTCGCGGAAGCGGGCCCCGCCACCGGGCCCGGCGCGATCTCGGCGGCGCCGTGGGGGAGCGCGGGCATCCTGGCGATCTCGTGGGCGTACGTGACGATGATGGGCGGGGAGGGGCTGCGCCGCGCGACGGAGGTCGCGATCCTCAACGCCAACTACGTCGCCAGCCGCCTCGACCCGCACTACCCGGTGCTCTACACGGGCGCGCACGGACTCGTGGCGCACGAGTGCATCGTCGACCTGCGCCGGATCACCGCCGAGACCGGGATCACCGTCGACGACGTCGCCAAGCGGCTCGTCGACTACGGCTTCCACGCGCCGACCATGAGCTTCCCCGTCGCGGGTACGTTGATGATCGAGCCGACCGAGTCCGAGGACCGGGCCGAGCTCGACCGGTTCTGCGACGCCATGATCGCGATCCGCGACGAGATCCGGGCCGTCGCCTCGGGGACGCTGGCCGCGGCCGACAGCCCGCCCGCGCGGGCCCCGCACACCGCGGCCGACGTCGCTGCCACGGCGTGGGACCGCCCGTACTCGCGCGAGGTCGCCGCCTTCCCGGCCGGCGTCGAACCGGCGTCGAAGTACTGGCCGCCGGTGAGCCGCATCGATTCGGCGTACGGCGACCGGCACGTCGTGTGCTCGTGCCCGCCCGTCGAGGCGTACGCGACCGACGCGACCGACGACCGGTAGGCCATCCCGCTCGTTCTTTCGATGGAATCCCCGAATTATCGGGGGATTCCATCGAAAGAATGCAGGGGTGGGGGTCCGGATGCGAAGATCGCCCGATGCAGAATGCGCAGCCCGGCATCTTCGCCCAGGGAACCCGGACGCACCACCACCTGGAGCTGCACCTCCGGGCCGGTGTCGCCGACGCCGTGCTCCGGCGTGCGCTGGGAAGCCTGCGCGAACCCCCGGTCACGGCGGGAGGGGCGAACATCGTGCTCGGGCTCGGGCCCGACGCGGCCCGGCGGGTCTTCGCGGACCGCCTGCCCCTCGGGTGCAACCCGTTTCTCCCGATCGAAGGCCCGGGGCGGAGGGCGCCGGCGACCCAACACGACGTGTGGGTCTGGATCCACGGCACCGGCGACGACGTCGTCTTCGACACGGCGCGCGCGGTCGTGCGGGCGCTCGAGCCGTGCGCGCGGCTCGTCGCCGAGCGGGCCTGCTTCGTGTACCGCGACAGCCGAGATCTCACGGGTTTCATCGACGGCACCGAGAACCCGCCGGTAGAAGAGGCACCGGCCGTCGCGCTGATCGACGACGGACCGGCGGCGGGGAGCAGCCACGCGCTCGTGATGCGGTGGGTTCACGACCTCGACGCGTTCGGCGCGCTGTCCGTCGAGGAGCAGGAAGCGGTCATCGGCCGCACCCGGCCCGACAGCGTGGAGTTGGACGACAAGCCACCGAGCGCGCACATCAGCCGGGTGGTGATCGAGGAGGACGGCGAGGAGCTCGAGATCTACCGTCGCAGCACGCCCTACGGGACGGTCGAAGAGGCGGGGCTCCTCTTCGTCGCGTTCTCGGCCGACCCGGCGCGCTTCGATCGTATGCTGGCGCGGATGTTCGGCACGAGCGGCGACGGGCTGCACGACCGCCTGACCGACTTCTCCCGCCCCGTCAGCGGCGCCCGCTACTTCGTCCCGGCACTCGACCTCCTGGCGGAGCTGTAGCCGGTGGGCGCGCCGCACGTCCTCGCCGTGGACCTCGGCACCGGGGGGCCGAAGGTGGCGCTCGTCGGGTTCGACGGCACGGTCGCGGGCTGGGAGTTCGAGGACGTCGAGCTGCTCGTCCTCGGGGGCGGTGCGGTCGAGCAGCGACCGGGCGACTGGTGGGCGGCGATCATGACGGCCGCGAAACGGCTGCTCGAGCGGGGCCTCGCCCCGGCCGAGGAGATCGTGGCCGTAGCCTGCACGTCGCAGTGGTCGGGCACCGTCGCGGTCGACGACGTCGGCACACCGCTGATGAACGCCATCAGCTGGATGGACACCCGGGGGAGCGACGCGATCCGCGAGCTCGTGCGGGGCGTGCCGTCGATCGCCGGTTACGGGGCACGCAAGCTCCGGAACTGGGTGCGGGTCACCGGCGGTGCGCCCGGGCTCTCGGGGAAGGACCCGCTCGCGCACATCCTGTGGTTGCGCGGCGCCCACGCGGACCTCTACCGCAGCACGTACAAGTTCCTCGAGCCGATCGACTGGCTCGGTCAACAGCTCACGGGCCGGTTCGCGGCCACCTACGACTCCATCGCCGTGCACTGGGTGACGGACAACCGTGACGTTCGCAACGTCCGCTACGACGAAGGCCTGCTCGCGCTGGCGGGCATCGACCGATCCAAGCTGCCGGACCTCGTTCCGCCGGCGTCGGTCCTCGGGCCGCTGCGCTCCGAGCTGGCGCACGAGCTCGGCCTCTCGACCGACACCGTCGTCGTGACGGGCACCGGCGACGTGCACTCGGCCGCGGTCGGGTCGGGCGCGGTGCGGGACTTCGAGGCGCACCTGTATCTCGGGACGTCGTCGTGGCTGACGTGCCACATCCCGTACAAGAAGACCGACCTGTTGCACAACATCGCGTCGATCCCGTCGGCGGTTCCCGGCCGGTACCTCGTGGCCGACGAGCACGAGACCGCCGGTGCGTGCCTCACGTTCCTGCGTGACAACATGTTCTTCCCCGACGACGAGCTCCGGGCCCATCCCGCGCCGCCCGACGTGTGGCGACTCCTCGACCGGGTCGTCGAACGGACGCCGGCGGGGAGCAACAAGGTGCTGTTCACGCCGTGGCTTCAAGGGGAGCGCACGCCCGTCGAGGACCACACGGTGCGGGCGAGCTTCGTGAACCTGTCCTTGCAGACCACGCGGGCCGAGATGATCCGGGCGGTGTACGAGGGCGTGGCCCACAACTCGCGGTGGCTGCTCGACACCGTCGAGAAGTTCACGAAGCGGACCCTCGACCCGATCACGATGATCGGTGGCGGTGCCGCCTCCGACGTCTGGTGCCAGATCCATGCCGACGTCCTGGGCCGGACCGTGCGGCAGGCCGCCGAGCCGATCCTCGCGAACGTTCGGGGCGCGGCCTTCCTCGCCGGGATCGCCCTGGGAAGGGTGTCGATCGACGACGTGGCGGCCGAGATCACGCGGACGTTCACCCCGGACGCGTCGACCCGGCCGGTGTACGACGAGCTGTACCACGAGTTCGTGGCGTTCTACCGTGCCAACAAGAAGATGTTCGCCCGCCTCAACGCGCATTGAACGCGCACCGACCCGGACCGGGAGCAGCACAGCATGAGCAGCAGAGCATGAGCAGCGAATGGGACCCCGTAGTCGACGCGCTCGAGGACTCGGTGCGCCCGTACCGGGACTCGACGACCACCTACACCCGCCTTCCTGCCGAGCCGCGTGCTCGTGACGACATCCTCGCCGAGGTCCGGGCGCTGGCCGAGCACGAGCGGGCGTCGTGGCACGACGGGTTCGCGTCGGGCGCGGTTTACCACGGCGACGACGGCCACGTCGCGTTCCTCAACGAGGTGTACGCCGTCACCTCGCAGGCGAACCCGCTGCACGTGGACCTGTGGCCGAGCATCGTCAAGTACGAAGCCGAGATCGTCGCGATGACCGCAGCCATGCTCGGCGGCGGGCCCGAGGGGGTGGCGAGCGTGTGTGGCGCCGTGTCGTCGGGCGGCACCGAGAGCATCCTGCTCGCCATGCGCGCGTACCGCGATCACGCGCGGGCCGAGCGCGGGATCGAGCGCCCGCAGATCGTGGCCCCGACGAGTGTGCACGCGGCCTTCGACAAGGCCGCGCACTACTTCGGCATCGAGCTGGTACGCGTCCCGGTGGGCGAGGACTTCCGGGCCGACGTCGCGGCCATGCGTGACGCCGTCACCGATCGCACGGTCGTGGTGGTGGGCTCCACGCCAGGGTTCCCGCACGGCGTGATCGACCCGATCGAGGAGCTCGCGGCGCTCGCACGCGAGCGCGGCGTCGGGATGCATGTCGACGCGTGCCTCGGCGGTTTCGTGCTGCCGTGGGCGCAACGGCTCGGTTACCCGGTGCCACCGTTCGACTTCTCGGTCGACGGCGTCACCTCCATGTCGGCCGACACCCACAAGTTCGGGTACGCGGCAAAAGGGACGTCCGTCGTGCTGTACCGCGACGACGCCCTGCGCCGCTACCAGTGGTACCGCACCGCCGAGTGGACCGGCGGGCTGTACTACTCGCCGACGTTCGCCGGCAGCCGACCGGGCGCGCTGAGCGCCGAGTGCTGGGCCGCGATGCTCGCGATGGGGGAGCGGGGGTACCTGGAGGCGACGCGGGCGATCGTCGAGACCGGCGCGGAGATCAAGGCCGGCCTGGCGACCATCCCCGAGGTGCACGTGCTCGGCGACCCGCTGTGGGTCATCGCGTTCGCGTCCGACACGCTCGACGTGTACCGGATCCAGGACGTGATGACCGAGAAGGGCTGGCGGCTCAACGGCCTCCAGAACCCGGCCGCGGTGCACCTGTGCGTCACCTTGCGACACACGCAGCCCAGCGTTGCCGCCCGCTTCGTCGACGACCTGCGCGCGTCGGTCGCCGAGGTGGCCGCGACCCCCGAGGCGGCCGGGACCATGGCCCCCATCTACGGCATGGCCGGCATCGTGGAGACCCGCGGCTCGGTCGAGGAGCTGCTCGGTCGTTACGTCGACCTGTTGTTCCGGACCTGACCGATCCGACGATCTACTGCGCCCAACCCCATCGTTCTTTCGATGGAATCCCCCAGTAGTTCGGGAAATTCATCGAAAGAATGCGTCGTGGTCGACTTCGACGCGTCCGCCGCCGAGGTGCTTCGCGGTGTACATGGCGGAGTCGGCCCGCGCGACGAGCACGTCCGGAGGCGTCGACGGGTCGGCGGTACCGGCAACACCGATGCTCGTCCGGACGACCGGCACGTCGTCGTGGCCGGGAACCGGTCCGCTGAGCTCCTCTTGCACCCGCAGGGCCACCACCGACGCCGCGTCGAGGCCGTCGACGTCGGTGAGAAGGACGACGAACTCGTCGCCGCCGAGCCGGGCCGCGGTGTCGCCGGGACGGATCGCCTGCCGGAGCCGATCGGCAACGTGGCGGAGGACGTCGTCGCCGGCGCCGTGCCCGGCGCGGTCGTTCAACGCCTTGAACCCGTCGAGGTCGAGGAACAGCACGGCGACCACTGACGAACCGCGCGTCAGCCTGGCCAATGCCTGGTCGAGCCGATCGAAGAACAACGACCGGTTCGCCAGGCCCGTCAACGGGTCGTGCAGGGCACGGTCGCGCAGCGCTTCCTCCGCCGCGTGGCGGTGCGTGATGTCGGTCACCGTGCCCAGGTAGCCCGAGACGCTCCCCGCCTCGTCCTCGACCGCGACCACCGCCACCGCGATCCACAGGACGGTCCCGTCGGGCCGCTCGGCACGGTATTCGCCCGAGTACTCGGTGCCGTCCTCGAAGGCGCGCTCCCATTCGTGGCGCGCGCGGGCGCGGTCGTCGGGATGGACGGGCTGGTGCCAGCCGGATCCCAGCCCGGCGTCGGGCGGTAGGCCCGCGAGCTGGCACCAGCGGCGGTTCACGAACTGACACTGGCCCTCGGCGTCGAGACGGAAGATACCGACCGGCACGAGATCGGCGACGAGACGGAACGTGCGCTCGCTCTCGCGCAGTGCCCGCTCGGCCGACTTGCGGAACGTGATGTCCTCGATCACGCAGAAGCAGGCGGCGGGCCGGCCGGCGGCGTCGTACAGGGTGCTGATGGACACGTCGCCCCACACGATCGGGCCGTACGGGCGCAGGTACCGCTTCTCGACCCGCCACACGCGGTTCGTGCCCGTCTGGATCGCCGCGAGGATCTCGAGCCCCCACGCCTGATCGTCGGGATGGGTGACCTCGAGGAACGTCGTTCGGAGCAGCTCCTCGCGTGCGCGGCCGAGGAAC
This sequence comes from Acidimicrobiia bacterium, assembly GCA_046331155.1. Lineage (GTDB taxonomy): Bacteria > Actinomycetota > Acidimicrobiia > IMCC26256 > CAWATG01 > JAXLRK01. The sequence goes on from JAXLRK010000001.1 coordinate 2,014,157, forward strand.
TCGCACAACGCGTCGTTCACGTCGAGGTACGCACCGTCGAGCCCGATCAGCGCCATGCCGACCGGCGTGTTGCGGAACGACGCGTTCAGCCGCTGGTTCGCCTCGACCAGCTCGCGGTGCAGGCGGGCGTCGCGCAGCGCGAGCGCGGCCTGACCGGCGAGCGCGAGGAGCAGCGGGCGATCGTCGTCGGAGAAGGGACGGCCGGGATCGGAACGCACGACCGCGATCGTGCCGATGATCCGTCCGCCGGTCTCGAGGGGAGCGACCATCAGGCTGTGGACGGGCACGTGCTCGAGGAACGAAACGAACTCGGGCTTGAGCTGGGTGGCGAGCGAGCCGGGCTGCACCACCGGGATCACGACGGCCTCGCCGTTCTGGGCGACCCGTCCGGCGATGCCTTCGCCGACGCGGTTGCGATCCGACGCCATCAATGCGTGGACGAGCCCGATCCGGGCCGGGTCGCGGTGGTACGCGGTCGCCGGCTCGAGCCACGCGGTGTCGCCGTCGTCGCGCAGTTCCGTGATGACGCACATGTCGCCGAGCAGCTCCGTGACCTCCCGCGCGACCACGTCGACGGCGGCCTCGAAGTCGAGCGCGGTGCCGACGAGGGAGCGCGAGAGGGAGGCGGCGGCGTCGAGCGGATCCATCACCCTCAGTATCGCGAACGGTGCGCGGGCCTCGATCCCGCCCGCCTTCCTCGTTCTTTCGATGGAATCCCCCAGTAGTTCGGGGAATTCATCGAAAGAACGCGAAAGATCGGCGGCAGGTGACATAACGAGGATTATGGGCGTTGGACCGGAACCCTAGGGTTCGGGCTGCACCAACGGACGGGCCGCGTCGAGCAGCCAGTCGAGCGCCTCGCGCACCTCGTGCGGCTTCGCCGACACCGCGAGATCGCGATCGACGTCCTCGATCGCGCACTCGAGCACGTAGAGCCGGTCACGCAGCTCGTCGAGTTGAGTACGCGCGACGATCAACTGTGATTCGTCGAGCCCGCGTTCGGCGGCGAGCTGGCGCGCCTCGTAGTCGCGCTGGCGGCAGCTCTGGCGGCAGAACTCGCGCGGACGGCCCGGCCCCGGGGTGACGGCGAACTTCCTCCTGCACCACCGGCACCGCCGGGTCGCGCTCGGTTGCGTCACAGTGACGAAAGTAGCCCCACGGGAACGGCGCGGCGCGGATGTCGGGTGTCACTGGCGCAGGTCGATGTCGATGTCGGGTGCGAGGACGCCGTGATCGGCGAGGAAGTCGAGCAGCCCGTCGACGACGGGGAGCTCGACCAGGTCGTCGAAGGGAACCCACGCCGCTTCCGACGCGTCGCACCCGGCGACCGGCGACTGCGCGGGGTCGAGGACGTCGACGACGAAGTCGAGGATCACGAAGTGCGACCGCGGCCCGTCGATGCGCTCGACCCAGCCGAGGAACCGTTCCACGACGACCTCGAGGCCGGTCTCCTCGGCGACCTCGCGTACGAGGGCCTCGCGGACATCCTCGCCGAACTCCACCCGACCGCCCGGGATCGACCACTGGCCGGCGCCGGGTCCGTGACCGCGGCGGATCACGAGCAGCTCCCGGTCGCGTTGCGCGACCGCGCCGACGGCGAGCACCGGAGTGCGCCGCGCCTCAGGCATGCGAACGGGTGTTCGATGGGCGGTGCATCACGAGGGCGCGGGCCGTGAAGCCGGTCGTCTCGAAGAAGTTCTTGGTGGCGCGATGGCCGGGAAGCGCGAGGGCGTCGACGCCGATGCAGCCGTGCTCGTCGGCGTAGGCGAGGAGCACGGTGGTGATGGCCTCCCCCACCCCGACCGACCGGGCGGCGGGCTCGACGTAGAGCTCGGTGATCAGCCCGAGGCGGTCACCGGTACGGAGCGGGCAGATCTCGAGCGAGCCGAAACCCACGACCGTGCCGTCGACGGTGCCGACCACGAGCCGGGCGTCGCCGGCGCGTGACAGGTCCGCGTAGCGCGCGTCGTCGGGTTCGGGGGGCGCCTCGCGCGCTCGCCACAAGGCACCACCGCGCATCGCGGCAAGCTCGTCGCGCAGGTCGCGCGCGAGCCGGACCACGTCCGCGAGGTCGGCGACCGTGGCGGCGCGCGCGGCCTCCACGGTCAGGAGGCGAGCTGCTCGATGCGCCCGAGGATCGTCTTGCGGCCCCGGCCGGCCAGCTCGTAGCGGCGTACGATCTCGAGCTCCGCCGGCGCCAGGCCGGCGAGGCGCTCGACCACCTGGGACGCCGAGAGCTCGTCGTAGCCGGGGATCGGCAGCTCGGCGGCGCCGGGCGCGGCCGGAGCGGGCGAGGCCGCGCTTCCGTGGGCGGTTGCACCGTTGCCGTTCGGGTACGGGGCCGGGCGCGCCGCGCCCGGCGGCCCGACGGGCGGTGAAGGCGGCGGTGCCGCGGTGGCGGGCCGACGGGCCGGGGCGGCCGACGGCGGAGCCGGATCGTCCCCCGGCCGGGCCCGGCCCGGGATCGGGAGGTGTGCGAGCGCGGACGCGCCGGCGTGCTTCCAGCTCGTCAGCGTGCCCGACATCTGGCTGGAGCGTTGCTCGACCTCGGTGCGCCCCCGGTTCACGAGCATGGCTCGGATCATCGGGTACGCGTCGCGCAGGTAGAGCGTGACGCCGAGGGGCGCGTACACGAACAGCTCGAGCGCGGTGTCGAGCCGGGACTTCGAGGGGGGTTGGCTCACCGAAGCGCCTCCTGGTGGTCCTCTGCGGCGGAGTCTACGGTGCGCGCCACGCGGCGGCGTGCCCGGCGTCGCCACAGGCCCAGCCCCGAGACCGCGACGAGCGCGAGGGCTGCCAGCAGCACCGGCCACTCCCCCCACCGGACGTAGGGAGTCTCGCCGCGCACGGTCGTGATCGTCCCGGTGACCACCGCGTTCTCGAAGAGCTTCGTGCTGCGGCGGACCGCGCCCGTCGAGTCGATGACCGCAGTGATCCCGGAGATCGACGAGTGGAGCACCGGCCGGGCGGTCTCGGCGGCGCGCATCTGGCTCATGGCGACGTGTTGGGCCGAGTTGCCCGACCGGCGGTAGGAACGGTTGTTCGTCGTGACCACGATCGCTTCGGCCCCCTCGCGCACGAACTGGCGGACCAACGGCGAGAAGGACGACTCGAAGCAGATCACCGTGCCGACCCGATGCCCGTCGACCGCGAGCGTCCGGTGCGTGCTGCCGGCGGTGAGGTCGACCGGGATCTGCTGCAGCTCGTCGATGAACCCGAGCTGGTCCCGCCACGGCACGTACTCGCCGAACGGCACGAGATGTTGCTTCGAGTAGGAGCCCGCCACCGACCCGTCGGGCCGGAATGCGATGTTGGTGTTGTACGAGCGGCCCTTCCCGTCGTGGGTGATCGCGTTGGCGATGACCGTGGCGTGGTGCTCGCGAGCGAGGGCATCGATGTGGTCGCGCAGGTACGGGTCGACGCGCGGGTCGTCGTCCATGCTCGACTCGGGGAACACGATGAGGTCGTAGTCCCCGCGCAGCCGGTCGGCGAGCCGGAAGTGGCTGGCCGGCAGGTACCGGTTCGCCAACTCCTCCGAGGTGAGCGGCCGGTTCTTGTCGTTCCCCTGCACCAGCGCGAATCGCAGGTGCCCGGTCGGCGCCGGCTCGAAGCGCGTTGCCGCGAGCACGGCGACCGCGACGACGAGCGACGTGAGCGCCGCGAGCGCCCGGATCACCGGGCGGCCGGTGGACTCGGCGTGGTGGCGCCGGGCGCGGACCGCGACCCACAGGTCGATGACCAGACCGTTCCACGCCACCACCACGAAGGACACGAGCGCCACGCCGCCCCAGCTCGCGAGCGCACGCGCGGCCGGCCAGTCGTGCAGCGTCAGCCCGACCTCACCCCACGGGAAGCCCTGCAACGGGAAGCGGGCGATGACCGCCTCCCCCGTGATCCACGCGGCCGCGGTGAGCCACGGGCTGCTGAAGCCCAGGCGGCGCAGCCACCCGGCCGCGGCGCCGACGAGAGCCCAGGAGCCGGCCATCGCCGCGACGAGCGGGAAGATGGCGACCACGCCGAAGTACCGGACCCACCAGAGGACGATCGTGAAGTACACGACGCCCCCGACGAAGCCCAAACCCGCGGCGCGCCGCACGGACGCGTCGCGCCACGCCCACAGGAGCGGTACGAGCGCAACCAGCGACAGCGGGCCCAGGTGGAACGGCGGGTAGCTCAGCGCGAGGAGGACGCCCGAAGCCGTCGCGGCGAGGTACCGGGCGCGAGCGCCGCCCGGCGGGGCGACCGTTGGTGCCACTACACGCAGTCGCGACAGAGGCTGCGTTTCTCGTCGGCGAGCTGGTGGCGTGGGAGGACGAGGAAGCAGGAGGAGCAGAGGAACTCGCCGGGGCGGCGAGGCACGATCTTGGTGGTCCCGTCGCCCCGGTCGTCGGCTTCGGCGTCGTCCTCGTCCTCCTCCTCGTCCTCGTCGAGGCTCGCGCTGGCGGTGCGCTCCTGGAGGATGGCGTCGAGGGGTTCCTCGACGTCGTCGGGGTGCAGCTCCTCGTCGAGCTCGAGGACGTCGTCCTCCTCGTCCTCGTCCTCTTCCTCGTCCGACGCGACCTCTTTGACCGGGTTCGCAACGGGGATCTCGAGGTCTTCCTCCTCGTCCTCGAGAACGGTGTCCGCGTCGTCGTCGAGCAGCTCGTCGTCGAGCTCCTCGAGCTCGTCGTCGAGCTCGGGTCCCTCTTCGTCGTCGAACTCGTCGTCACTCATGTTTGCCACTCCTGGCGCCTGCGGCGCCGGGCCGCTGGGCCACGCTCACTGCTCGGCGGGATACCCGCCTCCCCACGCTCACTCATGTTTGCCACTCCTGGCGCCTGCGGCGCCGGGCCGCTGGGCCACGCTCACTGCTCGGCGGGATACCCGCCTCCCCACGCTCACTCATGTTTGCCACTCCTGGCGCCTGCGGCGCCGGGCCGCTGGGCCACGCTCACTGCTCGGCGGGATACCCGCCTCGCGACGCTCACTCATGCGAAGGGCCTTCCGGGCCTCGGGGCGCGGGAGTATAACCCCGCGCCGACGCTCCGCACGCGCAACGATCGGACCGTCCGGCGCATTCCTGGCAGGGCCCACGACAGGAGACGCGCGGAGGTCCAGGAAACCGTTGGGGCCACTGTTTGGCCCGGCCTGCGACACCGCGAGGCGGGTTATTCCAGCGTTCTCTACTTGGCTTCCTGGACCCCCACTGCCCCTTCGGCCCCCCGCTCGCGTCCATGCCCGCGGCATGAGAGGCGAACGGCCCACGACTGGCGACAGGGGTTCACAGGGACGGGGGTTAGTACGCCTGAAAACCACGGGTGCTGTCAAGCCGTTGGGCCGTCCGAAGCGAGTCGTTGACCAGCACCGTCGCGCGTCGAAGCAGGTCACGGGACGCACGACTTTTTTCCGCGCGTCGCCCCGTCGCGCGACGTCAGCCGTGATGCGCGGCGCGCCGGACTTCGGCCGCGCGCTCGGACGCGAGCCGCTCGAGGTCGTACGTCGCGTGGTCGACGAAGCGCATCGCGTCGGCGATCGCGCGGTGACCGGCTTGTTCCTCGATCAGGCGGTGCATCTCCTGGCACACGCGCCGATACGAGGGGTGACCGGCCGGCGACGTGCGCAGCTCGAGGAGATGGACCGCCTCACGGGCGTTGAACTGCATCGAATACCGCAGACGGTACGCGAGCGACACCGCGTACGGCGCCTGCGCCGGAAAGCGGGCCGCGAGCGCGTCGTGCAACGCGGCGGACCGTTCCATCGCCGCCACGAACGCGTCGCGGTGACCGGCCTCCTCGACCGCTTCGGGAATCTCGTAGCCGTGGCGCGGCGTCAGCTGCTGCCAGTCGATCGTGAGCAGGCGATGCCGTTGCAGGTCGCGGAACGCACCGTAATCCGACAGCACGTCGAATCGGTATCCCGTGCGCTCGAACGCGCGTCCGGGTTTGTGACGCCGGTTGGCCCGCTCCCCCACGTACGCGCGCAGGAGGGTCACGCGCTCGTCGTGGCCGAGGCGCCGGACCCGGGCGAGGATCTGGTCGTCGGGGAGGTCGAGGTGCGGGTAGCACGCCGCGGCCAGCAGCTTCACCTCGGCATCCGGGTCGAAGTCGGTGAGCGTGACGGCCGGCCGGGGCTCGGGTTCCTCCCCCTCGAAGAGGCGTTGCACGACGGCCGCGGTCTCCTCGCGGGTCTCCTCGAAGTACGCCGTCCAGGCGCCGCCGCGATCCGGGCGGTCGACCCGGGTGAGGAACGAGGGGATGACCTTGCGCAGTTCGGCGAGCATCATCGCCGCATAGGCGCGCGCTTCGGGCAACGGGTGGGCGCGCATCCGCAGCAGGAGCGCCTCGAAGCCCTGGCCGGTGCCGTAGATGCCGACGTTCGAGAGGGTGGCCGCCGGCAGGAGCCCGCGTGCGGCGTCGCACGCTTTTGCCCTGATCGTCAGCTTGTAAACGAAGTCGGAGTCACCCGACTCCTTCGGGTATCGCTCGCGGGCCCAGTCCGCGAGACGCGGCAGCATCGCGGCGTAGGTGTCGAACAGCGAGTCGAGGTCCGCGACGTACCGCGCGCCGAGCGGGGAATCCAACACGGCAGGATCGCGCCAATACCGGTAGCGGCCGCCGAGACGCGCGTCGTAGGGGATGTAACGGGTCGACTGCTCGAGGTACGACATGATCCGACCCCACTCGAGGATCTTCGTGAGCAGGTTCGACGCCTGTTCGCATGCGAGGTGGACGCCGCCGAGCTGCGCGACCGAGTCGTCGCCGTACTCGAGGAAGACGCGGTCGTAGAGCCCCTCGGCCCGTCGCAGGCCGACGGTCGCGTCGACGCCGAGGTCGCCGGTGAGGTCGAGGTCGGCGACGAACTCGTCGAGGAACAACCGGCGCAGGCTCTTGTCGCTGCGCGAGTACCGCGCGAACAAAGCGCCCTTCACGACCTCGGGCAGGTTGACGAGCGCGAACACCGGGCCGTCGAGGTTCGAGAAGTAGGGCCGGAGGATCGCCTGTTCCTCGGGTGTGAAGCGCTCGGCGACGTACAGCATGGGCTGTCGATCCTACCGGTGCCTCGCGGAGGGCGTGGGGATCCCGTCCCTCCCCCGCCGCGCCGCGACGGCGTCACCCGGCACCCCCTGCGTTTTGGCTGGCGATACGACCGAATTTCGCGCCGCACGCTAGCCAGAACGTCGATGGTCGGGTGTCACACGAGGAGCCGGACGGCTCCGGGTTCGACCGTGCACGACCAGGCGGTGACGGCGGGTGCCGCCACCCCGTCGAGCTCCAGGGCAACGGGCCGGCCGCGCACCCCGACCTCGATCCGGCGCCCCGACCACTGCGAGATGTCCGGATGCGGAAGGTGCGCGCCGGCCGCGAGACGCCCCCGCAGGAGCTTCCGCTGCGCCCCCCGGAGCCGGTAGGCCTGGACCTCGGCCCGGCCGTCGCCCGGGTGCCCTCGCGGCACGACGTCGAGGCCGCGTAGGTACTGCCCGTTCGCGACCACGATCGTCGTCGCCCGCGCGTCGAGGACCGTCCGGCCGTCGACCACGACGGTGAACGACGCGGGGCGGCTCCAGCGCCCGAGGCGGTCGGGGGGTGTGCCGAGCACCACGGCGTTGACCGCGACCACGCCGTCGCCGGCCCGCAGCACGTCGAGCGGCACCTCGTGCGTTCCGGGCGCGGCTGCCCCGGCGGCCAGCCCGACGCTGCGGGCGAGATCGGAGCGCGTCGGGCGGAACCAGACGCGCGCGCCCGGCGACCGGTGAACCGCGGCGGCGAGATCGGCGTCGGTGCCGGCCACCTCGATGCCGGGGGGGCCCGACGCCGGCCCACCCCAGGGCTCACCGGCGCGGATCACGCGCCCACCGTGCTCGACGCGGCGACGACCCCGCGGAAGCACGCGTCGACCGCCGCGCGCGCGGTGCGTCGGATGCCCTCGTCGGGCGCGACCTCGCCGAGCTGGCGGAGCACGTCGATGATCTGCTTGCACTGCCGGACGAAGTCGCCGCCCGTGAGCTCGTCGTCGTCGAGGATGTCCACGAGCTCGTCGCCGTCGGCCCACGCGTACGCGAGCGGCGTGAAGCCCCCGTCGGGCGCCCGGGTCTCGGGGAGGCCGGCGTCGTCCTCGTCGGCGGCGAGCCCGCGCCAGATGCGCTCGAGCTCGCGCGCGCCCCGCGCGACGACGGCGGTCGGGAACGGGACGCGCGGTGGTGGCCCACCCGTGTCGGGACCGCGCCGCTCGTAGGTCACGCACGAGACGAGCGCGGCGAGCTCGGGCGGCGACACGCCGTCGAGCAGCCCCTCGCGGAGCGCTTCGGCGAGCAGCAGGTCGCTCTCGGTGTACAGGCGGGCCAGCAGCTCGCCGCCGACGGTGAGCGACCACCCGTCGACGTAGCCCCGGGACTCGAGCACGCGCAGGACGCGGTCGAGCAGGCGGGCCAGGCTCTCGCTCCGGCTGCGGACGCGCCGCTCCAGCCGCTGACGCTCGCGCTCGAGCCGTTCGGCCGCGACGGCCGCGCGCAGGATGCGATCGAGGCCCGGTGCCGAGTGGAGCGGGTGCCCGTGGAGGGCCTGCTCGGCCGACGACGGCGGGCCCTCGAGCCCGGGGCGAGGTTTGGTACCCGAGGGACCGCGCCGGCGTTCCTCTCGCACCCGTAGGCGGCGGAGCGCTTCGGCCACCGTCCGCCGGAACGCGGGGCTCCGGGGGGCGAACGGGCGCGGCAGCTCGACGTGGGCGATCACGGTGGGTGGCGTGTCGAAGTCGTCGGCGCCGAGGCGCACGAGGTCACGCGACGTGGTGAGCACGAGGACCTTCGGGCCCCGTTGGTGCTCCTGCTTGAGCACCGCGACGCGTCCGCCGCGCTTGCCCACGTACACGACGTCGCCGGGGCGCAGCGCCTCGAGCGCGGGACCTATCCGGGCGGAGGCGCCCCGCGCGCGCCGGTGCGCTTCCACCTCGGCGAGCAACCGCCGGTACTCGGCCACGTCGCCGGCGTCGCTCGGCGCGAGGGCCCGTTGCTGCGCGAGCTGCGCCGTCGTGCGATCGAGTTGGCGTTCGATCGCCACGACCTCACGGTCCGCGCGGTACTGCGCGAACGACAGGTTGAGGAGGTGGTGCGCCTCCTCGGCGCCGTAGCGCCGGACGAGGTTGGCCGCCATGTTGTAGGTGGGGCGGAACGACGACGTGAGCTCGTAGGTCCGCCGCGACGCGAGTGCCGCGACCTGATCGAAGGGGACGAACGGGTTCCACAGGACGATCACGTGGCCGGTGGTGTCGATGCCGCGCCGCCCGGCCCGGCCCGCCAGCTGCGTGTACTCGCCCGGCGTCAGGAACTCGTGACGCTCGCCGGTGAACTTCGAGAGCTTCTCGATCACCACCGAGCGCGCGGGCATGTTGATGCCCAGTGACAACGTCTCGGTGGCGAACACCATCTTCACCAGCCCGGCCGCGAACGCCTCCTCCACCGCTTCCTTCATCGGCGGCACCATCCCGGCGTGGTGGGCGGCGACACCGGCCTCGAGCCCGGCGAGCCACGCGTCGGCGCGCAGCACCTCGAGGTCGTCGTCGGAAAGGCCCTCGACGTGGCGTTCGGCGATGGCCCGGATGTCGCGGCGCTCGTCGGCGGTGGTCAGGCGCACCCCGGCGTCGAGGCACTGTTCGACCGCCGCGCTGCACCCCGCCCGGCTGAAGACGAACGAGATCGCGGGGAGCAGGTCCTCCGCCGCGAGCCGTTCGGTGACCTCGACGCGGTACGGGGTGTAGAGACGGCCGCGGGCCCGGCCTGCCCCGCCGCGGCCGCGCACCGGACCGCCCCGCGGCACCCTGCGATCGAGGCGGGCGACGTCGGGATTGGGCTGCGTCACGGCGTTGCGCCGAACGAACGTCGGGAACAGGTGGAAGCCGCCCCGCCCCCGCTCCCCCACTGCATACCAGTGCTCGAGCTCGACGGGCCGGCGTTCCTCGATCACCGCGCTCGTCGACCCGCGCACGGTCTCGATCCAGTCCGCGAGCTCCTCCGCGTTCGACACGGTCGCCGACAGGCACACGAGGTCGACGCCCGGTGGGAGGTGGATGATGACCTCCTCCCACACCGCGCCCCGGTAGGGGTTCTGGAGGTAGTGGACCTCGTCGAGGACGACGTAGCGCAGGCCGTCGAGCAGTGCGCTGCGCGCGTAGATCATGTTGCGCAGCACCTCGGTGGTCATGACGACGACCGGTGCGTCGCCGTTGACCGAGGTGTCGCCGGTGAGCAGCCCCACCCGGTCGCGCCCGTGTACCCGGACGAGGTCGCCGTACTTCTGGTTCGACAGTGCCTTGAGCGGGGTGGTGTAGAACGCTTTGGCGCCTTCGTCGAGCGCGACGGCGATGGCGTACTCCGCGACCAGCGTCTTGCCCGAACCGGTGGGTGCGGCGACGAGCACCGAGTGCCCGGCGTCGAGCGCGTCGAGCGCCTCGGTCTGGAACGGGTCGAGCGGGAACCCGAGGCCGGCCTCGAACGCGGCGCGGGTGGCGCCGGGGGCGACCGGAGGATCGCCGGAGGCCGCCACGGTCAGGGCTTCGTGGTGCTGCTCGCGGGCGAGGTGGTCGAAGCGGGCGAGGTGGTCGAAGCGGGCGAGGTGGTCGAAGCGGGCGAGGTGGGCACGCCGGCGGCCGTGGTCGCGGTGCCCAGGGGCGTCGTCGCGGTCGGGCCGCCGGCGGTGGTGATCGGGCTCCGGGCCGGCGTGGTGGAACCGCTCCCGGCCCAGTCCACCCACCAGATCACGAAGACGCCCAGGGCACTCACGGCGAGCACGGCGAGCACGGCGAAGACGGCGTGCACGATCTCACGCCGGTCGCGCGGAGGGTTGTAGGTCGATCGGACCCGACGGCGGGGGCTCATCGCTTGAGGATCCTACCGATGACGATGACCACCTCGTAGAACAGGTACATGGGCGCGGCCATGAAGAACAGGGAGTACGGGTCCTGGCTGGGCGTGATGACCGCCGCGAAGATCGTGATGCCGAGGACCGCACCCCGCCGGAAGCGCCGGAGCTGATCGGTGTGGATCACGCGGGCGAGCAGCAGGAACATGAGCACGATCGGGAACTCGAAGGAGATGCCGAAGGCGAGGATCATGAGGCTGACGAGCCCGACGTACTTGTCGGCGGTGAGCAAGGCCTCCTGCGTGTTGCCACCCACCCCGAACAGGAAGCCCAGCGCGGGTTGCAGCGTGAGGATGGCGACGAATCCCCCGAGCACGAACAGCACGACAGACGAGGCGAGGAACGGGACCGCGAACCGCTTCTCCTTCGGGTTGAGCCCGGGGGTGACGAACCGCCACAGCTCGTACAGCCAGATCGGCGACGCGAGCACGATCCCGCCGTAGGTGGCCACCTTGATGCGGACGATGAACGCGTCGAGCGGGCCCGTGAAGATGAACTTCCGCTTCGGGTCGTGCACGGCCTCGCGGTAGAAGTGCAGGAACCAGTGCAGGATCAGGTTCGAGAAGACGAACGCGATCGTGGCGGTGATCGCGACGGCGACGATGCAGATGATGATCCGGCGCCGGAACTCCCCGAGATGCTCGAGGACCGTCATGCGACCTTCGGGGTTCTTGTTGCGCGGCATGGGAGGTGGAGGGCGCTAGGCGGTGGGCCGCGGGGCGCGGAAGCGCGACGGCGCCGGCGCGGCCCGGAGGGGCGACGGCGGCGGCGCGGCCCGGAGGGGCGACGGCGGCGGCGCGGCCCGGGTGCCGCCGTCCGAAGGTCGGGGGGCGCGGAACCGGGACGGGGCCGCCGCGGGCGCGGCCGGCTGGTTCGGGTACACCGGGGGCGGGGAAGCCTCGACCTCGGCCGGGGGCAGGGCCGCGGCCGGTGGCCCGCCGGGGAACTCGACCTCGTCGACGTCCACGCCCACGTCGTGGTCGACGGCGTCCTCCTCGTGGGCCGCGGCGCCTGCTGGGTCGCCGGAGCCGTGGAGGTCGAACTGGCCCATGACGTCGTCGATCTCGCCCTTCAGGTGCTCCTGGACCTGGCGCAGCTCGCGCAACCCCTTCGCCACCTGCCTGGCCAGTTCGGGCAGCCGGTTCGGGCCGAAGAGCACCAGCGCGATGATCACGATCACGAGGATCTCGGCCACGCCGAGCTGGGGCATCGGGCTCCTTTCGCGCCGACGGGTTCCGGCGAGATGCTAACCCTGGGGCGGTGTTGCGCCCCGGCGCGAGAGCCCGTCGAGGCGGGCCCGGGTGCGCTGCGCGTCGACGCGGAGCTCGGCCACGACCGGCCGCAGCGCGCGGCGGAGCTCCGCGAAGGCCTGAACCGTCGGTTCGACCTCACGGTGCGCACGGACGGCCGCCAGCGCGACGCAGACCAATCCGGTCGCGCTGATCGCGACGAGGGTGAACCACCAGGCCGACACGGCCGAAGCCTACTGAGCGGTCGTGCGGCGGACCATCTCGTGCACCTCGCCGAACCAGTCGTCCCGGCGCAGGAGGAGATGGAAGTCGAGCAGGTCGTCGGGGGTGATCGACGGTCCGTCGTGACGCTCGAGGAGCTCGGCCGGGCGGCGCCACACCTGCATGCGCACCCCGGACGACACGAGGAGGTCCACGATGCGCCGGCTGGCTTCCTTCGCCACCGCGGTCTCGCAGCTCGGGCAGCGGAAGCAGTACGAACCCTGGTCGTCGTCCGAGCACACGCGGACGACGAGGTCGGACGCCTTCAGTTGCACGTCCCCGCAGCTCGGGCAGTTGGCTCGGATTGTCGTCACGGTCAGGGCCCCCTTGGTACCCGCTTGGCTTTCTCCATCGGCAACGGTCCGAGGCCGCTGAAGGGAAACCTGGCCCCGGAGCCCGGTCTCACGCTGCGTGACCGTGCCGCAGGCGACGGCCGCGATCGGTCAAGATCTGGGCCATGAGCCCCATCGGCTTCGCTCATCGGGGCGCCCGCAAGGAGCTCCCCGAGAACACGCTCCCGTCCTTCCGCCGCGCCCTCGACCTGGGCGCCACCGGGCTCGAATCCGACGCCTGGTGCAGCGGCGACGGCGAGGTCGTCCTCGTCCACGACTCGGTCGTCCGGCGGGGCCTGCGGCGGGTCGTGGTACGAGACTCGAGCGCTGCGGAGCTGGCCGCGTTCGGCGTCCCGCGCCTGGCCGACCTCTACGGGGAGCTCGGGACCGCCTACGCGCTCTCGCTCGACGTCAAGCACGACGGCGCGGCGGACGCCGTCGTCGCCACGGCGCGCCGGGCCGGTGACTCTGCCGTCGGCGGGCTCTGGCTGTGCTCGCCGAGCCTCGACCTGCTCACGCGGCTCCGGGCCGAGGAGCCGGACGTGCACCTCGTGCACTCCGTCCGCAAGCACGCGTTGAGCGCGCCCATCGAACGTCACGCGTCGGATCTCGCGTCACTCGGCGTCGACGCCATGAACATGCACCACAGCGAGTGGAGCACCGGGCTGGTCGCGCTGTTCCACAAGTTCGGGGTGCGGTCGTTCGCGTGGGACGCGCAGGAGGTGCGGCACCTGCGCGCCGTGCTGGCGATGGGTGTCGACGCGCTCTACTGCGACCGGCCCGACCGGATGATGGCGGTCATCGGCGAGTTCGCGTCGCCCGGTTCCTGACGCGCGCACAACCCCCTCGTTCTTTCGATGGATTCCCCCGATGATTCGGGGAATCCATCGAAACAATGCCTCAGAGGAAGCCGATGCGGTTCGGCGGCCAGATGCGCATGAAGACCCGCCCGATGATGAGCTTCTCCTTGATCGGGCCGAACTTGCGCCCGTCCTGCGAGGAGCCGCGGTTGTCGCCGAGCACCAGGTAGGAGCCCGCCGGCACGACGCAGCCGCGCTTGCCGTCCGCCGGCTTGGCGCAGTTCGGGAAGTCCCACGTCGGGCTCTCGAAGTCGGTGACGGTGCCCTTCGCCAGGTACGGCTCGTCGAGGGCGCGTCCGTTGATCGTGACCTTGCCGCCCGGCGCCTCGACCGTGTCGCCGGGGAGGCCGATCACCCGCTTCACGAGGTCGTTGATGTCCTTCTCGTGGAAGTCGGGCGGCCGGCGGAACACCACGATGTCGCCCCGGTGGACGTCGTGGAGCCGGTAGCTGAGCTTGTTGACCAGCACCCGGTCGTGGATCTTCAAGGTGGGGATCATCGACCCCGACGGGATCACGAACGGCTGGAACAGGAAGGCCTTGATCACCACCGCGATGGCGAGCGCGCCGGCGATGAGGACACCCCACTCGACGAGCCAGCGAGTCCCACGCCCCCGCTTGGCCGGCCGCTGGGTGCGGGGCGGCTCGGCGACGAGGTCGTACTCCGACGGCGACGGCTCGGCCACCTGCACCGTCGAGGGCGCGTCGGCGCTCCAGGTGGAGTCGGACCAGGTCTCGTCGTTCCAGGCGTCGTCTTCGCTCATCGTGGGTCGCTCATAGTGGGTCGCTCATAGTGGGTCGCTCATAGTGGGTCGCTCACAGTGGGTCGCTCATCGTGGGTCGCTCATCGTGGGTCGGGTCCATCTTCGCACGCCGACCCGTCGGGAACGCGGCGCGCGGCCGCATCGTCCCGGGTTTCGACGGGTCCGTCCGTCTCATATCGGCCGAGGAGGCGCGAAGCTGTGGCTTCCGCGGTGCCGACGAGCTCGGGCGGGCCGAGCACGGTCGCGTCGGGACCCAGCCGGAGCAGCAGGCGTTCGAGCCACGCCTGCTCGCTGACCGTGAGCACGACGTGGAAGGTTCCGTCGGCCCGGCGGTCGGCCCGTTCGGTCGGGTACGTGTCGACGACCCACTCGGCCGACGCGGCGAGCGTCAACTCGACCCGGGGGTCGTCGGGTCTCGGGTGGTACACGTCGCGGCGTTCGGCGACGTCGGCCCCCGGCGGCGGCTCGAAGCGCTCGTCGGTCGGGCGCAGGGCACGGACGCGGTCGACGCGGAACAGGCGCTCCTCCCCCGCCGCGTGGCAGTACGCGGCCACGTACCACTGGCCGAACGCGTGGAACACCGACCACGGGTCGATGCGGCGCGTGGTGAGCGCGTCGCGACCGAACGAGTAGTAGTCGACCTCGACGCGGCGGTGTTCGTGCGCCGCGTCGCGCAGCGCCTCGAGGAACGGGCCGCCGGTCACGTCTACCGAGACCCCCGCCCCCGAGCCCACTGCCGCTTCGAGCTTGGTGGCTGCGGAGGCGAGCGGCCCGTCGCGTTCGGAGCCCGGCACGGCGAGGAGGGCGTGGCACGCCGCGACGAGCGCGAGCCCCTCGCCGGCGCTGAGCCGGAGGGGTCGCTCGAAGTACTCGGCGAACCGGATCCAGACCTGCCCGTCGTAGATCTCCACGTCGATGAGCCGGTCGGGCGAGTACGGCGGCAGGCCGCAGAACGGGAGCAGCTCGAGGTCGTGCTCGAGCTCGGCCTCCGGCACCTGGAACCGCGTCGCGAGCTCCGCGATGGTGACGCCCGGGTGCGCGGCGATGTACGGCACCAGCGCGAGCACGCGTTGGAGGCGGCCCCCGGCGCCGGGTCGACGCGGGCTCACGCTTGCCGCTCCTGGCGCCTGCGGCGCCGGGCCGCTGGGCCACGTTCGCTGCTCGGCGGGATACCCGCCTTCCCACGTTCACTCATGCTTGCCGCTCCTGGATCGCGCGCAGCCAGTCCCGAACGTCGGCGCGGAGCTCGGCCGGTGAGAGGACCTCGGCGTGGTCGAGGAACCCGAGGACGAACGACCGGAACGCCGGGCGATGCGTGACGGCGAGCCGGACCACGACCGAGCCGTCGTCCCTTCGCTCCACGATCGACGCCGCGCCGAGCTCGTCCTCGACCGCGACGGCTGCCTCGCGGTCGACGAGCACGCGAGCCTCGACCGGCGGCTCGTCGCCGAAGCGCCAGGGGTCGTCGCGCAACAACGAGCCGGGGTCGAGGTCGGCCGGCGCCTCGAACGCCCCCGCGGGGCCGGGCGCGACGTCGACGACGCGGTCGGCCCGGAACGACCGCGGTGCGCCACGATGGTGGTCGTACCCGACGACGTACCAGTGACCGCGGCGGAACACGATGCCCCACGGGTCGAGCGTTCGCGTGTCGCCCCGGTGCGTGAACGTCACCGTTGCCCGCCGCCGGTACGCGTCGAACAGCGCCGCCAACGCCGGCACGGTCGGGAGGGACGCCAACGCCGGTGCGGCCTCCCCCTCCACGCCGCCGAGCTTCCACAGCGCCGCGTGGGACGACTCGCCGTCGAGCTGGACGGCGGTGACGGCGACGTGGAGCGCGGCCCGCTCGTCGGCGGTCAGGTCGAGCTCGGGCAGGTAGTACTCGTCGGGCCGGATGCGGTAGACGATGTCGGGGCCGACGCCGTCGCGAGGCTCGACTGACAACGGGATGCCGATGCCGCGCAGCGTTTCCTTGTCGCGTTCGAACTGGCGCCGGTACGCGGTCTTGTCGTCGGGGTAGCCGGGCACGAGCTCGACGATCTCCTCGAGGCTGAGCGCCCGGCCGGTGGCCAGGAGGTTGGCGACGAGTGTCGTGAGCCGTTCGAGACGGTCGATCACGGTTCGCCTCCCGGGCAGACGGCCGTGACCCCTGCGACGGCGGCGGCCTCGAAGAGGACGGGGTCCGCCGCGGCCGGCCGCCCCATGGAGCTGACCTCCAGTCCGCGTGCCGCGAACTGCTCGACGATGCCGACGGGCGCCGCGTCGCGGACGTGGTGGCGCGCCGTTATGCCGGCCTCGGCGAGATCGGCGCGCAACTGCGCCTCGTCCGGTCCGCCCACCTTCGGGACCGGGACGACCACCCGCTCGCGCACGAGGATTCCCAGCGCGGTCCGTGAGTGGTGCGAGAGGCCGTGGTGGCGCGGGCGGGGGTCCGCGAAGGACGCCCGCAACGCCGCGACGGCCCTGCCCCCGAGCGCGACGGCGGTGTCGAGGGCGGTCGCGACCTCGAGCCCCGTCGTGCCGAGCGCGGTCCCGGTGCCAACGATCCCCGGGCCCATGCCGACGATCGCGACGTCGGCCGCGAGGACGTGCCGGGAGATCGCGAGCGCGGAGGCGACGGTGACGGCCTCGTGCTCGCCGCCGAACGCCTGGCCGGCCGTGATGGTGGCGTCGAGCAGCCCGTCGGCACGGAGCCGGTGCACGAGGTCCGAGAGCACGATCGGGAGGGCCGCCCCGTGCGTCATGACGTACGCGACGCGGGCGCCCGGTCGGGCCTCCTTCGCGGCGACGGCCACGGCCGCGATCTGGCTGTGGAGCCCGACCACGACCACCGGCAGACCGTCGACCGCCACGACGTCGGCGAGCTCAGGGTGGTGTTCCTCGGTGCTGCCGACGTCGGCCTGGAGGCTCGTGTAGCGCGCCTTGACGACGTGCCCGGGGCCGGGCTCGTGCCACGCGTCACGGGCGAGGTTCCAGTGCACGACGTGCCAGCCCCCGGTGCCCAGGCCGAGCTCGACGGCCGTGGTGTTGACGACGACGCGGTCCCCCACCGCGACGTCGCCGGTGAGGCGGGTCAGCGCGTAGGCCCGCTCGGGGCCACGCCCGAGGTCGACCTCGACACGCTGGAGACCGGGGCGGGCCTCCAGCACGCGGACCACGGGACCGGTTCGAAACGTCGGCACCCCGAGAGGTTAAGGCGTGGGCGGCTCGACCCCGGGAACTCCGTCCGTTCAGCGAGGCACGCGGGCCAGGTGGGTGAACGACTCCAGGCCGCTGCGCCGCCGACCGTCGACGAACACCGTCGCCGAGATCGCGCCCCGGGAGTCCGGGTTGTTCCAGACCACGGCTGCGTGCCGGTCGAGGACCACGGCGTGGATCCAGCGGCCGGGGACGGTCTGCGTGACGACCGGCGGGCCGGGGCCGAGCGGATCCTGTTCGACGATCTCGGAGGTGTCGCCCGCGCCCGCCCTGATCCACGCCAGCCGGTTCCCGTCGTACGCCGCGTCGTCCGGTAGGTCCGCCGTCCCGGTCGTCGCCGTGTACTCGTTCGCGCCGCGCGTGAAGAGCCGCGATCCGCAACGCGCGGTGCCCGCGTCGGCCGCGAGCAGCACCCGGCGGCACGCGAGTGGCGGAGGGAGCGGCCGAGCCGGGCGCTCGGGCCGGTCGCGCACCTCGCCGTACGCCTCGCTCAACGGCATCCCGTCCTCGGTGACCTTGCCGGGTACCTTCCGGACGAGGAGCAACGCGGTGGACCGGTCGTCGGGGGTGACGTCGACGCCGAGCGGGGTCCCGGGGAGGGCGACCGGCTGTGACGGGCCGCCGGCGAGCGGCACGCGCTGCAACGCCCCGAGCCTGAGGAAGTACGCGTAGCGGCGCGAAGCGGCCTGCAGGACCACGACCGCGCCGGCCCGCCCCGCGACGAGGTGCCGGACCACCGAGCCGTCGTCGGCGTCGACGAGATCGAGGCCGCCTCCCTCGGGCACCACCACCACGAGACGGTGGGATGCGGCGTCCTTCGACCCGTCCGATCCGCCGCAGGCCCCGAGGGCCACGGCGACGACCGCGAGCGCGAGGCCGAGCGCGCCCAGGCGGCCCGTGAGCCGGCGCCCGATCACAGGCTGGCGATCAGGCGCTCGACGCGCTCGTCCTTGGCCTTGAACGGGTCCTTGCACAGGACGGTCCGCTGGGCCTGGTCGTTGAGCTTCAGGTGGACCCAGTCCACGGTGTAGTCGCGCTTGCGTTCCTTCGCCCGCTTGATGAACGCGCCGCGCAGCTTCGCCCGCGTGGTCTGCGGCGGCGTCGTGACCGCGGTGTCGATCTCGTCGTCCTTCACGATCCGCTCCACCCGTTCGTTGCGTTCGAGGAGGTAGTAGAGAGACCGTTCCCGGGTGACGTCGTGGTACGAGAGGTCGACGAGGGCGATCCGCGGGTGCGTCAGCGGGAGGTCGTGCTTCTTCCGGTAGGCCTCGATGAGGTGGTACTTGATCACCCAGTCCACCTCGGTCCCGAGCTCCAGGGGGTCGTCCTCGAGATGGGTCATCACGTGCTCCCACATCGCGAGCGCCTGCTGTTCGAGCGGGCTGAGGCCCCTCCGCTTGGCGAACCGCAGGGCGCGGGTGAGGTACTCGGCCTGCATCTCGACGGCCGACAGCTCGCGCCCGTTCGCAAGGCGCACTCGCCGGCGGCAGGTGATGTCGTGGCTGATCTCGCGGATGGCACGGATCGGGTTCTCGAGGCTGAGGTCGCGCCAGGGGCTCGGGTCCTCCTCGAGCATGCGCAGGACGATCGACGTCGCCCCGACCTTGAGGAACGTCGAGTACTCGCTCATGTTCGAGTCCCCGACGATCACGTGCAGGCGCCGGAACCGCTCCGCGTCCGCGTGCGGCTCGTCGCGCGTGTTGATGATCGGCCGTGAGCGGGTCGTCGCGCTCGACACGCCCTCCCAGATGTGCTCGGCGCGCTGCGCGATGCAGTACATCGCGCCGCGCGCGGTCTGGAGCACCTTCCCCGCCCCCGCGTAGACCTGGCGGGTGACGAGGAACGGGATCAGCACGTCGGTGAACTTCGCGAAGTCGCCTTCGCGTTCGACGAGGTAGTTCTCGTGGCAGCCGTAGGAGTTGCCGGCCGAGTCGGTGTTGTTCTTGAAGAGGTAGACCTCGCCGCGGATCCCTTCCTCGCGGAGCCGTTGCTCCGCGCTCTGCACCAGCCCTTCGAGTATCCGCTCCCCCGCCTTGTCGTGGACGACGAGGTCCGCGATGGAGTCGCATTCCGGAGTGGCGTACTCGGGGTGGCTGCCGACGTCGAGGTAGAGGCGAGCGCCGTTCTCGAGGAACACGTTGCTGGACCGGCCCCAGCTCACCACCCGGCGGAACAAGTAGCGCGCGACCTCGTCCGGGCTCAGCCGGCGTTGCCCGCGCAAGGTGCAGGTCACGCCGTACTCGTTCTCGAGCCCGAAGATCCTTCGTTCCATCGCTGCTGCACCGTACCGCCGACCGGGACGCGGGTTGCGCCCCGTCGGTGTCGACCGCCCACGGTACCGACCTGATCGGCTTCCGGTTGCGCGAACTTGTGCCCGATTCGTGGCCGGCCCTTGTGATCAGCCGTTCTGCAGTGCGGTGCAGGCCGGCTGGGACGCCATCGCAGCTTCGAGCCTCCCGTCCTTGTCGTACCTCGACATCGCCTCGAATCCGCGCTGGATGGGCGTGAACGCGGTGTCGATCCTCGCCGGGTCCTCGTACGGGGTGATCGCGGCGGCGAGCCGGGCGGGCGGCAGGTCACGCATCGCGTCGATCTCGGCGGCGAGCCGCCCGAGGTTCTTCACCGCCGCCGAGTAGCCCTTGGCGAGCGCAGCCGCGGCCCGCTTCCCCTGCCGGGTGTCGGGGACACCGGCCTTGGTGATCCTCCGGCCGCTCGTGCGGGTGGCCGCGGTGACCGAGCGCAGGTAGCCGGCCAGCGCCCCGACGACGCTCGACGGCGTCGCGCCCGGTGCCTGCGCCGCGTCCCGGACGGACGACGCCCCCGTGGCGACGTCGTCGCGCCAGGTGGTGATCGACCTGCACACGGTCGCCGCCCACTTCGAGGCCGGGACCGTGCCCGCCGGGCGGCCTGCGCCCATGAGGGCCAGCGAGACGATAGTCACCGCCCCGATCGTGGCGAGCGTCCGACGCGACATCCTGTCGAGCCTCCGGGACGTGGATCGACCGCGGTCAGCCGGCGAGGAGGCCGACCAGCTCCTCGCCCTTGATGCGGCGGAAGGCCCGGCGTGGTCGGGCGCGCTCCAGTACGCCGACCTCGAGCTGGCCCTCCGAGAGCGGTTCCTCGTCGGCCGAGCTCAGCAGCTTCGCCCCGAGGCGTACCGCCGGGCCGAGCTCGAGGCCTTCGGCGTACTGCTCGCCGAGCTGCTCGGAGATGGTCTCGGCCTGGCCGCCGAGCACGGTGTAGTGCTCCTCGTCCATCACCGTGCCGTCGTAGAGGATGTGGAACAGCTCGTTCTCGGGGTGCTCGTCGGTACCGACCTGTGCCACGAGGATCTCCACCTCGTACGGCTTCATCTCGTGCGTGAAGACCTGTCCGAGCGTCTGCGCGTAGGCGTTGGCGAGCGAGTTCGCGGTGACGTCCTCGCGCGAGTACTGGTAGCCCTTCACGTCGGCGAGGCGGACCCCCGCGATCTTGAGCATCTGGAACTCGTTGTACTTGCCGACACCCGCGAACGCTATGCGGTCGTAGACCTCGGAGATCTTGAAGAGCGTGCGCGACGGGTTCTCGGCGACGATCACGATCCCGCCCGCGTACTCGAGGGCGACGAGGCTGCGGCCGCGGGCGATGCCCTTCCGGGCGTAGTCGGCCCGGTCCTTCATCACCTGCTCGGGCGAGACGTAGAACGGCATCGTCATTGCATTGCCTCCTGGCGCTTCCGGCGCCGGGCCGGCAGGCCACGCTCGCTGCTCGGCGGGATACCCGCCTCCCAACGCTCGCTCTGCATTGCCTCCTGGCGCTTCCGGCGCCGGGCCGGCAGGCCACGCTCGCTGCTCGGCGGGATACCCGCCTCCCAACGCTCGCTCACTGCGCACCCCCACGCTCGGGTCCGCCGAGGAGCGCCTGGGCGCGTGCCTCGACGTCGTCGTCGGTGAGCGCCCGGAAACCGTTCGTGTCGATCACGGCGACGTTCGGGTAGATGCGCCGGACGAGGTCGGGCCCGCCGGTCGCGGCGTCCTCGTCGGCCGCGGCGAAGAGCGCCTTCAACGCGAGGTCGATGACCTCGTCGGCCGACAGGCCTTCTCGCCACTGGGCCTTGATCCAGTTCTTCGCGTGGACCCCACCGGACCCGCTCGTCTGGTAGTCGGCCTCCTCGTACTTGCCTCCGGTGACGTCGAAGCTGAACACGCGGCCGGTGTGGCGGCGATGGTCGTACCCGGCGAACAGCGGCACCACGGCGAGGCCCTGCATGGCGGCCGGGAGGTTCGCGCGTACGAACTGCGAGAGCTGGTTCGCCTTGCCCTCCAGCGAGAGCTGCTCGCCCTCGACCTTCTCGTAGTGCTCGAGCTGCACCTGGAACAGCCGAACCATCTCGACGGCCGGGCCGGCCGCCCCGGCGATCGAGACGCCCGAGTAGTCGTCGGCCGGGAACACCTTCTCGATGCGCCGGCTGGCGATCGAGAAGCCGGCCGTCGCCCGCCGGTCGCCGGCCATGACCACGCCGCCTTCGAACCGGATGGCGACGACGGTGGTGGCGTGCACGACGTCGGCGCCGAGCGCCGACGCGCCGTCGAGACCGGCTCCGGGGAGCTGTTCGGGTGCCACGCGGCGGAGCAGCTCGGCGAACGAGGGCCCGGGGTCGAGGCCGGGCGGGAACAACGGCAGCAAGGGTTCGGTCATCGAGCCGGAGCCTACCCGGGCCCGCCGTCGCGCAGCGGCACACCGTGCGCTTCCCCGCGGCGGCGAGCGGCGGCGCGTCGAGCCGACCCGCGTCCGCTTCGCCGGCCACGACCTCCTGCTGCTCGACGAGCTGCCTCCCCTACTCGGCTCGGAGGATCCGGGCCGGTTGCAGCCGCGCCGCGCGGCGGCTCGGCGCGGCTGCGAGGAGGTTGGCGACGAGGAGCGCGGCGGGGATCACGAGGAGGACGGCGGCGAGGGCGAGCGGGGGCACGTACACGAAGGGGAAGTTGACCGCGAGGGAACGCCAGACCGCCCGGCCGACGACGAGCCCGAGGGGGATGCCGACGCAGAGCCCGATCGCGGCGAGCAGCGACGCCTGCCACGCGATCGCGAGGCGGGCCTGGCGGCGCGTGAACCCGAGGGCGCGGAGCACGGCGAGCTCGTGGCGGCGCCGGCTCACGGTCGTGACCAGCGCGTGGGCCAGGCTCGCGACCGCGAGGAACGCGAGGAACACGCCGAGCACGAGCGGCAGCGTCCGGAGCCGCTCCAGCTCGGCGACGTTCGGATCGACGGTGGCCCGACCCTGGCCGAGACCGCCGTCCGGTGGCACCAGCGTGTGGAGCCGCTTCTCGCCCGCGCCGGCGGCGTGTGGTGAGGCCCATCGGATCAGGACGGCCTCCTGGACGTCGTCGGGGCCCGCGGCCCGTGCACCGCCGACGAGGAGTCGCTGGGTCGCGCCCCGCGTCGCCCATGCACCCTCGTCGTACGACGAGTGGGGGGAGGACGGGAGGAGGGCCTCGCCGACCACCCGGGCCCTGGCGGAACCGCTGCCGAGGGAGACGAGGCCACCGACGTGCGCGTGGAGGCGGCGCATGGTGGTGGGCGCCAGGGCGATCTCGGCGGGCGTTCGGGGCGCGCGTCCCGACAGCAGCACGAAGGGCATCGATCCCTTGAGCCGCCGGACGACCCACGCCGGGACGCCGATCCGGTCGATCGTCGCGTTGCGCAACCACACCGCGTCCAGCGCCGCGCCGACCGTGGGTTCGGCCACGACGCGGGCCACGGTCGCGTGAGGCAGCGTGCCGGTGGCGTCGTACACGTAGTACTGCCACACGACCCCCGTCCGTTCGGGTCGCGACACCGCGTCCGACAGCCCGGCACGGAAGGTGAAGCACGCGACCACGCCGAGTACGCCCGCGATGGCGGCCGCGATCGCGGAGCGGACGGGCACGGCCCGGCGGCCCCGCCCGGGTTCGAGGGCGAGGCGGGAACCGATGGCCGGTGCCGGCGGCAGCCCCATGCGGGCGGCCCAGCCGCCCACCGTCGACGCTCGCACCGCGCTGTGCTCGCCGCGGGTGACCCGCAGCGCGGCGGCGAGCAACGCCACGCCGGTCACCGCCACGAGCGCGAACACCAGGGTCGGGACCAACACGACGAAGTCGACGTGCACGCCGGCGTCGAGGTCGTACGCGCGCGCGGTTCCGATGGGGAACCGCGGCGAGAGCGCGACCGCCACGACCACCGAGACGATCCCGGCGGCGAGCGCCGCGAGCGCGCTCGGGACGACCAGCGCCGCGACGAGCGTGGCGCGATCGGCGCCGAGGTCACGCCACACGTCCGCCTCGCCCGCCCTCGCGGTCACGGACCGGACGAGGGCCTGGCCCGCGAGCGCGCCCCCGCCGAGGAGCACCGCGAGCGCGAAGAGCCACAGCCCGCGCTCTTCGAGGTCCGTGCTGGACCGCTTCTGGTCGACCTGCGCGGCGAGGTTGACGACGTCGACGGGGTGGCCCATGACCTTCGTGACGCCCGCGCTGAAGGCGGGGATGTCCGCGGCGCCGTGCCGGAGGTCGAGGAACACGTTGACGAAGGCCGCGATGCGGTCGTGGTACTCGGCGTAGAACCCGGGCGACGGCGACCAGCCGACGCCGCCCTGCGGGTCCTTCTGGATCCCCACGATGTGCGACGTGACGCGGAAGTGGTAGTCGACGTGCGGCGGCAACATCGCGGGCGGGAGGGCACCGGGCGTGATGGAGGCGACGACGGTCAGCGTGTCGCCGATCCCGACGTGGAACCGGCGCCGCGTCGCCTCGGTCACCGTCCCTTCGTCGGGCCGGCGCGGATCGGGCAGCCGCCCGTCGATCACCGGTCCGTTCAAGCCCCGGTTCCCGGACGGGTCGACCGGGGCGAGGCCGACCCAGTCGGGATGGTGCTCGATCCCCACCCCGAAGAGCACGGCGAACGGGATCGCCCGCTCGACCTCGGGCAGCCGGGCCAGCCGGTCGCGGACCCGGGCCGTGAACGCCGGCGAGTTGGGGAAGACCCCGGCGTCGGGGGCGTCGGCCGCACGGGCGTAACGGGGCACGATCACTCCGGTCCGTCGCGCTCCCGCGGCGGCGGCCGCCGCCAGCCCGATCACGGCCCCGGCGAGGACTCCGAGGACGAGCCACGCCCGCCAGCGCCGGCGCAGGTCGGCCCGGACCCATAGCCGCAACGCGCTCATCCGCCCGGCACTCCTCCCGTGGCGGAGAGGCCCAACGCCGCGGGCGCGGGCACCGCGCCGGCGCGGCCGTCGTCGACGACTCGGCCGTCGCGCATGCGAACGACACGGCCGGCGGCGTCGGCGACGGGCTGGTCGTGGGTGACCAGCAGGATCGTCTGCCCGCTGCCGTGCAGGCGTCGGAACAGCTCGAGGATCTCCCGGCCGCCCTCGGAGTCGAGCGCGCCTGTCGGCTCGTCGGCGAGCAGGATCGTGGGCTGGTTCGCCAGCGCCCGGGCGATGGCGAGACGCTGCCGTTGCCCGCCCGACAGCGACGACGGCGATTGCCCCGCCTTGTCGCCGAGGCCGAGGAGGTCGAGCAGGCCCTGGGCCCGCGTCTCCGCCGGGCGGCGGCGCACGCCGGCGAGCAGCGCGGGCGTCATCACGTTCTCGGCCACGGTCATGGTGTCGAGCAGGTTGAAGAACTGGAACACGATGCCGACGTGCCTGCGTCGCATGCGGGCGAGCTCGTTGTCGTCGCGGCCGGTGAGCGACTCCCCCGCCACCGTGATCTCGCCGTCGTCGGGCTGGTCGAGGCCGGCGACGAGGTTCAGCAACGTCGACTTCCCACAGCCCGACGGGCCCATGATCGCGACGAACTCGCCGCGGTCGACCGCGAGCTGCGCGCCGCGCAGCGCCCGCACGGGCGCGAGGTCGGCTTCGAAGGTCCGGTAGACGCCGGTCGCTCGGACGACGGTCTCCGTCATGCGGGCGCTCCTTCGTGGGCGTGGTCTTCCGAGGCGGTCGCGCCGCCTACCGGTGTGCCGAGTCGCCACGCGTCGACCGGCGCGACGCGACCCTTCACGGTTGTCGGGGCCAAGGGCTCGGCGTCGTCGTATTGCGACAACACCACACCGCCGGTGCCGGGATGACGGCGGCGCAGCTCCTTCGCCCCGTCGATGCCCTCAGACTGGAACGCAGGCGGCATCCGGATGCCGGTGACGAGCACCTGCGGCGCCAACGCGTCGCGTACGAGCCCGTCGAGGTCCTCGGCGACACCGACGATCTCGAGGTCGGATTCGCGCCGGAGGAGCGCGGCGACGCCCTCGCGCACGATGAGGTTGTCGTCGGCGAGGACGACGGTGATGCGCTCGGAGGCGCGGGGCGGCGGATCGGCGGGCGTCACAGCATCAGGACACCACAGCATCGCCTCGGTGGGAAGGGGATCGGCATGTATCCCAGCCCGGGTGCTGGCACCACCGCGGCGTGCAGGGTGTCACCCTCGACGGGCCGGGTCCGGAGGTGACGATGGCGACATGCGAATCAACTCATCGGTCACCTCGCTGTCGTGGATCCCGTCGGAGCTGATCCCCGGCGGCATGAAGCTCGCTCGAGCTCGGTCCCGGCGCCATCGTGGGCGAGCGGGCGATCCTCGAGGGTGGACGGCGCACTGCCACTCTCCGGGCAGGGACCGACGGCCGGATCGCAGTCGCGACGAAGGATCGACCGCGACGCGCTCGTCCGGTTGAGCGACAGCCACCGTCGCGAGGTGCGCTGAGCGCGGGTGATCATCAGGTGGCCAGAGCGGCGACGCGAGCCTTGATCAACGCGTCGATCTCGTCGCGGTCCTCGGCGCTCGGCCCGAACCGCACGTAGTCGGCCGCCCGGTCGATGACGTCGGTAGACTCGCGGAACAGGCCGAGCGCGTTGTTGCACCGCATGCAGAGCAATCCGCGGACCTCGCCGGTCTCGTGGTCGTGATCGACGTGGAATTGGATGTCGTCGGGCGACGCGTGACAGATCGCGCACGCGCCGCGTTGGTTCTCCAGCAGACGGTCGAAGTCCTCCAGCCCGATGCCGAACGTCCGGCGGAGGTGGGCGTCACGGCTCCGGCGCTTTTAGTCCTCGCTACTGCGAAGCTCGCGCTGCTTCGCGAGGTGGCGTTCGCGGTTCTCTCGCTGCCATTCCTGGACCCGAGCGATCGCCCGCTCCCTGTTGGCGAGGTACCACTCGTGTTTCCGCTGGAGGTTGCACGCCTTGCATTCGGGTCGAAGACCATCGCGTGAGGCCTTCTGCGCGTAGAACTCGGAGTGGGGCTTCGTTTCGCCGCAGACCTTGCACCGCTTCACCCGATGAACACACGTGACAGGAACGACCGTTTAGATTTCGGTCATTCCCCACCTTTTTGGACATATGAACGAACGAACTCCTCCGCGTTCTCCTCGAGCACCGAGTCAATTTCGTCCAAGAGGTCATCAAGGTCTTCCTTGAGCTTCTCGCCCTGCTTGGCGGGCGCGGCGACCTCCGCGACCTCCGCCTCGCGCTCTTTCGGCGCCGGCTTCTGCTTGCGCTCACGCTCGGGCATCGAATCCTCCCCGCCGTCGGTCCGGCGGCGCTACGCCGACAGCCGAGCGACCAGCTCGGACGGCGTCTTGCACTGCTCGAACAACGGCTCGACATGCTCACGTGTTCCCTTGAGCGGTTCCATCATCGGGATCCTGCGCAAGGGCTCGCTTCCTACATCGAGTACCAAACTGTCCCAATTGGCGGCGACGACCGAATCGGCCCAGCGGGCCAGGCACGTGCCCCGGAAGTACGCCCGAGTGCTCGCCGGGGGCTCGGTCATCGCCCGCATCACGTCCGCTTCGTCCACCATGCGTTCGACCTTACCTGCGCGCACGACCTTCTCGTACAGCGAGCGGTCGGGACGAACGTCGTGGTACTGGATGTCGACGAGCGACAGCTTCGGATCGCCCCACTCGAGCCCGTGCCGCTCACGGTACCCGTCGAGCAGGGCGAGCTTGGTGACCCAGTCCAGCTGCCCGTCGAGCGCCGACGGATCACGCTCGAGCGCGGCCAGGGTCGACTCCCAGCGGCGCAACACCAACTCGCCCACCGTTTCGCCGCCGCAGCCGGCGAGCCCGACGTCGTCGGCGTACTTCTGCGCCAGGCGCAGGAACTCCCACTGGAGCTCGACCGCGGTGCAACGGCTGCCGTCGGCCAGCTCGATCGTGGCGCGACAGCGCGGATCGTGCGACACCGTGCGCATGGACGGCACCGGCGACGCGAGCGAGAAGTCCTTGTCGACGAAGTCGTCCTCGATCATCGACAGCACGATGGCGGTCGTGCCGACCTTGAGGAACGTGGCCACCTCGCAGAGGTTGGCGTCGCCCACGATCACGTGGAGGCGCCGGTACTTCTGCGGGTCCGCGTGCGGTTCGTCGCGCGTGTTGACGATCGGGCGCTTCAACGTGGTCTCGAGCCCGACCTCCTCCTCGAAGAAGTCCGCCCGCTGGCTGATCTGGAACGCCACCTTCGCCGCGCCGTTCTCCGACCCGACTTTGCCGGCACCCGTGAACACCTGCCGGGTGACGAACCACGGTAGGAGGTTGCGCACCAGCGTGGTGAACGGCAGCGCGCGGTCGACGAGGTAGTTCTCGTGCGTGCCGTAGGAGTTGCCCTTGCCGTCGGAGTTGTTCTTGTAGACCACGACCTCCTGGTCGGGCCCGAGCAGGCGGCGCGCGGCGAGCATCGAGTGGGCGAGGATCCGCTCCCCCGCCTTGTCGGCCAGCACCACCTCGAGCGCGTCGGCGCACTCCGGCGTGGAGTACTCGGGGTGCGCGTGGTCGACGTAGTAGCGGGCGCCGTTGGTGAGCACGGTGTTGACCAGGTGCGTCTCCACCTCGGGCGGCAGCGATCCTTCGCGCGAGAAGCCACGCGCGTCGCGCCCGGGCGACTCGTCCTCGAAGTCCCATCCCACCTTGCGGTGCTCGACGTACCCGTTGATGAGCATCGACGAGGCCAGCACGGGGTTCGGGTCCGACGCCCCGCGCAAGGCGACGCCGTACTCGGTCTCGATGCCACACACCTTGGGGACGGCCACGGCATCGAGCCTAGCCCTCGGTCCGAGGGGCTCCGACCCGACTTCTTGCCGGGCGACGGGAGCGGCACCGTCGAGGCGGTGCCTACAGGTCGGGGAGGCCGAGGGCCAGGTTCGGCGCGGCCAGCCCGCCGTCGATCTCGAAGATCTTCCCCGTCACGAAGGACGACGCGGGCGACGCGAGGTACAGGGCTGCGAACGCGATGTCCTCGGGTTCGCCGAGGCGCTTCAGCGGTGTGCCTTCGATCATCTCCGTGCGCAGCGCGTCGTCGGTGAGGACGATCTCGAGTGCGGAGGTGGCCGTGCTGCCGACCTCGATGGCGTTGACGCGGATCCTGGGCGCGAGGTCGGACGCGAGCAGCTCCGTCATGTGCGAGAGCGCACCCTTCGCGGTGCCGTAGGCGACGAACCCGCGGTCGGTCAGCCGGCCGATGGCGGACGAGATGTTGACGATCGCTCCCCTGCCGCCCGCGAGCAGGTGCGGCGTCGCCGCCTTGCTCAACGCGAAGGCCGTCGTGACGTTGAAGTGGAACGCGTGCTCGAACGCTCGCTCCGACGTGTCGAGGAACGCGGCCGGCATGGACCCGCCGACGTTGTTGACCACGATGTCCAGCCGGCCGAACTGCGACACCGCCGTCTCGGGCAACGCCTTCAGGTTCGCGGTGTCGTCGAGATCGGTCGCGACGACCACGGCCTTGCGCCCCAGCGCGTGCACCTCGCCGGCAACCTCGTCGAGCTGGGACTGCGTGCGCGCCGCGAGCACGAGGTCCGCGCCCTGCTCCGCGAGGGCGAGCGCCGTCGCGCGGCCGATGCCGCGGCCGGCACCGGTGACGATGGCGACCTGGCCCGTGACGCGCAGACGATCGATCAGCACGCCGCCGACCCTACCGTCCACCTGCCGTCCCCGGCACTGTTGCGTTGATCGTGTGCCGTATGGGCTCCGAAATCAACGCAACAGTGGTCAGCCGGCGACGATGCGGGTGCGCTTGGACGGTTGGACGTTGGCCAGCTCGATGTGGCCGCCGTAGTGCTCGACCACTCGGTGGTCCATGACCCGGCGCCACAAGGGCGGGACCATGGCGAGCAGGATCATGCCGGCGTAACCCGTGGGCAGCTGCGGGGACTCGTCGAAGTGACGCAGGGCCTGGTACCGGCGGGTCGGGAACGCGTGGTGGTCCGAGTGGCGCTCGAGGTGGTAGAGGAACACGTTCGAGCCGACATGGTTGCTGTTCCAGCTGTGCGACGGCTGGCAGCGTTCGTAGGACCCGTCGGCCCGCCGCGGTCGCAACAGCCCGTAGTGCTCCACGTAGTTCACGACCTCGAGCAGGCAGAACCCGACGACGGCTTGCAGGACGAGGAACGGGACGATCCGCGGACCGAACCCGACGGTCAGGCCACCGAAGAGCGCGATCGTGAGGCCCCAGCCGGTCAGCAGGTCGTTCTCGAGGCTCCACACGCGCTTGTGCTGCGCGCGCAGCCGGGCGGTCTCGAGGCGCCACGCGGACTGCATGCTGCCGACGACCGTGCGGGGCAGGAAGGCCCAGAACGACTCGCCGAGCCGCGCGCTCGCCGGGTCCTCGGGCGTCGCGACGCGGACGTGGTGGCCGCGGTTGTGCTCCACGAAGAAGTGCGTGTACGCCGTCTGCGCGAGCACGAGCTTCGACAGTCGGCGTTCGAGCTTGTCGGTCTTGTGCCCGAGCTCGTGCGCGTTGGCGATGCCGACGCCGCCCACGACCCCGACCGTCAGCGCGAGGCCCAGCGAGTCGACCCACGAGAGGTCGTGTGTGGTGACGACCCATGCCGCGAGGACCAGGCTCGCGTACTGCAACGGGAAGTACAGATAGGTGCACCAGCGGTAGTAGCGGTCGCGTTCGAGCTGCGGCACGGCCCAGTCGGGCGGGTTCGACGTGTCGGTGCCGAACACGGTGTCGGCGATCGGGATGAGCACGAACACCCAGAGCGGCCCGAGCCAGAAGAACACGGGCCAACCCGTGTTGCGCGACCATGCGTACGCGGCCGCCGGCAGCATCGGCACCGCGAGGCCGAGGAGCCAGAGGTAGCGCTTGGAGTCCTTCCAGCGGACCGTCGGTTCGGCGGGTGAGGCGCCGCCGGCGTCGGCCGGGATCGAGGTCATGGGCCCTCCCGGGTGGACGACGCCAGCGCGCCGTCGATGAGGATGGAAGCCACGGCGTGGGCCACGACTTCGGGCGGGTCGTCGGGCGCGCTGATCGCGTAGCTGATCAGCAGGCGCGTGATCACGTCGGCGAAGCGGCGGGTGCCGACCGGTGCCAGCCCGGGCATCGTGTTCGAGATGATCGCCTCGGCGGTGTGGCGCACGAGCAGCATCACGGCCCCGGTGTCGGACGTGAGCAGGGGCACGAGCGTCTCGGGCTCGGTGCGCACGATCCGGTCGAGCAGCGGGTGCCGGCGCGTCTGCTGGAGCGCGACGAGCACTGCGGCCTCCACGCCCTCGCGGGGCGGTAGCCCCCGCTCGGTCACCGCCACGACCTGCGCGACGAACCGTTCGGCCTCCCGCTGGACCGCCGCCGAGACCAGCTCGTCCTTCGAGGCGAAGTGCTTGTAGAGCGTGGGCCGGGACAGCCCGGCGCGGTGAGCGACGTCCGACACCGACAACCGTGCGATCCCGTGGATCGACGCCGCTTCGATCACGGCGTCGAGGATCCGTTCCCGGGTGGCGTCGACGGGCCGGGTTCGGGTCGGGACCGTCGGGGGCTCGTCGGCGCTCACGGGTTGGCAGATTAACAGTGCAAGTCAATCTGTCAATCCGTGGGCGGCCCCAATCCCGAACTGGTCGGCACGGTGGGCCCCTGAGGGGCCCGCGGCACGGACCAGTTCCGTGAGCACCCGAACTGGTCGGCACGGTGGGCCCCTGAGGGGCCCGCGGCACGGACCAGTTCGGAGAGCGGGAGATCCGGGCTACAGGTACTGGCCGGTGGCGACGCGCTCGATCTGCTTGCCGCCCTTCTCCTCGTCGCCCTTCGTGACGAGGGTGCGCACGTAGACGATCCGCTCGCCCTTCTTGCCCGAGATCTTCGCCCAGTCGTCGGGGTTCGTCGTGTTCGGCAGGTCCTCGTGCTCGCGGAACTCCTGTTTGATGGAGTCGACGAGGTCCTGGGTGCAGATGCCCTTCGCTCCCCCGTCGATCTGGCGCTTGATCGAGAGCTTCTTGGCGCGCCGGACGATGTTCTCGATCATGGCGCCCGACGAGAAGTCCTTGAAGTACAGGATCTCCTTGTCGCCGTTCTGGTACGTCACCTCGAGGAACCGGTTCGCGTCGTCGACCATGTACATCGCCTCGACCGCGTGGTCGATCATGGTGGCGACGGCCTGATCGGCGCCGCCGGCCTTCTTCGTCTCGTCCTCGGCGAGGGGCAGGTTCACCGTGAGGTACCGCGAGAAGATCTGCTTCGCGCTCTGCTCGTCGGGCCGCTCGATCTTGATCTTCACGTCGAGGCGCCCGGGACGGAGGATCGCCGGGTCGATGAGGTCCTCGCGGTTCGACGCGCCGATCACGATCACGTTCTTCAGGCTCTCCACGCCGTCGATCTCGGCGAGCAGTTGCGGGACGATCGTGCTCTCGATGTCGGACGAGATGCCGGTGCCCCGGGTGCGGAACAACGAGTCCATCTCGTCGAAGAACACGATGACCGGCACACCCTCCTCGCTCTTCTCCCGGGCGCGCTCGAAGATCAGCCGGATCTGGCGCTCGGTCTCGCCCACGTACTTGTTGAGCAGCTCCGGGCCCTTGATGTTGAGGAAGTAGGAGCGCGTCTTCTCGTTGCCCGTCTTCTCGGCGACCCGCTTGGCGAGCGAGTTCGCCACGGCCTTGGCGATGAGCGTCTTGCCGCACCCCGGTGGCCCGTACAGCAGGATGCCCTTCGGGGGTTGCAGCTCGTGCTCGTGGAACAGCTCGGCGTAGAGGTACGGCAGCTCGACGGCGTCCTGGATCTGCTCGATCTGGCTGTCGAGGCCGCCGACGTCGTCGTAGCTCACGTCGGGCACCTCTTCGAGCACGAGCTCCTCGACCTCGGGCCGCGGGATCCGCTCGACGAGCAGGTTGGCGCGGCCGTCCATCAACAGGTGCTCGCCGGCGCGCAGCTTCTGACCGATCAACGTCTGGGCCAGCTCGCAGACGCGCTCCTCGTCGGCGCGCCCGACGATCAGCGCGCGGGTGCCGTCCTCGAGCAGCTCCTTGAAGACGACGACCTCGCCCGCCATCTCCGCGCCTCGCGCGAGAACGACGTTGAGCGACTCGTTGAGCACGACCTCGTGGCCGCGCTCGAGCGTCTCGCGGTCGAGCTCGGGGTGCACCTCGACGCGCATCTTGCGGCCGGCGGTGATGATGTCGACCGTGCCGTCGTCGTTCGCGCCGAGGAACGTGCCGTAGGCGGACGGCGGCATCGTGAGCTTCTCGACCTCTTCACGCAGCGCTGCGATGTGCTCACGCGCTTCGCGCAGGGTGGCCGAGAGCTTCTCGTTCTGGGAGACGGCCTGGGCGAGCTGTCCCTTGGTCTCGAGCAGGCGCTCCTCGAGGGTGCGGACCCGCTTGGGGGCGTCCTGGAGCCGCCGCCGGACGACGACGACCTCCTCTTCGAGGTTCTTGATCTGCGCCTGCAGCGTCGCGACCTCGTGTTCGTACTCTTCCAGGCGCCGTTCCTGCTCGGAAGCCACGGTGACCACCTTCCCCAGAGGGTCGCCCTATGTTCGGACAGTACCGCGGCGATCTTGACACTTACCACGGTGCCACGGTGCGCATTTCCGGTACGGCACATTGGTAGATTGACCGAGAACTCCGTTGGGAAGATACGCTCCGGCACCCGGCCCTCCCGGGCTCCCCGGAGCACCCACCGGGACCACAATCCGAACAAAGTGAGGACCCCCACGATGAAGGTCTGGATCGACCAGGACCTCTGCACCGGCGACGGGCTCTGCGAGGAGATCGCGCCGGCCGTGTTCACGCTGCTCGACGACGGGCTCGCCTACGTCAAGGAGGGCGACAAGGTCTTCAACAACCCGGGGGGCGCGGAAGGCCTGGCCAACATCCCCGACGGGATGCTCGACGCGGTCGTCGAGGCGGCCGAGGAGTGCCCCGGCGAGTGCATCTTCATCGAGGCCGAGTGACCGCGTGACGCGCCGGGACGCGTCGCCGGCCGGTTCCGTCAGCCCGGGCGAGCCCCGGGCTGATTCGCGAACGGCCGGCCTCCCGTTCGAGCCAGTCCCGTTCGAGCCAGTCCCGTTCGAGGCCGTCGCTCCCGGCTGGTGGATCGGCCTGCTCGGCGGGATGGTCGTGTACGGGATCGTCGCCTTCAACCCGACCGCGACGCGCTGGTACCGCGGTCACGTGCGCGACACGCCCGCGTGGCTGTTGCGCGGCGGGTTCGCGCTCGCGTGCGGGCTCCACGCGCTCGAGGCGAGCTACGCGTACCGGCGAGCTCGGGAGCTCGACGCGCGGCCGGCCGCGCTGTGGGGCGCGCAGACGTTCCTCGTCGGCTTCCCGTCCTTGCTCGCGCTGCGGCGCGCGGCTCGGGCCCGCTGATCCGGCTCAGCCGGCGTCGCGGTCGAGGCGCAGCGAGCACGAGTTGATGCAGTAGCGCTGACCGCCCGGCCCGGGGCCGTCCGGGAACACGTGCCCGAGGTGCCCTCCGCAGCGTCTGCAGGTCACCTCGGTGCGCACCATGCCGTGGCTGTGGTCGGCGTGCAGCTCCACGGCCTCGGCGACGGCGGGCTCGGTGAAGCTGGGCCAGCCGGTCCCCGAGTCGAACTTGGTGCCCGAGCCGAACAGCGGTGCGCCGCAGCCGGCGCAGCGGTACATGCCGTCGTCGTGGCAGGAGACGTACTCCCCCGTGAACGGCCGCTCGGTGCCCTTCCGCCGCAGCACCTCGTACTGCTCGTCGCTGAGCTCGTTGCGCCAGTCGGCGTCGGTCTTGGCGATCTCGGCCATGGCGGGCTCCCTTCGGGCCCGTTCTGGCTGGCGAGAGGTCGCGAAATCGCGCCGCTGACCAGCCAAAACGAGGTTCATACGAGTTCAGTCGGCTTCTCAGTCAACCAGGCAACTGCCCGTGTCGACCGGATGTTCCCGGTCACGCTCGAGCACCGGGGCGAGCTCGGGTGTCGTGAGCGCGTAGGCGGTCCCCGCGTGGCTCGGGTCGATCGCGAAGGCCATGCCCAGGACGCGGCCCTGCTCGTCGACCAACGGGCCGCCGGAGTCGCCCGGGGCGAGCCGGGCCGCGAGCACGAGCACGTCCCGGCGGGTGTCCGACGTCCGGTAGACGTCGGTGCCGAGCGCGACGACCCGGTCGGCGACCCGGGCCGGCGCGACCCGGAGGCCGCCGCCCGCCGGGTGCCCGAAGACCGCGCCGCGGTCGCCCACGTCGGGATCGCGGCGGCGCAGAGACGCCAGGCCGAGGTTCGGCACCCGGACGACGGCGACGTCGCGCCGCGGGTCGAAGACGACGACGGAGCCGCGGCGGTCGGTGCCGTCGGGCAGGCGCACGAGCGTGCGCCGCTCCCCGGCGACGACGTGCGCGTTCGTGAGGACCAGATCCTTCGCGACCACCCAGCCGGTGCCGTCCTGAACCTGGTTGCACGCGTCGCCCTCGATCCGCACGGTCGACGCCGCGACCCTCGCCTCGACCCCTTCGTCGAGCCGCAGCACCGGCGGCGCCCCCACCACGACCGGATCGCGAAACGGGTCGGCCACCTGGGGGAACGGCGCGTCGCCGATCACACGCCCGATCGCCGCTTCCACCGACCGCGGCGGCGCCGGCGTCAGCGAGTCGAGGCTCCGCATCACCCAGGACCCGCGGGCCGTGCGTGCCGGCCAGCCCGGTGTCGCGGCCATCGCCGGTGTGAGCAACCAGACCACGGCCAGCACGCCGAGCCCGCCCAGGCAGGCGCCGGCGACGCGGTCGAACCGGCGGAGGCGTTCGCCGGCCGGGAGCCGGGCCCGCAGCGCCCCGCCGACGGCGTACCCGAGCACCTGGCCGAGCGCGGCGATCCCGAACAGGTAGGCCGTGGCCACGAGCAGCCGGCTCTGCGGAGAGACGCCGTGCAGCCGGTCGACGAGCCCGGGCAACGTCAGCACCCCCACCGTCAAGCCGAGCGCGAGCCCGGCCCACGCGAACGAGCGCGTCACCAGGCCGAGCTGGTGGCCGGCGGCCACGGCGAGCACGACCGCGGCCAGGATCGCCACGTCGACCAGGTTCACGGACATAGAACCTACGGATTGCTCGCGGCGAGCAGACGAGCGTGCGTGAGGAACCCGGTGTGGGCGACCATCCGGTGGTCGGGCCGGACCGACTGGCCGTCGACGTGCCACGTGCGCTGCATGACCTCCAGCGTCTCGGCCATGCCG
The DNA here is from genome assembly GCA_046331155.1 of Acidimicrobiia bacterium. Lineage (GTDB taxonomy): Bacteria > Actinomycetota > Acidimicrobiia > IMCC26256 > CAWATG01 > JAXLRK01. The sequence continues at coordinate 2,050,115 of JAXLRK010000001.1, forward strand.
AACGGCGAAGCGTCGAGCTCCTCGCGCAGGCGCGCCACCTGGCCGATCGTCGGGAGGTAGGCGAGCAGGATCCCGCCCGGTCGCAGTGCCCTGGCGGCGTGCCCGACCATCCGCCACGGCTCGGGCAGGTCGAGCACGACGCGGTCGAGGTCGTCGAGCGCGATCCCTTCGTAGGCGTCGCGGACCTCGACGGTGAGGGGCTGGCCGGGGCCGAGGAACGCCTCGACGTTTCGCTGGGCGCGCGCGGCGAAGTCTTCGCGCAGCTCGTAGCCGTACACGTGGCCGGTCGGCCCGACGGCCCTCAGGAGCGTCGTCGTCAACGCGCCCGAGCCGATCCCGGATTCGAGCACCCGGGCGCCGGGGAACACGTCGGCGAGGACCAGGATCGGGCCGAGATCCTTCGGATAGATGACCTGCGCGCCGCGGGGCATCTTGACGACGAACTCGGCGAGCGTCGGCCGGACCGCGATCAGGCGCGCGCCCATGGTCGTGCGGACCGTCGCCCCCTCCTCGCGGCCGAGGATCGCGGCGTGGTCGACCACGCCCGCGTGCGTGTGGAACTGACCGCCCTCCGCGAGCGTGACGAGGTGGCGTCGCTTCTTGCTGTCCATCAGCAGCACGCGGTCGCCGGCGGCGAACGGTCGCGTCACCGCGGCGCTCCGCGCAGCTCGACGGTGACGGCGCGGGCTCGCAACCGGCAGAACGCACACACGTCGCCCGTCGTGGGGGCTCCGCACTCGGCACACTCGCGCAACGACGCCTCGACGGCATCGGGATCGGTGAACCGCGCGTACCCGCGCTCGTAGAAGCCGAAGAGGAACGCGGCCTTCGCTCCCGGTGAGCGCGCCTCGAGGTCGTTGAGGACCTCCTTGAAGCCGAGGTGCCGGTTGCCGGCGGCCATGGGGCACTCCTCGACGATGTAGTCGATGCCGCGCAGGATGCAGTACGCGGCCGTCTCGCGCTCGCCCAGCCGCACGAGAGGCTTCACCTTGCGTACGAAGCCGGGCCCGGCGGGCAGCACCGGGTACTGCCGGCCGAGGTAGTCGGCCTCCCATCGCAGCGTGTTGCCGAGGAGCACGGCTGCTTCGTCGTCGAGGTTGTGACCGGTCGCGACGACGTCGTAGCCGCGGTCGAGCGCGACGCGGTTGAACAGGTGCCGCTTCGAGAGCCCGCAGGCGCCGCACGGGGCGCGCCGGGTCGCGGCCGCCGCGCCCGGGACGTCGTAGCCGTACTCGCGGGCCAGGTCCACCACGTGCAGGGTGAGGCCGCGGCCGGCGGCGAACGCCCGCGCGAAATCGGACGAGCGGTCCGAGTACTCGCCGATCCCGAGCCCGAGGTAGACGCCGTCGACGCGGTGGCCCGCTTCGTGCAGGAGGTCCCAGGCGGCGAGCGAGTCCTTGCCGCCCGACACCGCGACGAGGATACGGGCGTCACGCCCGAACATGTCGAAGTCGTCGACGGCCCGCTGCATCTGGGTGCGGCAGTGGTGCAGGAAGCACGGAGCGCAGAACGCCGCGTTGTGGCGGCGCACGTCGATCACCGCGGGTTCGCGGCAGCGGCGGCACTTCACGGGCGGTGGCTCCGCCCGGCGTCGGCGCCGCCGGAGATCACGGGGCGGATCTCGACCACGTCGTCGTCGGCCAGCCGCGCGTCGCGGGTGACGAGCGTGTCGCCGCAGATCACGAGCACGGACTCCGGGTTGAGCTCGAGCTGCCCGAGCAGCCGGTCGACCGTCATCGGACCGTCGACCTCGAGCTCCCGTCGTGGGTTGCGCAGGAGCACCTTCACGGCGCGCCAGGCTACTTGCGGCGCGCGGCCATCTTCCGCGCTCGCTTCTCTGCCTTTCGTCCCAGCTTCGCGGCCTGCTTGCGCTCCCGGCGACCCCTTGGCTCGCGTTCCCGGCCGACCAGCTCGAATCGGTCCCCGGGCTTGACCTCGGCCCGGTAGAGGATCACGGGATGTTGCCGGAGCCGGCGGCGTACGAGGCCGGCAACGGTGAGTGCCGTACCGAGCCGCCCGTAGCGGCTGGTCTGGGTACGGCCGAACACGGCCCGCGCGAGGTCGGTGGTGAACGACATGCCGGGCGTCGTCAGATGCGCCGGATCTCGACGAAGGTGCGCGTCCGGCGACCACGCCGCCGGCCGAGCAGGTAGGCGGACACGAGGACGACGACCCCGACCGCGATCCCGACCCTGAGTGCCGTCCCCTTCGCGTGCTCGACGCCGGCCTCGGTGGTGCCGGCGAGCTCGCGGAACTTGGCCTCGAGGTCGCCCTTGGTGATCGGCGCGGCCTTGCCGTCCGGCCGGGTCGTCGAGTCGGCGCGCGGGCTCATGGTGTCTGGTCCTGCTTTCTGGCCTTCCGGGTGCTCCGTAGGCCCCGGGCCCCCCACACCAGCACGGCGACGCCGAGCAACGCCGCGATCGTGATGGCATACGGCAACCACGACAGGTGGTCCCGGAAGTGGGTGTCGGTGTCGTGTTGGAGGAACCGGAGCACGGCGAGGGTCAGGTAGACCGACCCCACGCCGATGAGGAACGCGCCGGCCAGCCCCCACGCGAGGTAGCGCCCCACGTTCTTGAGCGGGTCGACGGTCTCCTGCTTCGCGTAGGCGACGACGAGCTCCCAGATCTCGGTCACCTGTTGCTGTACCGGTTTCGACCGGGCGTCGTCGTCGGCCACGGGCCCTCTTCCGCTGGGTGCTGGCCGGGATTGTCGTCGCTCGGTACCGCCGTTCGCAAGGTCGGATTCCTCGACTCTCCCCTCACGCTTGCCGCTCCTGGCGCCTGCGGCGCCGGGCCGCTGGGCCACGCTCGCTGCTCGGCGGGATACCCGCCTCGCGACGCTCCCTCATGGCGAGACGGGCGCGGGCACGAGGGTGTCGGCGTCGGGGACGTCGGGATACCGGGCCAGGATGCGGGCCACCTGCTCGCGCAGCGCGATGCCGGTCACCTCGGGAAAGGCGCCGTTGGCGAGGAACGCGAAGTCGAGGCTCCGATCGCCCCGCCAGAGGCCGACGAGCCCGGTCGCCCCGTCGAGGGACCCGGTCTTGGCCGCGAGCCTGCCCGCCAGGGGGGTGCCGGCGAAGCGCGTGGCCAGGGTCCCCGTCTTCGCGGCGACGGGTAGGCCGTCGGCGAGCGCGCCGAGCTGCGGGCGGTCCCGGTCGTGCAGCGTCGCGGCCAGCGCGGCGCACGTGGCCCGGTTCCCGTGGTCGAGCCCCGAGCCGTCGACGAGGTGGAGCGCGTCGGTCGGGATCCCGAGGCCACGCGCGGCCGAGAGGACGGCCGCGGTTCCGGCGGCGGTGCTGCCGGTGTTGTTGACGCGGTGCCCGAGCTCGCGCGTGATCAGCTCCATCGAGAGGTTGTCGCTCGAGCGCAACGCGGCCGCGACGAGGTCGCCCAGCGGCGGCGACGCCAGCGTCGCGAGCTCCACGGCGTTCCCGGGCGCCGACGCGTGGCCGGGCGGTCCCACCTGCACGCCGCGCGCCGCAAGTAGCCGCGTCAGCTCGGTGGCGGCGGCGAGCGCGGGATCGCCCACCGGGGTCCCGCTCACGCGGTCGAAGCCGCCGTCGACGGTGAGCGCGCCGAGCGGTCCGACCTCGGTGCGGTACGAGGCCGGCCACGACGGCACCGTGCGGGCGACGTCGTAGCGGGAGTCGTCGCCCCAAACCCCGCCCGGGATGCTGGTGACCCCGCGGGCGACGACGTCGTCGGCGAGCTTCGCGAGGGGCGTGGTGACGTTCGTCCGCGTGAGCGGCTTCGTCGCCAGCGCCGCGATGTGCTCGGGGGTCGACAGCACCGGGTCTCCCCCGCCGACGAGGTACAACCGGTCGACCGTGCCGTTCACGGGCCGCGCCGTGGCCACGGCGGTCGTCGTGAACCGGTAGCTCGGCCCGAGGGTCTGCAACGCGGCCGCCGCGGTGATCAGCTTGAGCGTCGACGCCGGGATCAGCGGCCGGTCCGGGTTGCGGGCGACGAGCCGGCGACGGCCCTCGTCGACGAGGTAACAGGTGTCGGTCCCCGCGGTCGTCCGGCCCAGGTCGGCGTCGAGACGCTGGACCCCGGCCGCGTCGACGACGGGCTGCGGGACGCGGCGCACGGACCAGACGGGTGTCGCGAGGCGTGGGGCGGTGGACGCGGCCGGGGTGGCCGGCGAGCGTAGCCCGAGCCCGATGCACACGACCGCGGCCGCGCCCAGGACGACGACCACGACGGACCGGGCGGCGGTGCCCCGGCTCATGCGCCGCGGTACCGCGCGTACGCCCAGAGGTGCTCGAGCGCGCGGACGGCCCGGTTCGCCGACGGGTAGCACAGGCGCCCCGAGGCGCGCACCGCCGCCGGGCCGGCGTTGTCGGGCTGGGTGACGGCGAGCTCGGTCGCGGTGAGGACGGGCTTGCCGGTGCGCTCGGAGACCGCGGCCGCCGCCTCCGCGTACCGGCGGTCCTGGCGCTCGTGGAACTCCACGATCCGCTCCAACCCGTGGTCGGGATAGAAGCGGCCGGTGCGCATCGAGCGGGCCTGGTTCGACTGGATGCCGAGACCGAGGTACACGACCGCGTCCACGGCGGCGTGGTCCGCGATCAGTCCCATGACCGTGGGGATGGTGTCGCGGGTCTCGGCGCCGGCGAGGTCGACGGGGTTGTTGCGGCTCCAGCGCGGCGGCAGGTGCTCGTCGATCGCGGCGCGGAGATCGTCGGGGAGCGCGAGCAGCTCGAGGAGCGGCGACGACGCGATCGCGTCGGCTGCGACGACGCCCCATCCCCCGGCGGTGGTGAGCACCGCGACCCGCGGGCCGCGCGGGAGCGGCTGGGTGGCGAACGTGGCCGCGGCCTCGAACGCCTCCTCGACGGTTCCGGCGCGGGTGATCCCGGCCTGACGGCACATGCCGTCGAACACGCGGTCGTCGCTCGCCAGCGATCCGGTGTGCGACGCGGCGGCGCGCTGGCCGCCGGCGGTCGTGCCGCCCTTGAGCAGGACGAGCGGCGTGCTCGCGGTGGTCGCCCGGATCCGTTCGAAGAACGCGCGGCCGTCGGCCATCCCCTCGACGTACGCGAGCGACACCGCGGTGGCCGGATCCGTCGCGAAGTACTCGAGGTAGTCGGCGATGCCGATCGCGGCCGCGTTGCCTGCCGAGACGGCGCGGCTGACGCCCACGCCCGTCTGCACCGCGAAGTTCTGGAACGACGACACGAAGTTGCCCGACTGGCTGGCGATCGCGATGCGGCCCGCGGGTGGGAACGGCGAGACGATCTGCGCGCACAGCGATGCCGGCGTGGACACGACGCCCTGACCGTTCGGTCCGGCGAGGAGGATGCCCAGCGCCTCGGCGGCGTCGACGAGCTCGGCCTCGACGCGTGCACCCTCGGCGCCCGCCTCGGAGTAGCCCGCCGACGTCACGAACGCGGCGGTGGCACCGCGCGCCGCGCAGGCCCGCAGCAGCTCGACGTTCGCGCCGGCCGGCGTGCACACGAACACCTGGTCGACGACGGCGCCGGCCGGGAGCTCGTCGACGCCCGCTTGCACGGGGACGCCCAGGATCGTGCCGCCGTCGCGGTTGGTGGCGTACACCTCGCCCTCGTACCCGTACCGCAGGATGTTGTGCAGCGCGACGAAGCCGAACTTGCCCGGATGCGACGACGCGCCGGCGACCAGGATGCCGCGCGGTTCGAACAAGGCCCGGAACCTGACGGGGTCGATGCCCGGCGTTCGGCTCGCGGCCGGCGGCCGGGCGAGAGGCCCGGTATCGTCGTCGACCTCGAGCAGCGCGTCGACGGCCACGGGCACGCCGCCGACGACGACGAGCGGGTTCACGTCGACCGCCACGACGTCGGGTTCGCACTCGGTCAGCGCGCTCAAGGCGAGCAGCACGCGGGCCAGCGCGTCGCGGTCGACGGGCGGTTCGCCGCGGAACGCGCCGAGCACCGCCTGCATGCGGAGCCCGTCGATCATCGCCTCGGCATCGCAGCGCGTGAGCGGTGCGAGCCGGAACACGACGTCCGCGAGCGCCTCGGCGAACACCCCGCCGATCCCGAGCATCACGCACCGACCGAACTGCTCGTCGGTGTGGACGCCCGCGATGAGCTCGCGGTTCCCGGTCAGCATCTCCCCCACCAGCAGCTCCACCGGCCCGTCGTCGGGCCGGGCGGCGCCGAGCAGGGCCGCCGCGGCCTCGTGCACCGCGCCGGGATTGCCCAAGCCGAGCCGCACCAGGCCGCGCTCGGTCTTGTGCGCGATGCCCGCGCCGCAGAGCTTGAGGACCACCGGGAACCCGATCGCCTCGGCTGCGGCGACGGCTGCTTCGGGACCGGGGGCGGTCGACTCGCGGGCCATTGGCACGCCGTAGCGCGCGAGGACGCGTTTCGACTCGGCTTCCGAACGGGTCGAGCGCGCCACCGTCAGATCTTGCTCGCGCGCCCGGCCCAGAACTCGTCGCGCAGCACGCGCTTGAGCAGCTTCCCGGCGTCGGTGCGCGGGAGCATGTCGCGCACCTCGTACTGCCGGGGTCGCATGTAGTGCGCGACGCGCGCCTCCACGAACGTGCGGAGCTCGTCGAGGTCGAGCGTCTCGCCGGGCTTGGGTTGGACGATCGCGTAGACGCTCTCGCCCCACTCGTCGTCGGGGATCCCGAAGACGGCGCAGTCGAGGACCTGCGGGTGGTGGTGGATCGCGGCTTCGATCTCGGCGGGATAGATGTTCACACCACCCGAGATGATCACGTCCTTCTTCCGGTCGCAGATGTGGACGTAGCCTTCGTCGTCGACGTAGGCGACGTCGCCGACGGACTGCCAAGCGGCGCCGTCGAGCTCGCTCAGCCGCTCGTCGGTGCGGTGGTAGCCGTCCATCGCCATCCCGGTGTGGATGAAGAGCTCGCCCGGTGCGCCCGTCTCGGCCTCCCGGCCGTCGTCGGCGACGATGCGCACGCCGATCCCGCCGTACGGCCGGCCGCAGGACCCGGGCTTGCGGAGCTGGTCCGCGGGGTTCAGCACGGTGACGATGCCGAGCTCGGTCGAACCGTAGACCTCGTAGAGGAAGCCGTCGCCCAGCTTGGCGACCACCTCCTGCTTCAACGCGTACGGCACGGGTGCCGCGTTGGCGATGAGGCAGCGCATCGAGGAGAGGTCGGCGGCGGCGAGCTCCTCGTCGGGGAGGCCGACGATGCGTTTGAGCTGAGTGGGCGCCGAGAAGGTGTTGGTGACGCGGTGCTCGCGGACGAGGCGTAGCCAGTCGCGCGCGTCGAAGCGGCGCAGCACGACGACCGGGCAACCGAGGGCCTGGTTCATGTACGCGAACCCGTTGGGGCCCGAGTGGTAGAGCGGCCCGGTCGTCAGATGGACCTCGTGCATGGGCTGCAACCCGAGCTCGGCGAGGAGCGCCATCAGGAGCATGGTGTCGCTCTTGGTACGCAGCGCGCCCTTGGGGGCGCCGGTCGTGCCCGACGTGTAGAACATCTGCGCGCCGATCGCGGATTCGCGGTGGGCGACTGGCTCGGTGTCGGGTTGGGCGGCGAGCTCGTCGGCCCACGAACGGCAGCCGGCGGGCACCGGACAGGCGGCCGAGGCGCCATACACGAGGACGGTCCCCACCTTCGGGATCCGATCGCGGATCTCGGCGATCGTCGGCGCCTGCTCGGCGTCGACGAGCACGAGCTTCGCGTCGGAGTTGTCGATGACGTACTGCATCTCGTCCGCGTTGAACCGGTACGACAGCGGCACGGCGACGACGCCGACCTTGCGCGCCGCGTGCATGGCGACGAGGACCTCGAGCGAGTTCGGTCCGCACCAGACGAGCCGGTCTCCCGACCCGAGCCCGGCCGACTGGAGCGCGTGGCCGAGCCGGTTCACGAGGTCGTCGAGCTCCGCGAACGTGGTCACCGAGGCCTGCGCGCCGCCCGCGGCGTCGACGATCACCGCGGGGTGGTCTCCCCGCGTCTGCGCGTGGATTCGGAGCGGGTCCGGGACCTGCGTCATGCCCGGACTCTACCGGGCGTCGCGGTCCGACCGATCGTCGCCGTCGTCGCCACCGGCCTGGCCGTTGCGACCGACCCGGCCGTCGCCGTCGTCGTAGAGGCCCATCCCGGCCCAGCGCCGGATCCGCCCGACGTCGCGCACGACGCGCACCGCGTTGGGGACGACCCGGACGGTCGAGCCCGACGATTGGCGCACCGAGACGGGGACCTCCACGAGCCGCAGGCCGTCGCGCTCGACGAGATGGAACAGCTCGACGTCGAACGCGAAGCCGTCGATGCGCGTGCGCCGGAACAGCGAGCGCGCGACGTCGCTGCGGAACGCCTTCACGCCGCACTGCGTGTCGCGGTACCCGCCGATCAGCAGGGGCCGGGTGAGCGCGTTGAACCCCGCGCTGCCGACGCGTCGCAGCGGCGATCGCATCGCGTCGGTCGTGCTGTGGGCATGGCTGCGGCTGCCGACCGCCACGTCGGCCCCGTCCTCGATCGCGACCATCAGGCGGCGGACGTGGTCGGGCGCGTACGAGAGGTCGGCGTCGGTGAACGCGATCGTCCGCCCGCGCGCGGCCGCCACTCCGGTGCGGACGGCGGCACCCTTCCCGCGGTTGTAGGCGTGGGCGAGCACGACGTCGGCCCCGGCGCGTTCGGCGGCGGCGGCGGTGCCGTCCGCCGACCCGTCGTCCACCACCACGATCTCGAGGCCGCCTTCGGCGTCGACGTCGGCCAGCTCCGCTCGCAGCGTGGCGACCGCGGTGCCGACGCGGTCGGCCTCGTGGAACGCCGGGATCACGACGCTGAGCCGGACGTCGCCGGGCGCCGGCGCCGGTTCGGCCCGGGCCGCGACGCGGCCGCGCAGCTCGTAGGCCAACAGCGTGCGTTGCACGACGAACCGGGCGAGGATCGCGCTCGAGCTCGACGCGACCTTGGCCAACACGAGCGGGTGCGCGACCCGGCGCCGCGCCAACCGCTCCACCGCGGAGCACACCGCGACGTCGACGACGAGCGACGCGCCGACCATCGCGACCGCGACCCGCGGGTACCGGACGTGGGCGATGTGCGGGTCGTCGCCGGCGCGCCCCTCGCGCGCGACCGCGGACGCGAGCGCGTACTCGGCGAGCCCGCCCGCGAGGACGGCGGCCGCGTCCGCGCCCGCGACCGGCAGTCCGGCCGTACGCAGCGTCGTGAGGACGCTCGCGTCGACGGTGAGCTGGAAGGCCGGGATGACACCGGCGCGGCGGAGCCACGTCACAGCGGTTCGTCCTCGAAGAACAGCGAGTGCCGTTCGGCCATGACGGGCGTCGGCCGGCGGGCCAGCACGACGACCAGCACGAGGCCCGCCAGCGTCAGCAGGTTCGCGAGGACGTCGAGCGGGATGCGCCCGTAGTGCAGCGACACGTGATGCCTGGTGGGGATCACGACCATGAAGTTCGGTGCGACGGTCCACGGCCCGCGCGCCCCGCTCGCCTGCCAGTTCGGGAAGGCGGAGACCCGCACGACGACCGGCGTGCCGATCCGGTCGACGTCGAAGGAGATCCGGTCGTCGTCGGTGTGGACGTTCGACACCTGCGCGACCGGGGTCGGTTGCTCCGGGAGCGCGGCGGTCGAGCGGGTCCGGGGCCAGGAGGCGGGACCGGAGCGAGCGAGCGGGGTGGACCAACGGTCCGGGTGCTGGAACCAGTCGATGGCCGCCGCCCGCCAGGACTTCGGGCCGTGGTACACCGCGGGGAGGTTCCCGACGCCGGCGACGAGCGGCGAGTCCTTCACCTCGTAGATCTCCCACCCGCCGGTGGAACCGATGCGTTCGAGCCCCGGCTCGCTGCGCGCCGCGGCGACGGCGGCGGGCGAGAACGCGAGGTAGTAACGGATGCCCATCAGCCGGAGCTGTTGCACCCCGAGCGGCACGTCGAGTCCGCCGTAGGGCAGGTCGCGCTGCGGGCGCGACGGTTGCGTCGACAGGGTCGACTGGAGCAGCCAGTGGAACGGTGACGTGAGCGAGGACTCCATGTAGAGCCCTTCCATCGACGCGATGCAGCCGTCGGTCCAGTGCGGCAGCAGCATCGGCGCCATGGTGGTGCCGTAGCGGTTGAGGAAGTCGGTGCCGTACTCCCAGAACGCGCGTCCGCAGCCCCGGCTCCCGCCGATCGAGGCCATCGTGCGGATCAGCTCTCGGTACTCGCCGTACGCCGGCGCGGACTCGTACCCCTTGAAGTCGGCGGCGGGCCAGTAGCTGATGATGCTGCGGTCGGCCGGCGCCGGGTGACTCCACGGAACGAGGTCGAGCGGCAGGGCCACCTGGTACAGGACGACCACGCTCACGACGAGGGGGACGGCGATCACGGCGCCGGCCCGGGTGCCGCTCGGCAGTCGCACCACCTCGAGCGCCCAGCGGGCCCCTTCGCCGACCCCGAAACCGGCCAGGAGGTAGACGCAGAGGTAGTACGTGGGCAGGAGCCGCGCGTTCCAGAGCGCGGCCGTCGGCAGGAGCACGAACGCGGCTGCCCCGATCACGGCCATCACCCCGAGGAAGACGCCGAGCCGGCTGCCCCGGAACGCGGCGATCACGAGGCCGGCTGCCGCCAACGAGAGCGCGACCCGGAGGTGGTCCGGCGCGAGGGCGTTCACGTAGTCGGTGCGCTTGACCCAGCCCATGTCGTTGAACCAGGCGCGCTGCGCGACGAACGGCAGGAGCCAGAACGAGGCCAGGAGCAGAGCCGTGCCACCCGCGGCGACGGCCCAACGCAGCCGGCTGCGGTCGGCGCGCATGAGCAGCAGCACGACGCAGCCCGTCGCGCAGAAGAACGCGGGGATGATGTGGCAGAGCAGCGCCAACGCGAGGAGCACGGCCGCGAGGGCGCGGTGCCGGCCGGTCGCGAGCCCGCGGTTCACGACGCCCAGCGCCAGCACCGCGAACGACAACGACAAGGCGAACGCGAACTCGCCCGCCAGGGTCGAACCGATGTTGCCGCCGTAGATCAGGTAGCTGGTGTCGAAGAGGAACGGGAGCGTGAAGGCCGCGAGCACCTGGGGTACGGGGAACCGGGCCCCGAACAACCGCGCGCTCACGAAGACGCAGGCCGGCAGCGACACCGCTCCGGTGATCACCACGAGCTTGAAGGCGATCCCGTAGGGCAGGACGTACGACAGGAGCGCGATGAGCAGCGCGGGCACGACCATGTAGAAGCGGAACGCCGGGAATCCGGCGAACCAGTCGGGCGACCAGCCCGACAGCCGGCCGTGCGGGAGCAGGTGGTCGCGCAGGTACGCCGGGCCCCACACGTGCGCGCCCATGTCGCCACCGGTCGGCGTGGAGTTGCGGAAGACGTCGCGCGGGGAGAGCTGCCAGAGGACGAACCCGACCGCGGCGGCGAGGACGATCGCGCTGACGATCAGCTCGGTGCGCCGTGAGACCGAGAACCTCGGCTCGGACGCTTCCGGCTCCTCGGCGGCTTCCGGCTCCTCGGCCGCTTCCGGCTCCTCGGGTCCGCCCACCGGTTCCGGCGACGGCTCTGATCCTTCCGGCGGCTCCGATCCTGTCGGCGGTTCCGGCGACGCGACCGGTTGCTCCGCGGTCTCGTCGCCGGCGTCGAAGGTATCGTCGAGCTCGATGTCGGGGGGCACAGCGCGGTCAGTACACCACATCGGGGTGCCGTGGCTGCGTTGCCACACCGGTCGCATCGTCGAAGCGGGCACCGCCGGCGCGGCAGGCGGCGAGCTCCCCGATTCGCCCGGTGACGTGCCGTCCGGTGGGCCACCATCCGGTGACGTGATCGACGGCCGCGGCGTCGTGCTCGCGCCCGGGTTCGTCGACCTCCAGGTGAACGGCGTCGACGACGTGGACTTCGCGAGCGCGACGCCGGAGCAGTTCGAGCGCGCCGGGCGCTCGCTCGCCGCGCACGGTGTCACCGCCTACTGCCCGACCGTCTGCACCGCGCCGCTCGACGAGTACCCCCGGATGCTCGCGGCGCTCGCCGCGGCGCGGACCGCGGCGGCCGGCCGGGCCGACCTCCCCGAGATCCTCGGCGTCCACCTGGAAGGGCCGTTCCTCGGGGCCGCGCCCGGTGCGCACCCCGTCGACCTCGTGCGTCCGGTCGAGCTCGGGTGGTTGCGCGAGCTGCTCGACGCGTTCCCGGGGCTGATCCGGATCGTCACCCTGGCCCCGGAGGCGGATCCCGGCTTCGCCGGGATCCGCCTCCTGCGCGAACGCGGCGTGGTGGTCGCGCTCGGTCATCGCGCGCGAGCTACGACCTCGCGCGCGCGGCAGTCGACGCGGGGGCGAGCATGGTGACGCACCTCTTCAACGGGATGGGCCCCCTGCACCACCGCGAGCCCGGCCTGCCCGGCGCGGCGCTGGACGACGACCGGCTCACCCCCACGCTCATCGCCGATCTCGTGCACGTGCACCCAGCGGCACTGCGGCTGGCCATTGCCCGCAAGCCGAACGTCGCGCTGGTGACCGACGCGGTCGCGGTCGACGGGACGACGACCGTGGCGCGCGACGGCGCCGCGTACGTCGCCGGTACCGACACTCTCGCGGGCAGCGTGCTGCACCTCGACACCGCGGTGCGCAACGTCGTGGCGCTGGGTGTCCCGGTGTCCCGGGCGTCGGCGATGGCGGCGGCCGTACCGGCGGCCGCGCTCGGGCTCGCGGGCCGGGGAACGCTCGCGCCGGGTACCCGCGCCGACGTCGTCGCCCTCGATCCCGACACGGGCGAGCTGCGGGCCGTGTGGATCGGAGGCGTGCCCGTACGCCGATAGCCTCTGGGAATGCCGACCGTCGCCCTGTTCGTCACCTGCCTCGCGGACCAGCTGTTCCCCGACACCGCGGTGGCGACGGTCCGCCTCCTCGAGGCGGCGGGGTGCAGCGTCGAGTTCCCGGCTGCGCAGTCCTGCTGCGGCCAGCCGGCGGTCAACTCGGGCGAGCCGGAGGCCGCCGTCCCGCTGGCGCGGCGCTTCGTCGAGGTCTTCGAGCCGTACGACGCGGTCGTCGGGCCCTCGGGCTCCTGCTCGGGGACGGTCCGTCACTGGTACGCGCAACTCCTCCCGGGTGACCTGGCGCGGCGGGCCGAGAGGGTCGCGGCGAAGACCTTCGAGCTGTCGCAGTACCTCGTCGACGAGCTCGGCGTCACCGACGTCGGCGCTCGCGTCACGAACACGGTGACGTTCCACGACGCGTGCCACGGGTTGCGTCATCTCGGGATCCGCGCCCAGCCGCGCGTGCTGCTCGAGGCGGCGGGGGCGGCCGTGGTCGAGATGCCGGAGTCGGAGACGTGCTGCGGGTTCGGCGGCACCTTCGCGGTCAAGCACGGCGAGATCTCCGGTGCACTCGCGGACGACAAGCTGCGCCACGCGGCGACCACGACCGCCGAGTTCCTCGTGAGCACCGACGGGGCGTGCCTGATGCACCTGGCCGGCAGGCAGCGGCGGACGGGCGTGGGACCGACGCCCATCCACCTCGCCGACCTGCTGGCGCGGGGGTTGCCGTGACGCACCGGGTGGTGCTGCCCGGCGCGTCGATCGGCGAGCGAGCCGCCGCGTCGATCGCCGACCCCGAGATGCAGCGCGCGCTGCGCAACCTCGACCAACGGCTCTACACCGCACGCGCGGTGGAGGAGCACCACGCGGACCTCAAGGACCGGGTCGCCGAGATCCGCCGCGAGACCCTGGCCGACCTCGACGGCTGGCTCGACCGCCTCCAGGCGACGCTGGAGTCGCTCGGGGCGGTGGTGCACCGGGCGTCGACGCCGGCCGAGGCGAGCGCGATCGTCCTCGGCATCGCGTACCGCGAGGACGTGCGGCGGGTCGTGAAGTCGAAGTCGATGGCCACCGAGGAGATCGATCTCGCCGACGTGTTGGAGGGTGCGGGCATCGAGGTGGTCGAGAGCGATCTAGGCGAGTACATCGTGCAGGTCGCGGGCGAGCGCCCGTCGCACATGATCACGCCCGCGATCCACAAGACTCTCGAGCAGATCGCCGCGGTGCTGTCGGCGGAGGCGGGCGAGCCGCTGCCCGTCGAGCGCGAGGCGCTCACCGCGTGGACGCGCGACCACCTCCGCCGCCGGTTCCTCGAGGCCGACATGGGCGTGACCGGCGCCAACTTCGTGGCCGCCGACACCGGGACCATCGTCGTCGTCACCAACGAGGGCAACGGGCGCTTCTGCACCTCGCTCCCGCGCATCCAGGTGACCGTGATGCCGGTGGAGAAGGTGATCCCGCGCTTCGCCGATCTCGGTGTGCTCCTCCCGGTGCTCACGATGAGCGCGACCGGCCAGCCGATGTCCAACTACCTGTCGATGATCACCGGCCCGCGCCGGCCCGGCGAGCAGGACGGGCCCGAGCAGCTCCACGTCGTGTTCCTCGACCACAACCGCCGCGACCTGCTCGGTACGCCGTACGAGGAGATGCTCGCCTGCATCCGTTGCGGCGCGTGCCTCAACGTCTGCCCGGTGTACCGCCGGATCGGCGGGCACGCCTACGACGCGGTCTACAGCGGGCCGATGGGCAAGATCCTCACGCCGCTGTTGAGCGCGGGAGCGGAGGGCGGCGACCTGCCGTACGCGTCGTCGTTGTGCGGCGCGTGCACGGACGCCTGTCCGTCACGCATCCCGCTCGCCGACCTGCTCGTGCACCTGCGCGCGGACCTGCGAGCCGGTGGCTCCCCGGCCGCCCCGGGGCGCCGGCCGGACGCACCGATCGCGGCGCGGGCTACGGGCCCGCGATCGTTCCGGCGCGTCGGGTTCGGGCTCTGGGGCCGCGTGTGGGCCTCGGAGGCCGGCTATCGCGCGAGCGCGGCCGCCGGCCGGGCCGCGGCCCGGCTCCTGGGGAAGCAGGGGTGGGCGACCCGTCTCGGCCGCGGGCGGCGCCTACCGGGGGTGCGCGGCTGGACCGCGTCGCGCGACCTGCCGCTGCCCGCGGCCCGGTCGTTCCGGCAGCGGTGGGCGGACCGGGCCGATTCGGCCGGCCGTCCAGGGGGCCTGTGGTGAGCACGGTCGTCGAAGCGTTCGCCGAGCGCATGCGGGCCAACCGGTGCGGTGTGCACGGGCCCTTCGACGCGCCGGAGGCCGCGCAGCGGATCGTCGAGCTCGCGCGCGGGCACGCGCGCGGGGCGGACGTGGCCGTCCCGGTGGCTGATCCGCTCCTGCGCGACCTCGGTCTCGACCGCGCGCTGGCGGCCGCCGGCGCCGCCGTGCTGCGTTCCGACGAACCGGGTTGGGACGAGCGGCTGGCCACGGCCGGCGCCGGCGTCACCGGCTCGCTGCTCGCGGTCGCCGAACGGGGTTCGATCGCCCTGTCCTGCGGTCCGGGGATGCCGCGGGCCACGAGCCTCCTGCCCCCGGTGCACGTCTGTGCCGTGCGGACCGCCACCATCGTCGAGACCTTCCCGGAGGCGATCGCCACGGCCGAGGCAACCGGTCCCCTTCCGAGCGCCCTCACCTGGGTGGGTGGGCCGAGCCGGACCGGCGACCTCGAGATGAAGACCACCTTCGGCGTGCACGGCCCGAAGACGGTGGAGATCGTGCTGATCCGGGGCTGAGACCGGGTTTCCCGCTCCAGCCCGGCCCGTTCCGGGCCGATAGGGTCGCGAACCCGTTCCCGCTCGGAGGCCACCATGCGAACCCGCCGTCTGCTCGTCACCGCGACCGTCGTCGCCGGCACCCTCGTCGCCGGCACAGCCCTGCCGGCCGCGGCGCGCTCCGCCACGCGGGCGGCCGACAAGAAGGCCGACCAGAAGCAGGTGAAGGCGCTCGTCGTGCGGGCCTCGGACGTCCCGGCCGGTTGGACACGCCAGCCCAAGGCGTCGTCGTCCGACAGCAGCTCCGACAAGACGCTCAACGCCCTGGCGGCGAAGTGCGGCACCTCGAAGAAGGCGTTCAAGGCGTTCAAGAAGTTCGAGACCGCGAGGGCCTCGAGCGACTGGGCCTCCGCCGACAACTCGCAGCTCAGCGACCAGGCCCAGCTCTACACCACGAAGAAGGTCGCCGACAAGGCGTGGGGGCTCGTCAGCGAGTGCCTGCTCGACGGGTTCATCGCCTACCTCGACAAGCAGATGCAGTCCAACGCCCCGGCCGGGGGGACGATCGAGACCGGCGCGGCCGGCACGGTCGACTCGAGCGTCACCGGCGTGGCCACCAAGGGTCGGACGCAGACCATGACGATCTCGGCCCAGGGCCAGTCGATCCCGGTGTTGTTCACGTTCGTCTTCATGCACAACGGCCGCGCGATCGAGACGCTGATGGTCGTGTCGATCAACGACGAGTTCTCGTCGTCCAACGCCAACACGCTCCTGGCCACGCTCGGCCAGCGCCTGAAGAACGTCTGACGTCCGCGGGCAATCGCGTCAATCGGTAGCGGATCGTTTCGTATTCGACACGAACCGCTACCGATTGCGGGCGGGGGTACGGTGCGGGCGATGAACTCGTTCGCGGCGGCGCTGTCGGAGCATCCGCTCGCCACCCGGGCCGTCGGCGAGGTCGCCGGGGAGGTGCTCGAGCAGCTCGGTGGAGAGCGCGCCGACCTCGTCGTCGTCTTCACGTCGGCGCACCACCTCGGCGCGCTGGAGGACGTCACCACCGCGCTGTACCGGATCCTCGAGCCGCGCGCGATGGTCGGCGGCGGCGCGGTCGCCGTCGCGGGCGGCGCGCGCGAGGTCGAGGACGGGCCCGCGATCGCCGCCTTCGCGGCACACTGCCCCGACGCGTCGCTGACACCGGCACGGTTCGAGACCTCCGACACGGCCGATGGGCCGGCGGTCGTCGGCTGGCCCGAGGGCGCTACGGACGCCCACACCCTGCTCCTCTTCGCCGAACCCTTCTCGTTCCCGGCCGACGCGTTCGCGGCAGAGGCGAGCACCGCGCACCCGGAGCTCCGGATCATCGGCGGGATGGCCTCCGCCGCGGGCCGTGGTGGCAACCGGATCGTGTTCCAGGACGCCGTGGTCGCGCACGGTGCGGTCGGCGTGTTCGTCGGCCACGGATTGCCCGTCGAACCACTCGTGTCGCAGGGCTGCCGGCCGATCGGGCGTCCGTTCACGATCACCAGGGCGCAGCACAACGTCATCGAGGAGCTCGGTGGCGTATCGGCGATGGAACGGCTCGCGGAGCTCGCCGTGTCGTCCGGTGAGGGCGAGCGCGAGCTGATCCGCCGCGGGCTCCACGTCGGGTTGGTCGTCGACGAGCACAAGGCGGACTTCGAACGCGGCGACTTCCTCGTTCGCAACGTGCTCGGCGTCCACCGCGAGAACGGAGCGCTGGCGATCGGCGACACCGCGACCGTCGGCCAGACGGTGCAGTTCCACATCCGCGACGCGGCCGCGGCGGACGACGACCTGCGGGCGCTGCTCGCGGACGCCGACGCCCGGGGGGTACTCCTCTTCACCTGCAACGGCCGCGGCCGAGCGTTCTTCGGGACCGACGACCACGACGCGGCCACCATCGAGGACCTGCTCGGGCCGCTTCCTCTGGCGGGTGCCTTCTGCGCGGGCGAGCTGGGGCCGGTCGGGCGGCGCAACTTCGTCCACGGCTTCACGGCCAGCATGGCCCTGTTCCGGTGACCGGCCCGGTCGCCGGACCGTTTGGCCGGGGCCCGGGACGGGAACGAGGACGCCGACGGGAAAGGTTCCCCGCCGGCCGCCCGCGGCCGCGTAGTGTGCGAAGCGCGGAGGAGAAAGGGGCCCCGGGTTGTCACCTGCCATCGAAGGACCGCCCGTAGTCGACGGAGCCGGGACGGTCGGCCAGGAGCTCGAGCGGCGCGCGGTCGACGTCGTGCGCGGCCTGGCCATGGACGCGGTGCAGAAGGCGAACTCCGGCCACCCGGGCACGCCGATGGCCCTCGCCCCGCTCGCCCACGTCCTGTGGTCGCGCGTCATGCGCTACGACGCCGGAGCGTCCGACTGGCCCGACCGCGACCGGTTCGTGCTCTCGGCCGGCCACGCCTCGATGCTCCTCTACTCGATGCTGTACCTCACCGGCCACGGCCTCGAGCTCGACGACCTCCGGGCCTTCCGGCAGTGGGGCTCGCGCACGCCCGGCCACCCGGAGGTCCACCACACGAAGGGCGTCGAGGTCACGACCGGCCCGCTCGGCCAGGGTTTCGCCAACGGCGTCGGGATGGCCCTCGCCGAGGCGCACCTGCGTGACCGCTTCGGTCCGGAGATCGTCGACCACCACGTGTTCGCGATCTGCAGCGACGGCGACCTCGAGGAGGGCCTGAGCCACGAGGCCGCGTCGCTCGCCGGCCATCTCGGTCTCGGCCGCCTGGTCTACGTCTACGACGACAACCACATCACGATCGACGGGCCGACCGAGCTCGCGTACACCGACGACGTGCCGAAGCGCTTCGAGGCCTACGGCTGGCACGTCGTGCGTCTCGGCGAGGCGGCCGAGGACCTCGACGCGCTCGAGCGCGGCCTGCGCGACGGCATCGCCGAGACGGACCGGCCCTCGCTCGTGGTGCTGCGCAGCCACATCGGCTACCCGTCGCCCAAGGTCACCGACTCCGCCAAGGCGCACGGCGAACCGCTCGGTGCCGACGAGGTGGCCGCGGTCAAGGAGATCCTCGGCTTGCCCGCGGCGGAGTTCTCCGTGCCCGACGACGTGCTCGCGTGGTATCGCCGGACCGGGCGTCAGGGCGCGCCGGCGCGCGAGGCGTGGGAACGGCGCCGGATCGCGCTGCACACCGGCGAGCCTGCGCTCGCCGAGGACTACGAGCTGTGCCTCGCAGGCACCGGGCAGCAGGGTTGGGAGACGAAGCTACCGACGTGGAGCGCGGGCGAACAGGTCGCGACGCGCGTGGCGTGCGCCGACACGCTGAACGCCGTCCTCGACGTCGTGCCCGGTCTCGTCGGCGGCGGCGCGGACCTGACCGGCAACACCGGCACCGCGCTCAAAGGGGCCGAAACGGTGAGCACTCACCGGTTCGGCGGCCGGCAGGTGCACTGGGGCGTGCGCGAGCACGCCATGGGATCGATCATGAACGGCATGGCGCTGCACGGCGGTGTGCTCCCGTTCGGCGGCACCTTCTTCGTCTTCAGCGACTACATGCGCCCGGCCGTGCGGCTCGCTGCGTTGAGCGAGGCGAAGGTCGCGTTCGTCTGGTCCCACGACTCGGTCGGCGTGGGCGAGGACGGCCCCACGCACCAGCCCGTCGAGCACCTGGCGTCGCTGCGGGCGATCCCGGGGCTGCGCCTGATCCGGCCCGCCGACGCCAACGAGACCGCGGCCGCCTGGCGGATCCACGTCAACGGCGAGGGGCCGACCGGCCTCGTGCTCAGCCGCCAGAAGCTCCCGGTCCTCGACGGCACCGCGGCGCTCGCGGCCGAGGGCGTGGCGGCCGGCGCCTACACGCTCGCACCCGAAGCCGGTCGTCGCCTCGACCTGGTGCTGATCGGCACGGGCTCGGAGGTCTCGGTGTGCGTCGACGCCCGCGACGCGCTCACGGCACGCGGGTTGGGCGTGCGGGTGGTGTCGATGCCGTCCTGGGACCTGTTCGCCGCCCAGCCCGACGCCTACCGCGACGGCGTGCTCCCACCGGGCGTTCCGACGCTGTCGGTCGAGGCGGGGGTCACGCTCGGGTGGGCGCGTTACGCCGACGACGCGATCGGCATCGACCGGTTCGGCGCCTCCGCGCCCGGCGAGGTGGCGCTCGCGAACCTCGGCATCACCGTCGAGCACGTCGTGGAGCGGGCGACGGTGCTCCTCGACCTGGTGCTGTGACCGCACCAAGGAGGCCCATGATGGCGACGACGACCAACGCGATCGCAGCGCTCAACGAGTTCGGCCAGAGCCCGTGGTACGACAACCTCACCCGGGCGCTCGTACGTGACGGGGGGCTCGCCGCGCTGGTCGACGGCGACGGGATCCGCGGCGTCACGTCGAACCCGACCATCTTCGAGAAGGCGATGGCCGGTGGCGACGCGTACGACGCGCAGCTCCGGAACCTGTCCGGCGTGTCGATCGACGACGCGTACTGGCAGCTCGTCGAGCACGACATCGCGGGCGCGGCCGACGTTCTGCGCCCCACCTACGACCGGCTCGCCGGCGCCGACGGGTTCGTCTCGGTCGAGGTTTCGCCCGAGCTCGCCCACGACACGGACCGGACCATCGCCGCCGCGGCCGCGCTCCACCACCGCATCGGACGCCCCAACGTGATGATCAAGATCCCCGGCACGCTCGCCGGTCTCCCCGCGATCACCGCCACCGTCGCCGCGGGAATCAACGTGAACGTGACGCTCATCTTCTCGCTCGACCGGCACCGGGCCGTGATCGACGCGTACCTGCGGGGCCTGGAGCAGCTCGTCGCGAACGGCGGCGATCCCTCGACGGTGGCGTCGGTGGCCTCGTTCTTCGTGAGCCGGGTCGACACCGAGACCGACAAGCGCCTGCCCGCGGGCCATCCGTTGCGGGGGAAGCTGGCGGTCGCCAACGCCAAGCTCGCCTACCGGGTGTTCGAGGAGGCGTTCGCCGGCCCGCGCTGGGAGGCGTTGGCGGCGCGGGGTGCCCGGTTGCAGCGGCCGCTCTGGGCGTCCACCTCCACCAAGAACCCCGCGTACCCCGACACGCTGTACGTCGACGAGCTCGTCGGGCCCGACACGGTGAACACCCTGGCCCAGGCCTCCGTCGACGCCTTGCGGGACCACGGCGACCCGCGTCCGGGGACGCTGACCGACGACCTCGAAGGCGCGGAACGGGTGTTCCGGGAGCTGGCCGGCGCCGGCGTGAGCTACGACGACGTGACCGACACCCTCGAGCGTGAAGGTGTGGACTCGTTCGCCCGTTCCTACCAGGACTGCCTGGCCACGCTCGAGAAACGCCGCGCCGAGCTGGGATGAACCGGGCGGGCCGGGCGAATGCGGTCCGGGCGCCCGGCGCGACTACCCTGGCGTCCCAACATGTAGGGCGAGTCGCCCTCCCCGGGGAGCACGAGACAGGAGCGGAATGCCCGCCGAACGATCCAAGTCCGCCGCCGCTCGGATCGCCGCGCGAAGTCGATCGCGAAGTCGATCGCGAGGTCGATCGCGGGGTCGATCCTGATGCGAGTCCCCCCGGCCGCGGTCCACTTCCCACCCGAGGACCGGGAGTGGATCCTCCGCCAGATCGACGACTGCCTCTCCACCGGCCAGCTCACGCTCGGCAAGTTGGGCCAGCAGCTCGAGGAGCGCTTCGCGGCCTACCACGGTGCCGCCCACGCGATCGCGGTGAGCTCGGGAACCAGTGCGATCGAGATCCCGTTGCGCGCGCTCGGCGTCGAGGGCAAGGAGGTGCTGGTTCCCGCCAACACGTTCTTCGCCACCGCGGCGGCCGCCCTGGCGGCCGGGGCGAGGATCAAGTTCGTCGACTGCGATCCCGCCACCATGGCCGTGGCGCCCGACGCGCTTCGGGCGGCGATCGGCCCGGATACGGCGGGCGTGATCGTCGTCCACATCGCGGGCCTCGTCACGCCGGCGATCGGTGAGATCCAGCAGATCTGCGCCGACGCCGGCATCTTCTGCTTCGAGGACGCCGCCCACGCGCACGGCTCGGCCCGTGAGGGCCGGTTCGCCGGGACCTTCGGCGTCGCGGGGTCGTTCTCCTTCTACCCCACCAAGGTCATGGCGGGCGGAGAAGGGGGGATGATCCTCACCGACGACGACCGCGTCGCGGACGAGGCCCGCATCTACCGTGACCAAGGGAAGGCTTCGTTCCTCACCAACCTCCACACCCGCCTGGGCTACAACTGGCGCATGAGCGAGCCGCACGCGGCCATCGCCCTCTCGCAGTTCAACCGGCTCGACGAGTTCGTCGAGCACCGCCGGCACGTCGCCGCGCTCTACGACGCCGCGATCGCCTCGCTGCCGCTGACCCCGCTGCGGGTCCCCGCCGGCGACCGGTGCAACTTCTACAAGTACGTGGTGTTTCTCCCCGAAGGTGTCGATCGGGCCGAGCTCAAGGCGACGCTGCGCAGCGAGTACGGCGTCGGCCTGTCCGGCGAGGTCTACGACACACCCCTGCACCGGCAGCCCGTGTTCGAGCGCTACGCCGACGGCCCCCTCCCCGGCGCCGAGCGGCTCTGCGCCCGGCACGTCTGCCTGCCGGTGTCGGCCGTGATGACCGACGAGCAGGTCGAGATCGTGGTGGAATCCCTCGCCGCCGCGCTCGAACGTGCCAGCATCTCCCAACCGTAAGCAGCGTCACCGTCCCGACCCGGCTCCGGCCCCGACCAGAGGAAGCACACGACCGTGAAGCAGACGGTTGCCGTCACCGGCGGCTCAGGTTTCATCGGCTCGCACGTCATCGACGCGTTGCTCGACGCCGGCCACGACGTGCGGGTGCTCGACCCGGTCGCGCCGCACCGTGCCGAGGCGGAGTGGGTCCCGGTCGACATCCTCGACACCGAGGCCCTGACCGAGACCGTGCGGGGCATGGACGCGGTCATGCACCTGGCGGCCATCGCGGACGTGAACCACGTGTTCGAGCGCCCGGTCGACAGCGTCACGCTCAACGTCGCCGGCACCGCGAGCGTGCTCGAGGCGACGCGCCGCGCCGAGGCCGGCCGCGTGATCCTCGCGAGCACCGTGTGGGTGTACGCGGCGACGCGTGGGCACCTCGTCGACGAGACCACGCCCTTCGACCCGGAGACCGACCGCCATCTCTACGTGTCCACGAAGGTCGCGTCCGAGATGATGTGCCGCGACTACCACACGCTCTACGACCGCCCGTACACGATCCTTCGGTACGGCGTGCCGTACGGGCCGCGGATGCGCGACAACTGCGTGGCCGCCGCGTTCTTCCAGCGGGCCTTTCGCGGCGAGCCGCTGCACATCGACGGCGACGGCACGCAGGAGCGCTTCCTCGTCTACGTCGGCGACCTGGCCCGCGCCCACGTCCTCGCCTTGTCGGGCGCGGCCGTGAACCGCACGTTCAACCTCGACGGCGACCAACCCGTGAGCATCCGCGAGATCGCCGAAGCCGTGAAGGAGCTGACCGGCAACGTGACCGTCGAGTTCGGCCCGGCCCGGCCCGGCGACCTCAAGGCCCGCATCGTGAAGACCGACCGGGCCCGCGACGAGCTGGGTTGGGTGCCGCAGGTCGCGTTCGACGAAGGCATGCGGCTCACCTACGAGTGGTACCTCGCGGAGATGGACGCCCCCGCGGCCACCGAGGTCCCGATCTCGATCGTGGAGCGTTCGTGACCATGAGCGAGCGTCGGGAGGCGGGTATCCCGCCGAGCAGTGAGCGTGGCCTGCCGGCCCGGCGCCGGAGGCGCCAGGAGGCAAGACGATGAGCGAGCGTCGGGAGGCGGGTATCCCGCCGAGCAGTGAGCGTGGCCTGCCGGCCCGGCGCCGGAGGCGCCAGGAGGCAAGACGATGAGCGACCCGCTGTCGCCGCGGCGAATCGCGGTCGTCCCGGCGTACAACGAGGAGCAGACCGTCGTCGGCGTCCTCGACCGGTTGATCGACGAGGTCGACGAGCTCGTGGTGGTCGACGACGGTTCCACCGACGGGACCCGCGCGGCCGTGCAACGGTGGCTGCCCGGACGTTCCAACGTTCGGATGCTGACGTTCGACGAGAACCAGGGGATGTCCGCCGCGTACCACCTCGCGTTCTCCGACCTGCGGCACCGGATGATCGAGGGCGAGCTCGCCGATCACGACCTCGTGTTCACCATCGACGCGGACGGCCAGCACGAGCTGAGCGTGCTGAGCGACCTGGAGAAGCTGACCGTGGTCGAGGGCCTCGACGCGCTCGTCGTGCGCCGCGACCTGTCGACGTACCCTGCCTACAAGCAGGCCGGCAACGGCCTGCTCAGCGCCTGGGCGACCTTGTGGGCCGGCGCGTCGCTCCCCGACGTCGAGTCCGGGTACCGGATCTTCCGTCTCGGCGCGCTCGCCGACGCGCTCGGCTTCTACCGGGGCTACAAGTACTCCGAGACCGTCGAGGTCGCGGTCGTGCTGTGCCGCCTCGGCTACAAGGTGCGCAACGACGTCGTGGTGCCGGTTCCCGTCTACCGGTCACGCACGCGGATGGTCG
Organism: Acidimicrobiia bacterium; assembly: GCA_046331155.1. GTDB lineage: Bacteria > Actinomycetota > Acidimicrobiia > IMCC26256 > CAWATG01 > JAXLRK01. The sequence continues at coordinate 2,074,075 of JAXLRK010000001.1, forward strand.
ACGTGTTCGTCGATCTCGCCATGATCCCGGTCGCCGCGATCCGCGCCGTCGGCGGGCGCCGCCCCGACCAGCGCGCGGCGGGCGGTTCGCTCACCATGCCACTAGCGCTGTGCGGTGCGGTGGGGGTGGCCGGCGCACTCGGAACGGCCGTCGGCGTGGCCGGCGCCGCGGCGGGACTGCGCTCGCTGCGCCGGCACCACCGTTCTGGCTAGCAGGCGGTCCGAAATTGCGACCGCTGACCAGCCAAAACGGCTTGGGCTAGCAGCGCGCGAGGTACGGGCGCACGCCGAGGAGACGGTCGAGGCGCTCGACGCGCAGGTGGCGGGCCCGGAGCCCGTCGAGGATGATCGGCAGCGCCCGCTCGACGACCCGTCGGTCGGCGGTGACGTCGCCGTCGAGCCCGTCGTGCAGCAGGATGATCGAGCCCGGCTTCACCTTGCGGAGGATCCGGCGCGCCACGAGCCGCTCGTCGGTCGTGGCCCAGTCCCCCGCCGAGTCGTCCCACAGCACGAGCTGCATGTGCTCCCCTGCCACCTGATGGGCGACGAACCACGTTCGTTCGCCGTGGGGCGGCCGGTACAGCGCCGGGCACACGCCGAGCCGCTGCCGGATCGCGGCCTGAGCCCGACCGAGCTCCGGGTAGCGCGGGTCGAGCCAGCGCCACTGGTCGTGCTCGTACGAGTGGTTCCCCACGAGGTGGCCGTCGGCCAGCAGCGCCCGCCCGATGTCCGGGCGGCGGTCGACGGCCTTGCCGACGGCGAAGAACGCCCCTTTGGCGCCGTGCGCGTCGAGGATGCGGGCGATGCGCAGCGTGGAGCCCGCGTTCGGTCCGTCGTCGAACGTGATGGCGACCGCCCGCACGTGGCGCGACCCGTGGCTGACCTGCGGGCCGAACCACGCGACCGCCGGGTCGTTCGCCCCCACCCAGGAGATCGTGGCGACCAGCACCAACACCGCCCCCGCGGCCGACAAGCGGACGGGCCACCGGCCGGGCGGCGGGCGGCTCGGCACCAGGAGCGACCCGATCGCGGCCAGGATGCCGAGCACGCCGGCCACCACGAACGGCGCGGCGTCCGGCCCGAGGAGGGCGGCGAGCGCGAGCGCCACCGCGCCGGCGGCGAGGCCCAGCGTCGCGGGACGGGACCAGGGGCGGGCCGGCCCGCACACGAGCCCGACGCCGACCCCCAGGCCGGCGGCTTCGGCGATCACCAACCCGCTCATGGGCGTGGCGTTCAACACCACCGCCGCGGCCACCACGAGCGCGGCGCCGAGCAGCGGGAGGATCCGGCCGCCGGCCCGGCGCTGTACGTACCAGGCCGTCAGGCCCGATGCCGCCAGGGCTAGAGCCGGCAGCGCAAGGCCCGAACCGGCCGCGTCGGGGACGAGGACCGGGATCGCGACGAGGCCAACCCCACCTCCGGCCGCCAAACGTGCGAGAATCTCACGGGTTCCACCGGAGGTCACGGGAAGCTCCGGTGACATCCCTCGAGCCGAGACCATGACGAGCACCGACGCTACCGCAGCGCCCGTTCGAGCTGTCCCCGCCCCGAGCGTCGAGGGCCGGCGAGATCGGCGCGCCGAGAGCCCGAGCGGCCGGATCGCGTTCGCGGTCGTCGTGGCCGGGTGGATCGGCATCCTCGGAATGCTGCTCGCGCTGCCGCTCTTCGTCTCGCACGACTCGGTGAGCAACTACGCACACGTGTGGTTCCTCGCCAAGAGCCTCTGGCACGGCCACGGCGTGCCGTTCCACATCCCGCTCGCCGGCGGTGCCGCGTACACCTTCCCGTACGGGTTCTTCCCGTGGATGTTCTCGGCGTTGCTCTGGCCGCTGTTCGGCGAGTGGAGCGTCACGCTGGCGCTCGTCCTCGGCTCCGTCGGGTTGGGGTTCGCGATGTTCGCCGCCTTCCCGGAGCTCGGCCGGGGCTGGTGGGCCGCGGCGGCGCTCGTCAACCCGTGCCTCGTCGTCGCGGTGATCAACGCGCAGCTCCCCTTCGTGTGGGCGATGGCGTTCGCGTTCGTGGCGATCATGTACTGGCGGCGGGGACGCCCGGCGCTCGCGGCGCTCTTCGCGGCCATGGCGCAGCTCACGCACGTCGTGGTGCTGTTCCCGATCCTGCTCGTGCTCGTGTTGGTGCGCGCGTTCTGGGAACCGGAGCCGAAACGGCTCCTCAAGTGGTATGCACTCTCGACGGTGGTCGTGGTCCCCGCGGCCGCGCTGGTGCTCGCCTCCCCCGTCTACGAGGCGACGGCCGCGGCGACGAAAGCCTTCAACCTCGCCGACACGATCCTGCCCCGGGCGGTCCTCCTGCTCGTGCCGCTCGTCGTCCTCGGCCTCCAGCACCTACGCGGCAGACTCCGGCGCGACAACGCCTGGCTGCCCGTCGCCGGGTTCGTCGTCGCGTTGCTCTGCAACGCGGTGTTCGCTCCCGCGTTCGACACCGAGTACGCGTGGGCCGGGCTGCGCCGCGTCCCCGACCGCAACGTCTCGGCGTTCACGAAGTCGAAGGCGTTCGTGCCCGGCCGGACGTACCGGGTGTTGCGTCGGTACGACGGCAAGGTCGGGATGTACGAGTACCTGAAGGCCGGCGCCAAGCTCGACTCCGAGTTCTTCCCCGAGGGGTTCGCCCACCGCAGCTTCCGTTCGCTCACCGTGTACTCGAAGTTCCTCCGCAAGCGCCGGGTCGACGTGGTGGTCGTGTACCGCTCCTACGACGATGCCCGGCACGACGAGCACCAGCTGCTCGACGACCTCGCGGCCCGAAGACGCCGTGGCTGCTCCGAGGACACCGTCGGCGTGCGGGTTCTCGACCGGGGCTCGGACTTCACCGCCTACGCGATCGACCGCGCGTGCGGCGGGTCGTCGTGAGCCGCGGGTGGTGAAGTCGAACGACCCGTGCTGGTGCGGGAGCGGACAGAAGTACAAGCGCTGCCACAAGCTCCGCCTCGTGCGATCCGGTACCGTGGGCCCTCGTCGTGACGTGCCCGCGTCGATCCCCCGGCCGCCCTACGTCGACGGCGCTCCTCCGCACCGCGACGAGCCGGCGGTGAAGAGCCCCGGGATCATCGAACGCATGCGCGTGGCGGGTCGCGTCGCCGGCGAGGTGCTCGCGGTCGCGGGCGCGGCGGTGCGGCCGGGCGTCACCACCGACGAGATCGACGCGATCGCCCACGAGGCCTACGTCGCCCGGGGCGCGTACCCGAGCACGCTCGGGTACCACGACTACCCGAAGAGCCTCTGCACGTCGGCGAACGAGGTCGTCGTCCACGGCATCCCGGATTCCCGTTCGCTCGCCGACGGCGACATCGTCAACCTCGACGTCACCGCCTACACGGGGGGCGTGCACGGCGACTGCTCGGCCACGTTCCTCGTGGGCGCGGTGGACCCCCGCTCCCGCCGGCTCGTGCAGGTGACCGAGGAGTGCCTGGATCGTGGCATCGACGCGGTACGGCCGGGGCGGCCGCTCTCCGACATCGGACGGGCGATCGAGGAGCACGCCACCGCGAACGGGTTCGGCGTCGTGCGCCAGTTCGTCGGGCACGGCATCGGCGAGCAGTTCCACTCGAACCTCCAGGTACGCCACTACTACGACCCCGCCGCGTCCACGGTCATGGAGCCCGGGATGACGTTCACCATCGAGCCCATGATCAACATGGGCGACTGGCGATGCAGGATGTGGGACGACGGCTGGACCGCGGTGACGGCCGATCTCCTGCCGTCGGCGCAGTTCGAGCACACGATCCTCGTCACCGACGACGGCTGCGACGTGCTCACGCGCGTGTAGCGGGGCCGACCGCGTCCCGCACCGTACGGAGATGGGCGGCCAGGGCGCTCGGCGGGGTACGGGCGTTGAGCCCGCTCGTGGAGGGCATCACGTAGGCGGGGCGGCCGCCGAAGCCACCGGGCTGCCAGCCCGCGACGGCCCGCCGGTCGACCGCGGCGCGCCAACCGGCCAGCCCGACGAAGACCACTGCGCCGGGTTCGTGCCACCGCACGAGTCGCTCGACGCGGGCCGCGCCGGCCCGGTACTCGCCGGCGGTGAGCTCGCTCGCGGCCGCCGCCGCGCGCTTCACGAGGTCGGTCATGCCCACGCGGTCGTGGACGTACGCGTGGAAGGGGTCGCGGTCCTTGGTCACGAGCCCGGCGTCGAGTGCGGCGGGCCAGAACCGGTTGCCGGGGCGGGCGAACCCGATCCCCACGTCGGCCGCGTACAGACTCGGGTTGAGGCCGCACACGAGCACGCGCAGGCCCGGGCCGACGGTGTCGGGGAGCGTGCGCGCCCGGCGGCACCGGAAGCGGATCCACTCGACGTCGACGTCGGTTGCCTCGACGTCGAACCCGGCTCCGCCGAGCACGTCGGCGAAGGCGTGGGGTTCCCATCGGGAGAACACGCGGCCCGGGAACTCGTCGTCGGGCATCGGGCCGTCGTGGTCGCCGACCTTCACGGTCCCGTCGAAGGGCGCGCCGACCTCCAACGCCCGGTGAAGGTGCGCCAGGGCCATCGGCAGTCGGGCGCGGGGCACGTGCAGGTAGCTCGCGCGCGCCCACGCGCCCGCGAGCGACCGGTCGCGGAACGGCAGCGCCTCGAGATCGGCCCGGACGGGCCACGCGTGCGGCACCTCCCGACGGGCGAGCTCCAGCATCGCGAACGCCGCGTCGACCGCGACGACCGGGAGGCCGAGGTCCGGGGTGTGGGAACCCGGGCCGCAGCCGAGGTCGGCGCGCACGCCGGCGCCGGGAACCCGCGCCGCGAACGCCCGCGCGTCCTCACGCCGCCGCGGCGGCCGGAGCCGCTGCCAGTCGCGGGCGCGCTGCTCGTACACGTCGAGGGTGCCACGGTCCATCCCCGTATCATCCCTCCCATGCGCGGCGAGGTCCGGGTCGTCGATCACGTTCCCCAGGCGTTTGCCGAGCTCGTGGCGGGCGAGGCGCCCCGGTCGATCGCGCTCTCGGGCGGCGACACCGCCCGCCGGTGCTACGAGCTCCTGGACGTCGCCCCGGTCGAGTGGCGCGAGACGGACGTGTTCTTCGGCGACGAGCGCTGGGTGCCCGTCGACGACCCCGACTCCAACGAGGGCATGGCGAGTCACGCGTTCCTCGACAACGTGCTCCCACGGTCCGTCCACTCGTTGCGCCACGCCGGCGAGACGATCGAGGAGGCGGCCCGGTCCTACGACGCGTTGCTCCGGCGCTCGGAGCCCGTCGAGCTGGTGCACCTCGGGGTGGGGCCCGACGGCCACACCGCGTCGCTCTTCCCGGAGTCCCCCGCCCTCGCGGTGGCGGACCGCTTCGTGGTGGCCACGGGCGACGACCGCCATCCGCATCCGCGACTCACCTGGACGTATCCCGCGATCGGGCGGTGTCCGCTGGTCGTGTTCACCGTCGAGGGTGCGGCCAAGCGCGCCGTGTTCGAGCAGCTGGTGGCGGGGGCCGAGCTGCCCGCGGCGCGGGTCGAGGCACCGCGGGTCGTCTGGTTGGTGGACCGCGCCGCCGCGGCGGCCGGTGTCTGAATTGCCTGCGCTCCCATTCGACGCGAACGGTTCGAACGTCGGGTCGTAGGATGGTGGGCGTGCTCTCAGCCGCCGAACGTCGGGACCTCCTCGACGCGCCGCTCGACGACCTCATGGCCCGGGCCGCGTCGCGGCGTGACGGGTTCCACGGCGACCGCGTCACCTTCTCGCCGAAGGTCTTCATCCCGCTCACCATGCTGTGCCGCGACCGCTGCGGCTACTGCACGTTCGCGAAGGCGCCGGCCCACCTCGACGCCCCCTACCTCGGCCTGGAGCAGGTGCTGGCGATCGCGCGCCACGGCGCCGCGATGGGATGTCACGAAGCGCTCTTCACCCTCGGCGAGGCGCCCGAGGACCGCTACCCGGCCGCGGCCGAGTGGTTGTACGCGCACGGGTTCGCGTCGACCGTCGAGTACCTCGCCGCCGCCTGCAACCTCGTGCTCGACGAGACCGGGCTCCTCCCCCACGCCAACGCCGGAGCGCTGTCGCGCCCGGACCTCGAACGCCTCCGGGCGGTGAGCCCGTCCCAGGGGGCGATGATCGAGACCCTTGCCGAGCGGCTCGGCGAACGGGGTGGGCCCCACCACGGGGCGCCCGACAAGACGCCCGCCCGCCGTCTCGAGACGCTCGAGGCCGCCGGAGAGGCCAGGATCCCGTTCACCACCGGGATCCTGGCCGGCATCGGCGAGACGCGCGACGAGCGCCTCGACGCGCTCGTCGCCATCCGTGACTCGCACCGGCGCCACGGGCACGTGCAGGAAGTGATCGTCCAGAACTTCCTGCCCAAGCCCGGGACCGCCATGCACCGTTGCGCGCCGTGCCCGGACGAGGAGCTCCTCTGGACGATCGCCGCGGCCCGGCTCGTGCTCGACGGTGCCGTGCACCTCCAGGCGCCGCCCAACCTCTCCGACGATCTCGGCGCGCTGGTCGCCGCCGGCATCGACGACTGGGGCGGCGTCTCCCCCGTCACCCCGGACCACGTGAACCCCGAACGCCCCTGGCCCGCGCTCGACCGGCTGCGTGCCGCGACCGAAGCGGCGGGAAAGATGCTCGCGGCCCGTCTCACCGTGTACCCGGAGTACGTGAGCGATCCCGAGGCGTGGCTCGACCCCGCGGTCCGCTTCCCGGTGCTCGTCCGCTCCGACGCCGAGGGTCTCGCCCGCGACGACGGGTGGGCCGCGGGAGGCGACGCGCCCCCACCCGAATTGCTCGCGCCCACCGCGGTCCCACCTGCCGTGCCCGCCCGGGCCGGCACCGCGACCGGCGAGATCCTCGACGGCGTGCTCGCCGGCGAGGTACCGGGCGTCGACGAGCTCGTGTCGTTGCTCGGCGCGCGCGGGAGCGACTTCGCCATGGTGTGCGCCGTCGCCGACGACCTGCGGCAGCGCGCCAACGGCAACACGGTGACCTTCGTGCGCAACCGCAACATCAACTACACGAACGTGTGCACGTACAAGTGCCGGTTCTGCGCCTTCTCGAAGGGACCGCTGTCGTTGAACCTGCGCGGCGCGCCGTACGTCCTCGAGCTCGAGGAGATGCAGCGGAGGGTCGTCGAGGCGGTGGAGTGCGGCGCGACCGAGGTGTGCCTCCAGGGCGGCATCCACCCCGACTTCGACGGCTCGTACTACCTCGACGTGGCGCGGGCGGTGAAGGCCGTCGCGCCGGAGATCCACGTGCACGGGTTCACCGCGCTGGAGGTGACCGAGGGCGCCCGCCGGCTCGGGATGCCGTTGCGCGACTACCTGCTGCTCGCCAAGGAAGCCGGTCTCGCGACGTTGCCGGGCACCGCGGCCGAGATCCTCGACGACGAAGTCCGCGCCGTGCTCTGCCCCGACAAGATCACGACCGAGGAGTGGCTCGAGGCCCACCGCGTCGCGCATTCCGTGGGGCTGCGCTCGAACGTCACGATCATGTTCGGCCACCTCGAGCGGCCGGTGCACGTCGCCCGCCACCTCGTGCGCACGCGCGAGCTCCAGCGCGAGACCGGTGGCTTCACCGAGTTCGTCCCGCTGCCGTTCGTGCACATGGCCAGCCCGGTCTACCTCCAGCGGCGGGCCCGTCCCGGCCCGACGTTCCGCGAGTGCCTGCTCGTGCACGCCGTCGGCCGGATCGCGTACCAGGGCCTGATCGACAACATCCAGGCGTCGTGGGTCAAGATGGGCGTGGTCGGCGCGCGGCAGGCGCTGCTCGCGGGGTGCAACGACCTCGGCGGCACGCTGATGGACGAGAACATCTCCCGGGCCGCCGGTGCGCACCACGGGCAGGAGCTCGACGAGGTCGAGTTCCGTTCGATCGTCGAGCCGATCGGGCGTCGCCTGGAGCAGCGGACCACGCTGTACGGCCGCACGACCACCGTGGGGCGTAGGCTCCGGCCCCTCGAACCCCACGAGCCCGTCCCCGTCGGGCTCGGCAACCGCATCCCCGTGGTGAGCCCGTGACCTCCCTCCATGTGCTCGGCGTCGGCAACGCACTGGTCGACGTCCTCACGCACGCCGACGACGCGTTCATCGCGTCGCACGGCCTCGCCCGCGGCGCCGCCACGATGGTCGACGAGACGACGGCGGCACGCGTGTACGACGCGTTGCCGCCCGCGATCGAGATGTCGGGTGGTTCGGCGGCGAACACCATCGCCGGGCTGGCCTCCTTCGGGGCGGCCACCGGTTACCTCGGGCGCGTCCGCGACGACGAGCTGGGCGACGTGTTCGGCCACGACCTGCGGTCGCTCGGCGTACGCTTCGACGCCAGGCCCGCGGTCGAGGGGCCGCCGACCGGGCGGTGCCTGGTGATGGTCACGTCCGACGCGCAGCGCACGATGTGCACGTACCTCGGCGTGTCGAGCGACTTCGGGCCCGACGACGTCGACGACGCGCTCGTCGCGGACGCCGCGGTCGTCTACCTCGAGGGCTACCTCTGGGACCAGCCCGCCGCCAAGGAGGCGATCCGCCGGGTCGCCCGGGTCGCGCACGAGGCCGGCCGGCAGGTCGCGTTCACGCTGTCCGACCCGTTCTGCGTCGGCCGGCACCGCGCCGAGTTCCTCCACCTGGTGGAGCACGAGATCGACGTCCTCTTCGCCAACGAGATCGAGATCTGCTCGCTGTACGAGGTCGAGGAGTTCGACGAGGCGCTCCAGCGCGTTCGCCCTCATTGCGACGTCGCCGCGCTCACCCGCAGCGAGAAGGGATCGGTGATCCTTCGGGGCGACGAGGTGCACGTGATCGACCCCGCGCCCGTGGCCGCCGTCGTCGACACGACCGGCGCCGGCGACCTGTACGCGGCGGGCGTCCTCTACGGGCTCACGCACGGCCACGACCTCGGCACGTGCGGTCACCTCGGATCGCTGGCAGCGGCCGAGGTGATCGGGCACCTCGGCGCCCGGCCCGAGCAGTCGCTCGCGGACCTGGCGCGGCCGCTCCTCGGCTGATGGCCTCCCTGGAGAAGCCGCCCCGGTACCGGACGGGCGACGCCGCGCTCGACGCGTCGGTGCTCGAGCTCGTCAACACGGCCGGCGGCGACGACCCCGACCTCATCTTCGAGCTCGTCGCGTCGGCGTTGCGCCTGGCGCGCGACGCGGCCGGCCGCGGCGACCTCAAGATCGCGAACGCGGCGCTGAAGGAGATGCGCTACGCGTTCCACGTGTTCGCGCCGTACCGGTCGGATCGCAAGGTGGCGATCTTCGGGTCCGCCCGGACCAAGCCCGACGACCCGCTCTACGACCTCGCCCGACGGTTCGCCACGGCCGTCGCCGCCCACGACTGGATGGTCATCACCGGGGCGGGGCCCGGGATCATGTCGGCCGGGATCGAGGGTGCCGGCCCGGAGAACTCCTTCGGCGTGAGCATCCGGCTCCCGTTCGAGGCGACCACCAGCCAGTTCATCGCCGACGACCCGAAGTTGATCAACTTCCGGTACTTCTTCACCCGCAAGCTGGCGTTCGTGAAGGAGTCGCACGGGTTCGCGCTGCTGCCCGGCGGCTTCGGGACGCTCGACGAGCTGTTCGAGCTCCTCACCCTGGTGCAGACGGGCAAGGCGAACCCGGTCCCGATCGTCGCCCTCGACGTGCCGGGCGCCACGTTCTGGGAACGGTGGCGTGACTTCCTCGCCGGCTCGGTGGAACGCGAGGGCTACACGTCGAGCGGTGACCTCGATCTCGTGAAGACGACCGACGACGTCGCCGAGGCCGTCGACTACATCGTCGGCTTCTACCGCAACTACCACTCGTCGCGCTTCGTCGACGGCCGGCTCGTCCTGCGGATGCAGCATGCGCCGACCGACGCCGAGCTGGCCGCGTTGAACGCCGACTTCGCCGACATCGTGGTGCGCGACGAGATCGAACCGATCGCCACGACCGCGCCCGAGCTCGTCGACGGCGACCACGTGGACCTCGCCCGGCTGGCCTTCCGGTTCGACCGGCACGGGTGGGCCCGGCTGCACGCGCTCATCGACCGGCTCAACACGCTCCCGTCGCTCGACTGAGCGGGGGCTCCCACCGAGCCGTTTTGGCTGGCCACACGACCGAAATCGCGACCGCCCACCAGCCAGAACGCAACGGCCTGCGCGCGGCGCGCTCCATCCTGTCCCCCGTTCAGTCCCAGTCGGTGTCGGACCGGTCGGACAGCGCGCGGATCGCCTTCTCGACGCCACGGCGCGCCTGCTGGATACGGCGCTCGTCGCGCTCGGCGTCGGCGTCGCCGTCCTCGGCCGCGGCGCGCAGACGGTCGTAGGCCAGATCGCGCAACTGTTCCTCGATGTCGCGCAAACGCTCGACGAGGGCCTCGCGGTCAGCCATCGTGGTCGGTCGTCCGGTCGACCGTCGTGCGGTCCTCGGGCACGTCGTCCTCCAGGGTGGCGGCCAGCAGCTCGGCCGGATGCTTGACCAGGAGGCCCGCCGCGAGCAAGTGCATCGAGCACCCGGGATTCGCGGACACGACCACCGGGTCGCCGGCGCCGGCCGCGTCGCGCAGCGCCGCCACCTTCCGGTCGCGGATCTCGGTGGCGAGCTCGCGGTGCGTCACCAGGTACGAGCCACCCGCGCCGCAGCACAGCCCGTCGTCGTCGGGCTCGACGATCCGGTAGGCGGGAGCGAGGACGGTCCGCACGTGGTCCGCGCACCCCTGCACGTGGCGGAGATGGCACGGGTCCTGGACCACGACGGCGGTACCGGTCGCCCGGGGCGGACGCCAGCCGGTTCCGGCGAGCCACTCCGAGAAGTCGCGCACCCGGTCCGAGAACGCGGTGGCGTCGGGCGTGCCGAGCAACCGGCCGTAGTCCTTCATCGCGGCGCCACACCCGGCGCTGTCGACGACGATCGCAGCCTCGCCCGGCATCGAGGCGATCACGCGCCGGGCCAGCCGCCGGGCGTCGTCGCGCCGGCCCGCGTGCAGGTGCAGCGCGCCGCAGCAGTCGGCGCCCCGCCCGGGGAGCGCCACGGTCGCGCCCGCCGCCTCCATGACCCGCAGCGCGGCGCGGTGCATGGGCCGCTGCCACGCGTCCATCACGCAGCCCGGGAACAGGTAGGCGTCGGGGATGCCGCCCGCGGTCGGCCGCAGGCGCCGTGCGAGCTCGGCAGCCGAGAGGCGCGGGATCGCGAAGCGCTCCGGCACGGCACGGACGCGCTGGAGGCCGAGCAGGAGCCAGCTCAGCGCGACGAGCAGCGCGTGGCGTGGGAGCACGATACGCAACGCGAACCACTCCGCCACGCGTCGGTCGGCGCGCCCGCGCGCGAGCCCGCCGTCCACCAGGGCGGCGCGGGTTCCCTCCATCAGGTGCCCGAACGGGACCGCGGACGGGCACGCCGCTTCGCATCCCCGGCACTGCACGCACGCGTCCATCGCGGCGACGAAGTCCTCGTCGAGCGCGACGGTGCCGGCCTCGACCGCGCGCATGGCGGCGATCCGGCCGCGCGGCGACGCGACCTCGAGACCGGTGACCCGGTACGTCGGGCAGTGCGGGAGGCACAACCCGCAGGCCACGCACGAGACGAGCTCGTCGGGATCGAGGCCGAGCGTCATCCGGGTACCCGTCCGGGCGCGAGTTTGCGGGTCGGGTCGAACGCGTCGCGGATGCGGCGCTGGAGGGCGGTGTTCGGGAACGACCGGCCCCACCCGTCGAGCGCGGGTGCGCCCGCCTCCCGCAGCAGCCAGCCGCCGTGGGCATGGGCCCTGACCCGCGCCGCCGCGAGCCGATCGGGATCGGGGGTGGCGACGTGAACGGTGCCGACGCCGATCTCGGCGAGGAAGGTCGGGCCGTCGACGGTGGAGAGGGCACCGACGACGTCGCGCAGCCGGCTCGGGTCGACGGAGATGCGACCGCGACACGGCCCGTCGGGCCACGCGGGCGGGCCCTCGGCCGCGTGCAGGCCGGCGGCGACCGCCTCGGCTTCGACGTCGTCGGGGTGGCCCTCGAGCAGCACGTGCGTCCGCCGCCCGTCCCACAGCAGCGACGACGGCCGGAAGAGGCGGGTCCGGACGGCATCGGGCGCGGCGGCGGGGTTCGCCGCGAGCGGGTCGTCGGCGACGAACCAGCGGGTGGCGGGCGGCTTCGGTCGGCAGCGGAGCGTCGCCTGGACGAGCACGCCGAGGGTGCCGAAGGATCCCACGAACAGGCGCGGGAGGTCGTAGCCACTGACGTTCTTGACCGTCGGGCCGCCGCCCTTCACCACGCGCCCGTCGGCGGTCACCCCTCGGATCTCTAGCACCGTGTCGCGCACCGGCCCGTAGCGGAGGCGCCGGGGTCCCGACAGCCCGGTCGCGAGCACGCCACCGACGGTTGCGTTCGCCGATCGGGGGTCGAGCCCGCACTCCTGGCCGGCGGTCGCGAGCAGCGCGTCGAGGTCGGCGACCGACGTCCCCGCGCCCACGGTGACCGTGAGCTCGGCGGGGTCGTAGGCGAGCACGCCCGCGGGCGCGGTCACCTCCGACCCCGGGCCCGGAACACCACCCACCTCCCAATGGGTCCGACCGCCGACCGGCACCACCCGCTCGGCCGCGGCGACCCGAGCCGCCAGATCGTGCACCGCATCCGGTGCGATCAGATCCACGTGCCCTCCGGGGCGGATGGCCCACGCAGCTCGCCGCACCGGTTCCCCCGCGGGAGGACCTTCTGCGGGTTGGCCAGCCCGCGAGGGTCGAACGCGTCGCGCAACCGGGCCTGCGCGTCGAGGTCGTCGGCCGAGAAGATCAGGGGCATGGCGTCGCGCTTCTCGAGCCCGATGCCGTGCTCCCCGGAGAGCACCCCACCGGCGTCGACGCAGGCGAGCAGGATCGCGTCCCCCGCGGCCGAAACCCGTTCCCAGATCCCCTGCTCGCGGGCGTCGAACACGATGAGCGGATGCAGGTTGCCGTCGCCGGCGTGGAAGACGTTCATCATCGTGAGCCGGTGCTCGGCGCCGATCGCGTAGACCTGCCGCAACACGTCGACGAGCTTCGTACGCGGCACGACGGCGTCGTGGAGGTAATAGTCGGGGGCGATGCGGGCGATGGCGCCGAACGCGGACTTGCGCCCCTTCCAGAGCAAGACCCGCTCGCGCTCGTCGGCCGCGACGCGTACGGTGCCCGCACCTTGCCCTCGCCCGATTTCCTCGACCGCGGCGGTGTCGGCGAGAACGCCGGCGGCCAACCCGTCGACTTCGACGAGCAGCACGGCCGCGGCGTCGCGGGGATATCCGGCGCCGACGAAGTCCTCCACCGCCCGGGTGATCTCGGCGTCCATCATCTCGAGGGCCGCGGGCACGATCCCGGCCGCGATGATCCCACTCACGGTGGCCGCGGCGTCGTCGACGCCGTCGAAACCGAGCAGGATCGTGCGGACCTCGGGTGGGTTCGGCAGCAACCGGACCGCGATCCGGGTGGCGATGCCCAGGGTCCCCTCGCCACCGACGAAACAGCCGCGCAGGTCGTAGCCGGGCTGGTCGGGCGCGAGATCGCCCAGGCGCGCGGGCTCGCCGTCGGGCAGCACCACCTCGACGGCCAGGACGTGCGCCGCGGTCACACCCGACGCGAGGCAGTGTGGGCCGCCGGCGTTCGTCGCGACGTTGCCGCCGATCGTGCAGGCCTGCTGCGACGACGGATCGGGCGCGTAGTGGAGGCCGGCGGGGCGCACGGCCCGGCTCAGGTCGAGGTTGAGCACGCCGGGCTCGACCCACGCCACCCGTTGCTCGGCATCGACCGCCGTCACCCGGTTCATCTGCGTCGTGACGACGACGAGCGCACCGTCGAGCGGCGTCGCCCCGCCCGCGAGGCCGGTGCCGCTCCCGCGGGCCACGAACGGGCGGCCGTGCGCGTTCGCCACGCGTACGGCCGCGGCCACCTCCGCGGGCGAGCGCGGGAACACGACCGCGCCGGCTTCTCCGACTGCGGTCCCGGCGTCGCGCGCGTAGAGCGCGAGCTCCAACGGCTCGGAACGCGCGCGTTCTTCGCCGACTGCGCCGCGCAGGTCGTCGAGGAACTTGGTGCCCACGACCCGGAGCGTACCCATGGTCGCCGCGGCTCCGTCTCGCCGATCCGCCTCCACTACGCTGCCCGGTTCGTGGGCGGACTCGTGCTGGACGGCTTCCTCGAACGCGAGCGGGCGTCGATCCTGGCGACGCTCTCGGCGTGGCTGCGGATCCCGGCGATCTCGGTCGATCCGTCACATGCGGTCGACGTGCGCGCCTCGGCCGAATGGTGCGCGACCCGGATGCGCGAGGTCGGACTCGAGCACGTCGCGCTCCTCGAGACGGCCGGCCATCCGTCGGTCTACGCCGACTGGCTGCACGCCGGCGACGCGCCGACCGTCCTCGTCTACGGGCACCACGACGTGCAGCCGGTCGACCCGCTCGAGGAATGGGACGACCCGCCCTTCGAACCCACGGTCCGCGACGGCCGGCTCTTCGCCCGCGGCGCGATCGACGACAAGGGCCAGGTGCTCTACCACCTCGAAGCCGTGCGCGGCCTGCTCGAGGCGGCCGGCCGGCTCCCGGTGAACCTGAAGTTCCTGGTCGAGGGCGAGGAGGAGGACGGCAGCCGCAACTTCGAGGCCCTCCTCGAACGCGAGCAGCATCGCCTGGCCTGCGACGTGATCGTGGTGTCCGACACCGCGATGCTCGCGGCCGACGTTCCGTCCATGTGCACCGGCATGCGCGGCCTCGTGTGCTGCGACGTGCAGATCCGCACGGCCGAGGCCGATCTGCACTCCGGGAGCTTCGGCGGCGCGGTGCCCAACGCGGCGCACGTCGCGGCCCGCCTCGTCGCCGCGTTGCACGACGGCGATCGCCGGGTCACGCTCCCCGGCTTCTACGACCGTGTCCGGGAGCTCCCCGAGGCGGAACGATCGTCGTTCGCGATCGTGCCGTTCGACGAGGAGGACTTCCGCCACGTCGCCGGTGTCGCGCGGCTCGAGGGCGAGGCCGGCGCGACGACCCTGGAACGGATCTGGTCGCGCCCGACCGCGGAGGTCACCGGCATCACGAGCGGCTACGGCGGCGACGGCGTGAAGACGATCGTGCCGGCGACGGCGTCGCTCAAGGTCACGTTCCGACTCGTGCCCGACCAACGCCCGGACGAGGTCTCGGCCGCGTTCGAGCGATGGGTCCACGAACGGGTCGGCGACGGCGTGAAGGTGTCGGTGACGCCGCTCGGCGTGGTCGCCCCCGCGCTCACCCCCGTCGACCATCCCGCGGTGGATGCCGCGGCGCGGGCGATCGAACGCGTGTGGGGGCGGCCGCCGCTGTTCACCCGGGAGGGCGGCTCGGGGCCGGAGGAGGCGCTGGCCCGCATCCTCGGGCGTCCCGTGATCTACCTCGGCGTCGGCCTGCCCGACGACCGCATCCATGCCCCGAACGAGCGGGCCGTGCTCGACCAGCTCTGGCGCGGCCTGCTCGCGGTGGGCGAGCTCTGGACCGAGCTCGGCGCCCTCGCCCACCAAGCCGACTGGTTCCCCCACAGGAGCACCGCATGACACCACCGATCCGGGAGTGGGCGACCTTCGCCGACCCGAACAAGAAGAAGCTGCGCTGGCAGATCGACGTGACCTTCCTCACGTCGTCGTGGCGGTGCGTGTTCGGCGAGTGCTGCCAGGGCGTGCTCACCGAGCCGACCCCCGAGCTGTCGCAGGGCTGTTGCTCCTACGGCGCCTACTTCTCCAGCAAGAAGGACCGCGACAAGGTGGTGAAGGCCGCCGCGAAGCTGCGCGACGACGAGTGGCAGTTCGCCAAGCAGGGGAGGAAGAAGGGGATCTACGCCAAGGACGGCGACGAGTGGCGCACCCGCCTCGTCGAGGACGCGTGCATCTTCCTCAACCGGCCGGAGTTCCCGGCGGGTGCCGGCTGCGCGCTGCATCTCCAGGCCGTCCGCCGCGGCATCCACCACAGCGAGAACAAGCCCGAGGTCTGCTGGCAGCTTCCACTGCACCGCGAGGACCGGGACGAGGACGACGGCACGACGACCGCGGTCCTGAGCGAGTTCGCCCGCACCGGCTGGGGCGAGGGCGGCGAGGAGTTCGCCTGGTGGTGCACCGAGGCGGGCGAGGCGTTCACCGGGAAGGAGCCGGTGTACCGGAGCATGGAGGCCGAGCTGCGCAAGATGCTCGGCGACGCGCTCTACGACGAGGTCGCCGCCTATCTCGCTTCCCGTGAACGCGCGAACCCGCCGCCCGTGCGGCACCCGGCCAAGGTGCCGGTGGAGCTCTCGCCGACGCGGCGCGGCCGGTGAGCGAACCGGCGCGCGACGACCTCGCCGCACTGGTCGCGGATCTCGCGGCCGAGCAGGGCGCGCTCCGGACGACGCTCGAGTGCGTCCGGGGCGACGACTGGTTCCGGCCGGTCCCGGCCAGAGGCTGGGACGTGCGCGACACGGTGGCGCACCTCGCCGACACCGACGAGCTCGCGATCGACACCTGCCTCGGCGGGGACCGCCCGCTCAACGACTTCGCGAGCCGTCTCGCGTCGCCGGAGGACGTGACCTTGTGGGGCGTGCTCCGGGGCCGGGCCATGCCCGGAGCGGCGGTGTTGGACTGGTGGTTCGCGACGTCGGCCCGGGAGCGTTCGGTGCTGCGCGGGCTCGACTCGTCGGATCGGGTCCCGTGGGGCCTGGGGATGCGGGCGCCGTCGTTCGTCACCGCCCGGCTCATGGAGTGCTGGGCCCACGGCCTCGACGTCCATGCCGCGCTCGGCACCGCGCCCGCGGACACCGACCGGCTGCGCCACGTCGCCTGGCTCTCGATCCGCGCCTTGCCCTACGCCTTCGGCGTCGCCGGACGCAGCGTGCCATCGGGCGAGTTGCTCGTTCGCCTGCGCGCGCCCTCCGGCGTGGTGTGGACGTTCGGTCCCGACGACGCCCCGAACGTGATCGAGGGCGAGGCCGGTCAGTTCTGCCGCCTGTTCGTGCATCGTCTGGCCCTCGGGGACGCCTCGTCGCTGCGGGCGCACGGAGAGGGCGCGATCGCAGCGCTCGAGGTCGCGCGCTCGTTCCTCTGACCGCAACGCCCGGCACGACGATCGGAGGGCCGATGCCCCAGTTCTCGTTCGAAGGCCTCGAACCGCAGGTACACCCCAGCGCGTTCGTCGCGCCGACCGCGATCCTCGTCGGTGACGTCATCGTCGAGGAGAACGCGTCGGTCTGGTACGGCGCCGTCGTCCGGGCCGACTACTCCCCCGTTGCGATCCGCGCGGGCGCCAACATCCAGGACGGCGCGGTCGTCCACGGGCCGCCCGGGCTCACCACCGAGGTCGGCCCCGGCGCCACCGTCGCGCACAACTGCGTGGTGCACGGCGCGGTGCTCGGCGAGGAGTGCCTGGTCGCGAACGGCGCCATCGTGCTCGACGGTGCAACGGTCGGCGCCCGCTCACTCGTCGCGGCCGGTTCGGTCGTTCCCGCGGGCGCGACCATCCCCGAGGGGTTCCTCGCCGCCGGGTCCCCGGCGGTGGTGAAGCGCCCCGTCGCCGGGTCGCCGAGCGAGTTCTGGGTCGCGGTGAATCCCGGCGCGTACCAGGAGCTCGCGCAGCGCCACCGCGCCGGGGTGCAGTGGCTCCGCGACTGACACGCTTGACACCACGCTCCGTGGCATCGACGCGTCCACTGACGCGCCTACGCCACGCTCCGTGGTCCCGTGCTCGGTGCGGAGCAACGCGTACCTCGGCGCTTCCCGCATCGGACCCCGTGGTCCGGAACGAGCCTACCGAGGGGGTAGGACGCCGACCCCGCAACGACCCCGGGCCTCAGGTGAGGCGCGCGCCGCCGTCGATCACGATCACGTCGCCGGTCATCCACGACGACGCGTCCGACGCGAGGAACAGGGCGGCGCCGGCGATGTCCTCGGGCGTTCCGATGCGACGCAGCGGCGTGGCCGCCGCGATCTGCTCCTCGCCCAGGTCCACGAGGGCTTTCGCCATCTTGGTCCTCACCAGACCCGGCGCGATGGCGTTGACCCGCACCGCGGGCGCGAACTCCAGCGCCAGCTGACGCGTGAGGTGGGCGAGGGCTGCCTTCGAGACGTTGTACATGCCGATGAACGGCGCCGGGACCAGCCCGCCGACCGAGACGACGTTGACGATGACACCACCGTGCTCCTGCATCCAGGTGCGCCACGCGGATTGGGCGAGCAGCAGCGGGCCTTCGACGTTCACTTCGAGGATCTTGCGGATCGCGCGTGCTTCGACGTCGCCGATCGAGCCGAACACGGGGTTCGTCGCCGCGTTGTTGACGAGGATGTCGAGGGCGCCGAGCTCGGAGATGCAGCGCTGGACCGCGGTCTCGATCGCCGCCGGGTCGCCGGCCGATCCGGCCGTCGTGACGACCCGAGCGCCCCGAGCGCGCAACGCGTCCGCGGTCGCGTCGAGCTCGTCCTGCTTGCGGGCCATGACGGCGATTGCCGCGCCCGCGGACGCGTAGGTCTCCGCGATGGCCCGGCCGATCCCGAGCGTGCCGCCGGTCACCAGCGCGACACGGCCGTCGAGCCGGAAGCGCGCCGGCGGGTCGGCCATCGGAGGCTCACCGGCCCACCCGGCCATCACAGGTACAGGCCGGTCTGGCTCTCGACCCGTTCGGAGGCGACGGCGTGGACGTCGCGCTCGCGCAGGATCAGGTACTCGTCGCCCCGGATCTCGACCTCGAAGCCCGCATCGGGTGCGAAGAGGACGCGGTCGTGCTCCTCGACGTTGCGAACCGTGGGCCCGACGGCGACGACCTCGGCCCACACCAGGCGCCGTTCCACGTTGGCCGTGGCGGGAATCAGGATCCCGGCGCGCGACTTGCGCTCGCCATGCTCGCTCGTGGGCGAGACGAGGATGCGGTCCGCGGTCATGCGGATGGACTGCTTGGGGTCCGACTGCTCGCCCGGGGCCATCACGCCACGTTATCCCCGGCCGGGCCCCGGCCCGGCCTCGTGCCCGGCCCGGCCCGTACCGGACCTGCTTGGTCGCGGCCCCGGGGGCTGGGTTACAGTCGCTCGGTGTCGAAGTCGATGCCAGCCGCCGTGGCGCCGGTCGGCGCACGCCGCACCACCGCCGGCCGGGTGACCGCAACGGCGCGCGCGTACTTCCTGCTCACGAAGCCACGCGTCGTCGAGCTGCTGCTCGTGACGACCGTCCCGTCGATGGTGCTCGCGGCCGAGGGCCTGCCCTCGGTCGCGCTCGTCCTCGCCGTACTGCTCGGCGGGTCGATGGCCGCCGGCGGCGCGAACACGGTCAACTGCTGGATCGAGCGGGACCGCGACCACCTCATGCGGCGCACGAGCTCACGGCCCCTGCCGGCCGGAGACGTCGACCCGCAGTCCGCGCTCGTGTTCGGCCTGGTGTTGGAGGTGCTCGCGTTCGGGTGGCTCTGGGCGACCGCCAACCTCCTCGCGGCGGCGCTCGCCGTCGGGGCCATGCTCTTCTACGTCTTCGTCTACACGATCTGGCTCAAGCCGCGGACGCCGCAGAACATCGTGATCGGCGGAGCCGCCGGGGCGGTTCCCGCGCTCGTGGGCTGGGCCGCGGTCACCGGCTCCCTGGCCGCCTCGGCGTGGGTGCTCTTCGCGATCGTGTTCTTCTGGACGCCACCGCACTTCTGGGCGCTGTCGATGCGCTACCGGGACGACTACGCGAACGCGGGGATCCCGATGCTGCCCGTCGTGAAGGGGATGCGGGCCGCCACCCGCCAGATCCTCGCGTACGCAGTCGTCGTGGTGGCCACGAGCTTCGTGCTCTTCGCGACCTCGCCGGTCGGGTGGATCTACGGCGTCAGCGCGGGCGTGCTCGGCGCGCTCCTCGTCTGGAAGGCCGCCCAGCTGGCTCGTGACGCCGACCCGACCCGGGCGATCAAGTTCTTCGTCTTCTCCAACCTGTACCTCGCGCTGCTGTTCGCCGCGGTCGCGGTCGACGTCCTCGTGCTCTCCCGTTGACGGGTCGGTTGTCGATGGGCGCGACCGACCTGATCGAGACCGGGCCCGAGGGCCCCGCCCCGGAGGTCCTGCGCCGCCGTCACCGCCTCCTGCTGATCGTCGCGGTCGTGGTGGTCGTGGCCGTAGGCGGGATCACCGCGGGCGTCGTGACCCGCGGTTCGCCCTCGTCGAGCACCGACACGAAGGCGGCGACGATCGTCTCGGGTGCGCTCGAGGTGGGCAAGCCTGCTCCCGACTTCGACGTGCCCGGCTTGCGCGGCGGCCGGGTGAAGCTCTCGGCGTTCCGGGGCCATCCCGTGGTGCTGACGTTCTTCGCCTCGTGGTGCCACCCGTGCGAGAAGGAGCAGCCGATCCTGCGCGCCGGCCTCGAAAAGTACGGCAAGCGCGGCCTGCGCGTCGTCGGGATCACCTACCAGGACGCCGACCCCGACGCCCGGGCGTTCGCGCAGCGGCTCGACGCGACGTGGCCGCTCGGCACCGACGCCGACGGCGACGTCGCGCGCGCCTACCGCGTGCGCGCGATCCCGCTCACCTACTTCATCGAGCCCGACGGGAAGGTGGCGTCACTGGTGTTCGGCCTCCGCTCCTCGGACGAGCTCGACGCCAACGTCGCCAAGATCCTCCCCCGCCGCTGACTGATCCGCCGGCCACCCTCCCGGCCGGAGGGCTGGCTACTCCTCCCAGCGGAAGTAGCGGGCGGCGAGCAGCGGCGCGGCGACGGCCCAGACCAGCAGGACGAGGAGGGACCCGGTCGGGAACGACTCGCCGGCGGTGAGGATCGCCCGCAGCGACTCGGACAGGGCGGCCGCGGGCAGCGCCCGGGCCAGGAGCTCGAGCCCCCGAGGGAGCCGTTCGAGGTCGTAGAACACACCACCGAACGCCAGCAGCACCAGGAACAGCCCGTTCGCCACCGCGAGGTTCGCCTCGGCGCGCAGCGTGCCGGCGAGGAGCATCCCGATCCCGGCGAAGGCGACGGTGCCCACGAGGAGCACCGCCACCGCGGGGAGTATCCGCGCCGTCGTCGACCATCCGAGCGCCACGCCCGCGGCGATGATCACGATCGCCTGGACGAGCTCGATGACGAGCACGTTCAGGGTCTTGGCCGCGAGCAGCCCACCGCGCGACAGCGGCGTCGAGCCGAGCCGCTTCAACACCGCGTAGCGGCGCTCGTACCCGGTGGCGATGCCGAGGCTCACCATGGCCGTCGAGATGACGGCCAGTGCGAGCACGCCGGGTACGAGGAAGTCGATCGGGTGCGTGTAGCCGCGCTTCCGGAGATCCGAGGCCACGGTGTCGGCCTTGGCGAAGAACACCAGGATGCCGAGCGGGATGCCGAAGGTGACCAGGAGGCTCTCGCCGCGGCGCAGCGTGAGGAGCAGCTCGACGCGCGCCTGGTGGCGCAGGGCACGAGGCTTCACGACCGCCCCTCGCGTGTGAGCTTGAGGAACACCTCTTCGAGGGAGCTCCGCCCGGCGCGCAGCTCGCCCAACGATTCGTCGCGGTCGCGCAACCACGCGGTCAGATTCGCCACGAGCCCGGGAGAGTTGGGCGCGTCGATGACGTACGTGCCGGGCTGCGGCTCGGTCACCCGCTCCGTGGCGAGCGCGAGCGCCGTTGCCAGGGCGTCGGTGTCGAGGCCGGGCCGGGCCTTGAGTGAGACGGTGTCCGCGGTGTGCGTGCTCGTGAGCACCGACGGTGTGTCGCAGGCGACGAGCCGACCCCGGTCGACGATCGCGACGCGGTCGCAGAGCTGCTCGGCCTCGTCCATCGCGTGGGTGGTGAGCACGACGGTGACGCCGCGCTCGCGCAGGTCTCGCACGAGCTGCCAGGTCATGGCCCGGGCGTGCGGGTCCATGCCCGCCGTGGGCTCGTCGAGGAACACGAGCTCGGGCCGGCCGACGAGGCACAGCGCGAGCGACAGTCGCTGGGCCTGCCCGCCCGACAGGCGCCGGACCAGGGTGCCGG
The DNA here is from genome assembly GCA_046331155.1 of Acidimicrobiia bacterium. GTDB lineage: Bacteria > Actinomycetota > Acidimicrobiia > IMCC26256 > CAWATG01 > JAXLRK01. Next base: position 2,095,903 of record JAXLRK010000001.1, read on the forward strand.
TGGCGTCGTCGAGCCCGACGAGCGAGAGCAGCCGGGCCGGGTCGTCGGGGTCGTCGTAGTACGACGCGAAGAGCTCGAGCGCCTCGAGCGGCCGGATGCCCGGGTAGAGGCCGCCCTCCTGGAGCATGACGCCGATCCGGGGCCGCAGCCGGGGGCCGTCCGTGATCGGGTCGAGGCCGAGGACCCGGGCCGTACCCGCGTCGGGTTGCCGGTAGCCCTCCAGGATCTCGACGGTGCTCGTCTTGCCGGCGCCGTTGGGGCCGAGCAGGCCGAACACCTCACCGGTGGCCACGGAGAGCGAGAGGCCGTCGACCGCACGCGTCGCGCCGTACTGCTTCACGAGGTCGACGACCTCGATGGCGGCGGCGGCTCCGTTCATCAGGCGGCGGAGCCTACCGGAGGCCGTTTCGGGAGCTCCGACCGACTGGGCGACCGCGCCGACGCGGGCTGGACCGACGCGGGCTGGACCGACGCGGGCTGGACCGACGCGGGTTCGACGCCGACGCGCTCAGCGGTCGCGGTAGGCGACGAACGTGGCGAGCTCGGCGAGCGCGTCGCGGGCGTCGGTGGTGAGCGGCGACGCGTGGATCGCACGCGTCGCCTGCGTCACGAGCCCGCCGATCGCTCGCTCGATCTCCTCGCGTGCGCCGCACCGGTCGAGGAGGTCCTGCAACGAGGCGATCTCGTCGGCCGTGAGATCGACCGCGCCGAGCCGGCCGAGCAGCGTGGCGTCTGCACCCAGGACGCGTTCGGCCGCCGCGGCCACGAGCGGGGTGAGCTTGCCCTCCCGCAGGTCGTCGCCGACCGGCTTCCCCGTGACGGACGCGTCGCCGAAGACGCCGAGCAGGTCGTCGCGGAGCTGGAACGCCTCGCCGAGCGGGATGCCGATCTCGGTGAGCGACCCCGCCAGGTCGCGGTACCGCCCGGCGAGCGCGGCGCCGAGGTGCAGCGGCCGCTCCACCGTGTACTTGCCCGACTTGTACCGCTCGATGCGGCGGGCCCGCTCGCGGTCACGGGTGCCACCCGCGGTCCCCACGAGATCGAGGTACTGGCCGACGCACAGCTCGACGCGCAGCTCGTCGTACACGGCCCGGGCCTCGGGCCCGATACCGGCCACGAGCCGGTCCGAGTACACGAATGCGAAGTCGCCGACCAGCACCGCGGCCCCTTCGCCGTACCGCCGGCTCTCGCCGTGCCACGCGTCGTCGACGTGCTGGGAGATGAACCGGCGGTGCACCGCGGGGAGACCCCGGCGCGTGTCCGAGGCGTCCATCACGTCGTCGTGCACGAGGGCGAACGTGTGCAGGAGCTCCAGGGCGGCGCCGGCGTCGACGATCACCGGGGCGGCCGGGTCGGCGCCCGAGCCGACGAACGCCCAGTAGCAGAACGCGGGCCGGAGCCGTTTGCCGCCGGCGGCCACGAGGTCCCGCAGGGCGTCCAGGGGCGCGGCGAGGTCGGGGTCGATCCGGCGCCACCGGTCCAGCTCGGCGTCGAGCAGCCCGCGGACCCGGGCGTCGACCCGGGAGCCGACGACGGCGAGGCTCGCGGGCGCACGCACCTCGGGTCCGGCCGAGTCCTGGATCGACGCCATGCCCCACGATAGGCAGGTCGGGGTCCCGATCCGCACGTTCCCGGGATCCCGTCACGCACCCGCCCGAGTCCCCATCACGGCTGATCCGTGGATGATCGCCGGTCCATGCTCTCCGCAGCCGGCGGTACCGTCGCGGCCGTGTTGCCGCTCGAGTACCTGCGTCACCTCGCCCGACAGCCCGCCGATGCCGGCAGGCACTTCCTCGAGGAGGTCGCGGCGTGCCTCGGCGAGTTCGAGCACGACCCGTCGGATCTGGTGATGGCGTGCCGCCGGCTCCTCGCGCACCAGCGCGCCAACGCTCCCCTCTGGTGGATGTGCGCGCGGATCTGTGCCGCACCGCGCCCGCGGGCGGCCGCGACCGAAGCGGCGCGCGTGCTGAGCGACGACCAGACGGGACCGCGCCTGGCGGGCGCGCTGCCGTTCCCGCACGACGGCACCATCGCGGTGTTCGAGTGGCCCGACGCGGTCGCCGACGCGGTTGCGAGCCGCCCCGACCTCGACGTCGTGGCGGTCGCGACGCCCGCGGACGCGCGCTCCCTCCGCCGCCGGCTCCGGTTCGAGGAGGCATTCCGCACCGCCGCCACCGACGAGCTCCCCGGCCTCGCCCCGAGCCACTTCCTCGTGGAGGCGCTCGCGGCCTCGCGTGACACGGTCCTGCTCCCCGACGGCGGTCGTCGCGCGCTCGACGCGTTGCCCGCGACCACGCAGGCGTGGATCGTGATCCGCGCCGGCCGCCTCCTGCCCGACCGTCTGTTCGAAGCCCTGCAGCAGGCGTCGGCTCTCCCGTCGGAGCAGGTCGTCGGCCTCGAGCGTGCGGACCGTCTCGCGACTCCCGACGGCGTGCGTGACGCAGCCGACGGGCCGGGCGTGCCGAGCTGCCCCGTTCCCCCGGAGCTGCTCCGGCCCTTCTGACGCCCGCCTCGGAACCCGAGCGAGTTCTACTCCAGGCCGAAGCCGACGCGGATGATGAACCTCCGGCGAAGCAGACGCCGCACACCGCCCCGAACCGGGGGGAGCAGCAGGATCAGCCCTGCGGTGTCGGTGATGAACCCCGGCGTGAGCAGCAGCCCACCCGCGAGGAGCACGACCGCCCCGTCGATGACCTCGGCTCCCGGAACGCGCCGGGCGTCGAGCTGCCGGCCGATGCGGCGGATGACGCCGAGCCCTTCGCGCTTGACGAGGAACGCACCCAGAATCGAGATGGCGAGCAGGAGCGCGATCGTCGGCACGACGCCGAGGTGGCTCCCGACCTCGATGATCACCGCGATCTCGGCCAGCGGCACCACGATGAACGCCACGAGCAGGAGCGTGAACACACGGGCATGCTAGGCCTCGAGCGCCAAGGTGGTCACCGGCGGGTCGGCGGCGTCCTCGCCCTCGTCGAGCGCGAGCTCGGCACCCTCGTGGCTGCGGAGCGCGTCGATCTTGCGCAGTGGGCGCTCGAGCATCCGTCGGCGGGTACCCGCGAGGTCTTCGTACGCCCGGTTCACCGACTCCAGGCCGCGGCCGAGCTTCGCGGTGGCCTCGACGTACTTGCCCCACTGCTCGGAGAACTGCCCCAAGAGTGTGAGGATCTCGTCGGAGCGGCGGGCGAGGTGGAAGTTCTCCACCGACTGCCGGATCAGGGCCAGCACCGCGAACAGCGTGAGCGGCGAGCAGAAGACCACGCGCTCCCGGACCGCCTCCTCGAGAATCGTCCCGTCCTGCTCGTGAATGAAGCCGTAGAGCTGCTCGTTCGGGATGAACAGCAGCACGAAGTCGACCGTGCCACCGGCCGGGTCGATGTAGTCACGCGTCGCGAGCTCCCGCACCCGAGCCCGCACGTCACGCAGGAACTGGTCCCGGTGGCGCTTCTGGTCGAGCTCGGACTTCGCGTCGAGCCACCGCAGGTAGTTGTCGAGCGGGAACTTCACGTCCATGTGCAGCAGCAGCCTGCCGGGCAGGAAGAACGTGAAGTCCGGGATGCCGTTCGACCCTTCCGGCGACGTCTGCTTGCGGTAGTTGACGTTCTCGATGAAGCCGGCGAGGCGCAGCACGTCCTCGGCCATCCGCTCGCCCCACTGGCCGCGGGCCTTGGTGCTCGACAGGGCTTCGCGCAGGCTCTGCGTGGTGGTGTTGAGCGACGTGATCCCCTCGGTGTTGCGCACGAGCTGCTCGGACAGCTGCCCGTACTGGCGGTGGCGGTCCTCCTCCAGCCGGCGCATCATCTCCTGCACCTTCGAGAGCTCACCCGTCATGGTCTCGAGCTGCTGGTCGATGAGCTGCTTCGCTCCGCCCAGCTCCTCGGTGCCCCGGGCCCGCTCACCCTCCAGCGTCGCCTGGTTCTGCAGGAGGAGCTGGTGCATCGCGCCGGTCAGGGCCGTCTCGCGGTCCTGCACGTCGGCCCGGCGCTGCTCCTCGGCCGTGCGCTGCATCTCGGCCAGCATCGCGGCCTGGGCCTCGCGCTGCCGACGCGCCAGGAACGCCGCGAACCACCCGACGGCGCCGAACGCCACCACGACCAGCGCCACCACCGACACCAGCACCGAAACCACGCTGCCGCTCATCCCACGTCTCCTCGATCGACCCGCCGGGCTCCTCGATCGACCCTGCCCTGCGACCATACCGAGGGGGTGTGACAGTCTCCGGGATGGCGTCTGACCTGGGACGACGCGGGCGATCGTGTCCGGCGCAACCCGGTTCGCGCGACACTCGGGCGGCATCCGAGCCCCGCGAGGAACGATGACGATCCGCGCCACCTACCTCGAAGCCGCCACGACGGCGGTCAACCTCCTCGCCAACCCGGCCGTCGGCGGGCGATGGGACGAGCCGAGCGCCTGTGACGGGATGTCGGTCGGTGCCCTCGCTGCGCACCTGAGCCGCAGCCTCACCCAGGTCGAGGCCGGGCTCGCGGAGCCCGTCCCGACCGGCCGCCTGGTGGACGCGGTGGAGTACTACATGAGCATCGCGGACCAGCTCCTCGAACCCGGTTCGGACGTGAACCGCTCGGTCGTCGCCCGCGCCGAGGCCCAGGCCGCGCCCGGCTGCTCGGCCGTCGTGGCCCGCGCCCGCGACGTCCTCGCCCGCCTGCGGGAGGAGCTCGACGCCGCCGCACCGGACCGCACGGTCGTCGCCCTCGGGCAGCCGATGCTGCTCGACGAGTACCTCCGCACGCGGGTCGTCGAGCTGGTGGTCCATCTGGACGACCTCGGCGTGAGCCTCGGGATCGAACCGGTCGTCGTCGCGCCCGCTGCGCACGGCGAAGCGCTCGCCCTGCTGCTCGCGATCGCGAGAGAGCGCTCGGGAGACCTCATGGTCCTCCGAGCGCTCACCCGTCGGGATCGCACGACCGGCGACCCGCTGCGCGTGTTCTGAGCCGCGATCGGCGTCGATCAGCCCTCGACGCGCACCGCCTCGACCTCGATCTCCACCTTCACCTTCTTGCCGACGAGCACCCCGCCGTTGGCGAGGGGCTGGTTCCAGGTGAGGCCGAAGTCCTCGCGGTCGAACTCGGTCCCGGCCGTGAAGAAGGCCCTCTCGTTGCCCCACGGGTCGGTGGCCACGCCGTTGAACTCGACGTCGAGCGTCGCCGGCCGGCCGACGCCCCGGATGGTGAGCGTGCCGTCGACCTTCCACTCGTCGCCGTCGGGCCGCACCGCGCTGCTCACGAACGTCAACGTCGGGTACCGCTCGACGTCGAGGAAGTCGGCGCTCCTGAGGTGACCGTCGCGCCCTTCGTCGCGGGTGCCGATCGACGCCGCCTGGATGGTGACGTTCAGGGTCGAGTCCTCGGGGCGCTCGCCGACCGTGAAGTCGGCGTCGTACCCGGAGAAGACGCCCCGGACCTTCGCCACCATCAGGTGGCGGGCCACGAACGCCACGCTCGAGTGCGACGGGTCGATGGCCCACGAACCGGCCTGGGGTACGGAACGGCCGTCGATCTCGCGGGCGGCGCTGCTCTGGGTCTGCGTCATGCTCGTCCTCCTTGTTCGGGGTCCGGTCCGGGAACATCCGGGCGGTGATATAGAGTTCAACGATTGAGGATTCAAGCATATTCCCGATCGGGAGAAGAGATCGGGAGCAAAGATGGGGAGGTAGATTCCCGTCATGGCCCACCCCCGCTGGTTGACCGCGGACGAGCAGGTGACCTGGTTGGCGTTCCTCCGGGCGGGGAACGCCCTCATGGCGCGCCTCGACGACGAGCTCCGGGCCGGGCATGACCTCTCGCTCGCCCAGTACGAGGTCCTCGCCCACCTCTCGGAGGCGCCCGACGGCATGCTCCGCATGAGCGACCTCGCCGACCGGGTCCTGTTCTCCCGCAGCCGGTTGACGCACCTGGTCGACGCCATGGAGCGCGCCAAGCTCGTCGCCCGTCGCAAGTGCGACCAGGACCGGCGGGGCACGTATGCCGTGATCACGAAGACCGGCCTGCGGGCGATCGCCGACGCCGCCCCCACGCACGTCGAAGGCGTGCGCCGCTACCTCATCGACGCGTTGCGGCCAGCGACGCGGCGGGCGATGACCAAGGACCTGCACGACGTGCTCGATCGGCTCGGCGAGCCGTCCGCCGGCACCCGCGGATGAAGCGACGACGGTGATGCGATGACGAACTCGATCGGGCCGCTGACCCCGGCCGACGAAGGCTTCCACCACCAGATCGTCGACACCTTCGCGACCGTCGGCTCCAGCGACCTCGCCTGGACCGAGAAGGTCTGCGCGATGGCCGTGGCGCGCGACGGCAGCCTCCAGCTCGGGTTCGGTCTCGGCAAGTACCCGAACCGCAACGTGATGGACGGCTATGCGGGCACGTCACGCGGTGCGGAGCAGCGCACGGTCCGCGCCTGCCGCCGGTTGTTCCCCGACGCCGACACCACGGTGATCGGGCCCATCCGCTACGACGTCGTCGAACCGATGCGCGTCGTGCGGTTCCGCCTCGACGCGAACGAGGTGCAACCGATCGCGTTCGACTGGACGTTCACCACCGCGCTCCCCGCCCAGCTCGAGGACCGCACCTTCTCGCGCAACCCGAGCCGGGCGCGGGTCGCGTCGGACATCGTGCGCTACCACCAGATCGGCACCGCCGCGGGCTGGGTCGAGGTCGACGGCGAACGCACCGAGATGTACGACGACACGTGGGTCTCGACGCGGGATCACTCCTGGGGCGTGCGCTACGACGTCGGGCAGGCGCCGACCGACGTCGAGCAGCTCGATCCGCTGGCGTTCCTCGACTTCCGGATGCTGTGGTCGCCGATCCTCTGCGAACGCCCCGACGGCAGCCGCTACGGGATCTTCCTCCACCTCCAGCACATGGAGGGCTTCGGCTTCCGCAACCACGTCGTCATGGGCGGCTGGGAGCACCCGGACGGGCGGGTCGAACCGGTCGCCGAGCTCGTCCCCGAGCTCCGGTGGGACGCCGTGAACCGGCGCCTGCTCGGCGGCCGCCTGCACGCCACGATGGCCGACGGCTCCGTGCGCACGCTCGCCGTCACCGTGCCGGCCGACACCGGGTTCCACCTCGGTGCCGGCCTGTACTTCGGCTACCGGGGCCACCACCACGGCGAATGGCGCGGCGAGCTTCACGTGGAGGGCGAGCGGATCGCGGACTGCCGACTACCCGACGCAGCCCGCGAGCTGCACCAGATCCGAGACACGTTCGTGATCGTCGACGACCCGAGCCAGGGCGGCCGCGGCTACGGCAACTGCCAGCCGATGATGGTCGGGGAGTTCCCCGAGCACGGCCTCACGCGCGCCGACTCGTTCCTGTAGCGCGCCGTCTCAACCTCGCGTGGCCGCGAGCTTCTCCGCGCGGCGCAGCAACGTGCGGCTCCCGAGCCGCTGCGCCCACTCCCCCAACTCCGCGCCCGGGCCGCGCCACTCCCAGCCGTCGACCGTACCGACGTCGGCGTCGGTGCGCAGCGTCGCCAGCACCTTGAACAGCGCGGCCAGGTCGCGCTGCTCGGCCAGCGTGGTGGCGAGCTTCGTCGCGCCGCGCACGTCGACGTCCCACTGGTGCGCGCGCTCGGGGATCGCCTCGAGGTGCCCGTAGCGCCGCAACACCGCGGCCGTCGACTTCGCGCCCCAGCCGGGCAGCCCCGGAAAGCCGTCGGCGCTGTCGCCGACCAACGCCAGGTAGTCGGGGATGCTCGCCGGTGCAACGCCGAACTTCGCCAGCACGCCCGCCTCGTCGCGCAGCTCGCCGGTCCGCCGGTCCTGCTGCACGACGACCGGGTCGTGCACGCACTGGCCGAGGTCCTTGTCGGGCGTGCAGACGAACACGCGCTCGACCCGAGGATCGGCCGCCGCGACGGCCGCCGCGGACGCGAGCCCGTCGTCGGCCTCGAGCTCGACCATCGGCCACACCGCGACGCCCAGTGCCTCCAGCGCGTCCTCGAGGATCGGGAACTGGTCGAGCAGCTCGGGCTCCATGCCCCCGCTCGTCTTGTAGCCGCCCCACAGGTCGTTGCGGAACGACTCGACGACGTGGTCGGTCGCCACGCCGACGTGCGTCGCGCCCTCCTCGAGCATCATGAGCACGGACCCGAGCACGCCCCGAACCGCGCCGACCTCGACGCTGCCGTCGTCGAGGTGCCCGGGCACCGCGAAGTAGTGGCGGAACAGCTCGTAGGTCCCGTCGACCAGGTGGACGTGCACACCTCCGAGCATACGGTCCACCGCCGCGGGCCCGACCGGACGGGCGCACCGGCCGGAGCGTGCGCGAACATGCCGGCCCATGACGAGCGAGGCGCCCGTGCCCGCAGAAGTGATCGTCGTCACCGGGGCCGGAGGCATGGGGGTCGCGTGCGCCCGGCGGCTCGGCCCGGGCCGCACGGTGCTGCTCGCCGACAACCGGGAGCCGGTGCTCCGGGCCGTCGCCGACGACTTGGTGACGGCCGGCTACCACGTGCACACCGGGATCGTCGACGTCGCTCGGCAGGAGTCGGTGCGCGAGCTCGTCCACCGCGCCGCGGCGCTCGGTCCGTTGCGCACCTTGGTGCACACCGCCGGCCTCTCCCCCACGATGGCCGACCCCGACCGGATCCTCGCCGTCGACCTGCTCGGCACCGCGCACGTGCTCGCCGAGTTCGAGGCCGTCGCGGCGCCGGGATCGGTCGCGGTGGTGATCGCCAGCATGGCCGCCCTGGGGGCCGTCGTCGGTCCCGACACCGAGCAACTCCTCGCGACGGCGCCCGTCGCGGAGCTGCCGGTCACCGCGGCGCAGGCGGGCACGCCGACGCCCGGAGACGCCTACTGCTTCGCCAAGCGCGCCAACCAGCTCCGCGTCCAGGCGGCCGCGGCGCCGTGGGGCCGGAAGGGCGCGCGCGTCGTCTCGATCAGCCCCGGGATCATCGCCACCGGGATGGGCATGCAGGAGCTCGAGAGCGACGAGTCGGGGCCGATGATGCGCGAGATGATCGCGAGCAGCCCGGTTCCGCGCCTCGGCACCGCGGAGGACGTCGCGGCCGCGGTCGAGTGGCTGTCGGGTCCGTCGGCCTCGTTCGTCACGGGCGTCGACCTGATGCTCGACGGCGGCGTCGTGGCGGCCGGCCGCTTCCCCACCCGCTGAGCGCCGCGACCGGGATCGGAGCGGTGCAACCGAGCTCCCGAACCTGGCGCGCCTCGCTCGAGGATCTGCTGACGTCCTCGCAGGTCAGGGCGCATGCCTTGCTCTGCAACGTGCCATCGGACACACTCTCAGCGTCGGGGGGTGGCAAAATCGACGGCTTTGCGCCCACCGGCAGCCGGCAACGTCGAGACCACCCCGGAGGCCTTCGTGTCCAGCAGGTCCAGCACTCCCGACCTTCCCGAATCCCCCAACGGTCACGAATCGCTCGCCGGCGAGGCCGGCGGTCACGAGACCGCGAGCCGCGAGGTCGGCCGGCGCCGGTTCCTCGAGCTCGCCGGGCTCGGCGGCCTCGCGGTCGGCGCCGCCGGTGCGCTCGGCGGTCTGGACGCCCCGCTCGCCGCCGCGGCGGGGCCCACGACGACGACCGCCAAGCGCAGCGTCAGGGGGATGCCGAAGACCGTCAAGGTCGGGGTCATCGCGCCGTTCGACGGCCTCGGCGCGTTCGTGGGCGCGATCGTCACCCGTTCGCTCGACTCCACCATGAAGCACATCAAGGACGCCAAGCTCTACCCCGGCATCGACGTGCAGCTCGTGAAGGTCAACGCCAAGGCCGAGGAGCAGGCCGACGGGACGACGAAGGCCTACCAGCAGCTCGTGGCCGATCCCGACGTGATCGGCATCCTCTGGTGCACGCCGTTCGGCCTGAAGGAGGCCAAGACGAGCATCGCCCGCGACGGCATCCCGGTCATCGCCGTCTACAACGACCTCTGGTCGGAGGGGCTGCTCTACCCGAAGGGGCCCGAGCGCTCGATCTTCCAGATGTACCTGCCGGACCTAAAGGCCATGCAGCAGCTCCTGAAGTACGCGAAGAAGGATCGCGGCTACACGAGCGCGGGGCTGATCTACGACACGATCACCCCGCCGGCGACGAACACCGAGAAGTACTTCCGCCTCGCGGCCAAGCAGGCGGGCATCAACGTGGCGGGCGTCGAGACGTTCAACCTCCTCAGCGCGGACTACGGGGCTCAGATCACCCGCCTGAAGGCGGCGAAGCCGCAGTGCCTGCTCGTGTGGGGGCTCGCCGAGAACACCGCCGGCGTGGTGAAGGCGCTCGACGCGATCGGCGCGGGATACGTCGACACCCCGACGGCAAAGGGCGCCGACTGGCACCCCCACGTCATGGGTTCACCCGGCGGCACCGGCGAGAAGAAGTGGGCCGGCCTCGCCGGCGACGCGGCCAAGGTCGGTTCGCTCACCTGCTGGTACCTCGGTGGGTTCGTCGGCGCGCCCGACTTCCCGATCCGCGACTGGATGCACAAGTACGCCAACACCTACCCGACCGGGGGTGAGGAGGTGCCGGCGAACGGCCTCTACGCGCTGCTCGAAGCCTCCCGGGTCAGCAAGGGCAAGGACCGCACCAAGATGGTCGACGCGCTCGAGAAGTTCACCGGAACCTTCGCCGCCCTCCAGTACGGCTGGACGCCGAAGCGGCACCTCTCCCTCACCGACGACCAGCTCGCGCTCGTGACCCTCGAGCACGCCGAGTACCCGGGCAAGACGGACCCGCCCTACGTGGGCGGCAAGGAGAAGGACCTCTACCTCCAGATCGACCCGCACTACTTCGGGCCGACGATCCTCGTACGCCCCACGCGGGCGCGCAACACCAAGGCGTACCCGTCGGCCATGAAGACGGTCCTCGAACAGGGCTACGGGGTGCAGTGCACGAAGACGCCGCCCGACGCGCTCGGGCTCAAGGTCAAGATGACCAACGCCTGCAAGCTGCACTGAGCCTGCCGGGAATCCGATGCTCGCGACGACCTTCTGGCACCACGTAACCCAGATCGTCGTCTACACGCTGACGATCGGGTCGATCTACGGGCTCGTCGCGTTCGCGTACAGCCTCGTGTTCTCGACCACGAAGATCGTGAACTTCGCCCAGGGAACCCTGGTGATCGTCGGTGGGTACCTCGCCTGGGACCTGTACACGAACCGCTTCGACGGCTCCGTGGTCATGCCGGTCGTGCTCCTGCTCGTGGTCGGGCTCGGCGCGGTCCTAGGCATGATGTTCGACCTCGTGGCCATCGCGCCGCTGGGCAAGTTCGACCCGACGACCAACATCTCCTGGCTGGTCACGACGTTCGGTGCGGGGATCTTCGTCCAGGAGCTCGTCAGCAAGTCGATCAGCGACTCCGGCCAGAAGCTCGACCCGCTCGCCTCCAAACTGCCGTGGCTGGGCACGGGCAAGGTCGTCCAGGGGGTGTCGATCGAACCGGCCGACGTCTTCCTCGTGCTCCTGCCCATCCTCATCGTGGTGCTGCTCGAGCTGCTCCAGGGGCGCACGAAGATCGGCCGGGCGTTCCGTGCGGTGTCGCAGGACCGCGGGGCCGCTTCGCTCATGGGGATCAACCCGACGGCCATGGTGATGCTGAGCTTCGTGATCGCGGGAGCGATCGCCGCGCTCGCCGGCGTGCTCGTGGCCCCGCGGTTGTTCGTGCGCTTCAACATCGGTCTGACGCTCGGCGTCTACGGCTTCATCGCCGCCGTGATCGGCGGGCTCGGGTCGACCCGCGGCGCGGTGATCGGCGGCTACACCATCGCGTTCGTGGAAGGGGTCGTCGGCGAGTACAACCTCTTCCACAACGGCGAGGTGTACAAGCCGATCTTCGTCTTCGTGGCGTTCATCCTCGTGCTGACGCTGAAGCCGACGGGGCTGTTCGGCAAGCCTGCCGTGGAGAAGGTGTGACCGCGGTCGCCGACCCGCCGCTCGCCGCTCCCGCGGTACCCGGCGCGGATCCGTGGTGGATGCGTGCGGTGCGCCAGTTCGTGCGCTACTCCCCCGGCTTCCTGCTCGTGGTGTTCCTGGTGTGGTTCGGCAACGCGCAGGCGGGCGACCGCGTGTGGATCAACCTCGGCATCGACGCCGTCTCGGTGGCGGTGGCCGTCGTCGGCCTCAACGTGCTCCTCGGCTACACGGGTCTCCTGAGCCTCGGGCACTACGCGTTCTTCATCTTCGGGGGGTTCCTCGGCGCGGTGTGGGCCGTCACCGACTGGGGCCTCGACCCGTGGTTCGGGTTCCCCGTGGCGTTCCTCGGCGGCATGCTGCTCGGCGCCGCGCTCGCGCTCGCCTGCTGCCACCTGCGCGGCTTCTACCTCACCGTCGTCACCCTCGGGTTCGCGCTGATCTTCGGGTCGGTCGCCCAGGCCGCCCAAGGCCTGTTCAACGGGCTGAACGGGCGTGCACTGAGCGCCCAGGACGCGCTTGACACGTCGAAGTTCTGGCACGGCCACTGGTGGAACCACGCGTTCAACTGGGCGAACGACAAGGACCCGGCGGTCTTCGCCAACCGGTACGCCGTCGGCCTCTACTGGATCGGCGCGTTCCTGCTCGTCGTCGCGATCTACTTCACCTGGAACCTGGTGCGCAGCCGGGTGGGCCGCGGCTACACCGCGATCCGGGAGGCCGAGCTCGCGGCCAAGGCGTGCGGCGTCAACACGTACTGGTACAAGGTCTCGGCGTTCGCGCTCTCGGCCGGGCTCGTGGCCATGGGCGGCGTCATCGCCGCGCAGAAGAACCTCAACGTCTCGGCGCAGGACGGCGCCAACGTCATCGGCCAGTCGTTCCGGTACGTGATCTACCTCTTCCTCGGCGGCGTCGGCACGCTCGCGGGCCCGGTCGTCGGCACGTTCGCCTTCGTGCTCGGCTTCGAGTTCCACTTCGGCGGCTCGAGCATCAACGACGCGCTGGGCGACTACCAGACCATGTTCATCGCCGCTCTCGTCGTCGTGAACGCGATCGTCGCGCCCGAAGGCATCGTCGGCTCCCTCCAGTCGCTGGTGCGTTCGGTCACGGCGCGGCGGGGCGGGAAGCCCGGTCGGTTGGCGCGCCGTCCACCGGCCGAGGTCCCCGACCTGATGGTGCACCCGTCGCCCCGCCACGCGTCCCGCGACGGCGACCGGCCGGTGCTCCAAGTGCAGGAGGTCACGAAGCGCTTCGGCGGCCTCGTCGCGCTCTCGGGCGTGTCCCTCGACATCGAGGCCGGCACGGTCCACGCGCTCATCGGGCCGAACGGCTCGGGCAAGTCGACGTTCGTCAACGTGATCACCGGCATCTACGCGAACGAACGGGGCCGGGTGGTCTTCCAGGGGCAGGACATCGACGGGTACCAGCCCCACCGCCGCAACCGCATCGGCATCGCCCGCACCTTCCAGAACTGCCTGGTCTGGCGGCGCATGACCGTCCTCGACAACGTCATGGTCGGTGCTCACACCCGTCTGCGCCGCGGGTTCTTCTCCTCGTTCCTGCTCCCCGACGTGCTGCGCCGCGAGGAGGGTCGCGCCCGGATGCGGGCCTGGGGGTTGCTGCACTTCGTCGGGCTCGCCGAACGCGGGTACGACCTCGCCGGCACGCTCGCCTACGCGGACCAGCGGCGCCTCGAGATCGCCCGGGCCCTGGCCTCGGAGCCCGACCTGTTGCTGCTCGACGAGCCGGCGGCGGGGATGCACCCCACCGAGATGCGCCAGCTCGACGACCTCATCCGCGCCGTCCGCCAGGCCGGCATCACGGTGCTGCTGATCGAGCACCACATGGACCTGGTGATGGAGTTGTCCGACCGCGTCACCGTGCTCGACTTCGGCGAGAAGATCGCCGAGGGGACACCCGGCGAGATCAGGCGGGACCCGCGGGTGATCGAGGCCTACCTCGGCTCGGAGGCGGCGACGGCCGGGAGCGCCGGTAGTGGCGACGCACCGACGGTGGACCGATGAGCGAGACGATCCTGTCCGTGCGCGACCTGTTCGTGTCCTACGGCGCCGCGCAGGTGCTGCACGGCGTCGGCCTCGACGTCGACGAGGGCGAGGTCGTCACCATCATCGGCGGCAACGGCGCCGGCAAGTCCACCACCCTCAAGACCGTGTCCGGCATGTCGGAGCTGTTGAAGAAGGTCGCCGGTCAGGTGACGTTCCTGGGCAAGGACGTGACCCGGAAACCGGCCCACGCCATCGCCCGCATGGGCATGGCCCACGTCCCCGAAGGCCGTCGGGTGTTCCCGGACTCCAGCGTGGGGGAGAACCTCGAGCTCGGTGCGTACCGCCGCCGGGATCGTGGCGCGATCGCCGAGGACGTCGCCCGCGTGTACGAGCGCTTCCCGGTGCTCGGCCGGCGCCGTTCGCAGCCCGCGGGCCTGCTCTCGGGCGGCGAGCAGCAGATGCTCGCCATGGGCCGGGGGTTGATGTCGAGGCCCCGCTTCCTGCTCCTCGACGAGCCGTCGCTCGGCCTCGCGCCGATCGTCGTCGAGCAGATCTTCGGGATCATCCGCGAGCTGGCGGCCGAGGGCACGACGATCCTCCTGGTGGAGCAGATGGCCACGCAGGCCCTGGCGGTGGCCGACCGGGCGTACATCCTCGAGACCGGGACCGTCGTCGGCTCGGGGGCGGCCGCCGAGGTTGCCGCCGACCCCAAGGTGAAGGCCGCCTACCTGGGCGCCTGACCCCGGGTCCTTGTACCCTTCCGGGCCCACCGCGCCGCGACAGGCTGGTGCCGGTGCCCGGGAGGTTCGACGCGTGGCGGCCGAGTTCGAGCAGTTCATGGGCGAGTCCGAGGGCGTGCTCTGGACGCTCGAGCGCGACTCGACGCTGCGTTCGACGATGGCCGCCGTCGTGCTGCTCGACCGGGCCCCGGACTGGGACGCCTTCCTCGACCGGGTCGACGCCGCGAGCCGGGCCGTCCCCCGACTGCGCCAGCGTGTCGTCGCCGCCCCCTTCCACGTCGCGCCACCCCGCTGGGTCGCCGCGGAGAGGTTCGAGCTCACGGACCACGTCCACCGGGTGGTCGCTCCGCCCGGGAGCGGGCTCGAGACCGTGGTGGAGTTCGCGCGCTCGACGGCGCTCACCGGCCTGGACCACACGCGCCCGCTCTGGGACTTCACGCTCGTCGAGGGCCTGGCCGACGGACGCGCCGCGTTGATCCAGAAGCTGCACCAGGCGGTGACCGACGGAGTGGCCGGGGCACGCCTCGTGGAGGCGCTGTACGGGACCGAGCCCGACGCCGGGCCCGCGGCCGAGGTCGCCGACGCGCGGCCGACCGAGCAATCCCTGGCGCTGCCCCTCCTGCTCGCCGACGCTCTCGTCCACACGTCGAAGGCGATGGTGCGCGCCGGGAGCGGTGCGGCGCGGGCCACCGGAAGCGCGGCGTGGAGCGCCGTGCGCCATCCACTCCGCTCGGCACGGGGTGCCGTCGGCGTGGTGTCGTCGGCGGCGACCGTGATGGCGCCGGTGCGCGACACGCTCTCGCCGGTGATGCGACGGCGGGGGAACTCCTGGCGCTACTTCACCATCGAGCTCCCGCTCGAGCACGTACGGCAGGCCGCGCACACGGCCGGCGTCTCGGTGAACGACTGGTTCCTCGCCGGGATCGCCGACGGCTTCCGGCGCTATCACGACCGCCACGACGCGCCGACACGGGCGCTGCGCATCAACATGCCCTACGACCCCGAAGGGCGGACGGACCGCATCGGCGGCAACTGGATCACGCCGATGCGCCTGACGATCCCGATCGAGATCGGCGATCCGTTCGAGCGGATGCACGCGGTCCGCGAAGGATTCCGGCGGTGGCGCGACCAGCCGGCGCTGCCGCTCGGCGAGGTCGCGGCCACGGTCCTCGACCATCTCCCCTCGTTCGTGACGACGTGGTGGTTCGCGTCGATGCTCAAGCACATCGACTGTCTGTCCACCAACGTCCCGGGCTTCCCCGGCGCGCAGTACCTGGCGGACTCCCGGGTCGAGCGGATCTACGCGTTCCCGCCGATGCTCGGCTCGGCCGTCACGGTGTCGCTCATCTCCCACGGCGACGCCGCGTGCATCGGCGTGACGACCGACAACCTGGCCGTCCCCGACGGCGACGTGCTCGTCGAATGCCTGCGCGAAGGGTGGGAGGAGCTGCTCGAGCCGTCGGCCCCACCGACCTGATCACAGTGCGTGGCAGCGGCGCGTCCGCGGTCGCGTGGATGCCACGGAGGGAGGCGCACTGTGACGTGTGTGGGTGTCTAACCGGCCGCGTCGCCGAAGGCGTGCCGCCGGAACTGCCGGACGCCGGTGTCGCACACGACGTCGTGGGCCCAGACCATCAACGGTCGGGCCACCACGGCCCAGCGGCGAAGCCAGGGGTCGCGCAGCTCCAGGTCGAAGACCATGCGGAGGACGCTGGAGCCGCCACGGTCGCCGAGCTCCATCCGGGCCGGCCCGGCCAGGTCGCCCGCCACGGTCACGGCCACTCGCCGCTCCGGCACCACGTCGTCGATCAGCAGGGAGACGTGCACCGAGTACGGCAGCGGCGCGCGGATCACGGCCCGGGCCTGCGTGCCCGCGACCAGGCCTTCTGACTCGAACTCCCGCAGCCAGCCCCACCACGCCGGGTACTCGTCGGTCCGCCGGACGGCCGCCCACAGCTCGCCGACCGGTCGGTCGAAGGTCCAGGCCCGATCGAAGGCGAACGGCGCGACCATTCAGCGGCGCCGCACCCGGCCGCGCAACGCGAGGCCGGCGAGCGTGAAGCTCACCGCTCCGACGGCGGCGATCGACGCCAGGCCCACGATCAGCTTGTGCGCGTCCCAGCCCTCGAGGATGAGCGAGCGCATCGCCTCCAGGAGGTACGTCACCGGGTTGTAGCCGGCCATGGTCGACAGCCAGCCGGTCAGCGCCTCGCGTGGCAGGAACGACGTGGTGAGGAACGCGAAGGGGAAGAAGAGCAGGAACGTCGAGTTGACCGCGGCCGGGTTGCCGGTCTTCAGCGCGATCGCGTACGGGAAGCCGGTGAACACCAGGCCCCAGAGCGCGGAGAAACCGAGGAAGACCAGGATGCCGAGCGGCCCGGTCTCGAACCGAACCCCCACGGCGAGACCGAGGCCGACGACGGGGATCGCGAGGCACACCACCAGCGTGATGTCCGCAACCATCAACCCGAGGAGCAGCGCGGCGCGCCGGATCGGCGTCACGAGCAACCGGTCGAAGTAGCCGTCCTGGATGTCGACGACCAGCGCGGCGGCGCGCGACACGCCGGTGATCGAGAAGATGATGGCGACGGGCAGTTGGAACGCCTTGAAGTCGCTCACCGGGCCCTGCTCGGCCACGACCTGGAGCGAGCCGACGTTCACCGCGTAGAAGAACACGCCCACGACCAGCGCCGGGATCACCGCCTCCGGGTCGCGCGGGATCGCCCGCAGGGCCCGGCTCGCTACGGTCGCCACGTCGTGCAGGAATCCGGATTCCCGGGCCCGGATCGCCGGGTCCGCGGCTGTGGCGACCGTCGCCTCGCTCGTCGCCTCGCTCGTCGCGCCGCTCACGGTCTCCGCTCCTGGCGCCGGCGGCGCCGGGCCGCTGGGCCCCGCTCGCTGCTCGGCGGGGTACCCGCCTCCCCGCGCTCGCTCACGGTCTCCGCTCCTGGCGTCGGCGGCGCCGGGCCGCTGGGCCCCGCTCGCTGCTCGGCGGGGTACCCGCCTCCCGCGCTCGCTCACGGTCTCCGCTCCTGGCGCCGGCGGCGCCGGGCCGCCGGGCCCCGCTCGCTCACCCGTCGATCCCCTCGCGCTCACGGAGGTGCCCGCCGGTGAGCTGGAGGAACACGTCGTCGAGCGTGGGCGTACGCAGCGTGAGCGACCGCACGCCGACCCGGTGTTCGGACAGGGTCACGGCGACCGGGCTCAGCAGCGCGGAGCCGTCCTCGGTCCGGATCGCCACCTCGTTGCCGTGGTGCTCGACGTGCTCGACGCCGCGCGTGCCTCGGAGCGCGTCGACGGCCGCGGCAGCGTCGCTCTCGACGACCGCGACGACCACGTCGTGGCCGATCGAGCGCTTCAACTCGTCGGGCGAGCCCTCGGCGACGACGCGCCCCGCGTCGATGATGCCGACCCGGTGGGCCAGCTCGTCGGCCTCCTCGAGGTACTGCGTGGTGAGGAAGATCGTCATGCCGAGCTCGACGTTGAGCCGCCGCACCTCCTCCCACACCTTCGCCCGGCTCGCCGGGTCGAGCCCGGTGGTGGGCTCGTCGAGGAACAGGACGGTCGGGTTGTGCACGAGCGCGGCCGCCAGGTCGAGCCGGCGTTTCATGCCTCCGGAGTAGGTGGCCACGCGGCGGTCGAGCGCGTCGCCGAGCTCGATCAGCCGGCCGAGCTCGCCCAGGCGCCGGTCGATGTCGGACCGGCTCAGGCCGTAGAGGCGGCCCTGGAGCCGGAGGAGCTCCCGCCCCGACTGCCGGGGATCGAGCGCGGCCTCCTGGAGGGCGACCCCGATCGCCAGGCGCACGCGCTGAGGGTCGGCGACCACGTCGTGGCCGGCCACCCGCGCCGTTCCCGCCGTCGGCAACAGGAGGGTGCACAGCATGCGCACGACGGTCGACTTGCCCGCGCCGTTGGGGCCGAGGAACCCGTAGATCTCCCCCGACCGCACGGCGAGGTCCACGCCGTCGACCGCCCGGGTGCTGCCGAAGGCGCGCCGGAGCTCCTCGGTCAGGACGGCGGCGGGCATGGCTTCACGCTACCGCCTGCCGCCTCCCCTCTCCCGACCCGTTTCGGCTAGTGAGCGGCGCGAAATTCGGTCTTGACGCCAGCCAAAACGGGCCCGGCTGCCCTCGGCCGGCGCCACGCCCAGCATGGTGAAGTCGAAGCGTTTCGCCTTGCGGTCGCCCGCGTGCGGTTCACGAACTCGACCACCGCGTGCGAGTCGCTGGCGCGGCGCGGTGTGCGCCTCACCCCGTGACCACGATGACGCCGGATCGGATGCGCGGTCGAATAGCGTCCGGCACGATGTCGTGGCCGGGACCCCTTCGTGGGCGATTCGCCCGCTACGCGGCGGGTGTCGGCGCGGGCGCCGCCGTCCTCGTGCTGACGCTTCCCGCACCACGAGCCTCGACCCCCGAGACGGTTCGCCGCCCGGCCACTGCCACGGCACCGGCCACGACCGCGGCACCCACGACGACCGCGGCACCCACGACGACCGCGCCACCGTCGCCCGTGGTGCTCGCGTTCGGCGGTGACGTGCACTTCGAGGGCGGGCTCCGAACGAAGCTCGGGAGCGACCCGGCCCACGTGTTCGATCCGGTCGCGCCGGTCCTCGCCGGTGCCGACGTCGCGATGGTCAACCTCGAGACGGCCATCACCGACCGCGGCGCGGCCGAGGCGAAGCAGTACCGGTTCCGGGCATCGCCGCGCGCGTTCGACGCGCTGGCATCGGCCGGCGTCGACGTCGCCACCATGGCCAACAACCACGGGCGCGACTACGGCGCGGTCGGCCTGGCCGACACGCTGGCCGCGATCCCGAACGCTCCGCTGAAGGTCGTCGGCATCGGCGCCGACGCCGCAGCAGCGTTCGCGCCGGCACGGTTCGACGTCCGCGGGCGACGCGTCGCGATCGTCGCCGCGACCGACGTGCTCGACGGCGCGCTGGAACGGTCCTGGACGGCCACCGACGCACAGCCCGGCCTGGCCTCGGCCAAGGATCCGACCCGCCTCCTGGCCGCGGTCCGTGCGGCGCGCGCCGACAGCGACCTCGTGGTCGTGTACCTGCACTGGGGCGTCGAGGGTGCGACCTGCCCGACGGCGCGCCAGCGCCAGCTCGCGCGCGCCCTGGTCGATGCCGGTGCCGACGTCGTCGTCGGGTCGCACGCCCACCGTCAACAGGGCGCAGGCCGTGCCGGCGACGCATTCGTGGCCTACGGCCTGGGGAACTTCGCCTTCTACAACGAGGCCGGCCCGTCCGGGATCACCGGGGTGCTCGTGTTGACGGTCACCGGCCGCCACGTAGACGGCTACTCGTGGATCCCCGCGCACATCCGCGGTGGCGTGCCCGTCGTCACCTCGCCGGCGGCGCAGCGACCGGAGATCGACGCGTGGGGCCGGCTCCGGCGCTGCTCCGATCTCACGCCGTAGGTCGGCGCCGGGTCACCCGCGTGGAGGCTTGTTGGCGTTGCGGAGGCGGCCCCGCGTGGACTGGTCGAGGATCACCTTGCGCAGCCGCACGGCCTTCGGGGTGACCTCGACGCACTCGTCGTCGGCGATGAACTCGAGCGCCTGCTCGAGCGACATCTGGAGGTGCGGCACCAGCCGCACGAGCTCCTCCGCGGTCGACGACCGCATGTTGGTGAGCTTCTTCTCCTTGGTCGGGTTCACGTCCATCTCGTCGGACCGGGCGTTCTCCCCCACGATCATGCCCTCGTAGACGTCGATCCCGGGCCCGACGAGCATCGTGCCGCGCTCCTGGAGGTTCATCAGCGCGAACGTCGTGGTGACGCCGATCCGGTCGGCGACCATCGAACCGCTCGGACGCGTCCGCAGCTCGCCGTGCCAGGGCTCGTAGCCGTCGAACACGTGATGGAGCATCCCGGTGCCCCGCGTCTCGGTGAGGAACTCGGTGCGGAAGCCGATGAGCCCGCGCGACGGCACGCGGTACTCCATCCGCACCCACCCGGTGCCGTGGTTCACCATCTGCTCCATGCGACCCTTGCGCAGCGCGAGGAGCTGGGTGACGACGCCGAGGAAGTCCTCCGGCACGTCCACCGACACGCGCTCCATCGGCTCGCAGCGTTTCCCGTTGATCTCGCGCGTGACGACCTGCGGCTTGCCGACGGTGAGCTCGAAACCTTCCCGTCGCATCATCTCGACGAGCACCGCGAGCTGGAGCTCGCCCCGCCCCTGCACCTCCCACGCGTCGGGGCGGTCGGTGGGCAACACGCGGAGCGACACGTTGCCGACGAGCTCGGCGTCGAGCCGGCTCTTCACGAGCCGGGCGGTCATCTTCGTGCCGTCGCGCCCCGCGAGGGGCGACGTGTTGATGCCGATCGTCATGGCGAGGCTGGGCTCGTCGACCGTGATGACGGGCAGCGGCCGTGGGTCGTCGGGATCGGCGAGCGTCTCGCCGATGGTCACCTCGGGGATCCCGGCGATCGCGATGATCTCGCCGGGGCCCGCGCTCGGCGCGTCGACGCGGTCCAGAGCCTCGGTCACGAAGAGCTCCGCGATCTTGACCCGTTCGATCGAGCCGTCGGCGCGGCACCAGGCGACCTGCTCGCCCTTCGTGATGGTGCCCTGGTGCACCCGGCACAGCGCGAGCCGGCCGAGGTAGGGAGACGCGTCGAGGTTGGTCACCAGCGCCTGGAGCGGATGGCCGTCCTCGAACGAGGGCGCGGGGATGTGTTCGAGCAGCAGCTCGAACAACGGCTTGAGGTCGGTGCCCTCGGTCTCGGCGTCGAGCGACGCCCAGCCGGCGCGCGCGTTCGAGTACACGATCGGGAACTCGATCTGGTGCTCGTCGGCGCCGAGGTCCAGGAAGAGCTCGTACACCTCGTCGAGCACCTCGGCGATGCGGGCGTCGGGCCGGTCGACCTTGTTGACCACGAGGATCACCGGTAGCCGGCCCTCCAGCGCCTTGCGCAGCACGAAGCGGGTCTGGGGCAGCGGGCCTTCGCTGGCGTCGACGAGCAGCAGCACGCCGTCGACCATGGTGAGGCCGCGTTCGACCTCGCCGCCGAAGTCGGCGTGGCCGGGTGTGTCGACGATGTTGATCTTCACGTCGCCATAGCGGACCGCGGTGTTCTTGGCGAGGATGGTGATGCCCTTCTCGCGCTCGAGGTCGTTCGAGTCCATGACCCGCTCGGCGACCTCCTGGTTGGCGCGGAACGCGCCGGTCTGCCAGAGCATGGCGTCGACCAGGGTGGTCTTGCCGTGGTCGACGTGGGCGACGATCGCCACGTTGCGCAGGTCATCGCGCGCGGGCATCGGGAGAACCTTTCGGAGGCGGCCGCGGGACTCCAGCGGCGGGAACATCCCAGTCTACCGGTGGTGGGCCACCAAACCGAGGTTGCGTTGAACTCCGCGCACTACGAGCAGAATTCAACGCAACCGTGAGGCCCGTGCGCACCGGGCCCGCAGGCGGGCAGACTGGGGGTCGAGGAGGCGACGGTGGGCTACGACGAGTTCGGGATGCTGCACGACAACGCGGCCGAGGTCGGCCTGCCGTGGAGTGGCGATCCCGTCGTCCGGCGGATCTCCCTCGCGGTGGACGGCCCGCGCCGCCTCAGTGCCCTCCGGTGGGGCGACGGCGACCCGGAGGTCGTGCTCCTGCACGGTGGCGCCCAGAACGCCCACACGTGGGACACCGTGGCCCTGGCGCTCGACCGCCCGTTGCTGGCCGTCGACCTCCCGGGGCACGGGCATTCCGACTGGCGCGCCGACCGCGCCTACTGGCCCGCGGACAACGCAACCGACCTGGCGGTCGCGATCCGCGACTGGGCCCCGAACGCCCGGGCCGTCGTGGGCATGTCGCTCGGCGGGGTCAGCGCGATCGCGCTCGCGGCGAGTGCCCCCGAGCTCGTGCGCCGCCTCGTCGTGGTCGACGTGACGCCCGGCGTCGACGAGGAGAAGGCGTCGCCGGTCATCGCCTTCGTCGCCGGGCCGGAGTCTTTCGCCGGCTTCGACGAGATGCTCGAACGGACGATCGCCTACAACCCCACGCGATCCGAGTCCTCGCTGCGGCGCGGCGTGCTGCACAACGCGCACGAGCTCCCCGACGGTACGTGGTCGTGGCGCTACGACCGCTTCCATCTTCCCGAGGGTGCCGCCGCGCCCGACTTCAGAGCTCTGTGGGACGACGTCAGCGCGATCGGCGCGCCCGTCATGCTGGTGCGGGGCGGGCAGTCCGGCGTGGTGAGCGACGCCGACGTCGAGGAGTTCCGGCGTCGCCAACCCAGCGTCCGCGTCGAGATCGTCGCCGGGGCCGGCCACAGCATCCAGGGCGACCGGCCTCTCGAGCTCGCCGCCCTGATCCGAGACTTCCTGGAGTAGCGCATGGCGTTCGTCGAGCGGCAACGCGGCCCGCAGCACATGGTGCCCATGACCGAGCGGTACGAGCACCGGGGCTGGTGTGCGGTCGCCCGGCTCGACGAGATCGAGCCCGGCCGCGGTGTCGTCCGTCGGGTGAACGGCCTCGATCTCGCGATCATGCGTGACGGCGACGACGTGTACGCGCTGGAGAACACCTGCCCGCACCGCGGCGGCCAGCTCGGCGACGGCCACGTCGACGACGGCAAGGTCATCTGCCCGCTGCACTCGTGGGACTTCGACCTCCGCACCGGCATCTCGCCGTTCGACCCGGCCGACACCGTGCGGGCCTTCCCGGCCCGCGTCCACGACGGCACGGTCGAGGTCGACGCGGACTCGGTCCCGCTCACTCCGCCGCGGCCCGACGTCTACCTCGGGCCGTGGATCCGGCGCGGCGCGACCGACCGCGGCATGTACGTCGTGCACCACCTGGCGGACGGTCTCCGGCCGTTCGTGGAGGCGATGGGCTCCGAGCGCAACGAGCCCGACCAGTCCACCCGCCGCTACCCGAGCTTCGACGACGTGACGTTCAAGCCCGGCCAGCTCGACCACCTTCCCCTGCTCGACCAGGTGCCCGTCGACACCTCGGTGGTGCTCGGCACCCGGGCCCGGAAGCCGCTCCGGCTCGACATCCCGCTCTACGTGAGCCACATGTCGTTCGGCGCGCTGTCGGTCGAGGCGAAGGAGGCGCTCGCGCGCGGCGCGACGGCCGCCGGCACCGCGATGTGCTCCGGCGAGGGCGGCGCCCACCCGCGGGAACGGGCCGCCGCCACTCGCTACATCATCGAGATGGCGTCCGGGTACTTCGGGTGGGCCCCGGATGCGATCGCGGACGCCGACGCGATCGAGATCAAGATCGGCCAGGGCGCCAAGCCGGGGCTCGGCGGACTGCTCCCCGGCCCGAAGGTGACGCCGGAGATCGCGGCGGTGCGGGGTGTCCCCGAGGGCCGCGACGCGCACTCACCCGCGCACTTCCCCGACATCAACTCGCTCGACGACCTCGCCCGGCGCGTCCGGGAGCTCAGGGAGATGACCGGTGGCGTGCCGATCGGCATCAAGTTCGCGGCCGGAAACGTGGAACGCGACCTCGCGGCCGCGATCGAAGCGGGCGCGGACTTCGTGACCGTCGACGGGCTGGGTGGCGGTACCGGCGCAGCACCCGTGCACGTGAAGGACCACGTCTCGATCCCGTCGCTCTTCGGTTTGTACCGGGCGCGCAAGTGGATGGAGGACCAAGGTGTCGACGACGTGCAGCTCGTGTCGACGGGCGGGTACCGCACCCCCGACGAGATGGCCAAGGCCCTCGCGCTCGGGGCCGACGCGATCGCCCTCGCGACCTCCGCGCTCATGGCCATCGGCTGCCAGCAGTACCGGGCCTGCCACCGGGGTACGTGCCCGGTCGGGATCGCGACCCAGATCGAGGCGCTGCGCGAGCGCCTCGACGTCGGGATCTCGGCCGAACGGCTGGCGAACTTCCTGCGCGCCGCGACCGCGATGATCGTCGACTACGCGCGCATCACCGGCCACGACCGCGTGTCCGCGTTGTCACGGGCCGACCTCGTGACGCTGCACCCCGACCTCGCCCGGCACACCGACCTCGAGTACCTCCTGTGAGTGAGCGTCGCGAGGCGGGTATCCCGCCGAGCAGCGAGCGTGGCCTGCCGGCCCGGCGCCGCAGGCGCCAGGAGGCAAGGCCGTGAGCGCGCTGCCGCCCCTCCCGGATCCGTCGGCCCGACGTGCGACCCGCATCGCATGGCAGGCGGTGGCCGAACACGTGGTCAGCGCGGCGCGCCATGCGGCCACCGGCCGCATCGGCCTGCGGGCCGCCGCGGGTGGCTTCGCGACCCCGCCCTTCACTGTCGACGGGCACGAACGCCGGGTCGGCGTCACGGGAGCCCACCTGTTCGTCGAAGACGGCGACACGCGGGTCGAAGAGCCGCTCACCACCGTGCGCGCCGCGGCGACCGTCGCGGGCATCGAGCCGGGCGCGCCCGTGTCGGTGTACACCCCCACGACTCCGCTCGACCTCGACGCGCCGCTGGTGGTCGACGAGGGGGCGGCGGCCGCGCTCGCCGCGTGGTACGCGCTCGGCGCCGCCGCGCTCGACGAGATCGCCCGGTCGGCACGGCCCGACGACGACCCGTCGGCCATCGAGCTGTGGCCCGAGCACTTCGACGTCGGCCTGGCCTTCGGCCCGGAGACGATCGGCGCGCGCGGCACGTTCGGCGCGTCGCCCGGCGACGAGCAACACGACGAGCCCTACCTGTACGTGACCCACTGGGCCGACGTGCCCGCCGACCCGTACTGGAACGACACCGCGTTCCGTGGCGCGAGCGTCACCTACTCCGCGCTGGCACGCACAAGCGACACCGAGCCGGCCGCGGTCGGGTTCTTCGAGCGCGGGGTCGACGTGCTGCGCGGGAGTGCGTCGTGAGCGATCGGAGCTGGGTCCGCATCGACGTCGACGACCTGCCCGTCGGGCAGCTCACGACGGTGGTGGCCGCCGGGCGGGCGCTGTGCGTCACCCGCACGTCCGACGGCTACGGCGTCCTCGACAACCACTGCCCGCACCAGGGCGGCCCGCTCGGCGACGGCCAGATCGAGAACGGCTACCTGATCTGCCCGTGGCACGCCTACGAGTACGACCCGCGCACCGGCACGCCGCCTCCCGGGTTCGAGGACGCCGCCATCTCCTATGCGGTCGACGAACGGGACGACGGCCTCTACGCCGAGCTTCCCGTACCCGATACCGCGCCGTCG
This sequence comes from Acidimicrobiia bacterium, assembly GCA_046331155.1. Taxonomy (GTDB): domain Bacteria; phylum Actinomycetota; class Acidimicrobiia; order IMCC26256; family CAWATG01; genus JAXLRK01. The sequence goes on from JAXLRK010000001.1 coordinate 2,121,656, forward strand.
CTCATGGACCAGATGGTCGACGTGCTCTGCGAGTGGGGCCTCGACACCGTGTTCGGCATGGTCGGCCACTCGAACCTCGGGCTGGCCGACGCGCTGCGTGTCGCCGAGTCCGACGGGCGCCTCACGTACGTCGGGATCCGCCACGAGGGCGCGGCCGCGTTCGCGGCGAGTGGCTACGCGAAGGTCAGCGGCAAGCCGGCCGCCTGCCTCACGATCGCCGGTCCGGGCGCGACGAACCTGCTCACCGGCCTGTGGGACGCCAAGGTCGACCGGGTCCCGGTCGTTGCGCTGACCGGCCAGGTGAAGAGCCAGGTCGTCGGGCCGGGCACGTTCCAGGAGGTTCCGCTCGCCCAGGCGTTCGACGCAGTCGCCGAATGGAGCCAGACCGTGCTCCGGCCGGAGAATGCGTCGGAGCTGGCCGCGCTGGCGATGAAGCACGCGCTCGTGCAGCGCGACGTGGCCCATCTCATCTTCCCCGACGAGGTGCAGGAGCTCCCCGGCCTCGCGGATCCACCGGCCCATCGGCGCGCCGGACGCGTCGCGTCGCCGGAGATCGCACCCCCGGCCGCGGACCTCGCCGCCGCGGTCGAGCTGCTCGCTGGAGCGGAGCGCCCGGTGCTCATCGTGGGCAACGGCGCCCGCGGGCACGCCGACGCGGTCGTCGAGCTCGCGGAGCACCTCGACGCCCCGGTCATCACGACGTTCAAGGCCAAGGGCCTCGTGCCGGACGATCATCCACTCGCGTGCGGTGTGCTCGGCCGGTCGGGCATCCCCGTCGCCTCGATCACCATGGGTCGCAGCGACTGCATCCTCGCGCTCGGCGCTTCGTTCTCCGAGCACACCGGGATCGCCCCCTACGTCCCGACGATCCAGGTCGACTTCGACCGGATGACGCTCGGCAAGTTCCATCCGGTCGCGGTGCCGTTGTGGGGAGAGATCGGCCGGACGGCCGCGTTGCTCCGCGAAGCGCTCCCTTCGGCGCGTCGGCCCGAGCAGCGCGACGCGATCGCCGCGCGGTGGCAACGCTGGCGGGCCGAGAAGGAGCGGCGGGCTCTACGACTCGACGGTGCCGGCCGCATGCATCCGGCCCGGGTGTTCGCGGCCCTCGGTGCCGCGGTGCCCGAGGGCGCGGTGCTCCCGGTGGACGTAGGCAACAACACCTACTCGTTCGGGCGGTACTTCGAGACGAAGCCGGGCCAGACCGTGGTGATGTCCGGCTACCTCGGCTCGATCGGCTTCGGCTTCCCCGCCGCGATGGGTGCCTGGGCGGCGACGCGCGGGACCGGCCGCGCCATCGTGTCGGTGAGCGGTGACGGCGGGCTCGGCCAGTACCTCGCCGAGCTCACGACCGCGGTCAAGTACGGCATGCGCATCGTGCACGTCGTGCTCAACAACGGCGAGCTGGCGAAGATCACCCGCGAACAAGTGGGTGCGCTCCGGCCGGTGTGGCAGACCTCGCTGCACAACCCGAGCTTCGCCGAGTACGCACGGCTCTGTGGCGCAACCGGCATCCGGGTCGAGTCGCCCGACGAGTTGGGCGACGCGTTCGGCACCGCACTCGCCGTCGAACGCGGGCCGGTGCTCGTCGAGGTGCTCAGCTCGGCCCGTGACGTCTGAACGGACTCAGACGCCGCGCGGACTAGGTTACGTCCATTGAGTCCTCGGCGGCTGCGCCGCCGAGACGACCACCTGTGTTCCCCGCTCACGGCGCCTTCGGCGCCGGGCCGCTCGGGCCACGGATCCGCCTATCGGCTGATCCTCTCAGGCCCGGCACTGGGCCGCGAACGTCTTGACCATGTTCTGGGCCGTGGTGGGGTCGATCGAGCTGCCGGTCTCGTCGGACAGTTGCTGGGGAGTCAGCGCGCGCACCAGCTTGTCGGACACGCACATGGCCAGGTCGATCGGGGCGCCGTCCTTCACGAACTCGCCGAGGATCTGCACCCGCCCGACCGGCAGCGCCATGGCATCGGACAGCGAGCCGGTCCGTATCTCCGTCGACGCCCCCGGATCGCACGACTCCAAGGTGACGACGCCGCCCGACCGGCGCAGCGACCCCGCGTGCGCGGGCATCGCGGCCACCCACTTGGTGAGCGCGGCGTGCATCTCGTCGGTGTCGCGACGCGTGTCGCCCCGGTAGGCGGCGCGCACGCAGGTGGTCTTGCCCCGCTCGAACGACACGTACTTGTCGCCGCCCCAACCGTCGACCGCGGTGAGCGCCTCTTTGGGGTCGATCCGCGACGCGAGCATCACGTACCAGCCGATCGCTCCCATGGTCCCGGAATCCACCTTCTTCTCGCCCCGGGCGAGCTGCGGGCGGGCGACCTTCTTGGGCTTGTCGTGGGCGAGGAAGCGGCGCGGGTCCATGAGCTGTTCGTCGCTCACCGGCGGGTGCGAGAACGCTCGGTTCAGCTCCCGCACGCCGCCGTCGGCGCGCAGTACGGCGATGAGCGGCGACCCGAACACGTAGGGCGCCTCCTGGAGCACCTGGAGCACCTCGGGGATGGTCGCCGTGCTCTCTTGCGTCTTCTGCTGCTCGTCCTGCTGCGACTTCTCGTACGCGGCCTTGTCGGCCCGGGAGAGCTTCGCGATGTACGCGTCCTCGACGTCCGTGGCGTCGCCTTCGACGATCGCACGGAAGATGGAGCGGGCGTCGGAGTCGAGGCGGTCCTCCGTCTTGTTGAGGTCGAAGTGCTGGTCCTGGAGGACGTGGGTGAGCTCGTGCGCGACGGTGACCCGGGTCGCCGGGTCGAGCTTCGTGCCGCGGACCCGGACCCGCTTCCGATCGGGGTCGTAGAACGCGAGGACGGTCTCGCCCTGGAGCTTGTTCGTCTCCTTGAAGAGGTCGACGTTGCCGCTCACCAGCCCGAGCGCGCGCAGGAACTTCGTCGACTGCTGGAGCTGCTTGCGGTCCTCCTTGGTCAGGCCCTTCTCGTCGCGCGTGACCTCCTTGCGAAACTGCTTGTCGGGGAGGAACGCGACGGGCACCGGATGGTCGTACTTCAGGCCCCGGGTCTTCTCGTCGAACTTGGCGATCGCGGCGACGCGGGGATCCCACTTCGACGGGTACGACGACGATCCGCCCGACCACACGAGGTAGGACGCCACGAGGCCGGCGACGACGGCGAGCGCGACGAGGGCGGCGAGCAGGCCGCGCCGGCGCCTCGGTCGGGCCGGGACGTGGGTGTCGAGCTCGTGCTCCCCGCCGCTCTCCTCCACGCCGGCGCCGGCCTCAGGCCTGGGGGAGCTGGGCCATGAACTGGTTGAGGTCGAAGTAGTCGCGCCAGGCCGTGATCTTCCCGTCACGCAGCTCGAAGGTCCCCATGACCGGAAGCTCGACGCGCCCGTTCGGCAGCTCGAAGACGTCGACCCGCTCGGTTAGCACGACGTCGCCGGCCGCGACGACGTGCCGGACCTGGAACTCGACCTGGCCGAGGCCGCCGAGGAACCCCTCGATCATGGTGCGGATGGCGTCCGTACCGACCGCGGGCTCGACCGGGATGTTGTGGTAGACGGCGTCCTCGGCGAAGAAGCCCATGATCTCGTCGAGGTCGAACTTCGCCCAGGCGTTGCAGAACCGGGTGACGACGTCGATGGCGGAGTCGGTTGTTCCCATGGGAGCGGACGTTAGCCGCCGGCCTCACCCGTGAGGCGTCAGGGATGCCGCTCCCGGCGCCTTCGGCGCCGGGCCGCTGGGCCACCTTCGCTGCTCGGCGGGATACCCGCCTCCCCACGCTCACTCAGGCGTGAGGCGTCAGGGATGCCAGCGCGAAGTTGGCGTCTTCGGTGTAGGTGATGGTGCCGATCGGCGAGCTCGTGTCGACGGAGATCTTCCGTTCGTTGCGCAGCGGGAGGCCGTCCCGGGCGAACCAGAGCTCCGACACCTGCGTGCCGGTCTGGCTCCCGCTCATCGTCCGTTCCTGGTGGAACCGGAGCGCGTCGACCGACTTGCCGCCGATGGTGAGCTGCTCGGTGCCCACGTACCGGTAGGGCCCGGCCGTGTGGGCGACGCCGCTGACGGCAGTGCTCGTCCCCTGGCACGCCTGGCGCCACGTGTCGCCGGGCTGCATCGACACCTTGATCGTGACGGCGGGTGGGTCACAGGTGAACGTCGACGTCGAGTCGGACTTGACGACGACGAAGTCCCAGCTCTGGAACGTCTGGCCACCGTGTTCGTCGAGCTGCCCGTTGTGCGAGCAGTAGTTCCACGTCTGCCAGTGGCTGGTGCTGTAGTCGATGCGGAAGGTCCAGCACCCGCCCTTGCCCCAGGTCACGGTGGCGGGCATCTGCGGCCCCTCGTCCTGGGTCTTGGGCGGGGTGGCGATGTGGTCGGAGCCCGAGCCGGTGTACTCGTAGACCCCGGCCTTCGGGCGGACGACCGATGGCCCTCGGGCCGTCGTGGTGGACGACGCGTGGAATCGCTTGATCGCCTCGGAGACCTTGACCGGGCGCGAGGTCTGCCGGTTCCAGAGCACGACGAGGACGACGACGCCGATCACCACCACGCCGAGCGCACTCAGGAGGATCACGTTGCGCCGCCGGTGCGGGTGCCGTCGCGGTGGAGTCACCTCACTCATCGGCGCTCCCTGTCCCGGGTTCTTCGAGCACGCGGATGGACGCGATCGGGCCGTCGAGACGTAGCGTCACGGTACCGTCCACCCCCGGAAGCGCTGCGACATCGCGCTCACGCGCGTCGCAGACCCACGCCGCGGCGATCGGCCGCGTGCCCCGGAGGGTCACGTCCACGGGTGCGTACCGGGACGCGCCGGGCGCGCGCAGGCGCACGATCGCGCCGTCGCCGCGGTGGGCCTCCTTCACCGCGCGGACCCAGACGTCGTCGCGGTCGACCGTGTACCGGCCCGTCCGCGGCCGGCGCGCCGCGAAGAGCTTCGCGGCCGGCGGGGCAAGCCGGTTCGCCTGCCAGTCGCCTCCCGTGGTGGCCACCAACGCGTACTCGAACACCACCGGACCTGGCTCGGTCCCGCGCGCGGGATGCCCGGGAATGGGGAGCCATCCCCACGCGCGCTCGATGGGTGCGTTGCGGGCCGCGACGAGGTCGATGCGGCCGTCGCGCGATACGGAGACCGCGGTCGCCCGGGGGACGAGGACCGCGAGCCCGGAGCCGTCGGCGCCGCGGACGTGCACGAACGACGACGCGCACCAGTAAGTCGGGTCGTGCACCTTCGACCGGGGCCGCGCCACGACCGCTCCGGGCACGTCCATGTCGATGGTGTCGCCCGCGAGTTCGGAGTCGATTCGCAGCAGGACGGTGGTCCGCTCGGGGGCGGCGAGCTCGATCCGTCGGCGCGTGACCGCGCCGACGGTCGTCGAGGCGGCGGGCGTCGCGGTGAACCACCGGGCCGGCGCGTCCGCCCGGTCCGTGTACGGGCCCAGCTCCTCCCAACGGCCGCCGCGGAACTCGTGCCCCATGCGCCACAGGCCGCCGCCGTCGGCGACCAGCACCAGCTCGCCGCGCAACGGGCCGCCGTCCCCGCCCGGCGGATCCTCGGTCCACTTCACCGCGGGGGCAGCCCCGTCGTCGAGCCCGAGGGACCGGCGCACCTGCGCGACGGCTTGTTGCGCGCCGTCGAGCCACGGCACCTGCTCCCGGTCGTGGACGCGGTCCGGCGACGTGCCGGTCACGAAGTCGTGGTGGTTGGCGGTCACCGCCACGTCCCACGCCGGTCCGAGCTGGTCGCGCGCCGCGCGGCGTGTCGCCGGTCCGGCTCGGTCGGCGTCGAGCTCGGCGTCCACCAGCGCTTCGACGAGGTCGTGCGCCTGCTGCTTGAGCGACGGGCGCGCCGAGTAGAAGCCGGTCCAGTAGGGATTCGGGTCGAGCTCGAGCACGGGCAGCTCGGCGCGGTGCGTGTCGACGAGCGCGAGGTAGTCGTCGAGCCCGGCGTTGACCACCCACGTACCGGTGTCCGGGTAGCGCCGCGCGTTGTACCGGTCGCACAGACCGACCAGGCCCGGGATCGGCATCGAGAAGTCGAACCCGACCGGGCAGAGCAGGTACGGCGTGCGGCTCAGCGGTGCGAGCCGGGCCGCGTACTCGGCGACGCGGCGAGCGACGTGCGGTTCGGTCCGGTTCGGCACTGCGAGCGGCCAGCCCATCACGCGCGTGACGCCGCTGTGCGCGAGGAGCTCGCCCTGGCCGTAGCCGAACGCGTTCCAGTGGCAGAGGACCTCGCTCCCGTCGGGGCTCCGCCACACGAAGTCGAGCGTGCGCTCACGTTCGAGGAGCTCGGCGCTCGAACCCGGCCGCGGGAACGCGGAGGGGAGCTCCCAGTCGCAACCGACGAAGTACATCCCGTCGATGCGGGTGATCGCGGTGCGGTCGACACCCATCGAACGCAGGAGCGCGGGGACGCCCGGCGAGTGGCCGAAGTTGTCCGGGAAGTACGCCATCGTCGGCTCCCGCTCGACTCCGACGGAACGGAGCCACACCTGGCCGAGCAGGAAGTCGCGCAGCAACGCCTCGACGTCGGGCAGCGTCGTGTCGGGCGTGGTGATCCCCGAGCCGGTCATCCGCAGGCGCCCCGCGTTCAACAGCTCGACGATCGCGTCGCGGTGGTGCGGGACCCGTTCCCAGTACATCCGGAGGAAGAACACGCACTCCACGTCGAACACGCGTCGCTGCTCGGCGAGGCATTCCTCGATCGCTCGGCCGAGCGTGCGACGGACCCGCCAGCGCCAGTACCCCTCGGAGGTCGCCAGCCAGTCGGGGTCCCAGTGGGTCGACTCCGCCAGGACGAGCACCCGCGGCGCGTCGCCGGGGATGCCGAGGGCGCGACGGAGCCCGGTCTCGGGCGCTCGCTCCTGCCTGCCGCTCCTGGCGCCTCCGGCGCCGGGCCGCTGGGCCACGCTCACTGCTCGGCGGGATACCCGCCTCACGACGCTCGCTCCTGCCTGCCGCTCCTGGCGCCTCCGGCGCCGGGCCGCTGGGCCACGCTCACTGCTCGGCGGGATACCCGCCTCACGACGCTCGCTCCTGCCTGCCGCTCGGCCCCGGGAGTGCGGGTCGGTGCGTCGGTCCTCACGCGGCGAAGGTACTAGGTTCACGGCCATGGCCGACACGTTCGGGACGCCCGAACCACCCGTGTGGCAGGACCGCCTCGAGCGGTTCCGCGAGTGGCGGCTCTCGGTCGGCGACGAGCTGCGCCACCTGCCCGAGACGCTGGCCCAGCTCAGGACCGGAGTCGTGAACTTCAACGCCGTCTCGGAGCGGATGACCGCAGAGGCCGTGGCGACGGAGCTCGAGCGGCTCCCCCAGACGCTGACCCAGCTCCGGGAGGGTGTTGCGAACTTCAACGCGGTGGGCGAACGGCTGAGCGTCGCGACCGAGGCGATCGAACGGATGGCCCGTCACTGGGAGGCCACCGGCTTCGCGGACATGGCGCGCCGGGTCGACGACGCCGTCGGCGTCGTGACCCGCCAGATGCAGACGGCCCGCGAGACCGCGCCCGTGAGCTTCGAGCTCGTCCAGGCGTCGATCAACGAGCTGGCGCACACCGTCGGCCGCCTCGGCGAGCTCGTGCGCCCGCCCGCGAAGAAGGCCACGGCCGCGAAGACGGCGCCGAAGGCGGGCAAGGCGACGAAGGGCGCCAAGAAGCCTGCTCCCGGATCGAGACGTGCGGGAGGTGCAACCCGCTGAGCGACGTGATCGACACCGCCCGCGGGTCGGGCCGGCCGTTCTGGCTAGCTCCACGACCGAAATCACGACCGCCTGCTAGCCAAAACGGGAGGGTCGTCGAACCGCCCCAAGCGGCGAACCCGCTCGAGGCCCTCCGTCACACCTCGTACACGGGCTTTCGCTTCTCGCGGAACGCGCGCATCGCCTCGTCGAGGTTGGGCGTGTGGCCGAGGAGCAGCTGGTTGCGGTTCTCGAGGTCGATGGCCGAGGTCAGGCTCGACGACTCGAGGTTCGCCCAGCTCACGGCCTTCGTCATCGCGACGCCGAACGGGCTCAGCTCGCACATGCGCTCGGCGAGCTCGAACGCGTGGTCCATGAGTTCGCCGTCGGGCACGACACGCGACACCAGCCCGATGCGCTCGGCCTCGCGGGCCTCGACCTCACGGCCGGTCAGCATGATCTCGTTCGCGTGCGACGTGCCGATCGCGCGCGGCAAGAGGTAGCTGACGCCGAGCTCGGTGCTCGTCAGCCCGTTGACGATGCCCGCGCTGCAAAAGGTGGCGGACTCCCCCGCGATCCGGATGTCGGCGCCGAGCGTCAGGCACATCCCGCCGCCGTAGGCGGGGCCGTTGATCGCGGCGATCACCGGCTGGGGCATGCGCCGCAGCGCGGGCACGACGTCGCTCATGAACGCCATGGCGCGGATGCCGGCCCGGTGGATCGTGAGGCCGTCGAGCCCCGGCGCCGAGCCCATGTCCTCGAGGTCGAGACCCGAGCAGAACCCGCGCCCGGCCCCGGTGAGGATCACGACCCACACGTCGTTGTCGTTGCCCACCTGGTCGATGGCCTCGTAGAGCGCCTCGACCAACCCGAACGACATCGAGTTCAGCCGGTCGGGCTTGTTCAGCGTGATCACGCCGACGTGCGGGCGGGGCGTGCTGATGAGGGCGAGGCTCACGGGGCGGTCCTTCGTCGGTGCGTCCGGCTCGATCCGCCGGTCCTGGAGTGCCTGGCAGTATGATGCCGGTCACGCTGCCGACCGTGCATTCGGGGGGAGACATTGGTCGCAGAGTTGCACACGCCGGGGTCGAGCGGGACGCCGGAGCCACGCCCACATCTGCCGCTGGGGCGGCGCGTGGAGCTTCCCCGCCGGGGCACGACGTTCGTCCGTGAGGTGGCCGGGCCGCCCGGGGCGCCCACCGTCCTGCTCCTGCACGGCTGGATCGCGAGTGGCGGGCTCAACTGGTTCCGCGTCTTCGAGCCGCTGAGCCAGCACTTCAACATCGTCGCCCCCGACATGCGCGGCCACGCCCGCGGCCTGCGGAGCCGCAAGGTCTTCCGGCTGCACGACTGCGCCGACGACACCGCCGAGACGCTGGTCGCGCTCGACACCGGTCCCGTCATCGCCGTCGGGTACTCGATGGGCGGGCCGATCGCCCAGCAGCTCTTCCGCCGCCACCGCGATCTGGTGTCGGGTCTGGTGTTCTGCGCGACGGCACCGACGTTCCTGCTCGGCCAGCGGGAGAAGCTGGTCTTCACCTCGATGATGGCCGCGGTCGCGGGCACGACGCGGTTCGGGAGCGTCGCCATGGCCGTCCCCGGCCTCGCCGCCCGCGCCCAGCCGATCGCGGCGCGCGGCACGGGCCAGGGCTCGCTCCCCGCGTGGGCGGCGAGCGAGATGCGCCGGCACAGCTGGCGCATGGTCGTCGAGGCGGGTCATTCGCTCGGCACCTACAACGCCCGGCACTGGATCCACGAGGTCGACGTGCCGACCACCGTGATGGTCACCGAGAAGGACAAGGCGGTGCCGCCCCACGTCCAGCTCGAGCTGGCCGAACGCATCCCCGGCGCGACCGTGCTCCCGGTGGAGGACGGCCACACGATGTGCGCGAAGGAATCGTTCGCTCCCCCACTGGTGCAGGCCTGCCTCCAGGTGGCGGCCCGGGCGGAGCGGCACCGTTTCGTGCTCGGGCCCTCCGACGGAGGGCACCGGCACCGCTAGGCTGGTCACGACCACGCGCTGATCAGGGAGGAACGGATGCGGCGGCTGAGCGGGCTCGACGCGGCGTTCCTGTACGGCGAGACGCCCTCGTGGCACATGCACGTCTCCGCCCTCGCCATCGCCGACCCGAGCGGCATGCCCGGGGGCTTCGACTTCGAGCGGTTCAAGCGGGTCGTCGTCGAACGCCTCCCCCTCGTCCCGCAGTTCCGCTGGCGCCTCGTCGAGGTGCCTTTCGGCCTCGACCGCCCCGGCTGGGTCGAAGAACGCGACTTCGACCCCGACTACCACGTCCGCCGGATCGGGTGCCCTGCCCCGGGCAGCCGCATCGAACTCGGCGAGCTCGTCGGCGACCTCGTCTCGTACAAGCTCGACCGCAGCCGGCCGCTGTGGGAGATGTGGGTCATCGAAGGGCTCGAGGACGGCAAGATCGCCATCCTCACCAAGGTGCACCACTCGATCATCGACGGCGCGTCCGGCATGAGCATCGCTCCTCTCATCATGGACGTGCAGCAGGAACCGGCGAGCGTTTCGCCGGACCAGGTCCCCAAGGACTCGCTCGCCGGCGAGCGGGTGCCGTCGGGGCTCGAGCTCTTCGGCCGCGGGGTGGTGCACTCGATGCTGACGCCGTGGCGCACGCTGCGGTACTCCACCCAACTCGGCCGGTGGGGCGTCACGATCGGGCGGTTCGCCCGGCGGCGCGAGATGCCGACCATGCCGTTCCAGGCGCCGCGCACCTCGCTCAACGCCGAGATCACTCCGCATCGCCGGTTCGCGTACAGCTCGGTCCCGCTCGACCGGGTCAGGGCCGTCCGTCGCGCGTTCGACGTCAAGGTGAACGACGTGGTCCTCGCGCTCTGTGCCGGTGCGCTCCGGCGGTACCTCGAGGCCGGCGGCGAGCTCCCCGACACCCCGCTGGTCGCCCAGGTCCCCGTGTCGGTGCGCGCCGAGGGCGACGACGCGGTCGGCAACAAGGTGGCGGCCATGTTCGCGTCGCTCGCCACCGACGTCGACGACCCGGGTGAGCGCCTCCGCGCCATCAACGAGAGCACCCGGAGTGCGAAGGAGATGCAGCGGGCCCTGGCGGCGCGCCGGATCATGGGTCTCACCGACACCACGCCACCCGGCCTCATCTCGCTCGCGGCCCGCACCTACACGGCGATGGGCCTCGACGGCCGGATGGCGCCGGTGTTCAACGTCATCATCTCGAACGTGCCCGGCCCGTCGTTCCCGCTCTACATCGGCGGGGCGAAGCTGGAGTCGATGCTGCCGATGGGCCCGCTGCTCTACGGCGGCGGCCTCAACATCACGGTGCTGAGCTACCTGCGCAACATGGACTTCGGGTTCATGGCCTGCCGCGAGGCCGTGCGCGACCCGTGGTTCATCGCCGAGGGTATCCCGCTCGCGCTCGACGAGCTCGAGAAGGCCGCCGCGGACCTGTAGCCGCGCGCGTCAGCCGCGCGTGTGTCAGCTCGGGCCGGGGGCGTCGCCGAAAGCGAACACGCCGCCGTCGCGGGCGACGAGCCGGTAGCCGCGCCCCGACGAGGTGGGCACGATGCGGGCCACGGGTGCGTTGAGCGGGTGCCCGGCCATCGACCCGTAGAACTCTGCGTCGCCGAACGCGAACACGCCGCCGTCGGCGGCGACGAGCCAGTAGCCGTTGCCCGACGGCGTGGACGCGAGGCCGACGACCGGGGAAGACAGGCGGTGCCCGGCCATCGACCCGAAGTATCCGGCGTCGCCGAACGCGAACACGCCGCCGTCCGCCGCGACGAGCCGGTAGCCGTTGCCCGACGGCGTGGACGCGAGGCCCCGGACGGGGGCGTTCAACGGGGTCCCGCCCGTGGAACCGTGGAACTCGGCGTCGCCGAACGCGAACACCCCGCCGTCGGCCGCCACCAGCCAGTACCCCTGGTTCGTCGGCGTGCCGGCGATCCCCGCGATCGGGGCGACCAGCCTCCGGTCGCCGGTCGAGCCGAAGAACCCGGCGTCGCCGCAGGCGAACACGCCGCCGTCCACCCCGACGAGCCAGTAGCCGTTCCCCGAGCTGGTGGAGGCAACGTCGACGAGCGGCGAGTTGAGCCGGCCCGGTTGGCCGAACGAACCCGAACCGTCCAACGGCAACGGGGATGCTTCGCCTCCGATCACCCACAGGCCCGGTGTCGAGGGCGGCGGTGCCGGAGCCGTCGTGGTCGTGGTGGTGGTGATCGGCGGTGCGGACGGCATCGCGACCCGGCGGACCGCGAAGTTCGTGGTGTCGGCGACGTACACGGCCCCGTCGGGTCCGGCGTCGACGTCGAGCACCATCCCGAACCGGGCCGCGGTGGCCGGGCCGCCGTCTCCCGTCCAGCCGCAGGCGTCGCGCCGGCCGGCGAACCGGTGCACGGTGTGCTGCGGGTCGATCCGGAGCACGACGCTGCACCCGAGGTCGGTCAACGTGGCCGCGTACACGTTGCCGGCGCCGTCGACGCCGAACCCGTAGACCGGGCCGAGCCGGGCGTCGGCCGCGGCGGCACCGTCGGCCGTAGCCTCGCCCCCGCCCGCGACCTTGGTGATGATTCCCGTCTGTGCGTCGACGCGCCGGATGGTGCCGATCGCGAGGTCGGCGAGGTACAGGTTCCCGGCGGCGTCGGCCCGCAGCGCGACGCCCCCGATCTGCGCGTGGGTCGCCGGACCGCCGTCGCCGCAACCGGTGGCGGGGTCCACGCACTGCGTGCCGTCGCCCGCGACCGTCGTGACGGCGCCGGTGTGCGCGTCGATGCGGCGCACCTTCCCGGCGTTGAAGTACCCGTCGTTGACGTCGAGGAAGTACACGTTGCCGGCGCCGTCGGTCGCGATGCCCGTCGCCACGGTGAGACGAGCGGCGGTCGCGGGCCCGCCGTCGCCGCAGGCCTGGGCGAGGTCCGCGCACTGCGTGCCGTCGCCGGCCACCGTGGTGATGGTGCCGTGCGGGTCGACCTTGCGGATCTTGGTCACGTTGGTGAGGTACACGGAGCCGTCGGGGCCGACCGCGGTGCGCGTGAGGATGTCGGCCGCCAGGTTCGCCTGCGTCGCCGGGCCGCCGTCGCCGCAGGCCTGAGTCAGGTCCGCACACACCGTGGCGCCGCCGGCGAACGGCCGGGCGGTGCCCCCGGGGGCGATCGCGACGACCGCGGTGAGGTTCGCGACGTACGCCGTGCCGTCGGGCCCGACGGTGACGCCCCAGGGGTAGAGGAAGACGGAGCGGGCATCGAACGTGCCCTGCTGGTCCCCGAGTTTCGTGAAGCCGGCGCCGGCCACGGTCGAGATCGGGCCGCCCGGTGACACGCTCCGGAGGTACAGGCCGCCGTCCTGCTCGTCGCCGGTGAGCAGGTGGCCGCCGCCGTCGACCGCGAGCCCGTCGCTCAGCGTGGAGAACGATGCCGCCGTGGCCGGGCCTCCGTCGCCGCAGGGCTCGAGCGCCCTGCACTGCGCGCCGTTGCCGGCCACGGTCGAGATGGTGCCCGTGCCGAGGTCGACGGCCCGGATGCGCAGGTCGGTCGGGTCGGCCACGAAGAGCGTGGAACCCGCGATCGCCAGGCCCATCGGGGACGCCAGCTGCGCGGCGGTGGCGGCACCGCCGTCGCCACACGCCTGGAGCGCATCCGCGCATCGCGTCCCGTCGCCGGCAATCGTCGTGACGAGGCCCGACGCGTGGTCGACCCGCTTCACGTCGTGCAAGCCGGCTTCCGACAGGTACACGTTCCCAGCCGGGTCGACGGCCAGTCCCCCGCCGGCACTGACCGACGCCGGCCCGCCACCGCCGTCGTCGCCGATGCTCGTGATCACGTGCGTCGCGTGGTCCACCCGGCGGATCCGCCCGTTGACGGCGTCGGCCACGAACAGGTTGCCGGCACCGTCGACCGCCAGCTCGCGCGGCCCGGAGAGTTGCGCTGCGCCGGCGGGTCCCCCGTCGCCCGAGAGGCCCGCGGTGTCGGGCGTTCCGGCGTAGGTCGAGATGATTCCGGTGACCAGGTCGACTCGGTCCACCGTGCTGCGGTCCCAGTCCGACACGAAGAGGTCCGTCCCGTGCACCGCGATCCCGCCGACGTGCAGCCGCGCGTCCGCGGCCGGGCCTCCGTCGCCCCGGTCGCTGCCACCGCCGGCGACGAGCTCCGCGGTGCGGGCGTCGAGATCGATCCGGAGCACCCTGTCGTCATCGGCACCGACGTAGACGACGCTCCCCTTCGCCGCGAGGTGGTTCGCCCGGACCAGCATCTGGGTGGCCGGACCGGGACCGGGGCCGACTCCGGCGTACCGCTCGATCACCGGTTCGCCCGCCGCGGACGCGGGGGCCGTTCCGGCCGGCGCAACCAGCGCCGAGCCGACCGCGAGCGCCGCGGCCAACGCGGCTCCGCCCAATCGTCTGCGCCCGCCTCGATCCATCGTGATGTACCTCCCGCGCGCGCCCGCGGGCGCGCCCGACAGGTGGGCCCGCCACTACCTCCCTTCCTGTTCGTCCGGCGCCGAGGCGACCTGAGCCGCGGACAACACGGCCTCGCCGTTCGGTCGCCTTGCCACAGGTCGAGAACTGGGGTTGACAGGTGTGGGCGACAGGCTTAGGATACGAACATATGTTCGACTCTGAACCCGCCGAGCTCGCAGCCCGCGAGGAACCGATCCAGGCTCTGGAACGCGAGGTCGCGCAGCTCGCGGGCGTGGTCAACGCGGCGCAGGGGCGGCTGGTGCAGCTCGTGGCGCGGGCGCTCGCGGAGGGCCTCTGGATCCAGGCCGGGATCCACTCCCCCACGCAGTGGCTCATCTGGCAGCTCGGGATCACGACCCGGCGGGCCCGGGAGATCCTGCGCCTGGCGACCAGAGCCTCGGAGCTACCGGCGACCGTCGCCGCGGTGACCCGGGGTGCGCTCTCGCTCGACCAGGCGGTCGTGGTCGCCCGGCACGTGCCGGCGGACCACGAGGAGTCGGCCGCGGCGCTGGCGGCCGAGTGCACCGTGCAGCAGCTCGAGCGGGTGCTGCGCCGCTACTCGTACGAACCCGATCCCGTCCCTGACCCCGTACCCGAGGCCAGGCCGGACCCCGACGAGCCCGAGCGGCGATCGGTCTCGTTCGGCGCGACGGAAGACGGGCGCTGGCGGCTCCACGCCGATCTCCCTCTCGACGAGGGTGCCGTGGTGGAGTGCGCGTTGACGAATGCGCACCGCGAGCTGTTCGACGCCGCCGAGTCGCCCGAGGGGCGGCGCGCCGTCACGTGGGCGGACGCGCTCCTCGCCATGGCCGAGGCATCGCTGGTCTCGGGTGAGGTACGGCTGCCCGGGCCGTCGCGGTTCCTCGTGCACGCGCACCTCGAGGCCGATGCCGTCGACGGCTCGACCGCACCGACGGCATCGCTGCACCTCGGCCACCGGCTCCCGGACGCGCTCCGGCGGCTGCTGACCTGCGCCGGGAGCGTGCGGCCGGTCCACGAACAGCAGGGCCGACCGGTGAACGTCGGGCGGAAGTTGCGGATCGTCCCGTCGCGGACGCGCCGGCTCGTCGAGCATCGCGACGGTGGGTGCGTGGTTCCCGGTTGCGGTACCACGCGCAACCTCCAGGTCCATCACATCGTCCACCACGAGGACGGCGGTACGACGGACACGTCGAATCTCCTGACCTTGTGCCGCAGGCACCACCGGCTGCACCACCTCGGCGCGCTGCGGATCGAGGGGGACGCTGACCGCCCCCGCGGCGATCCCGATGGTGTGCGCTTCGCCGATGCCCGGGGAAGACCGATCGACCCGGCGGCACGACCGTGCCCACCCGGAGAGCTCCCCGCGACCGATGCCTACCGGCACCCCTCCGGTGGACCGCTCGACCCGTATGCCGTCACGCTCTCGCGGAACCGCTCCGACGCGGCCTAGAACTTCGCGATCACGTCGTCGGCGAACCGGAAGAACGCCTCACGGCGCGTGTCGAGCGACTCCGGGTCGCCGCCGTAGAAGTACCACGGGACCACCTGCAACTCGGTGACGCCGTGATCCGCCAGACGGCGGAAGCCGTCGAGGTCGAACACGTCGAGGCAGAGCACCTTGATCTCGAACGGCACGCCGGCGCGTCCGTAATTCTCGAGCCGGGTGCGCAGCTCGCCGATGGCCTCGATCACCTGCGCCTCGGTGGTCTGCACCGAGACCCAGCCGTCGCCGACACGCGCGGCGCGGTCGAAAGCGGGCTCCGAATGGCCGCCCACCAGGATGGGCACGGGCTCGGTGGGTGCCGGGCTGATCATCAACCGGCCGAAGTCGTAGTGCTTCCCGTGGTACTCGACGAACTCCGGACCACGGCCGGCGCAGACGAGCTTGACGATCTCGATGGCCTCGTCGGTGCGCGCGCCCCGGGTCCGCTTCTCCGTCCCCGTCCAGGTGAACTCCTCGGGGATCCAGCTCAGGCCGACGCCGAGCGAGAACCGGTTGCCCGACAGCACCGCGATGGAGCTCACCTGCTTGGCCACCAGCAGCGGGTTGCGCAACGGCAGCTTCAGGACGTTGGTGTAGAAGCGGACCCGTTCCGTGACCGCAGCCATCGCGGGGATCGCCACGAACGGGTCGACGAACGGCGTATCGGCCGGCCAGAAGCGCTCCCCGTCCGGCGAGTACGGGTACTTCGCCGACACCTGCTCGGGGTAGAACACCGAGTCCGGCACGGTGATCGAGTCGAACCCGGCCTCCTCCGCCGCGATCGCGAGCGGTACGAGCTGGTCGGCCGCGAACATCGGGAACGGCAGGGTCCACTTCACAGTCGCGGCTGCACCTTCGAGACGAAGAGCTCGAGGCTCTCCCACGCGAGCTCGGGCGGCAGGCCGCCCGCGAGCGGATGGAACATGAGCGTCGCGCCGCTGGGTAGGGCGTGCGCGGCGGCCACCACGTCGTCGGGTGTGCCGACGAGGATCTGCGGGTTGGTCCGGAGGTCCGCGGTGGTCCGGGCGTGCACCAACGAGTTCGAGTACTGCCCCGCCGGCTGGTAGCTGGCGTAGGTCTGCGCCTCGTAGAGCAGGTACGGCGCGATCTGCGACCACGTGCGTTCGGGATCGTCGGTCACGTGGACGAACGTCGGACCCGTCGGGAGGATCACGAAGGCGTCCGCGAATCCACGCTTCGCCGCCTCGTCCTCGTAGGCATCGCGCAGCTTGGCGTCGTCGTGCATGGGGAAGAACGGCAGGCCCATCCGCGCGGCCCGCCGGGCCGCGAACTCGGTGCCGCCGCCCATCAACAGCGTCGGGGGCGTGGTCGGTACCGGCGTGACCACGACCGTGCGGCCCTGGTATTCGAACGGTTCGCCCGTCCACGCGCGCCGCATCACCTCCACGTGCTCCACGAGGAGCTTGAAGCGCCTCGACCGGTCGACGCCGGCCATCGCGAACTCCTCGTCGCGATAGCCGGCTCCGGCAATCACCGAGAGCCGTCCGCGCCCGGCGATCTGGAGCACCGCGATCTGCTCCGCGAGGCGCACCGGGTCGTGCAGTGTCACGCAGGCGGCCGCGATGGTCACGCCGATCCGCTCGGTCATCCCGAGGACGACCCCGGCGACGGTGAGGGGCGCGGGTATCCAGCCGTCGTCGATGCCGTGATGCTCGGAGATCGCCGCCGAATCGAATCCGTGCCGGTCGGCGAACACGTACTGCTCGAGCGCCGCCTGGTAGATCTCGTCGACGGACGCCGGCCCGAACGCCGGAGCCCGGAAATCGTGGCGCATGGCCAGGTAGGTCATCGATCGACAAGATTAGTTGGCGACTTCAAAGGGGGACGACCTGATGACACCCGAGGACCTCGTCGAGATCGAGCTCATCAAGCGGCTGAAGTACCGGTACTTCCGCTGCATCGACCGCAAGCTCTGGAAGGAGCTCGAGACCTGCTTCACCGAGGACGCGACCGCCGCGTACAGCGCCGGCCACTACTCCTTCACGGGGCGCGACGCCATCATGGAGTTCCTCCGCGGCTCGATGAGCTCCGATCAGTTCCTGTCGAGCCACAAGGTGCACCACCCCGAGATCGACCTCACGAGCCCGACCACGGCGACCGGTACGTGGGCCCTCGAGGACTACGTCATCGTCGCCGACGCCGGCATCAACATCCACGGCGCCGCGTACTACGAGGACGAGTACGTGAAGGTCGGCGGCGAGTGGAAGATCCGGCACACCGGCTACGAGCGGATCTTCGAGGAGATGGGAATGCGCTCGGACACGCCGAGCCTCCGCCTCACCGCGTCGTACTGGGGCACCGGCGGGCGCAGCGAGATCGACGTGCCGTGAGCCGGAGCGAGCGTAGGGAGGCGGGTATCCCGCCGAGCAGCGAGCGTGGCCCAGCGGCCCGGCGCCGCAGGCGCCAAGAGCGGCAAGACGGGCGAGCATGAGCGACGCATCGCCCATCACGCCGCGCCGGCTCGACGACGTCGCGGCGTGGGACGCGGAAGCGGACGTCGTCGTGGTGGGCTTCGGCTGTGCGGGCGCGTGCGCCGCGATCGAGGCGGCCGACGCGGGGGCCGACGTCCTGATCGTCGAGCGCATGGGCGGGGCCGGCGGCGTCTCGGCGATGGCCGGAGGCCTCATCTACCTCGGTGGTGGAACGCCGATCCAGCAGGCGTGCGGCTTCGACGACACACCCGAAGCGATGTTCAAGACCCTGATGGCCGCGTGCGGGCCCGACGCCGACGAGGAGAAGGTCTCGGCCTACTGCGAGGGAAGCGTCGAGCACTTCCTCTGGCTGCGCGACCGCGCCGGCGTGCCGTTCACGGCCGCGTTCTCCGACGAGCCCAACATCGAGGCACCGACGGACGCCGCCCTCTGCTTCTCCGGCGGCGAGGACGCCTACCCGTTGGACCGGATCGCCCCGCCGGCACCCCGTGCACACAAGCCGGCCGCGCCGAATGCCGCCGGATGGCTGCTCATGCAGTCGCTCGCGAACACTGCGACCGGGGCCGGTATCCGCACCGAGTTCGACTCCCGCGTCGACCGGCTCGTGGTCGACGACCACGACGGTGTGGTGGGGCTCGTCGCCCACCGGTTCGGCAAGGAGTTCACCGTGCGAGCGAAGCGCGCTGTAGTCCTCGCGGCCGGTGGCTTCACGCTCAACGACGCCATGCTCGAACAGCACGCCCCCGCGCTCCGCCACGTCACCTACAAGATCGGCACCGATGCCGACGACGGCCGCGGCATCCGAATGGCCCAAGCGGTGGGAGCCGACGTGCGGCGCATGGACGCGGCCGAGGTCGCGGTGCCGATCGCGCCACCACGTCCGCTCGTGCGCGGCATCCTCGTGAACGAGCACGGCCAGCGGTTCGTCAACGAGGACGCCTACCCCGGCCGCATCGGCCAGGAGGCCCTGTTCCACCAGAACGCGCACATGTACCTCGTGCTCGACGAGGAGCTCTACGAGGTCAACCTGCTCGGGATGCAGGCCACGTGGGTCTGCGAGACGGTCGCCGAGCTCGAGGCGGAGATGGGCCTGCCCGAAGGATCGCTCCAGGCCACGGTCGAGCTCTACAACCGTCACGCCGAGCGTGGTGAGGACCCGGTGTTCCACAAGCACGCCCGCTGGCTGAAGCCGCTCACGTCGCCGCCCTACGGGGCCGTCGACTGGCGCATGTCGAACTCGCTCTACGCGGCCTTCACGCTCGGCGGCCTCCGGACCCGGGTGACCGGGGAGGTCGTGGGCGTCGACGGCCGCGACGTGCCGGGCCTCTTCGCGGCCGGCCGGACCACGAGCGGCGTCCCGGCGTGGGGCTACGTGAGCGGGATCTCGCTCGGGGACGGTACGTTCTTCGGTCGACTCGCCGGCCGGAAGGCCGCACAGACCGAGGGCCAGGCCCAGGGATGAGGGGATAGCCGTGTCCGGACCACTGTCGGGGATCAGGATCATCGAGATCGCGGGCATCGGCCCCGGCCCGTTCGCGGCAATGATGCTCTCGGACCTCGGCGCCGAGGTGATCCGGGTGGACCGCGCCCAGGCCGTGACCGGCGACTTCTCGAAGCCCAACCTGGAGATCCTCAACCGCGGTCGCCCGTCGATCGGCATCGACCTCAAGTCGCCCGACGGCGTCGAGACCCTGCTGCGCCTCGTCGAGCAGGCCGACGCGCTCATCGAGGGCTTCCGGCCCGGTGTCACCGAACGGCTCGGCATCGGGCCCGACGTCTGCCTCGCCCGCAACCCACGGCTCGTCTACGGCCGCATGACCGGCTGGGGGCAGGACGGCCCCTACGCCCCGGCCGCCGGCCACGACATCAACTACATCGCTCTCGCCGGCGCACTCGCACACTTCGGCCGGGCCGGCGAGAAGCCCACGCCGCCGATCAACCTCGTAGGCGACTTCGGGGGTGGCGGCATGCTGCTCGCCCTCGGCATCGCTTGCGCGCTCGTCGAGATGGGCCGGTCGGGCGAGGGCCAGGTGATCGACGCCGCCATGGTCGACGGTGCGGCCGCGCTGATGACGATGGTGTGGAGCTTCCTCGCGTTCGGGATCTGGGGCGAACGGGGCACGAACCTGCTCGACACCGGCGCGCCGTTCTACGACACCTACGAGACGAGCGACGGCGAGTTCGTCTCGATCGGCTCGATCGAGCCGCAGTTCTACGCCGAGCTGCTCGAACGCACCGGCCTCGCCGACACGGGGTTGCCGGCCCAGATGGACCAGTCGGGTTGGCCCGCGTGGCACGAACGGTTCGAGGCGCTGTTCAAGACGAAGACCCGCGACGAGTGGTGCGAGATCCTCGAGCGGACCGACGTGTGCTTCGCACCGGTGCTGACGATGCAGGAGGCGGCAGAGCACCCTCACCTCCGGGCGCGCAAGACGATCGTGACCGAGTTCGGGCTGCCCCAGCCCGCGCCGGCGCCGCGGTTCAGCCGCACCCCCGGCGCCATCCAGGGCCCACCGGCGTGGCCCGGCCAGCACACCGACGACGTGCTGCGCGAGTGGGGCTTCGCGACCGACGAGATCGCCGAGCTCCGCGACGCCGGCGCGGTGAGGTAGCCGTGACCGACACGACCGACGACGCCCCGGTCGTCCACCGGCGGACCATCGAGATCGAGGCGCGCGACGAGGGCGACGACCTCGCGATCACGTGCCGGCTACGTGACGAACGCCCCTACACGGAGTTCGAGTCGCGGCGGTTCGTGCACGACATGGAGCTCCGGGTGCGGGTGCGACAGCGCGACCTGACGATCACCGCGTCGTCGGCGACGATGCACCGGTACCCGCACATCGAGTGCGCGGACATCGAGGGCGCGTTCGCCGATCTCGTCGGGCTGCGCGTCGGCCGCGGGTTCACGCGTGCCGTGAAGGAACGGCTCGGCGGCCCGAACGGGTGCGCCCATCTGACCCACCTCGCCGGTCTGGTGGGCCCGGCGGTGATCCAGGCCTCGACGTCGGCGCGCAACCGGCGGAGCTCCGAGCTCGACGTCGACGTGCGTGCGCTCGCCCATCTCCGCAACACGTGCCACCTCTGGGCCGACGCCGGCCCCGGCGAGCAGAAGGTCGCGCTCGGATGGCGACCGCGGATGGACGACCCCGAGTACCCGTTCCCGTCGGTCGAGGAGCTGCGCCGGCGCGGGAGCAGCTGACCTCGCGGGGCTCAGGACGCGGTGATGGCGGCGTTGGTGACGGCGTGTTGGTCGGTGAGGCCTCCGGTGCCGCCGGTGAACCCGACCAGGACGTTGGAGGGGAGGGTGACGGCGACGTCGAGGTACTGGGTGCCGTCGACGGACACGATCAGGTGTCCGGCGTTGGTGACGACCTTGGCGTGATGCGTACCCGACTTGAGGTTGGGTACCGCGGTGCTCGTGCCCGCGTAGGTGAGGTGGTCCGTCGCCCCCGAGTAGCCGGTCGCGATGCCGACGAAGTTCGCGGAGGGGTCCGCGCTGCCCGAGTTCAGGTACGTGTCGAACGTGACCGCCACCCCGGCGATCCCCGCGAAGCCGAGGGCGCCACCGTTGTCGCCCAACGCCGTCGGTCCGCCTGACGGGTTCGCCAGCACGAACGTCATCCCGTCCGCGCCCGTGCCGCCCGAGATCGTGAAGTCGAAGTCCGCGGTGATCGCCGCCGACGACACCGCCGTCGGCCAGAACGCGGAGCCGGCTTGATCCGCGGTCGCCGGCGTCAACCGCAACGACGAACCCGACAACGCCGCCGAACCGTTGAACTGCCAGCCCCCCGCCGTCGGCGGCGGCACCGTCGTGCCCGACCCGACCGGCACGCCGGTGCCGCTCAACGACACCGATGCGTTGCCGCCGTTCGACGCGATCGACAGCGATCCCGACGAGCTCGTCGTCGCGGTCGGCGCGAACGTCACGTTCACCTGCACACTCGCCCCGGCCGCGATCACCGTCCCGTTCGCCGGCAGGCCGCTCGCCGAGAACGGCGCCGACGGCCCCGTCGACGTCCCCATCGTCAACGGGGCGTTGCCCGTGTTCGCGATCGTCACCGGCAACACCTTCGACGACCCCACCACCACGGACCCGAACCCCAACGACCCCGGCGACACCGACAACACCGGCGTCGGTACGGCAGTGCCCGTGCCGCTCAACGACACCGATGCGTTGCCGCCGTTCGACGCGATCGACAGCGATCCCGACGAGCTCGTCGTCGCGGTGGGCGCGAACGTCACGTTCACCAGCAGGCTGGCGCCGGCCGCGATCACCGTGCCGTTCGCCGGGAGCCCGGTCGCCGAGAACGGCGCCGACGGCCCCGTCGACGTCCCCATCGTCAACGGGGCGTTGCCCGTGTTCGCGATCGTCACCGGCAACACCTTCGACGACCCCACCACCACGGACCCGAACGCCAACGACCCCGGCGACACCGACAACACCGGCGCCGGCGCGACGGTGCCCGAGGTGATCGCGACGTTGGTCACCGCGTGCTGGTCCGTGAGTCCACCGGTCCCGCCCGTGAATCCGACCATCACGCCCGGCGGGAGCGTGACTGCCGCGTCGAGGTACTGCGTGCCGTCGACCGACACCTTGAGCCGCCCGCTCGACGCGACCACCTTGGCGTGATGCGTACCGGACCGGAGGTTCGGCACCGCGGTGCTCGTCGCCGCGTAGGTGAGATGGTCGACCGCGCCCGAGTAGCCCGTCGCGATGCCCACGAAGTTCGCCGACGGATCCGCACTGCCCGAGTTCAGGTACGTGTCGAACGTCACCGCCACCCCGGCGATCCCCGCAAAGCCGAGCGCGCCACCGGTCCCGCCCAGCGCGGTGGGAGCGGACGGGTTCGCCAGCACGAACGTCATGCCGTCCGCACCGGTCCCGCCCGAGATCGTGAGGTCGAAGTCCGCGGTGAGCGTCGTGGACGACATGACCGTCGGCCAGAACGCGGATCCAGCCTGATTCGCAGTCGCCGGCGTCAACCGCAACGACGAACCCGACAACGCGGCCGAACCGTTGAACTGCCAGCCGCCCGCCGTCGGCGGCGGCACGGTTCCCGTGCTCGGCGGGACCTGTTGCTCGGTCCAGAAGAACTCGTCGCTGTGGATGAACCGGCCGAGGAAGCCGTTGGGGTCCGATCCCGCGACACCACCCTGACTCCCGTGCGCGTCGATGGCGCGGGCCTTCGGGTTCACGGAGAGGTCCGGGTTCTGCATCGCGGCCGGGACGGGCACGGACTCGCGGCCCGCCCACGTCACACCGGTTCCGGCGAGCCCCGGCGGCTGCGTGTGGGGCGACTGCGGGTTCGCCGCCGCCGGCCAGCTGGCCGGATCGGTGCTCCACACGAGGCTCTTGTGCAGGACGGGCGAGTACGTCGCGTCCGACGCGGAGGCCTGCTGGATCGCCTTCTTGGTGAACCAGTAGCTGGTGGCGTGGTCGCTGTGCTGGTCGAACTCGGCCGTGGTGTAGATGTCGTCGGGCCGGTACGTGAGCATGATCGTGCTCAGGTCCTGGGTGATGTTCGGCGCGTTGTAGGCGGCATGGGTGCCGAACCGGTAGTTGTGGTAGTCGGTGCTCCCCAACCCGCGGAACGCGTACGTGGTCGACTGGCCCCACGAGGTGGTGAGCTGGTCCGTCGACCGCGTGTAGTTCCCGTACAAGTCGGACAGGTAGGAATCGGGATAGCCGAGGAACAGCAGGTCGGTCTCCGGGAGACCGACGTACGACTGCGCGTTGACGGCCTCGCCTTCGCGCAGCGTGCCGTACGGCTGCCCGTTCGGCAGGCCCGCGTTGAAGCCGCTGGCGTCGCCGTTCGTCATGTACGCGACCTTCACGGTCGCGCCGGCGGCCTTGGCCCGAGAGGCGATCCCGGCCGCGATCAGGACGTCGTCGTCGGGATGGGGCGACACGATCAGTACATTGCGCACCGCAGCCGGCGCAGCGGGGGCCGTCGCGAGGGGCGGGAGGACACCGGCGACCGCGGCGAGGCCGGTGACCGCGACCAGCCCGGCCACGATCCGCGACAGTCGCCGCGGCGCGTTCCGCTTCCCTTCCATGGCCCAAACCCCCCAGGCTCCGCCCGACACGGGCGAGTCTAGCCACGCAGCGTGGCGCGCTCCCAAGCCGAGCCGTGGCGACGCTCAGCTCGCCGGCGACCTCGGGGCCAGGGGCTGGATCTCGATGGTGTCGAGGTGCACGGTGCGCGGCGCGGTCACCGCGTAGACGACCGCGGCGGCGACGTCCTCGGGGGCCAGGGCCTCCAGGTGGCGCTGGAGCCCGAACCGCCGCCACTGCCGGAGGAGCTCGTCGAACCCGTCGGGGTCCCACTCGCGGGAGAACTCCGTGATCACCGGACCCGGCCGCAACTTGATGCATCGGATCTGCGTGCCCTCGAGCTCGAGGGCGAGGGCGGACGCGAGGCCCTCGACGCCGGCCTTCGTCGCGCTGTACGGCGCCTGCAACGGACGAGGGTTGCGGGTCGAGTCCGAAGAGACGAAGACCAGGTCGCCGGGCGCGCCCCGCTCCTCGAGCTGGGTGATGACGAGGCGGCTCAGCAGCATCGGGCCGATGAGGTTCGTCCGCACCTCGCGTTCGAGGTCCTCGGGCGACCGCTCCGCGAGCGTCCCGGGCGGGCCGATGCCTGCGTTGTTCACGAGCACGTCGACGGGCCCGAGGTCGTCCGTGAGCGCGTCCAGGAACGTTTCGACGGCCTGGGCGTCCCCGACGTCGAGCGGCGTCGAGAACGTCTCGCCGCCCGCGGCCCGGACCGCGGCCGTCGCCTCGGCCAGCGGGTCGGCCCGGCGCGAGGCCAGCGCGACTCGCCACCCGAGCTCCCCGAACGCCACCGCGATCGCCCGACCGATCCCGGTCGACGCGCCGGTCACGAGCGCGCAACGCGCGTCGCCGCTCACGCGTGCACCGGTTCGTCGGCGAGCAGGCGACCGAGGTTCACGAGCTGCCTGCTCGCGCCGCCGAGCGTCAGCTCGAGCTGCTTGTTCCACACGTAGTAACGGTACAGCGGGTAGTCGCGGTCGACCCCCATCCCGCCGTGCAGGTGCTGCGCGGCACGCGCGACCCGCGCCGCCGCCTCCGACGCGAAGTACTTCGCGACCGCGACTTCCTTCGACGCGTCGCGCCCGTCGGCGAGCCGCCAGGCGGCGTGGAGCATCGTGAGCCGGATCGCGGTGGCGTCGATGTACGCGTCGGCCGCCCGCTGACCTACCGCCTGGAACGTCGCGATCGGCCGGTCGAACTGCTCCCGCGTCGTGGTGTACTCGGCGGTGAGCCGGATCGCACCCTCGGTCACGCCGGCCTGCACCGCGCAGAGCGCAACGGTCACGTGCTCCAGCGTCCAGCCCAGCACCGTGCCCGCGGCGTCGACGGGACCGACGGTCTCGGCCGGCGCGCCGTCGAGCGTGAGCAGCGCTTCGGGGATCTCGCTCGTGGTGTCCTCGCGTTCGCGGGTGACGCCCGGACCGTAGAGGTCGACGAGGAAGAGGCCCGTCGCGCCGTCCGCGGTGGACGCCGAGACGAGCGCGTGCGACGCCACGAGACCCGCGGGGACACAGGGCCGGGTGCCGGTAACGGTCCAGGCACCGCCGGAGGCCCTCGCCACGGCCGACGGGTGCCGCGGGTCACCCGGCGTCTCCACGAACGCGCCGGTCAGCACCGTCTCCCCGCCGACGACTCCCGGCAGGAGGGCCTTGGCCTGCCCGGTCGATCCGAACCGCGCCAGGGGCAGCGCGCCGTAGGCCAGCGTCGCCAACAGGGGCACCGGTGCCACGGTGCGCCCGAGCTGTTGGAGCACCAGGCACAACTCCACGAGGCCGAAGCCGAGACCGCCGAGCTCCTCGGGCACGCAGACCCCGAGCAGGTTGGCGTCGGCCAGCTTCGACCAGAGCGCCCGGTCGAACCGCAAGTCGTCGGTCGCCACGATCTCCTTCAAGCGATCGGTCGTGGCCTGCTCGGAGAAGATCTGCGCCGCGAGATCGGCGATGGCCTGCTGCTCGTCGCTGGGTGCGAACTCCATCGTCGTCTCCTACCGCTTCGCCATGGGCATGCCGAGGCCGAACACGCTGATGAGATCGCGCTGGATCTCGTTGGTGCCGCCGCCGAACGTGAGGATCGTGAGGCCCCGGTACAGGTTCTCGAGCCGCGATCTCAGCACCGCACCCGGCGAGCCCTCCTTGAGGTACGACGGTTCGCCGACGACCTCGAAGAGCAGGTTGAGCGCGTCGAGGTAGTGCTCGGTGCCGAACACCTTGATGGTGCTCGCGTCGGCGACGTCGAGCTTGTGGGCACCGGCGTCGCACGCCACCTTCCAGTTGACGAGCCGCAGGAACTCGAAACCCGCGTAGGCCCGGGCCAGGTTCACCTGCACCCACTCCTGGTCGATGACCCGGCGCCCGTCGGGCAGCCGCGTCTCCTGCGCCCACTGGCGGACCTCGGTGAGCGCCCGGTCGACCATGCCGGGGCTCGCCAGGGTGACGCGCTCGTGGTTCAACTGGTTCACGATGAGGTTCCAGCCGTTGTTCTCGCCGCCGACGAGGTTCTTCGCCGGCACGCGCACGTCGTTGTAGTAGACGGCCGCGATCTCGTGCTCGCCCATCAGGTGCAGCGGGCTCACCTCGATGCCGGGCGTGTCCATCGGCACGATGATCATCGAGATGCCCTTGTGCTTCGGCGCGTCCGGGCTGGTGCGCACCGCGAGCCAGCAGTAGTCGGCGCTCTGGCCGTAGCTGGTCCAGAGCTTCTGGCCGTTGATCACGTAGTCGTCGCCGTCGCGCACCGCCCGGGTCGTCAGCGACGCCAGGTCGGTGCCCGCTCCGGGCTCGCTGTATCCGATGCAGAAGTGGATCTCGCCCTTCAGGATCTTTGGGAGGAAGAAGTCCTTCTGCTCCGCGTCGCCGAAGTTCATGATCGTCGGGCCCACCGTGTTGATCGTCAACATCGGCACGGGGGCACCGGCGCGCATCGACTCGTCGAAGCAGATGAACTGCTCCATCGGGCTGCGGCCCTGACCGCCGTACTCGGCGGGCCACCCGATGCCGAGCCACCCGTCGGCGGCCATCTGCTTCACCACCCGCCGCATGACCGGGCCGGTCGGTTCCTCGGCCAGGCCCCGCTGGGTCTCGGGGTCGAGCAGCTCGGCGTAGTACGCACGGAGCTGCCGGCGCAGCTCCTCCTGTTCCTCGGTGTACGCGAGATACATGGGCACTCCCGGACGCGGTTGGGGCCGTGCCATGATTGCCGACAGGAGGTCCCATGATCGATCTCAACTTCGACGACGACGCACCACGGCCGACCACGTCGACGCGGGATCGCGAGGACCTCCGCCGACGGCTCGAGGCCTGGTTGGCCGGGAGCCTCGACCATCCCACCGTCTCCGCGCTCGACGCACCCACGACCAACGGGATGTCGAGCGAGACGTTGCTCTTCGACGCCACCTGGCGGGACCCGCGTGGCGCCCGGGAATCCGGGTCGTTCGCGGCCCGCCTGCGCCCGGACCCGGCCGCGATGCCGGTCTTCCCGACCTACGACCTCGAGCAGCAGTACCGGCTCATCGGCCTGGTGGGCGAGCGCAGCACGGTGCCGGTGCCCCGGGTTCGATGGTTGGAGCCGTCGGACGACGCCCTCGGCTCCCCGTTCTTCGTGATGGACCGGGTCGAGGGCCAGGTCCCGCCCGACGTCATGCCCTACACGTTCGGTTCCTGGCTCTCGGAGGCCCCCCTCGCCGAGCAGGAGCGGCTCCAGCGTTCCTCGATCGGCGTGCTGGCCGGGCTCCACGCCCTCGACGCGTCACCCGACGAACTGCGTTTCCTCGAATTCGGGGCCCCGGGCGGCACCCCGCTGCGCCGGCACGTCGCCAACCAGCACGCGTACTACGAGTGGGTCACCGGCGACGGCGTCCGGCACCCGGTGCTCGAACGTGGGCTGCGCTGGCTGGAGGACCATTGGCCGGCCGACGAGGGGACGAGCGTCGTCAGCTGGGGCGACGCCCGGATCGGCAACATCCTCTATCGCGACTTCGAGCCGGTCGCGGTGCTCGACTGGGAGATGGCCGGGCTGGGCCCGCGCGAGATCGACCTCGGTTGGATGATCTTCATGCACCGGTACTTCGACGACTTCGTGCCCGACGAGCTGCCGGGCATGCCGCACTTCATGCGCTTCGACGACGCCGCGGCAACCTACGAGGAGCTCTCGGGCCACACGCCGCGCGACCTCGAGTGGTACGCCAACTACGCCGCAATCCGCCACGGCATCGTCATGGCGAGGGTGATCCGCCGTGCGGTGCACTTCGGCGAGATGGCCGCGCCCGACGAGCCCGACGACCTCATCTTCCACCGCGGCACGATCGACGCGATGATCGCCGGCGCCTACTGGCCGCGCGTCCTCGGGGGGAAGTGATTGCCTCAGTCGCCGGTCCGGCGCAGGGTGTTCCGGTCGCTGTGGTCGAACGAACCGGGGATCTCCGGCATCTCGAGCATCGTGTGCTCCTCGTAGGAGACCGTCCCGTCGGCGTTCACCGTCATCGTCACCTCGTACGACGTCGTACGGGCGTTCTTGTCGAGGTACTGGTTCTGACCGATCGGGTAGAGCGGGTCGCCGGGCTTCGCTCGCATGGTGAAGGTCGTGGCGTCCGCCATGGCCGTCCCGCCCGCGAGGATGGTGATGCCGCGCGGCACGACGAACCCCCGGAGGACCTCCCCCGTCTCGGCGTCCCAGAGCCAGTAGCCGACCTCCGTGTGGAACGGGTCCTCCTCGCTCCCCCGCCACATCGCGGTCCGGTAGTCGAGGCCGTGGAGATGCTGGCGGCCGTTGTCCACGGGGCCGAACGGCTTGAACGTCGCGCTCTCACGGTACGGGGTGTCGAGCACCTTGCCCTGCGAGTGCGAGAACGCGACGTCGATCCCGTCGGTCCCCTCCCACGTGCCGGCCAGCGCCGCCAGCGGTCCCCACTCCGAACCTGCGCCCATGTCACGCCCTCCTCGGTAGACGACGGAGGCTACGCCATCACCGCGTGCGCCCGCTCGAACAACCCGACCGCCAACGTGTGCAGCAGGTCGCCGATCTCGCGCGGCGCCTGCCCGGCGTCGGCGCGGGCGTTGCTGCCCTCGAGCACGATGCCCAGCTTGTAGCACGCGAGCACCCGGTACCAGTCGATCGACGCCAGATCCCGCGTCGAACGAACGGCGTACCGTTCGATCAGCTCGGCGGGTGTCGCGGCGCCGTCGGCCAGCTCGGGTGGCGCGGGCAACCCGAGGCTCACGCCGCGCTCGTCGGGCCAAGTGGCGAGCAGCCACCCGAGGTCGAGCAGCGGATCCCCGATCGTGCACATCTCCCAGTCGACGACGGCCGCCACGCGCGGGCTGTCGTACTCGTACAGCAGGTTGGCGAGGTGGAAGTCGCCGTGCATGATTCCGGGGCGCCAGTGCTCCGGCCGGTGGTCGGCGAGCCAGCGCGCCACGCCGTCGACGTCGGGGAGCTCGGGGCCCGGGTAACCGTCGAAGCGCGAGTACGACTCGAGCTCGGTTCGCCAACGGTCCACCTGCCGCTCGATGAAGCCGTCCGGCCGGCCGAAGTCGGCCAGCCCGAGCGCCTCGTGGTCGAGCGCACCGAGCGCGGCCGCGGCGTCCACCGCGTGCAGACCCATCGCGTGGCGAACCGCCGGCGACGACGCGTGCAGCGGCGGCAGCTCGACGGTGGGGTTGAACCCGTCGACGGGTTCCATGAGGTAGAAGACCGCGCCGTGCATGACGGCTTCGTCGTCGCACGCGGCGACGAAGCCCGGATGCGGTACGTCGGTCCTGTCCAACACGGCGAGGATCCGTGCCTCGCGTCGCAGCCCGTCGTTGCTCCTCGGTCGGAGGTGCAACGGTCCGCGCCGCAGGACGTACTCTCCGCTCCCGCGGCGGAACCGCACCAGGATGTTCTGCGTGCCGCCCGTCAGGGGCGTCACCTCCTCGAGTGCACCCGCGGCGAGGCCCTGCTCGTCCATCCAGCGCACCAGCACATCCCCGTCGACGCCTTCGGGCAGGTTCATGCTCACCGCTCTTGGCGCCTGCGGCGCCGGGCCGCTGGGCCACGTTCGCTGCTCGGCGGGATACCCGCCTCCCCACGCTCACTCATGCTCACCGCTCTTGGCGCCTTCGGCGCCGGGCCGCTGGGCCACGTTCGCTGCTCGGCGGGATACCCGCCTCCCCACGCTCACTCATGCTCACCGCTCTTGGCGCCTTCGGCGCCGGGCCGCTGGGCCACGTTCGCTGCTCGGCGGGATACCCGCCTCCCCACGCTCACTCATGCTCACCGCTCTTGGCGCCTTCGGCGCCGGGCCGCTGAGCCACGTTCGCTGCTCGGCGGGATACCCGCCTCCCCACGCTCACTCATGCTCACCGCTCTTGGCGCCTTCGGCGCCGGGCCGCTGGGCCACGTTCGCTGCTCGGCGGGATACCCGCCTCCCCACGCTCACTCATGCTCACCGCTCTTGGCGCCTTCGGCGCCGGGCCGCTGGGCCACGTTCGCTGCTCGGCGGGATACCCGCCTCCCACGCTCACTCATGCTCACCGACCGTACACTCACGTCACGCACCGAAGAGGAGCACGCCGTGGCGCACAAGGTCATCGTCTGGGGAACGGGATTCGTCGGCAAGCTCGTGCTGCGCGAGCTGCTCGACCACCCGGAGTTCGCGCTGGCCGGCGTCATCGTGCACGACCCGGCGAAGGACGGCCGCGACGTCGGGGAGCTCGTGGGCGTCGAGCCCGTCGGTCTACGCGCGACGACCGACGTCGACGCCGCACTCGCGCTCGACGCGGACGCGGTCGCCTACTTCGGCCCTACCGCCGAGCACGCGCCCGTGAACGTGGAGAACACGAGCAGAGCGTTGCGCGCGGGCAAGGACGTCGTCTCCACCGCAATGACGCCGTGGGTGTACCCGAAGGCGTGCGCGGACGGCGAGCTCGCGGCGATCGAGGCCGCGTGCCGCGACGGTGGCACCTCCTGCTTCACGACCGGCATCGACCCCGGGTTCGCCAACGACCTGTTCCCCATGACGCTCATGGGCGTGTGCGGCCGCGTCGACTCGGTTCGCATCCAGGAGATCCTCGACTACGCCACCTACACCGGCGACTACGCCCCCATGGGCCTCGGCGCCCCGATGGAACAGAAGGCGATCCTCGAGTACGGCGAGATCCTCGTCTACGCGTGGGGGCACACCATCCCGATGATCGCCGACGCCATCGGCGTGCAGCTCGAGCGCATCGACACCAGCTACGAGAAGTGGCCGGCGAAGGAGCGCATCGAGTTCGCGAACGGCGTCGTCGAACCCGGCCACTGCGCGGCCGTCCGCTTCGAGATCCGGGGCTGGGTGAACGGCCGGCCCGCGATCGTCATCGAACACGTGAACCGCATCACCAACGACGCCGCACCCGACTGGCCGCGCTCGGCGTCGGTCGACAACGACGCCTACCGGATCGTCATCGAAGGCAGCCCGAACATCACCCAGGAGACGGTGTTCCGCGGCGAGCTCGACGACGATCCGATCACCGGCGGGTGCCTCGCCACCGGCATGCGTGCGATCAACGCGATCCCGGCCGTCTGCGCGGCTCCTCCCGGCGTGCTCACCACGCTCGACCTGCCACTCGTTCCGGGGCGGGGCACGGTCCGTCAGCGCTGACCGGCCGCGACCACCGTCCCCGACTCCCCGCGCACGACGGCAGCCGCGTCGTCGAGCGCGCCGATCATCGCGGTGCGGCCCGTCGCCTCGACGAACCGGCACGCGGCCTCGGCCTTGGGGCCCATGGTCCCGGCGGGCAGGGCCATGGCCCGCAGCGCCTCCGGCGTGATCCGGGAGATCGGCTGCGCGTCGGGGCGACCGAACCGCCGGCGGATCGCGTCCACGTCGGTGAGGAGCACCAGCGAGTCCGCTTCGAGCTCGATCGCGAGCAGGGACGTGGCGAGATCCTTGTCGACGACCGCCTCGACCCCGTCGTGGCCCCCGCCCGCGCGCGCGACCACCGGGATCCCTCCCCCGCCGGCGCACACGACCACCGCACCCGCGTCGAGGAGCACCCGGATCGACCTGAGCTCCAGGACCCCCTGCGGCTCCGGCGACGGGACGACGCGCCGCCAGTGGGCGCCGTCCTGGGCCACCGACCATCCGAGCCGCGCCGCGAGGCTGTGGGCCACGGCTCGCGAGTACACGGGGCCGACCGGCTTCGCCGGCAGGCCGAAGGCGGGGTCGTCCGAGTCGACGAGCACCCGGGTCAACAACACCGCGAGCTCGCGGCCGGCGAGCTCGTTGCCGACCGCCTGGGCCAGCACGTAGCCGACCATCCCCTCGGTCTCGGCGTCGAGCGCGTCGAGCGGTCGAGGTGCATCCGCGTCGGCGGCCTGGCGCGCGAGGAAGCCGACCTGGGGGCTGTTTCCGTGCGTGATGAGGAGCCGCGCGTCGCTCGCGAGCGGCGCGAGCAGCCGGGCCGCGTTCGCGGCGCGCGCCTGCTGTGCCGCCCACGTGACGGCCTCGCCGCGCCGGACGAGCGCGGTGCCGCCGACGGCGACGGCCAGCAACGGCGGCGCGCTCACCGGCGCCACCTCGCTTCGAACCGGTCGAGCACCTGGGCGATCGTCGGCGTCCCGCGCTCTCGGAGCTCGTAGCGGGCGTGCCGGACGGGGACGCCGACGTGCAGCACGTGCCCGAGATCGATCGGCGTACCGGTCACCACGACGTCGCACCCGCTGGCGGCGATGGTCTCCCGGAGCTCGCGGAGTTGGGCATCGCCGTACCCCATCGCCGGGAGCACGGGCCCGATGTGCGGGAACCGGGCGTACGTCTCGGCGATCGAACCGACCGCACCCGCCCGGGCGTCGACGAAGTCCGTCGCACCGGCGGCACGCGCCGCGACGAGCCCGGCCCCGTACGCCATGCCCCCGTGCGTGATCGTCGGTCCGTCCTCGACGACCAGGACCCGGCGCCCGGCCAGATCGGGGCCGTCGAGCAGCCGGACCGGTGATTCCGCCCGCACGATCACCGCGTCCGGGTTGACCGACCGGACGGTGGTCTCGATCCGTTCGAGGTCGGCGGGGTCGGCGCCGTCGACCTTGTTGACCACGACGGCGTCGGCCATGCGGACGTTCGTCTCGCCCGGGTGATAGGTGAGCTCCTGGCCGGGGCGGAGCGCGTCCACCACGGTGATCAGCACGTCGGGCCGGTAGAACGGGAAGTCGTTGTTGCCGCCGTCCCAGACGATCACGTCGGCCTCGGCCTCGGCCGCGCGCAGGATGGCTCCGTAGTCCACGCCCGCGAACGTCACCACGCCCATGCGCACCGGCTCCTCGTACTCCTCGCGCTCCTCGATGGTGGGGTTCGACGCGTCGATGTCGTCGAGGGTCGCGAAGCGCTGCACGCGCATGGCCTCGAGGTCGCCATAGGGCATCGGGTGCCGCACCAACGCGACTCGGAGCCCGCGGTCCAGCAGGACACGTGCCACGGCCCGGCTCGTCGGCGACTTCCCGCTCCCGGTCCGGCTCGCGCACACCGCGAGCACCGGCTTCGTCGAGTCGAGCATGGTCGCGCGCGGCCCGAGCAGCCGGAAGCTCGCCCCTGCCGCCAGCGCGATCGACGCCCGGTGCATCACCTCGACGTGTGAAAGGTCGCTGTACGCGAAGACGACGTCGTCCACGCATCGGTCCGCGATCAGCTCGGGGAGCTCCGCCTCCGGGCGGATCGGGATGCCGACGGGATAGCGGGACCCGGCCAGCGACGCCGGGTAGCGCCGGTCGTCGATGCCGGGGATCTGTGCCGCCGTGAACGCCACCACCTCGGAGGCCGGATCGTCGCGGAACACGACGTTGAAGTCGTGGAAGTCGCGCCCACCTGCGCCCATGATCAGCACCTTCCCCATGGGCCGCACCGTACAAGCTCACCGCTCCCGGCGCCTGCGGCGCCTACCCGCCTCCCGACGCTCGCTCACGGTGGCTTCACGAAGCTTTCAGGAATCTCTTGGTCCTCCCACAGGTTGAACAACGATGCTGTTCCTGCGAGCACCGCCCGGTGCGAGCAGGAGCGAGCAGTCGTGAACGACAACGTGCCCACGCCGGAATCTCCCAACTGGTACACCTCCCCGCCGGACGTGGCACCGGTGCCCCAGCCGCGTTCACGGCGTCACCGGTGGTTGGCCGGCGCGGCGGCTGTCGTCATCGTCGCCGTGTCGGCCGCAGCCGGCGCCGCCCTCGAGCTCTCCGTCCACGGGGGCTCGTCCGCGCCGAACGCCTCCCGCTTCATCGCACCGTCGACCAACGGGAGCGGGACCAATGGGAGCGGGTCCTTCACCGACCCGTTCGACGACGGCACCGACGGGTCCTCGGGATCCTCCGGGTCCTCGGCGGGCAACACTTCGCTCGACGTGGGCGCAATCGCCGCCAACGTCAATCCGGCCGTGGTCAACATCGCGACCAACGTCGAGGGCGGTGGCCAGGCGGCCGGGACCGGGATCGTCCTCACCCCCTCGGGCCGCGTGCTCACGAACAACCACGTCATCAACGGCGCGACGAAGGTCCGCGTCGAGGTCGGCGTGACCGGAAAGGTCTACAACGCCGACGTCCTCGGCTACGACGTGGCCGACGACGTCGCCCTGCTCCAGCTCCAGCACGCGTCCGGAATGAAGACGGCGAAGCTCGACACGTCGGGCTCGGTGTCGACCAACGACCAGATCGTGGCGATCGGCAACGCGCTCGGCCACTTCGGCACCCCGACCGCGGTAGACGGCATCGTGACCGGCACGCACCGCACGATCACGGCCGGTGACGACAACGCCAACACCGAGACGCTGTCCGACATGATCCAGATCCAGGCCGACATCCAGCCCGGAGACTCCGGGGGCCCGATCGTCGACGCCGACGCCGAGGTGATCGGCGTGACCACCGCGGCCGACGCCGGCTCCGGCCGCTTCGGCTTCCGGGCCGGCAACACCGGCTTCGCCATCCCGATCGCCAAGGCGATGGGCGTGGCCCGCAAGATCGAGGCCGGGACGGCCACCGACCGGATCCACATCGGCGGCAACCGCGCCCTGCTCGGCGTCCTCCTCGACGACCAGGCCGGCGGCCTCGGTGACAGGAGCTCCGGCGACGGCGCCCCCGTCGCCCGGGTGGAGTCCGGCAGCGCCGCCGACAAGGCCGGCGTCGAGGCCGGTGCCACCATCACCGGCCTCGACGGCCACGCGATCACGTCGCCCTCCGACCTCCGCACCGCCCTCAACGCCCACCAGCCCTCCGACCGGGTGACGATCACCTGGGCGGACTCTTCCGGGCAGCAACACCGTGCATCCACCCAGCTCGGGTCCGGCCCGCCGGCCTGACCGTCCTGAAAGGAACAGGCAGCGAGATGACCGACGAGACCCCTTCCGAAGAAGCCCGGGGCGAGCCGGCGGCCGAGGAGCCCACGGTCGCGGCGCCGATCGCGGCCCCACCGGAGCCCGGCGCGTACGGATACGCCACCACGCCCCCGCCACCACGGCATGCGACGCACTTCATGGTCCCGAAGTGGGTCGGGTTGCTCCTCGCCGGGTTGCTCCTCGCGGGAGTCGGCTTCGGCGTGGGGTGGGCCGTCGCCGACCATCGCGGCAACGACGGGAACGACGACCGGGTCGCGGCCCGCGTGCCCGGCGGTCTCTCGCCCGGCAACGGCTCTTCCGGCAATGGATTCGGCGGCCGCATGCCGATCGGCGGCGGCGACATGCCCGGCCGGATCGGGCGCAGCTCCGGGCCCTACCTCGGCGTGGTCACCCAGGCCCCGTCGGACGGGTCGGGCGCCCAGGTCGTCCGGGTCGCCAACGGCAGTCCGGCCGACGGCGCCGGCCTGAAGGCCGACGACGTGATCACCAAGGTGGACGACACCGCGATCTCGAGCCCGTCGGACCTCGTGAAGGCCGTGACCGGCCACAAGGTCGGCGACGAGGTCACCATCACCTACACGCGCGGCTCGGACACCAAGACCCTCACGGTCAAGCTCGCGAACCGCAGCGACATCTCGACCCAGTAACGACGCGAGGCATGGCCACGTACGTCGCGCTGCTGCGAGCAGTGAACGTCGCCGGCACCACCGTCTCGATGCGCGACCTGCGGGCCGTGTTCGAGGCGATGGGGTTCGGCGGCGTTCGCACGTACGTGCAGAGCGGCAACGTCGTCCTCGACAGCGACCTGCGGAGCCCAACCCGGGTGCGTGCGGCCATCGAGGAGGCGTTGCGGTCCGATCTCGGCCTCGCCGTCGCCGCCGTCGTCCGGGACGCCGCCGATCTCCGGCGGGTGCTCGAGGCCAATCCGTTTCCCGACGCGGATCCCAGAACGCTGTACGTGACGTTCCTCGCCCAGCCGGCCCGACGGTCCCTCACCGCCGCGGACGCCCCGGCGGGCATCCCCGACGAGTTCGTCCCGGCCCGCGCCGAGATCTACGTGCACTGCCCCGGCGGCTACGGCCGGAGCAAGCTCTCGAACGCGTGGTTCGAGAAGCGCACGGGCGTGGCGGCGACGACGCGCAACTGGAACACGGTCACGAAGCTCGCCGAGCTCGCCGGCGGCTGACGCGCGCGCCCATCAGGGCAGCTGCTTGCCGAGCTCCTGGATCGCGGGGGTGCAAGCGCTCGCGGGCTGGTTCCCGGTCAGCTTGCAGATGGTCGCCGTGATCGCGTTCGCGTCGCCGAGCACGCCCTTCGCGATGTCGCTGTTCGGGTCGTTCAAGGCCGCCGCGACCTGGTCGTGCGTCTTGCCGGCGAGAACGCTCGGGTCGAACGTGCGCTGGAGCTTGTACTTCCCCGAGAAGTCCATGAACGGGAAGCTCTGACCGTTCGCCTGCCAGACCTGGAACTGCGCGGACGTGGGTGTCTCGAGCTGCTTCTGGTCCTGGTCCTCGGCCTCGACCATCGCGAACTTCAGGTACGGGCTGGTGTACTTGGACTGGTAGAACGAGAAGGTCGCCGTGTCGGGGTGCACGTCGGTCGGCGACGACGAGGTGATCTTCAGGTCCGAGAACGTGCCGAACCGCGACAGGGCGTTGACGATGGACCACCGCTCGGCCGCACAGAACGGGCAGTACTCCGCGCCGATGAAGTAGACGTCGGGCTTCGCGCTCTGCGGCGCGCCCTCGAGCACGGTCGGCATCTTCCCGGTCCCGAGGCCGACGCCGTCCGTCTTGCTCGACGGCACCGACGTGACCTTCTTCACGAGCGAGTCGGGCGCCGGCTTCCGGCCCTTTATCGCAGTCTTCGCGGTGGAACTGCTGTCCTTGCCGCCGGTGTTGGCGATCACCAGCGCGACGCCCACGGCCACGATGACGGCGACGACGATCCACCACGTCGTGTTCGCCCCACCGCCCGTCCGGGCGTTGCGCCGGCGCGCCGCACGCGCGTACTTGCTCCCACGGTTCTTCGGGCTCATACCTTCTCCAAGAGGTCTTCTTCGTCGACGCCAGCCTCCCACTCGTCGGCCGGTTCGGCCGAACGGGCGAGCAGCATCATCGTGATGATGAACAGCAACGCGGCCAGGTCCATCAGCGGGAGCGACACGAACCCGAACTCCCACACGTAGCGGCTCGTGCACGGGTTGAACGTGGAGCAGAACGAGGCCTGTTTCGGGAAGGCCTGCAGTTGCGTGTGGTAGACCGCGATGACCGTCCCGATGGCGGCCAGCGGCAGGCCGTAGAGCCAGAACCTGCGGTCTCGCCGCAGCGCGGCGACCAGGAGCAGGACGCTGAACGGGTACACGCAGATCCGCTGGTACCAGCAGAGGTCGCAGGGCTCGAAGCCGGCGACGAGCGAGTAGTAGAGGCTGCCGAGCATCGTCACCAGCGCGACGACCCACCCGAGCCACAGCGCCCACGGCGCCAGGTCGTCGAGCAGCGCGCCGCTCGCCGCCTGCGGCCGGAACCGCCGCACGACCGCGAGCAGGATCACGCCCGCGGTCGCCGCGAACGTGACCAGCGCCAAGGTCGCGAAGAACCGGGACATCGTGGCCGTGCTCATGTCGCCGGGGATTCTTCCATCCGGGGAGCCCCCCGGCGCGGCACCCGGCCGTGTGCTCAGTCCTCGGCGAGCATCGCGTAGAGGTCCTTGCGGGCCCGCTTCAGGATCCCGACCGCCCGTTCGAGCTGCTCCGCGTCGCCCGAGACGCTCACCTGCCGCATGGCCAGCGCGAGCTGCCCGATCGCCTCACGCGCCTGCCCGAGCTGCGCATCGCCCCGGCCCGCGAGCTCCCAGGGGGTGCCGCCGGCCTCCTCGATCCGCCGGGTCGATTCGGCGCGACCGGCCTCGGTGACCTCGTAGACCCGCTTGCCGTCGCGCTCGACCGAGCGGGCCAGGCCCTCGTCCTCGAGCAGCTGGAGGGTCGGGTACACCGATCCCGGGCTCGGCCGCCACGCGCCACCCGTCTTCTCCTCGAGGCGCTGGATCACCTCGTAGCCGTGGCCGGGCTCTTCGGTCAGGACCGCGAGCACGGCGGTGCGGATGTCACCGCGGCGCCGTCGGCCGCCCCGCCGCCGACCACCGAATCCCTCGTGGCGAACCCGCGGTCGGTCCGTGAAGTCACGCATCCTCGTCTCTCCTCCTGTAAGAACACTCCGGCTGTAAGAAC
The DNA here is from genome assembly GCA_046331155.1 of Acidimicrobiia bacterium. Lineage (GTDB taxonomy): Bacteria > Actinomycetota > Acidimicrobiia > IMCC26256 > CAWATG01 > JAXLRK01. The sequence goes on from JAXLRK010000001.1 coordinate 2,160,267, forward strand.
ACTCCGGCTGTAAGAACACTCCGGATTAGTCGCGATATATCGTAATCGCTCGCGACCGGTCCTGCAAGCGGATTCCTCGGGCCGGGTCGGAGGGCGGTCTCAGCCCGCGGGGTTCACGGCGGTGCAGGCCACCAGGCGCGAGTCCGCGAGGGCCGCCGTCCGGTGCACGCCCACGGCCGTGTAGCCAGGGTTGGTGACCATTTCGAGGAACTTCGCCCGGGAGGGGTACTCGACGAGCAACACGAGGTCCCACCGGTCGGTGTCAGGGCCGATGACGACGGAGTCGGGACTCCCCTGCCACAGGAGCCGGCCGCCGACCGCGGCGAGCATCGGGAGCACCCCCGCGCCGTACTTCGCGTACGCCTCGCGGCCCGACATCGTGCCGTCGGCGGTGCGGTCGCGGAACTTCAACAAGTTGAGCATCACGACCGGGCCGGTCCCCTCCGACCCGATCAACTCCTCGATCTGCCGACGCGTGGGCTCGACGTACGGCGTGGACTCGTTGGGCATCGCGCTCTCCCGTTTCGGACCGGTCTCGCAGCGGTACCATACGGCTCGATGTCCGACCGCCGCGGACCTGTACTGCTCGTCGGCACCCGCAAGGGCGTGTTCGTCGCGTCGGGCGACGCGCAGCGCCAACGCTGGACCGTGAGCGACCCGATGTTCCTGGGGCACGTCGCCCAGCACGTGGTGCTCGACCCGCGCGACCGCCGCCGGCTCGTGCTCGCCGGGCGCACCGGCCACCTCGGGCCCACGGTGTTCTGGTCCGACGACCTGGGCGCGACGTGGAGCGAGGCGGCGCGGCCGCCGGCGTTCCGGTCGGGCGAGCTGCTGGAGCGAACCCTCGCGGCCGTGTTCTGGCTGACGCCCGGGCACTCCTCGGAGCCCGGCGTGTGGTTCGCGGGCGGGTCGCCGCAAGGCCTCTTCGAGAGCCGCGACGGCGGCGACACCTGGGACCCCGTCGACGGATGGAACGACCACCCGATGTGGGAGACGTGGGCCGAGTGGCCCGAGCAGAACACGCCCGACGGGTCGATGCTCCATTCGGTCAACGTCGACCCGCGCGATCCCGCGCACCTCTACCTCGGGTTGTCGTCCGGCGGCGTCTTCGAGACCACTGACCGTGGCGCGACCTGGCAGCCACTCAACCGCGGGTGCCTGCGGCCCTACCCTCCCGAGGACGCCGAGTTCGGGCACGACCCGCACTGCGTCCGCCTCCATCCGCTCGCGCCCGACGTGCTGTACCAGCAGAACCACTGTGGCATCTACCGCATGGATCGCGCCGAGGAGCGCTGGGTCCGCATCGGCGACAACATGCCGGCCGACGTGGGCGACATCGGCTTCCCGATCGAGATGCACCCCCGCGACCCGCAGACCGCCTGGGTGTTCCCGATGGACGGCACCGACGTGTGGCCGCGCACCAGCCCCGGCGGCAGGCCCGCGGTCTTCGTGACACGCGACGGCGGCGCGTCCTGGACCCGGGGCGATCGGGGGCTCCCCTCACCCGCGTACTTCACGGTGAAGCGCCAGGCGATGACCGTGGACGACCACGACGACGTGGGCGTCTACTTCGGCACCACCAGCGGCGAGCTCTGGGCCAGCCGGGACGAGGGCGCGTCGTGGACGTGCATCGCCGCGCACCTCCCCGAGATCTACTCCCTCGAGTTCGCCGATCCCGACCCCGCCCTTCGCCGGCCGGAATGAGGGTCCGGATCCCGACACCCCTGCGGTCGTACACGGGCCAGTCGTCCACCGTGGACGCGTCCGGCGCAACGGTCGACGACGTGCTGCGCGACCTCGACCGTCAGTACCCGGGCCTGCGCTTCCGCGTGGTCGACGAGCAGGGCCGGCTCCGCCCGCACATGCGGGTGTTCGTCGGCGACGAGATGACGCGAGATCTCGCACTCCCGCTGACCGAGGTCGACGAGCTCACGTTGGTGCAGGCGCTCTCCGGCGGCTGACGGGCTACGGACGCGGCTCGGGGATCAGCACCGTCCCCTGCGCAAGCTCGACGAGCCGGTCTCGCTCAGCAAGTTCACCTTGAACTCGGTCGTCGCGGCCCACCTCCCCCGTTCGATCACCGGGTGGAGGACCGAGCCGAGCACATGGTCCACGAGGCCGGCGGGCTCAGAGCAACTTGGCCGACGCGATCACCAGGCTGCCGACGCCGAGGATGGAGATGAGGTTGCTCGCGATCACCGTCTTCATGAGCTCTCCCCGGAACGACGCGGTGATCCGGTGCTCGAGCGTCTCCATCTGGATGCCGACGACATCGAAGCGGTGGTCGACGGTGCCGAAACGACCGTCGACCTCCTCGAACCGTCGGTCGACCGCGTCGAACCGTCGATCGATCGCGTCGAACCGCTGGTCCATCGAGTCCATCCGCTGGTCCATCGAGTCCATCCGCTGGTCCATCGAGTCCATCCGCTGGTCCATCGAGTCCATCCGGCGGTCCATCGAGTCGAAACGCTGGTCCATCGAGTCGAAACGCTGGTCCATCGAGTCGAAACGCCGGCCGAGCCGACCTTCCAGACCGACGAGGAGCGCCTCGACCTCGGCGGTGGTCGTCACGTCGCCCCAAGGATGGGTCGGCAGGTGTTCCATGAGCGTCGTCGCAGCATCGACACCGAGCTTCTCCTCGAGCACCCGTTGGAGCTCCCGGCGGGCGTAGGCATCAGTTCCCATGATCTTCTCTCCCCGAAACAGGTACGGCAACGGGGAAGGAGGCGGGAAGTACGGTGATCGTACCAGCGAGGGCGGTACGAGGGAGCTGGTCGCCATGGCGGGGCTGCTTGATCGCCGAACGCGCCAGACGACGACCCAGGAGCAGCCAGGCCGGATAGGTGGCGAAGATCAATGCCGCAGCGGCGTGCATCCTCGGCGTCGGGTGGTCGACGTCGAAGTGGAACAGGCCCGACGAGTTCACCATGAAGTCGCGACCGGAGCGGGCGCCGAAGGTCCGCCAGATCGGACGGGTCCAGCGGGCTTGGAGGTAGACGGGTACCGAGAACAGGAAGAACGTACCCGTCAAGGCGCACGACACGGCGTCCGCGGTCTCCTCGTCGGGAGCCCAGCGCTCGATCGCCGCGCCCGACGCGATCAGCAGCACGGGGTCGGCCAGGAAGCTCACGTCACAGCCACGAGAGGATGCCGCCGAACACGACGAGCATCGCGACGTCGATGGCGGCGAGGCCGCCGACCCGGCGCCACCGCGTCCGTTGGTCGGGAGCGTCGAACACCCACGCCGCGAACAGGAAGAACCACAGGTAGCCGAACACCACGATGACGGGGAACGACGCCACGTTCCACCACCAGTAGTGCCAGTGGAACGTGCCGGTCGTGTGCAGGAACAGCTCGACGGCCACGCTGACGAGCGAGAGGCCGAGCGCGACCACGAGCCGGTTGGGCATCCCGAGGATCCGGACCGTGCGGTCCTTGGGCAGCATCTTGGCGTAGATGATCCCCGCGATCGCGAACATGAAGCTGATCTCCACGTTCAGCCCGACTAGGAACTGGTACGCGGTCGGGCCGGTGGTGGCCCACAACGGCGCCTTGTCGGTCGCGTGCACGATCACGCCGTTGACGATCTCGTTGAACCAGTCGGCCACCCACACCGCGAGGCCGGCGGCCACGATGTCGAACCGGCCGCGCTCGACCTCGTTCGCGTAGATGTAGAACACGATCGCCAGCAGCGTGACCGCGTACCACTTGAACTGCGACGCGTCGCGCACGAGCTCCTGCGCTCGCTGCGTCGGACCCGTCGGTGCCGCGAGCAGGGCCGCGATCACGAGGTCACCTCCAGACCGCGGCGTTCGCGCAGCGAACGGGTGTGTTCGGCGCGCTTGCTGCGCAGCGCGGCACCCCGGCAGACCTCGAGGGGATCGAAGTCGGGCGGGTCGGGCGGGATGGTCGCCGGGTCGACGAGCTGCCGACCCGTGAACATCTCCACGATCAACGGGCGGCCCAGGATGCCGGAAGCGCAGAACACGCCCCCGCTCACCGCGCCCGCGATGCCGTGACCCGAGACGGTGTTGGCGCCGACGACCCACAGCCCGTCGATCTCGGTGCGGTACGACGGGCGGTCACGGCCGACCTGGCCCGGCGAGTGCATGAAGCCGTAGCTCGTGCCGCCGGTCGAGTGCGTGTAGCGCTCGTGGGTCAGGGTGGTCGCGGTCTCGACGTGCACGATGTGGTCGCGGAACGGGCCCAGCACCTGCTCGGCGGCGTCGAGCAACCGGTCGGTGATCGCGGCCTTCCGTGCGCGGTACACGTCGTTGCGCCGGTACTGCGCGCCCTCGGCCGGGCCGTCGTCCACGCCCCAGTACCGGAAGCCCCGGGGCGCCAGCGTCATCACCTGGAAGTTGGTGTGCCCAGGCGGGCAGAGCTGCGCGTTGCCCGGGTCCTTGCGCGACGCGAGGGCGACGTATGCGAACGGCACGTCGCCCTCGGGGAGCGCCCCCGCGTCGAGCTGCTCGTAGAGCTCGTCGGTGCGGTAGTCGGGGAACACGAAGTAGTTGGTGTTCGGGCCTTCGAGCACGGTATCGACCACGACGTACACGCAGACCAGGCCGAGCGTCATCGTCGCGTGCTCGGCCCAGCTGGCCGTACCGGGTGCGACGCGCTCGCGCCCGACGAGCTCGAGGACGGTCCGCCGGTAGTCCGCGTTCGACACGACGATCGGCGCCGCGAGCTCGGTCCCGTCCTCGAGCCGCACGCCCGTCGCGCGGCCGCCGTCGACCGTGATGCGCTCGACCGGTGTCAGCGTCCGGACCTCGCCGCCGCACGCCTCGATGACCTGGACGAGGCGCGCGGGGATCACCTGGCCGCCGCCTTCGGGATAGAAGGCGCCCTGCATGTAGTGGTGGACGATCCCGGCGTGCATCACGGTCGCGGTCTGCATCGGGCCGCCCGCGTAGAGCCCCGACCAGTGGTCGAGCACGGCGCGCACGCGAACCGAGAGCTCGCATTCCTCGAACAGCTCGGCCAGCGGCCGCATCGCCCACTCGTCGTACGTCGGGCGCTCCTGACCCGGCAACGCCCGGCTCTCCTCGCCGACCGCCCGCAGCACGCGCAAATACCGCTCGATCCCGGCCCGCTCACCGGGGAACTGCTCGACGAGGCGTCGCCCGTACTCGTCCCAGCCCGCCGGCACCCGGAACGTGAAGTCCGGGAAGTGCAGCGTGTCGAAGCCGTCGGGGTCGAGCGGGCGGAAGTGGAGGCGGTCGCCGATGCCGAGCGCGCCGAAGATCACCGGGAAGAGCCCACCGGGCGCGCACTCGCCGATGTAGTGGATGCCCACGTCGAACTCGAACCAGTCGTCGCCGTGGTGGCGCCGGAAGACCTGGGTGTTGCCGCCGGCGACGTCGTGGCGTTCGAGGACCAGGACCCGCATCCCGGCCGACCCGAGGCAGGCGGCGGTCGTGAGGCCGCCCGCACCGGAACCGACGACGATGGCGTCCCATTCCTCCGTGGCCATGCGTGTGATGATACGAGTACTCCGTCGATCAGACCTGTTGTAGGGTTCGCCGCGTGACGGTCACGGACCTCGTCTACAACCCGTACGCGTTCGCGGTCCACGACGATCCGTACGAGACGTACCGGCGCCTGCGCGACGAAGCGCCCGCCTACTGGAACCGCGACCTGCGCTTCTGGGTGCTGAGCCGGTTCGACGACGTGCTCGACGGGTTCCGTGACCACGAGACCTACGCGTCGTCGGGCGGGATCGCGCTCGAGAACCGCCGGCCGATCGGCCGCCGCAACCAGGACTTCCAGCCGCTGCTCGAGCTCGACCCGCCCGAGCACACGTCGTTCCGCAAGCTCGTCGCACGCGTGTTCACGCCGCGGCGCGTCGCCGGAATGGAGGCCGAGGTGCGGTCGATCGTCGACGGCTACCTCGACGAGGTGATCGAACACGGCGAATGCGAGCTCGTCGGCGACGTGACCGGCCCGTTCCCGATGGACGTCATCAGCGCCGTCCTCGGGATCCCCGCGTCGGATCGGGCCGAGCTGCGGAGGTTCGCCGACCAGCTCCTCGTCCGAGAGGACGGCTCGATGGCGATGCCGCCCGCCGCGTTCGAGGGCATCGACGCGCTGCTCCGCTACTTCATCGCGGATCTCCCGAAGCGCAAGGCGGGCGAGGGGCAGGGCCTCATCAACGACCTCGTCGGCCTCGAGGTGGAGGGCCGGCAGCTCACCGACGAGGAGCTGCTCGGCTTCTGCATCCTCTTCGTGATCGCCGGGCACGAGACCACCACCAAGATGACGGCCAACGGCATCGAGCTGCTCTCACGGCACCCCGACCAGCGCGCCGCTCTCGTCGCCGACCCGGCGAGGGTCCCAGGAGCGGTCGAGGAGGTGCTGCGCTTCCACGGCTCGACGCAGTACATGCACCGCACCGCGACGCGCGACCACGAGAAGCACGGGCGGACGATCCACGCCGGCGACTCGGTGCTCCTCCACATCGGAGCCGCCAACCACGACCCGCGCGAGTTCGGCCCGACGGCCGACCAGTTCGACATCACCCGGGTGACCGAACGCCACCTCGCCTTCGGGTACGGCGTGCACTACTGCCTCGGCGCGTCGCTCGCGCGCATGGAGGGCAAGGTGCTGTTCGAGCAGGTCCACCGGCGCATCCCCGACTACGAGGTGGACCACGCCGCCAAGGTGCGCTTCCACAGCGGCAACGTGACCGGCTGGACCCGCCTGCCGATCACGTTCACACGGTCGAAGAGGTAGACGGCGCCAATCCGCGCGAACATCGGTGCGGTGGAGCAACGGGTCTCGCTCGTGACCTTGGGCGTCGCCGACGTCGCGCGGGCGCGCCGGTTCTACGATGCGCTCGGCTGGTCGGGCGAGTCGCCCGACGGCGACGTCGTGTTCTTCCAGGCCGGCGGGATGATCGTCGCCTTGTGGTCCCGGGCCAAGCTCGCCGACGACAGCGCGGTGGCCGATCCCGGCGGCTGGGGTGGCGTCACGCTCGCCCACAACGTCGACTCCCCCGCCGCCGTCGACGCCGTTCTGGCCGAAGCCGAGGCGGCGGGGGCGAGGATCGGCCGGGCCGGCGCGCCGACGTTCTGGGGCGGCTACTCGGGCGTGTTCGTCGATCCGGACGGCCATCCGTGGGAGATCGCCCACAACCCCGGCTGGAGGCTGGACGCGGACGGCACCGTGAGGCTTCACTGAGGGCCATGGGAGTCGAGGAGCGCGCCGAGGTCCACATGCGCGACAGCGACGCCTTCTCCTGGTACATGGAGCAGGACCCACTGCTGCGTTCGACGGTCGTGACCGTGTTGATCCTCGAGCACAGCCCGGACTGGAACCGGGTGGTGGAGCAGCTCGATCGCGCGAGCCGCCTGACGCCGGGCTTCCGCCACCGCGTCGTGCTGCCGCCACTGCGGCTGTCGACGCCGCGTTGGGTCGTCGACCCCGACTTCGACCTCTCGTGGCACGTTCGCCGGTTCGAGGCGCCGCCTCCGAAGTCGCTCGCCGCCGTGCTGGACTTCGCGCGCAAGACCGGCATGGCCGGCCTGGACCGCGACCGGCCGCTGTGGGAGTACACGGTCATCGAAGGCCTCGAGGACGGCAAGACCGCCGTCGTCATGAAGATCCACCACGCCTTGAGCGACGGCGTGGGCGGAATGGAGCTGGCCCGCTTCCTCTTCGACGTCGAGCCCGATCCCGCCGATCCCGGGCCGATGCCCGACGCACCGGAGCCCGAGCACCTCGGCGCCGTGGACCTCGTGCGCGACTCGCTCGCCTACGACTGGTCGCGGCTCTTCGACCTCGCGAAGAGCGGGCTGCGCTCCGTCGCGGGCGGGGTCGCCCACGCGCTGCGTCATCCGCGGTCGACGGTCTCCGAGGCCGTCGAGACCGGTCAGGCGATCGCCCGGGTGGTCCGGCCGGTCAACGAGACCCTGTCGCCGCTCATGACGGAGCGCCACCTGACCTGGCACTACGACATCCTCGAGTTCCCCGTCGACGCCCTGCGCCGGGCGGCGCACGAAGCAGGCGGCTCGCTCAACGACGCGTTCCTCGCCGGGATCAGCGCGGGGCTGCGCCTCTACCACGAGCGGCACGACACGACGGTCGAGGAGCTGCGGGTGACGATGCCCGTCAACATCCGCAAGCCCGACGACCCGATCGGCGGGAACCGCATCAACCTCGTTCGCTTCAAGGTCCCGGTCGGCATCACCGACCCGAAGGAACGCATCGCCGAGACCCACGGACGCGCCGCGTTCGTGAAGGGTGACAAGTCGATGCCGTTCGTGAACGCGATCGCGGGGACGCTCAACCTGTTGCCCCGCGGGTACGTCGGCGGGATGCTCAAGCACGTGGACTTCCTGGCGAGCAACGTGCCGGGCATCCCCGTGCCCATCTACCTCAGCGGCGCGCGCGTCGAGCGCTTCTACGCGTTCGGCCCGACGATCGGCGCCGCGCTCAACCTCACCCTGCTCTCCTACTGCGGCACGAGCTTCGTCGGCGTGAACGTCGACACCGGCGCGGTCCCCGACCCGGACGCGCTCCTCGACTGCCTGCGCGAGGGCTTCGACGAGGTCCTCGCGATCGCCGGGGCGACGAGCGCGACCGTGCTCCCGACCCGCGTCGGTTGAGCGCTACCCGGGTTCTCGCCGGAAGACCCGCCGACCCGCGACCCAGGTCTCGTCGACGCGCCCATCCTCGGCGACCTCGAGGTCGAGGACCACGAGGTCGGCCCGCGCGCCCGGGACGAGCGCGCCGCGCTCCCCGACCTGGCCGCCGGCGACGGCGGCGCCGATCGTGTAGGCGCGCAGCCAGTCGTCGAGCGGGACGGACTGGTCGCGCTCGAGCAGGATTCCCGCGTCGGTACGCCGCGTGACACCGCGGTGCGCGCACCACAAAGGCGCGGCTGGCGCGCAGGGGTCGTCGCTGGAGCCGGCGAGCGTCACGCCCGCCTCGGCGAGCCCGGCGAACGCGAGCCAGTGGTGCTCGTCGAACGTGACGCCGCCGCTCTGCCGGCCGACGTGCTCGACGAACCCGGGCTGCACGACGGCGACGACGTCGAGCGCGGCCGTGCGGCGCCACTGACCCGCACTCGTGACCCCGGCGTGCTCGAGGCGGAGCCGCGGCGCGTCGGCGTGCGCGTCGCGCAGAGCCTCGAACGCGTCGAGCGCGGCCTCCACGCCGAGGTTCCCGATGGCGTGGACGCCGACGCCGAACCCGCGGGCGACGGCGTCGCGGGCACGAGACGCGAGATCGTCCATGACCATCCCGAGCTGCACCGGAAGCCCGCCGATTCTCGTGTCGAGGCCGATGGCGACGCCGCCGTCGGCGAAGAGCTTGACCGGCCCGACGCGGCACCACTCGCTCCCCTCGCCCGTGACCGGCCCGTCGAGCCGACCACCGGGGTCGTTCGACAGGAGCGAGGCCGAGTGCGGGAGCATGAGCACCGAGACCGGCATCTCGCCGGCGCGCGCCATCGCCTCGTAGACGCGCTCGGCCGCGGGTGAACACGCGGCGTCGTGGACGGCGGTGATGCCGTACGCCAGCAACGTCCGCGCCCGCGCCGCGATGTGCTCGGCCCACCGATCCGGATCGGCGTAGGGCTCGAGCGACCGTGCGTGGGCCTCGCTCCAAGCCCGTTCGAGCAGCAACCCGTCCGGCGTGCCGTCGGCCTCACGCCCGATCTCGCCGCCCGGCGGATCCGTGGTCTCGCGCCCGATGCCGAGTGCTTCGAGCGCGGCCGTGCTCACGACGGCCTGGTGCAGGCTGTAGTGCGTGACGATCACGGGGCGGTCGAGACCGGCGGCGTCCAGGTCGTGCCGGCCCGGGACGAAGCCGGTCAGCGACTCGTCCCAGTCCGCGCAGCGCACCCAGGCCACATCCGGTTCGGCCCGGGCCTGGTCCCGGATCGCGGCGACGAGCCCCTCCCGGTCGGTCACGGTCGACACGTCGCGCCAGCGGGGCAGGAGCGCGCTGATCGACAGATGGTTGTGCGCGTCGATGAACCCCGGAGCGAGAGTCCTCCCCGCGAGGTCGACACGCGTCGAGTCCGGGTGACGGTCGAGGAGGTCGGTGCCGCCCACGGCGACAACGCGGTCGTCCTCGGTCACGACGACGTCCGCCTCGGCCGGCACGTCCATCGTGAGAATCCGGCCGCCGTGGAACGCGATGCCGGCCATCGGAGGGGCTACAGGCCGTGGTGCGGCGTCGTCACCACCCGAACGCTACCGCGAGTAACGTCCGGCCTGCACGACGGGGAGGGAGCGCCATGGCGATGCGCGGTAGGGTCGGCACGGTCGTGGCGGCTTCGGTGCTGCTGGCCGCGGTGGTCAACTCGTTCACTCCCGCGAGCGCGGCATCGAAGGGCGCGGCATCGAAGGGCGCGGCATCGAAGCGCGCGTCGTGCACCGGCGAGCAGGTGGGGTCGGGAGAACAGGCGGCGCGCATCTGTCGCGACGCCAGGTACGGCATCCCGTCGATCTGGGCGAAGCGGATGCCCGGCGTCTGGTTCGGCACCGGTTGGGCTCAGGCCGAGGACCGCCTCGCCCAACTCGAGCTGGTCCGGCGCAACGCCCGCGGCTCGCTGGCGGAGCTGTTCGGCGCGTTCGACGCGTCGACCATCGACCAGGACAAGGAGACGCTGACCAACTACTACTCCGACGCCGAGCTCCAGCGGCAGTTCGAGTCGCTGAACCCCGCGATGCGCGACGCGATCACCGACTTCGTCGCGGGAGTGAACGCGTACGTCGAGAAGGCGTACGCCACGCCCGAGTCGCAGGCGAAGCTCGTCCCCAACCAGTTCTTCACGATCGGCAAGCTCCGCAACGAGGCCGTGTACCGCCCGGCGCCCTTCACGCCGCTCGACGTCGTGGCCAACGGCAACTTCCTCTCCCGCGAGTTCGGGGGTGGCGGCGGCGACGAGCTGTCGAACCTCGCGTTCCTCCAGTTCCTCCAGGGCAAGTACGGCAAGGACGCGGGCTACGCCATCTTCAACGACGCGCGGTGGGTGAACGACCCGACCGCGCCCACGACCGTCCCCGACGGCCGCCCGAAGTACGGGTACGGCCGCGCCGCGGCGGGTGGGCGCCACGACCCGCCGGCCGCCACCGTCGCGGCCGCGGCCGCGGCGCGTGACCGGCACCGCGATCTGCTCGAGTCGATCGGCACCCGGTACCACGTGCCGTGGAGGGACGGGTCCAACGCGTGGGTCGTGGCGCCGAAGAAGACCACCAACGGGCACACCTTCCTCTGGGGCGGGCCGCAGGAGGGCTTCGACACCCCGAACATCGACTGGGAGGTGTACCAGCACGGGCCCGGCTTCGACGCCGGCGGCATGACGATCGCGCTCGCGCCCGTGATCCTGATCGGCCGCAACGCCGACCTCGCGTTCACGACCACCAGCGAGGAGACCGTGAACCAGCAGGTGTACCAGGAGACCGTCGACTTCTCGAAGAACCCGCCCACGTACCGGTACCGCGGGCGCGACGTCCCGATGCAGGTGGTGTCGCACACGTTGAAGGTCGCCGGCAAGCCCGACGAGACGTTCGTGAGCTACCGCACGGTGCACGGCCCGGTGATCAAGACCGACGGGGCCAACCACGTCGCCTACGCGATCAAGTACGCGTCGTTCGGCAAGGAGTGGAAGTCGTTCCAGGGCTTCTCGGAGCAGTCCACCGCGCACTCGCTCGCCCAGTACCGCACCGCGATGTCGCACGTGGCGACGCTGCACAACTTCTTCGTCGCCGACCGGCACGGCAACATCGCCTACTACGGGACCGGCCTCGTCCCGGTGCTCGAGGCCTGTCCGGGTCTCACGAAGCCGCAGCCATGCGACCCGCGCCTCCCCCACCCGGGCGACGGCAGCCAGGAGTGGCTCGGCACGGTCCCGTTCTCGCGGATGCCGCACGTCGTGAACCCTAAGCAGGGGTACATCGCCAACTGGAACACGAAGCCGAGCGCGCAGCACTACCAGCAACAGAACGGCGGCGACGAGTACTGGGGCACGATCTACCGCTCGGAGTCGATCGTGCGCCGGTTGCAGGAGAAGGCGAAGCTCTCCCCCGCCGAGCTCACGGCGATCGAAGCCGACGTCGGCACCATCGACGACGACAACACGCGGCCCGCGGCTCCCTACTTCCTGCCGAAGCTGTTCGCCGCGTACGACCGCCTCCCCGCCACGCACACGGCGCAGACGGACCAGGCCGTCGCGGCGTTGAAGGCGTGGAACCGGCGCGACACGATCGGCAACGCCGCCATGTCGATCCACACGCAGTGGATCCACGCGCTCGGGCAACGCGTGTACGGGGCGAACGGGATCGTGCCGTTCGCGGGCACCGGCGAGGGCCAGGACTTCACGCGCCAGGGCTCGTACAACCTGCTCTGGCACGCACTGAGCGGTACACGGGGCCTGGTTCCGTGCGGGAGGCTCTGCTCGACCACCGACTACTTCGGCGGCAAGCCCGACGAGGTGCTGGTGCAGTCGTTGCAGGACGCGCTCATCACGCTGGCCGGCACGGGCGAGCTCCCCGGGACACACGGGGCGCACGGCTTCGGGACGACCGACGTGTCGAAGTGGGGCTGGGTCGCGTTCCACGACAAGGCTTGGAACGACCTCGACCCGGTTGCGAACGCGGCGGCCGACCTCGGGCTGTTGCAGAAGCCCGACCTCGGCACCAGCGCCACCCAGAACCGGAGCACCTGGATGCAGGCGATGGACCTCTCGCCGAAGGGGATCGCGGGGGTCGCGGTGTTCGCACCCGGCGAGAGCGGGTTCATCGCCAAGGACGGGACCTTCGATCCCCACTTCGCGGACCAGGTGCAGCTCTTCAACGACTTCCGCTACAAGCCGATGCCCGACCCTACCGGCTGACCACCCGTCCCCCGTTGCTCGCCGTCTCCGCCCGCCCGATGCCCCTCGCGCTCGCGGGCGCCGGCCTCCTCGTCCTCGTGGTGTCGACCGTCTGGGCCAGCCGCGACGCGATCCCTCCCGTCGAGCAGCGCGTGTTCCGCGCCGTCAACGGCCTGCCGGGTTGGCTGTACGTGCCGTTGTGGCTGCCGATGCAGTTCGGGAACCTCGTCGTCGGCGCGCTGGCCGGCATCGCCGTGGGGATCTGGCTCGGCGAACCTGCGGTCGCGATCGCCGCGGTGCTCGCGACGCTGGCAAAGCTCGGGATCGAACGCGTGCTCCGCCGGCGCATGGAACCCCATCTCGGGGTCCGGCAACGACCCGGGACGAGCGAACCCGGCGCGATCCTCCGCGGGAAGGACGTCCCCGCGTCGGGTCCGAGCTTCCCGTCCGGTCACGTCATCCTCGCGGCGGCGATCGCCGCGGTGCTGACGAGCTCGCTCGGCGTCGAGTCCGTGTGGGTGCCATGGACGTTCGCGGTGCTCGTGCTCGTCGGGCGCGTCTACGTCGGCGCCCACAACCCGCTCGACGTCACCGCCGGCTTCGGTGCCGGCATGCTGATCGGCGGCCTGCTGAACGTGTTCCTCAGGTAGCGCGTGTCACGGCGTCGCGCAGCGCCGGCAGGAGCGTCGGGTCCTGCTTCAGCGCGGTCCGGGTCGCGCCGCTCAGCGCCCACGGCCGGAGTCGATTGGCCGCGCGCGCCAACGTTGCCGGCTCGACGACCGCGAGGGCCGCCTGCAACGCGCGGTCCGTGCCGACGCGCGTCGCGGTGGATGCCAGCAGCTCGGCGCGGTCGGTGTCCACGAGCAGGTCGCGCGCCGCGAGCTCGCTGAAGCCGAAGTCGATCATCCAGACCGTACCGTCGGCGGCGCGGAACACGTTGGCGAGCCGCAGGTCGCGGTGGGCGATCCGGTGGCGGTGGAGATCGGCCACCTGGCCCCAGACGGCGCGCAACAGGTCGTCGGTCAGCTCGTCCGGCTCGACCCCGTCGAGCGAGGAACCGTCGATCGCCTCGTAGGCCAGCACGAAGCTGTTGGGCTCGGCCCGGGCCAGCGCGACGAAGTGCGGAGTGCGGATCCCGAGGTCCCGGGCACTCAGCGCGAGGAGTGCTTCGTGCTCGACGGTCCGACGCAGCGACGAGAACGGGCGCTCGTCGCCGAAGTTGCGCGGGAGCACCCAGCGGTAGAGACGGAAGAGCAGGTCTGCACTGCGTTCGTCGGCGCCGAGCACCTTCACGAACAGGCGTCGGCCGTCGGCGGCCCCCGCGAAGTACGGCGTGGAACCGCGGGCGTCGACACCGGCACGCTCGAGGCGCGCCAGCGGCACCCCCACGGCGGCGAGCCCCGCCGCGACGGCCGCACCGGACGCCCGCCGGATGGGGCCGCCGAGCACGACGAGCGCCGCCGAACCGGCCAACCAGCCGGTGAGGAACGCGCGCAGCGAGTCGAACGCGACGGGCGACACGATGAAGCGCGAGAAGGTCATCGCGACGACCATGATCCAGCCGAGGCGGCGCCACCGGCGGGTCAGCCACGGCGCGGCTGCGGTCACGACCGCCGCGGCACCGGCGAGACCGGTCGCGGTCGGGAACGTGGAGGGGACCACGCTGTCCAGACCCGCCACCGACGCCCGGGGAGCCGGGTCGGCGAATCCGAGTACCGCCACGAGCAGCGCGGCCAGCGCCGCGGCGAGCACCACCAGCGCGAGGAGGTGCCAACGAGCACGAAGGAGGGTCACCACGAAGCCGCCCACCAGGAAGGCGGCGGCGAGGAGCCGACTGATCGAGAGCACGGCGTCGAGCAGCCATGCGGGGATCGCCCCCGTACCGTGCAGCAGGTCGCCCGTGAACCGGACCAGGGTGTCGCCCGACAGCCACTCGACCACGAGCAGCGCGAGCAGCAGCACGGCCGAGACGACCAGCCGAAGGACGTCGCACGGCGACCGTTCGCGCTCGTTCGGTGACGGCTCGACCGCCACCACGGTTGGGTCGGATCCACTGCTCATGGCGGTGCGACTCTAGGATCGGGTGACCCGAGCGTCGAATGACCCGGGTCCCGGACGACTTCTCGAAGACCGCCGCGTGGGGGGAGTGCGAAGCGCATGGTGAGCGCACCGACCGATCGGAAGGTGCAGGCGACCGGGGTCGTCCTGCTGACGCTGGCCTCCGGCCAGTTCCTCATGACCCTCGACAGCTCGGTCATGAACGTGTCGATCGCGACGGTCGCCAAGGACGTCGGCACGACCGTCACCGGCATCCAGACCGCGATCACCATGTACACGCTCGTGATGGCGTCGCTGATGATCACGGGCGGCAAGCTCGGGCAGATCCTGGGGCGCAAGCGTGCGTTCGCCATCGGCTGCGTGATCTACGGTTGCGGCTCGCTCACGACCGCGCTCGCCCCGAACCTCGCCGTACTGCTCTTCGGCTGGTCGTTGCTCGAGGGCATCGGCGCGGCGCTGATCCTCCCGGCGATCGTCGCCCTCGTGGCCTCGAACTTCCCGCCCGAGGCGCGGCCCAAGGCCTACGGGCTCGTCGCGTCCGCGGGCGCGATCGCCGTCGCCGCCGGGCCGCTCATCGGCGGCCTGTTCACGACGTATCTCTCCTGGCGGCTCGTCTTCGCCGGCGAGGTCCTGATCGTGATCGTGATCCTGGCCCTGACGCGCCGGATGGCCGACACGCCGGCCGAGGCGGGCGTTCGGCTCGACCTCGTGGGCACCGCGCTCTCCGCGCTGGGCCTCGGCCTCGTCGTCTACGGGATCCTGCGTTCAGGGACCTGGGGGTTCGTGCAGCCGAAGCCGGACGCCCCCGAGTGGCTCGGCCTGTCGCCGGTCCTCTGGTTGATCCTCGGGGGCGGCGTGGTGCTGTGGCTCTTCGCCGAGTGGGAACAGCACCGGATCGCGCGCGGCGCCGCGGCGTTGATCGATCCGGCGATGCTCCGGAACAGGATCCTGCGCGTCGGGCTCGTCTCGTTCCTGTTCCAGTACCTCCTCCAGGCCGGGATGTTCTTCGTGATCCCGCTGTTCCTCTCGGTGGCGCTCGGGCTGTCGGCCGTCGCCACCGGCGTGCGGCTGCTACCCCTGTCGATCACGCTGCTGCTCGCCGCGGTCGGGGTGCCCAAGCTGTTCCCCAGGGCGTCACCGCGCCTCGTCTCGCGGGTCGGCTTCCTCGCGCTGTTCGCCGGCCTCGTGGTGATGGTCGCGTTGCTCGACGTCGGTGCCGGGCCCGAGATCGTGACCTGGCCGATGCTGCTCGCCGGCCTCGGGATCGGCGCCCTGGCCTCGCAGCTCGGCGCGGTCACCGTGTCGTCGGTCCCCGACGAGCAGAGCGGCGAGGTCGGCGGCCTCCAGAACACGATGACGAACCTCGGCGCGTCGATCGGCACCGCGTTGGCCGGTGCGGTGCTCATCTCGGCCCTCACGTCGTCGTTCCTGAGCGGGATCGCCGGCAACCCCGACGTCCCGAAGTCCGTTTCCGAGCAGGCCCGGACCGAGCTCTCGAGCGGCATCCCGTTCGTTTCCGACGCCGACCTCGAGGCGGCGCTCGAGAAGGCCGACGTTCCGCCGGCGACCGCCGACGCGATCGTCACCGAGAACGAGGACGCCCGGATCGACGGGCTGCGCGCCTCGCTCGGCATGCTCGCGGTCATCGCACTCGCGGCACTGTTCTTCGCGCGGCGGCTGCCGACCGAGCCCCCGACCTCGGCTCAGGCCGCGAGCGCATGAAGCTGCGCGTCGGGATCGTGCTGTGGGCGCTGTCGTGGATCCCGTACGGCATCATCCTCGGCCTCGACGGTGTGTGGCTGACCGTGTCGTGGGGCGTCGAGATCACGCTCGGGATCGTCGGCCTCGCGCTCGCGGGTACCGAGTTCGCCCAGGCCGTCAAGGAGCACGGGTGGCATGGCGCGCCCGGGGTCGCCTGGCGCGCCATGCGCAACGGCGTCGACGTCGAAGCAGCCTGAACGGGTTCGTGGGGTAGGCGGATGGGTCCAGCGGACGGCACGAGCACGGTGAAGACGTTGGTGGCGACGATCCGTCGCTGGATCGCGGCAGTCCAGCAGTGGGTCGAGCGCACGATCTTCTGGCGGGTCTGGGAACGCCTGCTCGAGAACGAGTTCATCGACCGGAGCGTCGCGCTCGGGGCCAAGGCCTTCGTCTCGTTCTTCCCCGCGCTCATCGTGGTCGCAGCATTCATGCCGGCCTCGGTGAGGGCGTCGATCTTCACCACGGTCACCCACCGCGCGGGGCTGACCGGCGAGGGCCTGAAGACCGTGAGGACTGCGCTCAAGTCCTCGAACGACATCAAGCGGGCGACGGGCCTGCTCGGCCTGCTCTTCATGTTCTTCTACGTGAACTCGTTCACCACCGCACTGGCCCGCGTCTACACGAAGGCGTGGCGCCGGCCCGCCCGGGGGCGGGTCTCGGGCTACGCGGTGGGAGCGGTGTGGCTGGCCGGCTTCGTCGCGTTCCTGGCTCTCATGGGCGGCGCCCGGACCGTGTTCGGCCGAGGACCGGCAACGGGGCTCTTCGCGGTCATCGCGGTCTGCGGCTCGATGACCCTGTGGTGGATCACGCCGTGGTTCATGCTCGGCCGGCAGGTGAGGCTGCGGCCGTTGATCACCACCGGCGTGGTGACGGGGTTCGCCATGTCCGTGTACGGGGCGACGGCCTCGTTGTGGATGACCCGCAACGTCACCGAGAACCAGCACCAGTTCGGCTTCTTCGGCGTCGCGCTCGCGTTCGTCACGTGGCTCACCGGCGCCGGGACGATCATCGTGGTCGGAGCGTGCGCGGCCCCCACCATCGCCGAGGACACGGGGGTACTCGGCCGGTTGGCGCGCGGCAAGGACAACCCCGAGGTGCTGGTGCCGGGAGCCGCGCCGTCGCTCCCACCGCCACCCCGGGCGCGGCTGGGCCAGGCGATCGGCATCCCGTCGGGTGAGTCGGGCGTTCAGGACGACGACATCTGACGCTCGGGTGTCGAAAGCATCACCACACCGATGACCGCGAGCACGAGCCCGAGCACCGCGGGAGACACACGCCAGCCGCCTTTGGTCAGTGACTCGCCGAAGACCGCGATGCCGAGCACGACGCTGATCACGAGCGTGCTCGCGTTGCTCGCCGCCATCGCCGGCGCGAGGAAGCCGGTCTTCAACGCCGACTGCTGGAGCGCGAACCCGGCCAGCGCCGAGATGATCAACCCGTAGGTCGTCCACATCGTCAGGACGCCCACCAATCCGCCGCCTAGCTCGGTCACGAAGACCTTGGTCACCGCCGACTGGAAGCCGAACGCGATACCGGCCGAGGTGGCAAACAGGGACGCGGCCGCCGCTCCCCCTCGGCGCCGGGCGATGCCCGCGAGGGTCGACATCCCGGTTAGGCAGACCACCGTCGCGATCCACCAGGCCCCGGCGCCGGGGAGGCTGCTTCCTCCCTGGGGTTGGCCGACCGCGACGAACAGGATGATCCCGACGAGCGTCCACACCGCGCCGAGGACCGAGCGCAGCCCCACCTGCTGGTGGGTGAAGCGCACCCCGAGCGGCAGGGCGAAGACGAGGCTCAGGGCGCAGAGCGACTGGACGACGACGAGGCTGCCGCCGTCGAGCGCGATCGCCTGGAGCACCCAGCCCAGCGCCTGGCACGACGCGCCCGCGATCCAGACCGGCTTCCGCACGATCTCGGCGAGGAAGCGCGGGTCACCCTCGGGAGCCTCGGTCGCGAGCGTGCCGCGCTGTTGCAGCACGGTACCGAACGCGAACGAGATGGCCGCGAAGACGGCGAGGAGCGAGCTCACGAACGCTCCCGCGCCCGGATCGGCTCAGCGCGTGCCGTTGCCGCGGTTCTGGACCTTGCGGCCCACGAGCCACGCGAGCACGGCGAGCACCGCGAGCACGAGCACGTATGCCCCGACGCGCACGGCGAGGCGCTCCACACCGACCTCGGCGGCTTCCGCCGCGGCGCGCTCGAGCGATTCCAGGTCGCGCTTGAGCGTTTCGACTTCCGGCTCGATGTCCACGCCTGGCAGTATGCCAGGCGTGAGCAGGGAAGGAGACCCCGTGAGCCGAAGCGCGGCGGCGCGCACGCCGTTCTGGTTTCGCGTGCTCAAGACCTGGGCGCGGTCGGCGGCCGCGGTCTTCTACCACCCCGTCGAGACGACCGGGACCCGGCCGCGCGCCTCGGGGAGCCCGACGATCCTCGCGGCGAACCACTCGAACGCGCTCGGCGACGTGGCGCTCGTCGTCGCCAAGATGCCGAGGTTCCCGCGGTTCCTCGCCGCGTCGTCGTGGTGGAACCGCAGGTCCGCTCGCATCCTGTTCCGGGCCGGCGGGGTCCTCCCCGTCCACCGGGCGAGCGAGGGCAACGGCACGGCCGGGAACGAGGCGACCTTCCGCGACTGCCACGCGGCGCTGGCGCTCGGCGAGCACGTCGTGATCTTCCCCGAGGGCGAGATGGGCGCGGGAGCGGAGCTGCTCCCGGTGAAGACCGGAGCCGCCCGGCTCGGGCTCAGTGCCGCAGCCGCGGGGGTCGACGGCGTGGTGATCGTCCCCGTGGGCCTCGCGTACGAGCAACGGGGCCGGTTCCGCTCCAGTGCGGAAGTCCACTTCGGCGAGCCCATCGAGATGACCGGCTGGGCCGACGCGTACCGCGCCGACCCTCGGCAGGCCGTACGGGCGGTGACCGACCTGCTCGCCGCCCGGCTCGCCGAGGCCGCGGTCGCCGGTGGGAAGCACGGCGCCTACACGGTGACGCGGCGCGTCGCCGCGATCGCGCTCGCGGCTCGGGCCGACGCGACGGGGAGGCATGCGTCGATCGCGGCGCAGAACGCGCTGGCGAGACGCCTCGCCGCGGCCCTGGACTCGATGCCGTCGGCTCGCCGCCACGAGACCCTCCGCTCGCTGGAGCAGGTCGCCACGGCCCACGCCGACCAACTCGAACGGCTCGGGTTCGACGGGTCCCAGTCGCTCACCGCCCCGCCTCCGGTCGGGGCGCGTGACGTGGCCGAGGTGATCGCGTTGGCGCCCGCGGCCCGGGTGGGCGCGGTCGCCAACGCCCCGGTCCTCCTGGGCGCCCTCGCCGTCGGCCGCCGCGCGTCGGGCGAAGGTTGGCAGGCCACCGCCAAAGGGGTCTCGGGCTCCTTCCTGCTCCCGCTGACGTGGGCCACCGAGTACGCGGTCCTGAACCACCGTTGGGGGCGGCGACGCGCCGTGTCGCTCACGGCGCTGGGCGCGGTGAGCGGCTTCGCCGCGCTGCGGGTGCTCGACCGGGCCCGGCGGTGGCGCCGGACCGCGCGCACCGCCGACGTGCTGCGTACGCACGAGGCCGAGGTCGCCGAGCGCGGCGAAGCCGCGCCGAGCTGGGCCTGATGGTGGATGCGTTGACCGGCGAGCGTGAGCCTCAGGAGTTGAGGATCTTGGCCTTCTGAGCGGCGAACTCCTCGTCGGTGAGCACACCCTGGGTGTGGAGCTCGGCGAGCTGCTTGAGCTGCTCGATCTTGTCCGACTCGCTCGGCGCCGCCGGTGCCGCCGGCGGCGGTGCGTACTGCGGCGCGGCCTGCTGCTCGTAGGCGGCCTCCCGCTGGGCGTAGATGTTCGCGTCGCGGGCCGCGTACTTCTCGGCCTGGCGGCGCTGCACCCGCCCGCTCACCGCCGTCGCCGTACCCGCGACGACCGCGGTGCGGGCAACTCCTCGGAGCAATCCTGGCATGTCGTTCCCTCCGGTCAGCCGGCCGCTTCCGCGGCGTCGAGCACGTCGTTGATCGTCTGCGCCGGGATCCGCGCACTGGCCACCACCTGGCCGCCCTGACGACGCGCCGCGGCCACGAACGGGATCGCCCACGCGTTCTCGTAGACGAACAGGATCGCCACGGTCCCCGGCTCGAGGGCGCCCGCCGCCTCGGCGAGGTCGTCGTCGCCGAGGAGGCCCGAGCGGGCCCCCGCGAACGCCGTGAACCCGCCGATCTCGTCGGCGCCGAGGTCCTCGATGTTGATCCCCTCGAAGGTCCCGTCCTCGGCCTTGCGGATGATGAGGACGTCGTAGATGCGTACGATCCCCGCGTCGACGAGGTCCATCACCGCCTGGGCCACCTCCCCGGTCATCTCGGTGGTGCCCGGGAACTCCATCAGCAGGAAGTCGATCGGGCCGTACACGTCCTCGTCGGTCACTGCATCTCCTCTCGGGATCGTCTCGCGGCGGTCAACGCATCCG
This sequence comes from Acidimicrobiia bacterium, assembly GCA_046331155.1. Classification (GTDB taxonomy): domain Bacteria; phylum Actinomycetota; class Acidimicrobiia; order IMCC26256; family CAWATG01; genus JAXLRK01. Next base: position 2,181,352 of record JAXLRK010000001.1, read on the forward strand.
GTCCCGGGGCGGGATCATCGCCCCGATGAACCAGAAGATCAGGGTGAAGAAGCCGAGGATGAACATCACCCAGTGGCCCTTGCGCAGGCACATGGTGCCCAGCACCACCAGGAGCACGAGGTAGATGATCCCCAGGCCGGAGTACAGCGGCCAGGCCGCCGCCAGCATCATCTTGTCAGCCCGCGAGGATCCTGGCCTTCTGGGCCTCGAACTCCTGGGCGGTGATGACGCCGCGGTCGCGCAGGCCGGCGAGCTTCTCGAGCTCGTCCGCGGAGCTCGCCTGGGTGCCGGCCACGGCGCGGATGTAGTCCTGCTGACGCTGGACGTCCTCCGCGGCGTGCTCGCCCATCTTGTGGCCCCGCGCGATCAGGTACACGAACACGCCGAGGTACGGCATGAGGATCACGAAGAGCACCCACAGGGTCTTGGCGCCACCGCCCATGTCGCGGCTCCGGAAGATGTCCGCGAACACGGTGATGAGCAGCCAGATCCAGATGAAGAACAAGAAGAACCAGACCATCGACCAGAACACCTGTCCGGTTCCCCACTCGGCTGCCACCATGACGGCACTCCCCTCACACGCTCACTCGGACCGACCTTGGAGGCGTGAAGCTAGCACCGCGCGTCCGCCGTCGCTAGCGCGGCACCGACCGCGCCGCGTCGTCGGATCCCTTGACGGCCGCCGAGAACGGACCACATACTGCCAGCGCACCAACCCGAAGACAGGCCACGACGGGGAGGCACTCACATGACCGCGACAGGCACCAACCCGGACGTCTACGGCGACGAGGGGAAGGGCTTCGGCTGGCTGTTCTTCGCCGGCACCATCCTCGGCCTCGCCGGCCTCATGCGCATCCTCGACTCGATCTGGGCGTTCCGGCACAAGGGATCACTGCCCGACGACTCCGGTGTCCTCGGCCAGTCGCTGACGCACTACGCCTGGGCGTGGCTCATCGTCGGGATCATCCTGATCGTGTCCAGCTTCGCCATCCTGTCCCGCAACCAGTTCGCCCGCTGGATCGGGTTCATCGCCGCCACGATCGGCGGGCTCAGCGCGATGACGTGGATGCCGTACTACCCGATCTGGTCGATGACCTACGTCCTCATCGCCGTGCTCGTGTTCTACGCGCTCGCCCGCTACGGCGGCCACGAAACGGTGTAGGCCCGCTACCGTGTCTCCCCGCCTCGGCACGGGGCGGGGAGACACGGCAACCGCGGGAGGTGAGCGTGCCGGACGACAGTCTCGAACCGGCAACGGGGCGCTCGGCCCGACGGGTTCGTTGGGGGGCACGACTCGAACGGGAGCACTCGGGGATCCGCTACGGCATCGTCCTCCTGCTGCTCCTCGTCACGTTCGTGTTCATGGCCTCGGGGCCGACGGGCTCCTGGGTCCCGCTGGTCACGGTCGTCCTCCAGGGCACCACCCTGCTCGCCGCGCTGGCGGCGTCGGAGGCGAACCCGAAGTTGGTCCGCATCTCCGTCGTGGTGATCGCCGTCGGGCTCGTGAGCGGCGTCGGGGCGCTCTTCGCCTCGTCGTCGAACACCCGGGGCCTGGCCTCGGTGCTCTCCTTCCTGCTCGCCGGAGTGGCGCCGGTCGCGATCGTCTCCTCGATCGTGCGTCGCCGCGTCATCGACGTGCAGACGGTGCTCGGGGCGATCTGCGTCTACGTCCTCTTCGGGATGGCGTTCTCGTCCGTGTTCACCTCGATCGGCGCCTTCGGCTCGAGCCCGTTCTTCGCCCAGGTCAAGCACGCCACCACGGCGGACTACCTCTACTTCAGCTTCGTGACGCTCTGCACGGTCGGCTACGGCGACCTGACCGCGGCGGGCGGTCTCGGCCGGGCCACGGCGGTGCTCGAGGCCCTGCTCGGGCAGCTCTACCTCGTGACGGTGCTGGCCCTGCTCGTGTCGCAGCTCGGTCTCGGTCGCGGTCGCCGGGAATCCGCGTCCTGACGGCCGGTCAGTCGCACTTCGCCGTCATCGCGTCGGCGAGGTCACCCATCGACTTGCCGACGGCGCTGATCGCGTCCCCGACCTGTTGCATGCCGCTGCCGACGCTACCGCTGCCATTGCCGAGGTTGCCGATGGCCGTCTTCAGGTTCTCGAGCGAGGACTTCACCGCGTCGACCTGCGGCTTGTAGGCGCTCTTCGCCGCCGAGGCCAGCGAGTCGAGGTCGTCGGAGACCTTCGTCAGGGCGGACTCGATCGCGCTCCTGCCCCCGCTCAGGATGTCGGGATCGGAGAGGTTCGAGACGGAGTTCTCGAGCTGGGCGCGCGCCGCGCAGACCGACGCCTTCGCCGACGTCGTGGTGGTCGTGCCGGCACTCTTGCTGGACGACCCGCATCCGGCCACGGCCAGCGCCAGGCCGGCGGTGAGGCCGAGGGCGACGACGAAGGACCGGAATCCGGATCGGGGTTCGGGCTGCATCGCCGGATCGTAACCCGGCCGCCTGCTACGACGCGGTCGGGGCCAGCGCGGTCTCGTCGGGCTCCCGGCCGAAGAACTCGACCAACCCGAGCAGGAACAGCACGACGGCAGCGATCCAGAAGATGACCGACGGCGTCGGGTGCTTCCAGAAGAAGAGGAGCACGAACCCGGCCACCGCGACGACGATCCGGATGACCCGCTTGTTGGCCCGGACGAACCCGATCGAGCCCAGCCAGCCCCACCCGGCGTCGGAGCTCTGGCGCCCCAACCAGGTGACCACGCGGTGGACGGTCGCGCGGAACCAGACCGCGAGCTTCGACGGCCCGCTGAACACCGCGGCGACGACCATCACGATGCTGAGCGACAGCACGGCGCGCACCGAGGTGTGCAGGAACCGGACCATCGTGTCGTAGGCGGTCGCAGCCGAGTCGTGCGGGATGCCACCGTCGACCGCCGCGTTCAGGTACACGCCGCGTCCGATCGCCAGCCCGATCGCGAGGACCATCGCGCCGAGCGTGAATGCCACCGCGGCCCAGATGAAGCCCCGCCGGCGGTTCTGCGAGAGGAGGATCGCCCCGCCCAAGCAGGCCACGACGACGAACGGCAGCACGAACGCCAGCTTGCTCAGCGCGCCCGTCGCCCGGCGGATCCGGTAGAGGTCCTTCGACTCGAAGAGGGTGATCTTGCCGCTGAGGCGGTCCGTCGGGATCTTCTCGAACACGCCGATCCCGGTGTCGTCCAGGCGCTGCTTGATCGCGGTGCCGAGCGCGGAGAGGTCGACGGAAACCCTCCCGTTGCGCGACGTGAGGACCTTGCCGCTTCCCTCGTTCGTCAGCATCTTGACCAGCTCGGCGTGGGCGGCGCGGTTCGCCTTCTCCCACACCGTCTGGAACTGGTCGCTCTCGAGCACGCGCTCGACCGAGGTGTGCGTGGCGTTCTTGAGCGCACCGGTGATGGCGCCCGAGAGACCCTGGGCCTTCGACGGCAGCGCATCCTTGACGTACCCCTCGACGTCGACGCGTGCGAAGAGGTTGCGCGTCACCTCGTCGGCCACGTAGGCCCGGACCGCGGGATCCTTGGCCAGCGGCTCGACGGTCTGGACGTAGCGGTCCGTGTTCTTGACCTCGACGTTGACGAACAGCGTCAGGATCGTGATCGGCGTGAGGACGGCCCCGAGGACGAGGAGCAACGCCACGAGCACCCGGTGCGGGCGCCGGACCTTGGCCGGCGGAAGTGCCTGCGGGTTCGCGGTCTCCGTTTCGCTCATGTTCCACCTCGGATCGGGTCGTGGGCGGCGGGTGCCGCCACGGTAACCGTCGCGGCCGGTGGGGATCACGCTTCGCGGGAACGCACGGAGGCAGACTCGGTGCGTGACCGACGAACCGACGGGTGGGGCACCCGGCGAAGCGCCGAGCGCGGGATCAGTCGACGAGGAGCTCCGCCACACGCTCCGCCGGCTCCAGCATCTCGTCGAGCCGAAGGTCGCCGCCCACGCCGTGGAACGCCACGTGCAGGGAGCGTGGAGGAGCGCCACCCGCGAAGAGCCCCGGATCCAGGTCACGCTCGCCATCGTCCTCGCGATCTTCCTCATGCTCACCCTGCCCGCCCGGGTCGCCAACCGCCCGCGTTGGGTGCTGCCCGGCCTGGCCGTCCTGCTCCTCGTGGGCGTGTTCGTCGCCACCTCCAGCCGGTTCCGCCGCCGCGCCCGGACGATCCGGGTCGCGAGCCTGGCCCTGATCGCCGTGCTCAGCCTCGAGAACGCGGTGACGTCATCGTGTTCGCGTTGTGGTACTGGGAGTTCGACCGCGGCGGGCCCCTCGACCGGGCCGCGGGTGTCCAGCCGTACCCCGACTTCCTCTTCCCCCAGATGGCCAGCCCGGAGCTCGCGCCGCCGGACTGGGAGCCCGGCTTCGTGGATTACCTCTACGTCTCGTTCACCAACGCCACCGCGTTCAGCCCCACCGACACGATGCCCATGACCCAGTGGGCGAAGCTGACCATGCTGGTGCAGTCGGCGATCTCGGTGATCGCGGTCGCGCTCGTGATCGCCCGGGCCGTCAACATCCTGCGCTGAGGAGGCCATCGGGATCTCGGCCGGACGTCTGGCACCGAGGTCGACGCGTAGGCGATGATGGGGCGGTTGAGCGACTCCAAGGTCCCACGGGAGGTCGTGGTGCTCGACATGGCACGTCACGCGGCCGGTGCATCACTTCGCGTCGTGCGCAGCCCGGTGTGGAGCGAGCTCGCGACGCCGATCACGCGGTCGGCGGGTTGGTACGTGCAGACGGCGCGGCGGCACCGCGCCGCGTTGGCCGGTCTGGTAACGGTCCCCTCGATCCCCGACGTCGCCCCCGACCTCGGGCTCGCCGCGCAGGCCATGATCGACGAGCTGATCCTGGCCGTCGCCCGGCTCTCGCACCGGCCCCGCGAGGCCGAGGAGATGCACCGCATCGAGCGGGAGGTGAACGAGGCCCTCCGCCTCTACGGGCGGGAGGGCTGGCTCGACGAGCCGGCCGCGTACCACGGGGACCCACCGCCGCCCGCAGCGCCACGGATCCGGGGCGCGCGGACGCTCTCGCTCGGCTACGAGGTGCTCTCGTTCGAGAGCGGGTACGCACCCCACCCCGACGAGCCGGGCCGTGACCGCTACCTCGCCGACCAGGCCAACGCGACCGCGTACGCGTGGGTCCTGCGCCACGACGAGCCGCGGCCGTGGATCGTCTGCGTCCACGGGGCCGGGATGGGCCTGCCCTTCGCGGATCTCCACATCTTCCGGGCCGAATGGCTGCACCGGGTGCTCGGCCTCAACGTCGCCATGCCGATCCAGGCCCGTCACGGGCCGCGGCGGGCCGGCTCGCCGTTCGGGGTCGGCTTCCCCGCCGACGACCTGATGGACAACGTCCACGCGGTCGCGCAGTCGGTGTGGGACATCCGCCGGGTGCTCGCGTGGATCCGCGAGCAGGGCGACGAGCGGATCGGGGTCCAGGGGCTGTCGCTGGGCGGCTACACCACCGCCCTGCTCGCCGGGCTCGACGAGGATCTCGCCTGCGTGATCGTGGGTGTACCCGCCATCGACCTCGCCGACCTCATGGACCGCCACGTGTCGGCCCGCTTCCGGTCCCACGAGGGCTACGAGAACATCGGTGCGCTCGCGCGATCGGCGAACCGCGTCGTGTCCCCGCTCGCGATCGCACCGCTCGTACCCCGCGACCGCCGGTTCATCTACGCCGGCCTGGCCGACCGGATGGTGCACCCGTTGCGCCAGGTCCACGCGCTCTGGGAGCACTGGGACGAGCCGGCGATCAACTGGTTCCGCGGGAGCCATGTCGGCTTCTTCCTGTCCCGGCCGGTGCACGACTTCCTGGGCGACGCCCTGCGGCGTTCGGGTCTCGTCGACGCCGAGGTGCGGTGACGACCCTTCCGCGTGACGCGCCGCCGGCGTTCCACCTGATGGCCAAGCCGTCCGGTGCGGTCTGCAACCTGGACTGCTCGTACTGCTTCTACCTCTCCAAGGAGCTGCTGTACCCCGGGGCCCGCTTCCGGATGGCCGACGACGTCCTCCGGGCCTGGATCCGCCAGACGATCGAGGGGCACCGCACGCCCGAGGTCGACCTCGCGTTCCAGGGCGGCGAGCCGACGCTGCTGGGGCTCGGCTTCTTCCGCCGGGCCGTGGCCTACGCACGCGAGTACGCGGGCGACCGGCAGCTTCAGCTCACGATGCAGACCAACGGAACGCTGGTCGACGCCGAGTGGGCCCGCTTCCTCCACGACGAAGGGTTCCTCGTCGGCCTCTCGATCGACGGGCCACCCGCGATGCACGACCGGTACCGGGTCGACAAGCAGGGGCGGCCGACGTCCGGGCGCGTGCGGGCCGCGTGGGATCTGTTGCAGGCCCACGGCGTCGACACCAACGTCCTGTGCACCGTCAACGCGGCCAACGCCGACCATCCACTCGACGTCTATCGGTACTTCCGCGACGAGCTCGGCGCGCGCTACATCCAGCTGATCCCGATCGTGGAGCGCGCGGCCGGCGGGCCGGAGGACCTCGTCACCGACCGCACGGTCCGCGCCGAGCAGTGGGGCGCGTTCCTCACCGCGGTCTTCGACGAATGGGTGCAGCGCGACGTCGGCAGCGTGTTCGTGCCTACGTTCGACGCCGCGCTCGCATCGTGGCTCGGCGTCCCGCGAGGCATGTGCATCTTCGAGCCCACGTGCGGCAACGCGCTGGCCCTGGAGCACAACGGCGACGTCTACTCATGCGACCACTTCGTCGAACCCGAGCACCTCCTCGGCAACATCATGACGACACACGTCGTCGAGCTCGTCGCGTCCCCGCAACAGCGCGCGTTCGGGCGGGCCAAAGCCGACTCGCTCCCCCGCTACTGCCGTGACTGCGACGTGCGGTTCGCCTGCAACGGTGAGTGCCCGAAGAACCGGTTCCTCTCCACCCCGGACGGTGAAGCGGGCCTCAACTACCTCTGCGCCGGCTACAAGGCGTTCTTCGGCCACGTCGACCGGCCGATGCGGATGATGGCCGAGCTCCTGCGGTCGGGGCGCTTCGCCGACGAGGTCATGGCGTTGCTCGCCGCCGAGCGGGGCTGAGCTCAGCGTCGCCCGGCGCGGCGCTCCTTCCGGCGGCGGTGCCGGCGCAGCACCCCCAGCCCGATCCACACGAAGGCTCCCAGCACGGCCGAAGCCAGCGTGAGCAACCAGACCGGGCAAGTGAAGTGCCAGAAGAGGAAGTGGAGCTTCACGCTGTTCGTGTTCTGGAGCATGAACACGACGAGCAGCGCGCCGCCGGTGAGCGAGGCGATGGCGCCACCGCCCAACCGGAGCCCACCGTCCTTGCCTGGTTGCATCTGCTCTTGGGTCATGGGTCCCCGTCCCTTCATGCCATCCCGTCGACGGTGGTCAGTCCTTGCCGAGCCAGGCCCGGACCTGCGCCTCGTGGTCGACGTAGCGCTCGCCGGTCACGTCGACGACGACTCTGTCGATCGTGCCGCCCGTGAACGCGAAGGTCCCCCGATCGGCGTAGTCCGGGGTGACCGGTGAGGCGCTGTCACGGCCCACGCAGATCCCGTCGCCGACCGCGCAGAAGTAGGCGGGCTGCGTGATGATCTCACCCGAGCCCACGGCCTCGCCGTCGACGTAGAGCGTCGCGGTCCCCGCGAAGCCCGGCTGCTTCGGATCCGTACTCGGCCCGCTGACGGCGAACTCGACGGCGAGCACGTGGTCACCGGGGGTGACGTCGCGGTCCGCTTCGACCGTGTGGAGGTAGGTGCCCACCCAGTTGAACGCGTACTTGAGCCGCCGGTCCTTGACGTAGAGCGAGTGCCCGCCGGCCACGCCGCCGTGGGCATAGAGCACGCCCTGCGCATCGGCCGAGCCGACCGCGACCGCGGCCGCGATCGTGTACGAGCGCCCGTTGATCGCGACGCCGGCGAACTCGGGCACGTCGGCGCAGTCGGGGTAGTACTCGTAGTGCTCCCGGTCGGGTGCGCCCTTCGGCCGCTCGGCGAGCACCTGCTCGAGCGCGGACCGGTCGTCGAGCGGGAGCCCGTGGTAGACGCCCGCGTAGTAGAACCAGAGGTCCTTCAACGAGTCGAGCCGCTCGGGATGATCGGCGGCGACGTTCCTCGTCTGCGAACGGTCGGCCTCGAGGTGGTAGAGCTCCCACTCGTCCTGTTCGAAGCCGCCCCACCCCGACAGCGGCGGGTGCACCGTCGAGGCGAGCCAGCCCCGGTGGTAGATGGAGCGCTGGCCGAGCATGGTGTAGAACTGCGTCTCCTTGCCCGGCGCATCCGGGTCGGTCAGCGCCTTCGCGAAGCTCTCGCCCTCGATCGCGCTCTGTTCGTAGCCCTTGATGACCTCAGGTGGATCGATGCCGACGAGCTCGTAGATCGTCGGCACGACGTCGACCGCGTGGACGTACTGCTGGCGGGGCCTGGCGTCGGGGGCGATCTTCGCCGGCCACGACACGAAGCACATGTCCGCCACGCCGCCCTCGGCGCCCGCCCAACGCTTCCAGTACGGGAACGGCGTGTCGAGGGCCCAGGCCCAGCCGGTGTTGTAGTGGTTGTACGAGATCGGCGAACCGAGCTCGTCGATGTGCTCCATCGTCACCGCGGGGTCGCTGGGCAGCCCGTTGAAGAAGCGCCACTCGTTGAACTCGCCGTTCGGGCCGCCCTCGCCGCTCGCCCCGTTGTCGGAGATGACGACGACGATGGTGTTGTCGAGCTGCCCGGACTGCTCGAGGTAGTCGACGACCCGGCCCATCCGGTCGTCCCAGTACGAGATGTAGCCGGCGAACACCTCGGCCATGCGCGCGAACAGCCGGCGCTCGTCGTCGTTCAGCGAGTCCCACGGGCGCACGGTGTCGAGCGCGGGCCAGGGCTGCCCGGCGGGCCCGGTGCGCTCGGGCTCGCCGTGCGGGTTGATCGCGGAGAGCTCGGTGCCCTCGGGGAGCAGGCCCAGCGCGATCTGCTTGGCGAGGATCCCGGCGCGGATCGCCTCGTAGCCCTCGTCGAACCGGCCCCGGTACCGGTCGATCCACTCCACCGGCGCCTGGTGCGGCGCGTGCCCGGCCTGGGGTGCGAGGTACATGAAGAAGGGCTTGTCCGGGTCGATCACCTTCGCGTCGCGGATGAACTCCACGGCCCGGTCGGCCAGGTCGTCGGCGACGTGGTAGCCGTCCTCGGGGCGGCCCGGCGCGTCGACCTGGTGGTTGTCGTGGACGAGGTCGGGATACCAGTTGTTCGTCTCGCCGCCGAGCCAGCCGTAGAAGCGCTCGAACCCGCGCCCGAGCGGCCACCGGCCCTTGTACGCGGCCAGGTTGCACTCCTCGCCGGGCGTGAGGTGCCATTTGCCGACGCAGTACGTGTTGTAGCCGTGCTCCGCGAGCACCTCCGAGATCATCCCGTTCTCGAACGGGATACGCGTCGAGATGCCCGGGAATCCCGAGCTGAACTCCGCGATCGTCGCCATGCCGTTGGACGTCGCGTTGCGGCCCGTGAGCAGCGACGCGCGCGTCGGCGAGCACAACGCGGTCGTGTGGAAGTTCGCGAACTTCACCCCGCGGTCCGCGAGGCGCTGCATGTTGGGGCACTCGACCGGTCCGCCGAAGAGGTCCATGGTCGCGTAGCCGAGGTCGTCCCACGCGAGGATCAGGACGTTCGGCGCGCCCGCGGGAGCTTTCGGGGGCAGGTAGGGCTCCCAGTCGGGGGTGGCGTCGCGGATGTCGAGTGCGATCCTCCCCTGGAACTGCTTCGGCATCGCGGTACTCCTGCCTGTCGCGTGTTCGCGCGCATGCGCAGGCTAACCCGATGCGTGCTCTCCGGCCATCGCCGGCGATGGTCGACGCCGGTGTTCGGGTACGGTCACGCGGCGATGATCGATCCTGTGCCGGAACACGATCCCGTCGAACCGCTCGACGAACCCGTCGAACCCGCGACGTCGTCGTATCGCGAATCGGTGCGCCGCTGGATCGGCGGCACCCGCGCGACGCTGGCCACGAAGTACGACGAGGCCCGGGGACGCCGCGGGGAGTCCGCGCCGATCGACGTGGCGTTCCGCGTCATCGAGGCGGATCGCCAATACGCGGGTGGGCTCATCGCGGGCGGCATGGCGTTCCGGATCTTCACGGTGCTCGTGCCCCTGGCGTTCGTGGTCGTCACGACCTTCGGGTTCGTCGGCGACGTGGTGGACTCCGGCGATCCGACCAAGATCGCCCGGCAGATCGGGATGACCGGCCTCGTCGCGTCCGCGATCGACGACTCGGTCCACGCGTCCGGCGGGACCCGGGTGCTGACGTTCGTCATCGCACTGTACGCGCTGCTGTGGTCGACCTGGATGCTCCTCATCGCCGTCCGGACCGTGCACGGGCTCGCGTGGGACGTCGGTGCCACGGGCCTGAAGCGACCGTGGCGGCCGGTGCTGGCGGTCGCGGCGGCCATGCTCGCGTCGGTCGCCGCCGGCTCGGCGGTCAGCCGGCTCTCGGACGCCGTCGCCCCGTGGGCCGAGCTGGCGATCCGCGTCCTCGCCGTCGGGGTCTTCGTCGTGGGGTGGATCGGCATCTCGTGCCTGCTCCCGCGCGCGCCCGACACGACGTGGCGTTCGCTCGTGCCCGGCGCGGTGCTCGTCGGGGTGGGAATCGAGGTGCTCCACCTCCTGACCGTGTACTTCTTCAGCCGGTACCTCGCCTCGAAGACCGACACCTACGGGATGCTCGGCGCGGCGATCGCGATCCTCCTGTGGGCCTACATCCTCGGGCGGCTCGTCGTGACCGGCGCCTTCCTCAACGCGGCGCGCTGGCGAAACGAGCAGGACAGATCCGTCGGATCGACCGGCACCTGACCGCCCGGGCGACCGGAGATCGCATGCCTGATTCCCGGGTTCGTGCCGATCCTCGTCTACCGTGCCTTGCGGCGGGAGCAGGTCCGGTCAAGACTGCTCGGGGATTCGGGCGTCACGGGACGTGAGCACGGAGGCGGATTCATGGGCACTCAGCGCAGGTCGCGGGTCGCCGAGCGCGCCCTCATCGCAGGAGCCATCGTCCTGGGAGCGGTGGCCGGTCTCGTCGGCACGGCTGCGCCGGCGGCGGCCGCCGGGGTCACCTGCGGCACGACGGTCACGGGCGACGTGGTGCTCGCGGACGACCTGGTCTGCCCGGGCGACGGCCTGCTGATCGGTGCCGACAACGTCACCGTCGACCTCGGCGGCCACACCCTCGAGGGGCCGGGAGCCGCCGCGGTCCCCGCCGCGACCGGCGTCGCCGCGCAGGGTCATCCGGCCGTCGTCCGCAACGGTCGGATCACCGGGTTCGCGACCGGTGTCGCCAACCACGGCACCACCGTGGCGCGTGGGGCATCGGTGGACGGCGTCACCTTCGAGGACAACGGCACGGGCGTCTCCGGCTTCCACGTCGGGTCGGCGACCGTGAGCAACAGCACCTTCCGCGCCAACAACGTCGGGATCGGGTGCGGCGAGTACGTCGGGAGCAAGGACACCTACTCGCGCAACACGTTCAGCGACAACGCCTTCGTCGGGATCTCGTTGGCCAAGTGCGCGGCCGACGTGACGTCTAACCGCTTCACGGGCAATCCGTCGGGCATCACCGGTTCGTACGCGGTCTCCGCGACCATCACGGGCAACGAGATCTCGGGCAGCACCCAGGTCGGGATCGCGCTCTACTCCCTGAGCCGCCTGAACCTCGTGCAGGGGAACTCGATCCACGACAACCAACTCGGTCTCCTCTCCTCGGAGACCGACCCGCGCGGCGGCGGCTACGGCAACACCATCTCCCGCAACGACGTCTCGCGCAACGGCGTGGCCGGGCTGTGCATCGTCGGCACGAAGAGCGTCACCACCGACCTCGTCGCCGACAACACCGTCTCGGGGAACGGGTTCGGTCCGGGTCCCTGTACGGCGGGTTCCACGGGGCCCGTCGTCGACGACGGGATCTACGTGAACATCGGCACGTCCCCCGGCGTCACGCTGCGCAACAACCTCGTGACGGGCAACAACGACTTCGGCATCGAGGTGGTCGCGGGTGGCGCCGACGGCGGGGGCAACGTCGGTACCGGCAACGGGAACCCGGCCCAGTGCCTGAACGTGATCTGCGCCGACTCGGCGAACGCGGTGCCCGGCGCGCCCTCGAACGTGGTCGCGAGCGCGGGCGACGGGACCGCGTCCGTGTCGTGGGTGGCACCCACCGACCCGGGCCAGTCCCCGATCGACGGTTACGTCGTCGAATCGTCACCGGTCGGGCGGCAGGCGACCTCCGCCGCCGGCGCCACCACGGCAACGGTCACGGGGCTGGCGAACGGCACCGCCTACACCTTCACCGTGCGGGCGCACAACCGGTTCGGCTACGGCGTCCCGTCCGCAGCGTCCAGCGCAGTGACCCCGACCGCGCCACCGGTCGTCGAGGTCCACCCCGAGTCGACGGCCCGGGCCGGGTACTGGATGCTCGACGCCGCCGGCAACGTCTACGGCTTCGGCGACGCGGGCGACTTCGGCGGTGCCGCGAAGCCGATGGGCCCGCCCGCCTTCGGCGTCGCCGCCGTCCACATCGAACCGACGCCGTCGGGCCACGGCTACTGGATCGTCGACACGCTCGGCCGGGTCTACGCCTTCGGCGACGCGACCTGGCACGGCAACGCCGATCGGGCCCGTTTCGCGTCCGGCGAGCTCGTCTCGAGCCTGTCCGCCACGCCGTCCGGCAAGGGGTACTGGATCTTCACCAGCCGTGGCCGCGTCGTGCCCTGTGGCGATGCGGCGGCGTACGGGGACGTCGCCGCCAAGCACCTCAACGGCCCCGTTCTCGGGTCGGTGGCCACGCCGTCGGGCCGCGGCTACTACATGGTCGCGTCCGACGGCGGGATCTTCGCGTTCGGCGACGCCACGTTCTACGGCTCCATGGGCGGGAAGCGGCTGAACGCGCCCGTGCAGTCGCTCGTCCCGACCGCGACCGGCCACGGCTACTGGCTGGTGGCGTCGGACGGTGGCGTCTTCGCGTTCGGCGACGCGACCTTCCGGGGTTCGATGGGCGGCACGCACCTGAACCGACCGGTGGTCGGCATGGTCCGCTACGGCGACGGATACCTGATGGTCGGCGCGGACGGCGGCATCTTCAACTTCTCCGACCAGCCCTTCGCCGGCAGCCTCGGGAACCACCCGCCCGCGTCGCGCGTCACCGCCGTCGCGGCCCTCACGGGCTGAGCGGACCCGATGCCGTCGCGCTGACCCGCGTCGCCGCGGCGCGGCTCAGCGCGAGAAGCAGCCGGCGAGGAAGTCCATGAGCGCCGGGGTGACGACCGTGTCGTCGGGTGCACCGACGGCGGTCGTGAGGTCCGCGTGCTCGAGGCTGCGCGCGTCGAGGACGGTCACGGGGACGTGCGCCGCCTGGAGCGCGTGGTACCAGGCGGCGTGCTGTTGCAGGCGCCACTCGATGCCCTGCGCGGCGAGGAAGTACCGGGCGATTCCCTTGTCGGCGGCGACGTAGCGGATCGGGGACGCCTCCTCCCACACGGTGGGATCGGATCCGAACGCCGCGAGGTACACGGGCTTCCACTCGGGCGGAGCGGTGGTGGCACCCGCCACCACGTCGTAGCCCTCGCCGTCCATCGAACCGGCACAGTGGATCGACGACAGCGCGAGACCGCTCTTGCCGAGGTACCGAGGGTCGGCCGTCATCGCCGCGACGATGCCGCCGCCCGCGCTGTGACCCAACACGGCGACTCTGCGGACGTCGCCGCGGAACTCGCCGGCATGATGGACGATCCACGCCACCGCGTCGGCGGCGTCCTGGTCGTGCACCGGCCACTGGGGACTCGGGTGCGCGGGGTCGGTCTTGTCGTCGGTCAGGCGGTAGTTGACGCTCGCGAAGACGTAGCCGGCGTTGTTGAACAACGGGATCTTGTGCGCCATGTCCTCGGACTTGTCGCCGTCCTTCCAGGCCCCGCCGTGCACCCAAACGACGATCGGACGCTTGGTGCACCCGCCGGTGCCGGCCGGGAGGTGGAGATCCAGGCTCGTCAGGTTCGCCGGCACCCCGCTGATCGACGCGTATTGCACCGTTCGCTTCGTCGCTCCTTCCGAGCACGACGCGCGTGCACCGCTTCCCCCGCAGGCGGGCAGCGCGACGAGCAGCCCGCAGACCGCCGCCACGATCGGACGGGCCCGCGGGGGGATCCGCACCTCAGGCTTCGGCTACGGCTGCGGTGCGGCCCTCGGGCGGGGCCCCGTGTGCTGCCGCGTCGACGATGCCGCCGATCGCGTCGACGGCGACCTTGGCCACGCCGATCACGCCGGCCGCGGCGACGACGGCGACCTCGGTGACGCCCTTCAAGGTCGCGCCGGCGACGGGGACGACGCGTCTCCGAAGCGGTGGCACCGCGGTGACGACCACGGCGGCAACGGCTGCAGGAACGACGTTCATGACTCGTCTCCTCGGTGCTCGGTGATCCGGAACGGGACGCGGAGCCGGCTCGCGGTGCGTACGGCGGTGTCGGCCACGGCCGCGCCGGCCCGCTCGGCCGCCCACGGCACGGCGATCGAGGCCACGGTAGCGGTCGTCGCCGCGCCCAGCGCGATCGACCAGCCGACGGGGCCCATCGGGCGACACCCGAAGAACCGGCTGACGCCGGGAGTCTGGACCGCGAGCACGAGCGCGCCGACGCTGACGCCCGTCGCGCCGAGGACGGTCGGGCTCGTCCCGCCCGCGGCGAGCGTCTGCGCGAGCTGGGTGCCCACGAGGGCCGCGAGCCCCACCGTGCGGGCCCGCGTTGCGCTCCCGGTGAGCCGCGCCACCGCCCACGCACCCGTCGCCCCCGACGCCGTCGCCCCGGCCCGCACCGCGATGTCGCGGGTGAGCGCGAACCCGAGCGACGCGTCGGGCCCGGCACGGAGCAGCGTCTCGGGCGAGCGGTCGGGCGGATCGCGCAGCGCGATGGCGAGAGCGGGAGCCAGGTCGGTCAGGAGGTTCACGAGCAGGAGCTGCCGAGGATTGAGCGGCGCGGAACCGCCGAGTGCGGTGCCCGCGAGGGTGAAGCCGACTTCGCCGAGGTTGCCGCCGAGGAGGATGGCAACGGCGGCCCGCACCGATTCCCACATGGCGCGGCCTTCCACCACCGCGTCGACGATCGTCTCGATGCGGTCGTCGACCACGACGATGTCGGCGCTGGACCGGGCGGCGCCGCTGCCGCGCCGCCCGAGGGCGATCCCCGCATCCGCGAGCCTGATGGCCGCCGCGTCGTTGACACCGTCGCCGGTCATCGCGACCGGACGGCCACCACGCTGATACGACGCGACGATGCGGACCTTCTGCAACGGGGTGACGCGGGCGAACACCGCGACGTCGCCGATGACCCGGTCGAGCTCGTCGTCGCCGAGCGCGTCGATCTCCGTTCCGGTCAGCACCCGTTCGCCGTCGAGGATCCCGAGCTCGGCGGCGATCGCCTCCGCGGTACTCGGGTGGTCGCCCGTGATCATGGCGAGGTGCACCCCGGCGCCTTTGAGGGTCTGCACGGCCGCCGCCGCGGTGGGCCGCACCGGGTCCGCCAGCGCGACGAAGCCCAACACCGTGAGCGACGGGATCTGCTCCGACCCGTTCAGCGCGGTGTCGTCGGGCATGCGACCGGTGGCGACCGCGAGGACCCGGAACCCTCGACGGCCGAGGTCGTGCGCGTGGTCCTCGAGAAGGCGCGTCGCCTCGGCGTCGAGAGGAACCGTTCGGCCACGCCGCCGCCAGTCGGAGCACCGGGGGATCACCGCCTCGGGCGCGCCCTTGACCGCGACGGACCGCGTGCGGGCGGCCCGGCCGAGCACCGCGTGCAGACCCCGGGTCGACTGGAAGGGCAGGTCCTGGATACGGGTCCAGTGCGGCCCGTCGTCGAGCCCCTCCGCTTCGGCCGCGGCCGCGATCGCACGGTCGGTCGCGTGCGGGAGCTCACCGTCGCCGTTGCCGGCGGGCGTTGCCCGCCGCGCGGTATCGAGCACCGCGCGGACCGAGTCGCCGAGCGCACCGACCCGCTGCGCCTCGATCCCGTCGGAGACGAGGACCAGCGACAGCTTGCCTTCGGTCAGCGTGCCGGTCTTGTCGAAGCACACCTGCCGGACGCGGCCGAGTGCCTCGATGGCGCGGGGGTTGCGCACGAGCGCGTTGCGGGTGGCGAGCCGGCGCGCCGACGCGACCTGCGCCGCCGTCGCGAGCGCCGGGAGCCCTTCGGGGACGGCGGCGACCATGAGGCTGACCCCCGCGGCGACGGCCTCACGGGTCGGTCGGCGGTAGAGGAAGCTGATCCCGGCCGTGAGCGCGCCGGCGCCGACCGTGATCGGGACGCTGACCGTCGTGAGACGGTTCAGGCGCCGCTCGACGCCGGATGCGGGCCTCACGGCCGCGGCCGCGGCACTTCGCCCCGCCTCGGTGTCGCGGCCCACCGACACCACGACGGCGGATGCTTCGCCGGCGACGACGACGGTCCCCGCGTACAGCATCGACGAACGCTCGGGCACCGCGGCGCCCGGTGTCGGCGCGGCCGACTTCGTCACCGGCAGCGACTCGCCGGTGAGCGTCGACTCGTCGACCTCGAGCGCGTCTGCGGCGAGCAGCCGGCAGTCGCCCGGCACCGTGTCGCCCGCCCCGAGGAGGACCACGTCGCCGACGACCACCACCTCGGCGGGCACGACCGTCGCGACCCCCGCGACCAGCACCCGGGAGCTCGGCGCGCCATCGTGCTCCAGCTCCTGGAGCGCGTGCTCCGTGCGCACGCGCTGCACCGCGCCCACCAGCGCGTTTGCCCCGACGACGCCGAGCACGAGCCCTGCGTCGGTGAGCGACCCGATGGCAGCCGACAGGGCGGCGCCGACGCCCAGGACGGGTGTCAGGGGGTTCGCCAGCTCGTCGATCGCGGCCTGGACCAGGCCCGCCGGCTCGCGGCGCGGCCGGGACCGCTCGGCTCGGCGACGGCGCTGTCGCTCCTCGTCGTCGAGTCCGTCGCGGCGGGAGCGAACCAACTCGAGCGCGTCGGCGCCATCGAGCTCGTGCCAGGGGTGGAGGGCCGTCGGGACGGGTATCGCGACACCCCGCGCCCCCCAGCCGGCGAACGCGCCGGCGGTCATGGCGGCGAACGCGCTGAGGTTCACGGCGAGCATCGTGCGCTGCGCGGCGAACCGCGGCGTGCCGAGCATCGCCCACGCTCCGCCGGTGCCGGCCCCGGCAAGCGCGAGGAGCGCGCTGCGGGTGCTGACCGCGCGGGCCCGCCGAACGCCCTCGAGGACGAGCCAGGCCTGGCCCAGGCCCTGCCGGATCACGAGGTCCGCGCCCAACGGCGCCTTGTGACCGGGCGTCTCGACACCGATGGCGATGTCCGCGGCGCGCAGCCCCGCGTGGGCTCGCCCGCTCGCGTAGATCACGACGTTGCCCACCGCCTGGTGGGCGCGGATCTCGGCCGCGACGCCCGACGCGGTCCAGCGGGCGATCCCACCGAGACGCTCCGCCATCGCGTCGGTCCCGCCGGCGAGCACGACCTCGAGCCCACCGCGCTGCGCCGTGGCGACGAGCTCGTCCGCGAGCGGCGCCGGCTCCTCGCCCACCGCGACGACGGCCATCAGCCGCTGACCTCGCCAGAGCCCGAGCGCGTGCCGCCCGCCGTGACGCAACCGCCGGGCCCGCGCGTCCGATCCCCGGGGCGCTCGATCATCGGGCTTCCACGGCGCGAGTACCCACGCGCCCCGCCTGCGGGTGGCAAGCGGATCCGCTCGGTTCAGGAGGACGCGGGCCTGGGCGGCACACGTCGTCTCGTCGGCCTCGGGCGCGACCGTCTCGAGGGCGTCCATCGACCAGTGGCCCGCCGCGAGCAGCCGCGCGTCGATCACGAGGGTCGACGCGCGGTCGAGGCGCCGGAGCACGGACCGGTCCATGACCACCACGTCGCGTCGGGCGAAGGCTACGCCGAGCGCGGCCGCGAACGTCTCCCGGCCCAGGTTCGCCGCCTTCGGCACGCCGATCAGCACCTGGTCCGCGGCGCGGCGCGGGTTGCGCGTGGCGGCCAGCGTGACGCCGATCATGCCCAACGACGCGATGGCCGCCGCGTCGGTGTATCGCTCGATCGGACCCTTGGGGAGAGGCATGGGTCGCTCGGAGATCGACACCGGCGGGTGACGGACGCTGTGCGGTCCCTCCACCAGTTCCGGCTCGCGCCGCTGCCAGGCGCGACGGCGCGAGAGCTGCTCGGCGATCTGAGCCGATCGGTGCGCCGCGTCGACCACGAGGCCCAGGGGTCCCTGCGCGAGCGACTGCGCGACCGCGTTGGCGACCGCCACGACCATGTCGGTCGCCGGCGGACCGATCCGCTTCTCGAGCAACCGCCGGACCCGTGGTTGGCCCTCCGCCAGCGCGACCAGCCCGGGGACCTCGGGCGGGATCCGCGCCAGGCGCAGGGTCTGGCCGGCGGCGGCCACGCCCAGTCCCGCGAGGTCGGCGGCGAGCGCGAAGACGTACCGCTGCACCGGCTCGACGTCGGCCGGATGGTCGGGCTGGTCGTGGGGGAACCGCTCCGCGGCCGCGTCATGCGCGTCCTCGACGTCCTCGACGGTGGAGATGAGGTCGTCGAGCTCGATGGTTCCCGGGTCGAACAGCACGACCGCCCGGCCGACGACGGCGTCCACCTCCGCCCACTGCACGCCCTCGAGGCGTTGGAGTTCGGCCTTCACCGCCCGCCGCATGCGTTCGCGTTCGGGGCGGTGGATCCCGCGCACCTCGATGTGCGCGCGGTTGTCGACGACCGTGGACCGGCGGCTCGATCGACCTTCGGCGTTGCCCAGCCAGCCCCGCAGGCTTCGGACGGGCGCGAGCGGGTTGATCGACGTCGGCAGCCTCACAGGCGTCTCACTCGCGTCCCGCGCGCCCGGTCCCGCTTCCTTGCGCACGCAGCGGGTTCAGCGGCGGTCGCGCCGGTCCTCGCGTCGGTCCTGACGGCGGTTGACGCCGTGCACCACGACGGCGGCGGTGCCGACCGTCGCGGCGGTGCGGGCGACGGGCGCGGGGCCGATCACCGAGCGCCGGGCCATGCGGCGGGCTACGAGCGGCATGTCAGTCTCCTTCCGCCTCTTCGGCTTCGAACTGCGCGATCAACGCCTGGATCGGGATCCGGCCGCCGGCCACGAGCTGACCTCCGGCGCGCCGGATGGCGGACGCCATCGGGGCGGCCCAGAGGTTCTCGTAGACGAGCACGCCGGCGGTGCTCCCCGGCTCGAGTGAGGCGGCCGTGCTGGCGACGTCTTCCGCGCTCAGCACCTCGGCGATGTCGGCTTCGAGGCGGCGGAGCTCGTCGGCCTCGCTCGCCTCGAGGTCCGACAGTTCGAACGCGTCGAAGCTGCCGTCGTCGTTCTTCTTGATCATCACGAGATCGAGGACTCGGACGATCCCGCGGTCGACGAGGTCGACCAGCGCGGGCGCGATCTCCCCTTTGAAGTTACTGCCCGGGAACTCGACGACGAGGTAGTCGACCGGTCCGAGCTCGTCGAGCGTGTCGGCGTTGGCAGTGTCGGCGTTGGCAGTGTCGGCCATGAGCATCTCCTTCGGCCGTCGGGTCCCTGGTCGCCCGTGCGAATGTAGTGCGGAATGGTCAGGCCGGGAAGAGCGCGCCGATCACGAAGGCCGCGATGCCGACGATGGCGACGCCGCCCGAGATCGGCAGGAGGTCGGCCGGGGTCGCGCGGCGGCGCGGCACGGCGCGAACGCGACGCGAACGCCAGGCGCCGAGCGCGTAGGCGAAGCCGCCGAGGCCGACCATGCATGCGCCGATCGCGACGTTGCCCGTCGTCAGAGGCGGGCGGCTGAAGCCCCGCATCACCGCGGCCCCGCACGCGAGGAGCGACAGCCCGCTGCGGTTCCAGGCGAGGTCCGTCCGCTCGGCGGCGAGGCCGGGATCGCGCCCCTCGGTCCAGTCGGCGCTCACTTCGCCGACCCGGCTGCGATCGCGAGGGCGAGGCCGACGATCGCAACCACCGACACGACGATCGCCGCGACCCGAGGCAGCGCGGACTTCGGGAGTGGCTGGCCGAGGCGCATCGCGTGTTCGTTGTTCCGCCAGTTCCCGTAGCTCATCACGGAGACGGCGACGCCCAACGCGATGAGCGGGAGACCGATCAGCCGGCGGCCGCCGGGCATGTCGAACGGCGGCAGGAGCTGCGTGATCGCGAGCCCGGCGGTGATCAGGCCGAGGGCGGTGCGGATCCACGCGAGGAACGTCCGCTCGTTCGCGTACGAGAACCGGACGTCGGGTTCCACTTCGTCCGGGGGTTGTCGGCTCATCGCGTCGCTTCCGGTCGCAGCGTCTCGGATGTGGTGCGGTCCCCGACGGTAGCGGTGATTTTCCTTGTACCCCCGAAGAGCCGGTGCTTGTATCGGACATGACGTCGACGCGGAGCCCGTCACGGGGGAGGCCCGATGGAGACGTGGCGATGAGCACGGCGAGATCGCCCCGCTACCACGAGACCGCGCACCAACGCTGGGCAGCGTGGGTCGAGGAATCGCGCTCCGTCGAGGGATTCCATCGCGCGCTCGGCGCCATGGACCGCGTCGCCGACGCCGCATCGCACCACGCGCCCGACACGCCGCTGTTCCACGATCCCGGGACCGAGGCGCACATCCGCCTCGTCGAACCGGAGCGGGCCGCCGAACTGCTCCGTTCCCAACGGCGGAACCGGCGAGCCGTGGCCGCCGTCCAGCGCCGGCGCGCGGCGCGCCGGCACGCGGCGTCGAACGGGGCCTCATCTTCGGCACCGCCGGACATCGCTGCTCTCGCCGACCCGCAGGACGCGGACGCCGTGGCCGTGCTGCGACGCGCGTTGCTGCGGCTTCCGTCCCTCGGAATGGACGACTGGACCGCCGCCGGGCACGCGTTGCGCGAGATCCGGGAGGCGGGCGGGACGAGCCTCGCGGGCGCGCACGCGGCGACCAAGCTCTCCGTGCGTCAGCTCACGGCGTTGGAGGCCGGGGAGCCCGACGTGTTGCCGGGGCGGTTCTTCGCCGAGAGCTACCTCCGGGTGTACGCCGGGTTCCTCGGGATCGGAGCGATCCGACGTGGAGAGGACGACGCGGCGACCCGATCCGGGCGCCCGTGCCTCGTCTTCGACGCGGCCGAGCGTCCGGCCGAAGACCGCGAGCTCGCACTGCCCCGCGCCGGGACGCGAGTGGTGCGTCCCGGGTCGCTGCGTCCACGACGCGGTCGGCGCGCCGCGGCCGCCGCCGTGGCGTTGGTCGCGATCGGCGCGATCGGGATCGCGGCCGTGGTCGACGCGCGTGGAAGTCAGGCGAGCAGCCGGTCGCACCGTGTCCCGTCTCCCGCGCGGCCCGCCACCACCGTCGCTCGTCCCCGAGCCCGACCCGTCGACACGCAGTCGATCGCCGCGCTCGAGCCCGTCGCTCACGACGCCTCCGGTGCGCAGTTCGCCGTGGGGCCGGCACCGGTCACCCTGGTGCTGGTGGCACACGGGCCGTGCTGGGTGCAGGTGCGCAACGGCGCGGGCGGCCCGGTCCTCTTCGAGGGGATGCTCGCCGAGCAGCAGCCGCGGACCTTCAGCAGCCCGGGGGCGCTCTGGGTCCGTCTCGGCAGCCCCACGAACGTGGCACTCACCGTCGGCGGGCGGCCGGTGGGCCTCGCCGTCGCTCCCGGTACGCCGTACGACATCACGTTGCGTTCCTCGTAGAACCCCGTGACGCGACGACGAACCGGCGCTATGCTTCGGGACGCCACCGCGACGCACGCCGCCGCACCGCGAACGGGGAGGCACCATGTTCATTCAGGTCATCACCGCCAACGTCACCGACCCCGAAGGACTCCTGCGACAGCGCGACCGATGGGAATCGGAGATCCGTCCGGGGGCGGTGGGCGTTCTCGGCAGCACGGGCGGGATCACTTCCGACGGCCGGTTCGTCATCATGGCGCGCTTCGCGTCCGAGGCCGACGCCCGCCGCAACAGCGAACGCGCCGAACAGGGCCAGTGGTGGGCCGAGACCGAGAAGATGCTCCGTGACGTCGAGTTCAAGGACAGCGTCGAGGTCAAGACTCCCTCCGGAGGCGGGACGGACGACGCCGGGTTCGTGCAGGTGATGCGCGGCCACGTGAAGGACGCGGACCGGCTCGCGGCGATGGAGGCAACGATGGCCGAGAACGAGCCGGCGATGCGCAAGTACCGCCCCGACGTGCTCGGTCAGGTGATCGCGATGCACGCCGACGGCACGTACACGAACGCCGTGTACTTCAGCTCCGAGGCCGAGGCCCGCGCCGGCGAGACCTCTCCTCCGCCGCCCGAGATCCAGGCTGCGTTCGCCGACATGGAGGCCGCGGTCACCGTCGACGAGTACCTCGACCTGACCGAACCCTGGCTCCGCTGACCGAACTCGCGATCGACCGCACGGTACCGGTCGCTCGCCGTGCGCTCGACCAGACGTCGTGGGTCGACGAGGTTCGTGGTTTCGTCCGCGACGCAGACACTGCGTTCGAGGCGATCCGGTCCCGCGCCACATGGCGCGAGACCGAGGTGCTGCGCTACGACCGTTACGTTCCGGAGCGCCGGTCGAGCGCGGGGTTGCGCGGCGACGAGACCCCCTTGGTCCGGCAGGTCCACCTGCATCTGGAGTCGCGGTATCGGGTGCCGTTCACCGCACCGTCGGCGCTCTGGTACCGCGACGGCTCCGACTTCCAGGGCCTGCACTCCGACCGCGAGCTGCGCTGGCTCGACGACACGCTCGTGGCCATCGTCGTCCTCGGGGTCCGCCGGCCGTTCGTGTTACGCCGTCGCGCCGAGCGGGCGGACCTCGCCGATCGAGCCCCGGCCGGAACCCTGCCCGACGACGTCGTGCTGCTCCCCGGCGAAGGCGACCTCATCGTCCTCGGCGGGCGTTGCCAGCGCGACTGGCTGCACGGGATCCCCTCGGCCGACACCGACCGCGCCCGTATCTCGATCATGTGGCGCTGGACCAGCCGGCGCGGCGCGCCCGACACGAACCCGACGTACCGGGAGGGCCGGCACTTCGCCGACGGCCCCCGACGGCCGGGCAACCGCAGCCGCGCGGTGTGACGCTCAGCCCGTTCGGGTGCGCAGGTCGCGCTTGAGCACCTTGCCGGACGGGTTGCGTGGGAGGGCGTCGACGAACACCACGTCCTTCGGCACCTTGAACTTGGCGAGCTGCCCACGGCAGTGCTCGATCAGCTCGTCGGCCGTCGTCTGCGTATCCGGCCGGAGCGCCACGAACGCGACCGGCACCTCGCCCCACCGTTCATCCGGGCGGCCCACCACCGCCGCCTCGAGCACGGCCGCGTGCTCGTATAGCACCCGCTCGACCTCCGAGCCCGCGACGTTCTCGCCGCCCGACAGGATCATGTCCTTGAGCCGGTCGACGATGAACAGGTAGCCGTCTTCGTCGCGGACGCCGATGTCGCCGGTGTGGAACCAGCCTCCCGCGAACGCGACGGCCGTCGCGTCGGGATCGCGCCAGTAGCCCTTGAACACCTTCGGACCGCGCAGCACGACCTCCCCGGGCTCCCCCGCCGGAACCGACCTTCCCTGCTCGTCCCAGACGTCGAGCTCGAGGTAGAGGCACGGGCGGCCGACGCTGCCGAGCTTGGTGATGATGCTGCCCCGGTCGAGGAAGGTGTCGCCCGAGACCGTCTCGGTGAGTCCGTACGCGTCGGCGAACCACGCCGACGGGAACGTGCGCTGGATTCGCTCGATGAGCGGGATCGGCATCTTCTCGCCACCGTTGACGATCAGGCGCACCGACGCGAGATCGCGTTGCTCGACACCGGGCAACGCCATGATCGCGTTGACCATGGCCGGCGCGAGCCAGACCGTGGTGACACGCGACCGCTCGATCTCGTCGACCACGGCAGCGGCGTCGAACACCCGGTGGATGATCACGGTCGCGCCCGCCGCGATGAGCGTGGTGGTCGTCAGGTCGAGCGCGCCGACGTGGTACAGCGGGCCGCAGGCCAGCCCCAACTCCGCGCCCGTGATCCCGAACTCGACCAGGTGAGCGAGGTTCTTCCACGCCAGGTTGGCGTGCGTGATCATCACGCCCTTCGGGCGCCCGGTCGTGCCGGAGGTGTACATGAGGCGATGGATCTCGTCGCCGGCCACGTCGACCGGTGGCGGTGCCTCCGCCGTGCGGACCTCCGCCAGTGGCAGCCAACCCGGCGGTGCCGCGTCGCCGATGCACACGCGCACGAGCGTGTCCTCGAGGCCGGCCGTCGCGTCGTCGGCCAGCGGCACCAGCTCGGCGTCGCACACGAGCGCCCGGGCCTCGGAGTGCTCGAGGATGTAGCGCACCTCCGGTGGCGCGAGCCGCCAGTTGATGGGCATGGCGATCGCACCGAGGTGGTTGGCGGCGAAGATCACCTCGAGGAACTCGATGCAGTTGTACGACAGCAGCCCGACGACGTCGCCCGCGCCTACGCCGCGTTCCCGGAGGCCACCGGCCAGCGCGGCGGCCCGCTCGGCCATCTCCCGGTAGGTCACGACCGCGTCGCCGCACCGGGCCAGGGGTCGGTCGGGCGCCCGGGTCGCGTGGTGGGCGAGCACCGCGCACCAGTTCATGTCCGCCTGCATCGGCTCCCCCCGGAATCGGCCCCCATCCAGACGACGCGGCCCGATTTGTACCGACCGTTCAGTATATTGACGGGCAGCGCGGCGCGGGCGGCGCACGTGTGACGCGAGGAGCCGTGGACGAGGCGAACGACGGGCGACGTCGCAGCGAGAAGTGGCAGGCACGCCGCGAGTCGATCATCGACACCTCCGCGCGGGTCTTCGCCCAGCGCGGGTTCCACGCGACGGGCCTCAACGAGCTGTGTGCGGCCAACGGTCTCGGCAAGGGCACGCTCTACCACTACATCGGGTCGAAAGAAGCCCTCCTCGCCGCGATCCACGACCGCGTGATGGACGAGGTCCTCGCCGGCGCGGATCGCGTGGCGGCAGCGGGAGGAACGCCGTCGGCGCAGCTGCGGATGCTCGGCCACGAGCTGCTCGACATCATCCACCGCTACCCCGACCACGTGTGGGTCTTCCTCCACGAGTTCCCGGCGCTCACCGGCGAACGCGCCGAGCGGTTCCGCGTGCGCCGGCGCGAGTACGAGCGGCGCGTCGAGACGGTGCTCCGGGCCGGCATCGCCTCGGGCGAGTTCCATGACGTCGACCCGCGCGTCACCGCCGTTGCGTGGCTGGGGATGTACAACTACACGTACCTCTGGCTGAAGCCCGGCGGCCGCTTCACCGCGCGCCAGGTGGCGGACCAGTTCGCCGATCTGTTCCTCCGCGGGATCGCAGGAGAAGAAGCGGAGCGGCTGGCCGGACGGCCGGGAGCGGCGAAGCGGATTCGACCATTGATCGACGGTCAGGGCGCCGAGTAACCGCCGTCGACGACCAGTGCCGCTCCCGTCGTCCAGCGGGACGCGTCGCTCGCGAGATACGAGTACGCGCCGACCAGATCGGCGGCGGACCCGAGACCGAGCGGGTGTCGCGTCGCGATGGCGTCGATCGCCTCGGCCGGGAGGCCGTCGTGGATCGACGAGAGGAACGTGCCCGGGCACACGCAGTTGACACGGATCCCGTCGCGGGCGTACTCGACCGCGGCGACCTTGGCGAGCTGGATCACCCCGGCCTTGGTCACGCAGTACGGCGCCGCGTGTGACCACGCCGTGAGGCCCGAGACCGACGCGGTCAGCACGATCGACCCGGATCGTTGGCCGCGCATCACGGGAACGGCGGCGCGGATGCCGTTGACCGCGCCCAGGACGTTGACGCGGAACGCGCGCTCCCAGTCGTCGACCGAGAGGTTGTGGATCCGGCCGTTCGGCGACAGGACGCCGGCGTTGCTGATCAACACGTCGAGCCGGCCGAATCGCTCGACGGCGAGCCCGACGACCGCTTCCACCTGCCCGAAGTCGCTCACGTCGGCGAGCCGCGTCTCCACCGCGCCCCGCGGTTCGGGCAGGCCGGCCACGGTCGCCGCGAGCGAGGAATCGCTGACGTCGCTCAGCACCACGTCGGTGTCGGGCTCACCGGCCAGGCGGTGCGACAGCGCGGCGCCCAGCGTGCCGCCCGCACCGGTGACCACGACGACCCGCCGCTGGGCACTCATGTTTGTGCCTCTTGATCGGTGACGTCGTCGGCGGGCTCATGGTGGTTCGATGACGTAGCCGTCGGGGCCGCGGACGAGGCGGCCGTGATGTTCGTGGACTTGGGTGTGGTGGCGCCGGCAGAGCAACAACAGATTGGCGAGGGCCGTCTCGCCGCCGTCGGCCCAGTGGACGACATGGTGGGCGTCGCACCATTGGTGGGGTCGGTCGCAGCCGGCGATGGAGCAGCCGCCGTCACGCGCGACGAGAGCGCGACGCAGCTTTGCGGAGATGACGCGGGACCGCCGTCCGATGTCGACGAGGTCGCCGTCGATGCCGAGGCGGGCGAGGATGGCGTCGCAGGCGAGGCGGCGGATGGTGCTGGGCCGAATGGGGCCGACGCCGTCGAGGTCGTGGAATCGTGTCGTGAGATCGTCGCGGGCTTCGTGCGCATCGTCGAGTCGGAGTCCGACGAGGGTGGCGAGGTCGACGCGGACGTCGATGTGGGCTCCGGTGGTGGCGCCACGCGCCAGCGCGATGAGGGCGTCGGCGCGGCGGGCGCTCGCGGAGCGGGGGTCGCCGGGGCTGGGTGGTGCTTCGAGAGCGGCCAGGGCGGCGAGGACGGTGGCGCCGCCCTCGGGGTCGAGGTGTCCGGCGAGGCGGACGGAGCCGTTGAAGGTGGTGGCGAGGTCGAGCCACGATTCGGGTGGTTCCTTGCGCCGGTCGATCTGGTCGTCGGCGTAGGCGGCCCAGCGCCGCGCCACGGTCTCGAACGCGGTGGGGTCGACGGATTCGGCCGCGTCGACGAGTGTCTCGACGTGGTCGGCGAAGACCCGTTCACGGTGTCGTTCGAGGCGGGCCAGGGTGCGCACGTGGTCGGCGCGGACCCGTCCGGCCGCCAACGAGGACCCGATCGGTTGGTGGTCGCGGCACAGGCGCGCCGAGCGGACGAGCTGCACGGCGTCGCGGCGTAGCAGTTCGCCGCGGTGGACGAGCCAGGCAATGGGGCTGAGGGAGCCGTCGCCTTCCCGGGCCCGAGTGGCCAGGCATTCGCCGAGCGCGCCGAGGAGGTCGGCTTCGAGCTGTTCGCGGGCGGCGAGGAGCGCGAGGACGCGAGCTGCCTCCGGCGGCGAATTTCCTGGTCGGTGTGCTTGACCATCCGTGGTATCGAACATATGTTCGTATCATAACGTACGGGGACGGCGGAGTCCAGCGGAATGTTCCGGCGCCGCGGCGCCCGGGTCGGGACCCCACGTTCACTCATGCTTGCCGCTCCTGGCGCCTACGGCGCCGGGCCGCTGGGCCACGCTCACTGCTCGGCGGGATACCCGCCTCCCCACGTTCACTCATGCGAGCAGGTAGCCGCCGTCGACGGCGAGGACGGTGCCGGTCACGAAGGCGGCGGCGTCCGAGGCGAGGAACTGGTAGGCCCCGGCGAGGTCCGTGGCGTTGCCCCACCGCCCCAGCGCGGTGTGCCCGAGCACGGAGGCCGCGAGCTCCGGGTTCTGCTTCCACCCGTCCGCGAGCGGCGAGTCGAACCACCCCGGCGCGACGACGTTCACCGTGATGCCCGAGGCCGCGAGGTCGAGGGCCAGCGCCTTCGCCATTCCCACCAGACCGGCCTTGGCCGCGCTGTACGCGGCCAGCCCCCGGCGCGGTCGCTCGCCGAGGACCGACCCGGTGAAGATGATCCGCCCTCCCTCGCCCATCACCCGCGCGGCGGCGCGCGCACCCAGGAACGCGCCGGTGAGGTTCACGTCGATCACCTCGCGCCACACCGCCGGCTCGGTTCGGCGCGGGCCGGCGACGAGCGGCGAGATCCCGGCGTTGCCGATCCAGACGTCGACGCCGCCCCACTCGGCCACGGTGGCGTCGGCGACCGCCTCGTCGAAGTCGGCGTCGGTGACGTCGCCGCAGCACGTGAGCGCCGGCCCGGGCAGCTCGTCGGCGATGGTCTCGAGGTCCCGTTCGGTCCGCGCGACCAGGGTGACCCGCGCGCCACCGTGTGAGAAGGCATGGGCGAGCAACCGGCCGAGGCCGCGGCCGGCGCCGGTGATGACGACGCGCTTGCCGGTCACGTCGCCTGCGTGCGGGAAGGAGCGGGGGATCTCGATCTGCTCAGCCACCCCGCCTCCGCCACTCCGCTCGGCCGCCGTGCTCCGCCGTCCACCCGTCGAAGGTTTGTACCGACCAGTACAGTAACCGTTCCGTGTTCGCCGACGCCGACCTCCTCCAGCTGTATCGGCGGATGCTGTTGATCCGCGGGTTCGAACAGCGGGTCGCCGCGCTCTACCGCGACGGCGAGGTCCCGGGCTTCGTGCACCTCTCGATCGGGCAGGAGGCGGCCGCCGTCGGCGCGTGCTGGCCCCTACGCGCCGAAGACGTCATCACCTCCACGCACCGGGGCCACGGCCACTGTCTCGCGAAGGGCCTCGGCCCTTCGGGGATGTTCGCGGAGCTCATGGCCAGGGAACAGGGCACGAACCGCGGCCGCGGCGGCTCGATGCACATCGCCGACCCCAACCTCGGGATCTTCGGCGCCAACGGCATCGTGGGTGCGGGACTCCCGATCGCGGCGGGCGCCGCCACCGCCGCGCAGCTACGTGGCAACGGCACGGTCGCGGTCGCGTTCTTCGGCGATGGCGCGGTGGCAACCGGCGCGTTCCACGAGGCGGTGAACCTCGCCGCGGTGTGGAGGTTGCCGGCGATCTTCTTCTGCGAGAACAACGGCTACGCCGAGTTCTCGCCTGCCGAGACGCAGCACGCGGCGCCACTCGAACGGCGCGCCGCCGGATACGGCGTCGACTACGTGGCCGTCGACGGCAACGACGTCGTGGCGACGGCCGCCGTGACGGCCGACGTCGTCGAGGCTGCTCGCGACGGGAGCGGGCCGGCGATCGTCGAGGCGACCACGTACCGATGGCACGGGCATTACGAAGGTGACCCGGAGCGGTACCGTTCGGCCGACGAGGTCCGCGAGTGGGCGGCGCGCGATCCGCTCGTCGTGCACGGGAACCGGCTCCGCGCCGCGGGCGTCGGCGACGACGAGATCGGTGCCCTCGAGGAGTCGGTCGCGCACGAGCTGGACGAGGCCCTCCACGCCGCCCGCGCGGCGCAAGGCCCCGCGCTTGCCACGCTGCCCGACTTCGTGGTGCGCGTCCGGCCCGAACGGCCGGAGCCGGCGCCGCCGGCTACGGACGCGCCGGTGTTCCGCACGATGGACGCGATCCACGACGCGCTCGAAGCCGAGCTGACGAACGACGACCGCGTGTTCGTCGCCGGGATCGACGTCGGCGCGGGAGGCAACGTGTTCGGCCTGACCGGAGGGCTCCAAGAGAAGTTCGGCGACCGCGTGCGCGACACGCCGATCTCGGAGACCGCCATCGTGGGCCTCGGCGTCGGCGCCGCGATGGCCGGGATGCACCCCGTCGTCGAGATCATGTACCTCGACTTCGTCGGGGTGTGCCTCGACCAACTCCTGAACCAGGCCGCGAAGCTCCCGTTCATGACGGGCGGCGCGGCCGAGATGGCGCTGACCGTGCGCACCCAGTTCGGTGCCGGCCGCTCTTCGGGGAGCCAGCACTCGCAGAGCCTCGAGGCCTTGCTCGCGCACATTCCCGGCCTCACGGTCGTGATGCCGTCGACGCCCTCCGACACCTACGGGTTGCTGCGCGCCGCGATCCAGGACCCCAACCCGGTGGTCTTCATCGAGAACCGGCTGCTCTACGGGATGAAGGGGCCCCAGCCGCCGCCCGATCACGTCCTGCCGATCGGCAAGGCGTCGGTCGTGCGGCCGGGCACCGACATCACCGTCGTTTCGATCTCACGGATGGTCCACGAGGCGGTCGCCGCCGCCGAGGCGGTGGCCGGCGACGGCATCTCCGTCGAGGTGATCGATCTCCGGACCGTCGCCCCGCTCGACACGGCGACGATCCTCGAGTCGGTGCACAAGACGAGCCGGCTCCTGATCGCCCACGAGGCTGTCGTCCCGTTCGGCATCGGTGCCGAGATCGCGGCGACCGTCGCGCGCGAGGGCTTCTGGGATCTCGACGCGCCCATCGAGCGCGTCGGCGCGGCTGCCACGCCACCGCCGTACGCTCCCGAGCTCGAACGCGCCTGGCTCCCCGACCGGGACGACATCGCCGAGGCCATCCGCCACCTCGCCAAGACCTAAGCCGCGCGGTTACAGGCCGAGGCTGCGCGCGATCACGACGTGCTGGATCTCGTTCGTGCCCTCGCCGATCTCGAGCACCTTGGCATCGCAGTAGAAGCGGGCCACCGGCGACTCGAGCATGTAGCCGAGGCCGCCGTGGACCTGGACCGCCTCCGACGCGGCCCGGACCGCCAGGCGACTGGCCTTCAGCTTGGCCATCGACGCTTCCTTGAGGAACGGCTGCCCCGCGTCGCGCAGGTAGGCGGCGCGGTACGTGAGCCAGCGCGCCGCTTCGAGCTCGGTGGCGATGTCGGCCAGCTTGAACTGGATCGCCTGGAACTTCGCGATGGGCTGGCCGAACTGCACCCGCTCCTTCGCGTAGTCCGTCGCCAGATCGAGAACAGCCTGCGTGAGGCTGAGCGACAACGCGGCGATCGAGATGCGTCCCACCTCCAGCGTGGTGAGGAACTGGCCGAGCCCCATCGCCGGGTCACCGACGAGGTGATCCTCGGGAATCCACACGTCGTCGAAGTACAGCTCGCGGGTGTCGAGCCCCCGCCAGCCGATACCGGCCATCTTCGGGCCCATGGTGAAGCCCGGCGTGTCCTTCTCGACGACGAAGCTCGCGTAGGTGGGCTTCTCCCCCGCCGCGGAGCCGGTTCTCGCGAGCAAGGTGACGCCGAACGACATGTCGGTTCCGGCGTTCGAGATGAACGTCTTGCGCCCGTTGATCAGCCAGCCGCCGTCGCGCGGTTCGGCCCGGGTGCGGATGCCGCGCGCGTCGGAGCCGGCGTCGGGTTCGGTCAGCCCGAACGCACCGAGGGCGCGTCCTTCGGCGAGCGGCCGCAGCCAGCGCTCGCGCTGCTCGTCGTTGCCGAAGAGGTAGAGCGGCAGCGAGCCGATCGTCACGTGCGCCTGCCAGGCGGCGGTGACCGACTGGTCGGCCAGGCCGAGCTGTTCCATCGCGGCGACGAACCCGACCGTCGACATGCCGATGCCGCCCCACTGCTCGGGGATCAGCAGGCCGAGCAGGCCCAGCTCCCCCATCTCGCGCAGCAGGTCCGTCGGGCACCGCGCTTCGTGCCACGCCTGCGGCGCGCGGGTCGCGATCTCGCGCTGCGCGAAGTCGCGGCACAGCCCGACGAGCTCGCGCTCGGATTCGGTGAGCGAGAAGTCCACCGCCCGAGCATATTGGACCGACCGGTACAACGCGGGTACGGTGCGCGAGACGGAATCAGGAGCCGAGCTGTGACCGACTACGACGCGACCGACTTCTTCCGCGGCAACGACCTCCTCGCCGATCCGTACGGCTACTTCGACTGGCTGCGCTCGCAGTGCCCGGTCCAGCGGGAGCCTCACCACGGCGTGATGATGGTGACGGGGTACGAAGAAGCGATCGCGGTCTACAACGACCCCGACACGTTCTCGTCGTGCAACTCCCCCACCGGACCGTTCCCGGGCTTCCCGGTGCCACTCGAGGGCGACGACGTCGGCGCGCTGATCGACCAGCACCGCGACGAGCTGCCGTTCAGCGACCAGATCCTGACCTTCGACCCACCGGTGCACACCGCACACCGCGGGTTGCTGATGCGGTTGATCACGCCGAAGCGCCTGAAGGAGAACGAGGACTTCATGTGGCGGCTCGCCGACCGCCAACTCGACGAGATCGTCGATCGCGGCTCCTGCGACTTCGTCGCCGCGTACGGCCAGCCTTTCGCGCTGCTCGTGATCGCCGACCTGCTCGGCGTGCCCGAGTCGGACCATGCGCTGTTCCGCGAGCGGCTCGCACCCGGCCGGCGCAAGCACAGCGGCACGCTCGGCGGGATGAATCGGGGCGACGTCCTCGCCCACAACCCGCTCGAGTTCCTGTACGAGCAGTTCACCGCCTACGTCGAGGATCGGCGCTCCAACCCCCGCAACGACGTGCTGACCGGTCTCGCGACGGCGACGTTCCCCGACGGCTCGACCCCCGAGGTCCTCGACGTCGCCCGCATCGCGTCCAACCTCTTCGCCGCCGGCCAGGAGACGACCGTCCGCCTCTTCGGCACCGCGCTGCAATACATCGCCGAGGACCAAGAGCTCCAGACGCGGCTGCGGGAACACCGCGACCTCATTCCGAACTTCGTCGAGGAGTGCCTTCGGTTCGAGAGCCCGGTCAAGGGAGACTTCAGGCTCGCCCGCCGGCGGACCTCCGTCGGCGGCGTCGAGATACCGGCCGGCACGACGGTCATGGTCCTCAACGGCGCCGCCAACCGCGACCCGCGCCGCTTCGCGCAGCCCTCGGAGTTCCGGGTGCAGCGCCCGAACGCCCGGCAGCACATCGCCTTCGGGCACGGGAACCACACTTGCCCCGGTGCACCGCTTGCGCGCGCGGAGGGCAGCATCACCATCGAACGCGTCCTCGATCGGATGCGCGACATCCGTGTCGACGAGGCTGAGCACGGTCCGCCTGGTGCGCGTCGCTACGATTACGTGCCGACGTACATCCTGCGCGGGCTGCGATCGCTGCACCTCGAGTACGGGCGCGGCGACTGACTCACGAGCTCGTGGGTTCGGGCCCGCCTGTCACAGGTGAGTCATGAACCCCGCTGACCACTCGGTGAGGTCCGCCGGTACGGAGTAGCCGGCCTCGTCGTTGATCGCGGACCAGTGCTCGGCGACGTCCTCGATCGTCGGGTCGGCGGTCGAGTGGACGTACCCCTCGGTCGACGCGATGAACAGGCGCGCGAAGCGGCCGAACCCGGCCGCGTAGACCTCGCCGCTCACCGGGCAGGCCTCGTGCGCGAGGT
This sequence comes from Acidimicrobiia bacterium, assembly GCA_046331155.1. GTDB lineage: Bacteria > Actinomycetota > Acidimicrobiia > IMCC26256 > CAWATG01 > JAXLRK01. The sequence continues at coordinate 2,214,340 of JAXLRK010000001.1, forward strand.
AGGCGACCATCGGCGCGACGAGATCCGGCGACATCGGGCCGGATTCGGCGCCGGGCCCACCGGACGCGTCGGTGCCCGCCCGGCCGGCCATGCGCGTGAGCGCGCCCGGCGCGATGGCGTTGACCGCGATGCCGTGTGCCGCGCCCGCGGTCGCAAGGCTGCGCGTCAGCCCGATCACCGCACCCTTGGCCGCGGCGTACGAGAGGTTGTTCGGAAGCCCGAGCATCCCCGTCGACGTCGTCATGACGATGCGCCCGTATCCCTGGTCGACCAGGTGCGGCCACGCAGCTCGCGCCGTGTTGAACGAACCCCCGACGTGCACGGCGAGGTGGCTCGCGAGGTTCTCGGCGTCGGCTTCGGGAAAAGCGGCCCACCGCATGATGCCGGCATTGTTGACCAGCGCGTCGACGCGTCCGAACGCCTCGACGGCCGCATCGACGAGCGCGTCCGCGCCGTCGACCGTCGACACGTCGTGGGCATCGGCGATCGCGACTCCGCCCGCGGCCGTGATCTCGTCGGCCACGCCCGACGCGACCGACGCGTCGGATCCCGAACCGCCGATCGAGCCGCCGAGGTCGTTCACGACGACCGCCGCGCCGCGCCGCGCGAGCAGCTGGGCGTACGCACGGCCGAGGCCGCGTCCTGCGCCGGTGACGATCGCGACGCGTCCGTCGAAGCGGTGCTCGTTCAGGCCGGTACCGGTTCCTCGAGACCGAGCAGCTTCGCGAGCGTCCCGCCGACGATGGCCTTGCGCTCGTCGTCGGGAACACCGGCCATCTCCCGGGCGAGCAGCTCACGGCTGCCGCGGAACGTACCCTCGGCGTGCGGGTAGTCGTTGCCCCAGATGATCGTCGGCACGCCCGTGATGTGCCGGCAGGCGATCGCGACCGGGTCGTCCTGGAACGACACGTGGAACTGGCGTTGCACGTACTCGCTCGGCATCAGCGGGTAGGGCCACTTCTCGTTCAGGCGGAAGAGCTGGGCCATGCCCGGCTGGTCGGCGTCCGAGCGGGTGTCGTCCCAGACCCCGATCCACCAGTCGGCGTCCTGGCCGACGCCGGTGACCCAGCACTTGTCCATCGAGCCGACGAGCGACGACAGCCAGTACGCGTTGAACTCGATCAACGAGAAGTGCAGGTCGGGGAAGCGCTCGGGCACGCCGCCGCCGATCAGCTGGCAGATCATCGTCTGCGGGACGACCGGTTGCATCACGGCTTGCGTGACCATCCGCTTCGCCGCGGCCTTCTCGGTCATGGGCTGGTTCACCTGCTCGGCGTTCTCCATCATGACCCTGAGCGTCAACGCCTCGGGGTCGTCGACCTTGATGCCGCCGGTCTGGGTGTGGAAGAAGACGCTGAGGCCCGACGCCTGGATCGCGGCCCACACGGGATCGAAGTCTCGCGTGTAGTAGGGCCGCGGCGCGGTGGCCGGCAACTGCACGGCCCGGAACCCACCTGCGGCGACGCGCTCGATCTCGGCCACGGCGTCCGCGACGTCGGTGAGCGGGATCGGCGCGGTCGGTGCGAGGCGGTCGAAGTACGGCGTGAACCGCTCCATGACGTAGTCGTTGTAGACGCGGGCATGGGCGATGGAGGTGTCGTGCCGGTCGGTGAACAGGCCGAACTGCGACAGGTTGGGGAACAGCACCTGGGCGTCGACACCGTCGAGGTCCATGTCCTCGAGGATGATCTCGGGCTCGCCCTCGGGCGTCCGCCCCTGCGTCTGGCGGTACCGGCTGACCGTCCAGCCCTCGAACCCGGGCGTGTGCAGCTTGCGGAAGACGCGGGCGCCACCTTCGACGAACGGCTCGATCTCGATCTCCTCCTCCCACACCGCCGCATCACGCAGGTGCTTCGGGAGGCGGGTCTTGAAGAGGTCGATCGGCTCGAGCAGGTGCCCGTCCGCGGAGACGACGAAGTCCTTGTCGGCCATGGCGCCTTCCTTCCGGGACTCGGCGTTGGACGCGGCTTTCCTGGACGCGGCGAGGCCGGGCCGCGCTACCTTCGCGGCGACAGTAGACCAACCGGTCGGTACAAGCAACGGAGGGTCCCTTGACGAAGCGGTGGAAGCAGCGGCCGCCCGGCTCGACGTGGGGCGACTGGGGCGACGACGACGAGCTCGGCCGCATCAACCTGCTCACGCCCGAGAAGGTCCTCCAGGGTGTCCGCGAGGTCGAGGCGGGCATCAGCTTCTGCCTGAGCCTCCCCCTCGACTACCCCGGCGGCACCGCGCTCAACCAGCGTCGCCACCCGCCGGTGGTCGCGCCCACCGAGGACATGTACGGAACGCCGTCGGTCTTCTACAACGTCCACATGAGCACGATGCCCGACTTCGGAGACCCGAAGTACGTCGACGTGTGGGCCGACGACGTCGTCACCCTCTCGCTCCAGTACTCGACGCAATGGGACTCGCTCGCCCACGTCGGAGCGGAGTTCGACGCCGACGGTGACGGCGTCGAGGAGGCCGTCTACTACAACGGCTACCGCGCGGGCGTCGACCTCGTCGGCCCGTCCGACGACGCCGCCGGCGACGGGGTGGGGCACCGCGCCTTCGCGAGGCATCTCGGTCTCGAGCACATGGCCTTCCACGGCGTGCAGGGCCGCGGCGTCCTCGTCGACCTCGAGCACCATCTCGGCCACGAGTGGAAGGCCGTCGACCTCGCGACGCTCCAGGAGATCATGCGCGCCGACGCCGTGGTGGTGGAGCCCGGCGACATGCTGCTGCTCCACACGGGCTTCGCGACCGAGATCCTCGCGATGAACCGCGAGCCCGACCCACGCAAGATCTTCACCTTGTGCAGCTACCTCGACGCGCACGACGAGGCGTTGCTCGAATGGATCGCCGACTCGCAGATCTCGGCGCTCGTGGCCGACAACTACGCGGTCGAGGGACTGCTCGGCAAGGACCGAGATCCGAGCCGGCACTCGTTCCTGCCGATCCACCACCTCTGCCTGTTCAAGCTCGGGGTGCCGCTCGGCGAGCTGTGGTACCTGCACGAGCTCGCGGCCTGGCTGCGCGCGCACGGCCGCAGCCGCTTCCTGCTCACCGCGCCCCCACTCCGCCTGCCCGGGATCGTCGGCTCGCCGCTCACGCCTGTCGCGACAGTCTGAACGCCTGGTAGTCGTGGGCCTTGGTGTCGGCGATGATCTCGAACAGCTTGAAACGCCCGCCCGTGTTCAACAGGTAGCGGCGCGGCTTGCCGGGGATGTTCGACCCGACGTACTGGCCGATCGTGCCGAACGTGGTCTTCGCCGCGCCCTTGTCGACCATGCGGGTCCAGCGTTCCTCCGATTCCTCGGACACCTCGATGACGTCGCAGCCGCGATCGCGCGCGCAGACGAGCAGTTCGGTGACGAAGTCGACCTGGTCGCCGTTGTACCGCGGGTTGTTGCCGGCCGCGGCGTGCGGCCCACCGGGGAAGAAGAGGTTCGGGAAGCCGTGCGTCTGCACGCCGAGGAACGTCGTCGGGCCGTCGGCCCAGTGCTTGGTGAGCTCGAGCCCGCCGTGCCCCCGGATGCCCATGCGACTCAGCGCGCCGGTGCCGAAGTCGAAGCCGGTCGCCCACACGACGATGTCGAACTCGCGGAGCCCGTCGGTGGTCTCGATACCTGTCTCGGTCATCCGGACGATCGGCGTCTCCCGCAGGTCGACGAGCGACACCTTCGGGTCGTTGAACGCCTCGAAGTAGCCGTTCACGAACGGTGGCCGCTTCTCGCCGAAACGGTGGTCGGTCGGGATCAGCCGCTCCGCGGTCTCGGGATCGTGCACGATGCCGCGGATCTTGCCGGCGATGAACGCGGACCACTCGTCGTTCGCGACCTCGTTGAACAACAGGTCGGCGTAGTTGCTCGTGAGCTTCATGAAGCCGGGGCTGTTCCACATCTTCTCGTAGAACGCCTGCCGTTCCTCCGCCGTGTCGTCGAACGCGACGCGCTCGTTGACGGGATGGGCGAAACCGCTGAGCGACGAGTTCAGAACCTCGCGCAGCTCCTCGAACCCCGCCCGGAGCTCGGCCTGCTCGGCCGCGGTGATCGGCCGGTTGTTGATCGGCGTGCACCAGTTCGCCGTGCGTTGGTACACGACGAGCTCCGCGACCTCGGGGAGCACCGTGGGGACGACCTGCACACCGCTAGACGACGTGCCCACGACGGCGACCCGTTTGCCGGTGAAGTCGACGGGCTCCTCCGGCCACAGCCCGGTGTGGTGCTGTTCGCCGCGGAAGTCGTCGCGGCCGGGCACGTCGGGGGTGTAGGGAACCGACAGCACCCCCGTCGCCGTGACCAGGAACCGCGCGCGGATCCGGCTCCCGTCGCCGAGACTCACCGCCCAGACGCCCGACTGCTCGTCCCACACCGCGGCGGTCACCACCGCGTGGAACCGCATGTCGCGGCGGAGGTCGAACTTGTCGACCACGTGGTTGAGGTACCGCTCGATCTCGGACTGCGTGGCGAAGTGCTCGCTCCACTCCCATTCGTCGAACAGCTCCTCGGAGAAGAGGTAGCCGTAGGTGTAGCTCTCGGAGTCGAACCGGCACCCCGGGTAGCGGTTCCAGTACCACGTACCGCCCACCCCGCCGCCGGCCTCGACCAGCTGCACGGAGAACCCGGCCTCGCGGGCGGTGTAGAGCTGGTAGATGCCGGTCACGCCGGCGCCGACCACGAGCACGTCGACGCCGGCTGCGACCGGGCGCGGGCTCTCGTGGGATGCGGGTTCGGATGCCATGCGCGCCTCGGAGGTCGGTAGGAATTGTACCGACCGGTTAGTCTAACGACATGGATCGGAAGGCGGCTGGGCTGTCCGTGCCCTTCGCGGTCGAGCCCGCGGACCGGGTTCCCAAGCAGCGCTACTTCGATCCCGGCTTCCACCGGCTCGAGGCCGAGCAGTTGTGGCCCCGGGTCTGGCAGATGGCGTGTCGCCTGGAGGAGATCCCGCAGCCGGGTGACTTCGCGGAGTACCGGATCCTCGACCAGTCGATCGTCGTGCTGCGCACCGGCGACGGCGTGCGGGCGTTCCAGAACGCGTGCCGGCACCGGGGCGTGACCCTCGCCGAGGATCGAGGGCACTGCGAGAACGGGTTCGTCTGCCCGTTCCACGGCTGGCGCTACGGTCTCGACGGCAAGAACACCGCCATCCCCCGCCGGAAGACGTTCGCCCAGCACAACCTGCGACCGGGCGACCTCGACCTGGTGCCGGTGCGCTGCGAGACCTGGGGCGGCTGCGCATGGGTCAACCTCGACGACGGCGCCCCGCCGCTGCGCGAGTGCCTCGAGCCCGCCGCGAGTGCGCTCGACGCGTGGAAGGTCGAGTCGTTGCGCGCCGAGTGGTGGTACGCGTGCCGGCTGCCCGTGAACTGGAAGCTCGCCGTCGAGGCGTTCGTCGAGGCGTACCACGTCCCCGAGACGCATCCCCAGCTCAAGATCCCGACCCGGTACGGGTTGCGGGAGGGGGAGGCGTTCGACCCGCGTGCGTTCGTCGACGCGGACCTCCAGTACCTCCGGACCATGAACGAGGGCATGGCCGGGATGGTCCACGCCAACGACCTGCGCATCGCCGAGGGGCTACGCGACCTCGAGTTGCCCGCCGACGCGGAGTCGGCGATGGCGACCTGGAACCGGACGCTCGACGACGCGGTCACGAACTGGCACCGGGACCGGGGCGCCGACATGCCCGACCTCGGCGACCTGACCGCGCGGGGGCTGAACCTGGAGTTCTTCCACTGCTTCCCGCACTACTTCGTGCTCCCGATGTACAGCAGCGCGTCGTCGTACCGGTTCCGGCCGTTGGGACCGGAGGAGACGTTGATGGAGATCTGGTCGCTCACGAGGTTCCCCGAGGGCGACGAGCCGCCGACGCCACCGCCACCCGAGGCATGGGAGTGCGACGACCCGCGCTGGCCCCCGATCCCCGCGCAGGACTTCTCGAACCTGCCGCGCCAGCAACGGGGCCTGCACGCGAGAGGCTTCGAGTACATGCGCCTGTCCCCCACGCTCGAAGGACACGTCTCGAACTTCGAGCGGACGATCGACGGCTTCCTCGCCGGCCTCCCCCACGACACGCTGCGGCCGGCGCTGCACGCGGTCAACGTGTACCCGTTCGACCGCCCGATCGCGGACCTGGAGCTCTGACCGTGACGGACTCGACGTACGCAGCGGTGGTCGAGGGCGTGCGCGCCGCCATCGCCGCGTACACCCAGGCCCTCGACGACGGCCGGACGGACGACGTCGTCGCGACGTTCTGCCCCGACGGCATCTGCGACATCCCGGGCATGGGAACCCACGAGGGCCAGGACGCGCTCCGCGAGGCCTACCAGCGGTGGAGACCGAGAAGGCCCCAGCGGCACCTCGTCGTCAACACCCTCGTCACCGACTGGGACGACCGCGAGGCCACCGCGGTCAGCGACGTGGTGTTCCTGCTCCAGGGCGAGTCCGGCTGGGCGGTCCAGGTCGTCGGCCGGTACCACGACACGCTCCACCGCGACGGGGACACCTGGCGGTTCCACCGCCGCGTGGCCGAGTTCGTGACGTAGTGCCGGAACACGGCACTGACGACTACTCGTCGAGCAGGTCGGGCTGGACGGACACGATCCAGTCGTAGAGCGGCTGGAACTGGTGCCACCCGGACCTCGGATTCCCCACCTGGCCCGCGGTCTTCTCCGCCCGATCGGGGTCGATCGGAACCGGCGTACCGGCCGCCTCGGCCAGCAACTGCGCCTGGCACGTGCGCTCCATGGTGATGAACCACCATGCGGCCTCGTCGACCGACGTCTGCCCGACGGTCAGGAGGCCGTGGTTCGCCAGGATGACGGCCTTGTGCCCGCCGAGCGCGGCCGCGAGGCGTTTGCCGTCCTCGGGGTCGTACACGACCCCGGTGTAGTCCTCGAACACCGTGTGGTCGCCGTAGAACGCGCACGCGTCCTGGGTGAGCGGGTCGAGCGGCCGGCGCAACGACGACCACGTCTTGCCGTAGAGCGAGTGGGCGTGCGCGGCGGCCACCACGTCCGGCCGGGCCGCGTGGACCTGCGAGTGGATCGCGAACGCCGCCGCGTTGACCGGCCAGTCGCCGTCGACGACGTCGCCGGCGGCGTCGACGCAGATGAGGTCCTTCACGCGGATCCGCTTGAAGTTCATGCCGAGCGGGTTGACCCAGAAGTGGTCGAGCTGCTCGGGATCCCGTGCGGTGACGTGACCGGCGGCGCCTTCGTCGAACCCGAACTGGCCGAAAAGGCGGAACGTCGCCGCGAGGCGCTGCTTGCGGTGGCGGCGTTCGTCCTCGACGGTGTCGAACTTCGGGAACTTCGGCGGGAGACGATCCGACGCCATCGTCAGATCATACGGGGCGGCGGCGCAGCCGGGGATCGGCCACCGCGGGCGGGATGTATCCGCCGTCGGCCCAGACGAAGTTCGTCCCCGGGGCGACGATCGTGTCGATCCGGTCGAGCACGTCGTCGGACAGCGTGACCGCCGCGGCTCCGAGTTGGCTGGCGAGGTGCTCGGCGGTGCGGGGACCGATGATCGCGGAGGTCACGGCCGGATGGCGCAGGACGAACGCGATCGCCATGTGAATCAGCGTCATGCCCGACTCGTCGGCGAGTTGCGCGAGCGCGTCGACGGCGTCGAGCTTGCGCTGGTTCTCCGGCAGGGAGAGGTCGTAGCGGGCGGGCAGCCGGGAGGAGCGGGTGCTGGCGATCTCCCCCGCACCCATGCGCCACCGGCCTGACAGCCACCCGCCCGCGAGCGGGCTCCAGCTGATGACGCCCAGGCCGTATCGCGCGCAGGTGGGGAGCACGTCGGCCTCGATCCCGCGCGTCAGCATCGAGTACGGCGGCTGCTCGCACACGAACCGCTCCCGGCCGCGTCGCTCGGCGACCCACTGCGCCTCGACGATCTCGGACGGCTGGAACGTCGAGGAGCCGAGGTAACGGATCTTGCCCTGGTGCACGAGGTCGCTCAGTGCTCCGAGCGTCTCGTCGACGTCGGTGAGCGGGTCGGGCCGGTGGATCTGGTACAGGTCGATGTAGTCGGTGCCGAGCCGCCGGAGGCTGTTCTCGCACTCCTCGATCACCCAGCGCCGCGAGGTCCCGGCGTGGTTCGGGTCCTCGCTCATCGGGCTGAACACCTTGGTCGCGAGCACGAGCTCGTCGCGCCGGCCGGCGATCGCCTTGCCGACGATCTCCTCCGACTCGCCCGACGAGTAGACGTCGGCGGTGTCGACGAAGTTGATGCCCGCGTCGAGGGCCGTGTGGATGATGCGGATCGACTCGTCGTGGTCGGGGTTGCCCCACTGCCCGAACATCATCGCCCCGAGACACAGCTCGCTGACGTGGACGCCGGTCCGGCCGAGCCGTCGGTGCTCCATGCTCACAATCCTCTCTCGTTGACCTCTCGCTTGACCGTTCTTTCGATGATTTCCCCGAACTATCGGGGGATTCCATCGAAAGAACGGCGGGGCTACGCGACGCGGTCGCCGCGCCAGGTGGGCCAGCCGAGAAGTTGCGGCCGTTCGAGCACCCAGACCCGACGGTCCTCGCCGATCTCGCCGGTGATCAACCGCTCGAGCTTCGCGCTGTACTCGGCGACGACGTCCTGACGGGTCGGGTCGAGCGCGAGGTTGTCCAGCTCGCCGGGATCCTCACGGCGGTCGTAGAGGACGACGTCGTTGTGGGCCAGGAGCGACTCGAGATCGGTCGGGCGGTTCGGTTCGAGCGGCGAGAAGTACCGGCCGAAGCTGTACCGCTCGTCGGTGTAGCCGCGCAGGAACCCCCGCTTGTTCCAGTCCGGCCGCAGCTCGCCGGCGACGAGGCGGTTCGGCGCCTCGGGGTCGCTGAACTCCTCCCAGAACGCGGCGTCGAGGGTCGTGATGGTCTCGACCGCCGTGAGCACGCCCTCTCGCACCGCCCGACCCGAGAGCGCGGGCACGAGCGGGTGGCCGTGCAACGCCGGGAACGTCGTGGCGAGTGCCGCGTCGTCGAGGCCGGCGAACGCCAGCAGTGTCGGCGCGAGGTCGACCGCCGAGGCCAGGACCTCGGTCGTGCCTCCACCGGGTACGTCGGGATGCTTGACGACGAACGGCACGTGGAAGTTCTCGTCGTAGACGAGGTTGGCCTTCTGGCGAAGCCCGTGTGAGCCGACCATCTCGCCGTGGTCCGCGGTGAAGATCACGACCGTCCGGCCGGCCTGACCGGAGGCTTCGAGCGCGTCCAGCACGACCTCGATGCTCCGGTCGACGTCGCGCAGGCAATTGAGGTAGAAGTTCAGCCCCGCGAGCCAGTGTTCCTCCGACGTCACCGGGCCGAAGACGGTGTCGAGCATGCGGGCGAACTCGCGTACCGCCGGTGCCGCTCCCGAGAGGTCGTCCGCTGCGTTGGCTGGGAGCTCGACGTCCCACCGCTTGCGGTAGAGCGGGATGTCGGCCGGTGGCTGCATCTTCACCGCGTGCGCGAGACCCAGCGGGAGCTGCACCGGTGACGGTGAGCCGTAGTCGAAGCTCATGACGTCGTGCGGGTTGACGAAGTTCACCGTCATGAACCACGGCTGCTCCTGCCCGACGGTCGGTGCGCGCTCGCGGAGCCACTTCACCGCCTGCCCGGCTATCACCGGGTCGACACGCAAACCCGCCCAGGCACCACCGTCGATGTCGCCCCAGTCGTTGAACTCCGAGAAGCCGTAGGGTTCGAGCGCGTCGACCGTCGAGATCGGGTTCGCGGGATCGACGTAGGCGTTCGACAGGTGCCACTTCCCCTGGTAGGTGCAGTAGTAGCCCTGCGATCGGAGCATCGTGCCCAGCGTCCCGAGCGCGGGATCGAGGGGACGGACGTACGGCATGTTGTCGTTGTCGTAGATCTGGGTGATCGGCAGGTGACGGCCCGTGTAGATCACCGACCGCGAGGAGCTGCACTGGGTCGACGCCGCGTAGTAGCGCTCGAAGGTGGTGCCCGACGCCGCGATCCGCTCGCGCGCCGGGAGCGAGAACCCGGGCGGGCGCGGGATGTCGAACCGTTCCTCGTCGGTCGTGATCAGCAGGATGTTGGGAGCACGGTCCACGTCATTTCCTCATCGCGACGACCCGGGCGAGCTCCGGGCGTCCGTCGTCGTCGGCACGTCGGGATCCGCTCCCTGGTCCAGGCGGAAGGGTGGGTACTCGTCGGTCATCAGCGCGACGTACACGATCACGCGGTAGACCCAACGGTTGAGGCCGACGACCAGATCGGCGATGCCCCGCGGGTAGCGCCCGACGAAGAGCAGGGCCACCACCGCGACCAACGCCAGCCAGGTGACGAGCCCGGGCCCGTTGGCCGCCCAGCCCGAGCCGCGCGCCGCGAAGGCCGACCCGCCGAGCAGCACGGCCAGCACGACGTAGTGCGGGATCGCGAGCAGCCACCACTTCACGAGGACGAGTCCTCGCGACAGCCGTTCCGGATAGGCGATCTCGAGGCGGGCCGGGTAGTCCGGGACGTCGCCGAGGGTGAACGGCGGGTACCGGTCGGTGCCGAAGGCGGCGAAGGAGTAGAAGGACACGCGCCACGTCCAGCGCAGCACACCCGCGTTGAAGTCGAACAGCGACCTCGGGTACCGGCCGGTGAAGAGGATCGCGAATCCGGCCACGATGCTCGCGACGACGAACGCGGCCCACAGGACGAACAGGGCGACGAAGTGCGGGACGAGCAGGATCCACTTCACGAGCCACAGCCACCGACTCAGGTGCGCATCGACGTGGCCGACGAGCCGGACCGGCTCCGGGCCCACGCCCTCCGGGCCCACCGGACCCGCGGCAACGGTTCCCGCCGGTACCGGCGCCTGTCCGTGCCTCGCCAGGCCCAACGCGCCCACCACGAGCAGCGTCGTGCCGACGGCGAGGAGCACGACCGAGCCGCCGAGCAAGCCGAGACCGAGCGGCAGGACCCAGTCGGCCTTCGCGCCGACGGCGATGTCGGTGTCGACCGCACGGGTCCCGGCACGGTTCATGACGACCACTGACCAGCGTCCCGCGTGCAGGTCCCACTCGAGGTTCTGCTCCCCCCGACCCAGCGCGGACGCCGCCCAGAAGCGCTCCGCACCGGGAGGACCGGCGGGCGCGCCACCCGGCCGGAAGTCGTACGTGACGCGGAACGGACCGAACCCGATGTGGGTGATCTCGTCGTGGGCGACGCCACGCAGGTAGCGGTCCACGTCCTTCTCGGGGCCGATCCCGATGAAGACCGGGCCGCCGTCGCGGCGGGTCACGCTCAGCCGGACGGTGGCGAGATCACCGATGTCGAACGGCCGGCCGCCGCTGCGTGACGGAACACCGAGATCCAAGTGCTCGGACGTGATCGCGTAGGTCGGCGTCGCGAACCGCTGCGTGCTCGTGGTGAAGAAGCCGTCGGCGTCACGCTGGGTCGCGTACGCCCACGTCACGATTCCGCCCACCGCGCCGAGGCCGAGGGCGACGAGCACCAGCACGGCGCCGACGACGGTGAGCACGATGTGCCCGACGGGCGGACGGGCCCGGGCGGGAGGAGGAGGCCACGCCGGCGGGGCCGGCGGTGGCATGGCGGTCTCCGACACGGCAACCTCCCGGCGCGGGCTCTGTCGACCGGACAGTTTTGCCCGAATCGAAGCGGCCCCGCCAGTGTGCGAGTCGCTACGCGGATGGCGAATTCGCGTGAGCGTCGTCGGCGGTTGCTGCGCGCCGCCCGCTTCGCCTGTTCCGTCGAATCGGACGACTGCTGACCCGCCGATGCGCTCGATCACACGGACGGCGGCCCCGCGGTCCGGCCCGTGTACGCCAGCGGGCGCGAAGGCGGCGGTGAGACGTCCTCACCACGAGCCGCGCCGGCGTGCGGATCAGAGGGTCGCGGGATCGATGCCCGCGCCGCCCGCTTCGCTGCTCGCATAAGCGGCGAGCGCGAAGCGCAGCACCTCGACGGCCTCCTCCGCGCTCCACAGCAGCCGGCCTTCGGCCGTGTGAAGGTACCGGAGCCAGTGCCGGCCCGAGTCGCGGAAGCTGCTCGCCCAGTCGTCGTCGAGCGCGTGGTACGCGCGCACCTCGCCCTCCGCATACACCTCGAGGCTGGGCTGCTGGAGACCTCGCCCGGTGCAACGGTTGACCCGAGCGAAGCCGCGCCTGCCCGTGACCTCCCAGCGCTCGTCGTTGGTGTAGTAGTCCGACCGCAGGTAGAGGTCCGGGGCCAACGTGATGTCCCAGACACCGCGGATGCCGTTCGCGTGCTCCCAGATGATCGACGTCGGCGCGTCGATTGTGATGCCGGGCACCACTTCGGTCCCGCCGATCCAGGCCCTGACCTCGGCGACGGGACCGAACAGCCACAGCGCGGTGCCGAGCTTGTGCCAGCCGTCGTCGAACACGAGGATCCCCCGCCCGCGTTGCATCTGTTCGAACTGCCATTGCCAGGTGGCCGCGGGAACGTCCCAGCCGCCCCGTCCGCTGCCGACCATCTTCATGTGGTATCCGCTCACCGGTCCGAGGTCGCCCGAGTCGACGATCGCCTTCAGCTTTCGCAGCGGCTCGTAGAACAGGTAGTTCTCCATGACGCGCAGTACGCGGCCGCAGTCGTCTGCGGCCTTCACCATCGCCTCGGCGTCGGCGAGGTCGTTGCACATCGGCTTCTGGAGATTGACGTGCCAGCCGTGTCCCAAGAGCTCGAGCACTCCCCTGACGTGGAGCGGGGTCGGCAGCAACGCTTCGACCGTGTCGATCTCGATGCCACTCTTCGCGAGGTCCGCGATCGATGCAAACGTCGCCGCCTCCGGCCAATCGCGCTGGCGATCGCCACGGCGCGCTTCGTCCGGATCGACGAGCGCCACGACCTCGACGTCGGCATTGTCGCGATACGCCCGCACGTTGAGGTCGTAGATTCGGCCGAGACCTATGAAGGCGGCCCGTACCGGACGATCCTGAGGAACGAGGCTCACCAGGGGTCGCGTCTCGTTGCGGCTCGATCGCGCGCCTCGACGTTCACGAAGGTCCTTCCCGAGGTCTACGAGCTCGGCAGACTGATCGAGCCGACAACGCTAGCCGCACCGCGTCTCGGGCACTCGGGGCGGCGTGGCGCTACTCGACCGGGCAAGCGAACCTGCGTCGCGTGCGGCCGGGCTGGTGGTCGGGTGCCGTGGCGATCCTCATCCCGTCTTCGCGCCGGTGCTCGCAGCGACCCCGGATGCGTCCGATCCCTCGGCCACTCGCCGGCGGACCACGAGAGCCGATTCGACCGCGAACTGACGGTGCAGTCGTCGCTCCTTGGGCGCGAAGAAGGCGTCGACGTCGGCGATCGGAACCACCTCCGGGTGTTCGACGGTGTATTCGGAACCCTCGGTGACGAGCTGCGCGTGGCCGCCGGCGAGCACGTTCTTGAGCCAATCGGTGTTTGCCCCGTACGGCAGCGCTATCGCGAAGCCGTCCGGCGTGGCCATCGCGACCACGGGCGTCTCGTACTGCCGACCGGAGGTCCGGCCGACGTGGCGGACGACCGACGCGGACGCGCCCTTGGAGCCCGCCTTCTTCAACACAACGGGCTTGAAGGCGCGACTGGCTCGGCGCACCGCGTCGAGAACGGGAGGCCACTTCCTCCGCATGCCGACGACGAACACCCCGCCGAGAACCAGGACGACGACGAACGATCTGCGAGCGAATCTCATGTGCCCACCACCTCGGGACTGATGGATCCCCGTTCCGTCATCCCGACCGAGGACAGTAGGGCCGAGGGTCAGGTGACACAACCCGCGACGGGCCATCGTCATCTCGCGCGTCGTCGGGGGGGGCCGGCGGTGGGTAGGAATCGAGGGAGTCCCGATGCACCTGTCGGACGAGCGGAGGATGCCTCCGGGCTCGGCCTCCCTGCCGATCAGGGCAGGGGCCGGTAGCGGCAGACCTGCACGCCGGTCGCTGCTGTCACCGCCGATGCGAGCTCGAGCCTGCGCACGGCGCCGTCGGTCGGGAACAAGGTCTTGCCGCCCCCGAGTGTGATCGGCTCGATCATCAGGACGAGCTCGTCGACGAGTTGCGCGGCCAGCAACGCCCGGGCGACCGAAAGGCTTCCGTAGACGTAGATGTCGCCCCCGGGCTTCGCGCGCATCGCCGAGACGTTCTCGAGGAGATCGCCGCGGCGGATGATCGTCGTCGGCCTCCACGTGACGTCGGCGTCGGTGAGCGTGTCGGACACCACGTACTTCGGGGCACGGTTGATCCAATCGGCGAACGGGTCCCCGGTGCGTCCCGGCCACGCCGCTGCCGACACCTGGTAGGTGCGCCGGCCCTGCAGAAGCACTTGGCTTCGCTCGGCGAACTCGGCGACGACCGCACCCATGACGTCGGGATCGAAGAACGGGATCGACCAGCCGCCGTGGCGGAACTCGCCGCTGGTGTCCTCGTCCGGACCGCCGGGGGCCTGCACGACGCCGTCGAGACTCATGAACTCGCTGACTACGACGCGCATCGCCTCTCCCTCGCTCATCGTGCTCGCTCATCGTGCTCGCTCATCGTGCTCGCTCATCGTGGCGATCAACGACCGAGCATCACCTCGTCGCCGACACGGATGATGCCCGGCGCTCGCACCTTGGTCCAGACACCGAGCGCCGTGGTGGCGCGAAAGCGTCCTGAAGACATCGTCCACGAGAGCACGTCGCTGGTGACGGGCGACAGCCCCGCGGCCCGCCGCCCACGGCGGGCCGGGTCGTCGAACTGCTCGCGGCGCGGGAACGGCTCGAGGCCGAGCTCCTCGGCACCCTGGGTGAGTGCCTGGCCGACCGTTCGTGGGAGGCCGGCGGGTCGCTTACCGCGGTCGCCTGGTTGGTACACCGGGGTCAGGTGCTGCGGCGGGACGCGATCCGGTTGGTCCGGCCACGTCATCGAACCACGTCACGCGCGGGTCCCGGGTCATGTCCCGCACTAGTCTGTCGTGCCGATCGGCGCGTAACGCCCGCAGCAACCCGCCACAGGAGCAAGCAAGAGCGAGATGGCTGTTGTCGCACCCCCGGGCCCCTGGCCCGACCTCGAGGTCGGCTGCACCGAGGAGGACCGCGAGGTCCAGGCCCTGGCCCACCGGTTCGCCGCCGAGGTGCTGCGCCCGACGGGCATCGTCCTCGACCGCCTGACGGACCCGGCCGACGTCATCGCGGCCGGTTCGCCGCTCTGGGACGTGTTCGACCGCTTCCGGGCCACCGGCCTCGGCGATCTCATGCGCCCCGACCCCGAGGCCGATCCCGTGGCCCGAGCGCGGCTCGTCGGGATCGTCAACGAGGAGCTGGCCTGGGGCGACGTGGGCCTGGCCATCACCCTCGGGCTCACCAACTTCCACCAACCCTGGGTGGAGCTCACCGGCGACGCGGAGCTGATCGAGCGGCATTGCGATCCGTCGCACCCCGGGATCGGCTGCTGGGCGCTCACCGAGCCCGACCACGGCAGCGACACCGTCGCGTCGTTGGAGTCGTACCTCCACGATCCCGGCCGGCGACCCAACTGCGTGGCGCGGCGCGACGGCGACGGGTGGATCCTCTCCGGGCAGAAGGCCGCCTGGGTGTCCAACGGCTCGATCGCCACCGTGGTCGTGCTGTTCTGCGCGGTCGACGAGGGCGACGGCATCAACGGTGGCGGCGTGTTCGTGGTGCCGACCGACCTCCCCGGCGTGGTCCGCCCCTCCCCCCTCGACAAGCTCGGCCAGCGCTCGCTGAACCAGGGGGAGATCGTCTTCGACGGGGTGCGGCTCCCGGGCGACCACCGCGTGGTCGGTCCCGACTTCTACCCGCTGGCCCTCGAGGCGATGCTCGCCCACGCCAACGCGGCGATGGGCGGGCTCTTCGTGGGCGTGGCCCGGGCCGCGTTCGAGATGGCGGTCGACTACGCCAAGGAGCGGTGCCAGGGCGGCCGGCCCATCATCGAGCACCAGAGCGTGAAGGCCCGGCTGTTCTCGATGTTCTCGCGCGTCGAGGCGGCGCGGTCGCTGGCGCGCCGCGTCAACCTCTACAACGCGGCGGCCGAGCCCATCATCCAGTACTCGATCGCGTCCAAGACCTTCGTCACCCGCACCGCGTTCGAGGTGGCCAGCGACGCGCTCCAGATCTTCGGCGGCAACGGCCTCAGCCGGGAGTACCCGATCGAGAAGATCCTGCGCGACGCCCGGGCGTCGATGATCGAGGACGGCTGCAACGAGGTGCTCGGCCTCGTCGCCGCCGAGCGATTCTGACGAGCAGTCCTGACGAGCGGTTCCCACCTCTTCCCCGAAGCCCTTTCCGAAGGAGACCCATGGAGTTGCGTGAAGCCATCGGGCGCCGGCGCTCGATCCGGTTCCTCCTCCCCCACAAGCCCGTCGAGCGCGAGAAGATCCAGCGCATGCTCGAGGCGGCCCGCCTGGCGTCGCACTGGGGCAACGTGGGAAGCCTGCGGGCGATCGTCGTCGAGCGCGACCAGGCGTCGCAGGAGGTCCTAGACGCCCTCCCCTCGCCCGTCGCCGGCTACCAGATCCGCCTCGCGCCGGTGGTCATCGTGTGGTACCTCGACACCACGGCCGTCGACCGCCAGCCCGACCGCCTCCGCGAGCTGGTCGACGCCGGGGCGCTGGGCTACGGCGAGAACCGCCGCCAGGCTCTCGAGGAGCAACTCATCCCGATCTTCGTCGACAAGGGCGTCCTCGAAACCCTCAAGCAGCCCGGCCTCAACGACCTCGACTGCGGGCAGGGCATCGCCCAGGCCACGCTCATGGCCTTCGAGCAGGGGCTCGGCACGTGCCTCCTCGGCTCGGCCAACCACGACCGCATCCGGCAACGGCTCGGGCTGCCCGACACCTGCCGGATCCTCGTGGTGCAGACGGTGGGCTACCCGGCCGAGAGCCCCGAGGCGGGCGGCCAGCGGCCCCGGCAGCCGTTCGAGGACATGTTCCAGCTCAACCACCCCGACACCCCCTTCCCCCGCGACGCCGAGGTGGTCGAGGAGCTCGAGCGCGACCGCATGATCCAGGCGCCGGCGCCCCTGCCGTGGCGGGAGGCCGAGCTGGCCTGGCTGGTGAAGGCGTTCGGCCTCGAGGGCAACGGGATGCTCTGATGGGTCGCGGCAACGGCAGGTTCGACCTACGCCGGGCCACCGGGAGCGGGAGGGCGTGACGATGAAGTTCGACGCGGTGGTGGCGGGCGTGGGCATGACCCGCTTCGGCAAGCAGATGGAACGCGGGATCAAGGACCTGGGCGCCGAGGCCGTCCGCGCCGCGGTCGCCGACGTCGGCCTCGAGCTCAACGACCTCGAGATGGCCTTCGTGGGCAACTGCGCGGCAGGCACGGTCACCGGCCAGGAGTCGATCCGCGGCCAGGTGATCCTCCACCCGCTCGGCGTGGGTCGCATCCCGATCGTCAACGTCGAGAACGCGTGCGCCGGCGGCTCGACCGCGTTCCACCTGGCGGCCACGATGGTGACGGCCGGTTACTGCGACGTCGCGCTCGCCCTCGGCGTGGAGAAGCTCACCCACCCCGACAAGACGGTGAGCTTCGCCGCCTTCGCCGGGGCCGTCGACGTCGACGAGGTGGCGGAGATGCTCGCCGCGCTCTCGGGCGACCTCCCGGGCGGCGGAGGCGCCGGCCAGTCGCGCTCGATGTTCATGGACGTGTATGCCCACGCGGCCCGCCAGCACATGCAGCGCTACGGCACGACGGCCGAGCAGTTCGCGGCGGTGACGGCCAAGAGCTCGTACCACGGAAGCATGAACCCGCGGGCCCAGTTCCGCGACGTCCTCAGCGTCGACGACGTCCTGGCCTCGCCCATGATCGTGGAGCCGCTGACCCGCCCCATGTGTGCGCCGATCGGCGACGGCGCGGCGGCCCTGGTCGTGATGAGCGCCGAGGAGGCGCGCCGCCGGGGGGTCAGCCGGCCGGTGCGGGTGGCGGCCAGCGTGCTGCACTCGGGCTGGGACCACGCCCCCGACGAGCCGGGCACGGTCGAGCTCTGCGCCTCGGAGGCCTACGAGCAGGCCGGCGTCGGCCCGGCCGACCTGAGCTGCGTGGAGCTGCACGACGCGTCGGCCCCGGCGGAGATCATGGGCTACGAGGCGCTCGGCCTCTGCGCACCGGGCGAGGGTGGGCCGCTGGTCGAGAGCGGGGCCACCCGCCTCGGAGGCCGCCTGCCGGTCAACACCTCGGGCGGCCTGCTCCGCAAGGGCCATCCCGTCGGGGCCACCGGCACCGCCCAGATCGTGGAGCTCACCGAGCAGCTCCGCGGCACGGCGGGGGACCGCCAGGTGGAGGGCGCCCGGGTGGCGCTCGCCCAGAACGGCGGCGGCAAGAAGGGCAACGACGCCGCCGCGATGTGCGTGACGATCCTGACGGTCTGAGATGGCGCGCCAACCCGACGAGTCGGTCCTCGCCGACCTGGTCCGCATCCGGGCCGAGTCGCAGCCCGACCTCGACGTCGTCACCTTCGAGCATCTCTCGCTCGACGGCGAGACCAGCCCCGACGAGGTCCGCACCTACGCCGACCTCGCCCGCCGCGGCAACGCGCTCGCCGCCGAGCTGATCCGGCGCGGCCTCCGGCGCGGCGACCGGTTCGCGCTGATGATGCGCAACCACCCCGAGTTCGTGGAGGCGATGGTCGCGTCGTCGATCACGGCGACGGTCTTCGTACCCGTCGACCCCCGGACGAAGGGCGAGAAGCTCGCGTACCAGCTCCGCCAGTCCGGCTGCCGGGGCGCGATCGTCGCCGACTACTGCCTTCCCGAGGTGGTGGCCGCGCGCGACCGCGTCCCCGGCCTCGAGTGGCTCCTGGTCCTGGAGACGGGCGAGGTGGCCATGGCCGATAGCGCTTCCGTCGCCGGTGCGATGCCGCTCGCCGGTGTGCTCGACGCCGACGCCCCCACCGTCGACGTGCGCCTCGAGACGTCGCGCGACCCGCTGCAGATCATGTACACCTCGGGTACCACCGGCGACCCCAAGGGAATGGTCGGCGACAACGCCCGCTTCGGCGGCATGGGCTTCCTCGGCCTGCTCTTCGGCTACGAAGCCGAAGAGCGCCCCTACACCGGCCTGTCGTTCAGCCACACCAACGCGCAGGCCGTCACCCTGGCGCCGGCCCTGTGCCTCGGCCTGCGCGCCGTGTTCAGCCGCCGCTTCACCAAGTCGAGGCTGTGGGACGTCTGCCGCCGCCACGGCGCGACCCAGTTGTCGCTCGTGGGTGGGATGGCCACCGCGATCTACAGCGAGCCGCCACGCCCCGACGACGCGGACAACCCCGTCCGACTCGTGGTGAGCGGTGGGATGCCCCCGGCCGTGTGGAAGCCGTTCGAGGACCGCTTCGGGGTGCGGATCCTCGAGTTCTACGGCGCCAACGACGGTGGCGGGGTCGCCTACAACCCGCCCGGTGCCGGCCCGGTCGGCTCCTTCGGCAAACCCGTGGCGACGTTCGACATGCGCATCCTCGACGACGACGGCCGCGAGTGCCCGCCCGGCGTCGTGGGCGAGATCTGCTGCCGCCCGGCCGACGGCACCGACGCCGAGGTCGAGTACTTCGGCGACCCGGACTCGTCGCGGGCCAAGATCCGCGGCGGTTGGAACCGCAGCGGCGACATGGGCCACACCGACGCCGACGGCTGGTTTTACTTCGACCACCGCCGGGGCGGCGGGCTGCGCCGCAACGGCGACTTCGTGCAGCCCAGCGAGGTGGAGCGCGTGATGGCCGAGCACCGCGACGTGCTCGACGTCTTCGTCTACGGAGTCCCGGCGGCGTCG
Source organism: Acidimicrobiia bacterium (assembly GCA_046331155.1). GTDB lineage: Bacteria > Actinomycetota > Acidimicrobiia > IMCC26256 > CAWATG01 > JAXLRK01. The sequence goes on from JAXLRK010000001.1 coordinate 2,234,037, forward strand.
GGCGCGCCCGGCGAGAGCGACATCGTCGCTGCGGTGGTCGCGCGCGACGCGACCGCGTTCGAACCGGGGGACGTCTTCCGCGCCTGCCGCGCGAACCTCGAGGCCAACTCCGTGCCGACCTACCTGCAAGTGGTGGACGAGATCCCCAAGACCGCGTCCGAGAAGCCCCAGGAACGCCTGCTCGCCGAGACGCTCGCCTCCGGCGACGGCCGGGTGTTCACCGACGCCGGCACACCGTGACGCTCTCCCCCGAACCCCGCGACAACTGGAACCCGTTCCAACCCGTCGAAGACAGTCACCGGGCCCGGAAGCACGCCCTGGTGCACGAGGTGAAGCGCGTCGTCGAGCACAGCGCGCTCCTCGACATCGGGACCCTGTCCGACGCCGCGCTCGACGACCTCACCGCCGAGGCGAGGCACCTCGCCGACCGGCTCGAGGCGAGCCCCCGGTTCGAGGGCCTGGCCAATCTGCCGCTCCCCGACATGGCCCTGGTCGAGCGCAGCCCGTTCAGCGGACGCGCCAACCCCCTGGCGACCCCGGTCTCGATGGTGCTCGGCGACGACGGCGTCACCCGGGGCTCGGCCGTGTGGACCGCGGCCTACGAGGGCCCGATCGGGCATCTCCACGGCGGGTTCGTCGCGGCCGCGTTCGACGACCTCATGGGCATGGCCCAGATCGCGTCCGGCATCGGCGGGTACACGGGCACGCTCACCGTGAAGATGCTGCGGCCCACACCGCTGCACGTGCGCATCGACTACGAGGCGGCCGTCGACCGGATCGAAGGCCGCAAGATCTACGTGTTGGGGACCTCCCGCCACGGCGACGAACTGCTCGCCGAATGCGAGATCGTGTTCATCGCACCGGTCGGCGGCTTCACCGCCGAGGCCCGCCTCGCCGCGGAGCAGATGGCCGCCGACGACTAGGGGTACTCGGCCGCTACCGATTGCGCCGACATCACCGTCAGCTAGCGCCGACTCCTCGCAGGTCGAGCCCCCTTCTTGGAGTTGCACGACTTGCACAACAACGCCGCGTTCGCTCGATCGGTGGGACCTCCGAGCGCGTACGGCTTGATGTGGTCGATCGTGAAGTTCGTCCAGTCGAGTTCGACGCGACACGCTGTGTTCGCGCACTGGGCGCGCTTGGTGGAGTGCCAGATGAGTCGCCGCTGCTCTGCGGTGAAGGAGCGGCGGGTGTCCTTCACTTCGAAAATGCCGCCGAGGAGCTTGCGGAGGATCACGGCGCGGCGTTTTCGCGTCGCCTGGCTGTCGGTATCGCCCTGGACGGTCAGTAGGTAGTCACGAAAAGCGACCTCCGACGACCGAGACCCGTGTCCCTTCCTCAGACGCTCGCGGACATCGTCGACGCCGTTACCAAACACGATCAGGAGTTGCTGGGCCTGGCGATTCCTACTCGCATCGTTCAGTACGAGACCCTCCCGCTGCATCTCCCAGGCGAGCAGGAACAGCGAATAGAAGTCCACCGAGTTACGGAACCGCGTCTCGCGAAGCCGGGGGAACATCTTCTGCACGAGACCCATCGTGTGGACGCACTCTGCTCGCGCCTTGGCCAAGGTCCGCCCAGTCACTCCCTGGCCTGCGATCACGCGATCGAGCGAGTCCTTCTTGTTGATGGGTCCCCCGGCGGCGATAGACGCAAGAAGTTCGCACACCAGTTCGACGTGCTTCATCCGCGCGATCTGAGCGGCCTGAAGCACGCGCTGTTGTACGAAGTAGGCGCGGTAGCGGGTCGCCAGTCGGTCAGCTTCGACCATGAACTCCGTCGAGTAATAGCGGGCGTGAGTGCGCTCCGCTCTTGTAAGGCGCTTACCCGTGGAGTTGATACGGACGAAGACGTCGATGATGTCTGACAGCTCTCCTGAAACCTCGACAGTCGCGATCTTGGTGCCGAGAACGAGAGCACTGACCTTCGCTCCATCGAACTTCAGGCTCCTCAACTCGAGCCAGTCAAACTCGTACGCGCGGTCGTATTCGTCGACACGGGCTCGGATGGTGAACTGCTCAGGCTTGAACTCGCGACGGCCCAAGAACATGAGAATCGTCTCGAGGCGTTGCTTGCCATCGATCACGTCGTACACGATCCGATTGTGATCCAGGCGTGCGTAGAGAAAGAGCGACGGGATCGGCACCCCGCGAAGAATCGAGTCGATCAGCTTCCTTCGATCCGCCAACGTCCACACGGATGAACGCTGGAACGCGGGCTCGAGGTTGAGCTGCTTGTGCTGATGAAGGTTCACGAGCTGCGTGATCGTGAGTTCACTGAGCTCGTACGAGAGGGTCATCTACCTCGGTACCGCGCTAGATGCGCTGGAGGATGCTCGCCGTGCCGAGCGAGCCGCCGCAACACATGGAGATCAGAGCGAACTCGCCGTCGCGGCGCTCGAGCTCGTGCAGCGCGGTGGTGACGAGCCGCGAACCCGTGGCGCCCACCGGGTGGCCGAGGGCGATGGCGCCGCCGTTCACGTTCACCCGGTCCATGTCGGGCTCGTGCACCTGCGCCCACGACAGCACCACGGAGGCGAAGGCCTCGTTGACCTCGAAGATGTCGAAGTCCGCCATGGACATCCCCGACCGCTCGAGGATCTTGCGGGTGGCGACCACCGGCCCGTCGAGCAGGTAGTAGGGGTCCGAGCCGGTCACGAGCTGGTGCAGGAGCCGGGCCCGGGGCCGGAGGCCCAGCTCGGCCGCCTTCTCCTCCGACGTCCACAGCACCGCGGCGGCGCCGTCGGAGATCTGCGAGGAGTTCCCGGCCGTGGTCATCTCGCCCTCGACGACCGGCTTCAACGCGGCGAGGCCCTCCCGGGTGGTCTCGCGCAGGCCCTGGTCGCGCGTGACGGTCATGGTCTCGCCGGTGGGGTTGCGGTCCTTGTCGACCACCGGCGCGTCGATCGGTACCACCTCGCGCTCGAAGCGGCCCTCCTCCCATGCCACCGCGGCCTTCTGCTGCGAGACGAACCCGAGCTCGTCGAGGTCGGTGCGGCTCAGGCCTCGGTTCAGGGCGATGCGCTCGGCGGCACCGAACTGGTGGGGCGGGTCGTCCCACGGGTAGTCGGGTGGCAGGAAGTAGCCCGGACCGTTGACCACGGCGGAGCCGAGCGGGACGCGGCTCATGGCCTCGACCCCGCACGCGATGCCGACGTCGATGCCGCCCACGGCGATGAGGCCGGCGATCAGGTGGTTCGCCTGCTGCGACGACCCGCACTGGGCGTCGACCGTGGTGCAGGCCACCTCGGGGTCGAGCCCGGTGGAGAGCCAGGCGTTGCGGGTCACGTTGCAGGCCTGTTCCCCGGCCTGGGTGACGCACCCGCCGATGATCTCCTGGACCATCGACGGCTCGATCCCGGCCCGCTCGATCACCTGGGTCTGGACGTGGCGGAGGATCTGGGGCGCCATCAGGCCCGAGAGCCAGCCCCGGTTCCTGCCGATCGGGGTGCGGACGGCCTCGACGATGACGGGCTGGCCCATGGGTCCTCCTGGCGCCTTACGCCGCGACGCCGCCGTCGATGCTGAGGGAGGCGCCGGTGATGTTGATCGCCTCGTCGGAGGAGAGATACGCGATGGCCGCCGCGATCTCCTCCGGCTGGCAGAACCCGTCGTTGGGCGAGGCGACGCGCCAGAAGAACGCGTCGTCGGCACCTTCGGGGAAGGTGAAGCTGTCGATCAGCGGGGTCACCACCCCACCCGGGCAGATGGCGTTGACCCTCACCTTGCGCTTCGCGTACTCGATCGCCAGCGCGCGGGTGAGGGCGACCACGCCGCCCTTGGACGCGCAGTAAGCCGCGGCGTAGGCCTGGCCCTTGACGCCGGCAACCGAGGCCACGTTGGTGATCACGCCGCCCGACTCGAGCAGGTGCGGCAGCGCCTCGCGCGAGGCGAGGAACACGCCGGTGAGGTTGACGGCCACGATCCGGTTCCAATCCGAGAGGGGCATCTCGGTGGTGTGCGAGAAGCGCCCGATCCCGGCCACGTTGGCGAGGATCTGGATCCCGCCGAAGGCCTCCACGGTGGCGGCCATCGCGCCCTGCACGGCGTGCTCGTCGGTGACGTCACCGGCCAGGGCGAGCGCCGTTCCCCCGGCGGCGTCGACCATCTCGGCCGTCTCCTTGTTGGCGCCCTCGACCACGTCGAGGCACGCGACCCGAGCACCGTCGGCGGCGAGGCGCAGGGCGGTGGCCCGCCCGATACCCGACCCGGCCCCGGTCACCACCGCCACACGTCCGGCGAAGTCAGCCATCCGATGGCCCCCCTCTCGATCTGTTCGATTGATCCTCGAAGCGACGGCCGGGCGGCCGCCGCAGCGTCAGTAGCCGCGCGCCTCGACCACCGGGCTCGGCAGGCCGAGGTCCTCGGCGATCACCTTGTAGGCGTTGTAGCCGGGCGCGGCGTGGATGCCGCCACCCGGGTACGCGGACGGGCCGCACAGGTAGAGGCCGTCGAGATGCATACGGTAGTCGGCGGCCTCCGGGAACGGCCGGTTGAGCCCCATCTGGTCGGGTGACATCTCGCCGTTGGAGAAATCGCCCTCCCACATGTAGTTCTTCTTCTCCATCTGGTCGGGCGTGTAGAGCCGATCGGCGATCACGTTGTCGCGGGTCATGTTGGGGGCGAACTCGGCCCAGCGGGCGAGGAACCGGGCGTTGTACGTCTCGCGCACCTCGGTCCACTCGGCCGCGCTCAGCTCGCTCGCCGGCGGGAAGAAGTACCAGCCGGTGGCCGCGTGGCGACCGGCGGGGGCCTGCGTCGGGTCCCAGAGGCTGTTGACCCACGTGCCGGCGGCCGGTTGGGGCAGGAGACCCGAGTAGGCGTCGCGGATGTAGCGCAGCGTGTCGTCGGGACCGTCGAAGCCGACCATGGTGTAGAAGGTCTTGTCGATGTCGGGGTCCCAGCGGGCCGACTTGTAGGCCGGGGCGTCGTAGAGGCAGAACATCGGCGTGGCCAGCACGTGGCTGGGCCCGTAGCGGAAGTTCTCGGCCCGGCGCACCCAGTGGTCGGGCAGGTGGTCGGGCCCGACGAGGTCGCGGAGGGTCTGGCGCAGGTCGGCGTTGGAGGCCACGAGCTTGTTCGCGCGGATCTCGCCGGTGCGGGTGACCACGCCGGCGGCGCGGCCGTCCTCCACGATGATGGACTCGACGAGCGTGTTCTCGATCAGGTCGACGCCAACCGCGTAGCAGGCCTGGCTCATGGCCTTGGCCAACGTGTGGGTGCCGCCGCGGGCCAGGCGCCAGTTGCCGATCATCCACATCAGCGCGGTGGGGATCATCCCGCCGCTGCCGGCGCTGTCGACGCCCACGCCGAACTCGACGCTCACGCGGTAGAGCAGGGCCCGCATCTCGGGGCTCTCGAACAGCTCGTCGATCATGACCTTCGGGGTCTTGATGCAGTCGGACGCCCGCAGGCCCATGTCGCCGAAGAGCTGTTCGACCAGCGCGGCCTGACCTTCGTCCATGCCCGGGAACGGCGGGTTGTAGATGCCGAAGCCGAGCAGCGGGCCGAAGTCCACCGTGCGCTTCTGCAGCTCGACGTAGGTGTCGGCGTCGGCCTTGGAGTAACGGGCGATGCTGGCGTGGGTCTTGTCGAGCAGGTCCTTGCGGTGCAGCACGATGGGGGGCCGCCCGTCGGCGAACGCGATGCCGGCCTGGTTCTCGGGCTTGATCGACCGTAGGCCCGCGCCTTCGAGCTCGAAGTCCTGGATCATCGGGATGATGTCGAAGAACTCCATGTAGTTGGCGTGGAGGTTGAACCGGAAGCCCGGGACCACCGGCTCCTCGGTGTTCGCTCCCCCACCCTCCTCGTGGCGACGCTCGACGATCGCCGTCGAGAGGCCCGCCCGGGCCAGGTAGGCGGCCAGGCAGAGGCCGTTGTGGCCGGCGCCGATGATGATCGCGTCGTAGGACTTGTCGGGCACGGTGACCTCCAACAGGGGTCGGCCGGCGCGCGGGGGGAGCGCGCCGACCGGCCGTCACCCCCGGCCGCGGGTCACGCGACCGAGGTGTCCTCCTCGAAGTACGTCTGGCGGTACTTCTCGATGTAGCCGGGCAGTTTCCACCACTTGTCGACGGCGGCGTCCTCGGCGACGATGTTCGCCGCGATGTAGCCGGGCCCGCCGATGATCAGGCCGCCCGGGTAGGTCGAGGCGCCGCACACGTAGAGCCCGTCGATCGGGGTGCGCGACGACGAGCACTCGTCGTTGGGCCGCATCGCGCCCATCTGCAGCGGGTTGTAGGCCCCGTGCTTGATCGAGCCGCGGCGCATGTGCGGCAGGCGGGTCTCGATGCCGACCGGGGATTCGGAGTGGCGCTGGAGGACGTTGAGGTTCGGGGCCGCGCCCCTCCAGGTGTCGACCACCAGGCTCTCGATCTCGGTGGTCCGCTTCTCCCAACCGCCTTGCAGGTCGTAGGGGGCGTGGATCTGGAGGAAGCCCACCTCGTGGCCCGGAACCTTGGACAGCGTCGGGTCGTAGATCGTCTCGCAGGTGGCGTGCCCGACGATCCGGCCGTCGATGCGGCCCTCGATCACGCCGTCCCAGTACTCGAGGAGGTTGTCGACGGTGTCGAGGCCGATGACGGTCATGAACGCGTCGTCGGTCCAGGGATCGTCGGTCTGGTAGCGGGGCCGGTCGTCGCTGACGATGTGGGTCGTGAAGAAGCTCCACTTCTCCCACTCCCAACGCTCGACGGACGAGGTGAGCGAAGCCGAGAGGTTCTCGCGCCCGACCAGGTCGAGGAAGGTGGTCTGCGGGTCGAGGCTCGACATGACGATGCCGGCGTCGATGCTCCGGCCGTCCTCGAGGTCGACGCCCTTGGCGACACCGCCCTCCACCCGGATGTTCACGACCTCGGACGTGTCGAGGACGGTGCCGCCGTGCTGGACGACCTCCCGCGCGAGGGCCGCGGCGAGGCGGTGCGACCCGCCGTAGCAGATCCCCTTGTTCATCGTGCGGTCGATCAGCAACGGCACCATGAACCCGAGGCCGCTCTCCTCGGCGTCGAGGCCCCACATGCACGCCACGTACAGCAGCAGCGAGCGGACCTTCTCGCTCTCGAAGAGGTCGGTGATGATCTCGATCGGGCTCTTCTCGGAGAGCTCGAGGAGCTCACGGCCGATCTCGGTCTTCTCCATCGCCTCGATGAGGTCGATGGGTGCGACGGGCGGCAGGTAGGTGGCCGGCGCCACCAGCTCGTCGACGACCTGACGCCACTTGCGCCACACCCGACCGAAGGTCTCGGAGTCCTTCTCGGAGAACTTGGCGATCGAGTCCTTGGTGTCCTCGATCATCCGGCAGAGCAGCAGCGACGAGCCGTCCTCGAACACCGCCGCCGTCTGCGAGTTCGGCGACACGAACGTGAGCCCGTGCTTGGAGAGCCCGAGGTCCTGGAGCGGCGGCATGTAGTCGAGCATCATGTGGTAGATCGCGTGCGGGTTGGAGTAGTGACTCGGGAAGAGGATCTCCTCCGTGGACAGGCCCCCGCCGATCTCGTAGCGGCGCTCCACCACGCACACCTTCAGGCCCGTGCGGGCGAGGTAGGCGGCGGCGATGAGGCCGTTGGGCCCGGCGCCGATCACGACCACGTCGTACTTCGACTGCCGGGGGAACTCCTGCACGTAGGTCTCCGGCGGCTGGTAGCCGTAGGCGAGCGCGGGGTTGTAGCCGGTCATCGGGCCGCTCCGGTCATCTCGGTGTCCTTCATGTGCCAGGGCGACGGGTACCACCAGGAGCCCGGCTCCACGAGGCCGTCGTCGATGAGGATGTGCATCAGGTTGTAGGGGACGGCCATCAGGCACAGGCCGCCGGGGAACGACGTCTGGTTGCACAGGTACAGGCGGTCGACCGGGGTGCGGTAGCGGGACAGCTCGGGCAGCGGCCGTTTGGTCCACCACTGGTCGGTGCAGTGCCGGGTGGCGTACCAGTTGCCGCCCACGAGGCCCGCGTTGCGGAACTCGGAGTCGTACGGGGTGTTCACGAACGTGGCCACGATGTTGTCGTCGGTCATGTTGGGGGCGTACTCGCGCAGCATGTCGAGGATCTCGCGGGTGATCTTGTCGACCTGTTTGTTGGCCGCGTCGGGTCCCTCCACGTGGTACTCGGGCGGCGGGAGCTCGATGTAGATCGGGGAGAGCACGTGCAGGCCCTCGGGGGCCCGGGTCCGGTCGTAGACCGTCGGCATGAGCACCGCCAGGGGCATGTTGCCCGGGCCGGTGGGGGTCCGCTTCCGGGAGTAGACCTCACGCATCTGGCGGGTCACGTCGGCCCAGTCGTCGACGGGGAACAGCGCCGAGCCGGGGTAGCCGAAGCGGTCGACGACCTCCCCCGCCTGGCCGCCCCACCGGGGCAGCTCCCGGGTGACGACGTGGAGCACGTAGAGGCTGCCGCCCTTGAGGCTGATGTCGGAGATGTTCTGGCGGAACGACGGGTCGGTGTGGCGCGGGCCGACCATCTTGAGGAACGTCTGCTGCACGTCGACGGCCGAGATCACGGCCTTGTCGGCCCAGATGGTCTTCCCCGCCGCGGCGGCGTCGTCGGCGAGGATGACGCCGGCGGCCCGGCCGTTCTCGACGATGATCTCCTCGACGGGGCAGTTCACCAGCACCCGGGCGCCGTGCGCCACGGCGCAGCGGGCGATGGCGTGGGCGTAGGTGTGCATCCCGCCTTTGGGGGAGCCGGAGCCGTAGCTGGCGAGGAGGGTTCCGCCGAAGGCCTGGGCGGCCATGCCCTCCCAGGTCGGGGCCGCGCCGGAGTACCAGGCTCCCAGCCCCGCGAGGCCCTTGAGGATCCCGCTCTCGAAGATCTCGTCGAGGACGTCGACCATCGACGCCTCGAAGAAGTTGCCCGGGAGCATGTCGCCCAGGGCTTCGGTCCACGCCCTGACCCAGGGAAGGTCCTTGTTCTCGACCTCGAGATCGTGGGGAAACGGCGGGGTCCAGAACGTCGACCGCAGGATCGACTCGGTGTGCGGGGCGATCGCGGCCTGCATCAGCGGCCAGGCCTCGGCGTCCTTCACGCTGAAGGGCCGGATGCTCTCGGCCGCCTCGGCGTAGGTCCACCGGTTGCCGCTCACCAGGGCCCGGTGCTCGGTGTCGATGGCCATCCCGTACTGGTTCCAGTACTCCATCCGGAACCCGTACTTGTGCAGCTCGAGCTGCTCGAACCCCGGCGCGGCGGCGGCGTAGAGCACCGAGGCGTGCGGGTCGATCCGCACGCCGGGCATCGGCTCGATGTTCTCCTGCGCCCCGCCGATCTCGAGCCTCGACTCGAGGACGCAGACGCTCAGGCCGGACTTGGCCAGGTAGGCGGCGATGGTCATGCCGTTGTGACCGCCGCCGACGATCACGACGTCGTAACGAGAATCCACGATGTCCCTCCTGCCCGGGACCCGGGGCCACCCGGGCACGGGTCCGTCGCTGCGGTGCCGTGCGGACAACATAACACTTGACGTTCGATGTGCAAGTGTGTTCTTGTAACTTCCGCGTGACGCAGACGACGAACCCCCCCACGACCGCCCCCGAACGGATGCTCGAGGCGGCCCAGCTGTGCTTCTCCCGCTTTGGCTTCCAGAAGACGTCCATGGAAGACATCGCCCGCGAGGCGGGCGTCTCGCGCGGGAGCATCTATCGGCACTTCCCCGACAAGGAGGCCCTGTACCGGGCGGTCGCCGCCGATCAGGCCCGCCACTACCTCGGGGAGCTGCGCCGCCGCACGGCCCGGCTCCCGTCGCTGACCGACCAGCTCGTCGAGGCCGCGCAGCTCACGGTCACGTTCCTCCAGGACAACCCGCTCAACGCCGCGATGCAGCGCACCGACCCCGACGCGTTCGTACGCCTGCTCACCACGGGCAGCCGCGACCTGGTCGCGATGGGCGTGGAGGCCGTCATCCCGCTCATCGAGGCCGCGGTGGAGCGGGGCGAGGTGCGGCCCGACCTCGACGTCCGCCGGGCCGCCGAGTGGATGACCCGGGTCGTGCTCTCGCTCATCGTCACCCCTGCGGTCACCTTCGACGCCGACGACCCTGCGCAGCGCCGGAGTTTCATCCGCGAGTTCCTCGTCCCCGGTCTCTCGTGAGCCGGCCGCCCGTCCCAGCCGGAGGTTGCGATGCCTGACGTGTACACCCCCGAGCGGCGTGAAGCGGTGAAGGAGGCGATGAACGCGGCGGTGGTGAGGATCCCGAACGCACCGACGGATTCGTTCACGATCCGGGCCGAGGTGGTGGGCGATGGTCGGTCGCCACATGAACGGTAACGGGGCGGCGTGAAGATGCCGGCGAAGAACACCTACGACGCGATCATCATCGGTGCCGGCCACAACGGTCTGTGCCTGGCGGCGTACCTGGCCCGGGCCGGGCTCGCGACCGCGGTCGTGGAACGCCGCCACGAGGAGGGTGGTGGCGTCAACACCGAGGAGCCCGTCCTCCCGGGCTTCCGGCACAACATGCACGCCAACTACATGGAGTTCTTCGACATCATCCCGATGATCGAGGACTTCGACCTCGAGAACTGCGGCCTCCGCTCGTACTGCCCGGAGAACCAGGCCGGCATCGCCTTCTCCGACGGTCGCCCGCCGATCGTCCTGCACCGCAACGACCTGCTCGACAAGACCCACGTCAGCATCGCCCGCTACTCGAAGACCGACGCCGACACGTTCATCGAGCTCAAGAAGCGGACGATGGACTTCGGCCCGCTGCTCGGCTTCGGCATCTACAACCCCCCGTTCCAGGGGATGAACGAGGGTCAGGCGGCGCTGCTCGGCGACATGTTCGGCGACATGGGTATCGCCCCCCACTTCGCGGCCAAGTCGGGCAAGCACGTCATCGACGAACTGTTCGAGGCGCCGGAGATGCGCGCGCTCCTGTACCGGGCGGCGGTCGAGTTCGGCGTCGCGCTCGACACGGCGGGCACGGGCGGCTTGGTCCCCACCGCGCTCCCGTGGATGATCGGGCGGTTCCGCCTCGCGCTGGGCGGTACGCACACCCTCGCCAAGGCGATGATGCAGGCCTGCTACCGCGAGGGGGTCGACCTCGTCGAGAACACCGAGGTCGAGAAGATCATCGTGGAGGACGGCCGGGCGGTCGGCGTCTCCACCCGTCGGGGTGAGCTCCGCGCCGAGAAGGTCGTCGCGTGCAACGCCGACGTCCGCCAGGTGATCGTCGACCTCGTCGGCCAGGAGCACGTGAGCCCGCTCTTCTACAAGCGGGCGAAGGACTTCCGCTACGGTCCGAGCGGCGTGCTCGCCACGCCGGCGCTCTGCCTGTACGACGCGCCCCACTACAAGTCGGCGCGCTGGGACCCCGACATCGACAAGTGCTTCTACACGGTGGTCGGCTACGACCAGCCCGAAGACGTCGAGCGCTACATCCGCGCCGCGCACTCGGGCTCCCTGCCGGAGCCCGCGGCGGGCACGTGGGTCAACACCCTGTGGGACCCGTCGCAGGCGCCGGCCGGCCGGCACAGCGCGACGGGCTGGTTCTTCTTCCCGATGGCCAGCTACTTCAGCGACGCGGAATGGGTCGAGATCCGCGCCACGTACATGGAGAAGTTCCTGGACCGCTGGACCGAGTTCGCGCCGAACATGACGCGCGACAACGTCATCGCGATGAAGCTCTACACACCCGACCAGATGGAACGGAAGAACCTGATGTGGGAGGGCGACTGCCTGCTCGGCGACATGTCGCCCGACCAATTGGGGCCCAACCGTCCCTTCCCCGAGGCGGCCGACTACCGCCTCGAGCTCGACGGTCTGTACCTGTGCGGGCCGTCTGCCTACCCGGGCGGCGGCGTGCACGCCGGGCCGGGTTACAACGCCTACAAGGCCATCGCCGAGGACCTCGACCTGCCGAGCCCCGTCGTCGAGACCCGCGGCTACTAGCGGCCTGAGCGAGAGGAGTTTGCGGACATGCCTGACGTGTACACCCCGGAGTGGTACGAGGCGGTGAGGGAGGCGATCAACACCGCGGTGGCGAAGATCCCGAACCGGCCGACGGATTCGTTCACGATCGCGGTGGAGATCGTGGGCGACGGGCAGTCGCCGTACGTGGGCGACGGGAGCGTGTTGCGGTTCCTCATCCGGTTGGAGGAGGGCTTGTGTGCGTGGTATCGGGAGATCGAAGCGGACGATCCGTCGGTGAAGTTGGATTACCGGTTCACGGGTCCGGCGTCGGCGTTCGACGCGATCGCGGCGGCGCAGGCCGATCCGATCGACGCGGCCCTGTCGGGGACGATCAAGGTGCGAGGCGACATGCGGTTCCTCATGCGCCAGGCTCAGATGGTGCAGGTGTTGCTGGAGGCGTATTCGAAGGGTGTGGACACGTCGTGGCCGGCGGGTAGGCCTCCGTACAACGGCAATGGAGCGGGTTGAGATGGCGCTGAAGGACACCTACGACGCGATCATCATCGGAGCGGGTCACAACGGTTTGACGTTGGGTTCGTATCTGGCCCGCTCGGGGCTCGAGGTGTTGGTGTTGGAACGCCGCCACGAGGAGGGCGGCGGCCTGTGTACCGAGGAGGTGACCCAGGCCGGGTTCTTGCACAACATGCATGCGAACTACCACACGTTCGTGGACATGGCACCACCGGTGCGTGATCTCGACGTGCGGGGCCACGGGATCGAGTACGTGCGCCCCGAGGTGCAGATGGCCTCGATCTTCGACGACGGTACCGCGTTGACGGTGCACACCGACATGGACAAGACGGTGGCGTCGATGGCACGGTTCAACGAGGAGGACGCCGAGACGTTCCGGCGGCTCTACACCGAGGCGCACGGCTTCGTCGACCTGCTGCTCGGTACGTTGATGTACCAGCCGCCGCTCAGCGTGAAGGAGCTCACCAAAGCGCTGGGCACGTTCGGGGTGGAGGACCGCTCCGAGTTCTTGTCGGTGAAGCTGCGGCGCGAGTCGATCAACCAGTTCCTCGACCAGCACTTCACCGACGACCGCATCAAGGCGCACCTCGCGTTCCACGGTGTCGTGTGCTCGTACACCAACGACGTGAAGGGACTCGCGATCGGGTACCCGCTGCTGATCGGCAAGATCGACAACTGGCACCTGTGCCTGGGCGGCTCGCACCGCCTCGCGCACGCGTTGTGGCGCGACCTCGCCCAGCACGGCGGGGTGATGTGGTCCGATGCCGACGTCGCCAAGGTCCTCGTCGACGGTGGCCGCGCCGTGGGCGTACGCCTGGCCGACGGCACCGAGTTCGCGGCCCGCAAGGTCGTGGCCTCGACCGTGTCGGTGGAACAGACGATGTTGGAGTTCCTCGACCCGGCCGACATCCCCGAAGACTTCGCGCACGACGTCAAGACCAAGGTCCAGCACAAGGACTGGTCGTTGTTCTCGGTGCACCTGGCGATGGACACGTTCCCCGAATACAGCGCGGCGGCGTTCGACGCCGACGTCGACCGGGCCTGGGTCGTCAACCTCGGCATCGATTCGCCGGCCCGGTTCGACGCCGACTGGGAACAGATCCGCCGCGGCCGGCTCGTCGACCCCCAACCCAACGCCGCGGTCAACTCCCTCTACGACCCGACCGACGCGCCCCCCGGCTTCACCACCGGCCTGTTGCGCCAACCGGCCCCGTTCGCGCTCGCCGACGGCGGCGAAGGCGCCTGGGACGACCTCGGCCGTTGGTACGGCCGGAAGTGCATCGACACGTGGCGTCGCTACGCCCCCAACCTCACCGACGACCACATCGTCGACTGGTCCGTCTTCACCCCCCACGACATCGTCCGCAAACTCCCCAACATGGTCCGCGGCGACTGGATGATGGGCGAGATCAGCCTCGACAACATGCTCGACGAACGGCCCCTCCCCGCACTCGGCCAGTACCGCACCCCGATCGAGGGTCTCTACATGGCCGGCTCCACCCAACACCCCCACGGCTTCATCACCTTCGGCCCCGGCTACAACGCCCTCCAAGTCATCGCCGACGACCTCGGCATCGAAAAATGGTGGGCCCGAATCTGATGGCCGCCCCCTCGATCGTCTACGCCGACGGCGACGAAGCCTCCGGCATGGCCACCATGCTCGGCGGCCTCCTCGAGGAGAACCTGCGCGACTACCCGGGCCGCGCCCGAGTGGCGGGTCTGGCGCGCGGCGACGTCGTCCTCACGGCGTCCGACCGCGACGTCTCGGTGACGGTGTCGTTCCGGGGCGACGAGGTGGTGGTGGCCAACGGTCCGGCCGAGGGCGCGGCGGCGCTCGCCGGGCCCTGGCTCGAGATGGCCAAGCTCTGCAGCGGCCAGGTCAACCCGGTCAAGGCGCTCGCCCGACGCGAGCTCACCATCCAACCTCGCGGTGGACGGCTCGACGCGGTCGCCGCCGCCGGCTACGTCCTGTCGGTGCCGGCCATCTTCTACGCCCAGGGCGACCCCGAGGCCTTGGCAGCGCTCGGTCGTCGGCGGCGTCGAACGGCCGTCACCGTCGCGTTGGTGGTCGGCGCCGGCGTCGCGGTCGTGGTCCTGACGCGCCGTGGTCGGCGCCGCTCGGGTCGGTCCCCGCGGGCCTGACGGGTCCGGAGCCGGGCGACGGTCGCGATGTGGACCCCCAAGGGACGCACCCTCGAGGTGATCGTGCGGTTCCAGCGCGGCGCGTACAAGGCGACGGGCGGCCGGCTGCTCCCCCGCGCGAACGGCCACCGGGTGCTGCTCCTCGACACGGTGGGGCGGCGCAGCGGGAAGACCCGCACCGTGCCGCTCCCCTACTTCCCGGACGACGACCGGATGATCGTGGTCGCGTCGAACTCCGCTCAGGGATGGCACCCGGCGTGGTTCCTCAACCTGTCGGACCGGCCGCGCGTCGAGGTCCAGGTGGGGCGCCACCGCAGCCCGGCCGTCGCCTCGCACCTCGAGGGCACCGACGCGGAACACGTGTGGGCCCGCCTCGAACGGGAGGCCCCGTACTACCTCGACTACCGGGCCGGGACCGACAGGGAGATACCGCTCGTGGCCATAACCCCGGACCGGCCCGTCGCCCACTCCACCCCGATCTCCGTCGAGCACCCCGCGCCCGGATGGTGGATCTCCATCCTCACCGGGATGGGTCTCCTGGGCCTCGTCGCGCACAACCGCGCCGTGTGGCGGTGGTGGTCGCGCCGGATCACCTCGGCGGTCCCCCGGCCGGTCTACCAGGCCGTGTTCTGGGTCGCGGTCGGGCTGCACGTGGGCGAGGGCGCCGCCGCGGTCGTCATCGCCGAACGCCGCGGCCGTTCGACCAGCAGCCTCCGGTGGGGCTTCCAGACCCTGCTCCTCGGCTTCCCCTCGCTCCGCCTCCTCCGCCGGGCCGTGCGCGACGCGTAGGGCGCGGCGCCTCAGGCCGACACGGGACGGCCGACGGGCGCCACCCGGGCCGCGACCTCCGCCCGACCGGGTGACCGGACGGGCACCGACCAGCGTGCGGCGAGGGCGAGCTGCCCGAGCCCGACCACGACCAGCGCGCTCTGGTACGTGCTGTGCAGCCCGATCCCGCCCATCACGACCAGGGCGATCCCGAGCGCCGCGGCGCCTCGATCCTCACGGACCAACCCGACGACGGTGACCGTGACGGCCCCGAGGGCCGCGCCGTACACCCACGACGGGAAGTAGCCCGCGAGCCCGAAGGTCCACAGCATGAGGATCTTGGTGGTCGACGGGTTTGCGACGAGCACGCCGAAGGCGCCCAACGCGACTGCGGCCCCGATCGCCGACACGCGTCGCGACGGCCGGCGCGTGAGCATGACGGGACTGGCGAGCGCGGCCGCCACGGCGAGAGCCTCGGTCGCGAAGAGCACCGGCGAGAGCGCCCGGGCCGCGAACGGCTCCGCGACGCCCGGCGCCTGGACCACGGCGTACAGGCCCGCAAGGAGGAACGCGGCCACGAAGAGCAGGACCGGCAGGCGCGTCCGGCCGCTGTGGACCCGGGTGTTGATCATCCCCATCGCGGCCACGCAGCCGCACACGAGGAGCGCCAGGCCGACGTCTCCGACGAACCCCGCCCGGGCGAGAAGCGCGACCGCGCCGAAGGCCACGACCACGGCGGCACCCACCGCGCCGCCACGTCGGTCCCGGAACGCGGCGGCGAGGACCACCAGTGTCGCGACGAGGAGGACGCTCGCCAGGTAGTAGGCGAACCGGCCCACGGTCGACACCGCCGACAGGATCGGGGAGAGACCCGCCGCTCCGGGGATGTGGACGATCGTCCGGGTGAACAGGCGCAGCACGCCGAGCTCGACCGCGGCCACGACGGCCGTGGCCCGCACGAACCACGGGAACCACTCCGACACGCGGCCCGCGCCGCGCCCGGACCGCGTGTCCTCGATCATCGGGCCTCCGCGGTCACGCGCCGGAGCAGGAACCACAACAGGCCCAGGATCAGCAGCAGCACCGCCATCAAGACGAACAGCCAGAGTTGGGAGGACGCCGGCGCCACCGTCGAACGCGACACCGCGAGCCGGCTGAAGGCCGAGACGGACTTGATCCCGTTGCGGTCGCCCTTCGAGCCGTTCCACACGGCAAACGCGACGTCGGTGCGCTTCCCGACGGAGAAGTCGGGCTCGGTGTTGCTCGGCGCCTTGAAGTCCCGGCTGAAGACGACGGCCCAGTGCCCGCTGCGCGCGCTCCCGCCGAAGACACCGCGTCCCTGCACCGCCTGGCTCCTGGCCGGCGCGAGGGTGCCGAAGCCCCGCGCGACGAGATCCTGCGCCGGGTGCCCCGGCGTGGCGACCAGGTTGCCGACCTTCCGAGCCGGGTAGTCCAGACCGTCGGGCATCTTCGGGTACCCGTCCACGTAGCCGTTCGGGTGGACGCGGGCCCAGTCGGTCGGGTACTGCCGATCGGCCCGCCACTGCCAGACGTCCACCCCGCTGTCCGCCTGCCCCATGCAGACCGCCGGAACCGAGGAGCCCGCGACCGCGGGAAGCTCGACGGCGACGGCATCCGCGAAGCGACCCGGCGACGCGGTCGAGACGTCCCTGGTCCTGTCGTCCCACTCGACCCGTACGTAGATCCGTGAGCCGTGGTGCAGCGATCGGACGCGCACCGCCGTGATGCTCCCACCACCCATCGGGGCGGCGGTCCGCTGGGCGCTGAGCTGGACCACCGCCTCCGGAGCACGGCTCCACGCTCCGGCCGACGGGTCCAGGCCGGGATCAGTGCGGGTCCGCAACGAGGTGATGACCCCCGTCTGGGACACCGCCGGGTTGGCGTTCATGATCTGGAGCGCCGCCGCGACCACACCGACGATCGCGAGGACGACGACGGCGCGCCGCCGCGTGGGCGGACCGGCGATCACCGCTCCCGCCTCGGGCCGAGGGCGACGGGTACGTCGCGAGTCGTCTCGAAGCACGCACCGTCGAGACCGCACGCACCGTCGTCCATCTCGCCCGGGAGGTGCGGCTCGTCGAACACGGCGACGGCTTCGACGCCGAGGTACGCGAGGTCGGCCTCGATCCAGCGCGCCAGCGCGGCGCCCAGCGTCCGGTACAGCTCGCCCTCGGCCAACGCCTCCAGGCGCCGACCGAACCCGCCCGCCCAGCAACCGAGGTGGTCGCGCAGGAAGTGCCGCTGGGTGCGGCGGCACTCCTCGACGTGGTCCGGGCTCAGGTGCTCGACGGCGTACGCCTCCTTCAGGGCCATCGACCCCATGAACTCCAGCTCGGTGGCGATGTGGTCGGGTCGCTCGCGCTCGGTTCCGCCGACCTGGAGCCCGTGCGCCCGGTAGAAGGCACTGACGTCGGCCATGGTGTCGGCCTGGAGGAAGATGTCGGTGGTGGAGTACGCGCTCTCGTAGGGGGGATAGTCGGGGGGCTCGATGTGCGTGAACACGAGCGCGTGGGCGGCGCGCAGCGCCTCCAACGGCTGCTCGAGCGCGCGGACCACCTCGGCCAGGAGCCCGTCGAGCGTCGCGTCACCGGTCATCAGCCCGACGATCACCGGACCCAACTGGTGGCGCAGCGCCTCGACGTGTTCGGGAGAGGGGTACGCGAACGCGCGGGTCAGGAAGGTGTATACGAGCCCGCGGGCGATTGCGCTGTCCTGTTCCGTCACCGTCGCACTGACACCGGACATGGCGCGGCCTCCTCCGATCAGATCGAGTTGAGCTTGCCCGGACGTTGGTAGATCGGTTCCTCCACGCTCACCCGCACGATCTCGTGGCCCTTGCTGTCGTAGCCGACGACGGTGTCGTCGTACAGCTCGGTGCGCACCCCGTCGACGGTGAGATCGCTGATCTTGGGACCCGGGATCACGTCGAACGAGAACGCGATCGTGCGGCTGGCGCGGAAGAGCTGCAGCAGCGCTCGAAGCCGTCGCGACGGCTGCATATACCGGGCGATCGCGTCGTCGACACCCGGCCCGAACATCTGGTGCAGGTAGGGACGCGGAACCCAGCGGGGCGGGATGTAGTAGATGTTGGGTTGCGTCCCGAACTGCGGGTAGAGGGGAAGCGCCACCTGCTCGACGTGCACCAGGTAGTAGATCGGGTTGGAAGGGTCCGCAGTCCACGTCCCGTCCGACTCGACCTGCACCAGGCTCTGGAGGCGGATCTTGCCCACGCACGCCGACATGCAGCGCGTCTCGGTCGGGAGGTTGTCGGTGATCGGATCGTGTCCTTCGACGCGCGGATAGCACGCGATGCACTTCTCGCTCGTGGCAGACGTCGGCCGGTACATCGACTTCTTGTACGGGCACGCCTCCACGCACTTGCGGTACCCGCGGCAGCGGGACTGATCGAGGAGGACGATGCCGTCGTCGGCGCGCTTGTAGATCGCGTTCCGGGGACACGCCGCCAGGCACCCGGGGTACGTGCAGTGGTTGCAGATCCGCTGGAGGTAGAAGAACCAACCGTCGTGCACCGGAAGCGACACCCCACCCGCCGGGTGCTTCGTGGCGTGGTCCTCGAACCCGTTCGGCGCCTTGAACTCGGCTTCGTCGGGCAGGTACCCGAGGACGACCTGTTCGGAACCGTCCGCCGCTTCGAAGACCGTCTTGCCGTCGAACTTCCCGTACGGCGCGCGCCCGGGTTCCCGAGTCGACACGTCCCAGGCCTGGCCTCCCTGGTTCCCCCGATCGAGCATGTCGAGGAGCCGAACGTCCCAGTCGTCGGGGTAGCCGCCGTAGGGCTTGGTCTCGACGTTGTTCCACCACATGAGCTCCTGGCCCGGCGAGTGGGTCCACGTCGACTTGCAGGCCATCGTGCACGTCTGGCAGCCGATGCACCGGTTGATGTTGAACACCGCCGCGAACTGGCGCTGAGGGCGGTTGATCTCCTTCGGGTAGGCCATCTCCCGGCCGAGATGCCAGTTGAACACTTTCGCCATCGTCACCGAGCCTCCGCCTCAGTCGGACCCCTGAACACCTCTCCGAGCACGTCGTCGATCAACTCCATGCCACGACGCCGGGCGATCGCGTACGATCCCGAGTACGTCGGCTCCGTGAACAGATGCCGGATCCGGGTCGCGGGCCAACCCATCAGCGCGAACTCCTCGACGAAGCAGCGGGCGAGCTCCCGATCTCCGTCGACGCCCTCCGGCACCGGGTAGCGCACGCCCACGAGCGTGTACGGGTCCTCGTCCTCGAACTCCTTGTCGCGGCCGTGCCCCCCCGGCAGGGTCTCCCGCCGCCCGAGGAACCGGACCGGTGTCGACTCCATCACGGCCGTCCCTTGACGATCGTGAGCCCGCCGGCCAGGTACCGCCGCATCGTGGGGTCCTCGCGGCCGGGAGCGTTGCCGGTACCGCCGCCGTGCTCCCAGGGGCCGGCGCCGTTGAGTCCGCCGTCCTCGGCCTTGGTGATCCGGATCAGCGTCTCCTTCGGAACGGTGTTGACCGCGTGGTTGTCGACGTCGAAGCCGAACACGAACCCCATCCCCGCCGCCTTCTTGTGGAAGAGCGAATCGGTCTGGTGCATGGGTGGCGCCCACCCCCGGGTGATGCTCTGCTGGCTGCCGTGCCGGAAGCTCGCCTGGTATCCGGTTCCCGCCGCGAGGGCCCGTCCGTCCCGGCGCTGCTTCGCGGCCTTCACCGTACGCGGGGTCGCCATGTAGAAGGCGTGCTTCAGCATGGTGACGCCGCGCGGGTATCCCCGGTTGAACGAGACGCGCACCATGAGGCGGGCGGCCTCGTAGAACGGATCATCGGGCCGATGGCCCACATAGGGGCGGTCCGCCGGGTTCGCGTCAACCCACACGTAGTCGCCGTCCCACAGGCCGAGTGCCCTGCCGTCGTCCGGATTGATGTGCATCTGCGCGTCGCCGACGCCGGGGAGGCGCCGGTCCTCGCGGAACGGATCGGAGAAGGCGGAGTTCCAGATCCAGTGCCAGTCGGTGACCGCCCACGACGAGTGGACGCTGTGGCGGGACTTCGGGGTCAGGCAGGTGAACCGGTAGCCCTGGGCGAACAACGGGTTCACGGTCTTCTTCACCTTGCCCCACGGCATCTTGACGTTGCGCACCTGACGCAGGTCGGCGTCGAGCTCGTCCAGCGCGATCCCGTAGTCGACCGGTCGTACGTACGGACTCGTGGAGACGATCACGTTCGGAAGGTAGGGCGTCGCCTCCACCGCTTCGCGGTGCACGATGAGGTTCTCGCCGTACTCGATGGCCTCGGGGATGTCCGTGTAGGCGTTCATGCGCCCGGTGTCCGTGTAGAAGGGCTGGCTGTCCTCCACCTGCTCCACGAACGGGATGCGCGGGTAGGTGCGGTACTGCATGAGCGCACCGCCCGGCTCCCCGTACTTGCCGCCCATGATGTCGGCCGTGGTGTACCCCTCGGTGGTGAACGACGCGGCCATGATGCGGTCCAGGTAGACCTCGGGCTTCTTCGAGAACGCGAAGAGCTGGGAGAATCGGGCGTCGTCGGTACGCTTGGCCAACGCGTTCGCGACGCCCGTGAAGATCTCGATGTCGTCGCGCGTGTCGTGGAGCGGCTCGATCCCGCCCTTCCAGATCTGGAGGAACGGGTTGGAGCACGAGCCCGCCATCTCGAGCGTCTCGAGCTCGAGCCAGCTGTTGGCCGGGAGGACGACGTCGGCGAACTCGGCCGACCCCGTCCACTCGATCTGCTGGTCGACGATGAGGTCGATCTTCGGGTTGACCTCGTTGATGAGGTGGTAGGCCCACTTCGCCTGGTTGATCAGGTTGGCGTTGTTGTACCACATCACCTTCGTCGGGGTGGGCAGGTGCGTCTGGCCCGTGAACACCCGCCGCCCGCCCTTGGGCAGGTTCGCGACGAGGGGTCGGTCGCCGTATCCCCAGTAGGCCGTCTCCTCGCCCTCGAGGGTGTCGCGGGTGTTGGTCTTCGTGTACCTGGCCGCGGGATCCAGCAACGGGTTGAACGGGTCCTCCTTGACGTATCCGCCGATTCCGGGGCCGTGCCAGGGCGCGGCGTGGTAGATCCCGCCCTTGTAGTTGCCGGCCCAGGTGCTCACGCCGGCGCCCGGGATCCCGATGTTGCCGGTCAGCATGGAGATCAGGTAGGTCGCCCGGTTGTGGAGCGTGGCGTGGAAGTAGTGGTTGACGCCCTCGCCGACGTGGATCGCCGCCGGCTTGATCGTGGCGAGATCGTCGATCAGTCGCTGGACGAGATCCTTCGGGGCCTGGGTGATCTCGACGACGGTGTCGAGGTCGTAGTCGGCCAGATGGCGCTTGTACATCGAGAACACCGTCGCCACCGGGACCGACTTGCCGTCGGCCAGCGTGAGCTGCCCCTCGTAGTCGAGAAGGGGCTGGAGGCCCCGGGCGGCGAGCTTGTCGCCGACGTCCTCGCGGGTGACCGCCTGGACGGAACCGGTCCGGCCGTCCATGACGACGCGGTCGCCGATCTTCTCGTACTGCTCGGGGAGCAGCGCCTGCACGGTGAAGCTCGGCCCCTTCGGGTCGAGGCGGTTCCGGTAGCCGGCGAACACCTCGTCCGCCCGCACCCGCTTCAGCGTGTCGAGCCGTACGAGCAGCGGCATGTCGGTGAAGCGCTGGAGGAACGCGGAGTCGTAACGGCCGGAGTCGATGAGGCCCTTGGCCACCCCCAGCAACAGGGCGGTGTCCGACAGGCCGGCCCGTACCGGTATCCAGTAGTCCGACTTCGACGACGGAGCGCCGTACTCGGGGATGATCGACACGATCTTGCCGCCACGCTCCATCACCTCGTGGAACCAGTGACTGTCCGGCATCTTGTTCTCGACGAGGTTCTTGCCGATCATCACGACCAGGCGACTCTTGCGCATGTCGTTCATGTCGACTTCGGTCGCCTGGAGGCCGTGAACGAACGGGAAGCCCGGAGCCTGGTCGCCCCGCCACGTGTACTCCGACCAGTCCCGGGCTCCGACCGCCTTGTCGGGGCCGACCTTGCGCACGTGCGCGTCCAGCAACGCGAGCGTGTTCGCGAAGCGGAAGAGCGCGAACTTCCCCGCCGCGCCGTGGACCGGGAGCGACGAACCGAACTTCATCGTCCGGACGCCGGACTCCTCCCAGAAGTGCAGCATCTCGGGCTCGTACCGGTCCTTCTCGACGAGCCGGCGGCGACCCGCCGCGCCGCTGTAGGTCTTCGCGATCGCTTCGAGCCCTCGCGCCAGGTAGTCGTTGACCTCCTGCCAGCTCACCCGCTCGAAGCGGTCCTCGCCCCGGGCGTCGAACCCGTACTTCGTCCGGAAGGAGGGCTTGTCGGAGAGCGAGGGGAAACCGGCGTCCGCCCACTTCTTCCATCCCCGGCGGATCATCGGGTACTTCGCGCGGTAGGGGCCGTAGACCCGGCGGTGCATCGTGTACCCCTTCGGGCACCCGCGTGGGTTCCACGCCACGGTGGACCGGTTTCCCTGGGGGTCGCCGTACTTGTCGCCGTCGTAGTTCTGCTCGATCCGGACCACCACGCCGTTGCGACGGAACGCCCGGAGCCGGCACATGTGCGTGTCGTTGGGGGCACAGATGAAGGTGAACGAGTCGTCGTACGCGTACTGGTCCCGGTACACCTGCTCCCACGACCGGTCGGGGTACTCGAGCAACGGGTTCACGACGTCCGCCGCCGGCCGCAGGAACGTCCACGACTGGTGCTTCATGGTGTACGCGACGACCGACGCCGCGCCGGTCAGTCGGAGGAAACCCCGGCGGGTCATGCCCTCCGAAGCCGGCGAGTCTGCCCGTGCTCCTGGGGCCACTCGACCCTCGTCCTCGGAAGAGGGCTCGCCCATCTGCTCGGCGTCCACTGCACTCCTCTACGGAAACGGATTCGGTCCTTGCCGAAGCGGTCCTGTTGATGTTGGTGGAGCCCGGTCGGCCCCGTGACCCGGAACGTAGTCCCGCCGGCGCCCACCGAGCGGCATCGGCCGGTCCGGTCCGGTCGCGGGCGGGCCGGGTCCCGGCGTCAGTCGGGTAGTCCGTCGGGGAAGTAGGTGTCGACGTAGCGTTGCATGGCGGGGGTGTAGGGGGCGGGGAAGTCGTGGCCGGCGTCTTGGCACGCGGCTCGTGCTGCGATGTAGCCGGGTCCGCCGACGACCATGCCGCCGGGGTAGGTCGACGCGCCGCAGACGTAGAGGCCGTCGATGGGGGTGCGGGTCGACGAACAGTCGGTGTTGGGCCGCATGTTGCCCATCTGGACGGGGTTGTAGTCGCCGTGCTTGATGGAGCCGCGCACCATGTTCGGCATGCGCTGTTCGATGTCGCGGGGGCTTTCGAGCACGGCCTGGATCACGCTGTCGGAGAAGCCTTCGAACTGCGAGTCGACCAGCGCGGTGACTTCGGCAATGACGTCGTCGGCGCGTCCTTCCCAGTCGTAGTCGTAGGGGGCGGGCATCTGGAAGAAGCAGCTGTGCTCGCCCGGGATCTGGCTCAACGCGGGGTCGAACGCCGACTCGCAGGTGAAGTGGCCCGCGAACTTGTCGATCCGGCCGGCCTCGATCCCTTCGAGGAACCCGACCACGTCGTCGAAACCGTCGAAACCGATCACGTTGGCGAACGCGTCGCCGGACAGGTTCGCTTCCGCGTCACGCAACCGCGGCTTGCCCTTCGTCGCGAAGAACACGCTGAGCAGCGACCACTTGTCCCACGTCCAGCTCTCGGCCTGGGTGCGCAGCTCCTTGGGCACCGCGTCTTCGGGCAGGAACCGCAGGAACGTGGTCTGCGGGTCCAGGCTGGACAGCACCGCCTTGCGGGCGTGGATGCGCCGACCGTCGGCGAGGCGTACACCCGCGGCGCGTGGTCCGTCCATCTCGATCGCTTCGACCTCGGCGGAATCGAGGATGAGGCCACCGTGTTCCAGGAGCACGCGCGCGAACGAGCTCGCGACACGATGCGACCCGCCGTAGACGAACGCCTTCTGCAGGCCGCGGTCGACCATGAGCGGCACCATGAACCCCATGCCGGACTCCTGAGGCGAGATACCCCACTGGCACGACGCGTACAGGAGAGTCGCGAGCACCGGATCCGGCAACGGGTACTCCGAGAGGATCTCCGTCGCCGACTGCTCCGTGAGCGCCAACATGTCGCGGCCGACCGCGTCGCGCTCCAACGCCTCCATCAGATCCAACGGCGCGCCCGGCGGCAGATACGTCGCCGGGCCCAACACGCCTTCCACGACCGCACGGAACCGCAACGCCATCTCGGAGAACGTGTCCGCGTCCTTGAGCGACCGCCGCGCCAGGGAATCGCGCGAATCCTCCAACGCCCGGCACAACAACACGTCGTCGCCGCCGACCCGGCCCCGCAACTGCATGTTCGGCTTGTGGAACCGCAACCCGCGGCCCGCGAGGTCGAAGTCCGAGAACGCCGGCATGTAGTCGGTCATCATGTGATACGTCGCGTGCGTGTTCACGTAATGGCCCGGGAACAGGATCTCCTCGGTCGCCAGACCGCCGCCGATCTCGTACCGGCGTTCCAGCACCACCACCTCGAGACCCGCCGCCGCGAGATACATCGCCGCGATCAGACCGTTGGGGCCCGCCCCGATCACCACCGCGTCGGTCTCGTGCTCGTAGGGGAACTCGATCCCCTCCAACGGATTCCCCAATCCGCCAACCCCGGTCATCGGGTGCTCCCCTCCGCGTCGGTGACGTGCCACGGCGACGGATACCACCACTCCGGCGTGGTCTTGCCGATCTCGTCGTAGTCCTCGGCCAGGATGTGCATCAGGTTGTACGGCACCGCCAACAAGCAGAGCCCACCCGGATACGACGTCTGATGACACAAATACAGACGGTCGACCGGCGTCCGGTAACGCGCCAACTCGGGCAACGGCTTGCGCGAGAACCACTCGTCCTCCGAGATCCGCATCCCCTCCCAGTTCCCGCCCACGAACGCCATGTTCCGCATCGACGAGTCCTGCGGCGTGTTCACCCACGTCTTGAGGATCTTGTCGCGCGTCATGTTCGGCGCGTACTGACGAATCACCTCGTAGATGTTCTCCAAGATCTCCGGCGTCGCCTCGTTCACCGCATCCGGCCCATCCCGATGATCCTCCGGCGCCGGCACCTGCAAGTTGATGTCGATCACCCCGTAACCCTTCGGCGCCCGCGTCGGATCATGCGCACTGTGATTGATCAACCAGAACTGGTAATGATCCGGATCCGTCGGATGCACGTTGAACGAATGGATATCCCGCATCAGGTCCAGCATCTGCTCCGTCGTCGAATGCAACAACATCCCCACGGGGTACTCGTCACCGTGGTATTCGCGGCCGGCCGACGGGTACTGCGGCAACTCCGACACCGCGAGGTTGGCGACGAACAGGCTCCCGCCCTTCAGGCTCAGGTCCTCGACCCGCTGCACGAACTCGCGGCTCAGATGGCTGTGCGACACCAACTTCGGGATCTGCTTCACGTGGTTGTTCAGGATCACGCCCATCCGGGCCCGGACCGTCTTCTCCTCCAACACGGACCGGTCGTCCACCCGCACGCCGACCGCCTCGCCGTCCTCCACCAACACCTCGGTCACCGGCGCGTTCACGAACATCCGCACCCCGTGCGCCAACCCCGCCCGGATGATCGAATGCGCCAACGCGTGCATGCCGCCCACCGGCGTGCAGTTCGAATAGAACATCATCTGCATCACGGCGAAACCCGGGATCGCCATCCCCTTGTGATACGGATGCGGGCCGTTACCCCACGAACCCATGAGCAGGCCCGCCTTGAACGGGTCGGGCAGGCCCATCGCGTCCATCATCTCGCACAACGACCAGTCCAACATCACGTCGTCGTAGAACGGCACGTGCTCACGCAACACCTTCGCCCACGGCAACTCCGTCTTCGGCATCCCCCACGACTCGTCATACGGCGGCGTCCAATAGATCGACCGGAAGAACTCCAACAGGTGCGGCTCGAGCGACGCCATGAAATCGATGAACACCGACGCCACCTCGACCGACACCCCCAACACCGGCGCCAGAGACTCGGCGGTGCGGCCGTCGGCCGAGTAGAAGAAGTTGCCCGCCTCGAAGAAACCCCGACCGTCGGGCGACACACACCCCCCGAAGTTCGAGATCGGCGACGCCCGCAACCCGTACTTCCCCAACTCCAACTGCCCCAACGCCGGCGCCGCCGCCCCGTAGAAGTACGACGCGTGCGGGTCGACCGAGAAGCCCGGCCACGGCTCCACGTTCTCCGCCCCACCCCCCAACTCCGGACGCGCCTCCAACACGCACACCGAGAAACCCCACTTCGCCAGGTACGCCGCCGCCGTCAACCCGTTCGGCCCCCCACCCACGACCACGAAGTCGTACGTGCTCCGCCTCGCCAACGACTCCCCATCCACCGCGGACACCACTCCCGCTACACCCGTCTCAGCCATGGCGTCCTTCCCTTCCTCGCCGGACACGGACCGGGGCCCGCTTACCGTTCGCGTGTGTGGAGTAGTTCCGTGAGCGGTTGATCACCGGACCGGTGGTGCCGGCCGTCGAACCGGAGGTCACTTCAGGCTCGGGAGCAGGAACCCGAGCAGGAACCTGCGCAGCTCCGCCGGGTCGTCGCGGTCGAACGTGACCGACGGGGTGGAGATGAGCGACAGCTCCACCCGCACGATCCACTCGGCCGCCTGGGCCGGGTCGAGGTCGGGCCGCACCTCGCCCTTCTCCATCGCCTCGCGCACCATGGGCGTGATCGCCTCCACCGCGAGCTCGAGGAGCTCGCGGCCGTTCGTGCTGATGGCCGCGGCGAACGCCTCCGGGTCGGTGGCCGCCATCGCCGCGTTGATCGGGTTCTCCCGTAGGAACCCGACGGCGGCGAGCAGGACCCGGATGAACTTCTCCTCGAGCGAGTCGAGACCCGCGGTGCGCTGGGCGATCTCCTCCAGGAAGAGGCGGGTCTCGCGCTCGCTCACCGCGCTGTAGAGGCTCTCCTTGTCGGGGAAGTAGCGGTACAGCGTCCCCCGGGACAGGCCCGCTTCCCGGGCGATGTCCTCCATGGCGGTCTTGCGCAGCCCGAAGCGGGAGAAGCAGGTGCGGGCGGCGTCGAGGATCCGTTCCTCGGTCTGAGCCCTGACGTTCGTCTCGGCCTCACCACTCACCGCCACCTGCACACCTCCCCCTTCGATCGCCGGGCCGTCGGATCCGGCCCCGGCGCGTGACCGGCCCCGGCGCGTGAGAGGCCCCGGCGCGTGACAGTATGACAACTATCGTCTAACATTATATTGTTCCATCGAGGCCCACGCCAGGACCACGGCGACCGGCCCTCGCCAGAGCGCCGGCGCACCCCGCCGGTGGAGGGGAGGCACACATGAAGCTCAAGTCCCGGGGACTCGGCCGCAAAGAGCTGACGATGGACTTCCGCGAGTACGTGGTGAGACGGGAAGGCAAGGAGCTCGTGATCCAGGGGACGATCCGCGAGCCCGTCCACTGGGACTTCTCGATCCGCATGTGCGAGGACGACCTCGCCGGCGTGACCCGGGTCGCCCTGCAACGGCCCACGATCGGGCTGCTCGTGCGGGCGATGTTCAAGCGCAACAAGGACGCGCACTGGAGCGTCGACCGCAAGACCCAGATCGAGCAGGCCAAGACGGCCCGCAAGGAGCAGCTCGAGAAGGTGGCGGAGGAGGCGGCCAAGGCGAAGGAGAGTGCCCGGTCGGCCGGCAAGCGCGGGGACGACGGCGGGGACGGCGGCGGAGCCGAGGTCACCGAGCTGTCGCCCCGTGAGCAGCGCCGTCTGGCGCGCGAGGCCCGTCAGGCGGCGGCCGAAGGCGCGTCGGGCGACGGCGACGCGTCGGTCGTCGAGATGGCGACCGCCGATGTCGAGGGCGCCCGCTCCACCGCCTGACGCGAAGCGATCCGCGCCCCGCGCCCGACGCGGGGCGCGGCACCGAGCGACGACCGCGCGGCGCAGCGCCGGGCGGAGGGACCACACTCGAGGGGGTTCGAGGATGAGCGACCAGGCCGACCGGTACGACGTCATCGTGGTGGGAGCGGGCTACGGGGGCGTCACGACGGCGGCGCTGTGCGCCAAGGCCGGCAAGCGCGTCCTCCTCCTCGACAAGGCGACCCAGGCCGGCGGCAAGGCGCAGACCATCCGCAAGGGCGGCTACGCCTACGAGATGTGGCCGGTGCTGAGCCTCCCGGCCGACGGCTCCAAGTTCCACGAGCTCGTCGCCGAGCTCGATCTCGACCCGTCGTTGCTGCTCGTGCCCGAGGGCGACCACGCCATCGAGCTCAAGTACCTCCGCTCCGACGGCACCTGGAGTAGCTACATCGGCCCGTCGAAGCAGGCCGAGGACCCGCTCGCGGTCGACCGGCTCGAGGAGACGTTCGGGGTGGCCCCCGAAGACGTCGAGAAGATGGTGGCCATGGTCACCCAGATCTTCGTGATGTCCGACGAGGAGATCGACGCGCTCGACGAGACCGGCACGCTCCCGTGGATGCGCAGCTTCGGCGTCCCCGACCCGGTCATCGCCTACATGTCGGCGATGCTCAACCTCGTCTTCGTGGCCCCCGTCGACCGCATCCCCGCCTCCGAGGGGATCCGCACCATGCGCCAGCTCTTCCTGGGCGGCGGCGGCCGTTACCATGCGGGCGGCTACGGCCGCATCGCCGAGCTGTGCGCCGAGTACGTCCAGACGCACGGCGGCACGTTCCTCACCAAGGCCCGCGTCGAGCGGATCCTCGTGGAAGACGGGCGCGCCGTGGGCGTCGCCACCGCCGACGCCGAGTACCGCGCCCCGGTGGTGGTCTCCAACGCAGGCATCCAGCCGACCGTCCTGAAGCTGCTCGGCGTGGGCGACGTGCCCGACGAGTACGCCAAGGAGATCGAGAGCCTCGAACCCGGTCTGGGCATGGTCGGGGTGCGCTACTTCCTCGACCAGCGGGTCCTGGAGACCGGGATGATCGTGGCCTTCTCCGACCGGAGCTGGTGGGACACCGAGCGCTACGAGAACGCGCTCCAGGACGAATGGCCCGACGTCCCGCTGGTCTTCGCCGCCGTCACCACCGAGTACGACCCGTCGCTGGCGCCCGACGGGCACCAGATCATCCTGCTGGGGTTCCTCGGCTCCGCCGACCCGGAGGCCGAGCTCAACGCCGAGGCCATCGCCCGGGGCGAGCAGGCGGTGGCGGACATGTGGCCCGGGATCCCCGAGCACATCATCCGGCGCGAGGTGTACACCGCGGCCAGCGTCTCCAACCTCACCCGCGATGCGGTGATCCCGGGACAGGGAGGGGAGTGCATCGGTCTCTCGCAGGTGATCGGGCAGTGCGGAGGTTCCAAGCCCGACGCCCGCACCCCGCTGCCCGGCCTGTTCATCGTCGGCACCGATGCCGGCGGCTGGGGCTGCGGTACCCACCAGGCCGTCGAGTCGGGTATGAACGTGGCCGAGATGGTGCTCGCCGAGCTCGACGGGATCACGGCCGGTTCACGCGCCTGAGCACGGGGACCGGTAGGTGAAGGACTACGACGTCATCGTCGTCGGCGGGGGGATCAACGGCCTCACGACCGCGGCCTACCTGGCCAAGGCGGGGCTCTCCGTCGGGGTCTTCGAGGCCCGCGGCCAGTGCGGCGCCCACTGCGACACGGTGGAGCTGGGCACCCCGGGCTACCTGCACAACCTGCACGCCACCTGGCTGGCGACCTCCTACTCCCCCGCCATGGAAGACCTCGACCTGCCCGGCCTCGGTTTCGAGCTGCGCGGTACCGAGACGACCTACGCCAAGCCGTTCCTGTCGGGACGGAATCTCCTCCACTCGATGGACCTGGGCAAGACGGTGGCCAACTGGGCCCTGGTCTCCGAGCACGACGCCGCCGTGCAGGGCAAGGCGCTCGAGTTCAACGCGGTGAACCTCGAGGAGATGCTCGAGGTCAACCGGCAGTTCTGGTTCGGCCCTCCGACCGAGGACACCCTCGGGCGGATGTACAAGCTCCTCGACGGGTTCCTCGCCCACCAGGGCTTGTCCGTCACCGGTGCCGACTTCGTCAACATGACGGGCTTCGAGGGCCTCGACCTGCTGTTCGACTCCGACGAGGTGAAGACCACCACCGCGTCGGTGGGCTGGATCAGCGGCCTGCCCCCGATCCACCGGCGCATCGGCTCCCTGGCCGCCGTCTTCCTCGCCGGCCTCGGCGGCCCGATGGCCGTCCACAACGCCCGCGGCGGATCCCACGCCCTCACCCACGCGCTGGTGAAGGCCACCGCCCGGGCCGGCGGCGAGATCTGGACCACCTGCCCGGTCGAACGGATCCTCGTGGAGGACGGCCGTGCCGTCGGCATCCGGCTCTCGGGCGACGCCCTCGTGCCGGGCGAGGAGATCCGTGCCCGTACGGTCGTCTCCAACGTGTCGGCCGGGCCCACGTTCCTGCACCTGCTCGGCGAGGAGACCGTCGGCGCCGACATCGCCAACCGGATCCGCGGGTTCCACTACGACGAGCAGGTGCTCTTCGGCGTGTACTACAGCCTGAGCGGCGACGTGGAGTTCGCCAGCGCGGCCTGGGACGCGGGCATCCAACGGGCCATGATGGGCTACCTCGGCGGCGAGACGATCGACGACATGCGCCGCCACAACGTCAACCTCGTGTCCGGCGTCATCGACGACGACGTGATGGGCAACTGGTTCATGCCCTCCCGGGCCGACCCCACCCAGGCGCCCGAGGGGTGTCACACGGCGTTCATCTGGGTCGACGTGCCGCCGCACCCGCGCCGCTGGCAGGGGCGCACGATCACCGGCGGGATCGACGCCTGGCCCGACCTCACCGAAGCGCTGGCCGACGCGGCGACCGACCGCATCGAGGAGTACGCCCCGGGCTTCAAGGACCTGATCGTCGAGCGCTTCGCCATGAACCCGCTCGACCAGGTGCGCAACAACCCGTCGTCGGTGGTGGGCAACATCCTCGGCGGCGCCGTCACGCCCGACCAGTTCTACCTGAACCGCCCGGTGCCCGGGATCATCACCGACGGCGCGTCGCGGACGTTCCTGCCCGGCCTCTACCTGTCGAACTCGATCCACCCGATGGGGGCAACCTGGCTCGCGACCGGCTATCTGGCCGCCTGCGAAGTGGCCGAGGACCACGGTTGCCGCGACCAGGCCTGGTGGACCGCCCGACCGTGGGACTGGTTCGTGGAGCACATGATGGACGTCCCGATGGACCTCGGCGTGAGCCCCAAGTGGCTGGCCGACGACGCGAGCGGAGGCCGATGATGGTCGCGACCCTCGGGAACGTCACCACCACCGACACCTACGACGCCATCGTCCTGGGCGGCGGCCCGAACGGGCTCATCTGCGGGTCGTACCTCGCGAAGGCGGGGGCCCGGGTGCTGCTCGTCGAGCGGCGCCACGAGACCGGCGGCGGCCTCAACACCGACGAGTACTTCGGCTTCCGGCTCAACCTCCACGCCATCTACCACATGATGAGCGACGTGATGCCCGCCTACCGCGACCTGGCGCTCCCCGACTACGGGCTGCGCTACGTGTACCCGCACGTGGCGTGCGCGTTCCCGTTCGACGACGGCCGGGCGCTGTGCTTCACCAAGGACCCCGAGGAGACGATCGCCTCGATCGCCACGGTGAGCGAACACGACGCCGGAGTGTTCCGCCGTATGTGGACCGAGTTCCAGCCGATGCTGGAGCAGTACATCATCCCGCTCACCTACCGGCTGCCGCTGCCGGTCGTCGACCAGGTGGTGGAGATCGGCGAGACCGAGATCGGCGAGCGCCTCAACGAGATCTCCGACCTCGGCCCGATCGAGATCCTCGACCACTACGGCTTCACCGACCCGCGCGTTCGGATGGCGCTGCTGTCGTTCCCGGCCATGTGGGGCTTCCACCTCGAAGACCCGCTCGGCTACCTCTACCCCGTCTACCTGTGCCGGATGATCGCGGCCGGCCTCGTGAAGGGCGGGTCCCACCGGCTCTCCTCCGCGCTGTACCGGGTGTTCGTGGGCCACGGCGGCGAGATCCTCGACGGCTCGGAGGTCACCGACATCGAGCTCGACGGCTCCGGCGCCGCGGTGGCAATCGAGGTGGCCGACGGGCACCGCTTCGAGAGTCGAGCCATCGCGTCCACGCTCAACCCCGAGCAGACGTTCCTGCAACTGGTGGGGGCCGACAACCTCCCCTCCGACCTGCGCCACGCGGTGGAGCCGTGGGAGTGGGAGGAGCGCACGCTCTTCGGCCTGCACCTGGGCGTGGAGGGCGACGCCACCCACCGCCACCCCGAAGCGCGAGTCGGCGACGCGATGATCGCGTTCCTCGGCCTCGAGACCGAGGACGACCTCCACGAGCACCTGGAGCGGGTCGACTCGGGCACCGCCGGGGGCGGCGAGTGGGTCCACGTCACCGTCCCCAGCCGCCACGACCGGACCATGGCGCCGGCCGGGCACGAGATCGTGCGGGCCGAGCAGGTGGTGCTCTACGACGACGACTGGTCGGCCGACGGGATGGCCCGCTTCGGCGACGAGTGCCTGGAGCTGATCGAGCGCCACATGGACCTCGGACGGATCGTGCTGCGACGCGAATACCCCCCCACCCACGTCGAGGCCAAGCTGCACACCATGAAGCGGGGCTCGATCAAGCACGGCTCGTACACCAACCTGCAGATGGGCTTCAACCGGCCCAACGACCAGTGCTCGCGGGTGGAGACGCCCATCCCGGGACTGTTCACGTGCGGGGCGTCGAACTACGCGGGTGGGATGATCATCGGCGGTCCGGGATACCTCGGGGCGCAGGTCGTCGGCGAGGCGCTCGGCCTCGACGTCACGGGAGGGAGCACCCGATGAGCGACAACCGATACGACGTCATCGTGATCGGCGGCGGGCCGGGCGGCCTGTCCTGCGGGGCGATGCTCGCCCACCGGGGCGCCCGGGTCCTGCTGGTGGAGCGCAACGACCGCACCGGCGGCAAGGCCGTCACCGCCGAGCGCGACGGCTTCCGCTACGAGTTGGGACCCAAGCTCCAGGTCCCGATGAAGGAGCCGGGCTTCAAGCAGCTCTTCGCCGCGCTGGGGATGTCCGACAAGCTCGGCCAGATCCTCCTCGACCGCGCGTCGGTGTCGCTCAAGCAACCCGACGGCAGCTACAAGACCATCGTCAGCCCCCAGAGCTCCGGCATGGACCCCACGCCGTTCTTCGACCTGTGGGGCCTCGACGACGCCGACCGTGAGAAGGCCATGGTCGTGATGGCCGAGATGGTGAGCCTCACGCCCGAGCAGCTCGACGAGCTCGACGACACGTCGATGCACGACTACCTCGCCACGCGCGACGTCCCCTGGCCCCTCTACAGCTACCTGGCCCTGCACGCCAACGCGTCGCTCGCCGAGCCCATCGACCTCGTCGCGGCGTCGGAGCAGATCAAGATCATGCAGGAGATCGTCGTCCAGGGCGGCGGCGGCTACTACCACGGCGGCTTCGGCCGGGTCCTCGACGACATCGCCGACGCGATCCGCGAGCGGGGCGGCGAGATCCTCCTCGGCACCGACGTCACCGGCATCGACGTCGCCGACGGCCGCGTGACGGGCGTGACCACCTCGCGGGGCCGGTTCGAGGCGCCGATCGTGGTGAGCGACGCCGGGATCCAGCCGACGATCCTCAAGCTCGCGGGCCGGGAGAACTTCGACGCCGACTACGTGACGTGGGTCGAGAACCTGGTGCCGGGCTGGGGTTGGGCCACGATCCGCTACCAGCTCGACGCGCCGGTGCTCGACCAGGGCTGCTACATCATCTACGGCGACGACACCTGGTGGAACGTCGAGCGCTACGAGGCCTTCCTGCGGGGCGAGATACCCGACGACGTGGTGGTGTTCATCAGCGTCCCGTCGTTCTTCGACCCGTCGATGGCGCCTCCGGGCAAGCAGGTGATCATCACCGGCTCCCCCGCTCCGGCCGACCCGGCCGAGCCCAACATCGACGCGCTCTACGAGCGGGTGGAGAGCACCCTGGCGAAGGTGTTCCCCGACGTCTTCGACCACGTGGAGCGGCGCTCCTACGACGGTCCCGGCGACATCTCCGCCCACTCCCGCGACTCGGTTCTGCCGGGCCAGGGCGGCGAGTGCGTGGGTGTCGGTCAGATCGTGGGCCAGTGCGGCACCAAGAAGCCCAAGCCGGCCACTCCCCTGCCGGGCCTGTTCCTCACGGGCTGCGACGCCGGCGCACCGGGGATGGGCACCCACCAGGCCACCATGTCGGGCATGACCGTGGCCGGCCTGGTGCTCGACGAAATCGCCCGCACGGTCTCGGGCTCGGCGGCCGGGCGATGAGCGGGGCCCGGCGGGCCTGGCTCGCCACCGCCGACGGCCTGCTCCTGGTGAGCCTCGACGGTGCCGGCGAGACGCTGGAGCGCCACTTCGAGGGACACCGGGCGACCTCGGTCGCGACCGGCGACGGGGCCGTGGTGGCCGCGGTCGACGGCCGTGGCGTCCAACGGCGGAGTGCCGGCGCGTGGGAAGGGCTCGGACTCGAGGGTGAGACCGTCTGGACCGTCGCGCTCGGCGACCGGGGCGAGGTCTACGCAGGCCTCGAGCCGGCCGCCCTGTGGCGACTCGGCGGCGAGCCGTCGGAGATCGACCTGTCCAAGGTGGCGAACCACGACTTCTGGCACTCGCCGTGGGGCCCGGCCAACGTCAACACCGTGATCGGCTCCGGCGACCGGATCCTGGTCGGGGTCGAGGTGGGGGGGGTGGCCGTGTCCGGCGACCGGGGCGCGACCTGGGACGCCCGCAACGACGGCCTCTACGAGGACGTGCACCACGTCGTCGCCGAGGGCGACAACCTCTTCGCCACCACCGGGATGGGCTTCCACCGCAGCAACGACGGCGGGCGGACGTGGTCCTGGGACAACGACGGCGTCGACCGCGGCTACACCCAGGGCCTCACGATGAGCGGACCGCACCTCGTGATGTCGTCGTCGTCGGGCCCGCCGCCGATGTGGGAGGACGGCGGTCCCGAGGCCGCGATCTTCGTCGCCCCCACGGCTGAGGTCCCGCTGCACTGGGACACCGCCTTCGAAGGCTTCACCGGCAACGTCGAGCGCCAGGCGCTCCAGGCCGACGGCGAGCTCGTCGTCGCCGCCACCACCGCGGGCGAGCTGATCGTCAGCACCGACGGCGCGGCGTCGTTCCACGTGCTGCGCACCGACCTGCCCGAGGTGTGGGCCGTGGCGATCGAGCCGCCGTCCGAGGCCTGAGCGCCCGGGTGTCCCGGCGACCGGCGGCGCGGCGATGACCGACTTCGACGTCGTGGTCGTCGGCGGCGGGATCAACGGGCTCACCACCGCCGCCTACCTGGCCCACGCGGGCCTCTCGGTCGGCGTGTTCGAGGCGCGCGGGCAGTGCGGCGCCCACTGCGACACCGTCGAGCTGGGCCTCCCCGGATACCTGCACAATCCGCACGCCGTGTGGCTGGTACCGGCCATGAGCCCGGCCATGGCCGACCTCGACCTGGCCCGGCACGGCCTGGAGCTGCGCGGCACCGACGTGCTGTTCGCCAAGACCTTCCCCGGCGGCACCAGCGTGGTGCAGGCGCTGGACCCGGCGGTCACCGACGCCAGCCTGCGGGCCGCCTCGGAGCACGACGCCGACGTGGCCGCGTCCGTCGGGGCCTACCTCGGCGAGCACCTCGACGAGACCCTCCACCTGACCCGCCGCGGGCTCTACGGCCCGCCGAGCGCGGCGCTGCTCGACCGCACGGCCGCGTTCAACGGCGCGCTGCTCGAGCGCCTGGGCCTGCCCGTCTCGGGCGACGACCTGCTGCGCATGACGGGACTCGAGCTCCTCGGGATGCTCTTCGAGTCGGAGGAGGCTCGCACCACGCCGGCCGCGCTGGGCGAGTTCACGGGCCAGTGGCCGAGCCATCGCCGCCTCGGGCCGTTGGCCCTCAGCCTGGCCGGCTTCCAGTTGATGGCCTGCCACACGGCCCGGGGCGGCTCGCACGCCCTCACCCACGCGCTGGTGCGTTGCGTGCTGGCGAACGGAGGGGAGATCCACAGCACCAGCCCGGTGGAGCGGATCCTCACCGACTCCTCGGGTCGGGCGCTCGGTGTCCGGCTCGGCCCGCACGCCACCGACCCCGGCGCCGAGGTGACGGCCCGCGTGGTGGTCTCGAACCTCACCCTCGCCCCCACCTTCCTCGACCTCCTGGGCGAGGAGGTCATCGGCCCGGAGCGCGCCCGGAGGGTCAAGGCCTTCAACTACGACGACCCACAGCTCCTCGCGGTGATGTACGCCCTCGACGGCGACCCGCAGTTCGCGGCCGCGAGGCGCGATCCGGCGGTGCAGCGCTCGTGGGTGGGTTACTACGGCGGCGAGACGCTCGACGTGATGCGCGGCGGCTTCTCCGACCTGGCCGCCGGGATCATGCCCGACGACCCGATGGGCGGCTGGTTTCTCCCCACCCGGGCCGACCCCACCCAGGCCCCGCCCGGGTGCCACACCGCGTACGTGTGGGCCAGCGTCCCGCCCTGCCCCCGCCGGTGGAGGGGCGGGGGTCTCGCCGGCTGGGACGCCTGGCACGACCCGGCCGACCTGGCCGAACCCCTCGCCGACGCGATGACGGAGCGCATGGAGGCCGAGGCGCCCGGCTTCTCCGACCTCGTCGTCGAGCGGCACGTGATGACCCCGCGCCACCAGGAGATGAACAACCCGTCCGCCATCCGGGGGAACATGATCGGCGGCAGCGCGATCCCCGAGCAGTTCGGCGAGAACCGGCCCCTGCCGGGGATCCTGAACGGCGGGGCCTCGCGCAGCTTCGTCCCCGGCCTCTACCTGTCGAACTCGATCCACCCCTACGGCGCCACCCACCTCGCGTCGGGGTACCTCACCGCGTGCGAGGTGGCCGAGGACCTCGGTTGCCGCGACGTCGAGTGGTGGCGGGCCGAGCCGCTCGACTGGTTCCTCGCGAACCTCGCCTCGATCCCCCTCAACCTCGGCGTCACGGTCGACGCGCCCGCGGGCGCGGGTTCGTAGCCGATCGGGGCGGAACCGCGGGCCTCACCGCCGCGGCGATCGGGTCACTCCCCGGAGTCCGGCGCGGCGTCGTGCATTCCCGCCTCCGGTTCGAGCACGACCACCGGCGTCTCGACCGTCCGCCCGCGGGCGTACTCGTCGAGACCCACGTCGATCGCGGCCCAACGTCCCCACAGGCGGTCCCGTTCGGCGCCCACCGCGACGCGGGCGTGCACGGCGCGAGGTGCCTGGTGCGGGAGGCGCACCACCGCGTCCGGGTGGGCTTCCAGGTTGAGCCACCAAGCGGGATGACCGTCGTCCCAGCCGTTCATCGCCAGGACGACCAGGTTCGGACCGTCCTCGATGTAGCCGACGATCACCGGCCGCGCCCGCCCGCTCCTCCGGCCGATCGCCGTGAGATGCAGCGCGCCCCAGCCACGCCGGCTCGCCGGGGTCCACAGGAGTCGGCCACCGCCGAACCGGTAGAGCGCGCGGTGGACACGCCAGAACGCGTGCTTGAACCAGGCCGGGGGCAGCCTCGGCGCTCGCGCCTCCTTCTCGTCCACCGCGTCGTCGTTGATCATGTCGCCCATGGCGCAACCTCCGTCCGGATTCCGGGGACGCTCGTGGGCGGGCAGTTCCCGGGCCCCGCGTCACAGTCTCCGGGTGCCGTCGGGCAGGGCCCAGGGTCGAGAGTCACGACGCCGGGCGCCGAAGAGCCGCGACGGCGCCACCCACCTCGCGTCGAGGTACCTGGGCGGGCAGGCGCTCGCCCGCTGGGCCGCGCCCGCGGGCGCGTCGCGTCACGCCGCGGCTCAGGCCCCCACGCGCCCGCGGGCGCGCGCCGCCGCGACGCTCGGGGGGCCGGGGACTCAGGTGCTACCATGTCGCACATGTTGACCATCGGCGTCCGGGAGTTGCGCCGGGATGCGAGCCGCTGGCTGGCGCGGGTCCGCGCGGGGGAATCCGTCGTGGTCACCGACCGCGGCCGCCCGATCGCCAAGATGGTGCCGCTCGAGGAGCCGACCGGGTACGCGGCGCTCGTGGACCAGGGACGCATCGCTCCGGGGCCGGGCCGTTCGCTCCGCGACCTCATGCGCGACCTCGACGCCGACCTCCCGCCCGACACGGGATCATCGGTGTCGGAGATGCTGGCCGAGATGCGCGCCCACGAGCGCTGAGGTGACGAGATGACGGTCTGGTACGTCGACACGTCGGCGTTGGCCAAGCTGGTGCGCCCGGAGCCCGAGACACCGGCGCTGCGTCGATGGTTGGCCCGGAGGCGCTGGCTCGTCTCCGATCTCCACCGCACCGAGCTCCGCCGGGCGGCGCGGCGAGCGGGCGGGCGCGCCCTCGCGCGCGCCGAACGCCTCCTGGCCGGATGCGACGTGATCCGTATCGATGCCGACACGTTCGACCGCGCCGGCCGGGTGGATCCGGCCACGCTGCGGACGCTCGACGCGTTGCACCTCGCCGCGGCCACCACCCTCGGACCCGACCTGGCCGGGGTAGTCGGCTACGACGACCGCCTCCTGCAAGCCGCAACGGACGCGGGGCTCCCCACCGCATCGCCGGGGTCCGGCTGATAGGGCCCCGGCGGGCGGCCGCGGACCTCTACGATCGAGGCGACGACACCCGACGATCCGCACGAGCACCGGGCGGGAGGCCGGCCACCGTGGACGAAGCGCGCTGGGTAGACGACTTCGCCGAGGCGTGGGCGCGCGAGCACGCGGGTTCGGCCAACACGTCGGGCCTGATCCTGATCATTCTTCTCGCGCGGCTCAGCGTCCTCATCGACGGGTTCCAGGCCACGGTGCTCAAGCCCTTCGACCTGAACCCGAGCGACTACGCCGTGCTCTCGGCTCTGCGGCGCTCGGGCTCGCCCTACGAGCTCGCCCCGCACGCGCTCTCCACCGCCCTGGAGATCTCCACTGGGGGCATGACCAAGATGCTCCGCCGGCTCGAGAACCTCGGCCTCGTCACCCGCACCGACCATCCCGAGGATCGCCGCAGCAAGCGGGTGCGCCTCACCCCCGAAGGTGAACGCACGGAGGAGAAGGCGTTCGAGGCCTTCCTCGCCAGCACCCACGAGCTGCTCCGCACCTCGTCGCCCGCAGACCTCGAGTCGATCGACGAGTCCCTGCGCCGGCTGGTGACGCTCATCGAGGCCAACTACCCCCGCTGACCCGATACCGTCCGCGCTGGGAGTGCGACCGGCGATCCCTCCTACTACAGTAGTATCCTTTGCGCATGCCTCGAGGGAAGCCGTCACCGAAGCTCGCCATAACCGTCGACGCGGATGTCCACGAGCGGGTCCTCGTTGCGGCAACCGAGGACGGCGTCAGTGTTTCCGCCTGGATGACAGATGCCGCCCGCCGTGCGCTTCTGGCCCGAGACGGCCTTGCCGCTGTTGCCGAGTGGGAGGCACAACACGGCGCACTGACGGACGCGGAGATGGCCGCCGCACGGGAACGTGTGAAGCGCCAGCTCCGCAAGCGGACGTCGACCCGGCGGCGCAGGACCGCGTGACGGTCGTCTACGACGCCGGCGCTCTCATCGCGGCCGACCGATCGGCTCGCGAAGTCTGGGCCGACCACCGGGCTCGCCTCGAGCTCGGACTCCTACCCGTCACCACGGCACCGGTCGTCGCACAGGTGAGCCGTTCAGCACGACAGGCCCAGCTGCGACGATTCCTTCGGGGCTGTGAGACGGTTCCGTTCGCTGACGATCTCGCGCACGAGGTCGGCGCCCTCGCCGGCAAGGCCGAGGCGAGCGATGTCGTCGGTGTCCACGTCGTGCTCGTAGCGCACCGGCACGGCTACGGCGTGGTGACGTCCGACGAGCGTGACCTCAGGCCGATCGTCACTGCACTCGGACGGGCCGTGCCCCTCATCCCCGTCTGATTGGTCGGTTCGCCCGCTCGAAGGCAGTGCGCGCTTCGGCAAGACCCCCTGGAACCTGCAGCCGACACGATTCGTACGCGTAGGCCTACGTACCGACTGTGTTCGACCTGATGACGCCGATCACCCTGTCTGTCAGGGTGACGTGAGACAGTTGCGGTACGCGCGTGTCGTGACCTCGCCCGCCAGTTCGAGGACCGCTGGCCCGACGCGGCGTCGAGCCTGCGCGAAGGCCTCGAGGACATGTTCACCGTCCGGCGGCTCGGTGTCACCGGCCGGCTCGCTGCGTCGCTGACGAACACGAACTGCATCGAGAGCATGATCTCGATCGCGCGTGACACGACACGGAACGTGAAGCGGTGGCGGGACGGCAAGATGATCAAG
Organism: Acidimicrobiia bacterium; assembly: GCA_046331155.1. GTDB lineage: Bacteria > Actinomycetota > Acidimicrobiia > IMCC26256 > CAWATG01 > JAXLRK01. Next base: position 2,274,617 of record JAXLRK010000001.1, read on the forward strand.
CGGTGGTGCGCCGCCGGCATGCTCAACGCGGAACGGAAGTTCCGGCGGCTCAAGGGCCACGGCCAGATGCCGCTCCTCGTCGCCGCGCTCGCTCGTCACGTCGAAGCTGTCACACCCACGTGCGATACTGCCAACGTCGCATGACACGATGAACCCGGACCGTCACCGAACTTCAACAACGGTCAGGACATCCTCTTCTACACTGCCCACCAGACCGACCCCGCCGGGGTTGGAAACCAATAGAACGAGCCTCCAACAGACCCAGGGTGGTTCACCATCGACACCGGCGGTTCGTGCACCCTTGTTGCCCCGCCGCGCCCACCGTACCGGCCATACCTATCACGAGCACGGCCACGATGCCGCAACGAGGAGCACGGCGTAGATACATCCCACCACCGGTCTCACGAGGCACCTCGCCGAAAGACTCCCGCCTGCCGGTCGCGATCGAGCACCAAGGAGCGTACGTACTCCCCGAAATCGAAGTCCTCGGGCTCGGCAAACGGCGTTGGATCGTTCTCATCGCAGGGCGGTTCGAGCGGCGAGTAGGACAACGTCCACACCACTCGGTCTTGGAATCGGAGCCGTACCTCGCGCACGGCGATTGAGCCCGGCACGAGCTCGACGAGCTCGACGCTCTTAAGTGGTCGTTCCTCACCAGGTCGAGCGACGAACAGCGTGTCATCGAACCTGACGATCGCCAACCAGCCAGACTGACCATCGGCGAAGACGCCATCGACGTCTCGCCACCCTTCGGCGTGCGCCCCTTCGGCCAGGTCGCGCACTGATGGAGACCATGTCCTCACGTCAGAGAACTTGCCAAAGCAGCGTACGACGGCGACGGCCATCAGAAGCCCAAGTCCTTGCCGCCAGGCGTCCGCGCCCGCTCGATGATCTGCTCCCACGAGTAGCCCTTAACGTCGCGGAGAAAGTCGATGGTCGGGCCGAGCGGGTCTCCATGTTTGGCGAGGTTACGTGCCGTGATTCGTTCAAGCATGTCGGGCGGCGTGAGGTTCTTGTACTGGATCCCGAGCGCTCGTCGATCGGCCCACGCTTCACGTGCGACCTCTTCGGGACTCGCGCCAGCCCTCTGCCATTCGGCTGCGACGTCGCCGATCGATTTGACGTCGTTGACGTAGGCCTGCCGGAGCGCGGGAAGCCCTTCTCGTATGGCGGCAGTGGAGCGGCCGCGCGCGGAGTTCCGCCAGTCGGTGGCGTATACGCAACTGTGATTGGCGTCGGGATTGTCGAGGCGCCACGCCTGGAAGTCCCAGTCTTCGCAGTCGTCGCTCGGCTGAGTACGGCTCTTCCAGGGGCCGGGCAGCGGGATCGGTCGGGGGTTGGGTTGTTGGGGGCCGGTGGGTGGTTCGCCGGTCTTGGTGATGAGGCCAGCGACGGTTTGGTCGAGGCCGGTGGACCATGGGAGGCGTTGGTCGACGAGTGTCGAGGATGTCCAGGTACTGCCCAGTGGGCCGAATGCCCCCGCGCTCCCCGTCGAGGCTCCGGGATCGACGGCTTGGGGGATGACCGTCGTCGCCGCACTCATCTCCGGGGCTGCGGCCAGGGGCGTCGCCCGCGCGATCACGCTGGCGATGGACTCGGGCTGCAGGAACATCCCCAGTGTGGGGCCTTGCACTGCCGTGATGATGGTCGTTCCGAAGATCGGGCTCAGTGGCGACAACGCCAATGGCGGCGCGGCCTTCTGCTTCGTGGCCGTGCCCGCCTTGCCGTTGCCCGCCGTCGTCCCACCGACAGGACGGCGAACCGGGGTCGATACCGTGCCCGTGCCACGTCCGAGCGTGCAGGCCGTGCAGAACCGGGTCGAGGTATTCAGGTCCTGCGTGAAGGCACGGTTGGCTGTTTGCATCGCGTTGAGCTGGTAGATCACGTCGATTGCCGGCGCGAGCACCATGCCACCGTCTTGACAGTCGGCCAGGTGCGCGCATTCGTTCGGGTCACCGGCAGCGGGAGCGGTCGCGACGAAGTAGACGCCGGCGCCGACGAGTACCACGGCGCCTCCGGCCGCCGCTGCGCCGGCTCCGACCGCGGCGCCGCCGGCGGCCGCGCCGGTGCCCGCGGCGGCGCCGCCGAGCCACGTCGGCAGCGGGAGGGGCGGAAGCGGAACGGGAACTGCGTAGTGTCCGGATGGGTCCGCGTTGGCGAGGGGGTTGGTGTCGGCGTAGGTGTAGCGGTTGAGTGAGGCGGTGCCGGTTACGGGCAAGGTCAGGGAGTCGCGGGTGGCGAAGGTGGCTTGGCCGGGGAGGTACCAGCGTGCGCCCATATCGACGCGGCTGCTGTTCGGGTCGGTCCAGTTGCCTTGGTATCCGATCGATGGGCCGGTGGTGCCGGTTTGGGCGGTCACGGAGCCCCATGGGTCGTAGGCCTTGGAGTCGGCCACGGCGCCGGTGGTGGGGTTTAGCGTGTTGATGACGTCGCCGTGACGGTCGGCGGAGACCGCGAGTTTGGTCGTGCTCTTGGCGAGCGCCATCGCGGCGCCGCCTGGTGTTCGCGAGTAGGTGAACGTGCCATCGTTGACGACGGCGTCGCTGATTCCTGCGTAGGTGAACACGGTCGAGTTGCGTTTGGCGGCACGGTCGAGCGCGTCGTATTGGAACGTGTCGGATCCTGAGGTGAGTTGCCGGTCGAAGGCGTCGAACGTCGAGGGCGTGACCGTGGCTCCCACGGTGCGGGACGACAGTGTCCCTCGGGCGGTGTACGCGTAGGTGGCCGATGCCGGGTTCGAGCCGGTTTCGGAGACCAGCCGATTGCGTTGATCGTAGGTGTAGGTCTGCGTACCGGCTTGTGTCCGGTTCCCCGAGTTGTCGTAGGTGTAGGTCACGGCCGGCGCGCCGGGTGGAGCCCACGACACGAGACGTTCGGCACGGTCGTAGGTGTAGGTGTTGGTGCCGAGCCCGGCGATCGCGAAGGGGCTCGACAGTGTCTTGGTCGTGAGGTTGTTGTCGGCGTCGTAGCCGTAGTTGAGGTTGTATGACGGTGGTGGTGCCGGCGTGGAGGTGACGTCGAGGTTCCAGCCGGTACCGTGGAACGTCCATGGTGTTGCGGTCGAGTCCGTGTACGGCGACGGTGTCGTCGTGTTCAGCTCGGAGCTCTTGAAGCTCGCGGTGCTCGTACCGCCGATGCCGTTGCGGATCTCGGCGGCGACGATCTTGCCGACGAGCCAGTCCCAGCTCCCCGGCCCGTAGGCACCGATGCTCACCGGAGACGACGTGTTCTGGATCGAGGTCGTTCCTGGCGTCGTGACGGTTGCGCCGAGTTGCGTCCAGGTCGAACCGTCGGTGGACGTGTAGAACTTGACGTCGGTGCCGCCCGCGCCGTTGTTGGCTTTGAGCGTGGCGCGCAGCCAGAGCGGCGAGCCGTCGGTGCCTGGTGGCAGCGCGGTCGAGTAGGACTCGTTGAACGCGTTGCCGTCGGGACTCCACGCGAGTGCGAGGTGGCCGTCGTCGGAGATCTCGAACGAATACGAGAAGTCGCCCGACGCCACGTTCGCTTTGGTGATCAGCCCCATCCAGAAACCCGATACCCACTGATCGGGAGCGACGTCGATGCGGAGATCGAGGTCGCCTGGCACGTTGAACTTCGCTGCGTTCGGCGTGTCGATCCAGGTGTCGGACGAGCCGTCGACATAGACGTCGGTGGCGGCCGTCGAAGTCACGGGCTTCTGGGTGACGGCCTCACTCGAGAGCCGGCCGAGCTCGTCGAACCCGTAGGTTCGGGCGGCCGCGTTCGTGCCGTAGTTCAGTGTCGCCGGCTGGCCGGCCGCGTCGTAGGCGTATCGCTGCGTGGTACCGGTGATCGGATCGGTCGCCGAGGAGAGCAGTCCCCGCGGATCCCATCCGAACGTCGCGGTTCCCGCGGCGTCGGTACGGCTGGTGAGGCGGCCGTCGGCGTCGTACGCGAAGCTCGAGCTTCCCGCACCGCCCGTTGCGGCCGTGACCAGGCCCCGGTCGTCGTAGGTGAACTGCTCGGTCGCCGACGGGTGGCCGGCGGAGGTGATACGTCCGTCGAGGTCGTAGCCGAGCGTTCGGGTCGCGGTGGTGGCACCGCTACCGGTCTCCGAGCTGAGGTTCCCCATCTCGTCATAAGTCCGGGCGCGGGCCAGACCGCCGGGCTCGTCGATCCGCACCGGCAGCCCTCCGGCGTCGTAGGTCGTGGTGAAGGTCCGGTCGGACGCGTTGGGGTACGCGGTCGTCGCTGGTTCGATGCGTGACAGTTCGGTGTTCCACGGCGTGTAGGAGGTGATGACGTTGTTGTTGCGGCCGTCGGTGGTGCGGGTGGGGTTGCCGGCCGTGTCGTATCCGATCGATGTGGTGATCGACGTGCCGGCCGAAACCGGCTCGGTCATGGTTGTGATCCGGTTCGCGGCGTCGTAGGCGCGGTTCGTCGTCCAACCGGCTGGCGTCGTGGTCGACGTCTGGTTCCCGGCGGCGTCGTATGCGAACGAGGTTGTGCTCAGGATCCCGCCGGCCGCACCGGAGCGGATGAGGGCGGTTTGGCGTCCGGCCTGGTCGAAGGTCGCCGACGTCGCTCGGCCCAGCGGATCGGTGCTCTTGATCAGTCGGCCGGCGACGTCGCGGACCAGTGTGGTTGCGTTCCCGGACGGGTCCCGGACCGAGATGGGTTCCTGGGCGGCGTTGTAGGTGATCGAGGTGAGTTCGTTCAAGGGGCTCGTGACGGTCGTGAGATCACCGAGGTCGTCGTAGGTGTATGCCGTGACGTATCGCGTCGACGTGGCTCCGGATCGGACCACCGTCGTGGAGGTCGCCATCTGGTTGCGGTCGCCGTACGTCGCTTCCTTGCGTGCACCGGTCGGATCGACGGTCGAGGTGACGTTGCCCGCGTCGTCGTATGCCGTTCGGGTCACGCCGGCGGCCGGCAACGCCGCGAGCTTCGGGTCGGTCTGGCGGACGACTCGGTTGCGCTTGTCGTAGTCGAACGACGTGGTCTGGCCACGACGGTCCACGGCGGTCTTGACGTTGCCGGTCGGGTCGTAGGTGTACTGCTCCTTGGCGTTGATCACCGTGCCGGTAGGCGTCGTGTACACGGGCAGTGTGACGGCACTGCGACGCCCGAGCAGATCGAAGCTCTGCGTGGTCAGCTTGCCGTTCGGGTCACGCTGTTGGGTCGCGTCTCCGAAGGTGTCGTAGCCGAGATCCGTCTCGGGCCGGGCCGCGGCCGGCGTGCCGCCGTTCGATTCCGTCGCCACCGACGGGAGGATGACGGACTTGGTCCGGCGAGCCTCGTCGTACGCGTAGTTGGTCGTGTACGCAGGGTTCGGCGCGCCTCCGGCGACATAGCCGCGAGGATCGGTCGACGCCGTGACCAGCCCCCGCTGGTCCCGGACGAGGGTCGTGACGAGGTCGGGGGTGGCATCGTTCTTGACCGTCGTGGTGAGGACGCGGTCGGCGGCGTCGTACGTGGAGCGCGTCTGCTCTGAGCGCGTGGCGTCCGAGAGCGTCTTCGTCAGGACGTTGCCGTTCGCGTCGTAGGCGTAGGTCGTCTTCCGGTTGAGGCCGGTCGGGTTGAAGGTGGAGCTCGCGAGCCGGTTCGCGGCGTCGAACGCATAGGTGACGGTCCGCTGCTGTCCTGTCCCGAAATCCGACGTCACGCTCGTGACGTTGCCGGCCTTGTCGTAGGCCCGCTGGTCGAGCACCACGTCGCGGGTCGCGCCACCGGGATCGTGGAACCCGCGCAGGACCGTCTTCATCAGCCGGTCGTCATTGAAGTAGCTGTACGCCGTCGTGCGGCCCAGTTCGTCGACCGACGTCGCGAGACGGCCCGCCGGGTCGTAGGTGTAGCTCGCAAGGGTCACGTCACGGGGTGAGCCGGGCGTGATCGGATCGTCGACGAACGCCTTGAGCACGGTCGACGACAACTCGTCGCGGGCGGTGTAGTTCGAAGCGGTGACGGTGCCGTTCTGGTCGGTGACCGTCGCGACGTTGCCGTTCGCGTCGTAGGTCGTCGTGACCGTTCCGTTCGCCGGGTCCTTGACCGAGGTGGGGCGATCCTGGGCGTCGTAGGTGAAGGTCGTCGTACGGGTGGCCTGGTTGGCCGTGGAATCCGAGAGCGCCATCGACGTGACGTTCTCGTCCGCGTCGTAGGTGTAGGTCGTAACGCGGCCGTGGTTCAGGCCGTCGACGACGTTCCTCACGCGCGGCTCGGTGGCGGTCAGCACGCTGCCGAGCAGGTCGTAGGTGTAGCTGGTGGTCAGGCCGGACGGGTAGCTGTTCGACGTCTCGGTGCCGGTCAGCATCCGGCCGAGGCCGTCGTAGGTCAGATCGGTCTGGAGCCCGACCCGATCCACGGTCCGGCGCAGATCGCCCCTGTTGTCGTAGGAGAAGGTCCGCGTCCCACCCGCCGGTGCCACTTCCGTGCGGATGAGGCCGGCCGGCATGGTCCCGGTCGACCCGACAGCCGGTTCCGCCCCGGTCGTGTACGTCCACGAGCTGGTCGAACCCGACGGCAGGTCGGCCGTGGCCGGGCTCTTGCGCGAGACGAGATCTCCGGACGTGTTGTACGTGAAGGTCGTGAGATAGGTGTTGTCCGACGCTGATGACGAGCGCGGGTCGCGCACGGCCACGAGCCGGTCGTTGCGCGGATCTCCGGGCGCACCGGAGAAGTACGAGTAGTAGGTGGTGGCCGTCACGCCGGCCGCGGCCGAGGTCGTACGCTCGATGACGTTGCCGCGGTTGTCGGTCTTGTAGGTCGTCTGGTTTCCGTTCTCGTCGACGACCGAGGCGAGGAAGCCTTCCGCGCCGAAGCCGAACGTCCGCGTCTTGCCGAGCGCATCGATGCGGGACACGAGACGGCCCAGCGAATCGAACACCGATTCCACGGTGTTCCCACGGGGGTCGGTGACCTTCACATGCCGCTGACCACTGACGGTCGACGTGGCGTACGTCCACTTGTTGCCGGCGCGGTCCTGGCGCCAATCGACGGTCCCATCGGCTGCGTAGTGGAGCTGATCCGATCCGCGGTTCGCGGGCGGCATTATCGACGACAGTCGGCTGCCGACGCCACCGTAGGCATACGTCGTACAACCCCCACCCTGCGCGTTGTTGCGCGGATCGCAAACCTGGAGGAGCTGATTGCCCGAGTAGTAGTACTTCCACACCAACGGCGATCCGCCCGACGTCACTGGATCCGTGGCCACGGAACTGACGTGCCCGCCGCTCCACGCGAACGTCAACTTCCGTCCACTCGCAGCCTTCGTGACCGTCGACAGGTTCCCGGAGCCGTCGTACGCGAAGGTGACGGCATGGCCTTCGGCATCGGCGATGGACGCAAGCTTGCCGTTGGACCCGAAGCTGTAGTTCGTCCCCGACTTGTCGGACATCGTGAATCCACCCGACACGCTCTGGAAGCTCGAGTAGAAACCGCCTTGGGCGGCGAACGTCCCGCTCGGGTTCTTCCCGAAGTTCTCCTGGCGGCCGTCGGGGTAGGTGACGGTGGCGGTCGTCGACGTCGTGGACACCGACATGTCGAACGGTGAGCTCCATCCCGTGCCGAACGGAGTGGTGGTACGTGAGTCGAGGCTGTTGTACGTGCGCGAAACGTCGACCGCCGGACCGGCTCCCTCCAATCCGGCGTCAGTCGCGCCGGTGGTGAAGTTGTTGTTGGTGAGGTTTACGCCGGCCGCGGTGGCGGCATACGGGTCCCACCCGAAATGGGCCGACGCGGTCGCCGGGCTCGGCACGACGGTCGTGAACGCCGACGTCCACGCCGGGTTCGTCTGCGTGATCCCGTCGCTGACGTACGTGTGCCAGTAGTACTTGGTCTGCCAGTTCAGTTGGCCCGACGGCAGCGTCCACGACGGGCTCGTCTGCCAGCCGGAGTTCCAACAAGTGCCGGTCTCGGCGTTGGAGTCGGTGCAGGCACGGAACCAGTATTGGAGCGACGAACCGGGCCAGGCGTCGGGATCGGTCCCGGTCACAGACAGTGTCGGTGCGGTCGTGGCAACGCCGGCACCGTTCGCCGGCCCGACCACCGACGAGGCGTACGGCGCGACGTTGCTGACCGTGAGGTTCTGGCTCCGAATCGGAACCTGCTCGGCCGAGAACCAGGCCGTGCCTTCGTCGACCATGTCCCAGCCGATGACGTAGTTGCCCGGGACCAGGTTCTGAACCTTCGCGAGCAGGCGAACGGTCTGGCCTGGCGCCACCGTCTGCGGCAACAGCGTCCGGATCCCGTCGTGCACGATCTCGGCGTTCGTCGCCGGGTTGTAGATGTGGTACGAGAGGCGGATGTTCCCGTTCGCCGCCCAGGGGTGCCCGCTCGTGTTCGTGACGTTCACGTAGATGGTACCGGGAGCATTGTTGGTCGGATTGGTCGTGAACTGCGCGTCTGGCGCGTAGGAGGCGTTGTAGGGCGTGTAGTTGATGTTGATGAACGGCACGTTCGTGTTGTTGCTCGAGTTGAACTGCTTGTACGCCAGACCGTCGCTCTCACTGCCCGGGTCGACCGTCAAGGCGACACCGAAGTTCTGGCTGCCGTTCTGCTCCCACCACCGCACCAGGTTCGTGAGGTCGAAGTTCTCCCATGAGCTCGGGCACGAGCCCTGGGATCCGATGTGTGCGAACGAGCTCCAACCCGCTCGGTTGGCCAGATTGGCGTCGTACGACGCGCCCGGGAACCCGGTCATCGAGCTCCCGCTCCACGCCTGGGTCACGCGCCACACGCTCACGCCCCGCGCGGTGCACGTCCCCACCAGCGGGACACCAGACCAGTTGTTGTACAGCTGCAAGAGCGCACCGAGGATGTTCTCCAAGTGCAGCTGGTAGACGTTCGAGAAGTGCAAGTACGACACAGACCGGTAGGTCACACCGTTGACCGTGTACGGCCCGACCTGGAGATTCGACGACGCCGAGTTGTCCGCGACCTTTCCCGAGGTGATGAACGTGTCGTCAGAATCCGAGCCCACGTAGAGGGACGGATCCACCCGCACCGGGTACACCCGTGCCGGGTCGTCGAGCCACGCACCGTCGAGATCGACCTGCAGCGCCGTCTTGCCGCCCGGCCGCGCGACGAGCGAATAGGTCACGCCGCTCGACGATGCCCCGACCCCAGGCCCGCCCCCGGTCGAGTCGTCCATCGACCCGTGAGGAACACGTGCCAGCACCAACCCGCCGGCGTCCTTGAACGAGACCCCTCCCGCGGCGTCGATCGACGGCGTCAGACCCTTGAGGACAAGCGGGAAAACGTAACGGCGCGGCGACGATTTCGACGCCAGGACGATCGCCTCCTTCAGACCCCGCGGCGTGGCCGTGATCTCGAGATCAGCACCGGCGCGAACGCCCTTGAACGCGACCGCCGAACCCTTGACCGACCCCGCAACCTTCTGCGCCCCTTCGACGCCATAGGCCACCGAGTGCGTACTGCCGATCTCCAGGGTCCCGAGAAAGGGGTCCGACGCGTCCTTGGCGAGCTGGAGCCCGAACCGATTGGCCTTCGTCTTCACCTTCCCGTTCGAGCCCGGCTCCAGTGAGACGTCGATGTCCTTCCACGAGCCCGATTCGTCCTTGCAGTGAACGGGGCCGGAATAGATGCGACGCGTGCGGGTGCCGTCCGGATTGTCGTAGACCTTCGAGTTCTCGGTGCGGTCGGCGGCCGCCTCCTTGCTCTTCGACGCGTCGAACCCGTGGGGTATCTCCGACGCCGGCGGCACGAAATTGCTGGGCTCGAGCACGATCTTCGCTTCGCTGGGCCTAGCGTCCAGCTTGCGCGCGCCCGACGGCGGACGCTGAGCATCCCGGCGGCTCTGCACGGTCGCAGCATCCGGCAACGTCACCGCCGGCGTGCCGGCCTTGGGATCGCCACCGACGGTCAGCTGCGCAGCAGTCCGCGCCCCCGGGTGGTTCCGAGACGGGGCGACCGTCTTCGTCGTGGTTACCGGCTGCGCCTGGGCGGCCGTATGCCGGTCCGCCGCCGCGATCGACCCGGCGAGCCCGACCGACACCAGCATCAACAGCGAAACAACACGACGGAACCGGCCCGGCCGCAGCGTCCGCAAGCCTCGGCGCCGCCAATGACCCGAGGTACTTCCGCCAATCCGTTCGCCCCGAGATCGCACCGCCTGCTTCCCATGCCACGCAACGCGCCGAGGCTGCATTCTCATAGTGGAACACCGAATTGTCCAGCGACGGGCTCCACGATGGAGATTCCTTGCTGGAAAGCTTTCCGGGGCGTAGGCTCCCGTCGTCTGCCCCGGTGTCGCCCGCTCCCCCGCGGGACGCACGCACCGGATCCAGGAAGCCGAACGGAGGGGTCCCGTGGCCGTCGAAGAGACCTACGACGTCGTCATCATCGGAGCCGGGCACAACGGCACCACGACCGCGGCCTACCTGGCCAAGTCGGGACTGAGCGTGCTGGTGCTCGAGGACCGGCCCGAGAGCGGCGGGGCCCAGGAGACGGTCGAGCCGATCGCCGGCATCCGCATCCAGCCGCACGCCATCGCCAACTACGGCGGCTCGGCGCCGGGCTGGGAGCAGCTCGAGTTGTGGCGCTACGGGTTCCGGATGGACTGGAACCCGAACGTCCCCGTCGAGCTGGCCGCCGACTCCTTCGCCTTCACCCGTGACGGCGTCGCCGAGATCACCGAGGCCGACATGATGGGCTGGGCGAAGATCACGCTCATGCTCGCGGGGAACGACGCCTTCCGAGACCTCATGCGGGCCACGTTCTGGTGCCCACCGCACCCCTACGGGACCGAGCTCGACGAGCACAACATCCCGTTCATGCAGGTCTACAAGAAGCACCAGCCCGACATGTGGACCCGCGAGCTGCTCGAGATGACGATGTTCGACCTCATGGACGAGTACCTCGACACCGAGCCGTTCAAGGTCACCCAGGCCTACATCGCCCTCAGCTCCGGCGCTCACGGCCACATGGAGGGCGTCGCGATCCCGGCCCTGTGCAGCTCGGCCACCGTGATGCCACCCGCGGTCGCCAAGCCCGTCGCCGCGCGGGGCAACATGCACGGCTACTTCCACGCCCTCTACCGCTGTGCAGTCGCCAACGGCGCCACGTTCCGCACCTGCTCCCCCGTCGAGGAGATCATCATCAGCAACGGGCGGGCCCAGGGCGTGCGCCTGCGCGACGACGCCACCTGGGCCGCGAAGACGATCTGGGCCCGCAAGGCCGTGATCAGCGCGGCGCACATCAAGCCCACGTTCAACGACATGATCGGCCCCCGCCACCTCGACGCCGGGTTCCTCCAGCGCATCAACGACCTGAGCATCAAGGGCGGCAGCCTCTACATGAGCCACTACCTCACCAAGCAGGAGTTCCGCTTCCGCGAGAAGTACCGGAAGCCCGCCCCCCACGACCGGTTCACCGGCGGCTTCTTCAACATGGAGTCGCGCGACATCTACTTCAAGAACGTCGAGAACGTCCTCGGCCGGCAGGTGAACCTCACGCTCTCGCCCGACGAGGCGATGTGGGGCATGGTCGCGTCGTCGCTCTACGACGAGACCAACCCGCAGAGCACCCACCCCGGCCGTCACATCGAAGGCCCACTGTGGATGATGGTCCCGACGCCCCAGTACAACGCCGACGGCATGGACGCCATGGACAAGGCCGGCGAGAAGAGGGTCTGGGACGAGTTCATGCGCGCCAGCCTGTCGTGCATCATCGAGAACCTCGACGACGACAACCTGGTGCGCGTCATCTCCGATTCGCCGTACGAGCAGGAGATGCGCAACACCGGGATGCTCGGCGGCTCCTGGTACGGGATCCGGTGCGACCGCGACCAGTGGTGGAACGAGCGTCCCCTGCCCGAGCTGGCCCGCTACCGGGTACCGGGCATCGAAGGCCTCTACCTGGCGCACCAGTCGGCGGCGCACCCCGGCGGCCTGTGCCTCATGGCCGTCGGTTACAACCTCATGCACATGCTGATCGAGGACGAGGTCGCCGACCCCGGCGACTGGTGGTACGCCTCGCCCTGGTACGTGCCCGAGCCCGGCAAGCGTTCCGCCCACCGGTCCTGACCGGCCCCGCCGGTCGCACCCTCCCCACAGGAGCACCCAGCAATGGTCAAGGAACTGGTCGGCCAGCCGCACCCGCAGAGCTTCTTCTCCGAGTTCCCGTCGGAGAGCGAGTGGGACGTCGTGGTGATCGGCGCGGGCCCCAACGGGCTCATCACCGCCAACTACCTGGCCAAGGCCGGGCTGAAGGTGGTGCTGGTGGAGCGCCGCTACGAGATCGGCGGCGGCCTCGCCACCGAGGAGATCCTCTTCCCCGGCTACTACACCAACATCCACGCCGTGTACCACATGATGGTCGACTTCATGCCGGTGCTGCGCGACTTCGACCTCGAGCGCCACGGCACGGTCTGGATCAAGCCCAACCAGCAGGCGGCGATGGTGTTCCCCGACGGGCAGTCGATCCTGCTCACGAGGATGATCGAGGACACCGTCGACTCCTGGCACCGGATCTCCAGGCACGACGCGGTGAACTTCGGACGGGTGATGCGCAAGTGGCGCAAGATCGCCCGCGAGATCGTGGCGCCCGCCACCTACATCCCGCCGATGGCCCCGCTCGACATCATCGAGGCCATGGGACGCACCGAGCTGGGCGAGGAGATGCTCGAGCTCAGCGAACGCAGTCCGCTCGACATCATCAGCGAGCACTTCGAGGACGACCGCATCCGCGCCCTGCTGCTCTACGTGACGTGCATGTGGGGCCTGGACCCCGAGGAGACGGGCGTCGGCTTCTTCGTGCCACTGCTGCTCGACCGGGCCATGAACAAGTGCTACTGCCAGGGCGGCTCACACAAGCTTGCTTCGGGCCTGGCCCGTGAGTTCGTCAAGAACGGCGGCACCATCCTCGACTCGTCGCAGGTCGACGACATCATGGTCGAGAACGGCGCGGTCTCGGGCGTGGCGCTCTGGGAAGGGCGCACGCTCCACGCGAAGACGGTCGTCTCCAGCCTCGACCCGCAGAGCACCTTCTCCGACCTGGTCGGGCCCGAGAACCTGTCCGGCGACCTCAAGGAGGCCGTCGATCGTTGGGAGTGGGACAAGTGGAGCTACACCACGCTCCACGTCGCCTCCGAGGAGGCGCCCCGCTACGTCAGCCCCGAGGTGGGCGTGAACGAGTCGTTCATGACCATCGTCGGCTTCGAGGGCACCGACCAGGTGATCGAACACTGGAGCAACGTGGCCGCCGGCCGCCTCGATGTCGACGCCATGGGCGGGCACACCACCTGCCAGACGATCTTCGACCCCCACCTGAGCCGCTACCCGGGACGGCAGGTGTCGTTCTTCCAATCGCACGCTCCGTACGACGTCGAGGGCGGCTGGGAGAAGCGGGGACCCGAGATCGCCGAGGCGATGATGGCCAAGTGGCGCCAGGTCGCGCCCAACATGACCGGCGACAACATCCTCATGACGGCCCAGGAGACGCCCGAGGACATCGAGATCCGCCTGCCCAACATGCGGCGGGGCTCGATCAAGCACGGCGACTACAACCCGCTCCAGCTCGGCTGCTTCCGGCCCAGCCAGGACTGCTCCAGCAGTGCCACGCCGATCGACGGCCTCTACGTGTGCGGCGCGTCCACCTACCCCGGCGGCCTGGTGATCGGCGGCCCCGGATACCTGGCGGCCGGCCGCGTGGCCGACGACCTGGGCGTGGCGCGCTGGTGGAAGCCCACCCCCGAGATGGAGCGCTACGCCGCGACGTACCTCGCCGAGGACGCCGACGCCTGAGAACCGTTCGGCGCGGTCGCACCTGGAAGGATGTCGGCATGACGCCGACGCCCGCTTCCGGAGCCCTCGAGGTGGCGCTCGCCTCACCCGTCGCCGTGGCGGCCCACGACAAGGACGCGTGGATGGCCTTGTTCGCCCGCGACCACGTCGTGGAGGACCCGGTCGGTGGCCGGCCGGTGGTCGGCGGACGCTTCGACCCCGCGGGTGGCGACCGCGGTGACGGACCGCTCAGCCGGTTCTGGGACACGTTCATCGCCCCCAACGACATCACGGTGTCCGGCGCGGGCGACGTCGTGGACGGCTCGACCGTGGCGCGCCACGTGACCATCGAGACGCGCACGCCGACCGGCGTCGTCCTGCGTACCCCGGCCCATCTCGTCTACGAGCTCACCGACGAAGACGGATCCCTCCGAATCCGGCGGCTGGCCGCCCACTGGGAGGTGGGTCCGATGCTCCGCCAGCTGCTGCGGCCCTCATGGGCGCACGTCCGGTCCCTGTTGGAGCAGGGCACCCGGTCACTGCGCCTCCAAGGCCCCGCCGGCACGATCGCCTTCGTTCGCTCCATCCGCAGTGTCGGAGAGCACGGCAAGGCGGAGGTGGCGCGGCTGGTCGCGGCCGCCCACGCCGGGGACGAGCAGGCCCGAGCCCTCCTCGGCGGAGTCGCGCCGACCGATCTTGGCGGCCTCATCGCCGCCGGCCCCTGCGTGAGCGGGACGTGCACCGCGGACGGGACCGCGGCCCTGCTCGTCTGCGAGCTGGACCGGAAGACCCGGCGGGTCACCGGCAGCACGCTCTACGTCGACCGCCGCTGAACGCTGGCATCTCCCGAGCCGTTCTGGCTGGCCTCACGACCGGAAATGCGACCGCAGGCTAGCCAGATGGTCATGGGTTGACGGGTCAGACGAGTTGGCGGGTGACGGGTTGGTGGCGGTGTCGGAGCTCGGTGTCCGTGTAGGTGTTGCGGATGGCTTCGTAGGCGTCGGCGCCGGTGGTGCCCGCCGCGCAGAGGAGGGTTTCGGTGTCGTGGGGGCTGGCGCCGGTTTCGCGGGCCCATTCGGCGATGTTGTGTTCCCAGGCGCGTCCGAGCTGGTAGCCGGCGGCGGCGACGGGCGCGGCGGCTTCGAGGTCGTGGCCGAACACGCGCACGATGAGCTCGCGTTGGACGCCGCGGGCGACGTGGTAGTCGGCGCTGGCGTGCAGGAGCCGGGCGGTGGCGGCGTACAGGTCGATGGGGTCGGCGGCGTTGGTTCGGGCGAGGTTCGCGGCGAGGACGTCGACCGTGGCCGGGCCGTGTTGGGTACAGGCGTATTCGTCGCCGGGGATGGTGTAGTCGTCGACGGCGGCGGCGCAGCCGCAGGTGAGGAGGGCGTGCGTGCGGACGGGTTCCCACGGGTCGCGGTGGCTGTGGGGCGCGACGTGGGTTTGGAGCCGCTCCGCGTAGCCGGCGACGATCGGGTGGTGGCGGCTGGTGCGTAGCACGGCGAACAGGCGTGGGAGCTGGTCGGGTTCGAGGGTGCCGTGGGTGGCGTCTTCGAACGCGATGGCGACGCGCAGGATCTGGCCGGCTCGGTCGACGGGTGTGGTGGTGGCGAGCTCGGGTTCTTGGAGGCTGGCCCAGAGGATCTGGCCGGCGGCGTGGAATTGTTCGGAGGCTTTGAGGATCATGGCGGACTGCTCGATGATCTCGTCGCGGTGGTGCGGCTCCCCGGTGACGTAGGTCTCGTCGAGGCAGCATTCGCCGACGCGTTCCATCCATGCTGCTGCGGCTAGGAGCTCACGGGTCTGCTGGTCGAGGCCGACACTGGTCGCGATGGCGTCGGCGTATTGCGCGACGCGCTGGGCGTGGCCGGGGACGACGAGTCCGGCGTGTTCGGGTGCGACGGCGACGGCACGGACCCAGGCGTGCAGGTTCTCGTGCGCATGGTGGGTGCGTTCGTAGCCTTGGAGGAGCAGGGTCATGGGGACAAGCAGGATCGTGACGGCGCCGAGGCCGAGCCCGGCAGTGGTCGCGGCGCCGACCGTGCCCAGGGCGACGAGGGGTGCGGTCGCGACGATCGACACGTCGGCCAACCAGCCCATGCTCGTGGTGTGCCACTCGCCGACGGTGATCCGCTCGACGGTGATCGCGGCGACCGTCGTGACGATCAGGACCCCCAACGTCGCGGTCGTGCCCGACGGCGTGACCGCGCCGAGCGCGGCGTAAACGCCGACGGTCGCGGCCGCGACTCCGGTGCGGCGCGCGAACCGCAATGCCCGTGACAGCCGAGGACCGTGTGCTTGGAGAGCAGCGGCGCCGGTGACGCCGGCCGCGATCACCACTGCGGCGGTCGTCAACGGCAGGGCCACGAGCGCGGTGAGGATCGCGATCGGCGAGAGACGGCGGGCGTGACCGTGCACGGGCCGTAGGGCGACGAGCTCGCCGAGGCCGACCGCGAGCGCGAACACCGCCGGGACCAACCACGCGACTCCAGGCACCAGCGCGGCGGTCAGCGCCAGGGCCGTGCCCGCCACGACCAGCCCGGCGCGGGTCCGGTCCGCACGCGACCAGCTGTGCCGCGGGCGCGACCGCGCCGCCCGCGGACGCGCCGCTGTCGTGGTGGGTGCCGCCGGGGTGGGTTCGGTGGGTGTGAGCGTGCGGGCGAACTGGTCGTCGAGCGTGTCGCCCAACTCGCGGTCGGGCGGTTCCACGTCGAACAACACCTGCGGGTCGTCGGAACCCGCGCCGTGCACCTCACCACGGGCGTCGAGCTCGGCGAACAACGCGCCGACACACCCGCCGTGGAAGTCCTTGCCGGTCTTGGTGCGCATCTCCTTGTGGGCCTCGTCCTGGGAGTGCGCCTTGCGATACGACCGGGTCGACGTCATCGCGTCGAACGCATCCGCCGCGTGCACCACATGCGCCGCCGACACCGCACCGTCGAGGCCGTCACGACGGCCCGCGCCGCCCACGATCCCCGCCCCTTGCGCGAGGAACGGGACCCGCTCCAGGATCGCCGCACCACAGCTCTCGTGGCGGCGCATCAACTCGAACTCGTCGTCGTCCAACCGGTCGGGCTTGCGCAACACGTGGTTCGGCACCGCGAGCTTGCCGACGTCGTGCATCAACGCCAACTGCTCCAACCGTGCCAGACGCCCACCCCGGAACCCCAGCCGCGACCCCATCAACCGGGCGTAGCGCTGCACGCGCCGCGAATGGCCGGCCGTGTACGGGTCCTTCGCCTCCACCGCGCTCACCAGCCCGGCCAGCACCGCCCGCTCCGACTCGACCGTGCGGCGCAACGACAAGAACACCGTCTGCACCATCACCAACACCACCGACGCCAACCCCACCACCGACACCAGCCCGAACCGCCCCGCCAGCACCCCCACGAACCCGCCGAACACGAAGGGCACCCACATCCCGACCGCTGCGGGAGCGATACCTCGGGCCGCGGCGCGAAGGCCGACTCGCCGGTCGAGCGCGAGCCCGACCGTCAGGATCGTCCCATTGCTCAGTCCGTTGGCGAGGGCTATCGGGATGCAAACGGCGACGAGGGCCATTGTCGACGGGGCCCCGTCGAGTTGCAGCTGCGAAAGTACGACCGCGGCCGCCAACGCGGGAAACCCGTCCGCGCCGAGATTGCCGACCGCAGTGAACCAGTGACGCCGCGACCGCGGCAGCCGCCAGAACGCCGCGCTCATCCCCACCAGCAACGGTGCCAGCAACGGCGACGACGACCGGAACACGAACACGGCTGCCGCGAGCACCACACCCTGCGCCGACGCGCCCACCAACGCACTGTCGTCCGTGATCGCCTCGAAATGCACCGCGGCCGCGCTCAGCACGCAGAACAGCACCAGCGGACCGATCGGCGGAGCAGCACTGCTCGACGCCAACCAACCCGCGGCCCCCACGGCCGACAGGCCCAGGAGCACGAAAAACCACTCGGCCGGGCTCAGACCCACACACCGACGACGGACTGCTTCCATGCAGCAACCTCCGGGACACCCTCCATGGTGGATACCCGGGGCTATCGGGGCACGGAACGCCCGACTTGAGGGGAAATCTACGAAAAGCTAGGAGAGTTCCGGAACCGGCGGACCGCCCGCCGGCCCAGACGACCTACCGGAAGTGACCGTTGGCGCCACCCGCGGCCAGGAGCGCGGCCACCGCGCCGATCAGCATCGCCACCCGAACCACCGTCTTCTTCATCCCCGCTACCCCCAAGCAGCTACCCGGCATCGGCCGGGCCACGACGTGTCAACGCATGCCGCGGATCCGTCGCGCGCCCGGGCCATACCAGACCCGGGCGGGGGCCTCCCAACCCCGCGACCGGAAGCTACACCCAGCACCGCCCAGCACACAACACCAACCACAACGAGACCCGAACCGGTGGAACCGCCCATGACCAATCGGCGGATCGGGCCGCGCGAAAGTGCTCTACCTCTTGAGCACCGTCGCGGCGCCGTTGCCGCCCAGGCCCAGCGACTGCGCCAGCCCGACCTTCGCGTCCGGCACCTGGCGCTCCCCGGCCTGACCGCGTAGCTGCCAGGTGAGCTCGCACACCTGGAACACCCCCTGCGCGGTGGTGGCCTCGCCGAAGCAGAGAAATCCGCCGCTCGGGTTGATGGGCATCCGGCCCGTGGGCATGGTCTCCCCCGCCAGGAGCAGGTCGTCGGCCTCGCCGGGCTTGCAGAGCCCCCACTCCTCGGGGAACGCCAGCTCGTAGTAGACGGTGTTGTCCTGCAACTCGGTGAAGTCGAGGTCGGTGGGCTCCACCCCGGCCTGGGCCAGCGCCCGGGCCACCGCGGCAGCGGCTTCACTGTGGTGGGCCTCGCCGTCGGGGACGATCCCGGCCAGGCCTCGCGGCAGGCCGTCGTCGAAACGCGCGGTGGCCACGGCGCTGCCCGCCACCCAGACGGGATCGGTCGTGAGCTGACGGGCCTTCTCGGCCGAGCAGATCACGACCGCCGCCGCGCCGTCGCTCACCGGGCAGATCTCGTAGAGGCGCAGAGGGTCGCTGACCATCGCCGAGCCGAGCACCTGCTCGAGGGTGAACTCCTGGCGGAAGCGGGCGTTCTCGTTGTGCTTGCCGATCTGGTGGGCCTTGACCGCGACCTGGGCCAGCGTCTCCTCGGTGGTGCCGACCTCGGCCATCCGCCGCCGGGCGAGCAGGGCCCAGAACGACGGTCCCGGCATACCCACGCAACGCTGGCGCAGGTACTCGGGGTCGGTCTCGTCCTCCAGCCCGGAGGTCTGGATGAAGCCCTTGGGCAGCTTCTCGCCGCCCACGACGAGCACGACGTCGTGCATGCCGCCGGCGACCATCGACCAGCCCACGTTGAACGAGTTGGCGCCGGCGGCGCACCCGGCCGACATGTTGTAGACGGGCACCCCGGTGGAGCCGAGATCCTCCACGACGTCGTTGCCGTTGAGACCCCAACCCTTGCCACCCGAGAACCTGGAGCTCGCTGCCGTGACGGCCTCGACGTCACGCCAACCGATCCCGGCGTCCGCCAAGGCGGCGTGGACCGCGTGGCGGCACAGCTCGGTGACCGACTTGTCGGGGAACTTCCCCCAGGGATGCAACCCCACGCCTACGACTGCTACGTCTCGCATCGGACTCATTTCCTGTCGGCTACGTGTCTCGCATGGCGCCGGTCCCGCGTCAGACCGGCCGGAACGTCCAGCTGCTCAGCTCGCTGCCGTCGGCGTCGTGGCCGACGGTGCCGAGCACCACCTCGACCCGCGCCCCCACCCGGACCGCGGCCTCGTCGTCGGACTGCATCCGCCCCACCACCCGCAGGCCGTCGTCGAGGTCCACGACGGCCAGCGCGTACGGCACGTACGGCTCGTCGTAGACCGCGGGCGCGGGTGGCGGGTAGTTCTGGTACGAGTAGCTCCACACCGTGCCCGCCGGACCGAACGCGGCGTCCCCGGTGGCGGAGTCGTCGCAGTCGGGGTGGTGACACAACGACGACGCCGGGAAGTAGGGCGTGCCGCACGTGGCGCAGCGCGACCCGAGCAGGCGCACCGTGCCGTCCTGCTCCGTGAACAGCCCCTCCACGACCGGGACCCGTCCTCCACTCATCCTCTTGCCTCCTGGCGCCTCCGGCACCGGGCCGGCCGGCCACGCTCACTGCTCGGCGGGGTACCCGCCTCGCAACGCTCGCTCATCGGCTGACTCCCTTCTCGTTCACCACTCGGGTCAGCTCCGGGAGGATCTCGGTGCAGTCCCCCACCACGCCGTAGCGGGCGTAGCGGAAGATCGCGGCGTCGCGGTCCTTGTTGAGCGCCACGATCGTCTTGGCTGCCGCGCAGCCCGCCATGTGCTGGGTGGCGCCGGAGATCCCGGCCGCGATGTAGAGCGCCGGACGGGTGATCCGGCCCGTGATCCCGACCTGGCGGGAGGAGTCGATCCACCCGTCGTCGACCAGCGGCCTCGACGCGGCGGCCAGGCCTCCCAATGCCGCCGCGAGGTCCTCCACGAGCCGGAGGTTGTCCTGGGCGCCCAGGCCCCGGCCTCCGGCCACGAGCACGTCGGCGTCCTCGATGCGCGGGCCTTCGGTGCGGGCCGCCTCGATCACGCGGACCCGTTCCTCGACCGCCGACAGGTCGACGGGGAAGGCTTCGACCGGCGGGGCGCTC
Source organism: Acidimicrobiia bacterium (assembly GCA_046331155.1). GTDB lineage: Bacteria > Actinomycetota > Acidimicrobiia > IMCC26256 > CAWATG01 > JAXLRK01. The sequence continues at coordinate 2,294,963 of JAXLRK010000001.1, forward strand.
GGCTCGGGAGCGTCCTCGGGGACGATGATGTTCGTCACGACCCCGACTACGGCCGGGGCGCCGGAGGCGACCTCGTAAACCATCAGGGTGTCGCCGCCGTAGGCCGACGCGGTGACCGCGAGGTTCTCGCCCGCGGGCTCGATCCGGATCCCGTTCATCACCACGCCACCACCGACCCGGGCCGCGACGCGGGGCGCGACGGGCCGGGCGTCGAAGGTCTGGGGCACAAGGAACAACCGCGGGGCGCGCTCCGCCGCGTAACGCGCCAGCGCCTCCACCTGAGCGTCGTAGCAGCCGGGACCGAGCTTCGGATCGGCGACGTGGTCGACGGCCGCCACGCCGTGACGACCCGCTATGGTCGCCACGTCGTCGGGCGCCGCGCCCAGGACCAGCCAGCGCAGCTCGGCGCCGAGCGAGCCGGCCGTCTGCCGGCCCAGGGTGAGCACCGACTCGGTCTCCGGGACCGGGTCGCCCCGCACTCCGCGCCAGGTGACGACCACCACCGAGTCGGTCATGCCGGCTCCTTTCCCGACCAGGCGCACTGCCGGCGGCGCACTACGAACCCACCTGGAGGACGTGGTCGTCGATCAGGCGGGCGAGCAGGCGCTCGGCCACCTCCGTCGCGTCGGCGCCTTCGATGATCTCGCAGTCGCCGGTCACCTCGCGCACCTCTTGGCGGACGGCGGCGACCCGAGGCGCGAGGGTGGCCTCGTCGAGGCCGAGGTCCGCCGCCGTGACCACGGTCGGCTGCACCTTTCGGGCCGCCATCTTCATCGGCATCGTCGGGTAGCGGGGCTCGCCCAGCTCGCTGCTCACGGTGACCACGGCCGGCAGCGCGACCTCGACCACCTCATCGCCCTCGGGCGTGACCCGCGCCACCCGCACCGCGGCCGCCTCGCCACCGGCTCCGCCGGCCGTCTCGATCGAGCGGGCCACCGTGACCACCGGCGCGCCGAGCGCCTCGCCGAGCAACGCGGGGACCACGCCCTGGTCGTCGTCGGAGGCCTGGCGGCCGCAGAGCACGAGGTCGGCCCCTCCGCTCGCTCGCACGTGCGCCGCGAGCAGCGCGGCGACCGCGGCGCCGTCGAGCGAGCCCGGGGGCGGTTCGATCGCCGTGACCTCGTCGGCCCCCAGGGCCTTGGCGTGCCGGAGCATGGTGGTGAGCTCCGTGCCCACCGACACCACGCCGATGGTGGCGTCGACCCCCGCCTCGCGCAGTCGCAACGCGGCCTCGATCGCCTGCTCGTCGTAGCCGTTCATCAGGCGCGGGACGGTGCTGAGCGTGATCGAGACGCCGTCGTCGCCGATGACGAGGCCACCCGAGAGCGCGTAGTTGCCGATCGCGTCGGGGTCGAGGACCTCCTTGACGCAGACCACGATTCTCATGCGGTGCCTTCCGGTCTCGGCCGATCCCGGAATCGGGGCGGCGCGATCGGCTGGTCATGTATTACTACCACATGGTGAGGAATCAAGGCCAGGTGGTAGCATGAGAAGATACCGGGACGGCGGGCACAACCCAGCGGGAGGGTGACGATGGCCTGGACGGACTGGCACCGGGTCGAGGGCGACGGCTTCGACTTCGACGAGATCGTCTACGAGAAGAAGGCGCACACCGACCTGGGCGGAGGCGTCGCCCGGGTCACGATCGACAAGCCCGACCGGTACAACGCGATGACCCTCGACACCGTCGAGGAGATGTTCCGGGCCTTCTACGACGCCAACCACGACCCCACCGTGGGCGTGATCGTGGTCGCCGGGGCGGGTCGCAACTTCGGCGCCGGCGGCGACGTCGACTGGGAGCGTTGGGGCCTGCGCACCGCGTTCTACAACCGCTACCCCCACAACCGCCTGATCCGCACGTCGCGCAAGCCCGTGATCGCCGCGGTCCAGGGCTACTGCCTCGGCGGGCACAACCACATGGCCTACTGCTGCGATTTCACCATCGCCGCCGACGACGCCAGGTTCGGCCAGGCCGGGCCCAAGGTCTCGAGCCCGGCCGACGGCTTCTTCGTGCCCTACCTGGCGAAGGTCGTGGGGGCCAAGAAGGCGCGCGAGATGTGGATGCTGTGCCGGCGCTACAGCGCCGAGCAGGCCCTCGAGATGGGTCTCGTCAACACCGTCGTCCCCCGTGCCGAGCTCGACGCCGAGGTCGACCGCTGGTGCGAGGAGCTCCTCGAGAAGAGCCCCGGCTGCCTGGAGATCCTCAAGGCGGCGTTCGACCAGGAGATGGACGGCTACACCGAGATGGGCGTCATCTCGAGCCAGATGTACCCCGACTGGTTCGACATGCCCGAAGGCCAGGAGGGCGGCGCCGCGTTCACGGAGAAGCGCCCGCCGCGCTTCTGGGCCCTGCGCGAGCGCGAGGCGACGGCGCGCGAGGGCCTGAAGGCGGCCTACGCCGGCGACGCGGCCGCTCCCCCGCCCGGTGCCGACAGCGGTGCCGGCGACGGTGCCGGCGGCGGCCGTCGCGGCGGGTAGCGCCGGCCCCACGGCGAGTAGAGCCTCCGAACCGCCCGGTTCAGACCTCGAAGCGCTTCTGCGGTTCACCGGCGGCCGAGAGCCCGGCGAGGTACCCGTAGGTGATCCCGAGACCGATGGTGGCGCCCGGACCCCAGTACGCCTGACCCGCGGGCGACGCCACGCAGTTGCCGGCACCGTACAGGCCGGGGATCGGTTCGCCCCGCGGGTCGACGACCTGGGCCCGGGTGTTGATGACCGGGCCGCCGTTGGTGTCGAGCAGCGCGGCGCCCACGACCACGCAGTGGTACGGGCCCTCGTCGGCGAAGGGCGCCATGGTGATGTTCGGCGAACCGGGGCGGACCGGTCCCGTCCACGACCAGTCGAGTTGAGCCTCACCGCGGTGGAAGTCGAGGTCCTGGCCGGTGCGGGCGAAGCCGTTGAACCGCTCGATCGTCTCCTTGAGGTTCGCGGCGAACGACGGGTCGAGGCGGGTGCCGGCGATGTGCTCGCCCCACTCGGCGAGTTGCGCGTCGACGTTCGCGGCGAGCTCCTCCCAGGTGTCGCCGTGGATGATGAACGTCGCCTCGGCGGGGTCGCCGGGGTCGGGGAACGGCATGCGGAGGCCGACGAGGCTGTCGGAGCCGTGCACGGTGTCGTCGAAGATGTGGAACAGGACGAGGTTCGGGTACTCGCGCTTGGTGGGGTCGTAGACGAAGTGGGCCTGACTGCGGTCGTGGTACACCATCTTCTCGTTCACGACGCGCCGGCCGTACTTGTTGACCTGCACCATGGCATCGCCCCACGGCTGCCAGAAGCCAGGCGGGGTGGGCGTCCGCAGAGCGGCCTCGATGGGGACCTGCTTGTACCACGCGTTCTTCATGTTGCCCAGCGCCGCGCCCACGTCGAGGCCGATGCCGATGAAGTCGCCTTGGGCGCCCAGCGTGGCGCAGGTGCCGTAGATCCGCCCCGGCAGGTAGCGGGTGATCAACTCGGGGTTGTGGGCGTAGCCGCCGGAGGCGAACACGACCGCCTTGCGCGCCCGGGCCAGGACGGGCTGGCGGCCGCGGCGCAGCTGGAGCCCCGCCACCTCGCCGTCGTGGTTGCGCAGGACGGACGTGACCTGGTGCTCGAGGACGATGCCCACGCCGAGCCGGGTCGCGGCGGCCTCGAACTGCGCGAGGACCCCGGGGCCGGGCGGCATGGGGAACAGGTGCCGGCCGTTCTGGCACTTGTTGCCGACGTCGTCGCCGCCGTAGTCGGGGAAGCCGGCCAGCCAGTGCCCCGAGTACACCTGGATGAGGTTGTCGGGGTCGGGCGTCCGGACATCGGACACGAGGTGGAGGACGTCGGCCTCGTCCAGCCGCTCGATCGCCTCCGAGCCCCGGTCGTAGAACGTGGCGATCAGTTCGAAGGCGTCGGCGGGCAGCCCCATGGTGGGGTGGTCGGGGTAGTACCACTGCGGGTACGCCATCCGGCACATGTAGCGCAGGGCGTCGTCGCGCAGATCCTCCTTGCCCTGGGCGCGCAGCGAGGGGTTGTTGGGGATCCACACCGTTCCCGCCGACGCGCCGGTGGTGCCGCCGGTGTGGTCGTTGCGCTCGAACATGACCACCGACGCGCCCTCGAGAGCGGCGGTGACGGCGGCCGAGAAGCCGGCGCCGCCCGTGCCCACGACGAGCACGTCGGCGTCGAAGTCGAAGAGGTCGTCGGACATCGGGGATCTCCTTCGGGGACGGTCAGGACCGCGCGAGCTCGACCGATCCGTCGGCCAGGAGCTCCGCGACGCGTTCGGGTTCGAAGCCCAGCTCCGCGAGGATCTCGGCCGTGTGCTCGCCCTGCACCGGCGGGGGCCTCTGCACGGCGCCCGGGGTGCCGGTGAAGTGTATGGGCACGCCGGTCACCCGGACGGACCCGAGGCGTGAGTGCTCGGTGGTGACGATCATGTCGTTGTGGACCACCTGCGGGTCGACGGGGACCTCGGGCACGGCGAGGATCGGTGCGGTGAGAACGTCGGCGTCCACGAGGCGGCGCACCAGGTCGTCGCGGTCGAAGTCGCGACACCGCGCGTCGACGGCGGCATCGAGCTCGTCCTCGTGCGCGAGCCGGCCCTCGATGGTGGAGAAGCGCTCGTCGGCGAGCCAGTCGGCGTCGAGGGCGTCGGAGAGCTTGGCGAAGAAGCGCTCCGACGGGCAGGTGATCACGACCTGCTCGCCGTCGCGGGTGCCGTAGACGCCGGACGGCGCGAAGTAGAGGCTGCGGTTCCCCGTGCGGGGGGTCTCCTCGCCCGTGATCAGGTAGCTGCCGAGGCCCGCCGCCTGCGCGTGGACCAGCGCGTCGAGGAGCGACACGTCGACGCGCTGACCCTCCCCGGTGGTGTCACGCGAGCGCAGCGCGGCGAGCGCGGCCGTGCACACCAGCACCGACGTGAGCGTGTCGATCAGCGGGACGGTGACCCGGGTCGTCGGCGCGCCGGGCGCGCCGTTGAGCGCGAGCAGTCCGCCGTAGCCCTGGATGAGGAAGTCGATGCCCGGCCGCCCCGCGTAGGGACCGTCGGCGCCGAAGGCGGTGACCCCGATCCACACCACGTCGGCACGGTGGCGGCGGACCGACTCGTAGTCGAGACCGAGACGGCCGAGGGCCGGCTCGCGGACGTTCGTGACGAACACGTCGGTGCCGGCGATCAGCTCGGCGAACACCTCCTGCGCGCCCGGCCGGGCCAGGTCGAGGACCATCCCGCGCTTGGACCGGTTGAGGCTGAGGAACGCCGAGCGCTCGCCGTCGCGCCCGGGACCGAGGTGGCGGCTCTCGTCGCCGTAGGGGGACTCGACCTTGATGACGTCGGCCCCGAGATCGCCCATGAGGGTGGCCGCGTACGGGCCCGCCATCATCGTGGAGACCTCGACGACCCGCAGCCCGACGAGCGGACCGGCGGGCGGCGGGTCGCTCGCGTCTCCGACGGGCCGGGCGCCCCGTTCGGCGGCGGTCACGGGATCGCGCCCGACGCCTTGAGCGAGCTGATCTCGTCCCAGTCGAGTTGCAGGTCGTCCATCAGGACGATCTCGGTGTCCTGACCCAGCTCGGGACCGAGGGTCTCGACGCGTCCCGGGGTGCGGTGCAGCGTGACCGGCAGGCCCCGGAACTCGACCTCGCCTCCCGCGGCGGCGCAGTGGGCCGAGGCGATGTAGCGGTTGGCCCGAGCCTGCGCGTCGTCGAGGAGACCGTCGTACCTCGCGACAGCTTCGACCGGAATCCCTTCGGCCCGGAGGTTCTCGGCCCACTCGGCCGCGCCGCGCCGGCGGAACGCGGCATCGAGGGCGTCGACCAGCACCGGCCCGTTGCCGCGCCGCCCCTCGGCGGTGGCGAAGCGCGAATCCGCGGTGAGCTCCGGCGAGCCGACCACGCCGGTGAGGCGCGTCCAGGAGTCGTCGGTGTTGTCGAGGCACACGAACAGCCAGCCGTCGGCGGTGGGGTACCGGTTCCACAGCGGGTTGGCCGTGTCACGGCGCGAGCGCTGCTGCGCGTACGTCTCGTTGCCCGCGGCCAGGTAGCGCTGGAACGCCGGCGCGGCCAGGAAGAGCTGGGCGCCGAGCAGCGAGGCGTCGACGTGCTGGCCCCGGCCCGTGCGCCGCCGGTGGTGCAGCGCCGTCATGATCCCGAGCGCGGAGAGCAGGCCGCCGTAGGCGTCGCCCGCACCGAGACCCAGGTAGATGGGCGGCTGCCCGGGCTCGCCGAGCCGGGCCATGATCCCGGTGAGGGCCTGCACCGTCATGTCGAACGCGGGACGGTTCGTGCCCCGGTGCCCGTAGCCGCTGTTCGTCGTGTAGATCAGCCCCGGGTTGATCGCCGAGAGCGTGGCGTGGTCGAGCCCGAGCGGCTCGAGGTTGGCCATGTTCTGGTTCCAGAGGAACACGTCGGAGCGGGCCACCAGGTCGTGGAGGATCCGGCGGCCGCCGTCGGACTTCAGGTCGACGGCCAGGCTCTTCTTGTTGCGGTTGTTGACCATGAAGTACTGGTTCCAAGCGGCGGCCGGCACCGCGTTGATGCTGGCGACGCCGCGCGACTGGTCGCCCGTCTCGGGCCGCTCGACGTGGATCACCTCGGCCCCGAAGTCGGCCAGGTACTGCGCGCACACCGGACCCTGGAACCACACGGTGAGGTCGAGGACCCGGATGCCGTCGAGCGGGCGGGGGCCGCCGGCCGCGGCCGTCGGGGTCGGCGCGTCCGGTCCGGGTGCCGGGGCGCCCACCGGCCGGTCGGTCGCCGTCACCGCGGGCCCGCGGTCGGGCCGGGCGGTGCCGATCGCGCCGGTGGACTCCAGGCCGGCGATCTCGTCGTCGGAGAGGCCGAGACGCTCGGCGACGATCTCGGCCGAGTGCTGGCCGATCCCGGGCGCCATCCGGTGCAGGCGCGCCGGGGTCTCGCCCAGATGCACCGGGAAGCCGACGCTGCGGTAGCGGCCGTAGCTCGGATGCTCGAGGTTGAGGAGGTAGCGGTTCAGGTAGGCCTGGTCGAGGCCGGCCGCGTAGTCGTAGCGCTCGATGATGTCGGCCGACAGGCGCTTCTCGTCGAACCGGCGCCGCCAGTGCGCGGCGGGCTGCTGCGCGAAGAGGTGCTCGAGGAGGTCGATCATCTCCTTCCGGCTCTCGCCACAGCGCTTGTCGTGCGTGTCGAACCGCGGATCGTCGACGTCGAGCCCCATCACCTCCGAGAACGCCGGCCACCACCGGTCGCTGTCGGGCATGGTCAGCGTGATCCAGCGGCCGTCGGAGGTGGGGTACGAGAGGCTGGCCCCGCTCATCGGGTTGGCCGACTCCAGACGCGACACCGGCTCGCAGAGGCGGTCGTCACGCATGGCCAGGTAGGCGTCGACGCTGAGGGTGGCGGCGTAGAGGTTGCCGCCGTAGAGCGACGCGTCGACGAGCTGACCCTCGCCGCTCGTAGCGCGGTCGTGCAGCGCGGTGACGGCACCGAGGGCCAGCATCACGGCCGTGTACATCGGCCCCACACCCGCGTACACCGGCGGTTCGCCCGGCTGGGGCAGCGTGGGCATCACCCCGGTGCGCGCCGCGGCCAACTCGTCGAGCGCGGGGCGGCCGCGGTCGGGTCCGAAGGGACCGAAGCCGGAGCCGCGCACGTAGACCAGCCCCGGGTGACCCGCGGCGAGCGCCTCGTAGTCCCAACCGGCGGCGTCGAGCTCCGCGGCGGCGCGGTCCGTGAGGAACACGTCGGCCCCGGCCACCAGGCGCAGGAAGAGCGCGCCGCCGGCCTCCGAGGACAGGTCGAGGCCGACGCTGCGCTTGTTGCGCTGGATCAGCTCGGCCTCGGCGTCGAACGCCTCGGGCGGGTTGAGGCCGTCGCGATTCTCGTCGCGCGCCGGGCGCGACAGATCCTCGATGCGGATCACGTCGGCCCCGAAGTCGCCGAGGAGGGCACCGGCCAGGGATCCCCACGCCTGCGTGGTGAGGTCGATGACGCTGACGTCGTCGAGGGCCCGACTCATCGGACGGCGATGCTACTAGTTGGTCAGTTTTTCCGCACACGAGTAGGATGAGCCCGGCCCGAGCCGCGAGTCTCAGGAGCACGATGGCGTCCACATCCCACGGCGGCGCCGACGCCGACCCGCCCGACGCCGAGCCGGGGCGGCTGGCCGATCTGGAGGCGATCCGCGACCTGGCCCGCACCTACGCCCACCGGGTCTGGCGCAAGGACGTCGCCGGCGTCGTCGACGTCTTCACCGACGACGCCCACGTCGACCTCGGCACCGTCGCGCCGGTCCAGGGCCGGGCCGCCGTGACCGCCGCCTACGAGCAGGCCCTCGGCGCGGGCGAGTTCCTGCCCTTCGTCCACCAGCACGTCGTCGACCTCCGCGGCGACACCGCCACCGGGACGTGCTACGTCCAGGTCTGGGGCACGATCGACGGCGAGAAGGTCCTGATCGGCGGCTATTACGACGACCACTACCGGCGCACCGGCGACGGCTGGAAGATCAGCTCCCGTACGATCAACCTGCTCCCGTACATACCACTGGGCCCGCAGCGGCCCCACGACCCCGAGGACTGAACCACGATGACCCAGCTCAAGGTCGGCACCCGGCTCCGCAGCGCCGTCTGCGCCACCGAGGTCATGGTCGTCGCCGCGCCCGGCGACGACGTGGAGCTCACGTGCGGCGGCGCGCCCATGATCGGGATGGACGAGACACCCGCCGAAGGCGCCACGCCCGCGGCCGACGCTTCCGAGGGCACCGCGCTCGGCAAGCGCTACGTCAACGACGCGGGCGACCTCGAGGTCCTCTGCACCAAGCCCGGCGACGGGTCCCTGGCCGTGGGCGGAGTGGCCCTGGTGCTCAAGGACGCCAAGCCGCTCCCGTCGTCCGACTGACGCCGGGGAGGCACCGCGCCGATGAACCTCATCATGTTGCTCGAGATGGCGGCGTCGGGCTTCGGCGATCGCGTCGCGGTCCAGAACGGCGACGCCCGCATCACCTACGAGGAGCTCTACCGCGCCGCCGGCGCGGCCGCGGCGGAGATCACCGCCTCGGGTGCGAAGACCGTCGGCCTCCTCGACGTGAACAGCCTCGCCGTACCGATCGCCCTGTTCGCCGCGGCGTGGGCCGGCGTGCCGTTCGCCCCCCTCAACTACCGCCTGACCGGCGTCGAGCTCGACGCCCTGCTCGACCGCATCGACCCGGCGTACCTCGTCACCGACGACGCCCGCGCCGACGCCCTGGCCGGGCGTCCCTCCACCACCGTGGTGCGGCGCGACGAGTTCATCGGCAAGGCGCGCGCCGGCGGGTCGGCCGACTCGGCCCCGGTCGCCGACCCCGACGCCATCGCCATCCTGCTCTTCACCAGCGGCACGACGGGCGCGCCCAAGGCCGCGGTGCTGCGCCACCGGCACCTGTTCTCCTACGTCGTGGGCTCGGTCGAGTTCGGCGGCGCCGCGGTCGACGACGCCGCGCTGGTCAGCGTCCCGCCGTACCACATCGCGGGCATGGCCTCCATCGCCAGCTCGGTCTACGCGGGGCGCCGGATCGTCCAGCTCGAGAGCTTCTCGCCCCAGGCCTGGATCGCGGCCGCCCGCGACGAGCACGTCACCAACGCCATGGTCGTGCCCACCATGCTCGTGCGCATCGTCGACGCGCTCGAGGCGTCGGGCGGCGCCGCGCTCCCCCACCTCCGGGCCGTCGCCTACGGCGGGAGCAAGATGCCGTTGGCGGTTATCGAGCGGGCCATGGAGCTCCTCCCCGCGACCGGCTTCACCAACGCCTACGGCCTGACGGAAACCACCTCGACCATCACCATCCTCACCCCCGACGACCACCGGGAGGCGGTCGGCTCCGACGACCCCGACGTCCGGCGCCGCCTGGTGTCGCTCGGACGCCCGCTCCCCGGAGTGGAGATCGAGATCCGCGACGAGCTCGGCGCTCCGCTCGGGCCGGGGGACAAGGGCGAGATCTACGTGCGGGGCGAGCAGGTGTCGGGCGAGTACCTGGAGCAGGGCAGCCGCCTCGACGCCGAGGGCTGGTTCCCCACCCGCGACGGCGGTTGGCTCGACGCCGACGGCTACCTCTTCCTCGAGGGCCGCATCGACGACGTCATCGTGCGTGGCGGCGAGAACATCTCGCCCGGCGAGATCGAGGACACGATCCTGGCCCACGAAGCCGTGGCCGACTGCGCGGTCGTCGGCATCCCCGACGAGCAGTGGGGCGAGGCCGTCGCCGCGGTGATCGTCCTGCGGGAGGGCCACACCGTGACGGCCGAGGAGATCCGGGAGTGGGTCACGGCGCACCTGCGGTCGTCGCGGGCGCCGGCACGGGTGGAGTTCCGCGACGAGCTGCCCCACACCGAGACCGGCAAGCTCCTGCGCCGGGTGGTCCGCGCCGACCTCACCCCCGCGGACTGAACCGGCGACACCCCGGGACTCGACCGCGGGAACGGCTCGAGCCGCGTCTACCCGTCGACCACGAACAGGTTGCCCGACTCGCACCACACGGTGTCGTCGAGGTAGCCGTCGGGCTTGCGTTCGAGCTCCGCGAGGAGATACCAGCGCCAGGGCGGGTCACCGTGGTCGACGTACTCCCCGGTCAGGCGCCCGGTGAACTCCTGGCGCGACGCGAAGTGGGTGCCGGGGACCGCGTGACCGCCGTCGCACTCGGCGCGCCGGCCGGCGAGCTCCTCGTCGAACCCCGAGACCGCCGGCCGCTCCACGCGCGACGGGCGGCTCAGGACCCGCCGGCCAGGCCGTCGAAGATGTCGAGCGCCTCCTCGACGATGTCGCCGAGGATCTGGCGGGACGGCTTCATGGCGGTGACGAACCCCACGCCCTGACCCGACGCCTCGGTCATCAGGTCGCCCCGGTGGCTGTCGAGCGACCCCTGGATGTAGTCCGAGCTGAGCAGCATCTGGTACGGCGCCGGGAGCGGGTCGGGAGCATCGGGCTTGGCCCACTCCTCGGTCCACGGGCAGTCGAGCACGCGCATCGTCATGCCCGAGATCGACTTGCTGAAGCTCAGGTCGTCGGAGGTGGCGGCGAGGATCCGCTCCTTCAGGACCATGTCGACGTCGGACTCGCGCGACGGCAGCCACAGCGTGCCGGTCCACACCCCGGCGGCGCCGAGGCACAACGCGGCGGCCAGGTGGCGGCCCGTGGTGACCCCCCCGGCGGCGATGACGGGCGTGTCGACGCCCATGGACTCGGCCAGGGCGACCACCTGGGGGACGATGGAGAACGTGCCGACGTCGCCGGTGTGGCCGGCCGCGTCGAAGCCCTGCGCGATCACCGCGTCGACGCCGGCCTCGAACTGGCGCTTGGCCTGGCGGGCCTTGCCGACCAGGCCGAAGACGAGCATGCCGCGCTCGTGGGCGGCGTCGAGGATGAACGCCGGGCTGCCCAGGCCCGAGGCGATGACGGGGACGCGCTCCTCGAGCAGGACGTCGAGCTGGCCCCGGGCCAGCTCCTGGTTGAGGCCACCCCACTGGTGGAGGTCGACCGCGCCCTTCGGGTCGGGGACGTCGTACTTCTCCTTGATCCGGCGCGCAAAGTCCCGGTGCGTCTCGGGGATCTTCGACATCAGCTCGTCGACCGAGCCCGCGGGCGGTACCGACGCCGGGAGCACGAGGTCGATGCCGAAGGGCTTGCCGTCCACGCGATCGCGGATCCAGGCGATGTCGGCCGCGATGTCGTCGGGGGTGTGCATCGCCTCGCCGAGGACCGCGAACCCGCCCGCGTTGATCACCGACACCGCGACGTCCTTGCAGTGCGTGAACGCGATGACCGGGTACTCGATGCCCAGCAGGTCGCAGAGCTTGGTGTGCAGCGGATCGCTCATCGTGACCTTCCTCCGTCCTCCGTCCGGCGGCCGCATTGTAGGCCCGCCACTCGGACCTCGAGCCAACTGGTGAGTAATTGCGACCATGTGGTCGGGCCGTTAGCATCCGGCCGGCATTCACAGGACCACGGGAGACGGCACATGCCCGGCGGTGCACTGGACGACATCCGGGTGGTCGAGCTGGGGGACCTGGTCTCGGCCCCCTACTGCGCCAAGCTCTTCTCCGACTTCGGCGCCCACGTCGTCAAGGTCGAGCGGCCCCGCCACGGCGACCGGGCCCGCCACTGGGGCCCGTTCCCGGGCGACGAGCCCCACCTCGAGCGCAGCGGCCTGTTCGCGTACCTGAACACCAACAAGCGCGGGGTCACGCTCGACGTCGACCGCCCGGCCGGCCGCGACCTGCTGTTGCGGATGATCGAACGGGCCGACGTCCTCGTCGAGAACAACGAACCCCGGCGGATGCGCGAGCGGGGCCTCGACTACGCGGCGCTGGCCGCGGTGAACCCGGACCTCGTGATGATCTCGATCACCCCGTTCGGCCAGACCGGCCCCTACAGCGAGTGGAAGGCCTACGACCTCAACGCCTTCCACCTGACGGGCGCGAGCGCCCGCTACTGCGGGCTGCCCGGCCGGCCTCCGCTGGAGCAGGGCACCTTCGCCGCGGACTTCTTCGGCGCGGCCACCGCGGCGACCTGGGGCCTGGGGGCCACCTTCGGCCGCGAGAACGTGGGTGGGGGCCAGCAGGTCGACGTGTCGTGCGCCGAGGCCATCGCCGCGCCCTTCGTCGGCGGCCAGAACATCGGCGGCTTCGCGCAGGACCACAAGTACGACAAGCGCAACGGGGTCGGCATGGGCCAGGCCGCCCCGGCGGCCATCATCCCCTGCAAGGACGGCTACGTCTGGATGGTGGTCCTCGAGACGGGCCAGTGGCGCGGCCTGGTGGAGGCCATGGGCAACCCGGAGTGGGCCCAGCTCGACATCTTCGACGACATGTTCGAACGGGCCCGCAACGCCGACCTCATCTACACGTTCGTCAACGAGTGGGCGATGCAGCACACCAAGATGGACCTGATGGAGCGCTGCCAGGCCCTCGGGGCCCCGGTCAGCGCGCTGATGAACGTCGAGGACGCGGCCGAGCTGCCCCACCTGCGCGCGCGGGGCTACATCGTGGAGATCGACGACCCCGACCTCGGGCGCATACGCGACCTGGCCGCGCCGTTCAAGCTGCCCGACTGCCCCGGCGGGCCCGTTCGGCCGGCGCCGCGGCTCGGCGAGCACAACGCCGCGGTCTTCGGGGACGAACTGGGCCTGTCCGCGGCCGCGCTCGACGGGCTCACGGCCGAGGGCGTCATCTAGCGAGGCTCGCGGAGCCCGGAAGCGACAAGGAGCACCATGGCGGGAGCCAAGCCACTCGACGGCGTGAGGGTCGCGAACCTGGGCTGGGTCTGGGCCGGCCCGATCGTCGGCCAGACGCTCGCGTTCCTCGGCGCCGAGGTCTACAAGCTCGAATCGCGCACCCGGATCGACATGCTCCGCACGCTGCCCCCGTTCGCCGACGGCGTGCCGGGCCCCGAACGCAGCCTGTCGAACCACGCCGGATGGGCGGGCAACGGGAGCGTGACGATCGACCTCAAGAAGCCCGAGGGCACCGAGCTCGCGCTCGAGCTGATCCGGCACTGCGACGTGGTCGTCGAGAACTTCGCGCCCGGGGTCATGGAGAAGCTCGGCCTCGGCTACGAGAAGCTCACGGCGGTACGCCCCGACGTCATCCTGTTCTCCATGCCCGCGGCGGGCCTGACCGGACCGTTGAGCACCATCCGCACCTACGGGCTCAGCCTGGCCAGCATCACCGGCCTCGACAGCCTGACCGGCTACGAGGGCGAGGGACCGTCGCCCTTCGAGAACGCGTTCACCGACCCCTACAACGGGATCCTGGGTGCCTTCTCGATCATCGTGGCGCTCAACCACCGTCGTCGCACCGGGCGGGGCCAGCACATCGACTACTCCCAGCAGGAGGCGGTGATGCAGATGGTCGGCCCGGCGTTCATGGACTACGTCCTCAACGGCCGGATCGCCGGCCAGAAGGGGAACAAGCATCCGCTCGGGGTGGCCGCGCCCCACGGCGTGTTCCCCTGCGCCGGCGACGAGCGCTGGATCGCGATCGCCGTGACCGGCGACGACGAGTGGCGCGGGCTCGCCGAGGCGGGCGCCGCCGACGGCGCCGCGTTCGGCACGTCGGCCGACTACGCCGACCACGAGAGCCGGTTGCGGAACGTCGACGCGCTGCACGCCGAGATCGCGGCCTGGACCGCGGGCTTCGACGACCGCGAGCTGGCCGTCCGCCTCCAGGCCGCCGGGGTCCCGGCCACTCCGGTCCTGGACATCGGCGACCTGCTCGACGACCCTCACTACCGGGCGCGGGGCACGTGGGTCGAGGTCGCTCACCCGCTCGGGTTCAGCGAGACCCAGTACGGCGCGTACGTGAAGACGAGCCGCAGCGAGCTGGGCGTCGGCCACGGGCCGATGATCGGCCAGGACAACGAGCACGTGTTCCTGGAGCTGCTCGGACTCCCCCGCGACCGCTACGACCGCCTGGTCGAGGAGCAGGTGATCTACTAGCGCGTCGCTACTGCCCGGTGAAGTCGGGACGACGCTTGGCGGTGAACGCGGCCGGGCCCTCCTTCGCGTCGTCGGACGCGAACACCCGTGCCGCGAGCGCCTTCTCGAGCACGAAGCCGGCTTCGAGCTCGAGGGCGCGGACCGCGATCTCCTTCGAGGTGCGCACGGCCAGCGGCCCGTTGCGGGTGATCCGCTCGGCCAGGCCCATCGCGGTCTCCATGAGCTCGCCGGACGGAACGACCCGGTTCACCAGGCCGACGTCGTAGGCCCGGCGGGCGTCGATCGGGTCGCCGGTGAGCAGCATCTCCATCGCCACCGCCCACGGGATCTGGCGCGGCAGCCGGACGTGCGAGCCGCCGGCCGGCACGAGTCCCCAACGGCACTCGCCCAGGCCGAAGGTGGCGTGCTCGGCCGCGACGCGCAGGTCGGTGCCGGCGAGCATCTCCATCCCCCCGGCGATGCAGTGGCCGTTCACGGCCGCGATGATCGGCTTGAACACGTCCGAGAACTGACGCTTGGTGTGGTCCTCGTAGCCCAGCTCGTCGCCGGAGGTGAGCAGGGGGATGGCCTCCTCGAGGTCCATCCCGGCGCAGAACGCCCGGTCGCCGGTGCCGGTCAGCACCGCGGCCAGCAGACCGTCGTCGGCCGCGAAGTCGGCCATCGCGTCGTCGAGGCCGGCCAACATCTCCTTGGTGAGGGAGTTCATGGCCTCGGGCCGGTCGATGGTGACGACCGCGACGCGGCCGTGCTGCTCGTAGCGGATCGTGGCCGGGAGGTCGGCGGCCGAGAACGCGGCCTGGCCGTTCGCCGACGCGGTACGCGCCGCCCGCACCGGGCGCGGAGCCCGGCGGAACCTCGGGAGCGTCACCTCGTGGGTGACCTCCTCGAAGTCGACCTCCACCGGCATGCCGATCTCGAGGTCGGCGGGGTCGACGTCGACGGCGGTGCTCAGCAAGCGCACGCCCTCGTCCATCTCCACGATCACGGGCGCGTACGGCGTGTCGGCGGCGAACTCGGGGTGCAGCGCCCGGCCGACGACCGTCCAGCTGTAGACGGTGCCGCGACCGCTCGAGCGCTCCCACTGCCACTCGAACGAGCCGCAGCGCGGGCACATCTCGCGCGGCACGTGGCGCCAGGCGCGGCACTCGGTGCAACGCTGGAAGCGAAGCTCGCCCTTCCGGCAGAAGCCGTAGAACTCCCCCGTGAGGCCGTCGAGGTCCGGCAGCGGCTTGGTGTAGTCGGGCAGCGACCACTCGCCGATGGCCTCGAGGGTGAGGTCGCGGTACTCGACGGTGTCGGGCAACGGGCGGCCCAACCACTCCCGGTAGAACGTGTCGAGATCGGGCAGGAACTCGAAATCAGGCGGACAACCCCGCGGCACCGCCTCCACCTCCAACTGCGTCCCACACCCCGGACACACGTACTCGCGCACCTGCACCCACTCCGGGTCCGGCATCTCCCGACCCCGATACACCTCCGACAGACTCGCCGCGTCGTCCCGCACATGGATCAACGCCGACAACTTCCAGTTCACCCGGTAATCGCCGAACTCCTGACCACACCGGCACTTCACCACCCGGCCATGATCCGACGCCACCACGAACAACGCCGGCGTCAACGGCAACAGGATCCGCTCCGACCACGGCACCCGACCCTGCAAGATCTCCACGTACTTGTCGAACCGATCCGGATCCTTCGGGCTCTTCATCATCTCCTGGACCGCAGGCCACGGCAGCACCCCGTCCATGAGCTTCTCGATATCGGCGACGTGATAACTCGACACGGCAATCCCCTAGAACTCGAAGTCGTCCTGACGCCCTGACCGAACCTGACCCGACTGACCGAACCCGGCGCTTGCGCGCCTAACCCGTGAGCACGGCGATGCTGCCGTCGCCGAAGTCGCCCCAGCCCGTGACCACCGCCGTCTCGGCCCCCTCGACCTGGCGCTGCGCCGCCTCGCCGCGGAGTTGGCGGACGGCCTCCACGATGTGGCTCATACCGAGGACGTGCGCCTCGGAGAGGAGTCCGCCGTGGGTGTTGACGGGGAGGCTCCCGCCCGGCCCGATGCCGACGTCCTGGAGGAACGCCCAGCCCTCGCCGCGGGGGCAGAAGCCCGCCTCCTCGATCTGCTGGAGCACCTCGAAGGTGAAGCAGTCGTAGATCATCGCGACGTCGATGTCGGCCGGCGTGAGACCGGCGCTCCCGAACGCCTCGGGCGCGGCGATGGTGAGGCCGGTGCGGAAGATGTCGTCGCGGTTGGTGATCTCGTCGGCCGGGTACGGCTGCCCGCTGGCCGCGCCCGCGATGGCCACGGGCCTGCGGGGAAGGTCGCGGGCCCGCTCGGCGCTGGTCACCACCACCGCCGCCGCGCCGTCGGTCTCGAGGCAGCAGTCGAGGATCCGGTACGGATCGGCGAGCATGGGCGAGGCCATGTAGTCGTCGATCGTCATGGGCCGGCCGTGCATCACCGCTGCCGGGTTGCGCTGCGCGTGCTCGCGCATGGCCACCGCGATCGCACCGAGGTGCTCGGCCTTCGTACCGAACTCGTGCATGTGGCGCCGCGCGATCACCGAGTACCACTGCGGCGGGGCGGTGAACCCGAAGGGCAGGTAGTAGTCGCGCGCGATCGCTCCACCCGGGATCGAGGCCGGGTCGAGGGCGACCGTCTGGCGGGCCCGCGCTCCCGAGTAGCCGTTCCAGCCCGCGGGCAGCAGCACGTGGTCGGCGGCACCGCTCGTGACCGCGGCGGCCGCCTCGCGCAGCGACGCCACCGGCGACGCCCCGCCCATGTGGATCGTGGAGGCGAACCGCAGGTTCGAGCAGCCCAGGTTGGAAGCCAGCTCCTCGGCGCGGGCCAGGTTCGGGAAGGGCATGATGCCGTCGATGTCGGACGGCGCCAGGCCGGCGTCGCGGATCGCCGCCACCGACGCGCGGAGCTGGAGCGTGAGCGCGCCGACGCCCGAGCCCGGCTTGCGGCAGTAGGGCGTCTCGCCCACGCCGACGATGCAGGCGCCGGTCGCCACGGTTACCCGAATCCCTTGCCGATGCGACGCGTGGTGTCGATCCCGGTGAGCTTGGCGAGGTTCAGGCCGAGGAACCCGGCGCGCATCTCGTCGGTGATCTCGGGGTAGCCCCAGTTCTTCTGGAGCTCGTCGGGGATCTGTAGGTTGCGCACCCAGTCGACGACCCGCTTGAGGTCGGGGAACACGAGGTCGAAGCCCATCACGATCTTGTCCGGCTCGACGTACTGGAGCGCGGTGCCGATGGCGTGGTAGCCGCGGTAGGGAGCGCGCTGGTACCAGCCGAGCACGCCCGAGATGCTCAGGTACAGGTTCGGGTGCTTGCCCGCGAGCCCGATCAGCTCCTCGGTGTGCGGCCAGGCCATGTGGTAGGCGATGACCTTCAGCTCGGGGAAGTCGAGGAGCACGCGGTCGAGCGTGTTCGGGTGCGTGTGCGAGCTCGGCTGGGGCGCCGTGTACGCCATGCCGGTGTGGATGGTGAGCGGGATCCCGAGCTCGCAGGCCTTCTCGTAGAAGGGCCACATGCGCCGGTCGTCGAGCGGCCCGAGGTCCTCGGGCTGGTACACCTTGCAGAGCCGGGCGTCGTACTCCTTGACCAGGTGCTCGAGCTCCCAGACCGCGTGTTCCACGCCGCGGCGCAGGATCGGGCCGACCATCGCCTCGAGGTACATGCGGCCCGGGTAGGGCTTGATCTGGTTGATCATGAACTGGTTGGTGGACAGCGAGATGGTGCCCCCGCTGATGTCCATCATCCCCTCGCGCAGGACGAACGCCACGTCGACCTCGGCCTCGTCCATGTACTTGATGAGCGTGTCGGCGACCGGCGGCTCGAACGTCTCGTTCCAGCCGGGGCCGTGCCACGCCCGCATCACGCCGTCGACGCTCTCCCACCACCGCTTGGTGTTGGGGTAGTAGTCGGCGATCTCCATCATCGTCTCGACGTTGAGGAAGTGGAACTCGGTCATGGCCACGAAGTGGTCGTCACTCATCGCTGCTCCCTTGAGCTCGTGCCCGGTGCACCGGCCGGCGCGCCGGCACCCGAGATCAGCTTCCACAGTCGTTCCGGCGTCGCCGGGGTCTCGGTGGCCCGCACCCCGAGCGGCGCCAGGGCGTCGTTGACGGCGCACATCACCGCCGCGGGCGTGGTGTGGATCGCACCCTCGCCGCAGCCCTTGGCCCCCAACGGCGTGAACGGCGACGGGGTGACGACCGAGGCCTTCGCCGAGGGGGGTATCTCGCTGATCGTGGGGATCAGGTAGTCCATGAAGCTGGCCGTGAGCGGCTGGCCCTCGGCGTCGTACACGTACTGCTCGTAGAGCGCGGCGCCGATCCCCTGGGCGATCCCGCCATCGGTCTGGCCCTCCACCACCACGGGGTTGAGCCGCGTGCCGCAGTCGTCGGCCATCGCGTACTTCACGATCTCCACCACGCCGGTGTCGCGGTCGATCTCGACCGCGACGACGTGCACGGCGTGCGCGGCGGTGAGATAGCTCTTGGCCCGCCCCATCTCGTCGGCCTGCGTACGGCCGGGGGCGGTCCACACGTAGGTGGCCTCGGGCAACGGGTCCATGCCCGGCGGCAGCAGGTCGCTGCGGGCGAGCATCATCCCCGCCACCTGCGCCACGGTCATCGAAGCTTCCGGCACGCCCTTGACGCCGAACTTCCCGTCGTGCAGCTCGATGTTGTCGGGGGTGGTCTGCATCAGGGGGGCGACCACGGCGCGCATCTTCTCGGACAGGCGTTCGCAGGCTCCCAACACCGCGCCGCTGATCGCCACCCCGAGCCGGCTGCCGCCCGGCCCGAACGACGGTGGGGAAGACTGCGTGTCGAGGCACGCGACGCGCACGTCGTCCATCTCCAGCGAGAAGTAGTCGGCGACGAGCTGGCTGATGAGCGTGTACTGGCCCTGGCCCTCCATCGCGAAGCCCACCCGGACGGTGGCCTTCCCCCAGATGTCGAAGCTGACGGTCGCACCCTCGGGCACGCCGGTCTGCTGGGACATGCCGACGATCGCGTAGGCGTTCCAGTCGAAGACGCCGGGCTCGACGGCCGTCCCCACGCCGATGCCCACCAGGCGGCCCTGGGCCCGGGCCTCCTCCTGCCAGGCCCGCAGCTCGGCGTAGCCCGCGGTCTCGAGCGCGGCGTCCAGGACCTGGTCGTAGCGGCCGCTGTCGTACTCGTTGCCGCTCGGAATCACGTAGGGGAACTGGTCCGACGGGATGAAGTTCCGCCGGCGGAACTCGGCCGGGTCGACGCCGAGGTCGCGGGCCGCCATGTCGACCAGCTGCTCGAGGACGAAGAAGTGCGGGGGCGGACCCATGCCACGGTAGGGGCCCGACGGCGACTTGTTGGTGGCCACCAGGGCCAGGTCGTACTCGGCCACCGGGATCGTGTACGGCCCGGTGAAGGCCGTCAGCGGCTTGGCGGCCGAGATCGATCCGTAGCCCTCGCCGTTGGCCCCGAGGTCGTCGACCAGCGTGACCCGCAGGCCCGTCATGATCCCGTCGGCGTCCACCGCGAGTTGCGCCTCGTAGTGGCGGTCCCAGGCCTGGCCGCCGCCCGAGGTGAGGTACTCGAGCCGGTCCTCGATCCACTTCACCGGCCGGCCGCCCGCCTTGCGCGAGAGCATGCAGGCCAGGTCCATCCCGCGCCCGCCGCCTTTGCCGCCGAAGCTCCCACCGTGATGGTGGGGCTTGATGTTCACCTTGTTGGAGGGCACGCCGAGGATCGCCGACCGCCCCAACGCCATGAAGCCCGCGGTCTGGATCGCACCCCGGACCGTGACCTCGAGGCTCCGTGGATCCCACTCGCAGACGGCACCGAAGGTCTCCATCGGGTTCGCCCCGACCCGGTTCCAGCGGAACCGCTCGGTGTAGACGTGGGCCGCCGACGCGAAGGCCTCGTCGACCTCGCCCCACGTGAAGACGCGGTGCATCATCACGTTGGTGCCGTTCGACTCCACGACGAGGGGGCTGCCCTCCTCCATGGCGGCGAACGGGTCGACCACGGGGTCGAGCGGCTCGTAGTCGACCTCGATGAGCTCGAGGGCGTCCTCGGCCAGGTACCGGCTGGTGGCCGCCACCGCGGCGACCGCCTCGCCGACGTAGTTGACCCGGTCGACCGCCGGGCAGAAGCCGCCCCAGCCCGCGGGTGACGACGCACTGGGCTTCGTCCAGCGCCGGGCGTCGTCGCCGGTGACCACCGCGGCCACGCCCGGCAACGCCTCGGCCGCGCTCGTGTCCACGGAGCGGATGCGGGCACGGGGGAACGGGCTCCGGAGCACCGCGGCGTGCAGCATCCGAGGCAGCGCGACGTCGTCGATGAACTCGACGCGCCCGGTCAGGAGCGCGGGGTCCTCCCGACGCGTGACGCGCTTGCCCACGAACCGCGTGTCGGGGTTCGGGAGCTGGTCGAAACGGTTCGGGATCTCTACCGCCACCCGGACTCCTCCCCCACCCGGGCCTCTTCGTCCTCGTCGCCGGCACCGTCGGGCGGGGCACCCGAGGCCGCGTCGGCGGGCGACGCGCCGGCGAGCTTCTCGATCGCGAGGTCGACGGCCCGACGGATGCCCTGGTAGCCGGTGCACCGGCAGAGCTGGCCCCCGAGGATCTCCTGGATCTCGTCGTCGTCGGGCTTCGGGTCGTCGCTGAGCATCTCGTAGGTGGCCATGAGGAACCCGGGCGTGCAGAACCCGCACTGCAGGCCGTGCTCGTCGCGGAACGCCTCCTGGATCGGGTGGAGCTCACCCTCGGGACCCTCGAGGCCCTCGACCGTCATCACCTCGGAGCCGTCGGCCTGCACCGCCAGCATCAGGCACGACCGGACGGCCAGACCGTCGACCAGGACCGTGCAGGCACCGCACACGCCGTGCTCGCAGCCGACGTGCGTGCCGGTCAGGCCCAGGTCGGCGCGGAGGAAGTCGACGAGGGTGGTCCGGGGCTCCACGCCGACGTCGTACGCGACGCCGTTGACCTTCACGTGCACCATCCGGTCGCCGTTCACGCGGCCGCACCTCCCTGCCCGGCCCGCGCCGAGGCCTGGAGCAGGGCCCGCGCGATCAGCACGCCCAGGACGTGGCGGCGGTACTCGGCGGACGCGTGCACGTCGGATAGCGGTTCGTCGATGGCGGCCGCGGCCGCCCGGCCGGCCGCCTCGAAGAGCGCCGCGTCCGGCTCCTGGCCGTCGACCGCCTGCTCGGCCGGACCGGCCCGCGAGGGCGTCGGGCCGACCCCGAAGACCGCGACCCGGGGGTTCCGGCAGCGGCCGGCGCCGTCGAGCTCGAGCGTGACGGTGGCCCCGGCGATGGCGAAGTCGCCGTGCCGGCGGGTGATCTCGAGGAACGCCCAGCCCGTGGCCGGGTCGAGCACCGGGACACGGACCTCGGTGAGGATCTCGCCGGTCCCGAGCGCCGTGGTCAGGTAGCCGAGGAAGAACTCCTCCACCGGGATCGTGCGCTCGCCGTCGGGACCGACGGCCGTGAGCTCGGCGCCCATCACGAGCGCGGCCGCCGGGTACTCGGCCGCCGGGTCGGCCTGCGCCATGGAGCCGCCCACCGTGCCGCGGTTGCGGATCTGCGGGTGGCCGATCTGGAGCGTGGCGGCGTGCCAGAGCGGTTGGTGCTCCCGCACGAGGGCCGAGCGCTCGACGGCCCGCTTGGTGGCCATGGCGCCCATCACCAGCCACCGACCGTCGAGACGGATGTGGTCGAGACCCTCGAGGTGGGCCAGGTCGACGACCACGTCGGGGCGGGCCAGGCGCAGGCTGAGCATGGGCATGAGGCTCTGGCCGCCGGCGAGCACGACCGCCTCGCGTTCCGGGTCGCTCAAGAGGTCGATGGCCTCACGGAGCGACGTCGGCGCGACGTGGTCGAGGGGTGCCGGTTTCACCTATCCGCTCGGGTTCTCAGCCGGCCCAGTCCTGAACCGCGGTCAGGGTGAGGTCGCGGTACTCGGCGGTGTCGGGCAACGGACGGCCCAACCACTCCCGGTAGAACGTGTCGAGATCGGGCAGGAACTCGAAATCAGGCGGACAACCCCGCGGCACCGCCTCCACCTCCAACTGCGTCCCACACCCCGGACACACGTACTCGCGCACCTGCACCCACTCCGGGTCCGGCATCTCCCGACCCCGATACACCTCCGACAGACTCGCCGCGTCGTCCCGCACATGGATCAACGCCGACAACTTCCAGTTCACCCGGTAATCGCCGAACTCCTGACCACACCGGCACTTCACCACCCGGCCCTGATCCGACGCCACCACGAACAACGCCGGCGTCAACGGCAACAGGATCCGCTCCGACCACGGCACCCGACCCTGCAAGATCTCCACGTACTTGTCGAACCGATCCGGATCCTTCGGGCTCTTCATCATCTCCTGGACCGCAGGCCACGGCAGCACCCCGTCCATGAGCTTCTCGATATCGGCGACGTGATAACTCGACACGGCAATCCCCTAGAACTCGAAGTCGTCGGGCAGGTCCCAGAAGGTCCGCAGCTCGGCGGCGTAGTCGGGGCTGAGCTTCATCGACTGACGCCACATCTCGAGCACCGCCGGCGCCATGTTCTCGCGCTCGGCCACCTTCTTGCGCTCCTCGGTCCACCACTCCTTGAACGGCACCGCGCGGCGCTTGCGCTCCTCGCGGATCTCGGCCCGCCGCTTCTCGGTGGCGGCCCGGTCGACGGAGAAGCTCCCGTTCCGGTTGATCACCACGCCGTTGATGTCGGTGGCGATGCGGGGGAGGGTGAACTCCTGGTTGAGGTCCGCCTCGATGGCGTCCGGGTCGCGCTCGATCGGGTCGCCGAGGGCCTGGGAGCCCGAGATCGGGTGGACGATGATGTCGTAGGGCTGGAGCGGCTCGGGCGTGAGGAACGGCGCCGGCGCCGGGCTCTCGATGAGCTCGGCCTCGATCGCGGCGTCGAGGGTCGGCGCGTCGGCCGGCCCCCGCTCGTGCACCAGCGGCTTCTGCTCGGCGATGAGCTGCTGCACGTTGGTCTTGTGCGCGTAGCTCGGGGCGTCGGGGTACGTGGGGTAGGCGCCGTACATGCCGTGGTTCGGCACGATCTTGTTGCGCATGCCGGCGTCGCCGCACTGATACTCCATGCCCGGCGTGTTGTAGACCATCCACACCGCGGTGTGGCCGAGACCGCCCCGGAACTTCCCGTAGCCGCCGGAGTCCGGCTCGATGTTCCGGCCGAGGAACATGATCGGGTAGTAGAGCTCGGTCACCTCGGCGTTGCCGAAGTCGGCGTTGGGGGTGTAGATCGACCAGGCGCTGGTCTCGCCGTCGGTGAACCCCCGGGCCGGCGAGCCGTTGCTCGCCTGCTCGAGCGTGAGGCCGGCGAGGTAGTAGCCGAGCTGGGTGATGCCGGCGAACTCGGCCGTCATCGTGCTCGCCGCGCCGGCGGCCACCTCCTCGATGAACCCTCGCGACTGGAACAGGCGCCCGAAGACCTCGTAGAGGTTGCTCATCCACATGACCGCGGGTGCCCACGCCACGCCGGACGACGCCGTGTAGTCGACCTCGAACGGGTTGGCCCACGAGCCCGACGGCGGGCTGTCGACCGTCCAGGCCGCGGTGGGGCCGGAGTTGAACATGTCGAAGCCGACCACGTGCGAGTAGCCGTTCAGCAGGCCGGACCTCAGCGCGGTGGGGCTGATGTTCTCGCCGAAGGGCACGGTGCCGCTGGCCCCTCGCAACGACACCCGAACCGACCCGTCGACGTTGACCTCGAGCTCCATCGGCAGCGCCATGAGGATGTCGACGTCCTGCTGCGCCATCAGGACGTTCTTGCCCTTCATGGCGATGTCCTTGAACTGCGACTTCCGCATGCGGCCCGGGACGGCCTGGCTCTTGACCCGGCCCGTGGCGTAGCGGCGGCTGTCCTCGACGAACTCCTGGGTGGCCTCCAGGAAGAAGTCGAGGCCGTACTTGTCGATGACCTCGGTGAGGCGCTCCCGGATGGTCACGCAGCCGGCCACCCGGCCGCGGGCATCGCCCATCACGAAGTCGGGGGTACGGGTGCGGGAGTGGATCCGCATCTCGTACCACGGGTAGAAGCGATCGTTCTCGCCCACCTTCTCCATCGAGACGGGCACGCCGTCGGAGAAGCAGTCGGGGTTGAGGAAGCCGATCGAACCCGGCGTGACCGAACCCGAGTCGCTCACGTGCGTGACCGCGCTGGCCCAGGCGATGAGCTTGTCGCCGTGGAAGATCGGCATGCACATGTCGAAGTCGGGGCCGTGGATGCCGCCGTAGTGCGGGTCGTTGTTCTCGAAGATGTCGCCCTGCTTGAAGCCGGGGTACTCCTCGTAACCGAGCTCGATGAAGTTGCGGACCATGTCGGCCAGCAGCCCGGGGTGCGCCGTGATGCCGCGCGAGACGCAGATGGCCTCGCCGGTCGGCAGGTGCAGACCCCAGAGAGCGTCCCCGCCCTCCGACGCGATCGGCGACGACGACACCTTGCAGCCGACCTCCCACGCCATGTTGCACAGGTTCGACAGGACGTGCCAGAGCGCCTCGTAGCTGCCCGGCTCCTTCTCCTTGCGCTTCAGCGTGTCCAGGCCGAAGAGGTGCCCGGTCCGCTCGAAGGCCTCATCGTTGGCCTCGAGCTGTTGGATGAGACTCAGACCAGCCATGTCAGGCGCCCTTCCTCTCGAGCCAGTAGATGTCGTGCTCGTCGATGCGCATGTGCCAGTGCGGCGGGATGAACAGCGTGGTGTTCGACGCCTCCACGACCGCCAGGCCCGAGAGCTCGTTGCCCGGCACGAGCTTCTCCATCTCCCAGATGTCGGCGTCGGACCACTTCCCGCCGTAGTAGACGGGCCGCTTGAACTTGAACGCCGACGGGTCGGGCGTCTTCGAGCCGAGGTCGTGACGACGAAGGCGGGGCTTCACCGTGTCGACCTTGGCGATGATCGCCACCTCGGTGATCTGGTAGGAGGCGCCGTCGGGCTTGGCCACGAGGGTGAACATCTGCGCGTAGCGCTCCTCGTACGCCCGGATCAGGGCGTCGACGTCGTCGACCGTGCTGATCCGCTCCACCGGCGAGTCGACCTCGATGTCGTCGAGCAGGCCGAGGTACTTCATGTAGACGATCCGCTTGACCGAGATCTGGTCGGGGGTGAAACCCTCCGACTTCAGCTCGGACATCACCTCTTCCTCGAGCGCGTCCCACGCGCCGTTGAGCGGCTGCAGGTAGGCCACCCGCATGGCCGGGTCGAGGTCGGGGGTGATCATGGTGGCGACGCTCTTGTGACGCCGGTACGAGTAGTCCATGCACGCGCCACCCCAGGCCGAGAAGGCGCCGGCGTGCGGGACGCTGACGACCGCCTTCCACGGGTCGTCGGCGGCGTAGCCGAGGAGGTGCAGCGGGCCGCCGCCGCCGTAGCCGAGGAGCACGTAGTCGCGCAGGTCGTGGCCGACCATCAGGCTGCGCACGAGGTGCTCGCGCATCATCACGTTCATCAGACCCATGCAGGTCTCGGCCGCCTCGTGGACCTCGAGGCCGAGCGGGTCGGCGATCTTCTCCTTGAACAGGTCGTAGGAGACCTGCTTGTTCACGTGCACCTTGCCGCCCAGGTAGTTGTCCTCGTTGAGGATCCCGAGCAGCAGGTTGGCGTCGTTGATGGTGGGCGTGGTGTTGCCAGCCTCCATGAACGTGGGGCCCGGGGTGCCGCCGGCGGAGTCGGGCCCGAGCTTGAGGCGGTTGGTGAGCGGGTCGAGCCGGAGGTAGGTGCCCGTGCCGGCGCCGATGGAGTGGATGCCGAGCATCGGGACGTTGACGTACATGTCCTGGAAGCCCGGCTCGCGGTCGATCGGGAGGACCCCGGCGGTGATGGCGCCGGCGTCGAACGACGTGCCGCCGACGTCGGAGCAGACGATGTTGTCCTCGCCGATGACCGTGGAGAGGTACTTGGCGCCCATGAGGCCGCCGACCGGGCCCGACATGGCCGCCTCGAACAGCCGGGGGTAGCGGATGTTGGTGATGCCGCCGTAACCGAGGACCGTCTTGAGGCTGTGCGGGTACTGGAGCTTGTTCAGCTCCTCCTCGATGCGGAAGAGCTGCTTGCGCGCCGCGCTCGACGCGTAGGCCTGGATGACGGTGGCGTTGGCGCGGGAGACCTCACGGGTGGTGGGGGCCACCTCGCTCGAGATCTCGATCGGCACCTCACGGCCGACCTCTTCCATCACCCGCAGCGCGATCTCGCGGGCGCGCAGCTCGTGCGCCGGGTTGGTGAAGGAGTGGAGGAAGACGACGGCGATCGCCTCGCACTGCTCGTCGACGAGCAGCTCGCGGATCCCCCGCTCCACCTCGTGCTCGTAGAGCGGGATGACCGGGGTGCCGAACATGTCGATGCGCTCGGTGGCCCCGCGGGCCTGACCGCGGGGGACGAGCGGGGTGCGGTGCTTGCGGTACTGCATGTGGGTGATCTCGCTCCACTGCGCACCGATGAAGGTCTGCGACCCGCGCCCCTGGGCGATGATGTCCTCGAAGCCCCTCGTCGTGAGCAACCCGGTCTTGTAGCCGTTCATGTTGATCACGGTGTTGAGCATCGAGGTGCCGGTGTAGATGGCGGTCTCCATCTGCCGGCCGAACTCGCGGCCTTCGAGCTTCGGGTCGATCCCGAGCAACTCCATTGCCTCCTCCAACGACTCCATGTAGCCGATGGACTCGTCCTGCGGGGAGGTGGGCGCCTTGCCGATGACGCTCTGGCCCTCCTCGTCGACGATGATCACGTCGGTCATCGTGCCGCCGGCGTCACACGCGACGAAGTAGTTACCCATGGGGGGCTTCACCTTTCCGGGAAAAAAAAACTGCGGATCCGGTGGAAGAGACGTGTCAGCGCGGACCAGATCGTCCGCATGAGCACGGAGAACACGCGGATCGCCGGGGCGGCGTCCGGGCCGTGCGTCGGGGTGTCGCCCGCCGTGGCGGTGCCGTCCGACATCGGGGCACCGTCGGAGACCGCGGTACCGTCGGGCGCCGGGACCTGCGGCTCCTCGAGGCGGCGCTTGGCGGAGGCGGCGAAATCCTTGAACAGCTCGTGGGAGACGCCGGCGATCATGCCCCTCCCGACCTGCATCACCCGACCGGTGAGGTCGAGCTCGCCCTCGACGATCACCTCGGTGGAGCCGTCGGGAAGCGGCTCCAGGCGGCTCTTCAGGGTGCCCCGGGCGGTGCCGCCGCCCTTGTCGCGGCCCTGGGCGACGACGCTGACCCGGTGGGCGTCGTCGTCGACCTCGGCGAGCTCGGCGGTGCCCTGGTAGCTCGAGGTGACCGCTCCGAGCTTCACCCGGACGCGGCCCTTGAACGTCCGCTCGTCGACCACCTCGTCGAGCGAGGCGCCGGGCATGCAGGTGACGAGCTGGGTGGGGTCGCTGACGAAGCGCCACACCGTGTCGATGGGCGCCTCGACGCTGAACCGCTCGCCGATCTCGATTGCCACTCGACCCCTCTCTCGACCGCTCGGGACGGGCCTAACCACTTGGTAGCGAACTATAACCAGGTGGCTGGGGAGAGTCACGCGGGCCGGTGGCAGCCGGTTGCCCGGCGCCGAAGCTCGGCCGCCCAATACTCTGGCCCACGATGCCGTCCCGCGTGCGCTCCTACGCCGAGATCGCCGGCGCCCTGCGCTCACCGTACGCCGCCGACGAGCTGGTCCGTCCGGGCGAGGTGCCGATCCTGGCCGTGGACCTGGACCGCGGCCGGCCGGAGGACACCGAGGCCGAGACGCTGCGCCGCATCCCGGCCGTCACGGTCGCGCTGGTCGACGGCCCTGGCGGCGACGGCCCGGGCGGCCCTGTGGTCGGCGGGCCGGTCGGCGGGCCGGTCTGTGGGCCCGACGCCTCCGCCGCGCCCTTCGACGTGGTCCTCGACGGGAACCACGGCCGCGCCGCGGCCGCTCTCGACGCGACCACCGCCGGGGTCGAGGCGCGGCCTCTGGCCGCGGTGGCGGCGGTCCAGCTCCTGCGCCTGTCCGCCTCCCTGGGCGTGGTCGACGGGCTGGTGGCCGAGTCGTTCACCTACTCGACCCTTCAGTCGGGCCCGGGGTTCGGGACCTGGCTCGCGGACCGGCTCTCGGGCCGGCCCCCCGCGGCCGCTCCCCCGGCGGCCGAGCCCCCGGCGGCCGCTTCCTCCGGCGTGGATCCCGAGCCCCTGCTGGCGGAGCGCGACGGAGAACGGCTGCGCATCACCTTCAACCGCCCGGAGGTGCACAACGCGTTCGGGTTCGAGGTGCGCGACGCGCTGGTGGAGGCCCTGCGCCTCGCGGTGGCCGACCGGACCATCGACTCGGTGGTCCTCGCCGGCCGGGGACCGTCGTTCTGCAGCGGCGGCGACCTCCGTGAGTTCGGGACCCTGGAGGATCCGGTGCGCGCGCACCTGATCCGCACGTCGCGCAGCGCGGGCTACTGGCTCCACCGCGTCTCCGACCGGCTGTCGGCCCGCGTCCACGGCTGGTGCATCGGGTCGGGCGCCGAGCTGGCCGCGTTCGCCGGGCACGTGAGCGCCGCGCCCGACCTGGCCGTCTTCCTGCCCGAGGTCGCCATGGGCCTGGTGCCGGGGGCGGGGGGCACGGTGAGCCTCCCCCGCCGGATCGGCCGCTCGCGGACGGCCTACCTGTGCCTCAGCGGCGAGACGATCGGAGCCGAGACCGCGCTCGCCTGGGGGCTCGTCGACGAGGTCTCGGAACCGCATCCCTAGACCGGCCACCCCCCGCACGACTCACCATCCGGTTGTGTCCTTCATACCGGCTGGTAGCATGGGAACGTGACCGGAGCGTCTGAGCTGCAGGGCACCCGCGGGGCCATCCTCGACGCGGCGACCGAGCTCTTCGCCCGGCGCGGCTTCGGCGGGGTGGCCATCCAGGAGATCGCCGACCTCGCCGGCGTCCACAAGACGACGGTGCTCTACCAGTTCGGCACCAAGGAGGCCCTCCACGAGGCGGTCCTCGACAACGCGCTCGAGCCGGTCGTGGGCCTCACCGACGCCTTCCTCGCCGGCGAGTTCAACCGCGAGCGCCTCGCCTGGCACCTCGACCGGCTCCACCGCTACCTCGCCGACCACCCCGCCATCCCCCGTCTGATCATCCGCGAGCTGCTGGAAGGAGGCGAGTACGGCGACGCCTACCTGGAGCGCTTCGTGAAGCCGGTCTACGTCCCGGCCATCCGGAGGCTCGAGGAGGCGCAGGTCCGCGCCGACCACCGCATCGCCGACTTCGACGCCACGCTCTTCGTCCACGACTGGTACGCGCAGGTCCTGTCCTACTTCGCCTACGGCGCGCTGCTGGAACGGTTGATGGAGTCCGACCCGTACACGGTGGACGCCCTGATCGCCCGGCGGAACTACCTCGTGGACCAGAACCTCGCCCTGCAACGCCGGCGCGGGCGGAACCCACTCGACGACGCGGGCACGGGGGCCGAGCGCCGCGACACCGCCTAGGTGACTGGTCGGGCTCCGCTCCGGCGTCCCGGCCTCCGGCCACGCCTCCGCTTCGTCTCCTGGGAGACTGGTCGAGCTCCGCTCCGGCGTCCCGGCCTCCGGCCACGCCTCCGCTTCGTCTCCTGGGTGACTGGTCGAGCTCCGCTCCGGCGTCCCGGCCTCCGGCCACGCCTCCGCTTCGTCTCCTAGGTCCCGCCCTCGGGAGCCTGATCGCCAGGACCGGATCCCGCGCCCTTCCGGCCCAGGTACGACTCCAGGAACGTCTCGCGCTCGTGGACGTCGCCCGCGTGGACCTGCATCACGATCTCCCCGTGCTTCACCACGAAGGCGCGTGAGCAGACGCGCAGCGCGAGCTCGACGTTCTGCTCGACGATCAGCAGGGCCGTGTGGGAGCGGATCTCCCGGAGCGCCTGCTCCACGGTGTCGACCACGACGGGCGCCAGGCCCAGCGACGGCTCGTCGACCATGAGCACCCGCGGTGCCGCGACCAGGGCCCGGCCGAGCGCCACCATCTGCTGCTCTCCCCCCGACAACGCGTAGCCCAACCGCCTCCGCAGCCCACGCAACGCGGGGAAGAGGTCGTAGACCTCGTCGATGGCGAGCCCCCCGCCCCGGGAGCCCCGGGCCGTCGTGCCCAGTTGGAGGTTCTCGTGGACGGTCAGGGTGGGGAACACGTGACGCCCCTCGGGGACGTGGACCAGGCCCCGTCGGGCCACGGCTTCGGGGGTCGACCCGGCGAGGTCCTGCCCGTCGAAGACGACCCGGCCGTGACTGGGCGCCAGACGGCTCAGGGCCCGGAGCGTGGAGGTCTTCCCCGCACCGTTCGCCCCGAGCAGGGCCACCGCCTCCCCGTCACCCAACGTCAAGGAGACGCCCCGGACCGCATGGGTCCTGCCGTAGCGGACGTGGAGATCCTCAATGCTCAGCACGCGACACCCCCAGGTACGCGGTCATCACCCGCTCGTCGCGCCAGACCTCGTCGGGAGGTCCGGCGGCGATCACCGCTCCGACGTCGAGGACCACGACCCGGTCGCAGAGCCGGTCCAGGAAGTCGATCTTGTGCTCGATCACGAGGATCGGGAGCCCTCGCTCCTCGTGGACGCGCAGGAGGAGGTCGGCCAGCGCCGCCGTCTCCAGGTCGTCGAGCCCGGCGCTCGGCTCGTCGAGGAGTAGGACGCGTGGCGACGACACCAGCGCTCGGGCCACGTCGAGGAGGCGCCGGTCCCCGTAGGTCAACATGCCGGCGTACGTCGCCGCCGCGCCCTCGAGACCCACCAGGGCCAGCGCCTCGGCGGCCTGGAGCCAGCGCCGCCGCTCGACCGCCAACATCCGACGACGGAGCACCGTCGCCCCGAGCAGGCCCCGGGCCCGGTGGTTCGCGGAGCCCAGGAGCACGTTCTCGATGCAGGACAGCGACTCGAAGGTCTGCGGCGCCTGGAACACCCGGGCCACACCGGCGCGGACCGCGGCGCGCGGCGTCCCGAGCCGCACGGCCCGGCCCGCGATCTCGAGGCGGCCCCGCGCGGGCACGACCCCGCAGACCGCGTTCAGGAACGTGGTCTTGCCGCTCCCGTTGGGGCCGACCAGGCCGACGATCTCCCCGTCGCCCACCTCCAGGGACACGCCGTCGACCGCGCGGACGGCACCGAATTGGACCGACAGGTCTTCAGCCCGCAGCATCGACCGAGCTCCCCGACCTGATCAGCCGCCACCGGCGCTCCAGCCACCAACGCAGACGCATCAGCGCGCCGACGATCCCTTCGGGCATCGCGATGATCACCACCAGCAGCAGAGCCCCGTAGACGATCGTCGAGTACTGCTCGAGGGACGAGAGCAGATCGGGAACGGCGACGTAGAAGGCCGCGCCGACGACCGGGCCCCACATCGAACCGATCCCACCCAGGATCAACATGAGGAACATCCCGATGGCCAGGTCGATGCCGAAGGCGGCGTTGCTGGTGGTGCCCGTCCACGGCCCCATCAGCGCACCGGCCAGACCGCCCATCGCCGAACCCAGCGCGAACAGCACGATCTGGGCCCTCACCGCAGGAACGCCGCTCACCGCCGCGACCATCGGGTTGTCGCGCGCGGCCACGGCGTCGCGGCGAAGCGGCGACCGCTCGATGAGCACCGCCAGGAGCAGCACCACGGCGAGCGCGCCGAGGAACACCCGGAAGACCTCGTCCTCCGCGATGAAGTCGCGGCCGAACACGTGGATCGGGGGGATCCCGATCGTGAGGCCGTTGTGCCCGGTGAACCACTCCGCGTTCCGGAAGAAGACGCTCCCCATCTCCACCACCGCGATGGTCGCGATGGCGAAGTACAGGGCCTGGGCCTTGCGGACCAGGAGACCGATCACGGCGGCCAGCGTCGCGCTGACGAGCATCGCGAGCAGGAGCTGCACGGGGAAGCCGCCGCCGATGGAGGACCGGGCCGTCCACGCGCCCATGTAGCCGCCCAACGCCATCATGAACGCCTGGCAGAAGGCGAAGCGACCGGCCAGCCCGAACACCCAGTAGAACCCGATGCCGCCGATGCTGTAGACGAGCCAGAGATTG
This sequence comes from Acidimicrobiia bacterium, assembly GCA_046331155.1. Classification (GTDB taxonomy): domain Bacteria; phylum Actinomycetota; class Acidimicrobiia; order IMCC26256; family CAWATG01; genus JAXLRK01. Next base: position 2,327,391 of record JAXLRK010000001.1, read on the forward strand.
ACGTTGTACTGCGACGAACGGCTGTGCGCGAGCGTCGGAGCGAGCACCGCTGTCGCCACCACGAAGGCGGTCACCAGCAGGTACTGGTGGCGCCGGTACACACCGGGTCGCAGCTTCCTCGCGTCGCGGGCGCCGGCCTCGGCCGCCTTCACAGCCGGCTCCGCTCCACCGCGACCAGACCTTCGGGCCGCACGGCGATCACCACGAACATCAGGACGTACGGGAGCAGGTCGGCGTAGTCGGGGAAGAAGTAGCCGCCGACGAGTTTCTCGACGATGCCGATCATGAGGGCCCCGACCACGACCCCGCCGAAGCTGCCGAACCCGCCGATGACGGCCACGGCGAAGGCGGTGACCATGAGCCCGAACCCGAAGTTGAGGTCGACCGCGCTGAGCGGGGCGACGAGGATCCCGGCCAGCCCCGCGAGGACGGCCGACAGCGCGAACGCCGCCATGGCCACGTAGGTGCGGCGCACGCCCTGAAGCGCGGCCGTGTCCGGGTCGGCGGCCAGCGCCCGCACCTGGCGTCCGAACGAGGTCCGCCCGAAGAGCACCATGAGGCCGGCGATCGACACCGCCGCGACGACGACGATGAGGATCCGCTGCTGGGCCACCGCCGCGCCGCCGATGTGGACGACGCGAAGGCCGACCGGGCTCACCAGCGCCTGGGGGTACGAGCCCTGCCAGAGCGCGATCAAACCGCGGATCACGATCGCGGCGGCGAGGGTGGCGATGACGACGACGAGCATCGGCTTGCCCCGCAAGGGGGCCCGCACGATCCGCTCCAGCACCACCCCGATCACGGCCATGAGGGCCAGCGCGACCAGGTAGCCGGGCACCGGGGTGAGGCCGAGGTCCCCGGTGGCCCAGACCGCGAGGTAGGCGCCGAGCGTGATCAGCTCGCCGTGGGCGAAGTTGATGATCCCGGTCGCCTTGTACAGGACGAGGAAGCCGAGCGCGACCAGGGCTAGGATCGCGCCGTACGCGATGCCGTCCGCCGCCAGTCCGATGAACTTCTCCATGTCTCCTCACGCCGGCTCTCGGGTGGGCGATCGTGGTCGAAGTACGCGCCTATCGGGGCAGTCTCACGAGCGGGATCGTCCGCCCGGCCATCACCGCGTAGTCGGCGTAGAACGGCCGGTCGGTGGTGAGCGCGGCCCAGATCCGATCGTGCTCGTCGCCCTCGAGCACCTGGGGGACGCTCCGAAACTCGCCGGCCGAGGTCTTGACCAGTACGTCGGGGTTGGCGTCGCGGTCGGAGAGGTTGAAGAACCAGGCCGGATGGGCCGGTGCTCCCGCGTTGGACGCGACGACGACGATGTTGCCGCCGTCGTCGACCCACTTCGGCAACGCGACCTTGTGCTCCTTGCCGGATCGCCGTCCGATGGTGCGCAGCACGATGTGCTCCATGCCGGCGAAGACCCACTCGGCGCTCGTCGCGGACTCCATCATGCCGATGTGGGTCCTCGACACGCGGTAGATCTCCTCGCGCTCGGGTACCTCGAACTCCTCGTAGCCCTGCGCGCCCGAGGAGTCGTCCGTCGTGGCCATCCAGCGTCCTTTCTCGGGGCGGGTCGGGGCGGTCGGGGCGGTCGGGGTGGCCCCGGCTCGGGCGAGCCGGGGCCACGTTCCGGTCAGGCCTTGCCGAGCAGTGGGATCGTGTAGGTCTTCACGATCTTGCCCGGGGGCGAGGTCGGGCTGTAGGCGACGATTTCGCCGGAGCGCCCCAGGAAGTGCGAGCCGTCGGCCTCGTAGCGTTCCCCGCAGACCACGTTGCTGGTCGTCTTGATGCCCTTCAAGGCGTCGTTGACCTTGACGGGGTCGGTGCTCCCGGCCTTCTCGATCGCCGCCTTGGCCACGTAGACGAGGTCGTGGGTGAACCCGGCGAAGTAGCTCGGCGGGCCGGCCTTCGGGAAGCGCTTCTGGTAGGCGGCGGCGAAGTCCTTCGCGTTGGCCTGCGTGGCCGCGGGGAAGTTGCACGCCTCGACTCCGTAGAAGCCCTTCAGCGCGTCCCCCTTCGCCAGGCCGTAGTTCACGACGAACGGTGACGACCCGAACGAGAACGTCGGGATGTTCACTCCGTTCTGCACGAACTGGTTGAGCTGCACCGCGAGCGGGTTCGGGTACGCAGCGTTCAGCACGGCTTCGGCGCCCGAGCTCTTCACCGCCAGCACCTGCTGGGTCACGTCGGTGGCGTCGGGAGCGAAGGTCTGGACCGTGACCGGCTGGAGCCCGTGCTTGTCGAGTGCCTTCTTGGCGAAGGCGATGCCCGACGAGCCGTAGGGGGTGTTGTCCCCCATCAGCGCGATCTTCTTGACCTTCAACACGTCGACCATGTAGTTGATCGCGGCGTCGGCCGCGGCACCTTCGTAGTCCATCAACCACCCGAACTCGCTGCCGCCCGTTGCGTAACGCAGGTCGTCGCCTCCGGTCGACGGGGAGAGGACGGGCACCCGGCCTCGCGTGATGTTGGACGACGCCCCGGCGATGACGGCCGGCGCGATGAGGCCGAGGATGGCCGTCGGGTTCTCGTCGAGCGCCTTCAGGTACGAGGCGTTCGCCTTCTGGGGGTCGAAGACCGAGGTCGAGACGCGGTCGGTCTCGACCTTGTGGCCGTTGATCCCGCCCGCCGCGTTGATCTCCTCGACGGCCATGACCGCGCCGTTGTTGTAGTCGTCGACGGAGACGCTGCTCTCCCCCTGCACCTCCCAGAGGAAGACCAACTTGACCGGGCCTTTGGCTTCGGTCTTCGACGAGCCGGTTGTCCCGGTCTTCGACGAGGACTTCGAGGAGCTGCCGCAGGCCGCGAGCACCATGGCACCGACCACGAACAGGGCCGCTAACGTACGCCGCCTTCGCATGTTTCATCCCTCCTGTGGGTTGAGGTTCGCTGCGCTCTAGCGTCCCTGGAACTTGGGACGACGCTTTTCGACAAAGGCGCTCGTGCCCTCGCGGGCGTCGTCGGTGTGGGACGACAGGGTGGCGGCGACGGCTTCGTAGTCGAGCATCTCGTCGAGGTTGGCGGTGAGGGCCTTGTGCACGAAGCGCCGGGCCAGGTCGACGGCGACGCTCGGCCCGTTCGCCAGCTCTCCCGCGTAGGCGAGCGCTGCGCTGAGGTGCTCGCCCTCGGCGGTCAACTCGTCGATCAGGCCCTCACGGTGGCACTCGCCGGACTCCAGGATCCGGCCCGTCTCCACCATCATCAACGCGGTGGACAGGCGCGTGACGCGAGGCAGCAGCCAGGTGATGCCGCAGTCGGGGGCGAAGCCGAGGCGGACCATCGCCGCGCACATGCGGGTGGTGGGGTCCGCGAAGCGACGGTCGCAGGCCAGCGCGAAGGCCAGGCCCGCCCCCATGACGGGGCCGTGGAGCGCGGCGATCACCGGCTTGTCGACCTCGACGATCCACTTCGTGACGTCGGCCACGGGTCCGGCGGGCGTCTTGCGCTGGTAGCGCTCGAGCGGGACGTCGGAGAGCCCCGGCAGGCCCCGGTCCGACGAGCCGCTCAACCACTCGGCGTCGCCGCCCGAGCAGAAGCCCCGGCCGGCGCCGGTCAACACGATGACCCTGACCTCGTCGCGCTCGCGGAGCTCGCGCAGCAAGGTGAGCAGGCCGACGGCCAGGTCCCAGTTGACGGCGTTCAGGCGGTCGGGCCGGTTGAGCGTGACGATGCCCACGCCTTCGCGGATCTCGAACAGGAGCTGGGACTCGTCGGACATCGGCGCGCGTTCCTCCGTGAGGTTTCAGGCCGCGTGCAACGCGGCGACGGTGTCCGCGACCCACGATCCGTCGCAGCGCAATGGGGCGGGCAGGTCGAGCAGGACGGTGTCGAAGAGACCCGCGCAACGACGGGCGACGGCGGCCGCGAGGCCGTCGGAGGTCGAGACCACCGCCCACTCGTCGAGCATGTCGTCGGTGATCAGGCCGGGCATCTCCTTCCAGCGCCCGTCCTTCGACATCAGGTGGAGCTCGGCGCCCACGTCCGTCCAACCGTGGAACTCGAGCACCGCGTGGTAGGTCCGGGTGGAGGCGTAGAACGCGATGTGCTGCTTGAGCTCCCGCCGCGCCGCCTCCAGCCCCTCCTCGTCGGAGGCGACGGCCAGGAACGGCGCTCCGATCATGTCGACCTCGGCCGGGTCACGCCCGACTGCGGCGGCCCCGGCGGCGACGGCCGGGCGCACCACCTCGTCGACGTAGCGGAAGGTCGCGATCGGGTGGACGCGCAGCCCGTCGGCCAGCTCGCCCGCGAGCTTCGCCATGTAGGTGTTGACGGCCGCCAGGTGGATCGGCACGTGCGGGTGCTCGATGGGGCCCGGGCTGAAGAACGGGCTCATCAGGGTGAAGCGGTAGTGCTCGCCCTCGAACGACGGCCGGGCGCCGGTCTGGAAGGCGTCGAACATGGCTCGCAGGCACAGCAGGTACTCGCGCAGGCGCGGGCCGGGCGCGCCGGTCCAGGTGGAGGCGTAGCGGCGTTCGACGTGGCCCTTCACCTGCGTGCCGAGGCCGAGCTGGAACCGGCCGCCGGACAGGGCCTGGAGGTCCCAGGCGAGCTGCGCGGTGACCATGGGGCTGCGCGGGAACGCGATGGCGACGTTGGTGCCGAGCGCGATCCGGGTGGTGTGCTCGGCGGCCAGCACCAGCGGCAGGAACGGGTCGTGTCCGGCCTCGGGAGCCGTGAGGCCGTCGAAGCCGAGCTCCTCGGCCTCGCGGGCGGCGGCGGCCAGAACGCCGACGTCGAAGCGAACCGGACCTTCGCCGGCGTACTGGTCGGTCCCGGGGGCCGCCATCACGGTCTGCACTCGGAGCGCCACGCGGCCGGGACGTTACTGCATCTGGGTTGCGGGTTACTACCACATGGTGAGGGATTTCCACGGCGGCCATGGTCAGAACTGGCCGGCGGCCGCGGGTGCGTGGAGCGCAGCGTCACGAGCGCCCTCGAACGCCCGCGACGATCTCGGCCCTGGTCTGCTTCGGCGACAACGCGGCGACGCCGCTGATCCTCGGGATCATCGTCGTCGAAGACGTCTTCCTCGCGTCGTACCTCGCCGGGCTCGCCGCACAGCTCGGCGTCTCCCACGCGATCGGCGCGTTCATGGCGGGCGCGGTACTCGCAGGTACCGCCGTCGCGTCACGCGTCCGCGCGCTCGTCATGCCGTTGCGCGACGCGTTCGCCGCGCTGTTCCTCTTCGCGTTCGGCATGTCGATCGATCCCGGGGCGGCTCAGTCGGTCATCAATGGTCCCCGACGGCACGGCCGCCGGCTCGGGCACGACGACGACCGCCGACACCCCGAACCCCTCAGGATCTGATAATCTGATTGCATGCCCGACATCACCGCCACGGACGCCGCTCGGAACTTCGCTGACCTTCTCGACGCCATCGAGCATCGCGGCGAGCACTTCACGATCGTGCGGCGAGGCAAGGCGATCGCACACCTCGAACCGATGAACCGCGGGCTCGGCACGGACGTGAAGGCGCTGTTGCGCCGGCACCGACCCGACTCGGCTTGGGCAAGCGATCTCGACGAGGTCCGAGGTCTCCTCGAGATCGAGCACCGAGCGTGAGTCGGCTCCTTCTCGACACGACGTTCCTCATCGACACCGAGCGCACCGGCGACGACCTCGACGACGTCATCCACGATGACGACGACGTCGCGATCGCAGCAATCACGATCGCGGAGCTTCGCGTGGGTGCCCTCCTGGCCAGCCGCCGGCGAGCAGGCGCGAGAAGCGCATTCATCGAAGAAGTCATCGTCACCATCCCTGCGCTCGACTATGACCTCGAGGTCGCAGAGGCTCACGCGGAGCTGCTCGTCGAAGTCCGTTCGCAGGGCAGGCCGCGTGGTGCTCACGACCTGATCATTGCTGCGACAGCACGAGCGTTCGACCGCACGATCGTCAGCGCGGACCGCAGCGCATTCCACGATCTTCCCGGCGTGGAGGTTCGGTCGCGCAGGTGAAGTTCGACGGCACCGCGCTCTTGTACACCGCTCGGGCCCCTCTACATCCCGGTCGGGTCAGCCCCAGACCGAGCAGACCACCGCGTGCGTGTCGGAGGGGGGACTTGAACCCCCACGCCCTTGCGGGCACTAGCCCCTCAAGCTAGCGCGTCTGCCTATTCCGCCACTCCGACGCGGACCGTCCTCGGGACGGCCGGCTGGGCATTCTAACGAACGCCCCGTGCAATTCCCGGCTACCCGGGCTAGCCTCCAGGAGTCGAGAGGCGGACGGGGAGCGCGCTTCGAGATGACCGGCACGGGCGACGGCGGCGACGGCACCGATCCGGGCACGAGCCCGGCCCCGACCGTCCCCGAGCCCGCTCCGCGCAAACCCCGCCGCCGCGGCCTGATCGTCGTGGCGCTGATCGCGGTCGCGTGCCTCGTCGCCGGCGTGGCCGTCGCGGTCACCGGTAGCTCCGGCTCCGACAAGAAGCGCGTGGTGAAGCACGAGTCCGGCGACGCGGGACGTGAGATCTTCCTCGAGCAGACCGCCGCCACCGGACCGGACCCGTTCAGCGCGTCCGCGGCCACGCCGCCACCGAGTTCCACGGTCCCGGCGGGCACGCCGGTCACGCTCGGCCCTGCTGCGGCCGACGGGTCAGTGCCGACGGCGCCGGTGTTCACCACGTCGCCGTCGACGTCGGGCTCGCCCGGCGCCGTCACGGTCACCGCCCGCTCCGGCGCCACGCCCGGGCTGTACGGCGGCACCATGAACCAGTCGAGCTGCAACAAGCAACAGATGATCGACTTCCTCGCGGCCCATTCCGACAAGGCGCGCGCTTGGGCCAACGTGCAGGGCATACCCGTCGATTCGCTGAGGACCTACATCGACGGCCTCACGCCCGTGCTCCTGCGCAGCGACACCCGCGTGACGAACCACGGGTTCGTCAACGGTCACGCCACCGCGCACCAGTCGGTGCTGCAAGCGGGCACCGCCGTCCTCGTCGACCAGTACGGCGTCCCGCGCGGCCGCTGCGCGTGCGGCAATCCCCTGCTGCCGCCGATCGCGGTCGCCACCACGCCGTCGTACCAGGGCACGCCGTGGTCCGGCTTCAGCCCCGGCAATGTCACCGTCGTGCAGCCCAGCACGACCGTGATCAAGGTCATCACCGTGATCGACGTCACGACCGGCCAACCGTTCGGGCGACCGACCGGGCCCACCGGCGGGCCGGACCAGCCCGTGCCGACCCCGTCCGCACCGCCCGGGAGCGGACCGACCTCGTCGACCTCGACGACCCTACCCACGCTGCCGGCGACGCGTCCGCCGACGGGGACCGTCCCGACCCCGGCGACCCTGCCCCCCGGCACCGAGCCACCGACCGCCGCGCCCACGGCCCCGCCCGCCAACAACGGCCCGTTGAACCTCGTCGACGTACGGCACACGGTCAGCGAGCTCGCGAGCAGCTGGACGGTCGACGACCGGGCCGGCACCGCGACGCTCTCGATCTCCGCGGGCCAGGCGAACTACTCGTGGAGCGTGCCGTCGGCCATCGACCCGAACGGCACCTCCATCTCCTGGGGTGGGTCCACGACGCCGCCGGGGGCCAACATCAACGTCCGCATCGCCGCCAGCGGCAGCGGGGTTAACTTCGGCACGTCCGATCTCACGGTCGACGTGACGGGCGGCGCGGGAAGCAAGTCCGCCACGATCACCGTCGCGCCGGGCACCGATCAGGTCACGCTCGTGTACTCGATGGGGTTCAGCGTCACGGCCACGTATACGTATCGCCGCTAGCGCGGCGGCACCTCACGACGCGACGCGCCGCCGCGCCGAACGTTCAGATGACCTTCGCCTCCTCGGCGAAGTGACACGCCACCGGATGTCCCTGGCCCCGGTCGACGAGCTCCGGCTCCTCCTGCGCGCAGGTCTCCTGGGCCTTCCAGCACCGGGTCCGGAACCGGCAGCCGCTCGGCGGGTCGGCCGGGCTCGGCACGTCGCCCTCGAGCACGATGCGCGTGCGCGCCCGCTCGATCTTCGGGTCCGGGACCGGCACCGCCGAGAGCAGCGCCTGCGTGTAGGGGTGCGCGGCGTGCTCGTACACCTGCTCGTTGGTGCCGGTCTCCACGATCTTGCCCAGGTACATCACGGCCACCCGGTCCGACGTGTGCCGCACCACGGACAGGTCGTGCGCGATGAACACGTACGCGATCCCGAGCCGGTCCTGGAGGTCCTCGAGCAGGTTGATCACGCCGGCCTGGATCGACACGTCGAGCGCGGAGACCGGCTCGTCGAGCACGAGCAGGTCGGGTTCGAGGGCCAGTGCGCGCGCCACGCCGATGCGCTGTCGCTGACCACCGGAGAACTCGTGCGGGTACCGGCTCGCGTGCTCGGGGTTGAGCCCGACGAGATCCATGAGCTCGCGCACCTTCTCGTGCGAGCCCCGCTTCTGGCCGTGGATGATCAGCGGCTCCGAGACGATCGCCTCGACCGTCATGCGCGGGTTGAGCGACGCGTACGGGTCCTGGAACACCATCTGGAGCTTGGCGCGGAGGTTTCGCAGCTCGCTCCCCTTCTTGCCGAGCACCTCCTCGCCGCGGTAGCGCACGGAACCCGAGGTGGCCGGGATGAGCTTCATGATCATCCGGCCGGTCGTCGACTTGCCGCAGCCCGACTCGCCGACGAGGCCGAGCGTCTCCCCGGCGCGCACGTCGAACGACACGCCCGACACCGCGTACACGGACCCGACCCGGCGGCGGAACAGGCCACCGCGGATCGGGAACTCCTTCACGAGGTTGTCGACCTCGAGGATCGTCTCGCCCGGCGGCGCCGCGTCGACGGGTGGCGGCGGCGTGGCGTCGACGAGGCTCATGCTTCCCGCTCCTGGCGCCTGCGGCGCCGGGCCGCTGGGCCACGTTCGCTGCTCGGCGGGATACCCGCCTCCCCACGCTCACTCATGCGATCTCGGTCCGGAGGAGCTCGGCGCGTTCGAACTCGTTCGCGCGGTGGCAGGCCGCGCTGTGACCGTCGCCCATGGACCGCAGCTCCGGCAGCTCGGTGTTGCACCGTCCCGGCACCTCGGCGACCGCGCAGCGGGGGTGGAACGCGCAACCGGGTGGCACGTTGAGCAGCGACGGCGGCTGGCCGCCGATGCGGTACAAGCGGGACGCGTGGTCGGTCCGGCGGTCGAGCCGCGGCAGCGACGCCAGGAGCCCCATCGTGTACGGGTGGCGGGGGCCGTAGAAGATGTCGTCGATCGTGCCCTGCTCGATCTGGCGGCCCGCGTACATCACCAGCACTCGGTCGGCCATCCCGGCGACCACGCCGAGATCGTGGGTGATCAGCAGGATCGCCGAGTTCGTCCGGTCCTGGATCCGCGTCATCGTGTCGAGCACCTGCGCCTGGATCGTCACGTCGAGCGCGGTGGTGGGCTCGTCGGCGATCAGGAGATCGGGCTCGTTCGAGATGGCCATCGCGATGACGGCCCGCTGGCGCATCCCGCCCGAGTACTCGTGCGGGTACTGGTCCACCCGGGCCGACGGGTTGGGGATCCCGACGACGTCGAGCAGGTGGATCGCCCGCTCGTGCAGCTCCTTCCTGGAGACGTCGGGGGCGTGCACCGCGATCGCCTCGGAGATCTGGTCGCCGACGGTGAACACGGGGTTGAGCGCGGCCAGTGCGTCCTGGAACACCATGGCGATGTGCTTGCCCCGGACCGGCCGCATCTCCTTCGCCGGCTTCCCGACCAGCTCCACGCCGTCGAGCTCGATCGAGCCCGACACCTCGGCCCGTTTGGGCAGGAGCCCGAGGATCGCGAGGGATGTCACCGTCTTGCCCGACCCCGACTCCCCCACGAGCGCCACCGTCTCGCTGCGGGCGACGTCGAAGGTGACGCCGTCGACGGCCTTGACCAACCCGTCGTCGGTCGGGAAGTGGACCACGAGGTCCCGGACGGCGAGGAGCGGCGAGCTCATTCGGTGGAAGTCGGGTCGAGCGCGTCACGCAGCCCGTCGCCGATGAAGTTGACGGCCAAGACAGTCAGGAAGAGCATCATGCCCGGGAACACCACGTTGTACCACTGATCGGGGTTGCCCATCGAGGTCTTCGAATCGGAGATCATCGTGCCCCAGGACGTCGTCGGGTACGTGAAGCCGAAGCCGAGGAACGCGGCCGCCGCCTCCGTGAGCACCGCATACGCAACGGCGAGCGTGGCCGCCACCATGATCGGCCCGAGGCAGTTCGGCAGGACATGGCGCACGATGATCCGCACCGGGCTCGCCCCGGACGCCTTCGCGGCCTCCACGAACTCCTTCTCGCGGAGGCTCAGCATCTGGGCGCGCACGACACGGGCGATGGACATCCAGAAGATGGCCACGAGCACGATGATCATCGATGTCGGACTGGCGCCCTTGTCCTTCTCGGTCAGGTATTTGAGGCCGATGGCCAGCACCGCGAGCTGGGGAATCACGAGGAAGAGGTCGGTGATCCGCATCAGCGTCGCGTCGACGAGCTTGCCGTACCACCCGGCGATCGCCCCCACCGCCGTGCCGATGAGCGTCGAGAACAGCGCGACCGCCAGCCCGATCTTCAGCGAGTTCTGACCACCGTGGAGCAGGTTGGAGAGGATGTCGTGCCCGCCCGAGTCGGTGCCGAGCCAGTTGCCGACCGACGGCGGCGCGGCCGCGATCTCGTCGTTCGTCCAATCCCGGGCATGCGGTGCGACCCAGGAGGCCGAGAAGCACAACACGATCAGCACGACTAGGAAGACGAGCGAGAACACGGCCAGCTTGTGGTGGAAGAACCGGCGCCGGAACAGTTGCCACTGGGTCCGGACGGGCGCCTCGCCGCTCGAGTCGCCACCACCCTGCCCGTCGCCGGCCGGCTCCGAGGGTTCGGTCTCCAACTGGCGGGTACGACTTCGGAAGGCCTCCAGCGCCGGTATCGGATCGTTCACTGCAGCCGCACCCGCGGGTCGAGCACGCCGTACAGCAGGTCGGCGATGAGGTTGAAGGCGATCACGAACAGGGCGGTCACCACCACCCAGGCCGCGAGGAACGTGGCGTCCCCGCGTTCGAGCCGGTCGACGAAGTAGTACCCCATGCCCTTGATGGAGAACAGGTACTCGGTGATCACCAGCCCCCCGAAGAGCGCGCCGATGTCGATGGCCATCACAGACACCAACGGGATCAGCGAGTTCCGTACGCCGTGGCGCCAGATGACCCGACGCTCCGGCACACCCTTGGCCCGCGCGGTGCGGATGTACTCCGAGCCGAGGGAGTCGAGCATCGAGGCCCGCATGTACCGGCTCCACTCGGCGATGATTTGGATCGTGAGGACGAGTACGGGCAGCACGAGGTGCCGCGCGTAGTCGACGTCGATCCCCGAGCTGTTCCCGGTATGGAGCCCTACGAAGTCGAACGGTTTCACGCCTGTACCGAAGAGCCCCACGCCGATGAACACGATGGCCAGCATGCCGAAGTAGAACGGTGGCATCGACAGCCCGAAGTACGACAACCCGGTGAAGGTGTAGTCGAGCTTCGAATACTGATGGGTCGCGGAGTAGACACCGATCGAGATCGCGACGACCGCCGAGATCAGGACGCCCCAGACGATGAGCTGCGTCGTGATCCCGAGTCCGCTCATGATCGTGGTCCGGACGTCGTCACCCGCGACGTCGCTCTTGCCCCAGTCGCCGTGGGCGAAGTCCTTGAACCAACGGCCGTACTGCACCGGGAGCGGATCGTCGAGGCCGAGGCGCTCGCGACAGCGCGGGTAGGCGGTGCGGTCGCGTGAGGTCGCGAACTTCTCGCAGGCGTCGAACGTGAGCCGCACCGCGCTGAACATCACGAACGTCGCCACCAGGACCACGGGGATCGCGACCAGAAATCGCCGGATCGAGTAGGTCAGCATCGCGGGACCCGCCTGTTCAGCACCGTCACCTGCAATTGTGACGCGCGTGGGGCGTGGACCGGATTCGGCCCACGCCCCACGTCCCCCGTCACGTCGACGCTCAGCTCTTGAGCGTCCAGGTGTTCGCGTTCCAGAACGGCCCCAGCACCGGGTTGTCGCCGATGGAGCCGGACAGCTTCGTGCTCCAGAACAGGATGTTCGGGAGCGGGTCGAGCGGGAGCGTCGTCACCGAGGCGGCGATCAACCCGTCCGCGGCCTTGCTCGACTTGATCCGCAGGTTGTTGTTCAGGCTGGCGTCGACGACCCCGAGCGGCGTGTCGAGCCCCCGGACGTCCGTGTGGGTCCAGTTCTGGCCCGAGTTGTCGTTCGCCGGCCCCGGGATGTTCGCCGAGCAGAAGATCGTGCACAGCGACGGCTCCGGGATCGTGTTGACCTGCGCGTACAGCGCGATGGTGAAGTCGCCCGCCGGGAGCTGCTGGCCGAACAGGTCGCCCGCCTTCACGTAGACGAGGTTGGCCTTGAAGCCGGCCGCCTTCAGCTGGGCGGCGACGATCTCGGTCGTGAGCTTGCGCCGGGCGTTGCCGACCGTGGTCTTCAAGGTGAACTCGACCGGCTTGCCGCCTTTGGCCCACACGCCGCCGCTCTTGCGGTAGCCGGCCGCGAGCATCAGGACCGAGGCCTTCTTGAGGTTGAGGCTGTACCGCTTGAACGCCGGGTTGGCGTACGCGGAGAGGATCGGCGGGTTCATGCTGTTCTGCGGCTGCTTCACGCCGAGCGGACCGAACAGCCGCTTCACCAAGGCGACGCGGTTGATGGAGAAGGCCAGTGCCCGGCGGACGTTGGCGTTGTCGAACGGCGCGACCGAGTTGTTGATCCAGAACGCCTCCACGCTGCCGGTGTCGGAGGTGAAGACCTTGTTCCCGGGGATGCCGCCGGCCTTGATCGCGTCGACGACGTCGGGCTGGGGCTGCGGGTAGATCATCGACACCTCGCCGCCCTTGTAGGCCTGGAACTCGGCCGACGAGTCGGCGACGAACTTGAAGATGATCTTGCCGATCCTCGGCTTCGTGCCCCAGAACGCGGTGTTCGGGACCAGGGTGATGCTGTCGCCCTTCTTCCAGGACTCGATCTTCCACGGGCCGCCGGACCACGTGTAGCCGTCCTTGGTAAGCGCGTCGCGGTCCTTGCCCTGGAGGAGGTGCGACGGCCACACGCCGTAGTTGCCGCTGAAGAGCTGCTTCCAGGCGCCGAACCGGTTCTTGAACGTCACCACGGCGACGTGCGGGTCGGAGTCGTCGACGCTCGCGACCTCCTTGTACCCCGTCTGGTCGTAGACGTCACTGCCGTTGGCGACCTGGTCCCACGTGTACTTGAAGTCGGTCGAGGTGATGGGCTGGCCGTCGCTCCACACCGCCTTCGGGTTGATGGTGTAGGTGACCTTCTGGGCCGGCGACGTCACGAGGGTCGGCTCGCTCGCGAGGAGGCTGTTGCGCTTCCACGTCCAGCCGCTCTTGGTCTTCACGGTGTCGTACGTGCGGGGCATCGTGCCCACCTGGGCCATCCAGTAGCCCCAGCTCGACCCGGAGCACGACCCGATCCAGTCCATGCAGTCGGGCTCCTGCTCCGCTCCGATGATCAGCTGGCCACTCGCCGCCTGCCGGGGCCGCGCCGCCGCCGCGGTGGTGGCGAAGGCCGCGAGCAACATCGCCAGAATGGTGAACACGGCGGCGCTTCGCGCCGCGCTGCTCCGTGCGTTACGTCGCATCACGCTCGAGACCCCCATCTCCTCGTGGAACAACCTGACGCGCCCGGGTACGGGATCGGTCCCGGCCCGACTTCCCCCCTGCTACAGGCTCAACCTCAGGCCCAACATGATGGTCGAGAAGGCGAAGAGCAGCGCCGTCGCCACGGTGATGCGGTCGAGATTGCGCTCCACGACGGTCGAACCGGCCATGGACCCCCCCATCTGGCCGCCGAACATGTCGGACAGGCCGCCGCCGCGCCCGGCGTGCAACAGGATGAACAGGATCAGCAGGAGGCTGGTGAGGACCTGGACCACGATCAGGATCGCGTTGAGCACCGGGAACGACTCCTCTGGACGAAGCGAAGTGACGCTAACACAGGGCGTGGCAGCCGAGTAGGCACCGCTACCCGGCAATCGTACGCGAGCCGGGTGACCGCCCGATCACGCACGAAACCGAACAATACGAGCGAAATCATCAGGATCCAGCGACGCTCCCCCGACGAGCGCGCCGTCGATCTCGGGCTCGGCCATCAGCTCGGCGATGTTGCCGGGCTTCACGCTGCCGCCGTACTGGATCCGCATGCCGGCCGCGGTGTCGGCGCCGTAGAGGTCGCGCAGGGTCGCGCGGATCGTGCCGCACGTCGCGTCGGCGTCGGCCGGCGTGGCGTTGCGCCCGGTGCCGATGGCCCAGATCGGCTCGTACGCCACGACGACGGTGGCCGCGTCCGCGGCCTTGATCCCGGCTAACCCGCCCCGGATCTGGCCGCTCACCTTCGCGTCGGTCTCGCCGGCCTCGCGTTCCGCGAGGGTCTCCCCCACGCAGACGATCGGCGTCATCTCGTGCTTCAGGATCGCCTTCACCTTCTGGTTGACGATCTCGTCGGTCTCGCCGAAGTACTCGCGCCGCTCGGAGTGCCCGGCGATCACGTACCGGACCGCGAGCTTGGCCAGCATCGGCGGGCTCACCTCGCCCGTGAACGCACCCGAGTCCTCCCAGTGGCAGTTCTGCGCGCCGAGCTGGATCGAGAGCCGGTCGGCGTCGATCACCGTCTGCACCGAGCGCAACGCGGTGAACGCCGGGCACACGACCACGTCGACCTGTTCGAAGTCGTCGGGGTCGAGCCGGAAGTTCAGCTTCTGCACCACCTGGATGGCCTCCAGGTGGTTGTGGTGCATCTTCCAGTTGCCCGCCATGATCGGCTTGCGTCCGGCCTTCGCCATCTCTCGGTCCTTCCTTCTCCCACACTGTTGCGTTGAATTCTGCGCACGGTGCGCAGAATTCAACGCAACAGTTGGCCTGGGCTCGCCCTCGTCGACCTCGTCCGCCGTCCCGGCTCTCTACTCTCGACGCCGGGCGGCGGCTCGCAGGGCCTGGAGGCCGGGCAGGTCGCCCTGCTCGATGAGCTCGAGCGACGCGCCGCCGCCGGTGCTCACGTGGTCGATGCGATCGGCGAGGCCGAACTGGCGGACGGCCGCCGCACTGTCGCCGCCGCCGATCACCGTGAACCCCGGGCACGCCGCCACCGCCTCCGCCACCGTCCGGGTGCCGGCGGCGAACGGCGCCAGCTCGAACACGCCCATCGGCCCGTTCCAGAGCACCGTGCCGGCGCCGGCGATCTCGGCTCCGAACGCCGCCGCGGTCTCCGGCCCGACGTCGAGGCCCTTCCACCCGTCCGGGATGGCGCCCGCGCCGACGGTCCGGGTCGGCGCGCCGTCCGCCATCTCCTGCGCGACCACGACGTCGACGGGCACCTTCACCCGCCCGGTCTCCAGCAGCTTCCGGCACGTCTCGACCATGTCGGGCTCGACGAGCGAGTCCCCGGTCGAATGGCCCTGCGCGACGAGGAAGGTGAACGCCATCGCACCGCCGACGAGGATGGCGTCGCACCGCTCCAGCAGCGCGTCGATCACGCCGAGCTTGTCGCTCACCTTCGCGCCGCCGAGGATCGCGACGAACGGTCGCGCCGGGTCGTCGAGCCGGCCTTTGAGCACCTCGACCTCGCGGTAGAGCAAGCGGCCCGCGGCGCTCGGAATGCGCTCCGGCGGGCCGACGATCGACGCGTGCGCGCGGTGCGACGCGCCGAACGCGTCGTTGACGTACACGTCGCCGAGTGCCGACAGCGCGGCCGCGAAACCGGATTCGTTCTTCGTCTCGCCCGGCTCGAAGCGCAGGTTCTCGAGCACGAGCACGTCACCGGGGCCCAGCCCGGCCGCGAGCTTCGTGCTCTGCTCCCCCACCACCTCGGGCGACAGCACGACCGGCGTCCCGAGGAGCTCCCCCAGCCGGGCCGCCACCGGGGCGAGCGAGTACTTCGGGTCGACCACGCCTTTCGGCCGGCCGAGGTGCGAGCACGCCACGATCGACGCGCCCTGCTCGCGCAGCCACCGCAACGTCGGCAGTGCGGCCGTGATGCGGAGGTCGTCGTCGATCACACCGTCGCGCAGCGGCACGTTGAAGTCGACGCGCACGAGCGCACGGGTCCCCGGCGAGACTCGGAGATCTTCGAGGCGCGGCAAGTCGATCACGGTCGAACCTCCGGAACGGCCCGGCCGCGCGGCCGGGCGGCGGTCACCCGCCGATGAACGCGATCAGGTCGACGAGCCGGTTCGAGTAGCCCCACTCGTTGTCGTACCAGCCGAGCACCTTCACGGTGCGCCCGTTCACCATCGTGTCCTTCGCCGAGAAGATGCACGACGCCGGGTTGCCGACGATGTCGGCCGACACCAGCGGCTCGTCGGAGTACTCGAGCACGCCCCGGTACGACGGGTGGGCCGCCGCGGCCGCGAACGCGTTGTTCACGTCGTCGGCGCTGACACCGGCCCGCACGTTCGCGACGAGGTCGGTGATCGAACCCGTGGGCGTGGGAACCCGCAGCGCCATGCCGTCGAGCTTCCCCTTGAGCTCGGGGAGCACGAGGCCGATAGCGCGCGCGGCGCCGGTCGTGTTCGGGATGATCGACAGCGCGGCGGCGCGCATCCGGCGCAGGTCGGGCTTGCCCGAGCGTGAGGCCGTCGCCATGTCCTGGAGCTGCTGGTCGCTCGTGTACGCGTGCACCGTGGTGATGAGGCCGTTGTCGATGCCGAACGAGTCGTTGAGCACCTTGGCGAGCGGCGCGAGGCAGTTCGTGGTGCACGACGCGTTGGAGATCACCGTGTGCGCGGCAGGGTCGAACGCGGTGTCGTTGATGCCCATGCAGATCGAGATGTCGGCGTCGCCGCTGGGCGCCGAGATGACCACGCGCTTCGCCCCACCCGTCAGGTGGGCGGCCGCCTTGTCACGGGCCGTGAAGAGGCCGGTCGACTCGATCACTACGTCGACGCCCTCGCCGGCCCACGGGATCTCCGCCGGCTCGCGCACCTCGAGCTTCTTGATCTCCTTCCCGTCGATCGAGAAGCCCCCGGCCGTGGCCTTGACCTCGTTGGGCAGCACGCCGCCGACCGAGTCGTGCTTGAGCAGGAACGCCATCGTGTCGGCGTCGCCGAAGGGGTCGTTGACCGCGACGAGCTCGACGCCCGCGTTGCCGCCCCGGGCGAGCAGGGCCCGAGTGAACGACCGGCCGATCCGCCCGAAACCGTTGATGCCGACGCGTACCGCCATGGTGCTCCGTCCCTTCGACGACGTCTTCCTACCCCGGAAGCCCGGGTGCGACCTGTCGACTACAGCAGAGCGCGGAGGGCGTTCGCCAACTTCACCGGGTCGTGCGCGATCCCGCCCGGGGTGGCCACGTCGACCTCGACCGGCTCCACGCCGGCGTTCCGGACGGCCGCCTCGTCGACCGCCAACGTGCCGCGGCCCTGATGGACGAACGCGTCCACGCGGCCGCCGTGGTCGACGACGGCCCGCAGGTGGTCGGTGCCGTCGAGCCCCTCGGTCTCGGGGAGCTGCGGCCGGAGGTTGCACACCTGCACCACCCGGCCCCGGGCGCCCTGTACCGCCTCCCGGAGCTTGGGCACCGCGAGGACCGGGAGCAGGCTCGTGTACAGCGAACCGGGAGCGAGGACGACCTGGTCGGCGAGCTCGATCGCGCTCACGGCCTCCGGGCACGCCACCGCGTCGGGTGGGACGAGGTCGACATGTTGGATCCGCGCCGGCGCGTTCGCGATCGCGACCTGGCCCTCGATGTAGCGGCCGTCGACCTCGGCCCGCAGGATCACGGCGTCGGTCGTGGCGGGCAGGACCCGGCCGGCGGCCTCGACGAGGCGGCCCGCTTCGTCGAGCGCGGCGGTGAAGTCGCACAGCTCCTGGGCGAGCCCGAGGATGACGAGGTTGCCGAGCGCGTGCCCGTGGAGCTCTCCACCGTCGAAACGGTGCTCGAAGGCCCGGGCCCACCGGTCGTTCTGGGCTAGCGCGACCAGCGCCTTGCGGAGGTCGCCCGGCGCCGGGATGCCGTACTCGTGCCGCAGCCGGCCCGAGGACCCGCCGTCGTCGGCGACGGTGACGACCGCGGTGATCGACCCGGCGTAGCCGCGGATCGCCTCGAGCGCGACCGACAGGCCGTGGCCCCCGCCCAGCGCGACGACGGCGGGACCCGGTGGACGGTCGTCGTCGGGACGCGAGAGCTCGGGCTTGGTCTGCGCCGCCGCCGGGCGGTTGCCGGCGCCCGCGCTGTTGCCCCGGCGAGTCTTGAGCGACGGCCCGGCCGTCCGCGCCGCCGCCGCTTCCGTGGCGTATCTGCGGGGCGCTATGCGCCCCTAATTTACGCCACGGGCTCCGTCGTCCGCCATCTCAGGCCCGCTCCAGGTCCCGGTGGACCACCCGCGGGTGGAAGCCGTGACGCTCGAGCATGCGGGCGAGCTCCTCGGCCACGACGACGCTGCGGTGGTGCCCGCCGGTGCAGCCGACGCCAATCGACAGGTACGCCTTGCCCTCCCGCGCGTAGGCGGGGAGCAACAGGGTGAACAGCTCGTCGAGCTGCTCGAGGAACTGCTTCGTCTCGGGCTGGCCGAGCACGTACTCGCGCACGGGTTCGCTCGTGCCGGGCAGCGGGCGGAGGTTCTCGACCCAGTGCGGGTTCGGGAGGAAACGGCAGTCGAACACCACGTCGACGTCGAGCGGCAGGCCGTGCTTGTAGCCGAACGACACGATGCTCGTCTGCAACGACGTGTCGGGCGCGTCCTCGGCGAACATCGAGCGCAGCCGGTCGCGCAGGTCGTGAATGTTGAGGTTGGTCGTGTCGACGACGGCGTCGGCGTTGCCCTTCAGCTCCTCGAGCAGCGCTCGTTCCCTCACGATGCCGTCGGAGACACGACCGTCATGGGCGAGCGGGTGGGGCCGGCGGGCCGCCTCGTAGCGCCGGACGAGCACGGCGTCGGACGCGTCGAGGAAGATCGTGCGCGTGCGACAGCCGGTGGCGCGCAGCTCGGCCAGCGCGGCGTCGAGCTCCTGCATGAACTCGCCCGAGCGCACGTCGACGACGAGCGCGTACCGGGTGCTCCGCTCGCCGCCGCGGGCCAGCTCGGCGACCTTCGAGATGAGCGACGGCGGCAGGTTGTCGATCACGAAGTAGCCGAGGTCCTCGAGCACGTTGCCGGCCTCGGTCCGGCCCGCGCCCGACATCCCCGTGATGATCGTCACCGACAGATCTGTCTTCATCCCTCGTTCCATCATGTCATGTCGCGGCCGTGGAGCTTCTCGTGGAGGGCCCGGCCGACGGCGTCGGGAAGCCACGGGATGGCCACGATCTGTTCTTCGGTCAGGGCCCGGAGCCGCTTGACCGACCCGAACTCCTTGAGGAGCCGGGTGCGCCTAGTCGGGCCGAGGCCGGGCACGTCGTCGAGCTCCGAACGGGTCATCTTCCGTTCCCGCAACTTGCGGTGGTAGGTGACGGCGAAGCGGTGGGCCTCGTCGCGCACCTGCTGGAGCAGGTACAGGGCCTCGGAGTCCCGGGGGATCCGCACCGGCTCGGAGCGGCCCGGAACGTACACCTCCTCGAACCGCTTCGCGAGCGACGCCACCGCGATCTCCTCCAGGCCGAGCTCCTCGAGCACCTTGGTCGCCACGCCGAGCTGCCCCTTCCCCCCGTCGACGAGCAGCAGGTTCGGCGGGTACGCGAACCGTCTGCCCGCCCGCGCGCCCTGGTCGCGCTCGGTCAGGTAGTTGGAGAACCGGCGCGTCAACGCCTCCTCCATCGACGTGAAGTCGTCGTTGCCTTCCGCGTGACGGAGCTTGAAGCGGCGGTAGTCCGACCGCTTCGCGAGGCCGTCCTCCATGACCACCATCGACGCGACCGTGTCGGTGCCCTGGATGTGGGAGATGTCGAAGCACTCGATGCGCAGCGGCGCCTCGGGGAGCTCGAGCGCGTCCTGCAATGCCGTGAGGGCTCGGGCCCGCGCGTTGTGATCCGCGGCGCGCTTCAGCTTGTGGCGGGCGAACGCCTCGTCGGCGTTGTGGGTGACCGTCGCGAGCAGCTCCCGCTTCGCACCGCGCCGGGGCACGCGGATCGTGACCTTGGTGCCGCGCGTCTCGCTCAGCAGCTCTTCGTAGAGCGCGTGGTCGTCGGGCTCGACAGGAACGAGGACGCACTTGGGAACGTCGTCCGCGTCGGCTTCGAAGTAGAGCTGCTCGAGGAGGCGGCCGACGAGTGCGGGCGTGGTGACGTCCTCGACCTTGTCGGCCACGAGACCCTTCCGGCCCACGACCCGCCCCTTGCGCACGAAGAACACCTGCACCGACGCTTCGAGCGCGTCCTCGCTGAGGCCGACGACGTCGTAGTTCTCCTCGCGCTCCCCCACCATCTGCTGGCGTTCGATGACCTTGCGCACCGACACGAGCTGGTCGCGCAGGCGTGCCGCCCGTTCGAACTCGAGTGCGTCGCTCGCTTCGTGCATGCGCTTCTCGAGCCGGTCGAGGATGGGAGCGGTGTCGCCGTCGAGGAACTCGAGCAGCTCGCCGACGAGCGTGGCGTAGTCGCCCGCGTCGATCTCGCCGACGCACGGCGCCGCGCACTTCTCGATGTGCGCATACAGGCACGGGCGGCCGAGCCGGTGGTGCCGGTCGAACTTGTTCTTGGTGCACGTGCGGATCGGGAACGTCCGCAGGAGGAGGTCCAGCGTCTCGCGGATCGCGTACGCATGGGCGTACGGACCGAAGTAGCGCACGCCCTTGCGCTTGGCGCCGCGCATCACCATCGCCTGGGGCCATTCCTCGTCGAGCGTCACCGCGAGGAATGGGTAGGACTTGTCGTCCTTCAGCCGAATGTTGAAACGCGGCTGGTGCTCCTTGATGAGCGTGCACTCGAGGAACAGCGCCTCGACCTCGTTGCGCACCTCGATCCACTCGACGGTCTCGGCGCTCGCCACCATCTGGCGGGTCCGGGCCGGCAGCGTCGCCGGGTCGGCGAAGTAGTTCGCCAGCCGGCTACGGAGGCTCTTGGCCTTGCCGACGTAGAGCACCCGGCCCCGGGCGTCCTTGAACTGGTAGCTCCCGGGGGCATCGGGGATCGTGCCGGGCTCGGGTCGGTGCAGCATCGGCACCCATTGTCGCGGCCCTCGGGAAGACCCGGTGGCCTTCGCTTCAGGCGGGGTCGGAACCGGCCGATTTCCTCTCGTGCCCACCGCCACGCTCGTACGCCCGGCCGAGGGGCCAGCACCGACGACGACGGCGCCGACCGCCGCCACCCGGTACGGCCCCTGGCTGCTGCTGAGTGCCTTCGCGCTGGTCTTCGTGGTCCAGGGCGCGGCCCGGATCACCATGCCCTTCGGCAACTCGCACGACGGGCGCAACGGCGCGGTGTGGGGGCTCGAGAGCCGCGCCATCCGCGAGCAGGGCCCACTCGCTTCCCGCTTGGGCGCGCGATCGCCGTACCTCCCCGCCCCGTACGCGGACCACCCCCCGCTCATCGCTATCGAGACCGCGGCGGCCGAGGCGGTCGGTGGCGAGCGACCCGCCGTCACCCGTGCCCCCGCCTGGCTCGGCGCGCTCGCAACGGTCGCGCTGCTGTACGTCCTCCTGCGCGACCTGAAGGTGGACGCGCTCCCCGCCGCGCTGGGGGTCGTCACCGGGCTCGGTTCGGGGATGTTCTTCCTCTACGGCACCATGCTCGACACGCTCCAGACGTCGCTGCCCTTCGCGCTCGGCGTGCTGATCCTCTGGAACCGTCGCCGGCACGGCCGAGGGCCCCGAGCCCGCTGGCTCGCGGTTGCGTGCCTCCTGCTCGTGCTCGCGAGTTGGGAGGGCGCCCTGCTCGTAGCCGTGCTGTCCGCCGCCGACCTGCTCCACGGCTGGCGTACGCACCACAGGCTCCGCTTCCCACCCACGTTGGCCGCGCTGGCGGTCGGCGCACTGCTCGTCGGGATCTGGATCTGGTGGGCCGACGGCGGCCTGGGCGCGATCCTCGCCCAGCTCCGCGAACGCACCGGTACCGGTACGGCGTCGGTCTCGTGGTCGTCGTTCGCGAACCAACAGTTCGACTACGCGCGAACGGTGTTCAATCCGGTGGTCACCCTGCTCGCGGTCCCGTTCGTCGTGATCGCGCTCCTCGATCGGCGCACCCGCCTGCTGTGCGCCGTGACCCTCGGGACCGCCTGCCTGTACACGCTTGCCATGCACGAGGCCGCGTACGTCCACGACTACTGGAACTACTGGCTCCTCGTCCCGCTGACGATCGGTGCGGCGGCGACCTTGGACCGGATGCGCAGGGCGCTCCTGGCCCGGGACGCCGCCAGGCACGGGGCGACCATCGCGATCACGGCGCTCGGCGCGGTGCTCGCGCTCAACGGGCTCGCGTCCATCCGGAGCTACTCGGACGCGGTGGTCACAGCCGCCGAGCCGGCCCGCGTGGTCCAGCGCACGGGGCTCGCCCGAGGCCAGCGCGTCACGTACGTGGCCCTCCGGAACCCGGGCAGTGCACCGTGGGTCGCGTACCTCACGCGAGCGCGGCTCGCGTCCGTGACCAGTCGGCACGCCGTCGTCGCCCTCGCCCGGTCACGTCCCGACGACCGGATCCTCGTCTCGTGCTCATCGGGTCCGGCGGCCGGCACCTGCCCTCGCCTGGGTGATCGCCGCGCCGTCGTGCTGATGCCGACCGTGCGCGAGCTCGCCGCGGCACTCGCGGCAACTCACCACAGCTGAATACGGCGCGGGACTCTTCGCATCGTCAGCCGAGCAGTCCGAGTTCCGCCTTCACCTTCTCGAACGGTACGCGCATGGTCGGGTCGCTCTCGACGGACTCCAAGACGGAGAGACGGTCGTCGAGATCGTCGATCTGCTCGAGTAGTCCCTCGTACTCGGTGATTCCGATGATCAGAGCGGCGGCGCGGCCGTGGCGCATGAGGACGACGCGCTCGCCGTTCTCGGCGTTGCGCACGAGCTCGTTGATCCGAGCCTTCGCTTCCGTGATCGGGACCAGGTTCTCCATCATCGGTACACGCTCCCTCGCTGGCCGATCTTCGTGATCGTCACGATCCGCACGGAGTCGTCGATCCAGTAGACGATCCGATAGCTGCCCTGCCGTATCCGGTAGGCGTCGACCTGACCGTCGAGCTTCTCGCATCCCGACGGCCGTGGGTCTTCGGCGAGCCGCTCGATCCGCCGGCCGATCCGCCGCTTGTCGGGGTTCGGGATGCGGGCCAGTTGCTCGACGGCCTGCGGCTCCATGTCGATCGCGTACACAGCAGGAAGGTACTGAATAACGGACCGGTCGTCAATACTCGATACTTGGACCGTAATTCGATACCGTAATGCCTCCTCGGAACGGCTCCCTGGCGCCCCGGCTGAGCGGGGCTCAGATGCCGGCGGGAAGACCTTGCGGCCACGGGCCGTTACAATGCTTGGAGGCCGGCCTGGCACTCCGGCCACATATCAGGCACCGAGGCCGACAACCCCGCGGTGGGCGACCAGGCTGTCCCCGCCGGCCAATCGGAGCCTCTCCCTCGGGAGGACCACAACATGTTGCGTCTCCAGGTTCCGCTGCCGGACCGGTACACCCTCGCGACGGAGAGCGACCTTGCATCGTGGATCGGCACCGCCAAGGACGCCCTCGGCGAGCGGCTGCTGATCCTCGGCCACCACTACCAGCGCGACGAGGTCATCCGCTGGGCCGACCGCCGCGGCGACTCGTTCAAGCTGGCCCGCTTCGCCGCGGACAACGAGCAGGCCACCGACATCGTGTTCTGCGGCGTCCACTTCATGGCCGAGTCCGCCGACGTGCTGACCGGCCCCCACCAACGCGTGATCCTCCCCGACCTCAACGCCGGGTGCTCGATGGCCGACATGGCCGACCTCGACCAGGTGGAGGAGTGCTGGGACTCCGTCGCGGGTGTCACCGACATCGAGCGCGTGGTGCCGATCACCTACATGAACTCGTCGGCCGCGCTCAAGGCGTTCGTCGGCGAGCACGGCGGCGCGGTGTGCACCTCGTCGAACGCGCGGGCGGTTCTCGAGTGGGCGTTCGCCCGTGGCGACAAGGTGCTCTTCTTCCCGGACCAGCACCTCGGCCGCAACACCGGATACCAGATGGGCTACGCGGAGCTCGACATGCGGGTCTGGAACCCGCACCGCGATCTCGGCGGGCTCGAGGAACGCGAGATCAAGGACGCCACGTTCCTCCTGTGGAAGGGCCACTGCTCGGTCCACCAGCGCTTCCGGCCCGAGCACGTGCACGCGTTCCGCGCCGAGCACCCGAACGGCGAGGTGATCGTGCACCCCGAGTGCGCACACGACGTCGTCGAGCTCGCCGACAAGGTCGGCTCGACCGAGCGGATCCTCGAATGGGTCGAGGGCGCGCCGGCCGGCTCCGTGCTGGGCATCGGCACCGAGATCCACATGGTCCAGCGGATGGCCCAGGAGCATCCGGACCGGACGGTCGTCACGCTCGACCCACTGGTCTGCCCGTGCTCCACGATGTTCCGGATCGACGCGCCGCACCTGGCCTGGGTGCTGGAGTCGCTCGTGGCCGGCGAGGTCGTGAACCGGATCGTGGTCGACGAGCACACGGCGGAGTGGGCCCGGGTCGCGCTCCAGCGCATGCTCGACATCACGTGAGCCGGGCTCCGGTACCCTGCCTTACGCTCGCCGGGGGCATCACGATGCCGCAACTCGGATTCGGCACCTGGCCTCTCGACGCGAGCGCCGCTGAAGACGCGCTGAGTTTGGCGCTGGAACTCGGTTATCGCTTGCTGGACACCGCTTCGTTCTACGGGACCGAGTCAGCCATACCGAGCGCCTTGGAACGCGCTGAAGTTCCTCGCGCCGATGTGTTCATCACCTCGAAGCTCTGGAACGCGGACCATGGCTTCGACGCGACGTTGCGAGCGTTCGACCGAACACTGGCTGACTTGCGGTGCGACGAACTCGACCTCTACTTGATTCACTGGCCGCAGCCGGCGCACGACCTGTACTCCGAATCCTGGCGGGCGATGATTCGACTCCTCGCGGAACGCCGCGTGCGAGCCATCGGCGTATCGAACTTCAACATCGAGCACATAGAGCGACTTGTGCGTGATCACGCGGTGGCCCCATCCGTCAATCAGGTGGAGCTCCACCCCTATTTCTCACAGCGGCGCCTTCGGGCATTCCACAAGTCGTTGGGAATCGTCACCGTGGCTTGGGCGCCACTTGCGAAGGGTGGATCCGTTCTTGCAGATCCTGTCGTGAACGGAATAGCCGCAAGGCACCGCCGCGCACCGGCACAGATCCTGCTGCGTTGGCATCTTCAGTCCGGTCACGCCGCCATCCCCAAGTCGTCCAACTCGACACGCATGCGCGAGAACATCGAGATCTTCGATTTCGAACTCGATCCGTTTGAGGTCGACGCTATCGACGCGCTTGACACAGGTACACGCATGGGTGCCGATCCTGCTGTCACGACCTGATCACGCAATGCGGCGGAGATAGCCCTGCGCGGCCGAAGAGATCTGAAGCTTTGCGTCCATCCTCTCATCGACCTCGAACCCAGCGTTGCCCTTCAGGAACTCTGCTACCGCGGTCCGCGGGTTGTCGCCCACTCCCCAAGGGCGGTCCCCGTACTCGTGCTCCGGAAACTCCTCGACGAGAGTGTCCATCACGACGCAATAGCTACCCAGCGAAACGAGCGGAGCGTACGCCCGCAACTCGGCCAGTACGTGGTCGTGCGTGTGGTTCGAATCGAGCACGACGACAACACGGTCAGCGGACTGCGCACGGGCGCTCACCGAAGCAACGACATCGGGTGAGATGCTGGAACCTTCAACAAGTTCTATCCGATGCATCATCGGGTGCTGCTCGAGCGCCTCGCGATTGTGCGCGCGAATGTCGATGTCGATACCGAGGACGGAGCCCGCTCCGATCAGCTCGAGCATCGAGGCATAGAAGACCAAGGATCCGCCGCGAGCGACGCCTGTCTCGATGACGAGATTCGGCCGCACCGTCCAGAGGATCTCCTGCATCGCAACGATGTCCTGCGGATACTGGATGATCGGACGACCCAGCCAGGAGAAGTTGTACGTGTACCGGTTGTGAATCGAAGCACTCATCCATTCATGCGAGTACCGCCGAATGTCGTCATCGCGCCGCAGGCGCTCGATGTTCTCCTCGACCTCCTGACGAAACACCTCATCCGCGTTCACTCGACACCCTCTTCATGCCCGACGAGCTCGGCGAGAGTCGGCAGCGTCCGATCACGATCCGAACAGACCAGAGGCGGACGCGGCCACGCGATGGCGAGCGATCGGTCATCCCAACGCACTCCCTCGCTCGCGCTCTCCACGTACGGCGTGGAGATGTAGTACTCCACCTCTGAGTCATCGACGAGCGTGACATAGCCGTGCAACAGACCGGCCGCCGCGTAGACGAGCCGGTCGTCCTCTGGCGACAGCTCGGTGGCCCACCACGCCCCGAACGACGGCGAGCCGCGACGAGGGTCCGCGATCACATCCCACACCCGCCCACGCGTGCAACGGATGAGCTTGACCTCCGAGAACGGCTCGGCCTGCCGGTGCAAGCCGCGCAGCGTTCCGGCGCGGCGATTGAACGACGAGCTGATCTGCTCGATGCGCGTCGAGAGTCCGAGCGATTGGAACTCCTCGACGGCGAAGGACCGAGCGAAGAAGCCCCGATCGTCTCGAAACGGCTGCCGACGCAGACGGTATGCGCCGTCGATCGGCGTCGGTTCCACGATCAACGGAAGACCTCGACGGCTGGGATCGCAGTCACGAAGGATCCGCCCCACTCCGCCACGTGCTCCATCTGCGAGCGAATCTCATCGCGAAGATTCCACGGGAGGATCAACACGTACTTCGGTCGATCGTGCGCCACCACCGACGGATCGCGTACCGGGAGGTGGGAACCTGGCAGGAAATGACCCTGCTTGTGGGGGCTCCGGTCGACGACGTACGGAATATCGTCGGTCGTGACCCCAGCCGCGTTGAGGAATGTGTTCCCCTTCGCGGCCGCGCCATAGGCGACGATCGTGTCACCGGCCGCTCGGGCGTTCGCTACGAACGATCGGAAGTCGCTCAGCGTACGTCCGACGGCATCCGAGAAGGCTGGATACGTCGCTGGATCGGCCAAGCCCCCTGCCCGCTCGAGCGCTTCGACGACACCAACGGACGCGTCGGTCGCCCGCGAGCCGCGCGGGGCCACCCACAATCGGAGGCTTCCACCGTGCGTCGGGAGCTCCTCGCAACGGATCACCTCGAGGTCGTGCGCGCCGAAGGCCGAGCCCAGTGCCAGCAACGAAAAGTACGAGAAGTGCTCATGGTAGATCGTGTCGAACTCGACCCGCTCGATCAATCTGAGGACATGCGGGACTTCGATGGAGATGAGGCCGGAGCTACCGGTGAGGATCGCCAGCCCCGAGACGAAGTCATTGAGGTCGGGGACGTGCGCCAAGACGTTGTTGGCCACGATCAGCGCCGGCTTCATTCCGGATTTCCGGAGTTCGCGCGCGCAGGCCGCCCCGAAGAAGGTCGACTCCGTGGGAATCCCTCGCTCGCGAGCGACCTCGGCCACGTTGTTGGCCGGTTCGATTCCCAACACCGGTACTCCGGCTGCCGAGAAATGCTGGAGCAGGTAGCCGTCGTTGCTAGCGATCTCGACGACGCCGTGTTCGACGTGGCTTCCCAACTCGCTGATCGCCTGCTCCGCAAACAGCCGTGCGTGCTCGACCCACGTCGAGGAGTAGCTCGAGAAGTACGCGTACTCTTCGAAGATCTCCTCGGGGGCGACGACGTCGCCGACCTGGACGAGCAAGCAAGTCCCGCACACCTGGGCGTGCAGCGGATACCGCGGTTCCGAATCCGGCTGCTCCGGCACCGTGACGAGATACGAGTTCGCGAGCGGCATCGATCCCAGATCGACCATCGTGATCGACAGCTCTGCAGCGCACGAGCGGCACCGGGGCATCACGACGTCCGCTCCTCGTACCGGTCGAGCTGTTCGTCGCAGAGCGCCACGACGTCGTCACCCTCGTGCCACCGCCGGTACCACTCGGCCGTCCAACGGATTCCCGAATCCAGGTCGAGCCGGGGTCGCCATCCCAGATCGATTCCGGCTCGGGTCGCGTCGAGCCGAAGATCCGGGTTCTCGCGACGGGTTGCGTGCCCGCGCCGCCACGGCGAAGCCTCCGGCCAACACGCGAGGAAGCGGTCCACCAGGTCACTGACTGAGCACTCTCTCTCAGGGCCGAAGTTGTAGGAATCGCGCAGCGTCTCAGGACGTTCGAACGCCGCCTGCGCGAGAAGGAGATACCCGTGCAGCGGGTCCAGGACGTGTTGCCAGGGGCGGATCGCGGTCGGATTCCGCAGGATCGGCTCCCGGCTCTCGACGAGCGACCGCACGACATCCGGAAGCACCCGATCGATCCCCCAGTCGCCTCCCCCGATGACGTTGCCCGCCCGACCACTGACCAGCGCAAGCGTCCGCGCCGGAGGGATCAGCCCGCGGTACGCATGTGTGGCGAGCTCCGCCATGGCTTTCGAGGCACTGTACGGATCGTCACCACCGAGCGGATCAGACTCGCGATGGGCGTGGTTTCCCGGGCGATACACCTTGTCGCTCGTCACGACCACGACGCAACGCACGGAGTCTTCGGCCAGCGCCGCGGCCAACACCGCGACGGTGCCCATGACGTTCGTCTCGATCGTCTCGGTGGGGTGGCGGTATGACTCGAGTACGAACGCCTGCGCGGCGAGGTGGAAGACGACACTCGGACGGCATTCCGCACACGCGGCGCGAATCGCGGTCGCGTCGCGGACGTCGATGGACGGCCCGGAGACCGGACGACCGAGCAGTGTCCAGAGATTCGGTTCGCTCGTCGGACCCAATGAACATCCGGCGACATCCGCACCGAGCCGCCGAAGCCAGTGCGTCAACCACGTGCCCTTGAATCCGGTGTGTCCCGTCACGAGGACCGACTGGCCGTTCCAGAACCCCGCGGTCGTAGTCACCACACCTTCCACGGCGCCCGACCCGACGCCCAGAGCTCCTCGAGCAACTCGCGTTCCCACAGTGTGTCCATTGGCTGCCAGAAGCCTCTGTGCTCGTAGACACCGAGCTCGCGTTCGCTCGCGAGCTTCGGCAGCACATCCGACTCCCAGATGCAATCGTCACCGTGGACTCGGTCGAACACGGCCGGTTCGACGACGAAGAACCCACCGTTGACGAGCGCCTCGCGCCCCTCGTGCTTCTCTCGCATGGTGACGACGTCGTAGCCGTCGCGCTCGAACGTTCCGAAGCGAGCCTTGGGTTGTACCGCGGTCATGGTCACGAGGTGACCCCGCTCCAAGTGCTGCCGGATGACGGCCTCGATGTCCACATCCGCGACACCGTCGCCGTACGTGAGGCAAAACGTCTCGTCGCCGATGTACCTGTGCACCCGACTGAGCCGGCCTGCCGTCATCGTGCCGCCGCCCGTGTCGGCCACCGTGACCCGCCACGGCGTCCGCGACTCGCCGTGGTACGCGATCGTGTTCGCGGCGACATCCACCGTCACGTCGCTGTTGTGCAACGCGAGATTCGCGAAGTACTCCTTGACGAGATAGCCCTTGTAGCCGACCGGCACCACGAAATCGGTGATGCCGTGAAAGGCGTAGAGCTGCATGATGTGCCAGATGATCGGCCGTCCGCCGATCTCGACCAGCGGCTTCGGACGCAGCCCCGTCTCCTCGGAGAGCCGTGACCCGCGGCCACCGGCCAAGATGACCGCTTTCACTCCGAACCTCCCACTGCCTCAACGTGTTTGTCGGGAGATCCGGAGCGTCGCTTGAGACACAGTCGCAGAGCGCGGCATTTGAGCCGGATGTACTTCGGCACCGAGGGGACGACGAAACGAACCGCGATGACCGCAGCGCAGGTTGCACCCAGCCACCAACGGGCGATCGGCGACAGCTCGGCATACGCCGGCGACCGCCAGCCGATGTCGCGCCACACCGTCGCAGCGATCGCCAACTGAGGGAACTCCGCCGCGAACGACGACGCTCCGATCGATTCGGCGACGTTGCGCAGGCTCGAGGTCGAACCTCCGAGTGCTCGGTGCGCCATCGGACCGCGAGTACAAGTAGCGATACGTCCTCGCATGGCGAGCGCCGCGAGCAGCAACCAGTCACCACCGAGTTCGTTGGTGGTCTCGGGAACCGAGCGAAGCACTGACGCCCGCATGACGCCATAGAACGTTCCGTTGTCCTTGACCTGCCGGAAGTACGAGCGGACGCGTGCAGGCCCGCTGGTCGCGTCCACGTTGACCATGACTCCGCTGTACGCGAACACGCCTTTTCGGTAATAGCGAACAGGCCCCGCAGCAAGCACCACGTCAGGAGAGCGTTCGAGCACATCCACACACGAGCGGACGTAGCCGGGATCGACCCAGTCGTCGTCACCCAGCCACATGAAGTACTCGCTCACCGCCTCACGCGAGCCGCGGTTGAAGTTCTCGGTTGGCCCGAGGTTCCGGTCGCTGCGGAGATAGCGCACCCGGCCATCTCTGACGGCCAGCGCGCGGCAGTACTGCTCGGTACCGTCCGAAGAGCCGTTGTCGAGGATAACGACATCAAGCTCGATGCCAGTCTGACCGAGAACTGATTCGACCGCCATGGGAAGATCGCCCACCCGATTGAAGGTCGGAATCGCAATCGTCACGGCGGGTTCGCCCGCCGTGACTCCAGGTCCCGCCGCCATTCCTCCGGGTCCCACGAGGCCGCCACCTCACCGCTTAGCCTCAACGAACGACTACTCGAAACCGGACACCTTAGACACGATGACGCAACACAACGTGGCAATCCTGCATGTCGATCGGGCCGGCTCGTTCGGGGGGGATGCCCGTGTCCAGACGTGGCGAGCCCTCCTCGAGGCTGCCGGGTTCCACGTCGACGTCGTCCCGATGTTCACCGGCCATCGGTCCGGTCTTGCCCGGGCCCGTGGCCTCCCCGACGTGTTCCGCGGCCGGGCCGTTCCCGAATCGGTGGTTTGGAATCTGGTAAGCGTGCGTGCCGCCCTCGACCGCGTGTCGCCGACGGGCATTGTCGCAGTGACCGCAAGAGCCTTCGTCGACGAACTCGCCCACGGGCCCTGGATCGCGGTCCTCGACTTCGTCGACCGGCTGAGCGTGAGCTATCGGGTCCGCACGCAACTAGCGTCAGACCCCTTGCGCCGAGCGGTATTCCGCGGACTCGCGCGAACACACGACCGCTTCGAGCGGCGCCTCGCCATCGAGAGGTCGATCAAGACTGTCGCCGCGGGGCGGGCCGATGCGGATGCACTCGGCGCACGCTGGATTCCGAACATCATCTCGCAACCGCTCCGACCGCGGACACCCGGCACCCGCGAGGTCGACGTTCTGTTCTTCGGGAACCTCTCGTACCCGCCCAACATCGACGCCATCCACCGCCTCGGTCGCGCCTGGCCCAGCGTCGCCCGGGCTCGACCGGCGACGACGTGCAAGATCGCCGGGCGCAACGTAGGTGCCACTGTGCGACGCCTCGCCGACCGGTACCACTGGCTGATCGAGGAGGACTTCCCGGCCGTGGGAGAGCTCTGCGCGACGGCACGAATCGCCGTGGCCCCCATACGACACGCCAGTGGCATGCAGAACAAGGTCCTCGAAGCCGCGGCGTGCGGCATCCCACAAGTCGTCGATCGCGCGGTGCTCGCGGGCCTGTCTGCCGACTTCCCTCTCGAAACCATCGCATCCGAGGACGAGCTCGCTCCGGCGATCCTCCGACTACTCGCCGACGAGACGCGTCGGCGCGCGCTCGGTGAGGCCGCACAGCAGCACGTCGCGCGGCACTACCTCGCCACGCAGTGGGCGGACGACGTCAAGCTGCTCTTCGACCGTGCCGGCGCGTCATGACCGAGCAGCCCTTCGCATCCCGTCTGCGTTCAGTTGCGCTGCCGTTCACCGTGCTCCGAGGCCTCGGTCAGGCCCTCGAGTTCGCCGGATGGATCGTTCTCGCCCGCAAGCTCGGCACACATGGATTCGGGTCCGTCTCGATCTTCTTTCTCGTATGCCGGTACGGCGGCCTTGTCGCCGACTGGGGTGCGTCCTATCGGGGCTCTCGGGACGTTGCCGCCGGATGGCATGGATCTGTTACGTTCCTGTTGCGACGCCGCACATTGCTCGCAGCCGTTCTGGGCTCGGGTGCCGGCGCTCTTGCAACTGCCATGGGCTACGGCCGCCTCGCACCACTCGCGCTGGTGGTCGTTGGTCTCGGTCTCAATCGCGACTGGTTGGCGCTCGGTCGCGCGCAGGGCGTGCGGGCCGGACTGCCGACGGTCGTCCAAGGTGCCGTGATCGCGCTCGGCGCCGCGTTCGTCGCGTCGGACGGTGGTGCCGCCTGGGTCATCGGATGGGGATACGCGCTCGCGGCGATCCTCTCTGTCCTCGCCAACCGCCCCGAACCAGGCGACTCCGATCACGACGAGGAACTGCGCACCGACGGCTGGATGTTGGTGGCCGTGTTGGCGGCACAGGTCACCTCTACCTTCGACATCCTGCTCCTCGGCGTGTTCATCGGCGCCTCTGACGCCGGCATCTACGCAGCCGTCTACCGGATCCCGAACGCGATCATGGCGCTGCTCTCCATGATCTTCGCGGGCTTCCTCCCGCTGGCCACCGACCTCCGCGTCCGCGCTCGCGGCCAATATCGCAAGTTGATTCGCCGTTCCCTCCGCGTGAGCGGGCGTTGCGCCCTGGCCCTGGCCCTGTGCTCACCCATCGCGGCGATCTTCGTTCCCTTCGTGTACGGCGATGCGTATGCGCGGGGCGAGATTCCTCTCATGATCTTGCTCGCCGCGACGGCGATCGCCACTGGCGCGGCGCCCCTTCACTCGTTCGCGCAAGCGACCGCACGCGACCGCGCCTATGCATTGATTCTGATCTGCGCCGCGGTGGTGAACCTCGGCGGCAATCTTGCCTTGATCCCGATCGGTGGAATGATCGCTGCAGCATCCGTCACGCTCGCGACCCAGGTGACCCTGGCTGTGCTGCTCGCGCGGTTCGTGTGGAGTGATCAGCGGCTGGGACTTCACGATCTCGCCTCCCGCTAGCGTCCGTCCGATCCGACGACGCTCCGCAACGTGCGCCCGATGATGCGCAGGTCGAGGCCGATCGACTGGTGGCGCAGGTAGTAGAAGTCGTACTGGAGCTTCTCGATCGCGTCACGTTCGTCGCCCGCGTAGCCGTACTTCACCTGCGCCCAGCCGGTGATCCCCGGACGGACGAGGTGCCGCAGGTCGTAGAACGCGATCTTCTCGCGGAGCTCTGCGACGTATCGCGGCTGCTCGGGCCGCGGTCCGACGAACGACAGGTCCCCCTTCAGCACGTTGAGCACCTGCGGCAACTCGTCGACGTGGGTCCGGCGGAGCACCCGGCCGAAGCGGGTCACGCGGGCGTCCGCTGCGCTCGTCCAGGCGCCGTTGCAGCCGGCGACCCCGGGAACCGTTCGCATGGTCCGGAACTTGAGGATCCTGAACACCTTGCCGTTGCGGCCGACCCGGTCCTGCACGAAGAGCAGTGAGCCCCGGTTGGCGACGACGTTGCCGGCCAGCACGACGGCGGCCGCGAGCACCAAGGGTACGACGAGGAGTGCGCTGACGACGAGGTCGAGCAGGCGCTTCGTGTGCGCGTAGCGGTCCCGGTGCAGCTCGCCGATGTCGAACATGAGCGACGTTCGTTCGAGCTCGTAGACGGGCATCTTCGCCAGCCATTCCTCGTAGAAGTCGGCCAGCGTCCGGACGCGGACTCCGGCCTCGTGGCAGATCGCCGCCTGACGCACGATGGAGGGTTCCGCCTGCGCGTCGTCGCTCAGCACGAGCACGGTCGCGTCGCTGCTGATCACCCGGTCGACGAGGGGCTCGTCGCCGGTGCCGTGGTCGTTGGCCTCGGCGATGAGCACGACGTCGACGAGCCGCGCGGGCTGCTCACTGCGATCCTCGAGGTCGTCGCGCAGGTCGCGTACGTCGACCGTCCCGTCCACCAGCACGACCCGGTCACGCAGGCCCGCCCGGTCCCTGCCGTCGGTGGCGAGGAAGCTCACCAGGACGTACCACGGCACCAGCACCGCGGCCGCCCCGAGGACCACGAACCGCGGCAGCAGCTCGTCGCCGACCAAGAGTTGCACCAGCGAGATGAGGGTCGCCGCTCCGCCGGCGGCCGCGAGAGAAGTGAGGGCCGCGGAGTTGCGGCGTGAGATCTCGGGCAGACCCACCGCGTAGGCCGTCACGCCGAGCAGCGCGATGTAGGCGAGGGACCAGCCGAACCGGAACGACTGCGTGTAGTCGTAGCCGTGGACCTGCGCGTGGACCTTGCTGAGCCCGAGGACCGCGGCGGCGATCCCGAGGTACATCAGCGGTCGGGCCAGCCTCCTCATACGCCCGTTATCGGCACACCCGACCCGGGAGACGAGAGCGGATTCACACCATTCGCCGGGCTCGGAGCACCACGAGACGGGGGAACGCGGCGGCCTGGGCGTACTCCTCCGCCCGGGCGAGGAAAGCCGGCGGGGGCGCCGGCTCGAGCATGCGGTCGAGCACGAGCCCGGCGTCGGCCATGGCGTTGACGTAGCGGCTCAGCGGGCGGTGCACGAACGGCAGCACCACGCCGGGCGCGATCTCCTCGTCGCGCACGTCCTCGGGCAGGTACGGCCCGATCCTCCAGTACTGCTCATCGAGGATGTGATCGTCGATCCAGCCGCTGTTCGGCGCCTGGAGCAGTGGGTGGTTCAGGAAGAACAGGAAGCGGCCGCCCGGCGCCAGGACGCGCCCGACCTCGCGCAGCGCGGCGTCCACATCGACGACGTGCTCGAACACGAGACAGGCGACCACCGCGTCGAAGCTCCCGTCCCGGAACGGCAGCTCGGCGGCCGCCGCCCGGAGGTAGCGGACGCCGCCGCCTCTCCGCCGCGCCTCGTCGACCTGCGCGGAGGACAGGTCGCACCCGACGACGACGCGATCACCGACCGCGGCCATGACACGCGCGAGTTGCCCCTCGCCGGTACCGACGTCGAGCACGCGACGTGCGTCGCCGAGGTGCGCGCGCAGCAACGGAAGGATCTGTTCCTCGTACTCGGGGTCGGCGCCAGCGGTGAAGTTGTCCTGCCACCACCGCGCGTGGACCTCCCACGGATCAGGCGACGCCACTCGTGGCCTCCACCGCCGCGGCCTTCTCCCGAGGAGCAGGGAGCCACCTCGCCGCGGCGACAACGCCTGCGCACGCGTAGGCCGGGAGGAGCACCCGACCGAAGTCCTCCCAGCGCGCCCAGACCACCTCACCGAGCACCACTCCGAACAACCCGTAACCGATCGCCATCCAGGCCAGCACGTCCGATCGGTCGGCCGTGGCCGCGGCGATCAGCAGCACAACGCCCAACACCACGGCGACGGTCTGCGCCGCGGGCGAGTGCCAGATCGACACGGCCTGCGTCAGACCCCGGAACGGCATCGTGATCCGGTCCCCTCCCGCCGTCGTCGGCCACCAGCCCACTCGCCACCGGACGACGACCCACCACACGCCCTCGGCCACGACCGGGGTGCTCAACGCGACGACCGTTCGCAACGACAGCCGGCGGCGCCACGCCTCGTGCACCAGCATGACGACCGGCACGAGCAGCATCGACTCGCGAGTGAGGACGGCGAGCGTGAGCAGCAGGACCGCGGGCCCGCGCCGTACCTGCTCCCAGAGCATCAATCCCAGCAGGGCGAGCCCGAGCGCGAGGAGCTCGGGCGTCATCATCCGTATCGCGGAGATCCATCCCGGGAAGACGAGCGCGACCAACGCGAGCTCCGGCCGGGCACCGCGCGCCATGAGCAGGCGTGCTACCACCGCCATCGCGAAGCCGGACGAGACGAGGACCAGTACCGCCATCACGACGGGTACCGTCCCCGCCTGTCCCCGCTGCCGATCCACGTGACGTATGCGTAGAGCGGTCGCTCGGCGCGGTAGGCCGCGACGTATGCGGCCGGGCGGAACAGCTCCGGTCGGGCGAGCGTGGGGTCGCGGGCCAGGGCCGCGTAGGCCATGCCGTCGCCGAGCGCGAGCGCCTTCTCGAGTGAGGACGACGGGTGTTCGAATGTGCTGACGTAGGGGTGCCCGGAGAGCTTCGCTCCCTCCAAGCGTCGGAGGTGCAGCCCGAGCACGACGCCGGCGGCGACGGCGCCGACGAGGGCGATCCCGACGCACCGCCTCCAGGCGGAGGTCACCGCGAGGGCTGGAGCAGCGGCGCGAGGAACCGGCCGGTGTGACTGTCGTGGTTCTTGGCGATGAGCTCCGGTGGTCCTTCGGCGACGACCTGCCCGCCGCCGTCACCGCCTTCCGGCCCGAGGTCGACGATCCAGTCGGCCGACTTGACGACGTCGAGGTTGTGCTCGATCACGAGCACAGTGTTGCCGGTGTCGACGAGCCGTTGGAGGACCCCGAGCAGGCGGCGAACGTCCTCGAAGTGCAGGCCCGTGGTCGGCTCGTCGAGGATGTAGATGGTGCGCCCCGTCGCCCGCTTGCCGAGCTCGGACGCCAGCTTCACCCGTTGTGCCTCGCCGCCAGACAGGGTGGGTGCGGGCTGGCCGAGGCGGACGTAGCCGAGACCGACGTCGAACAGCGTCTGCATCTGGCGGGCGATCGGCGGCTGGTTGGCGAAGAACTCGAGCGCCTCCTCGATCGACAGGTCGAGCACGTCGGCGATGTTCTTGCCCTTGAACGTGATGTCGAGCGTGTCGCGGTTGTAGCGCGCGCCCTTGCACACCTCGCAGGGCACGTACACGTCGGGCAGGAAGTGCATCTCGATCTTGATGGTGCCGTCGCCCGAGCAGGCCTCGCACCGGCCGCCCTTGACGTTGAACGAGAAACGGCCCTGCTGGTACCCGCGCACCTTGGCCTCGGGCGTGGCGGCGAACAACGCGCGGATCTTGTCGAACACGCCGGTGTAGGTGGCCGGGTTGGAGCGCGGCGTCCGGCCGATCGGCGACTGGTCGATGTTGATGACCTTGTCGAGCAGGTCAGCGCCCTCGATTCGGCGGTGGCGGCCGGGCACGGTCTTGGAGCGGTACACCTTCGCCATGAGCGCCTGGAAGAGGATGTCGTTCACGAGCGTGGACTTGCCACTGCCGCTCACACCCGTGACCGCGACGAAGCAGCCGAGCGGGAGCTCGACGTCGACGTCACGGAGGTTGTGCTCGCGTGCGCCCCGCACCGCGATCCAGGACTCCCCCGGCTGCCGGCGCATCTCCGGCACCGCGATCTTGCGTTTGCCCGCCAGGTACTGCCCGGTGACGGAGCGCTTGTTGCGGGTGACGGCCGCCAGCGAACCGACGACGACGATCTCGCCGCCGTGCTCGCCCGCGCCCGGGCCGATGTCGACGATCATGTCGGCGACGCGGATCGTCTCCTCGTCGTGCTCGACGACGATCACGGTGTTGCCGAGGTCACGCAGGCGAAGCATGGTGTCGATCAGGCGCTGGTTGTCGCGCTGGTGCAGGCCGATCGACGGCTCGTCGAGCACGTAGAGCACGCCGACGAGCCCGCTGCCGATCTGCGACGCCAAGCGGATGCGCTGCGCCTCGCCGCCAGCCAGCGTTCCGGACGATCGTGCGAGCGAGAGGTAGTCGAGCCCGACGTCGAGCAGGAACCGCAGCCGTTCGTTGACCTCCTTGAGCACCCGCTCGGCGATCATGCGATCGCGCTCGGACAGCTCGAGGTTCGCGAGGCAAGCGGCCGAGTCGCGAATCGACAAGCCGCAGATCTCGTGAATGCTCTTGCCGTCGATCGTGACACCGAGCGACGCGGGCTTGAGGCGCGCGCCGTCGCACGCGGGGCACGGCACCTCGCGCATGTAGCCCTCGATCTGCTCCCGGCTCCGGTCGCTCTCCGCCTCGGTGTGACGGCGTTCGAGCCAGGGGATCACGCCCTCGAACCGCGTGTTGTACTGGCGCTGGCGCCCGTAGCGGTTCTTGTACCGCACCTGCACCGAGGTGGAGCCCGAGCCGTGGAGCACGACCTTCTGCGCGGACTTCTTGAGCTTCTTCCAGGGCGTGGCAGTGGAGAACCCGTACTCGTCGGCGAGGGACCGCAGGACGCGGTTGAAGTACTCGCCGCGGAACCCGGACCACGGCGCGATCGCACCGTCCTCGATGCTGAGCGTGTCGTCGGGGACGACGAGCTCGGGGTCGACCTCGAAGCGGGTGCCGAGCCCGTCGCAGCGCTCGCACGCGCCGTAGGGCGAGTTGAACGAGAAGTTGCGCGGTGCAAGCTCGTCGAACGACAGGCCGCAGTGGTTGCACGCGAGGTGCTCGGAGAACGTCAGGGTCTCGGACTCCTCCTCGCCCTCGCGCGGGACGATCTCGACCTCGGCCACGCCCTCGGCGAGCCGGAGCGCGGTCTCCAACGAGTCGGTCAGCCGGCGCTCGATGCCGCTCCGGCGCACCAACCGGTCGACGACGACCTCGATCGTGTGCTGCTCGTAGCGGGCGAGGTCCAGCTTGGTGCCGAGCTCGTGCACGTCGCCGTCCACCCGGGCCCGGGTGAAGC
This sequence comes from Acidimicrobiia bacterium, assembly GCA_046331155.1. Lineage (GTDB taxonomy): Bacteria > Actinomycetota > Acidimicrobiia > IMCC26256 > CAWATG01 > JAXLRK01. The sequence goes on from JAXLRK010000001.1 coordinate 2,365,905, forward strand.
CCTGCGAGGCGAGCTCCTTGAGCAAGCCCTCGTATTCGCCCTTGCGGCCGCGCACGACGGGCGCGAGCACCTGGAAGCGGGTGCCCTCGGGGAGTTGCAGGACGCGGTCGACGATCTGCTGCGGCGTCTGGCGCGTGATCACGCGCCCGCAGTTCGGGCAGTGCGGCACGCCGATCCGGGCGTAGAGCAGGCGCAGGTAGTCGTAGATCTCGGTGATGGTGCCGACGGTCGAGCGCGGGTTGCGCGACGCCGACTTCTGGTCGATCGAGATGGCCGGCGACAGGCCCTCGATGAAGTCCACGTCGGGCTTGTCCATCTGGCCGAGGAACTGCCGGGCGTACGCCGACAGCGACTCGACATACCGCCGTTGGCCCTCGGCGTAGATCGTGTCGAACGCGAGCGACGACTTGCCCGAGCCCGAGAGGCCGGTGAAGACGACGAGCTTCTCGCGCGGCAGCTCCAGGTCGACGTTGCGCAGGTTGTGCTCACGGGCCCCGCGAATCGTGATGACGTCCGCCACGCCCGCCAGGTTACCGGCTCCGTGGAGTCATCGAACGGATGTTCGCCATCCAGGTTACGGGACGCTCGAACCGTTGACCGGTGGAACCCGCCCCCGCACCGCGTTCACCCGTCGGTGCGGCGGAGGATCGCGTAACACCATTGGCGGCCGAGGCCCAGGTACCCCGAACGCCGGACGCGGAAGCCCGAGCCGGCGTACTCGACGCGCGGGAGGGCTCCCCGCCCGACCACGACCACCTCGCGAATGCCGAGACCCGTGAGGCGCTCCAGGAACTCGGCGGACCGTCCCCGCGGCGGCAGGAGGAACCGTGTCGACGCGGCGAGGGGCCAGCTCTCCCGCGCGAGCAGTGACTCGCGGCTGACGACCACCGGCTTCCCACCGTCACCGGGAACGGCCGACGACGTCACACGCCGGATCGAGGCAACGAGCGCGTCGGCGAAGCGGTGCTCGCGGCGCACGACGCGCGTCGCCACCACGGATGGGGCGACGGCAGCGAGGACGAGCGAGACCACCACCAGCGCTCGAGTTCCGGGCGTGACGCCGCCGACGGCCCGGGCGAGCCCGAGCAACACCAGCGGGCAAGCGAGCGGTAGCGCCAGCGCGAAGTACCGACCGCCCCATTCGACGCCGCCGCCGACCGCGTACTGGGTTAGGACGATCCCGACGACGTACCCGGCCACCACCGCGAGGAGCAGGCGCGGCGCGCGTTCGAGCTGCCGCCACCGTAGGAGGGCGAGCCCCGTCCCGAGCAGGGGGCACGCGACGAGGAGGCCGGGCACCATCCGAACCCCGCCCGCGACCAAGGCGAGTGCGCACGCCGTCACGAGGAGGCACGCCCCTACGACCATCGGGGTCTCCCTCGGACGCGCCCGAAGCAGAACGGCGAGCGTCACGACCGACACGAGCAGCAGGACGAGGATCCGGCCGGCGCTCCCGGTCCCGCCCCCCGGCGACAGCAGGGTCGAGCGGACGGCCGCGACCCGGTCGTCCAGCCAACCGTCCGCCGCGGCCGGCACCGCGAGGATCGCGACCGGGCGCCCGAGCACGGCGCGCATCGCGAGGTGCTCGCACCAGTTGGCGAAGGCGGCAGCCGCCACGACCCCGACGCCGATCCCGACCGCGAGCCGATCACGGCGCACAACGGCGTGAACGAGCGTCGCGACGCCCAGCGCGACCGCGAGCACGAGGAACTCCGATCGCAGCCCGGTCCCGGCCATGACCGCAAGACAAGCGGCCAGTACGTAGCGCCCATGCCGGCTTTCGAGTGCGCGCAGCACTCCCCAGGTCGCGAGTGCGGCGCACGCCGCGGCGCACGAGTGTGCGAGTACCTGGTACCCGTCGAACAGCAGCGGACTCGCCAGCCCGACGAACCAGAGCGAGGGGCGGGCCAGTCCCGGCGCGAAGAGATCGGCGAGCAGCGCAGCGAAGAAGGCCGCGAGCACCGTTCCGAGGACCGACAGCACGAACATGGCGGCGACGCCTCCCATACGGTCGGCGCCGGCCAGCAGCAGCACGTAGCCGGGATGCTTGACAAACGCCGCCCGACCGCGGGCACCCACGTCCGCCCGTTCGAACGGAAATGCTTCCTGGGTGTGGTCGATCGAAGCGAACGCGTACGGCGTGATCCAACCGTGGCCCCGCGCCACCTGCTGGGCCTCGACGATGGCGGCACCCTCGTCGGCATTGACGATCCCGTGGGTGCCGACGATCGGAAGGAACGCGAGGAGCACGAGCGCCAAGGCTGCCGCATGGGCCCCGATCGGGAACTGCCGGCGCCCGCCGCTCGGTCCCGGACGCGCTGCATCCCCGGTGTGGTCGATGGCCGAGGATCCCGCGATCAGTGACGCCGGCGCGGTGGTGGTACTCACGGCGATCGCAGCACCGCGTAGCGCCAACCCGTGCCGCGACCGAGCCGGACGACCCGCACGACCCGGTACGGCGAACCGAGCCGCCCGAGATCGAGCCGGGGGTCACGCGTCGCGAACGTCAGCTCGGCGACCCCGGCCCCGTCCACGCGCCGGAGGTACTCCCCGACCCGGCCACGCGGGGTCAGGAGGAGACGTCGGTTCGGGAACGACCGCCACATCGCGCGGGGCAGCACCGCTTCGTTCGTGACGATCACCGGTGGTCCTCCGTCGCCGGGGTCCGTACGCGCGCTCACTCGAGCAGCGAGCGCGGCGTTGCTCGCGGAACGCTCGTGGTTGGCGCGGAGGACACGCAACCCGAGGATGGAGAGCGCGGCGCACGAGGCGACGACGGCCACGAGCGCGAACCGGCAGGACCGTGCGTCGAGTCGGGTCCCCACCCCTCGGAGTGCGAACAGGGCATACGGGCACGCGACCGGGAGCCCGATGGCGAAGTAGCGGCCGCCCCACTCACCACTCCCACCGACCCGGTACTCGGTCGCGAGCACGAGCGCGGCGAACGCGATCGAGACGAGGAACAGGACGCGTGGCGTCGTCGCCACGAGGTCCGAGCGCCGGGTTACGAGGAAGCCCGCGAGGAGGAGGGGGAACGCGACGACGAGACCGGGCACGGTGTCGGCACCGAACAGGACGATCAGCGCCGACGTCGCGACCACGAGCCCCGAGATGACGACAAGGCCGGAGGTGTCGCTCGGTCGCCGCCGGGCGAGCAGCGCGCCGGCGACGACCAGGCACGCGAGCGGAACGAGGAGCGCGGCACCACGTTCGAACGCACCGTAGCTCGGCCTGAGCCAGGTGGTGACGAACGCGTTCCAGCGGTCGTCGAGCACCCCGTGCGACACGATGTGCGAGCTGTTCCGGCTCGTCACGGTCGGCGTCCCGATCAGGATCGTCACGATGCGCGGTTCGACCACCTTGACCGCAGCTGCCGCTGCCCACGCGCCGAGGCCCGCGACCATCGGGCCGGTCGCGCGCCGACCGATCCCGAGCCCGACCAGGACGCCGCCCAAGGCGCCGGCGAAGAGCAGTGCCTCGGTACGCAAGGCTGCCGCCCCGCACAACGCGACCGTCATGCCGACGAGATGCCACCACCGCCGATCGTCGACGTACCGGAGCGCCGCCCACGTCGCGCCGGCGACACAGGCCGCCCCGAGCGCGTGCGCGATGAGCAGGTAGGAGTCGAAGAGCAACGGGCTCGCGAGGCCGACCACCCACAGGGCGGGACGCGCGATCGACGGGTGGCATCGCGCGGCGAGCAGCCCCCCGAACAACGCCGCCACCGCCGTCCCGAGCGCCGACAGCACGAACATGGCGGTGACGCCGCCGGCCCGGTCCGCGCCGGCGAGCACGAGGGCGTAGGCCGGGTGCTTGGCGAACGGGGCGAACCCGCCGCGGCCCGGGTCGGAGAGCTCGAGCGGGAAGGCACGCTGTTGCGGGTCGATGCGCGTGAACGCGTACGGAGTGACCCAACCGTCGCCGCGGGCGAGTTGGCGGGCCTGGACGATCGCGGCGCCCTCGTCGGCGGAGAAGATCCCGCTCGTCCCCACGAACGGCAGCAGCGCCACGAGGACCACGAGCAGCACGGCGGAGTGCGCGGCCACCGGGAGCGCCCACAGGCGCGCGAGCACGCCGGGCCCTCGGATCGGGGCGCGCCCGCCCGGCCCGTCCGCTTCGGCGGCGACGAGCCGGTCCTCGATGTCCACGCTCACGAACAGGTCAAACGACCTCTCGGAGCTCCCGCTTGAGTTCGGAGATCTCGTCGCGCAGGCGGGCCGCCTCCTCGAAGCGGAGGTCCCGGGCGGCGTCGGCCATCTCCTCCTGCAACGTCTGGATCAAACGCCCCAATTCGTCCTTCGGGAGCTCGCCCAGCTCGACCGTGGCCGACCGGCTCGTACGGGCCCGGCCGCGCCGGCCCCGACTGCTCGCGGCGTCGTCGCCCTCGCGCATCCGGATCATCTCGAGGATGTCGGTGACCTTCTTGCGGATCGTCTGCGGGTCGATGCCGTGTTCGGCGTTGTACTCGAGCTGCTTCTTGCGCCGCCGGTTCGTCTCGGAGATCGCGTGGCGCATCGAGTCCGTGAGGCGGTCGGCGTACATGACGACCTGGCCGTCGACGTTGCGGGCGGCCCGCCCGATCATCTGGATCAGCGACGTAGCCGAACGCAGGAAACCTTCCTTGTCGGCGTCGAGGATCGCGACCAACGACACCTCGGGGAGGTCGAGGCCCTCACGCAGCAGGTTGATGCCGACGAGCACGTCGAACTCGCCGAGCCGCAACGAACGCAGGATCTCGACGCGTTCGATCGTGTCCACCTCGCTGTGGAGGTAGCGCACGCGCATCCCGAGCTCCAGCAGGTAGTCGGTGAGATCCTCGGCCATCTTCTTGGTGAGCGTGGTGACGAGGATGCGTTGGTCGCGCTCGGCCCTCGCGTTGATCTCGGCGACGAGGTCGTCGATCTGGCCCTTCGTCGGGCGGACGATCACCTCCGGGTCGACGAGACCGGTCGGACGCACGATCTGCTCGACCACCTGCTGCGAGACCTGGAGCTCGTACGGTGCGGGCGTCGCCGAGAGGAAGACGACCTGGTTGATCCGTGTCCCGAACTCCTCGAACCGCAGCGGCCGGTTGTCCATCGCCGACGGGAGGCGGAAGCCGTGGTCGACCAAGGTCTCCTTGCGGGACCGGTCGCCCTCGTACTGCCCGTGCAGTTGCGGCACCGTCACGTGCGACTCGTCGAGCACGCAGAGAAAGTCGCCGGGGAAGTAGTCGAGCAGCGTGTACGGGGGCTGGCCGGCGGACCGCCCGTCGAGGAACCGCGAGTAGTTCTCGATGCCCGAGCACACGCCGACCTCGCGCAGCATCTCGAGGTCGTACGTCGTGCGCATCCGCAATCGCTGCGCCTCGAGCAGCTTGCCGCGCTCCTCGAACCAGGCGAGCCGCTCCCCCAGCTCCGCTTCGATGCCCTCGATCGCCGTACGCATCCGTTCCTCGGACGTCACGTAGTGCGACGCCGGGAACAGCACGAACTGTTCGAGGTCCTCGACGACCTCGCCGGTGAGCGGGTCGACCGACGCGATGCGCTCGACCTCGTCGCCGAAGAGCTGGATGCGCACGGCCCGTTCCTCGTAGGCCGGGAAGATCTCGATCGTGTCGCCGCGCACCCGGAACTTGTTGCGCGCGAACCCCATGTCGTTGCGCTCGTACTGGAGCTCGACGAGCCGGCGCAGGATCGAGCGCTGGTCGTGCTCCTCGCCGACGCCGACCATGAGGAGCTGCCGCGCGTACTCCTCGGGCGCGCCGAGGCCGTAGATGGCCGAGACCGACGCCACGATGATCACGTCGCGCCGCGACAGCAGCGCGCTGGTGGCCGAGTGGCGGAGCCGGTCGATCTCGTCGTTGATCGCCGAGTCCTTCTCGATGTACGTGTCGGTGGTCGGGAGATAGGCCTCGGGCTGGTAGTAGTCGTAGTAGGAGACGAAGTACTCGACCCGGTTCTTCGGGAAGAACTCCCGGAACTCGCTCGCGAGCTGGGCGGCGAGGCTCTTGTTCGGGGCCATGATCAGCGTCGGCCGCTGCACCGCGGCGACGAGCCCCGCGACGGTGAACGACTTTCCGGAACCCGTGATGCCGAGCAGCGTCTGGTACCGGTCGCCGCGCTCGATGCCGGCCGCCAGCTCGTCGATCGCGCGCGGCTGGTCGCCCGCGGGGGCGAAGTCGGAGACGAGCTCGAAGGGCGGCACCCGACGATCGTACCGAGGAGGTGCGACAGGGATCGCCGGTACCCCCGCCGGCCCCTTCCTTGACGTTTTGGCTAGCAGGACGACCGGTTTTCGCGCCGCTCACCAGCCAAAACGGGAAGGGTCGGTCTCCCGCTCGCGCTTGCGCCGGGCGACCTCGGCCCAGGCCCGGGCCACCTCCCGCTCGAGCGCGGCGAGGTCGCCCGAGTTGTCGACGACCACGTCGGCGATGGCCCGCCGCTCCTCGTCGGTCGCCTGCACGGCCATCCGGGCCTCGGCGTCGGCGCGCGTGAGCCCGCGCTCCTCGAGCCGCTCCAGCCGCAGGGCGCGCGGCGCCTCCACGACCAGCACCATCTCGTAGAGGCGGGTGAGCTTCGCCTCGGCGAGCAACGGCACGTCGACCACGACCACCGCGTCGGGCGGGGCCGCCGCGATACGACGCGTGATCTCCCCGCCGACGGCCGGATGCGTGATCGCGTTCAGGTCGGCCCGGGCCTGCTCGTCGTCGAAGACCAGCGCGGCGAGCGCGGGCCGGTCGAGGGCGCCGTCCGAGCCGACGATCGACTGTCCGAATCGTTCCACGAGTTGCCGAAACGCCGGTTGACCCGGTTCGACCACCTCGCGGGCGACGGCGTCCGCGTCGACGACGACGGCCCCCCGATCGGCCAGAAGCCGCGCAACGGTCGACTTGCCCGAACCGATCCCACCGGTGAGGCCGACGAGGAACACGGTCCGAGCGTACCGGCCACCCACGCAGGGAAGGGCTTTCCTCGCGGCCCGAAGGGGTCGATGACACCTCCGTGGGACGCCTGGTCGAGAAGACGAGGAGCGGCGGACACGCCACCGCGGCGCCGGCGGGAGTACGCGTCGCGGACGCGAGCGGCCGGAGCGCCGCGCCCGTCGGCCCGGTCGATGACGTCGCGCAGGCCTCGGTGGTCGGCACCGGCCCGCCGGACACGGACCGCGTCGGCCGGTCCTACGTAACCCCGCGCCCGAGCTGGACCGAAGCCGACTCCCCGGCGCCCCCGAGGCCGAGCGAGCGCTTCGCCACCCTGATCCTGGCGTTCCGGTGGAGCGTGCTCGCCATGTCGCTGGTCCTCGCGATCGCGCAGGGATACCGCATCGACGCTTCCCTGCTCGTTGCGTGCGGCGTCCTCGTGGCGAACGCGGCCTGGCGCACGGTCTTCCCCATCGACCTGGAGGCGGGCCTGCGCACCGACATGAGCCTGCTCGCCGAGCTCGCGCTGTCCGTGGCGGCCGTCCTCGCGGCCGGCGGCTGGGAGAGCCCGTTCTTCCTGTGCCTCGCCACGCCGATCATGACCGCGGGCCTGATCCGTGGCTACCGCGACGCGGGGATGCTCGCCGGGCTCGCGCTCGCGTCGATCACCGTCGTCGAGATCGTCCGCACGTCCGTGCCGACCACGATCCACAACGGCTCGCAGCCGGCACTGCTGTTGTCGCTCACCGCGATCGCCGCGTCCTACGCCCGCAGCGTGCTGGAAGAAGTCCAGGTGCAGCACGAACGCGTCCTCGACGAGACGACCCGCCTCGCCACCGCCAACCATCTGCTGCTCCAGCTGCACGACGTGACCCAGTCGCTCCCGAGCTCGCTCGACCTCGGCCAGGTGATGGCTTCCGCCCGGGCCCAGTTCCGCGAGCACCTCGACTACACCGCGGCGACGATCCTCGTCCGCGACGAGGCCACCGCGGCGTGGCGGGTCGAGCTCGCCGACGGGGTCCGCATGCCGGCCACGGTCGGCCCGGAAGATCTGCCAGGGCTGCTCCGGCAGGCGGCACAGCAGGACCAGGCCCTGATGATCGCCGACCTACTGGCGTTCCCGATGCGGGGCTGTGCGCCGCTCGCGCGCAGCGCCCTGGCGGTCGCGCTGCGCGCCCGCGGACAGCTCGTCGGCTTCGCGACCATCGAGCACAACGAGCCGGACCGGTTCGGCACGCGCGACGCCGCCGTGCTCACCGGCATGGCCGACGCGCTCGCGCTCACCATCGACAACGCGCTCTGGTTCGCACGGATCCGTACGCTGGCCGCGGAGGCCGAGCGCGCGCGGATCGCCCGCGACCTCCACGACCACACCGCCCAGTCCCTCGCGTACGTGGGCTTCGAGCTCGAACGGATGGCCCGGGGCAACCCGGCGGCGGACGAGCTCGTGCAACTCCGCGACCTCGTGCGTTCCCTCGTGCTCGAGCTGCGCGAGAACCTCTTCCAGCTCCGCGTCAGCGTCTCTGAGACCCGGGACCTCGAGACGGTCATCCGGGACTACATCCTCCGGTACCAGGAGCGCACCGGCATCCACGTCGCGCTCACGGCCTCCGCCGGTGGCCACCGTCTCCCCGTGACGGTCGAGCAGGAGCTCTGGCGGATCACGCAGGAGGCACTCACCAACGTCGAGCGCCACGCCCGGGCCACGGAGGCGTGGGTCACCTGGCGGATCGCTCCCGACCGGGCCTGGCTCGAAATCCGGGACAACGGCGTCGGGTTCGACCGCCGCGACGTACCGAAGCGCTCCCTCGGCCTCACGGGGATGCGCGAGCGGGCCGACGCCGTCGGGGCATGCTTGAACATCGACGGGGCACCCGGGTCCGGAACCCGGATCCTCGTCGAACTGGAGGTGGAACTGTGACCACGGTCGTGCTCGCCGACGATCACCAACTCCTGCGCCAGGCTCTCCGCCACGCGCTCGAGGAGCAGGGCTTCGCCGTGGTGGGCGAGGCGGCCGACGGCGAGGAGGCGGTACGCCTGGTGGCCGACCACCATCCGGACCTCGTCGTGATGGACGTGTCGATGCCGGTGCTCGACGGCATCGAGGCGACCCGCATGATCCACTCCCGGACGCCCGAGGCCCGGATCCTGGTCCTCACCATGCACGACGAGCCCGCGCTCGTCGCCGACGCCGTCGGGGCGGGGGCGGTCGGGTTCCTGACCAAGGGTGCGTCGATGCAGGAGGTGATCGCCGCCGTCCGCGACGTCGCAGCAGGCGAGATCCTGGTCTCGCCCGAGATCGCGTCCTCGATGCTCGCCGAGCTCACCGACCCGGAGCCGCCACACCCGGAGTCACCGCTCACGGCCCGCGAGGAGGAGATCCTCCAACTCGTGGCCGACGGCCGCTCGACGACCGAAGTCGCCCGGGACCTGTTCATCAGCGCCAAGACGGTCAAGAACCATCTCGGCTCGATCTACGCCAAGCTCGACGCCGCCGACCGCACCCAGGCCGTGGTCACAGGGGTGCGGATTGGAATCATCGACCTCCACTGACTCTCCCGCTCTCGGCGCCTACGGCGGCATGCTCGGCGCGCACGCTTTCGGTCACCGATTCGATCAATTACTCCGCAAATGAGCCGGAGGACCTATGGTCCGCGCGCTCCGTGGTGTCGATACTGCTCTCAGATGTCGCTTGGCGGCACGTAATGCCCTCCGAGGGCCCACTCCCAAGAAGGAATCCGACAACCATGAACCTCTTCATCCTCCGGACCTGGCTGAGCGCCCGGCTGAACATCCAGGACGAGCGTGGCGCCAGCCTCGTCGAGTACGCGCTGCTCGTCGCCCTCATCGCCATCGTGGCGGTGGCTGCGATCACCCTGCTGGGCAAGAACGCCACCAGCAAGCTGAACAGCGCAGCGAACTCGCTCTCCTGACGGGGAGCACGTCGTCCACGAGGGTGCAGGCTCCGCTCCGAGCGGGCCTGCGCCCTCGTCGCGCCCGGCTTCGTCAACCCCGGGTGCGGACGAAGACAACGGCCACCTTGTCGCGGTGGACCCGGCGCCAGCCAGGGCTCCTGGCCAGCAGCTGAGCGAGTGGGGCGTCCTTCTTCCAGACGACCGCGTCGATCCGGTACTTGCGCAGGATCCGGTCCCAACCGGGCCTGCCGTCGGCGACGTCGAAGTACTCGTGCGAGAACGACACGGGGTACATGTCGAACCGATCGTCGAAGAACACCCGCTGCTTCGGCCAGTACCGGATGATGAGGTAGCCGCCCACGCCGTCGTCGTGGAGGAGCCGCCGGCCGAGCATCCCGTGACGGTCCAGATACTTCATCGCCGCGACCGGGTACGGGCCGAGGTCGAAGTCGGGTTGCGCGGCCTCGTAGGCGACGTTGCGCAGGCCGAGGAGCACCACGACGGCAACGACGACCCAACCGAATCGCACGGTGGAGTCCTTCGGCGCGTGTTCCACGGACACACAGCGCGCCAGGACGGGAAGGAGCACGAGCGGCGTGAGGATGATGTTGCGCTGGGCCCAGAACGCCAACAGGACGAACGTGACGGAGAGGAGGCCGTCTCGCCACGACATGCGCCGGCCGGATCGCATGGCGGCGACGACGAACACGGCGAGCCAGACCGCGAAGAGCTTGCCCTGATCGGTGCGCAGGCTCGGCGACTGCCACTCGACGACCCGACTCAGCACTCCGCCCCTCGACAGGAGGTCGAGCGGAAAGCGAACCAGATCGACGCCGTAGGGGTTCACGAACACTACGGCGCTCGCCAGGAGCGTCCCGATCGCGACGCGTCGCGGCGCACCGCGGGTCGGCGGCATGCCGTCGAGCCAGGATCCCACGAGGTGCAGTCCGAGGTAGGCGAATCCCAGCTCGAACGTGCCGTGCACGTTCGCCCAGATCCACATGACCGCCGGGATGCTCACCGCCGCGGCGCGACCGGCACGTGACTCGGGCAGCTCCACGATGCAGACCAGCAGGACGAAGGCCAGCGCGCCGAAGATCAGTGGCCGGGGTGTCGTGATGCCCACGATGCCGAGCATCGCCGCCACCGCGACGAGCACCGCGCGGGCCACGTCCCGGGTGAGCCTCAGGGCGAGGCGGAAGCTCACGACGGCGATCGTCCCGATGACCAGGCCGGTCAGCAGCCGGATGCCGAAGGGCCCGAGCACGCTCCGGTACAGGACCCCGTAGAGCAGCTCGGCGAGCCACGACTGGGCGATCCAGGGGATGCCGTGGTGCGTGAACGAGTACGGGTCGTGGTGCGGGATCCCGTGGTCCAGGATGAGCTCGCCCGTTCGGATGTGCCAGAACAGCGAGTTGTCCCAGAGGCGGCCGAGCCCGAGCGAGAACCCGAGGGTCCCGAACACGACGGTGAAGATCGTCGCCATCCGTGGCGTGCGGATGGAGCGATCGGCGTCCACGTCAGGACAAGGCCGAACCAATGTGCTTGAAGGCCGGGTAGAGGACCATCACGAGCACGCCCGGGAAGATGCAGAACATCAGGGGGAACAGCATCTTGACCGGTGCCTTCTGCGCCATCTCCTGCGCCTTGAGCCGCCGCCGTTGGCGCATGTCGTAGGACTGCGTACGCAGGATGCGGGCGATCGACACGCCGAAGGTGTCGGCCTGGAGCATCGCCAGGATGAACGTCCGCAGCTCCGGTACCTGCGTACGTTCGTCGACCGCACGCAGCGCGTCCGCGCGTGACGCCCCGATGCGGGTCTCCTGGAGCATGCGCCGGAACTCGTCCGAGAGCGTGCCGGGCACGGCGGCAGTCGTCCGCTCGAGCGCCTGGTCGAAACCGAGGCCGGCCTCGACCGAGATCGTCAGCAGGTCGAGAACGTCGGGGAGCTTGCGCCCGATGTCCTTCTTGCGATCCTCGACCGCGCGGTTGAGGCGGATGTCGGGGAGCTGGAACGACCCGTACCACAGGACGCCGACGCCGACGAGGCCGAGCATCCCGCTCAGCCCGAGCATGCCGTACACGAGCGGGATCCACGCCACGACCGAGATCGCTCCGAGAATCTTGAACAGCAGGATGCGCTCGACGTCCATGTTGTCGGGATGGCCAGCGAGCGCGAGCTTCCGGCGCAACCCGTCGGTGTAGCCGACGGGGGTCTTGGCCGTCAGGAAGTCGAGGACGCCTTGGAGGGCGGGCGCGAACACGCGCTCCGACATCGGCTGGAGCATCTCCTGGTCGCGCAGGCCCTGGATCTGGTAGCCGTCGAGCTGCCGGAGCGACGACCGCACCGCGGACCGCTCCGCCATTCCCGCGAAGACCCAGTAGAAGCCGAGGAGCACCGCACCGGCAGCACAGACCGCAATCAACAGCACCATGGTCAGACCTCGATGTTCATGATCTTGCGGATCCAGAGGTATCCGAGGCCGGAGAACAGAAACGTCACGCCGAGGACGATCATCCCGACGAGGTCCTCGGTGAACGACTTCATGAAGCCCGGATTCATGGAGAAGAGGACGGCGCCGAAAGCGATCGGCATGAGCCCGACGATGATCCCGGAGAACCGGCCCTCGGCGGTCAGCGCCTTGATCTCGTTCCGGAGGCGCTCGCGCTGCGCCATCGTCTCGGAGATGTTGTCGAGCAGCTCGGCGAGGTTCCCGCCGACCTCGCGCTGGATCCGGATGGCCATGACCGCCCAGGCCAGGTCGAGGCTCCCGATCCGCACGGCGCAGTCGTCGAGCGAGTCCTCGAGGCTCCGGCCCAGCCGCGTCTCGGTCAGGACCCGGTTGAGCTCTCGCTTCATCGGGTCGATGGCTTCCGACGTCGTGGCCTCGAGAGCCTGGAGGAACGAGAAGCCCGAGCGGAGCGCGCCGGCGAGCAGCTGGAGCGTCGGCGCGAGCTGCTCCTCGAACTGCTGCTTCCGCTTCGATTTGGCGCGGCTCAGGACGGCCGGCGGCGCCAGCGCGAGGACCGCCGTGAGGATCACGACGGTGATGAACGACGGGAGGACGATCAGCAGGAACAGGAACGCCAGCCCGACGCCCGCCAGGTAGAAGAACAGGGCCTCGGGAGCGCGGACCGGGAGGTCGGTCTGCTCGAGCGCGTTCTCCAGCCAGCCGAGGACACCGGTGCGCCCGGCGATCCGCGCGGTGATGTCCACCGCCTGCTGCACGAGCTGGGTCTCCGCCACCACGTCGTGGTCGACGACGGTGGTGCCCGGGACGCTGTACCGCTCGAGGCGCTCGACGACGCTCTCGTCCTTGTTACCGAGCACGACCATGAGCGTGGCCGCGACCATCCCGACCGCCAGCGCGACGAGCGCGACGATCACGATCTTCATCTGTCCGCTCGACAGGGCGACGGCCAGCGGCGCGGGCGCGGCACTCATCGCAGGCCGACCGCCTTGCGAGCGAAGGCCTGCTGCGCGAACAGCTCGGCGGGGAGCCGGATGCCGTAGTCGCGGAGACGCTCGCCGAACGACGGCCGGATTCCCGTGCTCTTCAGGTGCCCGAGGAACCTCCCGTTGTCGTCGACGCCCATGCCGAAGTCGAAGAGGTAGAGGTCCTGGAGCACGATCACGTCTCCCTCCATGCCGAGCACCTCGCTGACGTGGGTGACGCGCCGCGTGCCGTCGCGGAGACGCGAAAGGTGCACGACGAGATCGAGCGCCGAGGCCATCTGCTCGCGGATGGCCCGGATCGGAAGGTCCATCCCGGCCATGAGCGACATCGTCTCGATACGGGAGAGCGTGTCGCGCGGCGAGTTGGAGTGCGCCGTGGTCAGCGAGCCGTCGTGGCCCGTGTTCATGGCCTGGAGCATGTCGAGTGCCTCGGAGCCACGGACCTCGCCGACGACGATCCGATCGGGTCGCATTCGGAGCGCGTTCTTGACCAGGTCGCGGATCCTCACCTCGCCCCGGCCTTCGATGTTCGCCGGCCGGGCCTCGAGCGAGAGGACGTGGTCCTGGTGGAGCTGGATCTCCTTGGCGTCCTCGACCGTCACGATCCGCTCGTCGTCGGGGATGAACGACGAGAGGACGTTGAGCATCGTCGTCTTGCCGGAACCGGTTCCGCCGCTCACGATGACGTTGAGCCGCCCGCGGACGCAGGCGTCGAGGAAATGCGCGACCTGTGGTGAGACCGAGCCGAAGTTGACCAGGTCGTCGATCTGGTACGGGTCGGAGGAGAACCGTCGGATGGTCAGGAACGGCCCGCCGATGGCGAGCGGGTGCACCACGGCGTTCACACGGGAGCCGTCCGGGAGGCGGGCGTCGACCATGGGGTTCGCCTCGTCGACCCGCCGGCCGACCTGGCTCACGATCTTGTCGACGATCCGGCGCAGGTGTGACTCGTCGACGAACCGTGTGTCGGTGAGCTGCAGCTTGCCGTTCCGCTCGACGTAGACCCGCGCCGGCCCGTTCACCATGACTTCGGTGATGTCGTCCGACTTCAGGTACCGGTCGATCGGCCCGTAGCCGAGCACGTCGTCGGACACGTCCTGGATGAGCTCCGCCCGCTCGCCGGCCGAGAGCGCGACACCCTCCTGCTCGAGCGCCCGAAGGAGCTGCTCGTGCACCTGGCGGCGCAGGTCGTCCTCGGAGACGCGCTGGTCGTAGAGGATCGGACCCAGCTCCTGGATGACGAACTGGTGCATCTTCTGGCGCAGCTCCTCCAGCGTCGACGTGCGCTGCGCCGTCGGCGTCTTCTGGAAGTCCTGCCACCGGGTGAACTGGCTCATGATCCTGCACCCTCCTCGCCCCGTCCGGGCCGCCGGCGTCGCCGGCGGTCCCTCCCTTGCCCGTCGTCGGGCTCCTGGTTCCCCGGCACGAACGTCTCCGCGATGTGCTCGAGGGCCCGCGCCGCGCCCGACCGGGGATTGTCGAGCACCACCGGGACCCCCCGGTTCACGGCTTGCGGGACCGCGATGTCGGACGGCACCGGGAACTCCGCGCGGAGGCCGAGATACGCCTCCACTTCCTTGACGTCCAACCGGACCTTCGCGTTCGCACGGTTGAGCACGAGCCGGAGCTTGTCGCCGGCCATCGACAGCAGATCGAGCGTCTGCATCCCGACCTTGAGGTTCTTGATGCTCGGGAGGTCCATGCTGGCCACCACGAGGACGTCGTCCGCCGTCTCGACAAGGGCGAGGACGAGGTCGTCGAAGTGGGGCGGCATGTCGAGCACGACGAAGCCGCAGAAGCGTTGCAGCGACTTGACGATGGCGAGCATGTCCTCCGGGCGGACCTGATCCGCGGCCGACGGCTCGACCGGCGCCGGCAGGACGAGCAGGCCGCTCGGCTCGTGCGGGGTCAGCAGCCGCCGCATCAGGTCCTGGTCGTCCTGGTGGACCGCGGCGGCCGCGTCGACGACGGTGTGGTGCGGCGGGATGCCGAGCAGGACGGCGACGTCGCCGAACTGGAGGTCGGCGTCGACCAGCACCACCGGATCCTTCGAACGGCGTGCAAGGGCGACACCCGTGTTGACCGCGACCATGCTCTTGCCGACGCCGCCCTTGGTGGAGAACGACACGATCACCCGGCCGGGTGTCTGCACACCGTCGGGGACCGCCACCTTGGCCGCGCCTCGGGCGACGATCGCGCCGAGCCGACCGACCGCCTCTTGCAGGGGGGCCTCGCCGCCGTGGACGGGCACCACGTCGCGCACGCCCGCGCGCAGCGATCGCTGGAGCATCTCGGTGGTGATCTCTTCTGCTACGAGGACGAGCACGGACGTCGGGTCACCGGTCGCGAGCCGCTCGACCTCGGCGAGGGCCGGGCCGTCGGCGAAGCTCGGGCCGAGCACCACCACGCGGGGCTCCCGGTGCTCGTCGAGCATCGGGTCGATGGTCTCGTGGGCCGTGGCCGCGGCCAGGCCCGCCAGCTGCATCACGAGCTTCATCCGCCGGCGCGGATCCGGCTCGACGACCGAGACCTCGTAGTTGGCGGGGAGCCGCGGGCCGGCCGCGCCGTTCCCCGCCGGGATCACCGGCTTGTCGTCACTCGCTGCGTGCCCCGCGTGCTGCCCCATCTCGCGCCCGAGGATCAGCCGACGAGGTTCGACGGCGGCACGAGCGCGACCCCGAGGTTCACCACGTCGACCACCGGCGCCACCGCAGCCGGCTTGTAGCCCTTCGGGACCAGCGAGAGGTAGATGGCGCCCTGTTCCGCCATGACGATCCGCTCGGCTTGGGTTGGGTTGACCTCCAACGTGAGGAGGCCGACGCCCTGCGCCGGGGCGGGCGCCGAACCGGGTGCGGTGGTGGTCGGGACGGAGTTCACCGCCTGGTGGCCCACCGCGAGGACCCGAACGTTCTGGGCGACGTAGGCCGAGTAGGACTCGGGGATCGATGGGTCGGTCTTGCCGTCCGACGCCTTGCGCAGCTTGGCGTACTGGAGGACGTTGACCCGGTCACCGGGCTGGATGAAGCCGGCGACACCCTTGACGTCGTCCACGGAGACGGTGATGGCCTCCATCCCAGACCCGAGGTCCGCCAGGCTCGGGGTGGCCTTCGTCTGGTCCACGAACGCGCTCGTCAGGATGAACTGGCCTTTCGGGATGTCGCCCGCTGCCACCTGGTTGGCGATCGACGCCGTGTTCGGCAGCGCGGTGTCGGGCCGGTTGGCCCGCCGGATCTCCTGCTTGGCGATGAGCGCCGAGGCCTGCGCCCCCGACGTCCCCTTGGGGATGTCGCTCGCGGCGACGAACACCTCGACGAGGTCTTCGTTCTTCTGCGCCCGCTGGTCGGCCCCGTTCACGTACGTGAACGCCGCGATCCCGGCCACCACGGCCAACAGGATCGCCACCGCGGCGACGACTGCCCGACGATTCTTTCCCACTGCCCACTCTCCCTGCTGCGTGCCCCTCGGAGGCTCCGTCGCGCCACCCGACTCTTGACCACGAAGCGCGCGAGCCGCGTGGTCGCCGGTCAGTGTGACAGCCGGAATCCGGCCGACAAGACCTATTTCCTCATCAACTAACTAGTTAGGTCGAATGACCTACATCTACGCTATTGACCACCCTGTGCGTCAATGTCATCCTGGTCACGGTTCCCAACGAATTGGGGGTGGTACTGACCTCCCGGCCTCCAGTTCGTCGGCCGGCCGCCGATGAATGTTCTGCGGCCACACACCTCTATCGACGTCATCGGGAGTCGCATTAATGGGATCTCGGCGCAATCCATGACGACCCACCGCACGACCCGTCCCCGGCTCACTCGGTGGCGCCGCCGCGACTCCGAGCGGGGCGCGGCCCTGGTCGAGGCCGCCCTCGTCCTCCCGGTGGCGATGCTCATCATCATGGGCATCGTCGAGTTCGGGTTGCTGTTCGGCGACGAGCTCACCGTCTCGAGCACGGTCGGTGTCGCGGCGCGCGCCGCGTCGGCACACGCGAAGTCGAACGCCTCGGACCCGGGCGGCGGCACGGGGCTCATGGAGCAGTACGTGATCCCCGCAGTCAAGTCCAAGTACAGCGCGCGCAGTGGCGACATCCTCGTGCTCTACCGCGCCGACGGGACGAACGGTTCCGGTGACCCGACCGGCCTCCCGCAGGGCATCTCGAACCAGAAGGACATCGCCAATTGCGGCGGCACCTTCCAGCACTGCGTGAAGTACACGTACAGCGGCGGCGACTGGGTCTACCAGAGTGGCTTCTGGAACGCGGACCAGCAGTCCGCGTGCGCCGACGGCGTGACCGACAGCGTCGGCGTCTACCTCTTCACCAAGCACTCGCTGGTCAGCGGCAACCTGCTGGGCCCGATCCTCGCGAACGGCGGCTCGAGCAGCTCGCGCGACGTGCAGGACCACAGCGTGTTCCGTTTCGAGCCCATCATGAACGACTGCGCGGCAACCGCACCATGAGGCACCGACTTCGCGCCGCGTGCACCACCCGCCGCACGGCCGACGGCCGGCGCGAGCACGGCTTCCTGCTGGTCTGGTTCGCGATGCTCGTCGTCGTCCTCGTGGCGATGGGTGGTTTCGCCGTCGACTACGGCTTCTGGTACCTGCACGCGCGCGACGCCCAGAAGGCGGCCGACGCCGCCTCCCTGGCCGCGGTCGTCGCCCGCGCCGGGTCCAACGACCCCAGCTACCTCGCCGCCGCCCAGAAGGCAGCATGGCAGGCGGCCCACGCCAACGGGATCGACACGCCGAGCTACGTGAAGGCGCACTTCGACGACGAGAACGGCGTAGCGCTGCCCCTGAACCAGGTCCGCGTCACCGTCGAGGACAACGCGCCGGTCTTCTTCAGCAGGATCGTCGGCATCGGATCCCCGCACATCACCAAGACCGCGACCGCCGAGTACGAGCCCGCGCCCCCAATGGGCAGCCCGAGCAACGTGCTGGGCAACGACGGTGGTGAGCCCGGCTACAACCAACTCGACCCGGCCAACCGCCTCGGGCAGAGCCTCTGGCTCGACGTGCACGGGCACCGCACCCCGGTGGCCAACGGCGACCAGTACCAGAGCGGCAACTGCTCCACCTACCAGGACCCCGGACCGAACATCGCGGGCGGCGTCGACCCGTGCGCGGGCACCACCGACAACCAGTCGTTCGTCAACGGGTTCCTCGGCGGCAAACCCGGCGCCGAGGGCTACTACTACAAGATCGACATCAAGAACCCGGTCGCCGGCGCGCCCGTCGACGTCCAGGTGTTCGACCCCGCGCTCGGCGCCGTGCGCAGCGACTGCCGGGACGCGACGCTGACCGCACCGTTCGCGGAGGGCGCCGACGTTGCCCCGCAGTGGTTCTTGTCGTACATGCCCGTCGACACCTCCGGCATGCAGGCGGGCCTTGGCACGTTGGGCATCATCCTCGTCGCGAACTGGCAGGGCAGCCCAGCTGCGGTCGCGCAGCACGTCCTGAGCCTCGGCTGGTTCAACCCCGGGGGGGCGCCGACCGTCCCGGACTTCTGGACCGCGCCCGCCCATGCCTTCGCGCTCTACAACACCTGGCAGATGCTCCAGAACTACGGCGTGACCAAAGCCGACCTGACCGACATCGTCTCCCGCTACGCGCCCGGGCCGCAGAACCCCAGCTGCACGGGCGACGACATCTGGAGCCCCAACTTCTGCCTCAACGCGGTGTTGTGCAACCTGATGGCCGTCATCTACTGCCTCATCAACCCGAGTGCCTGCATCGGCGGCATCATCGGCAGCATCATCGGCGGCGGTGCCGCCCGCGAGCCGGGCCGCATCGAGCCGATCCAACCACCCCGCGACGGCGGCACCACCATCCAGCCGATCCCGCGCGGCGTGCCGCCGGCGTCGGGCAAGTCACCGGGCCGGACCGTCGCGAACTTCTCCGGCTACGACGGCATCGCCGAGACCCGGTTCACGCTGCTCGCCCCCACACCGGGGGTCGGCACCACCGACTACCGGCACTGGCAGACCGTTTGCCAGGACACCTACGGTTGGTGGCTCTTCCAGCCACCCCTCCTGTCCCCGATCGAACCGCAGTCTGTATGGTGGTACAACTTCCTCTTCAACGGCGATGCGGTCTGGCCCAATCCGTTCGGGCTCAGCGGCGCACTGCCACTGGGCAAGGACTTCGGGTCCAACAACTTCTCGACGAGCGGAATCCAGAACTTCGGTCACCGGTTCCGTGACACCTTCCGCAAGTGGGTGAAGCTGAACAACGGCGGATGCCAGCCGACCATCCAGAGCAGCTGGATCCAGGGCGGCAAGGCCGAGCTCGTGCTCCAGGTGCAAACGAACACGCGCGACAACACGTTCAACGACCCGGCCGGCGGCCAGAGCAACACCTGCGACCCGACGTGTGGCTACGGGGCCAACCGCTTCGCGCTCCGGGCCAAGAGCGGCGCGTCGCCGGTCGAGATCTTCGCCGACCAGAAGATGGCCCTGATGGGCAACTTCACCTCCGGGTCGGGCAAGGTCTGGTTCACAGAGATCGACGAGTCACCGGGCCGGAGCCGCTCCCTCGACGTCGCGCTCTACGACCCCGGCGACGTCTGGGTGTGTCGCGACGACTACATCAACGACCCGAACACGCCCCGGTTCGCCGACCCAGGCCACCCTGACACTTCCCCCGTCAACTGGGCGCCGGGCCACGACCTCGTCCCCGACGGGAACCTCACCATCGACTGTGACCGGGCCGGTGGCAGCGGGATCGGTGCCGGGTACAAGGCGAAGATCACGCCGCTCGACCCGTTCGGCAACAAGTTCAGCACCTGCAAGGTCTGGAACTACACCTCCGCCGGCGAACCGCCCGACAGCATCAGCAACATCAAGACGCCGTGCGAGCTCAGCGACGTGGACAGCCGGTACAACGGCAAGACCCTCATGTTGAAGATCCCGATCCCGGCCGACTACACCTGCAACGCAGCACTGCCCACCACGCCGGTGGACCTGCGCTGCTGGACCAAGCTCCAGTTCGACTACCCGACCCTGCCGGCCGGCCTCGTGGCGAGGCCCGAGGACGTCACCACGTGGACCGCGGTGTTCGAGGGCACGCCCGTGCACCTCGTCAAGTAAGCGCGGCGCTCAGGATCCGGGCGCCGGATCCGCGGTCCCGGTGACCTCGGTGGGCTCGCCCGCCGCGGGAGTCGGCTCCGCGCCCTCCTCGACCGCGGGGCCGATGTAGTTGCCCTGCTCGTCGTAGGCGTGCTCGCCGTACATCTCCTGGTACTCCGCCGCGACCGTGCCACCCTCGGCGGCCTGCTTGATCGACAGGCTGATGCGCCGGCGGTCGAGGTCGATGTCGATGATCTTGACCCAGAGCTCCTCGCCCGGGGTGACCACCTGCTCGGGGGCCTCGACGTGCTCGGCCGCCATCTCCGAGATGTGGACCAGGCCCTCGATGCCGTCGCCCACCTGGACGAAGGCGCCGAAGGGCACCAGCTTGGTGACCCGGCCGTAGACGAGCTCGCCGACCTGGTGGCCGCCGGCGAACTCCTGCCACGGGTCCTGCTGGGTGGCCTTGAGCGACAGCGAGATGCGCTCGCGCGACAGGTCGACGTCGAGCACCTGCACCGTGACCTCGTCGCCCACCTGCACGACCGAGCTCGGGTGGTCGACGTGCTTCCAGCTCAGCTCGGACACGTGGACGAGCCCGTCCATGCCGCCGAGGTCCACGAACGCGCCGAAGTTCACGACCGAGCTCACCACGCCCGAGCGGACCTCGCCCGGCTTGAGGTTGGTGAGGAACTCGTCGCGCTGCTCGCGTTGCGTCTCCTCGAGGAAGGCGCGCCGCGACAGGACGACGTTGTTGCGGTTCTTGTCGAGCTCGATGATCTTGCAGTCGAGCGTCTTGCCGACGAACGGGTGGAGGTCACGCACGCGGCGCAGGTCCACCAGCGACGCGGGCAGGAAGCCGCGCAGGCCGATGTCGAGGATGAGGCCGCCCTTGACCACCTCGATGACCGGGCCGGAGACGACACCCTCCTCCTCCTTGAGCTTCTCGATCGTGCCCCAGGCGCGCTCGTACTGGGCGCGCTTCTTGGAGAGGATGAGCCGGCCTTCCTTGTCTTCCTTCTGGAGGACGAGCGCCTCGAGCTCCTCGCCGATCGAGACGATCTCGGCCGGGTTCACGTCGTTGCGGATCGACAGCTCCCGGGAGGGGATCACACCCTCGGACTTGTAGCCGATGTCGAGCAGCACCTCGTCGTTGTCGATCTTCACGACCGTGCCGCTGACGAGACCGCCTTCGTCGAACTCGACCATGGTGGCGTCGATGGCGTCGGCGAACGACAGGCCGCCGAGGTCGTTGACCGCGACGGGCGCGTCGTCGGGCGACTCGGGGGCGCTCGGCTCGGTGCCGACCTCCTCGGGGGCGGCCCCTTCGGGGGGGCCTCCCTCGGCGCTCTGCTCGCTGGGCGCTTCCTGCGCGACCGCGACGGCGGCCGGGTTCTCCTCCGGGACGGACTCGGTGGCCGTGGCGGCCGTGTCCGTCGATGCCTGCTCCGACAAGTTGGTGTGCTCCTTGGGGACCGATGGCTGTCGCCGGCTGCCGTGTTCGGCGGGGCGCGCGACAGGTCGCCTCCGAGCCGGAGGCCCGCCCAGGCTACAGGTCCGGCGCCGTCCGCGTGAAGTGACCCGGCCCGCGGCGGGCGAGGAGCAGCAGCTCGTGGTGCGTCAGCGCGGGCGGATCGAGCCCGTAGCGGCCCGGGCTCACGCCCGAGATCGACTCGGCGACGAGCCCCGCCTCCCGCGCCAGGAGCTCGAGCTCGCGGGCCGTGAAGCACGTCGTCCACAGGTCGAACTCGCGCTCCTGACCTGCGTCGTTGCGGACCGTCGCGTGCTCGTGGTTCACGCCGGTGGCCGGGTCGAAGGTGTCGCCCTCCTCGAGAAACCGCACCGCGAAGTAGGCGTGGAACGCCGAGACGGCGACTCCCCCGCCCGGCCGGACCGCACGGGCGATCCGCCCGACGACGTCGGCGTCGTCCCGCCCGCCGAGGAGGCCGAACCCGCCTTGACAGAGGCAGACCGCGGCGTCGAACTCGGCGTCGTACGCGAGATCGCGGACGTCGAGCACCTCGAAGCGAGCGGGGAGCTCCTCGGTGGCAGCCGCGGTCCGGGCGAGGGCGACGAAGTCGTCGGACAGGTCGACGCCGGTGACCTCGATCCCCCGGCGGGCCAGCGCGAGGGCGTGCCGGCCGGGCCCGCAGCCGACGTCGAGTACGCGCATCCCGGGCGCGAGGCCCAGCGCGCCGACCAGGAACGCGACCTCCTGCTCAGTGCCCTTGGTGAACGCGTTCCGCAGGTACGCGGGCCCGAGGAAGCTCGCGATCGGGTTGAACCAGCGCGGGCCGGGGTCGCGGTTCACGGGTGACCCGTCCGAGCAGCACGCAGACGATGGCCAGGACGTAGAGCACGGTCGCGTGGCGGATCGTCTCGCCGATGTACCACGTGCCCCGCCATCCCAGACAGGCTACGAGCACCGCGAACAGCGCGGCGGCCGGGGCAAACGGGAACCACCGCCGGCGGGACACGACGAAGACGGCGAGCCCGATCCCGAGGACGCACTCCCCGACGATGAGGACCGAGACCAGGCCGACGCCGTTGTCCCGCAGCGTCGACGCGAGCCCCGAGAACGGGAGACCCAACACCCCGTGGCGGTACACGGTGTCGGCGAGTGGCGGGATCGCGCCCATCCGCGCCCACACGACGGCCCACCACGCGATCATCGGCACGAGGCATGGGAGCCACGACGCCGCGCCGCGCCACCCGTCACGCCGCCAGTCACGCCACACCAGCGGGAGCAGGCCGAGGACCATCGTCTCGCGGGCGAGCGGGAGGATCGCGGCGGCGACGCGGGTGGCCCGGCGGCGGTCGTCGAGCCAGAAGAGGTAGACGAGGAAGAGGACGGCGATCGCGGTGACCTCGCCGTACACACACGCGAAGAGGTCCCACAGCCCGGGGAACAACGCGAGCCACATGACGCGCGACTCGGGCCGGCAGGCCCGGCGGAGCGCTTCGGCGCCCACCGCGAAGATCACCGCGATGGACGCATTGTTGAGGATGACCAACGTCCAGCCGACGGCGGCGGACCGGCCGAGCACGAGCGTCCAGGCCAGGCCGGGCAGCAGGACGCGTGCGAAGTGGTAGGTCGTGTCGCCGTGCGTGCCGGAGAAGAACGCGCGCGGCCCCGGGATCGGGTCGCGCGCCATGTGCAGGAACCCCTTGGAGTCCGCGAATTGGAAGAAGGTGTCGTGCCCGGTCGCCCAGAGCACGACCGCCAGCACCGAGAGCATCAGGAAGACCGCGCACCCGATCGTGCGCGGCTCGCGGCCGAGGAGCTGGCGCTGCCGGGATGGTTCCATACCGCCCGAGACATCGGACGGCCCGCTGGCTCGCTTGAGCCGGATGGGCCGTTCGCACGCTTTACCCAGGTCTACTTGGCCTCGGCCCAGTTGGGGCCGAAGCCGACGTCGACCTCGAGCGGGACCTTCAGCTCGCAGACCGACTCCATCGTCTCGCGCACCACCGGCGTGACGGCCCCCCGCTCGTCGTGCGGCACCTCGAGCACGAGCTCGTCGTGCACGGTGAGGACCATCCGGCTCTCGAAGCCGCCGGCCACGAGCGCCCGGTCGAGGTCGATCATCGCCAGCTTGAAGATGTCGGCCGCCGAACCCTGCACCGGCGCGTTCTGCGCCATGCGCTCCCCCATCTGGCGGATGCGGAAGTTGCTCGATGCCAGCTCCGTGATCTGTCGGCGCCGGCCGAAGATCGTCGTCGTGTAGCCGCGCGCCTTCGCCTCACGGATCGTCCCGTCCATGAACGCCTTCACGTTGGGGAACGACTCGAAGTACGCGTCGAGGATCTCGCGCGCGTGCTCGGTCGGGACGTCGAGGCGCTGCCCGAGGCCGTAGGCCTCCATCCCGTACGCGAGCCCGTAGTTGACGACCTTCGCGAACCGCCGCTGGAACGGGTCGACGTCCTCCTCGCGCGTGTCGAACACCTTCGCGGCGGTGATCGTGTGCACGTCCGCGTTGCGGGCGAACGCGTCGACGAGGCCGGGGTCCTCGCACAGGTGCGCCAGGACGCGTAGCTCGATCTGCGAGTAGTCGGCGGTGAGCAGACCGCATCCGTCGGCGGCGATGAACGCACGGCGCATCTCCCGGCCCTCCGCCGTGCGCACCGGGATGTTCTGGAGGTTCGGCGACTCGCTCGAGATGCGGCCGGTCGTGGTCGCGGTCTGGTTGAAGGTGGCGTGGATGCGACCGTCGGCCGCGATGAGCGGCGGAAGCGCGTCGGCGTAGGTGCTGCGCAGCTTCTCGACCTCGCGGTAGCGGAGCAGGTCGTCGAGGATCGGGTGCTCCTCGGTGGCGGCCATCTTCTGCAACGAGTCGGCGTCGGTCGACGGCCCGGTCTTCGTCTTCTTCACGGGCGTGAGCCCGAGCTTCTCGAACAGGATGCGGCGGAGCTGCGGCGTGGAGTTCACGTTGAACTCCTCGCCTGCATGCGTGTGGATCTTCTTCTCCAGCTCCTTGCACGTGGACTGGAGCTCGTGGCGCATCTCGTCGAGGAACTCGACGTCGATTCGGACGCCGGCCTCCTCCATCTGCGCGAGGACCCGCACGAGCGGCCGCTCGAACCGCGCGTAGAGCTCGTCGAGCTCACGGGCCCGGAGCGCGTCCTCGAGCGCGGCGCCGAGCCGGAGCACGGCGAGCGCGCGACGGCCGGTCTCGTCGACACCGGCGTCGCCGTCGAGGTCCAGCGTCCCCTCGACCGCGTCGGGCGACGTGATCTCGAGCGACAGATACCGCATGCACAAGTCGTCGAGGAGGTACTTCCCCTCGCCCGGGTCGAGGAGGTAGGCCATGACCATGGTGTCGAGGTCGAGCGTGCTCACGTCGACGGGCGCGAGCGCGTGCATGAGCTGTTTCGCGCCGTGCGCGACGAGCGGCGGGCCCCCGTCGCCGAGCAACGCCGCGAGCGCGTGCACGACCGTCTCGTCTCGGAGCAGCTCGCCGTCCAGGTAGCTCACCTGGCCGGCCGTGGCGCCGTCGGCGGTGGCGCCACTGGCGGCGGTGGCCACGCCGAGCCCGGTCAGGCGGCCGTGCCCGGGCGCTCCCGACCACCGGCCGTCGAGCGCGAGCCGTTGCGTGGGCTGCTTCGCGATCGCGTGCAGGCGCTTCGCCGCCTCGGCGGGGTCGCGGACCATCGCGACCTCGACGTCGAGCGTCGCCGCCTCGGCGCCCTCTCGTGCCGCCGCGGCCGCGGCCGCCACGGTGTCGCCCAGCGCGTCGAGCAGGCGCGGGTAGAGCGTGCGGAACTCGAGCTGGGTGAACAGCGTGCGGACCGCCTCGGCGTCGAATGCGCCCTGGTGGAGCTCGGCCGGCTCGACCCCGAGGTCGAGGTCGGTGACGAGCACCGACATGGCCCGGTTCTGGAACACGCGCTCCTTCGACTCCGCCAGGTTCTGGCGCTGCTTGGGCGGCAGGTCGTCGAGGTGTTCGAAGACGCCTTCGAGGTTGTCGTAGGTCGAGATGAGCTTCGCCGCGGTCTTCTCGCCGATCCCGGGTACGCCCGGCAGGTTGTCGCTGGTGTCGCCGCGCAGGGCCGCGTACTCGGGGTACTGGTGCGGCGTGACACCCGTGCGCTCCTGGATGCCGGCCTCGTCGTAGAGCACGTAGTCGCTCACGCCCCGGCGGTTGTAGAGCACCTTCACGTGCGGGTCGCGCACGAGCTGGTAGGCGTCGCGGTCGCCGGTTACGAGGACGGCGTCGATCCCTTCGGCGGCGGCCTTGACCGCGAGGGTGCCGATCACGTCGTCGGCCTCGACGCCCGGCACCTCGAGCACCGGGATCTTCAGCGCGCCGAGCACCTCGTGGATCAGCGGCAGCTGGGACCGGAACAGGTCGGGCGTCTCCTTGCGCCCCGCCTTGTACTCGGCGTCCATCTCCTTGCGGAAGGTCGGCGCCGCGGCGTCGAACGCGACGGCGAGGTAGTCCGGATGCTCGTCGGCCAGCACCTTGACGAGCATCGCCGTGAACCCGTACACGGCGTTGGTGACCGTGCCGTCCTTGGTCGCGAGATCGGTCGGCAGCGCGTAGAACGCCCGGTACGCGAGCGAATGGCCGTCGAGCAGGAGCAGCTTGGGCACGCCGGCATCGTACGCCGTCGGCCCCCATCATCGACCCGTCATCGAACTGGCCCGCACCGCGGTACCCGTAGGGGCCCACCACACAGACCAGTTCGAGGAGCAATCGAACTGGCCCGCACCGCGGTACCCGTAGGGGCCCACCGCACAGACCAGTTCGAGGAAGGGGGCCGGATCGACGCTAGGTGGCATCGCCGGAGCCGAGGGCGAGGTCACCGGGGTTCGGGCCGGCACCCGCGCCCTCCACGATCCAGGCCTCCGCGCGGGCGAGGGCGAGGACGGCCCACAGGATGGCGACGACGGACACCACCACGACCCCCGTCTGCACGCGGCTCGTCATCGCCACGCGCTCGTCGAGCAGCGCGACCCCGAGCACCACCGCCGCGACCGGGCCCATCGCCTCGCTCGCTCCGACCGACGCGGCCATCGACCCGGTCTGGAACGCGCTCTGCGCGACCAGCAGACCCCCGATCGACGACACCGCGAGGGCGTACGGCTCCCAGTGCCCGAGAACGCCGACGACCCCGTCGCCCAGGTACTGCACGAACGCCTTGGTCAGCACGGCCGACACGCCGAACGAGATCCCGGCCGCCACGCCCAGCAACGCCGCTCGCGGGGCTCCGCGCGCGCCGCGAGCGGCAACGATGCACACGACGACGGCCGCGAGCACCATCGGTCCGACCACCAGCCAGCGTGACGTCGGCGCGAGGTCGCGCCCACCCGTCGGGGACACCTCGTACAGGAAGGCCGCGAGCCCGACCGTCAGGACGATCGCTGCCCTCCAATCGCGCCGGCGGACCGGCCGGCCGGTGGCGACCGCGGCGATCACGAGCGCCATGAGGATGCCCGTCGCGACGATGGGCTCGACGAAGATCACGGTCGCCAGCGCGAGCGCGCCCGCCTGGCACACGTACCCGGCGACGTCGCTGACCATGCCGATCACCCAGCGCGGCTTGTGGGCCAGCCGCACCACCAGCTCCGCCTTCATCGAGTACTCGTCGGGGACCTGCTCGGCCTCGGTGAGCTCGAGGACGTTGCTCAGCGCGTAGAAGAACGCCGTGGCGACGGCGAGCAGGGCGGCAAGTGCCACGTCCCTCGACACGCCCACAGTATGGAACCGGGCCACCGGCTCCGCCAGGGCCGACACAGTATGGAACCGGGCCACCGGCTCCGCCAAGGCCGGAGCAGTCAGGGGCGCAGCGGTGAAGGCCGGAGCAGTCAGGGCCGGAGCGGTCAGGGGCGCAGCTCGCCGGCGACGACCCGCTCGGCCACCTGGTGGACCTTGACCCGCTCCCGCATGGCGTTGGTCTGGAGGAACCGCCAGGCCGCCTGCTCGTCGAGACCGTGCGCGTCCATCAGGCGCCCCTTGGCGCGGTCGATGAGCTTGCGCGCCTCGAGGCGCTCGGCGAGATCGCCGACGTCCTTCTCCAACGCCAGCAGCTCGGCGTGACGGCCGAGCGCGACCTCGATCGCCGGGATGAGGTCGCTCTTCTGGAACGGCTTCACCAGGTATGCGAACGCGCCCGACTCCGTCGCCTGCTCCACGAGGTCGCGTTGCGAGAACGCGGTCAGGACCACGACCGCGGCGAGGCGGTCGGCCGAGATGTGGCGCGCCGCCGTGAGCCCGTCCATCCCCGGCATCTTGATGTCGAGGATCGCGAGGTCGGGCTTGTGCTCGCGCACGAGGTCGACCGCTTCGTCGCCCCGGCCCGTCTCCCCCACCACCTCGTAGCCCTCCTCCTCCAGGAGTTCCTTGAGGTCCAGGCGGATGATCGCCTCGTCCTCGGCGATCACGACCCGCGTCGGGTCGGCGGCGTCGGCGGACGGTGGGGAGTGCGGCGTCACGATGGTCCTCGTCGGCTCGGCGTCAGGGCGCGGCGATCTCGGCCGCCATGCGATCCAGGAGGGAGTCTTGCTCGCCGACGAGCTCGGCGATGGATCGGAGCAGCGCGTCGCGCTGCGACGCCTGCGCGTCGGCGTGCCGTTGCGCCTCGCGGGCCTCCAAGTCCCCGAGTGGCGTCTCGGCGACGAGCGACCGCAGGCGCGCGTCGTCGGCCTGTTCCTGGAAGAACGCGAGCTGCTCCTCGAGCACGCCGAGCTCGGCGCGCCGGCGCTTCAGGCGCTCGCTCACGTCGACGAGCCGCCGTTGCAGGATCGACCGGGTCATGGACCAGCCAGTCTAGGACTCCGCGGTGCCGGCGGTCCCGGGGAATCCCGCCGATCAGCCCGTCCCGGCACCACCCGAGGACGCGGCGGCGATCGGCCACGCGGCCGCTTCCCGGCCCAGCTCGGTGCTCGGCGGCGCGTCGAACAGGTACTCGTCCATGATCGCGGCCCAGTTGGCGGTCGCGCCGAGGCGGGCGAGCAGCGCCATGAGCCCGATCTGCATCCGGTTCAGGATCATCTGGTTCGGCGGGAACGTCACGTTGCGGACGACGTCGCCGTAGGGGCCCATGATCCCCATGGTCGCTTCGACCACCTCGCGAACGTGCTCGCGGGTGAACGTGAACGGCTCGTCGTGCAGGATCGCGAGGTTGATGAGCTCGGCGAGGGCCTTGGCCCGCCTGGGATCGATGGGCGCGTCGGGCTTCGCCCACCCGTGGTCGATCATGGTCTCGTGCACCGCATCGGGATCCCCCGAGCGGAGGGCGACGATCTGCTCGCGCAGGCCGCGCACGTCGCCCTCGTCGAAGCGCTTCACGAGGCCGAAGTCGAGGAAGCAGATGACGCCGTCGCCCATGAAGTAGTTCCCCGGGTGCGGGTCGCCGTTGAACAGGCGCAGCCGCACGACGGAGCCGGCCCAGAACCGGTAGAGCTGCTCGCCTATCCGGTCGCGCGCCTCCTGCGATTCGTCCAGCACGTCGTAGAACGAGCGGCCGGTCACCCACTCCGTCACGAGGAGGCGTGACGTGGACAGGTCGGGGTATACGGCCGGGATCCGGATCCACGGATGACCGGCGTACGCGGCCGCGAACTCGGCCTGGTTGGCGGCTTCGAGCCGGTAGTCGATCTCCTCGAGCATCCGGGCGCGCAGCTCGTCGACCATGGGCCCCGGCTCGATGCCCGGCGCCATCATCCTCACCGCGTTGTAGAGGAGGAAGGCGTTGTCGAGGTCGGCCCGGATCGCGACGTCGATGCCCGGGTACTGGAGCTTCACCGCGACCGGCGTCCCGTCGAACAACTCCGCCTTGTGCACCTGGCCGATCGACGCGGCGGCGACCGGCTCGTGCGAGAACTCGTAGAACACGCGCTCGGGCGGACCGCCGAGCTCTCGCTGCACGACGTCGGCGACGAGGTGCCCGGCCATCGGCGGCGCCTGCTGCTGGAGGCCGCGCAGGGACTCGGCGTACGCGTCGGGCAGCGCGTCGCCGATCACCGACGCCAGCTGCCCGAGCTTCATCACCACGCCCTTCATTCCCCCGAGGAGCTCGAAGACCTGTTCGGCGGTGTGCAGGTGGAACTCGTCGAGCTGCTCCGGCGTCGGCTCGCCGTGTTGGAGACGGAGATGGGCGACCCAACGCCGAGCCCCGAGGTAGGCGATGCGGCGGGCCCGGCGGACCCGTTCGACCAAGACGCGGCTCCCCGACCGCCGCACCTCACGCACCGCGACCACCAGCCCGGTGACGGCACCGGCGAGCCCGAGTGTGGCGGCGATCGCGATCAGGACCCGCCGCAACGTCCGCATCTCGTCAGGCTACCGGTCGCCCGCGCGAGCCTCCGACCCGCCCCCTCCCCATCGTTTCGGCTAGCGCCACGACCGAATTTCGCGCCGCTCACTAGCCAAAACGAAGGGGGACGATGGGGGGCGAGGTGTGGGATGTGGCAGCGTGTCGGGATGCGCCACGCCATCTACACCGACGAGCACGACGAGCTGCGCCGGAGCGTGCGCCGGTTCGTCGATGCCGAGCTCCGCCCCCACGTCGACCAGTGGGAGGACGACGAGCACTTCCCCGACTCCGTGTTCCGCCGCTGCGGCGAGCTCGGCTTCCTCGGCCTCCACTACCCCGAGCGGTGGGGCGGCGGCGGCGGTGACCTCGCCGCGGGCATGGTGTTCCTCGAGGAGATCGCGAAGTGCGGCTGCGGCGCGATCCCGATGGCCATCTCGGTGCAGACCGACATGGCGACGCCCGCGCTGGCGCAGTTCGGTACCGACGACCAGCGCGAACGGTTCCTGCGCCCCGCGATCACGGGCGAGGCGATCGCGTCGATCGCGATCACCGAACCCGACGCGGGTTCCGACGTCGCCAACATCACCACGCGCGCCGAACGCGACGGCGACACCTGGCGGATCAACGGCCGCAAGCTCTACATCACCAACGGCGCGCGGCCCGGGTTCCTCACGCTCGTCGCGCAGACGCAGCCGGGCTCGGGCTTTCGCGGGATCTCGCTGTTTCTCGTCGACAAGTCGACCCCGGGCGTGAGCGTGTCGCGCACCTTGAAGAAGCTCGGCATGTGGTCGTCGGACACGACCGAGATCGCGCTCGACGACGTCACGGTCCCACACGACGACCTGATCGGCCTCGAACCGGGCCAGGGCTTCCTCCAGCTCATGTGGCAGCTCCAGTACGAGCGCATGTCCGCCGCGGTCACCGCGATCGGCGCCACCGAGCAGCTTCTCGCCGAGACGATCGCGTACGCGCGAGAGCGGCACGCGTTCGGCAAGCCGATCGCCGATCACCAGGTGATCGCCCACGGCCTCGCCGACTGCGCGACCGAGCTCGAGGCGGCGCGCTCGCTCGTGTACTCGACCGCGTGGGCGATCCTGCGGGGCGACTACCCGGTGGCGGAGGTCTCGATGTGCAAGAAGTACTGCGCGCAGATGCAGAACCGCGTGGTCGACTGGTGCCTCCAGGTCCACGGCGGTGTCGGCTACATGGCCGAGACGCCCGTGAGCCGCGCGTTCCGCGACGTCCGCCTGCAACGCATCGGCGGCGGTACGGACCAGGTGATGAACGAGATCATCGCCAAGCGCCTCGGGATCTCGGGATAGCCGCAGCCCGAGAGGCCCGAAAGGCACGAGAGGCACGAGGGGCGCGCAGGACCGTGCCCGGTCTCGGGAGCCGTGACGCCGGTTCGTCCGCGGCGAACCACCAGCCTTGCGCGGCCTCGCATCCGATGGCGAACAACGCGTCGGCCTGTTCCTCGTTCTCGACGCCCTCGGCGATCGTGTGCAGGGTGAGTCGCCGGGCGAGATCGACGATGGTCTGGGCGAGCGTCGACCCGCCGGCCGCGTCGCAGATGTTCTTCACGAACGCCCGATCGATCTTGATGACGTCGACCGGGAATCGCGGCAGGTAGCTCAACGACGAGTACCCCGTGCCGAAGTCGTCGATGGCCAGCTTCACCCCCAACCCTCGGAGCTCCCGAAGCTGGTCGAGCGTTCGTTCGGTGTCGCGCATCAGCATGCTCTCGGTGATCTCGAGCATGAGGCAGGACGGGTCGAGGCCGAACTCGGTGAGCACTTCGGAGACGTCGTTCACGAGCCGGCCCGTCCCCAGCTCGACGGCCGACAGGTTGACGCTCATCACGAACGGCTCGCGGGACGGTTGCCACCGGCCGGCCTGGGTGCAGGCCTCCCGCAGCGCCCAGCGGCCGAGGTCGACGATGCGCCCGGTCTCCTCGGCGAGGGGGATGAACACACCGGGAGGGATCTCGCCGCGCTGCGGGTGGTTCCACCGGGTGAGCGCCTCGGCACCGCACACCCGACCGCTGGCCAGGTCCACGATGGGCTGATACCGGATCGACATCTCGCCCCGCGCCAGCGCGAGGTCGAGTGCGCCCTTCAGGTCGAGGCGCTCGGACGCCTGGACCGCCATGCTGGGCGCGAACACCTCGTAGCAGCCCTTGCCCTTGGCCTTGGCGGCGTACATCGCGAGGTCCGCTTCGCGCAGCAGCTGGTCCCACGGCTCCCGGCCGAATTCGCTCCAGGTGATCCCGACGCTGGCGCGGACACGGATGTCCTGCCCGTCCATGGGCATCGGTGCCGACACGGCGTCGAGCAGCCGAGCGGCCAGGAACGCGAGCCCGGTCACGTCGGTGGTGTCGTCCTCGCTCAGGACCCCGAACTCGTCACCCCCGAGCCGGGCCACGGTGTCGCCGGCCCGGACGCAGGCCCGGAGCCGGTCGGCCACGGTGACGAGCAGGCGATCGCCGACCTCGTGGCCGAGGCTGTCGTTGATCGTCTTGAAGTCGTCGACGTCCACGAACAGCACGCCCAGGGGCGCCGGGCGGCGCAGGCGTTGCTCCAACGCGTGGGCGAGGCGGTCCTGGAAGAGCTTCCGGTTCGCCAGGTTCGTCAACGAATCGTGGAGGGCCAGGTGCGCGAGCTGACGTTCCCTCGTCCCCAGCGCGGCGATGTTGCGGTGCAGCCGGCGGTTGAGGGCGCGGTTGTCGACGAGCGTCAGGAGCTGGCGCACGGCCACCAGCACGAACAGGACGATGCCGATCCAGAACAAGAAGGGTTCGACGCTCCCCCGCAGGACCTGGGTCGCCATGAGCACGGCGATCGCCGCCGCGGCGACCACGTACGGCAGCAGCAGCCGCCCCAGCGGGATCGAGTCGTCGACGGTGTCGGCGGCGGTGTCGAGCGGGTCGGGGCGGAGCGCGGCCAGCGCGATGAGCAGGTAACCGGCGACCCACATCGCGTCGATCGGCTTGCCGTCGGCGTAGCTGTTCGTCTGCACCAGCCACGCGTAGGCGCTGTCGGCGACGGCCATGAGCAGCACCCCGGCGCCCACCCAGGCCAACGGGCTGTCGGCCGGTCGCTGCCGGTGGCCCAGCATCGCCAGCACCACCGCGATCGTGATCACGTCGCCGGCCGGGTAGCCGAGCGACACCGTCTGTTCGAGGACCGTGGCCCCACCCGCCCGGAAAGCAGGCCCCAACACGCTCGCCCAGCTGAGCAGGAGGAGCCCGGCGCAGACGATGCCGCCGTCGAGCAGGGCCCTGGTCCGTGTGGTCAACGGGATCCCGGACGGGAAGGCCACCACCGCCGCGACGACGAGCGGCACCGCGCCCAGGTATCCGAGATCGGCCACCGAGGGAACCGGGACCGTGCCGGTTCGCAGCGAGTACCAGGCCCAGACACCCTCGGCGAAGGCCCACATCCACGAGCCGACGGCGAGCAGCAGCCAGCCGAGGCGGTGCGCCCGGCTGCGACGCGCCGCGGCCAGCGAGGCCGTGATCCCGGCGACCAGCGCGGCAGCGACCGTGGAGAGGTCGTCGACGGCGCGGGTCGTCCGCGGGCCGCCGAACTTGCCCACGAGCAGGGCCGCGAAGAGCGCGACCGCGAGCGCGAAACCACCGGCGATCTGCCAGAAGTGCCGTCGGCTGACCACGCTCGCTCATCGGCACGTTCCGGACGAAACTGAGCCTGGCCCGGCGAGTCCGCGGGCTACAGGGTCTCCATGATCGCCTCGACCCGGCCGGCGTCGATCGCCTCCACGAGCGCCTGATGGTCGAGCTCGGTCTGGTTCGCGTACGCGAGCCCGAACTGTGCGAAGGAGCTGTCGGCCTTGCTCCCCGTGCCGAGGTAACCGGCGATCGCGGCGGCGGAGCCGGTGTTGGCGTGGGCACGGGCGAGCGCGAGCCCGCAGAACTCGGCGTAGCGCGTGAGCGGCGTGACGTCACGCCTGAGGGTGATGGAGACCTTCATGTCGCGGAGCTGGCGGACGTAGAAGTCGCGACCGGCCCGGCCGGTGCCCCACCCGAGGAAGATGTCGCTGGCGGGCTGCATGAGGTGCTGCCCGACGACCACGCGCGCCCCGTTGTGCTCTGACTTCGACCCGTCGCCGACGTAGCGCTCGAGCACCGAGGCGTTGGCTTCCTTGACCTGGAGGAGCAGCGGATGGCCGCCGTCCGAGCTGAACAACGCGACGAGGCAACGCGTGCCGACGCTGCCGACGCCGACGACCTTGATCGCGGCGTCCTCGAACCGGTAGCGGTCGAACAGGAGTCGGCGGTCGGCGGCCAGCGACGCCCGGTACGTGTCGATGAAGGACAGCGCGTCCTCGCGCGTGAGATCCGGCGGGTGGTAGATCAGCGGCGGTTGGTCTGCGATGCGCTGCCGGCCGCCCTCGGTCGTGACCAGCTTCGGGAACAGGTTCTCCGCCACCCGTTTCCGAGCCTGGCGCTGGAGACGTTCCCGCTCCCGGCGGGCGGTCTCGTCGGGCGCCTCCTCGATGCCGCGAGCGAGGTCGAGCCGGTCGTACCAGATCTCCAGGGGGCTCATCTCGGCGTACTGCCACATCCGTTCGCGGTACGAGCGGACGGCCGCGGCCGCGACGTCCACGCCCTGCGAGTCGCGCAGCCCGACGTCGCGCGCCGCGACGACGAAGCTCGCGACGAGGCGCTTGACGTCCCACTCCCACGGCCCGGGCAGGGTCTCGTCGAAGTCGTTGAGGCCGAACACGACATTGCGCTCCGGCGTGGCGAACAGGCCGAAGTTCATGAGATGGCAGTCCCCGCACGCCTGCACCCGCAGCCCGGTCGTCGGCACCGCGGCCAGGTCCGCGGCCATCACCGCGGCCGAGCCGCGCAGGAACGTGAACGGGCTCACGGCCATGCGGCCGAAACGGATCGGCACGAGCTCCTCGACGCGCCCCTCGTTGGACGCCATCAGGACCTCGATGGGGTCCGCCCGATCCGCGGCCGGCGCCCACTGGCCGTGACTCGCACGCGGCACCGCGTCGCGCCGGCTGCGCCCGTCGTCGACCTGCTCCCGGCGCTCCGGTTCGAGGGTCATGACGGGGAGCTTGCCATCTTCGGCGTCACGCGTACACCCGGGCGGCGAGACGTCCACGTCACCACGGCCTGCGCGGCGAACACCGCGAGCGCCGGCTCGGCGACGAGGCGGAGTCGCTGATTCCCCCACGACACGACCAACACGATCGTTGCGGCACCGACGAGGGCCACGAGCACGCCCACTTCCCTGCGGCGTCGTGCGATGACGAAGCCGGCGACCGCGGTCGACAGGAGGCCGAGCTCCATCACCCAGCCGACGTACTGGAACTTCGCGTTGCGGCTCTCCACGGCCTCGAGATCGACCTGGGCTCGCGGGTCCCACAGACCCCATCCGCGCAGGACGCGTACCGGAACGACGACGCTCACCAGTCGGCCGGCGTGGTGCACGGCGTAGTCCAGACCGCGGCGTCGATCCTCGGCGGCCGACCGCAGCTCTTCGCGGCCGCCCACGAGGTGTTCGCACCGCACGTCCCAAGCGCCGAGGAACGGGCCCGCGTACGTTCGGGCGCAGTTGGCTCCCGCGATGGCGCTGCCCGAGTTGCTCGACAGGACCACGATGCCTCCGAGGCGAACGGAGTTGCGCACCGTCCACGGAACGAGGACCGCGAGGCAGGTCGCGATCGCGCAGCCGGCGGTGAGGAGCATGCGCCGCCCGGTCACGCGCGATCGGACCGCGGCG
Organism: Acidimicrobiia bacterium; assembly: GCA_046331155.1. GTDB lineage: Bacteria > Actinomycetota > Acidimicrobiia > IMCC26256 > CAWATG01 > JAXLRK01. The sequence goes on from JAXLRK010000001.1 coordinate 2,401,754, forward strand.
ACTCCGATCACGACGACGGCGACGATCACGCCATCGGTGCGCGTGAGCGACGCGAACCCGAAGAGCAGACCCGCGAGGCACCACTCCCGCAGGCGACCGTGCTCGCTCGCAACGATCGTGGCGAGGACCGCGCCGGCTACGAACGCGAGGTACAGGGACTCGGACATGAGGGAGCCGTCGGTCGCGATGAGGTACGGCGAGCACGCGACCAGCGCGGCGGCGACGACCCCGACGCGTGATCCGAGGAGCCGGCGGCCGATCGCGGCAGTGGACACGATCGTCGTGGTGCCCACCAACGCGCCCACGATCCGGAACGCCCGCTCCGTCTCGATGCCGGCGTGGTGGACGGCGGCGAGCAGGATCGGCCACGCGGGCGGGAAGTTGGCGGTCGCCACGGCCTTCCCGGTGGTGAAGTACGTGTGCGGGTCGACGTAGCCGGCGCCTCCGTCGATCGTCCCGGCCTGGAAGCTGTACCAGGTCGCATCGAGCCCGAGGGGCGCGTGCTTCGCCATCACGGTCACATACGTGATGCGGGCGATCAAGCCCGCGCCGGCGATCAACCAGACCGTGCGCCAGAACCGCCGGGACGAGGCGAGCCCGCGCGGCGCGGCCGGCGGTTCGTCGTCACCGTCACCATGCACCGACACGTTCCCCAGTCCAGCACGTCGACGGGCGCGAGGTCGACGGGTAGGGGTCCCTAGCGCTCGGCTGGTGCCGAGAACGCGGCGACCGGCTTCACGAGCTGGGGCAGCTCGTCGAAGCGGTGCCAGGTGTGGTGCCGGTAGTCGTAGAGCTCGCAGGCGGCGGCGATCGACCGGAGGGTGGACCAGCGGAGCCGGTACTCGAGGATGTACCGGCCGTAGTCGGGCTTCAGGTCCGCGTACGCCTGCTCGAGCCGGTAGAAGGGGATCCGCGCGTCCACGTGATGGGGCGTGTGCACCATGATGTGGTGGGTCAGCAGCCCGAACGGCTTCGACGTGCGCACGATCGTGCTGCACGCGACCTGGCCGATCGTCGCGCTCCATTCCTTGCGGTCGTCGAAGAGGGGCAGGGCCGGGTGGGTGTGGTGGAGGTACACCATCAGCCCGATCATGTACGTGAACACGGCCCACGGGACGAAGACGGCGACGAGCACACCCACCGGACCGCCGCCCACGATCCACGCGACGGTCGACGCGCCGATCACGTACGCGAGCACGATCAGCTTCGAGCGCGTCACGTGGTAACGGCGGCGGAGCTCGCCGTTCGGCCGGAACCGGACCATGCCCGGCCACCAGACGCGCAGCAGGTAGTGCAGCCCGGGGCCGGCGACGCTGCGTTCGCAGCGGTACACGAACCGCGACCAACCCGACGCCGCCGCGTACTGCTCGGGCGTCATCGGCCGCCAGATCCAGTCGACCGGGCTGTAGCTGGTGAACCCGTGGTGGGCCCGGTTGTGGCCGTAGATCCAGAGCTGGTACATGCTGAGCGACGGCAACATCGCGATCGTGCCGAGCACCTCGGCGAGGCGACCGTCACCGAACAGCGCGCCGTGCGCGGCGTCGTGCCCCCAGACGAACAACGCGGCCACGAACAGCCCGGCGAGCAGCCCGAGACCGAGGCGCGCCGGCAGCCACGGCACGAGCAGCGCGCCCGCCACCGACGCGACGAACAAGGTCGTGTCGATCGCGAGGGCACCGACCGCCCGCACGTTCGATCGCTGGTACACCCCCGGCGAGAACGCGGCCCGCACGGCACCGAGCTTGGTGTCGTGGAGCTCCGTGTACGCGGCGCGCCCGGCCGCGGGTCCGGCAACGTTCTGGATGGCGATCATCGAAGCAGCCTACCGACCGGTCGGTAGGCTGTGCCAGCAGCCCCCGACTAAGAACCCGAGCGGATAGGCGGCGTTGGTGGATCGGCGCGGCGGGGGTGCCGCTGGCAAGGACGCACGACGAAGGCGCAGCTGAAGCTGCGTCGAGGAGGAGGACGCAGTCCAGCGGTGCCACCGGCCGGCGAGGCACGACGTTCACCTATCCGCTCGGGTTCTAAGCAGGGCCCGGCGCGGCCCTCGAGGACGGCGGCACCTGCCGGTCCCGGTTCCCGTCCTGCCGTCGCCCGAGCTCGCGACGGAACCGGCCGCCCATCCGGGCCATCAGCACCGCCACCACCAGCACCAGCGCGCCGGAGACCATCAGCAGCAGGGGCGCGCGCCCCTCGCCGGGGAAGAACCACCCGATCGCCCACGGCACGTTGACCAGCAGGCCGATCGAGCCGAACACCGACAGCAGCACCTGGCCGGGGATGGTCCCGAGGGCGACGAGGGCGACGGCCGTGGCGATCCCGAACAGCGCCGCGAAGCCCGGGGCCTGTACCCCGGTCAGCGCCGCGCCCCCCAGGAGGGCGAGCCCGCCGAGGACCTCGACCAGCACCGGCTGACGCACGAGCCGGCGCGCCCCGAGGACGACGAGCCCCGCGCCGAAGGCCCACGTGAGCAGTCCGGTGACGACGCCGGCCTCGCGTGCGAAGTAGCCGAGTGTTCCCGGGAGGAACGAGAGGACCGCGACGGCACCCACCGACGCCAGGACGAGTTGCTGCGACCGGTCACGTACGAGGTCCGGCACCAACGCCAGCGCGACGAGTGCGATCGCCGAGGCGGTCGCGAAGACCAGCCCGAACGCCTCCCACTCCGACGCGGTGATCGAGCCTGCGACCATCACGGCGATCGCGCCCACGAGCAGCGTCAGGACCGGCCGCGGGCCGAACCGCACGAGCGCGGCGGTCAGCAGGGCCACACCCGCGAGCCACACCGCGATGCCGACGACACCGGCGACGGTGAGCACGGCCACTGCCGCGCCGATCGCGACCAGCGTGCCGGCGAGGCACGTGAACTGTTGCAGCGGCCGGTCGCGCCACCACCACAGCAGCCCGCTCTCGACGGCGACGACCGTCGCGACGATCATCACCTCGGTCGGACGCGCGACCGTGAACGCGTCGCCGGCGAGGACTGCGGCGAAGACCGCGGCGCACGCCGTGGACGCGAGCCACAGGAACCAGCGCAGGCGGGCGAACGCGGGATCCTCGGCCTCGCGCACGAGCGCGCCCGCACCCACCAGTGCGAGCGCGCCCAGGCCGGTGAGGGCCATCCGCCCGGCCGTGGCCATGTCGGGCCAGTACCGGCTGACGATCAGCACGAGGCCGATCACGGCGAGCACGCCGCCCAGGTAGCCGAGCGCCTCGGCGACCACCGGGACGCGGCTCGGGCCGGCCGGTCGAACGTGCGGGGGGGCCGGGACCGCCGCCGCGACCGCGGGGGCGGCGGGCACGGCGACGGCCCCTTCGTGGGCGAGGATGGCGTCGGCCTGGGCCGGCGTGAGCAGCCCGGCGTCGACCCACTCGTGCACGCGGAGGGCCAGGTCCACGGGTCCACCAGCGGTCGCGACCTCCGACGGACCGGGCACTGCGGCCCGCCCCGGTGCGTGTTCGACGCGCGGCGCGCGGCGCGTCACCACGTACCACACGACCAGGACGACGACGACCACCAGCAGGACCGAGACGTTCAGCACCCCAACCTCCCTCGGGCCGGACAGCCCGAGGATGCACCGCAGGTGGAGCCCCGACCAGTGCCGAAGGTCAGCGCACCAACCGGGCTTCGGGCGCGTCGAACGCGGCCGTAGACCGGCAGACCATCGCGCTCGCGCCGGTGACGATGCCCGGGTCGGCCGCGATCGCGATGCCGCGATTGATCCCCGGCGCGCGACCCAGGTCGTCGGCGTTCACGATCAGGTGGCGGGTCACACCAGCACGTCCACCGTCGCGCACGCGTCCCGGAGCCAGTCGTGGCGCTGCCCCTCGGGCGGCGACCAGCGCACCGGCGCGCCGAGGTGCTCGACGCACACGAAGTACCGGCATGCCGCCAGCCCGGCCTCGAACTCGACGGGATCCGACCACGTCGGCGGCGCGAAGCCGAGCGAGCAGGCGGCCCGTCGGTAGGCGTCCGCGATCGCGCTCCGTTGCGCGTCCGTCCGGGCTCCGCTCGTCAACGCGGCGACGTCGAGGAGAACCGGGCCGATACCGGCGTCCTCCCAGTCCACGATCACCGGCGCGGCGCTCCCGCCGTCGCGTACGAGCACGTTCGCCGGGTAACAGTCGCCGTGCGTCACTCCCACCGGCACGGCGGCGAGGCGCGCCGCGGCCCGTTCGTGCGCCGCCCGGAGGGTGCGCCCTTCGGCGGCCCGGCCGCCGCGTTCGAGCGCCGCGACGGCCCGCACCAGGGCCCGGGCCCGACCGGCGTCGTCTCCACGCACCAGGTGCACCGTCCAGTCCCGGCACGGTCGGACCGCGGCCATCCCCGCGGCGTGCAGCCGCGCCAACTCGGCGGCCGCGGCACCCCAGACCCCGATCGCGCCGACCTCGGTCAACGGCAGCCCGGCCACGCGCTCGAGGAACAGCCACGCCGGCGCCCCGCCGTCCTCGACGTACGCCCCGAGGTACCCCGCTCCTCCGCCGGCCGGATCCAGCAGCTCGCGGTAGACCACGATCTCGCGCCAGGGGTGCGAGAGGTGGCCCGCGCGTGCGAGCCGCGCGTCGGGGAGGAGCCCACCGTCGCTGAGATCCTTCGCGAACACGTGGAGCTCGCGGCCGTCGTCCAGGCGGACCTCGAGCTCCTCGATTCGATGACTCGCCGACTGGTCCACGCTGCGGAGACCGAGCACCGTCAGCTCGACCGGCCGGTCGGCCGTCGCGGCCAGCGCCAGCGCCAGCTCGCGCGCGGGCGAGGCGCCACGCGGATACGGCGCGAGCGGGGCCGTCACGGTCGCTCGGGCGAAGTCGGGGGTGCGGACATGCGGAGGCTCTCCTGCGCGGGAACTCGTCGGGGCGGGGCCGGGAGGCGGTGAGCGCGCGCTCACGCAGCCAGGCGGAGCCGGAAGAGGGTCCGGAGCGGGCTCCGGGTACCACGCGCTCGGGTTCGGACGGAGTCGGACGGGATGTCGACGCCGCGAACCTTCGTGCAGATCATCGGCGCGACGCGCCGCGTTTCTGTAGCGCAGGCGCGGATTTCTCGTCGCTACTCGCCGCGTGACGCGACGGCTGTGTCTACGCGGTCGGCTCGAGGAGCACCTTGATCGAGCCGGTCTCCTCGCGGTTCGCGACGGCCATCACCGCGTCGTTCCACCGGTCGAGCGGAAAGCGATGCGTGATGAGGGGTGTGAGGTCGAGCCCGCGTTGCACGAGGTCGAAGTAGTGCTCGAACGCGTGCTTGCGGACGCCGCCGAGCTCCTCGACCCCGAACGCGTTCGACCCGATGACGTGCAGCTCCTTGAAGTACAGGGGCGTCCACTCGAACCGGCCCGGAGGCTCGACGCCGGCGACGACGATGCTCCCACGCGTGTCGGCCAGCCGCATCGCGGTCTCGATGGTCTCGGGACTGCCGACCATGTCGTATACGACACCCGGCCCGTCCTGGAGCCAGTCGCGCTTGCTCCACGGGTGCAACACCGGGACCCTCATCAGTTCGGCGACGCGGGCGACGAGCTCGTCGGGCTCGCAGGTGAGCACCTCTGCCGCGCCGAACTTCCGGGCCAGCTCCTGCGACGCCCGCGTCTTCGCGACCGCCCACACCTCGACGTCGGGCCAGAGCATTCGGAGGAGCGCGATGGCGGCGAGACCGAGGGTGCCGCAGCCGTAGACGAGCGCCGGCCGGCGCGGGCTCGGCGGCGCGAGGAGCAGTGAATGGAGCGACACGCCGGCCGGGTCCGACAGGACGGCGGCGTCGTCGGACATGTCGTCGGGCACCGGGAAGAGCTGGTGCTCGTGCGCCGCGAACGCCTCCGCGTGCGCGCCGACCGCGCCCGCGCAGTTGCCGAGATGGATCGACGGCGGCAGCAGGCCCCGCAGGAAGTTCCGACAGTGCGGGTGCAGACCCTGCTCGCACGCCTCGCACACCGGCGTGATGCCGCGCGGCACGCACGAGAGCCACGGGTTGAGGACGACGCGCCGGCCCGTGTCGCGGCGTCGGGCGACGGCCTCGTGCCCGAGCACGTGCGGGAACGAGATGAGCGCGGTGATGGGGTTGTCGCGCGCGCCGTCGAGGAAGATCTGCTTGGTGTCGGAGCCACACAGCCCGCTCACGACCGTGTCGCACACGACCCAGCCCGGCCCCGGCGGCTCCGGTTCGGGGACGTCTTCGAGGCGGATCGGTGCCAACGGCCCGACGAAGGCCTCATTGCGTGCGTACGACCCGATCTTCGTGACCGCCTGGCGCGCCAGGCTGTTCCGGAACATCAACGCCTTCATGGCTGCACCTCGATTCGGGACGGCGCGTCCGCGGCGCGCGGCGCGCGGCGAGTCGTTCTAGACCCTGGGCGTGAGCGACGCCAGCGTGTAGTTGCCCCGCTCGCTGTACGTCACCGTCCCGATCGGCGAAGGCGAGTGGACGACCACCGCGCGCACCGTCCGCACCGGCATGCCGTCGGCCACCGAGTACCAGAAGTCGTAACGCTCGGTGCCCTCCTGGCTGCCGGTGATCGTACGCTCGACCCGGTACCGGTACGCCGGGACCTTCACCTTGCCGACCCTGATCTTCTCGATGCCGACGAACGTGTCGGTCCCGGCGGCGGTGAACTTGGTGCCACGGGAGCGGCTCTCACCGGTGCAGGACCCGGCCCAGTGGTCGCCCGGCTTGGCGTCGATGCGCACCCGGTCGATCGGCGGCGAGCACGTGGTGACGTTGTGGTCCGAGACCGTGACGGCGACGAAGTCGAAGGACTGGAAGGTCTCGTCGCCGACCTGCTGCAACGCCCTTCCCTTCGCGCAGTAGTGCATCGACTGCCAATGATGGGTGGAGAGCTCGACGCGGAAGGTCCAGCACCCGTTCGGGTCGCGGGTGACCGTGGCGGGGATTTCGGGGCCCCAACCCTGCGACGTGGAGAGGAGCGACAGCTTCTCCTCGCCGCTCCCCCGGAACGTGTAGACGCCCGTCGCGGGGGTCAGGAACCCGGAGCCGGTGGCGCCGTGGGTCTTGCGGAACTCCTTGATCGCGTCGCTCATCGACGCCTGCTCCGCGCCCCGGTGCGACCACGCGATCGCGAACGGGATGCCCACGGCGATCAGGAGCGCGGCGACGACCATGAGCGCGATCCACCGCGGGCGCCGGTACCAGTGGCGGTGCGGCCGCTGCGTTCCGGCAGTGGGACCCGGTTCGGCCGCGTCGGCGGTGCGTTCGGTGGTCGGCACGGTCCCATAGTGCCGCGTCCGCGGCGTTGCTCCCAGGGCCCTCGGTCACACAGGCCGCCTTCCCGCACCGATCTGTGGAGGAAATGTGACGCGCTGCGTCACCTGGATGACACGAAAGGGCCTCGGCCGTTCCGATCCCGCCCCGCCGGCGGCCCGAGCCGGTAACCTCACGCCTCCGGCCCGGGTGGTGGAATGGCAGACACGGTGGATTCAAAATCCACTGCTCGCAAGGGCGTGTGGGTTCGAATCCCACCCCGGGCACCACGTTGCGTGACGGCCGATCAGCGCGGGGTTCGCACGGAACCCGCGGTCACCAGGGGCAGCTCGTCGGCGGTGACGAGGCCCGGCGGGGCGGCGACGACGGCCGGGATCGCGTTCACGGCCGGGTTGGCGGTGTGGGCGCCGAAGTCGTCGAAGTCCGACGGGTACTCGAACTGGAAGCGGAGCCGGACGTTCGGCACACCGCGCACCTCGACGACGTGGCCCTCGACGATCTCCCAGTCCGGGTCCATCGCGTTGCCGAGCCGCCAGAGCAGGCCGAACTCGATCACCGGCTCGCCGGCCACGATGCCCTGCCACCGACCGTTGATCCCGCAGACCGTGCCCTTGGCGATCTGCATGTAGCCGAGGTCGAGGTCCCTGGTCGCGACGCCGAACCGCGGCGCGTAGCGGACCTCGTCGAGCTCCATGTGCAGCGCCTTGGCGACCACCTCCACGGCGTCCTGGAAGACGAGCTGTCGCTCCTTCGCCGCGTCGGCGAGCCCCGGCGTGTCCGGCGGTGAACCGAACCCGAGCGCGGTCCACGTCTCGGCGGACTCGTACGGCGTGCAATCCGCCGCTTCGTGGATGGTGATGCGCTCGACCTCGCGGCAGGCGCCCGCGGCGGTGAGCGCGAGGGCGCCGACGAGCCCGGGGTTGATCCCGGTGCCGTAGAGCGACGCGCCGCCGCGCTTGGCGGCCGCGTCCAACCGCTCCATCTCACCCTCTCCGTAGGAGCGGCCGGTGATGAAGTTCGCGGTGGAGACGACGTTGATGCCGGCCTCGAGCAGGCGGACCATGTCGTCGACACTCCACAGCAGCGGCATGTAGAGCACGACGTCGGGATGCAACGCGACGATCTCGTCGACCTCGGCGGTCGCCGTGATCCCGAGCGGCGGGAGGTTGCAGAGCGTGCCCACGTCCTGGCCCGCCTTCTCGGCGCTCCACGCGTAGCACCCCACGAGCTCAAGATCGGGGTGCGCGAGCACGCCTCGCACCGCGGCCTTGGCGACTCCTCCCGTGGTCCACTGCACGACTCGGATCGTCACGGTCCCTCCTCGACTCCTGGGCTGTGGGTGAGCGCAGTCAAGGCCGGTGCGGGCAACGACGGTCGCCGCCGGCGGGCGGATCCGAGGACGCGTGCCAGAATCCCCCCGTCATGGGATCCAACCGCCGCATCGGAGCCGAGGACTCGGCGACCCGCACGGCACTGCTCGACGCCGCCCGAGAGCTCATGCTCGAGGAGGGCTACGCCGCGGTGACCTCGCGGCGCGTCGCCGCGAAGGCCGGCCTGAAGCCCCAGCTCGTCCACTACTACTTCCGGACCATGGACGACCTGTTCGTCGCGCTCGTCCGCCGCGGCGCGGAGCAGAGCCTCGAGCGCCAGGCCCGCGCGCTCGCGTCGGATCGGCCGCTCCACGCGCTGTGGGAGATCAGCACCGATCGGGCCGGTGCGATGCTCACGATGGAGCTCAGCGCGCTCGGGAACCACCGCAAGGTGATCCGAGCGGAGCTGGCGCGCTACGCCGAGCAGTTCCGCCGGCTCCAGCACGAGGCGCTCGAACCCGTGCTCGCCGGGTACGGCCTCGACGCCGACGCGCTGCCCACCGACGCGCTCCTCATGGTTGCGACCGCCGTGTCGCAGATCCTCGCGATGGAGCACGTGCTCGGGATGACGACCGGTCACGCCGAAGTGCGCGAGCTCGTCGGGGGCCTGCTCGATCGGTACGAGCGCACCGGGAAGCACGGCCGAACGCTCACGAGAGGACCGCGCTCACCCCGCCGTCGATCGGGATGACGGCACCGGTGACGAAGGATGCCCGGTCGGAGACGAGGAACGCGGCGAGCTCCGCGACCTCCTCCGGCTGACCGGCCCGCCGCAGCGGCGCGCGCTCGGTCAGCTGCGGGAACCGCTTCCCCGCGCCGGGCCCCCCGGACATCTCGGTCTCGATGAACCCCGGGCAGATCGCGTTGGCCCGGATGCCCTGCGGCCCGTACTCCACCGCGGCGGACTTGGTGATCGCGATCACCCCGGCCTTCGCCGCCGAGTACACGCTCGTGCCGGCCGAGGCGTTCAAGCCTCCGATCGACGACCAGTTGAGGATGACGCCGCCACCGGTCGGCACCATGGCGTTGACGGCATGCTTCGTGCCGAGCATGACGCCTTTGAGGTCGACCGCCATGATGCGCTCGTACTCCGCCATCGTCACGTCGGCGAGCATCCCGGCGGCAGCGATTCCCGCGACGTTCAGGACCGCGTCGACCTTCCCGAACGCCTCGCGCGCCGCGGCGAACATCGCCTCGACGTCGGCCTCGTTCGTCACGTCGCAATGGAAGGGCACCACGGCCCCGCCCAGCTCGTCGGCCGTCTCCTTCTCGCGTCCGCTGACGTCGGCGGCGAGCACCTTCGCGCCTTCTCGCACGAAGGCCCGCGTCGCCGCCCTCGCCATTCCCGAACCGGCGCCGGTGATGACCGCCACCTTGTCTGTCAGCTCGTTCACGATCGCTCCTTGTCCGGTCCGCGGGCGTCTCCCGATCCGTTTTGGCTAGCGAGCGGTCGCGAAATGCGACGTGGCGCCAGCCAAAACGCTCAGCGTTGCTGAGCACTTGCTTAGCACATCGCACCGGAGACGCGCCGCGGCCCCGCGGGAGACCCGCCGCGGGCCGCACGGGGACCGTTCGCGATCACGCCAGCGCGAAGAAGAGCCGACCTTCGCAACACCGCTCGCCGCCGACCGTCGCGCTCCCCGCGCCCCAACCACCGCGCGCGCTGAGCCGTTCGAGCTCCACGTGCAGCACGAGCTCGTCGCCCGGCCGGACGATGCGCCGGAACCGCACCTTCTCGACGCCGCCGAAGAGCGGGAGCTTGCCGCTCCACCGGGGGTCGGCCAGCAGCGCGATGGCGCCCGTCTGCGCGAGCGCCTCGAGTTGCAGCACGCCGGGGAAGACCGGGTTGCCGGGGAAGTGGCCCGCGAGGAACGCCTCGTCGCCCGTGACGCGATAGCGCGCGGTCGCGGACGCTCCCGCCTCGATCTCGTCGACCGCGTCGACGAAGCGGAACGGCGGCCGGTGCGGGAGCAGCGCGACGAACTCGCGGGACGACTCGTCAGACATTGTCATGCCGTGCACACCTACCCGTTGGTAAGTACCCGCAAGTAACGCAAACGTACCTGCGGGTAACGAATTCGCTGTACCAAGATGCTCGTCCGGGACCTCGCGACCACGATGTAACGATGCCGCCGCCGCGCCGGTCGGAGCAACGTGCGAGGCCCGGAGCCGAGGACCCGGGGTTCGGAGCCGAGGTACGCAGCAGAGGGAGCGGTATGGAACAGCGGAGCATCGCCGTCGTCTTCCCAGGGCAGGGAACCCAGAAGCCCGGGATGGGCGCGCCGTGGCGGGCGCACGACGCGTGGCGTGTCGTCGCACGCGCGGAGGACGCGCTCGGCGAGCCGCTCGCGCCGCTCCTGCTCGACGCGTCCGCCGAGGACCTCGGACCCACGCGACACGCGCAGCTCGCCGTGTTGCTCACCTCGCTCCTCGCCTGGGAGGCCACGCGCGACACGATCCCGGAGCCGGTCGCCTACGCGGGCCATTCCCTCGGCCAGGTCACCGCACTCGTCGCGTCGGGCGCGCTCCCGTTCGACGAAGGCGTGCGCTTCACGGCCCGGCGAGGCGAGGCGACCCAGGCGGCCGCCGACGCCAACCCGGGCCGTATGGCGGCCCTCGTCGGCGCCACGATCGAACAGGCCCAGCGCGCGTGCGAGGCCGCGCCGGACGAGTGCTGGCTCGCCAACGACAACGCGCCCGGCCAGGTGGTGATCGCCGGGACGCCCGACGGCCTCGACCGCGCGTCGGAGCACGCGCGCGAGCTCGGCGTGCGTCGCGTCGTCGCACTCGACGTCGCGGGTGCGTTCCACACGCCACTCCTCCGCGACGCGAGCGACACGCTGCGCGCCGAGCTCGAATCGGTCGCGCTGCGCGACACGAACCGGCCGATCGTCTCGAACCACGACGCCGTCCCGTACACCGACGCGAAGGGCTGGCGCGAGCGGCTCGCGGACCATGTGGTCGTACCCGTGCGGTGGCGCGACTCGCAGGAGACCCTCACCGGCCTGGGCGCGACGACCTTCGTGGAGGTCGGCCATGGCGCGACCCTGGCCGGGCTGGCCAAGCGCACCGTGCCCGACGTGGCCGTCGTCGGCGTCGCGACTCCCGCGGACCTCGAGCAGCTGGAGGGGGGCTCGTGACCCCGGAGACCCTGCTCGTCCAGGGCGAGCGCGTCCACGTCCCCGAGCGCATCGTGGTGGCGCCCGCAGCCGGCCTGTTCCGGCCCCTCCCGCCCGAGACCGTGACCGCGGAAGGGGAGCTGGTGGCGCTCGGGCAGGCACTCGGCGTCGTCGAGGCGCCCGGCGTCTCCGTTCCGATCTGCAGCCCGTTCGCCGGCTTCCTGATGGGCATGCTCGCCGAGTCCGGCGAACGGCTCCGCGAGGGCCAGCCCGTCGCCTGGCTGCGGATCGGCTGACCCATGCCCGCGACCATCCTCGCCACCGGCGTGGCGCTCCCCGAGTGCCGGCTCACGAACGCGGCACTCGAGGCACGCGGCGATACCTCCGACGCGTGGATCGTCGAGCGCACCGGGATCCGCGAGCGCCGGATCGCGGCGCCGTCCGAGACCACCGCGAGCCTCGCGATCGCCGCCGGCGCCGACGCGATGAAGCACGCCGGGCTCACGCCCGACGACGTCGATCTGCTGATCGTCGCGACCAGCACGCCCGAACAGCCCATGCCGCACACCGGTGCCTTCGTCGGCGACGGGCTCGGGCTGCGCTGCGGGTCGTTCGACCTGTCGGCCGCTTGTGCCGGCTTCGTGTACGCGCTGGTGACCGGCGCCGGGTTGCTCGCGCTCGGCGGCGTGCGCCACGTCCTCGTGATCGGGGCCGAGACGATGTCGCGCATCGTGGACCCGAACGACCGCGCCACGAACGTGCTGTTCGGCGACGCCGCCGGCGCGGTGGTCCTCGGCTCCACCGCCGACGGGTCCGGCGGAGTCCTCGCCTGGGACCTCGGCTGCGACGGTTCGGCAGCGTCGTTGCTCGAGGTGCCGGCCGGCGGGAGCCGGCTCCCGGCGTCCCGCGGCACCGTCGACGGCGGTTCGCACTTCCTCCGGATGGCGGGCCAGGAGGTGTTCCGGCGCGCCGTCCGCGTGATCGTCGAGTCCGCATCGACGACGCTCGCGCGCGGCGACGTCACGGCCGACGACGTCGACTGGTTCGTGCCCCACCAGGCCAACGCACGGATCATCGAAGCGGCCGCCAGTCGCCTCGGCATCGGAACCGACCGCACGATCGTGAACATCGACCGGTACGGCAACACGTCGGGCGCATCGATCCCCCTCGCGTTGCACGAGGCTGCCGACGACGGCCGGCTCCGGGCCGGCGACCTCCTGCTCCTCTCCGGGTTCGGGGCCGGCATGACCTGGGCCAGCGCCCTCCTCAGGTGGAGTGAGCGTGGGGAGGCGGGTATCCCGCCGAGCAGCGAACGTGGCCCAGCGGCCCGGCGCCGAAGGCGCCAAGAGCGGTGAGCATGAGTGAGCGTGGGAGGCGGGTATCCCGCCGAGCAGCGAACGTGGCCCAGCGGCCCGGCGCCGCAGGCGCCAAGAGCGGTGAGCATGAGTGAGCGTGGGGAGGCGGGTATCCCGCCGAGCAGCGAACGTGGCCCAGCGGCCCGGCGCCGCAGGCGCCAGGAGCGGTGAGCATGAGTGAGCGTGGGAGGCGGGTATCCCGCCGAGCAGCGAACGTGGCCCAGCGGCCCGGCGCCGCAGGCGCCAAGAGCGGTGAGCATGAGTGAGCGTGGGGAGGCGGGTATCCCGCCGAGCAGCGAACGTGGCCCAGCGGCCCGGCGCCGCAGGCGCCAAGAGCGGTGAGCATGAGTGAGCGTGGGGAGGCGGGTATCCCGCCGAGCAGCGAACGTGGCCCAGCGGCCCGGCGCCGCAGGCGCCAAGAGCGGTGAGCATGAGTGAGCGTGGGGAGGCGGGTATCCCGCCGAGCAGCGAACGTGGCCCAGCGGCCCGGCGCCGCAGGCGCCAAGAGCGGAGAGCATGGGAGATCTCATGAGTAGCCCTCTCGTCGAAGCACGCGTCGCGTTCGTCACCGGCGGGTCCAGGGGGATCGGCCGCGCGACCGCGGTCGCGCTCGCCGACGCCGGCCACCGTGTGGCGTTCTGCTACGCGAGCGACCACGACGGCGCGAAGGAGACGCAACGCGCGATCGAGGCGTCGGGTCACGAGGCGCTCGCACTGCGCGCCGACGTGAGCGACGCGGACGCCGTCGACGCCGCGTTCGCCGAGATCGAGTCCGCCTGGGGACCGGTCACGATCCTCGTCAACAACGCCGGCGTCACCCGCGACGGCCTGTTCGTCCGGATGACCGACGCCCAGTGGGACGACGTGCTCCGCACCAACCTCACGGCGGCCTTCCAGACCATCCGGCGCGCCTCCCCGAAGATGATGAAGGCCCGTTGGGGCCGCATCGTCAACGTGTCCTCCGTGCAGGGGCAGGCGGGCGCAGCGGGCCAGGCGAACTACGCGGCCGCGAAGGCCGGCCTGCTCGGCCTCACCCGCTCCGTCGCCCGCGAGCTCGCGTCCCGCAAGGTGACGTGCAACGCGGTGGCGCCCGGCCCGATCAGCACGGCCATGACCGACGGCCTCTCCGACGACTGGCGCGCGCAAGTCGTCAGCTCCGTCCCGCTCGGCCGCTTCGGCACGCCCGAGGAGGTTGCCGCCGTGATCGCCTTCCTCTGCTCCGACGCCGCCGGGTACGTCACCGGCGCGCTCGTGCCCGTCGACGGCGGGCTCGGCATGGGCCACTGACCCGCGCCCGCGAAACGAACGACCACCCGGAGATCCCGGATTACCGACACGAACAGGAGAACACCGTGACCCGAGAAGACGTGCTCAACGCCCTGCGCGAGGTCGCCCAGGAAGTGCTCGACGCCGATCCGGCGGCGGTCGTCGAGAACGCCCGCTTCAAGGAGGACCTCGACGCCGACAGCCTCGACCTCGTCGAGCTCGTGATGGGCCTCGAGGAGCGGTTCGACATCACGGTGCCCGAGGAGGACCTCGACGGCGTGACCACCGTCGGCCAGGCCGTCGACCTCGTCCTCGGCAAGCTCGCGGCGCGGGCATGAGCGCCGACGCCGCGCTCGATCACCGCGGGCGGCCCCGGGTCGCCGTGACCGGCATCGGCGTCAAGACGCCGGCGGGGAGCGACCTGGAGTCCTTCTGGTCCACGCTGCTCGCCGGCCGTAGCCGCGCCGCGCGCATCACCCGGTACGACCCCGCGGACCTGCCCGTCCGGATCGGCTGCGAGGTGGGCGACTTCGACCCCGTCCCGTACCTCGGCGCGAAGGAGAGCCGTCGCGTCGATCGCACCACGCAACTCGGCTTCGCGGCCGCGGCCGACGCCCTCGCCGACGCCGGCGACCCGGACGCGGACCCGGCTCGCTGCGCGGTGGTCGCGGGTACCGGCGTGGGCGGGCTCATGACCGTCGAGGAGCAGGTCGGGATCTACCTCTCCCGCGGCACCATGCGGGTCACGCCGTTCCTCGTGCCGATGATGATGCCCAACGCGACCGCGGCCACCATCGGCATGCAGTTCGGATGGACGGGCCCGAACCTCTGCGTCGCGACCGCGTGCGCGGCGAGTGCCCACGCGGTCGGCGAGGCCGCCCGGCTGGTCCGCGACGGATCGGCGGACGTGGTCATGACCGGTGGGAACGAGGCGAGCATGACGCCCACCGCGATCTCTGCGTTCTCGCGCATGGGTGCCTTGAGCGCCCGCAACGACGAACCCGAGCTCGCGTCGCGCCCGTTCGACGCCGACCGTGACGGGTTCGTCATGGGCGAGGGCGCGACGTTCTTCGTGCTCGAGCGGCTCGACCGCGCCCGCGCCCGGGGCGCGCGCGTCTACGGCGAGGTCGCCGGGTACGGCCGCAACGCGGACGCGTACCACATCACGGCGCCTTCGCCGGGCGGAGCGGGGGCGGCCGCGTGCATGCAGATGGCGCTCGACGACGCGGGTCTCGCGATCGGCGAGATCGGCCACGTCAACGCCCACGGCACGTCCACGCCCTTGAACGACGCGGCCGAGGCCGAGGCGATCCGCAAGGTGTTCGGCGACACTCCCCCACCGGTCACCTCCACCAAGGGCGTCACCGGCCACATGGTGGGCGCGGCGGGCGCGACCGAGGCGGCGGCCGTTCTGCTCGCCCTGCGCGACGGGCTCGTCCCGCCCACCGCGAACCACGAGCGGCTGGGCGACGACATCGGCCTGGACGTCGTCCACGGCGAGGCGCGTCCCGTGGCGCCGCGCGCCGCGGTGTCCAACTCGTTCGGCTTCGGCGGGCACAACGCCTCGCTGGTGCTCCTTCCCGCGTCGTGAGTGGGACCGCCGCATGACCGGCGGGATCGTCCCGTGACGGTGGCGGTCGCGTGACCGCGCCCACGGCGCGATGGCGGGAGCCCACGCCGATCATGGAGTGCCGCAGCGACAGCGTCGCGGCGCGGATCGTCGACGTGGCCGGGCGGCCCGCGGTCGAGCTGCGCGTCGAGGGCGGCAAGCACCACGGAGCGGTCGACGCCGCCGGCGCGGAGGCGATGGAGCGAGCGATCCGGACCGCCACCGACCTGGGGATTCCGTTCGTCGCGTACCTCGACACGGCCGGCGCGGATCTCGCCGACGGCGTCGCCTCGCTGCACGGCTGGGGCCGCCTGGCGCGAGCGCTCGTCGACGCGTCGGGTGTGGTACCCACGATCATCGTGGTCACGGGCGCGTGCGTCTCCGGCCCGGCGCTGTGCCTCGGACTCGTCGACCACGTCGTGATGACGGCCGAGGCGTTCGCGTACGTGAGCGGGCCCGACGCGGTCGCCGAGCTGACGGGGGTGAACCTCGACCGGCACGCGCTCGGCGGCGCCGACGTCCACGACCGGTTCAGCGGCGTCGCGTCGTTCGTCGTCGAACACGACGACGACGTCGACACCGCGGTCGAGGCGTTGCTCGCGTACCTTCCGCCGAACAGCCTCGCCGACCCGCCGCCTTGGCCCACCGACGACCCCGTCGACCGGGACTGCGCGATCGCCGCCCGGGTGGTGCCGACCACGGCGCAGGCCGGTTACGACGTCCGCACGGTCCTGGCCGACGTGCTCGATGCCGAGTCGTTCCTCGAGCTGCGGGCCGCGTACGCGCCGAACGTCGTGATCGGGCTCGGCCACCTCGACGGACGCGCGGTGGGCGTGGTCGCCAACCAGCCCGCGAGCCGGGCCGGCACCCTCGACATCGAGGCGTCACGCAAGGCGGCCCGGTTCGTCCAGTGGTGCGACGCCTTCAACGTCCCGCTCCTCACGATCGTCGACACGCCGGGCTTCGAGCCGGGCAAGGACCTCGAATGGCGCGGCATGATCCGGCACGGCGCGCAGCTCGTGCACGCCTACGCGGAGGCGACCGTGCCGCGCCTCTCGCTGGTGCTGCGCAAGGCCTACGGCGGCGCCTACATCGTCATGGACTCCAAGGGTCTGGGCAACGACTGGTGCGCGGCGTGGCCCCAGGCGCAGATCGCCGTGATGGGCGCACCCGGGGCGGTGCAGATCCTGCACGGGAAGCGGCTCGCCGCCCTCGACGACGCCGACCACCGGGCGTCCGAGCAGCAACGGTTGGTCGACGAGTACGAGGACCGCTTCTCCAACCCGCACGCGGCCGCCGAGCGCGGCTACGTCGACGTCGTGCTGGACCCGCTCGACACCCGCCGGGTGCTGGCCGCCGCGCTCGGTCGCTACGCCACGAAGCGGGAGACCGTCGTGTCCCGCCGCCACTCGAACCAACCGCTGTAGACACCCGATCAACCGGTGTAGATGGGTAGAAACGAGGAGATGATGTTGCTCGACGGCAAACGTGTGCTCGTCACGGGAGTGCTCAACGATTCGTCGATCGCGTGGGGCGTCGCCAAGCTGGCCCAGGAGCAGGGTGCGGAGGTGGTGCTCTCGTCGTTCGGGCGCGCCATGAGCCTCACCGCACGGGCGGCGCGGCGGTTGCCGTCCGCGCCCGACATCGTCGAGCTCGACGTTGCGAACGCCGACGACCTCGCGGCCCTGGCGTCCCGGGTCGGTGGGCGGCTCGACGGCGTGCTCCACGCGATCGGGTTCGCGCCCGAGCCCTGCCTCGGCGGCGACATCATGCGTGCCCAGTGGGACGACGTCTCGGTCGCGCTCCAGGTGTCGGCGTACTCGCTGAAGGCGCTCGCCGAGGCGGCCCTGCCGCTCCTGGGCGAGGGCGGCTCGATCGTTGGTCTCGACTTCGACGCCCGGCAGGCCTGGCCCGCCTACGACTGGATGGGCGTCGCCAAGGCGGCGCTCGAGTCGGCCGCCCGCTACCTCGCCCGCGACCTGGGACCGCGGGGCATCCGCGTCAACCTCGTGTGCGCGGGCCCGATCAAGACGATCGCCGCGCGCGGCATCCCCGGCTTCTCGAAGTTCGAGGACGTGTGGGCGCAACGCGCGCCACTCGGTTGGGACATCAAGGGAGTCGAGCCGGTCGCCCGCGCCTGCGTCGCGCTGCTCTCGGACTGGTTCCCGGCCACGACGGGCGAGATGGTCCACGTCGACGGCGGCTTCCACGCGGTCGGCGCCTGACGCGCCCCCGGCCCGGGACGTTCCCGGCGGGCCGCGCGAGTCGCCGGTTTCCTCGATCGGTAGATTGCAGGCGACGATCCGGGATCCGGATGTGCCGCAGCGAAGGAGCTCCGCCATGGCCCTGCACCGCAAGTCCGAGCACGCGCCCGCCCGTACCGTCCGGCCGGATTCCGCCCTCGACCCCATCTTCGCCCGGGCGGGCGAGACCCGCGCCGCGCCCACGGAGCACATCCCGCCCGACGGCATGCGGCCCGACACCGCCTACCAGATCGTCCACGACGAGCTCATGCTCGACGGCAACGCGCGCCTGAACCTCGCCACGTTCGTGACGACGTGGATGGAACCGCAGGCCCAGGCGCTGATGACCGAGACCTTCGACAAGAACATGATCGACAAGGACGAGTACCCGCGCACCGCGGAGCTCGAACGCCGGTGCGTGAACATGCTGAGCCGGTTGTGGCGCTCGTCCGAGGAGCACGACGCGGTGGGCACGTCGACGACGGGTTCGAGCGAGGCGGCGATGCTCGGCGGGATGGCGCTCAAGTGGCGGTGGCGGGAGCGGGCGCGCGCCGCCGGTCGCCCGGTCGACCGGCCGAACCTCGTGATGGGAGCGAACGTCCAGGTCTGCTGGGAGAAGTTCTGCCGGTACTGGGACGTGGAGATGCGCCTCGTCCCGATGGAGGGCGACCGCTACCACCTGAACGGTGCCGAAGCAGCCCGCGCGTGCGACGAGAACACGATCGGCGTCGTCGCCGTGCTCGGCTCCACGTTCGACGGGAGCTACGAGCCGGTCGAGGAGATCGCGGCCGCGCTCGACGCGCTGGAGTCCGAGCGTGGCATCGACGTCCCGCTGCACGTCGACGGCGCGTCGGGCGGTTTCGTCGCCCCGTTCCTCGACCCCGATCTCGTCTGGGACTTCCGCCTCCCACGCGTGCAGTCGATCAACGCCTCCGGGCACAAGTACGGGCTCGTGTACCCGGGCGTCGGCTGGATCGTGTGGCGCAACGCCGAGGCGCTCCCCGAGGACCTGGTCTTCAGGGTCAACTACCTCGGCGGCGAGATGCCGACGTTCGCGCTGAACTTCTCGCGTCCGGGCAACCAGATCGCCGCCCAGTACTACAACTTCCTCCGGCTGGGGTTCGACGGGTACCGGCGCGTGCAACAGGTGGCGCGCGACGTCGCGACCTACCTCTCGGCGCGCGTCGCCGAGCTCGGTCCCTTCAGGTTGATCACCCGCGGCGACGAGCTCCCGGTGTTCGCGTTCGCGGTGCAGGAAGGCGTCGACCGTTTCACGGTGTTCGACGTGTCGCGCGTCCTGCGCGAGCGCGGCTGGCTCGTCCCCGCGTACACGTTCCCGGCCGACCGCGAGGATCTCGCCGTGATCCGCGTCGTGGTGCGCAACGGCTTCACGCACGACCTCGCCGACATCTTCGTCGACGACCTCCGGTACACGATCGACTACCTGGACCGCCCCGACGTGCAGCTCCCCGCCCAGCCACGCTCGTCGTTCCACCACTGACGCGGAACGACACGGACTGGCCCGGGCCGTGCGTGCCGTCGTCATGCTCAAGCAGGTTCCGGACCTGCGAGCCGCGCCGGTCGGAGTCCGGCCCGACGGCACCATCGCCCGTGAGTCGGCTCCCGCGATCACCAACCCGCCCGACCTCCACGCGCTCGAGGCCGCGCTCCAGCTCGCGGACGAGGTCGTCGTGCTGTCGATGGGCCCACCCGCGGCCGAGGAGGCGCTGCGCGACGCAATGGCACGCGGCGCCTCGGCCGCGTACCTGCTGTGCGACCGCGCCTTGGCGGGCTCGGACACCTGGGCGACCGCGAACGCGCTGGCCGCCGCGGCCGACCACCTCGGCGGCGCCGACCTCGTGTTGTGCGGGCTGAGCGCGCTCGACGGCGAGACCGGCCAGGTCGGGCCCGAGCTCGCGGCGCGCCTCGGCCTGCCGCAGGCGACCGGGTGCGAGGACGTCGCCGTCGTCGACGGCCGGCTCGAGGTGCGCCGCATCGTCGAGGGTGGCTACGAGCGGCTCTCGCTTCCCCTCCCCGCACTCGTGACCGTGGCGGAGACCGGCTTCACGCCCCGGTACCCGACGATGCCGGGCCGTCGCCGCGCCGCGCACGCGGAGATCGGCCGTCTCGACGCGGCCACGATCGGCCTGTCCGCCGATCTCGTCGGCCTGGCCGCGTCGCCCACCAAGGTCGCGCACATGGCCCCGGCGACCTTGGGCGCACGCGAGTGCCGGATGCTCACGGGCGACGACGCTTCGTTCGACGATCTCGCCGATTCTCTGCGTGCCGCGCTCGGGGCTCCCGAGCCCGCGGGAGCGGTGCCGGTCGAGCCGGAATCGCCGGAACCGGGCGAGAGCGTGGCATCCACACTCGTCAGCGCACCCGCGGTGTGGGTCGTGTGCGAGACCGGCGACGACGGCACCCCGGCCCGCGTGTCGGCCGAGCTGCTGACGAAGGCGGCGGAGCTCGCGCCGGCGCTCGGCGGCGGTGTGGCCGCGGTGTGCGCGGCGGCGGACCCCGACGCCGCGGTAGCCGAGGCCGCGTCGTTCGGCGCCGACGTCGTGTACTCGGCCGCGCATCCCGAGCTCTCGCCGTACCGCACGCTGCCGCACGCGCGGGTGGTCGGCGACCTGCTCGCCCGGGAACGGCCGGCGGTCGTGCTGTTCGGTGCGACGACGACCGGCCGTGACCTCGCGCCGCGCCTCGCGGCCCGGCTCGACACCGGCCTCGCGGCCGACTGCACGGACCTGGCCGTCGCGCCCTGGGACCGCCACGGCGTGCGCTACGACGCGCTCCTCCACCAGATCCGCCCCGCCATGGCCGGCGGGGTGCTGGCGACGTGCGTGACCCCCGAGGCCCGTCCCCAGATGGCGACCGTCCGGCCCGGCGTGTTCGGGGTCGTGGGGCGGCCGCGCGAGGCGCGCCGGGTCGACGTGCCGGTCGCGTTCTCCGACACCGATCTCGCGGTGACCGTGCTCGAGCGGGAGGTGCGCCCGGCCGCGGTGGGGCTCGCCGACGCGGACGTGATCGTGGCCGGCGGCGCGGGATGCGACGCGTCGACCTGGCCGCTGGTCGAGGAGCTGGCCGGGGCGATCGGCGGGCGGGTCGCCGCGTCACGTGGCGCGGTCGAAGCAGGGTTGGCGCCGCGCGGGGTGCAGGTCGGCCAGACGGGCGTGACGGTACGGCCGAAGGTCTACGTCGCCTGCGGCGTGTCGGGCGCGCTCCAGCACGTCGTCGGCATGCGCGGCGCGGGCACCGTGGTGGCGGTCAACCGCGATCCCGACGCGTTCATCTTCACCGTCGCGGACTACGGCGTCGTCGGCGAGGTCGCCGACGTGCTCCCCCGCCTCGTCGCGGCATTGCGTCGGACGTAGCGCATCTGCTTCTCTCGTTCTGGCTGGCGTGCGGCGCGATGTTCGGTCGCCCTGCTAGCCAGAACGGAGGGAAACGTCCGTCTCGTCGGCGCCGGCGTCGACGACGACCTCGCGAGCCAGCTCCCGGTTCGCCAGCCAGATCGTGAGAACCGCGAGGACGGCGATCGCGAGGACGGACAGGACGCCTTCGACCCTCTGCGACGTGTTCGCGACGCGGAAGGGACCAAGGGAACTCGGGAGGGATGACTGGCCCTTCGTTCCCGCATCCTTCAGCGCGTACTCGAAGCCACCCCAGACCGCCGACGCGAAGACGACGACCGACAGCATCATGCCCCCGCGCAGGGTCAGGGTGCGACGACGGTTCGACGGCACCAGGAACACGGCCAGCGCGACCGCGCCCAGGAGCGCAGCCACGGGCCACCAGCCGGTGGCGGACCTCGTGAACAAGTCGATCCGCTCGCGCCACCCGAGCGTGGAGGCGTGGCTCAGCGCGTTGGTGCCCAGCAGGGTCTCGGGCCGGGAGGACAGCGCGAGGACCCAGAGGATGCTGGCGACGATCGCTGCGCCGGCAGCGACGACCGTCGCGGCCGCGGCCACGCCGAACTTCGACCGCCGGTCCTGCTCGAGCGCCGCCGCGTTCACCGCTCGACCGCGTCGGCCGTGACCGTGTCGTCGTCGTCCCAGACCATCGGTGGCAGGAGACGGGACCGCACCACCCAGAGCGCCAGCGCGCAGAGACCGATCAGCGCGGCGCCGGCCAGCGAGCCCGCGATGCGATCGAGCGTGCGGTTGCCGATGCCGTTGTAGACCCGGCCGGGTCCTGCCCAGATCTCGAACACCCACCAGCAACCACACAGCCCGACAATCGCCGCCGTCCACGCCATCCCGAGCGCCGCCAAACGCGACCGGGTGCCAGGCGAGACGGCCACCACGACCAGCGCCGCCGCGACCAGCAGCAGGACGTTGACCGGGGTGAACACCTGGCTCGTAACGGCGTCGGCTCGAAACCGGAAGCCGGTGCCCGTGGTCTGGGCGACCCCGTTGACCACGCCCGCCACCACCAGCAGCGCCAGCGCCACGTAGAGGCAGGCCGCCACGATCAGCCCGAGCCGTTCCCGTTCCTGAGCATCGAGATCCATACCGACCAGTATAAACCGCCTGAAACCGGACGGCGCCCATTTCCCCAGGCGTATCCGAGGGGCGCTCTGCGCCCCTCGGATACGCCACGAAGGGTCAGCGGTTCAGGGCCGCGGTGACCTTGGGGACCGTGTCCTTCGGGCTGACCTTGTAGAAGGCGTCGACGATCCGGCCCTTCCCGTCGACGACGAACGCCGAGCGGACGATGCCCATGTACTTCTTGCCGTACATGGACTTCTCCCCCCACACGCCGTAGGCCTCGGCGACCGTGTGGTCCTCGTCGGCCAGGAGCGGGAACCCGAGCGAGTACTTCTCGTCGAACTTCAGCTGGGCCGACGGCTTGTCCGGGCTGATCCCGACGACCGTGGCGCCGAGCTTGCCGAGCTCCGGCTCGGCGTCGCGCAGCTCGCACGACTGGGTCGTGCACCCCGGCGTGTTGGCCTTCGGGTAGAAGTACACGACGACCTTCTGCCCACGCAGGCTCTTGAGCTTGACGGTCTTGCCGTGCTGGTCGACGAGCGAGAACTCGGGGGCCTTGTCACCGGCCTCGAGCTGGGCCATGGGATCTCCTCCGGGTGGTCGGCGGCTGACGCCGTAGCATGCCGCACGTGCAGCGCCGGATGCTCGTCGACCTGGACGCGCCGGCGGCGGTGCTGGCGGACGCCGCCCGCGAGCACATCGACCTTGCCGCCATTCCGGTTGGGCCCGGCGGGACGGGTCCCGTGCTGGAGCGGTCCACGCCCGACGGTCTCGCCACCACGATCCGCATCGAGCTCGGGCCGGCGGCCGGCGAGCCCGCCGGCGAGGGCGGCGTCGCTCGCACCACGCGCGTGACCGTCACCGCGCGCAGCGACCTCTTCGTCCCCTACTTCGGCTGGTTCTTCCTCCCGGTCCTGGCCCTGCACCTGCGCCGGCAGACGAACTACGCCGTGACCGTGCTCGAGGCCGCCGCCGGGGGGCGCCCCGCGCCCCGGCCGCCCCGCCGGTCACCGCTCGTGCCCTCCGCCGCGTTCAGCCCGCACCAGATCCAGATCGTCGCGGGCGCGTCCGCCCTCGGCGCGCTGGCCGCCTTCGGCGCCGCGCTGTTCGGGCAGAACTCGGACGCGATCGCCCGGTCGTTCCACGCGTCCGACGCCAACCTCGGGGTCGCCCTGGCCGTCACCCGCCTCGGCGTGATCGTGTCCCTCGTCGCGGCCGCGCTCGCGGACCGCCGCGGCCGGCGCATCGTGCTCGTCGGCGCGTTCGCAGGGATCTGCGTCGCGAACGGCCTCAGCGCGCTCGCGCCCAGCCTCGCGTTCTTCACCGTGACCCAGACGTTCGTCAGCGCGTTCAAGAACGCCGTGGTCGTGGTGGCGTTCATCGTGGCGATCGAGGACGCGCCCGAGGGCGCGCGCGCGTACGCGGCCATGATGCTCGGGGTCGCCGCGGGGGCCGGGTACGCGATCAGCGTGATCCTGCTCCCCGTCACCGACCTCGGATCCGATGCCTGGCGGTTTGCGTTCGCCGTGAGCGGGCTCTCCATCCTGCTCATCCCGATGCTGTGGCGGAGCCTGCCCGAGAGCATCCGGTACGAAGCCGTGGCCGCGCGCAACGCCCGCCGGGGCCGCTTCCGCGAGGTCTTCGACCGGCACTACGGGCGCCGGTTCGCACTCCTCGGCGTCGCCGCGTTCCTCACCAACATCTTCAGCGCACCGTCGTCGTCGCTCACGAACCGCTACCTCATCGACGTGCACGGCTTCTCCAACACCGGCGTCGCCGTGCTGCGTGCGGTCACGAACGGCGCCCCGGCCCTCGTCGGCATCTTCATCGGCGGCTGGTTGGCCGAGACCCGCGGCCGGCGGCCGGTCGCGGTCTTCGCGCTGTTCCTCGCCACCGTGTTGCAGATCGCGTTCTTCCTGACCGGCGGTGCGTGGCTCTGGATCGCGTCGACCGGGTCGATCATCGCCGCCGGCTCCGCCACCCTCGCCACCGTCACGCTCGACGCCGAGCTGTTCCCCACCGAGGTGCGCGGCACGTCGAACGCCCTGTTGCTCGTCTGTTATGTGACCGGTTCGGCCGTGGGTCTGGGGATCGCCGGAGGGCTCTCCGACCCGCTCGGCGGCATCGGCCGGTCGATCGCGCTGTGCGGCATCGCTCCCCTGCTCGCGGCGTGCTTCGTGCTCCCCCGCGTCCCCGAGACCGCCCACAGCCCGCTCGACGAGATCAGCCCGTCGGAGGTATGACCGGGCGACGTACCCGGAGGTGCTGCGCGGAACGCCGACGTCAGGAGCTCGACAGCAGGGCGCGGCAGACCACCGGGCCCGACGAGCTCCGCAGTTGCACCGCGACGAGACGGTCGACCGAGGCGTGCACCGAGCCGCCCCACGCGCCCTTGCCCCGGTCGACGTGCATCGAACCGAGGTCGACGACCCGACCGCCGGACTGCACGCCTTCGACGCGGTAGTCGCCGGTCGGGAGCACGTAGCCGATCGTCACCGACACCCACGACGGCGAGCCGTGATAGACGAACGCGTGCCCGACGTGACGGCCGCCGCCACCGATCATCGGCGCGGCCCGCAGCTCGGTGTTCGTCGCCGCGACGGGCGTACCCTCGTCGACGACCTGGACGATCCGCACCGCGGCCACGGCCACGATCGCGGCCGTGGCCGCCACCACCGCGACCAAGGCAACCCAGCGCCGCACCACCCGCCGGCGGTCGCCGCGGATCCGCGCGGCGAACGCCTCCTCGAACCCGATCGGGGGATCGGCCTCCGGCGCGAGCAGCGTCACCGCGTCGACCGCCGCGGTCAGCCCGTCGACCTCGCGGCGGCACGACGCGCACCCGTGCAGGTGCTCGACCGTCTCCGCGCGCTCGGAACCGACGAGCGCGCCGAGCGCGAACTCCGGCGCCCGCTCGCGGACCTCCGCGCACCTCATTCGGCGCGCTCCTCGCTCAACAGCGCGTCGCGCACGCGCAACAGCGCCGTCCGGATCCGGGTCTTGGCCGTCCCCAACGGTACGTGCTCCTGCTCGCTCACCTCACGCGCGGTCAGGCCGCCGAAGGCCGCGAGCACGAGCGCCCGACGCTGCTCGGAAGGGAGCTCGGCGAGCACGCGACGCACCCGGGCGACATCGTCGGTCGTGACGGCCTCGTCCTCGGGGCCGGGGCCCCCGGCCGGCCGGGAGACCACGAGGAGCTGCTCGGGGTCCATCGGCGTCGGTCGGCGCACCCGGATCGCGTCGATGGCCAGGTTGCGGGCGATCGAGAGCAGCCACGCGGGCACGGTTCCGCGCCGCGGGTCGTACGTCGCCGCGTTGCGCCAGGCCCGGAGAAACGTCTCCTGCGCGACGTCCTGCGCGGCCTGCCGGTCGCCCACGATCGTCAGCGCGAGGCCGAACACGCGTCGCTGGAACCGCTCGACGAACGCGACCGCGGCGTCACCGTGGTTGGCGGCCATGCCGGCCACGAGCGCGTCTTCGGAGACGGACCACACGCCGGTACTACGGCTCCCGGCCCCGGATGGATTGCCTCACGCGGCTCACAGCTCGCGACGGTACCGGCCGGCGGCTCCGGCCTCCAGGGCGCAATCCTCGCGGCACCCCTGCCCGTAGTACCTCCCGACGCCACCACGTCTCGTCGCCGACCCCGGGAGGCCCGATGCGCCCGAACGCCCGATCGTTACTCGTCACCGTCACCATCGGAGCCGTCGCTCTCGGTGCGTGCGGGAGCAGCTCGAAGTCCGCTTCCCGGTCGGCCGCAAAGGCCGCGTCGGGCGCGGCAACCGCGTCGACCGCCCCGGCCCCGGTTTCCCTCGCGGGGACGGCGACCGACCACGGCCACAAGGACCTGACCGCCAAGGGCGCCTCACCGTCGCTCGAGGTCGAGGCGTACGACTTCTACTTCGAGCCGACCTACGTGAAGGTCGCGCCCGGTGCCACGGTGTCGGTCGAGCTGAAGAACAGCGGGAAGATGCAGCACACGTTCACCGTCGACGGACAGGTGGACCAGACCCTGGATCCCGGGGCCAAGGCGGAGGTACAGGTGCACGCCCCCGCCGACGGGGTGCTGCGCTACTACTGCCGCTTCCACTCCGGGTCCGGCATGCAGGGCGCGATCTACGTGCGTGGTACGGGATCGTCGGCGGCGTCCGCCGCAACGACCGCGTCGCCCGTCCGGACCACCGCGACGACCACGGCGACGCGAGCCGGCTACTGAAGACGGGGGTCGTTCGGTGGAGCGACGCGCTCAGGCGGTGCGGCCCAGGGCGGCCTGCACGCGGCTCACGAGCTCGCGGGGCGAGAACGGCTTGATCACGTAGTCGGTCGCGCCGAGCTCGAAGCCCCGTTCCACGTCGGCCTCCTGGGCCTTGGCCGTGAGCATGATGATCGGGATCGTCGCGGTGTCGTCGTTGGACCGCAGCTCGCGACACACCTCCAGACCCGAGAGCTTGGGCATCATGAGGTCGAGGATCACGACGTCGGGTGGGGTGTCCACCGCGAGCTGGAGCCCTTCCTCGCCGTTCCCCGCGGTCCGCACGTCGTAGCCGACCTGACGCAGCTTGAACGCGACGAGCTCGCGGATGTCCGCGTCGTCCTCCACGATCAGCACCTGGTTCAACGTTCCTCCTCGTGATCTCGTTCTCAGATCTGGCCGGCTGCGATCCGCGCCGACATCGGTGCCGGTGCCGGAGCCGGTGCCGGAGCCGGAGCCGACGTCAGCGCCCGCGCCGGATCGGGCTGGTCCGCGGTCGCCGGGCGCTGCGTTCGGGGGAGGCGCACCGTCACGGTGGTGCCGGAACCCGGAGCCGACTCGAGCGCGACCGTCCCACCGTGGCGTTCGACGACCGCCTTGACGAGCGACAGCCCGAGACCGGTGCCCTGCACGGCGTGTGCCCGTGCGGTCGACGCGCGGAAGAACCGGTGGAAGAGCCGCGGCTGCTCCTCCAGCGGGATGCCGATGCCCGAGTCCTGGACCGACAGGACCAGCTCGTCGCCGTCGCGCCGGGCACGGATGGCGATCGAGCCGTCGGGCGGTGTGAACTTGACCGCGTTGGAGGTCAGGTTGAGCACGACCCGTTCGAGCTGGGCGACGTCGCCTTCGATGGTCCCGAGGTCGCGGGCCACGTCGACCGAGAGGTGCAGGCTCCGTTCCACGAGGCTGGGTGCGACGGCTTCGCGCACGTGGTCCACGAGCACGCGAACATCCACGTCGGTCACCATGAGCTCGAAGGTGTTGGACTCGATGCGCGACACCGTGAGCAGATCCTCGATCATCAGCAGCAGGCGGCGGCTGTTGCGTTCGATGATCCCGAGCATCGCGAGCTGATCCTCCGTCAGGGCGCCCGCGTCGCCGTCCGTCAGCATCTCGATGTAGCCGGTGATGCTCGTCAGTGGCGTCCGCAGCTCGTGCGACACCGACGACAGGAAGTCGGTCTTGTCCCGGTCCAGCTCGTCGAGCTGCACCACGACCCAGCGCGCGAGCTCGTAGGCGCGCGCGTGACCGAGCGCGCTGCTGATCTCCTGGCCGAGGGCTTCGACGAGCGTGAGATCGCCCGGGCTCCAGTCCCGGCCTCCCCCTTCGACGTAGAAGCTCAGGTGGCCGAGGAGCTGGTCGTCCTGGACAAGAGGCGCGATGACGACGGCGCGGGCGCCGAGCGCGCGTGCGACGGCCGGACCTTCGAGGCCGAAGCGCACGTCGGCGAGCAGGTCCGGCACGACCACGAGCGACCGGTCCGAGTAGGCGTTGTCGACGACGTCGAGGAAGCATGCCGGGATCTCCCGCCCGTCGGGATCGGTCGGCTGCTCGAGCTCCTCGCGGGACCAGCCCGCGGCGACCGGCCAGTCCTCGCCCTCGCGCAGCCGGAGCAGCACGTGGTCCACGTCGAGCATCGGGCCGAGCTCGGCCACCGCCCGGTGGGCCACGGTCTCGACGTCGAGCCGCTCGCGGATCCAGGCCGACGCGTCGCGGATCCAGCGTTCGCGCACGACGGTCTCGGCGTGCTGACGCATCAGCGCGATGTTCTCGAGCTCCAACTCGCGCACCCGTTCCCGGAGCTCGTCTTCCTCCCGGCTCACCTCCGCGGTATCGGCAGGCGCCGGCCCGGACCCAAGGACGCCCCCGTCCCCGGCAACCCGGTCAGGCCCGGCGATTCCCGGCATTCTCCCGGGGTGTGCGCGCGCCGCGTGCCCGCTCATCGGGCCTCGGCCACGCCGGGCGGCCGCACCGCGCGTCCAGACCCGTCCGCCACGGCCCCGTCCCCCGCGGCCCCGTCCGCCGCGGCCCTGTCCCCCGCCGGCCCGATGCCGGAGCCGCCCGGCCGCAGCGCCGCACCGACGCTCGCCGGGTCGCGGCGTTCGGGACCGCGGTACACGGCGGCGTCCTCCTCGCTCCCGTCGTCCCCGTGGATCTCGAACCCGCTGCGCTCGATCTTCACCCATTCGGCCTTCGTCCCGAGGACGGTGTCGAGCAGGCCCTGCCATCGCCACCAGGCGTGCATCTGCCGGAAGCCCACGTTCTCCAGCACCGCGGCGGCGAGCGCGCCCGCGAGATCCCGCCAGCGCCGGTACCGGCGGTAGGAGAACTCCTCGACGACGACCGTGGTGAGCGACAGCAGGACGCCGTAGCACACCGCGGCGAGGAACAGGACGATGGCGAACGGGACGTTCACGAGGCCGAACACCAGGCCGGCCGCCACCGCCACGACGCCGAACAGCTCGACGAACGGGCTCAGGAGCTCGAACACGAGGTAGTAGGGAACGACCACGAGCCCGATGCGCCCGTAGCGCGGGTTCCCGATCATCGACCGGTGCTTCCACAGCGTCTGGGCCAGGCCGCGGGACCACCGGCGCCGTTGATGGGCGAGCGCGGCGCGCGTCGGTGGCACCTCGGTCCAGCACACCGGCTCGGCGACGAACTCGAACTCGTAGTTCCACTTGCGGTCCCGCAGGTACCGGTGCAACCGGGTGACGAGCTCCGCGTCCTCGCCGATGCAGTGGAGGTCGAAGCCGCCGATGTCGATCAGGAGGTCGCGGCGGAACATGCCGAAGGCGCCCGAGATGATGAGAAGCCCCTTCAGGCGGCTCCACCCGGCGCGCCCGAGGAGGAACGCCCGCAGGTACTCGACTACCTGGATCCGCTCCAGCCACCGGCGCGGGAACCGGGTCTCGACGATGCGGCCCCGGTAGATCGTGAGACCGTTCGCGGCCCGGATGCAGCCCCCCGTGCCGACCACGCGTTCGGGCCGGTCCACGAACGGCTTCACGACCCGCAGCAGTGCCTCCTCGTCGAGGATGGCGTCGGCGTCGATGAAGCAGACCAGCGGCGAGGTCGCCG
Source organism: Acidimicrobiia bacterium (assembly GCA_046331155.1). Taxonomy (GTDB): domain Bacteria; phylum Actinomycetota; class Acidimicrobiia; order IMCC26256; family CAWATG01; genus JAXLRK01. Next base: position 2,431,746 of record JAXLRK010000001.1, read on the forward strand.
CGTTGATCCCGACGTTGGTCGGATCCGACCGCCGGCCCGTGTTCTCCTTGCGCACGACGACGAGGGGATCGCCACCGCGGGGCACGTGCGACGAGAGCACGCGCCCGAGCGTCGGCACCAGATCGGGGATCACCCGCGGCACCTCGACGAGATCGAACGCCCCGGCGAGACGTCCGAACGTCTCGTCCGTCGATCCGTCGTCGACCACGACGATCTCGAGCTGTGGGTACTTCAACGCGAGGAGGGCACGCACGCTCTCGACGATGTGCGTCTCCTCGTTGTACGCGGGCACGACGACGGTCACCGGCGGTGTGAGCGGGTTGGCGAAGATGTCGTCGTGGCCGTCGTACGGCCGTCGGCGGTAGTGGTCGAACGCGTCCCGCGACGCGATCACCAGCAGCACCAGGTACGAGGAGTTGAGGACGAGGAAGTACGCGAGGACGAACCAGCTGAACGGGACCAGGAACCAGGCCACCACGTCCTTCACGCCGGCACCTCGTGTGCGCGCACGCGCTCCGGGTGGCGGCGTTCGGCGGCGATCTCCGCGACGGCGAGGGCCTCGCGCGCATGGGCGCTGCGGTCCGGGTGCGTGGCCACGACGTGCCGGAGTGCCGCCGGACCACCGGGGCCGAGCCGGAGCAGGGCGTACGCGGCGTTGTGTGCCACCCAGTACTCGTCTTCGGTCAACAACGGGACCAGCGCGCCGATCGCCTGCGGGTCGCCGACACCACCGAGGGCCTTGGCCGCGACGGCGCGCAGCGGCGTGGCAACGCCGCGGCCCACGTGCGCGGCCAACGCCGCCACGGCGGACGGCACGCCCAGGCGCCCGAGCGACCGTGCCGCGGGCAGACGGACCTCGGTCTCGGGGTCCGATTCCAGCACCTCGACCAGGTCCGCGACGGCGCCGAACGCGGAGAGGAGCCCGAGCATCTCGGCGCACAGAGCGCGTACCTCGGCGGCCGGGTCGGCTAGCCCGGACCGGAGGGGGTCGACGGCCGGCCCGCCGACCTGTGCGATGGCGCGCGTGACGACTCCTCGGGGCACGCGGCGATGCGAGACCTGGGTGGCGAGCAGCGCCGGGAGGACGCGGGGGTCGCCGATCCGTCCGAGCGCGCGCGCGGCGGTGGAGCGGACCTCGGCGTCGCGGTCGCACAGCAACTCGAGCAGCGGATCGATCGCGGTGGGCGTCCCGATCGCGCCGAGGAGCTCGGCGGCGCGGGCGCGACCGACGGGGCCGTGACGGCGGGCACGGCGGTTCATGCGCTCGACGACTCCGCGCCGTTCCAGCACCGAGGCGAGCGCCCGGTGGGCCTCGCCCCGGACCTTGGCGAGGTACTCGATCGCGAGACGTTCGACGGCGCGACCCTCGGCGTGCCGCGCGCGCAGCAGCACCTCGAGCGACTCGGCGTCGTCGCCGTCGTTGCCCACCAGAGCGACGAGCGCCGGACGCACGGCGGCATCGGCCCGGGTGCGTCGATCGTCGCGGGCGAAGACCGCGATCTTGCGCACGACCGCGACGACCAGGAGGAGCACGAGGAGCGCGACGAGCACGAGGAAGCTCGCGACGAGCACCGACTCCGAATCCACCCTCTCGCTCTCCGACTCGTTGCGTCCGGGGCCGCGGCCGGTCCGGGCGCGCGACGCGACGCTGACGGGACCAGTATCGGCTCCGAATACCTGACAATTGAGGGGTAGCGCCACGAAATGCCCCACCAGGGCCCGCGGCCGGCCGTTAGCGTGCCGAGCGTGGCGCACGAAGCGGCCCGCGACGGTCGGGCAGGGCACGGGAACACCCAAGGCCCCGTGGTCAGCCGGAACGTCGTCGTGCTCTCGTGGGTGTCGTTCTTCCAGGACGCCGCCTCCGAGCTCGTCTATCCGGTCCTGCCGCTGTTCCTCACCGGAACGCTGGGCGCGCCGGTGGCCGTCGTCGGCCTCATCGAAGGGATCGCCGAGGGCACCGCATCCGTCATGAAGGCCGTGTCGGGCCGGCTCGCCGACGTCCGGCGCCGCCGACCGCTCATCGCCGCGGGCTATGGGATCTCGTCGTTCTCCAAGCTGCTCCTCGGCTTCGCGTTCGCGTGGCCGCTCGTCCTCGTGGCCCGCTTCACCGACCGCTTCGGCAAGGGCCTGCGTACGTCGCCGCGGGACGCGCTCATCGCGGCCGAGGCCCCACCCGAGGTGCGCGGCCGGGCGTTCGGTCTCCACCGCGCCGCCGACACCGCCGGCGCCGTCGTCGGACCGCTCCTCGGGCTCGCCCTCTACGAGGCCCTCGACCACCAACTGCGCCCACTGTTCTTCGTGGCGTTCGTACCCGCGGCGGTGAGCGTCGCGTTGATCGCGCTCGTGCACGAGCACGAGCAGCAGCCGGCCGCGGTGCGCGGAACCGACGACCCGGATCGCCCACCGCTGGGCCGACCGTACTGGCGCGTCGTCGTGTTCCTCACCCTGTTCGGGCTCGCCAACTTCTCCGACGCGTTCATCATCCTGCGGACGAAGGCGCTCGGGCTGGGGTTCGCCGGCGTCGTGGGCGCGTACTGCCTCTACAACCTGTCGTACGCGGGCTGGTCGTATCCGGCCGGCCGGTTGTCCGACCGCGTCCCGCGCCGGCTCGTCTTCGCCGCCGGACTCGCGGTCTTCGCCGTCGCGTACCTCGGTCTCGGGATCGTGACCTCGTCCGCCTGGGTGTGGGTGCTGCTCCCGGTCTACGGCGGCTACACCGCGTTGACCGACGGCGTCGGCAAGGCCTGGATCTCCGACCTCGTGCCGGAGCACGCGCTCGGCAGCGGTCTCGGCTTCTACCAGGGACTCGCCGGCGGCGCCGCGCTCGTCGCCGGCATCTGGGCGGGGCTCGCCTGGCACGGCGACGGCCGCGTCCCACTGGTGATCTCCGGGGCCGTCGTCGCCGTGCTCGCCGTCGTCCTGGCCGTGGGCGGCTCCCGGCTCGAGCGCGGCGCCCCCACCCTCGCCGGCTGAGCCGGCGTCCCGTGGCGTATCTGAGGGCGCATGGCGCCTCAGATCCGCCGCGAGGAGCCCTCAGGAGCGACGGAAGGCGTGGCCGAAGAACGCGCCGCGTGGACGCGCGTGGGCGTGGTAGTGGTCCGGGATGTTGCGCATGTCGTCGTCGACGTAGTGCTCCACGGTGAGGACCTCCAGGGCGACGCGCGCCAGGTGCGCGTGCATGTGCTCGAGCTGGTCGTCCGGGGGTTCGACGCCGTGCTCGCGCCACACCACCATCGGCACCGCGCAGATCTCGCACTCGGCGATCCAGCAGATGTCGTCCTCGTGGAACCACGGCGTGATGCGCGCCGCCTCGCACAGGTCGCAGCCGGGCTCGTCGAAGTTCACGGCGACGCGTCGAGCGCGGTGCGCAGCTCGGAGACGAACGCGCCCGCCTCGGCCGGCCCACCACCCTGCAACAACCTGCGCACGAGCGCCGAGCCCACGATGACGCCGTCGGCGTTGCGCGCGGCCTCCACCGCCTGGGCCGCGTTCGAGATGCCGACGCCGAGCAGCACCGGCACGTCGGTCGCGGCCTTGCACCGCCGGCCCATCGTCGCGGCCTGCGTGTCGAGCCGGGACCGTTCGCCGGTCACGCCCATGAGGGACACGCCGTACAGGAAGCCGTGCACCCGCGCGCAGATCTGGGCCAGCCGGGCGTCGGTGGTCGTCGGTGCCGCGAGCAGCACGGTCTCCACGCCGGCGGCGTCGGCCGCTTCGCCCCACCCGTCGAGCTCGTCGAGCGGGAGGTCGGGCAGGATCGCGCCGTCGATGCCGGCGTCGGCGAGCGACGCGGCGAAGCGTTCGTGGCCCGCGTGGTTCACGACGTTGTAGTAGGTCATGACCACGAGCGGGACGGGTACGTCGAGCCGGTTGCAGTCGGCCACGATGTTCGAGGGGGTCGCGCCGATGTCGAGGGCGCGTTGCGACGCCTCCTGGATCGTCCTGCCGTCCATCACCGGGTCCGAGAAGGGGATGCCGATCTCGATCGCGTCGGCCCCCGCGTCCGCGACGGCTCGCACGACGTCGAGCCAGGACCGCCCCATCCCTCCCGTGACGTAGGGCACCAGCAGCTTGCGCCCGGAGTCGCGGTGCTCGCGCAGGGTGGACTCCAGCCTCACGGCAGCGGCTCCCCGGTGATCATCTCCGCGACCTGCGCGGCGTCCTTGTCGCCACGGCCCGAGAGCGTCACGAGCACCGTCGATCCGGTCGGCACCGTGCGGCCGGCTTCGCGGGCGAGCCACCCGATCGCGTGGGCCGGTTCGAGCGCGGGCACGATGCCCTCGGCCACCGCGAGGAGCTGGAACCCGGCGAGGGCCTCGTCGTCGGTGGCCCACGGGTACTCGGCCCGGCCGATCGCGGCGAGGTGCGCGTGCTCCGGGCCGATGCCCGGGTAGTCGAGCCCGGCGCTGATCGAATGGGCCTCGAGGATCTGACCCTCCTCGTCCTGGAGGTACAGGGAGCGAGCACCGTGGAGCACGCCGGGCACCCCACGGTTCACCGCCGCCCCGTGGTGCCCCGACTCGAGTCCCCTCCCCGCGGCCTCCACGCCGACGAGCCGGGCGTCGGTGTCGAGGAATCCGGCGAACGTCCCGATGGCGTTCGACCCGCCACCGACACACGCCGCCACCACGTCGGGGTCCCGGCCTTCCAGGATCGCCCGGCATTGCGCGCGAGCTTCCTCTCCCACGACGCGCTGGAACTCACGGACCATCCACGGGAACGGGTGCGGGCCCATGGCCGAGCCGATGCAGTAGTGGGTGCTCTCGACGCTGGCCACCCAATCGCGCATCGCGTCGTTGATCGCGTCCTTCAGCGTCGCGCTCCCCGTGGAGACGGGGATCACCTCTGCGCCGAGCAGTTGCATCCGGAACACGTTGAGCGCCTGCCGCTCGACGTCCACCGCACCCATGAACACGATGCACTCGAGCCCGAACAGCGCCGCGGCGGTGGCGGTGGCCACGCCGTGCTGACCCGCGCCCGTCTCCGCGATGATGCGCCGCTTTCCCATCCGCTGTGTCAACAACGCCTGACCCAGCACGTTGTTGATCTTGTGCGACCCGGTGTGCGCGAGGTCCTCGCGCTTCAAGAGGACGCGCACGCCGAGACGCTCGGAGAGTCGGTGGCACTCCGTGACCGGCGTCGGCCGTCCCGCGTACGACGCGAGCAGCGCGGCGTACTGCGCCCGGAAGCCTTCCGAGCTCCACGCGGCGCGGAAGTCGGCTTCGAGCGCTTCGAGCGCGGCGACGAGGGTCTCGGGCACGAACCGCCCACCGAACTCGCCGAAGCGGCCGAGGCCGGCGGGTTCGGGCCCGGGCGGCCCGAGCTGGACGGGCTCGCCGCGCAAGGGGACGGTCATGGGCTGCTGCACTCTCGATCGGGGACGCCGGTTCGGCGCCCGGCCGGTCGGATCATGATACGGCGGTGCCGCGGGCGCGCCTACCAGTCGTCCTGGGCCCAGTCGTACGGCGCGTCGGGTGAACGGACCGGGCGTTCGCGCGCTTCGATCTCCTCCACCTCGGTGCTCGCCTCCCGCACCGCTTCGAAGAACCGCCGGAGCTTGCGCGGGTCCTTGCGCCCGGGCGAGGCCTCCACGCCGGTCGACACGTCGACGCCCCACGGGCGGACCTGCGCGATCGCGTCGGCGACGTTGTCGGGGTTCAGGCCGCCGGCGAGCAACAGCCGCACACCGCCGGGCACCTGTTCCGCGAGCCGCCAGTCGAACACGTGGCCCGAGCCGGGATGGCTCGAGTCGAGCAGCAGGACGTCGGCGGGGCCGTTGGCCGCGGCTGCGATCGCCGGGTCGCCCGCGGCGAACGCCTGGATCACGAAGCTCAGCCGCTGGCGGACCCAACGCACCTCGCTCAACGGTTCGCGGCCGTGGAGCTGCGCGCCGCTCAACCCGACGCGGTTCACGATCTCGACGACGCGCTCCGGCCGCTCGTCGCGGAACACGCCGACCGTCGCCACTCCGTGTGGCAACCGCACGACGATGTCGCGCACCGCCTGGGGCCGGAGCTGGCGCACGCTCCCCGGCGCCATGACGAACCCGAGAGCGTCCGCGCCGAGCGCGACGGCGAGCAGCGCGTCCTCCTCGTTCGTGATCCCGCAGATCTTGACGAACACCGTCGTGGGCCTCTCCTCGGGCGCGGCGGCGGGCGCCTACGCATCCAAGAGTCTGCCCTGCAGGAAGTCGTCGTACGCGGACAGGTCGAGGAAGCCGTGGCCGGAGAAGTTGAAGAGGATCACCTTCTCCTCCCCCGTCTCCTTGGCGGCCAGGGCTTCGTCGATCGCGGCCCGGATGGCGTGGCCGGTCTCGGGCGCCGGGATCTTGCCCTCCGCGTTGGCGAACTGGACCGCAGCCTCGAACGTCTTGCCCTGGGGGTACGCGACCGCCTCCATCCGACCGGCCCGCACCAGCGTCGAGATGATCGGGGAGTCGCCGTGGTAGCGCAGCCCGCCGGCGTGGATCGACGGCGGCACGAAGTCGTGCCCGAGCGTGTACATCGGCAGCAGCGGGGTCATGCCGGCGGTGTCGCCGAAGTCGTAGTCGAACGCGCCGGCCGTGAGCGTGGGGCACGACGACGGCTCGACCGCCACGAGGCGCACGTCGCCGTCGCCGACGAACGGCAGCGCGATGCCACCGAGGTTGGAGCCCCCGCCGCAGCACCCGATCACGACGTCGGGGCGCACCTCGCCCGCCAGCGCGAGCTGCTCCTTGGCCTCGACCCCGATGATCGTCTGGTGGAGCAGCACGTGGTTGAGCACGGAGCCGAGCGAGTAGTGCGAGTCGTCGCGCGTCGCGGCGTCGCGCACGGCGTCGCTGATCGCGAGACCGAGCGAACCGGGGTGGTCCGGTTGGTCCACCGGCGAGGGCACGACGTTCGCGCCCCAGGTCTGCATGAGGATCTTGCGGTACGGCTTCTGGTCGTACGACGCTCGGACCATGTAGACCATGCACTCGATGTCGTACTGGCGCGTGGCGAACGACAGCGCCGTCCCCCACTGCCCGGCACCGGTCTCGGTTGTCAGGCGCCGGACCCCCTCCTGCTTGTTGTAGAACGCCTGCGGTACGGCGGTGTTCGTCTTGTGCGAACCGGACGGCGAGACCGACTCGTCCTTGAAGTAGATGCGCGCCGGCGTGCCGAGCGCCTTCTCGAGCCGTTCGGCGCGCACGAGCGGCGTCGGCCGCCACAGCCGCAGGATGTCGAGCACCTCGCCCGGGATGTCGATCCACGGCTCGGCCGCCATCTCCTGGGCGATGAGCGCCATCGGGAACAGCGGCGCGAGGTCGTCGGGGCCGACCGGCTCCTTGGTGGCCGGGTGCAGCGGGGGCTGCATCGGCTCGGGCAGCGACGGCATGGCGTTGAACCACGCGGTCGGGAGCTTCTTCGGGTCGAGGTGGAATCGCACGGTTCATCTCCTCCGGGACGGGTGCAGGGTGCGGAACGATCGAACGAGCGAGGAAGGATCGGCCGAGCGTACGAGGGTCTCGCCGACGAGCACCGCATCGAAGCCGGCCTCGGCCATGCGGGCGGCGTCGCCGGTGCTGCGGATCGCGCTCTCCGCGACGGCCGTGACGCCGCCGGGGAGCCGGGCGACGAGCCGTTGCGCGACGCCGAGATCCTCCTCGAAGGTCGTGAGGTTGCGGCTGTTGACGCCGACGATGCGTGCGCCGGCCGCGAGCGCCCGTTCGACCTCCGCGTCGTCGTGCGCCTCGACCAGTGCCGCGAGCCCGAGGTCTTCGGCGAGCTGGTGGAGCTCGGCGAGCAAGGCGTCGTCGGGGACGGCGGCCACGATGAGCAGGATCGCGTCGGCTCCGATGGCCCGCGTCTCGTACACCTGCGTCTCGTCGATCGTGAAGTCCTTGCGCAGCACCGGCAGGTCGGTGGCGTCGCGGGCGGTCCGGAGGTCGTCGACCGAACCGCCGAACCACCCGACGTCGGTGAGGACCGACAGGCACGACGCTCCGCCGGCTTCGTAGCCCTTCGCGGTGGTGGCGGCGTCGAGGTCGGGGGCGAGCTCCCCTTTCGACGGCGACCGGCGCTTGATCTCCGCGATGACGGCCAGGGAGCCGTCGGCCGGGCGCAACGCCGCGGCGAAGTCCCTCGCGCGCGGCGCGTCGAGCGCGCGACGTCGCAGGGTCTCGCGCACGGAGGGCCGGTGCAGCAACGTCACTTCGTTGCGCTTCGCGGCGAGGATGTCGTCGAGGACTCCCATCGCGCCCGAGGCTACCGGACCGCCCTTTCCCCCCGTCTTGGCATCCCCCGTCTTGGCGCCCCCCGTCTTGGTCCCCCCCCGTTCTGGTCCCCCCCGTTCTGGTCCCCCCCGTTCTGGCTAGTGAGCGGTCTGATTTCGCGTCGCCTCGCCAGCCAGAACGAGAGGGGGTGCCGGGGTAACGTGCACGGCATGACGCGAGCACTGCCCGACGGGTTCCTCTGGGGGACCGCCACCGCGGCCCACCAGGTCGAAGGGGGCAACTGGAACAACGACTGGTGGGCCTGGGAGCACGACCCGGCCTCGCCGTGCGCGGAGCCGTCGGGCGACGCGTGCGACCACTTCTGGCGCTACCCGGCCGACATCGCGATGCTCGCGGAGCTCGGGTTCAACGCCTACCGGTTCTCGCTCGAGTGGTCACGCATCGAGCCGGAGGAGGGCGAGCTCTCGCGCAACGCGCTCGACCACTACCGGCGCATGCTCGCGTGCTGCCACGAGCACGGCATCGTCCCCGTGCTCACCTACCACCACTTCACCACGCCGCGCTGGGCGGCGGCCGGCGGCGGCTGGAGCGAGCGACGCACCGCGGAACGGTTCGCGCGGTTCTGCGAGCGGGCCGCCGCGCACCTCGGCGACCTCGTCGGGATCTCGTGCACGATCAACGAGCCCAACGTCGTGTCGCTGATGGGCTACTTCCTCGGGGAGTTCCCGCCCGGGCTCACCGACGGCGACGCCTACCTGCGCGCCAACGACGTGATGGTCCATGCCCACCAACTCGCATACGACGCGATCAAGGGCGGCCCGGGCGACTCGCCCGTCGGCCTCACGCTGGCGATGTCGGACTTCCAGGCCGTGCCGGGCGGGGAGGAGATGATGCAGATGGCGCGCACCTCGATGGAGGACGTGTTCCTCGAGGCAGCGCGCGGCAACGACTACGTGGGCGCCCAGATGTACACCCGCATCCGGTTCGGCCCCGAGGGGCTCATGGGCCCGGAGGACGGCGTGCGCACGACGCTCATGGGCTACGAGTTCTGGCCCCAGTCGTTGGAGGCCACGGTGCGCCGCGCCGTCGAGGTCGCGCAGGTGCCGGTGATCGTCACCGAGAACGGCATCTCGGTGACCGACGACGCCGAGCGCGTGGAGTACGTGACCGAGGCGCTCCGGGGGCTCGGCCGGTGCCTCGACGACGGCCTCGACGTGCGGGGCTACTTCTACTGGTCGCTGCTCGACAACTTCGAGTGGGCCCAGGGGTACGCGCCCACCTTCGGCCTGGTGGCGGTGGACCGGGAGACCCAGGAGCGGTCCGTCAAGCCGAGTGCCCGGTGGCTGGGAGCCATCGCCCGGGCGAACACCCTCACCGTCTGACCCCTCCCAACCATCATTCTTTCGATGGATTTCCCCAACAGTTGGGGGATTTCATCGAAAGAACGCGGGGGGGGTGTGCTCCGGTGGCATAACAGTGTCCTCATGTTGCCCTGATCCCGGGCCGATCCCTGAGGTCGAGCATGAGCCCCATGGACAAAGGCACGATCGTGGTGGTCGACGACGAGGCGAACATCGCCGACCTCGTCGACCTCTACCTCACGCGGGAGGGCTTCCGCGTCTACAAGTCGGGCACCGGGCTCGGCGGCCTGGACGCGGTGGCCCAGCGCCGGCCGCGCCTCGTCGTGCTCGACGTCGGGCTCCCCGACATCGACGGGCTCGAGGTCTGCCGGCGCGTGCGCGTCGCGTCGCACGTGCCGATCATCTTCCTCACCGCGCGTGACGGCGAGGTGGACCGGATCCTCGGCCTCGAGCTCGGGGCCGACGACTACCTCACCAAGCCCTTCTCCCCCGCCGAGCTCGTGGCCCGGGTCAAGGCGGTGCTGCGGCGCACCGACGGCGGAACCGCGGCCGAGGTGGTCCAGGCGGGTCGGGTCGCGATCGACGCCGGGCGCCGCGAGGTCCGCGTCGACGAGACGCCCGTCGAGTTCACCGCCAAGGAGTTCGAGCTCCTCAAGTACCTCGCCGAACGACCCGGCCTCGCGATGAGCCGCCAGCAGATCCTCGACGGCGTGTGGGGCTACGAGTGGTACGGCGACCCGCGCACGGTCGACGTGCACATCGCGCAGGTCCGCAAGAAGGTGGGCGACGCGGTGCACATCACGACCGTGCGCGGCGTGGGGTACCGACTCGACGTCCCGACGTAGCCCGCGACGTGAGCCGGTCCCCCCTCCGCACCCGTCTGCTCGTCGCGTTCCTCGCGGTCTCCTTGGGCGTGCTCGTCGTCGCCGGCGCGATGACCTTCGTGCTGGCGAGGCGCACCGCCCACGAGACCGCCCTGCACGACCTCGAGCAGAAGGCCCCCGAGGTCGCCACCTCGCTCGCGCGGCTGGGGCGCCGGCTCCTCGTCGCTCCCACGCAACCGTCCACCAACGACCGGATCCTGCTCGGCGCGCTGCGGATCTCGGCCGGCGCCCTCGTACGGGTCTCGGGCGACGGCACCGTCGTGCAGGGACTGGACGCGCTCGGGATCCAGGCCCCGACCGTCCGGGAACGGGTGCCGGCCGTGGCCTCCCTGCTCCAGCTGCCCGCCGGCGTCGAACCGGCCGACCTCGACACGGAGGCGCTCCTGGCCGGCGAGCAGGTGAGCGGCCGCCGCGGCGACGTCGTCTTCGTGGCCCAGCCGCTCGGCGCCAAGGACGCCATCGTCGCCGACCGCGGCCGCCTGGTCGTCGTCCTGGCCGAGGGTGTCGACCCGCGCCCGATCGGGCGTGCCGGCCCATACTTCCTCCTCGCGGGCGGCGCCGCGCTCCTGATGACGCTCGGCGTCTCCTACCTCATCGCCCGGCGGCTGACGCGGCCGCTCGCGGCCATGGAGACCACCGCCCGCCGCATCGCGGGCGGTGACCTCACGGCCCGCGTCGACGTCGACGCGACCTCCGACCGCGAGCTCGCGCTGCTCGGCGCGTCGATGAACACCATGGCTTCGGAGCTCGAGCGGGCCCGGGGCATGGAGCGCTCGTTCCTGCTCAGCGTCTCCCACGACCTGCGCACACCCCTCACGTCGATCCGCGGGTACTCGGAAGCCATCGCCGACGGGACCGTGACCGACGACGAGGCGCGCGTGCGCGCGGCCGAGATCATCAGCTCCGAGGCGCGGCGGCTCGAGCGTCTCGTGGCCGACCTGCTCGACCTCGCCCGGCTCGACTCGCACCAGTTCTCGCTGCGGCCGCAGCCCGTCGACGTCGCGACGGTCGTGCGGTCCGCGGCCCAGGCGTTCCTCCCCGCGGCGGGGGAGCTGGGCATCGCGCTTCGGGTCGGGAGCGACACCGAGATCACCGCCACCGTGGACCCCGAGCGCCTCGGCCAGATCGTCGCCAACCTCGTCGAGAACGCCATGAAGTACGCGGCGTCTTCCATCACCGTCGCGACGTCGGCGTCGGGCGGTACGCTCTCCCTCCGGGTCGACGACGACGGCCCCGGAATCGACCCCGCCGACCTCCCCCACGTGTTCGAACGCCTCTACACCTCCCGCACCACGCCCGGCCGCAAGGTCGGCACCGGGCTCGGGCTGGCCATCGTGCGAGAGCTCACCGCGGCCATGAACGGGCAGGTCACCGCCGCACCCGCCCCCGGCCGGGGGACCCGGTTCACGGTCGACCTCCCCATCGGGGCCTCACCTTGATCGACCCGACGCCGATCGGAACCTCGGCATGACTCCGTCCCAGCTCCCGGTCGCGACCGATCCCGGCGCCGTGCTCGACCTCGTCGAGCCCGGCACGTCGATCATCGTGCCGTTGGCGAACGGCGAGCCCGTCGGCCTCCTCGACGTGATCGAGCGGGCGGCGGAGCGCCTCGAACGCGTCACCGTCCGCCAGATGCACGCCCTCGTCGACCGCGAATACCTGCGCGGGACGCACCACGGCCGGCTGGACCACGTCTCGTACTTCCTCTCCCCCGTGACCCGGCCCCACTTCCAGGCCGGTACGGTCGACCTCGTCCCCTGCAACTTCTCCGAGGTGCCGCTGCTGCTGCGCCGCCTGGCCGGTCCGAAGCTCGTGGTGGCCGCGGCCTCGCCGCCCGACCGCCACGGCTACGTCTCGCTCGGCACCAACGCGGACTACACCGCGCCGTTCATCGGCCAGATCCCCTTCTTCGTCGAGGTGAACCACCGCATGCCGCGCACGTTCGGGCGCAACCAGGTGCACCTCTCGCAGCTCGCCGGGTGGTGCGAGACCGACCGGCCGTTGATCACCGTCGAACCGTCCGAGCCCGACGAGCTCGCGCAACGCATCGGCGGGCTCATCGCGGAGCGGGTCCCCAACGGCGCCACCATCCAGGCCGGCATCGGGACCATCCCCAACGCGGTGCTGGGCCGGCTCGGCGAGCACCACGACCTCGGCGTGCACACGGAGCTGCTGTCCGACGGGCTGGTCGACCTCATCGAGGCCGGCGTGGTGACCGGCGTCCACAAGACCCGCCGCCGCGGCAAGGTCGTCACGACCTTCTGCCTCGGGACGCAGGCCGTCTACGACTTCCTCGACGAGAACCCGGTCGTCGAGCTGCTCCCCGTCGACTGGGTCGCCAACCCGCGCTACATCGGCGAGGACAACTGCTTCGTGTCGATCAACGCGACGACGGAGGTCGACCTCGTCGGGCAGTGCGCGTCCGAGACCGTCGCCGGCCGAATGTGGTCGGGTTCGGGTGGGCAGGCCGACTTCGCACGCGGCGCGATGTACTCGGAGAACGGGCTCGGGTTCGTGGCGCTGCCGTCCACGGCGAAGGGCGGCACGGTGAGCCGGATCACACCGCAACTGACCCGCGGCTCGATCGTGACCACGTTGAAGAACACCATCGACCACGTCGTGACCGAGTTCGGCGTGGCCGAGCTGCGCGGCAGGTCGATCCGCGAGCGGGCCCAGGCGCTGATCGCGATCGCGCACCCCGCCTTCCGCGACGAGCTCACGCATCAGGCCCGCGAGCTCGGGCTGCTCTGATTCGGCCCGACCGGGCGCGTCAGGGCGCTGGGTGCGGCCGTTCCCGCACCGTCGCGGGGACGAGCGCGTCGCCGACCCGCACGCCGACCATCGCCCCCGGTTCGACCTCGCGGCGCACGAACCCGAGCGCGACGACGCCTCGCGCCGGGGCCCGCGACGCGCTCGTGATCGTGCCGACGACCTTGTCGTCCGCTTGGATCTCCGCACCGGGCGAGGGCACGTCGTCACCCTCGATCGCCAACCGGCGCAGGTAGCGGTTCACGTGGCCGCGCGTGTCGATGCGACAGACCAGCTCCTGGCCGACGAAACAACCCTTCGAGAACGACACCGCGTCGAGCTCCAGCTCCGCCTCCTGCGGGATGAGGTTGTCGTCGTAGTCGACGGACTGCCGCGCCACCCCGGCCTCGATCCGCACGGTGTCGAGCGCGTCCTCACCGCACTCGACCGCACCGCGCCCGACGAGCTCGGCGCGAGCCGCCTCGAGCGCGTCCACGGGCCCGATCAGGTCGACGCCCGGAACCCCGGGCCAGTCGGCCCGCACCGCCCGCACACCCTCCCAGTCGACGTGCGAGTGCTGCTCGGGCGGGACGCCGAGCCGCAGGTCGTCGACCCGCGCGCCGTGGACCGCGAGCAGGCCCCATGTACCCGAGCGGTCCTCGATCGTCGCGTCGACGCGGATGCGGAACCGCCCGAGCGAGGCCGCCAGCCGTTCCCCGAACCCCGTGTCGGTGTCGAGCCAGGCGTCGTCGCCGACGCGCAGCAACCGGAAGTCGACGTCGAGCTTGCCCTGCGGCGAAAGGAGCAGGGAGTGCACGCCGTGCCCGTCGTCGAGCGAGGACACCTCCTGGGACACGAGGCTCTGGAGGAACGTCCACGCGTCGGATTCCGTCACAGTGACGAAACCGCGTCCGGAGCACGCAACGAGCCCGACGCCGTCGCGCATCGCTCCCACCTCACCGAACTGGTCGGCGCCGCGGGCCCCTACGGGTACCGTCCCACGGGCCAGTTCGGGATGGGGGTCACGATGGGAGGTCATGGCGTCACGCTCGGCGCAGCGGGGCGAGGCTTCGGGCGGCCGCGGCCGCGGTCAGCAGGGCCCGGGCCTTGTTGTGGCACTCGAGGTCCTCGAGCGCCGGATCCGAGTCGGCGACCACGCCGGCGCCGGCCTGCACGCTCGCCCTGCCGTCGCGCCAGAGCATGGTCCGGATGGCGATCGCGGTGTCGAGGTTGCCCGAGAAGTCGAGGTAGCCGATCACGCCCGCGTACGGGCCGCGCTTCGTGGGCTCGAGCTCGTCGATGATCTCCATCGCCCGCACCTTCGGCGCGCCGCTCACCGTGCCCGCGGGGAACGTGGCCCGCAGCACGTCGACCGCGTTGCGTCCCTCGGCGAGCGCGCCCGACACCTGGCTGGTGAGGTGCATGACGTGCGAGTACCGCTCCAAGGTCATGAGCTCGTCGACCTGCTCGGTTCCGAACGTCACCACGCGGCCGACGTCGTTGCGCGCCAGGTCGACGAGCATCACGTGCTCGGCCCGCTCCTTCGGGTGCTCGACCAGTTCGGCCGCCAGGCGCCGGTCGTCGTCGTCGGTACGGCCGCGCCGGCGGGTGCCCGCGATCGGCCGCGAGATGACCCGGCCGTCGAGCAACTGCACCATCGGCTCGGGCGACGACCCGGCCACCGTCACCTCGGGGTGGCGCAGGAAGTACATGTACGGCGACGGGTTGACCTGGCGCAGGACGCGGTACACGTCGAACGGGTCGAAGTCGCCGTCGAGGTCGAAACGCTGCGCGAGCACGACCTGGAAGATGTCGCCGGCGAGGATGTGCTCGCGCGCGGCCTCGACGGCGGCGCGGTAGTCGCTCGACGGCATGGTCGAGCGGAAGGGCGGCACCTCGTCGAGCCGGTCGCCCGGCGGCGGCGACGGCACGTACGGCAGCGGACGGGCGAGCTCGTCGACCAGCGCGTCGAGCCGCGCCGCGGCGCGCTCGTAGGCGTCGTCGGCCGCTCGATCGTCGGCGCCCTCGGCGAGGAACACGTTCTCGATGAGGAACAGGCGTTGCCGGAAGTGGTCGAACGCGGTGATGTGCCCGGTGAGCGACAGCACGGCGTCGGGCATACCCAGGTCGTCGGTCGGCACGTTCGGGAGCCGCTCCACCTCCCGCACCACGTCGTAGCCGAGATACCCGACGACACCGCCGTGGAACGGTGGGAGCTCCGTGAGCGTCGGCGCGCGGTACGCACCGAGCAGCGCCTCCAGCGCGGCGAGCGCGCCGTGTCCCGTCGGGATGCCCGGCGGCGCGTCGCCCACCAGTTCCACCTCCGAGCCGCGCACGATCACCGTCAGCGCGGGATCGCGCCCGATGAACGAGAACCGGCCCCACCGCTCGCCGTGCTCGACGGACTCGAGGAGGAAGCCCGAGCCGTCGCCCACCAGCTTCACGAACGCGGACACCGGCGTCTCGAGGTCGGCCAGCACCTCGCGCCACACCGGGACGACGGTGTGATCGCGAGCGAGGGCGAGGAAGTCGTCGCGCGACGGATGCAGCGCGGCGCTCACCGGGCGCGGCCGTTCACACCCGGCCGGGCGTGACGCCGGAGCCGAACGCCCGGAAGAAGCACGAGCGCTCGCCGGTGTGGCAGGCGCCCCGGCCCTCCTGCTCGACGACGAGCAGCAGCGTGTCCATGTCGCAGTCGTACCGGGCCTCGCGGACGTACTGCCGGTCGCCCGACGTCTCGCCCTTGCACCAGTACTCCTGCCGGCTGCGGCTCCAGAACCAGGTCCGGCCGGTCTCGAGCGTGCGGGCGAGGGCGTCGGCGTTCATCCACGCCATCATGAGCACCTCGCCGGTGCCGGCCTCCTGCACGATGGCGGGCACGAGGCCGTTGGCGTCGTAGCTCACCGCGGCGAGCTCCTCGGCCGTGGCGGCGATCGGCGTGGCCACCGGCGGGCCGGCAAGTTCGGGGTCGGCAGGTGTGGCGGCGGGTTCGACGGCGGGTTGCGGTCCGGTCATGGCGGCCCGAGCGTAGCCAACCGGCCGCCGGTCCCCGGACGCGTTTCGCCCGGTGTGCGAGACTCCCGGGATGCCCGACTCGCCGCCGTCGTCTGCCGCGCCCCGTCCTCCGCTCGCGCCCCGGCGCCCCGTCACCCTCGAAGCCCACGGCGACACCCGCGTCGACCCGTGGTTCTGGCTCCGTGACCGCGACAACCCCGACGTCCGGGCCTACCTGGAGGCAGAGAACGCTTACACGAAGGCGATGCTCGCCCACACGGCAGGATTCCAGGAACGCCTCTTCCGCGAGGTCGTCGACCGGATCCAGGAGACCGACAGCTCGGCGCCGGTCCGCAAGGCCCCCTTCCAGTACTACACGCGCACCGTCGAGGGGCTGCAGTACGCGATCCACTGCCGCGCCGCCCTCGCCGCACCCGACGAGGAACAGGTGCTCCTCGACGAGAACGTGATGGTCGGCGGCCACGAGTTCTTCGAGCTCGGCAACCTGGCGATGAGCCCGGACCAACAGCTCATGGCCTGGGGCGCCGACTTCACCGGAGGAGAACGGCTCGAGCTGCGTTTCCGTGACCTCGCGACGGGTGACGACCTCCCCGACGTCGTCACCGACACGTACTACGGCCTCGCGTTCGCGAACGACAACCGCACCGTCTTCTACACGCGTGTCGACGACGCGATGCGGCCGTACCAGGTGTGGCGCCACACCGTGGGCACGCCGGCCGCGGCCGACGTGCTCGTCTACGAGGAGCCCGACGACCACTACTACGTGAACGTCGGCCGGACGCGCAGCGGCGACTTCGTGGTGATCGGCCTCGAGTCGAAGCTCACCTCGGAATCGCGCGTGATCCCCACCTCCGACCCGACCGCGCCACCGCGGGTCGTGGCCGCACGCGAGCACCGCGTCGAGTACGCGATCGACCACCATGCCGGCCCCGGTGGCGGCGAGCTCTACATCGTCACCAACGCGGACGGCGCCGAGAACTTCAAGCTGATGGTGGCGCCGGTCGCATCGCCGGAACGGGCCCACTGGCGCGAGGTCGTCCCCCACCGGCCCGACGTGCGCCTCGACGACGCGGACGTCTTCGCGAACCACCTGGTGCTCTCCGAACGTTGCAACGGGCTCGAGCGCATCGAGCTCCTGCACCTCGCCGACGGATCCCTCGAGGTCGTCGAGATGCCCGAACCCGTCTACAGCGCCGGCGTGGGCGCCAACCTCGAGTACGACACGACCACGTTGCGGTTCGGCTACACGTCGCTCACCACACCCATGTCGTCGTACGACTACGACGTGATCACCCGCGAGCGCACGCTCGTCAAACGGCAACCGGTGCTCGGCGGCTACGACCCCGACGACTACGTCACCACTCGCGAATGGGCCACCGCGCCCGACGGCACGCAGGTGCCGATCTCCGTCGTGTACCGGCGCGGGCTGCCCCTCGACGGCTCGGCACCCTGCCTGCTCTACGGCTACGGCTCGTACGAGATCTCGATCGACCCGGGGTTCTCGTCGCTGCGCCTGAGCCTGTTGCAACGCGGGATGGTGTACGCGATCGCCCACATCCGCGGTGGCGGCGAGATGGGCCGGCACTGGTACGAGGACGGCAAGTTCGCCCACAAGCCGAACACCTTCACCGACTTCGTCGCGTCCGCGGAGCATCTCGTCGCGCGCGGTTACACGTCACCGGACCGCCTGGTGGCCCGGGGTGCGAGCGCGGGCGGGCTCCTCATGGGCGCGGTCACGAACCTCCGGCCGGACCTGTTCCGGGCCGTGGTCGCCGAGGTGCCGTTCGTCGACTGCGTGACCACCATGCTCGACGAGACGCTCCCGCTCACGGTCACCGAGTGGGAGGAGTGGGGCAACCCGGTGACCGACGAGGCGATCTACCGGGTGATGCGGGGGTACTCGCCCTACGACAATGTCGAGGCGAAGGACTACCCGGCCCTGCTCGTGACCGGCGGGCTGAACGACCCGCGCGTGCAGTACTGGGAGCCGGCGAAGTGGGTGGCGAAGCTGCGCACGACCAAGACCGACGAGCACCCCCTCCTGCTCAAGATGGAGATGGGCGCCGGCCACCACGGCCCGAGTGGCCGCTACGACTCGTGGCGTGACGAGGCACTCGTCTACGCGTTCGTCCTCGACCAGGTCGGCATCACGGCGTGAGGAGCGTAGGCGATCACGGTGTAGGAACGGTCACGATCGCGGCGAGCTGGCGGGACTGCGCGAGCAACACGCCGTCGGGGCTCCAGACCTCACCGTCCTCCTCGAGGAACCCGCCGGCCGCGGCCCGGGTGCGGAAGACGGCGAGGCACGCGTCGTCGGCCGACATGGTGGTGTGCGGCAGCACCGTACGGAAGTGGACGGTGAGGTCCACCGTCGGGACCACGAACGACTCCCGCACGCGGGCGAACGCGGGTGGAATCCACGCGTCGGTGATCGCCGCGATCACGGACGCGTCGGCGACCTGACGCTCGGGTAGACGGATCCATCCGCCGGCGACGGCCTCGCGGCTCACCGCACCGGTGAACGGCAGGGTGCCGATCGCCCAGCGCGTCTCCCACCGCCGCGCGATCGGCGGGGCGTCGGGAGGGGGTACCGACGCGGGCATCGTCGTCGGGTCGGCGACCTCGGGCATGACCAGGTCGCAGAACTCGGGCCCCGGCCGCGGCTTCGAGCACGCGCCCAGCGCGAGCCCGACCAGCGTGTCGCCCTGGACCAGCCGGGCTGAACAGGTGGTGAGCGACCGGCCGACCCGTTCGACCGCGGCGTGCACGACGAGGGGTCGGTCGTCGGCCGGCGCGCAGTAGTGGACGGTGAGCGAGCGGGGCAGCCGGGCGGGCTCGTCGACCAGGGCGACGAACGCGCGGAGCACGATCGCGGCGAGGTACCCGCCGTTGGGGCCCTTCTGCACCAGCCACGAAGGGTCGAGCGTGGCCTCGAACGCACCGTCCGCACGTCGCCGGACCGCGGTCTCACGGGCGAAGTCGAAGGATACGGGCACCGGCGGAGCCTACCGACGGGCGCGGCGAGGACCCAGACTGGCGTTCTTTCGATGAATTCCCCGAACTATCGGGGAATTCCATCGAAAGAATGCAGAAGGTTCGGAGAAGCGCTACAGGCGGGCGGGGACGGCGCTCATCCCGTTGCGTTCGAGGAAGGCCATCCGGCGCTCGACGACCGCTCGCCAGATCGCGAGGTCGGTCTCGTAGTGAGCCCGGTCGCCGTCCTCGTAGGCGTGCTCGAGCTCGTCGAAGGCGGCATCTTCCGCGTCGAGCAGGGCGCGGTACCGCCGGAGGAATCCTTCGTCGACCACCCCATTGGATTCGGTCATGGAACCCCCTTCTCCGCCGGCGCCTCCGAGGCGCCGTATGTACCCCCGACCGTAGCCCAAAACGGTCACCCCGTGGACCGCCGCCCGGGCGGGGATCACCAGGTACCGCTCATCCCGACGATCGGCTGGTTCAGGTGGATCGCCCCGGTCGAACCGAGGAACACGGCGTCGCCGAAGGCGAAGATCCCACCGTCACTGGCAACCAGCCAGTAGCCGAAGCCGCTGCGCGACGCCGCCATCCCCACGATCGGCTGATTCAGATGGATCGCACCGGTGCTCCCGAAGAACCCGGCGTCGCCGAACGCGAAGATCCCACCGTCACGCGCCACCAACCAGTAGCCCCGGCCGGTCGGTGTCGCCGCCATCCCCACGATCGGCTGGTTCAGATGGACCGCACCCGTCGAACCGTGGAACACCGCGTCGCCGAACCCGAAGATCCCACCGTCGGACGCCACCAGCCAGTACCCCGCGCCGGTGAAGCTCCGCGCCATGCCGACGATCGGCTGGTTGAGATGGATCGCCCCCGTCGAACCGTGGAACACGGCGTCGCCGAACGCGAAGATCCCACCGTCACGCGCCACCAGCCAGTACCCCTGGCCCGACGCCGTCGCCGCCATCCCCACGATCGGCTGGTTCAGATGGATCGCACCCGTCGAACCGAAGAACCCCGCCGCCGGGCCGAACGAGAAGATCCCGCCGTCGGACGCCACGAACCGATACCCGGCCAACGGCGCCACCGCGAACAGGTCGACCTTGGCATTCGTGTCCCCGCTCACCAGATCCGTCGCCGCCGACGCGAACACCACCGATGCCGCCCCCTGCGCGACGGCCGGTTCGTACGAGCCCTGGTTGCCTCCCGCCGTGGCCGAGCCCGGCACATGGCTCACCAACGACGTCGCGCCGCTCGCCCGGTCGAACACGAAGATGTCGTTGCCCGCCGCGTTGCCGTTGACGAACCCGGTCACCAGATCGGTCGCCATCGACGAGAACGCCACGTAGCGGCCGTCGGTGCCGAGCCGACCCTCGTAGCTCCCGGCGTTGCCGCCGTCGACGAGGCTCGCCGTCGAATGGCTCACCAAGGCGACCGTGCCCGCGACGAGGTCGTACCCGAACACGTCGAAGTCGGCGGCGTTGTGGTCGACGAACCCGGTCATCAGGTTCGTCGCCCGGCTGTTCACGGCCACGACCCGACCGTCACCGCTCAGAGATGCGACGCGAGTGCTGTCGTTGCCACCCGTCGACGACGTGCCCACCGCCTTCGACACCAGCACCGGCGTCGCCGTCGCCCGATCCGCCACGTACGCGTTCGTGGCCCCGGCACCCCCGGCGACGAAGCCGGAGACGAGGTCGGTGGCCGCGGTGGTGAACCCGATCGTGGAACCGTCGCCGCTCGAGACCACGTCGCCGATGGTCTGGTTGGCGCCCTTCAGCGGGTTGCCCAGCGAGTGGCTGACGAGCGTGCTCGCGTTCGCCACCCGGTCGTACACGTACGCGTTGCTGCCGCCGATGATGCCGGCGACGAAACCGGTGATCAGGTTCGTGGCGCTCGAGCGGAACGAGAGGTACCGGCCGTCGCCACTGATCGACCCGTCGACGATGTTCTGGCCGGTGACGCTGCTCGCGTTCGCCTCGGCCGTCGCCGTGCCCACCGCATGGGACGCCAGCGTGATCGCACCGGTCGTGCGGTCCCACAGGTACACGTTGTTGTAGGTCCCGGTCACGGTCGCGCCGGTCACCAGGTTCGTCGCCAGCGAGCGGAAGCCGACCCACCGGCCGTCGTCGCTGACCGTCGCCTCCTCGCTGTCCTTGTTGGAACCCTGCGTCGCGCCGGTCGTGGCGTGGCTCACCAGGGAGACCGCGCCGGTCGACCGGTCGAGCAGGTACACGTCGTTGCCCGTCGTGTTGTTGTCGACGAACCCCGAGACCAGGTTCGTGGACGTCGAGTCGAAGGCCACCCAACGGCCGTCGGGGCTCACCGCGGGTTCCTCGGCGTCCCCGTTGCCCAGCACGCCACCCGGGCCCTTGCCCAGGAGTGTGGCGTCGCCCGTCGCGACACCCGGGCTCCCGGCCGCGCCGGCGGGCACCACCACCCCGGCGAGCACCACCGCGCTCAGCACCACGAGCGACGAGATCCAGCGTGGGACACGTCCGCGAACCCGTCGAACCGGCATGGCGGCCTCCCCTGACGACGTTGACGCCACCCTACGCCCGAACCGCCGTGAAAGAAAGGGTCACGCCGTCGCGCAGGCGGCGAGCCCCTCGGCGACCGTGAAGCGACCTTCGTAGACCGCGCGGCCGGCGATCGCGCCTTCGAGCCGCCGTCCGCCGGCTTCGAGCCCGGCCAGCGCACGCAGGTCGTCGAGCGTCCCGACACCACCGCTGGCGATCAACGGGATGGTCGACGCAGCGAGCACCGACGCGAGCTGGTCGAGGTCGGGCCCGGCCATGGTGCCGTCGCGGCCGATCTCGGTGACGACGAGCGCAGCGACTCCCGCGCCCTCGAACTTCGACGCCAGCTCCACGAGGTCCGCGCCGCTCCCCTCGACCCAGCCTCGCACCGCGACCGCGCGCCCGCGCGCGTCGAGGCCGACGGCCACCTGCCCGGGGCGCGCGCGACACAGCGCGTCGACCAGCTCGGGTTGCTCCACCGCCGCGGTCCCGACCACGACGCGTGCGACGCCCGCGTCGAGCAGTGCCGCAGCGGCACTCTCCGAGCGGACACCACCGCCCGACTGCACCCGGCACGGCACAGCCCGACAGATGGCCTCGATCACGCTGAGGTTCGCGGCCGATCCGGTGCGCGCCGCGTCGAGGTCGACCACGTGGATCCACTCCGCGCCGGCGCCGGCGAACCGGCGTGCGACCTCCACCGGGTCGTCGCCGTAGACCGTCTCGGCGTCGAAGTCGCCGCGTAGCAGGCGTACGCACTTGCCGCCGCGCAGGTCGATCGCCGGATAGAGGTGCATCGTGCGCTACAGCGTGCCCTTGGTCGACGGGACGCCACCGCCCTCGACCTTCACCGCGTCGCGCAAGGCCCGGGCGACCCCCTTGAACGACGCCTCGATCACGTGGTGACCGTTCTTCCCCGACAGGCTCCGGATGTGGAGCGTGATCCCGGCCGCGAACGCGAACGCGCGCCAGAACTCCTCGGTGAGCTGCGGGTCGAAGGTGCCGATCCACTCCGCGACCGGGTCCACGTCGTAGACGAGGAACGGCCGGCCCGACAGGTCGAGCGCCACCTGAACCAGCGCCTCGTCGAGCGGGACGAGTGCGCTGGCGAACCGGCGCACGCCCGCCTTGTCGCCGAGCGCGTCCTCGAGCGCGGTGCCCAGCACGATGCCCACGTCCTCGATCGTGTGGTGCGTGTCGACGTCGAGGTCGCCGGTCGCCTCGATCGCCAGGTCGAACCCGCCGTGCTTGCCGAGCTGTTCGAGCATGTGGTCGAAGAACGGGATGCCCGTGCTCGCGTGGGCGTCGCCGGCCCCGTCGACCTCGAGGCGCAGCGAGATCGTCGTCTCTTTCGTGGTCCGCTCCTGGTGCGAGCTCCGGGTCACGGCTCCTCCTCGATCGCGGCTCGCAACGCGGCGAGCAGGGCGTCGTTCTCGGCCGGGTCCCCGACCGTGATCCGCAGGCAGTCGTCGAGGCGGGGCCAGCGCGAGAAGTCGCGCACGAGCACGCCGCGGCCCACCAGCCGGTCCCAGAGTGCGTGGCCGTCGCCGTCGAACCGGAACAGCACGAAGTTGGCGCCCGAGGGGAACGGGTGCACGCGGTCCATCTCCTGCAACGCCGCGGAGATGCGTTCGCGCTCGGACCGGAGGCTCGCGACCCGGGCGTCCATCTCGGCCTCGAAGCGCAACGCCAGCGTACCTGCGAGCTGCGTCGGCACCGAGAGGTGGTACGGCAGGACCACCTTCTCGAGCTCCCCGACGACCCACGCCGGCGCGACCGCGAACCCGAGCCGGACCGCCGCCATCGACCACACCTTCGAGTACGTGCGGACCACGACGACGGGCCGGTCGTCGGCCACGACGTCCAGCGCGCTCCAGTCGGAGAACTCGCCGTAGGCCTCGTCGACCACGACCAAGCCCGGCGCCGAGGCGTCGAACGCGTCCACGATCGCGTCGAGCACCACGCGCGATTCGACCGTACCGGTGGGGTTGTTGGGGCTGCACAGGAACACCACCGCCGGGCGCACGTCGCGGACCGAGGCCGCGGCCCGCTCCGGGTCGATCGAGAAGTCGGCCTCGCGCTCGCCGGCGACGACCTCGGTCCCCGTGATGCGCGCGATGTGCGAGTGCAGCGCGTAGGTCGGTTCGAAGACGAGGACGCGCCGCCCGGCGCCGCCGTAGGTCAACAGCAACGTCTGGAGCACCTCGTTGGAGCCGTTGGCGCAGAACACCCGCTCGCCGGGTTGCCCCAGCCGGGCGCCGAGGCTCCCGCGCAGGCCGGCCGCCCCACGGTCCGGGTAGCGGTGCAGCGGAACGTCTCGGACGGCGTCGAGCCACGCCTCCACGAACGCGGACGGTGGGGCGTACGGGCTCTCGTTGGTGTTGAGCCGCACGGACACGTCGAGCTGGGGCGAATGGTAGCCCTCGAGCGAGCGCAAGTCGTCACGCGGAGCAAGACGACCGCTCATCTTCCGCCCCCACGGGCGGCGACGGCCGCCGCGTGCGCGGCCAGCCCCTCGACCCCGGCGAGCGCGGCCACGTGCGGCGCGACCCGGTCGAGCGCGGCCCGGTCCAGGGTGACTGCGTGCACGTGCTTGCGGAAGTCGTCGACCCGCAACGCGCTCGCGTACCGGGCGGTCCGGGCGGTCGGCAGCACGTGGTTCACGCCCACGACGTAGTCGCCGACGACCGCGGGAGCCCACGGCCCGCAGAACACCGCGCCCGCGTTGCGCACGCCGGGCAGCAGCTCCTCGGGGGCCGCGGTCATGAGCTGGAGGTGCTCGGGCGCGATCGTGTTCGACACCGCGAGCGCACCGGCTGCGTCGTCCACCAGCACCGCGCGCCCGCCGGACCCGAGCGTCGACTCGATCTCGGCCCGCCGCGCCGCCCGCGCGACCTCCTCGACGAGCGCCGCCTCCACCGCGTCGACCACGCCTTCGTCCCACGCCACGAGGACCGCGGCGCCGCCGGGCCCGTGCTCGGCCTGGGCCATGAGATCGAGCGCGACGTGCCGCGCGTCGGCGGTCCCGTCGGCGATCACCACGAGCTCCGACGGCCCGGCCAGGGACTCGATGCCCACGACGCCGGCCACCTCGCGCTTGGCCAGTGCGACGTACCGGTTCCCCGGCCCGACGATCACGTCGACCGGCGTGATCGACGCGGTGCCGTAGGCCATGGCCGCGATCGCCTGGGCGCCGCCGACGCGGTACACATCGTCCACCCCTGCGATCGCGGCGGCCGCCAGGACGGGTGCGGGGACGCGGCCGTCACGGTCGGGCGGCGAGCACACGATCACCTCGGGTACGCCGGCCACGCGGGCCGGGATCGCCGTCATCAGCACGGTCGACGCGAGCGGGGCCCGGCCGCCCGGTGCGTAGCAGCCCACCCGCTCCACCGGGCGCACCAGCTCCTGCACGACCACGCCGTCGCGCGTCCACGTCGTGTCGGGTGTGAGCTGGGTCTCGTGGTAGGCGCGGATCTCCCCCGCCGCGTACTCGAGCGCGTTCCGCACCGCGCTCGGCACCCGGTCGAGCCCCGCCGCGACCTCGGCCGACGCGACGCGTAGCTCGCCGACCTCGCAGCCGTCGTACCGGGCCGTCAGCTCGCGCAGCGCGTCGTCGCCCCGGGCCCGAACGGCGGCGATGATCTCGCGCACGGCCGCGACCGGGCCCTCGCCCTCGTCGGGCGGAGGCGCGAGCGCGGTGCGCAGGTCGCCCGTGAAGGCGCGAAGGTCGAGTCGGGAGAGCATGGGGACCCGGTCATGGTAATCGGGGCCCTCCGCGGGCTCTCCGAATTGCCAGCTCGCTCCGGGCCGGTCCAGGCTGGCCGGGTGACCGCCGCATCGGACCTCGCCGAGCTCTCCACCGTCCGCACGCTGCTCGAGGAGCTCACCACCCGGATCGAACGCGTCGCCGACGGCTACCACGACACGTCCGACTCGGCGATCGCGGTCGATCTCTACGCCGCGGAACGCAGCCTCGTCGGCGCCCGCCGCTCGCTCGACCGGGCGGTCAACTCGCTCGGCGGCTGCTAGCTCAAGGGTCCAGCTCTGCCGACGGGCACACGTCGTCGAGCACGCACGCGCCGCACCTCGGGCGGCGCGCCAGACACACCTGGCGGCCGTGCAGGATCAGGCGCAACGAGAACCGGCCGCGTTCGGCGGGTTCGACGAGCGTGTTCAGATCGTGCTCGACCTTGACCGGATCTTCCTCCGCCGTCAGCTTCAACCGCCGCGCCAGGCGGCCGACGTGCGTGTCGACCGGCAGGCCGGGCAGGTCGAAGGCGACCGACCGGACGACGTTTCCCGTCTTGCGCCCGACGCCCGGCAACGTCGTGAGGTCGCTCAGCTCGGTCGGGATCTCGCCGCCGAAGCGCTCCTCGACCGCCTCCGCCATCCCGAGCAGGCTGCGGGTCTTGGCCCGGAAGAACCCGGTGGAGCGGATGAGCTCCTCGACCTCCTCGGGTACGGCCTCGGCGAGGTCGCCCGGCGTCGGATAGCGCGCGAACACCGCCGGGGTCACCAGGTTCACGCGCTCGTCGGTGCACTGCGCCGACAGGATCGTCGCGACGAGCAGCTCGTACGGACTCGCATGGTTCAGCGCGCAGACGGCGTCGGGATACGCCTCGGCCAGGCGTTCCTGTACCACGGCGGCTCGCGCGGCGGCTCCTCTGGGGCGGGCCATCGCCGCAGACTACCGGTGAGTGCGATCGGTCTCGCTTGGAACCCGAGCGGATAGGTGGCGTTGGTGGATCGGCGTGTCGGGAGTGCCGCCGGCAAGGACGCACGACGAAGGCGCAGCCGAAGCTGCGTCGAGGAGGAGGACGCCGTCCAGCGGTGCCACCGGCCGGCGAGGCACGACGTGCACCTGTCCGCTCGGGTTCCTAGCCTGTCCCGACGTGGAAGTCATCACCACCGACACGCTCGACGACGAGGACCGCGACGCGATCCGCGCCCTGTGCGCGGCGTCGTTCGCCGCCGACCGGCACGCCCCCCTTTCCGACGACCACCGGCTCGCCCTCGACCACGACGGCAACCCGGGGTTCGCCGCGTTCTTCGCGCGCGACCGCCGGCGGCTCGTCGGCTACGCCCAGCTGGTGGACGAGGCCCACACCCGCGACCTGGCCTTGGTGGTGCACCCGATGCGACGCGGCAACGACGTCGCAGCCCGGCTGACCCGCGCCGCGCTGGACCGGGTCGCGTTCGACGGAGGAGCCACCGTGCAGCTCCTGGTGCCGTGCGTCGACGCCACCGACGACGCCGTCCTCGCCGGGCTCGGCTTCTCCCCCGCCCGCGACCTCGTGCAGCTCCGCTGCCCGCTCCCGCTCGAGGAGACCCCGGCCTGGCCGGCCGGCACATTGCTCCGTGCGTTCGAACCGGGCCGCGACGACGACGCGTGGCTCGCGCTGAACAACGCCGCGTTCGCCGACCACCCGGAGCAGGGCGGCTGGGATCGCGACCGGCTGGCCGCTCGTCTCGACGAGTCGTGGTTCGATCCCGCCGGCTTCCTGCTCGCGGTGCGCGACGGCACGATCGCGGGCTTCTGCTGGACGAAGCTCCACCGCGCCGAGCGGCTCGGCGAGATCTACGTCATCGCGGTGGACCCGGCCCAGCAGGGCCACGGTCTCGGCCGGGCGCTCGCGGTCGCCGGCCTCGCGTCCATCGCCGAGCGCGGGATCCCGACCGGGATGCTCTACGTCGACGCCGACAACGCCGGCGCCGTCGCGCTGTACCGTGGCCTCGGCTTCGCCGAGGACCACCGCGACCGCTGGTACGTGACCACGGTGGAGGCCCGGGAGCCGGAGCCGGGCGAGGAGCCCGGCGAGAACGGCCCCGCGCCACCGGCATGACGACGCGGTACGCGGCCACCCGCGACGACCTGGCTCGCCTCCTCGACGCGTGGGGCCAGCCCCGGTACCGCACGGTGCAGGTGTGGGCGGGCCTCTACGACGAGCACCGCCCGCTCGAAGAGATCACCAACCTGCCGAAGGCGCTGCGCGCCCGGCTCGCCCACGAGCTCCCGCTCGCCCTCGACGTCCGCGCCGAGCGCAGCGCGACCGACGGGATGACGACCAAGTGGCTGTGGGCCTGCACCCGCGACGGCGTGGAGATCGAGACGGTGCTCATGCGGTACCCCACCCGGGCAACCGTGTGCGTGTCCTCGCAGGCCGGCTGCGCGATGGCCTGCACGTTCTGCGCGACCGGCCAGGCCGGCTTCGACCGGCACCTCGACGCGGCCGAGATCGTCGAGCAGGTGGTGCGCGCCCAGCACGTGTCACCGCAGCGGGTCGGCAACGTGGTGTACATGGGCATGGGCGAGCCGCTCGCGAACTACGACGAGGTGTGGGCGTCGGTGGGCCGGCTGCACGCCGACCTGGGGATCTCCGCCCGTCACCTCACGATCTCCACCGTCGGCATCGCGCCGGCGATGCGACGCTTGGCGACGGAGGACCTCCCGGTCACGCTCGCCGTGTCGCTCCACGCCCCCGACGACGCGCTGCGCGAGCGGCTCGTCCCGATCGACCGCCGCTACCCCATCGCCGAGGTGCTCGACGCGGCCCGCGCGTTCGCGGCCGCCAAGGGGCGGCGGGTCACCTTCGAGTACGCGTGCATCGACGGCGTGAACGACGAGCCCCGCCACGCCGACAAGCTGGCCCGGCTGCTGCACGGGTTCGGCGGGCCGGGCGGCGCGCACGTGAACGTCATCCCGCTCAACCCGACCGCCGGGTTCGACGGCCGCCCGCCGTCCCACCTGCGGGTGCAGGCCTTCGCGGCCCGGCTGCGGGCCGGCGGATTGAACGCCACGGTCCGGCGCAATCGGGGCGTCGACATCGACGCCGCCTGCGGCCAGCTCCGGTCGCGCCACCCCGGGCCCGTGGACGCCGTCCCGGTCCCCGACCCGTCGTCGGCCACAATGGCCCCGTGAACGAGCGGACCTTCTTCAACCCCCACATGGCGCAGACCCTGGTCTCGCTCCAGATGCTCCTGTACCTCAACGCGGCGTTCGCGCTGCTCGGAGCGCTGAGCGGCGCCGGCCCGCTCGCATTGCTCGTCGTGGCGGCATTCGCCGGCGCCGCGTACGGGATCGCCAACGAGCAGCGGTGGGGCTACTACCTGTCGATCGCGGTCGTCGTCCTCGTCTTCGGCCTGATGCTCCTGTATCTCGCGCAGGGCGGGAGCGTCACGACGCTGCTCGGGTTCCCCGGCATCCTCGAGGTCATGTTCGACGTCGTGCTCGCGGTGCTCGTGTTCCACCCGCAGAGCCGTGAGTACCAGCGCATCTGGTTCAAGTGACCCGGCCGGAGCGATGACCGACGCTCGCACACTCGTCGACGAGCTGGGCCGCCGGCTCCAGCCGCTCGAGCGCGCCGCGAACGAGGGGTGGTGGGTCGCCAGCACCCGCGTGTCCGACGAGCACGACCGTCAGCGCGTCGCCGCCGAACTCGCCCTCACCGACGCACTGGCCGACGCGGGCTCGTTCGCGGAGCTGCGCGCCGCACTCGCCGACGACGACCCGGGGGCCGGGGATCCGCTCGTCGCCCGGCAGCTCCGGCTGCTGCACGACGGCCATGCCCCGCACCAGGTCGGCGCCGAGCTGCGTAAGCGGATCGTCGAGCTCGGCGCGGAGGTCGACTCCGAGTTCAGCTCGTTCCGCGGCGACCTCGCCGGACGGCGCGTCGACGACAACGAGATCGCCAGGATCCTGCGCACGTCCGACGACGAGGACGAGCGCCGGAACGCGTGGGAGGCGTCGAAGCAGGTGGGCGCGGTGGTGGCCCAGCGCGTCCGCGAGCTGGCGCGGTTGCGCAACCGGGCGGCGCACGACCTCGGCTACCGCGACTACTTCGCCATGGTCCTCGCCACCTCGGAGCTCGAGGAGTCCCGGCTATTCGCCACCCTCGACGAGGTGGACGACGCGACCGCGGAGCCGTTCGCACGATGGAAGGCCGCGCTCGACGCGCACCTAGCCGACCGGTTCGCCCGTACCGTCGAGACGCTCCGCCCGTGGCACTACGACAACCCGTTCTTCCAGCACGCGCCGGTGTCGGCCGGCGTCGACCTCGACCCGTACTTCGTCGACCGCGACGTGGACGCGCTCATCGCCCGCACCTACCGTGGCATCGGTATCGACGTGACCGGGGTGCTGGCCCGCAGCGACCTCCTCCCCCGCGAGGGCAAGAACCAGCACGCGTTCTGCATCCACGTGGACCGCGGCGGCGACGTGCGCGTGCTGTGCAACAACGTACCGAGCCACTACTGGGCCGAGACGATGCTCCACGAGCTCGGGCACGGCGTCTACGACATCGGGCTCGACCCGGCCCTGCCCTGGACGCTGCGCACCACGCACCCGCTGGCGACCGAAGGCGTCGCCATCCTCTTCGGCCACCTCTCCGAGGACCCGGCGTGGCTCGAGCGCGTGGTCGGCCTACCGTCCGAAGAGGTCGACGCACTGCGCCCGCGCCTGGGCGCCGCGTTCACCGCCGGTCTCCTCACGTTCGCCCGCTGGGTCCTCGTGATGACGAACTTCGAGCGCGGCCTGTACGCCGATCCCGACGCCGACCACAACTCCCGGTGGTGGGAGCTCGTCGAACGCTTCCAGCTCCTGCACCGGCCGGAGGGCCGCGACGCGCCCGACTGGGCCGCCAAGATCCACGTGGCGTCCGCGCCCGTCTACTACCAGAACTACCTGCTCGGAGAGCTCGTCGCGCTCCAGCTCCGGGCGACGATCGCCGAGCGCTTCGGCGGGCTGGTGGACCGCGAGGACGCGGGCCGGTTCCTGGCGGGCGAGTTCTTCCGGCCGGGCGCGTCGCTGCGCTGGGACGATCTCGTCGAACGGGCCACCGGCCACCCGCTGACCGCCCGCCATCTCTCCGACGCGCTCGCCGGTTGACCGTCCGCCGATCAGGCGGCGACTACATTCCGCGCCCGAGGAGGGGCCGATGGAACTCGGGTTGCGGGGACGGGCCGGCGTGGTTGCCGGCGGGACGCGCGGCATCGGCCGCGCGGTCGCGGAGGCGCTCGCCGCCGAGGGCTGCCGCGTCGCGGTGCTCGCCCGCGGCGAGCGCGCGCTGCGCGAGACGGAGGGCGAGCTCCTCGCCATCGGCGCGCAGGACGCCATCGGACTCCAGGTCGACCTCCTCGACACCGGCGAGGTCGAGGCGGCGTTCACGTTCCTCGACGAGCGGTGGGGCGAGCTCAACGTGCTCGTCAACGCCATCGGCAGCGGTCACATCGGCTCGCTCGACGAGCTGACCGACAACGACTGGCTCGACGCCTTCGACTCCGGCGTGATCTCGATGATCCGCGCCACCCGCGCCGCGCTCCCACTGCTACGCAAGGCGAGCTTCGGGCGCATCGTCAACATCGCGGCCAGCGGGATCCGGCACCAGAGCCCGAACCTGATCGGCTGGACCGCGGCCAAGGCCGCGCAGGCCAGCGCGTCGAAGAACCTCGCCCGGGCACTCGCGGTCGACGGCATCCTCGTGAACACGGTCTGCCCGGGCATGATCATGACGTCGACCATCGAGGAGTACGTCGAGGACGCCGACCCCACCGGCCTGCCCGAGGGGCCGCTCGAAGCTGCGTACGCGGCCATCGAGCGCGACTTCGGCACCCCGAACGACATCGGCCGCATCGGCCTGCCCGAGGAGGTGGCGGCGCTCGTGGTCTTCCTCGCGTCCGAGCCCGCCAGCTTCCTGTGCGGCGCGACGATCCCGGTCGACGGCGGCTCCGACTTCTTCTGACGGTGCACGGCCCGGCGTAGGCTCCGGTCCGATGTGCGACACGCTCTGCGCGATCACGCCCGACGGCGCACTGTTCGCCAAGAACTCGGACCGCCCGCCGGGCGAGCAGCAGGTCGTCGAGCGGCACGCGCCGCGGTCGCGCGGCGGCACCCTCCGCACGCAGTGCCTCGAGATCCCCGACGCGGGCGCGTGCGCGGTCGTCGGATCGCGGCCGACGTGGCTCTGGGGCTTCGAGCACGGTGTGAACGAGCGCCGGGTCGCGATCGGCAACGAGAAGATCTGGACGGTCGACGACGCGCGCGCCGTACCGCCGGCGCTCATCGGCATGGACCTCGTCCGCCTCGGCCTCGAACGCGGCCGCGACGCGACCGACGCCCTCGACCACATGATCTCGTTGCTCGAGTCGTACGGGCAGGGCGGGAGCGGCGAGCGCGACCACGACGAGCCGTACTTCTCGTCGTTCCTCGTGTGCGACCCGACGAGCGCCTGGGTCCTGGAGACGAGCGGGCGCACGTGGGCGGCCCGGCCCGTCGTCGACCGCGCCGCGATCTCGAACCGGGTCACCATCACGACGGACTGGACCCGCGCGTCGACCGATGTGACGCCGGGCCGCAGTTTCGACGACTGGCGCGACCCCGAGGCACCGACCGGCGTCGCCGACCAGCGGCTGGCCACCACGACGGCCTGCCTCGCCGAAGAGCTACCCCTGACTCCGGAACGGGTCGCCGGCACGCTGCGCGACCACGGCGACGCGCCGTGGGGCGCGATCGGAACTCCCGCCCCAGCCGTGCCGCCGCCGACCGGGGTCGACGCCGACTGGCACGGCATCACCGTGTGCATGCACCTGCGCGACTACCAGGCCACGACCGCGTCGATGATCGCCCGGCTCCCCGCGAACCCCGACGAGGTTGCACGGGGCTGGTTCGCGCTCGGGAGCCCGTGCGCGAGCGTCTACGTCCCCGCGTTCCTGCCCGACCAGGTCCCACCCGATCTGGCCGACGCCTTGCTCTGGGCAAGGTTCGCCGCGTTGCGCGACCGCGTCGAAGCCGATGGCGCCGCGCTCGACGCGGTCCGGGCGGTCCTCGGGCCCCTCGAGGCCGAGCTGTGGCACGAGGCCGACTCGGTGGCCGATGATCCCGGCGGGCGGGCCCGGTTCACCGCTTCCGTCGGCCGGCGGGTCGACGACGCCCTGCGCACCCTCGGCGTCTGAACCTCACCCCGGCGCATCGCGCTTCACCACACCCAGCGCGTCGCCCGGGCGCTGAACTCCTCCTCGCGCTCGATGATGCCGAACGCCCGCTCGGGCACCATCGCCCACATCGCGTGGGCGCGCAGGAAGTCGGCCTGCCCGGCCCGCTTCGCCGGGTCCGGCTCGTATTTCTCGACGTATGAAGCGATCACCGGCTCGCGGTCGTCGCCCGTGAGCGGATGGGCCCGACCTTCTACCGACACGCACTCGACGCTGTCGTCGACGGCTACGGTCATCCGCGGGTTGGCGCGCAGGTTTCGCGCCTTGCGGGCGTTGGGCGAGCACGAGAAGGCGAACCGGTCGGGTCCGGGCAGCCAGATGCCCCACACGGGCATCGCGTGCGGGCGTGCGTCAGGTGACGCGGTGACGACCCAGAAGTTCCGGCACGCGTCGAGCCGCTGCTCGGCCCATGACCAGGGCAGCACCCCGTCGAGCGCGTCGGGGACGCCATAGTCGCGCATCGCGGGGCGTTCGGCTCGCGGCATCCCCCTTACCGTACGCCCCGCGCGGTTGGGATCAGGCGGCCGGCACGCCCACGACGGACGAGGTCCCCGCTCGCTTCCACAGTTGGACGCTGACGGCCACGATCCAAACACACGTCAGCAGAAACCCGCCCAGACCGGTCAACGCGATGGCGTTGGCGTCGGAGGCGTAGGCGAACGACGCGACGAGGAACAGCAGCGCGGCGATCCACCCGACCACGTTGATCCACGCCGCGAACAGCTTCGTGCGGTACGACAGCGACGTCACCGCGGCGACGAGCACGACGATGCCGACGCCGGCTCCCGCGATCAGGATGCCCGAGAGGACGAAGAGCACCTTCGCGGTGGCGGCACCGGCGAGCTCCCCGTGCTGAAGGGCGATCGTCGACGTCACGGCACCGGACGCCAGCGCCAGCGCGCCCGAGATGGCGAGACCGCCGAGCGCGACGACCGCCATCCGCGGCCGGCCACCCTCGGCCTCCACCATGAGTCGCCACAGCGACCCGAACCACCACACCAGGCCGATGGCGCCGATGGCGTTCATGAACATGCCGGCCTCGAGCGCACCGGAGTGGTCGGCGAAGTACTTCACGATCTGCGCCCGGGAGTCGTCGAGCGACGGCGGTGCGCCGGCGAGGTTGCTCCCGATCACGGTCAACAGAACGAACCAGATGCCGCCCAGCGCGGCGTAGCGCTCCCACTTCGCGTCGTCCATTGCGTCCCCCTTCTCACGTCGGCTGCTCGAGGCGGCCGGCGGCCGGTGCCGTCACGGGCTCCAGCCGGGGGACGAGCCGGCGCCGTGGTGCCAGGATCGCACAAACGGCTCGTCAGGACCAGGACGCAACCGCGGCCGGCAGCCTCGCCGGTACGCTGACGCCCTCGACGTCGCCCGCAGGCTCGCGCTCGTGCTCACCGCCGCCGGCGCGCACATCGTCCTCACGCGCACCACCGACACCGGCGTCGGTCCCTGCGTTCCCGAACGCGCCGCGATCGGCAACCGTGCCCAAGCCGACGTGGCGATCTACATCCACGCCGACGGCAACACGTCGTCCACGGCCCGCGGCTTTCACGTCATCGCCCCCAAGCTCCTGCCCGGGCTCACCGACGACGTCTACGCGCCGTCGAAGCGGCTCTCGCTCGACGTCCGCGACGCGTTCGACGCGACCGGCAGCCCCCGCTCGAACTACGCCGGAGCCAACGGCCTGATCGAGCGCGACGACCTCGGCGGCCTGCGGCTCTCGGACGTGCCCAAGGTCTTCATCGAGACCGGCAACATGCGAAATCCGAGTGACGTCACCAAACTGGAGAGCCCGCTCTGGCGCCAGGGCGCCGCCAACGCGCTCGCCGGAGGCCTCGCACGCTACCTCTCGGGCGGCTGACCACCGCGGTACCGTGACCGCATGGCAGGCGTGAACCGTCTCACCGGCGCGACCAGCCCGTACCTGCGCCAGCACGCGGACAACCCGGTCGACTGGTACCCGTGGGGCGACGAAGCCTTCGCCGCCGCGCGCGAACGCGACGTGCCGATCCTGCTGTCGGTCGGCTACTCGAGCTGCCACTGGTGCCACGTGATGGCCCACGAGTCCTTCGAGGACCCGGCCGTCGCCGCGGTGATGAACCGGCTGTTCGTGAACGTCAAGGTGGACCGCGAGGAACGGCCCGACGTCGACGCGATCTACATGCAGGCCGTGCAGGCGATGACCGGGCAGGGCGGCTGGCCGATGACGGTGTTCCTCGCGCCCGACGGCCGGCCCTTCTACGGCGGCACGTACTTCCCCAAGCAGCCCGGCCACGGCCGGCCCGGTTTCGTCCAGCTGCTCGAGGCCGTCGCCGACACCTGGGCGAACCGTCGCGACGACGTGCTCGGCCAGGCGGGCCAGCTCCACGACGCGATCCGCTCGTCACTCGACCTCATGGGCGAGGTCGCGTCACCCACCGCCCCGACGCTCGCGCTCCTCGATCGCGCCGCCGCGCACGTGGCCGAGCAGTTCGAGCCCCGGTTCGGCGGCTTCGGGAACGCGCCGAAGTTCCCGCAGGCGATGACGCTCGACTTCGTCCTGCGCGCCACGACCCGGCGTCCCGACGGTGCGACGGGCGGTGGGGCCGAGGACCTGCTCCCGATCGTGCGCACCTCGCTCGACGCGATGGCCGCGGGCGGCGTCCACGACCAGCTCGGCGGCGGCTTCCACCGCTACTCGGTCGACGCGTACTGGCTCGTCCCCCACTTCGAGAAGATGCTCTACGACCAGGCGACCCTCCTCACCGCGTACACCCACGCCGCGCAGGTGACCGGCGACGAGCGCTACCGCGCGGTCGCCGAGGGGATCGTCGGCTACGTCCTGCGCGACCTCGCCCACGCCGACGGCGGGTTCTTCTCCGCCGAGGACGCGGACTCCGAGGGCGTCGAGGGCAAGTTCTACTGCTGGAGCCTCGACGAGATCGTCGAGGTCTGCGGGCCGGACGCACCCGAGGTGATCCGGTACTTCGGCGTGACCGAGGCCGGGAACTTCGAGGACCCGCACACCGGGTTCCGCGGCAACATCCTCCACGCCGTCGACCGCGACGAACCCCGCCCCGACGCCGTGGCGCAATGCGTCCCCGAGCTCCTGGCCCGCCGGGCGACACGCGTCCGGCCCGGCCTCGACGACAAGGTGCTGCTCGCATGGAACGCTCTGTTCGCCGGCGCGCTCGCCGAGGCGGCCGCCGTCTTCGACCGTGACGACTGGCTCGACGCGGCCCGCCGCAACCTCGAGTTCCTCCGGCGCGAGCTGCGCCGGCCGGACGGCCGCCTCCTGCGCTCGTGGCAGGACGGGCGGGCGGACCACCTCGCCTATGCCGAGGACTACGCCGCGCTCCTCGAGGCGCTCCTCACGCTGGCCGAGGCCGACCGGGCCGTCTGGTTGGCGGACGCCCGCACGGTGGCCGACGACCTGTTGCGGCTCTTCGAGGATCCCGAGCACGGCGGCTTCTTCACCAACGCGTCCGACGCCGGGGAGCTCATCGTCCGGGCGAAGGACTTCCAGGACAACGCGAGCCCGTCGGCGAACTCGCTCGCCGCCCACGGGCTCGCCCGCCTCGCCACCGCGACCGGCGACGAGCGGTACGCGGCGGCCGCGCGGCGCGTGGTCGAGGCATTGGCCGACGTCGCGGCCCGTCACCCGACCGCGTTCGCATACCTCCTCGGCGCGATCGACCACCTGACCGTCGCCCCCGTCGAGATCGCGATCGTCGGCGACGTGGCGGACCCCGCGACCAGGGATCTCCGGCGCGAACGGTGGCAGCGGTACGTCCCCGACTCGCTGACGCTCGTCACGTCCCCCGGCGACGACGCCGGCTCGCCCCTCCTCGACGGCCGGGTCGAGCCCGGGGCCCTTGCCACCGCGTACGTGTGCGAGGGGTACGTGTGCCGGCTCCCGGTGCACGACGCGGGAGCATTCGGCGCCCAGCTCGACGCGGCACTCGGTACCCGGCGTTCCGCGTCACTCAGGTGACGCGACGCGTCACATTTCCTCCACAGAAGCCACCCGCACCGCGTCGAAAGGCGACCGGCGACGTTCCCGATCAGCTGGCGAGGGTCTGGACCAGCGCCCCGTCGGCCAGGGCCTCGGCCACCGCCCATCCGAACGCGATCACGGCTTCGCCGCGCTTCGGGTCCGGCGTGCCGAGCAGCTCGACGACCGCCTTGCCGCCGCCCTTGAGGGTGCTGCCGTCGATGATCGGCTCCGCCGCACCCTTGGCCTTGCCGACCCGGAAGGCACGGTCGTCGTAACGACCGTCGCAGCCGAAGCGGCGCGCGAGCCGGCGGCCCCAGGCGCGCTCCTCGCCCGTCGGCGTGTAGCGCGGACGAGGCACGACGTCCGTGAGGTTCGTGAGCAACGAGTACACCGACGGGTGCGCGATACGGCCCGCGACGAGCACGTCCTCGTCGGGGAACGAGATCGCGGCGCGCCGATAGAGCTCGCCGACGAGCGCCTTCATCACCGGGCCGGCGAGCCGGCCGCGCCGGCTGGCGCCCAGCCCCCACAGGATGCAGGGCGTACCGCCGATGCGTTCGAGGGAGCCGAACAGGAACGCGTGCATCGCGTCGTCGACGGAACCCGTGGCGATCAGCGGGAAGTGCTCGACCTGGGCGTCGAGCGCCTCGTCGCTCATCGCGAGCCCGACGGCGGCGACGATCTGGCCGAGCTCGTCGAGCTCGGCCGGCTTCAGCGAGACGGAATCACGGGATTCGACGTTCATCGCCCGTTGATTCTGGCCGAAGTCGACCGGCGGCGGCCAGTCGACTGCTCGGGGGGCGTCTCCCGGGCCCGCGGGCCCGGCGGCAACCGTCAGGCCACGGTCAGGCCGTCGAGCCCCGGATCGCCCGGCGGCACCTTCGGGTCCATGCGCCGCAGCGCGTGCACGAGCAGCCGTGCCACCGCGACGTTGCGCACCCACTTCCGGTCGGCCGGCACGACGTGCCACGGCGCGTGCTCGGTCGACGTGTGGTGGAGCGCCGATTCGTACCGCTGGTGGTAGGCGTCCCACTGGGCGCGCACGTCGAGGTCGGCACGGTTGAACTTCCATCGCTTCTCGGGGTCGTCGAGGCGTTCCTGGAGCCGGCGGGCCTGCTCGGCCCGTGACACGTGCAGGAACACCTTGACGATGGTCGTTCCCTCCTCGACGAGCGTGCGCTCGAAGTCGCGGATCTGCCGGCACCGCCGATCGGCCTCGTCGTCGTCGATGACGCCGATCATGCGCGCGGTGACGACGTCCTCGTAGTGCGACCGGTTGAAGATGCCGATGTACCCGCGCCGAGGCACGAGGGCGTGCACGCGCCAGAGGTAGTCGTGGGCCAGCTCTTCGTCGTTCGGGGCCTTGAACGAGACGACGGAACACCCCTGCGGGTTGAGGCCGGTGAAGACGTGCCGGATGGTGCCGTCCTTCCCGGAGGCGTCCATACCCTGGAGCACGAGGAGCAGCGACCGGCGCCGTTCGGCCCACAACCGGTTGTGCAGCACCGCGAGCTCGGCGATGAGGGAGGACGTTTCCTTCGCCGCGGCGTCCTTGCCGTCGAGCCCCAGCGTCGCCGCCGGGTCACGACGAGCAAGACCTGGCTGCTCCCCCGGCTTCACCACGAGCTCGTCCGGCACGGCTCGCACGATACTGCTCGGCGCGCCGATGCGATGCTTCCCTGATTCAGCGCTTGAGGCGTCGCGACGACTTGGACCGGACCCCGGCCATCACGAGCGCGCAGTGCACGCATGCCGTCGCGCCGTCGGTGCGCGCCACCGGGACGAGGCATTCGTCGCAGAACGGGAGTCCGCACTGGACGCAGGTGCCGATCGCCGAGTGGAAGGGGTGGGTACGACAGCGGGCCTTGATCGCAGGGGGCGGTGTCGGGGTTGCCGGCGGGGTCGGTGTCGCCGGACGCTGGGGCTTGACCAGATCGTCCTCGGGCCGCGACGCGCGGACCGCGTCGCGGGCACGCTGCTCCGCCTGGACCTGGTGCGCCCGCTCGACCCGTCGGATCTTCTCGGCGCGGTCCTGTTCGGGCGACGTCGGGTAGCCGGGCACACCGCTCGGACCACGTGACGGAAGGGGCGGCACCGGCGCCGGGGGAACCGCGCGGCCTGCGGGCACCACCGTCGGTCCCCCCGGAGGGGGGACGAGCCGTCGGGGTGGCGCGGGAGTGGCGACCGACGCGCCTGCGTGGACATGGCCCTCGCCCGTGACCGCGCCGACACCGGCCACGACTTGCTCGGCCGACGCGGTCGCGACGCGTGCCGCCTCTTCCGCGCGGTCCGCCGCGTCCCGGGCCTCGACCGCGGCCCGCTCCGCGGCTTCCCTCACCTGTCGGTCCGAATCCGCGGTCAGCGTGGGCACGAGCTGTTCGGGGTCCGGTGCCGCGTCCTCGGCGGAGGCTGCCCGTTGCGTCTCGCGCGCCCGACGGCGTTCCGCCCGCGCCTCCTCGCGCGAGGCCGCCTGCGCGAGCTTCGCCTCGGCCTTCGCGCGGGCGACGGTTTGCTTGCGTTCCGCGGCCTCACGACGGGCAGCTTCCTTGCCCTCGGCCGCCTCACGCTTCACCGCCTCGCGGGCTTCCGCTTCCTCGCGCTTCGCGGCGTCGCGGGCTTCGGCCTCGGCGCGCTTCGCCACCTCGCGGGCTTCCGCTTGCTCACGCTTCGCCGCCTCGCGGGCTTCCGTCTCGGCACGCCTGGCCGCGTCCTGGACCGCTGCCGCAGCGGCGGCCTCACGCTTCGCCACCTCGCGGGCTTCCGCTTGCTCACGCTTCGCCACCTCGCGGGCTTCCGCTTGCTCACGCTTCGCGGCGTCGCGCGCCTCGAGTTCGGAGTGCCGCGCAGCGGCCGCTTCTGCTCGCCGGTGGGCTTCCACGGCTTCGCGCGCCGCTCGCTCCTGCGCCTTGGCGGTTGCCCGGGCGAGCTTCGCCGCGCCCGAGTCACGGCGAGCCGCCTCCTTCGCCTGCGCGGCCGCCCGCTTCGCCGCTTCGCGGGCTTCGGCCTCCTCACGCTTGGCGGCCTCGCGCGCCGCCGCCTCGGTCCGTTCGGTCTCGGCTCGGGCCGCTGTCGCGGCAGCGGCCTCACGCTTCGCGATCTCCCGCGCCTCCGCCTCCTGGTGCTTCGCCTCCGCGCGTGCAGCCTGCTCCTCGCGCTTGGCCGCGTCCCGCGCCTCCGCCTCCTGGCGCTTCGCCGCCGCGCGTGCAGCCTGCTCCTCGCGCTTGGCGGCCTGCCGCGCCTCGGTCTCGGCCCGCTTGGCGGCCTGCCGCGCCTCGGTCTCGGCCCGCTTGGCGGCCTGCCGCGCCTCGGTCTCGGCCCGCTTGGCCGCGTCCCGCGCCTCGGTCTCGGCCCGCTTGGCCGCGTCCCGCGCCTCGGTCTCGGCCCGCTTGGCCGCGTCCCGCGCCTCGGTCTCGGCCCGCTTGGCCGCCGCGACCTCCGCAGCCTCACGCTTCGCGGCCTCACGCGCCTCCGTCTCGGCGAGTTTGGCCGCGTCGCGCTCGGCGCGGCGGCGCTCGGACTCCACCGTGGCCAGCCGCCTCGCCTCGTCGTCCTCGGCTCGCCGTCGTTGCGCCTCGGCCTCCCGTTCGGCGCGCTCGGCGGCCCGTGCCTCGTCGCGCTTCGCCTTCGCCTCGGCCGCCTCCCGCCTCGCCTCCGCCTTCGCCTCGGCCGCCGTGGCCTCGCCCGACTCGGCCCCGGTCGGGGCCGGCCGGTCGCGAACCTCGGCGTCCTCCGACGCGCCCCCCTGGGTCGGTTCCTTGCGCTCGTCGCGGCTGCGGGCCTCCTTGGCACGCACCTTCGCTTCACGTCTCGCCCGGCGGGCCTCGGCGGCCTCCTGCTTCCGGCGTTGCTCCTGCTGGTCCTCGGGCGGCCAGACGGCGGCCCGGTCGCCGCGGCGGCGGGCGAACTCGACGACCGCGGGATCATCGGACACCACCACGACCTGCGCCTCGGCGGAGACGTCGAAGAGGAACTCCATGGTCGCCCGACGCGCGTCGGGCGCCAGCGCAGCGAGGGCGTCGTCCACGAGGATCGGAAGCGGTCCGAGGTGCTCGATCCACGGATGGCTGCCGAGGCAGCACCGGACGACGGGCTCGACCTGCTCGGCCCGCAACGTCGCGACCATCGTCGTGCCCCACCCGGCGAGCTCGCTCTCGAGCCGCTCGAGCTTGGCCTCCACCCGCGCGCACTCGAGGTCGCGACGCTCCAGGGCCGCCTGCGCTTTCGAGAGCTCCTGCTCGACGGTTGCCCGTCGCTTCTCCACGTTGGCGACCTGTCGCGCCTTCTCCGCGACCTCGTGCTCGGTCGGCGTGGCCCGAAGCGACTCGAGGTCGTCCGGATCGATCTCGCCGAGCTCCGGCAGACGGGCCGCGAGCTCCGCCAGCGAGCGCCAGTCCTCGTGCTCGCGCTCGGCGATGCGGTACGCGGCGTCGGCCCGCTGCCGCCGCGCCTCGGCGCCCTGTTCGAGCCCACCGGCCGAGAGGTGCAGGAGGTACTCCATGTGGGACGCGAATCCGAGCTTGGCGAGGAGCGCGTGCTCCTGCGCGCGGAGCTCGGACACACGGGCCTTGACCTTCGAGCCGACGCGCACCTTGGCCCGCTCCGCGGACTCGATGGCGACGCGCAGGTCGGCGAGCTGTTCCGCGTCCTGCCGGCTCACGTAACGCGCCGCCGCGTTGGCGGCCTCGAGCTCTCCGCGCGCGCGCTCGAGCATGGTCGCCGCCGCTTCGAGCAGGGACTCCAGCTCGTCGGGCGGAATGGCCAGCACCCGACGCAACCGGCGCGGGTCGATCGAGGCGAACGGGTCGTCGCCGGGTTCGCCCGCGAGTCGGGCCCGGAGGCCCGCCAGTTGCTCCGCCCGGAGCGCGAGCTGCGCGTCGAGCTCCTCGACCTCCGTTCGTGCGGTGTCGCGGCGTGCGGTGGCGTCCGCTTCCGCGGCCTTGGCCGCCTCGTACTCGGCGGCGAGCGCAGTTCGATCCGGTTCCAGCGTCGCCCGGCGCTCGGCGGCGACCGTACGGATCGCGGCCTCGAGGTCCGCCGCTCGAAGCAACACGGTCTCGCCGGGATGCAGGATGGCACCGGGCAGATCGCCGGTGTCGTACTCGCAGCCTCCCACGTCGGCGAGGAGTTGGGCGCCGTCGTGTGCGCCGGTGATGAGATCGGCGAGATACGGCGCGAGCGCGCCCTGGTGACCGACGCCGGAGGCGTCGGTCACCACGGTCAGGTTCGGATGGAAGCGCAGCTTCGGTTGCCGCTCTCCCTCCGAGTCTCCTCGCATCTCGACGAGACGCATGTGTCACCTCGCCCGAGGGTTCCTCGGGTTCACTCTCCGCGTGATCTCGTGGCCTAGTTGTCGGACCTTTTCGAAGTTCTCCCGAGGGCGATCTCACTCTCCGCGCGATCCGTCCCGCGAGTGACCGGCGCCGCCGCGCCGTCGCCCACGAACGTCCTCGCACGTCGGCGATGCACCGACCCCTGCCGTTCCTCTGTCGGCACGTTCGGCGCAGTCCTGAGCCGAAATCGCACTGGCCGGCGATCTTCGTCCCAGATGTTCCCAGGCCCTCGATCCCCGGCCCTGCGGGTGGTGTCCCGAGCCGCGGTCGGCCGGCCCGGGGATCGAAGGCCCGAGATGACACCACGCGAGGACGAGGTCCACCGCCTGGCGGCGATCGAGTCGATCCGTCAGCTCGTCGCCCGGTACGGGCCGGCCGTCGACTCGCGCGACCTCGACACCCTCGTCCACCTCTTCGTGCCCGACGTCCGTGTCGGTCGGTCCGCCATCGGGAGGGCGGCACTCCGGGCCTCGTTCGCCGAGTCCCTCGGGGCCATCGGGATCTCGGTGCTCGACGTCGGTACTCCCGTCATCGACCTGCTCGACGCGGACCATGGGATCGGCACCGTGTACTGCAAGGCCGAGATCCAGGACGGGGACCGTTGGATCCACCAGGCCGTCGTGTACGAGGGCCAGTACCGGCGCGACGACGGCCGGTGGTACTTCGTGCGGCGGCGTCACCGCCTGTTCTACGGGTCGGAGGTCGGCACGAACCCACTCCTGCTCCCGCCGGCGAACTGGCTGGAGCACCACGACGGCCGGGGCACCGTCCCGGCGGCCTGGGAGTCGTGGTTCTGGGCGGACCACGGCGGTGACCCGTCCCCCACGCCCGGTTCCGAGGCGTCCCGGGAACCCGGCGTCTGAGCGCACCGGCGCCCGCGCGCACGTCCGTCGTTCCGGCGCGCCCGGGAACGCCGGTGAGCGATACTGCGGCGCCCGGATCGACCGCGGCTGCGCGTGCGCGCACCTCCGAAGGAGACAGCCCTGTGTTCGTGATGCGCTTCGACATGCGGGCGCCGTCGACCGGCGCGCCCACGACCGAGCTCTACGCGGCCGCGATCGAGATGACGGGCTGGGCCGACACCCGGGGCGCCCTGGCCGCGATCGTGTGCGAGCACCACACGTCGAGCGACGGCTACCTGCCGTCGCCGATGATCCTCGCCAGCGCGCTCGCGGCTCGCACCACGACGGTCGCGATCACCGTCGCGGCGGTGGTGCTGCCCCTCCACGATCCGGTCCGCCTCGCC
Source organism: Acidimicrobiia bacterium (assembly GCA_046331155.1). Lineage (GTDB taxonomy): Bacteria > Actinomycetota > Acidimicrobiia > IMCC26256 > CAWATG01 > JAXLRK01. The sequence continues at coordinate 2,474,987 of JAXLRK010000001.1, forward strand.
GAGGAGATGATCGTCCTCGACATCATCAGCAACGGCCGGGTGAACTACGTGGCCGGGGTCGGCTACCGGCCGGAGGAATACGAGCTGTACGGCGTCGACTTCCACCAGCGCGGCCGGATCGCCGAGGAGACCCTCCCCGTCCTCCTGCGAGCCAAGACGGGAGAGCCGTTCGAGCACGACGGCCGGCGGATCCACGTCACGCCGGCGCCGGTCACGCCCGGCGGCCCATGGGTGGCATGGGGCGGCGGGAGCGTCGCGGCCGCGCGACGGGCGGGTCGCCACGGGATCGACTTCTTCGCCCAGCGGGGCGACGAGGCGCTCGGCGACGCCTATGCCGGCGAGGCGCGCGCCCACGGTCACGAACCCGGATTCTGCATGCTGCCGCCTCGCGACGTGACCACGACGATGTTCGTCGCCGACGACCTCGACCGCGCCTGGGACGAGCTCGGCCCCTACCTCATGCACGACGTCGTCACCTACGCCGCCTGGAACCCCGGCGACACCACCACGAGCAGCTTGTCGTCCGCCACGACCGCCGAGGAGCTGCGCGCCCAGGACACGACCCATCGCATCGTCACCGTCGAGGAGGCGGTGACCATCGCGCGGGCCGGGATGCCGCTCCAGCTCCAACCGCTCGTGGGCGGGCTGCCCCCGGACGTCGCCTGGCGCTACCTGCGCACGGTGGCCGAAGAGGTGGTGCCGGCACTGCCGACGTAACGCTCACCGCCCGGTTCGCACCTCGACCCTGCGTTCTTGGCGTGAGGGCTACAGATTTCATGGCGTTTCGGTCGATCACTTCGGTGGGACGGGCGAGGACCCCGGTCGGGGGACGCCGTGACGCTCACCGAGATTCGCTCGCTCTGCTCGCGCCGACGCGTGGTCGCGACGGCCGTGGCCGGCGTGCTGGCCATCGCCCTGCTCGGGGCCTGCACACCGGACCAGCAGGATGGTTGGAGCGCCCTGCGCGACGACCGGGTCGCCCAAGGGGTGCACCCGATCGGCTGGCGCCAAGACCTCCAGGACAAGGCGCAGTCCTGGGCGGAGCACCTGGCCCGGCCCGGTGTGACGTTCGCCCACTCGCAGCTCGTCGACGGCGTGACCGGTTGCTGGGGAGCGCTCGGCGAGAACATCGCGCAGAACTACTCGATCACCGGCGCCGAAGCGTCGTTCATGGGTTCGCCCGGGCACCGGGCCAACATCTTGAACGCGCAGTTCAACTCGTTCGCCGTCGGCGTCGCCCGAGCCGACGACGGGCGGGTGTACGTCGTGCAGGAGTTCGGGCAACTCTGTTGAGCCGCTCCGCCCGCAGGGTCCATCGACCCGCACCGCCGACCCGCACCGCCGACCCGCACCGCCGACCCGCACCGCCGACCCGCACCGCCGACCCGCACCGCCGACCCGCACCGCCGACCCGCACCTGCGGCTCTACCGGTGGGCGATACTGGTTTCGAACCAGTGACCTCTGCCGTGTGAAGGCAGCGCTCTCCCGCTGAGCTAATCGCCCGGGAGCGTCGAGGATAGCGAACCGCTTCCGGGTGCGGGACTACGCTCCGTCGGGGAGGAGGTTCGCCATGCCCACGTTCGACGAGGTTGTCGCGGGCCTGCGCATGCCGTTGGTCGAGGCCATGGAGACGCAGCGGGCCATCCGGCGGCTGCTGCCCGACCCGGTCGACGACGAGACGCTCCTGCGTTGCCTCGAGCTGGCGACGAAGGCGCCCTCGGGCGGCGATCTCCAGAGCTACGAGTTCGTCGTCGTGCGCGACCCGGACGTGAAGCACCAGCTCGCCCGGCTCAACCGCCAGGCCTGGTCCGTGTACCGCCGGCTCGTGAAGCTCGACAAACGGGGGCGGACCGAGGCGGCCGGCCGCATCATGGAGGCCGTGCAGTGGCAGGCCGACCATTTCGAGGAGGTCCCGGTGGTCGTGGTGGCCTGCGCCCGCGGGGTCTCCATCCCGTTCTCGCCGGTCTGGAACTCCACCCTCTACGGCTCGGTCTACCCGGCGATCCAGAACCTGCTGCTCGCCGCCCGCAGCATCGGGCTCGGCGCCACCCTCACCACCCTGCCGCTCTGGTCGAGTTGGCTGGCCCGCCGCACCCTCGGCCTGCCGTGGCGAGTGGTGCCGGTGGCGGTGATCCCGCTCGGGTGGCCGAGGGGCCGCTACGGACCGACCACCCGACGGCCGGTGGAGGAAACGGTCCACCTCGACCGGTACGGGAATCGGGCGTTTTCCAAGCCCGAAGGCGACTGATTTCTCGCACGGGCCCGCGCGCTGGGGCACAATAGGGGGTCGCCCGGCGTTCTCATCAGGGCCGGCGTTCCTTCGAGGTAGGTGACCGAACGTGGCCAGGAAGGGTCGAGCGCGCCGCTTTCGCGAAGCGCGCGAGCTGAAGCAACGAGACGACGGCTTGTTCCGCGAAGGCAGCGGCACGTTGGCCGACGCCGAAGACGCCGCGACGCACCTCCACGACGACGAGTTCGACGAGGAAGACGAGTTCGCGTCCGAAGACGAGGACGACCCCTGGGCCGACCTCCAGGTGGAGAACGAGTAGCGCACCCGGGCGCCGGCGAAGCCGTGATCAGGCCCGGCGCGGGTCGATCGCCTCGGGATCGAGGTCGTGGAGCTCGATCGCCTCGGCCACGACCTCGGCTTTGACCGCCCCCTGCATCGCCAGGCCGTCGAGCACCGCCACCACGATGTTGCCGGCATCGACCTCGAAGTGCCGGCGGAGCGCGGCTCGGGTGTCGGAGAAGCCGAACCCGTCGGTGCCGAGCGCGACGAACGGCTGGGGCACGAACCGGGCCACCTGGTCCGGCACGGCCTTCACGAAGTCGGTCACCGCCACGATCGGGCCCTCGGTCGCCACGAGCCGCTCGGTCACGTAGGGCACCCGCGGCACCTCGGTGGGATGCAGGCGGTTCCAGCGCTCGGCCTCCAGGGCGTCCTCGCGCAGCAGCTTGTAGCTCGTCGCGCTCCACACGTCGGCGGCCACGTCGTGCTCGGCCGCCAGCCGCTCCTGCGCCTCGAGCGCGGCGGCCATGGCGGTCCCGCTCGCCATGATCTGCGCCCGGTGCCGCCGAGCCCCGGGTGCGGAGCGGTACCGGTAGAGGCCTCGGATCACGCCGTCCTCGACACCCTCGGGCATCGCGGGCTGGGCCATGTTCTCGTTGTAGAGCGTGAGGTAGTAGAAGCAGTCCTCGGGCTCGGCGCCGTACATCCGTTCGATCCCGTCGCGCACGATCACCGCCATCTCGTACGCGAACGCGGGGTCGTACACGCGGCAGTTCGGGACCGCCGACGCGAGCAGCGGGCTCTGCCCGTCGCAATGTTGCAGTCCCTCGCCGGTCAGGGTGGTGCGCCCGGCCGTCGCACCGAGCACGAACCCGCGGCCGCGCTGGTCGCCGAACGCCCAGACGAGGTCGCCCACGCGCTGGAAGCCGAACATCGAGTAGTGGATGAAGAACGGGATCATCGGCTCGCCCCACGTGGCGTAGGCCGTACCGGCGGCCGTCATGGACGCCATCGAGCCGGCCTCGGTGATCCCCTCCTGGAGGATGCGCCCGTCGGGGGCCTCGCGGTAGCTGAGCAGCAGATCCGCGTCGACCGGCTCGTAGCGCTGCCCGAACGGCGCGTAGATCTTGACGTCGCGGAACAGGGCGTCGAGGCCGAAGGTGCGGCCCTCGTCGGGCACGATCGGCACGACACGCGGGCCGATCACCGGGTCGCGCAACAGGTTGCGCAGCAGGCGCGTGAACGCGGTCGTGGTCGACGCCTGCACCTTGTCGCCGGTGCCGGCCATCACCTCCGAATACAGGTCGTCGGCGGGGAGCACGAACGTCTTCGGCCTGACGACCCGCTGCGGCACGGGCCCGTCGAGCGCCCGCCGGCGGCTCATCAGGTACTGGAACTCCGGCGACGCCGTGCCCGGGTGGTAGTAGGGCGGCAGGCCTTCCTCGAGCATCTCGTCGGGGATCTCGAGCTCGAGCCGGTCGCGGAACGTCTTGAGCTCGGCCTCGGTCATCTTCTTGATCTGGTGGGTGGCGTTGCGTCCCTCGACTTCGGAGCCGAGCGCCCACCCCTTCACGGTCTTGGCCAGCACGACCGTCGGGCTGCCCTCGTGCTCGACCGCGGCCTTGAACGCCGAGTACACCTTCCGGTAGTCGTGGCCGCCGCGGCGCAAGCGGCGGAGCTGGTCGTCGCCCAGGTGCTCCACCATCCGGCGCAGCCGCGGGTCGGGGCCGAAGAAGTGCTCTCGGATGTAGGCGCCCGTCTCGACCTGGTACTTCTGGAACTCGCCGTCGACCGTCGAGTTCATCTTGTTGAGCAGGACGCCGTCGACGTCGCGGGCCAGGAGCTCGTCCCACTCGCGGCCCCAGACGACCTTGATCACGTTCCAGCCCGCGCCGCGGAAGGTGGCCTCGAGCTCCTGGATCACCTTGCCGTTGCCGCGGACCGGGCCGTCGAGCCGTTGCAGGTTGCAGTTGACGACGAAGATCAGGTTGTCGAGCTGCTCGCGCGCCGCGAGCGAGAGGCCGGCCGTCGACTCGGGCTCGTCCATCTCGCCGTCGCCGACGAAGCACCACACCTTGGCCGCGCTGGTGTCGGCGAGCCGGTGGTGGAGCAGGTAGCGGTTGAACCGGGCCTGCGCGACGGCGTTGATCGGGCCGAGGCCCATCGACACGGTCGGGAACTCCCAGAACTCGGGCAGGCGGCGCGGGTGCGGATAGCTCGGCAGGCCTCCGCCGCCGACCTCGCGCCGGAACCGGTCGAGGTGCTCCTCGTGCAGGCGGCTCTCGAGGAACGCGCGCGCGTAGATGCCCGGCGCGGCGTGGCCCTGGATGTACACCTGGTCGCCGAAGCCACCGTCGGACTTGCCGCGGAAGAAGTGGTTGAAGCCGACCTCGTAGAGCGACGCGGCCGAGGCGTAGGTGGAGAGGTGCCCGCCGAGGCCGTCGTAGAGCCGGTTCGCGCGCGCCACCATCACGACCGCGTTCCACCGGATGAACGCGCGGATGCGCTTCTCGACGGCCTCGTCGCCGGGGAACCACGGCTCCTGGTCCGGCGGGATCGTGTTGATGTACGGAGTGGAGACCATCGACGGCACGCCGACGCCGTACTCCCGGGCCTGCTCCATCAGCCGGGCGATGAGGTAGCGGGCCCGGGCCTTGCCCCGTCCCTCGATGACGGCGGCGAGCGAGTCGAGCCACTCGTGCGTCTCCTGCGGATCGACGTCCGGGAGCTGGTGAACGAAACCGTCGATGAACACGCCGGGTGCCCTCCGATCTTCCGAGACACCATCGACACGTGGACGCACCAACGTTAGGCGCCCGGCTCGGTTCCGGGCGGCCAATTCGGTCGGATCAGTCGCGTGCCGATGATTCGCGTCAAGGCCACGCCCAGCGGACCCGATATCGCACGCATGCATCGAACTCGGCGGGTCGTGCTGCGTCGCCTTCGGGTACTGGTACCCGCTTCCGCGTTGCTGGTCACGTCCGTCCTGGCCCTGGGGCACGCACCCATGGCGTTCCCCGCCGACGGTTCCGTCGATCCCGGCTTCGGCACGAACGGTACGGCGATCACGGCCCTTCCGGCCGTCGGCGGGGTGACGGCCGGAATCACGGCCGCCGACGGTTCCGTCGTGGTCGCCGGGATCACCGGTTCGCACGGATGGATCGCCCGTTTCGGTGCGAACGGGCACCTGCGTACCTCGTTCGGCACGAACGGCGTCGCGAACGTGACGATCGGATCCGACAACGACGAGCCGATCGGGCTCGCCCTCGATACCCACGGCAGGATCCTCGTCACGGGCGACGCGTCGGACGACCCGGGCCACGGACCGATGGTGCTCTACCGTCTCACGGCTGCCGGCACGCTCGACCCTACCTTCGGCACCGCCGGCGTCGTTCGTGGCTCGGTCGCGAATTCGGGCGGCTCGAGCGTTGCCGTGCAACCGGACGGTCGTATCATGGTCGCCGGGCGAGAGGGCAACGACGCCCGTGTGTGGCGCTTCACCAGCGACGGAGCGCCCGACGCGTCGTTCGGTGCGGGCGGTGTCGTCGACGCCAACCTGCCGTCGTCGGTGAGGGCCGAGGCCGACCGCGCCGTGGTGCTGGGCGACGGTCGCATCGTGGTCGCCGGTGGTGCTGACGACGGCACGACCTTGATGTTCGTCCATCGGTACCGCAACGACGGTACCCTCGACCCGACGTTCGGCAGCGCCGGCACGCTCACGTTCCACGCCGGCGATGCTCCAAGCGTCTCCGACGTCCAGGTGTCGCCCGCCGGGCACGTGTTCGTCCTCGCGCGCGACGACGTTCACTTCATCGTCGCGAAGGTCACGACGACCGGGTCGCTCGACGCTTCGTTCGGCACCGGCGGCATCACGACCACCGACTTCTCCCCCAACGGCGCCAAGGGCTTCAGCCTCGTGCTGCAGAACGACGGCAAGCCCGTGGTCACCGGCTTCTCGTTCGGTGCTGGCGGCGTCAAGGCGCGCGCGGTCCGCTTCACCCCTGGCGGCGCCGTCGACACCGGCTTCGGTACCGACGGCGTCGTCACGGTCGCCGTCGGCGATATGGCCATCGGCATGACGATCCGCGTCCTGCCCGACGCGCACTACTTCCTCATCGGCGCAGAGGTCACCGGTGGTCAGTGGGGTGTTTTCTTCACGCGCCTCAACGGCGCGGCCGGACCGGGCGTGCCTCCGCCCAGGAACGTCGTGGCGTCTGCGGGAGTCGGCACCGCGTCGGTGTCGTGGTCAGCGCCCTCCGAGGCGGGGCCCGCCCCGCTCGCGTACGTCGTCACCCCGTGCGACGGGGAGCCCGTCATGGTGAGCGTCACGACCCACTCGACGGCAGTGACGGACCTCCCGGCCGGCACGACGTGTCAGTTCGGGGTGCACAGCGTCAGCGAGAACGGCGCGAGCGCAACGGTCCACTCGAACCCCGTCGTCGTGCTGGGCACGCCGACCTCGCAGGCGGCCCCACCACCCGAGGGCGGTGGTCACATACTCGCATACCGCTTGGTTGCGGCAGACGGCGGCGTCTTCGCCTTCGGCGGGGCGACGTTCGAGGGCTCGCTCGCCGGCGGGCGCTTGCGCGGGCCCGTCGTGGGTGCCGCCGCGACCCCCACCGGCCAGGGCTACTGGCTCGCCGCATCCGACGGCGGCGTCTTCGCCTTCGGCGACGCCGGCTTCGCCGGCTCCCTCGCCGACCGCACCCTCAACCGCCACATCGTCGGCATCACCGCAACCCCCACCGGCCAGGGCTACTGGCTCGCATCATCCGACGGCGGCGTCTTCGCCTTCGGCGACGCCGGCTTCGCCGGCTCCCTCGCCGACCGCACCCTCAACCGGCCGGTCACGGGCGTGCTCGCGATCGGGTTGGACTACGCTCTGGTGGCCGGCGACGGCGGCGTGTTCGCCTTCGGAGCTGCTCCCTTCCGAGGCTCGCTGCCGCCGATGACCTTGCAGGGCCGAGTCGTCGGCATCATGGGCGGCTGAGGCGGCCGCGCATCCGTCGCACCGACCTCATGGGTCCGATCGTTCGCGTTGCCCACGGCGCCACGCTGCGTAAACAACGTGTGAACTCGGGTGAGGTGACTGGAGTTCGCGGGCGAAAGCGCCGACACTGACCGGTGGCGGGTTCCTACCATCGAGCGACATCATCGAGCGACATCATCGAGCCCCCTTCGAGCGCCCCCGATCGAGCCCTGGAGGACCGACCATGACCGAGGAACTCCCCGACCTCAACTGTCCCCGGTGCGCGGCGGACGGCGAGATGTTCCCGACCGTCGTCATGACGCCCGGCGGCCCGGATCGGCTCGTCGCTGTGTGCGCCATGTGCGGCACGACCGAGGACCTGGGCGCGCTCGACGCCGAGGAAGCCGCCTGAGCCGCGCTCGTCGACGGGTGGTCCCGAGCTCGGCGAGGTCGGGACTCGTCGAGTGCGCGAGCCCCGGGGGCCTGCCCTCGGCCGGATAGCATGCGACGCGTGGACGAGTCGACGGTACGCACCTTGAAGACGATCCAGGCGATCGCCAGTATCGGGTCAGCCCTGGTGACGCTCCGCGGCATCACCAGCAAGAAGTGGGAGCGCCGGCACACGGTGCTCGTCGCCGTCTCGCTCACCACGTCGGTCGCGTTGTTCGTCCTGCCCCTGACGAGAGCGGTACGGGAACCGGCCCCGCCGGCCTGACACACTTCCCGCGCTTCCCCGTTTTGGCTAGCGAGCGGCGCGATTTTCGGTCTCGGCGCTAGCCAGAACAACGGAACGATCAGCCGTCCTCTACCTCGCGCAGGAACGGCCATGCGCTCGACGGTGTCGTGTTGTAGTCGTACACGGAGAACCCGATCGCCTTCGTCGACGACATCGCGTTGCGGAACCCTTCGTAGTCGACGCGGGTCGCACGGTCGGCGATTCCTCCGACGACGTGCACGACGGCGTGGGGCGACCCGAGGTTCGCCCGCAACCGGCGCACGTTCTCGTCGACGTATCGGAACGCGTCCCGATAGCCGGATTCCTTGCTCCGGAGGGTCCAGTAGGCCATCGGCATCCACACGTCGAACGACGCCCGCAACGCTCGCCAAGGGAAGCTCGGCCAGAGCAGCGGGTTGACCACCTCGAGTTGGACGGGTGGCAGCACGATCGCGGCGAGGGGCCGACCCCCCGCCGACGCGTGGAGTCGCCGGGACAGCTCCACGACACGTCGGTTGCGGGTTGCGAGGTCGGGGACGTCCTGGGTCCATTCGATGTCGAGCGCGAAGCCGTCGAAGCGCTCGCCACCCACCGAGAAGTCCCGCAGCGCCTGGAGCCGCCGTTCGTCGACACCGAGATCGGCGAGCTTCGGCAGGTACCACGCGACGACGCGCAGGTGGTGCGCGTGCGCACGGACGAGGAACCGGCCGACCAGCGCCCGATCGACGAACGGATCGGGCGAGCGGGGGTCGTCCTTGGAAGCCTGCAGGTACAACGTGCGAACCCCGAGCCGCGCCATGTCGTCGACCGAGTCGGGCCGCACGGGAGGCTGCTGGCCGGGATCCTGGTACGCGGCCGCGTAGTCGTACGCGCCGACCCAGGTGCCCAGGCCCCGGAACGGCGAGCCGCCGCCTGCGGAGCGGGTCGGGGTCGTGGTCGTGCGTGAGGTTGCCGGCTTCGCGCCGCCGGAGCACGCGAGGACCAGCAAGCTCACGACGACCGCGGTGAGGGGGATCCGGCGCACGGACCCACCGTATTGGCGCACAGGCGCGGTTCCCCGTCACGGTGGGCGTTCGTCTGTTGCTCTTCTCAGTGTCGCGTGCGGGGGTGGGGGCAGCGGCTCACGCGACACGAAGGACTCGCAAGGCAAACCCGCGGCGAAGATGCCGTGACGCCACCAGATGCAGGTCGCAGCGCTACCACGGAAAGCCGCCGCGCACGCGCGCAACGAGGATGGGGCGAAGGGCTCTTGCGGTCGTGTCGCCCTGATTCCAACAGTGGCGGTAAAGCAGCGAAATTCGGACGAGAGGAGAGGACCATGGCCACGACGACGAAGAAGTCCAGCTCGGACGCGCCCGCCCGGCTCATCGATTCCATCGAGGATGTCGAGCACTCGACGCTGGAGGCGGTCCGGAAGTTCGTCGACACCGTGAACGGGTCGTTCCCCGACGTCGGTGAGGACGGGCCGCGCCGCAGGATCATCGACTCGGCGTTCACGATGGTCGAGCAGTTGGTGGGGGCCTCCAACCAGCTGGCGCGGCGGGTGGTCGCCGAGGCCGGGATCGCGTTGGAAAACGCCGAGGACGAGAGGAAGCCGGCGGCGAAGGCCCGATAGCCGGAACCAGGACGACCGGCAGCGGTCGCTACTCCTGGGCGATGGCCTCGAGCACGTCGAACCTGGCCGCCCGCCACGCGGGTGCCGGCGCGGCGACCGGAGCACGCGCCGACCAGCAAGCTCACGAAGACTGCGGCGGGGGGAGCCGGCGAACGGACCCAGCGTATTGGCGCGCCGCGCGGTTCAACGTCACCGTCGAGACGCGAAGCAGCAGGGGCCGAAACCCCCGCTGACCTGCATCGTCGGTGGGCGGTAGAGGATTTGAACCTCTGACCCCTTCCGTGTCAGGGAAGTGCTCTCCCCCTGAGCTAACCGCCCGCGAGCCGAGCAGGATAGCGGCTGGCACGGACCCGGTGGTCTGATCCGAGTTGCCGCGTCGCCGCTCGCCGCAGCGGAGTGCTACGGGAACTGGTAGAGCGCGCTGTCCTCGCCGATGAGCGTGTAGCCGGTGCCGTTCGGCACCATGCCCGCGATGGGCGCCGAGAGCGGCCTGCCGCCCATCGAACCCTTGAACTGGGCGTCGCCGAAAGCGAAGATCCCACCGTCGGACGCCGTCATCCAGTACCCCCGGCCCGTCGGTGTCACGGTCATGCCTCTGATGGGCTTGTTCAGCGGCGTCGCTCCCATCGACCCGAGGAACTGCGCGTCGCCGAACGCGAAGATCCCACCGTCGGACGCAGCCAGGTAGTAGCCGCGGCCGGTCGGCGTCGCGGCCATGGCGACGATCGGCTTGTTCAACACGAGCGCACCGGTGGAGCCGAGGAACTGCGCGTCGCCGAACGCGAAGATCCCACCGTCGGACGCGACGAACCAGTACCCCTTACCGGTGGCCGTCGGTGACATGCCCACGACGGGCCGGTTGAGCCTCGTCTTGTGCATGTCGCCGAAGTTCCCTGCCGGCGGACCGTCGGGCACGCTCTGGGTGTACAAGCGGCCGTCGGGTGACACGGCCCACGCGTTGCGGGACACCTCCGTGTCGGCGCAGCCGGTTGCCGTCTGCCACACCGACACGATCGGGTCGCCCAGCCCGTGCTGGAGGGCGATGAAGCGCAACGCGCCGTTGTCGATCGTGGCCGGGAGGTACAGCGTGAGCGAGCCGACATGGGCGATCGTGACCACGCCCGGCTTCGGAAGGAGCTGCGCCGGCAGGGTCCGGGCATCACCGTCCGGACACTCCGCGGTCTTGGGTGCCGGGTCGCCGTACGCAGCGCTCGCCGCGAACATCGACACCGCGACGACCGTCACGAAGCTCACTACCACACGCTTCACTGCTCGCCCCCGAGACCACCGGATTGCCGCTTCTGCCATGAATGCCAGTGTGGTACCTGTTCGTGCCGCGGGGAAATCCGGGCGGGAGTATCGATCTCGACCGCGCCCCGGTGACGGCACTATTCCTGTGCGATGGCCTCGAGCACGGCGAGCCGGGCCGCCCGCCACGCGGGTGCCAGCGCGGCGACCACGCCGGCGATCGCCGCCCGCCAACTGTTGCGTTGAATTCTGCTCGCTACGGGCGAATTTCAACGCAACCGTTGTCGAAGAGCCGGTAACCCGTCACTACTCCTGGGCGATGGCCTCGAGCACGTCGAGCCGGGCGGCCCGCCACGCGGGTGCCAGCGCGGCGACCACGCCGGCGATAGCCGCCAGCACCACGTACACCGCGAGCTGACCGACCGGCACCACGAAGCGGACCAGGCCCTCGTACCGCAGCACCCGGTTCAACGCCCAGCCCCACACCAGACCCATCGCCACGCCGAGCACCGAACCGATCATGGCCACGATCACCGACTCCCCCCGGATGAGCCGGCGCACCTGGCGTCGCGACATCCCGGCCACGCGGAGCAGACCCAGCTCGCGCGTGCGCTCGTGGACCGACAGGAACAGCGTGTTGACGATCCCGACGACGGCGATGACCAACGAGAACGCGAGGAGCGCCAGGAGCACGTTGAGGAACTCCCCGACCACGTCCTCCTGGCGTTGCCGGAACTGGTCGCGCGTGTCCACGCGCACGAACTCGTCGCGCAGCACGTGTTGGAGCTCCCGGCGCGTCGCGGCGGTCCGGCCCGGTTGCGACTTCACGTAGACGAAGGTGTCGAGCAGCTGCGCACTCTGGCCGCCGCTCAACACGCCCATGGTCACGAGCGCGTCGAGCGTGATCGACCCGGTGAACTGGTTGTTGCGGAAGACCCCGACCACCGGGAGTTGCCGGTAGCCGCTACGCGGTAGCTCGGCCGCGACCTGGTCGCCCACGTGGACGCCGAGCGCGTCGGCCTCCCGCTCCGAGAGCAGGATCCCAGGCGACTCGAGCCCGCGCGCGCTCCCCTCGCGGTACCCGAGGTCCACCACCCGGTCGATCGTGGTGGGGTCCACGCCCGCGAACCGTGTCGACCGGATCGCCCGCCCGGTGCCGACCGAGCCCGTGAAGGTGCTCTCGATCCGCACCGCCGACGCCGCGGCCACGCCCGGCGTCGTGGCAGCCAGCCGCGCGACGCGCGTCGGGAAACCGGCGAACTGCTCGTCGCTGATCACCAGGTCGGCGCGCACCGATCGGTCGATGGACGAGCGGAGCGACGCGCGCGCCGACGCACCGAACGTCGACACGACGCAGACCAGGGTGAGCCCGATCACCAGCGCCAGCGCGGTGGCCGACGTGCGGCGCGGGTTGCGCGACGCGTTCCCGCGCGCGAGGACGCCCAGGACGCCAAACGCGATCGGTCCCGCAACCGCCAGCGCGACGCCGCCGAGCGCGGTCACGCCTGCCGCGACCGCGAGCGGCCACCGTTGGTCGCCCATGGCACGCATGCCGACGGCGGCGGCGGCGATCGCCACCACCCCACCGGCCACGACCAGCACGACGTTGACGGGTCGCACCCCGACGGCACGGGCCAGCGGGCCGGCCAGCGCGGGCCCGACCACGACGACCCCGGCGAACAACGCGAACGCTCCCGCGCCCGTCACGGTGAGGGCCCGACCGAGCTGGGTGTCCGCCAGGGTGACGCCGTACGCGATCGTCACGACGGCAAGGGCGACGACGACCGTGCCGATCACGGCCCGGCGGTGGAGAGGCGCGACGGCCGCCGGGCGCGCGTCCTCGATCCCGACGACCGGCGGCGTCCGGGCGGCCCGGACGGCCGGGACGATCGCGGCGACCACCGTCACCGCGAGCCCGACGATCAGCGCGGCGACGATCGTGCGCGGCTCCACCACGAGACCGACGTCGGGTACCCGGAACCCGTGTGCACCGACCAGCACCAGCAACCCGCGCGCCAGTTCGATGCCGAGGAACAAGCCGGCGAGCGCCCCGGCGACCCCGACGGCCGTCGCCTCGACCACGACCGACACCACGACCTGACGGCCGCCGGCTCCGAGCGCGCGCAGGAGCGCGAGCTCCCGCGTGCGTTGCTGGACCAGGATCGAGAACGTGTTGAAGATGATGAACGCACCGACGAACAGCCCGATCGCCGCGAACGCGAGGAGCGCGTCGTTGACGTACCCGAGCGCGACGCGTGTCGGCTGCGCGACCTGGTGGGCGAACTCGGAGGGTGCCTGCACGTCGAGTTCCGGGAAACGGTCGCGGATCGCCTGCGCCGCCTGCTCGACGGAGGTCCCGGCCCGTGCCCGTACGTAGATCCAGTCGGCCAGGCCTCTCGCGTCGAACCGCTCCTGCGCGGTCTGCGGGTCGAGGGCGAAGAAGCTGATGGCGCTCGGATCCCGCCGGTCGCCCAGCGCTACGGTCCCGACCAGGCGGAACTGCTGCGTCCCGCCCGTGATGATCATCCGCACGGGGCCACCCAGGCGGAACCTCTCGCGCCGGACGGTGCCGTCGTCGAGGACGATCTCGCCCGCCCGCTCGGGAGCCCGTCCCGACACCACGGTCAGGGGACCGAGCCCCTCGGTCCACGACGTACCGATCGCCGAGTTCACGCCGTTGCGGACGACGTGACGGCCGGTCGGGTCGACGAGCTTCGCGGTCCCGTAGACCACACCCCGTGCGTCGCCGACCTCCGGCACCCCGCGCAGCTGCTCGGCGACGGCGTCCGGCAGCCGCGGCCGGGTGGGCGAGTCCGGGCGAGCCATCGACGGCGCCCGCACGACGAGGTCGGAACCGCGGCCGAGCTGCTGGAACACCTGGTCGAGCGAGGCGCCGAGCGTGTCGGTGAGCACGTACGTCCCGGCCACGAGCGACACGCCGAGCACGACGGCGAGCGCGGTCAACCCGAGGCGCACCCGCCGTGCGCCGACCCCGCGGATCGTCGCCTTCCACATGCCGTGAGAGCTCCCGCTCGTCGCCCTGGTGCCGTGACCGACCATGGTGCCGCCCGGGCCCCGACCCGCCCGTTCAGGAGGTGATCGGCGCCCGGCCCCTCCCGCCTGACCCGGACCAGGCTCGCGCGATTGCCGCGATCCCGGGCGTATGGCATCGTACAGTCGACGGATCGCGGGAAACCGGCCGGTGCACCGGCTGCACCAAGGGGGCGCACGGATGAAGCACCGCGCACGGACGCGTTGGCTGGCGGTCGCCACGACGGCCGTACTCCTCGCCGGGGCGTCCTCGTTGCTCGGCGCCCGTCCCGGCGCCGCGGCGACGACGCTGCCCTCCGGGTTCCAGGAGACGACGCTGCTGAGCGGCCTCGTGAACCCGACCGCGGTGCGCTTCGCTCCCGACGGGCGGGTCTTCGTCATCGAGAAGCGCGGCGTCCTGAAGATCTACGCCAACCTCGCCGACACCAACCCGTCGAGCTACGACCTGCGCACCGCGGTCCACAACTTCTGGGACCGCGGGCTGCTCGGCCTCGCGCTCGACCCGCACCTGAGCGACGCCGCCACCGCGACCCGCCGGCCGTACGTCTACCTGCTCTACACGTACGACGCGGCCATCGGCGGCACCGCGCCGACCTGGGGGACCGCGGGCACGGACACCGACGCGTGCCCCAACGCTACGAGCACCGGCTGCCTCGCGAGCGCGCGGCTCTCCCGGTTGACCGTGGCCAACAACGGACTCGGGACGAGCATCGTCGCCGGTTCGGAGAAGGTGCTCGTCAACGACTGGTGCATCCAGTACTACACGCACTCCATCGGCACGGTCGCGGTCGGGAGCGACGGGATGCTCTACGCGAGCGGCGGCGAGGGCGCCAACGCCGACGGCAACACCCCCGATTACGGGCAGTTCGGCTCGCCGAACAACCCGTGCGGCGACCCGCCCGGAGGTGTCGGCGGTTCGATGACACCACCCACAGCGGAGGGCGGAGCGTTGCGTGCCCAGTCGTTCCGCCGGCCTTCGGGTGAACCGACGCGCCTCAGCGGCACGGTCATCCGGGTCAACCCCGACACCGGCGACGCCGCCGCCGACAATCCCAACGTCAACGTCACCGGGGCCGACGCCAACAAGAAGCGGATCGTGGCCTACGGGCTGCGCAACCCGTTCCGCTGGACGTTCCGACCGGGAACGAACGAGATCTGGGCCGGCGACGTCGGTCAGGACGCCTGGGAGGAGATCGACCGGATCACGAACCCGCTCGCCGCGACCACCCAGAACTTCGGCTGGCCGTGCTACGAGGGCACCGGCTCGCTCTCCACGTTCCAGAACCTCGGCCTCACGTTGTGCCAGTCCTTGTACACGGCCGGCACCGCCGTCGCGCCGTACGCCACGTACCCGCACCAGGCCACGACGGCGGACACGTGCGCGCTCGGCGGCAGCGCGTACACCGGATCGTCGGTCAGCGGCCTGGCGTTCTACCCGGGGAGCGGCGGCGCGTACCCGTCGCGCTACGCCAACGCGCTGTTCTTCGCCGACTACAGCCGGCAGTGCGTCTACGCCATGCTCGCGGGCGGCAACGGGCTGCCGAGCACCACGCAGATCGAGACGTTCGCGCGCGGCACCGACGCCGTCGACCTCCAGTCGGTACCCCAGCTCGGCGGCGACCTGGTCTGGGTCGACCTCAACGGCGGCACCGTGCGCCGGCTCTCGTACGGCTCCGCGTCCAGCCCGCCGTCGGCCGTGATCGCCACGACGCCCTCACCCCCGTCCGGCCCGCTGCCGTTGACCGTCGCGTTCGACGGCCGTGGCTCGACCGATCCCGGCGGCCAGGCGATCACCGGCTACTCGTGGGACTTCGGCGACGGCACGACCGGGACCGGCTCCACCATCAGCCACACGTACACCCAACGCGGGAAGTTCACCGCGAAGCTCACCGTGACCAACGCCTCGGGCCTGACGGGTTCGTCGACGGTCGCGGTGGTCGCGGGTGCACCGGTGCCGACCATCGCCACGCCCGCGTCGACACTGACCTACGCGGTCGGCGACCTCGTCTCGTTCTCCGGGTCGGCCGTCGACGCCGGCAACCAGGCGATCCCACCCGCGCAGCTCTCGTGGTCGGTCGTCATCCACCACTGCGCGACGCTCTCGAGCTGTCACACGCACCCCGACGTGTTCAGCGCCGTCGGGGTCGCGAGCGGGCAGTTCACCGCGCCCGATCACGACTACCCGTCGTACCTCGAGCTCGTCCTCACCGCCAAGGACTCACTGGGCCTCACCGGCTCGACCAGCGTCACCATCTACCCGAAGACCACCACGTTGACGGTGGCGTCGAACCCGCCCGGTCTTACCCTGAGCGCGGGTTCGGTCACCGGCACGACCCCGTTCACGAAGACCGCGGTCACCAACTCCCAGGTGACGCTCACCGCGCCGCCCTCCCAGACGCTCGGTTCGACGAGCTACTCGTTCGGCTCGTGGTCCGACGGCGGCGCCGCGACCCACACGGTGACCGCGGCCGCCGCCGCGACCTACACCGCGACGTACTCGCAATCGTCGCTGATCACGGTGCCGCCGCCGTCGGCGACGGCCTGGCAGCTCAACGGCAACGCGTCGATGGTCGGCACCGCCCTCCAACTCACCCCCAACGCCACGTCACAACGCGGCTCGGCCTTCTACCCCACCGCCGTGCCCTCCACCAACCTCACCGTCGACTTCGACGCCACCCTCACCGGCGGCGGCACCACCGGCGCCGACGGCCTCACCTTCACCCTCGCCAACCCCACCGCCGGACCCACCGCCCTCGGCGCCCTCGGCGGCGGACTCGGCTACGCCGGCATCAACGGCACCGCCATCGCCCTCGACACCTACAAGAACTGGAACAGCACCGACCCCTCCAACAACTTCGCCGGCATCGCCACCGGCTACGCCACCGGCAACACCGACAGCCTCACCTGGGCCGCCACCAACACCACCGTCCCCAACCTCCGCACCGGCACCCACCACCTCACCATCACCACCACCAACGGCACCATCACCGTCAAGATCGACGGCACCCAATACCTCACCAAAGCCGTCACCCTCCCACCCACCGTCCTCGTCGGCTTCACCGCCGGCACCGGCGACACCACCGACGCCCACACCGCCACCAACGTCACCATCACCGCCCGCTGACCGGACCCTCCATCGTTCTTTCGATGGATTCCCCGCACTATTGGGGGATTCCATCGAAAGAATGGTGGGAGGACGCGGCGGGACCAGTCGGTGCGCGGGCCGAGCCGGCGAGGCAGGTCGAGCGGCAGGTTCGGCAGCTCCTCGTCACCGCGGGATTCGAGCCGCGCGGCTCGGGCCCGTCGCTCACGTCGGCGCCACTCGTCGGGTCAGCCGAGGTACCCGGCGCGGGCGACACCCCGCGCGAACGCGGCGACGCCCTCCACGACCTGATCGGACGAGACCACCAACGGCGGGACCCACCGCACGACGTTGCCCAGTGGGCCGCACGGCAGCAGCAGGAGGTCTTCGGCCTCGACGGCCTGGAGAATTGCCCTGGTCGCACCGGCGTCGACGTTCAGCTCGATCGCGCACATGAGACCGCGGCCGCGCACGTCGCCGATCAGCCCGGGGTAGGCGGATTGCAGCCCGCGCAGACAGTCGATGAGCTCCTTGCCCCGTTGCGCCGCGTTGTCGACCAGCCCTTCGGACTCGATCACGTCGAGGGTGGCGAGCGCCGCCGCGCACGACACCGCGTTGCCGCCGTAGGTGCCGCCCTGGGAGCCCGGCCACGCCTTCGCCATCAGCTCCGCCGCCGCGCCCATCGCCGACAGCGGGAACCCCGAGGCGAGCCCCTTGGCGATCGTGACGACGTCGGGTTCGACGCCGGCGGGGTCCAGGCCCCAGTAGGTGCCGGTGCGCCCGAAGCCCGTCTGCACCTCGTCGACGACGAACACGATGCCGTGCTCGGTGCAACGCGCGCGCAGCCCGCGCAGGAAGGCATCGGGCGCGGGCACGTACCCTCCCTCGCCGAGCACCGGCTCGACGACGATCGCGGCGGTCTCGGCCGGCGCGGTCTGGGTGGCGAAGAGGTAGTCGAGCTCGCGCAGGCAGAACTCGACGGTCTCGTCGTCGTCCCACCCGTAGCGGTAGCGGTACGGGAACGGTGCGACGAACACGCCGCCCATCATCGGCTGGAGCCCGGCCCGGTACGCGACCTTCGACGTCGTCATCGACAGCGACCCCGTGCTCCGGCCGTGGAAGCCGCCCTGGAACGCGATCACGTTGGTCCGCCCGGTCGCCTGCTTGGCGAGCTTGACGGCCGCCTCCACCGCCTCCGTCCCCGCGGACGCGTAGAAGAACGTGTCGATCGCACCCGGGCACACCTCGCCGAGGCGACGGGTGAGCTCCAGGAGCCCCGGGTGCACGACCGTCGTGTACTGGCCGTGGATGAGCGTACCGGCCTGGCGCCGGACGGCCTCGACGACCGCCGGATGGCAGTGCCCGGTGCTCGTGACGCCGATGCCGGAGGTGAAGTCGAGGTAGCGGCGCCCCGCCGCGTCGAAGAGGTGGCAGCCCTCCCCGCGCACCGCGGTGACGCCCGTCGCCTGTTGCAGGTGTGGTGACAGCCCGGCCACGGATCCTCCTCCTCGCAGTCCGACCCGAACGATACGCTCCCGCACGGTACGGGCGTCGGGGGAACTCTTGGAGCACACGGCACACGCGTGGCGGATGCCCGCCGAGACGGCGCCGCACGAACGGACGCTCATCGCGTTCCCGTGCCGCGAGAGCCTCTGGCGCGGCCACCTCGGCGAGGGGCGACGGGCGTTCGCCGGGGTGGCGCGGGCAATCGCGCGGTTCGAACCGGTCACGGTGCTCGCCCGGCCGGACGACACGGACGAGGCCCGCGCCCTCTGCGGCGAGACGGTCGAGGTCGTCGAGTTCGCGCTCGACGATTCGTGGGTGCGCGACACCGGGCCGGTCTACGTGACGAACGGCGCCGTCCGCCGGGGCGTGGACTTCGCGTTCAACGGATGGGGTGGCAAGTACGTGCCGTACGACACCGACGCCACGATCGCACGGCGATGGTGCGAGCTCGCCGGCGACGCGCGACGCGAGGTTCCGATGGTCCTCGAGGGCGGCGCGATCGCGGTCGACGGGCAGGGGACCATGGTCACCACCGAGCAGTGCCTCCTGCACCCGAACCGGAACCCGTCGATGACGCGCTCCGAGATCGAGGCCGTCCTCGCGGACGCGCTCGGCGTGACGGCGATCGTGTGGATCCCGTACGGCATCGACGACCGCGACACCGACGGGCACGTCGACAACTCGATCGCGTTCCCCGAACCGGGCATGGTTCTGTTGCAGTCCTGTGCCGACCGTCACGATCCCGAACACGACCGAGCCCGGGCGAACCGGCAGGCGCTCGACGCCTCGGTCGACGCCGCCGGGCAGCGGCTCACGGTGGTCGAGCTCCCCGAGCTCGCGTACGTCGAGATCGACGGCGAGCGCCTGCCGGTCCCCTACGCGAACCTCTACGCCGTGAACGGCGCGGTGATCGTCCCCGTGACGGGTCATCCCGCCGACGACGGCACCCTCGAGATCGTCGCCGGGTGCTATCCCGACCGCGAGGTGGTCCCCGTACCGGGCGCGTGGGTCGCGTACGGCGGCGGTGGGCCCCACTGCATGACCCAGCAGGTGCCGATACCGTGCGCGTGATCACCGCAACCGACGGGCTGCTGCCCTCGCCGGCGCGCGTCGAGCCGGCCGAGCGCGCGCCGCTGCGCGTCGGCGCGGTGCAGGAGCGCTGGCACCCGGATCCGGGCGAGCACGAAGCGGCCCTCGCCGCCGGCATCGCGGCTGCTGCCGCTCACGGCGCGCGCCTGGTGTGCCTCCAGGAGCTGACGCTCTCCCGATACTTCGCCGTCTCGCCCGACGGGCCGCGACCCGGCATCGAGCCCGAGCCGTTGCCCGACGGCCCCACGTTCGCGTTCGCGGCCCATGCCGCGGCACGCCATGGCGTGTACGTCCACGCGTCGCTGTACGAGCGACCGGAGCGCGACGATCCCGGGCTCGGGTACAACACCGCGATCTGCGTCGCGCCCGACGGGTCGCTCGTCGCGCGCACGCGCAAGCTGCACCTCCCCGTCACCGCCGGTTACCACGAGGACCGCTACTTCCGGCCGGGCGACACCGGGTTCCCGGTGGTCGCGATCGAGCAGGCTGCGTTCGGCTTCCCGACCTGCTGGGACCAGTGGTTCCCCGAGCTGGCCCGCGCCTACTCGCTACGCGGCGCCGAGGTGCTCGTGTACCCGACCGCCATCGGCTCCGAGCCCGACCATCCCGGCTTCGACACCGCGCCGCTCTGGCAGCAGGTGATCACCGGCACGGGCATCGCCAACGGGACGTTCATGGTCGCGGTGAACCGGACCGGCACCGAGCCGGGCGATCCACCGATCACGTTCTACGGCTCGTCGTTCATCAGCGACCCGTACGGCCGCGTGCTCGTCCAGGCGCCACGCGACGAGCCCGCGGTGCTCGTGGCCGACCTCGACCTCGACGCCCGCCGCGACTGGCTGGCGCTGTTCCCGTTCCTGCGCACGCGCCGGCCCGACGCCTACGGGCCGCTCGTCGACGACCTCGACGGTTGAACGGTTCGCGTCGCATACGCACGTCGGGCTCCATCGGTCGTCGCCTACGCGCGCAAACCGTTCAAGCGTCGGAAGTAGCGAGGCGTTCGAGGTACTCGACCGCCCCGGCTCCGAACGGCGCGATGCCCTTGTAGCGCGCCACGTCGTCGGGCAGGGCCGCGATCGAGGCGGCCAACCACGCGGCGATGTCGGGCCGGGCGGCGAGCTCCGCGAAGGACCGCTGGAACACGCGGATCGTGAACAGCACCGAGTCGTGCTCCGGGAACCGGCGCAGGGTCTGGCGTTCGACGCGTAGCCACAGCCGTTCCCCGGCGTCGACGCCCGTGATCCGGCCCACCGTCTCGCGCTCGCGGGCCGGCGGCTGGTGCAGGGCCGGGTCGTCCAGGACGCTCCAGTTCGTGCGGCACACCGGCCGGTCGACCCGGAGCCGGGCGAGCACCCGGTCCACGGAGGCCGCGATCCCGGCGTACCGGGGTACCGGCTCGTGGATCTCCGCGACGGGCCGGCCGATCTTGTCGGACAACCGCCACCGGGTCGGGAAGCACAGCGACGCGGCGCTCAGCACCAGGCGGCCGTCGACGACCGTGTGCAGGCACAGGTCCTCCTGCACCAGCAACCCCGCCTGCTCGATCGGGTGCGCCCCCGGGAGCGAGGCCCGCAGCGCCGCTGCCGAGACGCCGAACCGGACGGGGTCGAGCACCACGAGGTGCGCGCACAACGCCTCGAGCACCTCGGCCGCGGCCGGCTCGGTTCCGGGCACGGACGCGACGACCTGCGCCGAGGACTCCGCGTACAGGCGGCGCTTCTCGGCGAGGTCGGCGTCGTAACGGCGATCGGTCAGGATCCAGTCCGCAAGGTCGAGCGGTCGCAGACCCATCCGCCACCGGAACGGCCGCCAGGTGAGATCGAGGAGGTCGAGCTCGGGCAGCGCGGGCACCGAAGAGGCCGTCACGGTCGTGAGCCTAGGAGCGACCGAGGGCCTCGAACCCGCCATCGTCTCGAGCGGTCCGGTCCGGTCCGGTCCTGCCGCGCCCGCGGACGCGTGGATGCGACGCCGCAGACGCTCGGTCCCGGGGGTTCTCGTCACACCGCATGGATAGGCTGATGAGCACAGCTCGCCCGCCTGGAACCCGCGGTCAGGAACGACGACCGTTGGCCGCGTCCACGGGGCCCGACCGATCGGAAGAAGGACGTCCGGGATGCAGACACCTGGGATGGAGGCCACTGGCTCGAGGTGCAGATGCTCACACCCGTGGCCCATCGCCGACCCCACCTGGAATGGATCAATCACGGAACGCGGCATTCACGCGTCCGCGGTCGCGTGAATCCCACCCAGTGAGGTCAGGATGAGGGGGAAGAACGCGGGCGGGCGGCCCGCAGCGGTGCGCATCGACGACTACGCGCAGCCGCGCTTCGACGCTGACATCGCCGCGCTGCGCGCGTCGGTCGAGCCGATCGCGGCGGAGCTCCGCCTCGACTCCGGCGCGCTGCACGCCGACGTCACCGCCGAGCTCGGCGTCGACGATTTCGGTCCGCCCGACTACCGCGAGCGACTCGACGTGCTCCTCGACGCGTGGAACCGGCCCGGCGTTCTCGGCGCCTGGGGCGTGGTGGCGCAGTACACGTTCGCCAAGCAGCTCCTGCGCAACCGGGCGCTGGTCCAGGACCTCCTCGTTCGCAATCCCGAGATCCACGACGTCGAGATCGAGCGCCCGATCATCATCTGCGGGATGCCCCGCACCGGCACCACCCACCTCCACAACCTGATCTCGGCCGACCCCGGGCTGCGGTCGCTCCCCTACTGGGAGAGCCTCGAACCGGTGCTCCCGGAGGCCGAGCAACCGGCTCCGGGCGAGCCCGATCCCCGGCTCGAGCGGACCGCGTTCGCGCTCGAGATCGTCAATCGCACCATGCCGTTGTTCAAGCGGATGCACGAGATGACGGTCGAGCACGTGCACGAGGAGATCCAGCTTCTCGCCGTCGACTTCTCCACGATGCTCTTCGAGACCACCTCGTACGTCCCCTCGTGGCGCGACTACTACCTGACGCACGACCAGACACCGCACTACCGGTACCTGAAGACGGTCCTCCAGGCGCTCCAGTGGCTGCGCGGCGGGACGCACTGGGTCCTGAAGTCGCCGCAGCACATCGAGCAGTTCGGTCCGCTCCGCTCCGTGTTCCCGGATGCCACCTTCGTGGTCACCCACCGCGACCCGGTGTCGGTCACGGCATCGCTGTGCACGATGATCGGCTACACCGCCCGCATGAACGGCGACCGCATCGACCCGCTGGAGATCGGCGCCTACTGGAGCCTCCGCGTCCAGCAGATGCTGCAGGGTTGTGTCGCAGGCCACGAGCTCCTCCCGCCGGAACAGACCGTCGACGTGACGTTCCACGACTTCATGGCCGGCGACATCGCCACGGTCGAGCGGATCTACGCCGTCGCAGGCCGCGCCTTCACAGCCGACGTTCGCGGCGCGATGGACGCGTTCATGGCCGACCACCCCCGCGGCAAGTTCGGCACGATCGAGTACGACCTCTCGGTGTTCGGCGTCGATCCCGTCGAGCGCCGCGCCGCGCTGAGGTTCTACACCGATCGGTTCGGCACCCGGGACGAGGACCGCTGGTGAGCGCGCCGGCTCTGCCCACACCGCCCGACCGTCCCCACGGCCACGACCGAGGAGCACGCCGAGACGGGACTGCCCGAACCGCCCCCACTGGGAGCCTCGGCAAGGCCATCGGCGCACCTTCTACTGCGCGCGCGAGTTCGGGCGCCCGCGCTCGCCGCCCGGACGCCGGGCTCGATCATCAACATCGGCGCCGCATACTCCTGGACCGGCAGGCCCGGCTTCGCCCACTCGGCTGCGGCGAAGGCCGGGGTGAAGGTCCCGAACGCCGCAAGAACGAGGCGAAGCGGGTGCCGGCCCACCGGGTCGGATACCCGTACGAGCTGGGATGGGCGGCGACGTTCCTCGCGTCGCCCTACGCGTCGTACATCAGCGGCCACACCCTGGTGGTCGACGGCGCCAACTGGCAGCGCCGCGCCATGCTGATGCCCGAGTTCGTGCCGATCCGCGAGCAGATGGGTAGGGGTCCCTTCACGCTCACATGATCCCCAGCGCCATGAGATTCGCGGCCTGGCCCAGGTCGCCTTCCAGCGTGAGCTTCTGCGTCATGAACGCCTGCTCGCCGGACAGCTCGCCGTTCGCCAGGCGCACCCAGTCGGCCGCGGTCATGCGGATGGTGCACGTGGCGCCTTCGATCTCCTGGTCGGGCTCGGCGATGTCGACGTCGCCCTCGTGGATCGTCAGGGTCCACACCCCGCCGTGCTCGCCGCCGAGCGAGAACTGCACGACGAGGTCGAGGCCCTTCGCCGCGTCCCGGCGGATGCGCTTCGGCAGCACCTCCTCGAAGAACTCGCGTGGCGTGGACACGAACGTCGACGGTTCGCGCGCGACGACCGCACGTTCGGCGGGCATCAGGTCGGCCTCCATCGCCTCGATCGACGCGGCGAGGATCTCGACCATGCGATCGGCGGTCGCGACGTCGATGGTGAGCGGCGGCGCGAGGCCGATGACCTCCGTGCCCATCGCCCGCGCGTAGAGCCCGCGCTCCCAGGCCTCGTGCTCGACCCGGCTGCACGCGCTGTGCGGCATCCGGAACCCGCGCTTCGTGGCCTTGTCGGCGACGAGCTCGATGCCGATCATCAGGCCGAGGCCCCGGACCTCGCCAACCGAGTCGTACCGCTCGAGCTCCTTCATCCGGCCCATGAGATGGTCTCCGACCTTCGCCGCGTTGGCCGGCAGGTCTTCGCGCTCGATGATGTCGAGGTTCGCCAGCGCCGCCGCGCAGCACACCGGGTGCCCCGAGTAGGTGAACCCGTGGCTGAACGGCATCTGCGCGGGCAGCTTCGAGGTGATCGTGCCCCAGACCTCGTCGGAGACCACGGACGCGCCGAGCGGCAGGTACCCGCTCGTGAGGCCCTTGGCCAGCGTGACGATGTCGGGCTGGACGCCGTACTGCTCGAACCCGAACATGGTGCCGGTGCGCCCGAAGCCGGTGACGACCTCGTCGAGGATCAGCAGGATGCCGTACCGGTCGCAGATCTCGCGGATCCTGGCGAAGTAGTCGGGCGGCGGCGGGATGATCCCGCCCGCACCGATGACCGGCTCGGCGATGAACGCCCCGATCGTCTCCGGCCCCGCTTCCTCGACGAGCTGCGCGAGCGAGTCCGCGCACGCGAGCGCGCAGTCGGGGTAGGTCTTGCCGAGCTCACACTTGTAGCAGTACGGGGCGGGCACGTGCGCGAAGCCGGCCGGCTCGGGCCCGAAGTTCCAGCGCATCGGCATGATGCCGGTCGCGGTCATCGTGGCGATGGTGAGGCCGTGATAGCCGTGATGACGCCCGACCACCACGTTGCGGCGCTCCTGGCCCTGGAGCGCCCAGTACATGCGCACGATCTTGATGTTCGTCTCGTTCGCTTCGGAGCCACCCGACGAGAACATCACGTGGTTCAGCCCGTACTCGGGCGGGAACATCCCGGCGAGGCGCTCCGCGAGCTCGATCGCCCGCGGGTGTGACTGACCGTGGAACGTCGTGAAGTAGTCGAGCTCGTGCATCTGACGTTCGACGGCCTCGATGATCTCGTCGCGGCCGTGACCGACGGCCGAGCACCAGAGCCCGGCGAACCCGTCGATGAGCTCGCGACCGCGGTCGTCGGTGATCGTCCAGCCGTCGCCCGAGACGACGACCCGGGCGCCCTGCGTGATCATCTCGTTGGGCGGCGTCACCGGGTGGATCAGGTGCGCCGCGTCGCGAACGGCGAGCGGGGTGCGGGTGTCGGTCACCGATGCTCCTCTCGGTCGGCAACGTCGACGGTCGTCGACGCGGTGTTCGTTTCCCGGTGGCGTGCCACCAGGTCGGAGAGTTCGCGGGCGAAGGTCCGGCGCTTGCCGCTCGCGGCCAGCGGCGGGGCGAGTGCCGTCATCGTGTACGCGACGCGCATCGCGTGGGGTACGAACACCTCCGCCCGGTCGTGCTCGACCGCACCGATCACGGCATCGGCCACCTTGCCCGGCGCGATCGGCTTCGGGAACGACTTCTCGTACGGCTTGCCCCGCGTCTCGAAGAACGCGGTTGCCACGACCCCCGGGTCGACGAGCGAGACGCCGATGCCGAACGGCGCCGCCTCCACTGCGAGCACTTCGCTGAACGCGACCTGCGCGTACTTCGACGCGGAGTACGCCGCCTCGAACGGGGCCGCCATCCGCCCCGCGACCGATGCCACCGTGACGACGTGTCCGCGGCGTCGCGCCATCATCCCCCCGAGAACGGCCTTGGTGATCGCGACCGTCCCGAGATAGTTCACCGACATCATGCGCTCGAACACCGCGAGGTCGGTCTCGGCGATCGCGCCGTAGGCGCCGATCCCGGCGTTGTTCACGAGCACCTCGACCGGCCCGAGCTCCTGCTCCACGCGCGCCACGGCGCCGCCGGTCGACCCGGGATCGGCGAGGTCGGCGACGACGGCGAGGTGGCGGTCCCCCCGGAGCGAGCCACGCACGCGGTCGAGGTCGCCACCCGAACGCGCCAGCAGCGCGACGTGAGCCCCCCGGTTCGCGGCTGCCTGCGCCACGGCCGCGCCGATCCCGCGCGACGCACCGGTGACGAGCACCACCGAACCGGCAAGCTGGGTCACGACGCCCGGCTCCGGTTGCGCGACGGCCGTCGCGCGGGCTGCACGCGCAGCGGTTCCAGCAGGCACTCGATGACCGCCAGCGTCGGACCGGGCTCGCCCGTCGTCAGGACGTGCAGCGTGCCCTCGGCGAACGCGCCGAGAAGCACCCGGGCGAGCGCCTCGGCGTCGAGCGGGATCAGCTCTCCTCGCTCGATCGCCGCCCGCAACATGCCCGCGAACAGCTCGATCGCCGCGTCGTGGTCGACCCGCCCGGCCGCGTCCAACCCGGGGATCGCCCACGCCTCCCGCAGGAAGAACCGGGCCGCGCCGAGGTCGTCGAGCGCCTCGAGGTGCGCCTCGAACCCGCGGCGCAGGCTCGTCACGACGTCGGCCGACGAGTCGAACGTGCTGACCCCGCGGCTCGTGATGCGGTCCCAGAGCTCGTGCTGGAGGTCGCGGCCGAGGTCGTCCTTGTCGCGGAACCAGTAGTAGAAGGCACCCTTCGTGACCCCGGCCGCCTCCGCGATCTCCTCCACGGTGACGTGCGGGTAGCCGCGCGCGGCGAACTCGGCGAGCGCCGCGTTCATGATCCGCTCGCGCGTGTCCTGTCCCCGAGGCGTCCGTCGCGCCACGACCTCCCCCTGACTCGGTTCCGCGTCATTCAGGTGACGCCACGCGTCGCATTTCCTCCACAGAGACGTCGCGTATGGGAATCCTACGTTGCGTACGGAACGGGCGTCCAGGGTCGTACGGGCGCGGCGCGGGCGTCAGAATGCCGGGGTGGAACGAACCGAGGCGCTCGCCATCCTCGGCGTGGCCCCGTCGGCGGCTCCCGACGAGATCCGGGCCGCGTACCGCGCCGCCCTGCGCGAGCACCATCCGGATCGCGGCGTGGACGATTCGCCGAGCCGGCGGCGCGCCCGGACCGAACGCACCGCCGCGCTGAACACGGCGTACCGCGTCCTGCGGACCGACCGGGGTGAGGCTCGTCGACCGGCCGGCAGCACCGTCGCCGCACCGGCCTCCGCGTCAGCCCCCGCAACGGCTCCTACGACGGGCTCGGCAACGGCGGCGAATCGGGCCGCAGCCGAGGTCGGGGAAGGCACCCGGCTGTTGCTCGCGCTGTCGCCCGAGGACGCCTACTTCGCGCTGGTCGAGGCATCGCACGCGATCGGGTTCGTCTCCTACGTCGACCGGCAGAACGGCATCCTCGAGGTGATCGTGACGAAGGGCGCCCCCGACGAGGTGAACGAGGTGACCTCGATCATGATCGAGGTCACCGGCGTGGAGGAGCACAGCCTGGTCGCGCTCTACGCCGAGCCGCTCGGCCGGCACGAACCGGCGTCGCTCGACGACTTCACCGCCGCGCTCGTCGAACGGCTCACGTCGGGAACCGCCTGACGCGGACCGGCGCGGGCCCGGACTCAGGGGCCGACGAGCTCGTCGGTCTCCGGGGCCTCCAGTGCCTCCACCGCCACGTGCGGAACGATGCGGTCGAGCCACTTCGGGAACCACCAGTTGGCGTCGCCGAGCAGCTCCATGGTCGACGGGACCAGCACCATCCGGACGAGGGTCGCGTCGATGAACACCGCGACGGCCAGGCCGACACCCATGAGCTTGAGCACGCGCAGCTCCCCGAACACGAACGAGAGGAACACCGCGATCATGATGGCGGCCGCCGCCGTGATGACGCGCGCCGTTGCCGCCAGGCCGTCGGCCACCGACTCGGCGTTGTCGCCGGTCTTCAGGTACTCCTCCTTGATGCGGGAGATGAGGAACACCTCGTAGTCCATCGACAGGCCGAAGAGGATCGCGAAGAGCATCATCGGCACCCAGGCCTCGATGGGTCCCTTCTCGATGCCGAGGAAGTCCTTGAACCAGCCCCACTGGAACACCGCGACGATCACGCCGTAGGCCGCGCCGACGGACAACAGGTTCATCACGGCGGCCTTCAACGGCACGAGCACCGACCGGAATACGACGAGCAGCAACAGGAACGACAGCACGATCACCCCACCGATGAACCACGGCAGGCGCGCCGCGATCCGGGCGCTGAAGTCGATCGTCACCGCGGTGACACCTCCGAGCGCGACCGTCGCGCCCGTGCCGTGTACCGCCTTCGGGATGACGCCGTCGCGCAGCCGGTGCACCAGGTCGTCGGTCGCGTCGTCCTGCGGCGACGTCTTCGGGAACACCGTCACCACCGCGGCGTCCCCGGCCGGGTTGAGTTGCGGCGGCGTCACCAAGGCGACGCCCGGCGTCGACTGCACCGCCTGCCCGAGCCGATCGAGCGCCGTCTTCGAGCCGTCGCCCGGCAGGCGTACCGCGAGCAGCAGCGGGCCGGCGTAACCGGGCCCGAAGCCCTCCTTGGTGAGGTCGTAGGCCCGTCGCGTCGTCTGCGTGCGCAGGTCGTTTCCCGCGTCGGCCGTCCCGAAGTGGAGCGACAGCATGGGCACGGCCAGCACGAGCAATGCCCCCAGGGAGCACAGGCTGGTGACCCACGGGTGGCGCTGGACCTCCCGGCTCCATCGGTACGCAAGCGTCGCCCGGTGGTCGGTGCTCGTGTGATGGAGGAACGGCACGCGCAACGCGTCGATCCGGCGCCCCGCGAAGCCGAGCATCGCGGGAAGGAGCGTGATCGACGCGAGCATCGTCATCAGCACGGCGGCAGACGCCCCGAGGGCCAGGCCGTTCAGGAACGAGAACCGCATGAGGAACAGGCCGAGCAGCGAGATCACGACCGTCGTCCCCGCGAACAGCACGGCGCGGCCGGAGGTGACGACCGCTTCGATGTCGGCGTCGAGCGGATCCTTGCCGTGCGCGAGCGCGGTTCGATAGCGCGTCACGATGAACAACGCGTAGTCGATCCCGACGCCGAGCCCGATCATCGCCGCGACCTGCGGCGCGAACTCCGGCACCGCGACCACGTGCGCGAGCAGCTCCACGATCGCCAGGCCGATCCCGATCCCGACCACCGCGACCAGGATCGGCAGCCCCATGGCGAGCAGCGACCCGAACGCGACCAGGAGGATGACCACGGCGGCGAGGATCCCGATGAGCTCGCTCGCGCCCTGTGGCGGCTGTTCGCCCAGCTGGATCACGAAGCCGCCGAGCTCCACCTGGAGCCCGGGGCGGTTGACTCGCTCGGCCGCGTCGATCAGGTCGCTCGCCTCGGCCTTGGAGACCCCGTCGACCCGCACGTCGAGCTGGGCGGTGGCGATCGCGATCTTCCCGTCACGCGAGATCCGGCCGGCCCCCGCGGGCCCGTACGGCCCGTCGACCGAGACCACGTGGGCGAACTTCTTCTGGAGCAGGTCGAAGAACGCCTCCATGTCGTGTTGCGTCGCCGCGTCCGTCACGCCGTCCCGGGCCTTGAACACGATGTCGAAGCTGTCGCCGGAACGGAGCGGGAATCGCTGCTTCAGCATGTCGAAGGCCCGCTGCGACTCCGAGCCCGGCAGCGAGAAGGTCCGGCTGTAGTCCCCCTTCGCCGCCTGACCGAGGGCACCGAACGCAACGAACGCGACCACCCACGACGCGAGGACGACCCAGCGCCGCCGGTAACACCAACGCGTCAGCCGCTCGAGACCCATGCCCGTCCTCTCCACCCCGACGCGCCTGTCCGGACGCGACAGGGGCCGACCTCAGCGTCGCCGAGGCCGGCCCCCGCAGTCGATTCAGATGCGTCCCTCCGCTAGGAGCGCTTCCTCGCGGTCCGCATGCGCCGCTCGACACCCAGGAGCGTCGCGCCGCCGAGAAGCAGGCCGATCGCCAGGAACACGACGCCCTCGTTGTCGGAGCCGGTGCGCGGCAGTTCCTTGGTGGCGGTCGGCGCGCTGGTCGAGCTCCCCGGCTCCGCGGTGGTCGCCGGCGCGGTCGTCACCTCGGTGCCCTTGACCTGGACGGTCGTGATCGCGGCTTCGGTCGTCGGCGTGGCCGTCGTGGTCGTCGGGCACGCCTCGACGGTGACCGTCGACTCGCGGTACGGGTCGTCGCTGGTGTACTCCTCGTTCGGCCCCCACGGTACGAGCGCGGTCGCGCGCACGACGTGCGTGCCGGGCGTCGTCGGAATGACCAGGCTGAACGAGTAGTTGTTCTCGGGCAGGAACGCACCGGTCGCCACCTGCACGCCGTCCACACTGATCCCGATGCTGTGATTCACCCGGCGCGGCGTATCGGGGGTCTCCCACGCGGTCGCCGTGACGTTGATGACCTCGTGGCCGTCCACGCAGCCGCCCGTCGCGACGGTCAGATCCGGATGGTGCGCCGCGGCCGGCGTGGCCATGGTGATCGCCAACCCGGCGGTTGCCGCGCTGGACACGATGAGCGAGATCGCGACTCGCCGTAGCGTTCGCACGTCTTCGAACCTCCCATACCGGCCCCGCCCCGAGCTGACGCCCGGAACTCCGGCCGGCCCGCCTTCGAGCCCTACCGGGGGACATCCTTTCACAAACTCCCGCCCGGATCACGGATCGTCGCCGGCACCGCCGCCGGAACACCCGGTGGGCCGGGTCGATCCGGCTCGTCCGCTCCAGCGGCCCGCACTTCGCCCGTGAGCTTGCCACCGATCTGGAGCTGGCATACAACCGCTCGGACGGCGGGCCGCCCGGTAGAGTCGGCGCCGGTGTGCCGGGAAGTCTGGTCGGCGGCAGGCGCCCACGCGACCGGACGAGGCCCGATGACCCAGGACCACCCGAACCCCGACCGAGACCCCGACCCGCAGGCCGACTCGGACTCCGGTTCCGGACCGGAACGCGGGGCGGGACGCATCCGAGGAGGGCGCCTCTCGATCGCCGTGCGGGAGTTCCTCGACACCGAGTCCGCCAGTGCCGTGCTGCTCGCCGGGGCGGCGGTGGTCGCGTTGGCGTGGGCGAACTCCCCGTGGCCCGGCGGCTACGAGTCGTTCTGGCACCGGCCGCTCGAGTGGTCCGTCGGCAGCCAGTCGCTCACCACGACCCCGCAGCACATCGTGAACGACGCGCTGATGACGTTCTTCTTCCTCGTCGTCGGGCTCGAGATCAAGCGCGAGCTCGTCGTCGGCGAGCTGCACGACCCGCGCGCGGCGATGCTGCCCGCGCTCGCCGCGGTCGGCGGGATGGTCGTCCCCGCCGCGATCTTCGTCGCGTGCAACGCGGCCACCGGCACGGCGCACGGGTGGGGCATCCCGATGGCGACCGACATCGCGTTCGCGCTCGCGCTGGTCGGCTACTTCGGGCGCGGGCTCGCGCCCGGCCTCCGGCTCTTCCTGCTCACGCTGGCGATCGTCGACGACGTCGGCGGCATCGTCGTCATCGCCGGCGTCTACAGCACCGGTATACGCGTCGCCGGGCTCGCGCTGGCGGCCGTCGCGCTCGGTGCGATCGTCGTGCTGCGGCTCGCGCGCGTGGAGCGGATCGGCTGGTACCTCCTGCCCGGCGTCGCCCTGTGGGCCGCGGTCGCCTGGTCGGGGGTGCACGCCACCATCGCCGGGGTCGTCCTGGGCCTGCTCACCCCGGCCCGGCCCCTCCCGGGCCGGGTCACCTCGCCGGTCGAGCAGCTCGAGCACCGCCTGCACCCGCCGACGAGCTTCGTGATCGTGCCCCTGTTCGCGCTCGCCAACGCGGGCGTACGGTTCGAGGGCGCCGCGTTCTCGCACGCCGACCGCCGGGCGATCGTGCTCGGCATCGTCGCCGGCCTGATGGCCGGCAAGACCCTCGGGATCTCGCTGTTCACCTGGCTGGCCGTCCGGTTCCGTCTCGCGTCGTTGCCCAACGGCGTCCGCTGGAGTCACGTCGTCGCCGTCGCGACCTCGGCGGGAATCGGCTTCACCGTGAGCCTGCTCATCGCCGACCTCGCGTACCGCGGGGACCGCGGCCTGGTCGACGCCGCCAAGACCGGCGTGCTGCTCGCGTCGGTGCTCGCGGCCGGTCTCGGCGCGTTGCTCCTTCGCCGGGCGGCGCGGTTCCAAGCCGATCGCGCGAGCATCTCGCCGTGAAGACGACGGCGGAGATCGGCGTCATCGGGGGCTCCGGCTTCTACTCGTTGACCGACGGTGCCCACGAGGTCGAGGTCGAGACCCCGTACGGCCCGGCGAGCGGGCCGCTCCACGTCGAGACCATCGACGGCCGCACCGTCGCGTTCGTTCCCCGCCACGGGCCGAACCACGAGCTCCCACCCCACCGGATCAACTACCGCGCCAACTGCTGGGCGTTGCATCACCTCGGCGTGACGGCGGTGCTGGCACCGTTCGCGGCGGGCTCGCTCCGGCCGGACGTCCACCCGGGCGACCTGGTGATGGTCGACCAGTTCGTCGATCTCACCCGCCGAGGTGGCGACACGTTCTCCGACGGGCCGGGCGTCTTCCACCTCTCGGCCGCCGATCCCTACTGTCCCGAGTTGCGAACGCTGGCGCTGGCGGTCGCGCGGCGACACGGCATGCACGCGCACGACGGCGGCACGGTCGTCGTCATTCCCGGACCCCGGTTCGCCACCCGGGCCGAGTCGCGCTGGTACCGGTCGCAGTCCTGGGACCTGATCAACATGACGCAGTACCCCGAGGTCGCCCTGTGCCGCGAGCTGGGCATGTGCTACGCGGGCATCGGGCTCATCACGGACTACGACACCGGCGTGGACGACGATCCCTCCCACGAGCCCGTCACGCAGGACGCGGTGTTCACGTTCTTCGAGCAGCAGGTGGGCCGGCTGCGCGAACTCGTCCGGGGGATGCTCACGGAGTTCCCGTCGACACGCGCGTGTGCATGTGCATCCGGCGGTGGACCGACGCCGTGACGCACACGAACATGACGACCTCGACCCCGGCCCTGCGCAACAGCGAGTTCGTCGTGACGTTGCGGTCGTAGGCGACCACGACTCCGGGCTCCATCGCCACGAGGTTGGCGCCGCTGTCCCACTTCCGACGTTCCTTCGCGTAGACGTCGCCACCCGCGCGGCGAGGATCGTCGCCTCCGACAGCGGCAGATGAGCGTCGCGGCCACGTGATACCAGGTCGGCGCGAGGAGCTGGATGCCGTAGTAGACGAGCGCCGGGATCGTGCCGAGAGGTTTCACACCCCGATCAACGCGCCCTCGGCGAGCAGGATGAAGATCGCGCTCGTGATCGAGGCCATCGAGCACGTCGAGGCCGAACAGCAGCAGGCTGCCCCCGATGAGCACCACGAGCGCCACGAGCGTGGCCAGCGAGTCGAGCAGCGACGGCGGCCGGATCGTGGCGCCGCCGGCCGGCGAGTCAGGTTCGTCGGGGGGCAACGCCCTCCGCTCCAGGGTCGGGCGGTGGGTGATACTACGCGTCTGTGACCGGCATCAGGATCCAGCACGTCAACATCTGCACATGGGTGGCTGTCCTGGTGCTCGTGGTTACGGGATGCAGCGGGAGCGGACGCGACCGCGCCCGCCGTGGCGAGGACCGCAACCCGACCACCACGACCACAGCCCCGGCGATCAGCCGCCACCTCCCCACCACGGTGGAGCAGGTCGCGAACCTCCCCGGCTACGACGTCTTCCGACCGGCGAACCTCCGCGCCACCGGCGCGCCTCTTCCGGTGATCGTGTGGGCCGACGGTGGCTGCGTCCGCTTCGACGGCGTGTGGAAACCATTGCTCGAGCGCTGGGCCGCGGCGGGTTTCGTGGTCGTCGCCATCACGAACCCACCCGCAGGTGCCGACCCACGCACCGCCGGGTTCACGACCGCCGACGACCAGGCGAAGGCCGTCGACTGGGCCGTCGCCGAGAACACCCGGGCCACGAGCCCGTACGCAGGCCGGCTCGACCTGCGCCGGATCGTGGCCGCCGGCAACTCCTGCGGCGGCATCACGACCCTGACCCTCACCGCCCGGGACCGCAGGGTGCGCGCCGCGTTCGTGCTCTCGGGCTCGAGCGTCCTTCCCGGGAGCTCCGCGGAGGCCGCGGCCGCGATCATGCGCGCGATCCACGTTCCGGTCGGCTGGGTCATCGGCGGCCCACAGGACATCTCCACGACCATGGCCAACCAGGACTATGACCTCGTCCCCGCCGGCGTGCCCGCCTTTCTCGCCCACCGCTCCGAGGGCGACCACGTGAAGGTCTCCACCGACGCCGGCGTACTGGCCGAGGTCGCCGGGATCAGCACCAACTGGATCGACCTCGCCCTCCACGGCGACCGGAAGGTCGAGCAGACCCTCCTCGCGAAGCCCTGCGGCATCTGTGCCCCGGGTACGTGGACGGTCGAGGCGAAGGATCTCGACACCCTCGTCAACCGGTAGGCGCCTGCGTTCGGCATGCGTAGGCCGCGAGGAGGAACCGTTCGACGGCCGCCACCGTGTGGCGGGTCCGCGGCGAGGCGATGAAGTCGAACCCGTGGTGGGCGTGCGGAAGCTCGGCGTAGCAGACGGGTCGGGTGGCCACGGCACGGAGTCGGCGCACGAACAAGCGGGCCTGCTCGACACGGATGAGCCCGTCGGTGGTGCCGTGGACCACGAAGAACGGCGGCGCATCCGGGCGGGCCATGTTCACCGGCGACGCCAGCTCCCAGTTCGCGCGGTCCTCGGACAACCGGGTCTTGATGATCACCCGCTCCCAGTAGCGGATGTTGTCGCGCCGGCCGGTGCCCTCGTGGTCGACGATGTCGTAGACGCCGTAGAGCGGCACCGCGGCCTGCACGGTGGTGTCCACGTCCTCGAAGCCGGGTTGGAACGGCGTGTGGTTCGCGCTCAACGCCGCGACCGCGGCGAGCTGCCCGCCCGCGGAGCCGCCGGTGACCGCGACGAACCCCGGGTCGCCGCCGTGGTCTCCGATGTTGGCGCGGATCCACGCGATCACCCGCTTGACGTCGACGATGTGGTCGGGCCACGTCGCCCGGGGCGACAGGCGGTAGTTCATCGCGACGCACACCCATCCCTGCCGGCTCAGATGCGTGAGCAGCGGCCTTGCCTGCCCGTTCTTGGAACCGACGACGAACGCACCGCCGGGGATCTGCAACAGCACCGGAGCCCGCGCGTCCGGCGGCAGGTCGGGCCGGCGCCAGACGTCGAGCCACTGGCGTTTGCCGCGGTCGCCGTACGGGACGTCACGCGCCACGACGTACCGCGAACGCGGCAGCCGCCGATCCTCGGGCGCGATCCACGGCTCGGGGATGCCCTCGTCGTAGCCCGGGCCGAGACCGTCGACGAGCGCCGCTTCGAGTCGCTCACCGTCGTGCTGCGCGCTGCGCCGGAGCCCGACGAGCGCGGCGACGTTGGCGGCGCTCACGCCGAGACCCAGCCGCCCGGCCCGAGTTCGCAGCGCGCCACGGCGCGCGTAGTGGAGCGCACTCAAGACTGTGCCCGCGATCGCGAGCTCGGGCACCTCGGCGGGCGCGAAGCCGGCGGGGTAGGCGAACACGGACGAGAGCCCGTGGTCGCTGAACGGCCGGTACGCGTTCCACGTCGCGGCCGCTCCGAGCGCGCTCGTTTCGAGGTACCGCCGGCCCGCGTCCACCCTGGCGCTACCAGGTGAGCCCGAGGACCTTGCGCATGGCGGCCTCGAACGCCACGTCGTCGAGAGTGGCGCGGGCCGAGAGCACGAGGTCGGCGTCGCTGCCGACCCCGACCCGCAACGGCGACGACGGGTCCTCGATCGCGTCGGCGATGGCGGTGGCCACGACGTCGGGCGGCGGTCGCCCCCCGTCGCCGACCACCTTCGCGTCGGCGCCGTCCCATTCCTCGTGGAGCCCCCGGTACGTCTCAGTGTCGTACGCGTGACGAACCCGCTCCCGGTCGGCCTGCGCGATGTACCCGGGTTCCACGATGACAACCCGGATTCCGAAGTGGCCGACCTCCATGTGCAGCGCCTCGGAGAACCCCTCGAGCGCGTGCTTCGAGGCGCAGTAGGCCCCACCGAACGGCACCCCGACCTTGCCCTGGATCGAGCTGACGTTGACGATGATGCCGTGACCACGCGCCCGCATCGGACCGATCACCGCTCGGCTGACGAGCATCGGCCCCATCACATTGGTGGCGAGCACCCGCTCGAACGCCTCCCGCGGGTAGAACTCGATCGGCCCGGGCTCGCTGATGCCGGCGTTGTTCACGACCGCGTCGAGCTCCCCGGCGCTCGCTATCGCCGTGGCGACCGACGCCTCGTCGGTGACGTCGAGCTCGAGCCGCGCGGCCACGTGGAGATCGGCGAGCGAATCGACGCGCCGGGCCGTCGCGACGACGTCGTGCCCGCGACGAGCCAGCTCGAGCGCGGTCGCGCGCCCGATGCCGGTGCCGGCGCCGGTGACGAGGATCCTCATGACGTCGTGCCAACGGTCGAGCCGACCGTCGCCTTCGAGCGCTTCATCTCGTCGAGATGCGTGATGCTGAACGCGACCAAAGCGTCGTCGCTGATGTGCATGGCTGCCGGTGGTGTTCCGCCGTCACGACGACGGACGAACCGTTTGTCGTTGCGGAGGTAGGGACGGTAGAAGTCGAGCGCGTCGTCGAGGAGCGCGTCGAGCGGCCCGAGGAGCCCGCGATCCTCGACCAGCTCGAGGCGGAGCCGCTCGATCGAGCGCTCCGGGCCGACCCGGGCACGTGCGAGCGTGATCGGGAACGGGTTGGTGAGATGGCTGTAGCGGTGGTCGTGACCACCCGCCGCGGTGCCGTCGGCGATGGCGACCGCCTCGGCGCAGAGGAGGTCAATGGGGACGAGGTCGAGCGACGAGTGCGGCTCGAGGAACAACCGCACGGTGTTGTGGTCGAGGTAGCCGGGTTCCGAGCGCTCCACGACCCGGCAGAACCGGGCGAGCCCCCGGAGGAACCCGTAGTAGCCGCTGGTCGACGTCGAACCGAACGTCGAGACGTTCCCCACCACGATCGAGGGGCGCATGATGCGCACGGCCTCGAACGCGCCCGCGTGCTCCACCACCATGTCCTCGCCCCGGCGCTTGGACGCCTCGTACCAGTTGTTGGGCTCGAAGCGCGGGTCGTAGGGCTCCTCGAGCACCTCACCCGTGCGGACCCCCGCCACGTAGGCGGTGCTGATGTGGTTCAGCTCGGCGATCCCGAGATCCGTGACGGTGTCGATGACGTGGCGCGTCCCGTCGACGTTCGTCCGGACGATCTCGTCCCGGTGCCGGTCCTCGTAGCGGAGCGAGGCCGCGGCGTGCCAGCACTCGACGGGGCGTTCGTCACCGAGCATCTCGCGATGTTCGGCGGCGAGTCCGAGCCCGGGCACGGCGACGTCGCCGGGGATCGGCACCAGTTGGTCGAGGCGGCCCTCGACGTGCTCCAGCCGCCCCGCGGCGCGGGCCGCGTCGAGCACCGCGCGGTGCAGCCGGTCGGTCACGTCGCCGTTCGGTCGTACCAGGCAGTAGATCCGGTCACGCCGCGACTCGAGGAGCTCGAGCGCGAGGTTGCTGCCGAGAAAGCCCGTCGCGCCGGTGAGGAATGCAGGGTGGGTTCTCATGCGCCTCTGTTCGGGGACCGGATCCCGCACCGAAGTTAGTTGCCGGGGGTCGACGACGGGCAAGTGTGGCGAAGGCCAGGGGTTCGTGCGAACCTATCGCCGTGAGCGAGCCGGATCCGTCACCATTTCCCGTCCGCGTCGCCGCACCCGCCAAGCCGACGCTCGCCCAGCGGTTCGTCGGGGCCGCGTTCGAAGGATTCGTTCGGGCCGCGCTGCGGACCCACGTCAGGATGACCGTGGTCGGCCGCGAGAACCTACCGGTGGGTGGATTCGTGGTGGTCAGCAACCACTCCTCGCACCTCGACGCCGTGGTCCTGATGAAGGTGTGCGGCGGTCGGTTCCAGCGGTTCCACCTCGCGGCGGCCAGCGACTACTTCTTCGGGAACGGCTCGGGGCGCGCCACGCCCGGAGCGCCCGACGGCGGCTACGAGTCGCGATGGGGCCGGTTGCTGCGCACCGCGCTGCGCCTGGAGCCGGTACCGCGGGGTCAGCTCGGCGGTGCGTGGGCCAAGCGCGACGAGGTGTTCGAGAACCTAGCCGCGTCGTGTCGCCGGGGCGACGTCGTCGTCTACTTCCCCGAGGGTTCGCGTTCGCCGGACGGCACGATCCGCCGCTTCCGCAACGGCATCAACCGGCTCGGTGCCCGCGTCGACCGGCCCGTCGTCCCCGTGTACGTCCACGGCGCCCACGCGCTCTGGCCCAAGGGCAGGCGGTGGACCCGACGGGGGCCGCTGACGGTCGTCATCGGCACCCCGGTGCCGGCCGCGGCCCCGGGCGGCACGCCGAGACCGTCGTTGGCCGCCCGCCTCGAAGCCGAGATCCGCCGGCTGGCCGCCGAGCTCGAGCACCCGAACCGATCCGACCTGCCGGAGGAGCGACCGATGCAGCACATGAAGTGGTGGGGTTGGGGCCGGGTGGACGTCTCGTTCACCCACAAGGACAAGCCCGCGCTCGGCCCGTTCGTCCGCGACAAGATCGACATCGATCTCGACGGGCCCCCGTCGCGGCCGATCGACTTCGCGGCGCTGGACATCTCGCCGCCGGTCGTCGGCGACGAGTTGGCCGAGGTCCTGCGGAGCTGCCTCCGCCCCGAGCAGGTCACGTCGGATCCGATGGATCGGGTCGTGCACACCTACGGCAAGAGCCTGCGGGATCTCATCCGCATCCGTCGCGGCGACCTGGGTCGCCTCCCCGACCTGATCGTGTACCCCGACTCGGAGGAACAGGTCGAGGCGATCATGACGGCCGCCCTCGCCCACGACGCCGTGCTCATCCCCTTCGGTGGCGGCACCAACATCTCCGAGAGCCTCGAACCGCCACGAGGCGAGCACCGGACCGTCGTGTCGGTCGACATGCAGCTGATGGACCGGGTGCTCGACGTCGACGACGTGGCCCGCACCGCCCGGGTGCAGGCCGGCGTGTTCGGCCCGCAACTCGAGGAGCAGCTCAACGCCCGCGGCTGGACGCTCGGCCACTTCCCCGACAGCTTCACGCACTCGACGCTGGGCGGGTGGATCGCGACGAGGTCGTCGGGCATGCAGTCCGACAAGTACGGCGACATCGCCGACATCACCAAGGCGCTCCGGGTGGTGACGCCGTCGGGCGTGCTCGTCACGCGCGCGGTGCCGTCCAAGTCGACGGGCCCCGACCTGAACCAGATGATGCTCGGCAGCGAAGGCCGGCTCGGCATCATCACCGAGGCCACGGTGCAGGTGCACCGGCGGCCGGAGGTCCGCACGATCCTCGGATACCTCTTCCCCGATTGGCACGACGCGCTCACCGCCATGGCGGAGATCGCCGAGAGCGAGGCGTCGCCATCGGTCACGCGGGTCTCGGATCCCAACGAGACGCAGTTCTCCTTCGCCACCAAGAAGGCCGGCGGCGTGATGGACAAGTTCCAGTCGTTCGCGCTCACGCAGTTCCTGTCCCGGGTCAAGCACTACGAGATGGAGAAGGCGTGCCTGTCGTTCATCGGCTACGAAGGAACGACGGGACACGTCAAGAAGCAGCGCAAGCTCGTCGGCGAGATCGTCTCGCGTCACAACGGCATCTGCGTCGGATCGGGCCCCGGCGAGATGTACGACCAGAAGAAGTTCGACACGCCGTACATCCGCGACCACCTGTTGAACTTCGGCGGTCTCGCCGACGTGTCCGAGACCTCGGCGTCATGGAGCGTGCTGCCGTCGCTCTACGACGGGGTGATCTCGGCGGCCAACAAGGCGTTCGCCGAGCTCGGCGTGAACGGTTGGATCATGACGCACCTCTCGCACTCGTATCACTCGGGCGCGTGCCTGTATTTCACGTTCGCCTTCCGCGAGACCGACCGCTTCGACGCGCTCGAGCAGTACGCGATCGTCAAGAACGCGATCCAACAGGCGTTCATCGACCACGGAGGGACGCTGTCCCACCATCACGGCGTCGGGCTGGCCCACGCGCCGTGGCTCGAGCAGGATGTCTCCCCCGCCGGCATCCACGTGCTGCGTACCCTGTTCGACGGCGTCGACCCGCGCCACCAGCTCAACCCGGGCAAGATCGTCGACTGAGACCTCCCCCCTTCGTTTTGGCTAGCCGCCGGTCGTGTTTTCGGTCGTGTGGCTAGCCAGAACGGCCCGGAAGGGAGACGGCGCGCCCCGCTCCGTGGCGCGCCTCACGGTTCGAGCGGGGCGAGCGGGTCGAGCAGCCCGTGCTGCATCGCGAACAGCGTCGCGGTGGTGCGGGTCGACGCGCCGATCTTCGTGTAGATCCGCTCGATGTGCGTACCCGCGGTCTTCGGCGTGATCCCGAGGGCCTGCGCGACCTGGCGGTTCGACGCGCCGCGCGCGATGAGCGTGAGCACCTCGACCTCCCGGGGCGTGAGCCCGGACGGCCCGCCGCGACGCTTCCCGCGCCGCTGCCCCGCCGCGGCGAGCACCGCGTCGACGGCGGACGCGTCGAGGCGCCCGGCGCGCACCTCGGCCCGCGCCTCCGCCGTCGCCTGCTGAGCGCTCAACGCGGAGCGGTGGGGGCGGGGCTCCGTCATCGCGTGGTAGGCGTCCGCGGCCGCCAGGACGCGGCTCGCCATCGAGAGCGCCGGGCCGCCCAGCGCACGGTGGTAGCCGGACCCGTCGAGCCGTTCGTGGTGGGCCGCGGCGGTCGCGGCCAGGCGGGCCAGAGCGGGAGGCCGCGCCAGCATCCGCTCGGTGAAGTACGGGTGGAGCCGTACGCGTTCGCGTTCGGCGGTGGTCAGCGGTCCCGGCTTGTCCCAGATGGTGCCGGGGACGCCGTGGCGCCCGAGGTCGTGGAGCAGTCCCGCGCGCCGTGTCGCCACGACCTCCGCCGGGGGAAGACCGATCTCGGCGGCCGCGCCCGCCGCGAGGTCGGCGACACCGCGAGAGTGGCCGGCGAAGAACGGGGAGCGGAGGTCGGTGAAGTCGGCGAGGGCCTCGAGCGCGCCGTCGATCTCGCGGTCGGCGAGGGGCGCGCGCAACGCG
Organism: Acidimicrobiia bacterium; assembly: GCA_046331155.1. Classification (GTDB taxonomy): domain Bacteria; phylum Actinomycetota; class Acidimicrobiia; order IMCC26256; family CAWATG01; genus JAXLRK01. Next base: position 2,516,235 of record JAXLRK010000001.1, read on the forward strand.
GGTTCGGCGTCGATGAGGGCGAACCAGTCCGGATCCTCGTCGACGGTGGAGAGCAGTTCGGGCGCGAGCCGGCAGAAGTCGTCGACGATCGCCGGGTCGAACTGCTTGCCTCGCCGCTCCCGGGCGACCTCGATGGCCGCGTCGATGCCGTGATGGTAGTGGTGGACCTCGACGATGTCGGCGAGGTGGAAGAGGCGGATCGGGAGGGCGATGTCGTCACCCCCGACACCTGCGGGCACGCCCCTGCCGTCCCAACGGGCGAACCATTGCTTGAGCGGCTCCCGCACCTCCGGCCCGAGCCCGAGATGCTCGGCGAGGTTCGCCGTGGAGATGCAATGGGAGATGAGCCCGCGTTCGACGGCCTGGCCCCGGGTCACCACGAACGTGGTGGCGAGGCGGAGCCGGTGCAGCGCCGGAGCACTGGCGCCGACGTGGCGAAGCATGAACCCGAACATGGGGAGACCGGCGAGGTCCACGTCGTAGCTCTCGGCCCGGAAGGCGATGTCGTCACCGAACCAGGTCTCGACCTCGTAGGTGTCGGCGACACAACCGACCCACGCCAGGAGCGCGACGTAGTACAGGTCCGCGCGCCGGCGGTCGTCGAGGCCGGTCCGTTCCCCGAGGCGCGCCGCGATGCGCCAGGACCGCAGCACGTGCTCCATCGGTTGGCCGAGTCCGAGGTCGGTCGCGAGCGAGAAGGCCGCGACCAGATCCGCCAGGCGGAGGCGTCCGTCCCGATCGGTGTTCACGGCCGCAGCGTAGGACCTGGCGCGCAGGCGGGCGACCGATCTGCGTTTGTCGGGCGAACCCCCGACGACACCCGCGGCGCCCACCCCTATCGTCGGACCCACCGAGCAGGAGGAGCCACCGATGAAGCCAGTCGCCTCGTACGCCGAGACCCGCTCGCCCCGGTGGTCGATCGCGGGCCGCTTCCTCGAAGGGCTCGTCACCCGCGACTTCGAGCGCGTGGGCACGACCCTCGACCGTGGAGTCCGGCTCCGGGCCCTGCTCCCGCGTGGGGCCGTCGAGTGGCACGGGCGGGAAGCAGCCGTCGGCGCGTTCCGGACGTGGTTCGGGTCGGCCGAGCAGTTCGAGGTCGTCGACGCCACGATCGGCGAGGTCGCCGGCCGGCTCCAGCTTTCCTGGCGCATCCGGGTCCGGCCCGCGCCGGCCGACCGGGTCGGCTGGCACCTCGTCGAGCAGCAGGCCTATGCGGACGTGCAAGAGTCCATCGGCGCACTCGACCTCCTGTGTTCCGGGTTCAGGGCCGAACCCGTCACCGTGTGAACCAGCCGGCGGCATCGTGGCGCCGGCCGACCCGAAAGGAAGGCGACATGGCAGTGGACGACAAGGTCGTTATCGGGCAGACCCACGGGCTCGACGACCCCGAGGCGGTGCTCATCGGCTACCTCATGGGCGTCGAGGCGCTCCGCAAGGGCAAGCAGGTCCTCATGTGGCTCACCAAGAACGGGGTGTACATCGCGACGCCCGGATTCGCGGAGACGGTCGAGGTGCCCGGTGCACCCCGCGTGCTCGACCTGCACAAGGAGTACGCCGAGCGCGGCGGGCGGTTCTACGCCTGCCCGGTGTGCGTGAAGACGCACGGCCTCGAGGGGACCGAGCTGATCGACGGGGCCGAGGTGAAGGGCGCGCCGTCGGTCTACGAGTTCACCGAGGGAGGCGCGCTCACGTTCAACTACTGAGCACGCGGCGAAGACACAGCGCGTCGGCCCCTGGTGTACGCCGCTGCTGGAGCGGCGTACACAACCGTGGTTGGCGAGAGTTCCGCCGGGGTACGTGCACACCGATGATCACGACCCATCCCACCTCGGCTTGGACACGCGTGCTCGACACCGAGCCGGTCACGTCATTGGAACAGTGGACGGCACGCGGTGGCGGTGGCGGGCTAACCGCGGCGCTGCGACTGGGCAGCGCGGCCACGGTCGACGAGCTCGAGGCCTCCGGGCTGCGCGGCCGCGGCGGTGCCGGGTTCCCCACCGCCGCGAAGTGGCGCACCGTGCTCGCGTTCGAACCCGAGATCCGCCCACCGTCGGTCGTCGTGAACGCGGCCGAAGGGGAACCCGGGAGCTTCAAGGATCGGGCGATACTGCGGAACAACCCGTATCGGGTGCTCGAGGGGGCAATGATCGCCGCCCGTACGATCGGGGCCCGACGTCTCGTGATCGCGACCAAGGCGCGCTTCACCCGGGTTGTCGCCCGGTTGCGCGACGCGATCGCCGAGGTGGACGCCGCCGGTTGGACGGACGGCGTCACGATCGACCTGGTCGAAGGTCCGAGCGAGTACCTGTTCGGCGAGGAGACGGCGCTGCTCGAGGTCGTCGACGGCCGGTATCCCTTTCCCCGAGTCAGCCCACCGTGGCGCCGCGGCATCGATCCGGACGAGATGGGTCCGACACGCTCGGCCGCCGGCGCCGTGCTCGCAGCACGCGACCACTCGAGCGACGCGCCGCCGACACTCGTGAACAACGTCGAGACGCTGGCGAACGTCGCCGCGATCATGCGACGCGGCGCGGGGTGGTTCCGCGAGCTCGGCACCGACGCGTCGCCCGGAACGATCGTCTGCACCGTCACCGGCGCGACCGAACGCGCGGGAGTGTCCGAGATCCCCTTGGGAACGACGCTTCGGGCGGCCATCGAAACGATCGCCGGCGGTCCGGTCGCCGGATCGGAGATCGGTGTCGTCCTCAACGGCGTGTCGAATGCGGTCATCACACCCGATCTGCTCGACACGCCGTTGACGTACGAAGACATGGCCGCGGCCGGTACCGGGCTCGGCTCCGCCGGCTTCATCGTGTTCGACCGCGATGCCGATCCGGTCGCGATCGCGCACGGCGCGTCGCGCTTCCTTGCCGTGGAGTCGTGTGGGCAGTGCACACCCTGCAAGCGCGACGGGTTGGCACTGGTCGCCGAGTTCGAGCGGTACCTCGACGGGTCTGCGAACCCGCTCGACCGGCTCGCCATCGACGCCCGGCTCCGTACCGTCGCGTACGGGGCGCGCTGCAACCTCGCCCGTCAGCAGGAGGCGGTCACCGCGAGCCTGCTGCGCGCGTTCCCCGCGGCGTTCCGCGCCGCCGACCGCGCGCCCGGCCTGGACCACCGCCGCGTCCTCGTCGCGCCGCTCGTCGACATCGTCGACGGCATCGCGGTCATCGACGAACGCGAGGCGGCGAAGCAGCCGGACTGGACCTACGACGCCGTCGACTCGGGCAAGTGGCCCGCGGATCGGCTGGAGCACGAACCGGGAGGTTGAACCGATGGAGGAGCGCAGATCCACCGCCCACTCTCATCTCGACGAGGAGATCGACCGGGCGCCGGGCCTCGATCCCGAGGAACGGGCCCGTCTCCACGAGGTGGCGGCCGCGAACCGCGACCCGGTCACCGAGCGCGAGAGCCTGGAGATCGAACTCATGGAGGAGGGCGAGTCGAAGCTCGGCGAAGAGATCGGCGCCTGACCGTCGGCGACCGGCTCGGCGACCGGCTCCGGTTGACGAGCCTCCGCTTGGCCGGAGTACCGGGACTGCCGCGCGCGGAGGTGCCATCTGATGTTCGGTGCCGAGATGTCGGGAAGCGATGTTCACATGCCACCTGCCGATCCCCGAGAGCCCGTGAGAACGAGAGCCGGGTCTCGAGGGGCCGCGACCCGCTGTTCGGATGAAGGACATCGTCGGGCCATTGCATCGGGCGGGTCCCTGGTCTCGAGTCCTGGTCCGTGCGACTGGAACGAAGGACGCTGCCGTCGCCGAGGTCGGAACGGTCGGCGACCCGTCGGTGCCGATTGGGCACCGTGACGGCGCGCTCACGAGGGATCCTGCAGGAGGTCGGGTATCGGTCGGCGGATCACGGGTCGCGCCGCGGCTGCAGCGGTTACCGCTGAACTGAGCGCGACGATGGCGACGATGGTGGCGAGCCGTGTGGCGGGCGGGGCTTGAGACAGTCCGGGTCCCGCGCCGAGCCGTGCGGTGAGGGCGTCGCCGATCTTGCGCGCGCCGAGCCAGCCGAGCGGTACCCCGATCGCGAGCGCGGCGGCGATCGACGGCGCGGCCGACGCGATGGCTTCGGCGAAGCAGGAACGTCGGGTCATACCGAGCGCGCGGAGTGTCCCGGTGCGCCGGGATCGCTCCCGGCTGGTGATGATGGCGACGGCAATCATGTTGGCGAGAGCGACGGCGCCGATGAGCGCGGCCATCGTGGCGAGGGCGTATCGGAACGGGGCGAGGTGCTCGGCGTCATTGCCGTTGACCTCGACAGTGGCGGCGCGACCGAAGCTTCTGGTCAGTGCGGCACCGACCTGCCGCGGCGTGGTTCCGGTGGTGCCGACGACCGCGAGCCGTACGGGTGAGGTGCTGATCCGGTGGAGGTCCTCCATGCGGATCTGCAGTACCTCGCCGCTGTCTTCGATCTCCCGGTACCAACCGACGAGCGTCACGTCGACGGTCCGGCCACCGAGGTCGAGGTGCAGGGTCTGGCCGATGTGCCAGCCGGCAGCGTCGAGGAGTCCGTAACCGGCAATGGCTTGGCCTGGTTCGATGAGTCGTTCGCCGCGGCCGATCTCGTAGCCGGTGGCGTGCGGGTCGCCGCCGATCGCTCGCACGTGAACGGATCGCCGAGCGACGGTCGCGGTGGTGTCTGCGATCGAGAACCAGGCGGCGATCTCGGGCGTGCGGTCGAGGAGTCGTGTCGCCTGCGCGAGGCTCGTACCCGGTGGCGGAGCGATGGTGGCGTCGGCGGGCTTGCCGGTCAGCGCGGGGTGGGCCAACAGGTCGTCCATGGTCTGGTTGATCGACGCGACGATCACCGTGGTGCTCACCGCGAGGGCGACCGCCACGGTTGCCAGCGCGGTCCGCAGCGGCCGGGTGAACGAAGCTCGCGCGCCGAGATCGGCCGAGACCGGCAGCGGAACCCACGCGAGCAGGCGCCCGATCCCGGAACCGTGTCCGGAGCACTCCGGTGCAGCGCCGAGCCCGACGACGACATCGCGGCGCCCGGCGCGAACGGCGGGGAGCACGGTCGCGAGGAGACACACCGTGAGGGCGATCACGGCGCTCACGCAAGCGGTGGCGGGAGAAAGGCCGGCCGTCGTGTCGTCGAGTGCGCCGAGAGCACCGATGCGCAGTCGTGGCGCCAGCAGCGCGGCGGCGAAGTTGCCGATGCCACTCCCGACGAGGCCGATCAGTGCGTGCTCGACGAGGAGAGTGACGGCGATCTGGCTCCGGGTGCAGCCGAGCGAGCGCAACTGGGCGAGGGCTCGGCGCCGGGACCAGGCTCTGGCCGTGATCGTCCCGGCGATGACGACCATCGACGCCACGAGCGCGAGCACCCCGAACGCGGCGAGGAACGCCCCGAAGAAGTCCGATTCGGCGAGCAGGTCTCCCCTGGTGTCCAGCCAGGTGTTGAACGCCACCGTGGCGCCGCCCGAGGTCCGGGCGAGGCGCCGGCCGACCGCGTCGGCGAGGAGAGGGTCGGTGAGACCCACCGCCAGCAGCACGCGGGGATTGGGATCGAGCGTGGGGATGACCTGATCGAGCGTCCAGGCCCGGGCCGGAGCGCAGGTCGGGTAGAAACAGTCGGTGAAGTCGTAGGCGAGGCCGACGACGCGGAACACCTGCTCGGCGGATGGTGTGCGGATCGTGATGGCGTCGCCGAGCGACAGCCCGGTGTGTTGGGCAGCGGCCGTGTCGATCGCGACCTCGCTGGGGATGGTCGGCAGGCGACCGCCGGTCAGGACGGGGGCGTTGAGCGTGTTCGCCGCGCCGGGGTCGTCGATCCCGTTGACGGTGAGGGCGATGGGGTCGCCGTCGATCGCGGCTCGAGCATCGACGATCCTGCGGGGTGGCGCGACCTCGGCGACCCGATGGTCAGCCGCCAGCGTGGACTGCACCTTGTCGACTGCGTCGATGCTCGTGGTGACAACGAGGTCGGGCCCGTCGTGGGCGTCGAAGGCCGTGTCGACGGCGTCGGCGGCGTCCTGCTGGACGACCATCGCCGCCGAGAGGCCTGTGGTGGCGAGGGCGATGACGACGACTGCCAGTGTCGTCGTGCCGAGTGCGCGTCGGCGGGTGCCCATCCGAACGATCCTGGCAAGTACGTTCACCGGAGACCACCGACCGGTCTGGTCGCGGGTGACGGGGCGAGCGCGCGCGGATGGTGGTGGATCGTGCCGTCCTGCATCCACACCACACGATCGGCTGCGTCGGCGACCACCGGGTCGTGAGTGACCAGGAGCACCGTCCGGCCCTCGTCGGCCGTCGCCCGCAGCAACCCGATGACTGTGGCGGCGGCGGCGCTGTCCAGCGCGCCGGTCGGCTCATCGGCGAGCACGACGGCGCGTCGGGTGGCCAGAGCACGGGCGATGGCGACGCGTTGTTGTTCTCCGCCCGACAGTTGGGCGGGCCACGCACCTGCGTGTGCACCGAGGCCGAGCCGGTCGAGGAGATCGCGGGCGTCACGTCGGGCGCGCCTTCGGCTGGTCCCGACGAGCAGCATGGGGAGCTCGACATTGTTGCGAACGGTGAGGTCGTCGATCAGGTTGTACTGCTGGAAGACGTATCCGACCTGACGGCGTCGGTATCGAGCCCGGTCTCGATCGGACAGGGCGCTGATCTCGACACCGTCGACGGTGACCGACCCAACGTCGGGTCGCCGGAGTCCCCCGACCATGTGCAACAGCGTCGACTTGCCGCAGCCTGAGGGTCCCATCACCGCGACCAACTCGCCGGTTCCGACCTGGAGCGACGCGCCGGCCAGGATCGTGCGGCGGGAGGCGCCGGTGCCGACGGCGTGCGTGACACCGTCGACGACGAGATGCTCTTGCATGCGTCGCACCTTCACGCCCTCGTGTCGCGGACGGACAAGGGAGCGGCATCCGGCAGCCCGGCCGTGAGCGTCTCGGCCGTCGGCAGGCAAGGATGGGCAGCGGGCGAAGTGACGCAGTCGAGGAAGCCGCGCACAAGATGGTTCGTGATGCCGATGGCGTCCACGCCGATCGTGCCGTGAGCGAGCGACGCGGTGAGCGCGCCGAGTGGAGTCACGAGGGCGGGGACGTCGGTCAGGTCATAGTGATCGGCGCGCTGCAGAACGATCCCGACGGCGTGCGGTGACTGGCCGAGCACGTGAGCGAGGCTCGGATCGGTGGCGCTGCCACCGGTGGTGGCGACGATCAGCGCCGGGACGCGCATCGGGGCCGCGAGCCCCGCGCCGTGGATCACACCGTCGAGGTCGAACACGGCGGTGAGGCGTTCATCGTCCTGGGCGAGCTGGAACGCTACCGAGCCGGCATAGGAGTGACCGCCCGCTGCGATGTGTGAGCGATCCAGCGGACCGGTGACCCCTTCGACGGTGGGATCGTCGAGCAGGTCGAGGATCCCGCGCAGCACCCGCAACCGGCGGGCGGCGGCGTCGACATCCGGGAACGTCGTGGTCTCCGTCCCCAGGGGCGGGTCGTCGGTGACGACCACGTACCCGTGGCTGGCAAGGTCGGTGGCGAGCGAGGTCGACAACGCGACCAACGAGGTCCAACCGGGTGTGAGCACTACCACCGGTCGCGCCACTCCGCCTAGCGGTGTCGCGCCCGAGCCGGCGTGGACCACGATCGGATCCAGCGCAGAGCGGTCCAGGCCGAGCGCGTCGGCGAGCTCGGCCCTCAGGTACTGCGGCCGGGGCCCGGTGCAGTCCGCGGTCGGGTAGAACGCGGTGAGGTGGCCGAGCTCGGCCGGGGCGGGCAGGGCAGCGGTGCCGACGGCGTGCCCACCGGTCGGTTCTGGGAGCGGGCCCCCGCCAGGGCACCCCGTCGGCGACGCCGAGTGAACGGTCGTGACCGTTGAACGAGAGGCCTGCGCCGAGCCACACGCGCCAAGCAGGAGCGAGAGCAACAGTAGCGGGAGGACGCGATCAGGCACGGAGGGCTCCATAGGTTCAGTGGGCTGGTTGGGTGGACTGCTCGATACGGTACGGACCGATCCCGCCGCCGTCGTCCGTCCGGGTGGCGAACCCGACTCCCCACCTCCACCGATGTCGTCTCATCCTCGAGGTGGAGGACAACCTTCTGACCGACGCGTAGCGTTGCGACCGTGGAAACCGTCGACACCGATCAGCAGCACCCACACGGTGTGGCGCGCGTTGACCTGCTCGTTGCCGGCCTCACCCTGCTCCTGAACGCGTCCACCGCCGCATTCACCGCGACCAAACACGGGGAGCCACCGTTCACCATTCCCGCCCTCGCGGTGCTCACGGTCGGCGCGCTCGGCTTGGTCTGGCGCCGTCGGCTACCGGTTACGACCCTCGCCGTCGTGGGCATCGCGGCCGCCCTCTATGGTGCCGCGGACTGGCCCGATCCGCTGATCCCGTTCGGCGTGTTCGTCGCGCTCGCCACCGTGTTCGAGTTCTCCAGTCCCCCCGTCAAGTGGTCCGCCTGGGCGATCACGGTGCTGGCGGCGTCCATCGGCACCGCGCTCATCGCGGACTCCGATGCGCTCGACTGGTGGACTGCGGCGCTTGTGGTTACCGGTGCTCCCCTCGTGGGCGACTACCTGCGGGCCCGGAGACGGCTCTTCGTCGCAGTCACCGCACGCATCCATCGCCTCGAAGCCGAACGACTCCGCGCGCTGGACGACGCCCGCGCCGCCGAACGCACCAGGGTCGCGCGCGAACTCCACGACGTCGTCGCCCACCACGTCACGATGCTGGTCGTACAAGCCGAAGCCGCCGCCAGCGAACCGGCGCTGGCAGGCACCGCGACCCAGTCGGCATTCGACGACCTGGCGCGCAGCGGTCGCGATGCAATGATCGAACTACGCCGACTTCTCGGCGTGCTCCGCAGCGGCGAGAGCCCGGCGCTGATCGCACCGCGACCCACCCTGCGCGACCTCGACGCGCTCGTCACCGACGTCGACGCAGCCGGCGCCACGGTCACCGTCCAGGTCAACGGACCCGTCGACACCCTTCCCACCGCCGTCGACCTCGCGGCCTTCCGCATCGTCCAAGAAGGACTCACGAACGTCGTGAAACACGCACCGGGATCGAAGGCCGCGGTCACCATCACGCCTACCGACCGCGACCTCGCGATCCTGATCACCAACACACCCACCCCCCGTGGCGGCGCCACGCCCGGTCTTTCCAACCACGGCGTCGGGTTGATCGGGCTCCACGAACGCGCCGAACTACTCGGCGGCACCCTCACCTCCGGACCCGGACCTCTCGGCGGATTTCGGCTCGAGGCCCACCTCCCCCTCGACACCGCATGACCACCACCGTCCTCGTCGTCGACGACCAACCGATCGTCCGCAGCGGCTTGGCGACCATCCTCGACGCCTACGACGACCTCGAGGTCATCGGTGAAGCCGCCGACGGCGCAGAAGCCGTCAGGCTCGCCCGATCCCTGTGCCCCGACGTCGTCGTAATGGACATTCGCATGCCGCGCCTCGACGGCATCGCGGCGACCCGCCAACTCGCCGGTCCCGACATCGCCCACCCCAGCCGCGTCCTCATCCTGACCACCTTCGATCTCGACGAGTACGTCTACGAAGCCCTTCGTGCCGGGGCCAGCGGCTTCCTACTCAAGGACGTCACCCGCGACGAGCTGGCCTATTCGGTGCGCGTCGTCGCCGGCGGCGAAGCCCTCCTCGCTCCCCGCGTGACCAAACGGCTGATCACCGAGTTCCTCCAGCGACCGCAACCGTCAGCGCGCCGCGCGGACCTCGACGCCCTGACCCCACGCGAGCACGAGGTGCTCCTCCACATCGCCCGCGGCAAGAGCAACTCCGAGATCGCAACTGCGATGTACCTCGGCGAGTCGACCGTGAAGACTCACGTCGGCCACGTACTCATGAAGCTGGCCCTACGCGACCGCGTTCAAGCCGTCATCCTCGCCTACGAACAGGGCCTCATCCAGGCAGGCGACGGCTGACGCGCATGAGGGCATCCCCCGAGCCGTGGACGGCTCCGATGTGAGGAGTTCCCACGGTAGCGGGGCGACGCCAGTACGACGCCGAGTCCCATGAGGGTGCCGTGCAGGTCGGCGGGGAGACCCGTCGGCCCGTGCGGCGGCCCGGGATTGGCCGTCAGCGCGGGCGTGCCATCGCTGAGGCGGATAGCCAGTCAGGTGATCTGGAGTGGCCCGGTGCTCTGGCGCCCAACGTCCCAGGTCGTCCCTTGCGGCCGGCGGCCGGCACCCCTCGGCCGCCAACAGGTCAGCAGACCTACCCACGCTGCCGACCTGCGCGTTCACGCTGCTTCTCAGAGCGGACGACGGGACTCGAACCCGCGACCCTCACCTTGGCAAGGTGATGCTCTACCAACTGAGCCACGTCCGCGTGCGGCCAGAGAATAGCGCGCCGGCCCTGCGATCGCGTTTCCCTCTGAATGCCTCAAGTCATTCGCATTGCCTCCGATCAGGACGGAGTGCGCACGGATGCGCGTAGCCGAAAGGCATCGACATGGATGTGAGCCGACCGGGACCACTGTCCCTCACGCGAGGCGTCGAGCTGCTCCGACTCCTCGGCACCGACGACAAGACGATCCACGACATCGTCGACCCGACGAAGACGCCCATCGAGGAGCGTTCGCATCCGGGCGCCCCTCCTCCTGCCTCGACGCGGTTCACGGCGAACGCGGGTGCGGTCCGCGTCGAGGTCACCGTGACCACCGTCGACGTCAGCGTCGAGAGGGGCGCTGCGCGGGCCCGCTCCCTGGGCGACCTGACGGTGCAGGACGGCGAGGTCGACGTGACCCGGGTCCACTCCGTGTCGATCGAGGCCCGGCTCCGGGTGCAACGGACCCAGAAGTCGCAGGACCCCCTCGTGGTCGATCTCGCCGGTGACGGCATCGCCACCACGGGGGTACCGGGCGGCCGGCGGTTCGACCTCGCGGGCGACGGCACGGCCCGGCAGGTTTCCTGGATCACGGGCGACGACGCCCTGCTCGTCGCCGACCGCAACGGCAACGGGCGGCTCGACGGCGGCACCGAGCTGTTCGGCGACCAGCGCGGCGCCGCCGACGGCATCGCCGAGCTCGCCCGCCACGACTCGAACCACGACGGCCGCATCGACGCCGCGGACGGGGTCTGGGGATCGCTCCGGCTCGCCACCGCCGACGGCGCGCTGCACCGCCTGGAGGACGCGGGGATCACGTCGATCGACGTCGCTCGGACCGCCTTTGGCGGCCGGACCTCGGGCGGCGACGCGATCGACGGCGCGGTGACGGTGCACCGCAGCGACGGCAGCACGACCACCGCGGCCGACGTGTACCTCCGCTACGCCTGAGAACGCTCGGGTTCCGAGCCGGTTGCTTCAGGAACCGGACCGACGCGCCGATAGGTACCAACAGTGCGCACGGATGCGCACGCCGAAAGGCGACTCACATGGACGTAGGCAACCTCGGTGCCCTCGGGGCGTCGCGCAACGCCGCCCTGCTGCGACTGCTCGGCCCCGACGACGGCAACACCGACGACATCATCCGCGCGCTCACGTTTCAACCGCGCATGGAAGCCGCGATGGCCGTCGAGAACCTGGCGCTCGAGATGATGCAGGCCCCAGGGCTTCCGATCAGTGTGGCCACCGCCACCGACCTCAACGCGTACTCCGGCGTCCCCCCGTCGGGCGAGCTCGCGGCCGTCGCGGCGCAGAACGACCTCGCGACACGCGTCGCGAACGTGTACCAACGCTACGGCGGCCTCTGACCTCCCCCGCGCACTACCCTCTCGCCCGACGGGAGGAACGACCATGCGCATCGGGATCTTCGGTGGCGACACCGCGGGGCGGTCCCTCGAGACGGTGATCGCCGATGCGCGCGATGCCGAGTCGCAGGGGTTCGCGAGCTACTGCCTGCCGCAGATCTTCGCCGCCGACGCGCTCACGACGCTCGCCCTCGTCGGCCGTGAAGTGCCGCGCATCGAGCTCGCGACGGGGGTCGTACCCACCTACCCGCGCCACCCGATGATGCTCGCCCAGCAGGCGCTCACGGTGCAGGCCGCGATCGGGGGCCGCCTGGCGCTCGGCATCGGCCTGTCGCACCAGATCGTCGTCGAGAACATGTTCGGCTACCCGTTCGACCAGCCGGCCCGGCACCTGCGCGAGTACCTGTCGATCCTCGGGCCGCTGGTGCGCGACGGCGCCGTCTCGTTCGACGGCGAGACGTTACACGCGCACGGCGCCGTCACGGTCGAGGGCGCGTCACCGTTCCCGATCCTCGTCGCCGCGCTCGGCCCGAAGCTCCTCGGGCTCGCCGCGACGCTCGCCGACGGCACGGTCACCTGGATGACCGGCCCGGCGACGCTCGCGTCGCACACGATCCCGACGATCACCGCGGCTGCGGCGCGCGCCGGCCGCCCGGCGCCACGCATCGCGTGTGCGCTCCCCGTCTGCGTCACCGACGACGTCGACGCCGCTCGGCTGCGCGCGGCCGTGGAGTTCGAGGTGTACGGGATGCTGCCGTCGTACCGGGCGATGCTCGATCGGGAGGGCGCGGCCGGGCCGGCTGACGTCGCGGTCGTCGGCGACGAAGCGACCGTGCGCGGCGCGATCGAGCACCTGGACGAGATCGGCGTCACCGACTTCGTGGCTTCCGAGTTCGGCAGTCGCGCCGATCGCGAGCGCACCCGGACGCTCCTCGCGAGCCTCGTCTGAGCCCGCTACGTTCCGGCGAGGGCCGCGACGACGGGCGCGAAGTCCTCGATCGCTTCCTGCGGGATCACGTGGTAGCTCATCTGCCACCGCTCCCGGCGCGCGTGCAGCAGATCGACCATCTGGGACCGCGTGCCGACGAGCGTCACGGGTGAGAGCAGCGCCTCGTCGGGACTGACGCCGAACCCGCCCGCGATCACCTCTGCGATCGACTGCGGGTCGTCGGTGTCGTGCACGAAGCCGACGATCGTCTGGATCTCGAGCTGGTCGAACCGCTCGCCGGCCGCTTCGCGCACCCAATCCAGCTTCCGGTCGGTCGGATCCGGTGCCAGCGAGTTGGCGGCGTCGCTCGAGGTGCCGTCGCCCGAGCGCAGGTTGGCGTTGACGCCGACGATCTGCGCCTCGCGCGCCGCGAGCCCGAGGATCCTGGGTGCTCCCCCGCCGACGATGAACGGCGGGTGCGGCCGCTGCACCGGCTTCGGCTCCCCGTCGAGGTCGGTCACGGTGTAGTGATCGCCGGCGAACGTGAACGCGCCGTCGGCGAAGAGACCTTTCAGGATCGTGATCGACTCGGCCAGACGGGCGATGCGCACGCTCGGCGGGTCGAGGGTCATCCCGGCCTTCTCGTAGTCGGCCGTCATCCAGCCCGCGCCCATCCCGAGCTCGAGCCGCCCGTCCGAGAGCAGGTCGAGCGTCGCGGCCTCGTGCGCGAGCACGACCGGGTGCCGGTAGTCGTTGCCGAGCACCAGTGACCCGACGCGCAGCGTCGTCGTGACGCCGGCCGCGACCGCGAGCGCGGGCATCGGCGCGAGCGGGTGGTCGACGAAGTGGTCGGGTACGAACAGGGTCGAATAGCCGAGCGCCTCGGCCCGCCTGGCCGTCTCCCGGAACTCGGCTGCGGAGCCCGCCCTCGGCGCCATCACCCCGAACCGGAACCTGCGCTCGTGCGCCATCGCCCTCCCCCTCGTTCTCCTCGACTGCGATGGTCTCAGCGGCCCGTCGAGCCGAACCCGCCGGTGTGGCGTTCGCTGCGGCCGAGCTCGTCGACGACGACCCATTCCACGAGCTCGACGTGCTGCACCACGAGCTGCGCGATGCGGTCGCCGCGCTGGACCTCGTACGCGGCTGTGGGATCGGTGTTGACCAGCAGCACCTTCACCTCGTCGCGGTAGCCGGCGTCGATCAGCCCGGGCGTGTTGAGGCAGGTCACGCCGTGGCGGGAGGCGAGGCCCGAGCGTGGCTGCACGAACCCCGCGTACCCCGGGGGGATGGCGACGGCGATGCCCGTCGGCATCAGCGCCCGCCCACCGCCCGGCGCCAGCGACACCGACGCCCGCGCGTACAGGTCGTAGCCGGCGTCGTCGGGGTGCTGGGCGTCGGGCAGCGGCAGGTCGGAGTCGAGGCGTCGGAGCTCGATGTGCATCCGCGGAGGCTACCCGCCGCGCCGTGGCGTATCTGAGGGGCGCATAGCGCCCCTCAGATACGCCACGAGGCCCTAGGATGCGCCGGGACCGGGGAGGTCGACACGGGCATGGGCACCTGACATGGGTATCAACGGCGGCTTCTACAAGGTCCTGCTGCTCCTCCACGTCCTGACCTCGATCGTCGGCTTCGGCGCCGTGCTCCTCAACGGGCTCTACGCGGCGCAGGCCCGGGCACGGAAGGGGCCCGCGGGGTTGGCGATCGCGGAAGCCAACTTCGCCGCGTCGAAGGTCGCGCAGTACTTCATCTACGCCGTGTTCGTCCTCGGCTTCGCGCTCGTCGGCGCGAGCGACGGCGTCTACAAGTTCTCGCAGACGTGGGTGTGGCTCTCGGCCGTCGTCTACGTGGCGTCCATGGGCGTCTCCCACGGCGTACTGACCCCGACGGTCGCCAGGATCAACGCGCTGTCGGCCGAGATGGTCGCGGGCGGACCGCCGCCTGGCGGGCCGCCCGGGCCACCTCCGCAGGTCGCGCAGATCGAGGAGCTGGCCAGGAAGATCCCGCCCGCAGTCGCGTACCTCGACGTCTCGCTCGTCGCGATCCTCGCCTTGATGATCTGGAAGCCCGGCCTCTGACCGGCCGGGCGCGCCGTCAGTCGCCGGCGAGGTCCGCGGCCAGCTCGCGCGTCTGCTCCTCGGTGAGCTCCACGTCGGCTCGATAGTGCTCGTGGTCGACGACGATCCGCGTCCTTCCGCGTCCGAACGACTCGAGCTGTTCGGGTGTGAACGCGAAGGTCAGGTAGTGCACCGTCGACGTGATCTCGTCGCGCGTCAGGCGCTCCTCGTCGTGCGGACGGCCCGCGACCAGCGGGCCGTCGGGCAGCCGGAACGAGATCGCGTGCTCGATCCCCACCAGCTTCGGCAACCACTCGCGGAGTAGGGCGTCGTCGGTGAGCTCCACGAACAGCGTCGCGACCAGCTCCGACCGGTTCGGGATCAGGTCGTTGTAGACGTCGATCTCGTGCTGGATCTGCTGGTCCGTCAGCATCCGTTCGGCCCGGGCCATCTCCTGCACCTGGAACCGCATGGTGTCGGTGTTCTCGAACGTCAGCGTCAGCAGCTCGCCCAGCTGGACACGGCGCCGCTTCTTCATCGCGATGATCCGCGCCCGGAACCCCTCGCGCTCACGTTCGTAGGCACGCAGGTCGTTGATGTCGTCGAGGGTGAGCTTGTGCATCAGCGATCGTCCTCGATGCCGTACGCACGCGCCAGCACCTGGAGCGGGTGGACGGGCACCTTGCCCGAGCCTTCGTGAATCGACGTGTTGGCGAGGTGGCAGTCCCCGGTGACGAGCTGCGCGTCGGACTCGCTGACCCGTTCGATGAGCGGCTCGGCGATCTTCTTGGCCATCTCGACGTTCTCGGCCCGCAGCCCCCACGTGCCGTCGATCGCGCTGCACCGCTCGATCATCGTGACCTTGGCGCCGGTGAGCTCCATGAGCTGCTTGCTCTTCGGCCCGATCTGCTGCGCCCGGTAGTGGCACGCGGCGTGCCAGACGATCGACTCGTAGGTCCGGCCGGCGAACTCCTTGTCCAGCGGTGCTTCGCGGTGCTCGTTCATCAGGTACTCGGACGCGTCGAAGGTGTGCTCGGCGACGAGCCGCGCGTCGTCGGTGCCCAGGAAGTCGGGATACTCCTTCTTCAGGACGTACGCGCACGTCGGCTGGGGGACGACGACGTCGCGGCCCTCCCGGACGGCGGTCGCCAGCGCGGCGACGTTGCGGCGCGCGTGTTCGGCGAACTTGTCGACGTCACCGGCGTCGAGCCACGGCATCCCGCAACACACCTGACCCTCGGGCAGTGAACACCCGATGCCGTTGTGCTCGTACACGCCCACCAGTGCCTTGCCGATCGCCGGTTCCTGGTACTCCACCAGACAGGTCGGGAACACCGCGACGGCACCACGGACCGCGCTCTCGCGGACCGGTGCTGCGCTGCGACGGCGAAACCACTTCGAGAACCGCACCCGCGCGTAGGTCGGCAGCATCCGCACCTTGGCGATGCCGGCCGTCTTCTCCATGAGCGACCGGGCGAGCCGGTTCGAGCTCGCTGCGTTCACGACCGGTGCCAGGCTCGTGGCCACCTTGCCCTGGAGGTCGGTGCGCGCGAGCAACTTCGCCGACGCCGGCACCTTGCCGTCGCGCTGCCTGATCGCGAGCGAGCGGAGCATCAGGCGGGGGAAGTCGATCTTCCACTCGGCCTCGGGGTGCTCGAGCGTGTAAGGACAGTTGACGTAGCAGAGCTTGCACTGGAAGCACTCGGCGACGATCCGGTCGTGATCGGCGTCCGTCAGCCGCAGCGTCGCGTCGTGGTGGTCGGCCTCCGGCCCCATCTGCTCCTGGGCCGCGTCGACGAGCGCGAAGAGCGACTTGAAGCTGAAGCAGTACTTGATACACAGACGGCAGTCCGCGCAGATCTGGAACGTGCGGTCCCGTTCGGCGCGCGCCGCGGCCGGGTCCAGGTAGTCGCGAGTGCGCGGGTCGTACAGCGAGGTGGTCACCGGAGCTTCCTTCCCAAGGTACCGATCCGGGAAACGGTGTCGGCCCCGGAAGAGCTCCGGGGCCGACACGTGGAGACGATGGCGATCCCCTCAGCCGACGGACTCGAGACCCTGCGTGAACCGACCCGCGTGGCTCTTCTCGGCCCGGGCCAGCGTCTCGAGCCACTCGGCGATCTCGTCGAGGCCCTCGTCGCGCGCGGTGCGGGCGAAGCCCGGGTACATCTCGGTGTACTCGTACGTCTCGCCCTCGATCGCCGACTTGAGGTTGTCGGCGGTCGCGCCCACGGCAACACCGGTCACCGGGTCGCCGACCTCGGCGAGGAAGTCGAAGTGCCCGAACGCGTGGCCCGTCTCGCCCTCGGCGACGGAACGGAACAGCGCGGCGACGTCCGGGTAGCCCTCGACGTCGGCCTTCTGGGCGAAGTAGAGGTAGCGGCGGTTGGCCTGGCTCTCGCCGGCGAACGCCTCCTTCAGGTTGTCGTGCGTCTTGGTGCCTTTCAATGCGGGCATCGCTGTTCTCCTTGTGGGTTGTCTCGCGAACTGGATCAGGCTGCGGGCGCGGCGCACCCGTCGCACACGCCCCGGAAGATCACCTCGGCGGTGTCGACGGAGGCGAAATCCCGGCGGTGTCCGACCGGGACCCGAAGGCCGTCGAACTCGACCGGGACGTCGCGCACCAGACCGCACCGGGTGCACACCAGGTGATGGTGGCTCGTCTCGACGTTCGGATCGACGCGCACACTGCCGGTGCCGACGTCGAGCACGGCGACCTCGCCGAGCGACTCGAGGTCGTGCACGGTCTGGTAGACGGTCTTGAGCGACATCGTCGGCATCTGCGCGCTGACGGCCTCGTGGAGTGACTCGACCGTCGGGTGCGACCGGTTGCCTTCGAGCAGCCGGAAGAGCGCCTGGCGCTGCGGCGTGACCCGCAGGCCCTGCGCCCGGAACATCGTCGTGAGCTCGTCGGCCGTCTTCATGACAGCGACAAGTTAACACCAATCATTGTTGACAAGCAAGGCGGAAGTCGGGCGGCGTGGCGTCCGTGTCACTCAGACGACGCGACGCGTCGGTTTTCCTCCACAGAGCGCAGCACCCGGCCCCCGAGGGCTGACCGGACGGCCGCCACGAGCCGCGCTCCCCCGTCCTGCAGGTCCTCGTGGCCGACCCGAAGCACGGTCCAGCCCAGCTCGACGAGACGGTGCTCGCGGGCCCGGTCCCGGGCGCGGTCGGCGCGACCGGAGTGG
Source organism: Acidimicrobiia bacterium (assembly GCA_046331155.1). Classification (GTDB taxonomy): domain Bacteria; phylum Actinomycetota; class Acidimicrobiia; order IMCC26256; family CAWATG01; genus JAXLRK01. Next base: position 2,534,094 of record JAXLRK010000001.1, read on the forward strand.
AACTCCACGCCGTCGTACTCGATGGCGACCATGGCCATTGGGTACGCGAGATCGAGGTAGGCGTCGAAGCCCGGGGCGTGGACATGGAACTGCGCAACCGGCGCTGGCAGCCCGGCACGCACGAGCAGCCGGCGCAGCCGTATCTCCGGAGCGCTCCCGCTCACCCGCGGCACACCCTTCCGAGCGTCGAGCAGCTCCCTCAGGGCGCCCGACCCCGCGCGGCCGGGACCGCCGAGCGCGGCGAGGCGGTTCCGCAGCTCGGCCGTCGTGGTGAGGTGCTGGCGCAGCGCGGACTCCAGCGCGAGCTCGAGCGAGTCGCCGGTCAGCTCGCCGGCGAGGTCGACGAGCGTCCGCGCGACTGACGTCACGCGGATACCCTCCCGGACGTCACGGTCCTCGGGCGGAAGCGCGCTCGTGCGGTGCACCGTCACGAGTGGATGCGCGAGGCGTCGGGGGCTCTCGACGAGGACCTCCGGCCCGTTGGCGCGCACGCCGTCGAAACCCCACAGTACGCCACCCGCGCGATGTGACAACAGTGATTGGCGACCCGCCCACAGCGTTGCTGAAAGCATCGCCTGCCGCCCGGTCGCCGGTGCGCCGGCCACGCGGAACACGCCCGGGAGCACCTCGACCCACAGCCCGCGGGTGCACCGCAGGCGTATTCGCCGGTCGCTCAGCCCGATGCGCCGGGCATCGAACCGCGTGATCAGGCCGTGCTGGCGGACCGCGATCTCGCCGATCCGCCGTTCCAAGTCATCCAGGTGACGCGTGGTGTCGTCCATGCTCCAGAGCATGCCGTCGCCGTGTGACAGTCAGGACGCGAGCACGGTGGTGACGAGTGGCTGTCACAGGGCACCGGCACACTGTCCACCGAAGCGGAGGACGATCCACAACTCGTCCACAGGAAAGACACAGGGTTTCGCGTCTATCGATCCACACGGCACTCGTCGTACCGTCAATGCACTCCCGGAACTCCGGCGAAGGAGGTGGGCCCGATGAGCTTCGAGATCACGATGGTCGACGCCACGACCGAGACCGTCGACGGAGCCGACGCCTACGAGATGGAAGGCCCGATGACGACGTTCTTCGTCTCGAACGGCCGGCACCAGCGGCTCTCGAGCTTCTCGACGCGCGTCGCCAGCTACCGCACCGACCGGCTGACCCGGATCCGCCGCGTCGAGGCGCCGCCGGCGCAACCCCGCGCCTACCTCGAGGTCGTCTGACCCCCCAAGGCGTATCCGAGGGGCGCATGGCGCCCCTCGGATACGCCTCGTCCTGGGCATGACCGCTCAGGTCGGCACCGGAAGCTTCCGATTCGGGTAGACGACGAGCCGCGGCGACGACAGGTCGTACCGCTCGCGCACCGCGGCCGGGACGTCGAAGATGCGCGTGAAGTTGACGGGGACCATGTGCGTGCTCGCGACGCGCCATCGCTCGACGAGCACGAGCGCACGTTCGGCGTCCCACCGTTCCATGATCACGACGGTCCCACGTCGCTCTTGTCGTGGTGGGCGACGTTGTCCATGAGCCGCGCGGCAGACTCGTACTTGCGGTCCTTCGCCGCGTCCTCGAGGAGTCGCTCGGCGGCCATGCGGTCGGGCAGCAGCATCTGGAACAGCGACCGCGTTGCGGACCGCGGGTACGGCCGGCCGTACTACTCGTCGCCGGAGATCGAGATAATCGGGATGATCGGGATGTTGTCGCGCTGTATGGGCCGCCGCCGGCGTCGACAGCCCGTACGGCGCGCCGCGATCGGCGTTCCGTGTCACTCAGGCGACGCGTCGCGTCACCTTTGCTCCGGAGAACGGGGCCGGCGCGGGTCGGGCCGCGTCAGTGCACCTTGCACTCCGCCGTCATCTTGACGTCGAGCCCGCGGGCGTCGACCGGATGCTTGGTGCACTGCACGCCGTAGCCCTGCTCGAGCACGACCTTCGCGAGGTCCGGAAGCCGGCTCTTCATCGACTCGAGCGTCGGTCGGACGAGCAGGGTCGGGCCGGCATACTCGGGATCGATCTTCGGCCAGGTCTCGGTCGCCTCCTTGCCCAGCGCGTAGGCCGGGTCCGTCTTCGTCGGACCGCTCACCCGTTCCAACGAGACGAGCGCGAGGTCGACGTCACGGATCGAGAGGTGACGGTCCTTCGTGAACGAGAACTCCAACCCGGCGAACTTGCCCCTGAAGTGCTCGAGCGCGTCCACCATCGCAGCGCGATCGATCGACTTCGCCACACGCGCCGACTCGAGCAGCGCCCAGAGCGCGTCGGGCGGGATGTCCTCGCCCCCCGACGGGTACGTGTTCGTGTACTTGGACATCCACTGGTACATCGGGAACTGCGGGAGGCCGACCGTGAAGCCGCTCGCGTACCAGCACGTCAGCGAGCCGCTCTTCGCCGCCGGCCCGGCGAGCTGCGCCCACCTGCGCTCCCCCGTGCCACCGGGCGAACCCATGATGTGCGGGTGCCACTCGCCGCTCTTGGCGGTCGGAGTGTCGACGTATCCGGCCTTGACGGCGTCGAGCTGCTTGACGATCCCGGCGGTGTTCTCGGCCAGGCCCCAGATCAGCATGCAATGCGGCTTCTTCGACGACAGACGGCCGAGTTGTGCGCCGTAGTCGGCCGAGGACAGTGAGAAGGTCTCCTCGCTGACGAGCTCGATGCCGTGCTTCGACGCGAGGCCGGCCACGTATTTCATGTCGGGATACACGAAGCTGTCGTGCAGAAGCGCCGCCGACGCGTACTTGCGATCCTTGGCCGCGTACTCCAGCAGCTTGTCGGCCGCCATCTTGTCGGGCACGAGCATCTGGAAGAGCGATCGCGTCGGTGCCTGCGGATACAGCCGGTCGAACGTCCACTCGTCGCCGAACACCGAGATCACCGGCGTGTTGTCGCGTTGGATCACCGGCGCGAGTGTCTTGAGGCCGTACGGCGTGCCCCAGATGATGCCGATCACCTCGGGATCCGCGGCGAGCGCGGTGTAGGCCTTCGTCGCGCCCTGCTCGAGCTCCTCGGCCTTCGCGTTCTGCTTGACGAGCTCGATCTCGATGCCGGGGAACAGCCCGGCGTCCTTGATGTGCTGCATCGCGGGGCCGAGCGAGCGCTCCATGATGTTGCCGAGGAAGCTCCCCAGCCCGTCGAACGGCGCGACTACACCGACCTTGACCTTCTTGGGCATCCCGCTGACGTCGCGTGAGCCGGTTCCCGTCGCCGGCGCGCTGGTGCCCGCCGCGGTCGTCGAGCTCTTCTTCGTGCTCGACTTGCTGCTGCTGCCACCGCACGCGGGGCCGAGCACCGAGAATGCCCCGACGGCCGCCGCGGCCTTGCCGAGCGTGCCGAGGAACTGACGGCGGTCGACGTCGCGCCGGTCCGCAGGCCATTCTGCCCCGGAATCGCAGGGGTTCGTTCCTCCCAGCTCCGGCATCCGTCCCCCTGCTCATACCCGCTTGTCGCGGTACAGCCCGAACGACTCGCTCGTTCCTTTGAGGCAGTCTCGCGCGGTCGCGGCTCCCGGCGCCGCGATCGAGTCGTCGACCGTTGTCGACGACGATCGTCGAATGCGGGCGCGTGCCGCCAGGATGAGTCGAGTCGCTGTCCGGGGTGAGAGGAACGCGATGTACGCGACGATGATCGTGATGCTGAAGAATCCGATCCGCAGGGTCAGGTCGATGCCGATGTGCAGCGCGATGCCGAGACTGAGCACGAGGGGCCGGGCCGACGGCACCCACACCATGACGCCGATGAGCAGCTCGATGGCGAGGGTAAGGAACGAGAACAGCGTGCTGACGGTGAGCGAGTGCTGCGCGAAAGCCGGGACGTGGAAGCGGGCGATGTCGTCCATGCGCCACGCGTAGGAGAGCGCCTCGCCGTTCGTCCAGCCGCCAGCGTCGATCTTGTGGTAGCAGGCCGAGAGGTAGACCAGGCTGACCTGGATCTGGACGAGGCGCAGAGCCCATGGCGTCCGGGCGGGGAACTCCCAGAACCGGTCCCGCGCCATTCGCCACCGGTCGAGCGACAGCGACTCCCCGGCCGGCATGAACATGAGGAGGAAGAGGAGGATCCGCAGCAGCCCGTCACCCGAGTTCATCACCGAGGGCGTGCGTTGGATGAATGAGAAGACCGTCACGAACAGCACCACGCTGGCCAGGCGGGTCCGGTAGCCGAGGACCACGCAGACCGCACTCGCGAGCAACGCCGCGTAGGCCAGGTACAGCACGGTGTCGGACGTGAAGTGGCCGAGCAGCCCCCACGTCACCGCGACCGGAGTGGGCTCGATGCCCTTGGAGGAGAAGAACGCCCGGAGGTCGGGCAGCAACGCCAACCCCCACAGCAATGCCACGCAGCCCAGCGCGATGCGGAACAGCGCCAGCGTCGAGGTCGGCTGGGGCGTGAACCAGAAGCGGTTCCAGGCACGGCCGATGGCGCGCACGCTCACGATCCTTGCGCCGTCGGCGGCAGGTCGAGCGTGTAGTACTCGTCGACGCGTTCCGGACCGTGCAGGGGGAGGCCCTTGCCGAGCGGCAGGTTCTGCGTCCGGTGCGTAATGAGCGTGACGCGCACCGGCTTCCGGTCCGGGCCCTCCACGTCGCGCGCGATGTAGCGAGCGAGCGGTTCCCACAGCCGGGGCCACTCGTCGCTCATGCCCCGGAGCGCGGCGTGCTCCATGTACTTCTGCCAGTGGTAGTCGCGGTAGGAGCCGACGACCGGGTTGTTCTTCGGCAGGTGCCACACGCTCGTATGCCCGTCCGCGTACGTCACGCGCGCTTCGAGCTGGAGCACCTCATTGCGCGGGGGTGAGAACACCGCCCAGCCCTGATACAGCCCCAGCCGCTCGACGACCGGATCCGTGATCGACTGCGCCCGCCGCGTCGCCGCGTACTTCGCCGGCAGATTGCTGATCACCATCAAGCCCACGAGTGCGGCGACGACCACGCTGATCGCGACGCGGCCGCCGCGGGACTCCTCGAGTCGTCGGCCGTTCAGCAACTCCCGCGCTCTCGACGGCATCATTGCGCCACGCCGCCGCCCCTCCGCGGCTACCAGCGCGGATACGAGACGCGCGGGTTGTCGTCGTGCGGCTTGGGCTTGGGCTTCGGCTCGGGCTTGGGCTTCGGCTTGGGCTTCGGCTCGGGCTTGGGCTTCGGCTCGGGCTTCGGGTGGTGTGTCCCGCCGGAGGCCCCGCTCGAGGTCTGGCCGGACGCGCCGCCACTGGTACCGCCGGAAGCCCCGCTCGAGGTCTGGCCCGACGCGCCGCCACTGGTACCGCCGGAAGCCCCGCTCGAGGTCTGGCCGGACGCGCCGCCACTGGTACCGCCGGAAGCCCCGCTCGAAGTCTGGCCGGACGCGCCGCCACTGGTACCGCCGGAGGCGCCGCTGCTGGTGTCGCCCGAGGCGCTCCTCGAGGTGGCGGTCAATCCGAATGCACCCAGTGCGGTCGCGAACAACACCGTCACGACGAAGCGGCGGGCCTTCGCGGCGAAAACCCATGCGTAAAGTCGGCCCATGGTCAACCGCCCCCTTCCAGGTCCGCGACCCGACGTCTCGCGGGATTCGCTGGACCTGCCCCTCTGTCAGAGCGCATTTGCGCTCCTTCAGTGGTTCTGCACGCTAGTGGTGGGCCAGCTCCGACGCAATAAAAACATCCCCAACGCAATAAATAGTGTGGCTCCTGATCCTTTGCTCGTCCCGCTCAGGGTTCCGGGCCACCCTCGCCGCAGGAGGGGCGCCAAGCGCCCCCGAGTCACGCCACGAGGAGTCAGCCGACGACGGTGTTCACACGGCCGTCGGTGGCCAGGCAGACGCGACGGCCGACGAGCTCGGTGCGCTCGGCGTCGTCCAGCAACGACGGGTCGAGGGCCTTGGCGTAGGTCCGCGAGCCGTCGGACAGATCGAGCACGAGCAGACCCCATTCGGGGGAGCCATCGCGGCCGTGCACCACCGAATAGGCAACCACGGTCGCGTCGCCGGCGTAGGAGTCGACGATCGAGCGGTGCCCGCCGGCGTCGAGCGCGGCTTGCACCGAGCGCTGGTCGGGTGGCAGCACCGGGCCGGGCGAGGTCGAGTACACGCCGAACACGTGCTTCGTCATGTGCATCCCGACACCCGACACCATCCCGAGGGATCCCGGGTCGGCGCGCAGCACCTCGGCCATCGCAGCGATCGAGTGCGTGAGGTAGTTGCTGCCCGGGCCGCCGTGGTACGGCAGGCCACCGGTGACGGTGACCGGCCGGGTGTCGCCGTCGCGCAGCCCCAGCGCGTCGCGGGCGAAGTTCACCGAGCTCGCGAAGCAGCTGTACAGATCGAAGTGGGCGACGTCGTCGACGGCGGCGCCGGCGCGCCGCAACGCCTCCCGCGACGCAAGCTCCATGGCCGGTGAACGAGCCATGTCGTCGTGCTCGGCGACGTACACCGGATCGGTCGCGTAGCACCAACCCCGCAGGTACACGCGACGTTCAGGAGGCACGCCGAGCGCGTCCGCGGTCTCGTGGCTGGCGACGACGACTGCCGCCGCCATGTCCACGTCCATCACCGACACCATGTACTTCGTGTACGGATACCCGACCATGCGGTTGGTCGCGGTCGGGGTTGCGATCTCCGACGCCGTGCGTGCCACGCGGAACCACGCCTCCGGATTGGCAACCGCGACCGCGTTGCACCGTTCCCAGAGCACGCCCAACCGGGTCCGGTGCTCGTCGAGGGCCAGCCCGCGCGCGGCCCGCCGGGCGTTGTCGAACACGGCGAACGTGAGCCAGGCCTGGAAGACCTCGTGCGCCACCTCGGCCGGGTGGAACGGCGCCTCGAACGGGAACGGCTTCTTCTCCGGGTCGCGGAAGCTCCACGCCGGCCGCTCTCCCGCCGCCTTGACCCGCTTCACCGTGGCCAGCGCCTCGGCACCACCGATCAACGCGCAGTCCAGCTCACCGTGCAGGATCGCGGCCGCCGTCTCCTGCACCAGCACCTGGGGCGTGGTCCCGCCGATACCCGAGTACCAGCGGTGACGCGGCGCGCACCCGATCCGTTCGACCAGACGCTCGACGGGCGCGTCGTACGGCCAGCTCTGGCAGTAGACGAGCTGCACGCTGTCGAGCCGGCCGAGCACCCGGCCGGCACCGGACGGCGCCGCGTCCGCGGCGGCGGCCCGCGCCACCGTCTCCCACATGGCGAGCGGCTCGGGCGCTCCCTCCTCGCCGACGTCCTCGGGATGCCACGTGCGCCGGCCGACGCCGATCAGGCACGGCGTGCGCGGATCGACACTCAACGGGCCGCCGCTCCCCCACCCGTGCCGAGCCGACGCCGGCTCACCGACCCTGCCACACCGGGGGGCGCTTCTCGGCGAACGCCTTGGGGCCCTCCTTCGCGTCCTCGGTGGCGAAGATCATCGACGACAGCCGGCTCTCGTTCTTGTAGGCCGCGTTCATGTCCATGGCGAGGCCTTCGAGGACCGACTGCTTCGTCGCCTGCACCGCGAGCGGGGCGTTCGCGGTGATGCGGCGCGCGTACTCGTACGCCGTGTCCAGCAGTTGCTCCCGCGGAACCACCGCGTTCAGCAGCCCCATGTCGAGCGCGCGCGGAGCTTCGATCAGGTCGGCGCACAGCAGGAACTCCATGGCCTGTGGGAACGGGATCTGACGCGGCAACCGAACGGTCGTACCGCCGCCGGCGAACAAGCCCCGCTTGGGCTCCATCACCGCGAATTTGGCTTCGGGCACGGCGAGTCGTATGTCGCAGCCGCCGAGCATCTCCATGCCGCCCGCAGTGCAGAAGCCGTTCACCGCGGCGATGATGGGCTTGTAGATCTTCGCCCCCCGCAGCACGGCCTTCGTGCCGTCGTCGAGGCGGTACCCGTTCAGCTCGCTGAGCCCCTTCTCCTGGATCTCCTTGGCGACCCTGGTGATCTCGGGTACGTACTTCTTCAGGTCGGCCCCGGTGAAGAACGCGTCGCCGACGCCGGTGACGATCGCGACCCACGCGTCGGCGTCGTCGTGGAAGCGGTCCCACGCCTCGCGGAGCAGCTTGAAGTGCTCCATGTCGGCGGAGTTCCGGGCCTCGGGCCGGTCGATCGTGATGCGCACGATGTGTTCGCCGTCGAGCTCGTAGTGGATCGCCATCCGCCGCCCGCCCCCTCGTCACCGGGTCCGGGGCGACACGTTAGTCAGCTCCGGACGCGGGCCGTTACGATCACGCCCGGCAGCACCCCAACACGGCGAGGTGAAGCGTGGCCGATCGACCGAAGGCGCTCGTGACCGCACCGTTCCGCGGGCCCGGCTTCGAGAAGCTTCAGCGCCTGGCCGACCTCGTCTACGACCCCTGGATCGAACAGCACCCGATCCGTCTCTACAACGGGGAGCAGCTCGCCGAACGCATCCGGGCCGAGGGTGCGAACCTCCTCGTCGTCGAGTCCGACTTCGTCCAGGACCCGGTCTACGAGCTCCCGCTCCTCGCCATCGGCTCGTGCCGCGGCGACCCGAACAACGTCGAGGTCGACAAGGCGACGGCCAGGGGCATCCCGGTGCTGCGCGCCCCCGGCCGCAACGCCGACGCCGTCGCGGAGATGGCGATCGCGCTCCTCTTCGCCGCGAACCGCTTCGTCGTCGCCGCCGACGACGACGTGCGCACCGGCCAGGTGTACGCGGAGGGCACGATCCCGTACCAGCGCTTCCGCGCCTGGCAGCTCGCGGGCCGCACCGCCGGCCTCGTCGGGCTCGGAGCGGTCGGCCACGCGCTGAGATGGCGACTCGAGGGTCTCGGCATGCGGGTGATCGCGGCCGACCCGTACTCGCCCGACGCCACCCACTCGCTCGACGACCTGCTCGCAGAGGCCGACGTGGTCTCGATGCACGCCGCGGTCACGCCCGAGACCGCGGGCATGATCGGCGAGCAGCAGTTCGCGCGGATGAAGGACGGTGCCATCTTCGTCAACTCCGCGCGGGCCCAGTTGCACGACACCGACGCGCTGGTCGCGGCCCTGGAGTCGGGCAAGCTCGCCGGCGCCGCGCTCGACCACTTCGTGGGCGAGAACATCGCCGTCGACCACCCGCTGTGCTCGATGCGCAACGTCGTGCTCACCCCGCACATCGGCGGGGCCACCTACGACACCGAGGCCAACCACTCGACGATGATCGCCGACGACATCGAACGCATCCTGAAGGGCGAACGGCCCGTCAACATCGTCAACCCGGAGGTCCTTTCGTGAGCGAGCCGCCGGAACCGACCGCGCAGGACGTCAAGGAGGCGGTGCTCTGGGCCGCGCAGGAGATGCTGCGCTCGGGCCTCGTCGAGGGGACGGCCGGCAACCTCGCCGGTCGCCTCCCGGACGGCAACGTGGTGCTGACGCCGAGCTCGCTCGACTACCTCCAGATGACGCTCGACGACCTGGTGGTGTGCGACCTCGACGGCAACGTCGTGGAAGGGGACCGTTCGCCCACCACCGAGAAGGCGCTGCACACGACCGTGATGCGCACGTACCCCGAGGTGGGCGCCACCATGCACTGCCACGCGAAGCACGTGCAGATGTTCGCCGTCACGCACCAGCCGATCCCGGCCATCGTCGAGGAGTTCGACGTGTACGTCGGCGGCGACGTCGCCTGCTCGGACTACCGCGAGACGGGATCACAGGAGCTCGCGGACGAGATCGCGGCCCGGGTCGCCGACCGCGCCGCGGTCGTCATGGCCAACCACGGGCTGTTCGCCTGCGGCAAGTCGCCGAAGGACGTGCTGCACATCGCCTCGCTGGTCGAGCGGACGGCCGAGGTCGTCTGGGGCGCCCGCGTGCTCGGCCCGATCGTCCCGGTCCCCCAGGACGTCGGCGACAAGTACGCGAGCTTCTACCGCTTCGGCCGGACCGGGAAGTTCTGAGCCCGCTCGGAACGGGCTCTCGAGTCCGGCCCCGGAACCCTCAACTCACGCCGGCCTCGGCCGATGGGTCGATCAGAGGCCCGCCACTGCGGCGGGCACCGGCGCGCCAACGGGGACCGGTGTGGGGATCGGCGACATCCAGGCCGTGCAGGCTCGTATCTCCCAGATCCAGGGCATGGTCGCGACGCGCCTCGGCGGCAACCGCATCCCGCTCGGCGCCGACAGCTCGACCAGCTTCGCGTCCGCGCTCGACCGGGCCCAGGCGTCCCGAACGGTCAGCGCCACGGCCGACGGGACCGCCGCGTCCCGCACCAAGTGGGGCACCGACGTGCTCTCCGCGCTCGGGATGCCGCTCACCGACCAGAACGTGACCGCGATGACGGCCTGGGCCAGAGCCGAGGGGACGGACGCGGCGTTCAACCCGATCGCCACGACGCAGTCGTCTCCGGGCGCCACCAACTTCAACTCGGTGGGCGTGAAGAACTACGCGTCCTACGAGGACGGGCTCGCGGCCACGGTCAAGACCCTGACCAACGGCCGCTACGGCAACATCCTCGCCGCGTTGCAGACGGGCAACGACGCCGAGGCGGTCGCGCGGGCGGTCGCGGACTCGCCGTGGGGCACCGGCGAGGGCGTGCTCAGGGTCCTCCACGCCGGCGGTGCATGAATCACTCCCCGGTCAGCGTTTGCGGAGCAGCGTGAGGCCGTCGCCGATGGGCAGGAGCACGGCGTCGACGCGGTCGTCCGCGGCCACCAGGTCGTTGAACGATTGGATCGCGCGCAGTGACTCGTCCGTCGCGTCGCGCTTGACCACCTCGCCGAAGTACAGGGTGTTGTCCACGAGGATGACGCCGTTGGGCCGCAACCGGGTGAGGATCTCCTCGTAGTAGACGGGGTAGCCCGGCTTGTCGGCGTCGATGAACGCGAGGTCGAACACCTCGCCGGCAGGGAGGGAACCGAGGGTCTCGGCCGCGGGCGCGATACGCAGGTCGATGCGCCCGTCCACGCCGGCGTGTGCCCAGTGCTTGCGGGCGATCGCGGTCCACTCTTCGCTGACGTCGCAGCACAGGAGCCGCCCGTCGTCGGGTAGACCTCGCGCGATCGCCAGCGCGGAGTACCCGGTGAAGGTGCCGACCTCCACCGCTCGGCGCGCACCGATCAGCCGCGTCAGGATCGTCATGAAGGCAGCCTGCTCGGGCGCGATCTGCATGATCGAGATGTCGCCGAGCGCGAGCGTCGCGTCGATGAGCGCCTGCTGGATCTCGTCGACGGGCGTGCTGTGCGCGAGGAGGTACTCGTGGACCTCCGGCGACAGGAAGAACGACTTGGGTTCGCTGCTCACGACCGGCACCCTACCGGGCTCGATGGTCGAGCTCCGCTGCGGCCTCCCGGCCTCCGGCCAGGCCTCCGCTTCGTCTCCCGCGTGCCCGATGGTCGAGCTCCGCTTCGTCTCCGGGCGTGCCGCGCCCGGGTCAGCCGCGATCGCAACCGGTGCGCGACGTGACGCAGCCGTCGTGTCGGACCGCGGCCACGATCACACCCGCGAGCCGGTCCACGCCCGCGGCGCTCAAGTGCAGCCCGTCCGGAAGCCGCATCGGTACGGGCCGCCCACTCGCGTCCGGCAACGAGAACGCGTAGCCGCCGTCGGCGCCGGCGAGGGCGGCGAACCCGTCGACCACCGTGACGGCACCACCCGACCGGTCGACCACGCCCTCGTACAGCGCCTCGAGCACCTCGAGTCGCTGCTCCGTCGCGGGTTGGGCGGCGCGCGGGCCGATGACCCACAGGACGTGGGCGCCCCGCGAGCGGAGGTGCGTCGTCGCCTCGTTGATCGCGGCGCCCAGGAGGTCGTAGTGGTGCTGCGAGTCGATCGTGACCGGGTCGCCCTGGTCGTCGACGTAACCGGGGGCGAGATCGCCGAGGAACAGCCCCACGACGACGTCCGGCCGGTACGCGTCGACCAGGCCGCGGAACCGGCCCTGCCAGTCGAAGGGGCCGACCGGGCTGGTCGTGCTGCGCACGTCGGCGCGTGCCGCGATGCCGGCCGCGGCGAGCCGCGCCTCGATCGCCGGCGCGAGTTGCCACATCATCGAGTCGCCGACCAGGAGCACGCGCGGGCTCGCAGGACGGTCCGTCGCGATCGCGGGGACGCTCGTGAAGGCCACGTGGCACGCCGCGTCGCCGGTCAGGCACCACTGTTGCTCGATCCGAGCCGTGATCGCGTCGGCCACGATCCGGGCGCCGTCCGGCCCGAGGCCGTAGCCGTCGCCGGTACGCAGGACGGCGACGGCACCGGACTCCTCGCGCGTGGCGGCGAAGTGACCGTCGGGCCCGACGAACCGGTCGCGGACGTCGAGGTGCGCGATCGAGTCGGGAAACGCGCGGTACAACGACTCGGCCATGAGGTCGACCATCTCCACCCGGTCGACCAACGCGGGATCGACCGCGCCCGGCGTCGAGAGCCAGTAGGTACTGACGTGCCGCGCCCGCAACAGCTCCGCCAGCGACCGCTGCTGTCGTGACCAACGGTCGTACCACGGCCCGGATCCGGGGACCGCGGCCGATCCGTCGGGGGCGACGGCGAACGGAGCGTGATCGACGCCGCCGAACTGCACGACCGCGATTGACGCGCCGGACGCGTCGAGGTCCCGCTGCACACGGGCCACCCAGTCGTCGCTGCTCGCGAGGCCGGTACCGGCCTCGGCGTCGACGGTCACGGCCGCGCGGCCCGTGCCTTCCAGCGCCGAACGCACGAGCGGACCGGCCGCCTGCATGACCTGGTCGCCTACGAGGAGAATCCGGGTCGTGGGCGCGGCGGGTGCGGTTGCCGCGACCGGGACCGCCGGCTTCGACGCGCGCTGGTGGCGCGAGCCGCGCTCCTCGGCGCGGGCCGATGAGCACGCGGCCAGCACCGCGAGCGCTACAACGAGGATAGGGAAGCGTCGGCGACCGTCCATGGCGAGAAATCCACGCTACTCCGGCGCGAGCTGGTCCCGAGCGCGGGTCCGCCGGCCGATCAGCTCCAGCACGACGTCGGCGACGAGGAACCCCGCCGCACACCAGGCGAGCGTGTGGACGGCGTCGAAGAACGTCGGCCATTCGAACAGCGGCGGGTAGTCGAAGCGGAGTTGCTGTACCGCGATGTAGAGGCCGCACGCGCCCAGCGCGGCGGGCGCGGCAAACCGGACGACCGTCCTGACGGGCCGGTACCGGCCCGCGGCCACGACGAGTACGCCGACCACGAGTCCGGCCACAGGTCGGCTGAACACGGCGAGGAGTAGGCCGATGCCGGCGCCCGCAGCAAGCGCGGCAACCGGTCGAGGCGGGTCGCCGGAGTCCCGCCAGGGTCGCGGCGTCACCGCGTCCGTGGCCGCCGCCCAGTCGGGATCACGCCGCGGACGCGCCACCACGATGAGGCCGAGGCACAGCAGCATCGCCAGGCCCGACACGATCAGCGCGATCCAGACCCGGTCCTGCGGCGTCCAGTGCAGCTCGACGGTGAGCGACGACTTGCCGTGCGGATCGACGCGGAAGCCGTTGGCGTAGCCGTCGACGAGTTGTGGGGCGCCGAGGTCGCGACCGCCGGCCCGGGCGTGCCATCCCGCGTTGAAGCTCTCGCCGAGCACCAGCGTGAACGGACCCTTCGCGTCGCGAACGTGCACGGTCACCTTCGTGCGGTGGTCCTGCACGTCGACGCGCGGCTGCCCACTCGTCGCTCCCGTTGCCGCGGCGGGAACGACACCGTGGGGCGCGAGCGGCAGTCCGGCCCCGCCGGTGTCGCCGGCGAGGGTGAGGCGATCGACGTCGACGCCGCCGTCGCGGCCGATCGCGGTGGTCAGCACGTGGCGCCCCGCCCCGAGCTCGAGCGTCGACGACGGATCGCACAACGTCAGCGGCAACGCCGTACGCGCCTCCGCGGCGGCACGCGTCCCGGTGATGCGCACGGGAACGGGCCGCCCGTCCACGGAGAGCAGGTCGGACCGGCAACCGGCGAGCGCGGCGGCGGTCGGCGCCGGCCGCCGGACACCGGGGATGCCGAGTTCGGCGATGGCCGCCGGCAGGACGATGGGCGACGACGAGTAGTAGTCGATCGTCTTCACCTCGCGCACTGCTTCGATCGTGGCCCGGATCCGGTTGCCGGTCAGCGCCGGGAAGCGGACGGTCGTCGCGACCGTGGCGTTCGGCTCGTGACGGTCCGTGATCGCGGGGAGCTCGACGGTCCGCGTCTGCCCGCCGGCGTCGAGGCGAAGTCGGGTCGGCACGGAGTGCCGGCCGTCGGCGACGACGCGCAGGTCGAGGTGGTCGAACGTCACGGGCGCGGTCTGCGACACCTCGACCCACTTCCCGGCCGGGTCACGGTAGGCGGTGGTCCAGGCCGTTGACGGGTCGCCGTCGATCACCTGCGACGCGCGCGAGGCGATGTCGCCGGGGAGGCGCGTCGACGCCGTCACGTCGACGCCGCCCTGGGCGGCGGTCGGGTAGCCGAGGTCGCCGTCGAGCGTGGTGTCGGGCGCGAACGCGCTCAGCCGGGCGTCGCCGCCCAACGAGAACCGCCGCGTCGCGGGCACCGTGAAGGCGCGCCGGAGCTGGAGCTCCTCGTCGTAGCGCGGCGGCACCGGGACGGTGCGGAGGCGTTCCATGAGGTACACCAGGCGGTGGGCGGTGGACTTCGCGGCCGGCACCGCGGTGACATCCGTCGGCATGCGCACCGTCTCGGTGACGGTGACGTCGTGCGACGCGTGCACGTCGTGAACCCGAACCTCGGCGAACCCCACCGCGCTCACGCCGATGTAATCGGCGCGGGGCCCGATGTTGTCGTCGTCGACGACGATCTCGAGCCGGGAGAACCGCCGGGCCGGGAAGCCGACCGTCTGCCCCTCGGGCGTGCGCGACGCGTCGTCCAGCGCCACCGGAAGGCTCGTGGTCCGGCCGCCATCCGTGAAGCGCAGGGTCGCCTTGGTGATCCAGCGGTTGCGGTCGCCGACTACGGGCTGCACGAGGTTCACGTGATCGGCCGTGATCGGCCGCTCGAGGTCGAGCCGGAGCCGTTCGCCGATCACCCGGGCGAACGCCCCGACCTTCCATGCCGTCTGGAGATCGCCGTCGAACGCGCGGGCGGCGCGGTCCTCGGGCGTGTACGACACCGGGTTGCCGTAGGCGCTCGCGGTCACGTGGCCGCCGTGCTGCTCGGTGACCGTCATCGCCGACGAACCGGCACCGGGGAACACGTCGAGCCGGGCGTCGGACGAGTCCTTGGTCAACACGCCGTCGTGCGCACCTTCGGTAAACCCGAGGTTGTCGCGCACCGTGCTCCATCGACGGGCGCGCTTTCGGTTCGAGTCGGTGACCAAAAGGGTCGACGCCCGTTCGGCCTCGCGTTGCAGCGCGGCCGCGTCCTTCGCCTTCGACGCCGAGTAGACGACGATCCCGTCGCGCGTGATCAGGCCGACCGCGGCGGCGGACACCACGCCTTCGCCGTCGCCCGACAGCACCGTTCCGGCGGTGGCGGGCGCGGCACGGACGATCGGCACCGGGTCGCGGACCCCGAAGATCTGGACCGGAGGCGGGTCGGTCACGTCGGCGGGCAGCGCCAGCGCGGTCTCGTCGAGCAGCGGGTAGTGCAACTTCGGCCCGAGGCCGGTGCCGAAACCCTGCGGCTCGGTGAGTCCCTTCGGCGCCGGCGTGAACAGGAGTTTCATCGGGATCGGACGCACGAGGTTGTACCGGTCGACCTGGAGGTCGTTGCGCGCGACCACGGCGCCCGCACCCATGAGCCGCGCGATCGGCGCGACCGACGCGGGATCGAGCACGCCCTCCTGGAGTCGCCGATCGAGCGCGTTGAGGAGGTCGGAGGAAGCGGCGGACCCCCACGGGATCAGCTCCCGCGCGACGTAGGGCCGGTCGGTGATCCCCGGCGTCACGGGGTCGACGAGGTTCCCCCACCGGTACGACGCGAAGTCCGACCCGGGGATCTCGATCACGCGCGTCCGGTGGTCGCCCCGGTCGATGGCCTTGGCGGCCCGCGACCAGTACGACGGGATGGCCTCGGGCCGTTGGAGGTTCTCGCCGTAGAAGGTGTCGTTCCAGAGGGCCGGGAAGTTCAACAGCACGAGTGCGAGCACGACGCCCGGCACCGCCAGCACCTTCCACGAGGCGTTGCTCGTGGCGGCACTACCCCCACGAGCAACGCCTCGATGCGGAAGCCGACGCGCCGCCACCCACGCGGCGACGACGTTCACGCCGAGTGCGAGGAACACGGCGAGGCTCAGCGCCACGAGCGGGACGGCCCGACCGGTGCTGCGCAGGGCCAGCCCCGCGGACGACTGGTCGGAGAAGCCCTTCACGAGCGCGCCGAACCACGACGGGTCCTCGTACGGGTGGGCGCCGACGGCGATCGCCAGCCCGACGAACAGGAGTACGGCGAAGTAGATCCGGTGCTTCCAGCGGACCAGTACGGCCGACAGGAGCGCGAGCGTCGGGATCGCGTAACCGACGAGGATCAACCACACCCACTGCGTGTAGGACACGCCCGACTCGATCCACGGGCCGAGTTTGTCGCGCCCGTAGAAGAACCAGTAGCCGAGCCCGCGGAAGATCTCCGGCGCGACCGAAGCGGTGGACACGGTCTTGACCGTCTCGGTGTACTTCAGCACGTCGAGCCCGTAGCCGGCCTGGATCGAGAGGCCGGCAATCCACCACAACGACGTCAGCACGGTGAGCACGCCGATGCGCGCGGTCGCCGCCAGCGCCGGCCGGAACCTGATCTCACGCGCGACGAACACGGCGTAGAGGACCCACAGCACCGGTGCCACTCCGGCGAAGATGAGCGCGGTGGCGTTCACGCCGCCGACGATCTGCACCGTGATCGCGAACAGCGCCGGATAGCGCCATCCGCCGCGCCGCAGCGCGCGGATGGTCAGCGCGAGCATCCATCCGAGCCCGGCGAAGGGCAGGAGGATCACGGAGATCCGTGCCGCGTAGTCGAGCGAGTACGGGCTCAGCATGTAGGCGACGGCGGCCACGGGCACGCCGACGCCGCGGACGTGCAACGTGCGGAACAGGTACAGCACGCCGAGCGCGGCGAGGAACAGGATCGACCCGAGCCAGAGCCGTTGCGCGACCCAGTCGGGCAGGCCGATCTTGTCGCAGACCCAGTAGTACGGCCCCATCGGGAACACGTATCCGATGTTCTGGTGGGTGACGGTACCGAGCCCGATGTTGGTGTCCCACATGGAGACGGCCCGGGTCAGGAGCCGGGTCGGGTCGAGGTAGAGGTACTGCTTGGTGTCGGCGGCGACGTTCCCCGGGGTGGTGAAGAGCACCGGGACGTACGCGAGCGCGGCGAGGAGCGCGTACCCGAGCCGCCGGCGCGCGACGTTCGACTCCGGGAGCGCGTTCGACGTCGGCAGCGCGTTCGACGTCGGCAGCGCCTCAGCGGCGAGCGTCACGTCCGCAGGCGGCCGCGCACGCGGATCGCCTCGGCCGCCAGCACTTCGAGCGTGCCCCGGGCGGTGTTCTCCCACGTGTAGCGCGTCGACCGTTCGAGCGCCCCGGCGCGCAGGCGCGCGCGAAGCGCATCGTCGCCGATCACCCGGCGCACGGCGGCGGCCATCGCGTGGGTGTCGTCGACCAGGATGCCGGACCCGCCGTCGTCGACGGCGTCCTCGTGGCCCGCGATGCGAGTCGCGACCGCGGGCGTCCCGCAGGCCGCGGCCTCGGTCACCGTCATCCCCCAGCCCTCGCGTGCGGACATGCTGACGAGGAGCCAGGCCCGTCGGTAGAGGTCGACGAGTGCGTCGTCGGAGACCCGTCCCGGCAGGGACAGCCACCCTTCGGCGCGCCGCTCGTGGACGAGCGTCTCGAGGGCTTCACGCTCGTACCCTTCGCCGACGACCACGGCGCGCATCGCGGGGTGCGACTCGTGCGCCTCGCAGAGGGCCTCGATCAGGGCGTCGAACCGCTTCACCGGCACGAGGCGGCCGACCGCGACCACCAGCGGCTGCGGATCTTTCGGGACGTCGGGATTGACCGAGAAGCGGGGGTCGATCCCCGGTGGCACGACGGTGACGCGCTTCGCCTTGAAGCCGAGGTCCTCGACGAGCTCGCGCTTGCTCGACTCCGACAGTGTGACGATCGGGGTGCGCCGGTAGACCTTCGGCGCGAGCGACGACTCGACGAAGTTCCCGAGCCGGGCCAGGTTCGGCGGCAGCGTCATGTCCCACATCTCGGCGTGGACGTGGTGCAGCCAGGTGACGTGCGGTGTACGTGACCAGAGCGGCGAGAAGAACGGCATGCCGTTCCAGATCTCGACGAGGCCGTCACGCCCGCCGTGCCACCCCATCATCTCGCTGAACGCGGCCCGCGGGAACACGAGGTACCGGCCGGCCTTGCGGATCGAGCGGTAGCCGTTGCGCCACGTGATCTGGGGATGACCCGCGGCGTACGAGGTCCGCATGGTGACCTCGACACCGGCCTCGGCCCACAGGCTCGCCACGTGGTGGGCGTGGAGCTCGGAGCCGCCGGCTTCGGGGTCGTCGAGGTCGCGCCACGCGAGGATGCTGACGCGCTGGAGCCCGGCCTCGGCCGCGAGATCGCCCAGCTTGGCGACCGTGGACGCGTGGTCGGGCGCGGGGAAGCTCGACATTCCGGTCGATGCTACGCGTCCTCGGCGCCGGATTCCGGTCATGGCCCGAGCCGGCCGCCATATCCTTTCCCCTTCACCGACGACATGGAGCCCGGATGTCCACGACCGATGCCCCCCGACTGACGGGCGAACGCCCCATGCAGGGCTCGACACCCGATTCGCTCCTCGCCTTCCACGACGCCGGGTACCGCGAAGTTCGCGAACGGCTCGGCCCCGGCTCGGTCCTCGACGTCGGGTGCGGAGTCGGCGACGAGACCGAGACCCTCGCCGGCCCCGGCCGCTTCGTCGTCGGCGTCGACTACAGCGCGGCGACCGTGGTGTCCGCCGGTCACGAGTTCGGACCGAGGGGGCTGCGCTTCGCCGGCATGGACGGCCGGCGGCTGGGCTTTCGCGCCGGCGCGTTCGACTACGTCTGTTCGTCGCACATCATCGAGCACTTCACCGCGCCGGAGTCGCACGTCGCGGAGATCGCCCGGGTGCTCCGGCCCGACGGCACCGCGCTCGTGATCACACCGAACCGCCCCGCCGACTTCGAGAACCCCTTCCACGTCTACCTCTTCGGGGCCCCCGAGCTCGCTTCGCTGCTGCGGTTGTTCTTCCACGACGTCGAGGTGCTCGGTCTCGAGGGCGACGACGCGCTCCGGGCGGACTTCGCGCAACGGCGTCGGAGCGGCGAGAAGATCCTCGGGCTCGATCCGCTCGGGCTCCGGCACCGCCTCCCCCGGTCGTGGTACGTCTGGGGCTACGAGCACGCGCTACCGGTGGTCTACAAGCTGCTCGGCTCGCGGACCACGGGCGTCGGTTCGGGCCTCGACGCATCCCACTTCTCGATCACGAGCTCCATCACGCCGACGACGCCGGGCCTGTTCGCGGTGGCGCGGAATCCACGCTGACCGTCGCGAGGGTCGACGCGTCCTCGCCGACCGGGACCTCGGACCCACGTTCCGGGGGTGACGGCGCGCCCGGCTCCTCGTCGGCAGGCGGTGAGATGGATGCCGGCGGCTCGCCTCGCAGCCGCGCGATCACCGCGTCGATCGTCACGGCCGCGAGCGTGACGATCGCGATCTCGAGCGGCGTCCGGTAGCGGGTGTTGCCGAACGCGAGCAATACGGCGGCCACGACGATCACGAGCAGCGCGACCATCGGCAGGATGGTGACGCGTCGGCGCACGAGGACCACGCCTCCCGCGATCGCCATCGGCACGAGCACGAAGTACTGGGCGAGCGCGAGCCGGGCCGCGAACGGCTCGCGTCCCTCGATCACGTCGAAGCTGACGGTCGACCCGCCGCCGTTGTCACCCCACGGCGAGCCCGGGTGGTACAGGCCGAAGACACGGCCCAGCCGGGCGAGCTCGACGGCCGGGAAGCGGTCGAGGTGGTCGGTGATGTAGTTGCGGGCGATCTTCCGGTAGTAGCGGGCAGCCTCCGACGCGTCTCCCGGGGATCCGCAGTCGCGGCGCGGCTTCTCCCGGCGGCACTCGAGATACCGCCGCCACCGCGCCGGGCTGCCCGGGGGATCGTAGGGCTCGTGCTGCGGCTTGCCGAGCGAGTCGAGGACCGGGTTGCCCTCGGCGTCGCGCAGGATCGGCTTCTTCGGGTCCTGCATGCAGATGGGGCTCCACCAGCCGAGCGTCGGCCCGTCGTACGTCACGTCGCAGTTGGCGCTGACCATCGTCACCTCGGCGCCGCCCGACAGGTACAGCGGGTGCTTGAACGCCGTCATGTTGCGGATGACCCACGGCGCCATCACCAGCCCGGCGAGACAGCCCGCCACGAGGACGGTGGTCAAGCGGCGGCGGAGGTCCCACTTCTTGACCCGGAACACGAGCGGGAGCAACACGATCGGGATGAACAGGACCACCTCGGCGCGTGTCAGCGCGGCCAGGCCGCACACGGCACCGAACCAGAGGGCGCGGGCCCGCGACGGCCGCCTCCAGAAGCGGTAGGCCAGCAGCGTCACGACCGCGACCATCAGCATGGTGATCGACTCGGAGGTGACGAGCGGGTCGTGCACCCAGAGGT
This sequence comes from Acidimicrobiia bacterium, assembly GCA_046331155.1. Lineage (GTDB taxonomy): Bacteria > Actinomycetota > Acidimicrobiia > IMCC26256 > CAWATG01 > JAXLRK01. The sequence goes on from JAXLRK010000001.1 coordinate 2,554,604, forward strand.
TCGCGTACAACGCCGCGAGCAGTGCGGTGATGATCCCCGCCCGGTCTCCCGCGACCTCCCGGCCCAAGAGCCCGCACACGAACACTGTCGCGGCACCGACGACACAGCCGGCGATCATGTGCCAGTGGAAGCTCGACAGGCCGACGAGCGACCACGCCGCGTAGTACAGGGGGGCCAGCGGAGGATGGTCGGCCGACGCCGGGCCGGGGAGCACGACGTTGTGCGGTTGCGGCCAGTAGATGATGAACCCGTTGCCGTGGACGAGGCCGTTGGCCTGGTAGTGGTAGTAGTACGCGTCGCCCCAGATCTTCTGGTCCCACTTCCACCAGTACGCGTAACCCAGCCGGATGGCCAGTGCGGCCAGGGTGATGACGACGAGCCAGGTGGAGAAGCGACGGACGGTCCTCGGCACGGACGTGCAGGCTACCGGCCGGACCCCCTCCCGTTTTGGCTAGCGCCGAGACCGAATTTCGCGCCGCTCACCAGCCAGAACGAGAGGGGCGGGACGGTTCGGTCAGGAAGCCGGTCGGCCCCGACCGTCGGACTCGGCCTCGGCCTCGTGGGCACGGTACGGGGACCGCCCGGTCCCCTGCTGGTCGACGAGCGCGCGCGCGATCGCGACCTCCTCGGCCAGCCGGCGCGTGCGCTCCTCGAGGCGTGAGAGCTCCCACGAGGCGTGCACCAGGAGCACCAGCGCGAACGCGAGGCCGAGGAGCAGGAAGGCCGCGAGCGGGTAGTCGATGCCGAGCAGGTCCGCGAGGCGTTCGAGCAGGGACGGAAAGAGCGCGAGGACCGTGAGCACGGGGACCGCGAAGAGCCACGGGAGGACGTACTTGCCCCGCAGCCGCCGCTGCCGCACCAGGCGGAACAGCCAGCCGAGCGAGCCCAGCAGGACGACCGCCAGCGCGACCCGGGCGAACGCGTTCATGCGGGCTGATCGGAACGGCGCGGCCGCGATGCCGTGCAGGCGAGCACGAGGAGTGTCCGCAGGTACCGGTAGACGAGCCGGAAGTTCCGGTGTGACGGTCGGCCGCCGGCGCGCGGCCGCATGTCGGTGGGAACCTCGACCACCCGGAACCCGTCTTTGAGCGCGAGCAGCAGGGCCTCCACGGTGTCGCCCATGTACTCGACGGAGAGCTCCCGGGCGAAGAGCTCGAGCACGGCACGATCGAAGGCCCGGAAGCCCGACGTCGTGTCGGAGAACTTGCGTCCCGTCAGGACCCGGACCACGACCCGGAGGAAGGCCATCGCACCGCCCCGCGCGGCGCCCACCCGGTAGTCGGACTCGTTGACCGCGAACCGGCTGCCGATGGCCAGATCGGCGCCCGCGTCGATCGCGGCGCAGAGCGCGTCGATGTTGCCCGGGTCGTGCTGGCCGTCGGCGTCGAACTGCACGGCGCGGTCGTACCCGCACGTCACCGCGTACCGGAACCCGGCCCGGAGCGCCCCGCCGACACCGAGGTTGAACGGCAAGGTGACGACCGTGGCACCGAAACGCGGCGCGATCTCGGCGGTGCGGTCCGACGAGCCGTCGTCGACCACGAGCACATCGAGATGGCCCACGCGGTCTGCGAGCTCCTTGAGGACGCCGGGGAGCGCCTCTTCCTCGTTGAACGCCGGGATGATGACCAGGGTGCGCACCGTGACGAGAGGCTACGCGGTCGGGGAACCCGACGCCGGGGCGGGGCGCCTCGGGCGCCGGTCCTTGAACCGCAGGGACGGCCGCTCGAGGCCGTACCAGCTCGCCGCAGCGACCACGACCGTCAGCACCAGGGTGATCGCGAGGAGCACCCAGAAGCGCGGGTCCGGGATCCACGACGGGAACGCGCCGCCCTCGTTGGCGATCCACTCGACCAGCGGCTTGTGCCACAGGTAGATCCCGTAGGACACGAGTCCGAGCCACGCGACCGTGCGCCACTGGAGGAACCGGCGGACGGCCCCGTGGTGCTGCGCGCCGAACACCGCCGGGAGGAGCAGGAAGAACGCGACGGCCGCGTACGAGATCTGCTTCGCGAGATCCTGGCGCACCGTCAGGTCGACGAAACCCTTCGGCAGATCGAGGCGCGTCGCGGCGACCCAGAACGCCACCGCGGCGAGGCCCCAGCACACGCCCGGGAACCGACCGACCAGGCGCGCCCACGCGGGCGTCCCGGCCCGTTCGAAGTGCGCGCTGAGTACCGCGAGCCCGATGCCGAGACCGAAGAGATCGAGCTGCGCGGGCAACCACAACGTGGCCGGTGTGGCGTGATCGTGCGTGAGCAACAGGACCGTACGCGTGCCGATCCCCACGACGATCAGGCCGACCGCGACCGCGAGCTCGACGCGGAAGCGGCGCTCGACCGGGACCCGGAATCGCCGGACCGCGTGCACGAGCAACGGGAGCGCGAGATAGAAGCTCACCTCCACGCACAGCGTCCAAGCCTGCACGAGGCCCTGGACCAGGTGCTCGGACGAGTAGATCTGGAGGAATCCGTACACCCACACGAGGTCCTGCCACGTGTGGACCCGGCCCGTGTGGAACACGAAGATCGCGACCGTCAACGCCAGCCAGTAGGCCGGGACGATGCGGAGGAACCGGCGGCGGTAGAAGCCGCGAGGATGCGACGGCGCCCGGTCGTCGAGGTGCGCGGCGACGAACGGTCGGTAGAGCAGGAACCCCGACAACAGGAAGAAGACCGCCACGCCGACGTCGAGGCGAGCGAGGTAGTCGCCGAACCGGAGGTGGTAGTTCAACGAGACCTCCGCCGCGACGTGGTACACGAGGACGCTGAGCGCGGCGATGGCGCGCAGGCCGTCGAGGCCGGGGAAGTGGGCGCGACCGGCGACCACGGCAACACCCGGGTCGGCCGGGTGGGCAACCTCCTCTTCGAGCTGCTCCTCGTCCTCGTCGAACCGTGCCGTCGCACCGCCGGCGCCCGGTGCCGCCGTGACGTCCGCCGACACGGCGCCCGGTGCCGACACGGCGCCCGGTGCGGAGGTGCCGGTCGCCGACGCGACGGTCGCCGCTCGGCGGGGCCACGGCCGGCGGTCCTTCCAGGCGAGGGCCGGGCGTTCGACGAACCGGTAGCTCAGCGCCGCGGTGAGCACCGTCAGGGGCAACGCCACTGCGATCAGCGCGGCGTAGCTTCCCCGGAACGGCTGGTAGTGCATCCACACCTCGGCCTGGTGGATCCACGCCTTGTGCCAGAGGTAGACCCCGTACGACACCAGGCCGACGTACGCGACCGGCCGCCACCGGAGGAAGTGGCGGACCGCGCCGCGGTCCGGAGGGCCGAAGACCGCGGGGACGAGCAGGAAGAACGAAGCGAGACCGAAGAGCACCTGGCGCACGTAGAACTGCCGGCCCGACAGGGTCCCGAGCGCGAGCGGGAGGTCGAGGTGGCTCACGAGCCAGAAGCAGGCCGCCGCTAGGAGCCACCAGACCGTCGCGAGCTGACCGACGCCCTCGACCCAATCCGGTTCCACCCGTTGCCGGGCCACCCAGACGCTGACCACGGCCAGGAGCATCCCGGCCGCGAACCAGTCGAGGTTGGTGGGCAGCCAGTACTGACCGAGATCGTGGACGTATCCCGTCGAACGCACGAACACGAGGACGCGGCTGAGCTCCGCCACGACCACCAGGCCCGCGATCCCCAGTAGCTCGGTGCGAAGCCTCGCCGAGGGGCGCCGGTCACCCCAACGCCGCAACGCGTACGCGTACAACGGCACGAAGAGGTAGAAGGAGATCTCGATGGCGAGCGTCCACGACTGGTTGAGGCCGCCGATGAGGATGCTCCGGCTCGTGTACACGTGGATCAGCGCGAAGTGGGCGAGGTACCCCTTGAACCCGCCTGCGACCCGCACGTCGAAGAACAGGATCGTCACCGTGAGGGCGAGCCAGTAGGCGGGGAAGATGCGCAGGGCGCGGCGCCACCAGAACGCACGCGCGCGCGGTGCCGGCGCCCCGGAGAAGTTGCGCGCCACGAACGGCCGGTAGAGCAGGAAGCCGGAGATGGCGAAGAAGATCGCGACACCCATGTCCATGCGGCTCAGGTAGGGAGCGGCCGCGCCGTGGCTGTTCCGGCCTACGTCGAAGCCGGCGTGGTGCACGAACACCAGGAGGGCCGCGATGGCCCGCAGCCCGTCGAAGCACGGGAAGTGGTCGTGACGCGAAGCCGGCTGCGACGGGTCGGCCGGGTGGTCCCGTAGCGTCTCCACGACCCCGCTTCCGGTCACTGCGCTAACGGCCGATCGGCTCCGTGTCCTCGGAGTCGGCGTGCGCCTCTTCGTGGTACTCGGCCTCGACGTTCACCGACCAGACGTCGTGGGACGCGCCGAAGATGTTCTCGACCACGAGCATCGCCGTGTACATCGAGTGGTCCTGGTTGTTGTACTTGTGCATGCCGTTGCGGCCGACGGGGAACACGTTGGGGGCGTGCTCGTCGAGCCACGCGCGCATGGTGGCGACGTTGGCCCGGTAGTGGGCGTCGTACATGGGATACGCCTTCGGGATCCGCACGACGTAGCCCCCCTCGACCTTGTCGCCCGCTACGAGCCCGAGCGTCTCGAGCTCCCGCTTCGCCTGCTCGATCAGCTCGGCATCGGGCTTCGTCCACATCTCGTCGCCCTCGAAGACGAAGAACTCGAGACCGAGGCACGTGCACCCGTCCTTCACGAGATAGGGCGACCACGATCCGAAGTTCTGGATCCGCCCGACCTCCACCGTCGGGTCGTGGATGTAGATCCAGTTGTCGGGGAAGCCCGCGGCCTCCGGGACGACGAGCGCCACGGTCATGAAGTCGCGGTAGCCGAGAGCACGCGCGGCGGCGAGCACGTCGTCGGGTGGCGGCGGGTCCATCGCCTCGAGCAGCTGCCCCATCGGCATCGAGGAGACGACGTGGGTGCACTCGTACCGGGTCTCGGCCCCGCCGTGTGTGGCCGTCACCCCGACGGCCCGGCCGCCGCTCAGGTGCACGCGCCGGACCGCGGTCTCCATGAGAACCTTGGTGCCCTTGCCGGTGACGAGTTCGGTGGCCTTCTCCCACATCTGGCCCGGCCCGTACTTCGGGTAGTTGAACTCCTCGATGAGGCTCGTGACCTGCTTCGCCTTGTCCTGGCCGCGCTTGAGGGAGCGGGGCTTGCTCGCCTCCCAGACGGCCCGGAACAGCGACAGGTTCTTGATCCGTTGCGCGCCCCAGTCCGCCTGGATCTCGGTGGCCGGGACCCCCCACACCTTCTCCGTGTACGTCTTGAAGAAGGTGCGGTACAGGCGCCAACCGAAGCGCGCCGCGGTGAAGCCCTCGAAGTTCGACTGGTCCTTCGGGGGGCGCAACCGCACCCACAGGTAGGACAGGACGCACTTCACCGCTTCGACGAAACCCAGGTTCTTGAGGGCCTTCATCGGCACGAGGGGGTAGTCGTACAGCTTGCCCTCGTAGAAGATGCGGCTCATGCGGGGCCGTTGGAGGAACTCGTCCTTGCCCAGGATCTCGAACCACAGGTCGTCGACCGGCTTGACCTTGGTGAAGAACCGGTGGCCGCCGATGTCGAAGCGCCAGCCGTCCATCTCGACCGTCCGGCTGATGCCGCCGACGACGTGGTCGGCCTCGAGCACCGTGGACGCGACCCCGCGCTTGGAGAGCATGTACGCCGCGGTCAGACCGGCCGGACCGGCACCGATGATGACCACGTTCGGATCGGAGGTGGGCTGGTCGTCGGTCGTCACATTCGCTCCGCGGGGATCCGGCGGGGAGGGAGGCCCGGCCGCACGCGGGTCAGTCTACGGTCGCGGGCGGCGGCGACCCTGGATTCGGACGCCGCCGGTCACCGCGATCTCCCTGGTCAGATGGTCGAGCTCCGCTGCGGCCTCCCGGCCTCCGGCCAGGCCTCCGCTTCGTCTCCGGGTCAGGGGATCGACACGCCGAGGAACCCGAGGACCGCGTACCCGAAGAGCACCGCGCCCGAGCCCACCAGCACCAGCCGGTCGAGCGGCGGGCGCCAGGTGAGGACGGCCGCCGCGATCGTCAGGGGGAACGCCGCCAGCGCGTAGCGCTCGAACGAGTCGAGGTTGTGCGCGGCCGTGGCGACGAGCACGCTGACGGCGGCGAACGCACCGTACGACGACGGGAGCCGGCGGAACGCGACCACCACCAGAGCGATCGCCAGGAGGGCCCACACCACGTGGAGGCCGGACCCGACCCGATGGTGGAACAGGTCCCGGGCCGCGCGCACGAGCCGGCCGACGGGTTCCTCCCACCCGCCGCGCAGCTTGGCGCTGTTCTGCAACCGCAATGGCGCGAACGCGTCCCCGTACACGACCTCCACCCAGACCACGTAGCAGGCCGTCCCCGCCGCGGGCGCCACCACGGCGACGCCGCGCCGCAGCCACTCGCGCGCGCCGGCCCCGCGCAGACCGCGAGCCGCCTCGATCGCGGCCGGAACGATCAGGAACGCCCCCGCGGGGCGCGTCAGCGCGGCCGCGAAGCCCGCCAGCGCCGCGAGCTCCCAACGACGCGACCGGAGCGCGAGGAACGTTGCGACCGAACAGAACAGGAGCACCGACTCGGCGTACCCGGTCACGAGCGCCAGCCCTGCCGGCGCGAGGAACCCGAGCCAGACCGCGTACTCCGCGAGTCCGCCGTCCCCCGTCTCGCGGGCGACGAGCCGGTGGAGCAGCACGCCGTAGCCGAAGGCGGCGGCGTTGACGACGAGGAGGAGCGCGAGGCCGTACCGCCCGCCGAGCAGCCAACCGGGCACGCGAGCGAGGAGCGGGACCAGCGGGAAGAACCGCAACCCCTGCGCGTGACGGACCGCGTCGTAGCCGTGCGCGGCGACGTCGCGGTAGTAGGCGGCATCCCAACCGAACAGGCCCTGCGACAACGTGAAGTGATGACGCCCGGTGGCGTGGAGCTCGTCGCCGACGAACCGGGCGAGCGCGAGCGCGGCGAGCACGAGGCCACGTGACAACAGCCACGGGGCCACGGTCGCGCGCACGCCGGCGGGGAGGCGGGCCCACTGGCGGAACACCAGCGCCCGGTTGTCGGCGCCGACGGTCATGAGCCCGGGTACCGGACCAGGCCCTGGAACTCGAAGAGTTGGCTGTCGGGCAGCACCAGCGGCACCGGGTGCGGCCGGGCCGTCTGCAACGCCGCCTGCAACGCCTCGCACTTGCCTTCGAACGTCTTGTAGCCGGGCGCGTAGACGTACCAGACGTCGTGGGTGCCCGCCGCGCGCAGCACCGACTGCGCGAACGCCTCGGGATCGGCCTGCGTGTTGCGCTTCGCGTAGTCGACCCAGTCGATGCGGTCCGGTGCCGCGCCCGTCGGGAAGACCATCTGCCGGAGCCGGTCGGGTCGGTCGAGCAACCTGCTCACCGCGGGCCCGACCTGGTCGGGGCAGTAGACGACGACGTCGCCGGGCCTCGCTCCCGTCGCCGCGTCGTCGATCTTCGCCGCGACCTGGTAGGCCTGCGTCCGGTGGGTCCACGCGTTGCGCACCCCACCCACCAGGCCGAGGAGCACGACCGCCGCGACCACGCCGGCGTACACCCGCCGATCGCCGAACACCGCCGTGCCGGCCGCGACCGCGAGCACGAACAGGGGGAACACGATGGCCGCGTACCGGCCCTGGAACGCGCTGTCGCCCAGGAACGACCAGGTGGTCCCGACCGCGAGCGCGCCGAGCAGCGTCGCGGTCTCCCAGCGGACGGTCGGCCGCGTCCGCAGGTCGAGGTCGACGTGCCGGCCGCCGGCCGCCGTGCCGAACAGCCCGAGCAACGCCAAGACCACGAGCAGCACGATGAGCACGACCGTTTCGGCGTGCTCGCCACCCGAGAACTCGATGAACGTCACGCCGAACGCAGTCGGCGGGGCGACAGCCGAACCCCACGGCGTACCGGTGTGCTGCAACTGGTACGAGAACGTGGGGAGCCAGGGGACGAACAGAACGCAACCCGCGGCGAGGGCGACGAGCGCCGACACCGCGGCCCGGCGTTCGTCGCCACGCGAACGCACCGCGCGGACCACGAGGCCTGCGCCGACGACGAGCAGGAGGTAGATCGACCAGTACTGGGTGTAGAGGAGCAGACCGGTCACGAGCGCGAGCGGCGCGGTCCGGGCGAGCGTCGGATGCTCGAGCACCCGCAGGAGCAACAGGTACGCCGCCAACACGAGGAGGATGACGAGCGAGTACATGCGAGTCTCGGTCGAGTACCGGATCGCGTACGGCGACGACGCGAGCACGAGGACGGCGGCCCAGGCCACAGCCCGCCCGCCGAGCCGGCGACCGGCGAACCACGCCAACGGGAGCGACACCAGGCCGAAGAATCCCGACAGGAAGCGCACGCTGACGTCGCCCGACCCGAAGGCCGAGATCCAACCGTGCAACAAGAGGTAGTACGCCGGCGGCGCGCCGTCGTGGCGGAGCGCGTCGTGCAGTTGCCCGAGCGGGAGCTTGGCGATGTTGACGGTCAGCGCCTCGTCGAGCCACAGGTCCGACCGCGTCACGAACCGCAGGACGACTCCGAGCGCGAGTGCGAGCAGCACGCCGACGACGACGCCACGCCCCCGGCGCCCACCGGGCGCGCGCGCCGTCGCCTGCGCTTCTTCGACCATCCGGGTCACGCTACCTGGTCGGCCGGAAATCCGGCCGTATGCAGCGGCAGGCCCGCCCGGCGGTCAGTCCGGGCGCACGTGGGGTGCGACCTCGGCCATGAACCGTTCGAGGCTCTCCGACGACGGGTAGTCGCGGAACCAGAGCACGAACCCCCGGCAACCCGCGTCGACGTAGGCCTGGACCTTGTCGCCGACCTGTTCCACCGTTCCCACGAAGTTGTCGCGCGCGTACGACTCCGGGTCGGCCTCACCCCACAAGTGCCCGCCCCCGGGCTCGTGGAGCCAGGCCCGGAGGTCCGCTTCGGTGTCGAAGATCCGGCAGTCGGGCGCGTGGGTCCGCACGACGGAGTCGAAGTCGCGGCCCACCCGGTCGCAGTGCCGGCGCAACACCGAGGACTTGTGGACGAACGCCTCCAGCCCCACCTGCCAGTTCGTCGCGTCGGCGTGCTCGGCGGCGATGCGCAGCGTCACCTGCTCTCCCCCGCCACCGACCCACACCTCGGGCAACGACTGCAACGGCTTCGGCTCGCAGTACGCATCGTCGAGACGAACGTGCCGGCCCTCGTACGAGACGGTCTCCTCGGTCCAGAGGCGCTTCACCGCCTCGAGCGTCTCCTCGAGCCGTTCGAGGCGTTCGCGCGCGGTCCCGAACCCGTAGCCGTAGGCCTCGTATTCGCGCTGGTACCAACCGGCACCGAGCCCGAGGATCAACCGGCCGCCCGAGAACACGTCGACGCACGCCGCCTCCTTCGCGAGGAGCCCCGCGTTCCGGTACGACTGGCAGGTGACGAGCTGACCGAGGCGGATCGTGGTGGTCAACGACGCGAGCGCGGCCAGCGTGGTGAACGCCTCGAACACGTGCGTGGGCTCGCGGCGGGGCACCGTCTCGACGTGGTCGTAGACCCACAGGTGGTCGTACCCGATCCGCTCCGCGAGCAGCGCGACCTCCCGCGAGCGCGCCCACGCCGCGGCCGCATCCCATCCCGTGTACTCGAGCTTCCAACCCTGAGGAACGAAACAGCCGTATCTGATGGTCGCCCTCACTCCGTCGCCGGGATACCCGGCGCCGGCCCTCCGGGCCGTTCGGGACTCCGTGCTCGCTCGGCTGCCTCGATCGCTGCGCTCGTCGCGAGCCGGGGTACCCGCCTCGCCGACACTCGACTTCGCCTGCTCGCTCGCCGCGACATCGTCAGTGGACAACTTCCGCCCTCACTCCGGGGGTCGTCTACCGGCGGTCCAGTTCCAGTGCTGGACCTCGACCATCATGGGGAGGAGGAAGCCGACGTAGAAGGCGGTCAACGCCAGCATGCCGAAGTCGTCGGTGTTCCTGTCGATGATGTCGACGCGCGGATCGCGCGCCTGACGCGCCTTGGCCCGGGCCAGCATGTCGTCGAGCTCGTCCATCGTGGCGACCGACATGCCGAAGTGGTCGAGGCGAGGGCAGCCCATCGGGTTGTCGTCGGCGTGGAGGAACACGAACTGCTCGTGGCTGTGGACGCGCAACACGAGCTTCGTGCGGTCGACGGTCTCGCTCGGGTGTTCCTCGAAGCCGAACACGTCGCCGTAGAAGTCGAGGATCTCGGCCCGGCCCTTCGCGTCGAGCAGGTCGGCAGGCACGCTCATCGCCACGTGGTTGAGCCGCGGCGCGCGGGTGAACGACGGTCCGGTCACGATCACAACCCTTTCGACGGCGACACCATCACCTTGGCCGCGATCTCGCCCGCGGCGAGCTGCTCCACCGCCGAGTACAGGCCGTCGAGCGGCACGTCGTCGGCATGGATCAGCCGGTCGACCGGGAAGCCGGGCGCCGACAGCAGCTCGAGGGCGGCCTCGAAGCCGCCGGCGTCGTAGGTGAACGCGCCGGTGATCACGAGCTCGTTGAGCAGGATCCGGTTCGGGTCGAACCGCGGCGGCGCGATGCCGGCACCGACGAGCACGAGCGTGCCGGCCCGGCGGAGCTGGCCGAGCGCGGCCTCCATGGCGTCGGCGCGGCCCGAGCATTCGATGGCGACGTCGAACCCGGCGTCGTGGACGAAGTTGGGCGACGCGGGAGCGACGAGCTGATCGGGCGTCACCGCTTCGGCGCCGAGTGCCTCGGCGAGCGCGCGCCGGGCGGGGGACGGTTCGCTGACCACGACGTCGGTAACACCACGCGCGGCTGCGGCGGCGACCGTCAACGCGCCGATCGGACCGGCGCCGGTCACGAGCAGTCGCTGCCCCGCCCGCAGCCCGGCGCGTGTCATCCCGTGCAGCGCGACGGCGAGCGGTTCGGTCAACGCCGCGGCTCGGAGGCTCAACGTGTCGGGCAACGCGAGGAGCTCGGCCTCGTGCGAGCTCTTGTACTGCGCGAACCCGCCCTGGAACTGGGTGTCGCCTTCGCCGATCGTGCCCCGCCGCGTGCACAGCGAGGGCCGCCCGGCGCGGCAGTACTCGCACTCGCCGCACCGTCGCGACGGTCCACCGACCACCCCGTCGCCCACCGACCAGCGCGTCACGTCGGGCCCGACCGCGACGACCCTGCCGCTGTACTCGTGACCCTCGATCGAGCCGGGCCGGCCCCATCCGTCGAGCACGAAGTGCAGGTCGCTGCCGCACACCCCGCAATGGCTCACCTCGAGCAGCACGTCGTGCGCACCGAGCCCGGGTACGGGCCGGTCCTCGACCTCGAGACCCGTCGGGGCACGCAGCACCGCGGCTCGCATCGTGACGGGGACCGTGTCGGGCACGGGCGTACTCTCCCAGCCGCCTCGCGTCATCGTCAAGGAGCGCGCCCGCCGCGTCGTCTCCCCCGCCGCACGCTTCACCCTCCCGCGGGCGCTTGTCACCCGGAAGGGCAACCGGCAGACTGACGCCGGCGAAGGGGGAAGTCCATGACGGCAGACGTCGTGATCCGTGGCGGCACCGTGATCGACGGCACCGGCGCACCGGGGGTCCGCGCGGACGTCGCGGTCGCCGAGGGCGTGATCACCGAGATCGGCGCCCGCCTCGACGGCCGGCGGGAGCTCGACGCCACCGATCAGGTCGTCGCTCCCGGGTTCGTCGACGTGCACACCCACTACGACGCCCAGGTGTTCTGGGACCCGGCGCTCACGCCCTCGTGCTGGCACGGCGTGACCACGGTGGTCGCCGGCAACTGCGGGTTCACCCTGGCACCGTGCCGGCCGGAGCACCGCGAGCTGCTCGTGCACACGCTCGAGCACGTCGAGGACATGAACTTCGACACGCTGCAAGCGGGTGTGCCGTGGGACTTCGAGACGTTCCCCGAGTACCTCGACTCCGTCGAGCGCCGCGGGACGCTCCTCAACTACGCGTGCTACATCGGTCACACGGCCGTCCGGCTCTGGGTCATGGGCGAGGACGGCTACGAGCGAGCGGCCACCGACACCGAGATCGCGGAGATGCAGCGCGTCGTGCGCGAAGCCGTCGAGCTCGGAGCGGCCGGATTCGCCACCAGCTCGTCGCCGACGCACTCGGGCGACGGCGGCCGCCCGGTGCCCTCGCGTGTCGCCGACCGCGCCGAGCTCGCCGCGCTCGTCGCTCCGCTACGGGATCTCGGCAAGGGCGTCATCGCCGCGCTCCCGGGCGAGAAGGTCGTGCACGACGACCTCTACGCGATCCAGCGCGAGGTCGGACGCCCACTGACATGGACCGCGCTGCTCACGCTCAAGGGCCTGAGCTTCGCGTCCGACATGGCTGCCCGGAACGCCGAGGAGCGCGCGACCGGCGCCGACGTGTGGCCGCAGATCTCCGTGCGCGAGCTGACGTTCTCGCAGAACATGATGGAGCCCTTCGCCTTCAACATGATCCCGGCGTTCGGCGAGCTCATGGGTGCGCCGCGCGAGGAGAAGCTCGCCCGCTTCCGGGACCCGGCGTGGCGGGCCCGGGCCACGGCCGAGATGGACAGCGCGAAGATCTTCCGCCCGCGCTGGGAGGAGACCTACCTCGCCGAGAGCAGCACGCATCCCGAGCTCCTCGACCGTTCGGTCGCCGACCTCGCCGCGCAGCAAGGGTCCACGCCGCTCGACGTCGTGCTCGACCTGTCGTGCGAGGAGAACCTCGAGACCCGGTTCCGCAGCACGCTCGCCAACAACGACCCCGACGGCATCGCCGACCTGCTCCAGCAGGACGGTCTCGTCCTCGGCCTGTCGGACGCGGGCGCCCACGTGAGCCAGCTCTGCGACGCCTGCGCGCCCACCGACCTGCTCGGGAACTGGGTGCGCGAGCGTGAGGTGATCTCCCTGGAACGGGCGGTTCGGAAGCTCAGCGGAGAGGCAGCCGACCTCTACTCCATGGAGGACCGTGGGTACCTGAAGCCGGGGTTCGCGGCCGACATCGCGGTGTTCGACCCGGCGACCGTCGCGCCCGGCGGGCTCCGTCGCGTGCGCGACTTCCCGGCCGGCGGCGAACGCCTCGTCGCCGACTCGCCTGCTGGCATGACGCACGTGCTCGTCAACGGGACCCCGATCCGCGTCGACGGCGAGCCCGTCGCCGAGGCGCTCGCCCAACGGCCCGGCAAGCTCCTGCGCACCTGACGCTACGGCGCAGAAGCGGGCACCGTCGACGTGGAGGGCACGGTCGACGGCACCGGCGACGTGGAGGGTGCGGTCGCGGCCTGGACCACGGTCGCCCGGCCGAGCGTACGGTCGGCGGCATCGGTGGCCGTGATCGTGAGCGTGCGCTCCACGGCCGGCTCGGGCACCGGGGTGATCCACACCGCAGCGCGCAGCCCTCCGGCGAGTGCCGCCGACGTCGCGGGCGTGTCGATCGTCGTGAGGCTCGGTCCCTCGACTTGCACCCGGATCGCGTCGGGCACGGTCGCGCCGACGAGGAAGGACCGGAGGAAGGTGGTGGTGACCGGCGCCGACGACGAAGGTGCCGGCACCGTCGCGTCCGCCCGGGTGAGCGGTTCGCGGTAGCGCATCGCGATCGACCCGTCGGAGCCGGCCCGCACGCCGAGCGTCCAGCGGGTGCCGTCTTGGCTGCCGCGCGCGACCTCGGCGAACGGCGCCGCAGCGGAGTCGAGGACGCGCGCGACCTCCTTCGGGATCCCCACGGAGGCCGAGCCGACACCGCGGCCCGCGTCATCGAGCGCGACCACCCGTCGCGGCGTCCAACCGTACGGGACGTCGAACGCGAACGCGGCGAAGCCACGATCGGTGGGTGCCGCCTCCCCCTCGATGACGCGGCCACGGTCGAGCTCCACGCGCACCCGCGACGCCGTCGCGGGAGCAGTGCCCATGACGCGGACCTGGGCCGGCCCCGGCGCGTCGCTCACCGCCCGTGCCGTCGCCTCCACCTGCCCGATCCGGCGCCGCACACAGGCGTTCTCCAGAGCGGGATGCACGCCGAACACCAGACCTCGTGCGGTCCGGGTGCCGAACTGCACGCAGGCGTCGCCGCTGTGTTCGCGCACGGCCGCGAACCAGTTGCCCCGCCCCGACAACCAGGAGCCCGCGGTGTCGCCGGACGCAACTTCGATCGGCAGCCCCGCGCGCAGCGGCCGGAGACCCTGCTGCATGGTCGTGGCGATCTTCGCGAGGTCGTCGTGCGTCGGGAGGGGCGGCGACCGGTCGCCGCGTGTCGCGACCATGACGACCTCGAGGCCACCCGGCTCACGCCACACGACCGTCCGCTGCCGGCCCGACGGATCCTCGATCACCGTCGCGTCCTGGCCGCGGATCGTCGCCGACGTCCCGCGCTGGCCGTCCGCGAAGTCCCTGCTGACACCGGCGAGCGTGACCACGCTCAACGTGGACTGCGGGTCGTCGGCCCGCCGGAACCCTCCCACGAAGTGCCGGCTGAGCACCGCGTCGCAGACGGGGCCCGCGTCCGTGACGTGGGCTCTCCGGCAGACCGTCAGGTCGGGCAGGGTCGCGGTCGACCCCATCGGGGTCGACCGGCGCCCTGGCCATCGGGGGCCGTCATCGCCAACGACGCACGGGTGGTGTCGGCCATGGTGAGCGTTCCGGAGATCGGTGAGTCGCTCGCGGACCGCCGCACCCGTTGGGTGAGGACGACCCCGAGCACGGCGATCGTGACCACGGCGACCACCACGACCGCCACGGACGGGCGCGGGCGGCGAGAAGCAAACCTTCGGGGGAGGGTCACCGTGGCATTCTGTCGCGATCCGGGCGCCGCGGCCGGTCGGGTCCGGGCTCCCGGTCAGGAGCGGTCCGGCGGGTGCACGCCGATGCGCTCGAAGACGGCCTCCGGCATCGACGCGACGTCCTTGTACACGTGGTGCACGCAGGCCTCGCCCGGGCGCTCGGGCGGGTGCTCGATGCTCGTCGGCGTGCACCCCCACTCGACGGGTTGGATCTCGTTGTTGACCGAGCAGTGGGCGCAGTAGACGGGGAGCTCCTCGCGCATGAACGTACGGCCGCCACGTTCCCGCAGCGTCAGGTAGGGGTGCTCGCCTTCGTACCGGCCCTCGTCGATCAGCCGGCCGCCGGAACCGCAGCGGAACGCCAGCGTGATCTTCTCGTCGTCCTCGGTCACGTCGACGGTCCCGAAGTTGCCGACCATCGCACGGGCGATCACCTTCGCTCGCACGTAGGCGGGCAACGCGGCCCAGTCGCCCGTCGCTCGGCGCGGGCGCACGAACTCGTCGCCCGTCTTGCGGAGCGCGCGCTCGACGGCCTCCTCGCCGAGCTCCTCCCCCACGAAGGTGAGCAGCGAGGTGATCCAGTTGATCGAGTACTCCTGCAACGACCGCCATTGCTCCACCGCGCGATCGACCCAGGCGGCCGCGTCCTCGGCCGCGCCGCGCCGGAGGGCCGCCTTCGCCTGCTCCCAGAGCGGCGTCTGCATCCGCGAGATCTCGTCGTCGGACAGGCGGGATGCGTCGCCCGTCATCGACGCGGGAGGCCGAGCACGCGCTCGGCGATGATGTTGCGCTGGATCTCGCTCGTACCACCGGGGATGGTCATGCCGAACGACAGGAGGAACTGGTTCGCCCACGACCCGGGGTACACGAGTGCGGGGCCCGGGATGTCCTGGTCCACCGCAGCCGGCCCCAACCCCTCGAGCGCGGCCAGGCAGGCGCGTTGGACGGCCTCACTCCCGAACAGCTTGAGGAGCGAGTGCTCGGGCGATGCCTTCCCCTTCACGAACTTCGAGAAGCCCCGGTAGCCCATCAGCATGATCGCCTGCGCGTCGATGGCGAGTCCGGCAACTTCGTCGCGGAACCGTGCGTCGTCGCCCACGCGCCCGCCACGCGGCGCCGGACGTTCGCCGAGCTCGATCAGCGCGTCGACCGAGTACTGCAGGTTGTACGCGAAGTCGATCCAGAGCATCGCCCGTTCGTGCGCCAGTGAACCCTGGCTCAGCGGCCAACCCTGGTCGAGCTCACCGAGCAGGTGGTCGCGCGGGACCTCGACGTCGCTGAAGAAGACCTCGTTGAAGTCGGTGTGGTTCGGATCCGTGTAGTCCGCGAACGGCCTGGCCTCGATGCCGGGTGTTTGCATGTCGATGATGAGCACGCTGATGCCCTTGTGCTTGGGCACCTGGGTGTTGGTCCGCACGAAGCACAGACACCAGTCCGCGTGGTGCGCGCCCGACGTCCACACCTTCTGGCCGTTCACGACGAATCGGTCCCCGTCGAGCACGGCCCGCGTCGACAGCCCGGCGAGGTCGCTCCCCGCGCCGGGCTCGCTCATGCCGATGCACCAGCCGATCTCGGCTCGCAGCGTCGGCAGCAGGAACCGCTCCTTCTGCTCCGGCGTCCCGTAGTCGTTGAGCGACGGTGCGACGATCCCGAGCCCCTGCGGGTTCGCGGTGCGAGGCACGCGACGTTGAGAGAGCTCCTCGAAGTAGATCATCTGCTCGACCGCACTCGCGTTGCGACCGCCGAGCTCTGGTGGCCACCCGGGCACGAGCCAGCCGGCGTCGAACAGCCTCCGTTGCCAGGCCCGTGACCACGGCTGGAAGTCCGCGCTCGACGCGCGCCGCTGCGCGAGCTCGTCGGGCGTCGGGCCGTGCTCGGCCAGCCAAGCCACGAACGACGCCCGGAACGCCTCCTCGTCGGGGCCGTACCGCAATCGCACGCCGCCGACGTTACTACCCGCGCCCCCCCATCGTTCTTTCGATGAAATCCCCCAACAGTTCGGGGAAATCATCGAAAGAACGGTGCGCGCGGGGGTCCGTCGGACGTTGCTGTCGTACCCCCGTGGTGAGATGGCGACATGAGCGAACAAGATCTCTGGACCCTTGCCGCCCGGCAGTACGGTCTCTTCACGCGCGGCGACGCGGTCGAGGCCGGCCTCACCGGCAAGCACTTGGAGTACCGGCTCGCCACGGGTCGATGGGAGACGCTGTTCCCGAACGTGTTTCGCATCGCGGGCGTACCACCGAGCTGGCACCAGACGCTCCACGGGTCATGCCTGTTCCACGGCGGGCGGGCCGCGGCGTCACACCGTTCGGGCGCGGCTGTCTGGGAGTACCCCGGATTCCCGCCGGAGGTCGTCGAGGTCTTGGTGTCGCACCGCGACTGGCTCCGACTCGGCGGCGTACGCACCCGCTACACCACCAAGCTCCCCGACTGTGACCTGACCGAGCGTGACGGCATCAGGGTCACCACCCCGGCCCGCACGCTCATCGACCTGTGCGCCGTTGCACCGCCTTGGCGGGTGGAGCAAGCCCTCGACGACGCCGAGCGCCGGAATCTCGTCACGATCGCGCTGCTGCGCGAACGTCTCGACGACCTGGCGTGTCGCGGCCGACGCGGCGTGCGCGTCATGCGGGCCATCCTCGACCAGCGGGACCCGGCCGCGCGCCCGCCGGAGAGCATGCAGGAGCGCCGGCTCCTACGGGCGATCGCCGACGTCGGATTGCCGGCTCCCGTCACCCAGTTCGAGATCTTCGAGTTCGGTCGGTTCGTCGCCCGCGTCGACGCGGCCTATCCCGCGGTCCGATTGGCGCTCGAGTACGACAGCTACCGGTTTCATGGCGGCCGGGCGAAGTTCGACCTAGACCTCGCCCGGCGCAACGCGCTGACGAGGGCCGGCTGGCACGTGGTGCACGTCACCGCCGCGGACCTCCGCGACGGTGCGCCCGTGGCCATGGCGGTGATCCGCGCGGCACTCCGGGCCGCGTGATCGGCCCTCCCCGCGTTCTTTCGATGGAATCCCCCAATAGTTCGGGGAATTCATCGAAAGAACGGGATGGGGTGGGTCAGCGGGAGGTCGTGAGGAGCAGGCAACCGCAGGTGCTACCGCCGCCGGCCCCGACCGCGGCTACCTCGGGCGTCCCACCACCGGCGCGCACGACCTGACGCTCGCCCGCCTCGCCCCAGAGCTGCGCGCACGCCTCGTGCAGGAAGCCGTAGCCGTGGAGCCGGCCCGCGGAGAGCTGGCCGCCGTGCGTGTTGACCGGGAGCACGCCGTCGCGAGCGATGCGTTCGCCACCCTCGATGAACGGCCCGCTCTCACCCACACCGCAGAGCCCGAGGGCCTCGAGCCAACTCATCGTGAGCCACGAGAAGCCGTCGTAGAGCTCGGCGATGTGCACGTCGGCCGGAGTCAGGTCGGTGCGAGACCAGAGCTGCGCGCCCGCGTCCCGATTCGGCATCGCGTCGAGATCCTCGAACTGGTCCCACGACGGCCGGCCGCGCAGCGCGGCGCCGACGGCCTCGAACCGGATCGGCGGTTTGCGCAGGTCGGCGGCCCGCTCCGCGCGTGACACGATCACGGCCGTCGCACCGTCGCATGGCGCGTCGCAGTCGAAGAGGTGGAACGGCGTGGTGATGATGCGCGACGCGAAGTAGTCGTCGAGCGTCATCGGGTCCGTGTAGATGGCTTTCGGGTTCAGCGCCGCGTTGCGCCGGGCATTGATCGCGACCCAGGCCATCTGGTCTTCGCGCGTCCCGTACTTCGCCATGTGCGCCCGGGCGAACATCGCGATCCAGATCGCGGCCGACGGCGCGTAGTACGGCAGCGTCCACTGCATGTACGCCGGGGCGCGGAACCCGCCGCCGTCGCCCCCGCCGCCCCCCATCGTCACGCCGGCGCGGCCCTTGTCGCCCTGCGCGGAACCTTCCCACACCGAGCGGAAGCACACGACGTGGTTCGCGAGGCCCGAAGCCACGGCCAGGCACGCCTTGATCACCGAGCCGAGCTGGCCCGAAGTCTCGAGCCCACTGTCGTACCAGCCGACCTGGAGGCGCAGCGCGTCGATCACCTCGTACGCGCCCGCGCCGGAGAACCCGGGCTGCATGTCCATCGGCCCCGGGTAGGTCGACAGCCCGTCTACGTCTCCCACGGTGAGGCCCGCGTCCTCGATGGCGGCGAGGCACGCGTCGAGCGTCAGCTCGAGCGGGCTCTGGGGAAGCCGACGGGCGACGTCGCTCTGCCCGATGCCGCTGATGACGGTGCGCCGCTCGACGATCGAATCGGAGGTGAGGGTCATCGGGTGCTCCGGGGCTCGAACAAGGGGATCCACACGTCGCCGTACGGGTCGGGCCGGTGCTCGAAGGTCACCTGCACCGGCAGCCCGACGGCGACGTCGTCGGGCGCGATGCCGACGAGGTTGGTCGTCAACCGCACGCTCGGCTGCTCCTCGATCTCCACGATCGCGACGACGTACGGCAGCTCCGGGCCCGGCATCCACATCTGGTGGTTGATCGTGTACGAGGCGACCGTCGCGCGGCCCGAAACCGCTTCGGGCTCCACGCGCTTCGAATGGCACTTCGGGCACATCGGAAGCGGCGGGTGGATGTAGTACCCGCAGTCCCGGCAGCGCAGGAAGCGCAGCTCTCCGTGCTCGCCCCCGGTCCAGAAGTGCCGGTTGGAGTCGTTGACCCGGGGCAGGATCCGGAACGGCAGCTCCGGCGCGTCGGAACCCGCCGCGGCGATCGTCGATGGTTCGCTCATGGCCTCAGTCGTCCTCGGTCTCGGTTTCGCGCGCGGCCTCGAAGCCACGGCGGGCGTGCGGGATGGCCTCGACCGCGGGGAGGAGACCGAAGCCCGGAAGCGTGAGCATGATCGAACCGAGGATCTCGTCCCAGTCCGCACCGACCTCGCGGGCGAGCATGGCGTGGCGCCGCACTCCCGGCGCGTTGCGCAGGATCACGGTGCAGGCGAGCCGGATGAGCTCGTGGGTCTTGCGGTCGGGCGCGGTGAGCGAGTCGATCTGCGACAGCCAGGCGCTCTGCGCCTCGTGGAGCCCGGGAAAGACCTCGTGCAGCGGGCTCTCGAACGGGAAGCTCCAGTCCTGGTAGTCCTGGCTCTCCTGGCTCACGCGCCCTCCTCGGTCGGGCGCGCCACCCTAGCGTCGCCGGCGCAAGTGCTCACGCGGAGGGCGCCGGCGCGGGTACTCACGCGGAGGGCGCCGATCACGGGCGCGCCGCGTCACGGGCGGGCCGGAACACGGGGAGCGTGAAGTCGCTGCTGATCGGTCGGAACGTGACCTCGAGCGCCATGCCGATCCGCAGGTCGTCGAACGCACAGTCCACCACGTTCGTCAACATGCGCGGGCCCTCCTCGAGGTCGACGACCGCGGTCACGTACGGCACGCGTTCGGGGAACGGCGGCAGGTCGTTGCGGTGCACGATGGAGTAGGTGTAGAGCGTCGCCCGCCCGCTCGCCTCGATCCACTGCACCCGGTCGCTCCAGCAGCGCGGGCAGAACGGTCGTGGGTAGAAGATCGCCTCGCCGCAGGCGTCGCACCGTTGGATCAGCAGCCGGCCATCCCGGGCCGCGTCCCAGTAGGGCCGGCTCTCGAGGTCGGGGTTCGGGAGGTCGAAGCGGGGCGCGGCCATGCAGCGCGTTCCGGCCGGGTGTGGCGCGGGCCGGTCAGGCTCGGGACGGCAGCGCCGCGGTGGCCGTGGCGGCGAGCTTCGACTCGCCGTTCTGGTTCACGACCTGGCAGTCGAGGTCGACGATGGACTCGTCGCCCTCCTTGCGCTTGCCGGTCACGGCGACCTTGGTGATCAGCGTCTCTCCGGGCCACGTCTGCTTGGTGAACCGCATCTTGTAGCTGCGGAGGTTGCCGACGCCGACGTAGTCGGTCAGCGCCCGGCCGAGCAGCCCGGCGGTGAACATGCCGTGCCCGAACACGCTCGGCAGGCCGGCCTCCTTGGCCTTCACCTCGTCGGTGTGCATCGGGTTGAAGTCGCCCGACGCGCCCGCGTAGCGCACGAGGTCGGTGCGGGTGAGCTCGTGGCTGACATCCGGCGCGGCGTCGCCCTCGTTCACGTCGTCGAAGTACAGCTTCTGCTCGGCCACGGCTGGTCTCCTCGTGCACGGGTTCGCGCACGATTGCTACCCGTTTGCTGACGCCGCCGTCAACTCTGCGTCGCGCCGGATCGGCGGGATGGCTAGGGTCACGACGTGCGGGCCGAATGGGTGCAGCGACCGACGGCGGCCCACCTCGCGGACCGCTATCGCTCCGAGGGTTGGTGGACCGACGACACCCTCGGCCGCCTCGTCGACGACGCCGTGGAGGCCCGCCCGGAACTGCGCCTGCGGGTCTGGTCCGCGACCCGCCCCTTCGACGGCACCGTCGCCGACGTCCGCGACGACACACGGCGGCTCGCCGGTGCGTTGCGCGCCCGCGGCATCGGGCCCGACGACGTGGTCGCCTTCCAGTTGCCGAACTGGGCCGAGGCCGCGGTCACCTTCTACGCCGTCAGCATCGTGGGCGCGGTGCTCGTCCCCGTGGTGCACTTCTACGGCCCCAGGGAGCTGGGCTACATCCTGCGGGAAACGGGTGCACGCGCCCTCGTCACCGCCGATCGATTCGGCCACCTCGACTACCTGGCCGGTCTCGAGGCGCTGCGCCCGGGGCTCCCCGCCCTCGAGCTGGTCGCGGTGGTCGGCGCCTCGCCCGGTCCCGGCGACGCGGTCCCGTTCACCACGCTGGTCCGCGACGGCACACCCGACGGTCGCGTCACCGCCGTGGATCCCGACGCGCCCGCGGTCGTCGGCTACACGTCGGGTACGACCGCGAACCCCAAGGGAGTCGTGCACTCCCACCGGAGCCTCGCCGCCGAACTGCGCCAGGTCCAGACGATGGGTGCGATGCCGTCGCGGCCGACGCTCGTCGGCGCGCCGGTCGGCCACGCGATCGGGATGCAGGGCGGGCTGTTGCTCCCGCTGCTGCGCGGCACCGATCTCCACCTGATCGACGTGTGGAACCCGCCGGCGGTGCTCGCCGCGATGACCGAGGCCGGGCTCACCTCGGGCAGCGGTTCCACCTACTTCCTCCAGAGCCTGCTCGACGATCCCGGGTGCACACCCGAGCACCTCCGGCTCGTCGAACGGGTGGGCCTCGGCGGCGCGCCCGTCCCGGCGGCCGTCGCCGATCGCGCCGAGTCGCTCGGCGTGACCGTCGTGCGGTCGTACGGTTCGACGGAGCATCCGTCGACGACCGGTTCCCGCTACGACGACCCGTTGGCCAAGCGCGGCTACACCGACGGCCGGCCGCTCGGCGGGGTCGACCTCCGGCTCGTGGATGCGGACGGCCGCGACGTCGCGCTGGGCGAGCCGGGCGAGATCCTCACCCGCGGCCCCGACCTCTTCGTCGGATACACCGACGCCGCGCTGACCGCGCTCGCGGTCGACGGCGACGGGTGGTACTCGACGGGCGACGTCGGCGTGCTCGACGCCGACGGTTTCCTCACGATCACGGACCGCACGAAGGACATCATCATCCGCGGCGGCGAGAACATCAGTGCCGCCGAGGTGGAGGAGCTGCTGGCGCGGCTCCCGGGCGTTGCCGAGGTCGCGGTCGTCGCGGCGCCCGATCCCCGACTCGGCGAGCACGCATGCGCGTTCCTCCGGATGCAGCCCGGTTCCGAGGCCGGGGCCGCGTCCACGCTGGACGGCATCCGGCGCCACCTCGAGGCCGGCGGACTGGCCCGCCAGAAGTGGCCCGAGGAGCTGCGGGTCGTGGCCGACTTCCCGCGCACGCCGTCGGGGAAGGTGAAGAAGTTCGTGCTCCGCGCGCAGCTGCGCGGCGAACCGACCTGAGCATTCAGGGGTCGCGAGGCAACCCCAGCATCCGCTCGCCGATGACGTTGCGCTGGATCTCGCTGGTACCGCCCGCGATCGTGAGGCACCGGTTCATCAGGAACCCACGCGTCCACGTCGCAGCCACGCCCTCGCGGCTCGCGCCGGCGGCGCCGAGCAACCCCAGCCCGACCTCCTGCACCCGCTGGTCGTGCTCGACCCCGAGCATCTTCTTGACCGCCGCCTCCGAACCACTCGGGTCCGCGCCGGCGAGCGACTTCAGCGTGAGCCGGTAGCCGAGCACGCCGAGCGCATGGGCCTCCGCCGCGAGCGCCCCGACCTCGCCGAGGGTGACGGTGTCGTCGGCGAGGCCCTGGCTGTCGACGAGCTGGAGCAGGCCTTCGAGCCCGAACGAGAACGATGACCCGCCGCCCATGAAGACGCGCTCGTTGGCAAGCGTGGTCCGCGCCGCCCGCCAGCCGTCGTTCTCGGCGCCCACGAGGCAGTCCACCGGCACGAACACGTCGTTGAAGAACACCTCGTTGAACATCGCCTCGCCGGTGAGCTCACGCAGCGGGCGGATGTCGATGCCCTCCGACTTCATGTCGACCATGAAACAGCTGATGCCGTTGTGCTTGGAGTGCTGATCGGTCCGCGCGAGGCAGATCCCCCAGTCGGACGTGTGGGCCATCGAGGTCCAGACCTTCTGGCCGTTGAGCACGTAGCCGCCCTCGACCTTCTTCGCGCCTGTCGTCAGCGACGCGAGGTCCGATCCGGCTCCCGGTTCGCTGAAGAGCTGGCACCAGACGAACTTCCCGCGCAGCGTCGGGCTGATCCATCGCTGCTGCTGCTCGGGCGTGCCGTACACGATCAGGGCGGGGAGCGCCCACATCCCGATGGTGATGCGAGGTCGCGAGACCTTCGCGGCGCGGAACTCCTCCTCGATCACCATCTGCTCGACGGCCGACGCGTCGCGTCCCCACGGTGCCGGCCACTGCGGTACGACGTATCCGGCCTCGGCCATCCGCTCGACGCGCTCGTCGTCGCCGAGGGTGCTGATCTCGTCGAGGAACGCGCGCACGTCGGCCCGGTACGACTCGGCTTCGGGCGGCAGGTCGACGCTGAGCTTGCGCCGGGTACCGCCCAGCACGAGACGGGCCGCGTCGAGCCGCCACGTGCTGCTCGGACCGACGAGGGCGCGGATCGCAGTGGCGCGCCGGAGGTAGAGATGCGCGTCGTGCTCCCACGTGAACCCGATGCCGCCGAGGACTTGCACGCAGCTCTTCCCCGCCTCGACGGCGGCGTCGACCGCGAGCGAGACCGCGGCCGCGACCGTGAACGGCGCAACGTCTTCCTCGTCGATCGAGCGGGCCGCGTCCCAGACCGCGGCCCGGGCGAGCTCGGTGTGCGCCAGCATCTCCGCGCACCGGTGCTTCACGCCCTGGAACTGGCCGATCGGCCGCCCGAACTGCTCCCGCGCCTTCGCGTAGTCGGCGGCCGTGTCCACGCACCAGCCGGCGAGACCGACGGCCTCGGCCGCGAACAGCAACCCGGCCAGTTCGCGCACCCGCGCCGAATGCAGACCGGCGAGCACCCGTCGGGGCGCGACGGTCACGTCGACGCTCACCTCGCCCACGCGGCGGTTCAGGTCGATACTCGGGAGCTCCCGGGCCTCGAACTCCCCCGCCAGCAGCACGCACCAGCAAACGGTGCCGTCGACGCGGGCG
This sequence comes from Acidimicrobiia bacterium, assembly GCA_046331155.1. Lineage (GTDB taxonomy): Bacteria > Actinomycetota > Acidimicrobiia > IMCC26256 > CAWATG01 > JAXLRK01. Next base: position 2,578,868 of record JAXLRK010000001.1, read on the forward strand.
GGAACCACGAGCACGTCCGCCAGCTGCGCCGAGACGACGACACCGAGGGTGCCGGACAGCCGGACACCGCCGTCGGTCTCCTCGCCCTCGAGCGCCCCGGTCAAGGCCACCGCACCGACGGAGGTTCCCGTGGCGAGCGCCATCAGGTACTCGTCGTGGCCGCCGGCCGCCTCCAGGATCGCCGCCGCGAGCACGGTCGGGACGAACGGTCCGGGCGCCACGGCGCGCCCGAGCTCCTCGAGGACCACGACGAGCTCGGGGAGGCCGAACCCCTCGCCGCCGAGCTCCTCGGACACGTGCAGGCCGAGCCAGCCCTGCTCACGCAGGTCGTGCCAGAACGGGGGCAGCGAGTCGTGCGGCGCGTCCAGCAGCTCGCGGGCGACCGCGGGAGGGCAGTGCCGCTCGGCCCATCCCCGCGCCGCGTCGTGCAGGGCCTCGTGCTCTTCGGTGATCCCAATCGGCATGGTCGGGAGCTTAGAGGTCGCGCGGATACAGGCCGTCAGCCCGCCCGATTCCGGATGCCTCAGCCTGGATCCACCGGTCGTGGTGTGAGCTGAGGGTCGCGTATCCGCGAAGAGTGCCTCCTGAGCAGGGACGATGACGGTGTTAGAAGTCGTCAGACCCACTGCACCAGGAGGCACTTTCCGTGACGGGAGTATCGCGCTCGCTGGATCGTCTTGCGGTGACCTTCGATGATGAGTCTCTTGTCGCCGACGCGGGTCTGGTGTTGGTCGCGACGGTCGTAGCTCGTCTAGGTCTGGAGCGGTTGATCGACGCGACGGTCCGGCTGGTGGGCCGGGTCGGGGGTGCCCGCCCGGGCCGCAAGGTCTTGACGTTGGTCCACGCGATGATCGCGGGCGCGGACTGCATCGACGACACGAACCGGCTCCGGGCCGGCGCGACGAGCGGCGTGTTGGGTCATCGGGTGATGGCACCCTCGACGGTCGGGACGTTCTTACGGTCGTTCACGTTCGGGCATGTCCGTCAGCTCGAAGCGGTGGCCGGCCGGGCCCTCGAACGCGCCTGGCATCTCGGGGCGGGCCCGGCGGCGACGTTGATCGTGGATGTGGACTCCACGATCTGTGAGGTGCACGGCTCTGCGAAGGAAGGTGCCGCCTACGGGTACACGCGCGTGTTGGGCTACCACCCGCTGCTCGCGACCCGGGCCGACACCGGTGAGGTCCTCCACGCCCGGCTCCGCACCGGCCGGGCGAACACGGCCCGGGGGATCGTCCGCTTCGTCGACGAGCTCCTCGCCCGCCTGACTCGTGCGGGCGGGGACCGGGCAACGGTCCTGCGGGCCGATTCGGGCTTCTACCAGCACAAGTTGTTGGACCGGCTCTCCCGTGCCGGGGTCGGGTTCACGGTCACGATCCAGCTTCGGGCTCCGGTCCGGGCTGCGATCGACGCGATCGACGAGCGGGCATGGCAGCAGATCGCGTATCCCGACGGCGAAGCCCACCTCGCCGAGTGCGTCTACCGGGGCCGACGACTGATCGTCCGTCGGGTCCGCAACCACCACGGACCCCAAGGCGAACTGTTCGCCACGTGGCGTTACCACGCGTTCGTCACCAACCTTGCCGGCTCCGCATGGGCCCTCGACGAGCAACACCGTGCCCATGCGGTGGTCGAACTCTCGATCCGCGACCTCAAAGCCGGCCCGCTCGCCCACTTACCATCCGGGTCGTTCTCAGCGAACAGCGCCTGGCTGCAATGCGCAGTCCTCGCCCACAACCTCATCCGTTGGACCCGCATCCTCGGCGAACACACCCCGAACGAACTCGTCGTCGCGAAGACGTTCCGGACCCGACTCATCGCTGTGCCCGCCCGCCTCGTCAACCGCAGCGGACAACTGACCCTGCGGTTCCCGGCCCGATGGCCGTGGGCGCAACGGTTCCTCGCGACCCTCGACACGTTGCGCGCCCTACCACCCGTGCCCGTCTGAGCGTCACACCGCGGGCCGGCGCCACCGCAGACGACCACCCCGGCGCTGACAACCCACCTAACACCATCACCCTTGGCGACACACGCCCCGAAGCCCCCCTCCAGCGCCACCCGCGCCGGCGCCACTCCCACACGCCTCCACCGACACCCTCACAACACGACATCGGTGGATCCAGGCTCAGACGATCTTGGCGCCGCCGCGGCTCACCGAGATCGCCTGGGTCGGGCACCCCTGCGCAGCCAGGATGACCTTCTCCTCGGGCGCCGCCTCGTTGTCGACCACGATCGACACGCCGTCGTCGTCGAGGTCGAACACGCCCGGGGCCCAGAAGATGCAGTTGCCACTGCCCATGCACTTCTCGCGGTCGATCACTATCTCGAGTGCCACTGTTCCTCCTCGTCGCTTGGATCACCGTAGCGCCGGCGCGGGTACCGGCCCGAGCCGCCGGCGGTGCGGGCCCGCGGGCGGAAGACGGCTCCTGGTCAGACTCCTCGCATCGTCGCGCGCCCGACGTCAGTCGCCGAAGAGGACCGGCAGCGACGTCGGCGACCGGAAGTGCTCCCCGTGGATGTGCGGGTCGTCGGCGTCGGGATCGAGCCTGAGGTTCGGCAACCGGTCCAGCAGCCGTTCGACCGCCACGCGCAGCTCCAGCCGGGCGAGGTGCATCCCGATGCACATGTGCACGCCGGCGCCGAACCCGATGTGCGGCTTGGCTTCGCGGAAGATGTCGAACGCGTCGGCGTCGTCCCAGCGCGTCTCGTCGTGGTTCGCCGAGCCCGTGTGCAGGATCACCTCGCAACCCGATGGGATCTCGACGTCGTGCAGCACGGTGTCCTCGACACAACGGCGCGACGTGATGAGCAGCGGTGTCTCCCATCGGATCGCTTCCTCGACCGCCTGGGGCATGAGCGAGCGGTCTCGGCGTAGGGCTTCCATCTGGTCGGGATTCGAGAGCAACCCGAAGATGAAGTTGCCACTGGCGCGGTACGTCGTCTCCGCGCCGGCGGGGAGCAGTAGGCGGAGGAACGAGAGGATCTCGTCCTCGTCGAGCCGTTCGCCGTCGAGCTCCGCGTGCACGACGTCGCTGATCACGTCGGAGCGCGGTTCGCGGCGGCGCTCGTCGCACACGCCCATGAAATAGTCGCGCAGCGCCTCCGACGCCGCGATGCCGTTGACGGGATCGGCGGCGACGTTGATGAGCTGCATGGCCCACCGGTGGAACGTGAGGTGGTCTTCGCGCGGCAGGCCGAGGATCTCGGCGATGACCTGGATCGGGTAGCGGTAGGTGAGGTCGCGCACCAGCTCGGCGCGGTTCCCACGCGCCAGGATGCGGTCGATGAGCCCGTCGACCACCGGCAGGACGAGGTCGGTCTCCCAGTGGGCCAGTGACTTCTGTCGGAACGCCTGCGCGACGAGGTTGCGGTGCCGGCGGTGCTCGGGCTCGTCGAGCCCGACGATGATGTTCGGGCCCATGTAGAGCCCCATCAGCTCCCGGATCGACACCGACGAGAACGTCGTGTCGTCTCGGAACGCCTTGCTCACGTCGTCGTAGGTGTAGACCCAGTACGCGTCACGCTCCATCTCGCCCCAGAGCCGGTCACGCACGTGTTCGACGGGCGTGTCGCGTCGCTTCTGCGCCAGCCGCGGGTAGGGATCCCGCACGTCGCCGGCCACGGTCCCGGCGAACTGCCGGCTCGCGTCGAACGACTCGTAGGGATCGATCTCGTCGGCTTCGACCGAGGTGGGCGCCATGCTGGACTCCTTGGGGGATGCGCCGGGGTACCGCCGCGAGTTCCTGACGTCGACGTCATAGTAGGTCGAGGCCGTCACGGCCGCACCCCTCCCGACGGCCTTGCTGCATCGAGGCGTTGATCGTGGCGGACACACCCGCTCGGACGACGCCTCGACGGCGCGCCGCGACCTACCTCGACAGCTCGAGGAACCGCTGGTAGCGGCGGGCGAGGGGCTGCCGCCAGCGGGGGTCGGGCTCGACGGTCCGGCCGGTGCGGGCCCAGCGACGGGCGTCGGCCATCCCGGTCTCGAGCCCGGCGGCCATCCGGGCGAGGAAGGCCGAACCGAGCGCGCCACCCTCGGGCACGGCGACGCACTCCACCGCGGACCCCGTGCAGTCGGCCAGCGCCTGCACCCACGGGTCGACGCGAATCCCGCCACCCGTCGCGATGATCCGCCGCACCGAGACGCCCGACGCCTCGATCGCCCGCCGCACGACGAACCCGGCGGCCTCGTAGGCCGCCCGCCCGATCGCGGCGGCGTCGTGGGTGAGGTCGAGATCCGCGAGCGCGGCCCGCCGGTCGGGGTCGCGCGTCGGCGTGCGTTCCCCGCGCACGTACGGGGCCCACACCGGGACGCGGTCGGGGTCCACCGGGCCGGTCGCGCGACCGAGGAGCCCGCGGGCCCAGTTGAGGAAGAGCCCGCCGGCGTTGCTCGGCCCGCCCACGAGCATCTTCCCCTGGGTCGTGTGCGGGATCGCGTAGTAGCCGGGCACCTCGGGGACCGCGTCGGCCGGGACGACGATCCAGGTGATCAGCGTCGTCCCGCAGATGACCATGACGTCGCCGTCCTCGTCGGCGCCGGCGACGATCTGCTCGCACAGCGCGTCGATGCAGCCCGACGCGAGGACCGGCCCGTCACGGCCGATGCGGCCGGCCTCCCAGCCCGTCGGGACGATCTTCGGGAGCTGGTCGGTGCGGAGCCCCAGCGACGCGGCCACCTGCTCGTCCCACCCCACCCAGTCGAAGAGCGGGTAGGCGGTCGCCGCGGTGGTGGTGTCGACAACCGGTGCACCGCCGAGCGCGTAGTTCGCAACCGTCGGCGCCGGCCAGTACCCGCGCGCGTCGGGGAACTGCTCGCGCGTCCACTCGAGAAAGCGGAACAGCTCGCCGCTCTCGGCGATCTCACCGGCGTCCTCGGTGCGGCCGCGGACGTCGCCGTAGAGCAGGCCCGGCGTCCGCGGGATCCCGCGGGCGTCGACCGCGGTCACCGACGGCACCATCGCCGCGACCGAGACCGCCTTCGCGTCGCGCGCCACGTCGCCCAACGCGGCCAGGGCGCGGCGGGGACCGCGGCGCCACGCACGCGCCGCGTCGTGCTGGAAACGGTCGGCGGCGGGGATCTCGATCGGGTGGCGGACGCGCGAGCGCGCCACCACGTTGCCGTCCGGGTCGGCCGCGACCGCCTTGACGGACGTCGTGCCGATGTCGATGCCGATCGTCAGCTCGCTGATGGGTCCCTCCTCGTCCGAACGACCATGCGACACGGTTCACCCACGCCGCAGCGCCTCGAGCACGTCGTCGTGGATCCGACCGTTGGTCGAGACCGCGCTCCCCCGGTCGGCGCGCGCCACACCGCCGAGGTCGGTGAAGCGCCCGCCGGCCTCCTCGACGACGACCTGCACGGCCGCGAGGTCCCACAGGTGCAGCCCGTCGGGTTCGATCGCCGCGTCGACGGCACCCTCGGCGACCAGCATGTGGGCCCAGAAGTCTCCGAAGCCGCGTGTTCGCCAGCAGCCCCGCGCCAGCGCGAGGAACTGCGCCTCCCGGCCACAGGCGGTGAAGCTCGCGACGTCGTCGTACGCGAGGTGCGCGTCGGCCACCCGCGCGACCGACGAGACGCGGATCGGCTCGCCGTCCGCGAACGCGCCCCGGTCACGGGCGGCCCACCACCGGCGCCGCAACGCGGGCGCCGACACCACGCCCACCTGCACCACGCCGTCGTGCTCGAGCGCGATCAGCGTCGCCCAGACCGGCACGCCGCGTACGTAGTTCTTGGTGGCGTCGATCGGATCGAGGATCCATCTCGTGTGCTGGCCACCTTCGGCGCCGAACTCCTCGCCGAGGATCCCGTGCGCGGGGCGGACGTAGCTGATCCGGTCCCGCAGGAGCTCCTCGGCCGCGCGGTCGGCCTCGCTCACCGGGGTGAGGTCCGGCTTGGTCTCGACCACGAGGTCGAGGGCCCGGTAGCGCTCCACCGTCAGCTCGTCGGCGGCGTCGGCCAGCTCGAGGGCCAGCGCCAGCTCGGCATCGACGTCGATCACGCGCCGACCCTACCCGGATCTCCCCACCCGCAGCGCAGGCGCATTCGCCCGGTCCCGGGTACCACGGTGCGTGAGGCAAGGGCATCGCCCCGGGGACACCGCGAACGCAGGAGTCCGACGGGAACGGGCCGGGCCCGGCCCGGTACCATCAGCGGCCACGGCCCTTCGCCAGGAGATTCGAGATGACCACGACGGAAACCCCGCGCACCGCCTCGATCCGGCTCGACCGCTACGACAGCGCGCGCATCGCGCGACTGGCGGCCGAGTTCCAGGCCGCGAAGCCGTTCCCGCACCTCGTCCTCGACGACATCCTCGACGCCGACCCCTCGCTCGCCGACGCGTTCCCCGCGCCCGACTGGGGCGGGTGGCTGCCGTACACGAACGCCTACCAACCCGAGAAGCTGTGCTGCAGCGACGTCACGGTCATCCCCGAACCGCTCGCCGCGGTCCTCCGCCAGTGCAACGACCGCCCGTTCCTCCAGTTCCTCGAATCCGTGACGGGCATCGAGCGCCTCATCCCCGACCCGTACTACGAGGGGGGCGGGTTGCACAGCAGCGGTCCGGGGGGCGTGCTCACCGCTCACACCGACTTCCACATCTACGAGCGGCTCCGCCTGTTCCGGCGCGTCAACATGATCATCTACATGAACCCCGAGTGGTCGGCCGAGTACGGCGGCGGCCTCGAGCTGTTCCAGCCGGGTACGGACACCGTCGTCGACGAGGTGCTGCCGTCCTTCGGCACCACGGTCATCTTCAAGACCGACGACCGCTCGGTGCACGGGTTCTCGAAGCCCATCGCTCCCGGCCACCGCCGCAACTCCCTCGCGCTCTACTACTACACGAGCGAGGACGCCGAGGTCTTCAGCGGCGACCACACCACGCACTGGCGCCGGCACGCGGCGGCCACCGGCGTGGACCGGGTCCGGCTGGCGACGTACCACGGCCTGCTCAAGGTCTCGCGCGGCTTCTCGATGGCGGCCCACCTCGCGAACCCGACCCAGGGCCGGGTGTGGTTCCGCAACGCCATGGAGACCCGGCGGCGCGAGAAGTCCGGCGGCTGAGCGGCCGCGAGCGCGCTGGTAGGGTGCCACGCCATGAACTGGCGGGAGGCCCTGCGCGCCGACCTGGCGCGGCTGGTGCACGGCGAGTACATGAGCCGGATCACGCTCACGCTGTTCCGCCTGAGCCAGGGCCTCTCGGACCCGAGCTTCGGCCCGTGGCGCCACGTCCTCCGGCCTCTCGTGACCGTGGCCAAGTTCGTGTGGGTCGACCTCCTCATGGGCGCGACGCTCGGGCGCACCACCGAGATCGGGCCCGGGCTCCGACTCCCCCACGGCGGCCGCGGCGTGATGATCCACCCGTACGTGCGCATCGGAAGTAACGCGACGATCTTCGAGTGGGTGAGCATCGGGGCCATCGAGGAGATCGACGACCGCGGCAACGCCAACTACGACTTCATCGACCTCCCCGTGATCGGCGACGACGTCTACATCGGGTTCCGGGCGGCCATCTTCGGCTCCGTGCACGTCGGCGACCGGAGCCGCATCGGGATCGGTGCGACGGTGGTGAGGGACGTGCCGGCCGACTCGACGGTGCTCCCCGCGGTCTCGCGCGTCGTCAAACGCCCCGACGCCCCGGCCGAACGCAACGCCGGCTGAGAACCCGAGCGGATGGGCGGCGTCGGTCAGCCCGAGTCGGCTTCGGCGTCCGGCGCGACGCGCGTGACGACCCGCGCGGGCGTCGGCAGCACCGTCGAACCGGCAGGGACGTCGCGGAGCACGACGGCCCCGGCGCCGATCCTGGTGCGTTCCCCGACCGTGATCGGCCCGAAGATCGCGGCACCGTGACCGACGTAGACGTAGTCCTCGAGCACGGGCGCCCTCGTCTCCTGCACCGACTCGTTGTCGTCGTCGAGCGGCTCGATGAGGCCCATCCCGGCCCGCTGGAACAGCGTGACGTTCCTCCCCAGCCGAGCGGTCTCGTGCAACGTCACCCCGCGGCCACCGTGCTGGAGCCTCAACCCCGGGCCGCACTCCACGCTGGGTGGGAGCGACGCCCCCATCAGCAGATCGATCCAGAGGAAGGCGGCCACCTCGACCAGCGGCGAGAGGATCGCGAGCAGCAGCCCGCGGTCCGGACTCCTCGCGAACTGACGGAGGCGGAAGAGCAGGACCGTGAGCTTCCCGAGGCGCACGTTGCGGCCGAGGTCCTCGCGGATGATGGCGCGCCGGTCCATGGGAGCCGTGAGCATACTCGGGCGGCCGATCGCCCGAACCTCACGCCAGCGGGAACGGCATCTCCGCGTTGCCGGCCTGGCCCGGCGAGAGCCAGCTCAAGCCGGTCCCGTCGTCGCGCACCTTCCAGAGCCCGAAGCCGGCGTGGACCAGCGGCTGGGTCTTGTAGAACACGAGCTCGTGGTCCGAGACCCAGACCGGGCAGGAGTTCCCCCAGCCGTCGGAGAACATGACGTGCGGGTTGCCCCCGTCGGCGTCGGCCACCCAGAGGTTCCAGACGAGTCCGCCCCCCCAGGTCTCCCAGGCGATCTTCGAGCCGTCCGGCGACATCCTCGGGTCGTTGGCCTGCCCCGCGACGTCGACCAACAGGTGTGCCGAGCTCCCGTCCTCGTTCACGATCCAGACCCGCCACTGGTCGTGCGAGCACGGCGGGCTGACGACGCCGCTGCGGCAGGCGATGTAGAGGATCCGCTTGCCGTCGGGCGTCCAGACCGGGTCGATGCCGTACGCGACGCGGTGCACGATCCGGCCCTCGGGATCGGTGACCGCGATGCCGTACACGCCGGCCACCATGACGAGCCGCGTGCCGTCGGGCGACCAGTCGGGGTGACCCAGGAGCGCCCCGTACTGACCGTTGGCGACGATCTGGTGCACGTTGCCGCCGTCGATGTCGGCCGCCCAGACGCTCGTCTTGGCGTAGTCGGTGTCGTGCACACCTGCGGGGGTCCGGACGAACACCATGCGCGTGCCGTCGGGCGAAGGCCGGGCCCACCAGGAGTCGTAGCGCCCGTCCCGCGTGAGCTGGGTGACGACGTTCGTCCGCAGGTCCCGGCGGTAGATCTCCCAGTTGCCCGTCGCCGCGGAGTCGTAGAGCACGGACGCCATCGGCCCCGAGCTCGGGGCAGGGGCGGCCGAGCCGGCCGCGGACGCACCGGGTGCAGGCACCCGGCGGGGGTCGAGGCGGGTCGCGACGATCCAGTACCCGGCCCCGGCGCGTGTGGCCGCGATCCCGACCGCGACCTGGCCCGCATCGGCGAGATCACCCTGACCCAACGACCCGTGGAACGCGGCGTCGCCGAACGCGAAGATCCCGCCGTCGGACGCCACCATCCAGTAGCCGTCACCCGACGGCGTGGTGGCGATGCCCACGAACGGGCGGGGCAGCGACATGGCACCGGCCGAGCCGTGGAACGCGGCGTCGCCGAACGCGAAGATCCCGCCGTCGGACGCCAGCATCCAGTAGCCGTCACCCGACGGCGTCGCCGCCATCCCCACGATCGGCCGGTTCAACCGCATCGCACCCGTCGACCCGAAGAACCCCGCATCCCCGAACGCGAAGACCCCACCGTCCGACGCGACCTCCCAGTACCCCCCGGGGGTCGCCGCCATCCCGACGATGGGATACGAGAGGCTCGACGCACCCGTCGACCCGTAGCCGGGCGCGTCGCCGAAGGGGAACAGGTCGGATGGCCCCGAGGCGCCGGCCCGGACCGAAGTCGGCACGACCGCACGCGCCGCGCGAGTCGCCACGACCGCACGCGCCGCGCGAGTCGCCACGACCGCACGCGCCGAGCGAACCGGGCGCACCGTCCGCTCGGCGACGGCCATCGCCCTCGGTCGGCCGTCCTGCCGGCTCGGGCCCAGCACGCCGGAACAGGCCGCGGAGACCACGACGGCCACCCCGACGAGCTTCGTGGTCCATCTGCTCACTGGCATCCTGCTCGCTCGCTCGCGTCCCTGCCGCGGTTCGATCGGCACCGTGGGTGCCGACTTGAGCGTGGCCCGGTCAGGCCTCCTTGTCCGAGAAAATACCGGTTGAGCAGGACCGATGCACGTTGGGAGACTTTGACGCATCGGAGCCGGCAGGGCGGTCGGACGGGCGAGCCCCACGACGCAGATCGCGTGAAGCCCGAGCGCGACGTGGCCGGCCGACGGCGCCACGCCCCCGCTCGACGGCGGGGAGGGCGACCGTGAGCGAACGAACGCGGAGAGTAGATTCGGGCCCTGCTGGCTGGTCTTCGACGCGCGTCCGACCTGCGACGCGGCCCACCTGTCGTCGCTCGGGCACCGTCCGGCGAAAGGTGAACACGCGCACATGGGTGTTGTGGTGGCCGACGCGGCGGAGGCCACTCCGCCGACGTCGCGGCCGGCTCTGTCCGACGTCCTCGAACGGCTCGACGACCGGCTCCGCGGCCGGCTGCCGGCACTCGTCGTCATCGTGGCGACGGCGGTCGGCTGGGTCGTGCGATTCGACCAGGACGACGGCTTCATCACCTACCGCTACGCCCGCAACCTCAGCCGCGGCCTGGGCCTGGTCTTCAACCCCGGTCAGCGGGTGCAGGGGTACACGAGCTTCCTGTGGGCGGTCGTCAACGCCATCCCCGAACGCTTCGGATGGGCGCCCACGACGTTCGGCGTGTGGATCGGCCTCCCGCTGCTCGCGCTGTCGCTCTTCCTCACCTACCGGCTGAGCGCGCGGTTCCTGGCGCGGCGGGGGCAGCAGCTGCTGGCGCTGGTGATCCTGGCCGTCAACATGACCTTCCTCGCCTACGGCACCGGCGGCATGGAGACCATGCTCCAGACCACGCTGGTGCTGGCGGTCGCCGTCCTCCTCGTGCCGTCGAACGCGCAGCGCCAGGCCGGGGTCGGGGCCTGGGCCGCAGCCGGATTCCTCGCCGGCCTGGCCCTGCTCACCCGGCTCGACTCCGTGCTGCTGGTGGGGTCGTGGTTCGCCCTCGCGCTGTGGGCCTGGATCCGGCGGCCCGGCGCCGAGCGGCGCCTCGACGCCGCGACCCTGGCCCGAGTCGGTGCCGGTGGTCTGGCGGCCGCGGTGCTCGTCGTGCCCTGGCTCGTCTGGACGAACGACTACTACGGGTCGATCCTCCCGAACACCCTCGCCGCCAAGAGCGGGTTCTCGCCCGTCTGGCGCGTCGGGTACGGGCTGCTCTACCTCATCGCGTTCTTCCTCAGCTACGGCGTGTTCCTCCTGGTCCCGAGGCTGCGCGACGGATGGCGGCGCCGGGCCACGCTCACGACGCTGGTACCGCTGGCGGTCGTCACCGGCGTCTGGTTCGCCTACGTCCTGTGGGCGGGCGCCGACTTCATGGAGTTCCGGTTCGTGGTGCCGGTGATCCCGTACCTCGCCATCCTGGGCGTCGTCGTGATCGATCCGATCACGCGCCACACCCGAGCGCTGCTCGTGACGCTGGTGGTCGTCTCGGCGCTCCACCGTGTCGTCCCGACCCCACCCGTGCCGATCTTGTCGATCTACTCGCTGCGCGGGGAGATCGGCTCCCACGCCCAGCTCGGTCGCGAGCTCCACCGCTGGTTCGCGCGCGCTTCGCCGGCCGATGAACCGGTGATCGCGGTCTCGCCGCTCGGCGCGATCAGCTACTACTCCGACCTCCCCGTCGTCGACATGATCGGCCTGGTGGACCCGGGCATCGCGAAGCACGCACCGAAGGTCCGCCTCTACTACCCCGGCCATCTCCAGATGGCGTCCATCCCCCAGCTCACGTCGCGTCACGTGTCGCTCGTCTTCGGAACGTTGTGGCCGCTCGACCGCGTCGACAGACGGAAGAGCTACAACATCCGTGAGCTGACCCCGGTCTACCCCGTCGTCGATCTCGGCGAGCTCCCGACGGCTGCTCGCGTGATCGAGATCCCCGACGGCCGCGACCGGGTCTTCGCGGCGATCCAGATGAAGCCCGACCGCCGCGTCGACGAGGTCGTTCGAACGCAGGGCCTGCGAACGTTCCCCCTCGACCGGTCGTGCCGCGGAAGCGCGCCCCAGAGCCTCGGCACCAGGTGGGTGACCTTCGCCCTCGGCACCAGGACGTGCAAGTAGCAACGACGGGGATCAGCCGGCGACCCACTGGTAGAGTCCGGTGCTCGGCGGACGGCAAACGGCGGTGCCAACGGCGGTGGATCTTCGGACGCGAGTCAAGGACGCGATCGACGCCGCGTATCTCGCACGCGTCATGAAGCGGGACGACCTCCCACCCTTCTCCCTCCGCGGCTACGTCGGCCCGATCGCGGAGTTCGAGAAGACGCCGGCCGAGTACATCACCTACTTCAAGCTCCTCGCCGGCCTCCAGATGGACCAGCGGGTGCTCGACATCGGCTGCGGGGCCGGTCGCTTCGCGCTCCAGCTCCTCGAACGACCCAACTTCTTCACCGGCCGGTACGAGGGGTTCGACATCGACCAGCGGGCCGTCGATTGGGCCACGAAGCACATCGCGAACCAGCATTCCAACGTCCGTTTCACACACGTCGACCTCTACAACAAGCACTACAACCCCACGGGTACGCTCCGACCGGAGACCTTCTCGTTCCCCTACGCCGACGACGCCTTCGACTTCGCCTTCGCGATGTCGGTGTTCACACACGTGCCGAGCGACGTGTGCGAGAACTATCTCCGCGAGATCGGACGCGTCCTCGCTCCGGGTGGACGCGCCCTGCTGTCGTTCGCGCTCCTCCCCGAGCGCGTCGACCAACTCGAGGGCGTCGCCATCCCCAGGGTCTGTGTCGGCATCATGGAGGCCTGCGGCATGGCCGAGCCGGGTCCCCAGGGCAAGATGTACCACCTCGACGGGTACTCGACCTTGACACCGGCCGTCCCCGAGAAGGCCACCTTCTACGAGCAGCCGGCGGTCGAGGCGATGATCGGCCGAACCGGCCTGTCCGTCGATGCCATCCATCCGGGTGCGTGGAATCGTGAGACGGGCGGCGTGGCCTTCCAGGACCTCGTGGTCCTCTCGCAACCCACGTGAGCGACCGCCCGACGACCTCCCTGCGCGCGCCGCACGGCGCTCGGATGCGCTAACCGGACGGGTCGACACCGGGCCGGCCGTCGTCGGCGACGTGCTCGGTCCACCGGCTGCCGTCCCACCAGCGGTATTGGTGACGGCCACTCGGGTCCGCCGCCCACCGGGCGGGTGACACACCCGCCGGGGGCGCAACCCGGGACCTCCGAGTCTCGGGCGCACCATCGGGCGCACCGGCGCGCGCCCGGACCGTGCGCCCGAGCCGCACGAGCGCGTACCAGGTTACCGCGCCCACGAACGGCTGAAGGGGCGAGAACGGGGCCAGGAGGAACGAGGTGAAGACGAAGAAGCCGAGCATGCCGGCGGCGAGCGCGAACCGTCGCGGGTCGTCGCCGGGGAGGCGCCGGAGGTACCTCACGCTCACCGCGAGGATCAGGAGCTGTGACGCGATGGCGACGCCCACCGGCTGCTTCCAGCCCGCGTACAGGTAGGAGACCACCCAGAAGGCCATGGTCCCGACGAAGCCGTAGATCCCGAGGCGTCGCGGCGCAATGCTCCAGGAGCTCGTGTCCCCACCGAGCGACCGTGGCAGCACCCGCCCGATCCCGACGAGCAACACCACCACGGCGAAGGCGATCAGGTAGCGCGCGCTTCCCGGGTCGTACCGGTGGATCACGGTGGCCGAGAACACGACCGCCAGGGCGAAGACGCCACCGACGACCGGGATCAGTCGGGGCCGGATCCACGGTCGCGACCTCGCGCCGGGGAAGTTCAACTCCGTCAGCAGGATCGGGAGGGCGATCGAGAACACGGCGTGGAAGACGATCATCGCCACCGCGAACGGCCAGTGCACGCCGGCCCAGGTCCCGTACTGCATCTCGGCGTGGCCGGACGGGGGCGGCGCGAAGAACACCTTGGTGGCGAAGCCCTCTTCGCAGATCCCGTACGCGGCCCCGAGGGCGAGGACCGTCGGCCAGCCCTTGTTCCACGCCCGTGAGACCTCGCGGATCAGGACCGCGCCGCTGCCGTAGAAGACCATCAACAGGACGACGAAGGGCCAGAAGAGAAAGGGTGGCGTGTTCCCGGTAAGGCCCTCGGCGACGAACGGCGAGAGGAAGGCCAGGACCAACGCCGGGGCCCAGGATCGAGACGCCCGCGACGCGATCCAATCGGGGAGCTTCAGCGCGCGACCTTCTAGACGTGCCCGCGTTGCAGCGTCACGCGGGCGTTGCGGAGGTGGTCCCGGCCGGCCGCCCGGTCGTCACCGCCGGGCCGGACGAGCGACCGCCCTGCGTACCCGGCCGCGCGGACCCCGAAGCCCAAGCAACCCATCGCGCGGGCGGCCGCGCCCGCAACCGGGCCGTGCCTCCGGGTGAAGTAGTCGTTGAAGTTCCGGATCCCCGCCGGCGACGCCTTCTTCGTGACCCGCCCGTCGCCCATGAGGTGCACGACCTCCGCGGCCGGGTCGTACCACACGTGCCAGCCGGCGTCCCGGAACCGCTGGCAGAGGTCGACGTCGTCCATGCCGTAGAAGTACCGCTCGTCCATCAGGCCGACCTCGTCGAGCGCGTCGCGTCGGACGAGCATGCACGCGCTCGACACCCAGTCGGGCCGGAACGGCTCGCGGACGTCCTCGGCGAGGTAGATGCTGCGGTGGGCCGCCGCCCTGGACAGCTTCTCGCCGAAGAGGAAGAAGCTCGCGACCCCCGCGAGGTCGGGCGCGTGACCGGCCGTCCATCGCTGGAAGGACCCGTCGGCGTACACCAGCCGCGGGCCGACGACGGCCGCGCGGTCGTCGGCCTCGAGACGGTCGACCATGGCGTCGAGCGCGCCCGCGCGGAGCTGGGCGTCGGAGTTGATCAGCAACAGGTACTTCCCCCGGCTCAGCCGCACACCGCGGTTGTTGGCCCGCTGGTACCCCTCGTTCTCGGGGGGCACCTCCAGGACGACGTCCGGCCAGCCGGTGCGTACGAGATCCGCCGAGCCGTCGGTCGACGCATTGTCGACCACCACGATCTCGAGGCTGCGGTCACGGGGCGGGTGGTCGCGAAGGGACTCGAGGCAGGCCTGCAACAGGTCGCGGGCGTTCCAGTTGACGATGACGGCCGAAACGTCGACGGCTCCCGACTCCCCGCCCTTCATGGCTGTTCGCCCCTTCGAGGTGGATCGACGCTGCGCATCAGACCGGAACCGCGTCGCGGCGCCCCGGCGGAGCGTCGAACGAACGGGGCGGCGCCGGAGGCAACGGGATCTCGGCCGAAGCCTCGCGTTCGCGCTGCTCGTCCTCCTGGATCCGGACGCCGGCCATCGTCAGCCCGGCGATGATCCAGAACAGGTTGAGCGGGACCTCGATGCGGAGGTTGTAGGAGAACTGGTCCGCGATGAAGTTCAGGAGGAGGACGCCGATCATCGTCCACCCCAGGGCTCGCCCCAGCGGATCGCGGCGCAGCCCGAGCCGGAGCCCGTTCCACGCGAGCGAGACGCCGATCGCGATGAGGCCCGCCAGACCGATGAGGCCGGTCTCGGCAGTCGTGAGGACGAAGAGGTTGTGCGCCGGGTAGGTCCGGAAGTACAGCGGCTCCTCGATGAAGTACTGCTGGACCTGCATGTAGTTGTTCAAGCCGACCCCGACCAAGGGCGAGCTCTCGATCATGCGCTCCCCGACCCGGTTCAGCTGGAGCCGCGCTTCGACCTCGTTGCTGAAGCGCTGCTTCTGACCGAAGTTCACCTCGTAGAGCTTGACGAGCTGCGGCGAGAAGACAAGGAGCACCGAGACGACGAGGAAGATCGCGGTGACCCAGCCTCGGACACTCAGGCGGTGTTGTGCCGCACTGATGGCGACCATCACCGCCATCGCCGGGATCAGGCCGAGGAAGGGGCCGCGTGTGGACGTGAGGTAGATCTCGAGGAGCGAGACCACCACGATCGCCACGCCGCCCAACCGGACCCACCGGTTCGTGTGGAACAGCGCGAGCCCCAGCGCGAGGAGCGCGACCATGGCCACGACGATCGCGAGGAACCCGGGGTGGATCAGCGTCCCCGGCGGACGGTTGACGTCGCCGATCTCGGAGACGCGCGTGAGCGATGTCGACACGCCGAGGAGACTCACGCCGAAGAAGCCACCGGTGTACTTCTGGATCAGGACGATGGGCGCTTCGATGAGGACGATCATCCCCATGCTCGCCGCGATCCACAGGACCTCCGAGCGACTGCGGACCCGCGCGCCGAAGTAGAAGAACAAGGCGTACGTGACCAGCATGTAGAAGACGTGCGAGATGGCGAGGTAGTCGTCGACCGCCCGGATCATGCTGAACGACGACAGCAGCAACGCGATCGGCGGCACCCAGAACACCGGTCGCCGCAGGGCCCGGACCGCGTCCCGCTTGAACGTGCCGTCGGCGAACCACATGCCGTAGAGCACCACGAGGAGCACCATCGTGAGGCTCACGAGGTAGCCCGGCGCCCCGGACCGCACGGTGAAGTCGAGCCGCCCGATCTGCTTGTGCAGCGGGAAGGCCAGACCGATCACGAGGAAGACCATGAACACCAGGGCACGGTTGCGTGACAGCACGAGCGCGAGCGCGAGCAGCCCACTGAAGATCAGGCCGACGACGACGAAGATCGCGGTGTACTGGGACGCGACGGTCACGGAGCTACGACCGATTCACGACGCGGCGGCCTCGCGAAGCGGTGGGCCGGTCACGAGCGGGACGGGGTGGCGCGGCGGCGCCTCGCGGTAGCCACGGTTCGTGTAGTGCAGGAGCACCTTCCAGTAGGTCCAGCGTCGGAGGCGGCTGTCCTTCGGGTGCTCGTTCAGCCACCGCATCAGCGGCGGGGCCGTCACGCGGTTGAACAACGCCTGGCGGCCGAGGCCTCGGGCGGCCACCGCCGGCCGGTTGTGCAGCGAGAAGATCCCGTACCGCTCGAGCAGACCGGGGTCGGGGCAGAGCACCTCGACGTCGCGCATCCCGCGCCCGAGCGTCTCCTGGAGCTCGCACGCCGACGCGAGCGAGTGCGGGTGGTAGTGGTCGCCCCAGGCGCCGGGGTGGTAGATCAACGGGTTCCCGGCCTTCGTCCACCGGTACCCGAGCTCGACGTCCTCGTGGCCGCTGATGATCCCCCAGTCCTCGTGGAACATGAGGTTGCGCTCGACCATCTCGGATCGCGGCACGGACAGGTTCATGGACCAGAAGAACCACCACTCGAGTGGCTCACCCACCCGATCCACGAGCTCGTTGTAGCTGAACGGCGTGTACCAGTCGACGAACGGATCACGCGGCATCTCCGGCGACTGCTCCACGTGGCCCGTGATCGCGACGGGGCCGGGGTGGAGGCGGTGCGCTCGTTCGTGTTCGGCCAGGAAGTCCTCCCGGACCCACAGGTCCGAGTTCATCAGCACGACGTAGTCGCCAGTGGCCTCCCGGACCGCGACGTTGCGCTTCCGGGACACGAACCGCTCGTCGCTGTACAAGAGGCGGATCGGGACCTTCGAGGTGCGCGCCATCCGCTCGACCATGTCGGGAAGACCGTCGTCGGAGTTGTCGGCGACGACGATCTCGTAGCGGTCGTCCGGGAAGTCGCAGGCGACGAGCCGGCGCAACGCCTCCTCGACGACGTCGCACCGGTTGTACGTGGGCATGATGCACGAGAACGTGGGACGGTCGGGGTTCACGCGACGGCTCCCTCGGTGTTCACGACGCCGGCGGTAACGGCCGGTTCGGATTCCTTGGTCAGGACGGACAGGAGATGGCGCGGCGCGACGTTGAGCAGGTACAGCGCCGGCACGTAGGCGGCGGCACCGAGCGCGGTCGCCGCCCAGAGACCGAGCCCGGCGGCGTGGAGGCCGAGCGCGACGGCGCCGATGACGGCGGCGGCGACGGCCACCCGCAACACGCGCCCGGCGTTGACGGTCACACCGGCGATCCGGTGGATCAGCAGCCATCCGACGAAGGCAGTGAACGACCCGACGAGGACGGCGCCGAGCGCCGCGCCGGTCGCGCCCATCCAGGGAACGAACACGAACTGCAGACCGAGCCCCACGAACACCATCGTGGAGTTCAGGTAGAAGATCAGCCGTTGCTTGCCGACCGACAGGAGCACGGTGGCCTGCCAGGCACAATAGCTGCCCACGATGAGGCCGAAGCTCAGGAGCCGCAGCGGTGTCACGGCGCCGGCGTACTTGCTCGAGTACACGAGCGTGACGGCCGGCTCGGCCAGCAGGGCCACCACGACCGCGAGCGGGAGCACGAACACGAGCAGCGACTCGGTGCCGAGCCGGTAGACCGACTGGAACCGAGGCCGGTCGGTCGAGTGGTACCGACCGAGGAGCGGGAGGAACACGGTGACGAGCACGAGCCCGGCGATCCCGAGGTACTCGATCGGCGCCATCGCGGCACCGTAGAGCCCGACCTCCCGGCTCGTTCGCAGCATGGCCAGCACGACGACGTCGATGCGCAGCAGGATGATCCCGGCCAGATTGGCGGCGGCGAGGGGCACCGCACCACGCAACAGCGGCGCGACACGCCTCCGCGCGAACCGGACGTGCAACGAGAGCCGGCTGCGCACGAGCACGATCGCGGCCAGTGCCGCCGCGCCGCTTCCCACCGCGACCGCGCCGAAGAGCTGGCTCACCGTGCCGCCGTGGGTGACGAGCCAGACCACGAGGCTCGTCTCGACCAGCTCGCCGACCAGGAGCGTGAGTGCCTCGAACTGCTGCTGGAGGCGCACGTGGAACGCGATCGTCACGCTCAACAACGCGCTCCCGACGAACGTCAGGGATGCGACGGCAGCCGCCGTGTGCACCTCGGCGCTCTTGCCGAGCGCGAGCATGAGGAGCTGGATCAGCACGGCGGCGGCGGCGGCGAGGAGCAGGCGCAGCACGACCACCGTGCCGACGACCTCGGTCTCGGTGCCCGGCTCGACGCTGACCTCCTTCACCGCGAACCGGTTCAGCCCGAAGTCGCACATCAGGTTGAGTGCGGTCATCAGCACCAGCACCAGCACGTAGTCGCCGTACGTCGAGGGTGGGAGGTAGCGGATGACGAGCAGGCTGCTGACGACGTTGAGTGCCATGTGGAGTACCTGCACGCCCACCTGGCTCGTCGCGCTGACGAAGACGCCGCGCGCCACCCCGGCGTCGTCGGCGGGCAGCAACGGGGACGCGGCCGGCCCGCCCGCCGGATCCCCCACCGACGGCGTCGACTCGCCGGTCGCCGGCAGCGGCCGGTCCTCAGCGGTCAAGGAGCGCTCCGCCCTGGACCACGTCGGGATAGTGGGTGTGGAGGTAGTCCTCGAGCGCGACCTGCCAGGGGCGCATCGTGTTCATGCCCTGGAGCTCGAGCACGCGGTTGCACATCAACTCGGAGGCGGGACGCGGCGCGAAGTAGTCGTCGGCGAAGTAGCCGGAGTCGACCGCGAGCAGCTCCACGTCGTCCCGGCCGAGGATGCGCAGGATCTCGGCGGCGACGTCGTAGCGGCTGCCGCCGCCCGTGCCCGTCATGTGGTAGAGGCCATGGACCCCGCTGAGGACGAGCTGCGAGAAGCACCGCGCGAAGTCGAGCGTGTAGGTGGGCGTGCCGAGCTTGTCGGCCACGGCGCGGATCCTGCGCCGGCCGGCGGCGAGCTGCCCGAGGATGAGCGACACGAACTTGTGGTCACGGGCCGGGCCGCCACCGATCATCCACCCCGCCCGTACGATGTAGTGCTCGGGCACGATCTGCGCGACCAGCTGCTCGCCGTGCAGCTTGCTGGCGCCGTAGACGTTGATGGGTTTCGCCTCGTCGAACTCGTCGTAGCAGCCGTCCTTGGCGCCGTCGAACACGCCCGCGGTGCTGATGTAGGCGAGTGGAACTCCGGCTCGGCGTGCCGCGAGCGCCACGTACTTCGTGCCGATCGTGTTCGTCAGCAGCGCGGCGTCGGCATCGAGCTCGCAGGCCTCGAGGCTGGTCTCGGCGGCGAGGTGCGCGACGAGGTCGGGCTCGGACCGTTCGATCCCGGCCGCGACGTCGGCGGGTGCCCGGACGTCGAGGTGCTCGAGCACCGGCCCGCTCTCACCCCAGGGCCGCGGGTCGGCGAGGTCGATGTCGCTCGCGACCACCGAGTGCCCGGCCGCGACGAGCTCGGGCACGAGCGAGGTGCCCAACATGCCGGCCGCGCCGGTCACGAGGATCCTCACGGCTTCGCAGTTCCTCCGGGCGTCGTGGGCCGTACGGAGCCGTACTGCTCCGGGTGGTCGGGAGCCGGGGGTGCCGGCTCGGACGGAGGTTCGATCTCGTCGCGGCTCGCCGACGAGCCCTCGGGCGGCGGCGGCAGGCCTTCGTCCGACGGCACTCGAGCTGCGTCCGGTTCACCCGACCCGCTCGGCTCGTTCGCGACCGCAACCGGCGCGAGCGGCGTGGCGCCGCTCGCGCCGCCGTCGCGGCGCGGCCGGTACTCGTCGTCCCGTGGGAACATCGTCTCGCCGCGGCGCCAGAACCAGCGTGCCGTCAGGCCCAGACCGACGAGCGAGCCGAGCACGATGCCGATCGCCAGGTACAGCCAGCGCTTCGGCTTGACCGGGTAGACGCCGGGCACCGCCTTGTCGACGCGTGTCAGCTCGACCGGCTTGACTCCCGCGTAGACCTGTGCCTGCTGGTACTGCGCCTGCAACTGCCCGAACGCGGCCAGCGAGGTGTTGTACTCCGACTGCAACACCTGGTACTGCGCCTGCGCGGCGGGCGCGAGCTTCATGGCGACCTCAGGGGTCAGGGCCAGCCCGAGCTTCGAGACGTCGAGGCCGTTGGCCGCCGCGAAGGCCGCGAGCTCGGCGGCCGCCTTCTGCTGCCGCTCCCCGGAGACGCGCACCTGCTCCTGGAGGTTCTTGGTGTTCGCGGCCACGTCGTCCTGGAACCGCTGCTCGCCGACCCGTACGAGATAGTCGGCGGCCAGGTTCGCGATCGCGGCCGCCTTCTCGCGGGTCCTCCACTGCCCGCTGACCTCGAGCTCCCACGAGAACCCGACCGCGTGGGCCGAGAGGCCCTTCTGCGTGTTCTGCACGGCCTGCTCGAAGCGGGAGAGCTTCTTGTAGGTGCCGTGGATGATCATCGCCTGCGTCCACTTGAAGGTGGTGCTGATCCCCGACTTCACGGCGTTGACGAAGCCACCCGGTGGCTTCTTGTCGAGGTGGAGCTTCCTCACGATCTCCTGGGCCACCGCCCGGTTGTCCAGCAGCGCGCTCTGCGTCTCGGCCATGGCCTGGCCGATGGCGGCCTGCTCGGCCTGGGACATCTGGTTCACCACCGTGCTCCCGTTGGTCTGGAGCAGCGTGAGGTTGTTGACGTGCATCAGCACGCGCGCCTTCGCCGAGTACGAGACGCCGAAGATGAACGACGCCCCGAACCCGAGGATGGCACCCACGAAGGCGGCGACCGGGATGCGCCAGAACCGGCGGAGCCCGAGGGTGATCGGTGTCGGGGTAGCCGTTGTCAAGAGTCGCTCGCTTCCATTGGGGAGGTTCCGGCGGGTACCGGAGCATATTGCGCGGGATCGCCAGGGCCAAGGCGGCTCCCCGTGGCGGTGAGGTCGATCACCCCCGCCCGCTCCCCACGGACGGCGGTGAGATCGACGTCGGCGGGCGCGGCACCACGGTCCCGGCGACGCCCGGTGGCGAGGTTCACGCCCACGACGCCGGCGGCCCGCACCGCCAGCAACCCGGCTGCGAGCGGCCGCAGCGCCGCCTTCGGCCCGGTGAGGTAGTTCCGGGCGTAGAAACGGTACGCCCCGTGGTGGAAGTAGCGGACCTGGGCCGCCGGCCAGCCCCGGCGACTCGCACCCTCCAGGTGGACGACCGTCGCCGACGGCACGCACCACACCTGACGACCCGTGTCCTTGATCCGTTTGCAGAGGTCGGCGTCCTCGAAGTGCATGAAGAAGCCCTCGTCGAGCCCCCCGAGGTCGCGCAGGAGCTCGACCGGCGCCATCAGGCATGCGCCCGAGACCCAGTCGACCTCGTACGCCTCGGCGCGGTCCTCCGGCCGTTCGACGAGGTACCGCCGGGACCACCGGTTGTCCGGGAACGCCCGGGTCAGCGGGGAACGCCGGCCCCAGATCGCCGCGGCCGGCGACGGGAACGACCGGGCCGTCCGCTGGTCGGTCCGGTCCGCGTTGAGCAACGCCGGCGCGACGACGCCCGCATCGCGATGGCTGTCGGCGAACGCGACCATCTCCTCCAGCGCGCCCGGATCGGGGAACGCGTCGCCGTTGAGCAACAAGGCGTGGCGCCCGGAGGCGGCGGCGAGCAGCCGGTTGTTGGCCCTGGCGAAACCGGCGTTGCCACCCATCTCGATCACTCGGGCCTGCGGTGCCGCGGTCCGAACCGCGTGGACGGAACCGTCGGTGGAAGCGTTGTCCGCGACCAGCACCTCGACCCGCAGCGTCGTGGTGCCTCCCTCGACCGCGCGCAGGCAGTCGAGGACGAACGGCAGCGAGTTGTAGGTGACGATCAGGACGGAGAGATCGGGACGCGCGGGGGGCCCCTTCGCCGGAACGCTCGGCGACTCGTCGATCAAGTGGCACCTCGACGACGGAGGATGATCCACACGGTGCGCAGCAGGATCTCGAGGTCGAAGCGGAACGACCGCCGCCGCGTGTACTCGACGTCGGCCTCGATCTGCTCGGCCATCGACAGCAGGTTGCGCCCGTCGACGACGGCCAGCCCGGTGGCGCCGGGCTTGACCGCGAACTTGGCCCGCTGGCGCGCGTCGTACAGGCGTACGTACTCGGGCAGCTCGGGCCGCGGCCCGACCAGGCTGAGGTCTCCCTTGACCACGTTGATGAAGTTCGGGAGCTCGTCGAGGCTCGTCTTGCGCAGGAAACGCCCGACCCGCGTGTGGCGTGGATCCTCGGTCTGCTTGTAGTAGGTCTCGGCGAGCTTGGCCGCGTCGACCTCGTGGTAGGCGTAGAGCTCCGGGAACCGCTCGCGGGCGTCCAGGTACATCGTGCGGTACTTGTAGAACGTGAAGACCTTGCCACCCTGACCCACGCGCTGCTGGCGGAAGAACGCCGGGCCGGGAGAATCGAAGCGGGTGGCGAGGGAGAGGGCGGCCATGATCGGCGAGGTCAGCACCAGGGCGGGGACACCCACCGCGAGGTCGAGCGCGCGCTTGGCGATCAGGTAACCCGCCGACACCTCCCGGATCGATGGTTCGGCCTCCGAGAGCTCCTGGACGCCGATCACCTCGACGTCCGGTCCCGCCCGGTCGGCCACCGTGGGTGGTCCGCTCGTCACCTCGAGATCCTCGAGCGACCACGTCTCGTCGAGCGCCTCGGCTTCGACCCGAGTCATCGGTTGCACCCCATCCCCCTTGCACTGATCCCGGCGTGACGAGATCCCCTGCGGGCCTCCGGACGAGCGGCCGGTCCCCTACCCGCGGACGCGCGGCATCTCACTCGCGACCTTCCGGTGTCGTGAAGTCCGCGAACGAGATGCGCGCCATGCCTCCCTGCCTGCCCGGTCGTCCTGAACGCAGAGGGTCCTCTGTCGTTCCCCTACCCTTCGGGTGCCGAAGCTATTGCGCGCGCAGCGCGTCGGTCAACAGCGCACAGCGGTCAAACCGACCGGCGCGCCCGTTCTCCGGCGGTTCGGGCGCGTTCCACGGATCTTGGAGCCGCGGCTTGCCGGACCCGGGCCATGGCGTTACCGTCCGCTGTCGCCCGGCCGCTCTCCGCAAGGTCCGGGTCCGCGCGGACGAGCCCCGGGAGGCGCCCACCGATGCGAGTCGCGATCGATTGCCGCCCGCTCGGTTCGGGTCTCGGCGGCGACGAGACGATGGTGCGCGGGTTCCTGCGCGGCCTCGCCGTGTGCGCCGGGGACGGCGACCGGTTCTCCCTGCTCGTGCCGGACGACGCGGCCGTGCCCACCGAGGTCGCGCGGTCGCCTCGCTTCGTCGGGCAGCGGATCCCCCGCCACCCCGGGTCGTTCCACTTCTCGGTCACGTTGCCGCGTGTGCTCCGATCGCTCGAGCCCCGGCCGCAGGCCGTGTTCTCCTCGGTGCACGCCCCGATGTGGGGTGGTGTCCCCACGGCACTCATGGTGAACGACCTCTCCGCGTTGCGCGATCCCGAGTGGTATCCGCTCCGGACCCGGATCCGTGGACAGGTCACGACGCGACACCAGGTGCCCCGGGCGAAGGTGGTGCTCACCGTGAGCGAGTTCTCCAAGCGCGAGATCCTGGGCGAGTTCGCGATCCCGCCCGAGCGCGTCTTCGTGGTACCCAACACGATCGACTCTCCCCGCGCACTGACTCCCGAGGAGGAGCAGTCGTGCGCCCAGTGGCTGCGCGGCATGCGCGTCCACGGCCCGTTCGTCCTGTACCTCGGCAATCTCCACCCCCGCAAGAACGTGCCCCGTCTCGTCCGGGCGTTCGTCGCTGCGAGCCGGCACGAGCTACGGGGACACCAGCTCGTGATCGCCGGAGCCCGGTGGTGGGGCGACGACGAACGACAGGCGATGCAGCACGCCTACCCCGGCTCGGTGGTAATGCTCGGTCGGGTCGACGACGCCCAGCGCGAGTACCTCCTGCGGTCGAGCCGGCTGCTGGCCTACCTCTCGGTGTACGAGGGTTTCGGTCTCCCGCCGGTCGAGGCCATGGCCCGCGGGACGCCCGTGCTCGCCGCCGACCGGACCTCGATCCCCGAAGTCACCGGGGACGCTGCCCTCCTCGTCGATCCGTTCGACGTGGACGCCATCGGCGCGGCACTGGTCCGGCTCGCTACGGACGACGCGCTCCGGGCCGAGCTGCGCGCGAAGGGCCTCGAGCAGGCGGCCCGGTTCTCGGTCACGGAGACGGGAACCCGCGCCCTTGCCGCGCTGGCTGCGGCGGTGTCCTAGGACCCGGTCGGCAACCGGAGCGGCACGCCCAGCTTGACCTCGAGCCAGGTGTAGAAGACGACGCCGATCTTCAGGAACTCGAGGCCGAAGGCTCCATGACCGCCCTGGAACCACACGACGTCCTTCGGCTTCCGGGCCGCGCGGTGCAACGCCTTCGCCGAGTCGGGCGGGACGATGGTGTCGGCGTCGCCGTTGAACATCAGGAGCGGGCGGGGGCTGATCCGGCCCACCCAGTGCGCGGGGTCGACGGGGTCGAGCTCCTTGACCGCGGCGTTCAGCTTCACCGGGTCCTCACGGAACTTGGCGAGGTCGATCCCTACCGACTCCCATCCCCGGGTCTGCTCGAGGAACGTCCGCCAGTCGGCGCCGCCCACGAGGAGCACCGTGGCCCGGATGCGGGAATCTGCGCCGGCCAGCATCGCGCCGAGGAACGAGCCCATGCTCATGCCGAAGAACGCGAGCCGGTGCGGATCACAGCCTCGACGCTTCGACAGGTAGTCGAGCGCGCGGCGCAGGTCGACCACGGTGCCCTGGAGCATGGCGCGGACGCCCTTCGCGGTGCGCCCGGCGGCGACGAGTTGGCGCGGGGTGCCGCGCTCGCCGTGCAACCGGGCGTCGATCGCAAACGTCCCGATGCCGGCGCGGGCCATGTCGGACCACAGGCTCCGTGCGGTCTCCTTGTCGCCGCCGAAGCCGTGTTGCACCATCAGGCACGGGTGGGATCCGCGACCGCCGGTCGGCAGCGTGAGGTACCCGGGCGCGGTCTGGCCGTCGGAGCGGTAGGTCACCTTGTACGCGACGTACCCGTCGCGCCGGGCGATCCGCCGCTCCTTGACGTGGAGGGGGAGGCTCGAGTCGTACGCGAACGGCGTGCCGGCACCGCGCACCGAGCTGCTCGATCCGCCGGAGCCGCACGACCCCAGCGCCAGGACCACCGCGAGCGACAGCCCGAGGAAACGGCGCAGCAAGGTCGGCGACACGCGCCGAGTGTAGAGACCCCGATCGCGCCCCGGGCGTCGGGCGCCGGGACCCGTCGGTCAGGGTTGCTTCTCGGCGATCACCATCACGATCTCGCGCACGTTGACGCCAACGACCCGGTCGCTCAAGCCGGTCGCCTCGACCCCTCGGACCAGCTCTCGGGACACCTTCGCCGGGAGGTACCGCGAGAGGATCGCCCGGGAGATCCACCCGACCGTGAGCCGGCGGGTCGGCGAGTAGCACTCTCGGACGCGGAAGCCGTGCGACCGCACGAACCGCGGCAGCGTGTCGGGAGAGAAGAACCAGAAGTGGTCCGGGTCGAAATGGCGGTGGCGCCCGCGCAACACCTTCACCAACGGGGAGGCGATGCTCGGGACCTCGATCGCGAGCACGCCCCCGGGCCGCAACACCTCGGCGATGCGATCGAGCTCGGCGGCCGGGTCGTCGAGGTGTTCGAAGACCTGCAAGGCGATCACCGCGTCGAACGACTCGGGCGCGAACGAGCCCGGCAGGAGGGTCGTGGAACGTACGTCCAACCCGAGCGCCTCCCGTGCGTACAGGGCGCGCCCGGGCTGAGGCTCGATGCCGACCGCATCCCAATGGTCGGCCGCGGCCGCCCGGACGAAGAACCCCCAACCGGCACCGAAGTCGAGGAGGCGTCCGCGTCCGGGACGGTGACGTACGAGCTTCTCGAGGAGCTCCCGGTAGTTGGCGTCGCTGCTCTGCCGGAGCCGTTCGCCGTCGAGGAACTGCATCTCCCACCAGCCGTCGAGGTCGCGGAGGTCCGAGCTGTCCCGGAGCCGCTCGGCTTCCTCGCGTTGCTCCGCGGACAGGTTGAGGCCCCGGTAGCGCACGGGTGACACGAAGACCATGCCGCACCCGGTGCACCGGACGACGTCGCCGGGGGCGAACTCGGCGGTGACGAACGGGACCGTCGTCCGGCCGCCGCAGACGCAGCACGCGACCGGCTCGGATGGCACGGCCCGCCAGTGCTCCCACGAGAAGT
Source organism: Acidimicrobiia bacterium (assembly GCA_046331155.1). Taxonomy (GTDB): domain Bacteria; phylum Actinomycetota; class Acidimicrobiia; order IMCC26256; family CAWATG01; genus JAXLRK01. Next base: position 2,605,717 of record JAXLRK010000001.1, read on the forward strand.
TCAGCGCCTCGAGGCGCCGCTCGTGCCGGGTGCTGCCGATCTTGGTACGACTCATCCGCTGCGGTTGCGGGCCGCGCTCAGGCGACCGGCGTGCCGTCGCCGGCCGGCGTCCCGGCGGGGACGTCCGGGTCCGGCGCCGGCTCGGAGGCCGGCGGTGGCGCACCCGGCCGGCGGGTGACGATCTGGCGCTGCGGCGCGAACACGGCGGAGTCCTCGGGCAACGACTTGAGCAGCCGGACGCCGTTCCCGACCGCCGACCGGGATCCCACGGTGACCGGGCCGAAGACCGACGACCCGGCCATGAAGACCACGTCGTCACCGATCGTCGGGGGGCCGTCGACCTTGTCCCCGGTGTAGCCGCCGACGCCGAGGTGCACCATCCCGACCATGATGCAGTTCCTGCCGATCCGCGTGTACGCCGCACAGCCGGACCCGGGGTGCACCAGCACCAGGCCCGGTCCGATGACGGCGTGCGGCGAGAGCTCGACGAGGAAGATCACCTCGTTGAGGTACATCAGGAGGCGGGCGATCGGGAACAGCCCGGCGCGCTGCGCGGCCCGGGCGAGACGGACCACGACCACGGCGTGGAACATCGTCCACGACAGCACGTCGAGGTCGGTCCGCCACTTGGGCTTGCCCCAGCCTCCGAAGAACTTCCGGTACGCGGCGAAGTCCGCCTTGATCGAGTCGACCAGACCGACCTCGCCCTCCGCGAGGTACGCCACCGCTCCTCCTCCGCCCCGGCCGGCCCGGCGCCGCCGGCATCGTCCTCGGCCCGGCGCGCCGGCCCGGTCGGCCCGATCCCACCGAGGTTCGCCGTCCGCGGCGTCGCGGCCACTCCTTGCGACGGGCAGGATACCAGCCGCCACCGGGGTGACGGCAGGGGGACAATCCGGGCGCGCGCCCCCGAGGGCGGCCGGCGCGGCCCCCGCCGGGTCGCCTCGCGAGCGACCCCGATCGACGGCTCGTGCGATCGGGCCGGTCGATCCGGCTCGGTCCGCACCATGACCGTCGCCGGTTGCCGTCGCCTTGCATTGACGGCGCCCGCGGCTGCAAGGACACTGCAAGGGGCCGGCCGGACCATGCACGCACGACCGATCGAGGAGGAGCCATGCCCGAGGAGGCGCCTCGTGGATGACCTGGCGTTGCGACCGCGGCCGGTGTCGACCGTCGACGAGCTGTTGCGCGACGTCGTCGCGCGCGAGCCGCTCTCCCACAGCGACTCGAAGTCGGGCGCGCCCATGGAACGCGTCCGCATCGGCGACCAGTGGTTCGTCACCAAGGTGCTCGACGTCGGGATCGACTGGACGATGCGCGCCGTCGGCGACCTCGGGTGCAAGACGCTCCAGCTCTGGCGGGCGGGGCTGCTGGACGCGCTGCCCGAGTCCATCAACCAGCCGATCATCGGGTGCGCTCACGACCCCGCGAGCGGACCCGGCGGGCGCGGCACCGTGCTGCTCATGCGCGACGTCGGCGAGTGGATGGTGCCCGAGGGCGACGCGCCCATCCCGCTCGCGCAGCACCTCGGCTTCCTCGACCACATGGCCGAGATGCAAGCGCGCTTCTGGGACTTCGAGGACGTGTACGCGCTGACGCCCCTCGCGCACCGCTATCTCGAGTGCTCGCCGTGGACCAGCGTCGCCGAGGCCGCGATCGGCGCCGACACGTTCGTGCCGAAGCTCATCGCACAGGGGTGGGAACGCTTCCCGCAGCTCGCGCCCGAGGCGGCCGCGGTCGTGATGCCCCTGTTGCACGACCTGGCTCCGCTGGTCGACGCGCTCGAGCAGACGCCGATGACGCTGCTCCACGGGAACTGGAAGCTCGGGAACCTCGGCACCGACGCCGACGGCCGCACCGTGCTCATCGACTGGGAGGTACCCGGCCGCGGCCCCGGGTGCAGCGAACTGGTCTGGTACCTGTCGCTCAACGCGGCTCGACTGCCCCACGCCAAGGAGGACGCGATCGCCTGCTACCGCGACGCGCTCGAGCGCCACGGGATCGAGACCGGGCCGTGGTGGGACCGCCAGCTCGCGCTCGCGTTGTTGGGCGGTCTCGTGCAGATGGGTTGGGAGAAGGCCCTCGGCGGCGCGGGCACCGAGCTCGACTGGTGGGCGGTGCGCGCCGTCGCCGGTGCCCGCCACCTCGCGTGACGGGGGCCGAGGTGGCCGGCGCGGGCGCGAGCGGGATCGACGCGACCCGCACCGTCGTTCGCGACGGCGTGCGGCGCGCGTACGGCGGTGGTGCCGCCGCGTGGTCGGGCGCTCCCGACGCGATCTACCGGCGGCTCGCCGACGCCCTCGTGCTCGCCTGCCCCGTCGCGCTGCGAACGACGCGCGTGCTCGACTTCGGGGCGGGAACCGGGGCCGCGACCGCGGCGCTCGCGGCCGCCGGGGCCCACGTGATCGCGGCCGACCTGTCCCCCGCGATGCTCGCGGTGCGGCGATCGGAGCGGCCGCCGGCCGTCGCCGCCGACCTCTGCGCGCTCCCGTTCCGGCGCGCGTCGTTCGACGTCGCGGCCGGTGCGTTCGTCCTGTCGCACCTGCCCGATCCCGCGCGCGGTCTCGTCGAGGTGGCCGGCGTCACGAGGCGCGGCGGGTGGGTGCTCGCGCTCAGCTTCGACAGCCGCTGGTCGTACCCCGGCAAGGAGGTCGTCGAAGCCGTCATGGAGCGGTTCGGATACCGGCGACCGGCCTGGTTCGAGGAGCTCAAGACGACGATGGAGCCGCGAGTGGGCCTGCCCGGCCGGTTGCACGACCTCGCTGCCGAGGCCGGCCTGCACGACGTGCGCGTCGTCGAGTCCTCGATCGACGCGGGTGTCCGTCGGGCGGCCGACATCGTGGCCTGGCGGCTCGCGTCGCCGGGGTGCTCCGAGTTCGTCGCATCGCTCGACCCCGCCACACGGGTGTGGCTCGTCGACGACGCGGCCGACGCCCTCGGGCCCGACCCGGAGCCGCTGGTCCCCGCGGTCCTGGTCGTCGCCGGGCGCGTCGGGTTCTAGCCCGTCGCGGGCTCCAACGAGTCGATCCCTCCCGCGACCAGCAGCCATCGGGCCCGCAGGCTCCGCTGCCGGAGCTGTCGGCGCCGGCGGAAGACCTGCGGCACGCGCACGGGCTCCTCCCCCGTTCAGCCGGGGAGGACCTCGACGACCGTCGCACTGCCCATGCCGCCGCCCGCGCACATGCTGGCCACGCCCAGGCCGCCGCCGCGACGGCGCAGCTCGTGCACGAGCGTGACGATCATGCGGGCCCCGGTGCACGCGATCGGGTGGCCGAGGCTGCAACCACTCCCGCTCACGTTCACGATCTCGTGGTCGAAGCCGAGGATGCGCGACGACGCCACGGCCATCGACGCGAACGCTTCGTTGATCTCCACGAGGTCGACGTCGCCGGCCGACAGGCCGGCTCGGGCGAGCGCCTTGGGGATCGCAAGCGTCGGCCCGAGGCCCGTGTCGGCCGGCGGCACGCCGGCGGAGGCCCACGACTTGACGACGGCCAAGGGGGTCAGCCCGTTGGCGTGCGCGTAGTCGCTGTCGACGATCATCATCGAGGCGGCGCCGTCGTTCAGCCCCGACGAGTTGCCCGCGGTGATGGAGAACCCCTCGATCTCGGGATGGATCGGCTTGAGCGCGGCGAGCTTCTCCATCGTCGTGCCTCGACGGGGGTGCTCGTCGACCTGGAACACGACCGTCTCGCCGTCGCGGCGCGTGACCTCGATGGGGAAGATCTCCTCCTCGAAGCGGCCCTCGTCGATCGCGGCGATCGCGCGCCGGTGCGACTCACATGCCCAGGCGTCCATCTCCTCGCGCGTCACGTTGGCGCGCTGCGCGGTGTTCCACCCGACGGTGATCGACATGTCGAACGCGGGCGCGTCGGGCGTGTCGGGGTGGCTCGGCGACGCCCACGGACCCACCTCGTCCGTTCCCAGCCTCCGCTTCATGACGCTCGGCATGGACGAGAGCGCCTCCGCGCCACCGGCGATCACGACCTTGTCCATCCCGGCCCGCACCGACGCCGCGGCCGTCTGCACCGCGGCCATGCCAGACGCGCAGTGCCGGTTGTGCGCGACCCCCGGCACCTCGGTGAGGCCGAGCTCCACGGCCGCGTACCGCGCGATGTCGCCGCCGCCCTGGAGCACCTCGCCCAGCACGATGTCGTCCACCTCGCTGCCGGGTATGCCGGAGCGCTTCAACGTCTCCGCGATCGTGTACTTGGCGAGGTCGAACGCGCTCACGTCGACGAGCGTGCCCTTGCGCGCCGTGCCGATGGCGGTGCGTGCGGCCGAGACGATGACGGCGTCGCCCATTGGGAACCCTTTCGAGCCGGGAGGGGTGTGGCGCGTCATGCTATCCGCGACCCTGACATCCGAGTCAGGGAAGCCGGTAACGTGGCCGCCGACCACAGCGGATCAACTGGAGGCACGGGGCTCGATGGGAACACTCGACGGCAAGGTCGCGATCGTCACCGGCGCGGGACGCGGCATCGGTCGCGGCCACGCGCTCCTGCTCGCGTCGCAGGGCGCGACGGTCATCGTCAACGACCTCGGCACGGCCGGCGAGGGCGGGGGCTCCGACGCCACGCCGGCCGAGCAGGTGGTCGACGAGATTCGCGCCATGGGCGGCCGGGCCGCGGCCAACTACGACGACGTGTCGTCATGGGAGGGCGCCGAGCGGCTGATCGGCCATGCCGTCGGCCAGGGCGGGGACCTCAACGTCCTCGTGAACAACGCGGGCATCCTGCGCGACGCCATGAGCTTCAACATGGAGGAGTCGCAGTGGGACGGCGTCATCAACGTGCACCTGAAGGGCCACTTCGCGCCGTCGCACTTCGCCGCCGCGTACTGGCGGGAGCGGGGCAAGTCCGGCGCCGAGGTGTACGGCCGCATCGTCAACACGGCGAGCGAGTCCGGCCTGTTCGGCCAGGCCGGCCAGTCGAACTACGCGGCGGCGAAGGCCGGCATCGCCGCCATGACGATCGTCATGGCCCGCGAGCTCCAGAAGTACGGCGTGACGGTCAACTGCATCGCGCCGCGCGCCCGCACGCGCCTGACCGACACCGTCGCCGGCGCGTCGGAGTTCATGGCCGCCAGGGACGGCCGGTTCGACGAGTGGCACCCCGACAACATCGCACCGGTGGTGGGCTTCCTCGCGTCGCCCGCCGCCGCCGACGTCAGCGGCCAGGTCTTCGTCGTGTGGGCCGACCGCATCTACCGAATGGAGGGCTGGACGGTCGGCAGCCGGCTCGAGAAGGGCGACCGCTGGACCGTCGATGAGCTCGTCGCCAAGAAGGACGAGCTGTTCCCCGGCACGTCGAGCGCGATCCCGCAAATGGGTTTCGGGTTGTAACAGGTGACAGGAGCACCTCCGATGCGAGGCATCGATGGTGGGCCGGAGCGGCGAGCGACCCAGCCGAGACGGAGCGAAGCCCAGGTCGGACGACCGGGTGGGCGGCGCGGAGTCGGCCGTCAGCCCAGGGCGGCGACGGGTATCCCGGCGCCGAGCGAGCGCGACCATTGAACCCCGGCCCTCTGTCCGTCGACCAACTGCGCCACATGGCGCAGCACCATCCCCACGAGCTCGCTTACCGGGACCTCGACGTGGGTGCGGGCATCACGTTCGCGGACTGGGAGGCGCAGTCCAACCGGTTGGCGCGCGGGCTCGTGTCGCGCGGCGTCCGGCGCGGCGACCGGGTCGCCGTGTACCTCCCGAGCGAGCACTGCCTGCGCTGGATCGTGGCCTACGCCGCGGTGCACAAGGCGGGCGCGGTGGCGGTGCCGGCCAACACCCGGCTGAGCGAGCCGGAGATCGTCACCATCCTGCGTCACGCCGAGGTCGCCGCCGTCGTCACGTGTGCCGCGCTGCTCGACCACGTCCGGGCGGTCCGGGCGGCGGTGCCCGCGCTCCACACCGTGATCTCGATCGACGGCGGTGGGGATGCCGTCCCGTGGGCCGACGCCCTCGACGCCGACGCCTCCACGTTCCAGGTGCCCGTCGACAAGAACGATCTCGCCGACATCATGTACACCTCGGGCACGACCGGGCTCCCCAAGGGTGTGGCCGTCCGGCACCGCAACATCGCGATGATCCCGAACAACGAGCCGACGTGGACGGGCCGCGGTTGGCTGCACGGCGCGCCCCTGTTCACGTTCGCCGGCCTCGCCTTCGTGTTCAACCCGATGAAGATGGGGCTCACCGCGCTGTACCTGCCGAAGTTCGACGCCGGGAGGTGGATGCAGGTCGTCGAGCGCGAGAAACCGGTGATGAGCCTCATCGTGCCCGCGATGGCCGAGCTGATCGTCGCCCATCCCGACTTCAGCCACCACGACCTCTCGAGCCTGGTCATGGTGTCGATCGGGAGCGCACCCGTCGCGCCCAAGACGCTGCTCACGCTCCAGGAGCGCCTGCCGCAGGCGACCGTCTCCAACTCCTACGGCATGAGCGAGGCCGGGCCCGCGTTCATCGTCATGCCGAAGGAAGAGGTGACGAACCGGATCGGTTCCGTGGGCAGGCCGATGCCGCCGATGGAGGCGAAGGTCGTCGACGAGCAGGGCGACGACCTCCCGGCCGGCGAGGTCGGCGAGCTGCTCACGCGCCTACCGGGGCGCCAGCGCGAGTACTACCGCGACGAGGCCGCGACCGCACAGACGTGGACCGACGACGGCTGGCTGCGTACCGGCGACCTCGGGTACTTCGACCACGACGGCTTCCTCTATCTCGTCGGCCGGAAGAAAGACGTCATCATCCGCGGCGGAAACAACGTCTACGCCACCGACGTCGAGGCGGTGGTCATCGAACATCCCGCGGTCCGGGAGGTCGCGGTCGTCGGCATGCCGCACCCGGTGCTCGGCGAGGACGTCGCCGCGTTCGTGGTCGTGAAGGAGGGCGTGGCGGTGACGGTCGACGAGCTCGGCGCGTTCTGCGCCGAGCGGCTCGCGGACTACAAGCGCCCGCGCCAGCTGCACTTCGTCGGCGAGCTGCCCCGCAACGCGACGGGCAAGGTGATGAAGCACCTGCTCCGACACCCCGAACCCACGGTCGGGTTCAGGAGGGGACGACCAGGACCGGGCGCGGGGAGCGGTGCACGACCTGGTAGGTGACGGAGCCGAGCAGCGAGCCGGCGATCGGGCCGCGCGACTCGGCGCCGACGACGACGAGCAGTGCGTCGTGCTCCTCGGCGGCGCGCAGCACGGCCTCGGCGGGCCGGTCGTCGACGAGCTCCACCTCGACGCTGACCGACGCATCCACGCCGCGGGCCACCTCCTGTGCCTCGGCACCGAACTGCTCGCCGAGGTCGCGGATCGCGTGGCGCAGGTCCTTGACCTCCCCGCCGAGCGGATTGGGCTCGTACCCGAACACGACCACCACGTGCCGGCCGAACGCCGCCGCGACGCGTACCGCGGTGGCGACCGCCGCCTTCGTCTCCTCGTGGCCGTCGTAGCCGACGATCACCTCACCCGCCATGTCAGGCCCTCTCGCTCGCGACCAGCGGCGGCAACGGCTCGCCGCCCTCGGGCGGCGGGCGCGACTCGACGTCGTCGGTCCCGCGGTCGAAGAACGTCCGGTCCTTCGACCGCCACCAGAACATGACCGGTATCCCACCGAGGAACACGCCGAGCCCGAGCCACAGCACCGGGCTGACCCCGAGCCACGACTGCGGGGGATCGGTGTAGACCCTGTTCGTCATGTCCCACACCGACTGGATGAACACCCACCCCAGGATGACGCCGCCGGTGAGCGGGAGCACGCCGACGAGGAAGAAGTTCTTGACGCTCGTGAACAGGTACCGCCGGTAGTAGACGGCACAGGCGATGCCGGTCTGCCCGTAGTAGTAGGAGATCATCAGGCCGACGCTGGCCACCGACCATCCCAGGACGTCGCCGTCGCTCAGATGGCTCGCGATCACGAGAACCGCGAACCAGATGCTCGAGACGATGCCGTAGACCCAGGTGGCACGCGCGGGCGTGAGGTGGCGCCGGTCGATCTCCCCGAAACGCGGCGGGAACGCGCGGTGGGTCGACATCGAGAGCGCGGTGCGGGCGGCAGGGAGGATCGTCGTCTGGCAGCTCGCAGCCGCGGAGCTCAGCACCGCGATGATCAGCAGCTTCTCGAAGAGCGTCCCGGCCGCCGACGACCCGAAGATGATGCTGCCCGTCGCCGCGAGCACGTCGTCGGAGTGACTCGAGAGGAAGTCGGCACCTTTGACCGCCTGGGCCGCGAACGCCACGATCACGTAGATGCCCACGAGGATGACGGTCGAGAGCACGGCGGCAACGCCGGGCGTGCGGTTGGCGTCCTCGCACTCCTCGTTGACGCTCACCGCGGTGTCCCAGCCCCAGTAGAGGAACACCGCCACCAGCAGCCCGGCCGTCAAACCGCTGATCCCACCGAAGTCCTTGGGCACCAGCCACGACAGCGACGGGTCCACCGAGCCTGGGATTTCGCCGCGGTAGACGCGCACGAGCGCCCAGACGCTGAACACCACGAGGATGGCGAGCTCGGTCACGAGCAGGAACATCTGCGTCCGGGCGCTCAACTCGATCCCCACGACGCAGATCCACGTCATCGCCATGATGAACACGATGCCGAGCGCGAGCGTCCACCACTCGCTGTTCGCCATGCTGTCGAGGCCGAACAGCTGGAAGGTGTACGACGCGGCGATGTAGGCGAGGCTCGGCATGATCACCAGGTCGGCGACCATGCTGCTCCAGCCGCCCATCCAGCCCCACTTCGGTCCGATGGCGCGCGTGACCCACGTGAAGTTCGTGCCACAGTCGGGGTCGGCCCGGTTCAGGTAGAAGAACGCGGCCGCGATGCAGGCCATCGGGATGAACGAGACCCACATGATCGCCGGGGCCTGGAAGCCGACCGCATAGGTGACGAGCCCGAGCGACGCCGCGATGCTGTAGCCCGGCGCGGTCGACGCGACGCCGACCACCGTCGCCGACGCTAGCCCGAGGGCGCCGGCCTTGAGGCCCTTGCTCTCGACGGACCCGCCACCGTCCGACGCAACGACCTCGGTGCCCACGCCGACCTCCCCCGATCGCACAGCGACGCACGTGTGCGCATGGTGGCACCTCGTGGTCACGCTGGCAAACGTGCCGCGCGCTCCAGCAGGTTCCGGCGAGCGTGTCCCGCCACTTCACCGTGTCGACGGGGTTCGATACGCTCCGCGGCATTCGCCGAACCCGCGGAGGGAAAGCACCGTGGCACTGACCGAGCTCGAGGGACAACCGGCCGGTTCTCAGGTCGTGACGATCGAACGCGGGCCGGTCCGGATCTTCGCCGACGCGCTCGGCGACAGGAACCCCGCGTGGCGAGAGGAGCACGCGCTCGTGCCGCCGACGTTCCCGTTCGTGATGCCGTTCTGGGGTTCGATGGGAACCGGCGGTGCGGCCGGCCTGCCGATCGAGAAGCTGCGAGGCCCGGGGCGGATGATCCTGCACGGCGAGCAGGAGTTCGAGTACTTCGCATGGCCGAAGGTCGGCGACACGCTCGAGGGCACGTCGACGATCGCCGACGTCTACGAGCGCGAGCGCTCCAACGGCGGGAAGATGGAGTTCTACGTGCTCGAGACCGACTGGAAGCACGCCGGCTCAGGTGAGCTCGCCGTCCGCACCCGGTTCGTGTTGATCGTGACCGTGCGCCCGCCCGAGCGCTGATCTCGCGGGCTCGTCCCGAGCCCGGCCCGTTCCGCCAACCTGCTCACCCGGACGCCTACCTACTGCGTCCGGATACCGAGGACCAGGTACGTTCGGCCCCTATCTCGCGGCGTTTCGGCGGGGGCGGTCGCGCGACGACCGGTCGTAGGCTCGACCGGTGAGCACGGCCGGCGAACCCCCCACCGGGCCCCCGGGTGGCCTCCCGCCGGGGGCGGCGTCCGGGCCATCGGCCGCGCCCACGCCCAATCGACAACGAACATTGATCATCGTGCTCGCGGTGGCGGCGGCCGTCGCGCTCGTCGGCGGCCTGATCGCGGTGTGGTCGGGCGGCGACTCGAAGCAGGCGGCGCCGTCCACGACCACCGCCGCGCCGGGCGAGGTGCTGCTCGAGCCGCTCGACTCGGACGGCCCCTTCCCCTGGACCGGATCGCTCGTCCCGCCCGGTGCCCCCACCAGCGTCCCCCTGCCGACGACCTCCAGCACGGCCTCGCCGACATCCACCTCCGGCGGGCCCGTCGCCCTCACCGCGGTGCGCGGCGATCGCGTCGGCATCTACGGCGGCACGACCGAGCTGTCGGTGTGCGACCGGGAGCAACTCGCCGGCTTCCTCGAGACCCACCCGGGCCCGGCGCGGGCCTTCGCCCAGGTCCTCGGGATCGGGACCTCGCAGATCCGCAGCTACGTCACGTCGCTGACACCCGTGATCCTCGCGGCCGACACGCGCGTGACCAACCACGGCTACTCGAAGGGCCGACCGACGCCGCGGCAGTCCGTGCTCCAGGCCGGGACCGCCGTGCTGATCGACGACCTCGGCGTACCGCGTGTCCGCTGCGCGTGCGGCAACCCGCTCCTGCCGCCGGTCCTGACTTCGGCACCCACCTACACGGGCCCGCGCTGGCCGGGCTTCAGCCCCACCACCGTCGTCGTGGTGCGGCCGGCGACCAGCCCGATGACGACGGTGACCGTCATCGACACCAAGACCGGCACCACCGTCGTCGTCGACGTCGGATCCGGCGGTCCGACCACCACGACGGCGCCGGCGTCGACGACGACCTCGACCGGCCCGGCGACGTCGACGACCCTGCCGCGCGTGACGGCCCCGACGACGCCGACGGCACCCCCGACCGGTCCGACCACGACCGCGGGCGTGCGGACGTACCGGCTCTCGTCGATCACGGTGACCCGCACCTACGGCGGCAACATCGGCGGGGACACCACGGGGACGAACGCGATCAGCCCCGGGACGACGACCGTCGCCGCGGGCACGCGAACGTTCCAGCTCGGCTGGGACTACCTCTGGGGTGACACGAAGCAGAACCGCAACCGGGCCGTGGGCGACGTCACCCTGACGGCACCGGACACCGTGCAGACCGGCGTCGCCGCGCCGTTCGCCGCGCAGATGAGCGGCGACTGGGTGCAGACCGGCTACGGCGTCGACCGCGACCGCACGCTCACCCTCTCCGGCGCCGTGGGTTCCGCGAGCCGGAACTTCGGCGGGGCTCCGTCGGCCACGGTGCAGGGTTCCATCTCGACGGCGCTGTCGCAGCCGCCCACCATCGACGCCGCGGGCGGCAACGCGATCGCCAAGGTCGACGCGACGATCGACTTCGGTGGCGACCACACCGGGTCCATGCACGTCGAGCTGGTCTACCGCCCGACCGGCTGAGCCCCCGCCCGACTCTTGTCGAACTGGCCAGCACCGCGGGCCCCTACGGGTACCGCCACACAGACCAGTTCGGGGTGGGACGGTTCTCGACCGCGCGAAGATGCCCCGCATGAGACAGGTCCGCGTCGCGGATCGGCGCGGTTCGTACCGGCGCCGGATCCGGCTCGTGTCGACGGAACCCGGGACCGTGGTCGGCGACCTCGAGGACGACTTCCACCGTTTCCGCGTCACGTTGCGCCATGGCGACGGCGCCGTCCGATCGGTCCGAGCCGAGTCGTTGCGATTCCCCTGGTCGGCCTGCCCGGCGGCGGCTGACCCACTGCACGGGCTCGAAGGGATGACGCTCGCCACCCGCTTCACCGCCGCGATGGAACGGCTGAACCCGCGCCGTACCTGCACGCACATGTTCGACCTCGCCGCGCTCTGCATCACCCACGCCGCACGCGAGACGGCCCGCCGGCAGTACGACCTCGAGGTTCCACCGCGCGACGGCCACCGCATCGAACCGCGCCTCTGGCGTGACGGTGGGCTCCTCCTCCACTTCGTCCTCGAGGAGCGCGAGCTCGTGTCGCCCCCGCCGTATTCGGACGTTCCGTGGCGCGGCGGGTTCATCCAGTGGGCTGACGGGGCTCTCGACCCCGAGACCGCGGAGGCCGCCATCGTGCTCCGGCGGGCGTCCGAGATCGGCATGGGTCGCGGCATGGACCTCGACACGCTCGACACCGCCGAGTCGCTGCTCCCGATCATGTCGGGCTCGTGCTTCACGATGCAGCCCGGGGTCGCCGAGCACGCCACGCGCAACAAGGTGTCGATCCGCGACTACGGCGACGACCCCGACGGCCTGCTCCACCACGACGGCTGACTGCGCCGCCCGTGCTCAGTCTCGGGACGCAAGACCGACGAGGTCGGCGAACCGGCGCAGCCCGTCGACCGCCTCCCTGGACCGCGCCCACGGCGACACGACGAGTCGCGTCACGCCGAGGTCGCGCCAGCGCCGCACGTCGTCGGGCGAGGACACCTCGCCGCCGAGGCAGACCTGGAACGGCTCGCCGCTCCGACGGGCGTCGTCCCGGAACGCCCGGAGCTTGGCGATCGAGAGCGCCGCGGACTCGAACGTGTGCGCCATCCCGATCCAGCCGTCGCCGGCGCGTGCGGCGCGCCGCAGCGCGGCGTCGCTCTCGCCGCCCACGAGGATCGGTGGCCACGGCCGCTGCACCGGCTTGGGCTCGAACACCACCGGTGCGAAGTCGAAGAACTCGCCGTGGTACTCGACCTCCGACTCGGTCCAGAGTCGCTTGCACACCGCGATCGCCTCGTCGACGCGACGGCCGCGCGTGGCGAAGTCGAGCTGTGCCGCCTTCCACTCCTCCTCGAGCCAGCTCGCGCCGATGCCGAACTCGACGCGCCCACCCGAGACGAGGTCCAGCGTCTGGACCGCCCGCGCGACCGTGAACGGGTGCCGCAGGCCGATGTTGTAGACGTGCGTGCCGAGACGCACGTGCCGGGTGCGCCCGGCGAGGTACCCGAGATAGGTGAACACGTCGAAGATCGGGGTGGTCGGCGGCACCGGCGGACGCGCCTCGCCCGGGTGCGGCGAGCGCGACATCGCCACGGTGAACACGAGGTGCTCGGGCATCCACACGGACTCGTAGCCGAGCCGTTCGGCCTCGAGGGTCACGTCGAGGAAGAACGCGGGGTTGAGCGCGCCGAGCGCGACACCGAACTTCACGTCGTGAACGAGCCGTCGGCAGCGCGGTACCAACCGCCGGCCGCCGCGTTCCCGCCGTCGACGTGGATCGTGGTGCCCGTCACGAACCGCGCCAGGTCGCCGGCGAGGTAGACCACCGCCGCGGCGACGTCGTCGACGTGCCCCGGGACCGGCAGCGGCGACTTGACCGGGATCTCGGCGCCGGTCCCCGGCGTGGGGATGACGTCGGGCGCGACGCAGTTCACCCGCACGAGACTGTCGCCCAGCTCGAGCGCCAGGGTCTTGGTGAGGCTCGCGACCGCGGCCTTCATGGCCGAGTAGACCGCGAACCCGGGCCCGGCGCGGTGCGCCTCGATCGACGTGATGTTGACGATCGAGCCGCCCATCGGCGGGGACGGCATCGAGCGCAGCGCAGCCCGGATGCAGTGGGTGACGCTGACGAAGTTCTCGCGGATCAAGGCGTCCTGCCCGTTGGGCGACACGTCGACGAACGCGGCGCGGAATCCGCCTCCCGCGTTGTTCACCAGGACGTCGATCGGGCCGAGCTGGTCGGCGACGACGCCGAAGAAGGCGTCGACGGCATCGGCGTCGCGGACGTCGAGCTCCGCGGCCACCACTCCTCGCCCCATGAGCTGGATCTCGGTCGCGAGCGAGTCGAGGTTGTCGACGTCGCGATCGCAGATCGCGACGTGCGCACCGAAGCGGGCCAGCGCGAGCGCGGTCGCGCGCCCGATGCCGTTGGCGGCACCCGTCACGACCGACACCCGATCGGTCAGCAGGATCGAGCTCGGTTCCAGAGCCACGGCGGCGCAGGCTAACCCACGCTCCTACACTGCGCACCTGATGAGCTACGCACTCGACGGCAAGCACGTACTCGTCACCGGTGCATCCTCCGGGATCGGCGCCGCTCTCGCCGAGGGTTTCGCCGCACGCGGTGCGACCCTCGGGATCTGCGCCCGCCGCGAGGAGCGACTGCGCACCGTCCTCGATCGCTGCCGGCAGCACGCGCCCGATTCACGGATGTGGGTGGTCGACCTCGCGAACCTCGACGGACTCCACGCGTTCGCCGCGACGGCGAACGACGAGCTCGGCGGTATCGACGTCCTCGTGAACAACGCCGGCATCCCGAAACGTCGGGCGGTGCACGCGCTCACCCCCGAGGTCGTCGAGACCGTGATGACGATCAACTACTTCTCGCCCGTCCGCCTGATGCTCGCACTCCTGCCGACCCTGATCGAGCGGTCGGGCCGCATCGTGAACGTCTCGTCGGTGGCGGCGCGGCTCTCGCCACCCGCGGAAGCTGCGTACGCCGCCTCCAAGGCCGCGCTCACCGCGTGGACGGAATCGATGCAGGTCGACCTGGGGATCGCGGGTCACGACGTACGGATGCACATCGTGAACCCCGGGGTGATCGACACCGAGCTGTTCCACCTGCCGGACAACGACCCGACCCTGGCGCCGATCGAGGCGCTGCCCGTCGACGCGATCGTGCCGCCGGTCGTCGAGCAACTCGAGCAGGGCACGTTCGAGATCTACGTTCCCGACTGGTTCGCGGGCGTCGTCGGCGCGAAGTATCCCGACACCGGCGCCTTCCTCGAGGGCTCGATCGCGTGGGCGCGCGAACAGTCGAGCTGACACCCCGGAAGGCCGTTCGGCTGCCGTGGGTGTCGCGTTCTTTCGATGAATTCCCCGAATAGTGGGGGGAATCCATCGAAAGAACGAAATCAGGCGGGTGCGGGGAGTCCCAGCGTCTTGGTCTCGAGGTACTCCGCGAAGCCCTCGACGCCGTGCTCCCTGCCGTTGCCGCTCATCTTGTAGCCGCCGAACGGGGAGTCGGGTCCGAACCACAGGCCGTTGTTCACCGCGACCGTCCCGGTGCGGATCCGGCGGGCAACGGCCATCGCCCGGTCGAGCGACGCGCTGTTGACGGCACCCGAGAGGCCGTACTTCGAGTTGTTGGCGATCCGCACCGCGTCGTCGTCGTCGGTGAACTCGAGCACCGACAGGACCGGCCCGAAGATCTCCTCCTGCGCGATCGTCGAGTCGGGATCGACGTCGACGAACAACGTCGGCTGCACGAAGTACCCGCGTTCGAACTGCGTCGCGGGACCGCCGCCCACGAGGCAGCGTGCCCCTTCGCGCTTGCCCGTCTCGATGTAGCCGAGCACGCGCTCGCGTTGCCTGGCGTTGATGAGCGGCCCGGCGATGTTGCCGGGGTCCGTCGGGTCGCCGTAGGTCACCGCCTCGAACGCGGTCTTGATCAGCTCGACGCCTTCGTCGTAGCGCGACTCCGGCAACAGCATCCGGGTGGTGATCGCGCAGCCCTGGCCACTGTGGGTGCAGGCCATCGCGCCGAACGGCACGACGGACTCGAAGTCGGCGTCGTCGAGGACGATGTTCGCCGACTTGCCGCCGAGCTCGAGGAAGACCTTCTTCAAGGTCTCGGCCGCGCGCGTGGAGATGTGGCGGCCGACGGCCGTCGATCCGGTGAAGCTGATCATGTCGACGCGAGGATCGCTGATGAGCATCTCGCCGACCGTTGCCGGGTGCTCCGACGTCACGACGTTGAGCACTCCCGGCGGTATGTCGGTCTGCTCCGCGACGACACGCCCGATGAAGGTCGCGCTCCATGGCGTGTCCGGCGCCGGCTTCAGGACCACCGCGTTGCCGGCGGCGAGCGCCGGGATGACCTTCGACAGGTTCAACATGAACGGGAAGTTCCACGGCGTGATCGCACCGACCACCCCGACGGGCTCGTGGACCACGCGCCGGATGCTGCGCATCCCGAAGAACTCGTGCTCCGGCAGGTCGCGCTCCCACTCGAACGAGTCGATGAGCGAGACGTCGTAGAGCATGTCGTCGAGGCAGGAATCGAGCTGCACCGCGTAGGTGAGCATGATCGGCGCACCCGCCTCGGCGACGATCTGGGGCCGCAGCGTCTCCCGCTCGTTCGACAGCGCCTCGTGGAGCTGGAGAAGGCAGCGCTTGCGGAACTCGGGGTCGGTGGACCAGCTCGTGTCGTCGAAGGCGCGCCGGGCGGTCTCGATGGCGCGGTCCATGTCCTCGACCGTGCCGTCGGCGACCTCGCCGATGATCTCCTCGGTCGCGGGATTCACGTTGCCGTAGGTCGCACCCGACGAAGACTCCGTGAGCTTGCCGTCGATGAGCATGCGGCCTTCGCCGGTGACAGTCATGGTTCCCCCCGTAGGCGCTCCGATGCCCGCAGCGTACCCGAGCCCGTGCGGCCGGTTCACCGGCGGGGGCCGCCGGTCCCTACATTGCGCCCGTGCGCATCGCGGCCCTGGATCTCGGCTCGAACTCCTTCCACCTCATCGTCGCCGAGATCAACGCGGACGGCTCGTTCCGCCCACTGGTCGGCGAGAAGGAGATGCTGCGGCTCGGCGACGTCGTGGGCCGGGAGGGCACGCTGACTCCGGCCGCCGCCGACCAGGCCGTCGCGACCGTGCGGCGGTTCCGGATGCTCGCCGAAGCGGCCGGCGCGACCGAGATCGTGGCCTGCGCGACGAGCGCGATCCGCACCGCGTCGAACGGTAGTGCAGTCGTCGACCGCATCGAGGCCGAGACCGGCGTCGACGTCGAGGTGATCAGCGGCATGAGGGAAGCCGAGCTCATCTTCGGCGCGGTGCGGGCGAGCGTGTTGATCGAGCCGGCCCCGGCGCTGTGCTTCGACCTGGGCGGCGGGAGCGTGGAGATCACGGTCGGCGACGCGCGGGGGCTCCAGTTCGCGGCGAGCGAGAAGCTGGGCGTGGGTCGCCTCACCGCCGACTTCGTCTCCACCGACCCGATCTCGAAGGACGAGCGCAAGGCCCTTCGCCGGCGCATCGTCCAGACCCTCCGCCCGATCGCCCGCCGGGTCGCGGAGCTGCAACCCCGGATGGTCGTCGGCAGCAGCGGGACGTTCGAGGACATCGGCCACATGATCGCCGCTCGACGCGACGCGGACGTCCCCGTCTCGCTGAACCAGCTGCGCTTCGCCCGCGCCGAGTTCGACGCGCTCCACAAGATCCTGGTCGGCTCGAAGGCATCGGAGCGGCGCAAGCTCGAAGGGCTGGAGGCGCGCCGCGTGGACCTCATCCCCGCCGGCTCGATGTTCCTCGCGACGATCATGGAGCTCTTCGAGTTCGACGAGATGGTCGTCAGCGAATGGGCGCTGCGTGAAGGCATCCTCCTCGACGCCATCGGCCACCACGACCCCGCCGACTGGAGCGACGATCCGCGCGCCATCCGGCGGGCGTCGGTCCAGGGCCTCGCGCGCCGGTGCAGCTGGCCGGAGGCGCATTCACGTCACGTCGCGAAGCTCGCGCTGGAGCTGTTCGACCAGACGACCGAGCTGCACGAGCTGGGACCCGTCGACCGCGAGCTGCTCGAGTACGCCGCTCTGCTCCACGACATCGGCGAGCACGTCTCGGTCGACGCGCACCACCGTCACGCGGCCTACCTCATCCGGAACGGCCAACTCCGCGGCTTCGACCCGACGGAGGTGGTCGTGCTCGCGGCGATCGCCCGCTGGCACAGGCGGGGCGAGCCCAAGGAGTCCGACGAGTCCTTCGGCGCGCTCACCGAGCCGGACCGGGAGCGGGTCCGCCGCCTCGTCGCCCTCCTGCGGGTGGCCGACGGCCTCGACCGGAGCCGGAGCGCGACCGTCGCCTCGGTGACCGCGGAGGTGGGACCGTCGTTGGCCCTGCTCCGGCTGCGGACCGACGGCGACGCCGAGCTCGAGGTCTGGGGCGCCCGACGCAAACGGGAGCTGTTCGAGCGGGTCTTCGGCCGAGAGCTCGAGATCACCGCGTACGACCAGGGGCCGTGACGGTCAGGACGCGGTGCCGGTCACCGTCTGGTGGACGATGCGCGCCGTGGTCTCGACGATCTCGGCGCGGCCGAGGCCACGGGCACCGAGATCGTTGCGGAAGGCGGCCATCCGTTCCATCGTCGACACGAGCGCCGCGGCCGCGGGAGAGAGCTGCTCGGCCCCCCGCCCCGCCCGCTGCCCGTCGGCCACCTCGGCGGCCGGCCCGTCGACGAGCGGGCGCAGCGACGCGTGGCGGATCTCGCAGAACCTGGCGTCGCCCTCCTGGGCCGCGAGGTTGCGGGTCCGCAACACCGCGCGGTGCGCGTCCCGGAAGCGGAGGAACCCGTCGACGAGGTCCCGCGCCTCCTGGAGCCCGTCGCCGCGCTTGCCGATCGCCCGGCCGTCGAGCGGGGCCGGGTCCACGCTCACGACGAATCGGCGGCGAAGTCGACGAACGCCACCGTGTCCGACACCGGCCGGAAGACGGCGGTCACCGGCATGCCGATGCGGGCGTCTTCGGGCGCGACGCCCGGCATCGAGGCCAGCATCCGCGCGCCCGGCTCGGCGAGGTCGACGAGCGCGACGACGAACGGCTGGCGCTCCTTGAACACCGGGACGCCGTTCTGCCGGATGACCGTGAAGCTGTGCACGGTCCCCCGGCCGCTCGCCGTCACCCAGGCGACGGCGTCCGAGCCGCAGTGCGAGCAGACGACGCGCGGGTAGTGCTGGTGCAGGCCACAGTCCTCGCACCGCTGCACGCGCAGCTCGCCGCGCAGCGCTCCGGCGAAGAACTCCTCGGCCTCCGGCGGCACGCGCGGTACGAGCGGACGCGGCCAGTCCTCGCCCGACGGGAACGGTCCGGTCACCCCGTCACCCCTCGGACGCGCCTCATCTGACGGGCCCAGTCATCTCGCGGACCCGGTCATCTCGCGGGCCCGATCATCTCGCGGGCCCGATCATCTCGCGGGCCCGATCATCTCGCGGGCCCGATCATCTCACGGGCTCCGTGCCGAGGACGACGGTACCCATCGTGGACAGCCACCCGCCCGACCCGTGCGCGACCGCGATCTCGGCCCCGTCGACCTGGGTCGCGCCGGCTTCGCCGCGGAGCTGGCGGGTCGCCTCGCACAGGAGGAACAGCCCGCGCATCCCCGGGTGCGTGGCGGAGAGACCGCCACCGTCGGTGTTGGTGGGCAGGGCGCCGCCGACGCGCAGCGCGCCCGACTCGGCGAACGGGCCGCCCTCGCCCTTCTCGCAGAAACCCAGGTCCTCGAGGCACACCAGGACGGTGTACGTGAAGCTGTCGTACATCTGGAACGTGTCGACGTCGGCCGGCTCGATCCCGGCATCCGCGAACGCTTTCGCCCCGGTGACTCCGGCGACGGTCTCGGTCAGGTCGGGCATCGCCTGCACGGAGTGATGGGACATCGCCGTCGCGGCACCGCGCACGTAGACCGCCTTCTTCGCGAGGTGTTTGGCGCGCTCCTCGGTGGTGAGGACGATCGCGCAGCCGCCGTCGGAGATCACGCAGCAGTCGAGCTTGTGCAGCGGGTCCGCGACGAGCTTCGAGGAGAGCACGTCGTCGACGGTGATGGGATCGCGGTACATCGCGTGCGGGTTGTGCGCGGCGTGCTCGCGGATCTGCACCGCGATGCTCGCGAGCTGCTCGGGTGTCGTGCCGTACTGGTACATGTGGCGCTGCGCGGCGATCGCGTAGCAGCCGACGAGCGTGATGCCCGTCGGCACCTCCCATGCCATCGGCCCCTGGAGCACGAACTGCCGCCCGGTGCCGAGCGACCGCCCCCGCTCCGACACCTGCGGGTTGCCGTAGACGATGGCTACGGTGTCGACGTCGCCCGCCTCGATCGCCCGGTAGGCGTGCTGGAGGTGGAACTCGAAGGACGACCCGCCCACCGAGGTCGACTCGAGCCACCGGGGACGGAGGCCCAGGTACTCGGCGATCGTGACCTCGTGCATGCCGGTGTAGCCGGCCGACGCCAGGCCGTCGATCTCGGACCGGGTCAGGCCCGAGTCGGCGAGGGCCCGCCCGAACGCCTGCACGATGAGGTGGGTGGCGGTCTTCCCCGGCGTGAGCGGTCCGTCCGCCAGCCCCACCCCGACGACGCACACTCGACGCTGCACGGGGCGGGATCGTAGCCAACGAGATGCCGGCCACTTCGGGAGCACGCGCACTTCGGGAGCACGCGCAGTTCGGGAGCGCGCGCACTTCGGGAGCACGCGCACTTCGGAGCGCGCGGCGGCACACTCGGCACTTCGGGGCAATCGCTCAGCTTCATGCGCCTCGCGGCCGATACCTGGGGACATGAACGGAGCGGGGGTGATCACCGAGACGCTCTACGACGACGGGACGCGGTCGTGGCGGTTCATCGGCCGCAAGTCCGGACGTGACCCCCGGGCGGCCGACCCCAACGAGTACCTCGTCGTCGACGGGTCGAGCGGGCTCGTGCTCCATCCGGGTGGCGGCGAGCGCTTCGCGAACGTCATCGGCGCGGTCTCCCGGATCATCGCGACGGACCGCCTCGTGGCCCTCTTCGCTTCACGCCAGGATCCCGAGGTGCTCTCGGCGCTCTCGCGATGGGCCAAGGTCTGCCCCGGAGCCCGCGTCTTCGTCCCCCGGGCCTGGGAGACCTTCACCGCCTTCTTCGGCATCGCGGCCGGCTTCGAGCTGATCCCCGACGAGGGAGGACCCTTCCCCCTAGGTGCGAGCACCGACCTGCGCTTCGTCCCCGCGCACTACCTGCACTCGCCGGCCAACTTCTCGGTGTACGACCCGGTTGCCCGCATCCTCTTCACCGGCGACATCGGGTCGGCGCCGCTCCCACCGGAGCAGGACGTCTTCGTGCAGGACTTCGACCGCCACATCGGCTCGATGGAGGGCTTCCACCGCCGTTGGATGCCGTCGGAGGCCGCGCGTGACCGCTGGCTCGAGCGGGTGCGCGGCCTCCACGTCGACCTGCTCTGCCCCCACCACGGCCCGGTCTTCGTCGGCCACGACGTCGACCGGTTCTTCGAGTGGTTCTCGGGCCTCGAGCTCGGCGGCGCGATCGCCGTGTGAACCGGCACTGCCGCGCCCTGCCGCGCACTGCCACGCACTGCCACGCCGACCCGCGCCACCCCGGCCCGACCGCGCCGACCCCGCCTGACGTCCCGGCGGCGCAGGGCTACGCTCGCTGCTCGCCGGAACGGCCGGGCGCGAGGAGGCGGCGATGCAGATCGACGACATGATCATCGTGAGCGTGGACGACCACGTCGTCGAACCGCCCGACATGTTCGAGCGGCACCTTCCCGAGAAGTACCGCGACATCGCACCGCGGATCGTCCACAAGGACGACGGCACCGACGTCTGGCAGTTCCACGGCATCGAGGTGCCCAACGTCGGGCTCAACGCGGTCGCGGGGCGGCCCAAGGAGGAGTACGGGATCGAGCCGACGTCGTTCGACGAGATCCGACCCGGCTGCTACGACGTGCACAAGCGGATCGACGACATGAACGCCAACGGTGTGCTCGGCTCGTTGAACTTCCCGTCACTGCCCGGCTTCGCGGGGCGCCTGTTCGCGGCGCTCGAGGACAAGGACGCCGCGCTCGTCCTCAACCAGGCGTACAACGACTGGCACATCGACGAATGGTGCGGCGCGGCGCCGGAACGGTTCATCCCGCTGGCGGTGCCGCCGATCTGGGACCCCGAGGTGCTCGCGGGCGAGATCCGGCGCGTGGCGAAGAAGGGCTGCCACGCCGTCACCTTCCCCGAGAACCCCGTGCCGCTCGGGCGGCCGAGCCTCCACTCCGACTACTGGGACCCGGTCTGGCAGGCGTGCAGCGACACGGGCACCGTCGTCTGCATGCACATCGGGTCGTCGTCGAAGCTCGTGCAGACGGCACCCGACGCACCGATCGACGTGCTCATCGTGTTGCAGCCGATGAACATCGTGCAGTGCGCGGCGGACCTCATCCACTCGCCGGTCTTCCGCAAGTTCCCGGACGTGACGGTCGCGCTCTCCGAGGGCGGGATCGGCTGGATCCCGTACTTCCTCGAGCGGCTCGACCACAGCTACCGCACGCACAAGGCGTGGACCCACGCGGACTTCGGTGGGAAGTTGCCGAGCGAGGTGTTCCTGGAGCGCGTGATCCTCTGCTACATCTCCGACGGCGTCGGCGTGCGGCTCGCCCGCGACATCGGCGTCGACCGCATCACCGTCGAGATCGACTACCCGCACTCCGACGCGAACTGGCCCCACGCGCCCGAGAACCTGCACCGCGAGTTCGTCGCCGGCGACCTGACCGACGCCGAGATCGGCGCGATCACCCACGAGAACGCGATGCGTGTCTTCCGCTACGACCCGTTCTCGCGGCGCGCGCGTGAGCAGTGCACGGTGGGCGCGCTGCGGGCCGAGGCAACCGACGTCGACGTCGAGCCCCGCCCGAGCGCCAAGCGGGCGAAGGCCGACCGCGCCGCCAACCCCACGATCACCGACCTCGTCGCCACCGCGTGACCGACGGCACCGAACCGGCACAGGAGCCGGTGGCGCCTCCGTCACCGCTGCCGAACCGCGCCCCGCGGCCGTGGTACGTGCACTGGGGTGTCGACGCGCTCGTCGCGTTCGCCGCGCTCGTGGTGGTGACGTCGTTCTTCGGTGCCACGCTGACCGCCATCGCCGTCGTCGCCGTGGTCCTGGGCGCGTGCGCGGTGCCGTTCACCAGGCGGGCCGAGCACCGGGGGCTCTCGGCGCGGCGCTGACGATTCGGACGACGGTCCGGTGGAGGCGACCCGCCCGCCCCGTGCACCCCTCGGCTGCCGGGCACGAGAAGTGCACAGGGTAGGGGAAGGTCGTGTCGGTCAGATCTCGTGATTCTCGAAAACGGGCGCCCGGCCGGACGCGTGGGCTACGCCGCGGACAGCGGCTCGTCGCTGACGAGCCGCCAGGCCAGCCAGCCGACCGCGCCGCCGATCATCGGGAACACGACGAACGCCCAGAGCTGGCCGAGGGCCCAGCCGTGCTGGAAGATCGCGGTCCCGAAGCTGCGGGCCGGGTTCACCGACGTGTTGTCGACGGGGATGGTGACGAGGTGGATGAGCAGGAGCGCGCCGCCGATGGCGAGCCCCGCGAAGCCGTGCGGGAACTTGCCGTGGGACGTCGACAGCACGGTGAAGACGAGCAGGGCGGTGAAGAGGATCTCGACCACGATCGCGGAGCGCAGGTCGAAGCCCTGGGGCGAGTGCTTGCCGTAGCCGTTGCTCGCGAATCCGCCGGCCTTCGCGTCGAAGCCGGACTGGCCCGTCGCGATGACGAAGATCACGAGACCACCGAGCGCGGCCCCGACGAGCTGCGCGATCCAGTAGACGGGGAGGTCCTCGGTCTTCGTCTCCTTGGCCAGCCACCGGCCGAGCGTGACCGCCGGGTTCACGTGGCAGCCCGAGATCGGCCCGATCGCGTAGACGAGCACCAGCAAGGCGAGACCGAACGCGAACGCGACGCCCATGAAGCCGATGTCCTTGCCCGCGAGCACCGCCGCTCCCGGCCCGCCCATCACGAGCACGGCCGTCCCGACCAGCTCGGCGCTGAACACCTTGCCCTTCCCGCTCATCTCCCCCCCCGGAATGAGAAAACCGGCAGAGCACTCTCCGCCGGCGCCGAAGAGCATGCACCCTCGCCGCGCGCAAAGCAAGGGAACGCCGGGATTTCGGCCGCGCCCCGCGGCACCAACACGCTGTTTCTCGGCGTAATCGGATGAACCGCCGTCAACGCTCGGGTATCGACGCATCGGGGACGCGGCACTACGCTCCTCTCCCCACGACCCACGCCCCAGGATGGTCCAGCGCTTGCCCCGACCCCACCGCTTCGTCGGCATCGGATTCCTCGCCGCCGTCGTGGCCGGGGGCACCGCGGTCCGGCTCTCGACCCCCGACGACGGCCCCCGGTTCACTCGGGCGGTCGAGGTCGCCGTGCGGTCGGTGACCGATGCCGTCCGGCAGGCGTCGGCGTCCGCCCACCCCCGCGATCCCTTCGAGTGGCCCTTCGCGTCCACGTCGCCGTGGAACACGCCGATCGGCTCCGGCGCCCGCTTCGCCGGCCCGAACGACCCGATGACGGCCGCGCTCCACGCCGAGGCGCCCTACGTGAACGCCGCCGCCTACTCCTTCCCGGTGTACCTCGCCGGCCCGGGCGACCCGCTGACCACCGTCTCGAGCACGCACGAGACGACGCGGATCCGGATGCCTGCCGTCACCCGTGCCGCCCCGGGGACGGACGCCGCGTGGATCGTGGTGGACCCGGCCCGGCAGTGGGTCGACGAGGCCTGGTTGGCCCGGCGCACCGCGACCGGGTGGCGCGCCGGCGAGACCGCACGGAACGCGCTCACCGGCAGCGGCGTCGACGACGGGACCCGGGCCGCCGGCGTCTCCGCGCTGGGCGGGCTCATCCGCGCGTGGGAGCTCCAGGCGCGGTCGATCCGGCACGCGCTCGCGTTCGCGCTCGACGGGCGGCAGATCCGCCGCGGCTGGGTGTGGCCCGCCAACCGCGAGGACGGCGACTCGAAGACCTCGTACCGCGGGCCGATCCCGATGGGCACGCTCGTCGCGATCCCGCCGGAGGTCGACGTGACCG
>JAXLRK010000002.1:0-920770 GCA_046331155.1 Acidimicrobiia bacterium
CGCCCGAGCTCAAATAGCCGAACGACGTGACGCGCTCTGGGCGCATGTCGACGACCTTCTCGCCGATGCCGGCCTCGCTGACGAACCGTGGGTCGAACCGTGGCTGAACGAGATTCGCCGAGCCGGCACTCTGACGCGACTCGGGGACGAAGCGCGCAACATGGCAGCCTCAGCGGTCGCCGTGCTGCGTACGACCCTTGGCCCGGTCCCCGCGACACCGATCGGCCGCAATGTTCTCGCGCAGCAGTACTCAGGCAGCGCGCACGGGCTCGACGACTCGACCGTTCTTGGCCGGCTCGTGCTGCGCGCACTCGCCCACGCCTTCGGCGTACCCAACCCGATGTCGGCTGCTGACCGCCGAGTCCTCTGGCGAGCCGCCGGTGTCGCGCCCGACAACGTGTCCACCACCGTTCTCACGATCGGGCTTCGACCCACGGGAAGCGTCTTCGCGGACCTCCACCGGCAGCGGACGGACGCCGGCGCCGAAACACACCTCGACGATCGCGACGTCGCTCGCATCAACTGGGAGCTGCCGGCCGGCACCGTCGTCCATGTATGCGAGAACCCGCGCATCGTCGAAGACGCCCTCGACGTCGGTATCGACGCGCCACTCGTGTGCACCCTCGGCAGCCCCACGACTGTCGCCGCCAACCTCGTCACCGGGCTGCTCGAGGGTGGCGCGCATCTCCGCTACCACGGCGACTTCGACTGGCCCGGCATCGCCATCACCGCCCGTATGTTGAAGCTTGGTTGCGAGCCGTGGCGCATGACCGCGGCCGACTACGAGGAAGCCCTAGCCATCGCGACGCCCCTTGTGGGCAATCTGCCTGCCCTCGTCGGCGAACCGGTGCCAACACCTTGGGACCGCGAGCTCGCCGCCGCCATGAACGCCATCGGACGCGTCGTCCACGAAGAAGCGCTTGTCGCGGTCCTTCTCGGCGACCTGGCCGGCTCATGACGTTCGACTGACGCGACGTCTGGCGCCCAGGACGCCGGCGACATCGAGGTCCTTCGGGCAGTGCTTGTCTCAGCGGGGTTTGTCGCAGGAAACACTGCTCGAGCGCTGTCGGTCGGCTCACCATCTCTCGAAGGTTTCGGCGTCCCGAGCTCGTCGAACCCGACGGTCACCGGAACTCCATCGAGTTCATCCCCGCCAGCGCTCAATCCGATCCGCCGCTTGGCCGTGGGCGAAGTCCCTCAGGGCGATGAGGCTGAGGGGAGATCCCTTCTACTGTCTCTTCTACCGTGCGGGGCGGTACGGACTCACGCGCGATGTCACCGCTGCGCTACGATCGCACGCGTAACCCCAGCTCAAGGGCACGATCTGGTACGCAGCGGGATGGGATGAACAGGCGATCCGAGGGCTCATAACCCGAAGGTCGCAGGTTCAAATCCTGCCCCCGCCACCAACAGGCGTTCGGCAAAATAGGCCGTTCGCGTTCGACAAAGTCGGCGAGGGTCGTCCGCAAGGACGGCCCTCTCGCTTTGACTGGTGATCACGCGTAGTAATGCGCCCCGGGAATGGGCGTGCGCGCGTCAGGTTCCGCCGCGCGACAGATAGTCCTGCCAGGCCTGCACAGCCTCGGCTTTCGTGAGCCGCTCAATGTCGGCAGGCGCCATCCCGACCTTCCGCACGAGGTTGCGCATGAGGTCGTACGGGATCTCATTGCCAGGACCACGTATCGACTCAGGCTGCGGACGGGGCGGTTTGACCCCCTGTTCGACGCAGGTCCAGAAGTCCGGCTCACTTACGTGCAGTTCGTCACGCAGGATGTGCGACACCATGCTTGGGTCGTCGTACTGGCCGCCGCCGTGCGAGATTCGCGTGGCGAGGACTGTGCCGTCCGCGAGTGCGAGCGTGTAGCGCTCGTGGTCGCCCTGCTTCTTCGTCCCGCGCGCAGTGCCCTTCGGTGTCCAACCCTCGGTTTCGACGAACGTGCGGAGCGCGCTGTAGGGCAGCGGGCGCATCTACTCGCCGAACACGATGGCGCGCAACGCTTCACGATCGGGTGCGTACGCCGTGACGCGATGCACGAGCTGTGCGTTCAGTCGGTGGTTCGGGGCGTGCCGGAGCTCGGAGAGCCACAGGTCCGCGTAGTCGAT
The DNA here is from genome assembly GCA_046331155.1 of Acidimicrobiia bacterium. Taxonomy (GTDB): domain Bacteria; phylum Actinomycetota; class Acidimicrobiia; order IMCC26256; family CAWATG01; genus JAXLRK01. Next base: position 2,104 of record JAXLRK010000002.1, read on the forward strand.
GAGCGCGTCGAGGAAGTCGTCTTCGGCCTCGTCGAGCGACCCGCCCACCGCGTGAACCGGAACGTCATCGAGCCAGAGGGAGAACTGGCCGTCGTGCACACTTGACCGCACCGCGAACGGCGCACGATCTGCGAGCGCTGCGTCATAGGCGGCGCGGGTAACGAGGACAAACGCCTGTTCGTCGCGCTGCACGACCGCGACGCCACCGTTGGCCGCTTCGTCGAGTAGGCCGCTGAAGTTGTCGCGGGCCTCGCGGGACTTGAACTGGTGGCCGACGTGGAACGCAGACATGGGTGCCGAGGGCTTTGCCATGCTCGCTATGGTACCACTGGTACCACTGGTACGCAATCACCTTTCGGTGCGAACCCTCGCAGGCCATTGACCAGGGGTTATGAACCGCTGAAGAGTGTGGATCGGCGCTCCGAAAAGTGCGGGAGGCCTCGCCGGCCGAGCTGATCTCGGGTTCGTGACCTGGACTTCTGACTTTGTCGAACACCCCATGTCAACGAGAACAGCAGGCCCGGCCCGGTCCCAGCGACAAGCGACCGGGCCGCTTGCTGTCGCGAGCCGGTGTCAAACGCGTGCCGAACACGCCGATGCGGATCGGAAGTCGCATCCTGGTCCCCAACGCCGCCCTGCCTCGCGGGATAACACGCCCAGAGCGTTTCCGTGCCGATTCCGGGTAGCCGAGTGCTAGGAGCGGTGAGGAACCCGTCGCGACGGAGGCGCTGCTCGCGTGTCCCCCGTCGGGCTGGCGAGTTGGCGTTCCAGTTCCGTGAAGGCACGGATCAGTTCGGGCGCCTCGAACGCGCGGTTGCGCTGCCCCACGTTCACCTGCCGCAGGATCTTCGCCTCCACGAGGCGGGCGATCGCTTCATTCGTTGCCTGGAACGTCCGCCCGATCAGCTTGGCCGCACCGTTCACGGTCACGATGGGCGCGCCGGGCAGGGCGCGAATGAGGAGATCGACCGAGGACTTGGCGCGCACCTTTCCCAGGCGATCCCGCCAACGCACCTGCAGCGCAGCGACGCGCTGCTCGAATGTCTCCGCGTCTCCGATGGCGCGCCGGCATGCGGTCGCGAACAGAGCGACCCACCGGTTGATGCCCGCCATCGCTCTGGCAGACGTCGGCGTGCCGGCGTAGCGCGTGGTTGTCAGGCCGGTCACGTAGTCATCGGACCATGTCGCCAGGATCAATGAGATCGGCGGCAGGACCCGCACGGCGATGCCCCGTCGGCGAAGGACGAGGTGGATGAGGGCGCGCCCGATGCGCCCGTTCCCGTCGACGAAGGGGTGGATCGTTTCGAACTGAGCGTGCGCCATCGCGGCTTGCACGATGGTCGGGAGATCGTCGGTGTTGCAGAACGCACAGAGGTCGGTGAGGAGATCGCGCACCAGCTCCGGGGGTGGCGGCACGAAGGACGCCGAGCACGGGTTGAAGCTGCTCCCGCCGATCCAGTTCTGCTCCTCGCGAATCCGTCCCCCGTGCTCGTCGAGGAGGGTGCCGGCGAGCAGGCGTCGGTGCGCTTCGAGGAGGTGGTCCACGGTGATGTCGTCGCCGCGGCCCACGACACTGAGCGCCCACGTCATCGCCTGGATGTTCCCGAGCACCTCGGTGGCGGTGACGTCGCGAGCGTCCTCGCCCAGGTCCGCTGCTGCCTCGGCGCGCAGGAGCCGGCGTCCCCCGACCTCCAGACCCTCGATCTTCGAGGAGGCGACCGACTCGGCGCGGAGCAGGAGCCGGGCGAGAGCCTCGGTATCGGCAAGTGCCACAGCCTTTGCGTCGAAGTGGGCCACGGCGGCCTCGGCGTCAGCCACATCGGCTGCCACGTCCCCGTCGAGGCGAACCGGCCTCCCCACCAGGAGATCGGGCACGTACGCTTCGTAGTCGCACGATGCCCGGTCCCGGCGGGGCAGGCCTGAGGTGTAGGTGGTCTCCCACCGGCGCTTCACAAGCTTGGACATAGCTCTCTGATGTTCAAGGTTAGCAGATATCCTTGAATAAGAGCGGCAGTTGTTCAAGGATTCCCGGCGAGGATCAGAACCTCCCCGGTGGGCGGCACCGCTGGCCGCGCTCGGCAGCCCGTCGAGCCGGTACGGCATCTCGATCGACGGGGCGTGAGCTTCCGGTCTTCGGGCGTCCGGGTCAGCGGCGCCAGAACAGGTGGTGGACGATCCCGCTGTTGGGGCTCGTGACGGTCTCCAGGTGGAACCGGTCGAGCAGGTCGTCGGGGGTGTTCCACAGGCGTTCGCCTCGGCCGAGTTGGATCGGCGCGACCGCGACGTGCAGGGTGTCGACGAGGTCGGCGTCGAGGAACTCCCGCACGGTGTGCACACCGCCGCCGAGGCGCACGTCCTTGCCGTCGGCCGCGTCGCGAGCGACCGTGAGCGCCTCGGTCGGCGTCGCGTTCAGGAAATGAAAGGTCGTGTCGTCGAGAGTGAAGCTCGGTCGGGGGTGGTGGGTGAGGACGAACACGGGGGTGTGGAACGGTGGGACGTCGCCCCACCAGCCCTTCCATTCGTGGTCGGCCCACGGGCCGCGCTGGGGTCCGAACTTGTTCCGGCCCATGATCTCGGCGCCGATGTTGTTGGTGAAGTCACGGGTGAAGTAGTCGTCGAGGCCGCGGCTACCGCCCGGGTCGGTGCGGTTCGGCCAGCTCGCCGTGGCACCGGCCCAGGAAGCCAATGCAGCAGGTTCGGCGTGACCGAAGGGACGTTCGAGCGATTGGCCCTCACCGGCTCCGAACCCGTCGGTGGAGAGGCAGAAGTTCTGGACGCGGAGCAACTGGGTCATCTGCGGTTTCTCTTTCATCGTGAACCGGCCTCCGTCGGGGCCTGGGTCGTGGTCGATCTCATTCGCCGGTGTCGGGCGTGGCGAGGCCGAGGGCGGCGTAGTGCGCGCGGGTGGCGGCGAACTCGTCCCAGTTCCACGGCATCGGTGAACCGGCCAGGCACGGTTCGAGGAGCGAGAAGGAGGTGTGGAGGCCGGCGATCCAGCAGCCCTCGATCGCCTCGGTGACGTCGGTGACGTGTTGGGTGAGGCGCAGGAGGCATCCGGTCTCGACGCCTTCGAGCTCCCACCGCAGCGTCGACCCGGGCGCGAGATGGGTGTGCTCGAGCAGGCTCGGTGCGTCGATGCGCAGGATCGTCGCCGTCATCGGCGGCGGCTCGCCGGTGCGGCTCGTGAACACCATCTCACCATCCACGCGGAGCTCGACGGTGATGTCGGCGTCGAACGGCAGCCACCAGTCGGTAAGTCGCTCCGGGTTGGTGATGGCGTCCCACACCGCGGCGACAGGGTAGGGGAGGTGGCGCTCGAAGCGGATCAGCCCGCCGTCCGCGGTGCGCTCGAGAGTGCCGTCGTGGGAGGCGGTGACGTCGCTCATCGCGTTCCTGTCCTGGTCGATCGGATCGGCGGGGTTGGCGCTCGAGCCTCGCTGAGGTTCGCGTCTACGACCCGACGTCGTCGACGGTTCCGGAGGGCGCTTCGGCGATGTGGTCACGCCCCTTCCGGCGGAGCGCGTCGTGGATCATCCGGCCGAACGCCCGATCGTGGGCGCGCTGCTCGGACACCGATCGGCGCCGCTCGTCGACTTCGGCCTCGTGGCGCAACCGCACGAATTGGGCGAGGCGAGCAGGTGCAAGGGTCCCCGAGTCGACGGCGGCGGTCACGGCGCACCCCGGCTCGCCTTCGTGCCGGCAGTCGTTGAAGCGGCAATTGGCGGCGAGCTCGTCGACGTCCTCGAACACCTCGCCCACCGCGGCCACGTCGGCCCACAGGCCGAGGGCTCGCACACCGGGGGTGTCGATGATCGTGCCTCCGCCCGTGCGCAGGTGGAGCTCGCGACGGGTGGTCGTGTGGCGACCCTTGTGGTCGCCGCTTCGGACGGCGTCGACGGGCGCGTCCGCCCCTGTGAACAGGTTGAGCAACGTGGTCTTGCCCGAGCCCGATTCGCCGACCATCACGAGCGTGCCCGACCCGATGCACTCGGCGAGCTCGTCGAGCCCCGCCGACGTCAATGCGCTCACGGCGACCGCATCGACGCCCACCAGCTCGTCGGCGAGCCGTGTCAGCACGGCGTCGATCTCGGCGGTGCCTACCGCGTCGGCCTTGGTGAGCACGACGAGCGGGCGTGCCCCCGCCTCCCATGCCTGCGTTACCGCGCGCAGGATCCTGCCGGCCTTCACGGGTCGGTCGAGTCCGCACACGATGAGCACCACGTCCACGTTGGCCGCGAGCGCCTGCTCGCCGCCCGTCGAGGGATCGCGGCGGGCGAGCAACGATGCTCGGGGCAGGACGTGGTCGACCCGCCCGCCGGGGTCGACAACCACCCAATCGCCGACCGTCACGAGGTCATGGCGCGGGGGCGCGTGCTCGTGCGTCAGGCCGTCGGACACGAGCACCATTCCTCGGTCGACGCGGATGACACGGCCGACGCGGCCGGGACGCGCCGGCGTCGGACCGTGACCGGAGTCGGCCAGCAACGCTTCCCATTCCGGCGACCAGCCCAACGGCGTGAGGAGTCGGGTGCGTGAACGGTCGTCGGCCATCGGTGATCCAGTTCCCCGGACGCCGGCCGTGTGGGGCAGCACAGAGACCCGCGATGCGGTGGGTTGGAGATGTGATCCTCGGCGTGTTCCGCCCGCGAGTCGGGACGGGTGGCTCGCAGTGTCGCGCGGGCGGTCGAGGGCTGCCATGGAGGCTTCGGGAGGTTGCGCCGGGCTGAGCCCGTGCCGGTGCCGGTGCCGGGGTCTGGCGGGCGGCGTTCGGCGACGGTGTGGGCCGAGCACCATGAACCGGCCGGTGCCGTCTGCAGTTCGGGGCCTGCTCCACCGCGGCGTGGCTGCGTCCAGGGGTGTGGTCGCCGACGGATCGCTCATCTCGTGGCCCCGCGTCGCGGAGGGAAGAGGGCAGGGATGTTCCGGTACGGTTCGCGCGTGGACGAGTTCGACTATGTGGTCGTGGGTGGGGGCTCGGCTGGTTGTGTCGTGGCGAGCCGGCTGAGCGAGGATCCCGCGGTCGACGTCTGCCTGCTCGAAGCGGGAGGCGAGGGACGTGACGTCCTGATCCGCGCGCCCCTCGGCTTCGCGGTCGCGATGCCCCGGGGCATCAACAGCTGGAACTACCAGACCGTGCCCCAGCCGGGGCTCGACGGGCGACGCGGCTTCCAGCCGCGCGGGAAGGCGCTCGGCGGGTCCAGCGCCGTCAACGCCATGATCTACGCCCGCGGGCACCGCTCCGACTACGACGCGTGGGAGGCGTTGGGCAATCCCGGCTGGGGCTTCGACGCAGTGCTGCCGTACTTCAAGAAGTCCGAGGCGAACGCGATCCACCGCGACTCCCCGTTCCACGGGGTCGACGGGCCCCTGCACGTGACCAACCTGCGGAGCCCCAGCCCGCTCAACGACGTGTTCCTGGACGCGTGCCGGGTGCAGGGGATCCCGTTCAACCCGGACCTCAACGGCGCCGAGCACCACGGGTGCTACCACGTGCAGGTCACCCAGAAGGACGGTGAGCGGCACAGCACCGCCGCCGCGTTCATCCACCCCAACCTGGATCGCCCCAACCTCGAGGTGAGGACCGGCGCGCACATCACACGGGTGCTGTTCGACCAGGGCCGGGCGACCGGTGTCGAGTGCGAGCGCGGCGGCCGGACCCGAACCGTCCGGGTGCGGCGCGAGGTCGTGATGTCGGCCGGCGCTTTCGGTACGCCGCAGATCCTCATGGCCTCGGGGCTCGGGCCGGGCGCCCACCTCAAGGAGCTCGGCATCTCGACGGTCCGGGACGTGCCCGGAATCGGCCAGAACCTCCAGGACCACATCTCCGCGCTGCTGATCTACCGGGCCCGGGTCAACGATCACACGGTGGGGATCTCCCCGACGGGGGTGGCGCGACTCGTCAAGGGGATGTGGGACTGGCGTCGGCATCGCACCGGGTTGATCACCAGCTGCGCGGCCGAGTCCGGCGCCTACTACCGGACCGGCCCGGACGTCGAGGTGTCCGACATGGAGATGGAGCTGGTCGTCGGCATCGGCGACGACCACGGCCGCAAGCTCCACCTCGGCCACGGCTACTCGGCCCACCTGTTGCTCGCCCGACCCAAGAGCGTGGGCGAGGTGCGCCTCGCCAGTCCGGACACGAGGGTGGCACCGTTGATCGACCCTCGCTACTTCAGCCACCCCTACGACATGGCGACCCTGGTCAAGGGCACCCAGATCGCGTTGGACATCATGAACAGCGCGCCGTTCGATCCCTACCGCGGCGAGATGCTCATCCGCTACGACCGCCACGACCCCGCACAGATCGAGGCGACCCTCCGCCGCCACGCCGACACCGAGTACCACGTGTGCGGCACCGCCAAGATGGGCCCCGCCGGCGATCCGATGGCGGTGGTCGACGCGCAGCTCCGGGTGCGAGGCGTCGAGCGCCTGCGGATCGCCGATGCGTCGGTGATGCCACGGGTGACGAGCAACAACATCAACGCGGCGGTGATCATGATCGGCGAGAAGTGCGCCGACATGATCAGGCGAGGCTCCTGAGCCGCCAGGATCGGGAAGGCCGGTCAGTCCGTCGGGCGATGTGACCGCTGGCGTTCGGACCTCGGCGGTCGGGTCGGTGCCGGTGAGGGCCGTCGCTTCTTTCCTACTTCGGTCTCACCGAGGTCGTGTTCGAAGGCATCGAGGAGTTGGAAGAGCTCATCGCTGATCCACTCGCGATCACGTCGGCGACCGACACGGGATGGCACCACTACGCCGGATTCCTCGAGGCGGTTGAGCGCGGCGCGGGCAGCGGTTGGTGTGACGGCATAGGAACCGGCCGCCACCTCGGCACTGACGATGGGTTGCTTCGGCAATCCCAGGATGATCTTGCGGGCAACGGAATCGATCCGAGGTGACCCGGCGCGCTCGATGAGCTCCTCGAGAAACGCGTCGACCTGTCCATGCAAGCGCTGGGCGCTGTGAACGGCCTGTGTCGTCGCATCGGAGAAGCCGCCGATCCAGTCATCCACCCGGCCTTCGCGGAAGTCGGTGAGGCCTGCGATGTAACGCCTGGCGTTCGTGGCCAGCACGACGCTGATCGGCGGAGCGAGCCGTGGCGCGACGCCGCGCCGTCGCAGGATCACGTGGATCAGACAGCGGCCGGCGCGGCCGTTGCCGTCGCCGAAGGGATGGATGGTCTCGAACTGGGCGTGCGCGATCGCGGCCTGCGCGATCGCGGGGAGGTCGTCGAGGTTCACGAACGCCCCGAGGTCGTCGAGCAACGCGGGCACCCGATCGGCCGGGGGAGGGACGAATGCGGCGTCGCGCGGACTGGTGCCTCGCCCGCCGATCCAGCTCTGCTCGGTGCGGACCACGCCGGCGAAGCGTTCTTCGGTGGTGCCATCCAGCAGCGCTCGATGGATGTCCAGCAGGTCGTCGAGTCCCAACCGGCGTCGTTCGGTGCCGATGGCTGTCGCCCGCTCCATTGCTCGAACGTTGCCGAGCACGGCCCGCGCGGTCGGGTCCGCCGCCACCGGCTCGTGGGCTGCGAGCGCCAGCCGCTTGTTCGACGCGCGCAGTCCCTCGATGAACGACGAGCCGAGCGCCTCGGCTCGGAGCAGCGTGGTGGCGAGGGCTTCGAGATCGTGACCGGAGGCGACGGCTTGGAGCTCGCTCAGCGCGGCGGTCGCCCGGGAGACAGCCTCCGCGGCGCGCCCGGCGAGCGGTCGTTCCCAGTCCGCGATCGGGTCGGGTACGAACGCCGGGAAGCGGAATGGTTGGCGGTCACGGCGAGATCCGTAGTCGCTCCCCTCCCAGAGACGGTCGACGAACTCGGGCAGCGGGGCGATCCTTTCGGACGGCGGAGACTACGAAAGGAACTGCTACGTTCCTTTCGTGACTCACGCTACTGCACGCCAGGCCGCTACGCAAGGAAGTTGACCGATCGCTTCGCAGCGGAGGACCCACCTCCGCCGGGTTTCTCACGGCTCCGCGCGTTTCTCGATCCCGCCCCGAGTGCAGGACGGGCTCGGCACCCTCGAGTGGATCGAACGCGGTGCGGTCGAGCTCGGTGATCGGGCATGATCCTGACGTGGTTGGGGATGGCGATCTCGGCGAATCGATCATCAACGTGCTCGGGATCGGTGCCATGGACCGGGATGCGATCGCGGACGCGATCATCGAACGCGGCCCGGTCTCCGGCTCGAAGGCGTCGGTACGCGATCAGATCGACCGCTTGCTGCAGTTCGACACCAGGTTCGCCGATGTCGCGGGCAGAATCGTCTGCGTGCCGGCGGTTGTCGAAGGCACGACCTGGACGGTGTGGGTGGATCCCGGCGATTCCGCCGAGGGTTTCGTTCGGATGCATCCGTGGTTGTCACCACTCGGTTGGTGGTTGGTCGGCGGTGGCGTCAACCTCGTGGATCCGTCGGGCGCGGTGCTCGGGTCGTTGGAGACGGACGGGCTCTGGTTGGACGACCGTGACACCGACGTCGTGTTCGGACCTGACGGCTGGCTCGACGAGCTCGCAGGGGGTTGGGCTTCGGTCGCGGTCGTCGATGGCGGGTTGTGCTGGTCGCCCTGTGCCGTTCCGCCGAGCCCGAGCGAACGACAGACCGCGGCGCTGCGCATCGGGTTCGCCCGCACCGCGGACGTCGAGCGGGCGACAGGCCTCGACCGGGTCCCGACGACGTTGCGGTTCACCGCGGGCGACGGACCACTGCTCGAAGCGCTGCTCGAGGACCGGGACGCATTCGTCGATGACCCGGTTCCACCGCTCCCGCACCTTCACCGGTCGGCGGGTCTCGTGGAGCGCTCGCACATCCTCGCTGCAGAAGGTTTCGACTGGGACGCGCTGCGATCCTGGCAGTACCGGAATCGGCTCGGTGTGGTCTACGGCCTCGGCGCCGACCAAGCCGAACGCCTGGAAGCCGTCGTCGGGGCACTGCGGGTCTACCCGGAGGACGGGTCGATCGGGTTGGGTGTCGACGACCACGAACGTGACCGTGGGGCAACCTTCCTCGCCGGCGTCCTCGATGATGGGGCCGTCGCGTCCGCGTTCTGGGAGGAGTGCGCCGCGCGCGGTGGTTCGCTCGACGCCGTCAGTGCGTTCGCCGAAGAGCTCGGGGCTCGTAGCGAGGGTGTGTCGAACGTCGGGCTGACCTGGCTGCGGGCGCGCTGCGCCGACTGGTCGGGCGACGCGCGGACCGCTTCTGATCTCCTCTCCGAGGTCGTCGACGGATCGTGTTCGCATGCGCCGGCCCGGGTCGACGCGGCCGGGTTCGCATCCGACTGCGGTGACGCTCAGACCGCCTACCGGCTGCTGCGAGAAGGCCGTCTGCGCGACGACCCTCCCGACGACGCCGAGGACGCGAGCCCGAGCGAAGCGGTGTCGCTGATGGAGGAGGTAGCACCGTTCGCGTTGAATCGGCCTCGTCCCGCGGCCGGCCGCAACGACCCGTGCCCGTGCGGTTCGGGCCGCAAGTACAAGTCCTGTCACCTCGGCACTCAACAGCACTCGCTCGACGACCGCTCCGCCTGGCTCTACGAAAAGGCGAGGCGGTTCTTGCGGATCCGTCACCCCGATCTGGTGAGCTGGCTTGCCGAGGCGATGTCAGAGCCGTCAGAGTCGACCGCCCTGTACGACGAGCTTGCCGGAACACCGTTCGTGCTCGACATCGCCCTCCACGAGGACGGCGTCTTCGACGAGTTCCTCGCGGCTCGCAGCGCCCTGTTGCCCGACGACGAAGCACTGCTCGCCGCCCAATGGGCACTCGTCGACCGCGGCATCTTCGAGATCCAGCGCATCGATGGCGACCGACTGGCGCTCCACGACATCGGCCGGGGGGAACACATCACCGTTGTCAACACGCACCCCAGCCGGCGCACCCGCGTGGGCACGCTCGCGTTCGGACGCCCGCTCCCCGTGGGCGGGACGTATCGGGCGTTCAGCGGGTTCATCGAAGTCCCGCGCGCGGCTGTCCCCGAGCTGCTCGAGATCATCGACGATGGCGACGCCGACGATCTCGTCGCGTTTCTCGGCACCCTGTTCCGTCCACCGCGCGTGGCTAACACCGATGGGCACGACCTCGAATTGCACACGATCCGTTGGCGGATACCCGAGCCGTCGAACATTGCGAGCTCGCTGGGCGATGCAGGGCTGGAGCGAGACGGCGATCAGACCATCTGGCACCTGATACGGCCTTCGGCGACCGGCAATTCCACCATCGTCGCCAGGGTCGAGCTCGCCGGCGACGAACTCGTCGGGGACGTCAACTCACGTGAGCGTGCAGGAGCGCTGGAGGCGACGGTCGCGGTTGCGATTCCCGGTGCGGAGGTTGTCGCCCACACCGTGCGGTCGATCGACGATGCCATTGCGGACCACGAGCCTGGCCAGTCCTCGGCTCCGGTGTCCACCGACGATCCCGCGGTCCGAGCGACGGTCGCCGCGTTCATCGCCGATTACGAACGCCGCTGGCTCGACGAGCCCGTCCCCGCGCTGGGCGGCCGAACGCCACGCGATGCTGCCACCGACCCGATCGGGCGGGAGCAGCTCTCGCACCTGCTCGACTCGTTCCCCGTGCCCGATGACGCCGAGGTCGCGTCGATGAACCCGCAACGGCTCCGAGCGGCCCTCGGGTTGTAGAAGGCCGCTCCGCCGCGAAGGGCGTACCTCACCGCAGATCGCGCACCCGGCGGCGGGGCGTAGTCGCCGACGCGGTGAACGAGCACCGGCGTGTCGCCGCCGAGGTGCCCGGCGAGCAGCACCAGCGGCCCGTCATCGAAGAGCTGCACGGCGGCGACGCTGGTACCCATCGTCCGTACCTTCCAGCGCAGTGCCGCGCCCGGCGGTACCGGCCTGGCGGCCCGGGTTGTCGGGCCCGTACATGCGGGCCGCCGCGAACGCGACGAGGGACCGAGAGTGAGCGAGCCCCCGACCGAGGTCAGCGGCCGCCGCCGACGGAGGGAATCGCCGGCAACGCGACGACGAAGCGAGCACCCGGATCGGCGTCGTCGACCGAGATCGTGCCCCCGTGGGCCGCGACGATGTCGTGCGCGATCGCGAGGCCCAGCCCGGCCCCGCCCCGCTGCCGGTCACGGGCTTCGTCGAGACGGGCGAAGCGTTCGAAGATGCCGTCGCGTTCGTCGACGGGGATCCCCGGACCGTCATCGCGTACGACGAGTGACACCACCGCGCCACGCTCGGACAGCGTCACGTCGACGCGGGTGCGCGCGTGGCGCACGGCGTTGTCGAGGAGGTTGCGGACGACTCGAGCGAGCTGGTCCCGGTCGCCGACGACCTGGCCGGCCGAAACGCCGCTGCATGCGACCGTGACCGAGGTGGCCGCCCGGATCGCGTGGACCTCTCCGAGAACGACGTCGTCGAGGTCGACGGCATCGTGTCGGATCGGCAGTGAGGCCGCGTCGACCTGTGCGAGCGTGAGCAGGTCGTCGACGAGGTGTTGCATGCGCACGGTTGTCGCCAACAGCTCCCGGTCGGTCGCGCCCAACGCCGCCTGTTCGGGATGCGCGAGGTTGACCTCGAGGTCGCTGCGCATACCGGCCAGCGGGCTGCGAAGCTCGTGACTCGCGTCGGCGACGAAGCGGCGCTGTCGTTCCGTCGACGCCTCGATCCGGTCGAGCATCGCGTTCATCGTGGTCGCGAGCCGCCCGATCTCGTCTCGGGCGCGGGGCTCGGGCACGCGGCGGTCGAGATCGCCACCCTGGATCGTCTCGACCTCGGCACGGATCCGCTCGACCGGCCGGAGCGTACGACCGGCGACCAGCCAGGTCGTCAAGCCCACCAGACCGACCAGGAACGGCAATCCTGCGGCCAGCCGGCGAACCAGGGAAGCCGTACCGTCGTCGACCGGCTCGAGGCTCGACGCGACGTAGATCGTGTAGCGCGGTCCCCCGGCGCGAACGCTGCGTGCGACGAGTCGGAAACGGTCGTTGGCGACCGGTGATCCGCCCAGATTCCGGGCGACGAACCCGCTCGCCGGTGCGCGCACGTCGGAGATGGGCGCCTCGCCCGTGACGTTCGTGCTCGCGGCGACCACGGTGCGGTGCTCGTCGAGGACCTGCACGAGGGCTTGCTCGGCGTCGCTGACCGACAGGTCCTCGGGCAGCGTCCCATCCGCGAGCGCGGTGGCGAGGTCGTTCGCACGAGCGCGGGCGGCTGCGTCCACGCCGCTGGTCAAGGTCCGCCGCTGGGCGGCGACGAGGAGCGCCGCACCGGCGACCAGCGCGATCCCCACCACGAGCGCGGCTGCGGCCGTCGTCCGGACCCTGATGGATGCAAACCGCCACACCTGCGTCAACCGCCGTCGGCGGCGAGGCGGTATCCGGCGCCGCGGATGGTCACGATCGAGTGGCGTCCGAACGGCTCGTCGATCTTCTGGCGCACGCGCCGGATGTAGACCTCCACGATGTTGGGATCGCCGTCGAAGTCGAAATCCCAGACGTTCGCCAGGATGCCGAGTTTCTCGACCACCTGACCCGCGCGGCGCATGAGGAACTCCAGAACCGCGAACTCGCGGGCGGTGAGCGAGACCTCCACCTCACCACGCCAGCAACGATGGGCGGCCGGGTCCAACCGCAGATCCCCGGCTTCGCACACAGCCGGGACCGAACGTCCGGTGCGGCGAAGCAACGACCGCAGCCGTGCGATGAGCACGACATACGAGAACGGCTTCGTGAGGTAGTCGTCGGCGCCGGTGTCGAAGGCTTCCGCTTCGTCGTACTCACCGCTCTTGGCCGTCAGCATCAGGATCGGCGTCCAGTTCCCCGCCTCGCGCACGCGCGCACACACCTGATAGCCGTTCAAGCCCGGTAGCAGGATGTCGAGCACGATTGCGTCGTAGGGATTCTCGTTCGCCATCCAGAGGCCATCCGTCCCCGTCAGCGCGACATCCACGGCGAACCCCTCGGCCTCCAAGCCGCGCTTCACCGCCGAAGCGATCTGCTTCTCGTCCTCGACGATCAGGATCCGCATCCGTCGGCCTCCTCCGGTGAAGCGTGACGCACAGTCCCTGACTGCCGCCTGAACACGAGCCGACCCGCCGCTGACGACATGTTCAGCACTCGTCAGCCACCCGCAAGGCGTACTCGCGCATTGTGAACGGGCACCCGAGGGCACGGCGTCCTCGGATCGGACACCCCAGACAAGGAGCACTCGATGTCTCTCTCGCGCAGCCGCAAGCTCGTCTACTCGACCATCACCGCCGCCGGCCTCCTCGGTGGCAGCGCGGCCATCGCCGCCGCCACGACCAACGGCGGCGGCCAGACAGCCACCGCCACCACCACGACCGACGGCCGCACCGGCGACAACAACCCTGCCTACACCAGTTCCGTGACCGCACCGGACAACGAGAACGAGCAGGGCCTCACGAGTCTCGCCACCGCGACCGCCGACCAGGCCCGCCAGGCGGCCATCGACGCCACCGGTGGAACCGCGTCGAAGGCCGAACTCGAGAACGAGAACGGCAACGTCGTCTACGGCGTCGAGGTCACGCTTTCCGACGGGCGCCACCTCGACGTCAAGGTCGACGCCGGCAATGCCAAGGTCCTCGCCCAGGAGGCCGACGGTAACGAAACCGAGAGCCCGAGCTCCGAGGACCGGCAAGGCAGGACGGACGGCGAGCAAGGCACCGAAGGTACCGGGGACGCAACGGCGTCCGCGACGACCGGCTGAGTGGGCAGATGGTCGGGGGGCGGGTGACACGGGCGTGCCGCCCCCCTCCCGACCGGAGACGGGTGCCTAGTATCGCTCGATGAACCGTCGCGACTTCCTACGCGTCGCCGCCGGCGCCGGCCTCTCCGCCCTCGGCACCGTGGACGCGTTCCGCGCCACCGACGCGGTCGCGGCGGCGCTGACCGCCGGGCCGACGCACGCTCCGGACAGCGTCCTGCACCATGCCGCCGCCGACTGCCCGATCGACACCGTCGTCATCGTGATGATGGAGAACCGCTCGTTCGATCACTACCTCGGTTGGCTGGCCGACGACCACGCATACCTGGACGCCGGACGTCGCCGCTACGGTGCCGGCTTCCGCGTCGACGGGCGAGTGCGCCAGACGTATCCCGACGCGAGCGGGCGGCGGACAGCAACCCGTCCGGCGAGCTCCTACGAACCGGAGAAGGCGGAGACGCGCGGTTGCGGATTCCGCGACCCCGGCCACAGCTGGACCCGCGCGCGCATTCAGCGCGACCACGGCTTCCTCGCCAAGGGGACCGGCAACGACACGTTCGCGCTCGCCTACTACCAGGCCGCCGATCTTCCGATCTACGCCGCGCTGGCTCGCCGCTTCACGGTCTTCGACCGCTGGCACTCATCGATCCTCGGCCCCACCTTCCCCAACCGGCAGTATCTGCTCTCCGCGCAGTCCGAGGGCCGCAAGGCGGATACGGGTGGGCTCCCCGCGGGCCTGTTCCATGCCGAGACGATCGTCGATCGCCTCGCCGCCGCCCAGGTCCCGGTCGGCTACTACCACACCAACGTGCCGCTGCTCGCGCTCTGGGGGCTCGACCGCATGGCGCCCTACATCAGGTCGCTCGACCGGTACTTCGACGACGCCGTCACCGGCCGCCTCCCCAACGTGTCGTTCGTCGAGCCGCAGTTCGGCGGCGGCGACCTGCTGAGGACCGACGACCACCCCCGCGGGGACGTCGGCCTCGGCCAACGCTGGATCCGCGACGTCTTCCACGCCTTCGCGACGTCACCACAGTGGCGGCGGGGCGCGTTCATCGTCGTCTACGACGAAGGCGGCGGGTTCTTCGACCACGTCAGGCCACCCACGTTCCCGGACGCGCGTGCAAGCACACAGGATCGGAACAACTTCGGGCAGGGTGGCTTCCGTGTCCCCGCGCTGCTCGCCTCCCCGTACGGGCGACCCGGTGCCGTCGACCACCGCCGCTACGACCACACTGCGATCATCCGGTTCCTCGAGTGGCGATTCCTCGGCGCCCCTCCCGAAGGAGCGGGACGGCACGCCCGCTGGTCCCTCACGCTTCGCGACCGCACGGCCAACAACATGGGCAGATCGCTACGCGCCTCCCGCCCCGACCCCGAGCTCGGCTTCGACCTCGCCATGCCGATCCCCCCGCCCGCACCCGCGTGCACGGCGGCGCAGCTCGCGAGTCATCTCCCGGACCGAGACCCCGACCCCTTCGACAGGCCGGAGCTCACCGACCTCGCCACCCGGTTCCCCGGCGCCACCTACAAGCCCTGGCTCGCCGACGTGGCGCTCCCCTGACACGCACGCTCCGTTCTACGATCCCCATCCATGCAACCGGGAACGAGGTTCACGCGACCGTTGATCGCCGGTGCGGCGGTCGCGGTGCTCGCCGGCATCGTCGCGAGCTGCTCGGGTGGTGGCGAAGGAAAGCACCGCGGAACGGCTTCCTCCGGTGCCTCGACGACCCTCGCGTCGGCACCGGCCGATGCCGACGTCGTCCTGGGCGCCGGCGACGAGGTCGTGGCCACGGTCGATCCCCGCTACCAGTCCTACAACATCGAGATGGTCGAGGTGACCGGCGGTACGTTCTGGCAACCGTACGACGCCGGCAACGGCAAGGTCGTCCGGCCACCGATCGACCTGACCTCGAAGAAGCTGCGGAACCTCGCGCGTGCGCTCGGCCCTGCGTACATCCGCGTGAGCGGCTCCTGGGCGAACTCCACGTACTTCGACGCCACCGGCACCTCCGGTGGCGTCGCCCCCGATGGATTCCAGGGTGTGCTGACCACCGACGAGTGGAAGGGCGTCGGCGCCTTCGCCGATGCCGTCGACGGCAAGGTCACCACGTCGTTCGCGTCGAACGCCGGTGTGCGAGACGCGGGGGGCGTCTGGCAACCCGACCAGGCCCGCGCGCTGCTCCAGTTCACCAAGCAGCACGACATCCCGCTCGTTGCCGTCGAGCTCTTCAACGAACCGGGCCTGCCCGTGGGCATGCCCGGTGGCTACTCGGCCGACACCTTCGCCCGCGACTTCGAGAAGTTCGAGAAGCTCGTGAAGGAGGTCATGCCGAACCTGAAGATCGCCGGTCCCGGCACGACCGCGGAGTTCACGCCCCTGGTGGTCAGCAGCGCGTTCACCTCCTCGCAGATCCTCGATCGGGTGGGCCCCGCGTTCGACGTCTTCAGCTTCCACTCCTACCCGAAGGTCTCCGAACGCTGCGGTTCGCCCGAGGGCCCGGAGATCGCCCTCACCCAACAGTTCCTCTCCCGAGTCGAGACGGACAAGAAGCGGTACGAGGACGTCCGGAACACCTACGAGCCCGCCGCCTCGATGTGGGTCACCGAGACCGCCGAAGCCGCCTGCGGCGGAGACCGGTGGGCCGCCCGGTACCTCGACGTCATCCGCTACGTCGACACGCTCGGGCGACTCGCCGACGGCAACGGCGACGTCGTGTTCCACAACACCCTCGCGGCCAGCGACTACGGCCTCCTCGACGAGAAGGGCTTCGAACCCCGTCCGGACTACTGGGCCGGTGTGCTGTGGCACCGCCTCATGGGACCGAAGGTAGTCGCACTGGAGGGTCGGCCACACGTGGCGGACCTCGCCGTCTACGCGCACTGCACCCCGGGTGCGAAGCGCGGGGACGTCACGTATGCGGTCGTCAACTCCTCCGCGACGGAGACCCGCACCGTCGCCACCCGATCCGGAACGGCCCGCGTCTACCGACTCTCCGGTGAGCGCCTCGACGGCAACACGATCTCGCTCAACGGGACGGAGCTCCGAGCCGAACGTGACGGCACGCTTCCCGATCTGACCGGCCGGCCCGTGTCAGGGGCAATCGAAGTGGCCCCTGCGAGCGTCGCATTCGTCGTCGACGATGCAGGCAGCACCGCGTGCCGCTGACGCGACCGCAGCGTCCGGCCGGGAGCGGTACCGGCGGGTGAAGGTCGCGAACCGTCCCAGGTCGTGGCGGTGGCCGTACCACTTCCGCAGTTCGGTGCTCGGTGCGACGGCCTTGAGCCACTCGTCCCGGGGGCGCGGTCGCTTTGGCGATGCCCCGGGGCCACAAGCGGACGACGAGGACCCGGTAGCGGCCCTCGACCGGGTCGTCGCCGTAGACGCGGTGCACTTCGACCATGCGCTTCGATCTTCCCCGGGTGCTCATCTCGGGTTCGTAGGTCCAGTCCGCACGCGCCCGTCGGTACGCTTCGTCGTGGGAAGCATGCCCGTCGGCGAGGTCGACCAACCTCGGAATCGGCCGGGCGTCGCGCCGGGGGCACCGCCGGTGCTCGATGTGGAGGTCGTGGCCGCCGTCGCGGGCCCGCGGCCCCGCCGGCAGAGCGGGACCGGGCCTTCTCGCGTCGAACCGATGCTATGGGATCGCTCGCGACGGCGCGCGGCGAGCGCCGCCGGTCGACCAGTGCGCGGCGACGACGGTGACGACCAGCAGCAGCGTGGCGACGGCCTGGTGCGCGACACCCAGCGCGACCGGAACCGCGTGCAACAGGGTGAGCACGCCGAGCAGGAACTGCGCCAGCACCACGACCTCGAGCACCGTCCCGAGCGTCCTCGCTCCGGCGCGGAACAGCAGCGCCGCGACGCCGAGGGCCGCCACGGCGACCACGACCGCCATCCAGCGGTGCAGGAACTGTACGGCGGCGGTGGTCGACGGCACCGGGTCGCCCGTACGGGGAGGCGAGCAGCGCGGGGACACGGAAGCCACCCTGCCCGAAGTTGTTCCGATCCTGTGTGCTTGCACGCGCGTCCGGGAACGTGGGTGGCCTGACGTGGTCGAAGAACCCGCCGCCTTCGTCGTAGACGACGATGAACGCGCCCCGCCGCCACTGTGGTGACGTCGCGAAGGCGTGGAAGACGTCGCGGATCCAGCGTTGGCCGAGGCCGACGTCCCCGCGGGGGTGGTCGTCGGTCCTCAGCAGGTCGCCGCCGCCGAACTGCGGCTCGACGAACGACACGTTGGGGAGGCGGCCGGTGACGGCGTCGTCGAAGTACCGGTCGAGCGACCTGATGTAGGGCGCCATGCGGTCGAGCCCCCAGAGCGCGAGCAGCGGCACGTTGGTGTGGTAGTAGCCGACCGGGACCTGGGCGGCGGCGAGGCGATCGACGATCGTCTCGGGATGGAACAGGCCCGCGGGGAGCCCACCCGTATACCGGCGTAGCCGGCGTGAAGACCGCGGGTCTCGAGCACGTTCGTCATCACGTCACCTCGGCCCGGTGGACGGCCTCGAGTACGGCTCCGGCCCGTTCGCTCGGACGGCGCGGCGCGAGCCGTCCGGATCCCGGGCCACACTCGTATGTACGGACCGGCAGTCTACCCTTGCCTGTCGGATTCCGTTGGGGCGCCGAGTGAGGCGACGACGCCGTCTCGCGGTTGTGGCGCCCCCGATCTCGGTCCGGAACGAGGCGTCGAGCGAAGGAGCCCGCCGATGACCGTCCCAACGCTCGTGATCATCGGTGCCGGCCTCGCCGGCGCCAATGCCGCCGAAGCCGCCCGTGAAACGGACGCCGACGCTCGGATCGTCCTCATCGGCGACGAGCCCGACGCACCCTACGAACGTCCGCCCCTGTCCAAGGCCTCCTTCGTGGCGACCAGACGCCCGACACCGCCCGTGTCCACCCCGACGGCTTCTACGAGGACCACTCGATCGAACTGGTGCACGACTCGGTAACGGCGATCGACCCACGCGTCCGAACCGTCACCCTCGCCGGAGGCGACACCATCTCCTTCGACGCCGCGGTCCTGGCCACCGGCGCCGCACCCCGGCGTCTCGAGATCCCTGGTGCCGACCTCTCCGGCGTCCACGACCTGCGCACCGTCGAGGACTCCGTCCGTCTCCACGACGCGATCCGCATCGCTTCACGGGTGGCGGTGATCGGAGGCGGCTGGATCGGTTCGGAGGTCGCGGCGAGCGCACGCCAGATGGGCGCCGAGGTGGTCATCATCGAGCAGGCACCCCTGCCGCTCCTGCGGGTGCTCGGCTCGGAGATCGGGAAGGTGTTCCGCGACCTGCACGCCGATCACGGCGTCGAGCTGCGGTTCGAGCGCGGCGTGGTCGGACTTCGCGGCGCGGGCCGCGTCGAGGCCGTCGAGCTCGACGACGGCCGGTTCGAGGTCGCGGACGTCGTCGTCGTCGGGGTGGGGGTGATCCCCCGAACCCAACTGGCGGTCGACGCCGGCCTCGCGGTCGACGACGGCGTCGTCGTCGACGAACACCTCCAGTCCGCGGTCCGGGCGATCTACGCCGCTGGTGACGTCGCCAACGCGTGGCATCCCCACTACGGTCGACGCCTCCGGGTCGAGCACTGGGCCAACGCACTCCATCAGGGGAGCACTGCGGGCCGCAACGCCGCCGGTGACCGAGCCTCCTACACCCGTCTTCCCTACTTCTTCTCCGACCAGTACGACCTCGGCATGGAGTACGTCGGCTACGGCGACGCGAACGACGAGGTCACCGTCCGAGGGGACCTCGCGAGCCGTGAGTTCATCGCCTTCTGGCACCGCGACGGTGCCGTCACGGCCGCGATGAACGTGAACGTGTGGGACGTCGTCGACGACCTCCGAGCCATCGTCGAAGCGCCCGGTCCCGTCGATCCGGCCCGACTCGCGGACCCCGAGGTGCCGCTGACGGAACTCCGATGACCCGGTCGGGCTCGGGACTCAACTCGGCAGCGAGCCAGCGAAGTCGGCGTCGGCGAACGCCTCGATGACGGCGAGACGGTTGATTTGGTTGGTCCCCTCGTAGATCTGGTTCAAGCGGGCGTCGCGCATGGCCTTCTCGACCCGGTTGGTACTGAGAGCGCCCGCGTCGCCGAGGAGGTCCATCGCCCGGCCGGCGACCGCGAAGGCCCGGTCGCCACAGAACGCCTTGACCGCGCTCGAGACACCCTGGTTCGGGGGCATGTGGCGCGCCGCCTGCCACACCATGCCCCGCATGGCGGACACGTCGAGCCACATGTCGGCCAGCGTGAGCTGCACCTCCTGATGGTGCAGCAACGGGCGGTTGCCGAGGCGCGTGTGCCGGGCGTGGTCGACGGCGGCCTCCACCGCGGCGCGTGCGATACCGAGAGCGATCGCCCCCACCGGCACCCGCGAGTAGTTGAGGACGTTCCGGTTGAGCGCCCAGCCGGCGTACTCGGGCCCGACGCGGTTCTCGCTCGGCACGAACACGTCGTCGAAGAACAGCTCCGTGGCGTCCGAAGCACGCTGGCCCAGCTTGTGCTCGCTGCGGCCGGTACGGAACCCGGACGCGCCCCGCTCGGCGACGAAGCACGTCCAGTGCCGGTCCATCCGGAGCTCGTCCCCGTCGCCCGGGTCGAGCGCGGCGAAGACCGTGACCAGATCGGCGTGGCGGCCACCCGAGATGAAGACCTTCTGGCCGTTCAGCACGTAGCCACCGTTGGCCCGACGGGCCGTCGTGCCCGGCCGGGCAGCGCGCGCGCCGACGGTGTCCTCCGCGTCGGAACCCGCGGCCGGCTCGGTGATCGCGAAGGCGGCGAGACGGGGGTTCCCCGCCCGGTTGGCCCGGCACATCGGTGCCAGCCACCGCCGGGCCGCCCTGATGTCGCCGCTCAGGTACAGCGGTGCCGAACCGAGGTCGTGGGCGAGCAGCGCCAGGCCGAGGCCGGCGCAGGCGGCGGTGAACTCCTCGGCCTTGAGCGCGGTCTGGAACAGGGACCAACGGAGCATGCCCTGCACCGGCATCGTCCCGAAGGGCGGCGGCAGCTGCTCGGACTGGAAGCCCAGGCGCCCCGCCTCGGCCAGCAGGGACCGGAGGTCGACGCGGTCCGGCTCGGCGTCTGCGTTCAGGGCCAGCGGTGCCAGCGTGTGCTGCGCGAAGGTTCGGTACGCCCGCCGGCGACGGCGGAGGAAGCGGGGCAAGGTCGCGGTGTCGCGCTCCCACAGATCGAGGGACCGCGTGTCGTAGAGCATCCGGCCGATCGGGGCGAGCCGCTCGACCGAGCGCCGGAGCACTCCGTCCATTACGCCACCTTGCCTGTCGCCGCCTCTTCCGTGCTCAGGTCGTCGAGCAACAGGAGCAGCTGTTCGCGGCTGCCGTGCCGCGATCGCAGCACGCTCACGTCGCGGAGGCGCTTGGAGATCCCGTAGTCGTCCATGTAGCCGTAGCCGCCGAGCACCTGGACACAGTTCGAGACCGCGCCGGCGGCGTGCTCTCCGATCCCGAGGCGTGCCGAGGCCGAGCGGCGAAGCAGGTCGCGTTCGGGGACCTGCGCCATGGGCTGATCTTCCATCGTGTCGAGCAGCGCGGCGAGGGTGGCGAGGTGGTGTGACGCCTCGGCGAGCAGGATGCGCACGGCGGCGTGACGGGCGATGGTCCGCCCGCCCTGGTGTCGGGTGGCGGCGTACGCCTTGGCCTCTCGGATCGCGGCGCGGGCCGTCCCGAGGCTGATGGCCGCGAGACCGAGCCAGTCGCAGGCGACGACGCGCGTCACGAGCAGAGCAGCCTGGTCGCCGGCCGCGACGATCGCGTCGGGCTCGAGCTCGACGCGATCGAAGTTGACCTCGAGCTGCTCGATCGCTCGCAGCCCGATGCGGCGACCCACGGGAGCGATGCGCACCCCGGCTGCGCCGACCGGCACCGCGGCGACGATCCACGAGCCGTGCGCTCCAGCATCCTCACTCTGGGCGTCCCGGGCGACGACCGCGAGCCAGTCGGGTGTTCCGGCGGACCACACGAACGGCGAGCGGCCGTGGATGTGGGACCGCCCGGCCGATACCGAGATGCTCAACGCGTCGCTGTGGGTGCGCTCGTCGAACGCCACGCCGTAGCCGGGCACGAACGCGGCGGCGACGGTCGCCCCCGACTCGACGGCGCCGCCGGGACCTCTCGACCCCCCGAGCGCGAGGCAGCCGATCCCCTGCGCGTGCACCGCGGCGGCGAGCCCCGCGCAGGACTCGCCCAGCGAACCGAGGGTCAACAGTGAGAGCCGGCACCCGTGGTCGAGCACGTGGCCGCCCCAGACGCCGAAGTCACCGTCGAACTCCTCGGGGGCCGGATCGCTCATGAGTCCCGTCGAGCGAGCCTCGCCGAGCAGGGCCGGTATCGCGGCGAGGTCGCCGTCGGGGCCGATGGCCGCCGCCGGCCCGAAGAGCTTCTCGCGGGAGTGGTCGCCGAACCGCGCCAGAGCCTCGGCGAACGCGGCGAGGTCGGCACCGCTGAACGCCGCACTCACTCGGCCACCAATGCCGGAGCGCGTTCGGTGACGACGCGTTCGACCCCGCTGTCGTAGCGGATCGTGTGACGGCCGTGTTCGAGGTCGGATCCGGCGAACCCGTCGTAGGGGCGGTCCGCCCGGGTCAGGACCCGTCCCGCCGGGAGGATCGCCGCGTGGGCCAGGTAGCTCTTCGTCGCCACGGCGTCGCCGGAGAGGTCGAGCCCGCGCAGCTCACCGGCCAGCGGGTGGTCACCGAGCTCGAGGTGACCCCTCGAGCGGCCGACGCCCACCTGGTACACGGCTCGGCTCGCGACCTCGGTGCGGATCAGGTCGCCGTCCTTGACGGTGAACGTCACGAGCGGCTTGTGGTCCCGCACGACCCGGCCGCCGCGCTGGACCTCGAGGCTGAGCAGGTCGGCGCCGCCCTCGCGGAGCTCGACGCGCTGGAGCTCGGGCTGCAGGTCGAACGCCATGTCGGACACGAACTTCGGGTATCCCCACACCGTGCGCCCGGCCGCGCAGGCCACCCGGGTGGTGACCGGAAGGTGCAGGACGAAGGCACCGAAGCCGGGATAGCGGGTCTCGAGCAGTGCGGGCAGCACGGGCGGCGCGTGCCCGCCGAACGTGCACATCGCGGCGACACCGATCTCGCCGTAGGGGCCCACACCCGTTTCCAGATAGTTGTACGCGACGATGCCGACCGCGGCCCGGCCGGCGGTCAGACGCACCGGGGCGAGCCGGTCGGACGGGAGCCGGGCGGCGACGGCGTCGACATCGGCCGAGAACACGCCGAGGAAGCAGTCGGTGCGGTAGTAGCGGATGGGGAGCTCTATCCGCCCCACGCCGATGTCGGCATGGTCGACCGGACCGGTCTCGAAGAACCGGCCCGACGACCCGGAAGCGGTTGCGCTACGGCGTGCTCGCAGCATGGTCGGCGCTCCTTCGTTGGTTTGCCATGTCCGGCGACGACGCACGGCGGGCACCGCCGGTCGCCCAGTGGGCGGCCACGACGGTGACGACCAGCAGCAGCGTGGCGACCGCCTGGTGAGCGACACCCAGCGCGACCGGAACCGCGTGCAACAGGGTGAGCACGCCGAGCAGGAACTGCACCAGCACCACGACCTCGAGCACCGTCGCGAGCGTCCTCGCTCCCGCCCGGAACAGCAACGCCGCGACCCCGAGGGCCGCCACGGCGACCACGACCGCCATCCAGCGGTGGAGGAACTGCACGGTGACGGGGTTGTCGACCGCGTTCGACCACACGGGTGACAGACGGGCGACCCCGTGCGGGACCCAGTCGCCGTTCATCGTCGGCCAGGTGTTGTCCATGTGCCCCGCCTTCAGCCCGGCCACGAACGCACCGAGGACGAGCTGGATCAACAGCAACACCGAGAACGGCAGGATCCATCGGGTCGGGCGACCGTCCACCCTCGACCGTCCGGCGCCGAGCGCCCTCAGGTCGAGCGCGGTCCAGACGAGCGCGGCGAGCAGCACCAGCGCGGTGACGAGGTGCAGCGCGAGGCGTTCGTGGGCCACCTCGGGCCGGTTTTCGAGTCCGCTCGCGACCATCCACCATCCGATGGCTCCCTGGAGGCCCACGAGCGCGATCAGCAATGTGACGCGCTTCCCGTAGCCCGGTGGGATCGCCCGGCGGACGAGGAACCAGACGAAGGGGACCACCAGCGCGAGCCCGATGATGCGCCCGAGGAGGCGATGCGCGTACTCCCACCAGAAGATCCCCTTGAACTGTGAGAGCTTCATGTCGGGATTGACGAGGCGGTACTCCGGAGTGGACTTGTAGTGGTCGAACTCCGCCCGCCAGTCCGCGGCGGTGAGTGGTGGCACGACACCGCTGACCGGCTTCCAGCTGGTGATCGACAGCCCCGACTGGGTGAGCCGGGTCGCGCCGCCGACGACGACCATCGCGAACACGATGCCTGCGACGATCAGGAGCCACCAACCGAGTTGGGTGGGGCGGGCGCGACCGCCGGGGGCGGCGGGTTCCGGCCCCGGATCGGCGTGGAGGGTCCCGTCACCGGGCCGATCGTCGAGGCCGTGCGGGTCGCCGACGGCCTGCAGGCGGTCGGGCTCGCCGAGCAGTTCACTGGCCACGGGTGGGACTGTACCGAGCATCGATCTGTCGGCACGGCTCGGGCCGGTCGTGACGTTCAGATCGACTGGCGGTACCCGAAGAACTCGTGGTCCTCGTTGTAGCCGCCGTAGCCGCTGCCGATGTCGGCGAAGTCGGCGACGAACTCGATCCCGCTGATCCACTTCACCTGCTTGAACCCGAGCTGCGTCTCGTTGCGCAGGCGGAGGGGCGCGCCGTGTCCGAAGGAGAGCGGCGCGCCGTTCATGTCGTAGGCCAGCATGGTGAGCCGGAAGTACATCTGTTCGAGCGGGTGCGCGTCGTAGTACCGGCCCGAGTCGGCTCCGTCGCCCAACGAGTAGAACACGACCCACTTCGCGGCGGGGAGTGGCCGGACGAGGTCGAGGATGGTCTGCATCGACACGCCTCCCCATTTGGCGACGCCCGACCAGCCCTGGATGCAGAAGTGCTGGGTGATCTGCTCGTGGTACGGCAACGCTCGTAGGTCGTCGAGCGAGAGGTCGGTGGGGTGCTCGACGAGCCCACCGACGGAGAGGCGGTAGCCGGTAAAACCGCCGTCGAACAGCCGCTTGTACTCGTCGGAGTCGGGGTACGTACCGTTGTGCCAGAAGTACGGGGAGATGTCGTCCTCCGTGTACTCGCCGGGCGTCGAGTCGACGTGCTCGAAGAGGCGCTCGGCCGGGCCGATCAGCGTGGCGCCGACCCGTTGCACGACGCGCGGGTGGCGCAGCGTGAACGGTGTGGCCGCGACCCAGGCCACGATGCAGACGACCATGGACACCGAGAAGATCGCGAAACCGACCCAGTTGCTGTCGTCGCGCAACGCGTACATGTGGTTGAGGTTGTTCAACAGGCCCGTCGTGAAGACGAATGTCACGTGCATCACGATGAACACGAGGAACCAGACGAAGACGAGGAAGTGCAGCGAACGCGCCGTCTGGATGCTCAGTACCCTGCTGATGCGCTTGAAGCGTGTCGACAGCGCGGGCGACATGCCGAGCCCCGTCAGCAGCGCGAGTGGTGCGGCAACGAAGACGGTGAGGAAGTACGCCAGCAACTGGAGGCTGTTGTACGCGACCCAACCGTGCTCGGTGGGCCACTGCAACGACAGGTACTGGATGAGGACCGATACGGCGTTGGGGAACACGGACCAGGTCGTCGGCACGATCCGCCGCCACTGCCCGGTGCTGAAGAGCAGGACGTAGAACACGAGCCCGTTCAGCAGGAAGAGCGAGTCGGCCCCGAGGTGCCACCAGCGGGCGAGGCCGATCGAGTGACGCACGCCGGGCAGGCCGACCTGGCCGGGAAGGGTGATCGAGTCCTCCTTCGCGGTCCACAACGGTTCGTCGGGCACCGGTCGCTGCATCCGGAACCACTCCCGGCCCGGCGTGCTGTGGCGCGTCCAGTAGAGGCGAGGGTGGTCGCTCAGGATCTGGATGCCGGCCCGGATGATGAAGATCATCAGGAAGAGGTTGAAGAAGTGCTGGACCGCAACCCACGCGGGGAAGCCCGGGTTGGCGGCGTTCTCGGGCGTCACGACGGTGCCGGGGTTCGTCGCGATGAAGTGCTGGACTCCCGCCGTGTTGCGCAAGCCCTTCGCGATCGCGACGGCGACCACGAGACCGGCGAACCCGAGAGGA
This sequence comes from Acidimicrobiia bacterium, assembly GCA_046331155.1. GTDB lineage: Bacteria > Actinomycetota > Acidimicrobiia > IMCC26256 > CAWATG01 > JAXLRK01. The sequence goes on from JAXLRK010000002.1 coordinate 27,981, forward strand.
AGGAGCCAGAGCAGGTTGAACCACCGGTCGCGCCCCACGCGCACGCGCGGCGCGATTCCGTACGTCTGCGGCAGCGACCCGGCAAACGTCTCCGGGTCGACGGCGTCCTCGCCCGAGGTCAGTTGCGATCGGAACCGGCGGACCGTGTCCGGCGAGATCCCGGCCCGCGACAAGGTGGATGCGCTCGTCGGGCGCTCGTCGCCGCGGCTCATCGCCGCCTGCTCTGGCGGGTGCGCCCGTGCTTCGTGATGACCTCCGTCAGGACGGTGGCCTCGCTGATGTCGCTCCGCTTCGCCGCGGTGAGCAGTGTCACCGGTCCGTGCCCGGCCAGTTCCCGGAGATGCGCAAGGGCGGCGGCGTGCTCCGGATCGCGGAGCTCGGCGCGGTAGCGGCGCGCGAACTCGTCGTAGCGGTCAGGATCGTGGCCGTACCATTTGCGCAGCTCGTTCGAGGGTGCGATCTCCTTGCACCACTCGTCGAGGTGCGCCCGCTCCTTGCTGAGCCCGCGAGGCCAGAGGCGGTCGACGAGGATCCGCTTCCCGTCGCCGCGGTCCGGTGGGTCGTACGCCCGGCGAACCTGCACCTTCCCCGTCTTCGCCATGACTTCCCTCCTTCGGAGGCCGGGCCGGCCGCATCACCGCCCGACGGCAAAGGTGAGGAACCCGCCCTCCCCACCGCTGGTGAACAGGTGGAAGCCGTACCCCCAGTGCAGACGGCCATCGACGATCGCGGCACCGCCACCGATCATGCCGGGCGCCTGGTACGACCACACCCGTGCGCCGGTGCGCGTGTCGAGCCCGACGTAGGTGCCCGCCGTCGTGCCGACGAACGCGACGCCGGGCACGGCGCTGACGGGCCCGAAGATCTTCTGCGGCAGCGGCTCGGCCTCCCACAGGATCCTGCCGGTCGCCGGATCGAGCGCGTACACGCGGGCGGCGGTGTTGGGTGCCGTCAACGAGAAGCCGCCGTTGTTCGACGTGACGACGAGCCTGCCGTCCACCAGCGCGCCCGAACCGAGCGCGCCGCCGAAGACGGCACCGATCGACAGTTGCGTCTTCCACACGACCTTTCCCGTATCCCGATCGAGCGCGTGGTACACCCCCGCCTTGTCGCCGACACCGACGAGATCGCGGCCCTTCACCGTCCAGAGGTTCGCCGACGCGCCGACATCGGTGTCCGGGCTCTCGGGGTATCCGGCGCTGTACACGTCGTTCGGGCGGAACTGGGTCGACCACCGGAGCTTCCCGTTCCTGTAGTCGATCGCGAGGAGCGAATCGGCAAGCGGGCCCGTCGGTTCCGCGTACGCGTTGCCGCTGCCGATGTAGAGCAGCTTGCGCTTCACGTCGACCGCCGGCGTCGACCAGAGCCCCACCCCGGGGCCGTCCTGGGCGTTGTTCTGCGTCGAGTAGAACCGCCACAGCTCTCTGCCGGTCCGCACGTCGTACGCACCGATCGACCCGCGGAAGGTGTAGGTCGTCTTCGGCAGGGGTTCCTCGTTGCTCGCGGTGGCCTGCAACACGATGCCGCCGACGGCGACCGGTGACGCGACGATCGCGGCGATCGGGTTCTCGTTCGTGACGGTCTTCCACTGCACTTTGCCGGTGGCTCGATCCAACCGGGTGAGCGTCGTGCCACTCCCGACGAAGACCGCGTCGCGGCTGACCGCCGGTGACGCGATGAACGCTCCACCCACCTGGGTCTCCCAGACCGGCGCGCCGGTGGCGGCGCGGACGGCGTGTACCGCGCCGACCCAGTCTCCGAAGAACACGACGCCGCCGGCAACGACCGGCGTTCCGGTCACGCCGACCAGACCCGTCTTGGACCACACGACCCGCAGCCGGTCGACGGTGTTCCGGTTGATCCTCGTCTCGTGCGGGTTGAGGCGGGAGTTGGCGTGATCGTGCCCGTACAGCGTCCAATCCTTCGCGCCCGACCCGGGCACCGACGGCACGGCGGTACGCGGCGGACGCGTCGCCGGCGTGGCGCCGTGGCGCGAGCCGCCCGAGCTGCACGCGGCCAGCACGACGACCAGCACGCCGGCCGCCACCGCTCGACCCGGGAGGACGTGGGCTCGCGCGCACATCATGAGACGCATTCAACCACCGCCGGATCGCGACGGACGGGCTCCGGCTGCGATGGCGGTGGCACGAGCACAGATTGCCGCGTCGAGTCCATCGTTGCGACCGGCGGCTCCGGGGTATCGTGCCTCGATGCCAGTTGTGCGTGGTCGAGGAGGCTGTCGTGCTGGAACCCATCCCTGATCTCCCGGAGGGCGTCATCGGCTTCGAAGCCGTCGGCGAGGTCCACGCCGACGACTACGCCGACACGCTGATCCCGGCGATCGAGGCGGTCGACGGCCCCGTGCGCCTGGTCTACGTGCTGGGCGACCGCTTCACCGGCTACAGCGCCGGCGCGGCCTGGCAGGACGCCAAGCTCGGCATCCACCACCACGGTCGGTGGCACCGCGCCGCGGTCGTCAGCGACGCCGGCTGGGTCCGGCACCTCGCGAGCGTCTTCGGCTGGATGGTGCCCGGCAAGTTCGAGGTCTTCCCGCTCGACCAGCGCGAGGCGGCCATCGCCTGGGCCGCTTCGGACTGAGGAAGCCACGAGACGGAGACGTGACTTGACTGCCTTCCTGCTGCCGGCGGAGCCGATCGATTCGCTCGACGCGTACCTCGCGACGGACACCGGCGGGCTGGGCGTCGAGACGGCCCAACGGATCGGCCCGGCCGCGACGATCGGCATGATCACCGAAGCCGGCCTGCGGGGCCGAGGTGGGGGCGGGTTCCCCACGGGGCGCAAGTGGGCGGGCATCGCGGGTCAGGCGGGTACCCGACGGTACCTGGTGTGCAACGGCGCCGAGGGCGAGCCCGGGACGTTCAAGGACCGGGCGCTGCTGCGCGCCAACCCGTATCAGCTCGTGGAGGGCCTGATCGTGGCGGCCTTCGCCGTCGGCGCGCAGGAGGCGTACGTCTGCCTCAAGCGGAGCTTCGGAGCAGAGGTGAAGGCCGTCACCCACGCGGTGCAGGAGTTCCAGTCCGCCGGAATCTGCACGGACTGCACCGTGAACATCGTCGAGGGGCCCGACGAGTACCTCTTCGGCGAAGAGAAGGCGATGCTCGAGGTGATCGAGGGCAAGCCGCCGCTGCCGCGCTGGTTCCCGCCGTACGAGCACGGACTGTTCGCGGCGGAGCCGCAGGAGGGATGGGAAGCCGGTCCGCACGGTGGGCGCACCCGGACCGACGAACCGAACCCGACGCTCGTGAACAACGTCGAGACGCTGGCCAACGTTCCCCACATCCTGGCCCGGGGCGCGGACTGGTTCCGGTCCATGGGGACGGCCGAGTCGCCGGGCACGATCGTCGCGACCGTGGTCGGCGACGTCGTGGCGCCCGACGTCGGCGAGGTCGAGCTCGGGACGCCGCTCGGTTCGGTCATCGACGTCGTGGGCAGCGGCGTCGCTGCCGGCAGAGCCGTCAAGGCCGTATTCTCGGGTGTTGCCAACCCGGTCGTCACCGGCGCGCAGCTCGACACGCCGGTGAGCTACGAAGGCTTCGCGGCCATCGGCAGCGGCATGGGGTCGGCGGGGTTCATCGTCTACGACGACACCGCGTGCATGGTCGACGCCGCCTATCGCCTGTCACGGTTCCTCTCGGTCGAGTCGTGCGGGCAGTGCCCGCCGTGCAAGCTCGGCTCGGGTGCGATCACCGACCATCTCGGGCGGATCCAGGCCGGCGCCGGGACCGACGGCGACCTCGCCACGATCCAGGGATGGCTCCAGCGCGTCACCGACGGCAACCGGTGCTACCTGGCCGTCGAGGAGCGAGAGATGGTGAGCAGCGTCCTGCGTGCGTTCCCGGAGGAGTTCGCCGACCACATCGAGCAGCGGCGGTGCCCGCAGCGCGAGGCCCGTCCCGTCCCCAAGCTCCTCGACCTCGCGGGCGGCCACGCGACCTACGACGGATCCTTCTGGAGGAAGCGGCCGGACTGGACCTACGAACCCGAACCCGGCTGATCGGCGCCGAAGCGCTGCTCCAGCTCACCCAGCTCCGCTGCGACGTCCGGGCAGAGCTCGGCTGTCCCGTCCTCGGCGAGCGAGAGCTCGCGCAGCAACTGCCATCTCGTCCGGTCGTCGCCGACGCGGTGTGCAGGCCGCATCGCCCCACTGACCTCCGGGTCTCCGTAGCCGAACCAGAACACCTCCCCGTCGAAGTGGCCCTCGGCGACCGTCCAGTCGCCGACCGGGCACCGATAGTCGTTGTACTCCAAGTCTTCCGGGTCGTTACCGGAGAACCACGCCAGGTCGCGGAACGAGTCGACGAAGCGCTTCGCCAGGGCGGGGATGACGTCCGCCTCCGGCTGGAGCGCGCTTCGCAGTTCGCCGTCGTCCGATTCCTCGTCGGGACGGAACTCCCAACGGCGAATGTCCTCGTAGCTCAGCTCGAGCTCGGGGAACAGCCGGCACAGGTCCGGGCCGGTGAGCCAACGGTTTTCCCAGAGGTGGTCCTCGACGGCCTCGCGGAGCTCCTCGCGTTCCTCGTCCGTTCGGGGTTGCCGTCGATGCTCGGCAACCGCGACGTACAGGTCGCAGAGCATGCTCCGGTACGACAGCGCCTCGTTGATCCCGGCGGCGAGGGCGTCGGCCATCGCGGTGGCGAAGTCCGCTCCACCGGTGCAGTTGGCGGCGAGCCGGGCGCGGACGCGGGAGTCCACACGCTGGCCCTCCAGCACCTCGAGGAGCATCCGGCTGAAGACGAACTTCAGCCGGCGTGCTCGGAGGTGAGCATTCGGAGGTTCGGGTTCGGCGTCGTCATCGTCGTCGAAGTCGGTGAACTCGAACACCGCGCCCTCCTCATCGATTCTGGCGTTGGCACCGTGCGCAAGCCGGTTGCCGGACCGTCGTCGGGCCAGATCCCTCGGGTCGCTCTGGATGAGTCGTAACGAATTGTACCCGATCGGCAGGGCCGTCCGATCGGCGCCGGACTACCCCCGGGCCGCGGCGGCTTCGAGGCGCATCTCGTACCGGTCGGCTACCTCGAGCAGGGCCTTGGCGGCGTCGCCGTTGCACGGCGCGCCGTGGACGTCGGCGAACGTAACCTCGAAGCCCATGAGCGCAGCCGAGATCGACGAGTACCTGGAGAGCGTCCACGACGACGCCGAGCGCGATGCCCTGGAGGCCCTGAGACGGCAGATCCTCGCGGTCGTACCCGATGCCGAGCAGTGCATCTCGTACGGCATGCCCGCATTCAGGGTTGGCGGAAAGGTCGTGGCCGGCTTCGCCGCGTTCTCGAAGCACCTGAGCTACTTCCCCCACAGCGGATCGGTGATACCGGAGCTCGGCGACGACGCGGCACCGTGGGCGACGACCAAGGGCACGCTCCATTTCACCCCCGACCGCCCGCTACCCGACGCGCTCGTCGAGCGTCTGATCTCCGTCCGGCGCGCTCAGGCCGGCGTCTGACGGCGGAGTATCACCAGGCCGTCACCGTTGGGCGACTTCGAGCAGCGCGTTCGCGACCGCCTCCGGTTCGGTGATCATGAGGTCGTGCCCGGTGTCGATGTCCCAGAGGCGGCCGGCTGCGCGCGCGGTCGCCATGAGTCCGCGGTCGCGCGTGGCGAGCGTCGAGGTGCACACGATGTGGTACTGCGGGATGGCCCACAGCGCGGCTTCGTTCGTGAGCCGCAACGGCTGCTCGAAGCACTGCCACGGATGCCCCGTCAGCCGGTCGGCCATCCACGCCACGTCGTCGTCGTCCGTGACGCCGTAGAACCGGCCCGCGTCGGGCGTCGGCAGCAACACGAGCTCGACACCGTCGACCACCCGGCCCATCGGCCGCACGGATTCGATGACCGGGCCGGCAACGTCGACGAGGGACTGCCCGTTGGTAGGCGTTGCCGCGTCGAGATATACGAGACGCCCGACGCGATCGGCGCTGCGGTCCGCGACACCCGTGATGACCATGCCCCCGTAGCTGTGACCCACGAGGATCACGTCGCGCAGGTCCTCGTAGTGGAGCACGGCCACCACGTCGTGAACGTGGAGCTCGAGATCGACGTCGCTGCTCACGAGATGCGCGCGCTCGCCGAGTCCGGTGAGGGTCGGCGTGTACACGTCGTGGCCGGCCGCCCGCAGCAGCCCTGCCACGCGCTGGTAGCACCAGCCACCGTGACCCCCGCCGTGCACGAGAACGTACGTCGCCATCGTTCGGTCCTCCGTTGGCCAGCGTACGTCTGGCCGTCGATCGCACGCTGGTGCTACCCCGCCGCCCCTGGCAGACTCGACGTCATGGCAGTGCGTTCGGATGTTCTCTTCGACCGCGGGCTCGACGCCTTCGGCGCGGTCGTCGTCCGGTTGCAGCCTTCGGACTGGGACCGGCCGTCGCCCTGTGCGGGGTGGACCGCCCTCGACGTGCTCGGGCATCTCGGTACGTCGATCCGCATGGGCCTGAGCGTGCTGCGCGGCGAACAGCCGGCGTGGGTCCGGGTGGCCCGGCCCGCCGACCTCGTGGACGGCGACCCGACCGACTGGTGGCGCCAGCTCGCGGACTCCGCGCGCGCCGAGCTCGTCGGCGCCGACCTCGATCTCGTCATGGAGACGCCGATGGGCCCGCGCACGGTCGCCGACCGCCTCGCCTTCCCCGCCATCGACCTCTACGTCCACGCGTGGGACATCGGCAGCGCCGCCGGCATCGCGGTCGAGATCCCGGCCGAGGTCGTCGAGTTCGCACACTCGTACATCGACCCGCTCCCAACGGGGAGGGTCCGGGGTCCCAAGGGCGCATTCGGCGACGAAGTGCCGGCACCCGACGACGCGACCGCCACCGAGGCGTTCATCGCCTGGACGGGCCGAGCCCCGCGCTGACCTGCCGCCGAAGTTCCGCGGCTCCAATCCGGGCCCGGCTCCGATGTGCGGATTGTCGGACCCGGCTCCTGGGTACGGAGTCCGATGTTCGGGCCGAGGTCCGTTGGACCCGGAACCTGACCCGTCGAGGAACGTGAGATGGCGATCAGCGTCGAAGACAACCCGGGGAAGCTCCGCTACGAGATCCGCGACGACGGACGACTCGCCGGCTACACGATGTACACGCTCCGTGACGACGTCGCCGACTTCGTGCACACCGAGGTGTTCCCGAGGTTCGAGGGGCGCGGCCTCGCCTCAGTGCTGGTGCGCGACGCGCTGGACGACGTGCGCCGACGCGGGTGGAGCATACGGACCACCTGCCCCTACGTGCGGCGCTTCGTCGAAGAGCATCCGGAGTACCGCGACCTCGTCGCTCAGAACATCGGTGCCGGTGGCGGGGTGGCGTTCGGGTCGACGACACAGGTGAAGTCGGCCACGTAACCCGGGGCCGGGCCACGCGGGCGCAGGGTCGTGAGGGCGCGGGGTCCGGCCTGGCGGTAGATCGAGTCCTGCTCGTTTCTGGTCCTCGTCCCCGTGCGCGCCCGGTAGGGGTCGAGTGCCATCACGCGCGCGGTGGTGGCCTCGTCGAAGAACGCCTGGCCGACGTGCGCGACGTGACCACCCTGGTAGGTCGCACCGAGCGAGCCTCCCTCGAGCACCCGCAGGTGGATGTGCACCGTCCGCCCCTGGTACCAGCCGGGGAAGATCGTGGTGAACGTGGCCACGCCGTCGGCCCCGGTGCGTTGGACGCCGCGCAGGAAGCGCTCGGTGTTCGTGCCGCCGGCCTGGGTGGCAGCGAGGCTGTTGCCGTTGAAACCGGAGTATTCGCCGCCCGCGTCGCAATGCCAGACGTCGACCGCGGCGCCGGCGAGCGGCCCGCACCCGGCGGTCAGGTCGTGCACGCGCACCCGGAGCTCCAGGGGGACGCCGGACTTTCCCTCGGTGATGTCACGCCGGGCGAGGTGACCGTCGAGGTGGTACGGGCCGGCGGTCAGCTCCGGGGTCAGCCGGCATGCGGTTGACGGGACGGTCGGCCGCGTCGAGGCCCGGCCGGCACTGCCCCGGACACTGGTCCCGGTGCTGCTCTGGCGGCTACGGCTGCTGGTACTGCGGCTGCCGCCGGCACAGGCCGCCATCAACACGGCCGCGGCGCCGAGGACGGCCTCCCGCCGGGTGAGGCGCCTGGGCCCTTCGTCATTCGGGTCGTCCGAGCCCGTCGTCATGCTCCGAGCGTATTCGGCGCCGCCCGAGTGGTTCCCGCGCGTCGGGGCGGCGCGCCGCGGTGGCCTCGTAAGCTGACCGGCTGGTATGGGTGCTCACAATCGGGCCGTGTGGGAGACCGTCAACGCGGACTTCACGGACCGCGACGCCGACATGCGCTGGTGTGGCGACGGCATCGGCTGGGGCCTGTTCCGCATCCCCGAGTCCGACGTCGGAGCGCTGGGCGACGTCGCCGGCCTCGATGTCGTCGAGCTCGGCGCCGGCACGGCGTTCCTCTCGGCGGGTCTGGCGCGTGCCGGTGCGCGTCCCGTCGCAGTCGACCTGTCGCGGGCTCAATTGGTGTCGGCGCGCCGCAACCAGACGCGACACGGGGTCAACTTCCCGCTGGTGGAGGCGGACGCGGCGGGTGTGCCGTTGCGCGACGGGTCGTTCGACCTCGCCGTCAGCGAGTACGGCGCGGCCCCGTGGTGCGAGCCGCGCGCCTGGCTCGCAGAGGCCGCTCGACTCCTCCGGCCGGGCGGACGGTTGGTGTTCCTCACCAACAGCGTGCTCGCAGGGATGTGCGTTCCGGCCGAGGGTGGTGTCGCCGATGAGCAGCTCCTGCGACCGCAACGAGAGCTCCGGGTCATCGCCTGGCCCGGTGGAGGGATCGAGCACCATCCCGGGCACGGAGACTGGATCCGGGAACTGCGCGGTGTCGGCTTCGTCGTCGACGCACTCCGGGAGCTCTACGCGCCCACGCACGCGACGCTCCCCGCGTACTACGACATCGTGACGCCGGAGTGGGCGCGCCGTTGGCCGGCCGAGGACCTCTGGATCGCCCACCTCGCCGGGCGTTGACGCCGTCTACGCCCGGATGTCGGAGCCGTGATCACTGCGGGCGGCGCAGACGCGTCCGCGGTCGCGTGGAGAGCACGGACTGTGGCGTCGCGCCGCCGAGGGAGACTGTCACACCCCCCTTGTAGGCTGACGAGCACAGCTCGTCAGCCTGCTGCGATGGCCGACCGTCCGGAACGAGAGAGAGCATGTGCCGTGTTGGCGCCGGCTGCTCGATCGTGGTTGGTGTCGGGAGGGCCGATGGCCACCATCGCAGAAGCAGGTTCCGTTCATTTCGCTCGAGCTGTCCGCTTGCCTCGAGCGCCGGACGTTCCCGGTCCCGGCGGGTTGCGCGAGCAGCTCGTCGCGGCGGGGCGGTCGTGTGAGCACTGGCAACGCCGGGTCGTGCACCTTGCGACCGCGTTGGACTGTTCGGGTGAGTGGGCGTTGGACGGGGCGCGCACGTGTGCGCATTGGATCGCGGGGGCGCTCGACGTCGAGGTGTGTACGGCGCGGGAATGGGTGCGGATCGGCCGGGCGCTGGCGGAGTTGCCGGCGATCGACGCCGCGTTCGCCGCCGGGCGTGTCTCGTACAGCAAGGTCCGGGCCCTCACGCGGGTCGCGACGGCCGACAACGAGGCGGAGCTGTGCGCGCTGGCCGAGCGCACCCCGGCCGGTCGCCTGTCGTGTGCGCTGGCGGCGTGGCTCGCGGGTCGTGAAGCGCCCGAACAGACCGAGCAACGCCAGCGCGAGGCGCGGAGCCTGAGCTGGTGGTTGGAGCCCGACGGGATGGTGGCCGGCAGGTTCCGGCTGGCTCCGTTGGCAGCGTCCGCGCTCATTGCGGCCATCGACCTGCGAGTGTTGCGCAATCGTCGACCGGCACGGTTGAACGCGGAGGGTGGCATGGACGCGTCCGTCGACGCGTGGATGCCACGTAGTGCGGTGAGCTGGCCGTCGGTGGCGCAGCAACGCGCCGACGCGCTCGTCGACATCGTGCGAGACGGAAGCGGTGGTGGGGTCGTGACCGAGGTCGTGCTGCACGTACGCGGTGACGGCTGCACCCTCGACGACGGGACCCCGATCGCCGGTTCCGTCGTGGAACGGGTGGCGCCGTCGTCGCTGCTACGGGCGCTGATCCACGACGCGGCCGGACGACCGATCAACGCGTCGGGCCGGCAACGCCACCCGACGCTCCGCCAGCAACGAGTCGTTCACGAACGCGACCGTGCCTGCGTGGACTGCGGCACCACCGAACTCCTCGAACTCGACCACGAACCCGCCTACGAGCACACCGGCCACACGGTCGTCGACGAGCTCCGACTCCGATGCTGGACCTGCCACCGGGCCCGGCACCGCAACACGGAGGATGCGGCGTGAGCACCGTCGGCGGCCCGCAGCCGCCCTCAGGCGACCTCGGTCGCCGCTCCGGCGAACTGGGCGTTGTAGAGGTTGTAGTAGGCGCCGCCCGCGGCCAGGAGCTGGTCGTGGTTGCCCTGCTCGACGATGTCGCCGTGCTCCATCACCAGGATGGTGTCCGCGTCGCGGATGGTGGAGAGCCGGTGGGCGATGACGAAGCTCGTTCGCGAGGCGCGCAGCTCGGCCATGGCGGCCTGGATGAGCACCTCGGTGCGCGTGTCGACCGACGAGGTCGCCTCGTCGAGGATGAGGATCGCCGGGTCGGCGAGGAAGGCTCGCGCGATCGTCAGGAGCTGCTTCTCGCCTGCGCTCACGCTCGTTCCCTCGTCGTCGAGGACGGTGTCGTAGCCGTCGGGCAGCGAGTGGACGAAGCGGTCGACGTACGCGGCCTTGGCGGCCGCGAGGATCTGCTCGTCCGTCGCGTCGAGGTTCCCGAACGCGATGTTTTCGCGGATCGTGCCGCCGAAGAGCCACGTGTCCTGGAGCACCATGCCGATGTGCCGGCGGAGGTCGCGGCGGCGCATCTGCGAGATGTCGCGCCCGTCGAGCGTGATCCGGCCGCCGTCGAGCTCGTAGAACCGCATGATGAGGTTCACGAGCGTGGTCTTGCCCGCACCGGTCGGGCCGACGATCGCGACGGTGCTGCCCGGCTCGGCGACCAGCGACAGGTCCTCGATGAGCGGCGTGTCGGGGTCGTACGAGAAGTGCACGCGCTCGAAGGCGACCCGACCCGTGGGGACGCCACCCACCTCGGGCAACCCGGCGTCGCTGATCTCCTCGGGAGCATCGAGGAACTCGAAGATCCGTTCGGCCGACGCGACTGCGGACTGCAGCACGTTGAACATCGACGCGACCTGCGTGAGCGGCTGCGTGAACTGGCGCGAGTACTGGATGAACGCCTGCACGTCTCCGAGCGACATCGCGCCACTCGACACGCGAAGGCCGCCGACCACCGCGATGGCCACGTAGTTGAGGTTGCCGAGGAACATGGTCGCCGGCTGGATCGTGCCCGAGATGAACTGGGCGCCGAAGCTGGCGTCGTGGAGCTGCTCGTTCTTCTCGTTGAACCGCGTCTCCACGTCGTGCTGGCGCCCGAACACCTTCACGATCGCGTGACCGGTGAACGCCTCCTCGACCTGCGCGTTCAACTCGCCCGTGTAGTGCCACTGGGCGATGAACCGGGTGCGCGAGCGCCGGGCGACGAAGTGCAGGATCAGCGCGGTCGCAGGGATCGTGAGCAACGCGAACAACGCGAGGACCCACGACGTGTAGAGCATCATCACCGTCACGCCGACGATCTGGAGCGTCGACGTGAGCACCTGGCTCAGCGTCTGTTGGAGTCCCTGGGCGAGGTTGTCGATGTCATTGGTGACCCGGCTGAGCAGGTCGCCGCGCGGGACGTGGTCGACGTAGGCCAGGGGAAGGCGGTTGAGCTTGTGTTCGACGCCGTCCCGAAGGCGGTACATCGTGCGCTGCACCATTCCCGCGAGGATCCAGGCCTGCGCCCACGCGAGCGCGGCCGACGTGCAGTAGAGGGCCACCGCGAACAACAACGTTCGGTGGAGCCTCCCGAAGTCGATCTGGTGGGACGGGCTCATCAGCCCGCTGAAGATGATGTCGGTGCCGTGACCGAGCACTCTCGGACCGATCACGTAGAGGGTGACCGACATCACGGCGAGCAGGACGACTGCCACGGGGCGGGCACCCTCGAGGCGCAGGAGCCTCAGCAAGCGGCGGACGGTGGCCCGGAAGTTCTTCGACTTCTCGGCGGGCATCCCGACCGCCGACATGCGGCCGGCCATCCCACTGCGCGCTTCGGTCGCGCGCCGGCGCATCTCGTCGGTCAGCTCGGGTTCGTCGCCGGGCGGCGGCGTGCCCGCGGACTCGTCGGCCGTGGTGCTCACGCCGCCTCTTCCGCGGTCATCTGCGACGCCACGATCTCGGCGTACGTCGGGCAGCGCTCGAGCAGCTCGTGGTGAGTTCCGAGGCCGACGGGGCGGCCGTCCTCGAGCACGAGGATCTGGTCGGCGTGGAGGATGGTGGACACGCGTTGCGCCACCACGACGATGGCGGCCTCCCGCGTGTAGGGGACCAGCGCGGCGCGCAGCCGCGCGTCGGTGGCGAGGTCGAGCGCCGAGAACGAGTCGTCGAAGAGGTAGATGTCGGGCCTGCGTACGAGGGCCCGGGCGATCGCCAGACGCTGGCGCTGCCCGCCGGAGACGTTGGTGCCGCCTTGTTCGATCCTCGCCTCGAGCCCGCCGGGCATGGCCCGCACGAAGTCGCTCGCCTGGGCGATGTCGAGCGCCTGCCAGAGCTGCCCGTCGGTGGCGGCGGGATCGCCGTAGCGGAGGTTGCTCGCGACCGTGCCCGAGAACAGGTAGGGCCTCTGGGGGACGAGTCCGACCCGGCTCCACAGCACCTGCAGGTCGACGTCACGGACGTCGATGCCGTCGACGAGCACGGAGCCGGACGTGACGTCGAAGAGCCGCGGGACGAGGTCGAGCAGCGTCGTCTTGCCCGACCCGGTGCTGCCGATGATCGCGGTTGTCTCACCGGCCCGCACGGTCAGCGAGATGCCCGAGAGCACCGGCTCCTCCGCGCCCGGGTAGTGGAACCCGACGTCACGCAGCTCGAGGAGCCCGTGCTCCGGCAGCTCGCGGACGGGCGACTCGGCCTGGGTCACGGTGGACGGCGTCTCGAGGACCTCCTGGATGCGGTCGGCGCACACCGCGGCTCGGGGAACGAGCATCACCATGAACGTCGCCATCATCAGCGAGATGAGGATCTGGATGAGGTAGCTCAGGAACGCGATCAGCGCGCCGGGCTGCATCTGACCGGCGGAGATGCGGTTACCGCCCATCCACACCGCGGCCGTGCTCGACAAGTTGATGACGAGCAACACGGTGGGGAAGATGAAGGCCATGAGATGACCGGCGCGCAGCGACGTGTCCGTGAGGCGCCCGTTGTCGGTGGCGAAGCGCCGTGCTTCGTCGGGTTCCCGTACGAACGCGCGTACCACACGGATGCCGGCGATCTGCTCGCGCAGCACCTGGTTGACCCGGTCGATGCGCTCCTGCATCTGCTGGAACTGCGGGACCATGCGCCACACGACCCCGCCGACGGTCACGACCATCACCGGTACGCTCACGAGCAGGATCGTCGACAGGCTCAGGTCTTCGCGCATGGCCATGATCACGCCGCCGACGATCATCATCGGGGCGGCGATCAGCAGGGTGCACGACATCTGCACGAGCATCTGCACCTGCTGGACGTCGTTGGTGATGCGGGTGATGAGCGACGGTGCCCCGAAGTGCGCGACCTCACGGGCCGAGTAGTCCGTCACCGTGTGGAACAGGCTGCCCCGGACGTCGCGGCCGAAGCCCATCGCGGCGCGGGATCCGTAGTAGACCGCGGCGATCGCGAAGACGACCTGGACGAAGGCGACGACCAGCATCACCGATCCCACCGACCAGATGTAGCCGGTGTCGCCCTTGACCACGCCCTTGTCGATGATGTCGGCGTTGAGGCTGGGCAGGGTCAGCGTGGCGATCGTCTGGCAGAACTGGAACACCAGCACCAACGTCAGCTCACGGCGGTACTTCCGCAGGTGGCTGCGGAGCAGTCGGAAGAGCATGGTCAGCATCGGTGGTCCTGCGGTCGTCGGCGGCGGGGCCGCGGGAGGGTGCCGCGGCAGCTCGGGGGGTCGGAGACTGTCAGTATAGTCAGGAATCCTGACTATACTTCGGGCGATGGAACCCCGGAGGGCTGACGGTGACGAGCTCGTGATCCTGGTCCTGCGCACCGCCAAGGCGATGGTCGACCGGCTCCGCGCGCAACGGCCCGGTGCGTCGTCGTCGCCGATGACGGTCGTGCACGGTCTGGCGGTCCACTACCTGCTCGACCGGGACGACGTGACGGCCGGCGAGCTGGCCCGCCACCTCGGGATCACGAAGCAGTCGACCTCCGAAGTCGTCGCCCAGCTCGAACAGGCCGGCGTGGTGCGCCGAGCACCCCATCCGCGTGACCGCCGAGCCCGCGTCCTCCTGCTCACCGGAGAGGGACTGGCCAGGCTCGACGAACGCCGGCAGACGTGGCGCGAGGTCGAGGACGAGTGGGCGACGTTCACGGACCGCGAGCAGCTCCGCGTCGTACGTGACGCGCTCGAGTCGTACCTTGCCAACTGCCGGCCCGACGGCCCGGCGCGTTGCGCTCCCTACCGCCCGGCGCGCGCGGGGACGATGACGACCGCACACGGTGCGTGACGTGACACGTAGGTGCTGACGGAGCCGAGCAGGGCCCGCTTGATCGCTCCTCGGCCTCGGGTGCCGATGACGATCGCGTCGGCTTCTCGTTCGGTCGCGAGGTGGCAGAGCGCTCGGCCGGCGTCGCCGTCGGTCACGACGCGTTCGATCGTCAGCGCAGCGGGGAGTGCGGCGACCGTCCGCTCGATCGCCGTGTCGGCTTCGTTCTCCACCACGGACCAGGCCTTCTCTATGGTGTCGGGGGTGGCGATGCCTCCCCCGAAGCCCGATTCGAGGCCCTGGCTCGCTACCACCGGTGCATCGACGGAGCACGCCACGATGACCGAATCGGGGGGGCCCAGGATGGCCAGGCCCTGAACCGCCGCCGCCACGGCGTCGTCGGATCCGTCGGTGCCGATCAGGACTCGCATGGGACGGACGCTACCCGGTCCGGTGCGGACTACCACAGCTGGAGGCCTTCGCCGGCGGGGAATGGGCGTCGTACTCCTGTGTGATGATCGGGGCGTGGTCAGGTCCGCGCCGGGAACCGAAGCGAGCATCCTCCACGCCGACCTCGACAGCTTCTACGCGTCGGTCGAGCAGCGGGACCAGCCGGATCTGCGCGGCCGCCCCGTGATCGTCGGCGGGGGCGTGGTGCTCGCCGCGAGCTACGAGGCCAAGGCCTTCGGCGTCCGGACCGCGATGGGTGGTGGCGAAGCGCGTCGTCTCTGCCCCGGCGCGGCCGTCGTGCCGCCGAGGATGCGCGCGTACGCCGACGCGAGCAGGGCGGTGTTCGAGATCTTCGAAGACACGACGCCCCTGGTGGAGGGGCTCTCGATCGACGAAGCGTTCCTCGATGTCGGTGGGCTCGGGCGCGTGGCCGGCACGCCGACCGAGATCGCGCGGCGCCTGCGGCAGCGGGTGTCGACCGAGGTCGGGTTGCCGATCTCCGTCGGCGTCGCTCGCACCAAGTTCCTGGCCAAGGTCGCGAGCGCGGTCGCGAAGCCCGACGGTCTGCTCGTCGTGGAGCCCCACGAGGAGCTCGGCTTCCTGCACCCGCTGCCCGTCGAACGGCTCTGGGGCGTCGGGCATGTCACCGCGGGCAAGCTGCACGATCGGGGCATCCGGTCGGTGCGTGAGGTCGCCGCGCTGGAGGAGGACACCCTGGTCGCGATGCTCGGTGCGGCCTCGGGTCGTCACCTGCATGCCCTCGCGCACAACCGTGATCCGCGGCGGGTACAGGTCGGGCGACGCCGCGGGTCGATCGGCTCGCAATGCGCGCTCGGTCGGTCGCGCCGGGAGTGGGCCGACGTGGACGCCGTCCTCATCGCGCTCGTCGATCGGGTGTGCCGCCGGTTGCGGGCCGCCCACCGCGTCGGGCGCACCGTCGTGCTGCGCCTGCGGTTCGACGACTTCACCCGCGCGACGCGTTCGTACACGCTGCCGGAGCAAACCGCCCACACGCCTACCGTGCTCGCGGTGGCACGATCACTGCTCCGATCCGCCCGTCCGATGATCGATGCCCGGGGCATCACGCTCGTGGGCGTCTCGATCGCGAATCTTGCCCACGACGGCACGGTGCAATTGGCGTTGCCCTTCGACCGGCGCAGCACGCCCGCCCTCGACGGCGTGCTCGACTCGGTACGCGAGCGCTTCGGGTCCGACGCGATCGGCCGGGCGGCGCTCCTCGGCCGCCATGCGGGCATGACGGTCCCGATGCTGCCGGACTGAGCCCCGGTCCGGCTTCAGCTCCGGGGGTACGCGGCCTGCGAGCTCTGGAGGCGCGCCCACAACGACTCGAACGTACCCGCCTCGATCGGCGTCGTGTCCAATGCGAACACGTCGCCGAGTGCGTCGTGGAGCTCGTGCTTCGACTCGATCGTCCGGTCGGGAGTGTCGCTGCCGATGCGTCGGAGCGTGAGCTCGTACAGCGCGTCGACCCCGATGGCGTCGCGGCGCTGCACGATGAGCAACCGGACGAACCCGGACTCGGGCGAGGTCGAAAGCCACTGGTGGCGTTCCTCGAACGCGTCGATCGTCGTGGGCGCCGAGAGCCACGACATGCCGGCGAAGGAGCCTTCCGGGTCGTGGGCGAGATGCCAGTCGCCGACGTCGCCGGAGGCAACCTCGAGCTCGAGCCGCCACGGCGCCTGGTACGACCGCCCGGGGGCCAGCGGCACCGGCTCGTACAGGGCTTCGCCGAGTCCGACGTCGACGTACCAGCTCCCCCCCGGGTTCGCGTCCGACGGGAGGTCCTGCACGGTGAGCGCGAGGTGGTTGGTCAGCGTGTCGACCGATGGACCCGCGGGGCCGTGGACGCCACCCACGTGCAACCGCACGTCGTATCCCAGTGATCCGAGCAGCGCGCTGAACGCGCCGTTCAGGTGGTAGCAGTAACCACCGCGTCGTCCGCGGGCGATCCGCTGCACCGCCGCATCGATCTCGAGCGTCCACCGTTGGCCGAGGTGGATCCAAAGGGTTTCCCACGGCACGCGTTCGACGTGGGCGCGATGCAGGCGGTGCAGCGCGTCGGCGGACGGCGGCTCTCCCTCGAGGCCCAGCCTCGCGAGGTAGGCATCCCGGTCGTCGGCCGAGCAGGTCACAATGCCGTCGAGGCTACGCCGCGCCTGCGCGTCCGTGCCCACGGGCCGGCTCCGGGATCAGGCCGGAGCGCGGTTGCGGGCCCGGAGCACCTCGCCGGGCTCGTCGCCCCGCCCTTCGACACCGTCGAGCAGGCGGCGGAGCGCGCCGGCCATCTTGTTTGCGCGCTGCTTGGCCAGATCCGCGTGCGGTCCGGCGAACGAGTCGTCGACGGTCTCCTCGAACAGCTCCAACCACCGGTCGTAGTGGGCGTCGCCGAACGGTGTGGCCGCCTGGAGCGGCTCGTGGGCGCGCAGCGGATTGCCCTCGTAGCCTCGCTCGCCGAGGAGCTGCCACGCCCAGAAATCGGTCAGGGTGGCGATGTGATGTGGCCAGTCGACGCGCGCCGCGGCGAACACCGGTCCGAGGACGTCGTCCACCGCGGCCAGGCGGTAGAACGAGCGGACGAGTGCTTCGACATCGTCGCGATCGGCGAGATCGCGCGTTCCAGGCGTGCTGGGGGTCACGGCGCGGCCGACAGCCGGGCTTCGAGCGCGACGACCATCGGGAACAGCACGTTGTTCTCCTTGTGGATGTGGAGGTGCGTGTCCGCTTCGAGCTCGTCGAGACCGTCGTAGAAGGCGCGGAAGCTCGCGCACCCGTCGGCCGGTGTTTGGAACCCGCCGCTGAGCGACCGGATCCGGTCGAGCAGCTCGCCGGCCTGCTCGTGCTCGGCTCGCATCACCGAGATCGGATTGAGGAGCGTGCCGCAGTGGAACTCGGGTGCGCTCGTCGCCGTCTCCAGTTCCCGGATCATCGGGAAGAGGACACGTTCCTCCTTCAGGAGGTGTGGTTCCAACTCGGCCCGCAGCGCCTCGTAGGTGGACCGAACGTCCGCGACCTCCGGATGGCGCGCGCCGTGTGCTGCCTCGACCTTCGCCGCGAGCGCGCTGAGCCGCTCGAGCTCTGTGTGGAGATACGCGTGGTGCGTCGTCTCCAGGTGGTCGACCAGCTCGGTTGGGCCCATGGTCACCCAGTCGGCCGGTGGCTCGGAGGGGGCGGCTGCGAGGGCGGACCGCACCGCCGCGACGTCCACTCCCGCGTCGCGGCACGCTGCGTCGATCGGCCGGGCACCGCCGCAGCAGTAGTCGAGTCCGAACGACTCGAGGATCCGCGCCGCGCCCGGTGAGGTCGTGACGATGTCGGCCAGCGTGATCGTGTCATCGATTGTGGGCATGGGCTTCTCCCTTCGGAGCGTCCGCGGCTTCGATCTCCGCGGCGCGTTCGGCTCGTTGTCGTTCGATCCAGTACCGCTCGTTCGGCCCGATCACCGTGATGGCATGCTCGGGGCACGCCGCCGCACCGAGGAACGCCTCGAGCGCGTGCTCCGCCGGTACGGCCGCGAGGTGTATGGCGACCATGCCCTCCTCGTCGAGCGGGTAGACCGCGCTCGCGAAGCGGTGGCAGTTGCCCCATCCGGCGCAGAGCCCGGGGTTCGTCCGGACGCGGACGCCGTCGGGCTCGCCCGCAGGAAGCCACTCCGGCTGCGGCTCGACGCCCGCGGTCATCGTCCGCTCGATTCCGCGACGCGGGACAGGGGCGTACCGGCGAGCTGGGAGAGCAGCTCGGCCCGCGCGCTCGCCCACGGAACGTGGAGGGCGCACTGTCCGCCCTCGCCGCACGGACGGTCGTACAACACGCACGCCCCCGTGTCGGTCGGCCCTTCGACCGCTTCGATGACCTCGAGGACGCTCACGTCGTCGGGGTTCACGACGGCGAGGTACCCGCCGGCCGGCCCCGGTTCCGAGCGGACCCATCCCCGAGCGATCAGCGGCGTCATGACCTGCGACAGGAAGCCGGGCGTGGTCCCGATCCGGTCCGCGAGCGCGGCTGACTTGGTGCGGCTCCCGCTCGCCGTGAGGTCCAGCAGCGCCCGGGTCGCCAGGTCGGAGCGTCGACTGATCTCCAGTCTCATACTCAGAGACTACATGATTTCGGGGGCCGCCGCCAGGCGGACCTCAGCCGTGTTGCCAGAAGCGCGACTGCAGGGTGGTGCGCCCGTCGAGCGCGACCCGGTCGAGCGCAGCGAGGTCGTCGGCGGACAGGGACCAGCCGAGCGCGCCGGCGTTCTCGCGGGCCTGCTTCGCGTTCTTGGCGCCGGGGATCGGTACCGCCCCCTTCTCGACGAGCCAGCGCAGCGCGACCTGACCGGGCGTGCGGCCGCCGTTGTCGTCGCCGACACGCCGGAGCTCGGCGACGACGGGGTCGACGACCTCCATCGGGTGCGCCGAGAACGTGCGCCGGCCCCGGGGTGGATTCGTCACCGAGTACTTGCCGGTGAGACGGCCCTGGCCGACGGGGGAGTAGGCCAGGAGCGCGACACCCAATCGCTCACACGTCGCCAGCAGGCCCGAGGTCTCCGGGTGCCGGCGCAGCAACGAGTACTCGACCTGGTTCGCCGCCAGCGGCACACCGCGTGCCGCGAGCTCGCGATGGATGCTCTCGGTCTCCTTGATCGAGTAGTTGGAGACACCGACCGCGCGCGTGAGCCCGGCGTCGTGAACGGCTGCGAGCGCGTCGGCGAGCGCGCCGTGCGAACGCAGGCTGATCGGACCGTGGATCTGGTAGAGGTCGACGTGGTCGACGCCCAGCCGTTCGATCGAGCCTTCGATGGCCGCGCGCACCGCGCGCCGGACGTCGACCTTCCACGGTGACGGCATGAACTTCGTGGCGATGACGATGGAGCCGCGGCGCGGCGGGTCGCGCGCAAGGAGCCGGCCGATGATCCGTTCGCTCTCGCCGCGTCCGTAGACCTCGGCGGTGTCGAAGAGCGTGACACCGGCCTCGAGCGAGGCCTCCCATGCCTCGGCGATCGACGTCTCGGTGAGCGTGGCGTCGTAGCCGCCCATGCCCCAGGTCGCCCTGTCGCCCCAGGCCCAGGTGCCCACACCGAGCGGCGCCGTAGCGGTGTCGCAGCCGGGGAACACGACGCCGTGGGCGGTCATGCCGCGAAGTTACCCCGCTCGAAGCGCGGGCTAGCCGCCCGTGACCACCGACTCGATGCGCTCGAGCGTGGCGGCCATGTTCTTGCGGGTCTCCTTGGCCGCCAGGCGCACGATCGGACGGGTGAGGGCCGATTCCCGGGTGACGTCCCAGCTCTCGCGCACGAGCGTGCCTCCCTCGACCGGCTCGAGCTCGTAGCGCCAGATGCGGCCACCGAACCGGCCGCCGATACGGCCCGGCCCGCGGGTCTGCCAGGCGATGCGGCGGTTCTCCTCGAACTCGACCACGGTGCTCACCATCGAATACGGGACCCCGAGGCGCATCGACATGCCGAACCTGCTGCCGAGCGTGAGCTTCTGGGACTCGCCCTTCGGGTCGCGCACGGTGCCGGACCCGTCGATCTCGCGGTGGCGGGCCGGGTCGACGAGCAACGCGAAGATCGCGTCCGCCGGCGCGGGAATGAGGCGCTCGACGGTCTCGATGTCCTTGGCTTCGCTCACGGCGCGCATCGTAGTGCCATGACGACTGCGTTCGTGGGGTCGGGGCGCAGCTAGACCAACAGGCGCTCGTCGGGAGCGCGCACGCCGATCACCGCGAGCGCCCGGCCGAGGCCGAGGAACATCGAGCAGCAGATCGTGAGGTCGGCCAGCTCGTCGTCGGCGAAGGAGCCGTGGAGGCGCGTCCAGAGGTCGTCGTCCATCGCGAGGTGGTCCAGCGCGAAGCGTTGCGCGAACTCCGCGGCGAGGCGCTCGCGATCGGTCAGGGCGTCGCTCGTCCGCCAGTCCGCGACGGCGCCATAGAACGCCTCGTCGATGCCCGCCGACTCGCCCTCGCGGGCCCGGGTGTCCTGGCAGACCGCGCAGTCGTTGATGAGCGCGATCGTCCACCGGGCGGCTTCTCGCTCGCGCAGGGCGAGCTGCGTGTTCCCGTAGACGGCTTCGGAGAACGCGCCCATCCCCACCGCCATCTTCACCCGGGGGAGCGCCCAGTCGACGTGCTCGCCCATACCGCTCTCGGGACACGAGATCCTTGCCATCGGCCCAGGTTACCTTCGGGCGCCGTCGAGGGCGATGGGCCGCCGTGGGCGCCGGCCGTCGCGCGCGAGGATCTTCGCCGCCGGAGACCGGGACGGAGCGCCGGGGGAGGGGCGGATGCGGTACGACGTGACGATCGTGGGCGGCGGCGTGGTCGGCTGCGCCTTGGCCCGGGAGCTCGCCCGGTATCGCGTCCAGGTCCTGCTCCTCGAGCGCGAGAGCGACGTGGGGTTCGGGACGAGCAAGGCCAACAGCGGGATCGTCCACGGCGGGCACCGCAGCCCGCCCGGCACGCTGAAGGGCCGGCTGGAGTACGCGGGGAACCGCAGATGGGAGTCGCTCGCCGCGGACCTCGGCTTCGGGTTCCGGCGCAACGGCGACCTGACCGTCGCGACGACCGACGGCGAGGTCGACGTGTTGCGGTCCCTGCTGGCCCGGGGTGAGGCGAACGGCGTTCCCGGCCTCGAGCTCTGGGAACCTCCCCGGATCCGGCGCGAGGAGCCGAACCTCGCGCCCGAGATCGTCGCCGCGTTGCACGCGCCCACGTCGGCCGTCGTGAACCCGTACGAGGCGTGCTTCGCGCTCGTCGAGAGTGCGTGCCGCAACGGTGTCGAGCTGAGGCTCGAGCGTGCCGTGACCGGCATCGCCACCGACGGCGAGGGTCTCGTGCTCGAGACGACGCGCGGGCCCGTCGCCAGCCGTTTCGTCGTGAACGCCGCCGGCGTCTTCGCCGACCGGGTTGCGGCGTTCGCGGGCACCGACACGTTCGGTCTCCGGGTCCGCAAGGGCGAGGAGTACCTCCTCGACCGGCGCCTCGAGGGCATCGTGCGCCGCACGATCTACGGCTGCCCGACCCCGACCTCGAAGGGTGTGCTGGTGATCCCGACGTACGACGGGACGGTGATGGTCGGGCCGACGGCCGAGGAGGTCGACGACCGCGAAGACCTCACGACCACCGCGGCCGGCGCGGAGGACGTGTTCCGTCGGGCGTCGCGCCTCGTGCCCGGCATCAGCGCGCGCGACTGCATCGCCGAGTTCGCGGGCCTGCGGGCGGTCGCGGACACCGAGGACTTCGTGATCGGTCCGACCTCGGTGCGCGGTTTCGTGAACGCCGCCGGGATCCAGTCGCCCGGGCTCACCGCCGCGCCCGCCATCGCGGAGCTCGTGGTCGAGATCCTGCGCGACGGCGGGCTCGTGCTCGAGGAGGACACCGCCTTCGTCCCCGGGATCGAGCGCCCGGTGAGGGTCGCGGCGATGAGCCCGACCGAGCTGAGCGCGCTCGCGGCGTCGGACCCGCGCTTCGCCCATGTGGTCTGTCGCTGCGAGCTCGTGACCGAAGGGGAGGTGGCCGAGGCGATGGCGCGCGGCGCGCGCACCCTCGACGGGGTGAAGTTCCGCACGCGCGCGGGCATGGGCCGTTGCCAGGGTGGCTTCTGCACCTCGCGGTGCATGGAGCTTCTCGCGAAGGCGTTCGACGTGCGGCTGCCGGAGGTCACCAAGCGAGGGCCGGGGTCGTGGCTCGTGCTCGACAAGCGCGGCGCGCTCGGGGCGGCGCGCGAGGAACCGTCGTGATCGTCGGCGATCCCGGGCGGCTGCGCTCGTCGTACGACCTCGTCGTCGTCGGAGCCGGTCCCGCGGGCATGGCCGCCGCGCTCGAGGCGATGGAACGTGGTGTCGAGCGCGTGCTCGTCGTCGATCGCGAAGCCGAGGCGGGTGGGATCCTCAACCAGTGCATCCACACCGGTTTCGGTCTCCACGAGTTCCGCGAGGAGCTGAGCGGCCCGGAGTACGCGCAGCGCTTCCTCGACTCGCTGCTGACCCACGACGTCGACGTGCTGACCGACGCGTTCGTCCACGACGTCGACGACCGGCACCGGGTCACGGTGCTGTCGGCCCGGCACGGTCTGCGGACCGTCGACGCCCGCGCGGTCGTGCTGGCGATGGGGGCGAGGGAACGCACCCGGGGCGCCGCCCACATCCCCGGCGATCGACCGGCGGGCGTCATGACCGCCGGGCTCGCCCAGCGGTTCGTGAACGTCATCGGCTACCTACCGGGTCGGCGCGTCGCCATCCTGGGGTCGGGTGACATCGGGCTCATCATGGCGCGACGGCTCACGCTCGAGGGCTGCGAGGTGGTCGGCGTGTTCGAGCTCCTGCCCCATGCGAACGGCCTCTCCCGCAACATCGTGCAGTGCCTCCACGACTTCGACATCCCCCTGCACCTCTCGACCACCGTCGTCGGCATCCACGGGCGTGATCGCGTCGAGCGCGTGACGGTGGCGCCCGTCGACGAGCACCTCGTGCCGCAGCTCGGTCGCAGCCGCGACGTGGCGTGTGACACGCTGCTCCTCTCGATCGGCCTCGTCCCCGAGAACGAGCTCTCACGCCGGCTGGGCGCCCGCCTCGACCCCGGCACCGGGGGACCCGTCGTCGACAGTTCCATGGAGACCACCCGCGACGGCGTGTTCGCGGCCGGTAACGTCGTGCACGTCCACGACCTGGTGGACTTCGTGAGCCAGGAGGCGAGGCTCGCGGGCCGCGGTGCGGCCGGCGTGGTCCTCGGCCTCCGGCCACCGGCCGACAACATCCGGCTGGTCCCGGGCGAGAACGTCGCATACTGCGTGCCGCACACGATCTCGTCGGACCGCGAGCACACCGTGTACCTGCGCGTCCGCCGGCCGCTCGAACGCAGCCGGCTGCGGTTGGGCGACGTGTACCAGAAGCCGCTGCGCTACGTCGTGCCCGCGGAGATGGTGTCGCTCAAGGTGCGGCCGGGCATCCTCGAGCATTTCCACGGCGACGCGCTCCGCGTCGACGTCGTGGCGCGTGACGGGAACGACGCATGACCGGCGACGGCAGACGCACTGGTGGGCCAGAGCGCGGTGACGGTGGGCCCGTGACCGTGACCCACTACCTGTGCATCGGCTGCCCGCTCGGCTGCCGTCTCGAGGTGGAGGAGGGCGACGACGACGAGATCGTCGAGGTTCGCGGCTTCGCCTGCCGCAAGGGCGACGAGTTCGCGCGGCGGGAGCACACCGACCCGCGTCGGATCGTCACGACGACCGTCGCCGTGACCGGCGGGCGGTGGGCGCGCCTCCCGGTACGGACCCGCAGCGAGGTCCCGAAGGGCATGGTCCTCGAGCTGTGCTCGGTGCTACGCGACGTGGCGGTGCGGGCACCGGTGCGGATGGGCGACGTCGTCCTCGCCGACGCGCTCGGGACCGGGGTCGACGTGATCGCGACCCGCGACATGCCGGCGACGTAGGGCGCGCGCGGCGTCACCTCCTGGTGGCGTCCCCGTGCAACGGGAACGCCGACGGGGCATGCTGTGCTGTCGCGGACCTCGAACCCGTGGATCCCCCCGGTTCCGGCTCGCGAGAGGAGGGAGTGCCATGGCTCCGGCACCGATCATGTGGTCCGACGAGGTGGACGGCATCCTGCGCGGCGACCTCACCGTGGCCGCGGCCTACGTCACGCCGGCGGGCGGCGCGGTCGTCACCGGCGTCGCCCCGTGCGGGATGGCCGAGCGGGACGATGCGGCGCTCGGCTTCACGACGTCGCTGGGTCTGGCGAAGAAGCTGGAACGGATCGTTCGCAACCCCAAGGTCGCGCTCGCCTACCACTCCCGCGAACACGGGACCTCGGCGAGCCCGTGCTTCGTGCTCGCACAGGGCACCGCTTCGGTCGACCTCGTACCGTCGCCCGAACGGCTCACCGCGTTCACACCCCAAGCCGAGCAGCACCTCGGCGCCCTCAAGCAGGGGCTCGTGTGGGACCGCCTCCTGCACGAGTACTACGAAGAGCGCGTGTTCGTCGACATCGCGGTCGAGCGTCTCGTCGTGTGGCCGGATCTCGCAGCAGGGGGTGAACCCGAGGTGCTCGGCGCGGCGCTCCCGCCCGCGCCCGACTCGCAGTCGCCTCCCGGCAACGGCACCGGGCCGCGCGTCGACCTCGACCGCGCGAGCGTGCAGCTCGCGGTGCTCCCACACCGGGTGCTCGCGTGGACGGGCGCCGACGGCTTCCCGGTCGTCGTTCCGGTCGAGCCGGCCGGTCACGACGCGGCGGGTCTCCACCTGGTCGCCTCGCGCGGCATCCTCCCGCCGGGTGCGCGCCGTGCCGGCTTCCTCGCGCACGCCTACCGGCCGCAGCTCGTGGGGCTCGGGACCCGCATGTTCACGGGGTGGCTCACGGTGAGCGACGACGGTGTCGCCGTCTACGCGCCGCACACGTCGAGTGGGTTCACGACACCGCCGAACAAGACGATGGTGCTCACGATCAACGGGCTGATGGCGAAGTACGGCCTGTGGCAGGCGCGCCGCCATGGTCTCGAGGAGGAGCTGCGCGCCGAGCTGGCAGCGCGATCGACCGGGCCCACCCCGGGCCCGTGAGAAGGCCCGGCCCTCCCGTCGCCGCCGCGGGCACGCAACACTCGGACTTCGGCGACGAGACCGCGGCGCGCTACGCCAGCATCTTCGAGCGGTAGCCCGGCCGGATCCCGGCGACTGCCCGCTGGTCGTGTTCCGGCGTGCCACGGGAACCAATCGCAGGGGTCGGGCCCGTTCTCGCCTGCGAACCTCACGAAACCGGGTGCCGGATCGTTGGCAGGATGTGAGCATGGAGCCGTTCGAGCGCGTGGTGGCCGAGCACGGTGCGGTGGTGCTGCGGGTGTGCCGCGCCCTGCTGGGCTCGGTCGACGCGGACGACGCCTGGTCGGAGACGTTCCTCGCCGCGATGCGCGCCTATCCCGAGCTGCGCCCCGACAGCAACGTGCGGGCGTGGCTGGTGACCATCGCGCACCACAAGGCCATCGACCAGCTCCGCGCGGCCGGGCGCGGCCCCGTCCCGACCAGCGGCCTTCCCGAGCAGGTCACCAGTATCGGGGTCCCCGACGCGGTCGCGGACGCCGATGGTGATGCGCTGCGAGTCGCGCTGGACACACTGTCGCCGAAGCAGCGGGGCGCGGTCGTCGCCCACCATCTCGGCGGGTTGCCGTATCGCGAGGTCGCGGAGCTGTTGGAGTGCAGTGAAGCCGCGGCGCGCCGGAACGCGGCCGACGGCATTGCCGCGCTACGGCGCACGTACGGGAAGGGAGGCGGACGATGACGGACGACCGGAGTGCCGACGCGCAGATGTTGCACGACCTGGCGGTGGCGGCCCCCGCGCCGACGGGCCGCGAGTTGGAGGCGCTGCACGAACAGCTGGTGCGACGCGCCGACGATGGCGAGCTGCTCGACGTCGCCTACCGGACCGTCGACAGCCCTTTCGGTTCGCTGCTCGTCGCCGTGACGGCCGTCGGCCTGGTCCGGCTCGCGTTCGAGCGCGAGACCCACGAGGCCGTGCTCGCCGCGCTGGCGGAACGCGTGAGCCCGCGGATCCTGCGCGCCGGGCGGCGCACCGACACCGTGGCCCGCCAGCTCGACGAGTACTTCGCGGGCCGGCGTCGAAGGTTCGACGTCGCCGTCGACCTGCGTCTGGTCCACGGCTTCCGCCGTGCCGCACTCGTGCACCTGTGCGAGATCCCCTACGGCTCCACCGAGAGCTACGCCGCGGTCGCCGCCGCGGCAGGGAACCCGAAGGCCGTGCGGGCCGCGGGGAGTGCCTGCTCGCACAACCCGGTGCCGCTCGTGGTTCCGTGCCACCGCGTCGTGCGCAGCGACGGGTCGATCGGAAACTACGGCGGTGGTGTCGAGATGAAGGCGGCGCTGCTCGCGATGGAAGCGGCGTGAGGCTCGAGCGGCCCGTGCTCGTGCAGGACCGGCGCACGGCCCCGGTCCGCGTCGTCGTGGCCCGCGGTGCGGCGCTCGGGTTGCCACGGGGACCGTGAGCCCCACGTAACGTGGTATGGGCGCGACCGCGGACGCGTGGATCCCACGAGACGTGGTATGGGCGTGGCAGGGCGGGGGCACCCGTCGCGGGCGGGGGCCACGGCGCTCGGCCTCGCGCTCGCGCGCCCGGATCGAGAGCTGCTGATCGGGCATCCGAGCCGGCGTCCGCGGCTGCTGGGCGCGGCGTAGCCTGTCCGCGCGACGGGTGTCGACCACGAGGGGGGCCCGATGCTGCTGGACGGGTTCGACCACGTCGCGACCATCACGAAGGACTCGGCGCGCCTCCACGCGTTCTACCGGGAGGTGTTCGGTGCCGAGGTGCGCTTCGACGGCACCGAGTTCCCCGACGGATCGGGCCCGCGGCTCTCGATCATCGCGATCGGTCCGCACTCGGAGCTCAACGTGTTCGAGATCGAGGGGAACCGCGAGGCGGACCGGCAGACGCCGATGTTCGGGCGCGGCCGGATCGACCACCTCGCGCTCCACGCCGCGTCGCTCGACGCGTTCGAGACGATCCGCCGGCGGCTCATCGCGCGGGGCGCGGCCGACAACTTCGTCACCGACTTCGGACCGGTCCTGAGCATGTTCTTCCGCGATCCCGACGGCCTCGAGTGCGAGGTCTGCGTCGCCAATCCCGATGCGGTGCCCGGACGGTTCAACCCGCCTGGGACGCCCGCGTCCCGAACGTGACCGGGAGCTGAGCGGGCCTCCGTTTCAGTCGACCCGCCGAGCCCGGACGAAGCAGTCGATCGCTTCTCGCGTACCGGCGTCGGTCTCCACGGGCCGTCGGAGCTCCTCGGAGCGTTCCACCGCCAAGGCGACACCGGACCGTTCGAGGTCGTCGACGAGATCACCGGCCGTGTAGAGGACCGATGGGTCCTGCGGGCCGCCGACACCCTCGCTCAGGTTGGCGAGGTCGTGGCCGACGACGAGCAGGGTGCCGCCCGGTGCCAGCGAGCGGGCCGCAACGGCCATCGCGGCCCGGCGCGGCACCTCGGGGAGCTGGAGGTAGAAGACGACGACGAGGTCGTAGCCGTCCGGGGGTGGAGACCAGGTGGTGACGTCGTCGACGATCCACTCCACGTGCACGCCGTGTCTCGCCGCGAGGTCCGCGCCCTTCGAGATGCCGACGGTCGAGAAGTCGACGCCGGTCGCCTGCCAGCCCTGCGAGGCCAGCCAGACGGCGTTGCGCCCTTCGCCGCAGGCGAGGTCCAGCGCGCGGCCGGGGGAGAGGCCGGCGGCCTCAGGTGGCAGGAACCGGTTCGGGTCGGTGTGCCAGACGAACTCGGCGGTGTCGTAGCGGCGATCCCAGTCGCTGGCGTCCACGGCGCTCCTTCGGCCTCTCGATCGGCGGCTGCGGTTCAGCCGTCGGTGGGCTGCGCGAACTCGTGGAATGCGCTCCACGCACGCGGACCGTAGACGGACGACGTCCCACCGTCCATGAGCATCGCCACGCCCAACGCTTCGGCGACCTCGGCGGCCGTGGCACCACGGGCCGCGGCGCCACGCGCGTGGTAGGCGATGCATCCGTCGCAGCGCTTCACGACGGAGATCGCGAGCGCCATGAGCTCCTTGACCTTGCTCGGCAGCGCGCCTTCGGCCATCGCGGCCTCGTGCAGCCGGCCGAACCCGCCCCACACCTCCGGGCTGGCGGCCCGGAGCTCCTTGGTGGGCTCGCGCAGGTCCTTCACGACATCCCGGTACTGACCCATGTCACGTCCTCCGCAGACTCCTCCGTCCTCGGGGCTTGCATACCCTGAGGGGTATGGATACCATACCCCCATGGGTATGATGATGCAACCGACCGATGCGCCTTCGGAACCGTCCGGCCGGCACCCGGAGCAGGCCGGGCCGCCCGAGCACCTTCCCGCGGCGCACACCCATCCCGCAGGATCCGGCCCGGCCACCGGCATCCTGGCGCGGATCGCCCGGTTCGCGGCGCGCCGCCACCGGGCCGTCATCCTCACCTGGATCCTCCTGGCCCTGGCCGCGGCGCCACTGGCGCTGACCCTGACCGGCGCGTTGTCGGGGGCGGGCTGGGAAGCGCAGGGGACGACGTCGCAATCCGTCCGCGACGAGATCCGGCGCGACTTCGCCGGCCTCGGCGCCGAGTCCGCCTACGTGGTGTACCGGCAGCCGCGTCCGGTCGCGACCGATCCGGCCGGGGCGCGCGAGCTCGTTGCCGCCTTGCGCGGCGCGCCGGGCTCCACCGCCGTGGTGGACCCGTTCTCCATGCCACCCTCGTCCGGCCTCGTCGCTCGCGACGGCCGAACCGTCCTGATCCCGGTCGCGCTGAAGGCCACCGCGGACGCGGATCGGCCCGTGTCGGCCGGCCGGCTGGGCGACTACGTCGGTACCTTGCACCTCACGCACGGAGCCACCGCCGACGTGACTGGGGAGTGGCCGGTGTGGGCCGACTTCAACCGGACCAACGAGGAGGCGCTGCACAAGGCCGAGCTGCTGTCGGGGCTGCCGAGCGTGCTGTTGCTGCTCGTCGCGTTCGGCAGCGCGGTGGCCGCCGGCATCCCGCTCCTCCTTGCCCTGGCCGGGATCTCGATCGGCTTCGCCTCGCTGCACCTGCTGGGCCTGGCCATTCCGCTGTCGGTGTGGGCGATGAACTTCTCGATGATGATCGGGCTCGCCGTCGGCATCGACTACAGCCTGTTCATCGTGTCGCGCTACCGCGAAGAGCGCGCCGAGGGCGTCGAGCCGGTCGAGGCGATCGCCGGCACGCTGTCCACCGCGGGGAAGGCCGTCTTCCTCTCGGCGCTGACGGTCGTGTTCTCGCTCGCCGCGGTGTTCCTCGTGCCGGTCATGGTGTTCCGCTCGATGGCGCTCGGCATGATCCTGGCGGTCGTCGCGGTCGCGGCCGCGTCCCTGACGCTCTTGCCCGCCGTGCTCGTCGCGCTCGGGGACCGGGTGTTGAAGACGAGGGGCAAGGCCCACCCCCATGGCCTGGAGGATCCCGACATCGCCGCCGAGACGCGCTGGCAGCGCATCACGCGCGTCGCGCTGCGCAGGCCTGCGCTCGTGCTGGGGCTCGGGATCGTGCTGCTGCTCGGGCTGGCCGCACCGGCCCTGGGGATCCGGTTGGGCATGCCCGGCGCTCACGTGGTGGACCAGGGCCGTACGAGCCGTGACGGCTACGACACCATGGTGGCGGCCTTCGGACCGGGTGCGGCGTCGCCCGTGTTGATCACGACGCCGTCGAACGACGCCGCTGCGGTCGTGCGGGTCGCGGCCAAGACGCCCGGGGTCGTCGACGCCCGGGTCGTGACCGAGCCGGCCGCGTCGGGCCGAGTGGTCGTGCGCGTGACGGGCACCACTCCGGTCGACGACCCGGCCACCACGCGCCTGGTGTCGGACCTGCGCCGTGATGTCGCCGCGGTCGCGCCGGCTGCGCGCGTGGGCGGCCCCGCCGCGCAGAACCACGACCTCACGTCCGTGCTGACCGGTCGCGCGCCGCTCGCCATCGGCGTGATCCTCGTCGTCGCGTTCGTCCTGCTGCTCGTCGTGTTCCGGAGTCTCGTGATCGCCCTGTTCTCCATCGCCATGAACCTCCTGACCGTGGGCGCGGCGTTCGGGTTCGCGACGATCGTGTTCCAGCACGGCGTCGGCGCGAGCCTCATCGGCATCCACGCCCAGGGATTCGTCGACGCCTGGGCACCGTTGTTCTTCTTCGCGTTGCTGTTCGGCCTCTCGATGGACTACCAGCTCTTCCTGCTCGCTGCGATCCGGGAGCGCTACGAGGACACGGGCGACACGCGCCGGGCCGTCAGCGAGGGCATCGCCCGCACCGGCCGCCCGATCACCAATGCGGCGCTGATCATGATCGTCGTCTTCGTCGCGTTCGGCGTGACGGGACCGATCCCGCCGACCGAGCTCGGGATCACGCTCGCGCTCGCGGTGTTGCTCGACGCAACCATCGTGCGGGTGATGATCGTGCCCGCCACGATGGCGCTCCTCGGCGAGCGCAACTGGTACCTGCCCGGCTGGCTCGCTCGCCGGCTGCCCGTCGTCCACTTCAGCCACTGACCGGATCGGAGTCATGATGCGCATCCCCGACGACGTCCGTGACGACCTGCGGAAGCGCCTGCGCCGCGCCGAGGGTCAGGTCCGGGCCGTGCACCGCATGCTCGACGAGGACGAGGAGTGTCGTGACATCGTCACGCAGCTCTCGGCGGCGACCCGAGCCCTCGAGCAGGTCGGGTTCCGGTTGCTCGCGGCCGGGCTCGCGTACTGCATGGAGCACCCCCAACAGGCCGAGGCCGAGGGTTATCCGCTGGCCGAGGTCGAACGCCTGTTCATGAAGCTGGCCTGACCGTGAGCCACGGCGTCCCCGACACGAACGTCTCCGGCACGAGGTCGCTCATCGGGCCGACGAGCGCCAGTGCACCGCGGTCAACAACACCATCGGGACCGCGAGCACGAAGGTCGCGCCGGCCAGCGCGTCCGCCTGCCGGACGACGACGGCGTTCCCGTCGAGCCGGGCCACGGCGAACGCGGCGCCCGTCATGAGCAGCACCTGGCCGACGTAGCCGGCGAGCGCGGGGAGGCGCGGGTGACGGAGCGGTGACGCGATCGCACGGTCGGGCTCGTCGCGACCGAGGTACGTGAGCAGTCCGACGAGGACGGCCGCGGTGAGCGCGAACCCGAGCTGGCTGCCGAGCGGGAGCCCGAACCAGAAGCCCGGGCCCTCGTAGTGGAACAGCTCGCCGAGGAAGAAGTGCGCGCCGAGCCGGCTGACCGGGTCGACGATCCAGAGCGCCCACACGGCGAGCATCACGGCGACGAGGTACTCCAGCACCGGTGACGCCGAGCGGGTCCGGCGGGGGCCGGCGACGACCAGGCGCGCGCCGGCGAACGCGAAGTAGCTCATGAACGTGTAGCTCAGCGTCACCATGAGGGGTACGTCGCCGATGAACAGCTCCTTGCCGCGCAACGACTCGTCGAACGCGTAGCGGGTGTACGGGATGCCGAGGTGCACCGACCCGTTCTCGGCGAGCGCGCCGATCGCGAGCGCGACGATGGTGTAGACGCCGGTGCGCCGCCAGCCGAGGTGGCGGAGGCACAGCACTGCGAACGTGATACCGAAGAGCGTCACGTACCAACGGCCGAACACCGTGCCGGTGAGCTCGCGCATCGCACCCTCCTTTGCGGCACGAGGCTAGATCACCGGCCCGACAGGCCATCCGGTCTCGGCCGGGACCCGACGCGGGCATCTCGGGTCACCGGCGCGTGACCGGAGGGTGGCCGGCGGGTGACCCGCTGCCGAAGCCTCGCGGCCGGACCGCCCACCCGAGCCGGATCCCATCCCGTGGTGCGTCGGGCCGGCCCGCCGTATTCTTCGCTCCATGGGTCACGACCCGAATCTCGTCGCCGCGACCGCCGCGACCGCCGAGTCCGACCGGCGCACCGGAGGAACCATGCCCGCCGTACGCCGCGGCCCATTGTTCGTGGTGACCGTCGTGCTCGCGTCGATGGTGCCGGCGGCCCCGGCCGTCGCCCACACCGGCCTGCCCCTCGGCCGCTGGTGGTCGGGGATCGAGCACCCCGTGTCGGGGGTGGATCACCTCTTCGCGATGGTCACGGTCGGCATCCTCGCCACCGTGCTGCGCCGCCCGTGGCAGCTCCCCGCGGCGTTCCTCGGTTCGATGTGCGTCGGCGGGATCCTCGGGATCGGCGGCCTCTCGCTTCCAGGAGGGGAGCTCGCGGTCGCGCTGTCGGTCGTCGTGCTCGGCGGCGCGCTCCTCGTCGGCCCCACCCTCGGGGCGGGCCCGGCGCTGGGTCTCGTCGCCGCGGCCGGCCTCGTGCACGGGCATGCACACGGTGTGGAGGTGCCCGCCGCGACCCACCCGCTGGTCTACGGCGCCGGGTTCCTCGTCGCCACCGCGGTGCTCCACCTGGCCGGAGTGGGCGTCGGGTACTCGGTTCGGCACCGGAGCGCGCCACGTCACGCGCTGGGCGTCGCGGTCCTCGGGGTGGGGCTCGGGCTGGTGGCCGGCCTGGCCGCCTGAGCGCCTCCCCTTGCGCTCGGGCGACCGGGCTCAGTGATGTCGCGACCTCCAGACGTCGTTCCAGACGTCGACCAGTTGCGGCCCGATGAAGTCGACGCCGACGTGGTCGTGGTCGTCGAAGTTGAAGTGCGCGCCGTCCTTGCGCAGCACGCGGTCGTCGACGCGCGTCTGCATCCAGGTCGCGAGATCGATGAGCCGGGCCGTCGCCGGCCGGGCCGCGACGACCTCGCGGATGATCTGGTTGACCCGGTCGACGCGCACGGGGTCGTGATACGACCGCATCGCGTCGGTCGCGATGGTGTCGGGCGGCCCGAAGTGGGGAACCGTGATCCACACGGCGACCGCTCCCTTCGACGCGAGGAGATCGGTCGCCGCGAGGTACTCGCGGCGCACGACGTCGTCGTAGACGGGATCACCGGCGTGGCGCCACTGCGAGTCGCCGGCCAGCTTGTGGTCGACGAGCTCCCACTGGCCCGACATCACGAGCGCCAGGTCCGCGTGCCCCTTGTCCATGGCTGCCGCCCACGTGCGGGGCCAGGCATCGCAGCGCGCCGCGACCGGTGCCGCGTACTCGGCGCGTTGGAGGCCGCCACGAACGATCCCGCAGCCCAGCACCGTCATGCCGTCGGTGCCGATTGCACCGTGCGTACGCGACTCCCAGGGCGCGGTGGCAAGCGCCAGCGAGAGCGAGATCGAGTCGCCGAAGAATGCGTACCGCGGCGGCGGGACGGTCGAGCGCGGCGGCGGGACGGTCGACTGCGGCGGCGCCGCCGGGGGCGCCGTTCGCCGGTGGCGGAGCGACGCCAGGGTCGCGGACGCAGTGTCGGCGTCGAACGCGCCCGCGCGCACGGGAGCGCGGCCGACGGCGACGATGCCGGCGATGAGCGCGACCAGCACGACCGGCACGACGAAGCTCGGGCGCCAGGCCTCCACGCCGAGGACGCCCCGGCCGCGCCGGATCGGGAGCTCCAACACGCGCGCGCTCAGCTCGGCCAGCAGGACCGATGTCGCCACGACCACCACGAACGTCGCAGCCCGACCGAGCCCGGTTCGCGACGGTGTGAGCCACACGAACAGCGGCCAGTGGAACAGGTAGACGGCGTACGAGATCCGACCGAGGCGCCGGAGCGGCGCGAGGGTGGTGAGCCGGCGCACGGGGCCGACCGGCAACGTCGCGGCGAGGATGATCCCCGCCGAGAGCAGCGCCTGGAGGGCGAAGCCGCCCCGGCCCAGGAACGCCGACGCCCGGTCGAGGTGGGTCCACAGCACCAGGGACCCCACGAGCGCGAGCGTGCCGAAGGCCGTCGCGCCGAACCGGGGCCAGAACCGGCGCACCACCGCGGCCCGGAAACCCGGTCGAGCCACGAGCAACGCGAGCACGACGCCCACGAGGAGCTCGCCCGCGCGCGTGTCGGTGCCGTAGTAGACGCGGTCCGCCGACCAGCCGAGCACGATCGGCAGCGACCACGACACCACGATGCCGGTGACGGCGAACGCCGCGAGCCGCGAACGCCAGCGTCCACCCAACGCGACGATCACGGCCACGACCAGTGGGAACACGAGGTAGAACTGCTCCTCGATCGCGAGGCTCCAGAAGTGCAGGACCGGCGACGGGGAGGAGAACAGCTGGGCGTAGCTCACCCGAGCGACGAGGAAGTGCCAGTTGGCCACGTTGCACAGCGCGGCGAAGACGTCACCGGGGAGCTGGCGCATCGCCGCTCCCTCGAGCACCAACGCCCCGAGCACCAAGGCCGCGCCCAGCGTCAGCCAGGCGGCCGGGAGGAGGCGCCGCCCTCGGCGCACCCAGAAGCCCACCAGCGAGATCCGCCGCGACCCGTTCGCCTCGGAGAGGAGCAACGACGTGATGAGGAAGCCCGACAGCGTGAAGAACAGCGACACGCCGAGGAACCCGCCGCGCATCCAGCCCCAACCGCCGTGAAAACAGACCACCGCGGCGACGGCGATGCCGCGCAGGCCGTCGAGGCCGGGCAGGTGGCGCAGCGACCCGGATGACGTCCGGGCGTCGCCGAAACCGAGCAGCTCGTCGTCGGAGGTCACGGCCCCCTAGTCTGCCCGGGATGGACCCGTCCGAAGATTCACGACTGGTCGCGGCGGCCGCCCTGCGGGACCTCAACCACGCCTTCGTCGCCCACGACCGGCCCGACGATGCCCTGCGGGCGCTCGCCGAACACGCGACCCGCGAAGTCGCCGAGATGCGCAAGGGCGCACGGCGCGATCGCCTCGCTCGCATGCAGGCGGCCCGCGCCGCAGGCGATTCCACCGGCTTCCCGGGCGGGGACTCCGGCGCCGGCTTCGAGGACCGCGCCGTCGGCGGTGCCGCCAACCCGACCGGCATCGACTTCGCTCTGCGTCACGAAGGCGACGACGTGGTCGTGCAGACGGCCTTCCGGCGTGCATTCGAGGGTGCGCCGAACCGCGTGCACGGCGGGATGGTGGCGGCGCTGTTCGACGACGTGACGGGGTTCGTCATCGCTCGCCTCGACGAGCCCGCGTTCACCGGCGAGCTGACGGTCCGGTTCGAGGCCGCCGTGCCGGTCGAGACGCCGCTGGTCGTCCGGTGCCGCCTCGCCTCGCGCGAGCGGCGCAAGCTCCACATCACCGGTGAGATGTCAGCCGACGGCGAGCTGGTGGCGCGCTGCCGCGCGACCTACATCACGGTCGACGGGTCGGTCTTCGCCGGCGCCCCCGACCCGCGCTGAACCCGTCGCGGCTCGTGCCGGCCGGGCACGCGGCGACGCTCGTGTGCTAGAACCCGGATCGCGACTTCCCCCGTCACCTTCGACGAGGGAGTTGCCCCATGTCTCGAACTGCTGTCCGTCGCGCGCTCGCGTCCGTGGCCCTCGCTACGGTCGCCGCGTGCAGTCCCGTCTCCGGCGGCGGACCCCGGACGACCAGGCGAACCGCGTCGGTGCACGCGGTCGCGTTGCAGGGAGCCGGTGCGGTGCCCGACGGCTCGCAGCTGGTGGACCACGGGGGTGCCGTCCTGGCGGCCCCGCACCTCTACACCATCTGGTGGGGCAGCCCCGGCGCGTTCCCGGCCGACGCCCACACCGCGGTCGCGTCGTTCTTTGCCGGGCTCCCCGGTTCGGGGTATCTCCAGCTTGCCGGGCAGTACCTGCGCGGCGCTCCGGTTGGTGCGTCGCCGGCGGCGACGTTCGACGACGCGAGCGCGCCGCCGGTGCGCACAGGTGGTCCGGCGCTGGTGGCCGAGATCGCCAAGCTGACGCACCGTGCGCCCGATCCGGCCGGCGTCTACTTCGTCTTCACGGCGAACGCGCCATCGCGCATCACGTACTGCGGGCTCCACGACTCGGCGCGCATCGGTGGCAACGAGGTCGCGTACGTGTACCTGCCGAACCCGAGCGGGCGGATCGGATGCACCCCGCGTGTGCGCCTCGGCGCGAACGGGTTCACCGAGGCGACACAGGCCTGGGTGAACATCGCCGCGCACGAGTTGCTCGAGGCCATGACCGACGCCCGCCCACTGGGTGACGCGGCCTGGCTCGACGACGCAGGCATGGAGATCGGCGACAAGTGCGCGTGGCGGTTCGCGGCACCGGTGACCCTCTCGAACGGCACCCGGTGGCAGCTGCAAACGGAGTGGTCCAACCGTCAAGGAGGTTGTGCGCAGGGGTGACCGGCCTGTCCTGGGCCACCGTCAGCCCGTGAGGTCGAACCCCACGGACGCGCCCGGGCCGTCGTCGCGGTTCCGGGCCCACACGGTGCCGCCGTGCCGCTCGACGATCTGGGCCACGATCGCGAGCCCCAGCCCGGAGCCCGGCTCCGTGCGGGCGGCGGCCGCACGGTAGAACCGCTCGAACACGTGGGGCTGGTCCTCGGCGGCGATGCCGGGTCCGCGGTCGAGCACCTCGACTCGTGCCCGGCCGACGACCACGTCGATCGGGGTGCCGCGGGGGCCGTACTTCAGCGCGTTGTCGACGAGGTTGGTGATCGCGCGGTGCATCATCTGCGGCCGCGCGATCACCGGCTCGTCCGCCGACGCGTCGACCCTGATCGTGCGCCCGCTCCGGCGCCGGGCGAGCTCGCACACCTCGTGCGCGACGTCGGCCAGCACGATCGGTGCGGGCTCCTCGACGTTGGCCGACTGATCGGTCGCGAGCTCGACGAGCTCTCCGACGAGGCTGGTCAGCTCCTCGACCTCGACCTGGATGCCCCTCGCCGCCGACCGCCGCTGCTGGGCGTCGAGCAGATCGCGTTCGAGCAGCTCGGCGTGGGTGCGAAGGCTCGTGAGCGGCGTCCGCAACTCGTGCCCGGCATCGGTGATCAACTGGCGTTGCTGGCGGCGCGAGGTCCCCAGCCGATCGACCATGGTGGAGAAGCTGGTGGCGAGACTGCCGACCTCTCCGCCTCCGGTGGTGGGAATGGGGACGTCGAGGTCCTGCGTGTGGGCGATCTTCTCCGCGGTGTCGCGCAGCTCGTCGATGGGTCGGACGATCCGGCGGGCGAGGAACCAGCCGAGGAGCGCGGCCGCCATCGTCCCGACCACTCCGATCACGAGGAGTCGCAACGCGAGCGACGACAGCACCGACTGCATCTCGTCGAGGCCGCGCGCGGTCTGGAGCGCGCCGTGCTCGGGCAACGCCGCCGTCAGCATGCGGTACTCCCTGCCGCCGACGGTGACGGTGCGCAGCCGGTCGGCGCCGCCTTGCCGGGCGAGCACGCGGTCGCGGGCGTCGACCGGCAAGGCCACCGCGCCGGCCAGGCATTGTGTCACCGTCGTTCCGTCGCCATCGACGAGCTGGGCGGCCGACGCGGGCTCGAGGAGCCCGGGGGGTGGGCACTCGATCGAATCGGGTCCCGGCCTCGGCACCGGTCCGCCGCGTCCACCGTCTCGAACGCCGGCCGAGCGGCTCGTGAGCGAGTCGTCGATGCCGTTGCGCAACTGACGCGAGGTCGTGAGGTAGGCGCCGGTGGCGCAGAACGCGCTGACCAACGCCGCGATGGCCGCAAGACCGACCGCGATCTTCCAGCGCAGGCTCACGACGGCCTCAGGACGTACCCGACCCCGCGGACGGTGTGGAGCAGGCGAGGCTCGCCGCCGGCCTCGGTCTTGCGCCGGAGATAGCCGACGTACACGTCGAGCGAACGCGAGCTGGTCTCGAAGTCGAAGCCCCAGATTCGGTCGTAGATCGTGTCGCGTTCCAAGACGATGTTGACGTTGAGCATGAGCAGCTCGAGCAGGTCGAACTCGGTCTTGGTGAGCTCGAGGTCGCGGTCGCTGCGCCGCGCCGACCGGCGCTGCGGGTCGAGCTCGAGGTCGCCGACCCGGAGCGTCTCCTCGTTGCCCGCCAGGCTGCCGCGCCGCAGCAGCGCGCGAACCCGCGCCAACAGCTCGTCGAGCGCGAACGGCTTGACGAGGTAGTCGTCGGCGCCGGCGTCGAGCCCGGCGACCCGATCGGAGACCTCGTGCCTCGCGGTGAGCATCAGGACCGGCACCGACCGGCGCTCGGCGCGCAGTCGACGGCAGACCGTCAGTCCGTCGACGTTGGGCATCATCACGTCGAGGACGAGAGCGTCGGGTTCATGGCGGGCGACGGAATCGAGCGCCTGCACGCCGTCGGAGACGGCTTCGACCGCATAGCCCGCGACGCTCAGGGCGAGCACGAGCGAGTCGCGGACGCTGCGGTCGTCCTCGGCGACGAGCATGTTCCGGGTCTCGGTGGGCACGGGGTCAGCCTAGGAGTCCGACGCGAGAACGGCGTAAGAACCGCTCGCGGGCATCCCTTCTCGCGCGGTTCTCGGCCGGGACCGATCCGGCCCGTACGCACGGCGACGATCCTCGGGCCGTACGAACGCTCGGGGAGGAGAATCGCCCTGGCTACATGATCTCGCGACCTCGGCCTCGCGGTCGACGGCCGCACGCACCGTGAACACCGTCACGAGCGGGAACTGAAGGTGTCGTCGGAGATCGCGTGGTATGCAGCTCGCGCCGGCGGGCTCACGGCCTGGGCGCTGTCGAGCGCGACGGTCGTGCTCGGCCTCCGCGTCGCACCGTGTGGAGGGCCGTGCCAGTCCGATCAGGCGCCGGTGCGCGGCGGCCGTTCGACATCGGCCGCGATGGTGTCGGCGAGCCGCTCGATCGCTGCCGCGAGCTCCTCCATGCGGGCTTCGTCGCCGGAGAGCTGGTCGGTGATCAACAGGCTCGCACCGAGCACGGAGAGCAGGATGAGCGCCATGCCCGCCGACGCCAGGTACGGGAGCTGGTGGTTGAGCGACGGCTCGAGGCTGAGCTTGAGGTAGCCGACGACGCCGATGACCGCCGCGGCGACGATCGACGCGACTCCGACGGCGAGCCGCCAGTGGCGCACGGGTGCGTTCACGGGGTGTCCTCCTTGGTGGGCGACGCGGTGGGCGACTGGGTGGGTGACGGGATGGACGACTGGGTGGCCGCGCGGGCGGTCGACCGCCCGAGGTACACGTCGCGCAGGCGGCCCTGCATCGTGCGGACGGCCTCGCCTTCCGCGCGGTCGACGACCTGGCCGTGCTCGAGCACGAAGGCGCGGTCGGCGAGGGCGAGCGCGGCGACGTTCTGCTCGACGATGAGCACCGCGGTGCCGCGTGACCGCCGCACCTCGGCGATGAGATCGAACACCGTCTCCGTCATGATCGGCGAGAGCCCGAGCGATGCCTCGTCGACCAGCAGCAGCTTCGGGTTGCTCATCAGGGACCGCGCGATGGCGAGCATCTGTTGCTGCCCGCCCGAGAGGCGGCCGGCCTTCTGGTTGCGGCGCTCGCCGAGGATCGGGAACGTCGTGTACGCGAGCTCCGTGGCCGCGCCCACGCCGCTCCGATCGCGCAGGGAGTACGCGCCGAGCTCCAGGTTCTCGGCCACCGTGAGGTCGCGGAACATGCCGCGGCCTTCGGGGACGAGGGCCATGCCGCGTGCGACAAGCGCTTCCGTCGGCGTGGTGCTCACGTCCCTTCCGGCGAAGAGCACTCGCCCGCGGCTCCGGCGGATCAGGCCCGTGATGGTTCGCAAGGTGGTGGTCTTGCCGGCGCCGTTGGATCCCATGAGCGCGACGATCTCGCCCTCGCGCACGTCGAGGCTCACGTCGAAGAGCACCTGGAGGCTGCCGTAGCCGGAGCAGAGGCCCTCCACCGCGAGCAGCGTCGTCGCGGTCATCGCGCGGCGCCCCCGGTTGCGGCATCCGAACGCCCGAGGAACGAGGCCACGACCTGCGGCTGGGTCGTCACGTCGGCGGGTGACCCTTCGGCGATCAACACCCCGGACTCGAGGCAGTACGTGTAGTCGCACACCCTCGCGATCAACGGCACGTGGTGCTCGACGATCATCAACGTGAGTCCGAGCTCGTCGCGCAGTGCGAGGAAGCGGTCCCCGATGGCATGGGACTCCTCGGGGTCGAGTCCGGCCGTGGCCTCGTCGAGGAGCAGCAGGTCGGGCCCGGCCGCGACCGCGGCCGCGATCTCGGCGATGCGCATGGTGCCGTAGGGCAGGTCGCCGAGGCGTTCGTGCGCCAGGTGGTCGAGACCGAACAGCTCGAGCGCGAGCCCGGCCCGTCGTCGCAGCTCGCCCTCGGTCCGCAAGGTGGAACCCAGGCCGAGGATGCCGGGCGCGCTCGGGTACTTCGCGAGCCAGGTCTGGGCCAGGAGTACGTTCTCCATCATGGTCTCGGCGCGGATGAGCCCGAGGTCCTGGAACGTGCGGGCGACGCCGAGCCCGCTGCGGGCCGACGGCCGGCGGGTCACGAGCTCGACGCCGCGGTAGCGGATGGACCCGCGGGTGGGAGCGAGGCCGGAGGCCGCGTTGAAGAACGTCGACTTGCCGGCGCCGTTGGCGCCGATCAGGCCGATGATCTCCCCGCGGCGCACTTCGAGCGTCAACCCGTCGAGCGCCGTGACCCCGCCGTAGTCCACGCGCACCTCGCGCGCCTCGAGGAGCGCGGGCACCGGCATGCGCAGCCGGAGCGGGCGGGCCACGTCGTGGAGGGCCGCGGCGTGGTGCGCGGCCGCGACCGCATCAGCCGTCCAGGGCCGGGGATCGGGGCGTGCGCGCAGGCGCGGGACGAGCAGCCGGTCGAGCCGGCCGCCGAGGGCGCGCAACAGCCCGCCGATCCCTTCGGGTGCGAGCACGACCACGACGACCAGCAACGCGGCCGAGGCCATGGGCACGAAGTCCTCGGGCGCGATGTCCGTGAATGGAACCGACGTGACGAACTGCGGGAACCCCTTGACGAGCACCGCGGCGATGAGGATCCCCCACGCCGAACCGGCGCCGCCGACGACGACGATGGCGACGAACTGCAACGACTCGAGCAGCACGAACGGCTGGACCGACGAGATCGTGCCCTCCTTGAGGGCGAACAAGCTCCCGGCCAGGCCGACGATCGCGCCCGAGATGGCGTAGGCGAGGAGCTTGGTGGGCCCGGGCTCGACGGCGAAGGCGGGGGCGCGGGACTGGATGTCGCGCACGGCGAGGAAGGAACGGCCCGGCTTGGTGACGCGGATCCGCCACCGCACGGCCATCGCGATCGCCACGAGCACGAGGGAGAACAGGTAGAGCCGGAGGTCGGTGTTGATGAACTGGGGCCGGGGGATGGTGCGGTTCGCCGCGATGACGTCCGTCCGCGTGAACAGGAACGTCTCGGCGAACACCTGGAACGCGAGCGTCGTGATGGCGACCTGAAGCCCGCGGATGCGAAGCGACGGGAGCCCGGCGATCGTCGACGCGGCCGACGTCACGGCCATGGCAACGAGCATCGCGACCCACCACGGCGCGCCGCGGCTCCCGACGTTGATCGCGGTGTACGCGCCGATGCCGAGGAAGGCGCCGTGGGCGAGCGACAGCTCACCGGTGCGGGCGACGAGCACGTCGAGCCCGAGCGCGGTGATGGCGGTGACCGCTACGCCGACGAGGACCGAGAGCTTGGTGTCGCTCAGCCCGCACGACCACACGACGAGCGCGGCCACGGCGATCGCGCCGATCACGCGCGACGGGGTGAGCTCAGCCCGCAGCTTCGGCACCGAGCAGCCCTTGCGGACGGAGGACCAGCGTCCCGATCACGAGGAGGAGCACGGCGAGCTGGTCGGCGCCCTGGGTCGTGAACTGCGACTTGGTGACCCCTTCGACCACGCCGACGAGGAGGCAGCCGACGATCGCGCCCCAGATCGAGTCCAGCCCCCCGATCACGGCGCCGGCGAGCGCGCGCAGCCCGTACTGCGTCATGGTGAACGGCTGGATGCCGCCGAAGGCCGGGCCCAACAACGCGGCCGCCGCCCCGGCCAGAGCACCGGCCGTCATCCACGCGAAGCGGTAGACCCGGTTGACGGGGATCCCCATGAGCCGGGCGACGGACGGGTTGCCGGTCGTGGCCCGGACGGCGAGCCCGAAGCGGCTCCTCGAGAGGAAGAGGAAGGCGGCGAACGCGACGGCAACGGTGAGGCCCAGGGCGACGACGCGCGACGCGTCGAGCGTGACGTCCGCGACCGTCAGGCTCCAGCTCCCGACGGCCGAGGGCGTGTTCGTGATGTCGGTGCCGAAGATCTGCTTCTCGAGCAACGCGAGGAACAGGGCGACACCGAGGGTCGCGATCACGGCGTCGAGCGGTGGACGGCGGATGAGCGGCCGCATGATCACGCGCTCGACCACCGCGCCGAGGATCATGCCGATGACGGCCGCGACGATCAGCATCCACAGGCCGGTCGGGTGCCAGTCCGTGAGCGGCATGCCGAGCGCCGCCCAGCGCAGGGCGTAGAAGTAGCCGAACGCGCCGATCTCGCCCTGGGCCAAGGACAGCGCGCGTGTCGACTTGTAGATCAACACCACGCCGACGGCGACGAGCGCGTACGCCGCG
Organism: Acidimicrobiia bacterium; assembly: GCA_046331155.1. Lineage (GTDB taxonomy): Bacteria > Actinomycetota > Acidimicrobiia > IMCC26256 > CAWATG01 > JAXLRK01. The sequence continues at coordinate 70,889 of JAXLRK010000002.1, forward strand.
CCGCTCAGCAGCCCGATGAGCACCTGGCCGAGCATCAGGGGTTCGCGGTGAAGTCGTGCTCGAGTGCCCACTTGCCGCCGTCCTCCTTGAGGACTGCGACCTCGTTGGCGCCGTCACGCACGCCGGGTTGGAAGGCGATCGGGACCCAGACGTCGGGTTTGACGTTGAGGTGCTGCATGGCGTCGCGGAACGAGTTCTGCCCCAGCTTCGATCCCGCCCCGGCGGCCTCGAGCCCGGCGGTGACGATCTGGCCGCTGCCCCAACCGACGATCCCGATGTCGTCAGGGGTCTCGCCGGGGTTCTGGGCCGTGTACTGCTGCTTGTACGTGTCGGCGCGCGGGTCGTCGAGCGAGATCCAGGGGCTGAACGCCCGGGCTCCCTTGAGGCCGTCCTTGCTCGCGGACAGGGCGAGGTTGAAACCCCACGAGATCGAGTTGGCGAACCACGTCGGGTGGTAGCCGGATTGGAACGACTGGTTGGCGATCAGCACCGCGGGCGTGGGGGCCATGTACAGCCACACGGCCGTCGCGCCGGACTGCTTGAGGCTGCTGACCGGTCCACCGAAGTCCTGCGCGGTGCCCTGGATGGAGTTGTCGTAGACGACCTTCGCTCCGAGCTTCTTGACCTCGGCGGTGAACCTCTCGTGGCCCGGGTCGAGCAGCGGGCTCTGCTCGGTGACGATCCCCACCTTCTTGGCCTTCAACGTCTTCACGAAGTAGTCGGCGATGTGGGTGCCCTGCTGGCCCTGGTCCATCGTGACGACGAACGTCCACGCCATGCTCTGCGGCAGGTCGGCCGGCGTCTGCATCGGGATGTTCGGGAACTTGCGCTGGTCGAGGTACTGGACGATGGCCTGCTGGTTCTCGAGGCGGTCGAGGCTGAGGATGGTGAACACCTTGTCGTCCTCGATCAGCTTCTTCGCCTGGTCGGTGGCGACGTCGCTGCGGGACTGGCTGTCGGCGACGACGACCTTGACCTTGCGGCCGTGCACCCCGCCCTTGCCGTTCAGGTAGTTGTAGTAGGTGTTGATGCCCTTGACGAGGCTGTCGGGCACCGGCGCGGCGCCCGTGCGCGGCACGAGGTAGCCGATCTTGATCTCGGTGTCGGTGACGCCCGGCGCGGGCCCGGGCTCCTTGGCTCCCGACGGCAACTGCGAGGCGGTCGTGGTCGTGGACTCCGGCGCCGTCGAGCCGCTCGCCGCCGTGGCCACGGTCCCCGAGCCGCCGGCCTCCTCGTGGCCCTTGAAGCGGGCGCCGCACGCCGCAGCCGTGAGCGGGACGAGGACCACGAACACGATCGTGCGAAGGCGCATCTCGATTCCCCCCGGTCGAGTTGCGTCACGCTACACCCGCGAGCGGGATGCGGTACCGGTCGAATCCCGGCGTGACGACCACCTCGCGGTCGTCGGTGATCGCGAACGCCTCGAAGCCCTCGAGCCCGGCGATCCATTCGAGGCCCGGCCGCCCGAGCACCAGCACGGCGGTCGCATAAGCGTCGACGAAGGTGAGGTCGTTGCCGATGACTGTCACCGCGGTGATCCCGCATACCGGGGTGCCGGTCAGCGGGTCGATCACGTGGTCGCCGCGTTCGTAGACGCCCGACGTCGCGACGGCGCGGTCCTCGACCGCGATCGCGGCCGCGAGCTTCTGGCGTTCCCACGGGTGCTGGAGGCCGATGCGCCACGGTCCGTCACCCGCACGGCCGCGCGCCACGATGTCGCCGCCGGCATTGATCCAGAAGTTGCGGGCGCCCGCAGCCGACAGCCGGTCCGCGGCACGCTGCACGGCCCAGCCCTTGACGAGTCCCGACGGGTCGATCGGCGACGATCCCTCGTGCGGAGGCAGTTGCGACCGGGCGCCGAAGGTGATGTCGAACGCGCCCTGGGTGTCGTCGCGGACGCGCTCGCACAGCTCGAGCACCTCCACCACTTCGGCGGCCGCATTCCCCACCGCGAGCTCGCCGCGCGCGATGCGCATGATCTCGGTGTCCGCGCGGAAGGTCGAGAAGAGGTCGTCGACGCGGGCGAACCAGGCGTAGGCGTCGTCGACGAGCGCGGGATCGACGTCGTCGCGCACGTCGATCCCGATGACCGTGCCCCACTGGTGCTCGGTGCGCCGCACCCGGTCCTCAGAACTCACTACTTGATGCCGGCCTGGTCGAGCGCGGACTGGAGCGACTCGGCGTAGCTCTCGCTCGTGTAGGTCGCGCCGCCGATGATGTAGATGTTCGCGTTGCCGGCCTGGATCGCCTCGGAGCGCAGCATCGGGCCGGCCTGCTCCGAGATGTACGCCGAGCGGGCGCGGTCGGTCGGGAGGCGGAGCGCCTGCGCGTCGACGAGCTTCCCGCCCTCCACGACGATGCGCACCTGGACCTCGCCCCAGCGGTTCGTGACCACCTTGCCGTCGTAGCTCCGCTGCCCCGACTTCAGGGCCGCGGTGGTCGTGGTCGTCGTCGGGCCGGTGCGGACCGGCGGGCCGCCGTCCTCGTCGTCGCCGAAGAATCCCTGGTCCGGGCCGGGCGGGGGCTCGGTCGGCGCCGGCCTCGACGTCGTGGTCGTCGTGCCGTCGGCGGTCGTGCTCGTCGGGACGGGAGCGGCCAGTGGGGTCGTCGACACGGTCGTCGTGTGGAACGTGGAGAGCAGGATCAGCACACCGGCGGTGGCGAGGAGAACGGGCACGACGCGTCGCATGGGGGACCTCTCAGTATGCGAATCGTTCGAAGTGGATCCGGCGGCGGGGGACGCCGATCCGCCGGAGCCGGCGGCGCACGGCGTCGGTGAGGCCGGCCGGGCCGCACACGTAGCACTCCGCCTCGGCGACGTCGGGAACGAGAGCCGTGAGCGCGGGCACGCCGAGCTTGTCGGTCTCGTCGTCGCCGATCTCGTCGCCGGTGATCAAGTGCACCGTAACTCCGCGGGTCTTGCCGAGGTCGGCGAGCTCGCGCTCGAAGATCACGTCGCGGTCGCTCACCACCCGGTAGAGCAGGGTCAACTCGCCCGGCTGACCGGGCATGGCTTCGAGCAGGGCGCGCAGCGGTGTGATCCCGATCCCTCCGGCGATCATCACGACCCGGCGGCGGGTGCGGCGGTCCGCCGTGAACGCACCGTATGGCCCCTCGGCGAAGACGCGGGTCCCGGGCCGGACGTGCTGGAGCCGTCTCGTCCGGTCGCCGAGCTGCTTCACCGTGATGCGGAGGCGGTTGGGTGTCGGCCGGGCCGACAGCGAGAAGGGGTGGGCCTGCCACCAGCCGTCGCGGTCGAGGAAGCGCCAGAGGAAGAACTGCCCCGCCTGCGCGTCGATGCGGTCGAGGTGTTGGCCGGTGATCGAGATCGACGTGACGCCGGGTACTTCCTCCTTGACGGTGCTGACGCGCAACCGGTGCCGGGCGTTGAAGCGCAGCGGTGCCGCGACCCGCCAGAGCAGGATCGAACCGAATACGAGGACGTACAGGCTCACCCACCAGTACCGGGCCGCGGCATCGTCGCTGAAGTCCGAGCCCACCGCGAGTTGGTGGGCGAAGCCCAGCGCGACGCCGAGGTAGGCGTACAGGTGCACGAAGTACCAGGTTTCGCGTCTGAGCCGGCGGCGGGCCATCTTCACCGAGGTGATGGAGACCGCGAGGAGCAGGCCGAGCCCGACGAAGGCCATCAGCACGTCGGCGAAGTGGGAGACGAAGTCGCGCGTCTGGTCCACGAGCGCCACGCCGTTCGCCTGCGCGTACCCGACCGTGATCAGCGCGGTGTGGGCCATGAGCAGGGTGATCGACGCGAAGCCGTTCCACCGGTGCCAGATCGCGAGCCGGTCGAACCCGACGTGGCGCTCCACCCACGGCAGCCGAGCCATCAAGAGGAGTTGCACCAACACGAGGTAGGTGCCGACGAGACCGGTGAGCTGACCGGCCGCGGTGGCGATCCCGCCGGCGTCGCCGAGAGCGTGCTGCTGGCCGTGGCGGAGCCACAGGCCGACGGTCACGACCAGGTTCGCCACGACGACGACCGTGACGATCCAGGCCCGGTCGAACGTCCGGTCCCGCGCCGGCGTGCGGACGCGGGCCTCCGGCACCAGGCGCTCGGCGGTCGCGGTCACCGCCGTATTCTCCACGAGCGGCCTGAACGTTGCGTAAGAAGCGAGTTAAGAGGCGTCCAAGACGGCGGGCCATTCGCTTGTTCGTTCTTTCGATGGATTCCCCGAATTGTTGGGGGATTTCATCGAAAGAACGCAGGGGCGGGGTTCATGGCAAGGTATCCACCCCATGCGAGCTCGGTACGCGATCCGGACCCCCGAGGAGGTGCACCGCCGTCGTTGGTGGACCCTCGCGGTCCTCTGCGCGGCGCTGACCGTGATCGGGGTCGACAACACGATCCTGAACGTCGCGGTCCCGTCGATCGTCCGCGAGCTCGGGGCCCGGGGGTCCCAGCTCAGCTGGGTCATCGACGCGTACACGATCGTGTTCGCCTGTCTCCTCTTGACGGCGGGTGCCACCGGGGACCGGTTCGGTCGCAAGCCCACCTTGGCGCTCGGCCTGGTGGTGTTCGCCGGCTGCTCGTTGCTGGCGGCGTCGGCGTCGTCGCCCGAGACGCTGATCGTGGCGCGTGGCCTCATGGGTATCGGCGGGGCGCTCATCTTCCCGACGACGCTCTCGATCCTGACCAACACGTTCACCGGCCACGAGCGGGCGCGCGCCATCGGGATCTGGGCGGGAGTCACGGGCATCGGCGTCGCCATCGGTCCGTTGGCCGGTGGGATCCTGCTCGAGCACTACTGGTGGGGGAGCGTGTTCTTCGTCAACGTGCCGGTGTGCATCGCCACTCTGATTGCAGTGCACTACGTGGTGCCCAACTCGAGGAATCCCGAGCGGCACCCGCTCGACCTCCTGGGCGCGGCGCTCTCGATCGTGGGTCTCGTCGGCCTGCTCTACGGCATCATCGCGGCGCCCGATCACGGATGGGGCTCGCCCACGGTCCTGACCGCGTTCTCGGTGGCCTTCGTGTTCCTCACGCTGTTCGTGCTGCGGGAGCTGCACACGGAGCATCCGATGCTCCAGCTCCGGTTCTTCCGCAATCCCCGCTTCTCCGCGGCCTCGGCCACCATCACGCTCGCCTACTTCGCCCTCTTCGGGTCGACGTTCCTCCTCACGCAGTACTTCCAGTTCGTCCTCGGGTACTCGCCGCTGGAGTCGGGGTTCATGACGGCGGCGGTGGCGATCGGCGTGATGATCGTCGCGCCGCAGGCGCCGAAGCTGGTCGTACACTGGGGCACCAAGCGCGTCGTCGTGCTCGGACTGGCGATCGTCGCCGCTGGTCTCGCGCTGTACTCCTCCGACACCGTCATGTCGAGCACGGTCGGCGGCTGGCTCGCGCGCCTGTTCTACGGGGCCGGGCTCGGCCTCACGACGGCACCCGCGACGGAGTCGATCATGGGGTCGCTGCCACCCGGCAACGCGGGTGTCGGCTCGGCCGTCAACGACACGACGCGCCAGACCGGCGGCGCGCTCGGAGTCGCGGTGCTGGGCACCATCGTGGCGACCCGCTTCCACCAGCACTTCGTGGGTGCCGCGTCACACCTGCCCGCCAAGGTCACCGCGGCGGCGAAGGACTCGGTCGGCAAGGCGATGGGCGTCGCCGGTGCGCTCCCCACCGCACTCGGAAACCAGGTGCGCGCGATCGCGACCCAGGCCTTCGTCGACTCCACTCGCGTCGCGTACCTCGCCGCTTCGGCCGTCGTGCTCGTTGCCTTGCTCGTCGCGTGGAAGTGGTTGCCAGCGCGTCCGCAGAGCGACGAGGAGATCGACGCGGAGCTCGCGGCGCAGGCCGAGCCCGGCTCGACGCCGCCCCTGGACGAGCGGCCGCAGGCGCCACTCATCCCACCCCGCCGTTACTCGTCGACGTAGTAGTCGATCCCGAGGTGCGTGATCTGCTCCTCGCCCATCATCCACCGCAGCGTGTTCTTGAGCTTGGTCTTCTGGATGAACAGGTCGTGCTCGGGTTCGAGGCCGGGCTTCGCCTGGGGTGACTTGTAGTAGAAGCTCAGCCACTCCTGGATGCCACCGAGGCCGGCGCGGCGCGCGAGGTCGGTGAACAAGCAGAGGTCGAGCGCAAGGGGCGCGGCGAGGATCGAGTCCCGGCAGAGGAAGTCGATCTTCAGCTGCATCGGGTAACCGAGCCAGCCGAAGAGGTCGATGTTGTCCCAGCCCTCCTTGTTGTCGCCGCGCGGCGGGTAGTAGTTGATGCGGACCTTGTGGTACACGTCGCCGTAGAGCTGCGGGTACTTGTCCGGCTCGAGGACGTGCTCGAGCACGCCGAGCTTCGACTCTTCCTTGGTCTTGAAGCTCTCGGGGTCGTCGAGGACCTCGCCGTCGCGGTTGCCGAGGATGTTCGTCGAGTACCAACCGCTGAGCCCGAGCATCCGGGCCTTGAGCATCGGTGCGATCACGGTCTTGATCAGTGTCTGACCGGTCTTGAAGTCCTTCCCCGAGATCGGGATCCCCTTGGCCGTGGCGTAGTCGCGCAGCGCGGGCGTGTCGACGCAGAGGTTCGGCGCGCCGTTCGCGAACGGAACGCCTTCTTGGAGTGCGGCGTACGCGTACAGCATGGACGGGGCGATGGAATGGTCGTTGGCGTCGATGGCCTTCTCGAATGCGTCCATGTCGACGTGAGCAGGCCCCGGCTCGATGAAGATCTCCGTCGACGCGCACCAGATCATCACGAGCCGGTCGCACAGGTGCTCGTCGCGGAACGCCTGGATGTCGGCCCGGATGCCGTCGAGCATGGCCCGCTTGTGCGAGCGGTCCTTCACGTTGGGGCCGTCGAGTCGCTTGACGTACTCCGGGTCGAACGCGGCGGCCATCGGGCGTACCGCCCGCAACGCGTCGGAAACCTGCTCGAGGTGACGTCCGGCGTCGAGCACGCCGGCGCGGGTGGCAGCGACGTACGCGTCGTCGGGGAACGGGTCCCAGGCCCCGAACACGATGTCGTCGAGCCCGGCGAGCGGCACGAAGTCCTTGATCAGCGGCACGCGGTTCTCGGTCCGCTTGCCGAGGCGGATCGTACCCATCTGCGTGAGCGAGCCGATCGGCTCGCCCAGGCCGCGCCGGGCCAGCTCGACCCCGGCGATGAAGGTGCTGGTGACGGCACCCAGGCCGACACACAGGATGCCGAGCTTGCCCTCGGCGGGCGCGATGGTCGGAGTGGCGCTGGTCATGGGTCGGAGCCTACCCACCTCGAGAGGCAATGGGCCCGACGAGCGACCGGCACGGGAACTTCGGCCCTGGCGCGCGCCTTCGGCAGCGGCTGGGCTGGGTCCGTGACCGGGGGCGCGCGGACCAGCCTGCGTGACGTCGTCGCGTCGACCCCTGAGTCGCGCGACCGCTTCGTCGACCTCGTCCGGGTCGGGAGCATCGTGGCGGTCGTGCTCGGTCACTGGTTGATGGCCGTGGTGGTCGAGCGCGGAGGTCGGGTCCACGGTGAGAACGCACTCTCGGCGATCCCGGCGCTGCGGCCGCTGACATGGGTCGTGCAGATCATCGCGGTGTTCTTCGTGGTCGGGGGCTACACGAACGCGCGGGCCCTTGCCGGCGGGCGTGACGTGGGCACGTTCTTCCGACGCCGGGCGGAGCGCGTCCTCCGGCCGACCATCGTGTTCGCGGCGGTCTGGCTCGCGGTCGCGGTCGTGCTCGAGCACAGCTCGATCGATCCTCGGGTGGTGCACGACGCCACCAGGCTCGCGGCCCAGCCGTTGTGGTTCCTCGCGGTGTTCGCGGCCACGATCGCGATCGCGCCGGCCCAGTACGCGCTCCACCGGCGTCACCCGTGGGTGGTGCTTCTGCTCGCGCCCGTGGCCACGATCGCGCTCGACGTGGTCCGCCTCGCCGGCTCGTCGGACACGCCGGCCACGGTCAACTACCTGACGGTGTTCGCGGTCGCTCAGGAGCTCGGTTTCCACTACGCGGACGGCCGGTTCGAGTCGGTGCGCCGACCGGCCGCGTTGGGAGTGGCCGTGGCCGCCTTCGCGCTCCTGGGTGTTCTGACCGTCGCCGGGCCGTACCCGGTGAGCATGGTGGGTGTGCCCGGGCAGAAGATCTCCAACATGAGCCCGCCGACCGTCTGCATGCTGGTGCTCATGGTCGCCCAGTGCGCGCTGCTCCTCGCGGTGCGGGAGCCCCTGCGCCGCCGGCTCGGGCACCCAGGCACCTGGAGCGTGGTCGTCGGCGTCAACCTGGTGATCATGACGTTGTTCCTCTGGCACCTGAGCGCGCTGGTCTTCGTGGCCGCGATCGCCTCCCGGCTGGGCCACCTCCCGGCCGCGGGTACGGCCGGATGGTGGGCCCAGAAGCCGCTGTGGCTCGGCGCCTGCGCGCTCGTGCTCGCCGGGTTGGTGCGGCTGTTCATGCCGGTCGAACGGCTGCGATCGTGGCTGGTTGCCGGACGGTCCGCGGTCGTGGCCCGCGGGGTGGGGCTGGTGGTCGCCGGCCTCGGGCTGGTGGGCTTCGCGACGTCGGGGTTCGGCCACGCGTTCGAAGCGGGATCGGTGTTCCTGGGGATGCGGTTCCCTCCGGCGGTGGACTTCGTACTGTTGGTCTCCGGCTGGCTGGTCGCGACGTGGCCGCTCGGGACGGTGGAGCGAGGAGGAGCGAGGAATGATGGCGGGTGAGAACGCGGACGAGCCGCGCGTGATCGTCGACGGGCAGTCGATGACGGTGAGCGAGGTGCTGGTGCGCTACACCGAGCTCAGGGAGCAGAGCGCCAGGCTCGAAGCCGAGGCGAAGCGTGCGCTCCGCAACGTTCGGCTCGAGCAGCAGCTCGCGCCGTACCAGGTGGAGCTGCTCAAGCTCCAGCGGCACCTCGAGTTGCACGACAAGCGCATGATCGTGCTCTTCGAGGGGCGGGACGCCGCAGGCAAGGGCGGCACCATTCGACGCGTCACGCGCTACATGAACGAGAAGCACTACCGGGTGGTCGCACTCGGCAAGCCGACCGAGGAGCAGCGCACGCAGTGGTACTTCCAACGCTACGTCGCGCACTTCCCGACGGGCGGGGAGATCGTGCTGTTCGACCGGAGCTGGTACAACCGGGCGATGGTGGAGGCTGTGTTCGGCTTCTGCACCGACGAGGAGTACCGCAACTTCATCCGCGGTGTCGTCGGCTTCGAGAAGGATCTCGTGCGCCAGGGCACCGTGCTCGTCAAGCTCTACTTCTCGGTCACGAAGGAGGAGCAGAAGCGCCGGTTCGACCGGCGTCACGACGACCCGTTGCGTTCCTGGAAGCTGAGCGAGATCGACCTCCAGGCCCAGGACCACTGGGACGACTTCACCGAGATGAAGTACCACATGCTGAAGCGCACCAGCACGATCGACGCGCCGTGGACGGTCATCCGGTCGGAGGACAAGCACCACGCGCGACTCAACGCCATGCGGGTGATCCTCGACGCCGTCGCGTACGAGGATCGCGATCCGCACCTCGACTTCGTTCCCGATTCCAAGCTCGTGCTCTCGGGTGCACAGGAGCTGGAACGCATGGAGGCGGACCGGATCCGCAGCGGGAAGTTCAGCGGCTGACGGACCACGATCGCGGAACGGGGCGGTGGAACGGCCACTGGCGGAACGGCCACTGGTGGAACGGACTCGGACGGCCGATCAACACCATCGGACCGATCTGGTACAGTGTCGACGCTGCGTGAAGGGCAATACCAGCGCTCTCGGGTACCGCGTCTCGAGGTTCGTTCGCCCCTCTGAGACATCCCCACGCGTATCGGAGCTCTGTACCCTCGTGTCGATCACCTTCGCCGAACTCGGCGTCCCGTCGGATCTCGTCGACGCGCTCGCGCGCCGCGGGATCGACTCGCCCTTTCCCGTGCAACGACTGACCGTTCCCGACGGCCTCGCCGGCCGCGACATCTGCGGCCGCGCGCCGACGGGCTCGGGTAAGACGCTGGCGTTCGGCATCCCGCTCGTCACCCGCATCGAGCGCGCCGCGCCGCATCGTCCTCGCGGCCTCGTGCTCGTCCCGACCCGTGAGCTCGCGGCCCAGGTGGAGCGGGAGCTCACGTTGTTGGGTGGCCCTCGCGCGATTCGGGTTGCCACCTGCTATGGCGGTGTCGGGTTCGGCCCCCAGAAGCGGCAGCTGCGACGCGGCGTGGACGTGCTCGTAGCGTGTCCCGGCCGGTTGCGCGATCTCGTCGAGCAGGGCGACGTGCGCCTCGACGCGGTGGAGATCGCGGTGCTCGACGAGGCGGACCGCATGGCCGACATGGGATTCCTCCCCGAGGTCGAACGCGTGCTTCGGGCGACCCCCGCGAACCGGCAGACCCTGTTGTTCTCGGCCACGCTCGACGGCGCAGTCGACGTCCTGGTGCGCAAGTACCAGCGCGACCCGGTGCGTCACGTCGTCCCTGCGCCGGTGGGCATCCTGTCCGCCGCCGATCACCTCTTCTGGAACGTCGACCGCAGCGAGCGGGTGGGGCTCTGCGCCGATGTCGTGTCGAGCGCCGGTCCCACGATCGTCTTCTGCCGGACCAAACGGGGGACGGACCGCGTGGCCGCACAGATGGAGCGTGCCGGTGTCCGCACCGGCGTCCTGCACGGTGATCGCTCGCAGAATCAGCGGGATCGGGCGCTCGCGGCGTTTTCGTCCCGGCAGGTCGATGCCCTGGTGGCGACCGACGTCGCCGCCCGTGGCATCCACGTCGACACGGTCGCCTGTGTCGTGCACTTCGACCCGCCCGGCGACGAGAAGGACTACGTCCATCGCTCGGGGCGTACGGCACGTGCCGGTGCACAGGGCACGGTCGTGTCGTTCGTCGACCGTTCGCAGGCGAGCGGGGTCGCCGTGATGCAACGGCGACTCGATCTCCCGGTCGGTCTCGCGGCACCCGACGCGTCGCGCATCAAAGGTCGGCAGAGCCGAACAAGCAACAGCACAAACCAACGAGCAGCTAGGAGCAACACCATGGCAACAGGCACCGTCAAGTGGTTCAACGCCGAGAAGGGCTTCGGATTCATCGCGCGTGAGGGTGGCGACGACGTGTTCGTGCACTTCTCCGCCATCCAGGGATCGGGCTACCGCTCGCTCGAGGAAGGTCAGAAGGTCGAGTTCGACACCGCGCCCGGGCGCAAGGGCGAAGAAGCGCAGAACGTCCGCGCGATCTAGCGGTCTCGGCGGTAGCCCTCGCTCGGGCGGACCTCAGGCCGAGGCCGTGACCGGCGAGGGTTGCCAGGCCGGACCGTGCACGACGTGGCCGATCCGGTCGCGCCAGCTCCGTGCGCCCCGTACGTCGTGCCACAGCGCCACGTACTCGTGGAACGCGATGCGGAGCAAGTTGTACGTGCGGATGTTCTTGGTGAGCCCGTACACGACCCGTTCGCGTTCGGGTTCGAACGTGCCGAACATGCGGTCCCAGATCATGAGGATGCCCGCGTAGTTCCGGTCGAGATACCGCGCGTTGGAGCCGTGATGGACGCGGTGGTGCGAGGGCGTGTTCAACACCAGCTCGTACCAACCGGGCAGCCGGCCGACGATCTCGGTGTGCACCCAGAACTGGTAGATCAGGTTGATGCCGGCGGCTACGAGGATCATCTCGGGCTTCACGCCGACCAGCGCCAGCGATGGATACAGGACGATCGTCGGCCAGGTCGTCCACGACTGCCGGAGCGCCGTCGAGAGGTTGAACCGCTGGCTCGAGTGATGGTTCACATGGGCGGCCCACAAGAGCCTGATCTCGTGCTCCCACCGGTGGTGCCAGTAGTAGACGAAGTCCCAACCGACGATGGCGACGGTCCAGCCGAACACGCCCGTGCCCACGTCGACGAGCTTGTGGTCCCAGACGAATGACGCCACCCACAGCATGGCGAGGTTGATCAGCCCGACGAAGAAGAGGCTGCCGATCCCCATCCCGAGGCTGGCCCAGGTGTCGCGGCGTTCGTAGCCGACGGCGTGGACCCGTTCGCGACGCGCCCGGTTCCCGAGGTACCACGCTTCGCCGGCCAGCGCGGCGAGGAACACCGGGATGGCATACAAGGTGGGGTCGGGCACGATCGCATACCGTACGCCTCGTGACGAGCCGACCCCCAACGCGGACCGCGGTGCTCGGGTTGGCGGCGCTGGGCATCGTGTTCGGCGACATCGGGACCTCGCCGCTGTACGCGATCAACGAGGTCTTCTACCGGTCCCACGCGCTCCACCGGAACCACGACGACGTGCTGGGCGCGATCTCCCTCGTGGTATGGACGCTCGTGGTGGTCGTGACGATCAAGTACGTGGTGGTCGTGTTGCGGGCGGACTACGAGGGCGAGGGTGGTGTGTTCGCGCTGCTCGCACAGATCCGGCGGCACCGCACCCGGTTCGTCGTGATCGTCGGCGGGCTCCTGGTGGTGGCGGCCGGCCTGCTGTTCGGCGACGGGATGATCACACCCGCGATCAGCGTCCTGTCCGCCGTGGAGGGCCTCCAGGTCGCGACGCCCGTGTTCCGGTCGTCGGTCATCCCGATCACGATCGCCGTGCTGATCGCGGTGTTCCTCGTGCAGAGTCGCGGAACGCACCGCGTCGGCGCCCTCTTCGGGCCCATCATGCTCGTGTGGTTCGTCGTCATCGCACTGCTCGGCCTCCGCCAGATCTCGCACACCCCCGACATCCTCCACGCGTGGAACCCGATGTACGGGCTCCGGACGATCACCAGCGTCTCGTTGCGTCACCTGACGGCGCTGCTCGGTGGGGTCGTGCTGGTGGTCACCGGCGGGGAGGCGCTCTTCGCCGACCTCGGCCACTTCGGGCGCCGGCCGATCCGGCTCTCGTGGAGCGCGATCGTGTTCCCGGCGCTCCTCCTCAGCTACCTGGGCCAGGGCGCGTTCGTGCTCAGCGGGCACGATCGCACCCAGGGCAGCCTGTTCTTCAGCACCGTGCCCCGGTGGGGCATCTACCCGATGGTCGTGCTCGCGACGCTGGCGGCGGTGATCGCGTCGCAGGCGCTGATCTCGGCCGCGTTCTCGCTGGCGTCGCAGGGCATGGCCCTGAACCTCATCCCGCAGATGCGCGTGATCCACACCCACGAGGAGCACGCCGGCCAGATCTACGTCCCGACGGTCAACTGGGCCCTCCTCGTCGGGTGCGTCCTGCTCGTCCTGGCGTTTCGATCGAGCGCGTCGCTCGCGTCGGCTTATGGGCTGGCGGTAGCAGGTGTCATGGTGGCCACGACGCTGGCCGTGATCGCGGTCGCGCGGCACGAATGGCGGTGGCCACGCGCGGTCGTCCTGCTCTCGTTGGCCCCGCTGCTCGCGATCGACGCGTCGTTCCTGGTAGCCAACTCCGCGAAGCTGTTCGCGGGCGGCTGGGTGCCGGTCACGGTCGGGCTCGTGCTCTTCGTCGTGATGATGACGTGGCGTTGGGGGCGTCGCCAGGTGAGCCACGCGTTCTTGCGCCTCACGACCCTGACGATGCGCGACATCATGGACGTGAAGCACTGGGCGCCGCGCACGTTCCCGCGCTCGATGATCGTGCTCACGATCCAGCATCCCCGTGATCTCGACGACGCGTGCCCACCGATCCTGGAGTTGTTCTACCGCCGGTTCGAGCAGCTGCCGAAACATCTGATCCTGCTCACGATCCGCCAGGTGCGCCGCCCGTACGTTCCCCGGGAGCGCCGGTACGACGTCGAGGTGTTCGAGAACGACCGGGAGCGCGACGCGTCGCTGCTGTCCATCGCGGCGACGTTCGGGTTCATGGAGTCGCCCGACGTCGAGCAGGTCATCGCCGACATCGCCGCGAACGACGCGCTCACACCGGGCGACGACCTCTCGGACTGGATCATCCACGCCGGCAAGGAACGGGTGGTCATGGGAGACGACCAGGGTTTCGCAGCGCGGATGCGCTTCGGGTTGTTCAAGGCGCTGGCCCGCAACGCCGAGCCGAGCTACTACTACTTCGGCCTGGGCGAGGACACGCGGCTCACGGTCGAGTACCTGCCGGTGAAGCTGTAGCGGCCGCCGCCGGTGTCGGCACCTCGTGCCGACTCAGTCGTGACCGCCCGACGACTCGGCCGCCGAGGTCGGCGTCGCAGGGTTGTCCCGATGCCCGGAACCGGGGTGGTCCGGGCTCCCCGAGACAGAGCCGCTGCTCCCCGAGATAGAGCCGCTGCCATGGTCCCCGGATGAGCGGTCGTGCGTCGGCGCGGTCGGGGCGGGCCCGCCCGTCGGTGGCGTGGCCGCGTGGTCGTTGCCCGGGTCGTGCGATTCGCCGTGGTGTTCCCCGTCGGTGCTCGAACCCGCGCCCGGCGGCGTCGGGGCGTGCTCCGGGCCCTGCGAGCCGCGGGTGTGGTCGGACTCGTGGGATCCGGGCACGCCCCCCACCGGGGGAGTCGTGGGTCCGGTCCCCGGCGTCTTCGAGGGCTTGCCGCAATCGCTGCGGGCCATGGCCGACACGGCGGCGCCGTGCTCGCGGCCGGTGGCGTCGGTCGACCGGGCGGTCTCCGACACCGCGACGCCGTGGTGCTGCCCGTCGGTGGGGCACGGCGGAGCGGAAGGCGTCGTCGCCTGGTCGCCGGCCGTGGTCGTCGACCGGTCGTCGGCTTCCGGTCGACCGTCGGAGCGGTGTTCGGTGCTCTCCGCGGCCGGGTGGTCGTCGCTCCGGGGGATGTCGACGACCGGCGACGCGAGCGTCGAGACCGTGTTCTGGACGGGGGGTGGGAGCGCGCCCTGGGTGGCGGCGGCGGCCACCCCCGTGAGCGAGAGGAACGCGGCGGCGGCGATGCCTGCGGCCTTCGGAGTGATGCGCTTCATGCGGCGGCCTTCCTGGATCGGTGCGGGACGGGTGACCAGCGCGGCCATCGCGTGCACGACCGGCTCCCGAGCCGCGAGCTCGTCGGCCGATGCCGGCGATTGGAGGGTCGCCAGCAGCTCGTCGAGGGCGTCGCCGTGGTCGAGCTCGTGGGTCATGTGGTCACCTCTCCCGGGACATCGTCGGCCGGGCCGCCTGCGTTACGGGTTCTGCACCCGGCGGCTCGTCGTCGAAGCCCACGCCGAGCATCCCGGCCAGGCGGCGGAGCCCACGATGGGTCAGGACGCGGACGTTGCCCTCGCTGCGACCCATGATGCGGGCGACCTCGGCGACGTCGAGGTCGGCCACCACGCGCAGCAGCACGGCCTCGGCCTGGTCGTCGGGCAGGCGCCGGACCAGCGCGATGGCCGCGTCGAGGTCGCCCGCCGCCGCGGGGTCCGGTGCGCCGCCCGGCGTGTCGGGGAGCTCGGCCGACGGGATCTCGGCCCGCCGGCCCCGCCGCCGGTGCTCGTCGACGACGCGCCGCCGGGCGATCGTGAAGAGCCAACTCGTGAACTGCTCCGGCCCTCCGTCGAACCGGTGCAGGCCCCGGGCCGCGTCGAGCCACACCTGCGAAGCGGTGTCGTCGGGGTCGGGCGCGCCGCGGGCGCGCGCGAACCGGAGGACGCGCGGGTTCCACGCCGTCCACAGCTCGGCCAGCGCGTCGTGGTCGCCCCGGCGGGCGCCGACGAGCGCGCGGGCGAAGTTCTCCGCCTGCATGCCCAGAGGCTTCGGCGCGTCCGGGCCCCGGACTGAACGCGGGTCGCGATCGCAATCGGATCAGGGGAAGTACGGTGAGACGGTCGATCGCACGGGAGGCGTGGTGATGGTCGCCGGCGGGCAACGCGATCCGGAATCGCTCCGGCCGGGCCTCGAGCGGTGGTTCCGGTCGCATCACGAGCCGGGCCCGGCCACGGTCGCGTCGATCGCCCGGCCGACGACCGGCCTCTCGTGCGAGACCCTCTTCGTCGAGCTGGCCTACGACGGGGCCCGCACGTCGGGGCGGGAGACGGTGGTCGTGCGACTCCCGCCTGCGGGCGCGGGCCTGTTCCCCGAGTACGACTTCGCGGCCCAGGCGAGGGTTCAGCAGCGCCTCGCCTCGACGGAGGTTCCGGTGGCGGCACCGGCTCTCCACGAACCCGACACCAGCTGGATCGGGTGCGATTTCCTCGTGATGCCCAGGGTCCCGGGCCGGGTCGTCACCACGTTCCCGTCGTTCCTCGCTTCGGGCTGGCTCGCCGCGGCCCCCGTCGGGTACCAGCGCGCTGTGCAGCGCGGGTTCTTCGACGTGCTCGCGTCGCTGCATCGAATCGACCACGCGTCGCTCGGGCTCGATCACCTCGCACGCGGCTCGTCGCCGTTCCTCGCCGCCGAGCTCTCCTGGTGGTCGGACTACCTTGCGTGGGCGACCGACGGTTCGCCGCTGCCCGAGCTCGCGGCCGGTCTCACGTGGTGTCGTGACCGGGTGCCGTTGCCGGAACCGCCCCCCTCACTGCTCTGGGGCGACGTGCAGCTGGCGAACGCGGTGTTCACGGACGACGGATCGACCGGCGCGATCGTCGACTGGGAGATGGCGTCAATCGGCCCGGCCGAGCTCGACCTCGGCTGGTACTTCGCGTTGCACGACATGACGGTGGCGGCGAACGGCGGGACCGACCTGCCCGGGTTCACCGGCCGTGATGTGGTGCTCGCCGGCTACTCGGAACGGCTCGGCCGGCCCGTGACCGACCTCGCGTGGTACGAGACGTTCGCGCTCGTGCGCAGCGGGGCGATCATGCAGCGCGTCGCGCGGCTGTTGGGCGCGCGGGGCGTCGACGACAGCTGGCTGACGCGCGGGAACCCGACGATCGAACGGCTCCGGCACCTACCAGTGTGAGCCGTACCGGTCCCGGTGTGCGTGCTCGGCGAACGGCTCCCGGCGCGGCGCGCCGAGCGGGCGACCGGGGCGGCCGATCGGCAGGATCGCGACCGGGCGGACGTGGTCGGGGAGCCCGAGCAGCTGCTGTAGCTCGGACTCGTAGACCGTGGCGATGGTCGTGAGCGCGGAGCCGAGGCCGAGCGCGGTGGCGGCGAGCAGCAGGTTCTGCACGGCCGGGAAGATCGACGAGCCGATCGTCTGTTCGAGGCCTCTCTCGAGGTCGACGCACGCCACGACGAGCACGGGCGCGCCGCTCACGCCACCGCGGGCCCCGGCCTCGACGTCACGCAGCAACACCGGGTCGAGGCGGTGCTCGGCGTGCAGCTCCCCTCCGCTCTCCCACGCTCGTTCGGTGAGGGCACCGATCGCGGCTCGCGACTCGGCGTCGCGGACGACGATCCACTCCCACGGCTGGGAGTTCTCGGCGCTGGGCGCGCGGGTCGCGGCGTGCAGCATCGTCGCGAGCTCGCCGTCGGACACCGGCTCGTCGGCGTAGTTGCGGCAGGCTCGCTGACGGGCGGCGACGTCGAAGAACTCGCTGCTCATGCGATCGTGGCGGGGGGTACAGTCCCCGGGGTGATGCGGTCCTCCATCGGGCCCGAGCCTACGCCGCCCGAGCCGGTGCCGTTCGTGGTGTTCCATCGCCATGAGCTTCCCGGGCTCGTCGCCCGCAACGGTGCCCTGGCGCTCGCCGACGTGCAGCCGGTCGGCGCTCTCGCCATCCGGACCCCCGCCGGTTCCTTCACGTACGTCCCGACCGACGACACGATCGAGATCGTCGAGGGCGAGGAGCCGGCGCGCACGGTGGTGGCCATGGACGAGGACGCCTTCGACGGGTTGGTCCACGACCTCGAGACCACCCCCGGGTTGTTCTACGGCGGGCGCGTCGAGGTGGTTCGTGGCAACCCGTTGCGCTTCGTGCGCTGGGAGCCCGCACTGCGGGCGCTCTTCCACGGCCTCCCGATCTACGACCCTGAAACCATCGACCTGCGCGACCGTCACGGCGGGCCGCTCGACCCGAGCCGGTCGTTCGCGCTCGACGATCTCGCCGACCGGTTCGACGACGTCCGGGACCATTTCGAGACGGCCGGTTACGCCCACGTCCGCGGTGTGTTCACTCCCGACGAGGTGGCCGGCTTCCTCGAGGACGCGGCCGTCCTGCGCGACGAGGCCCGCGAGGGCGACCAGGAGTCGTGGTGGGGCCGGACCGCCGACGGCGAGGCCGTGCTCACGCGGGTGTTGCGAGCCGCGACGCGGCCGCGTCTCCGCGCGCTGTACGACGACGCCCGGGTGCAGCGGATCGCGTCCGTTCCGGCCACCCCCCTCGTCGCCAAGCACACCGAGGGCTGCGACGCCGTGACCGTGCTCTGGAAGATCCCGAACGTGCGCGAAGGCCTGGCCGATCTCCCCTGGCACCGCGACTGCGGCATGGGCGGTCACGCGCGGAACTGTCCCGCCATCGTCATGACGATCTGCCTGAACGACGGTTCTGCCGCCGCGGGGGAGCTGCGCGTGCTCCCGGGCTCGCACCGCGCGAGCTTCCCGTTCGTCGACGGCACCGACCGGGCCGCACCCCGCGGGGTGTCGATCGGCGTCACCGCCGGCGACGTCACGATCCACGCCACCGACGTCATGCACGCCTCGTTGCCGCCGACGAGCGAAGTCGGTCCGCACCGCATCAGTGTCCTGCTGGACTTCGTGTCGCCGGGCGCCGGGCACCACCGCGGCGGGCGCCACTACAACGACGTGCTGCTCGGCGCCGACGACGGTCAGGTCGCCCACCTGGCCGACCGGGTGGGGCGCGGCTGACCCTGGTCGCTCGCCACAACCGGATGGGACCTCGGTCACAAGTTGCAGTCCCGACCGGTGATCGCCGGAGCGTCCGTGCGACCATTGGGGGCATGAGGATCCCCGGGAGCCCGGTTCGGCGCGCCGGTGCGACGCTCGGGCTTTCCGCGCTCGGGCTGTCGGCGCTCGTCCTCTTCGGGGCATCGCTCGTTCTCCTCGGGGCATGCGGGGGTGGAACCGGGGACTCGGCCAAGCTCGGCGGCGTCGTGCGGACGCCCCCGCTCCGGGTGGGCACCGTCGCGCTGCCGGACGCCTCGGCCGGGGGCGCCCCGTTCACCATGCGCGGGCCGGCGAACGGACTCCTGCTCGTCTACTTCGGGTACACGAACTGTCCCGACATCTGCCCGACCACGCTGGCCGACATCGGCCAGGCGATCCGCAGGCTGCCGGCCGCCGACCGCAAGCGGGTCGACGTGGCGTTCGTGACCGTGGACCCCGAACGCGACACCGGCGAGGTGATGACGAGCTTCCTCGACCACTTCGTGCAGACCGGTCACGCGCTGCGGACCGACGACCGCGCGCTGCAGGCGTCATCCGAGAGCGCGTTCGGCGTCCAGGCGAAGAAGGTCGTCAAGGACGGCGAGGTCAGCTTCGACCACACGGGCTTCACCTACGCGGTCGAGGACCGCGGGGCGGTGCTCGTCGAGTGGCCGTTCGGGCTCGGTGCCGACGCGATGCACAAGGACCTCGTCACGATGCTCAATCGAATCAGGGAACAAGGAGAGGCGACATGAACAGCCGCAATTCCAAGATCGTCGTGGGACTCACGCTCGCACTCGCGAGCGGCGTGATGGTCCTCGGCGGGTGCGGAAGCAGCACGAGCAAGAGCAGCAAGGGCCTGAGCGTCGAGAGTGCGTGGTCACGCTCGACCGCGGAGATGGCGACGAGAGGTGCGATGTACGCCACCATCGTGAACGACTCCGGTTCCGACGACGCGCTCACCAGCGTGAGCGTGCCCGAGTCCGTCGCCAAGAGGACGGAGTTGCACGAGACGAAGATGGCCTCGTCCATGGAGTCCGGGTCGACGACCAGCGCCATGGGTTCGATGGGCGGGTCCGGCACGATGACGATGAGCCCGGTCGACCAGATCTCCGTGAAGGACGGTGCCACGGTGACGCTGAAGCCCGGCGGGTACCACGTCATGCTCATGGAGCTCGCGGCACCGTTGAAGTCGGGCCAGAAGTTCGACGCCACGCTGAAGTTCGAGCGCGCCGGTAGCAAGAAGGTCACCGTCACGGTGAAGGACATGACGGCGAAGGGCTGAACCACGGTGCCAGAGGACGGACCGGCCGCCGACGAGCATGCCCGCGTCGCGAAGTGGAAGATCGCGCTCGGCATGTCGGGGATCCTTCTGCTCGCCGTCGGCGCGGTGCTCGTCGGCGTGTCGCTCGGCGGTGGCCGGTCGTCCAAGGTGTTCCGCTACGTCGTACCCGAGGGTACGGCGACGCGGACGAGCAACGGCGAGAAGGTGATCCTGTTCCCCGCGCGCCTCACCGTGCACGTGGGCGACAAGCTGATCGTGCGCAACGACGACGTGCGCCAGCAACACGTCGGCCCCTTCTTCATCAAGCCCGCTTCGACGCTGCGGCTCACGTTCTCCACCGCGGGGACGATCACGGGCTCGTGCACGCTGAGCCCGGAGGGTGCCGTCACGATCACTGTGCTGCCCGACTGAGCGAGCCCACCCCACCCTCGAACTGGACCCCACCAGTACGTCGTCTTCCCGGGTTGGCGCGTACCAGTCCGTGAGGGGTCGCGCTCAGCCGAGCGCGCCCGTCTCGCGCAGCGCGGCGATCCCGGCGGCGTCGAGGCCGAGCACCTCTTGGAGCACCTCGTCGGTGTGCTGGCCGACCGTCGGCGCGTGGGTGGGCTCCGGCAGCTCCTCGCCGATGAGCTTGACGGGGAAGGGCATCTCGTCCGCGCCGAGCTTCGACGCGGGGATCCACGGGAAGCGGTCCTGGAACTGCGGATCGTCGACGATCGTCTTCGAGCTGTTGACCGGCGCGATCGGCGTGTTGACGCGGTTGCCGAAGTCGAGCCATTCCGAGGACGTCTTCGTCCTGAAGATGTCGCGCAGCACGGCCTGGAGCTCGCGGTTGTGGCGCGCGTGGTCGGCGAACTTCGAACCGGGCCAGCGCTCGAAGAGGTCCATGCGGCCGACCGCCTCGCAGAAGTTCTTCCAGAACGCCTGCTCGGAGGCCATGAACAGGACGTGCCCGTCGGCCGACTCGTACATCTGGTAGCGCACCCCCTCCTTCATCCCCGCGGTGCCGGGCGCACGGCGCTCGTAGTCGTCGGCCGCGTTGCCGGTGACCTCCGACTCCGGGCGCTCGTATGCCTTCCACGTCTCGATGCGGTACCAGTCCATGTACGCCGCCGCATCGGACTGCGCGATCTCCATCTGCGAACCCTCGCCCGTCTCCCGGGCGCGCACGATGCCGGCGAGGATGCCGAGCGCGCCGAACAGCGGCCCGGCGTGGATGCCCATCGACGGATGCTCGGGGATGTAGCAGTAGCCCTCGTCGTCGTACGCGGGCGGTACGAGCCCGGCCCAGGTGTCGTACGCGATGCCGTGGCTCGGCATGTCGCGGTACGGGCCGGTCATGCCGTACCCCGAGATCGTGCAGAACACGATGCGGGGGTTGGCTGCCTTCAGCTGCTCGTAGCCGAGGCCGAGCTTGGCGAGAGTCCCCGGCCGCATCGCCTCGACGACCGCGTCGGCGGTCTTCACGAGGTCGAGGTACACGCGCACCGCATCGGCGTGCTTGAGGTTCAAGGTGATGCTGCGCTTCCCGCGGTGGATGTGGAGGTGCAACAGCGAGTCGCCCTCGATGATCGGCCACGTCATCTGGCGGATGTAGTCGCCCTGGGCGGGTTCCACCTTGACGACGTCGGCGCCCATGTCGGCGAGGTGGCTGGTGATCGCGCCCGGGCCGAGCAGCGAGCTCTCGATCACCCGCACTCCGGCGAGCAGCCCTCGGCGGTCCGTCATCAGGGTCCTCCTGCGGTCGGCGACGGTCGGCGTGCGCAATCTACGTGCGCGCCCCTAGTTTTTTCACATGAGCGATTACAAGGCCCCGCTCCGGGACGTCCAGTTCGTGCTCGAGCACTCGTCGGACCTCGCGGCCCTCGCGGCCCTGCCCGGCTTCGGTCACGCGGACCCTGCCACGGTGCAGGACCTCCTTGCCGAGGCCGGCCGGTTCATGGCCGATACGGTGGGCCCGCTGAACGCGGTCGGCGACCGGGTGGGCTGCGTGCACCACGAGGACGGGACCGTCACCACACCTCCGGGGTTCAAGGAGGCGTACGCGCAGTACGTCGAGGCCGGGTGGGGAGCGGTGCCGTTCGACGAAGGGTACGGGGGCGGCGGGTTCCCGTGGATCGTCGGGTTGGCGCTCCAGGAGCTGCTCACCTCGTCGGGCATGTCGTTCTCGATGGCCCCCTTGCTGACGCAGGGAGCCATCGACGCGATCGAGCACCACGGGAGCGAGGAACAGAAGCTCCGGTTCCTCCCGAAGATGGTGACGGGCGAGTGGACCGGCTCCATGAACCTCACCGAGTCGCAGGCCGGCTCCGACGTCGGCGCGCTGCGGACCAAGGCCGAACGGCAGGTCGACGGCACCTACCTGATCAGCGGCACGAAGATCTTCATCACGTTCGGCGAGCACGACATGGCCGACAACATCGTCCACCTCGTGCTCGCGCGCACGCCCGACGCGCCTCCCGGTACGAAGGGCATCTCGCTGTTCATCGTGTCGAAGTTCCTCCTGAACGACGACGGCACGCTCGGTGCCCGCAACGACGTGGCCTGTGTCTCGATCGAGCACAAGCTCGGGATCAAGGCCAGTCCCACGTGCGTGCTCGCGTTCGGCGAGCACGACGGTGCCGTGGGCTACCTCGTCGGCGAGGAGAACCGCGGCATGGCCTACATGTTCACGATGATGAACCAGGCCCGGCTCTCCGTGGGGCTTCAGGGTCTGGCAATCGGCGAGCGGGTGTGCCAGCAGGCGGTCGCGTACGCGCAGGAGCGATTGCAGGGCCGCGCCGTCGGCGCCCCGGCAGGAGAGACGTCGCCGATCGTCGAGCACGCCGACGTGCGGCGCATGCTCCTCACCATGAAGGCGACGGTCGAGGCGATGCGCCGCCTCTGCTACTGGAACGCCGAGGCCCTCGACATCTCCCGTCACCACCCGGATGCGGACACCCGTACGCGGGCCGACGAGCTCGCGGCGCTGCTCACACCGCTGTCGAAGGCGTGGTGCACCGACATGGGCGTGCAGGTCGCGGCGATGAACATCCAGGTCCACGGGGGGATGGGGTTCATCGAGGAGACCGGTGCCGCGCAGCACCTGCGCGACGCCGTCATCACGCCGATCTACGAGGGCACGAACGGGATCCAGGCCATCGACCTCGTCGGGCGCAAGCTGCCGATGCGGGGCGGCGGCGTCGTGCAGGACCACTTCAAACGCATCGCCGAGCTCTACGTGGAACTGGCTTCCGCGGGTGAGGAGTTCGACGGCGCGCGCCGGGCGATCGCCGAGTCGCTCAGGGTCACGCAGCAGGCGACGCAGTGGCTCGCCGATCACGCCGGCGAGCCCAACGACGTCATGGCCGGCGCCACGCCGTACCTCCGCCTGTTGGCGACGCTGACCGCCGGGTATCTCATGGCGCGCTCGGCATTGGCCGCGCGGCGCCTTCTCGATGCGGGCGACGTGGACGCGGACGACGCCGCGTTCCTGCACTCGAAGATCGTGACCGCCCGTTTCTTCTGCGAGCAGCTCGTACCTCCGGCGAACGGCCTCCTCGGAGCGATCACCGCCGGAGCCGGCGTGCTCTACGAGCTCGACCCCGCCGGACTGGCGGGCTGACGGGCAGTCTCGGGCCGTTCGCGCAAGGGATGCGTTGAATTTCGCGCGTAGCGAGCAAAATTCAACGCAACAGTGCGGGTCACTTCGGCGCGAAGTCCGTTTCCAGGAGGAACTTGCCGGCGCCGATGTCGGTGACCGCGGCCCGGTCGCGCACCGTGTCGAGGTCGGTGACGACGTGCTCGGGCAGGGCCTGGGCGCTCATGCGCTGCGTCTGGAGGAGGTTCTTCGCTTCGGCCTCGCCGCCCGTGGTGCCCTTCGGGATCAGGCCGGTGGTGACGTAGGCCGTGACGAGCTTGGCGGTGGTGGCCGTCGCCGGGTTGACGCCGGACCCCGGTGTGGAGCCACCCGAGGAGCCGGCGGAGCCGGGCGAGCCGGCGGACCCGCCCGGTTGGCCCGTCCCGGGACCGGTGGAGACCGTCGGCTTCGAACCGCTGGAGCAGGCGGCCGCTGCGAGCAGCACGCACACGGCGAGGAGCGTCCGTCGTGGGGAGGTCATGATCTGGGTCGGGTCCTTGTCCTCGGGGTCTTCTGGGGAGCTACTGGCGCAGCGCCAAGGGGGTCATGACCTCGGAGAAGAAGTCGTTGCCCTTGTCGTCGACCACGACGAAGGCGGGGAAATCGACCACCTCGATCTTCCAGACCGCCTCCATCCCCAGTTCCGGGTACTCGAGCACCTCGACTTCGGTGATGCAGTCCTTCGCGAGCCGGGCCGCGGGGCCGCCGATCGAGCCGAGGTAGAAGCCGCCGTGCGCCTTGCACGCGTCGGTCACGGCCTTCGAACGGTTGCCCTTGGCGAGCATGACGAAGCTGCCGCCCGCGGCCTGGAACTGGTCGACGTAGGAGTCCATCCGACCGGCCGTGGTCGGTCCGAACGACCCCGACGCATAGCCCTCGGGAGTCTTGGCCGGGCCGGCGTAGTACACGCAGTGGTCCCGGAGGTACTGCGGCATCCCTTCGCCGGCGTCGAGCCGTTCCTTGATCTTGGCGTGCGCGAGGTCGCGCGCCACCACCATCGGGCCGGTGAGCATGACGCGGGTCTTCACCGGGTAGCGCGACAGCTCGGCGCGGATCTCGCTCATCGGCCGGTTCAGGTCGATGCGCACGACGTCGCCGGAGAGGTCGTCGTGGGTCGTCTCGGGCAGGTACTTCGCCGGGTCGGTCTCGAGCTGTTCGAGGAACACGCCGTCTTCGGTGATCTTGCCGAGGGCCTGCCGGTCGGCCGAGCAGCTCACCGCGATGGCGACGGGACAGGACGCGCCGTGGCGCGGCAGCCGGATCACGCGCACGTCGTGGCAGAAGTACTTGCCACCGAACTGCGCGCCGATGCCGAACTCCTGCGTGAGCCGCAGGATCTGCTGCTCGGTCTCGACGTCACGGAAGCCGCGCCCGAGGTCGTTGCCGGTGGCGGGCAGCGTGTCGAGGTAGCGCGCCGACGCCAGTTTCGCGGTCTTGAGGGCGTACTCGGCCGAGGTGCCCCCGATGACGACCGCGAGGTGGTACGGCGGGCACGCCGCGGTGCCGAGGGCCCGGAGCTTCTCGTCGAGGAAGCGCATCAGGCTGGCCGGGTTGAGGAGTGCCTTGGTCTCCTGGAACAGGTAGCTCTTGTTGGCCGAGCCGCCGCCCTTGGCCATGAAGAGGAACTTGTACGTGTCGCCGTCGACCGCCGCGATCTCGATCTCGGCCGGCAGGTTGGTGCCGGTGTTCTTCTCGGTGTAGAGGTCGAGCGGCGCGAGCTGCGAGTAGCGCAAGTTGTCGGACTCGTAGGTCTGGAAGATGCCCCGGGCGAGCGCCTCCTCGTCGCCCCCGCCGGTGACCACGTACTGGCCCTTCTTGCCCTTCACCAACGCGGTACCGGTGTCCTGGCAGCTCGGCAGCACGCCACCGGCCGCGATGTTGGCGTTCTTCAGGAGCTCGATCGCGACGAACCGGTCGTTGGCCGACGCCTCCGGGTCGTCGAGGATCTTCGCGAGTTGGGCTAGGTGGCCGGGGCGCAGGTAGTGGGCGATGTCGAACATCGCCTGGCGGGCGAGGAGGGTGAGCGCCTCGGGGTCGACGCGCAGGAACGTCGCGCCGCCCGCGTCGAAGGTGGAGACGTGGTCGGTCGTCAGGCACCGGTACGGCGTCTGGTCGGCGCCGATCGGCAGCAGGTCCTGGTACGCGAACTCGGTCATCTCGCCACGCTACCGCCCGCACTCCTCCGGCCTCGTCCCTCGCTCCCAAGTACCCTCGTTCTTTCGATGATTTCCCCGAACCATTGGGGGATTCCATCGAAAGAACGGAGGAGGGCCGGGCGCGGGCTCAGCGGTTGCGGCCGTACTGCTCGTGGCTCGAGACCCAGTCGAGCGACGAGATCGCCGAGGCCAGCGAGATCTCGCCGGCGAGCACGACGCCGCCGATGATCTCCGCCAGCTTGTTCACCGAACCACGCCCCGTGCAGCCGAGGATCTCGAGGCACTCCCGCTGGGTCGCGAGCCCGGTGCCGCCGCCGTGGGTGGCGACGATGAGCGAGGGGATGGTGATCGACAGGTAGAGGTCGCCGTCGGATGTGAGGTCGGTGTAGAGCACGCCGGCCGACGACTCCGCCACGTTCGCCACGTCCTGGCCCGTGGCGATGAACATCGCGGTGATCCCGTTGGCCGAATGCAAACCGTTGTTGTTCACGCCCGCGAGGAACGAACCGACGTTCGCCACACCCGAGTGGTAGAAGAGGCTCTCGGGGTGGACCCGCATGATGCGGGTGAGCACGTGACGGGGAATGGTCACCTCGGCGATCACGCGCTTGCCGCGCGTGCGCATGATGTTGACCTGCGACGCCTTCTTGTCGGTCGCGAAGTTCGACTCCAGGAAGAACCGGCGGATGGTGTCGTTCTGTTCGAGGATCCACGAGCAGGCGGCGAAGGTGGCCCGCCCGACCATGTTCTGCCCGGCCGCGTCCCCCGTGGAGAAGTTGAAGCGCAGGAACGCGAACCTCGCCGCGAGGTAGGTGTCGATGTAGAGGAGCTTGCCGACGCTGGTGGTCGCCTCACCGGCGGCCGCGATCTCGGCGAGGTGGTCGTCGACCCAGTGCTTGAAGTCGCGTGCCTCGCGGGCCGACTCGAAGATGAAGACCGGTGCGCGCTGCATGCAGTCGTCGACGACCGTGACGAACGCGCCGCCGGACTCGTTCAGGACCTTCATCCCCCGGTTGTACGACGCCACGAGCGTGCCCTCGGCCGTCGCCATCGGGATCAGGAACTCGCCGTGGGCGTGCTCGCCGTTGACGCGCAGTGGGCCGGCGAGCCCGAGGGGCACCTGGGCGACGCCCGTGAAGTTCTCGATGTTGCCGTGGGTGATCGACGGGTCGAACGAGAACTGGCTGATGTGCTCGGGCTGTACGCCGGTGTGCTCGACGATGAAGCGCTGCCGTGCCGCGACGATCTCGGGCGCGAAGTTGTCGTCGGCGCGGGGGATGCCGTCGCTCGGGGCGCTCCGGTCCACGACCGAATCCACGACCCGGAACGCCAGCGCGCCGAAGGGCTCGGAGCGCCACGCCACGTCGATGGTGTGATTGCCGGTTCCCACCTTGCGGCCGTCGATCGCGATGCCGATGGTCGACTTCAACGGGAACGCGAGCGGGCGCGTGGGGCTCACCGAGGTCGAGTGGATCCGCTCGCCGCCGACCAGGAGGTGCATCCGCTGGAGCGGGACGTCCTCGTCGTCGACCCGGAGCGAGTCGATGCCGACGAGCGTGGCGTCGAACAGGCGGTTCTTGACCTCGAACGCCATTCCCGAGTCGGTGTTGCGCAGGCTCCCGACGGTGTAGAGCTGGCGGAGCATGGGTGCGGCCTCGAGTGCATCGTCCATGCCGACCATGACACCACGCGTCGGTCTCCCGTGCACGCGCGAACTTGCGCGGGTACCCGCGGGAGGCGAGACCGGGACGGGTGTCGCCGGTCCCGGTCGCCCCGTCGCCGGGGAACGGTCAGCCGGCGGTCCGCTCGACCGAACCGGCAGGACCGGCAGGACCGGCAGGACTGGCAGGACCGGCAGGACTGGCAGAACCGGCAGAACCGGCAGAACCGGCAGGACCGGCCGTACCCGACGGTCGCCCGGTGAAGTCGTCCATCGAGCGGTTCGTGCCGAGGAGATCCTGCACCGCGTCGAACCACGACACCGGCAGGAACCGGAGCACGTGGCCGATACCGATTGTGGGCGGCAGGTGGAGGCGTGCCCTGTCGTGCTCCACCGCATCCACCGCCCGGCGCGCCACGCCGGACTCCTCGAGGATCGGCAACAGCAGCGGGAAACGCGTCTTCGCCCCGGCGAACAGCCCGGTGTCGACGTAGTAGGGGCACACCACGGTGGTCTTCACGGCCGACCGCAGTCGGCGCAGCTCCACCCGCAGGGACTCGTTGAACCCGTAGGCGGCCCACTTCGACGCTGCGTAATCGCTCAGCTTGGCGACGCCGACGAAGGACGACGCCGACGCGATGGTGACGACGTGGCCCCGGTCGCGGTCGAGCATCCCGGGGAGCAAGGCCTGGGTCGTCCAGTACGGGGCGATGGTGTTGACCTCGAAAGTGCGCCGGATCTGAGCCTCGGTGAGCTCGGTCAGCCACCGGCCGTTGACGATCCCGGCGTTGTTCACGAGCACGTCGACCGGGCCGAGCTCGTCGGTCGTGCGCTGGGCGATGTCGAACACCGCGGCGCGGTCGGTCACGTCGACCGCGTACCCGGCGTGACGACCCGATCCCGGCCGGGCGAGCTCCTCGGCCGTCTCCTTGGCCCTCAGCTCGTCGAGGTCCCAGACGGCGACGTGCGCGCCGCGGTTCGCCATCTCGTGGCTCATGCACCGGC
Source organism: Acidimicrobiia bacterium (assembly GCA_046331155.1). Classification (GTDB taxonomy): domain Bacteria; phylum Actinomycetota; class Acidimicrobiia; order IMCC26256; family CAWATG01; genus JAXLRK01. The sequence goes on from JAXLRK010000002.1 coordinate 99,159, forward strand.
CGATACCGCTCGCGCCCCCGGTGATCACGATGTTGGCATCACGCAGAACAGTCATCGCTCTGGCCCTCCGACTCGAGTTGGCCGTAGCCTACGCCCGACCGCGAAAGGGACGGGTGCGGACGGAGGGGCAGTGGGCGAGCTGGAGCAGGAGATCACGATCGAGCGGGACCCGGACGCCGTGTGGAAGCTGGTGGGCGACTTCGGCGGGGTGGCGACGTGGTTCCCCGGACTCGAGAACGTGCGCGTCGAGGGGGACACGCGCCATGTCAACACGACGGGCCTCGACATCGCCGAGACCATGCGGAGCCGTGACGACGCGACTCGGACGCTCAGCTACTCCATCACCGAGATCCCGATTCCACTGGAATCGCATCTGGCGGAGATCACCGTGCATGCCGACGGCGCGGGGTCGCGGGTCACCTGGAAGGTCACCGTCGTACCCGACGACCTGCTGCCCATCTTCGTCGACGTCTACAAGGGCGCGCTCAGCGCGCTGAAGGAGCACTGCGAGTCCTAGCGGCCGGGCGTGGCGCTCCACGAGATCCTCGACGGTGCGGCGGCTGCACATCCGGATGCTCCTGCGCTCCGGTTCGAGGACGCGGCGAGGACCTTCGCCGAGCTGAGGCAGCGGGTCGCGAACCTGGCGGCTGCACTGGCCGAGCTGTTCCGCCCGGGAGAGCGGATCGCGATCCTGGCCGAGAACTGCCCGGCGTACGTCGAGTGTCTCTACGGGGTGCCCGCGGCCCGCGGCGCGCTCGTGTTGTTGAACTACCGCCTGCACCCCGACGAGTGGGTGGCGCAGTTGCGGTCGACGGGCGCGGCGATGCTCATCGGCGAGCGGGCCTTCCTCGACGAGCTCGGTGCACGCCTCCGGGCGCTTCCCGAACTCCGGTTCGTGGTGCCGATCGACGCGTCCGAAGCCGGAGAGCTGCCGTACGAACAGCTCCTCGCAGGGAGCACCACGCGCGCTGCTGATCCCGCCGGCGCTTCCACTCCCGTGGCCCGCAACGCCGCGTGGATCATCTTCACCAGCGGCACGACCGGCGTCCCGAAGGGCGCCGTCCTCACACACGAAAGCCTCACGGCCGCGCTCGACGTGATGCAGGACCGCCGCCCGGTGCGGGACGACGAGGTCTACCTGTTTCCGTTTCCGCTCTGCCACGTGTCCGCCTACAACGTGCTGTTGCTGCACCGCGCGGTTCGCCCGGTCGTGCTGGCCCGCCGGTTCACGACCGTGGGAGTGGCGGGCCTGATCGAGCAGCACCGTGTCACGGCGGTCTCGCTGGCGCCGACGATGCTCGCGATGCTGCTCGACGACCCGGTGGTCGCAGACCACGACCTGTCGTCCCTGCGGTCGATCGGCTACGGCGCGTCCGCGATCCCGGTACCGGTACTCCGTCGAGCGGCCGAGCGCTTCGGATGCGAGCTCTCGCAGGGCTACGGCATGACGGAGCTCTCCGGCAACGCCGTGTTCCTCGATGCGGCCGACCACCGACGAGGCCTCGCGGGCGACGGGGCGCTGCTCGCGTCCGCGGGTCGGCCGCGACCGCCGGTCGAGGTGCGGATCGACGACGACACGCGGGGCGCTGGGCCGCGGCGCGACGCGCGGAACGACACGGTCGGCGAGATCCTCGTGCGGGCACCTCAGGTCATGCGCGGCTACTGGCACGACGACGACGCGACCGCGGCGGCACTCGAAGACGGGTGGCTGCGGACGGGTGACGTCGGCCGGCTCGACGCCGACGGGTACCTGTACGTCGTCGACCGGAAGAAGGACGTCATCATCACCGGTGGCGAGAACGTGTCGTCGCGCGAGGTCGAGCAGGTGCTGCACGAGTTCCCCGGTGTGAGGGACGTCGCGGTGATCGGTCTGCCGGACGAGCAGTGGGGTGAGGTCGTGACCGCGGTCGTGGTGGAGGAATCGGGCATCACGATCGACCGTGCGGCCCTGAGCGCGTTCGCGGGCTCTCGTCTCGCCGGGTTCAAGAAGCCGCGCCGGGTCGAGATCGTGGACGCGCTCCCGGTGAACGCGGCGGGCAAGGTGCTCAAGGCCCGGCTCCGGGCGGAGTTGGCGTAGCGTTCGCCGCCGATGGCCTCGCCCTACCCGCCACCGCACCACGTGCTGCGCGATCTCGGGCCGACGGTGCACGTGCGTGGGGACGAGGCCCGCGGCGGGCTGGCGGTGCGCCCGGAGCTGTGCGGGCCGTCGGGCGGTGTGCTCATGGGGCCCGTGGCGATCCTCGTCGACATGCTGGGTGGCGGTCTGGCGGCTCGGGCCGCGTACCCCGACTGGATCGCGACCGCCGACCTCACCGTCCATCTCACGGCTCGACCGGCCACGGGGTCGATCGAAGCGGTGGGCCGCGTCCTGCGCGCGGGGCGCACGACGGTGGTGATGGAGGTCGCGCTCGGCCACGGGGGCGCGCCGATCGGCGTCGCGAGCATGTCGTTCGCCGTGCTGCCCCGCCGGGAAGGCAATCCCGACATCGCGGCCGCGCAGGACTCCTCCGACGAGGGCGACGCGCCGCCGTGGCTCGCGGGCGGCGACCTCGCCAGGCCACTCGCCGACGCGCTCGAGATCCGAACGTTCGACGCGCGCGCGGGCGTGCTCGAGGCGCCGGTGATCGACTACTCGCGCAACTCGCTCGACGCCCTCCAGGGTGGCGTCGTCGCGACCCTTGCGTGCCTCGCGGCCGATGCCGCCCTGAGCGATGCGTGTGACCGTTCGGTGGAGACGGCGGACCTGCACCTCACCTACCTCGCGTTGAACAAGCTCGGACCGGTCCGAACCCGTACCGAGGTCCTCCGCGCCTCGGCCGAAGAGGGCACGGCCCGGGTGGAGACGGTCGACGCCGCCGGCCGGCTCACCGCGGTGGCCGGCATCGTCGCGGTGGCGGGAGTCGTCCCGTGACGGACCGCGCCGGACCCGTGGCCGAGCGACGCGACGACGGCCGCGCGTTCTCGTACTGGCTCGGCCTCGAGCTCGACGAGATCGTCCAGGACGAGGGCGCGCCACCGGAAGCGCTCGGCCGCGTGGACCCCGGCCCGCACCTGCGTCACGCCGACGGCCGGCTGCGGGCGGGGGCGCTGCTCGGCATGCTCGACGCCGTCGGCGGGCTCAATGGTGGCCTGGCGGCGCTGCCGGGCTGGGTGGTCTCTACGAACATCACCCAGCGGGTCGGCACGCTCGACGTCACCGGCCCGGTGTCCCTCGCGTCGCGCGTCCTGCGTACCGGGCGCAACGCGGTCGTAACCACCGTCGAGGTGCACGACGGTGCGCGCCGGCACGTCGCCACCGGCGTGCTGACCTCCTCGATCCTCACGTTCGAAGGCAGCGCGCCGGTGGGGGCGCGACCGTTCCGTCTCCGCCTCGCCGGCGCCGCACCACCGGCGCTGCCACCGGTGCTGCCACCGCTGCTGGGCGTCGAGCCCGTCGCGCCCGATCGTGTCCGCCTCGCGATCGAACCCGAGCTGCGCAACCCGTGGGGGATCCTGCACGGTGGCGCGATCTGCCTGCTCGTCGACGTCGCGGTGGAACACGTGGCCGAGCGCGTGGCCGGAGGGCCGGTGGCGATGACCGACGCGGCCGTGCACTTCCTCGCGCCGGGCCGAGTCGGGCCGGTCGAGGCGTCCGGCGCGATCGTCGGCTCCCGGCCCGACGGCCATGTCACGCGGGTCGAGGTGCGCGATCGCGGGGCGGGCGACCGGCTGCTGACCGTCGCCGTCGCCACCGTCGGTCGCGGCGGATAGCGTGACGCGCATGGGCGAGACCGACGGCGCGATCAGCACGGTTCCGGAAGTCGACTACGCGTTCGACCCACTCGCCGGACCTGATCTCCACGACGCGCTGGCCGCGGCGCGGGTCCGGGGATCGGCGGTGTGGGTGCAGTTCCTCGGTGCCGACGCGCTGCTCGTCACCGGCTTCGCGGACGTACGCGACCTCTTGTTCGAGGACGATCGCCTGCCCGGGGGCGAGTTCCACAAGGCCGTCACCGAACCCGCGGTCGGCCCGACGTTCATCTCGATGAGCGGCGTCGAGCACGACGTGCACCGCAAGCTCGCGACGCCCGCGTTCCGGTCCCGGGCCGTGGACCAGTTCGACGAACGCGACCTCGTGCCGCTCGCCCACGAGCTCGTCGACGGCTTCGCGGCTCGCGGGGAGGCGGACCTCGTCGCCGAGTTCACCACCGCGCTGCCGTTCGCTGCGATCACCCGCAAGCTCGGCCTGCCGCTCTCGGACTACCCGCAGATGCGCCGCTGGGCCGACCACATCCTGAGCTTCCCGGTGGACCCCGAGGGCGCTCGGCGCGCGGCCGAGGAGGTCGGCGCGCAGATCGCCCCGCTGCTCGAAGCGCGCCGGCTCGATCCCGGCGACGACATCCTCTCGGGGCTGTTGCACGCACGCGAAGGCGACGAACACCTCGACGACGACGAGGTGTTCGCCACCACGCGGCTGCTGTTCACCGTCGGGGCGACCACGACGTCGCACGCGATGGGGAACCTGCTCCACGCCGTGCTGACCCGTCGCGACGTCTACGAGCGTGCGTGTCACGAGCCCGCGTGGCGCGTCGCCGTCGTGCACGAGCTGTTGCGTTGTGACGGGCCGGTCGCCATCCTGCCGCGGATCGCCACCGGCGACGTCGATGTCCTGGGGGAACGCGTCCCCGCCGGCACCATGGTCCTCCTCGCGCTCGTCGCCGCGAACCGCGATCCGGAGGTGTTCGAACGCCCCGACGAGTTCGACCCGGACCGGCCGCCGCAGGAGGTGCTCACGTTCGGGTTCGGCCGCAAGTTCTGCCCGGGCAAGCACCTCGCCCGCCGCGAGCTGCTCACCGCGCTCGACGTGCTCCTCGAACGCCTGCCCGACCTGCGCCTCGTCGACGAGGAGGAGGCGTGTCCCCGCGGCGGCGTCCTGCGCCACCCGACGGCCGTCCGTGTGACCTGGACCCCTCGTTGACCCCACCCCCTTGCGTTCTTTCGATGGTTTCCCCCGATAATTCGGGTAGATCATCGAAAGAATGAGGATGTCGATGGAGACACTGGCGCCCGACCTGTTCCTCCCCGACCCCGCGCCCCGCGAGGTCCGCTACACGGTCATCTCGGTCGACGACCACGTCGTGGAACCGGCGCACACGTTCGACGGCCGGCTGCCCGCGAAGCTCCAGGACCGGGCGCCCAAGATCGTCGAGACGAAGGAGGGTCACCAGGTCTGGGCGTTCGACGGCGGGTTCTTCACGCAGGTGGGCCAGAACGCGGTCGCGGGCCGTCGCCCGGAGACGGTGAAAATCGAGCCGTTCCGCTTCGAGCAGATGCGGCCCGGCTGCTACGACGCCGGCGCGCGCGTGCGGGACATGGACCTCAACGGCGTCTGGGCCGCGGTCAACTTCCCGTCGATGATCACCGGCTTCTGCGGACGGGTGTACTCGCAGTGCTCGGACCCCGAGCTCGGTCTGGCCGTCACCCGGGCCTGGAACGACTGGCTCCACGAGGAGTGGTACCTGCCGCATCCCGACCGGATCATCCCGCTCGGCGTCACGTTCCTCGCGGATCCGGTCGTGGCGGCCGAGGAGATCAGGCGCAACGCGGCGCGTGGGTTCAAGGCGGTGAGCCTGCCCGAGCGGCCCCAGCGCATCGACCTACCGTCGCTCTTCGAGCCCGGCCACTGGGACCCCGTGATCGAGGCGTGCGTGGAGACGCGCACGGTCGTGTGCCTGCACGTCGGGTCGTCGGGCATGGTGGACCTCCCGGCCCACTCACCCCTCGTGCAGCTCGCGGCCACGCTGTTCGGCCAGCTCTCGCTGCACGCGGCCGCCGAGTGGCTGTGGTCCGGATATCCGCTCCGGCACCCGGACCTGAAGATCGCGATGTCGGAAGGGGGGATCGGCTGGGTGGCGATGCTGCTCGACCGGCTCGACAACCTGATCGACCGTTCGGGCTACGGTGCGGGCTGGGACACCCGCCCGGCCGACGTGCTGCGTCGCAACTTCTGGTTCTGCACGCTCGACGACCCGTCGACCATCGACACCCGCCACACCATCGGGGTCGACAAGATCATGGTGGAGACCGACTACCCGCACGGCGACGGCACGTGGCCCGACACGCAAGCCGTCATCGATCGGCTGTGGGGGCACGTCCCGGCAAGCGAGCTGCGGGCCATGTGCTGTGAGAACGCGGCCGCGCTGTTCCGTCATCCGCTACCGGAAGTCGTGTTGCCCCGGGCCTGACGGCACCCGCGCGGCACGCGCCGCACGCACCGCGCCCGCGCCGCCGGCGCGTCAGGAACCGGCCGAGAACGGCACCGATTCGTACCCGTGCACGTTGCTCATGTGCACCCGGACACACTTCGACTCGTCGACCGTGTACTCGGGGAACCGGGCGCCGAACTCCTCGAGCGCCACCCGGCTCTCGAGCCGCGCGAGGTGCGCACCGATGCAGAAGTGGATGCCGTGACCGAGGCCGAGCGAGACGTGCGAGGGCCGCAACACGTCGAAGCGGTCGGGGTCCGGGAACTCCCGCTCGTCGCGGTTGGCCGAGCCGGTCACGAGCAGCACCCGTTCGTTGGCTGGGATGGTGACGCCGTGCAGCTCGACCTCGCGGGTGGTCATCCGCCCTTGGTACTGCGACGGTGACGAGTACCGCAGCACCTCCTCGACCGCGGACGGCAATGTCGACGCGTCGTTGCGTACGATCCGCCACTGATCCGGGTTGCGGGCGAAGAGCACGCAGGCGTTGGCGAGCAGCTTCGTGACGGTCTCGTTGCCGGCCGCGCCGAGCAGCAGTGCGAACCCCATGATCTCGCCGGTGGTCAGGCGCTCGCCGTCGAGCTCGGCCGTCGTGAGGGCGGCGATGAGCCCGTCGTTCGGGCTGCCCCGCATCTCGTCGACGAAGCCCTTCCAGTAGACCCCGAGGTGGATCATCGCCTCGATGGCCCGGTCGGGCACACTCGGCGAGTCGTGATCGCGGTCCAGGCTGAGGTCGATCCACCTCCGCAGCTGGCGGCGATCGCCGTCGGGCACCCCGAGCAGCGTGAAGATGACCTCCATGGGCAACAACGCCGAGAGGTCCTTCACGAAGTCGCCGCCCCCGTCGGCCGCGAGGGGTTCGAGGAGCTGCTTGGTGAGGGAGCGGATGAAGTCCTCGAGCTCGCCGACGCGCCGCGGCGTGAACACCCGGTTCACGAGTCCCCGCAGCCGGTCGTGCTCGGGCGGGTCCATCATGATCATCATCGGCGTCTCTTGGAGCTGTTTCGGGTCGATCCGCTCGACGGTGACGCCTTGTGCCGAGGAGTAGGTGGCCCAGTCGAGGCTGGCGTCGAACACGTCCCGGTAGCGGGTGAGGGCCCAGAAGCTCAGATCGTCGTTGTGGTACACGGGCGCGTTGTCCCGCAGCCACCGGTACGTGGGGTACGGGTCCTCGTGGAAGTCGTACGAGAAGGGGTTCAGCTCCATTGCGACTCCTTGCGCCCTGCGCCAGCCGACGGAACCTACGTTATCGGATTGCGGAGGTCGGCTTCTCGCAGCCCGGGAAGCAGGCTCCCCAGCGAGGCCGGACGCACCGTAGACTCCGCCCATGGCCACCCGCTGGGAGATCGTGATCGACTGCAACGACGTCGAGCGGGCCACGGCGTTCTGGTGCGCGGCGCTCGGGTACGAACGGCACGGATCAGCCGGGACGTACCGGTCGATCATGGATCCGGGCGGCGAGCAGCCGAAGATCATCCTCCAGCAGGTGAGCGACCGGAAGTCCGGCAAGAACCGGGTCCATCTCGACCTCCAGGCCGGCGACATCGAGGCGGAGGCCGCGCACCTCGAATCGCTGGGTGCCACCCGCGCCACCCCGACACCGCTCGACGAGCACGGCGTCGACTGGATCGTGATGCGGGACCCCGAAGGCAACGAGTTCTGCATCTGCCGCGCCTAGCAGCACCGGCCGAGCCCGACCTCCGGCCACGCGCACGGTGACGGTCAGCGGTAGTAGCGACGCGTCGTCTCGTGCAGCACCTGGTAGTAGTTCGCGCGCTCGTAGGAATCCGGGTCGGGGATGGCGCCGCGGCTGACGCTGCCGCGCAGTTGGGCCACCGACTCGTACTCGTGCTCCTCCATCCACTCGACGAGCCCGGCCCGCAACACCTCGAGGTGCTCGGGCCCGTGGCGGAGCAGGGCCGACGTCGACATCACCACGTCCGCACCGACGAGCAGCGCCTTGACCACGTCGGTCGGCCAGTGGACGCCCCCGGTCGCCGCCAGTGAACACTGCACCCGCCCGTGGAGGATCGCGATCCAGCGCAGCGGCAACCGGAGCTCCACCGGCGTGCTGAGCTCGAGCGTCGGCGTGACCGCGAGCGCCCCGAGGTCGATGTCGGGCTGGTAGAAGCGGTTGAAGCACACGAGGCCGTCGGCCCCGGCCTCCACGAGCTGGACCGCCATGTGCGCCAGCGCGGTGAAGTACGGCGAGAGCTTGATCGCGAGCGGCACGTCGACCGAGCCGCGCACCTCGCGCACCAGCTCGTGGAGCTGTCGCTCGATCGACGCCGGCGTGTCGTCGGGATCGGCAGCGACGTGGTACACGTTCAGCTCGAGCGCGTCGGCGCCCGCCTCGACGAGCTCCTTCGCGTACCGGGTCCAGCCGCCGTTGGTCGTCCCGTTGAGGCTGGCGATCACCGGGACGCGTAGCCGGGCCTTCGCGTCGGCGACGAGCTGGAGGTGACGCTCGGGGCCGCTCTCCGTGCCGGGGAGCTCGGGCAGGTAGCTCGTCGCCTCGGCGAACACTTCAGCGCCCCGCGAATGCACCTCGAGCATGGCCATGGCCGACTCGACGATCTCCTCCTCGAAGAGCGACGGGAGGACGACCGCCGCCGCACCGGCCTCCTGGAGCAGCTCGAGCGTCTCGAGCCTCCCCGTCAGCGGGCCGGCCGACGCCACGATCGGGCCCGCCAGCTCGAGGCCCAGGTACCGAGTGCTGAGGTCGGGCATCAGTGCTCCTCGTCCAGACCGGTCGCGGGCATCGACCGTTCGATGCCGGCGAGCTGACGGTAGTAGCGCCACCGTTCGTCGACGTCCTGTTGCGCGGCGTCGAGCAGGACGCGTGCGTGCTCCGGGTTCGAGCGGGCGAGCATCGCGAAGCGCGCCTCGCTGCGCACGAAGTCCTCGACCGGGATGACCGGCTCCTTGCTGTCGAGCTGGAAGGGCACCGTGTGGTCGCCGATCCCGGGGTGGTACCGGTAGAGCGGCCAGTAGCCGGACCGCACCGCGTCCTTCTGGTGCGTCATCGACGTCTCCATGTCGATGCCGTGCGCGATGCACGTGGAATACGCGATGACGAGCGACGGGCCCGGCCACGCCTCCGCCTCCGCGAACGCCTTCACCGCCTGCACGTCGTTGGCGCCGATCGCGATCTGGGCCACGTAGACGTTGCCGTAGCGGCGGGCCTCGACGCCGAGGTCCTTCTTGGGCGTGGCCTTGCCGCCGGCCGCGAACTTGGCGACCGCGGCACGCGGCGTCGACTTGGACGCCTGGCCCCCGGTGTTCGAGTACACCTCGGTGTCGAGCACCAGGATGTTGACGTCGCGACCCGAGCCGAGCACATGGTCCAGGCCCGCGCTGCCGATGTCGTAGGCCCAGCCGTCGCCGCCGACGATCCAGACGTTCTTGCGCACGAGCGTGCCCGTGAGCGGCCGCAGCCGCCGGGCGAGCGTTGCCACGCCGCGGTCGTCGCCCACCGCGAGTTCCTCGAGGCGGGTGTCGAGCTCGGCGATGCGCGCGCGTTGGGCTTCGATCGCCGCGTCGTCCGCCGCGTGCGCAGGGTCGGTGGCGAGCACCGCGGCGGCCAGGTCGGCCCCGATCGACCCGGCGAGCTGCTCGACGAGGTGTCGGGCGGTGGCCGACTGGCGGTCGAGCGCGATGCGGATGCCGAGGCCGAACTCGGCGTTGTCCTCGAACAGGGAGTTGGACCAGGCCGGCCCGCGTCCGTGGGCGTCGGGCGACCACGGCGTCGTCGGCAGGTTGCCGCCGTAGATCGACGAGCACCCGGTGGCGTTGGCCACGATGGCCCGATCGCCGAAGAGCTGGGTCAGCAGCTTGAGGTAGGGCGTCTCGCCACACCCCGCGCACGCGCCCGAGAACTCGAACAATGGTTCGCGGGCCTGTGCACCCTTCACCGTCGCCGGGTCGAGCAGCCCGGGCTCTATCGAGTCCATGCCGAGGAAGAAGTCGAAGGAGCCCCGCTCGCGGTCCGCGTGCAGTGCGACGGCCTCCATGTTGATGGCCTTGTGCTTCACCTCGGACTTCGACTTCGCCGGGCACACGTCCACGCAGACGCCGCAACCCGTGCAGTCGTCCGGCGCCACCTGGATGGTGAGCTGGAGGCCGGGATGGTCGGCCGAACGGAACACCTTGGACCGGAAACCGGCCGGCGCGCCCTCCAGCGCGGCGGGCTCGTAGATCTTCATGCGTATCGCGGCATGCGGGCACACGAGCGCGCATCGCGCGCAGTCGATGCAGATGCTCGCGTCCCAGATCGGGATCTCGGCGGCCAAGGCACGCTTCTCGTAGCGCGCGGTGCCGGTCGGGAAGCTCCCGTCGACGGGGAGCGCGCTGACCGGGAGCAGGTCCCCCTCGCCGGCCAGCATCCGGGCGGTGACGCGCTGCACGAAGTCGGGCGCGTCCGCAGGGACGGGAGACCGCCGGTGCTCGGTGCCCGTGGCCGCGCCGGGCACGTCGAGTTGGTGGAGGGCGACGAGCGTGGCGTCGATGGCGGCGAGGTTGGCGTCGACGACGGGCCCACCTCGCTTCCCGTACGCCTTCCGGACCGAGTCCTTGATCGCGCCGATGGCCTCTTCGGAGGGCAGCAGCTTCGTCAGCGCGAAGCAACACACCTGCATGACGGTGTTGATCTGGCCGGCCAACCCGGCGTCACGGGCGACGCGGTGGGCGTCGATCACGTGCACCGTCAGCTCCTGCTCGATGATGCGCTCCTGCACTTCGCGAGGCAGGCGGTCCCAGGTCTCCTCGGGAGCGTAGGGGGAGTTGAGCAGGAACGTGGCGCCGGCCCCGGCGAGGCCGAGCACGTCGACGCGCTCGAGCAGCCCGAACTGGTGGCAGGCGACGAACGTGGCGTCGCGGATGAGGTATGACGACGTGATCGGGTGGTCGTCGAAGCGGAGGTGCGACACGGTCATCGACCCGGACTTCTTCGAGTCGTAGACGAAGTAGCCCTGGGCGTACCGATCGGTGCGGTCGCCGACGATCTTGGCCGTGTGCTTGTTCGCGCTCACCGTGCCGTCGGAGCCGAGCCCGTAGAACACGGCCCGCACCGGTGCTCGGTCGGTGACGAAGGCGGGGCCGACGGTGAGGCTCGAGTGCGAGACGTCGTCGACGATGCCGACGGTGAACCGGCGCTTCGGCGCCGCGGCCTCGAGGTTGTCGAACACGGCCTTCACCATCGCCGGCGTGAACTCCTTCGACGACAGGCCGTACCGTCCGTCGACGACCACCGGCATCGGCCGCCCGCCGGCCGCCGCCTCGACGAGCGTGGCCACGACGTCGAGGTAGAGCGGGTCGCCGGTGGCGCCGGGCTCCTTGGTCCGGTCGAGCACGGCCACCGCGCGGACCGACTCGGGCATCGCCGCGAGCAACGCCTCGGTCGGGAACGGCCGGTACAGGCGCACCTGGAGGACACCCACCTTCTCCCCGCCCGCGGTGAGCGCCCCGACCGTCTCGAGCGCGGCGCCGGTGCCCGAACCCATGAGCACGACGACGCGCTCGGCGTCGGAAGCCCCCGTGTAGTCGACGAGGCCGTACTCACGCCCGGTGCGGTCGGCGAGACGACCGAGCGCGGCGTCGACGAACGCGGGGACGGCCCGCGTGAACGGCGTACCCGCCTCCCGGGCCTGGAAGAACACGTCCGGGTTCTGGGCCGAGCCGCGCAGGACCGGCCGATCGGGGTCGAGCGCGCGCAGCCGGTGGTCGGCGATCCACTGTTCGTCGACCAGCGCGGCGATGTCGTCGTCTGCAGGGAGCCGCACCGTGGCGACTTCGTGCGAGGTCCGGAAGCCGTCGAAGAAGTGGAGGAACGGCACGCGCGACTCGAGCGTGGTCGCGTGGGCCACGAGCGCGAGGTCGGCGGCCTCCTGCACCGAGCCCGACGCGAGCATCGCCCAGCCCGTCTGGCGCGCGCCCATCACGTCGCTGTGGTCGCCGAAGATCGACAGCGCATGGGTCGCGACGCTGCGGGCGGCGACGTGGATCACGGCCGGCATCAGCTCACCCGCGACCTTGTACATGTTGGGCAGCATGAGCAGGAGGCCCTGCGAAGCGGTGAAGGTCGTCGCGAGGGCTCCCCGGGTCGTGGCGCCGTGCAGCGTGCCGGCCGCACCGGCTTCCGATTGCATCTCGATCACCTCGGGGACCGTGCCCCAGAGGTTGGGGCGCCCGGCCGAGGCCCACGCGTCGGCGAGCTCGGCCATCGGCGACGCCGGCGTGATCGGGTAGATCGCGACGACCTCCGAGCACGCGTACGCGACGCGGGCGGCGGCTTCGTTGCCGTCGACGGTCTCGAGCTGTTCGGGCATGAGCGCGATCCTGGCGCGCGGCGGATCGCCAGTCCAGGGTCGAAGGGCACCAGGGCCCGGCGCGCCCGACCCGCCTACGATGCGGTCGTGGCGCAGACGGAACCGCGTGGGCGCGGCGGGTACGAGGGCTTCGGGGGCCGGGTGGGCCGGACGTTCGCCGGTTCGCAGGGTTGGTGGCCGCCCCGCCCCGAGGCCCCGCCGGGAGCCCCCAACGTCGTGATCGTGCTCTGCGACGACCTCGGCTACTCCGACGTCGGCTGCTACGGCTCGGAGATCGAGACGCCGAACATCGACGCGCTCGCGGACCGCGGTGTCCGGTACACGAACTTCCACGTGATGCCGATGTGCTCGCCGACCCGGGCTGCCCTCCTCACCGGGATGAATGCCCACCTGGCCGGCATGGGGACGGTGCCGCACTCCGACGCCGGGTTCCCGGGGTACGCGATGGAGATCGCGCCCGACGCCGCGACGATGGCCGAGGTCCTGCGCGACCACGGCTATTCCACGCTGATGGTGGGGAAGTGGCACCTCACGAAGGACTCCGACCAGTCGGCGGCCGGGCCGCAGCACTCGTGGCCGTGCCAGCGAGGCTTCGACCGGTTCTACGGCTTCCTCGACGCCTTCACGAACCTCCACCACCCGCACCGGCTGGTGGAGGACAACCACGCGGTCGACGTGGACCGGTACCCGGACGGGTACTACTTCACCGACGACATCACCGACCGCGCGATCTCGATGATCCGTGCGAGCAAGGCCGGAAACCCCGAGAAGCCGTTCTTCCTGTACTTCGCCCACGGCGCCGTGCACGCGCCCCTGCACGCCAAGGACGTCGACGTCGCGAAGTACCGCGACCGGTACCGGGCCGGGTGGGACGCGGCCCGCGAAGCACGGTACGCGAAGCAGCAGGAGCTGGGGGTGCTCGAGGACCACGTCGAGCTCGCGCCCCGCAACACCGAGCTCAACCACGACGTCCAGCCGTGGGACGAGCTCTCCGAGCGCGAACAGGAGCTCTTCGCCCGGCACATGGAGGTGTACGCGGGGATGGTCGACAACATCGACCAGAACCTCGGCCGCCTGCTCGGCGCGCTCGACGAGCTCGGCGAGCTCGACAACACGATCGTCATCTTCACGTCCGACAACGGCGCGTCGCGCGAAGGCGAGGTCGCGGGCACGTCGTCGTACTACGTGCACCTGCTCCAGGGCGACGACGTCGACGCCGACTACGCGCGCCTCGACCTCCTCGGTGGCCCGCAGACCACGCCGCACTACCCGCGGGGTTGGGCGATGCTCGGCAACACCCCGTGGCGGCTCTACAAGATCAACACCCACGCCGGCGGGCACCAGGTGCCGTTCGTCGTGTCGTGGCCGGCACGTCTCGAGGGCCGGGCCGGTTCGTTCCGGCGCCAGTACACGCACGTCACCGACATCCTGCCGACGCTGCTCGATCTCATCGGCATCGAAGCATCGGGTGAGCGCAACGGCGCACCGTGCAAACCGATGCTCGGTACGAGCTTCGTCCCGACCCTACGCGACGCCTCTGCGCCGAGCGGGCACACCGAGCAGCTCTACGAGATGATCGGCCATCGCGGCTACTACCGCGACGGGTGGGAAGTGGTCACGTTGCACCAGCCGCTCACCGACTTCGGCGACCACGAATGGGAGCTCTACCGCCTGACCGACGACCCCTCGGAGCTGCGCAACCTCGCGGACCGGCATCCCGAGAAGGTGCGCGAGCTCGCCGACGCCTGGGAGCGCGCCGCGTGGGAGAACCAGGTGTACCCGCTCGACGAGGGGAGCAGCATCAAGTACCTCGTGCGCCCGCCTCGCAGCGCCGTCTACTCGGAGCCGGTCACGATCCAACGTGGGACACCGTCGTTGGAGCGGTGGCGGTCGGTGCAGCTCGTGTGGTTCCGGGCGTTCACGATCACCGCGTCGGTGGAATACCGCACGGGCGATGCCGGCGTGCTCGTCGCCCACGGCGACCAGGGTTCCGGGTACGTGCTGTACGTCCTCGACGGGGAGCTGCGGTTCGTGCACAACGACGGCCGAGGACGGCTGCGCGAGCTCTCCGCGGGCGCGGTGCCCGACGGGGCCCGTCGGCTCGTCGCCGACTTCGCCGCACCGGGCGGGAACGTGTGGGACGTGCGTCTCGTGATCGACGGTGACGAACGAGCATCGCTCGCCGGCGTACCGATGCTGTTCGGCATGGCGCCGTTCGAGGGCATCACCGTGGGTCACGACCCGCGATCGCCGGTGTCGTGGGAGCTGGCGGAGCGCTTCGGATCGTTCCCGTACTCCGGTCGCTTGCTCTCGGTCCGTTACGAACCCGGTGAACCGGCGCCCGACTCACCCGACCGTCTCGTCGACGTCATCCGCGAGATGGGGGCGAAGTTCGAATGACGGTGACCCGCTACGAGCTCGTCCCCGAACGGTCGCAGGTCTGGATCGAGGGATCGTCGAGCGTGCACCCCGTCCACGCGACCACGACGGGCCTCGCCGGCTGGATCGAGGTCGATCTCACCGCGACGGGCCTGGCCGCGAAGTCGGACGCGTCGGGCCACGTCGAGATCCCGGTGCAGCAGCTCCGGTCCGGCAACCCGCTGGTGGACCGCGAGACGCGCCGGCGCGTCGACGCGAAGAAGTACCCGCTGATCTCGGGCGACGTCACCGGGGTCGACGGGGTCGACCGTGGCGTGTTGCACCTGCGCGGGGTGATCCACTTCCGGGGCGAGTCGTGCGACGTCGAGGGCGACCTCACCGTCGGGCGCGACGGCGATGGTTTGATCCTCGAAGGGGAGCAGACCTTCGACGTCCGGGACTGGGGCCTCCAGCCGCCCAAGCTGTTGATGCTCACGGTGCACCCCGACGTGACCGTCCGGATCCGCTGCGAGGCCCGCCCCAGCCGGTGAGCCCGTCGATCGCAGGTCGTGGCGCAGCACGCAGTGGGCGGGACGGTCGTCATCGCGTCAGCGAGTCGGTGACGTGCTCGCCCTGCTCGACCGACGCGAGGAACTCGAGCAGAACGTGGGCGTACTCTCCCGGCTCCTCGACCACGGGCATGTGCGAGCTCTCCTCGAACACGTGCAGCCGGGCGTCGGGAAGTGCGCGGGCCAGCTCCTCGGTCTGAGCCGGCGTCACGTCGTCGTGACGGCCCGACGCCACGAGCACGGGAACCTCGATCTCGCCGAGCCGGTCGGTGACCGACCAGCCCGCGAGCACACCCGTTGCGTGGGCCTCGTCCGGGCCCCACATCGCCGAGTACACCTTCCGGTTCGTGGCGATCAGCGCCTCGAAGACGCTCAGCGGCAGCGGGTCCACTCGGCAGGTGAACCGGCGGCTGAACTCGATGAGGGCGACATCGTACGCGGGGCCGCGCAGTTGGGGAACCCGCGACGCGAGCTCGGCGAAGCGGACCGCGAGCCCGTTGTCGACGACGGGGAGCAGCCGGCGCGCGGTGCGAGCCTCGAGTGTGATTCGGCGGGGCGAAGGTCCGGAACGGCTCCGTGACAGGACGGCGGGTGGGTTCCAGCCCCCGTGCGGGGGTGGACGCCGCAACGTGGTCCGGACCCGGGTGGGCAGGGTGTCGAGCAGGCCCTGGATCTCCTCCTCGTACCGGGCGACGCTGTGCATCGCGCTCGACAGCGTCGCGCTGGCCACGCCACTCGGCTGCGTGAGGAGGTACTCGAGCGCGAGCATGCCGCCCCACGACAGCCCGTAGAGGTGGATGCGCTCGAGCCCCAACGCGCGCCGGACGTCGCCGACCTCCTCGACGAAGCCTCCGACCGTCCACAACGACCGGTCGCGGGGACGGTCCGAACCGCCGCAGCCGAGCTGGTCGTAGAGCACGAGGGGACGCCCGGCCCCGGCGACGATCTCGAAGGCGGGATACGGGTCACGGGGCCAGGGAACGCCGGGGCCGCCGTGCAGGAGCAGGAGCGGGATCCGCCCGGGTTCGGCACCCGGGTTGCCGATGACGCGGTAGCGGAGGCGATGGCCGCGGGACTCGACGAATCCTTCGTCGGTGATGTTCCAACGCCCCATGCAGGCCTCCGCAGCCAGGTTACCGTGGGGCCGTCGCGTGTTGCCATCGGCAGGAGCACTCCCAGCACCTGCTACCGGGGAGGCGCGCGCACCTACTCGATGAGGTTTCGCAGCTCCCTCAACGCGACGGACAGGTTCGCGAGGTCGTAGGTGCCGTGAGCGCGGATGTCCTCGAGGATCCCCTGCACCCGGTCGATGCCGGTCCGGTTGGCGTCGATCCAGGCGTCGAGTACGGCGTCGGCGTCGGCTCCGGGCGGGCTGTCGTCGAGCGCGGCCGCGGTGATGAGGCGGTGCTCGGTGTACGCGTCGTCCCGCAGCGCCGATCGGGCCAGCGCACGCCAGCGGTCGTCGCGCGGGAGGTCGTCGACGATGCGGTCCCGGAGCCAACCGAGGTTGAGCCGGTCGCCCACGGCGTTGTGGACGGCGGCCACCTCGTCGACGGTCCGGCCGGTCGACGACGCGAGGTCGACGATGTCGAGCGAGGTGAACAGCGATTCCTGCATGGCGATCTCGCGTGCGAGGTCGCTGGGGACGTCCTGTTCGATGAGCCCGATCGCGCAGGTCGCGAGCCACTTCGCCTCGTCGGCGCGCAGGAGCTCGGGGAGCACCTCGGTGCAGCGGCGCACGCCGGGCGTGAAGTACTCGAGGGTCGCCCCGATCGGGAGCGGAGACCGGCGGGAGCGGAGTAACCACCGTGTCGCTCGCTCCACGAGCTTGCGGCTCTCGAGGTACATGGAGGTCTGGACGTCGGCGGCGACGAGGTTGTCGAGCTGTTGGATCCGGCGCCAGACATCGCCCTGGCCGAACACCCGCCGGGCGACGAAGTGGGCGCGCACGATGTCGGCCGTCGACGCCCCCGTCTCCTCGTGCATGCGGAACACGAGCGTCAACCCGGACGTGTTGACCATGTCGTTGACAACCGTCCTGGTGACGATCTCGCGCCGGAGCGGGTGGCGGAGGATCGCGTGATGGAAGCGCTCTTGGAGCGGTGCTGGGAACGAGTGCACGAGCGTGTCGAGGAGGTCGGTGTCGTCGGGCAGGTCGGAGGCGAGCACGTCGTTCGCCGCCGTGATCTTGGTGTAGGCGAGCAGGACCGCGAGCTCGGGCACGGCCAGGCCGATCCCCGAGCCGCGACGGTCGGCGAGCGTCTCGTCGTCGGGGAGGAACTCGAGCTGCCGGTCGAGCTTGCCCGCCTGTTCGAGCGAACGCAGGTAGCGCGCGTGGACGTCGGCCATCGCGAACGACAGCGATCGGGCGTTGGCGAGCGCGCGCACCTGGCGGTAGTTGTCCCGCAGCACGAACCGGGCCACGTCGTCGGTCATGTCGGCGAGCAGGGCATTGCGTTCGCCGAGGTCGAGCCCGCCGCGGCGCATGACGTCGCCGAGCAGGATCTTGATGTTGACCTCCTCGTCCGAGCAGTCCACGCCGGCCGAGTTGTCGATCGCGTCCGTGTGGATGAGGCCGCCCTGGAGGGCGTACTCGATGCGGCCGCGCTGGGTGAAGCCGAGGTTGCCTCCCTCGCCGACGACCCGGCAGCGCAGGTCGTCGGCGTCGACGCGGATCGCGTCGTTGGACTTGTCGCCCACGTCGGCATGACGTTCCGTCGAGGCCTTGACGTACGTGCCGATCCCGCCGTTCCAGAGGAGGTCGACGGGCGCGCGCAGGACGACCGAGATCAGGTCGTTGGGCGCGAGCTCGGTTTCGGCGATGCCGAGGCGTTCGCCGACCTCGGGTGTGATCTCGATGGACTTGGCCGTGCGGGGATGGATGCCACCGCCGACCGACAGCTTGTCTCGGTCGTAGTCATCCCACGACGATCGTGGCAGCGCGAAGAGTCTGGCCCGCTCGGCGAACGAGGTCACCGGATCGGGGTTGGGATCGAGGAAGACGTGGCGGTGGTCGAAGGCCGCCACGAGCTCGATGTGTTCCGACAGCAGCATGCCGTTGCCGAACACGTCGCCGGACATGTCGCCGATCCCGACCACGGTGAAGCCGGTCGTCTGCGTGTCGATGCCGAGCTGGCGGAAGTGCCGCTTGACGGATTCCCACGCGCCCTTCGCCGTGATGCCCATCTTCTTGTGGTCGTAGCCGGCGGAGCCACCCGAGGCAAACGCGTCGCCGAGCCAGAAGTTGCGTTCGAGTGCCAGCTCGTTGGCGATGTCGGAGAACGTTGCGGTGCCCTTGTCGGCGGCGACGACGAGGTAAGGATCATCGGGGTCGTAACGCCGGACCCGGTCGGGCGGCACCGGCTTGCCGTCGACGAGGTTGTCGGTGATGTCGAGCATCGCTCCGATGAACGTCCGGTAGCACGCGACCACCTCGGCCTGGAGCGCGTCCCGCGCGCTCGGCGGCTGCTTCAGCACGAAACCGCCCTTCGCGCCGACGGGCACGATGACCGCGTTCTTCACCATCTGCGCCTTCATGAGGCCGAGGATCTCGGTGCGGAAATCCTCGCGCCGGTCCGACCAGCGGATGCCGCCGCGCGCGACGCGTCCCATGCGGAGGTGCACTCCCTCGACGCGCGGCGAGTAGACGAAGATCTCGTACATCGGCCGCGGCAACGGGAGGTCGGGCACCAAGGACGGATCGAGCTTGCACGCGAGGTGAGAGGGCGGTCGGTCCGACTCCTGGAAGTAGCTCGTACGTGTCGTGGCGAGGATCAGGTGGAGCAGGGAGCGCAGGATGCGGTCCTCGTCGAGCACCGCGACGGCGTCGAGCTCCTCGGTCACGGTGTCGACGAGCTCGGACTGACCGTCGGCTCCCGTGTCCTGCTCCGCGGGGTCGAACCGGGTGAGGAAGAGCTCCACCAGGTGCCGGGTGAGCCCGGGGTGCGCGGCCATGCACTCGGCGATGTACTCCTGGCTGAAGCGCGTGCCGATCTGGCGGAGGTAACGAGCGTACGTGCGCAGCACGACGACCTCCCGCCAGCGGAGCCCCGCGGCCACGACGAGTACGTTGAACCGATCGTTCTCGGCGTCCCCACGGATGATCGCGGCGAGTGCGTCGACGAAGGCGTCCCGGGCCCGGGCATCGAGCTCGGTGCCGGGGTCGAGGCGGAGCCCGAAGTCGGCGATCCAGTACCGCCCGCCGTCCTCCGCGGTCAGCTCGTACGGGTGTTCGTCGACGACGGACACGCCCATCGTCGTGAGGTAGGGCATGGCCGTCGAGAGCGGCAGGGGGTCGTCGCGGCCGAACAGCGTGAGGACCGGGCCGTGCGGCTCGGCCGTGAGCCGCAAGCCGACGTCGGGCGGATCCGGCACCGTCTCGAGGTACGACACGTCGTCGACCGCGGTCGCGATCGTCGTGGCGTCCTGGTACACGAGCGGGAACTGCTGCGCGTACCGGTGGGCGAGCTGCTGGCCGAGCACCTCGCCGTGCCGGGCGACCAGCGCGTCCCGGAGGTTGTCGGACCATGACCGGGCGGCGGCCGCGAGCTCCCGCTCCAGGGCGTCGAGGTCGACGTCGTCCGTTGCACCCGACGGCGTCTGGAGCACGAAGTAGAGGCGGGCCAGGACGCTCTCGGTGACCCGGGCCTGGTACTCGTGATCACTCGCGCCGAAGGCGTGCTCGAGGATCAGCGTCATCCTGCGGCGCACCTCGGTCGTGTACCGGTCGCGGGGGAGGTACACCAGGCAGGTCACGAACCGGCGGAACGGGTCACGGCGCACGAAGAGCCGGACGCGGCGACGGTTCTGGAGCTGGAGTATGCCCATGGTAGAGCGGAGGAGCTGCTCGACGTCGATCTGGAACAGCTCGTCACGGGGGTAGGTCTCGAGGATCGCGATCAGGTCCTTGCCGCTGTGACTCAACGGCGGGAACCCGGCGCGTGTCACCACGGTCGAGACCTTGTGGCGCAGCAGCGGGATGTCGATCGGGCTCGAGCTGTACGCGCCCGAGGTGAACAGCCCGAGGAAACGGTGCTCCCCGACCACCTCACCCGCGTCGTCGAACCTCTTGACCCCGATGTAGTCGAGGTGGGTGGGGCGGTGCACGGTGGCGCGGGCATTCGCCTTCGTGATCACGAGCAGGGAACGATCGTGCGCCAGCGTGCGCTGCTCCGGGGTCAGCACGGACGGCTCGGCCGGTGGGCCGGCGTCGCCGTGCGGGCGGAGGATGCCGAGCCCGGTCTCCGGGAGCGCGACGAGCAGCTCGTCGCCGTCCACGACCCGAAGTTCGTACTCCCGCGCGCCCAGCAGCGTGAAATGCTGGTCGGCCAGCCACTCGAGGAACGCGCTCGCCTCGGCGACCTCGTCGGGGTCGAGAGGCGGCGGCCGGCGGTGGATCTCGTCGATCTCGTGACGCAACGCAGCCAGCATCTTGATCCAGTCGCCGGTAGCGGCAGCCACGTCGCCGAGCACCCGGAGCAGGTCGCGGCGAAGCTCCTCGAGCCGCCCGGGGTCCGTCTCACGTGTCGTCTCGATGTGGAGGAACGACTCGCTCGTGCCCGGGATGCCCGCTGCGGCGAGACCGGTGAGCTCGCCGGCCTCGCCGCGGGTCACCGTGACGATGGGATGCAGGAGCATCTGCCGGTCGAGCCCGTGACGCTCGATCTCCATGGTGACGGAGTCGACGAGGAAGGGGCGGTCGTCGGTCACGATCTCGATCACGGTGTAGGGCGACTGCCAGCCGTCCGGGTGACCCGACGGGTTCGAGACGCGCACGAGCGTGGTGCCCGGGGCGCGTTGCGCTGCGAGACGCCAGTGCGACAGCGCGGCACCGGCGAGATCGCTCGGGCGTAGGGTGCCGAGGTCCTCGAGCGCGAAGTCCGCGAAATACAGCCGGATGAAGGCCTCGAGTCCGGGCGCGTCGCGCAGGTTCTTGCCGGTGGACGCGAGGTCACTGACGCGATCCAGCAAGGTCTCCCGGTCCGTCGACACGGGGGAAGCGTACTGCCGGGACGCGCGCCCGTCAGTGGACGGTCATGCCGCCGTCGATCACCAGCGACTGCCCCGTCATGAAGCTCGACGCGTCGCTCGCGAGGTACAACGCGCCGACCGCGAGCTCCTCGACCGTCCCGATCCGCCGCATCAGCGCGGAGTCGATCATCCACTGCTGCCGCTCCGGCGGGTTGTTGCGCACCATGTCGGTGTCGGTCGTGCCGGGTACGAGCGCGTTGACGCGGATGCCGTCGGCCGCGAACTCGGCGGCCATGGCGCGCGTCAGGAGCGCGAGGCCGGCCTTGGCCGAGAGGTACATCGAGGTGAAGACTCCCCGGGTGTAGATGCCCGCGCTCAGGAGGTTGATCACGGCCGCGTGTTCGCTGGCCCGGAGTTGCGGGAGGACGGCCTGGAAGAGGAACAGCGGTCCGCGCAGGTTCGTGTCCTGCGACTTCTGCCACGCCTCGGCCGTGATCCGTCCCATCGGTTGGGCGAGCGCGTTGGCGGCGTTGTTCACGAGGATGTCGACACCACCGAACCGCTCGACCGCGGTCGCGGCCAGCCGTTCGATGTCGTCCAGGCGTCCGACGTGGGCCGGCACGGCGACCGCCGTACCGCCCGTCGCCGTAATCTCCTGCACGGTGCTCTCACACGCGTCGGCCTTGCGGCTCGCCACCACGACCTTCGCACCGAACGCGGCGAGGATCTCGGCGATCCCACGACCGATTCCCCGGCTCCCCCCGGTGACGATCGCGACGCGGCCGTCGAGATCGAAGAGGGACTCGACGTGGCGACGGTCGATCACGGCCGCTCCCGGGTTGACGGTGGGCGAAGGGCACACCAGTCTTGCCGACCCACCACCACCACCCTGTTCGTTGGAGGAGATGTGACGCCTGGCGTCACCTGAAGTACACAGAACCGCGCTCCTGCCCCGCGCTACCCGTCAGCGCGGGGCTGGCCTGCCGGAACCGGGCCTCGGGAGGGTCATGCTCACGCCGTTCGACGACTACCCCATCCACCAGACGAGCCTGCCGATCGCGCACCCCGAGTCGGGCAGCCCCGACCACTACGACCGCTTCTTCTTCAACGGGTACCGTGAAGACCTCTACTTCGGCGTCTGCATGGCGACGTACCCGAACCGCGGGATCATCGACGCCGCGTTCAGCGTGGTGCACGACGGCGTGCAACGGTCGGTGTTCGCGTCGGGGCGCCTGCCCCTCGACCGCACGCAGACGAGCATCGGCCCGATCACCATCGAGATCCTGGAGCCCCTGGGGCGTACTCGGATCCGGGTCGACGCGCCGGACCAGGGGATCGGGGCCGATCTCGTCTTCGTGCCGCGGACCGCAGCCCTCGAGGAACCGCGCCAGACGATCGTCGACGGGCCGAAGCTCGTCATGGACTACACCCGGCTGACGCAGTGGGGCGGCTGGTCGGGGACGATCGGCGACGGCAGCGGCGCCGGCGGGCTGGTGCTCGACGCGGAGACCGCGCGGGGCACCAAGGACCGCTCGTGGGGCGTGCGCCCCGTCGGCCTCCCGGCGCCGGGAGCACCGAATCCCATCCTGCCGGAGATCTTCTTCCTCTGGGCCCCGCTCCAGTTCGAGAATCGATGTACGCACTTCATGTGTTTCGAGCGCGCCGACGGCGAACGGTGGCTGGAGAGCGCGGCGGTGCTCCCGATCCTGTCGCCGGGCGACCCGACGTGGGGCCCCGATCTCGGCATCGAGAAGCTGGCCGGCGGGGCCTACGAGCTGCACTGGAAACACGGTCTGCGGCGCTCCGAGGGCGCGGCGATCACGCTGCACCACCGCTCGGGGACGGCCGAACGCATCGTGCTGGAGCCACTGGTGACGTTCCGGATGCGCGGCATCGGCTACGCCAACCCCGATTGGAGCCACGGGGTGTGGAAGGGCGAGCTCGCGGTGGGCGGGGAGTCGTTCCCCGTCGACGCGCTCGACAACGTCGAGCCGTCCAACATCCACGTGCAACAGGTGGTGCGCGCGACGAGCGAGACGGGGGAGCAGGGGATCGGCATCCTCGAGCAATTGGTGTTCGGTCCGCACGAGCCGACCGGCCTGCACGACTTCCTCGACGGCTACGAGCCGTGACCCCGCCGTTCTGTTCGAGAGCGATACCTTGCTTCCCGAGGTTCCGGGTCCCTGGGGGAAGGTGACGGATGATGAGGATTGGGCGTGGGACCGCTGCGCTGGCAGCGGGTGTCGTCGTCGCGCTCGTGGTGGGCGGCTGCTCGTCGGGCAGCGGCAAGAAGGCGTCGAGACCGGCGAGCACCACTCGCGCAGCCCGGTCGACGACCACCAAGTCGGGGGGATCGACCGCCACCTCCGGTGTGACCGGCTCCAAGCGGATCACCCACGTGGCGGTGATCAACCTCGAGAACAAGTCGTACGCCAACACGTTCGGGCCGAGCTCGCCCGCGCCCTATCTGTCCAAGACTCTTCCTGCTCAGGGCCAGTTGCTGACGCAGTACTTCGGCGTTGCCCACGTCTCGCTGCCCAACTACCTGGCCGAGATCAGCGGTCAGGGCCCCTCGCCGCAGACCCAGGGCGACTGCATCACGTACTCGGACTTCACGTCCACTGGCACCGGCGACCTGGGGCAGGCCCTCGGCACCGGCTGCGTGTACCCGTCGAGCGTCAAGACGATCGCCGACCAACTCACGGCGAAGGGGCTCACCTGGAAGGGCTACATGGAGGACATGGCCAACTCCGCGACCGAGCCCAAGACGTGCCGGCATCCGGCTCTCGGGTCCCCCGACCCGACCGTCGTCGCTCGCAAGGGCGACCAGTACGCGACCCGCCACAACCCGTTCGTCTACTTCCACTCGATCGTCGACTCGCCGGACTGCGCGAAGTACGACGTCGACCTCAACGCGCTCGACGCCGACCTCGCCTCGGAATCGACGACCCCGAACCTCCTGTTCATCACCCCGAACCTGTGCCATGACGGCCACGACGAGCCCTGCGTCGACGGTCAGCCCGGCGGCCTGGCCTCGGCCGACACGTTCCTGAAGCAGTGGGTGCCGAAGATCATGGGCTCGGCCGCCTTCAAGGACCACGGCATGCTCGTCGTGACCTTCGACGAGGCCGAGGTCGTCAAGGCCGACAAGGACGCGAGCGTTTGCTGCAACCAGCCGGCGGCGCCCAACGTCAAGCAGGCCGGCGTGTTCGGCGATGGTGGCGGACGCATCGGCGCCGTGATCCTCTCGCCGGCCGTGAAGGCCGGTACCACCAACGACACGCCCTACAACCACTACGCGCTGTTGTGCAGCCTCGAGGATCTGTTCGGCCTCGACCACCTCGGTTTCGCGGCGCAGCCGGGGCTGAAGTGCTTCGGCTCCGACGTCTACAACGCGGGGAAGGCATGACCTTCGGCCGCGTGGTGTCCGGCGGCCTGGAAGGCATCGGCGCGCTGGTGACCGGCGGGGGGAGCGGGATCGGGCTGGCCTGCGCGCAACGGCTCGCGGCCGACGGCGCGTCGGTCACCGTCTGCGGCCGCACCGAGGACCGCCTCCGCTCGGCGGTCGAGGAGATCCGCGCGGTCGCGGCCCCCGATGTCGTCGTGCAGCACGTCGTGGCCGACGTGACCGACGAGGAGCAGGTGATCGGCGCGGTCGAGGCGGCCGCACAGCCCGCCGGCGGACTGCACGCCGTCGTCGCCAGTGCCGGCGGCTCGACCTCGATCGGCCCGGTCACGCAGATCGACGCCGGCCCGTGGCGCGAGACCCTCGAGCTGAACGTCACGGGCACGATGCTGACCTTGAAGCACTCGGCCCGCGTGATGGTGCGCGGCGGTGGCGGCTCGTTCGTGGGGATCTCGTCGATCGCGTCGTCGAACACGCACCGGTGGTTCGCGGCCTACGGCGTGGCCAAGGCCGGTATCGATCATCTCTGCGAGCTGGCGGCCGACGAGCTCGGCGCGAGCAACGTGCGGGTGAACTCCATCCGCCCCGGGCTGATCCGGACCGAGATCGTCGAGGCGGTGACCGCGCCCGGGCCGGTGCTCGAGGACTACCTCGACTGCATGCCGATCGCCCGCGTCGGGGAGCCCGAGGAGGTCGCCGCGCTGGCGAGGTTCCTCGTGGGCCCGGATTCGGCGTGGATCACCGGCATGTGCATCAACGTCGACGGCGGCCAGCACCTCCGGCGGGGACCGATCTACCGGGCGTTCTTCGAACCGGCGTTCGGCACCGACGCCCTCCGCGGCGTGACGTAGTGCCGGGGCGTATCTGAGGGGCGCATAGCGCCCCTCAGATACGCCACGGTCATTCGTATGTCGGGAAGGTCGGGAGGGCGCCGGCGAGGAGCTGGTCGAGCCGGGGCCCGAAGAGCGAGCGGTGCCGGTCGTCGGTGAGCTGGAGGAACCGCTCGGCCCGGATCGCGTCGACGACCATGCCCGCCACCTCGAGCGGGTCGATGCCCCGGGACGACGTCGTGTCGGCCAGGACCTGTTCGACGAACTCGGCGTCCGGCGTCCGTTCGGCCGCGAGGTCGTGCGGTCGGTTCCGGTGTGACGCGGCGATCTGCGTTGCCACGATGCCCGGGCACAGCGCCGTCACCCGGATCTTCGAGCCCGCCTGTTGGAGGTCCTCGGCGAGGCATTCGGTCGCCGCCAGGGCCGCGAACTTCGACACGTTGTAGGGGCCGGAGAACGGGGTCGCGAACAGGCCGGCGATCGAGACGGTGTTCACGACGTGGCCTTCGGTCCCGGCCGCGAGCATGCGGGGCACGAAGGCGCGGATCCCGTGCAGGATCCCGTAGAGGTTGACCCCGAGCGTCCATTCGAAGTCGGACATCGGACGCTCCCAGATCGTGCCGCCCGCGAACACTCCCGCGTTGTTGCACAACACGTCGCAGGCCCCGAAGGTCGCGTACACCTGATCGGCGAACGCGACGACGTCGTCGAGCCTGGCCACGTCGACGGGACGCGCGGTCACGTCGACTCCGCCGTCGGCCAGGAACGCGAGCGTCGCGTCGAGCGCGGCCGCATCGATGTCCGCGATGCCCAGGTGCATGCCTTCCTGGGCGAACCGGATGGCCAGCGCGCGGCCGATGCCGCTGCCCGCACCCGTGACGACCGCGACCTTCCCGATGAGCTCCTGCATGTGGCTAGCCTACGAAACGTGCACGAGCTGGTGATCCGCGGGGCGACGATCGTCGACGGCACCGGCGCCGAGCGGTTTCCCGGCGATGTGGCGATCGACGGCGGCGTCGTCACGGAGGTCGCGGCGCACCCGCGGGGCGAGCGGATCGCCGACGTTGGCTACGAGACGATCGACGCCGACGGGTTGCTGCTGACCCCCGGCTTCGTCGACATCCACACCCACTACGACGGCCAGATCCGCTGGGACCCCTGGCTGACGCCTTCGTGCTGGCACGGCATCACCACGTCCGTGCTCGGCAACTGCGGCGTCGGCTTCGCGCCCGCGAAGCCCGCGGAACGCGACCTGCTCGCGGACCTCATGGAGTACGTGGAGGCGATCCCCGGCGACGTCCTGCGGGCCGGGCTCGACTGGGCGTGGGAGTCGTTCCCCGAATATCTCGACGTGCTGGATCGCGGCCAGTACGTCATGGACGTCGCCGCGCAGATCCCGCATTCGGCGTTGCGCGTGTACGTGATGGGGCAGCGGGGGGTGGACGACGAACCGGCCACCGACGACGACATCGCAGCGATGGCCGCGCTGGTCCGCGACGCGATGCAGGCGGGAGCGCTCGGGTTCTCGACCTCGCGCACGCTCGCTCACATCGGGATCGACGGCCGCCCCGTGCCGGGCACCTACGCGACGGAACGGGAGCTGTTCGCGATCGGCGACGTGCTCGGCGAGGTGGGCACCGGCGTGTTCGAGGTCGCGCCGCTCGGCTCCGCAGGCGAGGACCCGACCGGCCCGCTGCGCGAGCTGGAGTGGATGGTCCGGCTCGCCGCTCGCATCCGGCGCCCCGTCTCGTTCGTGCTGCTCCAGATCGATTCGGCGCCCGGGCTGTGGCGCGAGGTCCTCGCCGGCGCCAACCAGGCCGCGGCGCGCGGGGCGCAGGTCCGTCCGCAGATCGCCGGGCGACCGTTCGGGCTGCTGTCGGGCCTCCAGACGACCCATCCGTTCACGACCCGGCCGAGTTACGAGAAGATCGCATCGCTGCCGCTCGCCGAGCGCGTGGCCGCCATGCGCGACCCGGCGGTGCGGGCGGCCATCCTCTCGGAGCGCGACCCCACGCAACCGGCCACGTCCCGGCAGTACGAGAAGGTCTTCGTGCTGGGCGACCCGCCGGACTACGAACCGGGGCCCGAGCGCAGCATCGCCGCCATCGCCGCGGCCGAAGGCCGTGACGCGGAGGACGTCTACTACGACCGGTTGCTCGAGGACGACGGGCGGCAGTTCCTGACCGTGCCGCTCCTGAACTACAGCGAGGGATCGGCCGACCCGCTGCGCGAGATGATCGTCGACCCCTGCGCGACGGTCGGCCTCGGCGACGGCGGCGCCCACCTCGGCCAGATCTGCGACGTCTCGATGACGACGTCGATGCTCACCCACTGGGCCCGCGACCGGAGTCGTGGCGAGGGGCTGCCGCTCGAGCTGGTCGTCCGCCGCATGACCCGCGACACCGCGGAGCTCTACGGGTTCGGCGACCGCGGGGTCGTCGCGCCGGGGGCGCGCGCCGACCTCAACCTCGTCGACTTCGACCGGCTCCGGCTTCGGCAACCCGAATGGGTCGACGACCTACCCGCCGGCGGTGGCCGGCTGGTGCAGCGCGCCGACGGGTACGTCGCGACGTTCGTCGGCGGTGTGGCGGTCTCGCGCGACGACGAGGTGACGGGCGCGCGTCCCGGCCGGCTCGTCCGCGGCACGGGTTGACGTCGCCCGTGCGATCCACCTCCCCCGACCTCGCCGACATCGACCTCACCGACCTCGACCGGTTCACGCACGGGTTCCCGCACGACGTGTTCACCCGCCTACGTCGCGACGCGCCCGTGTTCTTCCACGAACCGACCGAGCACACACCCGGCGGCGAGGGCTTCTGGGTACTGAGCCGCCATGCCGACGTCACCGCGGTCGCGGCCGACGGGGCGACGTTCTCGTCGGCGGCCGCGGGCCGCCCGACCGGGGGTGGGACGCTCATCGAGGACCTTCCCGACGGATTCGCCTCGGGGGTCCTCCTCAACATGATGGACGACCCCCGCCACCAGCGGATCCGCCAGCTGGTCACACCGGCCGTCGCCCCGCGCGCCCTGGCCCGCCTCGAGCCCGGGCTCCGGGCGCGGACCGACGCCATCCTCGATGCCGTCGTGGCCAGGGGTACGTGCGATCTCGTCGTGGACGTGGCCGCCGAGCTCCCGTTGCAGGCCGCGGCCGAGCTTCTCGGGGTCCCTCAGGCCGACCGGCACCAGCTCTTCGCATGGGCCAACGCCAACCTCGACTTCGCCGACCGTGATCTCGGCGAACGGACCGAACGTTCGATCGAGGCGTCCGCCGCGTTGGGCGAGTACGGAACCCGTCTCGTGGAGCAGAAGCGCCGCTGCCCGGCCGACGACATGATGTCGGCCGTCGTCAACGGCACGATCCCCGGTGCCGGCGGGGCTCCGGAGCACCCGACCGACCTCGAGTCGCTCATGTTCTTCAATCTCATGGTCTCGGCCGGTTCCGAGACCACCCGCAACGCGATCGCGATCGGGCTGCTCGCGCTGGCGGGGGCACCTGAGGCCTGGGATGCGCTGCGGGCCGACCGGAGCCTCCTCGTTCCGGCGACCGAGGAGATCCTGCGATGGACCTCGGTGACCACCTACAACCGGCGCACCGCGACCCGTGACGTCGAGGTCGGTGGCCGGACCATCAAGGCCGGCGAGAAGGTGACGCTCTGGTGGGCCTCGGCGAACCGTGACGAAGCGGTCTTCGACCGCCCGTTCGAGTTCGACGTGCGGCGGTCGCCGAACCCGCATGTGACCTTCGGCCATGGTGGACACTTCTGCCTCGGCGCGAACCTGGCCCGGATCGAGATCCGGCTGGTGCTCGAGGGTCTGCTGGATCGCGTCCGTACGTTCGAGGTCACGGGCGAGGTCGAGTGGACGCGAACGAACAAGCACACCGGCCTCCGGCACCTGCCGGTGCGGTTCCTCGTGTGAATCGGACGATCGGCGACCGGACAGTGGGGGGAGCACGGTGGGGTTGACCTATACGTCGCCCGAGGAGGCGGCGGCGGCGATACGGCCGGTCGACTCGATCGGGATGCCGCTCGGCCCCGGCCAGCCGGGGGCGTTCCTCCACGCGCTCGGCGAGCGCGACGACTGGGAGGAGCTGCTCGTCTTCGGCGCGCTGCTCGTCGACCTCTACGCGGTGCTCACGAAGCCCGGCGTCAAGTTCTTCAGCGGCTTCTTCGGGCCCGCCGAGCGGTTCCTGCGCGACTCGGGCGCCGACATCGAGTTCGTTCCCGCCGACTTCCGCCGCTTCGAGCCGGTGCTCCAGCAGCTCTCGCCCCGGGTGATGATCACGTCGGCCGCTCTCCCCGACGACGACGGGTACGTGAGCCTCTCGTTGCACGCCGGAGCATCCGTAGCCGAGCTGCACCGGGCCGCGGCCGACCCGGGGCGGATGGTCATTGCCGAGGTGAGCCCGCACTTCCCGCGCACGTTCGGCTTCGGCACCCACGACCACCGCCTCCACCTCGACGAGATCGACGTGCTCGTGCTCTCGGACCGCCAGCCGTTCCTGCTCCAGGACGTGCCCGGAAGCGATGTCGAACGATCCATCGCGCAGTACGTCGCCCGTTTCATCACCGACGGGTGCACGCTGCAGACCGGGATCGGTGGTGTCCCGAGCCTGGTGGCGCGGATGCTGGCCGAGGGCCCGGGCGGCGACTACGGCGTGCACTCGGAGATGCTGACGACGGGGCTCATGCACCTCCACAAGGCCGGGAAGATCTCGAACCGCAAGGGCGTGTTCGACGGTGTCTCGGTGACGACCTTCGCCGCGGGCACCGAGGAGCTCTACACCTGGCTGGACCACAACCGGGATGTCGCGTTCCTCCCGGTGAACGTCGTGAACTCCCCTGAGATCATCGCCAAGAACCGCAAGATGGTGACGATCAACGGTGCACTCGCGGTCGACCTGCACGGGCAGGCGATCGCCGATTCGATCGACGGTCGCCAGTTCAGCGGCATCGGCGGCCACGAGGACTTCATCGCGGTCTCGGGCCTGGAGCTCGAGGACCGGTCGTTGCTCTGCGTGCCGTCGACGGCCACGGTCGCGGGGCACCGGATCTCGCGGATCGTCCCGGCGTTCCCCGCGGGGGCGGTGATCACCACGCCGCGGCACCAGCTCGACGTCGTGATCACGGAATACGGCGCGGCGAAGCTGCGCGGGCGAACCGTCCGCGAGCGTGCCTTCGCGCTGGCGCAGATCGCGCACCCCGACTTCCGCGACGAGTTGCGGGACCGGGCGGACGCGCTGCCCAGGTCCTGAGGAGGCGCAGCGACGATGGAACGGCTGAACGGACTCGACGCCATGTTCCTCGCGGTCGAGGACGCGGTGGATCACATGCACATCGGATCGGTCGGGATCCTCGAAGGGCCCGCCCCGAGCGCCCGGGAGCTGGCCGACGTCGTGACGACCAAGCTCCCGCTCGTGCCGCGCTACCGCCAGAAGGTGCTCACGGCGCCGGGCAACGTCGGGCGCCCGCTGTGGGTGGACGATCCCCACTTCAACATCGGGTACCACCTCCGCCACACCGCCTTGCCGTCCCCGGGCGGCCATGGCGAGCTGCGCAACCTCGTCGGCCGGGTCATGTCGCAGCAGCTCGACCGGCACAAGCCGCTGTGGGAGATGTGGGTGGTCGAAGGCGTCGGCGACGGGCGGTGGGCCCTCGTCGTGAAGGTGCACCACGCCATGGTCGACGGGATCGCGGGTACGGACCTGCTCGCGGCCGTGCTCGACCTCGAACCCGAGCCGCATCGCCCCGAGCCCGAACCGTGGGATCCGGAACCGGTGCCGTCGAGCGCGGATCTCGCGTGGCACTCGCTTCGGGGCCTGGCGGCGGCTCCGTCCCGTTTCGCGCGGGTCGCCTTGTCGTCGGCGGTCCACCCACGGGCGCTGGTCCGGCGCGGGGCCGACTTCGGCTGGGGATCGCTGCGGCTCGTCCGGACCATGGGCACGTCACCGCCGGCGTCGTCGCTGACCGGCCCGATCGGACCGCACCGCCGATGGGACTGGGCCGACGCGTCCCTCGCGGATGTGAAGCGGATCCGGCGCTCGTTCGGCGGGACGGTCAACGACGTCGTGCTCACCGCGGTGACCCGGGGCTTCCGTGACCTGTTGCTCGGTCGGGGCGAGGAGCTCGGCGGCCGCGTCGTCCGCAGCCTGATCCCCGTCTCGCTCCGGACGGCCGACGCCCGCGGCGTGTTCGACAACCGGGTGTCGGCGATGTTCGCGGAGCTCCCGGTGGGGATCGACGAGCCCGTCGCCCGACTGGCCGCCGTTCGGGAGCAGATGGCAGCGTTGAAGGAGTCGAAGCAGATCGAAGCCTCGGAGGTGGTCACCACCGCGTCCGGCTGGAGCCCGCCGATGGGAGCGGCGCTCGGCGCGAGGCTCGTCGTCCACAACCAGCACCGGATCGAGACCGTCACCACGAACGTGCCGGGGCCGCAGTTCCCCCTGTTCGCGTGCGGCCGCAAGATGGAGTCGCTGTACCCGTTCGTGCCGATCGCCGGCAAGGTGAGGGTCGGCGTGGCGATCCTGTCCTACGACGGCGGTGTCGGGTTCGGCGTCACCGGCGATTACGACGGCGCGCCCGACATCGTCGTGCTCGCCGCGGGGATCGAGGACGAGATCAGGGAGCTGGTGAAGGCGGGGGGCTGAAGAGCGCCGCGCCGCGCCCGCGCAGTGCGGGTCAGCTCGCCTGCCGGGCCGAGCTCGCAGCCGACCCGAACAGACCCTGGGCGATCTCGTCGAGCTCGCCGTGGCTGGGCTGGCGGGAGAGCGGCTCGCCCAGGTCGACGAGCTCGAGGATCCCGCTCTTGCGGTTGAGCAGGTACACGTCGTAGTAGTCGTGCTCGCCGGGCGGCGTGTCCTGGGAGTAGGCACCGTAGACGGTGAACTCCTCGCCCCCGATCACGACGATCTCGATCACTTCCAGTCCGGTCATGGCGCGACCCCCACTCAGCCCCCACTGACTCTCCGCGGTGCACAGGGTGCCACGTCACGCGCGCGAAGACGCGGATACCCGTTCCCTCGTAGAGCTCACCGCCGTTCTTTCGATGGAATCCCCGAATAGTCGGGGGAAATCATCGAAAGAACGGCGGTGGTGGCGTGGGCGCGGTGTTGCCTAACCGAGCTGGCTACCGAGGATGGCGACGAAGCTCACCATCTCACCCGGGTACCCGCCGAGGTTGTGGGTCAGCGCGAGGGTGCGGCCGTTGGTGATCCGGCGCTCCTCGGGCGCCTCGTGCCGCAGCTGGAGCCAGGCCTCGAACATCATGCGGAGTCCGGACGCACCCACGGGGTGACCGAAGGCCTTCAGCCCGCCGTCCGGGTTCACCGGGAGGTCCCCCTGAAGATCGAACGCGCCCCCGAGGACCTCCTTCCACGCCGTGCCGCGTGCCGCGAATCCGAGGTCCTCCATCAGCACGAGCTCGGTCGGCGTGAAGCAGTCGTGCACCTCGGCCATCGCCAGCTCGTGACGCGGGTCGGCGACCCCGGCCTGCGCGTAGGCGTCGCGTGCGCAGGCCTCGATCTCCGGGAAGTGCGTGTAGTCGTAGACCGGGTCGATCAGTCCGGAACCGTTGCCGGCCACGAACGACAGTGCCTTGACGTACAGGGGCTTGTCGGTGAAGCGATGGGCGTCCTCGGCCCGCACGACGACCGCCGCGGCCGCGCCGTCGGCGACGCCTGCGCAGTCGAACACGCCGAGCTGCCCGGCGACGCGCGGCGACGAGCGGATCGTCTCGATGCTCATCTCCTTGCGGAACTGGGCCCGGGGGTTGCGGGCGCCGTTGAAGTGGTTCTTCCACGCGATGCGAGCGAGGACCTCGCCCATGTCGTCCTGGGAGACGCCGTACTTCTTCGCGTACGCCGGCGCGACCATGCTGTACATGGCGGCCGCGGTCAGGGTCCGGGCCGTGCCGTCGTTCGGGATGGGAGCCCCGTTCAGCCCCTGCATCCCCGAGTCCTTCACCTTCTCGGCGCCGACGGCCATGGCGATGTCGTACGCGCCCGATGCCACGGCGTAGGCCGCCTGCCGCAGCGCCTCCGAGCCCGTCGCGCAGAAGTTCTCGACGCGCGAGACCGGCTTGCCCTCGAGTTGCAGCGGCTTGGCCAGTGCCATGCCGCTGTTCCCGCTCATGGCCGTGCCGAACCAGTACGCATCGACCGTCTGCTTGTCGACGCCGGCGCTGGCGAACGCCTGCTCCGAGGCCTCGATGACGAGGTCGTCGAACCCGGCCTCGAAGCGCTCGGCGAAGCGGGTGCAGCCCATGCCGACGATGGCGACGCGGTCCTTGATCCCGTGCGATCCCATGGTGGTCCTCTCTCTTCGTCCCCGTGTCTCGTCGTTCCCGTGCGGCTACGCGCCGGCCGCGATGCCCGGGAGCGGGCGCGCCTTCCAGAAGTAGTTGTGGATGCCGTCCGCGGTGTACAGCTTGCGGAACGTCATCTCGACCCGATCGCCGATGGCGACCGCGTCGGCGTCGACGTCGGTGAGCTCGGCAGGGAAGCGGCCACCGCCGTCGAAGTCCACGACGGCGAACACGATCGGCGGGCTCGGGGAGTACGAGAGCCGGTCGATGGTGAAGGTCACGATTGTGGCGGGGACGTCGGCCATCGGCACCGGTTCCATGTCGTCGAGCGCGCCGCCCTCCATCGAGATCCGCGCCGGCGGGAGGTGGATCGCACCGGTCGAGCGGTCCTTGGACCCGACAAACGCGAACTTCCAGTCCTCGCTGCGTGCGGCCGCGCTCGACGACGGGCGGGCCGGCTCGGGGCGCCGAGGCGGCTCGATCTCCACCGAGCCCCGCCAGCTCAGGAACTTCCCGTACGCGAGCTCGCCGCCGTTGGCGACCTGCTCGGCGACGGTGCGGGTGGGGCGCCACGACGCCAGCGCATTCGTGGCCCGGAACACCAGCACGTCCACGCCGTCGGCGAGCGAGACGACCGCGATCGTCTGGCCGGGCGACGCGGTCTCGAGCGCCTGCGCGAGCAGGAGCGCGGGGTGTGCGGTGCCGGTTTGGCCGACCGTGCCGGTCAGGTCGTCGACGAGCGCCTCCTTGGCGACCCCGAGCCGGCCGCCCAGGCCCTTCACCGCACGCGCGTGCGGCCCGGTGACGACGAGCCGGTCGATCGCGCCCGGCCCGTCGAGCCCGGCTGCCTTGAGTGCGAGGTTCCACGCCTGTTCGCCGAGCGGGAGGTACCTCGTCTCGCCGAAACGCTCCTCCCACTGCTTCGTGCGGGCGTCACCCGGTGTGCGCCAGCGGTCGACGAACTCGTCGGACGCGGAGCCCGCACCGAGGAACTCGGCGATCACCGCGCCGTCGTCGGCATCGCCCACGAGCACCGCCGCGGCGCCGTCGCCGGCGCCGACCTCGTCGGCACTGGTCGCGAGACCGCCTCGCACGTCGGAGGAGACGACGAGGACCGGGCCCCGGTGCTCGAGTGCGGTGCGGAGCGCGCCGGCACCGGACCGGACCGCGCCGCCGACGTCGAAGGCCGGGCACTCCCGGTCGAGGCGCAGCGCCGCGTGGATCGCGGTCGCATTGGTCTTCTCGAGGTACGCCGGGTCGGCCGTCGCGAACCACAGCGCGCCGGGACGGGAGGCATCGGGCACGCTGCGCAGCGCGAGCCGGGCGGCCTCCACGCCCATGGTCGTGGTGTCCTCGTCGTACGACGCGACCGCTCGCGTCCCCTTGCCGCCACCCGCCCCGAAGAGCTCGCGCACGGCCCCTCGCGACAGCCGCCGGTACGGAACGTACCCCGCCGCGCTGATGATCCCTCGCATGCTCCGGTTCCCCCCGTCGGTCACGTCTTCGCCCTCAGATCACCCCGCCGGCGCGCAACCGCGCAAGTTCGTCGTCGTCCAGTTCGAGCTCGGCGCGCAGGACCTCGACGGTGTGCTCGCCGAGAGCCGGGAACCGGCGGACCGGCCCCTCCGCCACCCGCGACAGCTTCACCGGGTTGCCGGGCACCAGCATGGGCCGATCGGCGTCCGGGCGGGGCATCTCGACGAGCATGTTGCGGGCGGTCACGTGGGCGTCGACGAACAGGTCGCTCGCGGTGTTGTTGGGCCCGGCCGCGACACCGGCTGCGCACAGCTCGGCACACGCCTCCAGCTTGGTGCGGGTCGACGCCCAGGCCTCGAGCGCCGGCCGGACCAGCGGCTCCTTCCGGGCGTCCCAGTCCTGGCGGGTGGCGAAGCGGGGATCGCCCACCCATTCGGGATGGCCGATGAGCTCGGCGAGCTTCGCGAACATCGGCTCTCGTACCACCTGGATCACGAACCAGCCGTCCTGGGCCCGGAACCCGTCGATGATGCCGAGGCCGGTGCCGCCCGCGCGCGGGGGCTTGCCGCCCATCGACCACATGAACGGCACGAGGTCGGCCATGGCGATCATGGAGTCGTACATCGCGATGTCGACGTACTGCCCGAGCCCGGTGGTGTCGCGGTGGCGCAGCGCGGCGAGGATCCCGATCACGCCGAACAGCGCGGTGCTGATGTCGCCGATCGCACCCGCGATGAGCGGCACCGGCGGCTCGTCGGGGTCGGAGCGGTTCGACTCGTAGAGCCCGCTCATCGCCTCGGCGATCGACGCGTAGGCGGGCCACGACCGGTACGGCGTCTCATCGAGGTTGCCGAACCCCGAGAGCGACACGTACACGAGCGGCGGGTGGAGCGCGGCGAGCTCCTCGTAGCCCAGGCCCAGGCGCTCCATGGTCCCGGCCTTGAAGTTCTCGCCCACGACGTCGAAGTGGGGGACGAGCCGGCGGAACAGCTCGCGTCCGGCCGGGAGCTTGAGGTCGATGCCGACGCTGCGCTTCGAGAAGTTGTTGCGGAGGTAGGTGGCGCCGACCTCACGGCCGTCGACGTCGATCAGGCTGGGCTGGGCTCCCCGGCCCGACTCGCCGTGCCTCGGGTGCTCGACCTTGACGACGTCGGCTCCGAGGTGCGCGAGGAGTTGCGTCGCGAACGGCAAGGCCTGCATCTGTTCCGCCGCGAGCACGCGGATCCCGTCGAGGGGTTTGCCCCATTGCGCTCGCTCCGGGTGGGCGGTGTCTCCGAGACGCATGGGCTGCCGGCGGCCTTCGGGGATCTGACGGGTTGTCAGATATAGTGCCGCGGATCGCGGCCGAAGCGCACGCCGACCTTCCATAGCGACCTCGGAGCAGCGGCCGGCACCGGACCGCGCCCAGGCCGAGGCTGGAGAAGAAGTGGAGCCGCTGGCCGGATGGCCGGGAGCGGCGAAGCGGATTCGACCGTTGAGGCTGGAGAAGAAGTGGAGCCGCTGGCCGGATGGCCGGGAGCGGCGAAGCGGATTCGACCGTTGAGGCTGGAGAAGAAGTGGAGCCGCTGGCCGGATGGCCGGGAGCGGCGAAGCGGATTCGACCGTTGAGGCTGGAGAAGAAGTGGAGCCGCTGGCCGGATGGCCGGGAGCGGCGAAGCGGATTCGACCATCAAGTCAGGAGGATCGTCATGGAGTTCGAGTTCTCGCCGGAACAGCTCGCGTTCCAGGACGAGGTCGAACGGTTCCTCGACGAGCACGACGACCCCGAGATCTTCGACGTCACCCGCGAGAACATGGCGCAGATCGTCGACACGCCCAAGCGCCGGGCGTTCATGAAGGAGGTCGGGCACAAGGGCTGGCTCGGTCTCACCTGGCCGAAGGAGTACGGCGGGTCGGAGGGCGAGGGCGTCTACGAGTACCTCCTCAACGAGGCCCTCGCCCGACGCGGCGGTCCGCAGATCGGCAAGGGTGTGGGCATCATCGGCAAGACGCTCATCGCCCACGGCAACGACTTCCTCAAGCAGACGTTCCTGCCGATGATCCTCGAGAACGACGTCGAGTTCGCGGTCGGATACAGCGAACCCAATGCCGGCTCGGACGCCGCGTCGATGAAGCTCAAGGCGGTGCGCGCCGAGCGCGACGGCAAGCAGGGCTGGATCCTCAACGGGCAGAAGACGTGGACGACGTCCGCGCACTTCGCCGAGTGGTACTGGCTCGGTACCCGCACCGACCCGAACGACAAGCACCGGGGCATCACGCTCATGCTCGTCCCACTCGACCAGCCCGGCGTGACCATCCACGGGATCTGGACGATGGGCGACGAGCGCACCAACGAGGTGTTCGTCGACGACGTGTTCGTGCCCGACGAGTACGTGGTCGGCGAGGTCAACAAGGGTTTCCAGTACATCTCGCAGGCGCTCGACCTCGAGCGCTTCACGATGTTCACCTACTCGCCGATCCAGCAGCGGCTCGACGTGCTGCTCGACCACGTGCAGACTGCGACGCGCGACGGGAAGCCCCTGCGCGACGACCCGATCGTCCGCCAGCAGGTCGCGCAGCTCGTGACGCAGGCCGAGGTGGCGCGGGTTCTCGGGCTCCGCGTCGTCGACAAGTCCGTCAAGGCGGAACACGACCGATCGATCCCGCCACCCACCGTCGAGTCGTCGAAGTACAAGCTCTTCACGACGGAGTACTCACGCCGGCTGGCCAACGCGTCGATGGACATCGGCGCACCCGGCACGCAGCTACGGGTGAAGACGGAGGACGCGCCGATGGAAGGCCGGGCCGAGTCGACCTACCGCTACACGGTCATCGACACGATCGGCGGGGGCTCGTCCGAGATCCAGAAGAACATCATCGCCCGCCGCGGCCTCGGGTTGCCGAAGAACTTCTGAGAGCTCGTGCCGTGACCACCTCCCGCACTGTCTCCATTGTCGCCCTCGCTCGGGCGCAGGGTACCTGCGCCCGGCCTGCGGCCCGCTCGGGACTCCGTGCTCGCTCGACTTCGCTCGCTCGCCGTGCCGAAGCGCGCTCGCCCCACGAGAACGCGCGATGAGCCAGTTACTGGAGGGGATCACGGTGCTCGACCTGGCGAGCGTGGGGCCGGCGGCGCGCGCGTCGCGGTGGCTCGCCGACTACGGCGCGACGGTCGTCAAGGTGGGTCCCGTTCCCAGGCACGGCGGCGTGCAGATCGTCCCGCCGTTCTACGCGTACAGCGGCCACCGGGGCATGCAGCGCGCCCTGTTCGACCTGAAGTCCGAAGCCGGAAAGCGCGCCTTCCTCGCGCTTGCAGCGCAGGCCGACGTGGTCATCGAGAGCTTCCGGCCGGGCGTCGTCGACCGTCTCGGCATCGGCTACGACGACGTCCGGGCCACGAACCCGCGCATCGTGTACTGCTCGACCAGCGGGTACGGCCAGACCGGCCCGCGTTCGCGGTGGGCAGGCCACGACCTGAACTACCTCGCGGTCGGCGGTTACCTCGACTGCTCCGGTCGCGACGCGAACGGCGGGCCGGCACTGCCCGGCGCCACGGTCGCCGACGGTGCCGGTGGCGGTATGCACGCGGTGCTCGCGATCCTGGCGGCCCTGACCCGTCGCGGCGTGAGCGGCGAGGGTGCGTACCTCGACGTCTCGGTGGCCGACGGTGTGCTCGCGCTGATGTCGTTGTTCGTCGACGAGTACCTGGCGACCGGCGAAGTGCCCGGCCCGCGGCACAACATCCTCACCGGCCGCTACGCCTGCTACGAGGTGTACCAGTGCGCCGACGGCAAGTGGGTGTCCGTCGCCGCGATCGAGCCGCAGTTCTACGCCAATCTCTGCCGGATCCTGGGCTGTTCGCAGTGGAGCGGCCACCAGACCGACGACGCGGTGCAGGACGAGATCCGGGCGGCGTTCCGGGCCGCGTTCGCGACGCGCACCCGCGACGAATGGGTGGTCGAGCTCGCGCCCGCCGACACGTGCGTGGCCCCGGTTCTCACCGTGCCGGAGCTCGTCGTCGACGAGCACTTCGCGGCACGCCGCGGCATCGTCGACGCCGTCGCACCCGACGGGGCGCGTTTCCGTCAGGTCGGATGGGTCCTCGCCGGTCAGACCCGTGAACAGGACCCGCCGCATGCCGAGAATCTCGGTGTGACGGCGACCGGCGACCTGTTGAGGGAAGCCGGCCTGGCCGAGGACGAGCTCGAGGCACTTCGCAACGAAGGAGCGATCGCGTGACCGAGACCGAAGCGACCGCGGCCGGGGGTCCCGACGCCCTGCCCGACGACCTCGTCGCCATCATCGGGCAGGTGCAGTACGTCGAGGAGGGTGAGTTCCCGGTCGAGCGCGGCTACATCTGGACCACGTGTTCGTCGGTCGAGAACGGCAACCCGCTGTTCTGGGACGACGCCGTGGCCGCCGAGACGACTGGTGGGCCGATCGCGCCCCCGACGATGTTGTCGGTGTGGTTCCGGCCGCACCACTGGGCGCCGGGTCGCACGAAGGAGTCGCTGCCGCTGCAGGTGCACTTCGACTTGAAGGAGCGCTTCGCCCTGCCGGAGGCGGTGATGACCGACAACACGATCGTCTTCCACGAGCCGGTGCGTCCGGGCGACCGGCTGCGTACGCAGCAGGTGCTGCGCTCGGTGAGCGAGCCGAAGACGACGAAGCTCGGGACCGGACGGTTCTGGGTCATCGACGTCGAGTACTTCAACCAGCGCGAAGAGCTGGTCGGCGTGGAGTCCTACACCGGCTTCGGCTACCGGCGAGGTGAGCAGTGACCACGGCAACGAAGCATCTGCGGATCGGTGACGTGCACGAGGGTGACACGCTGCCCTCGTTGTCGTACGACGTGACTGCCACCACGGTCGTGCTCGGTGCGCTCGCGAGCCGTGACTGGCGGCCGATGCATCACGACTACGACTTCGCGGTCAACCGCAACGGTGTGCGCAACATCTTCCTCAACACGCCGAACCAGGCGGCCTGGTTCGAGCGCTTCGTCACCGACTGGACCGGTCCGAAGGGTCGGTTGGGCCGCATGAAGTTCCGGATGAAGGGCTCGGTCTTTCCCGGCGACACGATGGTGTTGGCCGGTTCGGTCCAGTCCGTCGGCATCGACGACGCGGGGTGCGGTTGGGTCGAGCTCCTCGTGACGCTGACCGTCGAGGGCGTCGTGAAGACCGACTGCAACGTCCGGGTCGCCCTCCCGGTCTCCGACGACGACAACCCCTGGACCCGCCGCGCCGGCAACTGGCGCCCCTGACGGATCGGCTGCGAGAGGAGCGGACGATGGCACTGGACCTGAGCTTCACCGAGGAGCAGGAGATGCTGCGCGAGATGGTGCGCGGCGTCTGCGCCTCGTACGCGTCCCTCGAGACGGTTCGCGAGCTGGAGGACGACGCCACCGGCTACCCGGCCGAGTTCTGGAAGCAGCTCGCCGAGCTCGACCTGATCGGCCTGATGATCCCGAGCGAGTACGGCGGCTCCGGCATGACGCTGCTCGAGGGCGCCGTCGTCTATGAGGAGTTCGGGCGCGCGCTCGCTCCGTCGCCGCACTTCGTGAGCGCCGTCATGAGCGCCGGCGTGCTGTTGCGGGCCGGAACCGACGAGCAACGACTGACGTGGTTGCCCAAGATCACGTCCGGCGAGGAGATCGTCACGACCGCGTGGCTCGAACCCGACCACGGCTTCGGCCCGCGCGGCGTCGAGCTGCACGCCGGAGCCGACGGCGACGGGTTCGTGCTCGACGGGACCAAGTGGCACGTACCCTTCGCGAGCGCCGCGACGCAGCTCCTGGTGCTGGCCCGTACGGGCACCGGCGAGACCGACGTGGACCTGTTCCTCGTCGACCCGGCGTCGGCGGGCGTGTCGATGCAGCAATACACGACCATCGCGTCCGACACGCAGTACTCCGTGACGTTCGAGGGCGTGCGCGTGCCCGCGGCGAGCCGGGTCGGTGGCGCCGGCAGCGGCTGGTCGACGTGGCGCGACACCATGCTCGACGGGATCATCCTGCTGGCCGCGCAGGCCGTCGGCGGTGCGCAGTTCGCGCTCGAGATCACCGTGCAGTACGCGAAGGACCGCGTGCAGTTCGACAAGCCGCTCGGTGCGTTCCAGGCGATCTCGCACTACCTCGCCGACGCGTCCACGAACGTCGACGGCGCCGCGATCCTCGTACACGAAGCTGCGTGGGCGCGCGCGAACGGCAAGCCGGTCGACCGCCTCGCCCCGATGGCCAAGCTCTTCGCGTGCCAGACCTACCGCGACGTCACGGCGGTGGCGCAGCAGATCTTCGGCGGTGTGGGATTCACGTTGGAGTACGACGTGCAGCTCTACTTCCGCCGGGCGAAGCAGCTCCAGATCTCCTGGTACGACACCCGCCGGCTCGAGGAGCTCGTCGCGGCGTCGGTCCTCGACGCCTGACTTCTCGTTCTTTCGATGGAATCCCCCAATAGTCCGGGGATTTCATCGAAAGAATGGAGAAACGGGGCAACGGTCAGGCGGCGGAGGCGACCGAGACGATCGGGTTCGCGCCGGGAACGGCACCGAGCGAGCCCACGAACGGAAGCTCACTGAAGTCGAAGATGCCGCCGTCTGCGCCGACCATCAGGTAGCCGTCGCCGTAGCGGACCATTCCGGTCACCGGCGCATTGAGCCGGGTGGCGCCCATCGAGCCCCGGAAGGGAGCGTGACCGAAGGCGAAGATGCCGCCGTCGGAGGCGACCAGCCAGTACCCGGTCGCGTCGCCGGTGGGGACGAGCGCTCGTACCGGTGCGTTGAGCCGGGTGGCGCCCATCGAGCCGCGGAACACCGCGTCGCCGAAGGCGAAGATGCCCCCGTCGCCGCCGACCATGTAGTAACCGTCGCCACTCGGGGTGGCGATCGACCCGACGACCGGGGATGCGAGACGGACGGAAGAGAGGTCACCGTGCGACGACGCATCGCCGAACGCGGCGACCCGCCCGTGATCCGTGAAGAGCCAGTAGCCGTCGCCGGTCGGCGTCACGGACAGGCTCGTGACGCGCTCGCCCGAGGCAAGTCGCCGTAGACCACCGAGTGGTCGTGCCGTACCGAACGCGAAGACGCGGCCGATCGAGTCCACGATCCAGTAGCCGTCGAGGGTCGGTACCGGCTCGAGCTTCACCGCCCGGATCCCGAAGAGACGGGCCGGGGCGAGCTCTTCGGCGGCGTCGCCCAGGGCCGGAGCTCGCCCGAAGCGCGACACGGCACCGCTCTCGTCGAGCATCCAGTAGCCCGAGCGCGACGACGTGCTCCCGCTGACTCCGACGTCCACCGAGCTCGGGACGGGTGACGAGACCGGTGGGAGGCCGAGCGCCCGCGCGACGTCGGGCTGTGGCCCCACGTAGCCCGGGTGTGTGCCGGATGCCGTGTCCTGCGGTGTCCCGGTCCGGACGAGCAGGTCACGTACCTCGGCCGGACTCGCGGATTGGCCGGTTCGAGCCTCGAGCACACTCGAGACGATCGCGGCGACGCCCGCGACGACCGCCGTTGCGCTCGACGTGCCACTGAACGAATCCGTGTAGTACGAGGTGCCCGTCGACCCCGCGAGGTCGCCGTAACCCGCGGAGACCACGCAGCCGCCGGGGCCCTGGACGTTCACCCGCGATCCGAAGTTCGAGTCCTCTCGTCGCGCTCGGGCCCGTCCTCCGCAGTTGGGCCCGTCGCCGGCGCCGACCACGATGGCACCGGAGTCGGGACGGCTGCCGAGCGCGGCGTAGGCCGGGTCGTCGAGGTTCACACCACCGTTGCCGGCCGGCTCGACGACGATGATGCCTGCGGCCGTCGCCGCGGCGATCTGCTGGTACGCGTCGTAGCTCCATTCGATCGGGAGCAGCGTCCCGCCCGGGCCCATCGCCTGCTGTTCGACGACGAGCACGTCCCCCGGGCCGAGCTGGTGCCGGGCGATGCCGATCGAATGGACGACGTCGTACCCCGTCTCGGTGTTCTGGGCGTTGACGACCCGGATCGTCGACGCGGGTGCGAGGCCGGTCACGCCGAAGCCGTTGTCGGGAGCGTGGAGGATGCCGAGGACCGCGGTGCCGTGCTCGGGGTTGTGGTACTGGTCGTTGGGGGTGCCGTTGCGGACCAGCGTGGCGCCGTCGGTGCCGAGATCCTCGTGGCCCAGGTTCCACGAGTACTCCACGTCGACGATGTTGACGTTCTGCCCTCGGCCGCCGGGGACGTTCCAGGCGGCGCGGGCACCGGTGCCCACCGGCGCCGCCGAGGCGAACAGCTGGCGGGCGGAGAAGTCGGGGGTGGAGGTCGCCGCGGCCGGCGACGCCCCGCCACCGGCGAGCACGAGCGCGACTGCCGTAGCCGTGACCAGGCATGACGCCGCGAATCTGCGATTGCCTCCGAGTTGCCCCACGCCCCAGTTCCTCCATGAACCCAAAACCGATTATACCCGGAAAAAGGGGTCTCAAAGTGCGTATAGCGCAGGGGCCGGGGCCGAACGGCCGAGGCGACCGGCAGGTCGCGCGACCCGTGCTCGGCGTGATCGCGGGGCCTTGCGACGGGCGGGTGCGTACCGCGTCCGGGCGAGGTCGGCCACCGACGGGCGCGCGAGGCAGCGACCGCACGCGACCGACGCGCCGGGGCCGTTGCACGGCGGGCGCGCCTGACTCGTCGGGTGCGCACCCGACGCGCGCGCCTGACCCGTGCAATGCGCGCGCCGG
This sequence comes from Acidimicrobiia bacterium, assembly GCA_046331155.1. Taxonomy (GTDB): domain Bacteria; phylum Actinomycetota; class Acidimicrobiia; order IMCC26256; family CAWATG01; genus JAXLRK01. Next base: position 143,309 of record JAXLRK010000002.1, read on the forward strand.
TGGGGCAGACTGTCGCGGAGCCAAGAAAACTGGGCTCGAGGAAGCGTTCGCTCCCACATCGCGGCCTGCGAATGTGCAAGGCTGCTGTCGATCCGGTCTTACCCCTTGGAGGTTTCGTGAATCGTCGTGAACTCGTCAACGCGCTCCGCGAGCGCTTCGAAGTCGACCGCAGGACGGCCGACGAGTGGCTGAACCACTTCGTCGACGTCGTCACCGACACGGTCCGCAAGGGCGAGGCGGTCATGATCCCCGGGTTCGCCAAGTTCGCCCGGGTAGACCGCAAGGCTCGGATCGGCCGCAACCCGCAGACGGGTGAGCCGGTGAAGATCGCGGCGTCGCGACGCGCGCGCATCACTGCGCTCAAGGCCTTCAAGGACGCGGTGAACAGCGGCCGTGCGGTCGTGAAGAAGGCACCGGCGAAGAAGGCGCCGGCGAAGAAGGCCGCGGCGAAGAAGGCGCCGGCGAAGAAGACCGCGGCGAAGAAGGCGCCGGCGAAGAAGACCGCGGCGAAGAAGGCGCCGGCGAAGAAGACCGCGGCGAAGAAGGCGCCGGCGAAGAAGGCCGCGGCGAAGAAGGCGCCGGCGAAGAAGACCGCGGCGAAGAAGGCGCCGGCCAAGAAGGCCGCCAAGCGCTCCTAGCGCGGGCAGCGTCGTTCGGTCCTGACGAGGGCCTCTCCCACGGGAGGGGCCCTCGTCGCGTCAGACGTCCGGCGTGTTGCCGGCGGATCGTGTCGGGCGCGGCGAGGACGGACGCGCCCGATGCGAGTCGGGCGGCGCGGCCGCGCTCCCCGCGGCCAGTGCGAGATCGGCGGCCGCGACCTCGCCGATCGTCGAGCTCGCCAGCCGATCGGCGAGCGCCTGCCTCGCCGACGACCAGACCCCGTGCAACGCGCACACGTCATCCCAGTGGCACGGTCCGCCGCGCATCGCGCACTCCGTTCCCTCCACCGGGCCCTCGAGTGCCTCGATGGCGTCGAGCACCGAGATCGCCGCGGCCGGGCGCGCGAGTGCGTACCCGCCGGTACGGCTGGGGCGCGAGGTGACGAGCGCGGCGCGCTGGAGCTCCTGGAGCACCTGGTGGAGGAACCCCTGTGGGATCTGCATCGCGGCGGCGATCTCGGCCGCCTTGGAGTGCTCGCCCTCGTGCTCCGCCAGGTACACGAGGGCGCGGATGCCGTAGTCACTCCGGCGGGTGGGGACGATCTTCACCTCCGCATCCTAATGGGGGCCGGCCGCCTCGGTTGAGTGCCCGACGTTCGTAGGCCCCACGTTCTGGCTAGCAGGACGTCCGATTCTGCGACCGCTCACTAGCCAAAACGCTTGGAGCGTGGGTGCTGCTCAGTCTTCGGTGATCGCGATGGCGCGACGGGGGCAGCCCTGGAGCGCGGCCTCGGCCTTCGCCCGCAACTCCTCGCCCGGATGCTCGATCTTTACGACGAGTTGCTCGTCGTCGTCGATCTCGAAGATCTCGGGCGCGCGGGCGACGCACACCGCGTTCGACTCGCAGAGGTCCCAGTCGACGACGATCCTCACGACCGTGCTCCTTCCGCAGTGAAGACCACGGGCATGCTCTCGATGCCGTGCACGAGCATGGAGTGACCGTACACAGGTGCGGCGCCCGGTGCGATCCGCATGTCGGGGAAGCGCTTGGCGATCTCCTCGAACACCACGCGGATCTCGAGCCGCGCCAGGTTGGCCCCCAGGCAGAAGTGCGGCCCGACGCCGAAGCCGACGTGGTTGTTCGGGTCGCGGTCGACGAGGAATTCGTCGGGCCGGTCGAACGCGTCCGCGTCACGGTTGGCCGACTGGTACAGCATGAGCACGCGCTCGCCCGCCCGGATCTGCTGGCCCCCGAGCTCCGTGTCCTCGGTCGCGGTGCGCACGAAGTTCACCACCGGCGACACCCAGCGCACCACCTCGTCCGCCGCGGTCTTCCAGAGCTCAGGGTTCTCCACCAGCTTGCGCCACTGGTCGGGGTGTTCGCTGAACGCCTTCATCGCGCCGCTCATCGCGTTGCGGGTGGTCTCGTTGCCAGCGACCACCACCAGGACGAGGAACATCGTGAACTCGTCGTGGCGGAGGTCCTCGTGCTCCTCGAAGAGACCTTCCTCGTGAGCACCAACCAGCGCGGTGATGAGGTCCTCGGGCAGCGCCGGTGGTTCACCGCCGCGGTCCTCGATCTCCTTGGCGTGACGGTAGGCGGCGCGACGCTCGTCGATCAGGCCGGTCACGTACTCGAGGTACTCGCCGAACGCGACGCCTGCCCGGGCGATGTGCGGATCGCCCTCGACCGGCGGCCGGTCGCCGGCCATCATGTCGTCGGACCAGTGCCAGAACCGCTCCCGGTCCTCGGCCGGGAGCCCCATGAGCTCGGCGATGACGATGAGCGGGACGTGCACCGCGATGTCGGCCACGAAGTCGCACTCGCCGCGATCGGCGATCCGGTCCAGCACCTCGGTCGTGATCTGGCGCATCCGCGGCTCGAGGTTGCGGACCATGCGGGGCGTGAACCCCTTGTTGATGAGCCGCCGTTGCTGCGAGTGCCGCGGGTCGTCGAGCCCGATGAGCGACAGGTCGAAGCTCTGGTACGGGCGGATCCCGCGGCTCGAGCAGTAGGTGTCGGCGTGCGTGGAGACGTAGACCACCTCGGCGTACCTCGAGAGGACCCAGAGCTGATGCCGGTCGTCCCATGCGACCGGCGTGTTCTCACGGAGCTTCCGGTATCCCTCCCACGGGCCGTTCCGGTAGAACTCCGGATCGCAGACGTCCACCTCGGGGTTCGGACGGTTGTCCGTCGTATTCGTCGCCATCGTTGGCCTCTCTGCCTGACCGGCGCGCCAAACTAGCGGCTCCGCTCGGGAGAGGTGAAACGCGTTCTACTCCGGCCGGCTCACGCCGGTGTGGGTGGGGCCGCCGCTGCGCCGATCGCGTGCACGGCCCCGCCCGTGGCGTCGCCGAGGTCCACGGCGTCGCCGAACCCGCGCACCGACCCGTCGACCCCCGCGATCCAGTAGCCCTCACCGGTCGCCGACGGCATGATCGCCGCGGCGTCGGACCAGGTGCACCACCCCGAAGCGGGGAGGGAACCGAGGTAACGGGCCGGGCCGAAGGCGAAGATGCCGCCGTCGGAGGCGACGAGCCAGTAGCCGTTGCCGGTGGGTGTGGGGGCCATGCCGACGATGGGCCGGTTCAAGGTGATGGCGCCGGTGCTGCCGTGGTACTTGGCGTCGCCGTAGGCGAAGATGCCGCCGTCGCAGGCGACGAGCCAGTAGCCGTTGCCGGTGGGTGTGGGGGCCATGCCGACGATGGGCCGGTTCAAGGTGATGGCACCGGTGCTGCCGTGGTACTTGGCGTCGCCGTAGGCGAAGATGCCGCCGTCGGAGGCGACGAGCCAGTAGCCGTTGCCGGTGGGTGTGGGGGCCATGCCGACTATGGGCCGGTTCAAGGTGATGGCGCCGGTGCTGCCGTGGTACTTGGCGTCGCCGTAGGCGAAGATGCCGCCGTCGGAGGCGACGAGCCAGTAGCCGTTGCCGGTGGGTGTGGCGGCCATGCCGACGATGGGCCGGTTCAAGGTGATGGCGCCGGTGCTGCCGTGGAACTTGGCGTCGCCGTACGAGAAGACGCCGCCGTCGCGGCCGAGGACCCAGTAGCCCCGCGCCGAGTCCGACGACGGCGTGGGTTCGGGGTTGTCGTCGTACCGGCAGCGGTTCCCGACCGCGAGCCCCTGAGCCAGTCGGAGGCTCGCGTACGGGTCAATCACGGTGCCGTCCGGTTCGTGGACTTCGAAGTGGAGGTGTGGACCCGTGCTCTCGGCGTCGCCGCTGTCGCCCATGTAGGCGAGGAGGTCGCCCTTCTTCACGCGCGTCCCGCGTTCGATGCCGGGAGCGAAGCGCCACTCGGGTGGGTTCGCACCGTCGTCGGTGCCGGGCGTGTCGTTGTTGATGTGGATGTACCAGTACTTCCAGCCGTCGGTCGCGGTGAGCTCCAACATGTTGCCTGAGTTGCCGCCGGCGTCGCCGCGCACGAAGGTGATCGTCCCGTCGGTCGCCGCGACCTCGCGTTCGAGCTTGGTGCCCATGAGGTCGTTGCCCTGGTGCCGGCGCGTGCAACCGCTGCGGCAGGCGCCGAAGTCGTCGGAGTAGCTGACGGGGCCGTCGACCGGGAACCGGATCCGGTGGTAGGGCGGTTCGGCCGGAGGCGCGCCCGCGGCCGCCGCAGTGGCTGGTGAGACGCCCGCGACCTCGTCGGGGACGGCGGCGGCGAGGAGAGCGATCAGTGCGAGCACGGTGCCGGCGATTCGGAGCTTCACGCACAACTGGTATCGACAACACCGGAGCGACGCTTGATCCGCTCGTGACTAGAGTGCGAGCGATGAGCTCCGACCGGTTCGAGGTCACGGCGATCGGATTCGGCCACACCGAGCTCAGGAACCCTGCGACGACGCCGGTCCAGGCGCGTCGAACCCGGACGGCCCGCCCCGCGACGCCCGGACCCGATCGATTCGAGCCTGGTGCGGATCGAGCAGGTCGTGCCGCCGTCGGTCTTCGTCCGGGGCGTCGACTTCGTCGACGGCACTCCGGTCCTCGACATCAAGCCGTATGTCGGCGCGTTCGACGCGCCGTACGGCGGGCCGACCTGTTGCGGATGGTTCGAAACCGTCGACCGGCCCGGCGGTGCCACGCCGGACGGTCTGCGGCCCGACATGCCCCATGAGCGACGTACCGAAGGAGAGAGCAGATGCGGTTGAGCGCCCGGAACCAGATCCACGGGACCGTGCAGGACGTGCAGTTCGGTCAGGTCATGAGCTCGGTCAAGGTCGCCCTGCGCAGCGGTGAGGTCATCACGGCCGCGATCACGCGCGAAGCCGCCGAGGAGCTCGAGCTCGCCCGGGGCAAGGACGTGACGGTGCTCGTCAAGGCGACGGAAGTGATGCTCGCCGTCGAGTGACGCGCCGAGCAGCGCGCCCGATCGCTCGCCGCCGGCGATGACGGCGAGGCCCCGGTCCGGCGCTGAAGTGCCGGGTGTACGTTGCGCGCCATGGTGACCCAACCGCGGCCGGAGCTCTCGCTCTCGGACTGGGCCGTGCTCGCGGTCGTCGCGCAAGGCCCGACGCACGGCTGGCCGGTCGTGCGCGAGCTTCGGTCGGACGGATCGTTCGGTCGGGTCTGGACCGTGCCCCGCGCCGCCGTGTACCGCTCGCTGACCACCCTCACGGGCCGGGGCCTCGTCGAGGAGTGCGGCGAGAGCGAGCACTCGCAGGGTCCGCAGCGTGTGATGGTCCGGGCGACGCGAACGGGTCGCGCGGCCCTCCGGCGATGGCTTGCAACACCGGTGGACCACGTGCGGGACGTACGCACGGAGCTGCTGCTCAAGCTGGCCGTCTCCGACCGGGCCGGCCTCCCGACGCAGGACCTGGTCCGGCGGCAGCTCGACGAGCTCGCGCCGGTGCTCCGGGCGGTGAGTGCGCCGCCGAGCGAGGAGGGATTCGACCGGACGCTGGGTCGCTGGCGCCGCGAACAGGCGCTTGCCGTGGAGCGGTTCCTGCAGGGCCTCGTATCGAACGACCGGCCCGGCCGCACTCGACATCGGCAGGCGTCCTCCGACTAGTCTCATCTCGACTAGTTGCAGGGCCTCGCTGGGAGGAAACGATGGCGCGAGCACCTCGGCGGGTTGCCGCGTCCGTGACGATAGGCCTCGCGCTCGTCCTGGCCGCCTGTGGGAGCAGCAGCAAACCGTCGGCATCGTCGACGAAGACGACGGCCGCCAAGTCGACGTCGGCGACGACGGTCGAGCTGACGGGTTCCCTGAACGTGTTCGCCGCCGCGTCGCTCACCGAGGCGTTCACGGACTACAAGCAGACCCTAGAGTCGAAGAACCCCGATCTGTCGGTCACGAACAACTTCGCGGGATCGCAGGCCCTTGTGACCCAGATCGAGAACGGCGCCCCCGCCGACGTGTTCGCATCCGCGGACGTCAAGAACATGCAGACGCTCATGGACAAGGGGCTCGTCGAGACGCCGCAGATCTTCGCGAAGAACAAGCTCGAGATCGCCGTCGCCCCAGGGAACCCCAAGCACATCACGGGACTCGCCGACCTCGAGAAGCCCGGTGTGGTCCTGGTGTTGGAAGACCCGACGGTCCCGGCCGGCAACTACGCGCGGCAGGCGTTCCGGAAGGCGGGGCTCCCGGCTCCGCAGCCGGCGTCGAACGAGCTGGACGTGAAGTCGACGCTCGCCAAGCTCGAATCCGGCGACGCGGACGCCGTGATCGTCTATGTGACCGACGTGATCGCAGCGGGGAGCACGGTGGAGGGTGTCGCGATTCCCGACGACCAGAACGTCGTCGCGACGTATCCGATCGCCGTGGTGAAGGCGACGAAGAACCCGACGGCGGCGCAGGGCTACGTCGACGGACTCGTGAACGGACCCGGCCGGCAGGTGCTGCAGGCGCGCGGGTTCCTGCCCCCCGGCTGATGGTGACGCACGCGCCCCCGACGACACGGAGAGTGCGGCGCACGGGTGGCGGCGTGCCGGCGTTCGTAGCCGTCGGGGCGGTGTGCGGGATCTTGCTCTTCGCGGTACCGCTCCTCGGATTGCTCTGGCGCGCCCCGTGGTCCGCGGCATGGGAGGTGCTGTCGACGGCCGAGGCGCGCACCGCGCTGTGGCTGTCGATCCAGACGTCGCTGACCGCGACCGCAATCGCGTTCGTGCTGGGCGTGCCGCTCGCATGGGTCCAGGCCCGTGTCGCGTACCCGGGCCGGCGGGTCGTCCGGGCCCTCGTGCTCCTGCCCATGGTCCTCCCGCCGGTCGTCGGCGGTGTGGCGCTCCTCCTCGCGCTCGGCCGCCGCGGCCTCGTCGGCCAGTATCTCGATCGGATCGGCGTGCATCTTCCGTTCCACTTCGGCGGTGCCGTCCTCGCCGAGACCTTCGTCGCGATGCCGTTTCTCGTCCTGACCGTGGAGGCCGCGTTCCGGTCCATCGACCCGCGTTTCGAGGAAGCGGCCCGGACGCTCGGCGGCTCACGCTGGAGCGTGTTCCGTCGGGTGACGTTGCCGATGATCCGACCGTCCGTCGTTGCCGGCGCGGTGTTGTGCTGGGCGCGCGCCCTCGGCGAGTTCGGCGCGACCATCACCTTCGCCGGCAATGCGCAGGGCAAGACCCAGACCCTGCCGCTGTTCGTCTACGTGACATTCGAAGGCGCGGGATCGGAGGCGGCCGTCATCCTGAGCCTGGTGCTCGTCGCGGTGTCGTTGGTGGTCCTCGTCTGTCTGCGCGACCGCTGGCTCAGCGCGCTGTGAGCCTCGAAGCCGACATCAGAGTCGCGCTCGGCGGCTTCTCGCTCGACGTCGAGCTCCGTCTTGCCGACAGCGGCTTGTTGGCCGTGCTCGGCCCGAACGGCTCGGGCAAGACCACGCTGCTCCGAACCCTCTCCGGGCTGCTCCCCATCGACGACGGCCACATCAGCATCGACGGCACCGTCGTCGACGACCCCGTGACGCGTACGTTCGTTCCACCGGAGCATCGCTCGGTCGGCGTCGTGTTCCAGGACTACCTGCTGTTCTCGCACCTCAGCGCACTCGACAACGTTGCCTTCGGACTGCGTGAGCGCGGTGGGACGCGATCCGCCGCCCGAGCCCGTGCCCGTCGGCTCCTCGCGGAGGTCGGCGTCGAAGCCCAGGCCTCGTCCCGGCCGCGCGGGCTCTCGGGCGGGCAGGCCCAACGCGTGGCTCTCGCCCGCGCGCTCGCGATCGAACCCGCGCTGCTCCTCCTCGACGAGCCGTTGGCCGCCCTCGACGTGCAGACCCGGGCGGAGACCCGCCGGCACCTCCGCTCGGTCCTCGGCCGTTTCCGGGGAACCGGCATCCTCGTCACCCACGACGCGATCGATGCCCTCACGCTCGCCGACCACCTGCTCGTGCTCGAGAACGGCCGGGTCGTACAACAGGGGCGCGGCGACGACGTACTCGCCCACCCTCGTTCCGAGTTCGTCGCCGAGCTCGCCGGGGTCAACCTCTATCGCGGGCACGCCGAGGGAACCCACATCCGAGTCGGCGGGACGCTCGTCGCCGTCGCGGACGAGTGCCACGGCGACGTGATCGCCGTCATCCCGTCCCAAGCCGTCACGCTCCACCGCAGCCAACCCGAGGGCAGTGCCCGCAACGTCTGGCGCGGCACCGTCACCGACACGGAACGCCACGCGGGGCGCGTCCGCGTGCGGCTCGCCGGCCCCATGCCGATCGTCGCCGAGGTCACCGCGGCCGCGGTCGGCGAGCTCGGTCTGGCGGAAGGCGTGCCGGTCTGGGCGGCCGTCAAGGCCACCGAGGTCGTGGTCCGGCCCGCGTGACGCCGCGTGGACGACTGGAAGAGACCGGGTCTGCCCGTGAGAGGGCTCGGGCCCTTCGGGAGGTGCGGGGGGACATCGAGCGGGGTATCCTAGGTTACCTGTGGGTAACTTAGGGGTGCCCCGACCGGAGCGGGCCCCGACCCGACAGGGCTGAGGAGCGAGCAGATGAGCGACTACTCCCTCGATCTCAACGAGGACCAGCTCCAGATCCAGAAGTGGGTCCACGACTTCGCCGAGGACGTCGTCCGGCCGGTGGCGCACGAGTGGGACGAACGGGAGGAGACTCCGTGGCCGGTCATCGAGGAGGCGGCCAAGATCGGCCTGTACTCGATGGACTTCGTGTCGAACGCGTTCTTCGATCCGACCGGGCTCACGTTCGCGCTCACGTCGGAGGAGCTCGCATGGGGTGACGCCGGCATCGCGCTCGCCATCCTCGGGACGACGCTCGGCGTGTCGGGCATCGTCGGCAACGGTACGCCCGAGCAGATCGGCGAGTGGGTGCCGCAGTGCTTCGGGACCCCGGACGAAATCCACCTGGCGGCCTTTGCCGTCACCGAGCCGGACGCCGGCTCCGACGTGAGCTCGTTGCGCACGCGGGCCGTGTACGACGAGGCGAAGGACGAGTGGCTCCTCAACGGAACCAAGACGTGGATCACCAACGGCGGCATCACCGAGGTACCGACCCTGCACGTGGTCGTCGCGTCGGTCGAGCCGGAGCTCAAGTCACGCGGGCACGCCAGCTTCGTCGTTCCACCTGGTACCCCCGGCCTGAGGATGGGCCAGAAGTTCAAGAAGATGGGCATCCGCGCCAGCCATACCGCCGAGGTGGTCCTCGAGGACGTACGCGTGCCCGGTCATTGCCTCCTCGGCGGCAAGGAGAAGCTCGACGAGCGCCTGGCGCGAGCGCGCGAAGGACAGAGCTCGCGGGTTCAAGCCGCGATGAGCACGTTCGAGGCCAGCCGTCCGTTGGTGGGTGCGCAGGCGCTCGGCATCGCGCGAGCAGCGTACGAGTACGCCCTCGACTACGCCAAGGAACGCAAGGCCTTCGGACGGCCGATCATCGAGAACCAGTCGATCGCCTTCAAGCTCGCTGACATGAAGATGGAGATCGACGCGTCCCGCCTGCTCGTCCACCGAGCGTGCTGGATGGCCGCCACCGGCAAGCGCTTCGAGAACGGTGAGGGATCGATGTCGAAGCTCAAGGCCGGCGAGACCGCGGTGTGGGTGACCGAGCAGGCGATCCAGATCCTCGGCGGTTACGGGTACGTGCGCGAGTACCCGGTCGAGCGCTGGCACCGTGATTCGAAGATCTACACGATCTTCGAGGGGACCTCCGAGATCCAGCGTCTCGTCATCGCCAGAGCCATCTCCGGCATCCACATTCGCTGACTACTAGTGCCGTGACCGGCAACGTTTGCGCCCTCCCACTCCGGCCAGGAACGCCGCTGGCTGCGTCCTCCTCCTCGACGCAGCTACGGCTGCGCCTTCGTCGTCGCTCCTTGCCATCGACGCCCCTGACTCGCCGTGAACCGGGCGAACGTTCCCGGACACAGCACTAGCGGCGGCGGGGCATGTGGCGGCGGACTCGGATGAGCACGCGGACGAGCTCCTCGGCGAGGTCGTCGGGTGCCGAGCGCGGGTTGTTGTAGACGACGTACTCCTTGGCGACGAGTGTCGCCAGGTAGTCGAGCAGTGCCGCCTCGTCCTCCTTGACGACCAGGTAGTCCGCGTGGCGCTCGTTGTAGAGCACGACGCCGGCTTCCGGATCGAAGCGGCTGCGGCCCTCGCCCGGCTCCGGGTCGGGCTCGACGTCGGGCAGCGCGGTGCTGCGCCGGCGGTCGGGCGTCGCCGCGCCGGGCTGGACGCCTGTCGCTACCGGGTCGCGCGCGGAGCCGACGAGGTCGTGCACGGAAGGATTGCGGTCGGCGCCGGGCCGCTCGTCCTGAGCACGCCCCGCACTGTCGGTCTCGGTCGTCCCCGACCCCTCGAGGAGCCCTCCGGTCCCGGGCTGATCGCCGACCGGCGTGCGCATGGGGTTGTCGAGGTCGGCCAGCTCGCGCAGCACGAGTCCGAAGATCCGACGAACGGCGTCGGCGAGGCGGTCGGCGGTCTGCGCGTCGATCTCCTTGGTGACACGTTCGATCGCCCTGGTCACCGCGGTCTCGACGGCCTTCACGGCGTCGAGGAACACCGGAAAGGCCACGCGGTCGCGAAGCACGGAGCGGCGTCCGGCCGACTGTTGCAGCGCTTCGAAGACGATCTGCCCCGACACCTGGTCCGAGGTCCATGGACTCGCGCAGAACTCCTCCAGTTCCCCGAGATCGTCGACGATCGTCGTGCCGGCCCTCCCGACGACGGCGACGCGGCGCCGCTTCCCGTCCGGGGGAGCGACGAAGAGGTTGAACTCGATCCGCCCCCAGAGCGTCTGGTGGGCCGGGATCTCCAGGTGTACGCCATCGGGTTTCTCGGGCGTGACGATCTCGGCCGATCGACCCTCGTTCACTTCGATCACGTAGTCGCCGCGCGCCAACGCGGCCGAACGCCTCGTGCGCAGGTAGTCGACGACCTTTCGTTGCGTCAGCAGGCGCAGCACGTCCGGGTCGAGGCCGTTGAGATAGATGGTCGTGCCGGACGTGGCTCGGGCGCGGCGGCGCTCCCGTTCGAGCTGCGCCGTCGCGGAGCCGCGGACGAGCCGCAGGGCCCAGGTCTCGTCCGAACCTTCGGCACGCGACACGATGTCGCAACGGTCCCCGAGCTGCTGGAACGCGAGCATCCCGATCGCCTTCTCGCCCAGCGTCCGCGCGTCGCCCGCGTTGGACGACTCGAAGAGATTCCGCGCGACCTCGCGCAAGCGCTCGGGGCTCATGCCTCGGCCGGAGTCATCGATCGCGATCACGGGGTAGCGTCCTCGGCGGCGCAGGACGAGCCGGATCCGCTCGCCGCTCCGCTCGCACTCGGCATACTCGTCGGCCGCGTTCGACACGAACTCGTTCAGTGCGTCCTTAGGGTCCTGGTAGGCCTGGCCGGTGACGAGCACGGCCTTGGCGAGGTTCCCGATCCGAAGACGCACCTTCTCCGCCGGCATCCGCGCATGGTAGGCGCGGGGCCCGGGCCGTCGTTGACTACGCGCCCTGTGGCGTATCTGAGGGGCGCTATGCGCCCCTCAGATACGCCACAGGTCCGGCGCTCTGACAAGCTGTGCCCATGGGATCGGACGGTGCGGCAGGTCTGCTCGGACGGGTCGGCGCGGGTTTCTTCCAGCAGGCGTACGTCGTGGCGGACCTCGAGGCGGCGCAGGACGCGTTCCGTTCGGCGTTGGGCTGTGCCCGGTTCAACAACTTGCCGGCCACGCCGCTGCCGTACCGGTACCGCGGGCGTGCCGTCGAGTGTGCGCTCGCGCTCGCGTTCGGTCGTAGCGGCGACGTGCAGATCGAGCTGATCCAACCGGTCTCGGGGGAGGGGACGCACGTCGACTTCCTGGCGGCACGCGGCCCGGGCGCACACCACCTCGGGTTCCTCGTGGACGACGTCGAAGCCGAGCTCGAAGCGTCCCGGGCCGGCGGTGTCGACGAGCTGATGTCCGGGCAGTTCGGGTCCCTGCGCTTCGCCTACCTCGACACCGTCGACCTGCTCGGTGTGTTCGTCGAGCTGGTCGAGGATCCCGACGGGATCATGCAGACGCTCACGCCGTGATCACGCCCACGCCGTGAGGCCGTCGTCCGGCGCCGCACCTCACCCGGCGACGGAGAAGCCGCCGTCGACGGGCAGGGTCTGGCCGGTGACGTATCGGGCGGCCGAGCTGGCGAGGAAGAGCACCACCGGCGCGATCTCGTCGGGCTGAGCGAAGCGGCCGAGCGGCGTACGGGCGAGCAGTGGTGCGATCAGCGAGTCGAACGCCAGCATGGGCTCGGTCATCGCCGTCTCCACGACTCCGGGCGCCACCGCGTTGACGCGGATCCCGTCGCGCGCCCAGGCGGTCGCCAGCGTCTTGGTCATCTGGACGACACCCGCCTTCGCCGCGCCATACCCCGGGACCATCTCGACCGCGAAGAACGACGCCATCGACGCCAGGTTGACCACGCTCGACCCGCCGTCGAGCCTGGTCGCGGCGAGCAGTGGCCGGCACGCAGTGGCTAGGCGGAAGGCCCCGAACAGGTTGATGGCGACGGTCTCCTCGAAGACGTCGGGCTCGTACTCGTTCCTCCCACCGGGCAAGTTGCCCCCGGCGTTGTTCACGAGCAGTCGAGCCGGTCGAATGACGCCGCGAGCACGTCGATGTCGGTGGGCTCGGTCATCCGGCAGCGCCGGTAGTCGAACGCACCGAGGTCGGCGTCGTAGCGGGCCGGATCGTCGCGTGTGCCCGTCACCGTGACCGACGCCCCGGACCGCATGAACGCCGTGGCGATGGCGTGGCCGATGCCCGACGTACCGCCGGTCACGAGCACGCGACTGCCGTCGAACCGGAACGTCGCCTCGTTCGTCACCACACCGGCTCCCATCGTCTCGTCGCGGCCGACCGGTACCTTGCCGGCGCGAGGCGGAGCTCGCCCAACGCGTGGGCCGCGTCCGCGGTGCAGCCGACGACGGCCATCACCCCTCCTCGGCTCGCACGCCGAACCGCTTGAAGTAGAAGCCGAAGCGGTCTCGTACCTCCGCCGGGTCGAGCCCGAAGTCGCCCCGCAGGTCGTAGACCACCTGCCCGTGCTTCCCTCGCGGGTTTTCGGCGACGTAGTGGCCGAGCCGGCCCCGGGTGCGGTCGTCGAGCGCGAGGTCGCCCCGCTCGTAGATGCGTTCGACCGTGGCCAGGTCGTCGGCCATGAACTCGTGGAACAGGACGTCGACCGTGCGATCCGCCGGCAACAGCTCGCGGTCGCGGACGCACGCCCGAAGCAGGCGCTCGACGCGGTCGACCCAATAGTGCGCCAGTACCTCGGGTTCGATGCTGCGGCGGCGGACCCGGTCGCCGTACGCGAGCATGGTGACGGCCGACTGGATCACGGCGACCGGGTCGCGGTGCGTGACCACGACGGTCGCGTCCGGGAAGGTGGCGACCAGCGGCCCGAGCTGCTCGAGGTGCTGCGGTGACTTGAGCACCCACCGGTTCGGGCCTCGCAGGAAGGTCAACACCTGGAGCACCTTCCTCAGGTACCCGTAGCTCGCGTGCTGGTCGATCGTGAGGTAGAAGTCGCGCCAGCGCGGCACCCGTGCGTGCCACTCGAGCGTGTACGACGCGAAGTCGAGGTCCTGGAGCTCGATCTCCTCTTCGATCGCCTCCTGATACTGGTGATGCATCGCCCTTACGAGCGGCGCGGCGAGCATCTGTGCCTCGTAGTCGCGCCGGCAGCGCCCGTAGCGCGGGTCGAGACCGTCACGGTCGGGGCCGTCGCCGGGATTGGGTACCGGTTCGAGGCTCTCCCAGTAGGGGAGCGAACGCCGGCGCGGATCGGATGCGAGCAGGTTGACGAGGTGCGTGGTCCCCGAACGTGGGAGCCCGACGACGACCACCGGCGCCGTGATCTCGATCGAGGATCTCGGGGTACCTGCGGACGAGGTCTTCGACCAACAGTCGGTTCGAGAGCAGCCGGGTGATGCGTTGGTGGACGACCAGGGCGCCCAGCGGCCCGAGTCCGTCGTCGGCCAGGCTCGCGTCGATCATGGCTTCGAGCCGTTTGCGGAAGCCGGCGTCTCCGAAATCGGACCGGCCGGTGCGTGCACACGCGGCGTCGAGGAAGGCGTCGGGGTTCCAGTCGAGTGACACGCCGGCGGCGAACGCGATCGCGGCGCGCTGGAAGTCGTCGAGCACCGGGTCGCGCAGGTCCTCGATGCGTAACGTGCCCGCGCTCACCGCGAGATCCTGTCGAGCCGGTTCCGGGTGCTCGTGACCTCACCTTCGAGCCACCGGGTCAACCAGAAGTTGGCCCGGTCGTGCTCGCCGAGGAGCCGCTCGTGGGCGTCGCCGTAGACGCGCAGCGCGTCCACGCACCCGGAGTCGACGGCGAGCGCGTGCTCGCAGAGACGAATCGCGGTCAGGGGATCCCGGGCCAGCAACGTCCGGGCGCGCTCGGACACCGCGTCCGGGCCACCGGCGAGCGCGACGAGCTCGGGCGCCACGGCGCCGGGCGGTACGCCGTAGAGCTCGAGGGTCGAGTCCTGCTGGAACCAACCCGCATAGCTCTCCCAGATGGCACGCACGCTCCAGTCGACGCGCCCGTACCCCGCGCCGAGCGACAGCTCGTCGGGGAGGCGGATCTCGCGCATGGCGGTCCACACGTCGTCGCCCCGGTTCATCGCGTCGACCGTCGCGTCGTGGACCCACTGCACGGCGTCGCGAATCCGCGTGATCTCGCTGCGGATCACGTCGCGGCCGCGCACCGGTCCGTGGTGGCCGAGCAGGAGCGTCTCGGCCTCGAGCGCGAGCACACGCTCCGCCGATTCCACGAACCGGAGGGCGGAACGCATGCGGTCCCCGCGCAGCGTCACCAGGTTCGGGAAATGCCCGAACAGCGCGGAGAAGAGGTTGCCGACGAGCGCGACGCCCTCGTCGGGAAGCCAGACGGCCAGCGAGTCCACCGTCTCACCGCCGGGCACGGACAGGAGCTCGAAGTGTCGACCGCCCAGCTCGAATGCATACATGTCGTCGAACGTGACGTCGGGCTCCACGAACACCGGTGGCGGCGGGAGCTCGGCTTCGTCGCCGCGGGCGAAATCGGGCTGTCCCATGACGGCCGCGAAGAACGGGAGCGACCGGCGGATGCGAAAGCCGTGGATGCGTCGATCGTCGGCCTGGCACGCGGCGCAGTTCGCCTGCGCGACGACCACCGCGCCGGTATCGAGGAAGCGTTCCAAGCCGCCGATGTGGTCCGGGTGGCTCTGGGTGAGCACGACGAAGCGGACGGGCGCGCCGGAGACCGCGTCGAAGTTCTGCCGGTGCACCGCCCCTTCGAACCACATGCCGGTGTTGACGACCACGCGGCCGTCGCCGGTCGTCACCAGGAACGTGTTGGACATTCCGGGTGAGCACCAGAGGCCGGGGCCGACCTTCGTCGCGGCGGGTGCCGAGGCGGGCCCGACGGCGAAGAAGTCAGGCTGGCCCCGCACGTACTCGCTCGGCACGGCGCTTCCTTCCTGCGAACCCGGCGCAAGCTACGCGGGCGCGGTCCGCTCCGCCAGGGAGGATCACGCCACCACGGGTCCCTTGTCATTGCAGTCCGCAACTGTTGTAGTATGCACGTATGTTGGGAGGGCGGGCGGCCGGGGACCGCAACGGCGAGGATCCCGAGGCCGAGGATCGCGAGGCCGAGCGGCTCGTCGAGGAGGTGCTGGTCGCGTCCCGGGCCCTGGTCGGGGTGGCCGTTCGCTCCGTGGGCGCCCTCGACCGCGACGTGACCCTCCCGCAGTTCCGAGCCCTCGTCGTCCTCGCGACGCGCGGGCAGCAGAACCTCCGGAGCCTGGCCGCGACGTTGGGCGTCCACGCGTCGACCGCCACCCGCCTGTGCGACCGGCTGGTGACCAAGCGGCTCATCGAGCGCGGGCCGGGCGCGGATCGTCGGGAGGTCTCGCTGGTCCTGACCGGCGAAGGGCGCCGTCTCGTGGACGAGGTCAACGCGCGCCGTCGCGAGGAGATCGGCCGGATCCTGGACCGCGTCCCTCCGAAGGAGCGGAGCGTGATCGCGCGAGCCCTCCATGCGTTCGCCGCCGCCGCCGGAGAGCCGCTCGACGACACCGAGGTTGCGTTCCCGTGAACCGCCGCGACGCGATCCGCGCCCTGGCCGAACGATCGCGCCAGGTCGTGCTCCTCGCGGCGGTGGTCGGCCTGCTCACCGGCGTCGTCGTGGCGGGATTCGAGCGCATCGTCGTGAACGGGTTCTTCGACCGTCTGCTCCGCATGCCGTTGTGGTGCATCGCGATCGCGCCCCCGGTGGGGCTCGTGCTGACCGCGGGTGCGTTGCGCTGGATCGGTGGCGGCGCGTCGCCGTCGACGGCGGACGAGTACCTCAGGGCGTTCCACGATCCGACGTACCGCCTCGGTCCCCGGGCCGTCGCCGGAAGGTTCGTCGGCGGTGTCGCCACCCTCGGGTTCGGCGGCGCCATGGGCCTCGAGGGCATGTCCACGTACATGGGCGCCGCGATCGGGCAGTGGGTCCAACGCCGGTACCGGCGCTTCTTCCCCGTCGGCACCGCGAACCTGCTGCTCGTGGCCGGGGCCGCCGCGGGCGTCGCCGCGGTCTTCAAGGCGCCGGCGACCGGCGCCGTCTTCGCCCTCGAGGTCCCTTACCAGGACGACTTCGCACGGCGGCGGCTGCTCGCCGCGCTCGTCGCCGCGGCCAGTGGGTACCTGTCGTTCGTCGCGATCAACGGGACGACGCCGCTCTTCGCGATCCACGGTTCGCCCGCGCTGTCCGCGACGGACCTCTGGGGCGCGGTGCTGGTCGGGGTGACCGCAGGCTTCGGTGCTCGCCTGTTCGCGCGCCTCGTGCTGTTGGCCAAGCACGCGTTGCTCCGTTGGGGGACCGTGACCCGACTCGCAGTCGTCGCGCCGGTGCTCGTCGCCGCGTACCTGATCGGGCACGCCCTCACGGGCGAGGACCTCGTCGTGGGGGCCGGGTACCACACGATCGCCTGGGCGGTGGTGACCAACCACAGTGCCTGGATCGTGCTGGTCATCCTGCTCTTGCGGTGCACGGCCACTGCGGCGGCGATCGGCGGCGGGGGCGTGGGAGGCCTCTTCATCCCGCTCGTGGTCGCCGGTGCGCTGCTCGGGCGCACGCTGGCCGGGGTGGTCGGGCTCGACGACCCGACGCTGCTCGTCGTGATCGGCGTGGCTGCCTTCCTCGGTGCCGGCTATCGCGTGCCTCTGGCGGGCGTGATGTTCGTCGCGGAGGCAACCGGGCGGCCGGGTTTCGTGGTGCCGGGCCTGCTCGCCGCGGTGGCCGCCGAGCTGGTGATGGGTACGCGCTCGGTGACCGAGTACCAGGTACGCCCGGCCGCGCGCGAGATGGGTTGACCCGGGGCCCCGGGGCGCCTGGAGCGCGGTCCGCTCGGACTACCGCTCGTCGACCGTGAACGTCCCCTTCATGCCCCGGGCTTCGTGATCGGCGATCCCGCACACGAAGCGGTAGGTCCCGGGTTCGCGGAGCGCGAGGGTCGCGCCGCCCGTCCTGCCCGGTCCGGTCGGGCCGATCTCGCCCAGCACGTCCCCGCCGGGCCCCTCGACCTCGAACTCGTGCTCGACTGTCCCCTCGTTCCTCATCTGGAACCGCACCCGGTCACCGGCCTTCACCGCCGACACGTCGACGTCGGAGTACGTGTAGTCGCGGGCCGCGAACGCCACGAAGGCATCGGGCCCGGCAGCGGCGGACGTCTTGCCCGACACCGTGATCGGCGTCGAGATCCCGTCGCCCTTCTGGCCGGGCTTGCAGTTGAGCGCGTATCGGCCGGGCCGCAGGGTGACCGTGAGGTTGCGGGTGCTGCCGGTCGTGACGTCCTCGACCTCGCCGACCACGTCGCCGTTGGTCTTCAGCACGTACAGTTCGCTCACGTCGCCGGCCTTGTTGGTGAACGCGAAGGTCCGCCTGCCCGCGGCGAACTCCCTACGGGTCGGCGTGCACTCGCGGTCGGTGCCGGTCACGGCGACCGCGTGGCCGCTGCTGGTACCGCACGCCGTGAGCGACACGTGCAGCGCGACGAGGGAGGCAGCGGCCAGAAGGCGGCCGCGCACGGATGAACCTCCATGAGAGCAATGCATCACGGACGCGACGCTCAGACGGTCGCCGGTGCCCGCGCGGGAACACCGTGGTCGGCGACGCGCCGCACGGGTCGTGCGAAGAGGAACATCGTCGGCACGAGATACAGGAAGTAGGCCGCCAGCTCGAGCCACGTCATCTGCGGGCTGACGTTGAAGATGCCCTTGACGATGGACCCGTACCAGCTCGATGCCGGCATCTGCTCGCTGACGTCGAACGCGATGCTGTGCAGGCCGGGCAGGACCGAAGCCTCCTGGAGGTCGTGGATCCCGTACGCGAGCACGCCGGCGGCGACGACGATGAGCGCGGCTCCGGTGACCCGGAAGAACGTGGAGAGGTTCAACCGGACCGCCCCGCGGTAGAACAGCCAGCCGCAGGCGATTGCGACACCGAGCCCGAGGACCGCGCCGATCGACGGGGCGATCCCGGAACCGGCCTCGCGGAAGAGCGGCCAGAGGAACAGGGCCGACTCCAGTCCCTCGCGGCCGACGGCGAGGAAGGCGCAGCCCACGACGGCCACGGACCCGAAGGTGACGGCGCGGTCGAGTTGGCCGGTGATCTCGCCCTTCAGCAGGTGGGACTGGCGGCGCATCCAGAAGATCATCCAGGTGACGAAGGACACCGCGACGATCGACATGGTGCCGCCGAAGGCCTCCTGCAGCCGGAAGGTGTCGAGGCCCTCGAACACGATGGTGAGCAGGAACCCGGCGGCGAGGCTCAGGGCGGCGGCAGTTGCGACGCCGATCCACACCTGGGGGAGGAGTGTGCGCTTGTCGGTTCGCACCAGGTACCCGACGAGGATGCCCACGACCAGGGCCGCTTCGAGGCCCTCCCGCAGCATGATGAGAAACGTCTGGAGCATGCGACCACCGTCCCCGGGCCCCGACCTGAATTGTAGGTAAGGCTACCCTTAGTCAGCCCGGGGCGTCAAGGTGTCGAGCGGCGACCTTTTGCAACCTGTTCTCGTTCTGCGGGACAATCTCGCGCCCGAACGTCCCCGAGGAGCGTGTCGCCCCATGCCTGGAATCTGCGAAGGTCGCGTCGTCGTCGTCACCGGCGCCGGGCGAGGGATCGGCAAGGCCCACGCGCTTGCGTTCGCGTCCGAGGGTGCCAGGGTCGTCGTGAACGACCTCGGGGTCGAGCTCGACGGCACCGGGAGCTCGACGGGTCCGGCGGGTGAGGTCGTCGACGAGATCCGCGCGATGGGAGGCGAGGCCGTCGCCAACGGCGACGACGTCGCGGACTTCGACGGCGCCGCGCGGCTGATTCGCAGCGCGATCGACCGGTTCGGGACGCTCGACGTGCTCGTCAACAACGCCGGCATCATCCGCGACCGCATGCTCGTGAACCTCGACGTCGACGAGTGGGACGCCGTCACGCGTGTGCACCTGCGTGGCACGTTCGGCCCCACCAGGCACGCGGCGTCCTACTGGCGTGAGCGCAGCAAGGCCGGCGAGCCCGTCGACGCGCGGGTGATCAACACGTCGTCGTACGCCGGCTTGTTCGGCAACGTGGGTCAGACGCACTACTCCGCGGCCAAGGCCGGGATCGCCTCGTTCACCCGCGTGGCCGCGGCGGAGCTCGGTCGCTACGGCGTCACCGTGAACGCGATCGCACCGACGGCCCGCACCCGGATGACGGAGCACCTGCCGTACGGGATGCAGAAGCCGGAGTCCGGCTTCGACACGCAGGCACCCGAGAACGTGTCGCCGCTCGTGGTGTGGCTCGGCAGCCCCGAGTCGCGCGACGTGACCGGGCAGGTGTTCATGCTGACCGGCGGGAGCGTCGAGGTGGCGCTCAACTGGCAGCGCGGCCCGAGGGTCGAACACGAGCAGAGGTGGGAGCCGTCGCAGCTCGGCGGCGTCGTGAAGGATCTCCTGAGCCAGATGCCCGAGCTGCCCAAGGTCCTCGGCTCCTGAGGTGAGCTGATGTTCCTCGCCGAGACGCCCGAGCAGCTCGCGCTCCGGAAGGAGCTGCGCGAGTACTTCGCCAACCTCCTCACCGACGAGGTCCGCGACTCGCTGGCCAAGAGCGAGGGCGGGCCGACGTTCCGCCGGATCGTCCGGCAGCTCGGGACCGACGGTTGGCTCGGCATCGGGTGGCCCAAGGAGTACGGGGGCCAGGGCCGCCCCGCGGCCGACCAGTTCATCTTCTTCGACGAGGCGCAGCGCGCCGTCGCGCCGATCCCGTTCGTGACGCTCAACACCGTCGGCCCGACGATCATCCAGTTCGGGACCGACGAGCAGAAGGAGCGGTTCCTCCCCGGGATCCTCGCGGGCGAGCTCAACTTCGCCATCGGCTACACCGAGCCCGAGGCAGGCACCGATCTCGCGTCGCTGCGCACGCGCGCCGTACGCGACGGCGACGAATACGTCGTCAACGGCTCGAAGATCTTCACGAGCGGCGGCAACGACGCGGACTACGTCTGGCTGGCGTGCCGTACGGACACCGAGGCCCCCAAGCACAAGGGCATCACGCTGATCCTGGTGCCGACGTCGCAGGAAGGCTTCTCCTGGACGCCGATCACCACCGTCGGCGGCATGCAGACGACCGCGACGTTCTACGACGACGTGCGCGCGCCCGTCGCGAACCGCATCGGCGAGGAGAACCAGGGCTGGAAGCTCATCACCACGCAGCTCAACCACGAGCGGGTCGGGCTCGCGGCGGTTGGCGGGCTCGCGCCCCGGCTCTGGGACGACGTCGTGGCCTGGGCACGCGTGACGCCGTCGGGCGAGGGCGGCACGATGATCGACGTTCCGTGGGTGCAGGCCGATCTCGCCCGCACGCACGCGTTGCTCGAGGCGATGCGGCTGCTGAACTGGCGGATGGTCGCGGCCACCGCCGACGGAACCCTCGGCCCCGGCGACTCGTCCGCGGTCAAGGTCTACAGCACCGAAGCCGTCATCGAGGTCTACGACACGCTGCTCGCGATCCTCGGCGCCGCCGGCCTGATGCGGAAGGGCTCCCCGGGTGCGGTGCTTCAGGGTGCGCTCGAACGCGCGGTGCGGCACTGCATCACGAACACGTTCGGCGGCGGGGTGAACGAGGTGCAACGCGAGATCGTGGCATCCGCCCGGCTCGGCATGGCGCGGCAGGCGAGGGCGAAGTGAACCCGGCGGACACGGCGCCGGCGGGCGACGACGCCGCCAAGGCTGCGTTCTACGAGACGATCCGCGCGTACTCGGGGCGCGATCTCGGTGTCGCAGAGGTCGCCCCCGACGAGGTGAACGCGGCGATGATCCGCCACTGGTGCGCGGCGCTGGGCGACGCGGACCCCATCTACACCGACCCCGGCGCGGCCACGGCATCACGGCACGGCGGCATCGTGGCCCCGCCGACGATGTTGCAGGCGTGGGTGATGGCGCCCGGCCCGGGACCCCGCCCCGCCACTGGTGGCAACGCGCAGGACGAGTTGATGAACGTCCTCGACGAGGCCGGGTTCCGTTCCGTCGTGGCGACGAACTGCGACCAGGAGTACGTGCGGTACCTGCGCCCCGGCGACCGGTTGACGATGCGTCGCAGCATCGAGTCCGTCTCGGAGGAGAAGAGCACCGGCCTCGGCGTCGGCCACTTCGTGACGACGCGGCACTCCTACTACGACCAGGATGACGAGCTCGTCGGCACCATGGACTTCCGGATCCTCAAGTACCGGCCCCACCCCAAGCGCGCCGCCGAAGCGGAGCAAGCCGCGCCCGAGCCGCGGCCGTTGCGCCCACGTCCGGCGATCACGCGCGACAGCACCTTCTGGTGGGACGGCGTCAACGAGCACAAGCTGCTCATCCAGCGGTGCATCTCGTGCGGTGAGCTGCGCCACCCGCCACGGCCCATGTGTCCCCACTGCCAGTCGCTCGACTGGGACACGGTCGAGGCGAGTGGGCGCGGGACGGTCTACAGCTTCGTGGTGACGCACCACCCGCAGGTGCCGGCGTTCGACTACCCGCTCGCCCCCGCCCTGATCGAGCTCGAGGAAGGCACCCGGTTGCTCTCCGACGTCATCGACATCGCGCCGGAGGAGATCGAGATCGGCCTCCCGGTGGAGGTCGTGTTCGTGCAGTACGACGCCGAGCTCACCCTCCCGCAGTTCCGGGTGGTGCGGTAGATGGACTTCGGGTTCGGGGAGGAGCAGCAGACGCTCGCCGAGCTCGCGGCGCAGATCTTCGGCGGATACGGCGACATCGACCGGATCAAGGCGATCGAGGCGAGTGAGGACCGCGTGGACCGCGAGCTCTGGCGGGAGCTCGCGCAGACGAACCTGTTGGGCATCCCGCTGCCCGAGTCCGCCGGCGGCTCCGGGTTCGGCGTGGTCGAGGCCGCGATCCTGCTCGAGGCCCAGGGCGCGAACGTCAGTCCGGTACCCCTGTGGCCGACGCTGCTGGCGGCGATGGCGATCGCCGAGCACGGCGGCGACGCCTTGCAGTCGGCGCTGCTCCCGGGAGTCGTGACCGGTGAGACGATGCTGACGGTGGCGTTGAGCGACGCCGGGTCCGGCGACCCGCTGTTGCCGTCGGTCGCCGCCACCCCCGACGCCGACGGATGGCGTCTCGACGGCACCAAGCTCGCCGTCCCGTCCGCGCACGTCGCGTCCGCGATCGTCGTGACCGCGGTCGCGCGCGACGGGCTCGGCGTGTTCGTCGTCGACGCGTCCGCCCCGGGCGTGACGATCGAGCCCGGCGAGGCGACCAACCGTGAGCTCGACGCGGTCGTCACGTTCGACGGCGTGACGGTGCTGTCCTCGAGCGTGCTCGGTGCGGTCGGTTCGGAGGGCCGGCGGGTCACGCGGTGGGTCGCCGACCGGGCGATGGTGTTCCTCTGCGCCCTCCAGGTCGGCGTGGGCGAGGAGGCCGTTCGCCAAGCCGCCGACTACACGTCGAACCGCGAGCAGTTCGGCCGCCCGCTCTCGACCAACCAGGGCGTCGCCATGGAGGTCGCCGACGCGTTCATCGCGGTCGAGTCGATGCGGGTCACGCTGTGGCAGGCCGCCTGGCGGCTCGCGGAAGGCCTCGACGCCTCGAAGGAGGTGCTCGTCGCCAAGTGGTGGGCGAGCCAGGGTGCCCGGAGGGCACTGCACCTCACCCAACACGTGCACGGTGGGATCGGCGTCGACGTCGACTACCCGTTCCACCGGTACTTCCTCTGGTCGAAGCAGCTCGAGGTGATGCTCGGTGGTCCGAGCATCCAGCTCGCCCGGCTCGGCCGCGAGATCGCGGGAGCATCCGCATGACCGCTCGGCCCCCCGTCCGGTTCGACGACGTCCACGTGGGCGACGAGCTGCCACCGCTCGACGTGCCGATCACCCGCACGCTGATCGTCGCCGGTGCCGTAGCGTCCCGCGACTACCAGGACGTTCACCACGATCCGGCGCTTGCCGTGGAGAAGGGTTCTCCCGACATCTTCATGAACATCCTCACCACCAACGGGCTCGTCGGCCGATTCGTCACCGACTGGGCCGGCCCCGACGCCGAGCTCGAGCGCGTGTCGATCCGTCTGGGTGCGCCGAACTATCCGGGCGACACGATGCGCATCACCGGTCGCGTCCGTGCCGTCGACGCCGAGCAGCGTGTCGCCGAGATCGAGCTCGTGGGTGCGAACCGGCTGGGGAACCACGTCGTCGGTACCGTGCGAGTGAAGCTCAGCTCGACCATCAACGATTCCGGAGCCTGACGGTGGCCGAGACGAACCGCCTCAACGACAAGACGGCGATCGCCGGCATCGGGGCTACGGAGTTCTCCAAGGACTCCGGGCGCACCGAGCTCCAGCTCGCGTGCGAGGCCGTTCGCAATGCGCTCGACGACTGTGGCCTGTCGCCGAGCGACGTGGACGGCATGGTGACGTTCACCATGGACAACAACCCCGAGATCGAGGTCGCCCGCACCGTCGGCATCGGCGCCCTGTCGTACTTCTCGCGCGTTCCGCACGGCGGCGGCGCGTGCTGCGGCACGATCCACCAGGCCGCCATGGCGGTCGCGACGGGTGCTGCCGAAGTGGTGGTGGCATATCGGGCGTTCAACGAGCGTTCGGGGCGCCGGTACGGCACCGGGGTGCAGGACCGGAGCGTCGAGCCCACCACCGAGAACGCGCAGTACCAGTGGTACACGCCGTTCGGTCTGCTGACGCCCGCGTCGTGGGTCGCGATGTACGCGCAGCGATACATGTACGAGTACGGCGCGACGACGGAGGACTTCGGCCGGGTCGCGGTCGTCGACCGCAAACACGCGGCCACCAACCCGAACGCCTTCTTCTACGAGAAGCCGATCACGCTCGAGGAGCATGCCGCGTCGCGCTGGATCGTCGAGCCATTGCGGCTCCTCGACTGCTGCCAGGAGAGCGACGGCGGGCAGGCCTTGATCGTCACGAGCGCGGAACGGGCCCGCGACCTCAAGCAGAAGCCGGCGATCGTCAAGGCCGTCGGCCAGGGCGCCGAGGCGGATCAGGAGTCGATGACGTCGTTCTACCGGCCGGAGATCGCGTGCCTGCCGGAGATGGAGCTCGTGGGCCGGCAGCTCTGGAACTCGTCGGGGCTCACGCCCGCAGACATCCAGACGGCCGTCATCTACGACGCGTTCAGCTTCTTCGTGATGGTGGCCATCGAGGCGCACGGCTTCTGCGGCCCCGGCGAGGCGAAGGACTTCATCCGGGACGGCAACATCGAGATGGGCGGCGGGCTGCCGGTCAACACGCACGGGGGTCAACTCGGCGAGGCGTACATCCACGGTATGAACGGCATCGCCGAAGCCGTGCGCCAGGTGCGCGGCACGGCAGTGAACCAGGTCCCGAACGTCGAACACGTGCTGGCGACCGCAGGGACGGGCGTCCCCACGTCGTCCGTCGTCGTCGGCATCGATCGTTAGCGAACGTGGCGTATCTGAGGGGCGCATAGCGCCCCTCAGATACGCCACGGAGCACGGAAGAGGAGACGAGATGGCCCGTCCGGTGATCGTGGAAGCAGTGCGGGCGCCCATCGGCAAGCGCAACGGGCAGCTCGCGGGCGTGCACGCCGCGAACCTGCTGGGTGCGGTGCAGCACGGGCTCGTGCAGCGCGCCGGCATCGACCCGGCGAAGATCGAGCAGATCGTCGGTGGATGCGTGGTGCAGGCGGGCGAGCAGTCGTCGAACGTCTCGCGCACCGCGTGGCTCGCCGAGAACCTGCCGTACGAGGTCGCGGCGACCACCATCGACTGTCAGTGCGGTTCGGCGCAGCAGGCCAACAACATGATCTTCACGATGATCGCGTCCGACCAGATCGAGGTCGGCATGGCCTGTGGCGTCGAGGCGATGACGCGCGTCCCGCTCGGGTCGAACGCGATCAACGGGCCGGGCCGGTCGAGGCCCGACAACATGCCCTACGACATGCCGAACCAGTTCGGTGCCGCCGAGCGCATCGCGCAACTGCGCGGCATCACCCGTGAGCAGGTCGACGACCTCGGCCTCCGGTCGCAGGCGAACGCGGCGATGGCATGGCAGGAGGGCCGGTTCGAGCGCGAGATCGTGCCGATCGAAGCGCCGGTGGTCGGGCCTGATGGCCCCACCGGCGAGACGGTCACCGTGACCCGCGACGGTGGGCTGCGCGAGACCACCATCGAGGGGCTCGCCCGGCTGAAGCCGGTCGAGGAGGGCGGCATCCACACCGCAGGCAACAGCTCGCAGATCTCCGACGGCGCCGCCGCGGTGCTCTGGATGTCGGAGGAGTGGGCGAAGGCCGAGGGCTTGCGGCCGCGGGCTCGGATCGTCGCCGAGGTGCTCATCGGTTCGGACCCTTACTACCTGCTCGACGGGCCGGTCGAGGCGACCCGACAAGTGCTGGAGCGGGCGAAGATGACGCTCGACGACATCGATGTCGTCGAGATCAACGAGGCGTTCGCGTCGGTGGTGCTCTCGTGGGCGCAAGTGCACGACGCCGACATGAGCAAGGTGAACGTGAACGGCGGTGCGATCGCGTTGGGCCACCCGGTCGGTTCGACGGGCGCGCGACTGATCACCACCGCGTTGCACGAGCTCGAGCGACGGGACGGTCAGTTCGCGTTGGTGACGATGTGCTGCGGCGGCGCGCTCGGCACCGGGACGATCATCGAGCGTCTCTGAGCGCCGCCTCTTCGGCCCGCACACCGCGCAGCCCGAACCACGCCATCTCGGCCAGCCAGCTCGCGAGGACCTCGGGATCGGATTCCGCGTCCTCGGTCGAGAGCCGGCGGCTCGTGGCCTCCGCGATGCCGACGAGCGCGTGCGCGAGCACGGTGCGGTGGGTGCTCGAACCCTCGATGTCGATGAGCGTGGTGACCGCCTCCGCGACCTGTTCGATCACGCGGTCCGCGATCTCGGCGAACTCGGCGTCGTTGCGCACCGACGCGCCGAAGAGCAGCCGGAAGGCCGCGCGGTTGCCGGCCACCCACCGGAAGTAGGCGTGGAAGCCCTGCTCGACCCGCTCACGTCCTGTGGTCGCCCGATCGGTCGCCGCCGTGATCGCGGACAGGAGGTCGGCACCGATGCCGTCGAGGAGCTCCAGGTACAGCGCGCGCTTGGACGGGAAGTGCTGGTACAGCACCGGCTTGGTGACGCCCGCGGTCGCCGCGATGTCGTCCATAGAGGTGCTGTGGAAGCCCCGCTCGGCGAACATCTCGCAGGCCACGTCGAGGAGCTGCTGGCGCCGCTCGGGCGCGGGGAGCCGCATCCGCCGAGGCTAACAGAGGCCATTTGGCTCACTTCGATCCGGCTGGGCCGGCCGGATTCAGCTGTCCCCGGGACCCGGGCGACCGACCGGCAGCAGCTGCGACCCGACGCCTACCCGAACCGATGCGCCTCACACGCTCGACTTGAGCGGCATCACGTAGCGGTCGGTGTGGTCGAAGTTCCGGGACCAGAGCTCGCCGAGTTGCCGGGCCTCGTCGGCGCTCAGCGGAAGGTCCGACGCGGCGGCGTACTCGTGGACCTCCTCGGGTGTCAGCACGGTCGGCAGCACGGTGGTGAACGACGGGTTGGCGAGGATGCCGGCGATCGCGGCCTGGCCCATGGTCCGCCCGGTCCCGGGCGCCCAGAGGAACTCGATCGTCTCGGCCTTCTCGAAGTTGTCGAGCATGTTGTCCTGGTTGCGGTGGGCGCGGTGGTCGCCGGGCGCGAACACGGTGTCTCTCGTGACCTTGCCCGACAGCGTGTCGGACGCGTGCGGGACACGCGAGATCAGGCCGACGTTGCCGTTGGCCACGTCGGCTTCGCGCGCGAACGTGAGCCCGGGCTCCTGCTCGAGGATGTTGAACACGGTCTGGAGGCTGACGATCGGGCGGTTGCGCACGGCCTGGATGCCCTCGTCGACCCAACCGATGGCGGGACCGAGCGCCACGCCGAGCTCGCGCACCTTGCCGTCGGCCTTCATCTTCTCGAGCTCGGCCCAGAGGTCGTCGGCGAGAATCGGCTCGATGCGCGTGTTGTGGAGCTGGTAGAGGTCGATGTGGTCGATGCCGAGGCGGCGTAGCGACCCGTCGAGCTGGGCCCGAACGGCCTCCGGGCGCCAGTCGTGCGGGCGCTCGGACTGGCCGGGGTACTTCCGTGGCGCGTCGATGTCGTACCCGCACTTGGTGGTGAGCACGATCTCGTCGCGGTGGGTCTTGAGCACGCCGGCGAGGAGCGTCTCGCCGATCCCTTCGGGCCCGTACACGGGCGCGGTGTCGAAGAACGTGATCCCCGCGTCGAGCGCGGCCTTGATCATGGCGTCCTTGTCCTCGACGACGCCCCACCAGTCGGCGGCCAGCGTCCAGAGGCCGAACCCGACCTCGGAGACCTCGAGCTCCGACTTCCCGAACCGGCGGTACCGCATCGCGCGCCCTTTCCGTCGACCGACCGCGCAATGCTACGAGCCGACGCCCGGTGCCGCCCATCGCCGCCGTCCCGACCACCCCACTTCGTTTCGGCTAGCGAGCGGTCGCGTTTCCGGTCTTCCGGCCAGCCAGAACGGAGGCGACGAGGCGAACGGTCCGTTCGGGGTACTCGTGGACGTCCTGCCAGGTGAAGCGCAACACGGTGAGCCCGCGGCTCGTCAGCGCGTTCTGACGCGTCGAATCGTCCTGGAGTTGCCGTCGGCTCGAGTGGAACCGGAGGCCGTCGAGCTCCACGACGAGGTGGTGTTCCGGCCAGGCGAAATCCGTGCGCCCGATACCGGGAACGGTCCACTGGCCGAGCGGTTCCGGGAGTCCGAACTCGCGGATGAGGCGAAGGAACCGGCGTTCGAGCACCGACTCGGGAACGGCGACCTCCGGAGCTCGAGCCGCGAGCAGCTTCCTGAGCGTGGCCGTCCCGTTGCGTCCTCGACGCCCGAGCACGGTCAACCGCCATCGCAGGCGAGGCAGCGTCGTGAGTTGGCGGCGGAGCGCGTCGTCGAGCGCGTGCTCGACCGCTTCCGGCCGCAGAACTGCGCCGAGGTGGAGCAAGGTCAGCTCGGGTCCGGTCACCGGGATGCCGTCGACGACCCGACGATCCTCGGGGAGCAGCAACCTCGACTCGTGAACCAGGACTCCTTCGAGTCGCCGGCCCCATCCGTGCGGGACGACGACCTCCAAGCGTTCGGTGGCGACGCCGTCCGGATGCCAGAGCCGGGCCGCGCCGCGATGGGAGGCAAGCCCGTCGGCCGTGTCGGTTGCCAGCACCGCGGCGAGCATTCCCTGCGACCAGCTTGGTGGCACACCGACGACTCGGTAGACGCCGGCGTGCATCTCCGTCAGGGCGCCGGTACGCGCCCACGCGGCGAGCCGCCGACGCGAGACGCCGAGCTGGTCGGTTTGCCGATGGGAGAGCACGCCGAGTTGTTCGGCGGCGAGGTGGAGTACGCGCGGGTCCATGGGCGCATCTCAGCACCGAGGTGTGACAGTCAGCCCGCTCCCACCGTTCTGGCTAGCAGGCGGTCCGAAATTGCGACCGCTGACCAGCCAAAACGCAGGGAGCGAGGGTGCATCAGTACTTGATGACGGAGCGGGCGACCTCGCCGGTGCCCAGGGCGTCGAAGGCTTCGTTCACGTCCTCGAGCGTGATCTCGCGCGAGATGAGCTCGTCGAGCTTGAGCTCGCCCGCCTTGTACAGCGCGACGAGCTTCGGGATGTCGCGGCGCACGTCGCACGATCCGTACCAGCAACCCTTGATCGTCTTCTCCCCGAAGATGACGCCGAAGCCGTTGACGGGGATGTCGACCTCCATCTTCGGCACGCCGACGATGACCATCTCGCCGCCCCGTCGGGTCATGTTCAGCGCCTGGAGGATGGTCTCGGCGTAGCCGATCACCTCGAACGCGACGTCGGCGCCGCGGCCCTCGGTGAGCTCCATGACCTTGGCGGCCGGGTCGCCGTCGCCGGCGTCGACGAAGTCGGTCGCGCCGAACTCCCGGGCCATCTCGAGCTTCTTCGGCATCATGTCGACGGCGATGATCTTGCCCGCGCCGGCGTACTTCGCACCCTGGATCACGTTGAGGCCGACGCCTCCGCAGCCCAGCACGACGACGGAGTCGCCCTTCTGGATGTCCGCGGTGTTGACGGCCGCGCCCCAACCGGTGAGCACACCGCAGCCGATCAGCGCGGCGGACGTCAGCGGCACGTCGTCGTCGATCTTCACCGCGCTGATCGCCGGGACGACCGTGGACTCGCTGAACGTGCCCGTGCTCGCCATCTGCATCAGCGGCCGGCCGTTCTCGGAGAAGCGGGAGGTACCGTCGAGCAGACCGCCCGTCATCATCGCCAGGAGTGCGGTCTCGCAGAGATTCGGCTGGCCGCGCTTGCAGTAGAAGCACTCGCCGCACTGCGGCACCCACGAGATGACGACGTGGTCGCCGACCTTCACGTTCGTGACGCCCTCGCCGACCTCCTCCACGACGCCTGCGCCCTCGTGCCCGAGAACCGACGGCGTGGGAGCGAGGAGCGTGCCGTTCTGCACGGAGAGGTCCGAATGACAGACGCCCGACGCGCCGAGGCGGATCTTGACCTCGCCGGCCTTGGGCGCCTCGACGTCGACCTCTACGACCTCCATCGGCTCGCCGATCCCTCGACACACTGCGGCCTTCGTCATCTGCGTTCTCCCTGAGGAAGCGGTGGTAGGGCGGAACGGAATCTACCGGCGGGTAAGGCTCCGACGGAATTCGCCGGCTGGACCGATGCTCAGCGTGCCGGGCCGCGGCCCGGGTCCTCCCGTTCGGCCTTGCGGATTCCGTAGCCGAGGACGATCGGGGCAGGCAGGATCACACAGCTCGCCACCAGCCCGACGACCGAGACGGTGACCGTCCAGCTCGGGAAGCTCGTGAACGCCCCGATCACGAACGCGACGATCCCCACGAGCAACGCGGTGTAGCCGACACGCTTGGCGAGGCCGACGACCCGGGCGATGCGGGCGCGCCGGGCGAGGATCGGGTCGATGTCGTGGGAGGGGGTCTCGGTCACCGGCTCGTACACTCCGGACGTGCTTCGGCGTGGGGCGGACACGGAACAGGCGGAAGCGGCCGGCGAGGTCGCGCCGATCGAGGCCGGGGGGCGCCGGTTCACGTTTCCCGGCGACCGAACCTACGTCATGGCGGTGGTCAACGTCTCGCCGGAGTCGCGGGTGCGCCACTCGGTGGTCGACTCGCCGGCCGCCGCACTCGAGCGGGCGCGGATGGCCCGTGACGTGGGCGCGTCGATCATCGATCTCGGCGCGCAGTCGTCGCACTTCGAGAACGAGGAGCTGCCGCCCGAGGTGGAGATCGAGCGGATGTTGCCCGCGCTGGACCTGCTCGTGGCCGACGGGTTCGTGGTCTCGATCGACACGTGGAAGTCCGAGGTCGCGGCAACCGCCGTCGAGCGCGGCGCCGCGATCGTCAACGACACGGGCGGGCTCCAGAACCCGGCGATGTTCGAGGTGGTGGCGAAGCACGGCGTGCCGGCGGTCGTGATGCACATCGAAGGGGCCAACCCGCTCGCGGTCGGAGACCTGACGTTCACGCAGGACAAGGCCGCCGAGGTCGCCGAGCGTTTCCGCCCCCGGCTCGACGAGCTCGCGGCGCGCGGTGTCACCCAACTCGTCCTCGATCCCGGGCTCTCGATCAACTACCGGAGCGACTACGAGGAGTACGGGCGTCAGCAACAGCTGGTGATCCGTGGGCTCGGCGCGCTCCGAGCGCTCGGCCATCCGGTCCTCGTGCCGGTGCCGCGCAAGAAGGAGGACCACCGGATGGTGAGCTACCTCACGTTGTCGCTCGAATACGGCGCCGACATCATCCGCGTGCACGACGTCGAGGTGGCGTGCGACCTGGCCCGCGTGTTCGGCCGCCTCGCCCAACCGGACTGAGGCCGGCTCAGCGAGAGCGGCGACTGCGTGGGATGCCCGGCGAGCGCGACGGGAACGTGACCGCGGGCGAGTCTCGGCTGGTTGACCGCAATGGTCAGGCGAGGCGGGGGAGGCGGCGGTTGGTGGCGTCGAGCACGGCGCGGGCGACCGCGTCGGCTTCTTGGTTCTGGCGCACGAGCGCGGAGCCGCTGACGATCTGCTCGGTGGGTGGGATCACGTAGACGACCGTCACGACTGCGACGTCGTGGGCCCCGATGCGTAAGAGCTGCGCGCCCTCCACGTCCAGGCACTCGGCGCTCGGGTCGAGCTGGCGGAGGGCGTCGAGCGCGGCGGTGGCGACGAGCCGGTGGCGCGACGCCGTCGCAATCGATCCCTCGGCGTAGCCGGCCGCCTCCTCGCCGCCGTGTGCGAGCGCGACCCGCACGACCGTGCGCAGTCCGGTGACCTCCGCGTTGATCCCGGTGATGACCGGGCGGAACGGCGCCGGCTCGGTGGTGACGGCGAGCATGCGGCCCTCGTTGCCGTTGACGGCACCGAGCTGGACGACCGACACGATCCGGCGGTCGATCTCCAGGCCGAACGACGCCAGCGCGACCGACTGAATGTCCCGCACCACCTGTTTGGCTGGTTTGCCGGGATTGGCGAGGACGTGGATCTCGGTGGGGCGGCCGGTGTGGTCGGCGACGATCCGCGCCGCGGAGATGTCGGGGAGCCGGCACAGCTCTTGCTCGACCTCGTGCAGATCCAGCAGCTCCGGTACTTCGTCCATGCCCGCCTGTCCCCCGGGGCTCCGCCCCCGTCCAGCGGCATGATAGGCGCGAATTGCGCTCGGGCTCTCGCTCTCCGTGCATCACCGAAGGGATGTCGAAGGGATGTCGAGGTAGGAGAAGCCTGGTGGGTCTCGTGTGGCTGGTGTTGTTTGTGTGATACTTGGTTCGGAACGGACGCTTTAGTGGGTTCTGAACTTGACCGAGAACTGATTTCGGAAGACCCTGTTCTCTCTCCCGGCTTCCGATCCCGGGACCGACCAGGCCTGCGAGGGGGCCTGCTCACTGATCGGACGGAGACGGCAAGGCCTCGGCGAACAACGACTTTCGGACTGAAGAGTCCCTCGGAGCGGAGCGGAGCCTGATGGGTCACAGCGACCCGGCGGCTGTCCTTTCGAGGGGGAGTTCCAGTGAAGCGGTTGATCGTTCGTGTCGCTGTCTTGGCTTCCGGCCTGGTCGCGCTGCTGCTCGCCGGCGGCGCCGCCAACTGGCGGTAACCGTTCAGCCCGAGGCCTTGCCGTGTCCGGTGCAGAGGAGCCCGAACATTACGCGCCGAGATCCCGTTCTCGTCTTCGTGTCCGTGCTGGCGACCGTGACGGTCGCGGTGGTCGTCGCGCTGGTCGTTCGCGGCCCAATGCCGTCGTTCGCACTGGTCGTCGCGCTGTGCGTCTTGCTTCTCCTGGCCATTCACCAGCAGATCGCGGTCGGTACGGACATCGGACAAACGGCGAACGTCATGCTGGTGATGGCTGCGGTTGCGGCCTTCCGAGACGAGGGATCACTTCTCGGTCCGATGATCGTCGGCTGCGTCGGCGGACTCTGGTGGCCCCACATCCAGTCGCACCAGTGGAGGAAGGTCATCTTCAACTCCTCAGCGGAAGGACTGGGGGCCCTCGCCGCAGCTCTCGTCTTCTTTGCGTTCCCGCAGTCGTTCGCCGCCTCCGTCCCCGGCTTTCTCGTCGCCGCGATTCCATCCACCCTGGTCTATGTGGTCCTGAACACGTTTCTCGTTTCCAGCGTCGTCGCGCTGGCCACCTCCCGCCCGGTTTGGCAACCGGTCCGCGAGCTGCAAGCGAGCGAGATTCAGGCCTATCCCTTTGCACTCCTGGGCATGTTCGCTGGGCGGCTCTTCGGAAACTTCGGGATCGCCGTTGCGCCTTTGCTCGTGGTGCCGATTCTGACGGCTCGCCAGACCTTCGCCTCCTATCTCGAGCTCAAGTCCTCCCAAGAGGCGATGGTGCGGACGCTGATCAAGGCGCTCGAGGCGAAGGACCCGTACACCTCGGGGCACGCCGAACGCGTTGCCGTCTACGCGCAGTACATGGGGGAGGAGATGAGCTTCGGGCCGCGACGGATGGAACGGCTGCGCTTCGCCGCGCTCATGCACGACATCGGCAAGCTCGTCGTGCCGAACCACATCCTCAACAAGCCGGGCAAGCTCACGGAAGAGGAGTACGCGCGGGTCCGGCAGCACGAGGCCGTGTCGGTGGAGGTGCTGCGGCGCATCGACTTCCTCCGACCGGTCGCGCCCAGCGCGTCCGGCGACTTCTCGCACTACGAACCCGACGCCAAGAAGCACCCGATCGAGCCGTACATCGTGCACACGGCCGACGCCTACGATGCCATGACGTCCACGCGCTCGTACCGCAAGGCGTTGACGCAACAGGTCGCGTTCGACGAGCTCGTGAACAACTCGGGCACGCAGTTCCATCCGACGACCGTCAACGCGTTGATCAACGCGATCGGCAAACGCGACGAGCACCACGGCGCCGGCTACGAACAGGACGTGCACGACTGGGTGGTCGCGCCGCCCGACGCCGGCGTCGGCTCCGCCGGGCTCGGCGATCTCGCGCCCGACGACGAGACGGGCGATCGGAAGTTCGCCCCGTGAACCGGCCGCGGCTGCTCTGGATCACCGCGATCCTCTCGGTCGCCGCCGTCGTCGTCGCGGAGATCGCGGATCCGGACGGTCCGGCGTCGGTCCTCATCCTGCTCGGGCTCGGGATCGTCGTGAGCGAGCGCATCGAGCTCCGCCCATCGGGTCGTGCCCGCATCCCCACGTCGCATGCGGTCGTTCTCGTCCTCCTGCGCGCCGGGACGGTCGCGCAGATCGCGGTCACGGTCGTGGTCGCCGAGGGCGTCGCGACGATCCTCCGTGACGAGCCGGGCCGGGCGATCGACCGGATCCGCGTGTTCGTGCAGCGCCTGGCGTCCGCCGCGGTAGCCGTCGCCATGTATCAGGCGATCACGCACGCGTTGTCCGGGCGCGATGCCCGTTGGGTCACGTTGCTCGCGCTGGCCATGGCCGCCCTCGGCCAGCTCGCCGTGGACGAGATCAGCCGTAGCATCCGGCGCCACGGGCTCACGCTCGCGCTGCGCGAACGCGGCGCCGAGCTCGCGCTGATCACGAGCGGGATGCTCATGGCGATCGGCTACCGGGGCATCGACGGCACGGGCGGCATGGGTCTCTGGGGTCCGCTGCTGTTCTCGGTGCCGTTGCTCGCGGCTTGGTACTCGTTCGAGCAACTGCGCAACACGCGGCTCACCTACGACCAGACGATCCGCGCCCTGGCGGTGGTGCCGGAGCTCGGCGGCCACGTGCGCGACGGGCACGCCGAACGGGTCACGTCGCTGGTGCTCGCGATCGCCGAGGAGCTCGACCTGACTCGCTACGAGATCGAGCAGCTGGAGATGGCGGCGTTGCTCCACCACATCGGGCAGGTAGTCCTCGACGACCCCGAGTACCTCGGCCGCGAGCTCCAGCAGCACGAGATCGCGGAGGCCACGGCCGGGCTGCTCCACTCCACCGCGTACCTCTCACCGGCCGGCGACATCGTCGAGGCCGTCAGGCAGCCGCACCGCGGTGGTGAGGCCACTCCCCGGACGGCGCTCGGAGCCCAGACCCTCAAGGTCGCGAGCGATTTCGACGACCTGGCGTGCGGCGACCGGCGCCGCATGGCCGGCGCGGTCGAGACGCTCTATTCGGCGCCCGGCTACCTCTACGACCCGCGCGTCCTGGCCGCCCTGGAGACCGTGCTGCAACGCCGCGGCGCCCTGCTCAAGGCCCGCGTCTCGTAGCGCACCTGCTCAGACCCGCGTCTCCAAGCGACGCCCTGCTACGCGTCATCGTCGGAATTCTCTGGAATATGGGCGACATCACGCGTCACCTGGATGACACGGAACGGCGGATCGGCGAGGTCGGGGAGGTCCATCGACACGTCGAGAACGCTCGTCAACAATCGGCGAGGGCTTGCAGCGCTCGGCAGATCTCCCCGCGTGCGGCGATCGAGAGCTGACCAACGCGTTGCGTCAGAAAGGAGCGTCGGATCGGCTGAAGATTGTCGAACGACGCCACACAGTCATCGGGCAGTCCATGCTCGGCGCCGAGCATCACCTCCGTCGGGATCCGGCGCACTGTGCGCGTCACGGGCGCGACGACGATCCACGTGAGCATCGGCACCGCGTCGCTGCGCGTCACGATCAACACCGGGCGGCGCTTGTCCTCCGCTTCGGCCCACCACACCTCACCTTGGGTCGGCGTCGTCACCAAGGCTCCTCCGCAATCATCCGCACGGAGGCCTCATCGGCCCACGCGACCTCTGCTTCGGACTGCGGCAAGGAGCGATAGCCCTCCCTGATCCGTTCGCCGATCTGGCCGCGTCGATGCCGATCGACCAGCCGCTCGAGACCGAGCCGAACCGCCTCGGAACGGCTGGAAACGATCCCCGCTGCAACAAGCTCGTCAACGGCGGCTGCAAGCTCGTCTTCGACCCTCGTCACCAGCTGTGCCATGCGAAGAGCATAGCAGAACCCAATGCAAGTCGTGTAGCGAATCGCAATGCGGGCATGCGGGCATGCGGGTCAGGTTCGTCGCGGCACCGGGCGGGTCGCGCGCTGCGAGACCTGATAGCCCACCGTTTCGAGCTTGCGTCCCCCGACAACGTGAGCTGTTTCCTCCTCGGCGTGGCCGACGCGCCGAACGTGGGTCTTGCTGGCAGTGGTATCACGTCGTAGTGTGTGAGATCACGGCCAGGGAGGGTTCGGGGTATATGCGCCAAGGAGGGCGGGGATCGCTGTTCGCGCGGAGCGTCGCGGTGCTGTGCGCGCTCACCGCCTGTTCCGGTGCGGGGCATCCGCGCGTCGCGGGCCGTCAGCGCACGCCGCGTCCGGCCGACGCCCAAGCCCGCTCCACGTCACCCCGGGCCCGTCCGGAGAGCGTTCGGGCCCCGGAGGACACGATCAGCACGACCACCGTCGCGTCGTCGCGCGGTGAGCCGACTCCCACGACGATCGCGCCGGCCCACGGCAACCTCGTCGGCCCGATCCCGCGCGGCTCGCTGCGCGGGACACCGCGCCCCGAGCTGCACAACACCGGCACCGACTACGCCGCCGTGTTCGCGTCGCTCATCTACCAGTTCCGGTGGCTCACCGAGAACCCCGACGGCAGCCTCGTGTCCGAGATCATCGCACCCGGTTCGCGCGTCGATGCCGGGCTCGGCGAGTCGATCCGGTGGATGGAGGCCCACGACCAGCGGTCCGCCGACGCGGGCTACCGGCTCGTGAGCGCGACCGTGGGCGGGGTGACGCCGGACCTCGTCGTGCTCCACACGACCGAATGGTTCGACTTCGAGGACTACGTCGACGCCACCGGGCGCGTGGTCGAGCACATCCCCGACGAGCGGTCCTTCGTGCGCAACTGGGGGATCACCGGCGATCCCGTCAGAGGCTGGAAGCTCGCGTTCTACGACGACGCCGGTCCGATCCGGATCGTCGAGCAGTGAGACACGCGTGGAGAGGCGGGTATCCCGCCGAGCAGCGAGCGTGGCCCGGCGGCCCGGCGCCGAAGGCGCCAGGAGCGGCGAACATGATCAGACGGGCGCGACCGGCGGCGATCCTGACGGGCGTGGTGCTTCTCGTCTGCGCTCTCGGGACGCCGTACGCACACGGCGACGGTGGCGGTGGTCCGCGTGACGGCGAGACGGCAGCCGGTTGCACCGGCAGCGATGCCGCGCTCTCGTGCGGCGTCGTCGTCCACACCCCGGGCGAGGGCGGTGAGGGCGGCGCGAGCGGTGGACCGGGCGTCGCCCGGCCCTACTACTGGACGTACGAGGTGACGGTGTTCCGACCCGGTGGGCCGTTGCCCGGGGGAGTGGTGTCGGGCGTGTTCGAGCAGGCCGGTGGGATCCCGGCCCCGAGCGGCCCGAACCCGCCCGGGCTCACACCGGGCGCGATCGCCTGCGGGGCACGTCAGGGCGGGAGCATCGTCGACGGGCAGGCGACCACGGCCCGGGAGGTCCAGCGGTCGACCGGGTCCGTGGTCGCGAGCCGGATCGTGTGCGTCGCACTGCGGGGCGGGGCGGTGCCGCCGCTCGACGCGGCGCCGACCTACGCCGAGATCTGGCGCAACGTCGCCTTGCCGAGACCGGTCGTGCTCGTGAGCCCCAAGGTGACCGGGCTCACGGGGATGCCGACGTGGTTCTGGTACGACCAGACCAACCTGGTGCAGGTGGACGTGACCCTGAACGGGTGGACGGTCACCGGCGCCGCGCACCTCACCCAGGTCGAGTGGGACACGGGTGACCATCACGTGGCATCCGTCGGCGGGACGTTCGACGCGCCGGTGCCGTTGTCGAGCGAGCGTGACCACGCGGCCGAGCACGTCTACGAGACGAAGGGCACCTACCCGCTCGGCGCGAGCACGGAGTGGGAGGGCCGGGTTCATGTCACCGGCCCGAACGGCGAGGCGAGCGACGAGGACCTGGGTACGTTCCGGCTCGCGCCTGCCATTCGCGTCTACGACGTGCTCGAGGCGCGTGCCTCGCTCATCCCCGAACCCGCCGGCTGATTCGCCGGCCGGCTCCGAACCATCGGCCGGCTCCGAACCGCCGGTCAGCGCCTCGCGCCCGGGTCCGTGCCGGGGAAGCGCCGGCGCGAGCCGGTGCCGTGCGGGCGCAGCTGGCGCGGACGCCGGCGGGCTTCGCCCTCTTCCGCGGGCGGCAACGTGTAGCTGTCGAGATCGATCGCTTCGGGACGCGATCGCGCCGGTGGGGGGACCACCCGCACGTAGCTCGTGTCGGGCGACGGAGTCGCGAGCTCGCCCCGCTCGGGCGACTCGGTCTCGCGCAGGTCGATCTCCTGCTCGCGCTGCCCCTCGATCGGCGGTGGTTCCGGCTGCTCGTCCGCTTGCGCGTTCGCCGACACGACAGGCTCGGTCCGGCGTAGGCGCGGCGCGGGCGGGAGCGGTTGCACGAGCACCTCGGGTTGCGGAGCCGGCACCGGAAGCTCGGCCCGCGGCTCGGGTAACGGCGTTTCGACGACCTGCGGCTCGGGTGCCGTGAGCGTGGGTGCCGTGAGCGTGGGTGCCGCAACCACAGTCGCGATCGCGGCACCCGATCCCGGGATCGTGATCTCGAGGGTCGCGTCCGCGTCGGCCGCCGGCGCCGGCGGAACCGGCGCCGGCACTGCGGGTTCGGGTTCGGGTACGGGTACGGGTTGACGCGCGGCCGGCGCGGGCATGTCCGGTACGCCCGACGGGGACGGCTCCGGTGTCGTGTCCTCGCTCGCCGGGGCTGGGGGAGGTGCGGGCGGCGGAGGGGGCTCGACCGGTGCGCTGTCCGACGACCGGGCCCGGCCGCGCCGCCGGCGCTTCGGCCGGCGTGATCCCCAGAAGACGACGTCGCAGATCCCGACCGCGAGCACGAGGTCGCCGAAGGAGATCACCTCGTCGTACGGATCGGTCAGGACGATCTCGTCGCCGAGCCACGGCAGCAGGTCGTCGGAGTGCTTGGGCCGGTGCTTCACCTCCACCGCGATCGCCGGGACGACGCGGCCGTGCACCGTCTTGCCGGGGTCCTTCGTCGGCATGCCCTGGTTCAGGCCGATGACGAGCGCGTTCATCGCGATGCCGATCGTGACCACGGCCATACCCCGGATCCGGAGGTTCACGAAGCAGAACGCCAGGATGAGCGCGTAGCTCGCCATGAGGATGCCGAACCCGACGGTGTCGATCCGGTCCTTCGGGATCGACACGTACTCCAGCGCGATCTGGATGCCGAGCGCGAGGAACAGGAGCCAGAACGCATGGAAGGGCATCCGCGCGAGACGCGAGACGCTGCCGCCCGTGACGAGCACGATCAGCAGCGCGACGACCAGCACGGTGGCCATGAAGAGCACGGCACCAAGGTAGTGAGGCGCCGGACGAGAAACGGCGATCGCCCCGATTCGTCGTAGCATGCTCGCCGCCGACGCCCGAGCCGGAGGGAACGCCGTGGAGCAGGTCCGCTACGAGATCGACGGGCCCGTCGCCCGCATCACCATCGACCGGCCCGAACGGCGCAACGCCCTGTCCTTCACGGTCATGCGCGAGCTGGTCGAGGCGTTCGCCCTGGCCAAGGCCGACGAAACCGTGCGGGTCGTCATCCTCACGGGCGCCGGCGACAGGGCGTTCTGCGCGGGGGCCGACCTGTCCGGTATCGCCGACACCGGCGCCGCCGCGGTACACGACGGGCGCGGGATGCTCGCCGACGTCTTCCGGCTCATGTGGACGCTCGGCAAGCCCGTGATCGCCCGGGTGCGCGGCTACGCGCTCGCGGGCGGCTTCGGGCTGGCGATGGCGTGCGACTTCGTGGTCGCGTCCGACGACGCGCAGTTCGGCACACCCGAGATCGACGTCGGCCTCTGGCCCTACATGATCACGGTGCCTCTCCTGCGTTGCATCCCACCGCGCACGCTACTGGAGCTCATGTCGACCGGCCGGCGCGTCGACGCCCAGGAGGCGCAGCGGATCGGGTTCGTGAACCGGGTCGTGCCCGCGGCCGAGCTCGATGCCGCGGTCGACGCGCTGGCGTCGATGCTCGCCTCGAAGTCGCCGCTCATCCTGCGCTGGGGCCGCGACAGCTTCTACCGCGTCCTCGACATGAACCCCGACGACGCGCTCGACTACCTCCAGGCGATGCTCACGGTCACGTCGTCCTCGGAGGACACCGCCGAGGGTGTGCTCGCGTTCGCGGAGAAGCGCGCTCCGCAGTGGAAGGGCCGCTGACGCCCATGCCCCGCGCCCCTGCGTTCTTTCGATGGAATCCCCGAATAGTCGGGGGATTCCATCGAAAGAACGGGACGTGGGTGGTGGCGAGCGCGGTGGGACTGTCGATGCTCGTCGGGTCGGCGCTCCAGCCGGCGCCGGCGGCTGCACGCATCGCCCGGCCGGCGATCACATGGGTCGACCACGGGACCGAGGTCGAGGTGCGGGCGCCGTTCGGGCAGGTGTTCGTGCAGAAGCGGCCGGTCGGCATCGCGGTACGCGCGACGGGCCGCTCGCAGCACACGCTGTTGGCGCCCGGGCCGGACGGCTGCTCCTGCACGGACTTCGGCTTCGCGAAGCCCGACGGATCCGTGGCGCGGGTCGCGTCGTGGGACGCCACCCAGCGGGGCAACACGCTGCGCGGCCCCGTGCAGCTCAGTGACGGCACCACGGCGCAGCTTCGCCTCGACGTCTCGCCCTCGACCGGCCTCACAGTGGTGCTGATGCCGGCGTCGGGCAATCCGGTCCTCCCGCGCCCGCCGTCCTGGCAGCTCGCGGTTCCGCACGAGCCGGGCGAGGGCATCTACGGCCTCACGGAACGCATCGTCGACGACTACGACGCGTCGGAGCTCGTGCCGGCCGAGGTCGGTTCGCTCGACCGCACGGGCGAGACCGTGAAGATGTACGTGACCCCGACGATCTCGGGCTACGCACCGTTCTTCCAGTCGTCCTCCGGGTACGGCGTACTGGTCGACGGAACCATGCCCGGCGAGTACGACGTCGCCAAGTCCGACCCCACCCGCACCCGGCTCACGTTCGAGCTCCCGCCTGCGGGCCCGACTCCCGTCGCGGCAGCGGTACGCGTGTTCGTCGGCTCCCACGCCGGGATCCTCGACCAGTACACGCGGCTCACGGGTCGCCCGGTGCTCCCGCCCGACGTGGTGTTCACGCACTGGCGGGGCCGCGACGAGTATCCGGTGGGCCCACCCGCAAGTTGGCACGGCATCCAGATCAACGCCACCGTCGCAAGGGACCTGGCCGCGTACGAGCAGCATCACATCCCGCCCGGCATCTTCCACTTCGACCGGCCGTGGGCCGTCGGCAGCGAGGGCTACGGCGACTTCCGCTTCGACCCCCAGCGGTTCCCCAACGTCGTCGCCATGCTGAAGGAGATGCGGCGAGCCGGATGGAGGATTCAGGTGTGGATCTCGCCGTGGGTGCTCGACGCGCCCGGTCAGTACGCGCGCGAGCACGGATACCTCGCGCCGCGCAGCCAGCGCGCGCTCGACCTCACGAACCCGGACGCGGTCGCGTGGGAGCAGCAGCGGATCGTCGACTTCCTGCGCGGCCCCGAGGGTCGGTACGTCGACGGCGTCTTCCTCGATCGAGGGGACGAAGGCGACGTCACCTCGGGCGTGAACGACGTGTACCACGACGGCCGCACGGGCCGCGAGGTCCACAACGCGTACCCGGTGCTGTACGAGCGCATGGTGCGCGAGGCCTTGCTCCGGGCGCGTCCGGCGCGGCACGGCCGAGCCGCCGTGTGGATGATCTCGCGTCCCGCCTACACCGGATCCCAGAGTCTCACCATGCGCTGGCCGGGCGACACCCACAGCCGGGAAGGTCTCCTGATCCCCGAGGTCGAGGAGACCAGCCCGTCGACCGACAAGGGCCTGCGCAGCTACCTCATCTCGATGCAGCGCGCCGCGTTCATGGGCACGGCGTACATCGGGTCCGACACGGGTGGCTACTCGGACTGGACCGACAAGGACCTCTACGCGCGCTGGGTCGAGGTCAGCGCCCTGAGCCCGCTGATGCGCTTCCACGGCAAGGGCCCGGCACCGTGGGACGCCGGCCCAGGGGGCACGGTCGATCCTGAGCTGCTCGCGATCTACCGCCGGTACGTCGCGTTGCACCACGCGCTGGCGCCCACGCTCGCCGGTCTCGCTGCCGTCGCGCACGCCCGTGGCACACCGATCGTCCGTCCGCTCGTCTTCCGGTGGAACACGCAACGGGCGCGCGACGCGTGGGACGAGTGGATGATCGGCGACGACATGCTGGCCGCGCCGGTCTGGCGATCGGGCGAACGATCCCGGTCGGTCTGGCTCCCGCCGGGGAGGTGGGTGAGCGCGTGGAGCCCGAAGCAGGTGCTGCGCGGGCCGGAGGAGTTGACGGTCGACGTCCCGCTCGACCAAGTTCCGCTGTACGTGAAGGCCGGGAGCCCGTTGCTGCGAACCGTGGTGCGGGCGGTGAGCAGGTGATGGCGAGGGCCCGACCCGTCCAGAGCATCGTTCTTTCGATGATTTCCCCGGATTGTTGGGGGATTCCATCGAAAGAACGAACGGGAGAGCGAGAGGAGCGACTGTGAGCAAGCCGGTGTCGGGTGCGGGAGGCGACGTCCACGATTGGGGGCCGCTGGTCGGCGACCTCGCAACGCGTCGCGATCGGGCGCTCGCGATGGGCGGGGAGCAGTACGTCGAGCGGCAGCACTCGCTCGGCAAGCTGACGGTTCGCGAGCGGCTCGACATCCTCTTGGACCAGGGGTCGTTCACCGAGTACGGCATGCTCGCCGACCACATGGACCCCGGTCTCGGCGATAGGTACCTCGCGGCCGACGGCGTGGTGTGCGGGGTCGGCGAGATCGACGGCCGGCGCGTCGCGATCATCGCCTACGACTTCACGGTCATGGCCGGCTCGATGGGTGGCGTCGGTGAGCACAAGACGTTGCGCATGCGCGAGCTCGCTCTCCGGCAGCGCATCCCGATCGTGTGGTTGCTCGACTCGGCCGGCGCGCGAATCCAGCAGGCGGCCGGGTCGAGGTTCGCCGGCGCGGGCCAGCTCTTCCGGGAGCAGGTCGCGCTCAGCGGTGTCGTCCCCATGGTCGCGGCGATGCTGGGCCACTGCTCGGCGGGAACCGCCTACATCCCTGCGCTCGCCGACTTCGTGCCGATGGTGAAGGGCACGTCGTCGATGGCGCTCGGCGGCCGCCACCTCGTGAAGGCCGCGGTGGGCGAAGACGTGAGCGAGGAGGAGATGGGCGGGTCGGCGGTGCACACCAGGGTCTCGGGCGTGGCCGACCTCGAGGTGGCCGACGACCACGAGTGCCTCGAGATCGTCCGCAAGTACCTCTCGTTCTTCCCGGCCAACAACACCGAGCCCCCGCCCGTCCGGGAGGCGTCGGACCCGGTCGACCGTCGTTGCGAGGAGCTCTACGGGATCGTTCCGACCGCCCCGAGACGGGCGTACGACATGCGCAAGGTGATCACCGCCGTCGTCGACGACGGCGACGTGCTCTGGATGAAGCCGGAGTGGGCGAAGAACGTGGTGACCGGGCTGGCGCGCATCGGGGGCCGGCCCGTCGGGATCGTCGCGAACCAGCCGATGGTGCTCGGCGGCGCGCTCGACGTGAACGCAGCCGACAAGGCGGCGCGCTTCGTCTGGCTGTGTGACGCGTTCGACATCCCGCTCGTCTTCTTGCATGACGTCCCGGGTTTCATCGTCGGGTCGGCGGTCGAGAAACAGGGGATCATCCGGCACGGGGCGAAGATGCTGTTCGCGATCTCGGAAGCAACGGTCCCTAAGGTCTCGGTCGTGCTGCGCAAGAGCTACGGCGCCGGGTACTTCGTCATGAACGGCACCGCGTACGAGGCCGACTACATCGTCGCCTGGCCGACGGCCGAGATCTCGGTGATGGGCCCCGACGGCGCGGTGAACATCATCTTCCGCAAGCAGATCGAGGAGCTCCCCGAGGAAGAACGAGCCGCCAAGCGCCTCGAGCTGGCCGAGGAGATCCGCAGGACGATCGACCCGTACCTGGCCGCGGGGCACGCGCTGGTCGACGACATCGTCGACCCCGCCGAGACGAGGGCCGCGATCTGGCGCGGCCTCCGCCTCGCTCGCGACAAGCAGGTCGACCGGCCCTGGCGCAAACACGGCGTGCTGCCGGTGTGAGCCTGAGCGCGTACGCTGGGCCCATGAGTGAGCGCGGGGAGGCGGGTATCCCGCCGAGCAGCGAACGCGGCCCAGTGGCCAGGCGCCGAAGGCGTCAGGAGCGGCGAGCATGAGCGACGTCTTCACCACCGAACGGCACGGCGAGACGGCCACGGTGTGGCTCGACCGGCCCGAGAAGCGCAACGCCATGGGCACCGCGTTCTTCGCGGACCTCGCCGGCGTGATGGACGACGTGGGGCTGGATCCCGACGTGCGCGCGGTGGTGCTCGCGGCGCGGGGGCCGCATTTCACCGTCGGCCTCGACCTCGTCGAATCCGGCGGACTCCTGGCCCCCGCCGACGGCGAGTCGAGGGCCGTACAGCAGCGTCGCGTGTACCAGACGATCAAGCGCATCCAGGCCGCGATCACGTCCGTGGCCGACTGCCCGAAACCGGTAATCGCGGCGGTGCACGGCTGGTGCATCGGTGGAGGCATCGACCTGATCACCGCCTGCGACATCCGGCTCGCGTCGGCCGACGCCAAGTTCTCGGTTCGCGAGACGCGCATCGCCATCGTCGCGGACGTCGGCACACTCCAGCGACTGCCACGTGTGATCGCTCCCGGTCACGTGGCCGAGCTCGTCTA
Organism: Acidimicrobiia bacterium; assembly: GCA_046331155.1. Taxonomy (GTDB): domain Bacteria; phylum Actinomycetota; class Acidimicrobiia; order IMCC26256; family CAWATG01; genus JAXLRK01. The sequence continues at coordinate 188,043 of JAXLRK010000002.1, forward strand.
CACCGGGAAGGACATCGACGCGGCGCGGGCGAAGGAGATCGGGCTCGTCAACGACGTGTTCGCGGACCAGGCCGCCTGCCTGGCCGCGGCCCGGGCGTTGGCAGACGAGATCGCGGCCAACTCGCCGATCGCCGTACAGGGCGCGAAGGCCGTGCTGAAGGCGGGCGAGGACCAGACCGTGGAGGAGGGCCTCGAGCACGTTGCGATCTGGAACTCGGCGTTCCTCCAGAGCGACGACCTCACCGAGGCGATCACCGCCTTCTTCCAGAAGCGGGAGCCCAAGTTCACGGGTCGCTGAGCATCGGGAACGCGGCGCCAGGACCGTCGACCCCGGGAGCCACGTCCTGCGCCGACCGGTAGGCTGCCCCGCCATGGCAGAGATCAGGGCCGAGATCGCGGCCAACGTGTGGCAGGTGGTCGTCGAGGAGGGGCAGATGGTCGCCGAAGGCGACGAGCTCGTGATCCTCGAGTCCATGAAGATGGAGATCCCGGTCGTGACGGAGGTGCCCGGCGTGGTCCGTGAGCTGCACGTGGCGCCCGAGCAGCAGGTGCAGGAAGGCGATCTCATCGCCGTCATCGACGAGTCCTGATGCCCGGGTCGATCGGACGTCGACCATGATCCAGTGGGAGACGAGCGGTCGTGTCGGCCTGGCGACGATCGACCGACAGGAGCGTCGCAACGCGCTGAACGCCGAGCTGTGCGACGACCTTCGCGGCTACGTCCAGAGCTCGTCCGGGCTGCGCGCGGTGGTGATCACGGGCGCGGGGAAGGCGTTCTGTGCGGGCGCCGACCTCGTGACGCGTTCCGGTGACGCTGCGGGCACGTCCGGTCACGGCGGGGGCGACACGTTCCGCCCGGCGTTCGAGCGGGTGCTCGAGGCACTCGTGGAGTTCCCGGGGCCGGTGATCGCCGCGATCAACGGTGCCGCACTCGGCGCGGGTCTGCAGCTCGCGGTGGCGTGCGACCTGCGGGTCGCGGCGCCGGGCGCGGTGTTCGGGATCCCGGCCGCCAGGCTCGGCGTGCTGCTCAACGCGTCGAACATCCAGCGTCTGGCGCTGCTGGTCGGCCAGGGTCCGGCGCGCGAGATCCTCCTCACCGGCCGCACCCTCGACCTCGACGAAGCCCGGGCGGTCGGGCTCGTGAACCGAGTGGCCGGCGACGCGGCAGCCGGCGCGCTCGCGTGGGCCGGCGAGATCGCCGCGTTGGCGCCACTGACCGTCGCCGGGCACAAGCGGGCGCTCAACCTCGTCGCCGAGGCGCAGGGCCTCCAGGTCGGTCCCGACGCCAACGCCATCGCCGAACTGCGGGCTCTCGAGGACCGGGCCTTTCGTAGCCGCGACCTCCGGGAGGGCCTCGCCGCGTTCGCCGAGAAGCGCCCACCCGAGTTCGAAGGCCGCTGATTCGGCGCGGCACTCGCCGGGTGAGCGATGCCCCACCGCCGGTACACTGGCCGTCTTCTTCCCCGAACCGGTCACACGTGGGAGGGGAACATGGCAGTCGACGAACGGTCACGTCATGCGTTGTACCTACGGCTGGAAGCGATGCTCGGCGCCGAGCACGCCGAGACGTTGATGGAGCACCTGCCGCCCGTCGGATGGGCCGACGTCGCGACGAAGCGCGACGTCGAGCACGAGACGGCGTTGCTGCGTTCAGACTTGGAACGGTCGGGTTCCGAGTTGCGCCGTGAGATGGCCGAGCTGCGGGGCGAGCTGCGGGGAGAGATGGCCGAGCTGCGGGGAGAGATGGCCGAGCTGCGGGGAGAGATGGCCGAGCTGCGGACGGGATTTCGTACCGGACTCGAGTCGACCCGCTTCGAGATCCTCGCGGTCATGCGGTCCGAGATGAACCAGCAGACGCGGGCCGTGATCATGAGCCAGATCGGCACGGTGGTCGCGGTCGCAACGGCCGTGCTCGCGGCGATGCGATTGACGTGAGGCCGCGGTCGGGGTCTCAGAGATGGGCCTCGAGCCGTCCTGCGACCGGCTCGAAGTACGTGTAGAAGTAGAACAGGACGACCGCGAACGGGATTGCGCCGGCGATCCACGTCGTCCAGCGCGAGTACCGGTGGAACATCAGCCACCACAGCCCGCCGACGATCAACGTCAGGATGCCCCACAGGGCGATCGAGCCGCCCGACGCACCGACGTCGCCCGTCTCGTTGACGAGCTCGTCGACGACCGGAAGGGCGGTCGACGCAACCGGAGCGGTGGTGGGTGGCGCCTGAGGGGGCGGGCTCTCGGTCGGGTCGAGCCGGGCCTTGATCACCAGCCGGGTCGCGGCCGAGTACTTCGGGTTGCACGTGGTCAACGTGAGCTCGGCCACGGTCGGATCCTTGGGTGGCGCGACGACCTCGACCTGCGTGGGTTGCACGACGAGTTTGTCGGTCACCGCGTAGCGGTACGTGCCGAACAGGGTCCGCACCTCGATGCGGTCGCCGTCGGCGAGCTCGTCGAGCCGGTTGAACGGCGCGCCGTACGTGGTGCGGTGGCCGGCGATCGCCGCGTTCCCGAGCTGGCCGGGCAGGGGCGTGTGGGGGTAGTGGCCCGGGCCCTTGCGGAGGTCCGGGACCGAGACTCCCTGGACGACCCACTTGCTCACGCCGATCCGCGGGATCTTGATGAGCGCGACGGCTCCGCCCTCCGGGGGTGGGGGATCCGGGGGCGCGGTGGTCGTGGTCGGCCCCGGACCGGTGGTCGTGGGACCCGGAATCGTCGTGGTGGTCCGGTCGCGGGACTGCTGGGCCCGGTCGAACTGGGTGTGGAGGTCTGATTGCGCCCGGGCCTCGATGATCCCGGTGCCCCAGAGCTGGTACGCGACGAACAGCAGGATGAGGAGGCCGGCCGTCACGAGACAACGACCGATGAATCCGACGACTCGCCGCATGGCGTACGAGGGTATCTGCGGTCGGTTCGACCGTTGGACCGGCCCATTCGTACACTCGGGGGCCGTCCGCAACGCTCCCGGAGGCCCATGCGCAACGCGCTCGGTGGCGGAGTGCCGCTCGTCGTTCGTCTCCGCTCCGCGGTGTGCCTGATCGGTCGGTTCCCCGCGCTCGCCGGCGTCGACCTCGACGTGACGGTCGGTGAGGTGGTGCTGCTCTCGGGCCCGAACGGGGCCGGCAAGACCACCCTGTTGCGCATGCTCGCGGGGTTGTTGCCCGTGCACAGCGGCGACGCCGAGGTGCTCGGGGTGGACCTCCGGGCCGACCGGCGCAGTGCCCGCCGCCGTCTCGCGCTCGTGGGCCACGACACCTTCTGCTACGACGACCTCACGGTGCGCGAGAACCTCCGGTTCGCCGCCCGGGCCTCCGGGCACACCACCGAGAGCTCGGATGCGGCACTGGAACGGCTCGGGCTCGCGAACCTGGCCGACGTGACCCACGCCCGTCTGTCGGCCGGGCAACGCCGTCGGCTCGCCCTGGCCGTCGCCTTCGCCCGCGAACCGGAGCTCCTGCTGCTCGACGAGCCGCACGCCGGCCTCGACGCCCTCGGCCGCGAAGTGCTCGACACCGCGCTCGCGGCCGCGCCGGCCGAGGGCCGGACCGTCCTGCTCGCGTCGCACGAGCTCGAACGGGCCCGGGCACTCGCCGGCCGCGAGGTGGTCGTCACGGCCGGCCAGGCGGTGGGCGGCATCCTCGGGGTCGACGCGACCAACGTGGGCGGGCGGTCCGAACCGGCCGTGGGGCGGGTATGAACGTCTTCCAGGAGGCGGCGCTGGTCGCGAGGAAGGACCTGCGCATCGAGGCGAGGTCGCGCGTCACGATGACCCAGATCCTGCCGTTCGGCGGGATCGTGCTCCTGCTCTTCGCGTTCGCCCTCGACCAGAAGAAGATCCTGCGCCAGGTCGCGCCGGGACTGTTCTGGGTCTGCGTGTTGCTCGCGGCCCTGCTGGCCGTCTCGCGCTCGTTCGGTATCGAGCAGCAGCACGGGGCCCGGGACGGACTGCGGCTTTCGGGGCTCGACGGCGCCGCGGTGTTCCTCGGCAAGGCCGGCGCCATCGGCATCGAGCTGCTCGCTCTCGAGCTGGTGCTCGGGATCGGCGTGGTCGTGCTGTACGGCATCACCCTGGACTCGATCGGGATCCTGATGCTGAGCGCGGTGGCCGCGACCGTGAGCGTGGCGGCCACCGGTACCCTCTACGGCGTGCTCGCCGCCGGACTCCGCGTGCGCGAGACGCTCGTACCGCTGTTGCTCCTGCCGGTCGCCGCGCCGGTGATGTTCGGGGCCACCAGGGCGTTCGAGCTCGCGCTGCACCTACACCGTCATTCCCACGTCGCCGACGCCTGGCCCTGGGTCGGGATGCTGACGCTGTTCGCGGTCATCTATGCGTCGGCCGGGATGCTCGCGTTCCCCACCCTGCTGGAGGAGTCGTGAGTGAGCGTGGAGAGGCGGGTATCCCGCCGAGCAGCGAACGTGGCCTGCCGGCCCGGCGCCGTAGGCGCCTGGAGGCAAGAGTGAGTGAGCGTGGAGAGGCGGGTATCCCGCCGAGCAGCGAACGTGGCCTGCCGGCCCGGCGCCGTAGGCGCCTGGAGGCAAGAGTGAGTGAGCGTGGAGAGGCGGGTATCGCGCCGAGCAGCGAACGTGGCCTGCCGGCCCGGCGCCGTAGGCGCCTGGAGGCAAGAGTGAGTGAGCGTGGAGAGGCGGGTATCGCGCCGAGCAGCGAACGTGGCCTGCCGGCCCGGCGCCGTAGGCGCCTGGAGGAGTCGTGAGTGAGCGTGGAGAGGCGGGTATCCCGCCGAGCAGCGAACGTGGCCTGCCGGCCCGGCGCCGTAGGCGCCTGGAGGCAAGATCGTGAGCCTGCTCGGCCGCCGGACCACGAAGATCGTGGGGTTCGTTGCCCTGGCATCGGTTCTCGTACTCGTCTACCTCGGCCTGTGGGCCTCGCCGCCCGACGTCAACCAGTCCGACGGCGTCCGGCTGCTCTACCTCCACGTCCCGTCGGCGTGGCTGGCGTACCTCGCGTTCTTCGTGACGTCGATCGCCTCGGCGCTGTACCTGTGGCCGCGGACCCGTTCGCTCGTGTGGGACCTGCTCGCCGGGGCGTCCGCCGAGGTCGGCGTGCTCTTCACCGGCCTGACGCTCGTGCTCGGCTCGCTCTGGGGCAAGCCGGTCTGGGGCGTGTGGTGGGCATGGGACGCACGTCTCGTCACGACCGCGGTGCTCTTCTTCCTCTACCTCGGTTACCTCGCGTTGCGCCGGATTCCCGGTGGCGCGGAGGCGCGCGGGAAGCGCAGCGCGATCGTCGCGTTGATCGCGTTCATCGACGTGCCGATCGTGCACTTCTCGGTGAACTGGTGGCGGACGTTGCACCAGGAAGGCAGCATCTTCAACGACGAGATGAAGGCCCACATCCACGGGCTCATGGCCTTCACCCTCGTTTGGGGCGTCATCGCGTTCACCGTGCTGTACGTCTACCTCCTGTCGATCCGGTACCGGCTGGCGGCGATCGAGGAGGAGATGGAGGACCGCGAGCTCGAGCAGGCCATCGCCGAGCGCATCGACCGGGACCGCCCCGTGGCCGAGGTGACGGCGCCGTGAAGTTCGCGGGGTACGTGTTGAGCGGTTACGGGATCGCGTTCGGGGCGATCGGCGCCTACTGGTGGTGGGTGGTCGCGCGCACACGGCGGGCCGAAGCAACCCTGCTCGACGAGGCACGCGACCGGTGACCGACACCGTCCGCGCTCCGGCGCCGAAACGCACCCGGTACGTCGTCGCGGTCGTGCTCTGTGTCGCCGCGATCGTCGCGGTCGTCGTGCTCTCGGTGATCCTCTCGGACAACGTCGTGTACTTCCGGACCGTGTCCGAAGCGGTCAAGGAACGACCGAAGGACCGCGGGTCGCGTTTCCGACTCATGGGCCAGGTGGTGCACGGCAGCATCCACGAGACGAAGGACGGCGTGCGGTTCCGTGTGACCGACGGCAACACGACGGCGACCGTGGTCCACCACGGCGACCCGCCCGACTTGTTCAAGGCCGGCGCCCCGGTGGTGTGCGAGGGCCGATGGCTGCACGGGTCGTTCGACTCGGACCGGATCATGATCAAGCACGGCAGCGATTACACGCCGCCCAAGGTGACGACGACCGCGCGCCCGTCATGAAGGCGGCGCTGGGCCTGCTGGCGCTCTTCGTAGGTCTCGCCGGTGCGATCCTCGGGATCACCACGCTGTTGCTCGGCTTGCAACGGGGCAGCGCTCGGCTGCTGGACGTGGGCCGGCAGTTCGTGTTCGTGGTCCTGGTGGCCGCGCTGCTCGCCGCCGGCGCGATGGAGTGGGGATTGCTGACCCACGACTTCTCCCTCGAATACGTGGCCGAGAACGGTTCGCGCGGTACGCCGACGCTGTTCACCATCACCGGTCTGTGGGCGTCGCTCGAGGGCTCGATCCTGCTGTGGCTCGTGATCCTCGGCGGATATCTGGCCGTCGTGGCGCGCAAGTTCCGTCACCGGGCCCGGGACCCGATGGTCGCGTGGGCGACGATCGTCGGGCTCGGCGTGGCCGCGTTCTTCTTCTTGCTGACGTTGGGGCCCGCCAACCCGTTCCACGTCCTGTCGTCGGTCCCGGCCGACGGGCGGGGGCCGAACCCACTGCTCCAGAACCACCCGCTCATGGCGTTCCACCCGCCGATGCTCTACCTCGGCTACGTCGGGTTCACGGTGCCGTTCATGTTCGCGATCGCGGCGCTGATCACCGGCCGCTTCGGCGAGGGGTGGCTGGCGGACACGCGGCGGGCGACCCTCGTGGCGTGGGGCTTCCTCACCGTGGGCATCGTGCTGGGCGCGTGGTGGAGCTACGAGGTGCTCGGCTGGGGCGGCTACTGGGCCTGGGACCCAGTTGAGAACGCGTCGCTCCTTCCCTGGCTCACGGGTACCGCGTTCATCCACTCGGTGATCGTGCAGGAGCGCCGCGGGATGCTACGGGTGTGGAACCTGTCGCTGGTGATCGCGACGTTCTGTCTCACCATCCTCGGTACGTTCCTCACGCGCTCGGGGATCATCAACTCGGTGCACGCGTTCAGCGTCTCGTCGATCGGCCCCTGGTTGCTGACGTTCCTCGGCGTGGTCGCCGCCGTAGGGATCGGGCTCATCGCCTGGCGCGGCGACCGGCTCCGCTCGCCCGGCCGGATCGACTCGGTGCTTTCGCGCGAGGCCGCGTTTCTCGGCAACAACCTGCTCTTCACGGGCTTCGCGTTCATCGTGCTCCTCGGCACGGTCTACCCGCTCGTCGCAGAGGCTCTGACGGACCGGCAACTCTCGGTCGGCGAGCCGTACTTCGGCCGGATGACGACACCGTTGGGTCTGATCCTGCTGTTCCTCATGGCGGTCGCGCCCGCGCTGCCGTGGCGGGCCGTGAGCACCGACGTGCTCCGACAACGCCTGCTGGTCCCGGCCTGGGTCGGAGGTGCGGGCCTCGTGCTCGCGGTGCTGCTCGGCCTGCGCGGGCTCGCTCCCGTGCTCGCGGTCGGGCTCGCCGCCTTCGCGCTCGCCGCGATCGCGCGGCAGTTTGCCGTGGGCGTCCGCGCCCGGCGGCGTGCGCACGGCGAACGTGTCCCGCGCGCGGTCCTGCGGATGATCGGCGCGAGTCCGCGGCTGTACGGCGGTTTGACGGTCCACGTCGGCGTGGTGCTCATCGCGGTCGTGCTCGCGGCATCGTCCACGACGGCGACGAAACGCGAGCTACGCATGACGCGCGGCGAGACGCGGTCGGCCTCCGGGTATCGCTTCACCTACCTCGGGGCACATACGTCGAAGGACGCGCAGCGCACGACGGTCTCGGCCCGGGTGCGGATCCAGCAAGGTGGGAGCGACCTCGGAACCTACGCGCCGGCAGTGTCGTCGTACCCCAACGCGATGACCGGTATCGGGACGCCGAGCGTGCGCACGGGCCTCCTCGAGGACGTCTACCTCACGGTCGTGTCGCTCCCCAACGCCAAGGGTCGCGTCACCGTCGGCGTGCTCGTGAACCCCATGGTGCTGTGGCTCTGGATCGGCGGGGCGATCATGGCGTTCGGGACCGGGATCGCGTTGATTCCCACCGGTCGCGCTCGCTCGCGGCGGCCCGTCCCCGCCGCGGCGGAAGCCGGGAGGGACACGATCACCACCGAGGTCGAGGTGACCGTGTGAGAGGAATCTCGACCCGGTGGATCGCAGCCGCCGTCGCGGCGGTCGTCGTCATCCTCGGTGTCGTGCTCGCGACGCAGGTGAGCAGCGACCCGCGGGCCTCGGCCAACAAGAGCAACCTCGTCGGACGGTCCGCACCACGCTTCGACCTTCCCGGTTTCGACGGTTCCCGGGTGCGGCTCGCGGACCTGGCCGGCAAGACGGTGGTGGTGAACTTCTGGAACTCGTGGTGCATCCCTTGCCGGCAGGAGGAGGGTGCCCTGCGCTCGTTCCAGCAGGAGCACGCGCGCGACGAGTCGGTGCGCCTGGTCGGCATCGTGCGTGACGACTCGGAGAGTGCGGCACGCGACTACGCGCGGGCGCACGGTCTGACGTGGACGCTGGCGAACGATCCGGGTTCCGCGGCCGCCGTGAAGTTCGGCACCCGTGGTCAGCCCGAGACCTATGTGATCGGGCCGACCGGGAAGATCGTGGCCGCCGAATACGGCCCGCTCAGCACCGCCGCGCTCGATGCCCTCGTCGACCGCGCCCAGGGGGTTCGGTGATGCGCAAGTGGTGGCCGTGGCTGATGCTCGGCGCACTGGTGGTGGTGACGATCCTGGTCGCGTCGTGGCCTTCCGGTGGGACGCGCTCGGCGGCAGCACGCGCCCGTTCGCTCGCGGCGGAGCTGCGTTGCGTGGACTGCGAGTCGTTGTCGGTGGCGGAGAGCGGCACCGTCTCCGCCCGGGCGATCCGGGCGGACATCCGACGGCGAGTCGACCATGGCGAGAGCGACGCCGACATCCGTGCGTACTACGTCGGCCAGTACGGCGAGTCGATCCTCCTGAAACCTGCGAGCAGTGGTATCGGTGCGTTCGTGTGGATCCTGCCGGTCCTCGTGCTGGTGGCCGGTGGCGGCACCCTCTTCGTCGCGCTCCGACGCTGGCAACAGGCACCACGGCTGCACGCCTCCGACGAGGACCGCGACCTCGTGGAGCGCGCCCGCGAGCAGGAGGGTAGCGGGTGAGCGCCCCCACGCGAGACGACGACGCGCTAGCCCGGGAGCGTGCGTTCCTCCTCCGTTCGCTCGACGATCTCGACGCGGAGCACGATGCGGGCAACGTCGACGACGGCACGTACGACGTGCTCCGCGACGACTACACGGCGCGGGCCGCGGCGGTGCTGCGCGCGATCGAGGGCACGGGGTCGCCCGTTCCCGAGCTGCCGCCGGTGTCCGCGCGGCGGCGCGTGCTCACCGGGCTCGGGATCCTGACCTTCGCGGTGGTGGCCGCGGTGGCACTCGCGTCGGCGTTGGGGGCCCGGCTCCCCGGCCAGACGGCAAGCGGCAACTCCCAGCAGGCGGTGTCGAAGGAGTCGGCCGGGAAGGCGCTGGCCGAGGCCGCACGCAAGCACCCCGACGACCTCGCCGCGCAGCTGACCTACGCCCGGTACCTCGACCAGAACCACCAGTACACCAAGGCGCAGCGGGCCTACGAGGCGGCCGTCAAGCTCGGACCCGACAACGGCGACGCGCTCTCGGCCAGCGCTTGGTTCCTCTACCGGGTCGCCCAGTCGGCGACGGACGACTCGTCCCGGCAGCTGCTGTTGCAGACGGCCCGCGATCGGCTGGACCGGGCCGTGCGGGCCGACCCGTCGTTCCCCGACGCTCACGTGTTCCGCGGCGTGGTCCTCTTCCGGGGCTTCGGCGACGCCGCCGGGGCGGTGCCGGAGTTCCAGCAGTACCTCGTCGACCAGCCCGACGGCCCGATGTCGTCGATGGTGCGCTCCGTGCTGGCCGAGGCGCAGCGAGCCGTCGACGCATCATCGACTACCGTTCCCGCGGTCCCCTCGACCACCGGGCCCTGACCGCCGCGGCCCCACCCGGCCCCGACCGCCGCGGTCGCCGCCGGTCCCCCGCCCACGTCCCGAAGGAGCGCATCGTGCCCCAGCCCCCCGAGTACCAGATCGACGGCTCCAAGATCTACCGCGTCACGATCGCCACCGACCGCGGCGACATCGTGATGGACCTCGACCCGCAGCTCGCAGCCAACACGGTGAACAACTTCGTCGGCCTCGCCCGTCAGGGCTACTACGACGGCCTCACGTTCCATCGGGTCGTGCCCGAGTTCGTGATCCAGGGCGGGTGTCCCGAAGGGAGCGGCCGGGGTGGCCCCGGCTACCAGTTCCGCGACGAGCCGGTCCAGGGCGAGTACACGCTGGGTGCCGTCGCCATGGCGAACGCCGGTCCGAACACGAACGGTTCGCAGTTCTTCATCTGCATCGACGACTGCCGCCGCAAGCTGACGAAGGACTACAACCTCTTCGGCCACACGGTCGAGGGAACCGACGTAGCTCGGCAGATCGACGTCGGCGACGTCATGAAGTCCGTCACGGTGGAAGAACGCGACCGGGCATGACCGACGGCCCCGTCGGCGGTTTGCGGTAGACGGATTCGGGCCCGACCGGCCGCGTCACCCGTCGCCGCCACAGCACGAGGTTGCCCACTACCGTCGCGGCCGCGCCCGCGGCGAGGAGCACCCCCAACACCGGCGTCCCGACGTCGAGCAGCTTGAGCGCGGACAGGGTCAGGACGAGCACGAGCGCCGGGCGCACGATCGAGTCGCGCGCGCGTGACGACAGGCGCGCGCCGACGTAGACACCGGGTACCGCGCCGACCAGCAGCGACGTGGTCAGCGCCACCTGGAGGTCCCCGAAGAGCACGTGGCCCAGCGCCGCCGCCAACACCAACGGGATGGCCTGCACCAGATCGGTCCCGACGAGCTCGTTGGTCGTCAGCGCGGGGTACAGGACCATGAGGAGCACGATCATGATCGAGCCCGAACCGACCGACGTCATGCCGACGACCAGACCGCCGAGAATGCCGATCGCGACCGTGCGGGCCCTCCGGACCCGGATGGGCGCGTGCGCCGCGTTCTCGGCGAGACCGTGGCGCGCCCGGTAGGCCTGGACGGCCCATCGGGCCAGCATCGCTCCCGCCGCGAGGAGCAGCACCGCGCCGAGCATGGCCTGCAACCGGTCCTGGAGGTCCTGCCCGCCACCGAGCGCCTTGAGCACCAGCACGCCGGCGAACGCGGCGGGTACGGAACCGAGCGCGAGCCAGCGGACGATGCCGGTGTTCACGGTTCCGCGGCGGGCGTGGACCGCCCCGCCGACCGGCTTCATGACGACGGCGGCGACGAGGTCGCTCGAGACGGCGGCGAGGGGCTGGATGCCGAATCCCAGGACCAGGATCGGCGTCATGAGCGCGCCGCCGCCCATCCCCGTCAGGCCGACGACGAAGCCGACCAGCAGCCCGGCGAGACTCACCCAACCATCGAGATGCACGAACGCTCCTCCACCCCGTCACGGTGCCCGCGGGTTGGCGCCGTCAGGCTAGGGTCCAAAAGCCGACCCAGCAAGTCGGGATTACTGGCCTCTTCAAAAGGTAGCGATTTCGATCGAATACGAACCATCTCGCTACCTTATGCAATGGGTCGCCGTCCAATATGTCCGGACTACCCGTTCCCGCATGCGAGAATGGGGCCATGGTCGTCGTGCTCATCCTGCTCGCCGGCGCCGTCTTCGCGGGCATCTGGTACTTCCAGTACCAGGCGAAGCAGAAGCGCCGGGCGGCCCTGCTGGTGCTGGCGAACCAACTCGGCCTCCAGTTCTCGGCCGAGGATCCGTTCGGCATGGTCGGCTTTCCGTTCGACCTGTTCCGCAAGGGCGACGGCCGGGGAGTCGAGAACGTCGTCTCCGGCGTTCACGACGGTGTGAACGTCCGGCTCTTCGACTACTGGTACTACGACGAGACCTCGGACGGGAAGACGACGTCGCGGACCTACCACCGGTTCACCTGCGCGATCTCCGAGATCCCGGCCGACTGCCCGCACCTGACGCTGCGCAGGGAAGGGTTCCTCTCGAAGCTCGCCGACCACGTCGGGATGGCGGACCTGACCTTCGAGTCCGACGACTTCAACCGCATGTTCGAGGTGCGCTGCTCCGACCAGAGGTTCGCGTTCGCGCTGATCGACGGGCGCATGATGGAGTGGCTCATGCAGGCGGCGCGCGGCTCGCAGCTCGAGACCGGCGGCCCGATGGTCATCGTGGCCACGGACAAACTCGAGCCGGCGCAATGGCCGTCGTTGCTCGACTGGGAGCGCCAGTTCCGCGAACACGTCCCCAATGCCGTCTACGTGATGTACAAGGCGTCATGAACACCGCGCTCGTCGTCGTTGCCTCCGTCGTGATGCTCGCACTGCTCTGGTTCGGGCTCGCCTACAACCGATTCGTGCAGCAGCGGAACCTCGTCGCCAACTCGTGGCACAACATCGACACCGAGCTCCAGCGTCGCTACGACCTGATCCCGAACCTCGTCGAGACGGTGAAGGGGTACGCGAAGCACGAGCAAGCGGTGTTCGAAGCAGTGACGGCAGCTCGGACAAAGGCGATGGCGACGACCGGTCCGGCCGACCGGCAAGCGCCGCCCGAGCGAGAGCTGGTCGGTGGCCTCCGGCAACTGTTCGCCGTCGCAGAGGGGTATCCCGACTTGAAGGCGAGCGAGCAGTTCCTCGAGCTGCAACACCAGCTCGTCGACACCGAGGACCGCCTCCAGGTGGCGCGACGGATCTACAACGCGAACGTCCGGGGCTACAACACGCGCATCGAATCGGTTCCATCGAATCTGATCGCCTCCATGTTCCACTTCACCCAGGCGCCGTACTTCGAGGTCGAGGAGTCGCTCCGGTCGGCCCCGCCACCGCCGGTCGATCTCCGCGAGCGGCCCTAGCGCGCCCCGCCCGGCGCTGAAGCGGTGCGCCGGAGAGCGCGGCCGCCCGGTAGCCTCGGGCTCGACAGCACGGACCGTCGAGCGTGACCCCCGGGAGCCCCAACATGAGCAACGCTGCCGCCGGCACCGTCGGGCCGACCACGCCCATCGAACTCGTCGACGGGGTCTACGGGCGTTATCCCGAGCGGGTGGCGATCGCCCGCCGGCGCCTGGGTCGCCCGGTGACGTTCGCCGAGAAGATCCTCATCGCCCACGCCGACGACCCCGAGACGGTCGGGCTCGGCCGGGCGGTGGACTATGCCGACTACCGGCCCGACCGAGTCGCCATGCAGGACGCCACCGCGCAGATGGCCTTGCTGCAGTTCACGACCGCGGGCTTGCCGATGGTCGCCGTCCCCTCGACCGTGCACTGCGACCACCTCATCCAGGCCCGCGTCGGTGCGGCCGAGGACCTCCGGGTCGCGATCGACGCCAACGCCGAGGTCTACGACTTCCTCCGGTCGGTGTCGGCGAAGTACGGCATCGGGTTCTGGAAGCCGGGTTCGGGGATCATCCACCAGGTCGTGCTCGAGCAGTACGCGTTCCCGGGCGGGATGATGATCGGCACCGACAGCCACACGCCGAACGCGGGCGGGCTCGGCATGGTGGCGATCGGCGTCGGCGGCGCGGACGCGGTCGACGTGATGGCCGGGTGGCCGTTCAACACCAGGGTGCCGAAGCTCATCGGCGTGAAGCTCGCGGGTGCGCTCTCGGGCTGGACCGCGGCGAAGGACGTGATCCTCAAGGTCGCCGGCATCCTGACCGTGAAGGGCGGCACGGGCGCGATCGTCGAGTACTTCGGCCCGGGGGTGGAGTCCATCAGCGCGACGGGTCGGGCGACGATCTGCAACATGGGCGCCGAGATCGGCGCGACGTGCTCGCTGTTCTCCTACGACCATCGGTCGGCCGCGTACCTCAAGGCCACGGGGCGGGAGGCGATCGCCGATCTCGCCGACCGCTACGCCGAGCACCTCCGCAACGATCCCGAGGTCGACGCGAACCCCGAGCAGTTCTACGACCGGGTCATCGAGATCGACCTCTCGGAGCTCGAACCGCACCTCGTCGGCCCGCACACACCCGACCTCGACCGGTCGATCTCCGAGGTGCGCGCGTCGGCGGAGAAGGAGGGCTACCCGATCCAGATCTCGGCCGCGCTCGTCGGCTCCTGCACCAACTCGTCCTACGAGGACATCGGCCGGGCCGCGAACATCGCCCGCCAGGCCGCGGCGCACGGGCTCCGCGTGAAGACCCCCTTGATGATCACACCCGGGTCCGAGCAGGTGCGCGCCACCATCGAGCGCGACGGGCTCCTCGCGGACCTCGAAGCGATTGGCGCGACCGTGCTCGCCAACGCGTGCGGCCCGTGCATCGGCCAGTGGCAGCGCGACGACATCGCCAAGGGCGAGACGAACACGATCGTGTCGTCGTTCAACCGCAACTTCCCGGCCCGCAACGACGGCAACCCGTCGACCCTGTCGTTCATCGGTTCGCCCGACACCGTCGTGGCACTCGCGCTCGGGGGCCGGCTCGACTTCGACTTCACCGAGCAGCCGCTCACCGCGCCCGACGGGTCGCAGGTGATGCTCGAGGCGCCGACGGCCGACGACCTGCCGTCGAAGGGCTTCGACCACGGCGAGTCGGGCTTCGTCGCACCCGCGGAGGATCCATCGAAGGTCGAGATCGTGGTGAGCCCGACGTCGGAGCGGCTCCAGCTCCTCGAGCCCTTCCCGGCGTGGGACGGCAAGGACTACACGGGCCTGCGCGTGCTCCTCAAGGCCGCCGGCAAGTGCACGACGGACCACATCTCTATGGCCGGCCCGTGGCTCCGGTACCGCGGCCACCTCGAGAACATCTCGGGGAACCTGTTCCTCGGCGCCAACAACGCGTTCACGCCGGGGGAGTCCGGGCAGGGGATCGACGTCCGTGACGGACGGAGGTTGCCGCTGCCCGAGCTGGCGAAGGAGTACAAGCAGGCGGGCATCGCCTGGGTCGCGATCGGGGACGAGAACTACGGCGAAGGGTCGTCGCGCGAGCACGCGGCCATGGAGCCCCGCTTCCAGAACGGCAAGGCGATCATCGTGCGCTCGTTCGCCCGCATCCACGAGGCGAACCTGAAGAAGCAGGGCGTGCTCGCCCTCACGTTCGCCGACCCGGCCGACTACGACAAGGTGCGCGTCGACGACACCGTCGACATCGTCGGCCTCGCCGACCTCGCACCGGGCAAGCCGGTCACCGTCGTGCTGCGCCACGCCGACCACACCTCCGACGAGATCGTCACGACGCACACGATGAGCCAGGAGCACATCGCCTGGTTCCGCGCCGGCTCCGCGCTCAACGTCCTCCGCCAACAAGCCTGAACGTCATCTCGCTTTCATCGTTCTGGCTGGTCAGCGGACGCGATTTCGTACCGCTCGCTAGCCAGAACGAGAGGATCGCTCCGCGCGGTCGCCCACCAGAACCGGGGCCGGTGCGACCGTGGTTGCACGATCGGCGGATTCGCGCAGGCCGAAGCGGTCGTGGAGGCGGCGCAGCGGCCGCGGCGCCCACCAGTTCCAACGGCCGGCGAGCTTCATGAACGCGGGGATCAGCGTGCCGCGGATGATGAACGCGTCGACCACGACGGCGATCGCCACCCCGACCCCGAGCAACTTCGACGACGTGACCCGCGTCATCGAGAGGCCCATCATCACCACCGCCATGAGCACCGCGCATGCCGTGACGACGCGTCCCGTGTGTTGGAGCCCCACCGCCACCGACTCCTCGTTGTCACCGCTGCACTCGTACTCCTCCTTGATGCGTGAGAGCAGGAACACCTCGTAGTCCATCGAGAGACCGAACGCGACCGCGAGGACGTAGACGGGAATCTGGAGGTCGAGCGTGTCGAGCCTCGTGAAGTCGAGTGCCCCGCTGAAGTGGCCGTCCTGGAAGATCCACACCATGGCGCCGAACGTCGCGCTCAGGCTGAGGATGTTGAGCACGATCGCCTTGAGCGGCACGAGCAGGCTGCCCGACATCAGGAACAACAGCACGAACATGCTCAGGGCCAGGATCGCGACGAGCCGCGGGAGCGCCTCGTCGATGGCGTCGCGGATGTCGACGAAGCGCCCCGAGAAGCCGGCCACCTCCACGTGGAACGGGCCGCCGCCGGCCCGGATCGTCTTCACCAGCGAGGCGCCTTCGCCGGAGACCGGCTCGACGTTCGGGACGACACGGAACCAGACGGCGTCCTTCGCGCCGTAACGGGTCGAGGTCACGTCGGGACCACTCGACCGCCGGCCCTGCGCGTACGTGCCGGTCAGGGTCGAGACGTTCGCCACGCCGTGCAGCCGGGAAAGCCTCAATGCGTACTGCTCGACGTCGGCTGTACGAGTCGACGGGTTGCCCGTGTGCGTCGCGACGACGCTCAGCGCCCGGATCTCGTCGCCGTCGAAGGACTGGCGGATGAGGTCCTGGGCCGCTCGGGCGGGCGCGGATGGGGGAAGCTGGCGGTCGTCGGAGACGCCGCCCTGGAGGCGGAGGAACGGAGCGCCGAGCACCAGCAGGATTCCGCACACGACCACGATGGTCGCGATCGGACGGCGCATCACGCGCTTCGCGCTCCGGTACCAGAAGCCGCGGTCGCGCGGCCGAAGCGAGCGCTTCCAGATCACGCCCGCGTTGACGCGCGGGCCGAGCACGGCGAGGAGCGCGGGCAGGACCACGACGGCGCCGAGTACGGCGAACGCCGCGCAAGCGGCGCCCGCGACGGCGATCGAACGGAACATCTGCATGGGCATGACCGCGAGCGCACCGAACGCGAGGCTCACTGTCAGGCCAGAGAAGAAGATCGTCCGGCCGGCCGTCTCGACCGTTCGTTGCGCGGCGCCCAGCGGGTCGTCGGACGACGCCAGCTCCTCGCGGAACCGGGATACGGCGAGCAGGCTGTAGTCGATGGCGAGGCCGAGGGCGAGGATCGTCGCGATGCTCATGCCGAAGATCGACGCGTCGGTGAACAGCGTCAGAACCCAGAGGGTGACGAGCGTACCGACGGTTGCGATCGCGGCGGCGATGAGAGGCAGCAACGAGGCGACGACGCTGCCGAAGACGAGCAGGAGGATCAACACCACCAACGGCATCACGTAGAGCTCGGCGCGGGTGGAGTCCTGCTTCGAGTAACCGGCGAGCTCGCGGATGCTCTCGACCTGCCCGCCGATCGCGACGTCGATCGGGCCTTGTCGGCCCCGGTAACGGTCCACTATCCGCGCGGTCGTGTGCTCGTTCGTCTCGGTGTTCGATCCCAGTGCGGCGACGACGAGCGCGAAGCGGTCGTCGCGGCCACGGAAGTTCGCGAGCTTCCCGAGGGTCCAGTACGACGCGGCGCGTTCGACGCCCGGCTCGGCGGCGATGCGCTTGGTGAGCGCGGTGCCCGACGCGGTGACGTCGGCCGAGTCCACCGTGCCCCTCCGGGCCCGCACCACGATGGCCAGGTCGACCGTGTTCGCGGGGAAGAGCTCGCGCATGGCCGCCGCAGCGCGGACGGACTCGGCGTTGGTGGGCTCGTACCCGCTGCTGCTCAGGCGGCCGGGCGTCTGGGCGCCGATGACGGTCGCGACGATGAAGCCGATGCCGGCGACCCAGAGGATCGCGACGCGGCAGCGGACGACCCAGTGGCCGAGGTTGCGCACGATCCTCCTCTCGCTGTCGTTCGCTCCTCCATTCTTTCGATGGATTCCCCGGATAGTTGGGGGATTTCATCGAAAGAACGAGAGGCGGAGGTCCAGAGTCGGGTTGGGAAACGGTAGCGAGCGGTCAGGGAGCCGTCGCGGTCACGATCCAGTCACGGGTCACGACGCTGATCTGGCCATGGACCTCGACGCCACGGAAGCCGCATTCCTCCAGGAGCGACCGGTACTGCTCGGGTCGGCGCAGATCCCCGAGGCCGAGCCGGAGCATCTCGCAGCCCATCGCCATCGCATGGAGGTGGTTGCCGAGCTCGCGGGTCCGCAGCATCTCCACGATGGCGACCCGGCCTCCCGGTCGGAGCGCGTTCCGGACCCGGGTGAGCAGGGTCCGCGTGCTGTCGTCGCTCCAATCGCACAAGAAACGGGCGAAGACCGCGGCGTCATGGCCCGTGGGGAGCTCGTCGGTGAACGCGTCGGCGCCGAGGAACCGCACCCGGCCGTCGGCGATGCCGGCGCGGTGGTCCTCGACCAGCGGCTCGAGCTCGGGGAGGTCGACGACCGTCGCCTCGAGCGCCGGGTGTCTTGCCGTCAATGCTTCGGAGACGATCCCCATGCCGCCGCCGATGTCGAGGAGCCGGCGGGCGGGACCCGGATCCCACGCCTCGACGAACGCGCGGGCGGTGGCGCGGGCCGTACCGCTCATGAACTCGGCGAAGGACCGCATGTCGTCGGGATCGGCGCGCAGGTGCTCGTAGGTGGCTCGCGCCTGGTCGGGGTTCGGGTCGAGCATCATGCGCCGGATCGCGGTGTGGCCACCAGCGTGCGACGCCATCATCTCGAGGAGGTCGGCCATGAGCTCGTTCGAGCCGAGGAGCTCCCGGCCGAGGCCGCGGAGCTCGAGGGCGTCACCGCGCGCCCGGACGACCCGGAAGTACACCGCGGCGTCGAGCAACCGGCGCAGCCGGTCGCGCCGGATGCCGAGCTCCGCCGAGAGCTCGTCGAGGGTGGAGGGCCTCCGCTCGAGCGCGGCCAGGATCCCGAGCGACGCCGTGGCGCTGAAGGCCAGCGAACGCTCGTCCGAGAGGACCGTCCGGGCGATGGACAGGCGTCGGGCCAAGGCAGCCGGGGAACCGAGGAACGCGCGCGCGAGCTCGAGCCACCCGCCCGTCTCACGCCCTGAGCTCATGAAACACCTCCGTAGGCCCGAGCTCCCGGGTTGCCGCCGAAACTCCGTCGAACCGCCATCATTCGATTCTTATCGTCGCCACGGCGCCGGATGGTAACGGCCTCCCGATATTTCTTCCGGTGGGGAATGGATTTATCATGGCGTCATGACCGTGGACACCGAAACCCTCCTCACCATCACCGACGCGGCCCGGGCCAAGGTCCTCGAGGTCCGGGCGAACGAACCGGACTCCGAGACGCTGGCGCTCTGGCTCGAGGTCAGCGGCACCTCCGGCGACGCCTTCACCTACGACATGTACTTCCAGGAACGCGCCAAGGCGACGGCGGACGACTTCGTCCAGGTGCTCGGGGCGCTCGAGCTGGTCGTCGCGGCGGGGAGCGTCGACAAGGTGCGGGGCGCCACCCTCGACTTCGGCAGCACCGGCATGGTGATGCAGAACCCGAATCGACCAGCACCCCTCGCGCCGCCGCCCATCCCGGCGGGCGATCGCAGCGGCGAGGTCGCACAGCAGGTCATCACCGTCCTCGACGAGTACGTGAATCCCGCGATCGCGTCCCACGGCGGCCGCGCCGAGTTGCACGCCGTCGACGGCGGAATTGCGTACATCACGATGAGCGGGGGTTGTCAGGGCTGCGCGATGTCGCAGCAGACGCTCCGGCAGGGCATCGAGGTCGCGATCCTGGAGCGCGTCCCGGGGATCACCGAGGTCGTCGACGTCACCGATCACGCGGTCGGCGCGACGCCCTATTACTCCTGAGCTTGCGAACTGGTACGCGCCAGTGCGGCGAAACGCCGGGCTGGCGGGGTCCAGTTCCGAGAGCGTGCGAACTGGTACGCGCCAGTGTGGCGAAACGCCGGGCTGGTGGGGTCCAGTTCGAGGGGCGAACGGGATCGCTCAGGAGAAGCGTGCGATCTCGGCGTCGAGATCTAGCGGCTGCACCACGGCCTGGGTCTCGTACTCGCCCCACTGCTCGCGAGGCACCGCGAACATGATCTCGAACTCGTTGCCGTCGGGGTCGCGCCCGTAGATCGACTTCGACGCACCGTGATCGCTCTCGCCGACGTACGCGTCCAGGCGGAGCAGGGTGTCCTTCGCTGCCGCCAGGGAGCGGATCGAGTCGACCTCCCAGGCGAGGTGGTAGAGGCCGACGGAACCGCGTTCCGGACGCGGGGCGCCCGGGCCGACCGAGAAGAGGCCGAGGTCGTGATGGTTGTCGGTACCCGCGGCGCGCAGGAACACCGCGCCGCGCTGCTGCTGCACCACGTCGAAGCCGAAGGCCTCCTGATAGAAGGCCGCCGCGACCTGGGCATCCCTGACGAAGAGGACGGCGTGGTTGAGCCGGGTCACGGGGATCATGCCGTGCGCAACCCCCGGAGCCGCTCGATGATTCCCGGCAGCACGTCGACGAGCCGGTGGACGTCGTCCGTGGTCGTGTCCCAGCCCACGGAGATCCGCAGCGAGTGGTCGGCGTCCACCCCCATCGCCCGCAGGACCGGGGACGGCTCGAGCGTCTCGCTCGAGCACGACGAACCCGAGTGGACCGCCACGCCGTGCTGGTCGAGCGCGAGGAGGATGGGCTCCGCCTCGACGCCGGCGATCCCCAGGCAGAGGAGGTGGGGGAGCGAGCTCGACGGGTCGCCGTAACGCTCGATCCCGTCGACGAGTTCGACCACCCGCGCCGCCTCCACCACGAGCGCGGCCGCGCGGGTCCGTTCCGGTTCGAGCGCATGTTGCAGCTCGGCGCACAACGCACCGAAGCCGACGATGGCCGGAACGTTCTCGATCCCACCGCGCCGGGCCCGCTCCTGGGCGCCGCCGACGACGAACGGCGGGACACGCAGGCCCCGGCGGACCAGCAAGGCACCCATGCTCTTGGGTCCGCCCGCCTTGTGCGCGGTGATCGAGACGAGGTCCGCGTCCAGGGCCGGGAACGCGATGCCGAGGTGCCCGAACGCGGCGCAGGCGTCGACGTGGACGAGGGCGTCGTGGCTTCGGGCGATCGCAGCCACCTCGGCGGCCGGTTGCACGGTCCCGACCTCGTGGTTGGCGAGCTGAACGCTCACGAGCACGGTGTCGGCGCGGACGGCGGCGGCGACCTCGTCGGGGTCGTAGCGCCCGAGCCCGTCCACCCCGACCACCGTGGTGCTGAAGCCGCTGCGTTCGATGGCCTCCGAGACGGACGAGTGCTCGACGTCGGTCGTCACGACGTGGCCGCGACCAGGCGCACGAGCAAGCGCGCCCCAGACGGCCGCGTTGACCGCTTCGGTGCCTCCCGACGTGAACACGACCTCGCGAGGTCGGGCATCGACGAAGGCCGCGACCTGCTCTCGCGCGAGTTCGACCGCGACCCGGGTCTCGCGACCTTCCGCATGCAAGCGGCCGGGGTCGCCGGGACAACCGCGTAGGAACGGGAGCATCGCCTCGACGACCGACGGTCGAACGGTCGACGACGAAGCGTGATCGAGGTAGGCGCGGCCCACGGGAGCAATCTACGCTGCCCCTCATGCCCGACACGTCAGACTTCGCCGGCCGCGTGACCACCGCGTACGCGACCACCGGTACCCCCATTGCGCTCGGCCGGGGCATGATCGACGGGAAGGTCGACCAGGGCGCCGTCGTCCAGGTCCCGGCCTCGATGTTGAACCGCCACGGCCTCGTCGCCGGCGCCACCGGCACCGGCAAGACCAAGACGCTGCAACTGCTCGCCGAGCAGCTCTCGGCCGGCGGCATCCCGGTCTTCGCCGCCGACGTCAAGGGCGACCTCTCCGGAATCTCACGGCCGGGGGAGGCGAACGACAAGATCACGACCCGTGCCACCGAGCTCGGCGTGACGTGGACCCCGGCCGGCGCACCGGTGACGTTCCTGTCCCTCGGTGGGCTCGGCCCGGGGGTTCCCGTGCGCGCGACGGTGAGCTCGTTCGGGCCCGAGCTCCTCGCGAAGGTGCTCGGTTCGAACGAGACACAGGCGTCCTCGCTCGCACTGGTCTTCCACTACGCGGACCAGAAGGGTCTCGCACTCCTCGACCTCGACGACCTGCGCGCGGTGCTCCAGCACCTCACGAGCAAGGAAGGCAAGGACGAGCTCGAGGGCATCGGCGGCCTGTCCAAGGCGACCGCGGGCGTGCTGTTGCGCGACATCGTGGCCCTCGACGAGCAGGGGGCCGAGGCGTTCTTCGGCGAGCCCGAGCTCGACATCGGCGACCTCCTGGCTACGACGGGCGACGGGAAGGGTGTCGTGTCGTGCCTCGAGCTCGCCTCGGCCCAGGACAAGCCGAAGCTGTTCTCGACCTTCCTGATGTGGTTGCTCGCCGAGCTCTTCGAACGCCTTCCGGAGGTCGGCGATCTCGACCAGCCGAAGCTCGTGTTCTTCTTCGACGAGGCACACCTGCTCTTCGACGGTGCGTCGAAGGAGTTCCTCGATCAGGTCGCGCAGACCGTGCGCCTGATCCGGTCGAAGGGCGTCGGCGTCTTCTTCATCACGCAGCTGCCCGACGACGTTCCGGAAGCCGTGCTCGCCCAACTCGGCAATCGGATCCAGCACGCGCTACGCGCGTTCACGCCGCGCGACGCCAAGGCGCTGAAGGCCGCGGTCACGACCTACCCCAAGACCGACGACTACGACCTCGAGGAGGCGTTGACGCAGCTGGGCATCGGCGAGGCGATGGTCACGATCCTCAACGAGCGCGGGGCACCGACACCGGTCGTGTGGACGCGGATGCAGCCGCCGTCGTCGTCGATGGTCGCGGTGTCGCCACCCGAGGTGGACCAGACCGCGAAGGCGAGCGCGCTGTGGGGGAAGTACGCCCAGGAGGTCGATCGCGACTCCGCGCGCGAGCTGCTGGCCGCCAAGATGGCGGCCGGGGCCGCCGGTGCGGTCAGCGCCCCGGCAGAACAGGAAGCGCCGAAGGCTCCGGCCGAGCCGCGCCCCGCCAAGCAGCCGCGGGGTGGGGGCAAGAAGGACGAGAACCCCATCACCGACTACCTCACGTCGCGCGAAGGCCGCACGATGATGAACACGGTCGCACGCGGCGTGTTCAGCCTGCTGAAGAAGCGCTGACCCGCGAGGTTCGCGTCCCGGGCGCCGGGGTCAGACGCGGGTGACGCAGTGCTCGCCGCCTTCGGGCCGGGACTCCGCGACCTCGGGGTCCGTCTCGCCGTACAGGCCCGCCAACATGCCGCGGATCATGCCGCGATCGACCGCGCACACGACGTGCGGGTACGACGCGGCGGCGTCGCCGAACGGGCAACACTCGGAGACGATCGCCAGCTCGCCGTCCGCCGTCTCGGCGTGGGCGTTGAACCCGTGTGCGGTGAGCGCGTCGGCGACGACCGCGATCGCGGCACGCACCGAGCGGTGCCCGTCGCCCGAACCCATGTTCGCGGCGAGCGATCGCCCGTATTCGTAGCCCACCTCGTCGCCCATCTCTGCGGCCCGCTCGGGTCCGAGGAGATCGAGCGCCCGCGCGAGGAGGCTTGCGAGGATGTCGTCACGGCGGGGCGGAAAGGCCAGCTCGACGTCGGTGGCCCGATAGTGCTTCGAAGGCCGCCCGGCGGTTCGCGCGCCGTCGACGCTGCGTCCCAGCTCCACGTGCAGGTAGCCCCCGCCCGTGAGCTTCTCGAGGTGGTGCCGGGCGACGTTCGGGTGCAGCTCGAACCGCTCGGCGATCTCCGCCGCGGTGACACCGCCGGCGTCCGCACGGCTCGCCTCCCGGGCGAATAGATAGATGTCACGCCGGGTGGGATCGCCGAACGCGCTCGTGACCGCCGAGACGGCGGCGGCGAACTCGTCGGCACTGAGCTCGTGCTCGGGGTCCGCGGGACCGGCCGTGCCGGCGGACGGGGCGGCGGCGTCGGTCACCGCCAGTTTGGTCCGGTCGGCCGGCGTGGTCCGGTCGGCCGGCGTCGTCCGGTCGGCCGGCGTGGTCCGGTCCGCCAGCTCGCCCCGTTGGGGTCGTCTTGCAGCCATCCCGATATTCTACCTACGTCGGTAGTGGAAATCCGCCGGAGGTCGCGATGCCGCCAGAACCCCGGGTCAACCCGTTCATCGACTCCCGGACGCGTGTGCTCGCGATCGCGTCGGGCAAGGGAGGTGTCGGCAAGTCCTCGGTCACCACCAACCTGGCGGTAGCGCTCGCCCGGCGAGGGCACCGGGTCGCCGCGGTCGACGCCGACGTCTGGGGCTTCTCGATGCCGCGCATGCTCGGCATCACCGAGCCCCCCGAGGTCGTCGACGAGGTGATCGTCCCGCCGGAGGCGCACGGGGTCCGCCTGATCTCGATGGGCTTCTTCGCCCGCGAGGACCAGCCGATCGTGTGGCGAGGCCCGATGCTGCACAAGGCGATCGAGCAGTTCCTGACCGACGTCGAGTGGGGCGAACCCGACTTCCTCGTGGTCGACATGCCACCGGGAACCGGCGACATCGCACTGTCGATGGCCCAGTTCCTGCCCCGAGCCGAGGTCGTCGTCGTCACCACGCCGCAACCGGCTGCGCAACGCGTCGCTCAGCGCGCCGCGTTCATGGCGCAGAAGGTCAACCTGAGCGTCGTCGGCGTGGTCGAGAACATGTCGTGGTTCCGTGGCGACGACGGCAAGGCCTACGAGATCTTCGGGCAGGGGGGTGGCCGCGAGCTCGCCGAGCAGCTCCAGGTGCCCCTGCTCGGTCAGGTGCCGCTGGTGATCGAGCTGCGCCAGGGGTCGGACGAAGGCCGGCCGATCGTCGTCGTGGATCCCGACGCCGAGGCATCGGTCGCGTTCGCATCCATCGCCGAGCAGCTGGAAGCGATGGCGCCGCGCAAGATCTACCGTCCGGAGCTGAAGATCGTCTGACGGCGGCGAGTGGGCGAGTAGCCCGCGTGTCCGCGGGCCTGGGTACGATGCGGCGAGCACCCGCTGACCGAAGGGCCGCGCATGGAAGTCAAGATCGGCGTCGTGTACACGCCCAAGGAGCTCACCGTCGAGAGCGAAGGCACGGTCGACGAGCTGGTCGGCCGGCTCGAACAGGCGCTCAAGGACGGCGACCCGGTGGTGTGGATGGTCGACAGCAGGGGCCGCCGGGTGGGTGTGCCCGCCGACAAGATCGCCTACATCGAGATCGGGTCGGACGAAGGCGCCAAGCGGGTCGGCTTCGGCGTCGGGTGACCTGATGGGCGCCGTGCCCGAGCTCCTCGAGCGCCGCCTACTGTTCTTCACCGGCAAAGGCGGGGTCGGGAAGAGCACCGTGACCGCGGCGACCGCGCTGCTCGCGGCGCAACACGGCAAGCAGGTACTCGTCGTGGAGGTCGACGCGAAGGGAAACCTGGCCACGCTCTTCGAGCACTCGGCCGTGGGCTTCAAGCCCGTCGAGGTGCAGCCCGGCGTGCACGTGATGACGATGCACACCGAGGAATCCCTCCAGGAGTACCTGCGCCTGAATCTCAAGGTCCCGGTACTCGGCCGCATCGGTCCGCTCGCCCGCATGCTCGACTTCGTGGCCTCCGCGGCGCCGGGCGTGAAGGAGATCCTGACCGTCGGCAAGATCTGCTGGGAGGTCAAGGAGTCGATGGAGGGGCGTGCGCCCTGGGATCTCGTCGTCGTCGACGCGGCCGCCACCGGCCACGTGCTCGCCCAACTCGACGCGCCGGCTGCGATCCAGGAGCTCGTGTCGGTAGGGCCGGTTCGGGCACAGACCGAGTGGATGGCGCGCATACTCGCCGATCCGACGCTCACCGCCCTCAACGTGGTCGCCACGCCCGAGGAGATGCCCGTGAGCGAGACGATCGAGCTCGTCGAACACGCTCGTGCCGAGGTCGACGTGCCACTCGGCGCCGTGATCGTCAACCGGGTGCTCCCCGAGCTCTTCACCCGTGCGGACGAGGTCGCGTTCGAGCGGCTTCGGGAACCCGAGGTCTCGGACGAGCTCGTCCGGCATGCCGGTCCCGGTGCCACGGCCGTGCTCGACGCGGCGCGCCTGGCGGTGTCGCTCCGGCGGACGCGCGCGACCCACCTGGAGCGACTCCGTGCCGAGGTCGATCTCCCGATGCTCTACCTCCCGTACCTCTTCGTCCGGAGCCATGGTTTGCGGGTCACGCGCATGGTTGCCGAGGCCCTGCGCCAGGAGCTCGCGCTGTGAGCCGCGCGGACACCGCGACGACAGTGGAGTCGCTCTTCGCGACCAAGGAGGTGGTGGTCTTCTGCGGGTCCGGCGGTGTCGGCAAGACGTCGGTGGCGGCCGCCGCCGCGCTCGAAGCCGCCAACCGGCTCGGCGGCAAGGTGCTCGTGCTCACGATCGATCCGGCGAAACGCCTGGCCTCCGCGCTCGGCCTGGAAGGCATCGGCAATCTCGAGAAGCAGGTGCCGGTCGACGCGTTCAAGGCGGCCGGGCTCGAACCGCGGGGTGAGCTGTGGGCCGCGATGCTCGACACGAAGCAGTCGTGGGACGACCTCGTGTTGCGCCACGCGCCCGACGAGCTGACCGCGTACAAGATCCTCGACAACCGCCTCTACCACAACATCACCGGCCGGTTCGTGCAGAGCCATGACTACATCGCGATGGAGCGCCTGTTCGAGATCCATTCGTCGGGCACCTACGACCTGATCGTCGTCGACACGCCGCCCACCCGGAACGCGCTCGACTTCCTCGAGGCCCCGAAGCGAATGTCGGAGTTCTTCGGCGGCCGTCTGCTCCGCTGGTTGACCCTTCCGTACCGCGTCGGCGGGAAGCGCAGCACCCGCGTGCTCAACGTGGCGAGCCGCCCCTTCTACCAGATGGCCGATCGCATCCTGGGCGGCAAGTTCCTCCAGGACATCGCCGAGTTCTTCCTGAACTTCGAATCCATGTACGCGGGGTTCACGCAACGGGCGCAGGCCGTCGAACGGCTCCTGCACGACCGCCGGACGACCTTCGCCGTCGTGACGACGCTCGAGGACGCGCCGCTTCGCGAGGCGGAGTTCTTCTGCGAGGAGCTCCGTCGCCGGTCGTTCCATCTCGGCGCGGTCGTGCTCAACAAGACGCTGCCGGATTACTTCCTCCGTGGTGACGGTGCGCTGGCCGCGGCCGCGTTCTGCTCGGACGCCGACCGGATCGCCGCCGAGCTCGACGGGCACGGGCATGCCGAGCTCGAGGACCGGGCCCGAACCGCGCGGGTGCTCCGGACGATCGGCGAGTCGTTCCAGAACTTCGCGGTGGTCGCCAAGCGGGAGGCCGAGCTCCGAGCCGAGCTGTCGAGCGCGCCCGACGTGGTCGCGAACGTCCCCAACTTCGACGTCGACATCTACGACGTCGCCGGCCTGGCCCGTATCGGGGGGTGCCTCTTCGCGGGCGCGTGAGCTCTGGAGGGTCGCTTCGGCCGGTCGGCGCCGTGCCGTAGCCTCTCCGCGGCATGGTCACGCTGTCGGAGCTCGCGCTGCTCAACACGACGATCGGGGGTGACGACCTCGCGCACCTCCAGCGCCTCGCCGGGTCGTGGCGCATGCTCGCCGACCTGTGCTTCTCGGACCTGCTCCTGCTGGCGCCGGTCGCGGGGGAGGAGGGCCACCGGTTCGTCGTGCTCGCCCAGGTCCGGCCCACCACCGGGCAGACCCTGTACCCCACGGACATGGTCGGGACGGTGGTGGACGAGGTGGAACGACCGCTGGTCACCCGCGGCTGGCGTCTGGCGGAGATCGTCGAAGGCGACGCCTCGGTGCTCGGCGGCAAGGAACGGGCGAGGCTCCAGTGCATCCCGGTGCGCCGACAGGGGCGGCTGGTCGCGCTCGTCACGCGCGAAACGGCCACCACGACCGGCCGCCGCCACGGCGAGCTCGAGCGCTTCTATCTCGAGACGTTCGACCGCTTCGCGCGCATGATCGCGGAGGGCAGCTTCCCGTTCGGTCGCGACGAGGTGGTGTTCGAGGAGACCCCCCGCGTCGGCGACGGCGTGATCGTGCTCGACGCGGAGGTGAAGATCCGGTTCGCGAGCCCGAACGCGGTGAGCTCGCTGCACCGGATGGGGATACACGCGTACACGACCGGGTTGCGGCTCGTGGAGCTCGGCTTCGAGGAGGGCGGCGTAATCGGTGCCATGCGGGCCATGCTGCCGGTCACCGAGGAGATCGAGCGCGGGGACTCGTCGATCCTCATGCGCGTCATCCCGTTGCTCGACCGGGGCCAGTGTGTGGGCGCGGTGGTCCTGCTCCGTGACGTCACCGACCTGCGCCGACGCGACCGCATGCTCCTCTCGAAGGACGCCACCATCCGAGAGATCCACCACCGGGTGAAAAACAACCTCCAGACCATCGCCGCGCTGCTTCGCCTCCAGGGCCGACGCCTACGCTCGCCCGAGGCGCAACAGGCGATCGAGGAGTCGGAGCGGCGGATCCGGGCCATCGCCATCGTCCACGAGACGCTGTCGCGTGACGTGGGCGACGTGGTTCCCTTCGGCGAGATCGTCCGCCCGTTGGTGCGGATCGTCGAGGAGAGCGTCGCCAGTCCCGAGGGCGCGATCCGTTTCGAGGTGGAGGGCGACGCCGGCGACTTGCCGGGCGAGATCGCGACCCCCCTCGCCGTGGTGCTCAACGAGTTGATGCAGAACGCGGTGGACCACGCCTTCCGCCGTGACGACGGCGTCGGCGGCCACGTGTGGGTCCGCCTGGCCCGCCGGCCCGATCACGTGGTGATCGACGTCACCGACGACGGCGCCGGGCTCCCGCCGGGCTTCGCGATCGATCGGGCCAAGGGGTTGGGCCTGTCCATCGTCCACGCGCTGGTGACGAGCGAGCTCGGCGGGTCGATCGAGATGTACGACGACGGTGGCACTCGTGTGCACCTCGTCGTCCCGGTGCGAGGGTCCCGAACCGTCGAGGTCTGAGCCTCCCGGGTCTGGGCATGGCGGCTCGGGTGGCGTTGCAAGCGGACGCGCCGAGACGCCCCGCTCAGCTGGCCGCGCGTCGTTGGCGGCCGACCCAGTCCTTGCGGAGCAGCCGGCGTTCCTCTTCCGTCGCGCCGCCCCACACCCCGGCCTCCTGGTTCGTGCCCAGGGCGAACTCGAGGCACTCCTGCCTTGCGAGGCAGGAGGCGCACACCTGCTTGGCCGCCTCGATCTGGTCGATCGCCGCGCCGGTGGAACCCACGGGGAAGAACAGGTCGGGGTTGGAGTCGCGGCACGACGACCGGTTCCGCCACGAGTCGGCGTCCCACTCGTGGGTCCGAATCCAGGTCAGCGCCACTGGTCCTCCGCGTCGGCTCGGCGTGACGTGCGTCGCGATCGTGCACACGTTCACAAGTGTCCTCGGAGGTAGCTCTCGAGGCACGAACAACGCTAGCGTCGCCCTCAGAATCCCTGCAAGGTCTCTGACCTGCTCTTTTGCGGATGCGGCGAGTCGCCCGGGCGCCTACGATCTCGGGCCGTGCGCCCTCGCCCGCTCGTCCTCGGCCACCGCGGCGCTCCCCTCGCGGCCGAGGAGAACACCCTCGAGGCCTTCCGGATCGCCCTCGCCATGGGGGCCGACGGGGTCGAGCTCGACGTCCGTCGCACACGGGACGGCAACCTCGTCGTGCACCACGACGCCACCGCGCCGGGCGTCGGCGTGCTCGCCGATCGGTCGCTGGGCGAGCTGCGCGCCGCGAGGCCCGAGATTCCCACGCTCGACGAGAGCCTGTCGCTCCTCGAGGGGGCGATGGTGAACGTCGAGATCAAGAACTTCCCGCAGGACCCCGACTTCGACGCGTCCCAGCGCGTCGTCGACGACGTGGTGGCGTTGCTCCACGCCCGGTCGGGCCGGGATCGGGTGATCGTGTCGAGTTTCAACCTCGGCACGGTCGACCGTGTGCGCGCGCTGGACGGCACGATCGGCACCGGGTTCCTGACCCTGCTCGGGTTCGACCCCCTCGATGCCTGCACCGTGGCCGCCGACCGTGGCCATGCCGCGCTCCATCCCGACGTGCGCTCGCTTCCGGGGCCGATCGCACCGGCAGTCGTGGAACGGGCGGCCGCACTCGGATTGGCGGTCAACACGTGGACGGTCGATGCCGCCGAGGAGGTGGTCCGACTCGCGGCCGCGGGCGTCGACGCGATCATCACCAACCGGCCCGATGTCGCGCGGCGAGCACTCGGGCGATGAGTAGCGCGGTTTCGCGCGCTCAGGGTACGACGAGGCGCAACGCCTCCGGCATCCACGTGAACGGCAGCCGTTCGACCTCGCCGAGATAGTCACCGTCGGCCTGCCACGGGAAGGGGCCGTGGCCGACGACGGTGAACGACGTGAGGTCGCGCCGGTGGGCCACGCTGCGATGATGAGCGAGCAACCGGCCTGATGCCAGGGCGGACACCCCGACGCGAGTGATCGTCAATGCGTGCCGGCTGCGGAACGCCGTCAGGAAGAGCGGTCGATCGAGGTTGGCGTCGGGTGCGACGACGATGGGCCGGCTGCCGAAGTACGTGTACGGCGTGGTGTTGCTCACGATCGCGAGGATGCAGTCGTCGATCACTTCCCCGTCGGCGAGATGGATGTCGAAGCGGGGTCGCGAATGGTCGTAGTAGCGGAACCAGGTGTCGAAGGTGGCGAGGAAGAAGATCGGATGCGCCGCATAGCGTTTGAACGAGGACTTCGCCGACCGCCGTTCGACCTGGTGCACGATCTCGGCGTCGAAGCCCACGCCGGTGTGGAAGAGGAACGCGCGCCCGTCGGCCCGGCCGAGCCCCACGTGCTTGAAGGCCTGGCGCTCGAGCGAGCTCAGCAACTGCCCGGTGGCGTCGATGGCCTCGTTGGCGATGCCCAGGCCGCGAGCGAACACGTTGGTGGACCCGCCGGGGAGGGGAGCGAGCGCGGTGTCGGTTCCGGCGAGACCGTTGGCGGCCTCGTTGAGGGTGCCGTCGCCCGCGAGCACGGCGACGACGTCGAAGCCCTCTTGTGCAGCCGCCCGGGCCAGGCGGGTCGCGTGCCCACGCCGCGAGGTCTCGGCGACCTCGAGCTGGTGATCGGACCCGAGCGCCTTCTGGATGACCACCCGCTTGCGCGCGGTCACGGACGACGCGGTCGTGTTCACCAAGAGCAGGATGCGCACGATGCGGCACAGTAGTGCGGTGGAAACGCTGGCTTCCCTGACGAGCGAGATCGTGGGCTGCCGCGCCTGCCCACGGCTCGTCGAGTGGCGGGAGCATGTTGCGGCCGAGCGCCGCGCCGCGTTCCGGGACGAGCAGTACTGGGGGCGCCCGGTCCCCGGGTTCGGCGACCCGGCGGCCCGCATGCTCGTGGTGGGGCTGGCGCCCGCGGCGCACGGCGGCAACCGGACGGGCCGGGTCTTCACCGGCGATCGGTCGGGCGACTGGCTGTTCTCGTCGCTCCACCGGGCCGGTCTCGCCAACCAGCCGGAGTCGGTGGCCCGCGACGACGGGCTCGAGCTGCGCGATGTGTACGTGGCCGCGGCCGTTCGGTGTGCGCCACCCGGCAACCGGCCGACGCCCGCGGAGCGAGATCGCTGCCAGCCGTTCCTCGAACGCGAGTTCGCGCTCCTGAACCGGCTGTGTGTGGTGGTGGCGCTCGGGCAGTTCGCGTACGACGTGGCGTGGCGAGTGCTCGGGGCGGCAGGTGTCGAGCTGCCGAGGCCCAAGCCGCGGTTCGCGCACGGTCTCGAGGTGACGACGGGATCGATGACCGTGCTGGGCTGCTTTCACCCGAGCCAGCAGAACACCTTCACCGGCCGGCTCACGGAGCCCATGCTCGACGCCGTGTTCGAGCGCGCGTCGCAGCTCGCTACTGCACGAGGGCGATGATCTCTCCGGCCGCGTAGACGACCGCGATGACGCCGAGCATGGTTGCAACCGCGATGCGGAGCCCGCGGTCCGACGCGCGCAGCGCGAGGTACGCGCCGATACGGGCGCCGGGGATCACGCCGATGCACAACGGGATGGCGTAGGCCCACTCGATGTCGCCGAGGTACATGTGCGTGAGCGTGCTCGGTATGGCGAGGATGCCGACGCACGCCAACGACGTGCCGACGGCTTCCTTGATCGGGAACCCCATCCACTGCGCGAAGGCCGGCACCATGATGACGCCGCCTCCGACGCCGAGGAGCCCGCTGAGGCCGCCCGCGCCGACGCCGACGACGGCCGCGTGCCAGGTGAGTCCCCCGACGAGTCGGCCCTCGCCCGACGGCGTCGCGGCCGGTTCGATGCTCTCGGGTTCCTGCGGGGCGTGCGACATGCGCCAGGCGGTGAACGCCACCAACCCGGCGGTGACGATCATCAGGACGTGCCCGTGTCCCGGCACGTGGTGGGACAGGAACGAGAAGCCGATCGCCGCGACGGAGCCGGTTGCACCGACGAGGACGACGGTGCCCCGGCGAATGAGCCCCTCGCGGCGGTAGCGCAGCGTACCGCTCACCGCCGAGGGGAAGATCGACGGCAGCGTCGTGCCGATGGCGTCGATCGGGGGGACGCCGAGGGCGCGGATCGCGGGTGTCGACAGCACGGCACCGCCGACGCCGAACATGCCGGAGAGGATCCCGGTCGCGAACCCCACCAGCAGCGTGCACGCGATGCGCCAGGGCTCGGTCATGCGGGGAGACTAGAAGCTCGCCCGGGGCCGTTCCGGGGTCCGGCGAGTACCCTGGGGTCATGACGAGTGAACTCGCCCTGCGTGGCGTGTACGTGCCGCTGATCACGCCGTTCGCCGCCGACGGCACCATCTCGCTCGGCGCGATGGAACGGCTCGCCCACGAGTACCTGGACGCGGGTGCCGCGGGCCTCGTGCCGCTCGGTACCACCGGCGAGTCCCCGGCGCTCGACGCCGCCGAGAAGCGGGCCGTGGTGGACGTGTGCTCGCGCGTCTGCGTCGAGCGGGGTGTCCCGCTCGTCGTGGGCGCCGGCACCAACAACACGGCGACGACCGTTGCCGCGGTGAAGGCACTCGCCGGGACGCCGGCGCTGGCCGCGACGCTCATCGTCGTGCCCTACTACGTGCGGCCGTCGGAGGCCGGGATCGTCGCCCACTACCGCGCGGTCGCTGCGGCCAGCCCGGTCCCGATCATCCTCTACAACATCCCGTACCGGACGGGTCGGGGGATCGGGTCGGCGTCGATCCTCGAGCTGGCCCGAACGCCGAACGTCGCGGGCATCAAGCAGGCCGTCGGCGGCATCGACGCCGACACGCTCCGCGTGCTGGCGGATCTGCCCGATGGCTTCGCCCTGCTCGGCGGCGAGGATCCCTACCTCTTCCCGACGGTGCTGCTCGGGGGTTCCGGTGCGATCGCCGCTTCCGCCCACGTCTGCACGGAGCGGTTCGTCGCCATGATCGAGTGCGGTCTGGCCGGCAAGCTCGACGAGGGCCGCGCCTACGAGGAGTCCCTGCTGCCCGTGGTGGAAGCGTGCTTCGCCGAGCCGAATCCGTCCGTGTTCAAAGGGGTCCTCCACGCCCAGGGCCGGATCCCGACGCCGGACCTGCGCCTCCCGCTGCTCCCCGCCTCCGGCGCCGCGGTCGAGCGGGCGCTGGCGGCGATCGCCGCCGTCGTCTGATCCCCGTCGGCTGATCGGGAGAACCGATACGAGACGGTTGCGTTTCGTAACTCGGGGTGGCACAATACCCGGAGATACGAAACCCCCTCGTATCGAATCCCGGAACGGAACGGAGGGTCCATGCGGCCCGAAGACCACGCCTTCCAGCGTCGCTGGTTGATCCTCGGAGTGCTGTGCTTCAGCCTCCTCGTGATCGTGCTCGACAACTCGATCCTCAACGTCGCGTTGCCGACGCTCCAGAAGGACCTCCACGCGACCGAGAGCCAGCTCCAGTGGATCGTCGACTCCTACACGCTGGTGTTCGCCGGGCTGCTCCTGACCATGGGGAGCCTCGGCGATCGGTTCGGGCGCCGGCGGGCGCTCGACGCCGGGTTCGCACTGTTCGGCATCGGCTCGCTCGCGTCCGCGTTCGCGGGCACGCCCGGTCAGCTGATCGCCACCCGCGGCTTCATGGGCATCGGCTGTGCCCTGATCATGCCGGCCACCTTGTCGATCATCACGAACCTGTTCCCCCCCGACGAGCGGGCGAAGGCGATCGGGGCCTGGGCCGGGGTCGCCGGGGTGGGGATCGCGCTCGGTCCGCTGACCGGCGGCTTCCTGCTCGAGCACTTCTACTGGGGGTCCGTGTTCCTCGTGAACCTCCCGATCGTCGCGTTCGGGCTCGTTGCGGGCATCATCCTCATCCCGGAGTCGAAGGACCCCTCCGCCCCGAAGCTGGACCCGATCGGGGCCGGCCTGTCGATCGTCGGACTCACCGCGCTGCTCTACGGGATCATCGAGGCGCCCTCGTACGGTTGGGGCGACCCGGTGATCGTCGGGTCGTTCGTGATGGCTGCGCTCGTGCTGGCGGCGTTCGTGCTCTGGGAGCGCCACAGCACGCATCCGATGCTCGACATCAGCTTCTTCCGGAACCCACGCTTCACCGCGGCGAGCAGCGCGATCATGCTGGTCTTCTTCGCGTTGTTCGGATCGATGTTCCTCATCACCCAGTACTTCCAACTCGTGATCGGGTACACGCCGCTCGAGACCGGTGTGCGCATGCTGCCCTACGCGGCGGTGATGATGGTCATCGCGCCGCTGAGCCCACACGTGGTGGCGAGGGTGGGCACGAAGATCACCGTGGCCATCGGTCTCTTCACGGTCGCCGCTGGTCTCGCGTTGATGATGCAGCTCGATGCCGCCAGCAGCTACGTGAGCATCCTGTGGCGGATGATGTTCCTGTCGTTCGGGATGGGCCTCACCATGGCACCGGCGACGGACTCGATCATGGGTTCGCTGCCGCTCGCCAAGGCCGGAGTCGGGTCCGCGGTGAACGACACGACCCGCATGGTCGGAGGCGCGCTCGGGGTCGCGGTGATCGGGAGCGCGTTGTCGTCGGTGTACGGCTCCAAGATGAGCGAAGTGTTCGCGGCCGCGCGCCACGCCGGGCAGGCGGTCCCGCAGTCCGCCTCGGACGCCGCGCAGAACTCGTTGTACGGCGCGTTGGAGGTCGCGAAGCAGGCTCCCGGTTCGCTCGGGACCATTCTGGAGCACACCGCCAAGGCCGCGTTCGTCAGCGGAATGCACCGCGGCGTCGTGTTCGCCACGGTCACCGCGGTGCTCGGCGCGGTCGTGGCGTTGGTCTGGCTGCCCGCGCGGGCGAGCGAATCGGAGGCCGTCGAGCCGCGCGACGACGTCGTGCCCGAGTTCGGGACCGCCTACGGGCTCGCGACCGAGCCCGTGTACGTGGACGATCGACCGCACGCGACCGATGCCGCGTTCACGGAGGACGCGCTGCCATGACCGAGGTCGTCGATGCGATCGTCGAACCGGGAGCGACGTGCCGGAAACCCGGCCGGCCGCGCAGCTCCGAAGCCGACGCCGCGATCCTCGAAGCGGCACTCGAGCTCTACGCGGATCACGGTTTCGAGGCGTTGACGGTCGACGGTGTGGCGTGCCGGGCCGGGGTGAGCAAGGCGACCATCTACCGGCGCTATCCCTCGAAGATCGACCTCGTGTTGAGCGCGGCGGCGCACTACTCGGCGGAACAGGCGCTGATGCCGGACACCGGCAACCTCCGTGGTGACGTGCGGGCGGTCGTCGGCAACCTCGGGCGACTGCTCTCGGACCCGATCATCGGCAAGATCGTCGCCCGCCTCGGGGGCGAGGCCATCCGAAATCCGGAGCTCGCGGCGGCGCACCGTGAGTTCGTACGCAGTCGGCGGGCACTCAACCTGACCGTGGTGCAACGAGCGATCGAGCGCGGCGAGCTCGTGCCGGACGCCGATCCCGAGTTCGTCGTCGACCTGATCGCCGCGCCCGCGTTCTACCGAACACTGATCACGGGTGGGCCGGTCGACGACGCGCTCGCCGACCGGATCGTCGAGGTCGTCGAGCGGGCGTTCGGCTCGAGGGCCTGAGCAGCGCAGAGCCCGGTCAGCCGTCGACGTCGACGTCGGCGAACGCCGCGGCGAGGAGCTGTCCCTGTTCGTGCTCGTGGACCTGCGAGCTGCCGGTGGCCGGGCTCGGGCTGGCGGGGCGGGCGACGAAGCGAACTTCGATGCTCCCCGGCACGAGCTCGCGGGTGAACGACATCGCGAAGACACGGGCGCCCATGTTCTCCGGTTCCTCCTGCACCCAGAGGGCCTGCCGGAGCATCGGGTAGCGCAACACCGCCGTGGTGATCTCCGCCCGGGGGACCGGATAGAGCTGCTCGACCCGGACGATCGCGACCGGGGCGTCGAGCTCGTCGCGGCGGGCGCCGAGCTCGTGGGCGATCTTGCCGCTGCACACGAGGAGCCGGCGGATCGTGCCGGGATCACGGTCCCCGTCGTCCACGATCGTCGCCCGGAATCCGCCCGCCACGAAGTCGGCCACGGGCGACGCGGTCGCCGGCATGCGGAGGTAGCGCTTGGGGGTGAGCACGACGAGCGGTTTGCGGGAAGGGTCGACGACCTGGCGCCGCAGGACGTGGAAGTACTGCGCGGCGGTGCTCGGCGCCACGACGCGCATGTTGTCCCTGGCGCACAGCGTCAGGAAGCGTTCGAGCCGCGCGCTCGAGTGTTCGGGGCCCTGGCCCTCGAAACCGTGCGGGAGCAGCAGCGTGAGTCCGCTGCGCTGACCCCACTTGTCCTCGGCGGCGACGACGAACTGGTCGATGATCGTCTGTGCTCCGTTGGCGAAGTCGCCGAACTGAGCCTCCCAGCAGACCAGTGCGTCGCGATCGGCGACCGAGTAGCCGTACTCGAACCCGAGCGCGGCGAACTCGCTGAGCACCGAGTCGTAGATCATGAACGGCGCCTGCTGTGTATCGAGGTGCTCGAGTGGCGTGTACTCCGTCTCGTCGTGGACGTCCACGACGGTCGCGTGGCGCTGGCTGAACGTGCCGCGCCTGGTGTCCTGCCCGGCGACCCGCACCGGAGTCCCTTCGAGCAGGAGACTCCCGAACGCGAGGGCCTCGGCCGTTGCCCAGTCGACCTCGTCGCGTTCGAAGTTGGTGCGGCGAGCGCGCAGGATCCTCTCGAGCTTGGGGTGCACGGCGAAACCCTCGGGGAACGTCACGAGGCGCTCCACGATCCGCTCGAGCACGGGCCGGGACACGGTGGTGTCGGCACCGGGCCCGAGGCGCCGCGGCGCCGGCTCGTGCTCGGCCCATTCCGTACCCTCGCCTCCGGCATGCGTCTCGGCGAACGCCGCGTCGAGCTTCGCCCGGTAGTCGTCGAGGGCGGCTTCGCACTGCTCCAGCGTGAGATCGCCGCGGTTGACGAGCGCTTCGGCGTAGAGCTTCCGGACCGATCGGCGCGCGTCGATGAGCTGGTACATGCGAGGCTGGGTGAACGAGGGCTCGTCGCTCTCGTTGTGCCCGTACCGGCGGTAGCACACCAGGTCGATGACGACGTCCTTCTCGAACTGCTGCCGGAACGCGAACGCGAGGCCTACCACCCGTACCGCCGCTTCCGGATCGTCGCCGTTGACGTGGAAGATCGGGGCCTGCACCGCCTTGGCGATGTCCGTTGCGTGCACGGTGGAACGGGCGAAGTCGGGCGCGGTCGTGAAACCGAGCTGGTTGTTGACGACGATGTGCACCGTGCCGCCGACGTCGTATCCCGGGAGCTCCGACAGGTTCAGCGTCTCGGCGACCACGCCCTGGCCGGCGAACGCCGCGTCGCCGTGGACCAGCACCGGCAGCACCCGGCTCCGGGTGCCGTCGCCGAGGCGGTCCTGCTTGGCCCTTGCCATCCCCTCGACGACGGGGTCGACCGCCTCGAGGTGGCTGGGATTGGCCGCGAGTGCGAGAGCGATCGAGCGTCCCGACGGAGCGGTGTGCGTGCCGGTCGCGCCGAGGTGGTACTTCACGTCGCCGCTGCCCGCGGGTACGTCGGGGTCGAGCTCGCCTTCGAACTCCCGGAAGATCTGCCCGTAGGACTTGCCGACGATGGTGGCGAGCACGTTGAGCCGTCCGCGGTGGGCCATGCCCATCACGACGTCGTCCATCCCTGCATCCGCAGCCGCGTCGTACAGGAACGACAACATCGGGATCAGCGTCTCGGCGCCTTCGAGGCTGAACCGCTTCTGCCCGAGGTACTTGGTGTGCAGGAACCGCTCGAACGCCTCGGCCGCGTTCAGGGACAGCAGGATCTGCATCTTCTGCTCGTGCGTGAACTCGTGGCCGACCCCTTCGACCCGTTCCTGGATCCACGCCTTCTCGTCCGGTTCCTGGATGTGCATGTACTCGACGCCGATGGTGCGCGCGTAGGCGTCGCGAAGGAGGCCGAGGATGTCGCGGAGCCGCATCGTGCGCCGGCCCGCGAGCCCGTCGGTCGGGAACTCGCGGTCGAGGTCCCAGATCGTGAGTCCCCAGTGTTCGAGATCGAGCTCCGAGTGGGTCTTGGGCTCGTCACGGCTCAAGGGATCGAGGTCCGCGATGAGGTGACCGCGCAGGCGGTACATGTTGACGAGCTGGTGGACGTGCACGGCCTTCTCGGCCCAGCCGAGCGAGTCGCGCTGCGGTGCGTCGTCGCGAACCCAACGGGCCGGCTCGTAGGGAACGCCGAAGCTTCGGAAGACGTCGTCGTAGAACCCGTCGTCACCGAGGAGGAACCGGTGGACCGCGGCGAGGAACTCCCCGCTCTCGGCCCCTTGGATGATGCGGTGGTCGTAGGTGCTCGTGAGCGTCACGACCTTGCCCACGCCCAGGCGGGCGAGCGTCTCGTCGTCCGCCCCCTGGTACTCGGGCGGGTAGTCGATCGCACCAACGCCCACGATGACGCCCTGGCCCGGCATGAGGCGGGGCACGGAGTGCGCGGTGCCGATCATCCCGGGGTTGGTCAGCGACACCGTCGTACCCGCGAAGTCGTCGGGAGTGATCGCGTTGGCGCGCACGCGCCGGAGGAGCTCCTCGTACGCGGCGTGGAACTGCGCGAAGTCGAGGCCCTCGGCACCCTTGACGTTGGGGACGAGCAGTGCGCGCGAGCCGTCGGCCCGCTGCTGGTCGATCGCGAGCCCGAGGTTCACCTGACCGTGACGAGTCACCGTCGGCCCACCGTCGGCCACGGCGAACGTCGAGTTCATGTTCGGGACCCGGGCGAGGCCTCGGATGACTGCGTACGCGATGAGGTGGGTGAACGACACCTTGCCGCCGCGTGTGCGGGCCAGGTGGTTGTTGAGGATCTGGCGGTTGATCTCGAGAAGCTTCGCGGGAACGGTTCGCACCGACGTCGCCGTCGGCACGCCGAGGCTCGCCTCCATGTTCGCGACGATCCGCGCCGCGGCGCCACGCAGCGGTGTCGGTTCCGCGTGGGGTGCCGCCGACGTGGTGGCGACACGCTCGGCCGACGGCGCCGCGGGCGCGGTGGCCGCCACCGGCCCGGCCGCGGGCGACGAGGGCTGCCGGATCCCTTCCGGCGCGCCCACCGCGGGGACAGTCTGCGTGTTGCCGCGCGGTGTGTAGTCGGCGAAGAACTCGCGCCAGCTCTCGGCGACGGAATCGGGGTTCTCGAGGAAGCGGCGGTAGAGCTCCTCCACGAGCCCGGAGTTGGGCCCGAGGTTCGCGAAGCGTGCGTCGGCGGCCGTCATCGCTGTCCTTTCCTGCGCCGCGGCGCCGGCCCCGCCGCCTTGCGCCACGGGGCGGCTATCGGCGCAGGAGCTCGGCGACTTGAAACGCGAGGTCGAGAGACTGGCGGGCGTTGAGACGAGGATCGCACATGGTCTCGTACCGCTGCTCGAGGTGGTCGCCGAGGACCTCGGCGCTGCCGCCCAGGCACTCCGT
Source organism: Acidimicrobiia bacterium (assembly GCA_046331155.1). Classification (GTDB taxonomy): domain Bacteria; phylum Actinomycetota; class Acidimicrobiia; order IMCC26256; family CAWATG01; genus JAXLRK01. The sequence goes on from JAXLRK010000002.1 coordinate 227,528, forward strand.
GACGTCCTCGCCGGTGAGCTCGACGTGCACGCCGCCCGGCCACACGCCCGCGGCCTCGCAGGCGGCGAAGAAGCCGCGCAGCTCGGTCATCACGTCGTCGAGATGACGGGTCTTGAAGCCGCTCGCGTGCTGGAACGTGTTGCCGTGCATGGGGTCGCACGCCCAGACGACCGGGTGCCCGGCCGCGGTGACGGCGTCCAGTATCGGCGGCAGGGCGGTGTCGAGGCGGGTCGCGCCCATCCGGCTCACGAGCGTGAGCCGGCCGGGACGGCGCGTCGGGTTCAAGCGTTCGCAGAGCGCGACCACGTCGTCGGGTGCGACCGCGGGCCCGAGCTTCACGCCGACGGGGTTCTGGACCCCGGAGAGGAACTCCACGTGGGCGCCGTCGAGCTGGCGGGTGCGTTCGCCGATCCACAACAGGTGGGCCGAGCAGTCGTACCACTGCTCGGTGAGGCTGTCGCGGCGGGTGAGAGCCTCCTCGTACTCGAGGATCAACGCCTCGTGCGAGGTGAAGAAGTCGACCTGGTGGAGCTGGAGCTCGGCGTCGAGGTCGATGCCGCACGCGGCCATGAATCGCAGGGCCCGTTCGATCTCCTGGGCGAGCTGCTCGTAACGCCGGCCCTCGGTGCTCGTGGAGACGAACTCCTGGTTCCAGGCGTGCACCCGGCCGAGGTCCGCGAACCCGCCCTTCGTGAAGGCACGCAGCAGGTTCAGCGTGGCCGCGGACTGGTGGTAGCTGCGGACCAGGCGAGACGGGTCGGGCGTGCGGCCCTCGGCCGTGAACGCGAGGTCGTTGACCATGTCGCCGCGGAAGGACGGCAGCGACAGGCCGTCGCGCGTCTCGGTGTCCGACGTCCGCGGCTTGGCGAACTGGCCCGCGATGCGTCCGACCTTCACGATCGGTACGCCCGTGCTGTAGCCGAGAACGACGGCCATCTGGAGGATGACCTTCAACTTGTCGCGGATGCCGTTGGCCGAGAAGGCCTCGAAGGACTCGGCGCAATCGCCCGCGTGCAGCAGGAAGCCGCGTCCGGCGGACACCTCGCCGAGCAGATCGCCGAGGTCGCGCGCTTCGCCTGCGAAGACGAGCGGCGGCAGCTTGGCGAGCTCGTCGAGGGCGCACCGAAGCCCCACGGTGTCGGGCCACGCCGGCTGCTGCGCAGCCGGCCGGGTCTGCCAGGAGCTCGGCTGCCAGACCGCGTGATCTGCGGGCACCGGGGGCGCCGCGGGTTGCGTCACAGGTATGCACCGTCCGGCCCGGCGGGACGACCGCCCATCTCGAGGGCGCGCTGGCGGCGGACTTCGTCGAGCTGAGACTGGGCGGCGACCTGCTGGGTGAAGAGCGTGGCCTGGATGCCGTGGAACAGACCTTCGAGCCAGCCGACGAGCTGGGCCTGTGCGATGCGCAGCTCCGATTCCGTCGGCGTCTCCTCGGCGAAGGGCAGCACGACCTCGGTGAGCTCCTCGACGAGGTCGGGGGAGAGCACCTCCTGTAGCTCGGCGAGCGACCGTTCGTGGATCTCGCGCAATCGCCGGCGGCCGGCGTCGTCGAGCGGCGCGCGGCGAACCTCCTCGAGCATGTTGCGCACCATCGACGCGATCCGGATCAGCTTGGTGGGCCGCGTCACCTGTTCCGTGCCGTCGTCGGGTGGTTGGGCCGCCGGCGGTGCGTCGAGCACTTCGGGCCGGGTCGGCTCGGGCAGCGTGTTCGGGGGTCCCGCGGGCATGTCCATCCGCACGAGGATAGGTGTTCGTGAGGACGCGGTTCCCACCGAATTGGTGCTCCGGGTTCAGGGTGCCGCCGGGCCGACTGCCGTCAAGCCGGCGGGTGGCGGCCTGCCTTCGGCGCCCGGTGTGCGTGGCCCCGGGACGTTCGGGAAGCGGAACGGGACCGGCTCGCGCCCCGGCTGGCACACCCAAGCCTCTCCGGTGGCGCCGCCACGCAGGACGGTGAGGAGGGCTCCGGCAATGTCGGCCTGGTCGAGCAACGGGAACCCGACCTGAACGAACTCGTGACGGACCGGGGCGAGCAGGGGGGTGTCGACGAAACCCGGGCAGAGGCAGTTGCAGCGGATGCCGTGCGCCGCGAGCGTGGGCGCGACGCTGCGGATCCACCCGACGACGGCGTGCTTCGTCGCGGCGTAGGCGGGGTCGACCGGGACCGCCACGAGCCCCGCGAGGGAAGCGGTCGCCACGATGTCGCCTCCGCCGCGACGAGTCATGCACCTCGCGGCGGCTCGAGTGCCGAACACCACGCCGTCGAGGTTGACCCGCATGATGCGGCGGTAGGCCTCGTCGGTCAGGTCCACGGGATCGGCGACGTTGACAGTGACGCCTGCATTCAGGAAGGCGATGTCGATGCCACCGAGCTCGCGATCGCACGCGTCGAACGCGGCATCGACCTCGGCAGATTCGCCGACGTCGGCCGGTGCGAAAAGACCGTCGAGCTCGGCCGCCATCGCCTCGCCGTCCGAGTTCGGAAGGTCGACGATGCAGACGCGGGCGCCGTGTTCGTGCAGGAGGCGTGCGGCCGCGGCACCGATCCCCGACGCACCGCCGGTGATCAGCGCGACGCGGTCGTCGAGCTCCACCATGTCACCTCCCGGGCCGGTGCGAGGCTATCGCCAGGCTGCGCTGCTCGCGTTCGCGTACCACGCGTTGCCGAACCGGCGATCGGCGTCCCGTCGTCGAGCGTGCAACCGTCACCCCGAACGTGCAGCACGACCTCGGTCGCCACCCCGCCACCACGGCCGTCGTTTCCACTGTCTCGCACGATGTCGACGAGCGCATCAGCCCACTGCTGCGCCACCGACGGCCAGGTTGCCGCGCTCCGTGGCATCCACGCGTCCGCAGACGCGTCCGCGCCACCCTCCGCGCTCCCCGGTGCCGGTCGGCGATTGCGCAGCACCCGCGCGTCCACCGCCACCATGAGCGCCGACGCGGCCAACGGCGGGAGCCGGAAGTTGCCGACCACCATCCCGTCGGGCTCCAACCGCCGGCTCAGGCTCCGCGCCTCGTGCTGGCGCCGCTCGGCCTGCTCGGGCATCTCCCGGCGCGCCAGCCACGCCGCCAGGGCGCACGACAGGCGGCCGGCCGGGGTGCGTTCGGCCAGCCCGCACAGCTCCGCCTCGTTCTCGGGGCTCGCCACCCGCGTGAGGGCCCGGACCTTGCTGTACGAGAGGCGCGCGGCTGCGAAGGCGGCGTCGATCACCGGCAGCTCCTCGAGCGCGCGGCCGATCCGGACCCACTCCCGGGCGGTGCACACCTCGACGTCGAGCACGCCGGCGATCCAGTGCGCGCACGTGCGGGCCCCGTCGAAGGCCCACTCGCCGGAACGGTCGAGCGCGCTCGCGAGGTGCGCGACCCGGCGTTGCCAGTCGGCGCACGACCGGCCCGCGGCGACGAGCTGCTCGCGCAGCCCGGTGGGCGCGGCCGCGCGCTGGGCACCCGACGAGCGGGCAGAGTGAACGGAACGGATGGAACGAGGATCAGCGATGGTGGCCACGGGCCCTCCCGACACGAGCCAAGGTCGAGCAGCCGCCCCCGACTCGGCGAGGAGGCGCTCTTCTTCCGGACGGTCGGCCATCGCAGCAGGCTGACGAGCTGTGCTCGTCAGCCTACCGAGGGGGTGTGACAGTCTCGTTCGGCGGCTACGGGCCACGCTCCGTGCATTCCACGCGACCGCGGACGCGTCAGTTGCTACTCGCAGTGATCAGACACCGACACGCGCGCCCGAGCTGGTCGAGGTGACGGCAGCTCAGCGGACGAGCGAGAGCACGAGCGCGTAGTGGCAGGCGCCCGCGCTCACCACGAACACGTGCCAGATCTCGTGGTAGCCGAAGACGCGGGGGTTGGGATCGGGCCACTTCGTGGCGAACATGACCGCGCCGAGCGTGTAGAGCACGCCGCCCGCGACGAGCAGCGTCATCTCGCGGACATCCAGCGAGTGCACGATCTGCGGCAACGCGATCACGACGAGCCAACCGAGCGCGATGTACAGGATGCCGCCCAGCCGGCTCCACTGCTCGAGCCGCAACACCGTGATCGTGATGCCGATGATCGCGCCCGTCCACGCGAGGCACAACAGCGTGACGCCCCACGCCGGTCGGAGCGCGAGCAAGGTGAGGGGCGTGTAGCTCCCGGCGATGAGCACGTAGATCATGGAGTGGTCGAGGTGACGCATGAACCGCTCGCGCTGCGGTGTCCACCGACCGCGGTGGTAGAGGGCGCTCGTCCCGTAGAGTCCCGAGAGGCTCACCGCGAACACGATGGCGCCGACGTGCTTGGCGGCGCCCGCGCTGAGCGCGATCAGCGTGATACCGGCTGGAATCGAGACGAAGAACGCGATCTCGTGCAGCCAGCCGCGCAGCTTCGGCTTCACCCGGCGGGACGCCTCGACGAGGTGCACGTGGTCCACCATACGCCGGTCTCATCGGCAGCGCCCGTCCAGGACTGAGATTCCGGTCACACCGGGGCCAAACCCCTGGTCACTGCTGGATGATCACCAGGCGGCGCTCGGTCATCTCGTCCACGGCGTAGGCCGGGCCCTCCCGCGTGTTGCCCGAGTCGCGGATGCCGCCGTAGGGCATCTGATCGGCCCGGAAGGTGGGCACCTCGTTGACGAGCACGCCACCGAAGTCGAGCTCGCGGGTGGCGCGGAGGCCCGTGGAGAGATCACGGGTGAAGATCGCCGCCTGGAGGCCGTACCGCGTGGCGTTGGCGAGCGCGATGGCGTCGTCGAGGTGCTCGTACGCCTGAATGGCGACGAGCGGGCCGAACACCTCGAGCGCGCAGACCTTCATGCTCGGCGTCACGTTGCCGAGCACGGTGGGTCCGAGCATGCCGTCGCGGACTTCGCCACCGGTGAGCACCTTCGCGCCGGCTTCCTTCGCTTCTTCGATCCACGCGACGACGCGGTCGCGTTCAGCCCCCGAGATCAGCGCCGACACGTCCGTGGCCTCGTCGAGCGGATCGCCGACGCGCAGCGCCTCGACCAACGGCACCAGGAAGGCGACGAAAGCGTCGACGATCTGCTCGTGCACGTACACGCGTTGCGTCGAGATGCACGACTGACCGGCGTGGCTGAAGCCGGCGACCGCGATCTTCTCGGCCGCGGTCTCGACGTCTGCATCGGGTTCGATGATGACCGGCGCGTTGTTCCCGAGCTCGAGACCCACCTTCTTGTGCGGAGCCTTGCGCCGGATGTCCCAGCCGACCTCGGGTGAACCCGTGAACGTGATCATGGCGACGTCGGGGTGCTCGACGATCGCATTGCCGACCGACGAGCCACCGCCCGTGACGACCGAGAGGTACCCGCCGGGGAGGCCGCAGTCGTCGAGCAGGAGATCCGCGAGACGGATCGCGGAGAACGGAGTCTGGGATGCCGGCTTCAGCACCACGGGGCAACCGGCCGCGATGGCCGGCGCCAGCTTGTGGGCGACGAGGTTCAACGGGAAGTTGAACGGACTGATCGCGCCGACGACGCCGATCGGCACCCGCATCGTGTACGCGAGCTTGCCTTCGCCCGCGTCACTCGCGTCCATCGGGATCGTCTCGCCCGTCAACGTGCGGGCTGCGGCCGCGGCGAAGGAGAAGGTCGAGACGGCGCGCATCGCTTCCACGCGGGCCGTCTTGATCGGTTTGGCGGCCTCCTCGGCGATGGTGCGGGCGAACTCCTCGGTCCGTTCCTCGAGGAGACGGGCCGCACGATCGAGGATCGCGGCGCGCCGCCAAGCCGGGATCGGGTGCTCGCGCAGTGCGACCCGGGCCGCCGCGACCGCCCGGTCGACGTCGGCGGCGGTGCACGCCGGGACCCGGCCGATCTCGTGCCCGTCGAACGGGGAGCGCACGATGATCGGCTCGCCGCCACGGCCCGCTTCCTGCCGGCCCGCGATCGGGAGGGTCGTGACGTCGGTCATGAGAACTGATCGTACCGACGTGTTCGCGGCCCGCCCAGGGGACGTTTCGGCCGGCGCTCAGGGCCGGCGCTCAGGGAGCGCGCTCAGGGGGTCTCGACCTCGGCCTTGATTCCTTCGAGCGTGGTGCGCATGCCGTTCCGGTTCGTACGGCCGCGCGCCCACCCGAGCACGGCCCAATACAGGCGGAGCCACCACGTTCGGGTGAGCTCGAAGGACTCGGTCACGTCGGTGCCGTCGCCCGCCGGCTCGAGCCGGTAGCCCCAGGTGTTGAGCGCGTGGCCGGGCCGGCCGACGCCGAAGGTGAACACGCGGCCGGGCTCGCATTCGGTGACGACACAGGTCGTCCAGTAGGTCGGCCCGATGCCGTTGCGCTTCACGTGGCCTCGGAACCGCGCGCCGACCGCCGGGCCCGTGGCGCCGCCGAGCCACTCGGCCTCGAACGTCTCGGGGCTGTAGCGGCCGATCCTGGTGACGTCGCTCACGAGGTCCCAGATCCTCTCGGGTGGAGCGGCCATGTGGACGGTCACTGAATCGCGCATGACGCAACCGTAGAACCGTCGGGCCGCCTTTGGCGAGGGCGATGGCGGGCTCCGGTACGGTGCCGGTGTGCAACCGGCGGATCGTCGTGCTCACTGGGACGGCCGCTACCACGCGGCCGGCGCCGAGTCGGTGAGCTGGTACGAAGCCGAACCCCGGGTCTCGCTCGAGCTGGTCGAGCACGTGGGCGTCGGGCCCTCGACGCCGGTGATCGACGTCGGTGGGGGAGCGTCGGCGCTCGCCGACACGCTCGTGGCTCGCGGCCTCGTCGACGTGACGGTGCTCGACGTGTCCGTGGCGGCGATCGAGCTCGCGCGGCAGCGGAGCGCGCGGCCCGATCGGATCACGTGGATCCGCGCCGATCTGCTCGACTGGTCGCCGCCGCGTCGATGGGAGCTCTGGCACGACCGTGCGGTCTTCCACTTCCTCACCGACGAGGCCGATCGAGCGGCCTATCGGTCGGTGTTGCACCGGGCGCTCGCGCCGGGCGGTGTCGTCGTGGTCGGTACTTTCGCCGAGGACGGGCCGACGTCGTGCTCGGGGCTCCCCGTCGAGCGTTACGGCGCGACCGGGCTGCTCGACGGGCTCGGCCCGGGACTCGAGCCGATCATCACGCGCCGGTCCGAGCACGTGACGCCGTCGGGGGCGGTGCAGCCGTTCACGTGGGTCGTGGCACGCGCCCGGCCGGACCCTCCGCCGGGCACCGATCGCTGAGCGCTCGCCGTCCTTACCGGGGAACGTCCTTCCAGGCGACGTCCTTGTCGACCCGGACGTCGCCGGGGAGCCCGAGCACGCGCTCGCCGAGGATGTTCTTGGCGATCTCGGTGGTGCCACCCTCGATCGAGTTGGCCCGCATCCGCAGGAACGCCTGCTGCGGATTCGACCAGGTCATCGCGTGCTCGGGACGCTGCATGGGGTAGCCGTCGGGCTTCAGGGTGCCCTCCGGGCCGAGGAGAGCGACGATGAGCTCGGAGATCAGCTGGTTGAGCCTCGCCCCCACGATCTTGCCGAGCGAGCCTTCGGGCCCCGGGGTCCCCGCACTGCGCAGCTGGGCCGCCCGGATGTTGGTGAGCCGCGAGACCTCGGCGTCGACCCAGAGCCGCATGAGCTCGTCGCGCCGGACGGGGTCCGTCAGCCCGCGCTGCGTCCACACCTTCACGGCCTCGCCGATGAGCCCGCCGCCGCGGGGTGGAACGCCGCCACCGATCGCGACCCGCTCGTTCATGAGCGTGGTCAGCACCACCCGCCATCCCTCGCCCGGCTCGGACAACCGCTCGGAGTCGGGGATGCGGACGTCGGTGAAGAACACCTCGTTGAACTCCGCCTCACCGGTGAGCTGGAACAGCGGTCTCACGTCGACGCCGGGCGCATGCATGTCGACGACGAAGTACGTGAGCCCCTTGTGCTTCGGCGCGTCGGGATCGGTCCGGGCGACGAGCATCCCCCAGCGTGCGACGTGCGCGAGGGTGGTCCAGACCTTCTGGCCGTTGACCACCCACTCCTCGCCGTCGCGCTCGGCGCGCGCCGCGAGACCGGCGACGTCGGAGCCGGCACCGGGCTCGCTGAAGAGCTGGCACCAGATCTCCTCGCCGGTGAACAGCGGGCGAAGGTACCGACGCTTCTGGGCCTCGGATCCGTGCGTGACGACCGTCGGGGCACCCATGCCGTAGCCGATCATGTTGCGAGCCGCTGCGTTCGGCGCTCCCGCGGCCGCGAGCCGGTCGTCGATGATCTTCTGGAGCTTCGGCGACGCGCCCAGCCCGCCGCACCCTTCGGGGAAGCGCACCCAACCGAGACCGAGGTCGTACTGACGCCCGAGGAACTGCTCGGGCGGGACCCGCCTCGGGTCGAGCTCGCCGAGCAGCTGCTCGCAGCGGGCGAGGACTTCGGCTTCGGTGACTGCCGCCATTGCGTCAGGGCTCCTCGTCGATGGTCGGAGGGTACGAGTCAGCGGGCGAGCTCGGCGTCGACCGTGTCGGCGGTCTCCACGTCGAAGGCTCCCACGACGGCGCTGCGCGCGCACCGGCGTGCTCTCGACAGGCCCCAGGCGCCGGCGCCGAGCGCGGCAACCGCGCCGAGCGCGATCGCGTACCGGGCCCCGAGATCATCGGCGACCCAGCCGACGATCGGCGCGCCGATCGGGGTGCTGCCGAGGAAGAGCATGGCCTGCAACGCGAGGACCCGGCCGCGCATCTCGGGAGCGGACTCGATCTGCACGATGGCGGTCGTCGCTACGAGGAACGCGATGCTCGTCGCACCCACGAGCGGGCCGAGCGCGAACGCGATCGGCTGGTTCGGTGCGAACACCATCAGGGCGAGTGCAGCACCGAAGCCGATCGACGTCATCGCGACCTTGCCGACGTCGATCGTGCTGCGACGAGCGCTCCGGAGCGCGCCGGCGAGGGCACCGATGCTCACGACGGAGAAGAGCACGGTGAACGTCGTTCCGGTGCCGTGCAGGTTCCGGGTGACGAACAGCGGGAAGACGGTCTGGAAGTTGTACGAGAGCGTCCCGACGACCGCCATCATCACGAGCGGCACCCAGAGCTCGGGCACCCGGTGCGCGTAGTGCAGCCCTTCCCGAACCTGGCGCTTCGCCTTCGGGGTGACCGGCGCCGGGCGCAGGTCCTCCGTCCGCATCATGGCGAAGGCGGCCAGGACGGCGAGGTACGACAACCCGTCGCCGAGGAAGCACCAGCCGAATCCCACGGTCGCGATCAGCAGCCCGGCGAGCGCCGGGCCGATCACGCGAGCCGTCGTCATCAGTGCGCTGTTGAGGCTCACGGCGTTCTGGACGTCGGGCTCGTCGACCATCTCCACCACGAACGCCCGCCGGGCCGGGTTGTCGAAGGCCACCGTGACGCCACCGACGGACGCGACGAGGTAGATCGCCCACACCGGTGGATGGCCGCTGAACGCGAGCGCGGCGAGCGTGAAGGACTGGGCCATGGCGATCGTCTGCACGATCAGCAGCAGGCGGCGCTTGTCCGAACGGTCGGCCACGAGCCCGGCCCAGGGGCCGAGTACGAGCACCGGCCCGAACTGGGCGGCCGCGAGCGCGCCGAGCGCGATCCCGCTGTCGGTCAGCGAGAGGACCAGGAGAGTCTGCGCGAGCAGCGTCAACCAGTTGCCGATCTGCGAGATGGTCTGACCGACGAAGAACAGGCGGAAGTTGCGGACGTGCAGGGACCGGAAGGTCTCGTGAGCGGCGCGGCGGAACGACTGCCTCACGGCGCGTCCGCCGTGATCTCGTCGAGCACGTCGAGGGCGTCGGCCAGCCGCCGGCGTTGCCGGCCGTCGAGGGTCGCGAGGCGCGCCGCGAGCCACGCGTTCTTGCGTTGCCGCACCTGCGAGAGCAGCTTCGTTCCCGCGGGTGTCAGCGTGACCCAGGCGATGCGGCGATCGCGGTCGTCGGCCCGGCGCTGCACGAGCCGGTCCGCCTCGAGCTTGGCGACGACCTTCGTGATGCTGGGCGGGGCGACGCGCTCGTGATCGGCGAGCGCGCCGAGGGTCACGGGCCCGTGCCGGTCGATCGTGGCGAGGGCCGAGAGCTGACTCGGCGTGAGGCCCGTCTCCGTCTCCTGGCGGAGGCGGCGGGCGAGCCGGGTGGCGCTCAGCCGGAGCCGGGTCGCGATGGCGACCGAGTCGGTGGTGGCGGGAGCGGTGGTCGTCGCCAACGGGCTCCTCCTCGGTGGTCCGCGAACTACTTACCCAGTCTAACTAATCGTCGCCTCCGGGTATTCCGGGTATTCCGGGGCCGCCGGGCCGGGTCAGGCCGGGAGGCGAACGACGAAGGCGGCGCCGCCCAGGTCGCCGGTGTGGATGCTCATCGTCCCGCCTGCCGCGCCGACCAGTTCGTTTGCGATCGCCAGCCCGAGACCTGTTCCTTCGCCCGCGACCCTCGCGTCGTCGAGGCGGGTGAACCGTTCGAAGACCCGTTCCCGGTCGGCGGGCGGGATCCCCGGCCCGTCGTCCTCGACCCCGAGGACCAGGTGCCGATCCTCGATCGTGGCGCTCACCCTGGTGCGCGAGGCCCGGTATCGGGCCGCGTTGTCCAGCAGGTTCGTGACGACCTGGGTCACCACCTGTGCGCTCACGCGCTGGATGCCGGCGTGGACGTCCGCGTCGATCGACCCTTCGGGTCGGCGTCCTACGAGCGCCGTGACGACGGCGTCCACGTCGATCGGCGTCCTCGACACGACGAGACGCCGGTCATCGAGCCTTGCGAGCGTCAGCAGGTCGAGCGTGAGTCGGTCGAGCCGGTCGTGATCGACGAGCGCATCCTCGATCGCCGTGACGAGCGCCGCGCGGGAACCCGGGTGCTGGGCGGCTACCTCGAGTGTGGCGCGTGCCGAGGCCAGCGGGCTCCGCAACTCGTGGGAGGCGTCCGCCACGAACCTCCGTTGACGTTCTGAAGCCGATTCGAGCCGCTCGAGCATCCGGTTCATCGTCGTCGCGAGCTCTTCGATCTCGTCGGCGGTCTCCGGCACGGGCACGCGCCGCTCGAGTCCGCGGTCGGTGATGTCGGAGACCTCGGACGTGATCGCGGCCACGGGGCGCAGTGCCCGACCGACGAGGAACCACGTCGTCACCCCCACGAGCAGGACGAGGAACGGCATGCCCAGCAGCAGGGCCCGACTCAGCGTCCGCACCGTCTCCTCCGTCGATTCGAGCGACGTGGCCGACAGGACGGTCAGGTGCGGAGGTTCCCGCGAGGTCGTCGCCACCAGGACGTATCGCTGCCTGTCGTCGATCGGCGTTATCGTGCCGATCTCGCTCACCGTGTCGCCGGCTCTCGGCCGGAGCGAACTGATGATCCGCTGACCTTCGATGTTGTCGGTCGCAGCCACGATGGCTCCCGAGCCGTCGACGACCTGGGTTGCTTCGTTCTCCTCGCCCGGGAACGACAACGTGGACGACAGGTTGTGGGCGGATGCGAGGGCCAGGACGTCCCGGGCGCGGACCGCGGCCGCGGCCCGGTCGGCGTCGACGAGATGAGCGCGGACCACGCGGACGAGGCCGATCCGCCCGACGACCAGCGCGACGAACACCACGGCGGCCGCCACGAGCGCGGTCCGGGTCCGCACCGTCGTTCGCAACCGTGGGACCCTCATGATGTACCGATCCGGTAGCCGGCACCGCGGACCGTGTGGATCGTCGTGGTGCCGAAGGGTGCGTCGATCTTCCGCCGGAGGGCACTGACGTGGACCTCGACGACGTTGAGGTCGCCGTCGTAGTGCGCGTCCCAGACGTTGTGCACGATGTCGGACTTCGTGACGACCTCGCCGCGCCGCCGCATCAGGTACTCGAGGACGGCGAACTCGCGGCTCGTCAGGGCGATCTCCACGTCGCCGCGCCGGCACCGACGGGCGGCCTGGTCGACGACGAGGTCCCCGGCGACGAGCTGGACCGGTCGCTCCGGGGCTCCGCGCCGTACGAGCGCCCGGAGGTGGGCGACCAGCACGACGAACGAGAAGGGTTTGGACAGGTAGCCGTCGGCTCCGAGGTCGAGCGCCTCGGCCTCGTCCCACTCGCCGTCCTTCGCTGTGAGCATCAGGATCGGGGTCCAGATCTCCGCTTCGCGGAGACGCTTGCAGACCTGGAAGCCGTTCGTCCCGGGCAGCATGATGTCGAGGACGATCGCGTCATAGGGATGCTCGGTCGCCATCCACAGCCCGTCGTCTCCGTTGTCGGCGACGTCGACCGCGAACCCTTCGGCTTCGAGGCCCCGCTCGACCGCGGCAGCGAGGCGCGGTTCGTCGTCGACGACCAGGATCCTCATGGTCTCGGGGACTCTACGTGGCGGCGCACCGCGTGACTCTCCGACGCCGTTCCTGAAGCTGCGCTGAAGCGCGGGCCCGGGGTCTTCAGCGGGGCCACAGGCGATGACGCGGATGCTCGTCGGACCAGGAGACACCTGGGGAGACGAAGAAGGAGCCATCGAAGATGAAGTCACCGAGCAAGACCAAACGCCTGGTGTACGCGACGGTCGGGGGTCTCGGCCTGTTCGCCGGCGCCGCAGGCATCGCCGCCGCGGTGAGCAACCAGAGCCCCACTCCGACCACCGTGGCCGCCACGGGGTCGAACGCGGGTGATCAGGGCGGGTCGCAGGATGCGACCTACAAGAGCTCGATCACGTCGCCCGAGACCCAGGACGGGAAGGAGCCGAGCGAGGCCGAGGAGGCCGCCAAGCTCCAGTCGCTGGCCAAGACCAGCGCGACCGATGCGCAGACCGCGGCCACCGCGGCCGTACCTGGTACCGCGGCGGCAGCCGAGCTCGAGAACGCCGACGGCAATGTCGTGTACTCCGTCAAGGTCACCGGAGCCGACGGCAAGGTGACCGAGGTGATCGTCGACGCCGGCAACGGCAAGGTCCTCCACCAGGAGGCGGACGACGGGAAGGACGACGAGAAGGGCAGCGAGACCGACAAGGGCAACGAGAACGATCAGGGACAGGACACGGGGACCCCGGCGAACGAGCCGACGACGGCGGGCGCGCCCGGAAAGTGATCCGCGGTGCGACATGGCCACGGGGCGGTCGGTGACGTCCGGCCGCCCCGTGCCGCTTCTCGCGGGATCACACAGCGCCCTCGGCAGGATTCGAACCTGCGCACACGGCTCCGGAGGCCGATGCTCTATCCCCTGAGCTACGAGGGCGGAAGCGCCCGGGCATGGGCCCGTTCACGCGGCGCCGATGGTACTCGGGCGATCCGCCTCGGCCGAAGCGACGAGCAGCCGGTCAGGCGTGCGAGAGGGAAGGACGCGACACGAGACGGTTCACCGCGTGCAACGTGGCGCGCGCGGCGGCTTCGATCGGGCTCGCCCCGGTGGCGAGGCCGTGCCGCTGGCCGTGCGGGTCCGGGCCCTGGAGGCCGACGCCGACGAGATACGGCTCGCCCGCGGCGGACTCGAGCGTACGGGCCCAGCTCGCGGTCGTCCCGAGCTCGGGCTCGAACGTGTCGAGCGCGTCGAGCGTGGCCTCCACGGCGCCGAGCAACCCGCGGCTCGCCGCGGCGCGGCCGATGGATCGTTTGCCGCCCAGCGTGAGGTGCACCTCGAGCTCGTCGGTGTCGGGGAACGTGAGTACCGCGAGGAGCCGCACCCTCCGCTCGCCGGCAGTCGTTGCCGCCGCAGGAGCAGGCTCGGCCGCGGTCGCCGCGGGAGCGGGCTCGGGCGCCGAAGCCACCGGAGCGGGCGCACCCTCCTCGGCGAGCGGCAACGGCTCGGGGGCGGGGACAGGTGCGGCAGGTGCCGCCGGAGCAGGCGCGGGGACGTGCAGGGTCCTCCACCGGACGAGCTCGACTGCCACCGGGCGCTCGGAGTGGCGCGACGCCAGGCGCGTGGCCTGCAACGCGAGCCCGGGTTCGGTGTGCTCGGGGACGACGTGGACCTGCACCAGGAGCACGTCGTCGCGGTCGCTGAATCCGATCGAACGCACGCCGGGCAGCTTGCGGAGCTCGAGCTCCAGGTCGTCGAGCGTCTCGGTGGTCACGGCCGGCCTTCCTTCGCCTGGTAGAGGCGTTCGTCGGCGAGGCGGAACAGAGCGTCGAAGTCCTCGGCTTCGTTCGGGCAGACCGCGACGCCGTAGGAGAACGGCTGGCACGGCGGCTCGTCCTCGATCGGCGCGCCGATGCGTTCGAGCAGGGCGGGGACGTCGGCGGGGTCGGTGCTCGGCAGGATCAGCGCGAACTCGTCGCCGCCGATGCGGGCCGCGTTGTCGCCGAAACGCAGGATGCGGGCAAACCGTTCGCCCAGCGTCCGCAACGCGGCGTCGCCGGCCGCGTGCCCTTCGCGGTCGTTGAGCTCTTTGAACCCGTCGAGGTCGATGAGCACGAGCGTGAACGGCCAGCGGTACCGCGTGGAGCGGGCCACGGCCATCTCGAGGAGCCGGTCGAAGCTGCGCCGGTCGTAGAGCGCGGTCAACGGGTCGTGCCAGGCGTCGTAGCGCAGGAGGTCGATGCGCAGCGCCACCACGCAGAGCGACGTCAGCGTGGACGCGTCGAAGTCCGTCGGCAGGACCGGGTCGGTGTACAGGCCCGGCTCGGCGGTGAGGAGGGCCTCCTCCTCGTCCTCGTCGAGCGGCCGTCGCCCGGCGGTGAACACCTGGCGGCCGAGCCCGGGCTCCTCGATCACGAGCGCGGCGTCGTGCAGCTCGTACTCGTCGACCAGGTTGTCGAGCGCCTGGTAGATCAAGCCGAGACCCGACCGGTTGGCCGCCAGGTCGGTCAGGAGGTCGGCGCCGAACCCGGGAACGGCTGCGTCACCACTCGCGCGAACGACAGGCCGTTCCTGACGCTGAGGGTGAGTCTGCTCGTGCAGGTGCGCCGGGGGCAGGAGCGCGGCGAGGCCACGTCCGAGCCCGCTCTGTCGCGTCACGCCGACCTCCCTTTCGCGCGCCCACGCGCCACTCTCCGTCGCAATCGACGGCCCACCTCGCCGATTTGCCCTAGCCCCACCAGCATAGGCCAGATGCCCCACCGATGCATATGGGCAGTTTGATCCGGTGGTCCGGGAGGCCGGGTTGTGTACGATGCTGGTCCGAGCCCGGGGGGCCATCCGACCGGGTGAGCCGACCGGATCTCCCGGTCGGCGGCCGCTCTGCCACCTTCCGTGATACGCGACGACCTCCTCGCCTGCCTTCGCCACGCGCTCGCGTCGCTCGGCCTGCCCGAGCCCGCGCCGGGCGTCGCGCTCGAACCCGCCCGCCAGCGGGACCACGGCGACTGGCAGTCCAACGTGGCCATGCAGCTCGCCCGGACTGCGGGCCGACCGCCCCGGGAGCTGGCGGCCCGGATCGCCGATGCCGTAACCGCCGCACCGCCCGCGCACCTGGCGCGCGTGGAGGTGGCGGGCCCCGGGTTCCTCAACTTCCACCTGGAGAGCACGTGGCTCCACGACGTGCTCCGGGCCGTCGCCGCCGCCGGCGATTCGTACGGCCGGGGCGATGCCCTCGCCGGCCATCGCGTCAACCTCGAGTTCGTCTCCGCGAACCCGACCGGCCCGCTGCACGCCGGTGGGGGTCGGTGGGTGGCGGTCGGCGACGCGATCGCGAACCTCCTCGCGTCGCAGGGAGCGGAGGTGCACCGCGAGTACTACCTCAACGACGCCGGGACGCAGCTCGACACCTTCGGCCGTTCGGTTCTCGCCGCGTACGGCGGCACCGAACCGCCCGAAGACGGCTACCGGGGCGCGTACGTCGACGAGATGGGCGCGCAGCTCCGCGCCGAGCGCGGCGTCGGCCTCTCGCTCGAGGAGGTGACCGAGTGGGGCTACCGGCTCGTCGTGCAGGGCCTGCACGACGACCTCGGGCGTCTCGGCGTGCGGTTCGACACGTGGTTCTCCGAACGCCTGCTCCACGAGCGCGGCGACGTGGACGACGTGCTCGCGAAGTTGCGTGCATCCGGCGCCACCTACGAGCAGGACGGCGCGCTCTGGCTGCGCACGACGGACCACGGCGACCAGCGCGACCGCGTCCTCGTACGGTCCGACGGCACGACGACGTACCTCTGCAACGACCTCGCGTACCACCGCGACAAGTTCGACCGCGGCTGGACCCATCTGATCGACATCTGGGGCGCGGACCACCACGGCCAGGTCAAGTCGGTGCAGGCCGGCCTGGCGTTGCTCGGACTTCCCGCAGGCGAACCCGAGATCATCCTGGGCCAGCTCGTCCGCCTCGAACGGGGTGGGGAGCTGGTCCGGCTCTCGAAGCGCGCCGGCGACATCATCACGCTGGCCGACATCCTCGACGAGGTGGACGCCGACGTCTGCCGGCTCACCTTCCTGCTCCAGAGCATCGACACCGCCCAGACCATCGACCTCGACGTCGTCACGGCCCAGTCGATGGAGAACCCCGTCTACTACGTGCAGTACGCGCACGCGCGCATCGCGTCGATCGGGCGCAAGGCCGCCGAGACGGGCGTGATCCGTCGCCCGCTCGACGACGTCGACCTCGCACCGCTCCGCCACGAGCGCGAGCTCGAGCTGCTGCGGGCCCTCGCGGCGTACCCCGAAACCGTCGCCGAGGCCACCGAGCGGCGGGCGCCCCACCGGGTCACCACGTGGGTCCGTGACTTCGCCGGCCGCTTCCACGGCTTCTACCGCGACTGCCGTGTCATCACCGACGACCCGGTCCTCACCCAGGCGCGTCTCTGGCTGGCCGAAGCCTGCCGGATCGGGCTCGCCGACGCGCTCGGGCTGCTCGGCGTGCACGCGCCCGAGGAGATGGCACGACTCGACGACGGCCTCGACGCCGACGACGTCGGTCCCGCCGCGTGAGTGAGCGTGGGGAGGCGGGTACCCCGCCGAGCAGCGAACGTGGCCCAGCGGCCCGGCGCCGAAGGCGCCAGGAGCGGCAAGCAATGAGCGGCGACGAGCCGTTCGACCGGACGCTGCTCACCCCCGGCCTCCAGGAGCTGGACCTCGGGGAGTTGGCAACGCGGTTCGGCACGCCGCTCTTCGTCTACGACGAGGACGAGCTCCGGCGGCGTTGCCGGGAGTACGTCGCGCGATTCGGTGCCGAGCACGTCGCGTACGCAGGCAAGGCGTTCCTGTGTACGGCGATGGTCGAGCTCGTTCGCGACGAAGGGCTGCACCTCGACGTCGCGACGGGGGGTGAGCTCTACGCGGCGCGGCGCGCGGGCATGCCCGGGGACCGGATCATCATGCACGGCAACAACAAGTCGGACGCCGAGCTCGCCGACGCGCTCGAGGCCGGTGTCGGCCGCATCGTGGCCGATTCCCACGACGAGCTGGACCGGCTCGAACGACTTGCGGGCGAGCGGGGCGTCCGGCCACGCGTGCTGGTCCGCGTGACGCCCGGCGTCGAGGCCCACACGCACGAATACATCGAGACCGGTACCGAGGCGTCGAAGTTCGGGTTCACCGTGACCGACGGCATTGCCACCGCGGCCGCAATCCGCGTAGCTCGCAGCGGTTCGCTCGAGCTCGCGGGGCTGCACTGCCACATCGGATCGCAGATCTACGTCGTCGGGTCCTGGGCCCGCGCCGCGGCGATCGTCGCTCGCATCGCGCGGGAGGTCGAGGACGCCGTCGGCGTGGTAGTCGAGGAGGTCAACCTGGGCGGCGGCCTGGGCGTGCGATACCTGGTCGACGACCCCGAGGTCTCGATTGCCGAGTACGCGGCCGTCGTGCACGGCGCGTTCGACGAGGCGGCGCGCGTGGCCGGGCTCTCGCGGGTGCCGGCGCTCATGGTGGAGCCGGGCCGGTCGATCGCGGCGCCGGCCGCCGTGACGGTCTACCGCGTCGGGACCGTCAAGCAGATCCCGGGGATCGGCACCTACGTCGCGGTGGACGGCGGGATGAGCGACAACCCGCGCCCGGTGCTCTACGGTGCGGGGTACGAGGCGTATCTCCCGGGGCGGATCGCGGAGCCGCGACCCCTCGAGTCGTGGGTCGTCGGGAAGCACTGCGAGCAGGGCGACGTCATCGTCGCCGGGGCGCGGCTCCCGGCCGGGGTGGCGGTGGGGGACCTGCTCGTCACGCCGTGCACCGGCGCGTACGGGTACTCGATGGCGTCGAACTACAACAAGGTGCCGCGACCGGCCGTGGTGTTCGTGCGGGACGGCGAGGCCCGGCTGGTGGTCCGGCGCGAGACGTACGACGACCTCCTGCGGCTCGATGAGCCGGGCCCGCCCCCGTCCGATGGGTGAGAATGGCGCCGGCCCGGCGGAGGCGCCAGGAGGCGAGAGGTTGAGCGAGCGTCGGGAGGCGGGTGTCCCGTCGAGCAGTGAGCGTGGCCTGCCGGCCCGGCGCCGGAGGCGCCAGGAGGCGAGAGGTTGAGCGAGCGTCGGGAGGCGGGTGTCCCGTCGAGCAGTGAGCGTGGCCTGCCGGCCCGGCGCCGGAGGCGCCAGGAGGCGAGAAGTTGAGCGAAGGTGTGGTGAAGGTCGGGTTGCTCGGGTGTGGGCACGTGGGGTCCGCGCTCGTCAGGCAGATCACCGATCACGCGGACGTGATCTCGGCGCGCGCCGGGGTGCGGATCGAGGTCGCGCGGATCGCGGTGCGCAACCTCGCGCGCGAGCGTGACGTCCCGCTCCCGGCGTCGGTCTTCACCCACGATGCCCACGCCGTGGTCGGCGATCCCGAGGTCGACGTGGTCGTCGAGGTGATGGGCGGCATCGAGCCGGCGCGCGAGTTGATCCTGGACGCCTTGAAGTCCGGCCGCCCCGTGGTCACCGCGAACAAGGAGCTGCTCGCCAACCACGGTCGCGAGCTGATCGAGGCGGCGGAGGCCGCCGGTGTGGACCTGCTCTTCGAAGCGTCGGTCGGCGGCGGCATTCCGCTGATCCGGCCGCTGCGCGAGTCGCTCGCCGGCGATCGGATCCGCCGGGTGATGGGGATCGTCAACGGCACGACCAACTACATCCTCACCCGCATGACCGAGGACGGTTCGTCGTTCCAGGACGCGCTCGGCGAAGCGCAGGTGCTCGGGTTCGCCGAGGCCGACCCCACCGCCGACGTCGAGGGATTCGACGCCGCGGCGAAAGCCGCGATCATGGCGTCGATCGCGTTCGGCGCGCGGGTCGTGGCCGGCGACGTGTACCGCGAGGGGATCTCACAGCTCACCGACGACGACATCGGGTCGGCCGCCGAGCTCGGCTACGTCGTCAAGCTCCTTGCCATCGCAGAGGAATCGGCCGGGGAGATCGCGGTGCGCGTCCATCCCGCGATGGTTCCGTCACATCATCCGCTGGCGTCGGTGCGGGAGTCGTTCAACGCGATCTTCATCGAAGGCGACGCGGTCGGCGAGCTGATGCTCTACGGGCGAGGCGCCGGGGGCAGCCCGACGGCGTCGGCGGTGCTGGGTGATCTCGTCGACGCGGCGAAGAACCTGGCCTCGGGTGGCCGCGGCGCCACGATCGGCACGCTCGCGCGGAAGCCGATCCGGCCCATCGACGAGGTGGAGGCGCAGTTCTACCTGTTGATGGAGGTGACCGACCAGCCGGGTGTGCTCGCGTCGATCGCCATGGCGTTCGGTGCGCACGGCGTGTCGATCCAGTCCATGCAGCAGCGCGGCATCGGCGCCGACGCGCGCCTGATCTTCGTCACGCACCGGGCGCGCGAGGCAGACCTGCGGGCCACGGTCCACGAGGTCCGCGAGCTGCCCGTCGTGCGCCGCATCGGCTCGGTCCTGCGCGTGATCGGTGGTGAGGGGTGAGCGACCGCTGGCCCGGGGTCATCGCCGCGTACCGCGAACACCTGCCGGTGTCGGCTGCGACACCGGTGATCACGCTGCTCGAGGGCGGTACGCCGCTGCTCGCGGCGCCGCGCCTGTCCGAACGGGTCGGGGCGACCGTGTACCTGAAGGTCGAGGGCGCCAACCCCACCGGGTCCTTCAAGGACCGCGGGATGACGATGGCGATCTCCAAGGCGCTCGAGGAAGGGACGAAGGCCGTCGTGTGCGCGTCGACGGGCAACACGTCGGCGTCGGCGGCGGCGTACGCGGCGCGCGCGGGACTCGTCGCGGCCGTCCTGATCCCCGAGGGTCAGATCGCGCTCGGGAAGCTCGCGCAGGCGCTGATCCACGGCGCGAAGGTGCTCCAGATCCGTGGCAACTTCGACGTCGCGCTCGAGATCGTGCGCGAGCTCGGTGAACAGGGCCGCGTCACGGTGGTCAACTCGATCAACCCGTACCGCATCGAGGGGCAGAAGACCGCGGCGTTCGAGATCGTCGACACCCTCGGCGACGCGCCCGACGTCCACTGCATTCCCGTCGGCAACGCGGGCAACATCACGGCCTACTGGAGGGGCTACCGCGAGTTCCACGCGCTGAGCCGTTCGACGCGTCTGCCGCGGATGCTCGGATGGCAGGCCGCCGGTTCGGCACCGCTGGTCGTCGGCGAACCGGTCGTCCATCCCGAGACGATCGCGACCGCGATCCGCATCGGCAACCCGGCGAGCCGGGACGGCGCCATCGCCGCCCGTGACGAGTCGGGCGGCACCATCGGCGCGGTCACCGACGCCGAGATCCTGGCGGCGTACCGGCTCCTCGCGTCGGGGGAGGGCTGCTTCGTCGAGCCGGCGTCGGCGGCGTCCGTGGCCGGGCTGCTCGAGGCCTCGGAGCAGGGGCTCGTGGCCGCAGGGGAAACCGTCGTGTGCACGGTGACCGGGCACGGGCTCAAGGATCCGCAGCGGGCGATCAGCGAGGTCGAGGTCGGTCCGGCGGTCGACGCGGACGCCGACGTGGTCCGGGCCGAGCTCGGGCTCTGACCCCACCGCGGTTTCATCACCGGGCGCGGTGGCGTACCTTGCTGGCGGTTGCCACGAGGAGGTCGTCATGGGCGCGAACACGGCACTGGTCACCGGCGCGTCGGCCGGCATCGGTCGGGTCTTCGCCGAGCAGCTCGCGGCCCGGGGCGACGACGTCGTGCTGGTCGCGCGCGACAAGGCCCGTCTCGAGGAGCTCGCGTCGGAGCTCGAACGCGTCCGGGGTGTCCACGCCGAGGTGCTCGCCGCGGATCTCACGAACGACTCGGACCTGCTGGCGGTCGAGGAACGGCTCCGCGACCCCGACCGCCCCGTCGACCTGCTCGTCAACAACGCCGGGTTCGGGACGTTCGGGCGGTTCCACGAGCTCCCGGTCGAGCAGGAGCAGCGCGAGGTGCAGCTCAACGTGGTCGCGCTGGTGCGGCTCACCCATGCGGCACTCGGCCCCATGGTGGCGCGCGGGCACGGGGGAGTGATCAACGTCGCGTCGGTCGCGGCCTTCCAACCGATCCCGCGCAACGCGACCTACGCGGCGACGAAGGCCTACGTCCTCCACTTCACGGAGGCGATCCACGACGAGCTCGAGGGTACGGGCGTGACCGCGATGGCGTGCTGCCCCGGCTACACGCACACGGAGTTCGCGACGCGCGCCGGCGTGGAGGATGCCGCGGGTTCCGTGCCGGGGTTCATGTGGGACGAGGCCGACGTCGTCGTGCGAGATGCCCTCGCCGGCCTGGCACGAGGGCGGGCCACGTCCGTGCCCACATGGAAGAACAAGGCGCTCGCGGGCCTGTCCGGCACCCTGTCGCACAAGATCACACGACGCCTGAGCGGGGCGATGATGCGGCGCGGGGAACGGTTGCGGGCTCCGTAGGGTTCGAGCGCGTCTCGCGCCGCCGACGTCGCGTCACTGCGGGTCGATGCGCAGGACCCCGTCCCCCTGCGACAGCACGTAGAGCTCGCCGTCGCCGTCCTCGCCGAAGCTCGCGATGTTGCCGGCCCCGATGCCGAGCGCCCGGTCGCCGACCGCCTTGCCGTCCCGTTGGGTGAAGGCCCGGATGTCGTGACCGCAGTAGTCGGCGTAGAGGTACGCGCCGACGAGCGCGGGGATGCGGCTACCGCGGTAGACGTAGCCGCCGGTCACGGAGCACCGGCCGTCGTGTGGGTATTCGAGGATCGGTGCGATGGTGCCCGACACCGCGGGATCCCGGTACGGATGCGTGCCCTCGAACCGATTCCACCCGAAGTTCGCGCCGCGGGCCGAGGTCCCCGGGGCGAAGTCGATCTCCTCCCACTGGTTCTGGCCGACGTCGCCGATCCACAGGTCGTGGGTCTGTCGGTCGAACGAGAACCGCCACGGGTTTCGCAATCCGATGGCCCAGACCTCGGGCCGGCCGCCACCGTGCGCGTACGGGTTGTCCGGCGGAATGGTGTACGGCGCCGTGGCCGATCGCCTCGGGTCGACGCGGAGGATCTTGCCGAGCAGGACGTCGCGCGACTGGGCGTTGCCGCCCGCGACGTGGCCGGGCCCCTGGTCGTCGGCGGCGCCGCCGTCGCCCATCCCGACGTAGAGCATCCCGTCGGGCCCGAAGGCGAGCTGACCGCCGTTGTGGTTGGGCTGCGGCTGTGGGATCGCGAGCAGTTCGCGGCGGGTGGCGCGCGAGGCCAGGGTTCCGCGCATCTCGTACTCGTCGACGCGCGTGTCGCCGTTCAGGTTCGTGTAGTCGACGTAGAGCTTCGTGCCGTCCGGCGAGAACGCCAGGCCCAGCAGACCACGCTCCCCGGCCGACGAGATCGTGTCACGCAGGTCGAGGACGGGCGTGGGGTCGAGCCGCCCGGCCCGGATGGCGCGGATCCGGCCGGCCTGTTCGGTCACGTAGAGGGAGCTGTCGCCCCGGCGGGTCGCGAATGCCGTCGGGCGTTCGACGGGCGCAAGCTCGGTGAGCTTCACCCGGGCCTGAGCGAGGTCGCCGGCCGCGGGAATCGACGGCGCGCGCGTGGTCGTCGAGGTCGTGCTGCGGGACCCGGTCGTCGAGGTCTTCGTCGACGTCGTCGTCGAGTGGGCGGAGGTCGACGTGGTGGCGGCGTGCTTCGACGAGCTGCACGCGGCCGCGAGGAGCGCGGTCGCGATCACGGCATGGGCGGTACGACGCATCCGAGCGTGCTCCTCTCGACTCCCGAACCCTCCCGTTCTTTCGATGGAATCCCCCGATAATCCGGGGAAATCATCGAAAGAACGAGTGGGGGAGACGGTAGACGGTCGGATCCGGGCCGTGAGGTCGCACGGATCGCGGCGGGACCCGAGACCCGTGCCGATACGATCGAGTGATGAAGTACGTGACGCTCGTCCCCGACGGGTGCGCCGACGTGCCGCTCCCCGAGCTCGGCGGCCGGACCCCGCTCGAAGCCGCCCGGATGCCGAACCTCGCCCGGCTGGCCCGGCGCGGCGAGGTGGGGCGGGCCGCGGTCATCCCGGAGGGGATGCCGCCCGGGAGCGACGTCGGGAACATGGCGATCCTCGGCTACGACCCGGCCGAGTTCCACACCGGCCGAGCGCCGATCGAGGCCGCCGCCATGGGCGTCGAGCTCGGGCCCGACGAGGTCGCGTACCGGTGCAACCTCGTCGTCGTCGACGACGACGGCACGATGGTCGACTTCGCGGCCGGGCACGTCTCGAGCGCGCAGAGCCATCCGATCGTCGCCGCGCTCGACGCCGCGCTCGGCGGTGGGCGCGACGGCGTCCGCTTCCACCCCGGCGTCGAGTACCGCCACGTCGTCGTCGTGCCCCGCGCGTGGTCCGACGCGAGCTGTGTGCCGCCCCACGACCTGACCGGGCAGCCGGTGGTCGCGCCGAGCGGCCCCGCGGCCGACAAGCTCGTCGCGCTCATGGACGCGTCGCGCCCGGTGGTGCGCGAGGCCGCGTCGGCCGTCGGGTCCGTCGCCACGCAGATCTGGCTGTGGGGGCAGGGAGTCCGGCCGCGCATGCCGTCGTTCGAGCAGGTCCACGGCGTCGCGGGCCGGCTGACGTCCGCGGTGGACCTCGTGCGCGGGCTCGGCGTGCTGACCGGGATCGAGGTGGTGGACGTCCCGGGCGCAACCGCGGGATTCGACAACGACTACGCCGCGCAACGTGACGCCGCGATCGCGAGCCTCCGCGACCGCGACTTCTTCCTGCTCCACGTGGAGGCGACCGACGAGGCGGGTCACCAGGGTCTGGCCGAGGTGAAGGTCACGGCGCTCGAGTCGTGGGACCGCGACATCATCGGCCCGCTCGTCGGCGCGCTCGATGCGCACGGCGAGTACCGGGTCCTGCTCCTGCCGGACCACGCGACCCCGTGCACGATCCGCACCCACACCGCGGAACCGGTGCCGTACCTGCTGTTCGACTCGACGATCGACGGACCGGGTGGCCAGTACACCGAGAGCGGAACCTCTGCCGCCCCCGTGGTGCCGGGCCACCGGCTCATGGGCCGGTTGCTCGCAGGGGTCCGGTAGCCGGTCGGGCCGGCGCGACCCGTCTCAGGGTCCGGCCACGGTCCGTGGCATCGCTCGGTCTCCGGCACCGGAAGGGAATTTCCCGCTTTTGCCGGAGGGTTGAGTGGTCGTTACACTTCCCGACGACCCGGCTGCGGGCGCGCCGGGGAAATCCCCACCTGCCGACGGCTACGACGCGAAGATTGACCGGGCCGGGGGCAGCGGATCCACAGAGGTCGCCCCCGAGGCCCCGGTCCGACATCGAACTCACGGCCGGGTCCTCCGAACGATCTCACCGCGTCCGGCTCTCAGTACCGCAGCCGACCCGTCGGGGCTCGGGGCGACCGCGTCCGGCCGCTCCCGTCTGCTCCCGTCGTGGTGTCCGGAGACGGTCGACAACACAACCGGCGCACGGGCGAACCCTCGCCGTGCGGCACCAAGGGGAAACACATGAGTAGTTCCACCGGCCAGCTCGAGCGATCGGTGCTCGAAGGCAAGGAACGCGACGAGCTCCACGCGATCGCGGGCGCGATCGGCCTGAAGGGCATCACGCGGCTCAAGAAGGCGGACCTCGTCGATGCCATCCTCGACGCCGCGCCGGCACCGGCCGCCAAGCCGAAGCGGGTCCGCTCGACGAAATCCGCATCCGACGACCCGATCGCCGCGGCACTCGCGGAGGAGGAGTCGATCGCGGCTGCCGGCACCAAGACGGTGGAGGAGGAGACGCTCCCGATCCATCCCGTGCGCCGCAAGGCCCCGGCCGGCACCAACGGCACCGCCTCCGGGGCCGGGGCGACCGCAGGGGACGCCGGGACCGCGACCGAGACCGTAGCGGCGCCGGCCGGGGGTTCCGGCGCCACGCGCACGGACACCCGGTCCGACGAGGATCGCCAGGGCTTCGGCGGCGAGGGCAACCGTCGCCGTCGCCGTCGGGGACGCAACCGCGACCGGGGTGACCGCGCCTACGACGGCAGCGAGTCCCGGCCCAACGAGCCCGTGGGCGAGCCCGTCGACGTCTCCGGCCTGGTCGACCTGCGCGACGAGGGATACGGGTTCCTGCGCTCGACGGGCTACCTCCCCGGGCGCAGCGACGCCTACATCTCCGCCTCGCAAGTCCGGCGGTTCGGGCTCAAGAAGGGCGACTACATCCGAGGCGCGGCCCGGCCGGCCGCGAGCAACGAGAAGTACCCGGCGTTGCTCCGCGTCGACGAGATCAACGGCATGTCGCCCGACGACGCGCGCTCGCGGGTCCGGTTCGAAGACCTCACGCCGCTGTTCCCGGACTCGAAGCTGCGCCTCGAGCTCACCGACGAGCCGTTGAACATGACCGGCCGCATCGTCGACCTGGTGTCGCCGATCGGCAAGGGTCAGCGGGGTCTGATCGTCTCGCCGCCGAAGGCCGGCAAGACGACCATCCTCAAGCAGATCGTGTACGCGATCGAGCGCAACAACCCCGAGGTCCACCTCATGGTGCTGCTCGTCGACGAGCGGCCGGAGGAGGTGACCGACATGCGGCGCCATGTCCTGCGCGGCGAGGTGGTGGCCAGCACCTTCGACCGCCCCTCGGAGGAGCACACGCACGTGGCGGAGCTCACCATCGAGCGGGCGAAGCGGCTCGTGGAGATGGGCAAGGACGTGGTGATCGTGCTCGACGGGATCACGCGGCTCGCCCGGGCGTACAACCTGGCCCAGCCGGCGTCGGGGCGGATCCTCTCGGGTGGTGTGGACTCGACCGCTCTCTACCCGCCCAAGAGGTTCTTCGGTGCGGCGCGCAACATCGAGGAGGGTGGGTCGCTCACGATCGTGGCGACCGCGCTCATCGACACCGGCAGCCGGATGGACGAGGTGATCTTCGAGGAGTTCAAGGGCACCGGCAACATGGAGCTCCGGCTCGACCGCCGGCTCGCCGAGCGCCGGATCTACCCGGCGATCGACGTCGAGGCCTCGAGCACGCGGCACGAGGAGCTGCTCTTCGACCGCAACCAGCTCCAGCAGGTCTGGAAGCTGCGTCGGGTGCTGAACGCGCTCGAGGGCGGGGCCGGGCTCGAGCTGCTGATCGACAAGATCAAGACGACCAAGAGCAACGACGAGTTCCTCGCCGAGATCGCCAAGGCACCGAGCCCCGGCGGCTGAGCCTCCCGACACTCGTTCTTTCGATGGAATCCCCCGATTATCCGGGGAGATCATCGAAAGAACGGTGGACGAAGATGCGAACGCGAGGTGCTGTTCGACGTGGGCCGAGTAGAATGGGTAGTCCTATGAAGACCGGAATCCACCCCGACTATGTCGAGACGACCGTGAAGTGCTCGTGCGGCAACGTGTTCACGACGCGCTCCACGGTCGCCGACCTGCACGTCGAGCTCTGCTCGGAGTGCCACCCCTTCTACACCGGCAAGCAGAAGCTCGTGGACACGGGCGGGCGCGTCGAGCGCTTCCAGCGTCGGTACGCCAAGACCGGCACGAAGGCCAAGAAGGCCTGACCGGGGCCGGGAGCCGCGCCGTGTCGAAGCAGCCCGCACCGCGCTACATGGGTGGGCAGGCCGTCGTGGAAGGCGTCATGATGCGCGGGCCGGGCACCTGGGCGGTCGCGGTTCGCACGCCCGAGGGCGAGATCGAGCTCGAGGTCAACGAGGCGCCCCGGTGGGCCGAGCGGTACGCCGGCTTCCCGTTCGTGCGGGGCATCACCACGCTCGGCGAGTCGCTCTCGCTCGGGTTCAAGGCGCTGAGCTGGTCCGCGAACCGCCAGGTGCCCGAAGAGGAACGGCTCTCGTCGGGGGCGATGGGCTGGACGGTCGCCGTCGCGCTCGTGGTGTTCTCGGCGATCTTCCTCGTGCTCCCGGCCCTCGCGGTGCGCGGCGTCGGGAACCGGATCGGGGCGACCGGAGTCTGGTCGCACGTCGCCGAGGGTGCCTTCCGGCTCGCGTTGTTCATCGGGTACATCGTCGCCATCGGCCAGCTGAAGGACATCAAGCGGGTGTTCCAGTACCACGGCGCCGAGCACAAGGCGATCGCCGCGTACGAGAACGAGGTCGAGCTGAGCCCGGAGTCGGCCCAGCAGTTCACCACCGAGCACGTACGGTGCGGCACCAACTTCCTCCTGACCGTGATGGTCGTGGCGATCGTCGTGTACTCGGCGTTCGGTCGTCCGGCGCTCCCGCTGCTGATCCTGTCGCGCGTCGTGATGATCCCGGTCATCGCGGGCGCGAGCTACGAGATCATCCGCTTCGCCGCGGGGCACATGCAGTGGCGTTGGGTTCGGGTGCTCATGAAGCCCGGCCTGTGGCTGCAACGCTTGACGACGCGTCAGCCGAGCATCGATCAGCTCGAGGTGGCGATCGCCAGCCTCCGGGCCGTCATGACGGCCGAGCAACTGGCCGCGGTCGAGACCCGGGTCGGCCGGCGCCGGTACGCGGTGCCGAGCCCCGACCCCGCGCTCGGCACGGCGTAGGGCTTCCTCAGCCTCGGCTGCGGCGTGCGTCTCCCAGCGGGCGCGCCGGAATGCCGACGACCGTGGTGTCGGCTTCGACGTCGTCCAGGACGACCGCCATGGCCCCGATCCTGCTCCGGGCGCCGATCTTGACCGGCCCGAACACCGACGCGCCCCGGCCGACGTAGACACCGTCGCCGAGGACGGGACCGTCCCCCAGGTCGGGGATCGCGACGCCGTCGGCATCGAACGCCTCGCTGATGCCGAGGTTGACGCCTTGGAACAGGGTGACGTCGCGTCCGAGCCGGGTGGACCGGTGCACGATCACGCCGCGGCCGCCGTGGGGAAGGCGCAGGCCCGGACCGCAATCGAGTTCGCGCGGGAGCTCCGCTCCCATGAGGAGGTCGACCCAGACGTACTTGCAGACCCGGATCAGCGGCATGAGGAGGAGCAGCGCCAGGTAGCGCTTGGGGCCGCGCCTGAGCTGGCTCAGCCTCGTGAGCTGGTTCAGCCGGAACAGGACGACGGTGACGCGGCCGATCGAACCGTTGCGAACGACATCGTCGTGCAGCGCGGCTCGCCAGTCCATCGGACCGGTCACGGTACTCGGGGTACGGGATCCGGTTCCACCTGCGCCGCCGTCCACTGCCGGCCCCTCGCCCCGGCGCGACGCGTCGTGCCGAGGACGAACGGCGTCACCACGAGCCGCCGCCCCCGCCGCCGCCGCCACCACCCGAGAACCCGCCCCCGCCGAAGCCGCTCCCACCCGACGACGACGGCGTCGCGGCGGCCACGGTTCCCGCGGTGGTCGTGGTGAAGCTGTCCATCGTGTGCGAGAACGCCATGTACTCGAAGGGCCGGTTCGACACGTACCAACCCGCCGTGTCGGTGGCCTGGGCACCGAGCGTCGCGAACGCGTTCGCCCACTTCTCCGTGCAGCCGAACACGATCGCGTAGGGCAGGTACTCCGAGAAGAGGTTCTTGCGCTCGTCGAATTGCGCGTGGCCGGTTTCGGTCGGGCTCTCGATGAAGCGCCGGAATCCCTCGACCCGCCGCAGCACACCCGTTCCCTTCGCGGTGCGCGCCGGCATGCGGTGCGAAGCCGACAACAACACGATGCCTCCGACGGCGACCGGCAACCCGAGCAGGCCGAGGTGGGTGAACCTGGCGAGCAGCGCCGTCACACCGATGCCGACGACCGTCATCGCGATGGCGAGGACGTGCCACGCCCGGCGCGTCGAGTTCGGGCTCGCGAGGAACCAGCCTTGGGACACCGTGTCCTCGTACAACGCGGCTTGCACCTTCGCCAGGCGTGCCGCGAAGTGCTGGCGGAGCTCCGAGAGCTTCACCTCCGTTGCCCCGCCCTCGAACAGGCCGTCGAGGAGCGTGCGCTCGTAGGCCTTGAGGGGGTCGTTCATGCCGAGGCGGGTGAGCTTCCAGTCGGCCTTGCCCCACCAGTGCTCCTTCTCGATCTCCTCGATCCGCAGGTAGCCGCGCACCGCGAGGTCGACGATCGTCGCGGTCACGTCGAGCGGGTTCGCAGTCTCGTCGACGAGCGTGCCGATCTCGCCGGGCCGGATGCCGTCAGGAGGCTCGAACTCGACCGGCGTCTCCACGTGGTGCAGCAGCGGCACGCGCTCGTCGGGCCCGCCTCCCGAGGCGAACGCGGCGTCGACCGCGCCGCCGGTGGCCTGCCGGTCGCGGCCCCTTCGCCAGGCGAGCGCGGAAATAGACCCGACCATCAAGGCGAGCAGGCCGGCGGAGACGCCGATCGTCAGCGGCGTGCGCTCGAACGCGCGGTCGAGGCTCCAACGCTCCTCGAGCTTCGGCTTCGGCTTCGGCACGGCGCCGGGCGGGATCGCGACGACGGCCGTGAGTCCCGAGTAGGGGGGGAGTTGCCCCTGGGTGAACGTGGCCTCGGTCCCGCTGCTCGTTGCCGCGTCGCAGGAGAGGCTCGAGCCCTTCGGTCCCGCGAAGCAGGCGATCCGGCTGATGGTGGCGGGTGCGTGCACGCGGACCACGACGTTGCTGATCGGGACCGGCCACGCGCCGCCGACCGCGTTCCAGTAGAGCTCGTCGTGGTCCGCGAAGCCGTTGAGCGCCCGCTCGACCGTGTAGCCGATCGTGTACGTGTGGACACCGCTGATGGTGCGATCGGGGTCGCCGACGCGGATCCGTGTCATGCCGCCGGCGATGCTGCTCGTCGTGTACTGCGCCGGGGCGCCACCCGAGGCGGTGACCGACGTGACGTGCAGCGGATAGACCCGGTCGAATCGGCTGTCGTACCGGAACCGCACCGGGATGTCGCGGTCGATGCCGTGGTGGAAGGCCGATCCGAAGTCGTACTCGATCGTCTCGACGACCGCGAGCTTCCCATCGGGACGGATGGTCATGTCGACCGTGTAGGACTTGATCTGCTCGGAGTCCTGTGCCCGGGCCGGCGGGGCGGACGCGACCACGAGGGCGGCGCAGGCCGCGACCACGAGGGCGGCGCACACCGCGCCCACGAGGGTGGGGACGGTTCGTCGGAGCATGGGAGGGCACGGTAGTTCCGGAGGGAAGGACGGCGGGCGACCGCCCGTTAGCCTGGAATCATGTTCGAACGGCTGGCCGACCTGGAGACCGAGCTCGAGAAGCTGGAGTCTCGCCTCCCCGAGATCTACGCGTCGGGGGACCAGGCCGCGGCGCGAGAGGCCGGCCGCCGCCATGCCGACTTGAAGCCGGTCGTCGACACGTACCGCGAGTACCGCGCCGCGGAACGCGACCTAGCCGACGTACGGGAGCTCCTCACCCACGAGGCCGACCCGGAGGCGAAGGAGCAGTGGCGGGAGGAGGCCGTGCACCAGGAGGAGCGCGTGGCCGGTCTCGAGGCCCGTCTCCGGGAGCTGCTGATTCCGCGCGACCCCAACGACGGCAAGAACGTGATCATGGAGATCCGGGGAGCGGTGGGTGGCGAGGAGGCCAACCTCTGGGCCGGCGACCTGTTCCGGATGTACCAACGGTACGCCGAGGCGCGCCGCTGGAAGCTCGAGGTCCTCTCCAGCCAGCCGTCCGACATGGGCGGGTTCCGGGAGGTGACGTTCGTGGTGAAGGGCGTCGACGCCTGGTCGCGGCTGAAGCACGAAGCGGGGCCGCACCGCGTGCAGCGCGTGCCCGTGACCGAGAGCCAGGGCAGGGTGCACACGAGCGCGGCGACGGTCGCGGTCCTGCCCGAGGCCGAGGAGGTCGACATCGACATCGACCCCAACGACCTCGAGATCGACGTCTACCGGTCGAGCGGCCCCGGCGGGCAGTCGGTGAACACCACCGACTCCGCGGTGCGGATGACGCACCTCCCGACCGGCATCGTCGTCACCTGCCAGGACGAGAAGAGCCAGCTCCAGAACAAGGAGAAGGCGATGCGGATCCTCCGCTCGCGGCTGCTGCAAGCCGAGCACGAACGTCGGGACCGCGAGCTGTCGGAGGCCCGGCGCGGCCAGGTGAAGAGCGGCGATCGGTCCGACAAGATCCGCACGTACAACTTCAAGGAGAGCCGCGTCACCGACCATCGCATCGGGTTGACCGTGCATGCGCTCCCGCAGGTGCTCGAAGGAGACCTCGACGCGATCGTCGACGCGCTCGCGGCGGCCGAACGCGCCGACCAGCTGGCCGCCGGCGACGGATGACACGCGGGCCCACCTGGCGCGCCCTGCGCGACCACGCCGAGCTCGCGCTGCGTCGGGCGCAGATCCCCCGCCCCGAGCGCGAAGCCTCCTGGATGGTCGAACGGGTCTCCGGCTACGACGCCGCCGAGTTGGTCGCGCACGGCGGGGAACGGGCGACGGACCGTGCCGCCACGCACGTCGACGAGATGCTGGTGCGCCGGTCGGCCGGCGAACCGCTCCAGTACGTCCTCGGCGAGTGGTCGTTCCGCGCGCTCGAACTCCTCGTCGATCGGCGTGTGCTCATTCCGCGACCGGAGACGGAAGTCGTCGCGGAATGCGCCATCGACGAGATGGTCCGGCTGGGTGCCCGGCGGACGCGCTCGACCTGGCCTGGACCCACCTCGTTCACGCTCGCCGACCTCGGTACCGGCTCGGGTGCGCTCGCGCTGGCGCTCGCCTCGGAGCTGCCTCAGGCCGAGATCTGGGCGACGGACGTCGACGACGATGCGCTGGCGGTGGCACGGGCCAACCTCGCCGGGGCCGGGTCGGTCGGCGCCCGCGTGCGGTTGGCGCTCGGTTCGTGGTTCGACGCGCTGCCCGGATCGCTGTGCGGCGCGCTCCACCTGGTGGTGTCCAATCCGCCGTACGTCGCGGAGTCGGAGCTCGACGACCTCCCGCCCGAGGTCCGCGACTTCGAGCCTCGCGGGGCGTTGTGCAGCGGCCCGACCGGCCTCGAGGCGATCCAGGTCGTCGTCGCCGGCTCGGCGCGTTGGCTCGCGCCCGGCGGTGCCGTCGTCTGCGAGCTCGCCCCCCACCAGGCCGGCGATGCCCTCGATCTCGCCCGCGCCGCGGGTTTCTCCGACGTGACGGTGAGGATGGACTTCAGCGGCCGCGACCGGGTCTTGATCGCCCGCCGGGAGGTCCGTGACCGAGGGTAAGGTCGGGCGCGTGAGTGAGCGTGGGGAGGCGGGTATCCCGCCGAGCAGCGAACGTGGTCCAGCGGCCCGGCGCCGTAGGCGCCACGAGCGGTAGGCATGGCCGACAGCCTCGACGTCGACGCGATGCTCCAGCGGTTCCGCGATCGTGCCGCGGCGGTGCGGGAAAGGCCGCTGCCACCCGTAGCGGGGCCGGAGCGGCAGCGTTTCGTCGAACAGGCGCAGCGCGACTTCCAGGACTTCGCCATGATCGGCGAGGCGACGTGGGTCTTCGAAGCGGGCGTGCTGATGCTCCGGATCGACCTGTCGGGCGCGTAGCGCGGCGATCAGCGGTCGACGCGCTCGTCGGGGTCGAGGCGTTGCAGGAACGCGCGGTCGACGGCCATCCACACGGTCTTCGAGAACGGGTAGTACAGGATCGGCACCAGGGTCGCGACGGGTACGAGCAGCATGATGAGTGGCAGCACCGGGACGTCGGGGACGGTCAGCACGATGGTGGTCACGAACACGATGGCGAACAGGCCGCCGGCCACGATGATGTTGACCGCGAGCGCGCCGGCCCAGTAGCCCTCCTCGCGCTCGAAGTGCAGCCCGCAGCCCGGGCAGTCGTCGACCAGCCGGAAGTACTTGCGGTAGAGGTGCCCGGCCCCGCATCTCGGGCAGCGGCGCGTGCACCCCCACCACAGGACGCGGGTCCGCGACGGCGGCCTCGAAGCAGTAGTCATGACGCGACGATGTTGGTCGAGCCGTCGTCGGCGATTCGAACCGGGCGACCCTCCCACGGGGTCGTCGTCATCGACGAGAGCACGGACTCGTCCCGGGTGTTCGCCCACACCCGGCGACCTCCCGGTTCGAGGGCGGTGACGATCGCGACGTTCGGCTCGCCGTCCCGGTCGAAGACGACGGACGTCGCCTCGACGGTGGCCGGGCCCGAGTAGCACCCGGTCGTGACACGCGACGGGGTCGCGTCCACGATCGCCTGGGTCGCGTCCCGCGGGACGCGCCGGAAGCCCTCACCGGGTGGGGTCGTCGAGTAGCAGCCGACCGAGTGCTTCGTCGCGTACCACCCCAGCGCGGTCACCAGGCCGACGGAGCCGGGGTCGCGGCGGCACGCGTCGACCGTCGCGGCGATCGCGTGGGTCACGTAGTTGTTGCCCGGCCCGCCGGCGAAGGCCAGGCCGCCGGTGGTCGTCAGCGGACGTTCGTCGCCGGCCTGCGGGCCGCGCAGGCCGATCGACTCGAGCGCGAGCTGAACGGCCGACGGGAAGCAGGAGTACAGATCGAAGCGCGCGACGTCGTCGACGCCCAGGCCGGCGACTCGGAGCATCGCCCCGACGGCGACGCCGATCGCGACCGACCGTCCCAGTGCCCACCGCTCCGACACGTGGAAGTGGTCGTGCGCGTCGGCACCCGCGAGCGGGAAGACGAGCCGGTCGTCCGGGACGCCCGCGTCGCGCGCGGCCTCGTGCGAGCAGAGGATGATCGCGGCGGCCTGGTCCACCTCGAGGTTGGCGCACATCCGTTTCAGGTACGGGAACGCGACGACGCGGTTGTCGGGTGCCGGCGTGTCGATCTCCGCCGCGGCAAAGGCACGCTGCGACCAAGCGTGCGCGTTCCCGGCGGCCACCTCCGAGAAGGGCGCCCAGAGTCTCGCGATGTGATGTTGCTGGTCGTCGACGGACCGGCCCGCCGCAGCACGCAGCGCTGTCTCGAAGAGCGGGTAGATGTCGGTCGGCATCACCGCGAGGTGGGCCAACTCCTCGTCGGTGGTGCCGGGCCGTGGGTCGCCGACGACGGTGGGGCACGGTGGGTCCGCGGGCCGGGACCACTCGAGCCGCACCTTCGGCTCCCTCCGGGCCCGCCGCCGCGCGTACATGCACTCGGCGCCGCCGACGAGCACGGCCCGCCGGTCCCCACGCGCGATGTCGGCGGCCATCTCGTTGACCAGCAGTTGCGGGGAGTTGCCGCCGACGGTCGACGTCACCGTCGAGCGCGGCTCGATCCCGAGGTTGCGGGCGAGGAACGCGCCGGGATCCGGGTAGCGCCACGAGAGCATCTCGACCACGGCGACGGTATCGAGCGCGTCGAGCAACGAACGCCGAGCGTTGGCGTCGGTGTCCGCGGCGCGGGCCGCGTCCTCCAGGAGGCGGATCGGCTCGGCGGCGGCGGTCGGGTCGGCGAAGCGCTGCGCCACCTGGCCGATGCCGACGATGACGGGGGTGCGCGCGTCGACCATGCGTCACCGTCCGTCGGCGTGCGCGGGATCGGGTGATCCGGTCTCGCCGTCGTCGAGGACTTCGGGCCAGGACGGCTCGGTCGGTGCGGCACTGTCCGGGCAGATGGATCGGTACCGGCAGGTCGCACACGCCCTCACGTCCGCGACGCCAGGGAACGCCGTCTCGGCCCACATGGCGCGGACGATCTCGCCGAGCTCGGCGTCGATCGTGTCGAGGTCTTCCGGCGTCGGCTCGAACGGTTCGGGGTCGTCGTCGATCTCGGGCGACAGGAACTCGTACCGAAGGCGGAGGCGAAGCCCGCGTGCCGCGGCCATCGGTGCGAGCACCCAGGCCTGGAGCCGTGCCTTGGGGTCGTCCTGCACCCGGTCCACGTACCGGGCGCCCGTCTTGTAGTCCCGCGCGTCGAGCACGCCGTCGTGAACCCAGAGCGCGTCGATGCGCGCCGTCCCCAGGAACAGCGGTCCGGGTGGGCGGTGGAACCGGACCGCGTCGTACTCGTGGCCGACGGTGTCGGCGCCGACGGGACAGCGCCGGACGTGCGCCGCGACCTGGTCGCGGGCCCGGCCCGGCCCCTCGACGCGGTACCCGGCGAGCGTGTCCTCGACGTGGGCGGGGTCCTGGCACGAACCGTGCTCGTGCACCATGCGCAGCAGGTCGTGGACGAACAACCCGTGGTCGGGCGACACCGACTCGTTGCTCGGCGGAATCCGGAGCAGATCCTCGTTGCGCCAGAGGCGACGGCACCACGACCACCGCTCGAGGGAGCTCGGCGACAGGGTGATCACCTCCGGCCGCAGATCGGCCCTCGGCCGGGGACCGCGCCCACCCTTCACCGCCGGGCATCGGGCGACGTGGTTGCACGTGCCGCAGTCGCGTCCGGGCCGGGCGACGGGTTCCTCGATCCGTTCCCTCAGCCGCTCGACCCGAGCGTCGAACCACTCGGCGAGGGCGGGTACCTCGGTGGCCGGGTCGATCGTACGGTCCCTCCAGGTGCCCTTCACGAGATCGGCGTGGGTGACGCGCAACGGCTCGTTGCCGGTCCAGCGGGCGAGGCGGAGCACGGCGAGGCGCACCGACTCGAGGTCGAGCACGTCCTCCCCGAAGCCGACGGGCCGGAGCGCGAGCTGGCGCAGCTCGCGCTGCCCGGATCCGCCGATCACCGTGAGATCGACCCACCCGCCGATGCGCAGCCCGCGCCGGGGTGACTCGGTCGGGCGATCGCAGTCGTGGAGGTGCACGGTCGCCGCACGGTCGCCGAAGCACGCCAGGTACCAGCGGGCCGCGTGGCGGAACACGGCCGCCTCCTCCGGGAAGAGCCCGTCGGGAGGAACGAAGAACTCGAGCGACGGTCTCCGGAGCTCCGCGTGGTTCGTCCGCGCGCACTCGAGGAACGCATCCCGGATCCGGCTCTGGTTCACCGGGTCGACCGCACCGCGGGCCGCGGTGAACTCCCGCTCGAGCCGCAGCGGACACATGGTGTCCAGGTTCCGAAGGAGGAATGGGTTGACCTTCGGGAGCGGCTCGTCGGTCACTGGTTACCGCTCTCGGCGCCGGCGGCGCGGGCGGCGCCGGGCCGCTGGGCCACGCTCGCTGCTCGGCGGGTTGCCCGCCTCCCCACGCTCGCTCATCCGGGCGCAGGTTACGGCACCTCCGGCAATGCCCGACGCGAGCGCGGTGAATCCGGAAGGGCGCAAACGGCCCCTACCATGCTCGTGTGGACGACGCGGCCGACGACGACGGCATCTCGCCCGCCGCGCCGGCCCTCGTGCCGGCCCGCCGGCGGGCCCGCCGCCGCTGGATCGTTGCCGGGATCCTGGTCGTCGTGGTCGGCTGGCTCGCCGTCGCCGGGCTCCAACTGCTCGCGGCGCGTCGCGCGGCCGTACGCGGGATCGACCGTCTCGAGGCGTTCAAGCGGACGCTGTCGCCGGCGGAGCTGATCCGCGGGCACGGGCTCGACGAGCTGCGCCGCGCCGAACGTGACTTCGCGAGCGCGGGCGACGACCTCGGTTCGCCGTTCGTCGCCCCCCTGCGGTACCTGCCCGTGCTCGGCCGCCAGGTGCGTTCCGTCGACGCCCTGACGCATTCCGCCCGCCATGTCATCGGCGCAGGGACGACCGCGGTCACCGACGCCCGGCGCGAGATCCACGGTCGCCAGAGCAGCGGGCCCGGTCGCGTCGCCATCGTGGAGCGCCTCGGCGGCATTGCCGCCCGGACCTCGCTCCGCCTCCGATCCGTGGACCTCGGGCCGTCCGAGGCCCTGGTCGGACCGGTTGCCCGGGCCCGGGATCGGTTCGCCCGCGAGCTCGACCGCCTGCGGGAGGGCCTGCACAGCACCTCGACCGCGTCGCGCGGGATGTCGGACTTCCTGCGGGGCCCGTCCCGGTACCTCGTTCTTGCGGCCAACAACGCCGAGATGCGAGGCGGCAGCGGGATGTGGTTGAGCGCCGGCGAGCTGAGCGTCGACCGGGGATCGTTCCACGTCGATCACATGCAGCCGACGTCCGAGCTGATCCTCGACCCGGCCATCGCCCCACCCATCGAGGACGCGGACCTCGACGCCCGCTGGGGATGGATGGCGCCCAACCGCGAATGGCGCAACCTCGCGGCGAGCCCGCGGTTCGCACCCAATGCCGAGCTCGCCGCTTCGATGTGGAAGGCCCGCACGGGCCGGCAGGTCGACGGCGTGCTCGTCCTCGATCCGGTGGCCCTGCGCGCGGTGCTGGCGGCCACCGGGCCCGTCGAGGTCGACGGCCTCGTGCTCGACGAGTCCAACGTGGTCGACGAGATCCTGCACAAGCAGTACCAGGATTTCCCGGTGGACGCCGAGCAGAGCGCGTCGCGGCGGCACGAGATCCTGAGCGACGCCGCCGTCGAGGTGCTCCGAGCCCTGGACGGCCGGCACTGGGACGTCGCCAAGCTGGTCGAGGAGCTCTCGGCCGCGGCGCGGGGCCGGCATCTGCTGGCCTGGTCGCGCCTTCACCCCGAGCAGGCGGCTTGGGCGGCGGCAGACGTCGACGGGGGCCTCCGGCCCGACTCCGTCGGAGTCGCGGTCCTCAGCCAGGGCGGCAACAAGCTCGACCAGTGGATCGTGATCGGTGCTCGGCTGCGGACCGCGCCGAGCGCGACCGGGACCGGGGTCACGCTCGACGTGACGCTCGCCAACCACGCACCCCACGGCGAACCGGTCTACGTGGCGGGGCCGACGGCCCAGCTCGCGGAGGGCACCTACGCGGGGATCCTCAGCCTGACCCTGCCGGGCCACGCCCGCGACGTCCACCTCGACGGGACCCCACGGCTGGTCGCCGCGGGGCCCGACGGCCCCGCGCAGGTGGTCGCCACCCGGGTCCAACTGGCCCGGGACCAGGAGGCGAGGTTCCGGATCCGATGGTCGCTCCCGCGCGGGGCGAGGTCCCTGTCGGTCGAGCCGTCGGCCCGGGTCCCGACCGTCACCTGGCGTCACGGTGTGGCGGTCTGGGCCGACGACCGGAGCCGGACGGTGCGTTGGTAGCGCTCGACCGTGAATCCTCACGCTCGGCGCGAGAGGATGCTCGGAAACCCCCGAGTTACCAAGGATTGTGTTGTGTTCTCCGCGATCTTCCGCTACTGTTCGTGGCGGGAGATCGGGTAGGAGGTGTAGGTTCATGACGATTCATGGACGTGTCGTCAAGTTCGCGGCGATCACGGCTATCGCCGTCGGCGGGATGCTGCCGATCGTGGCGACGCCGGCCGGCGCACAGCAGTGCCCCCAGGCTTCACCCTCCGACGTGACGTGCAACCCGGAGCCGGCAGGATCGGGCCAGGTGGCGGCCGCCGACGCCGCCGCGCCGGTCCAGGTCAAGGCGGTGCAGGCGACTCGCGGCGGTCTTCCGGTCACCGGCGGCGACGTCGTGGGTCTGACGATCGTGGGCCTGGGTGCCGTCGGTGGCGGGATCGCGATGGTGCGGTTCGGTCGTCGTCGGGCGACGTCGAGGTCCTAGCGATCCGACCATCGGCGGCTGCGACGCGCGAAGCTGCTCGCCGGTGCCTCGGAGGGTGGGAGTGCAGCGGGCTGGGGGACTTACGGCTCAACGAGGAAGGCACCGTGGAACGCACCACGGTGTGAGCAGGGATGAGGGGGCGGTGCGACGGCGGGGTCGTCACTCGTCGCCCCGGAATGGTGGGCGATGAGTCGGGTGCATTCGCTGCAGACAGGGGAGCTTTCGGTACCGGAGCCGTTGCAGCTCTGGCCCGAGACTGTCAGCGTCGCTCCGAGCACGACGCCGACGCTCCGCCGGCTGCTCGTCGTCTGCGACGTCGTGGGCCTCGCCGCCGCGTGGATCCTCGCCCTGATCATCCCGGGGCGGAACCCCAGCCCGTTCGCGGGCGAGCCGGCGCAGCTCGCCATCGCCGTGGTCGTCATGACGCTCGGTGGTCTCGTCGTCATCGCATCGCAACGGCTCTACCTCGCGCGTGTCTGTGGTGTGCGCGCCGTGGAGTTGGCGCGACTCGGATGGGCTTCGGCGCTCGCGGCCGCGTTCGCGTACGTCGGCTCGCGTGTCATCCAACTGCCGGTGACGGGATTGCGCTCGGCCGGCGGCGCGTTGCTCATGTTCGTGTTCCTGGCGGTACTCCGGTCCGGCTACGACGCTTGGCTGAAGTCCGCCCGCGCGGACGGGAAGTACAGCCGGCCGATCGTGATCGTCGGCGGGAACGAGGAGGCGTTCGAGCTCTACCGGCTCCTCCGGACGCATCCCGAGCTCGGACTGCGCATCAACGGTGTCGTCGGCGCGACGGACGAGTTCCGGAACTGGGGTGCCGGTGTCCCGTGGCTCGGCGAGATCAACGATACGGCGCAGGCGGTGCGCGAGACGGGAGCGAACGGTGTCGTGATCGCCGCGAGTGCCGTGCCGTCGGACCAGTTGAACCATCTCACGCGGGATCTCCTCGCTTCGGGTGTGCACGTGCATCTCTCGAGCGGTTTGAAAGGGATCTCTCACCGACGGCTTCGCTCGCTTCCGCTCGCGTACGAGCCGCTGTTCTACCTGGAGCCCATCGCGCTCTCGCGCTGGCAGCAGGCGGTGAAGCGCGCGATCGACCTCCTGCTCGCATCCGTCAGCGTCGTGATCGCGTCGCCGGTCCTGCTCGTCGCCGCAGTGGCGATCAAGTTGCAGGACCGCGGGCCGATCCTCTTCCGCCAGACGCGCGTCGGGAAGGGCGGCGAGCTCTTCACGTGCCTGAAGCTCCGCACGATGGTCCCGGACGCGGAGAAGATGCTCCAAGACGTCGCCGCCACCAACCAGCGACTCGGCGGACCCTTGTTCAAGCACACGAGCGATCCGCGCCGGACACGAGTCGGCCGCCTGCTCGAAGCCACGAGCATCGACGAGCTGCCGCAGATCTTCAACGTCCTGCGCGGCGACATGAGCCTCGTGGGACCGCGTCCCGCCCTTCCGAGCGAGGTCGCGCAGTTCGACGACGAGTTGCTCGAGCGCCAGAGCGTGCCGCCGGGCATCACCGGGCTCTGGCAGGTCGAAGCGCGAGACAATCCGTCGTTCCTCGCCTACCGGCGACTCGACCTGTTCTACGTCGAGAACTGGTCGGTGATGCTCGACCTCGCCATCCTGCTCTCGACGGTCAAGGCGATCCTGCTGCGGATCTTCCGCCGTTAGTGCCGTGACCGGTAACGTCGGCGCCCTTTCACGCCGGCCAGGAACGCCGCTTGCTGCGTCCTACTCCTCGACGCAGCTACAGCTGCGCCTTCGTCGTCGCTCCTTGCCATCGACGCCCCTGACTCGCCGTGAACCTGACGAACGCTCCTGGACACAGCACTAGCCCGGGCTAGCACGTCAGCCGCGTCGCGCGATCACCTCGTCCCACAGCGCTTCGAGTTCGCGCGCGACGATCGCCGGCGAGAACAGCCTCTCGGCCCGCGCCCGCCCGATCGTTCCCTGCGCGGTCGCGGCGTCGGGATCCTCGAGCATCGCGAGCAACGCGCACGCGAGCGCGTCGTCGTCGTCGACAGGGACGAGCGTGCCTTCGGCTCCCACGAGCGACTCGACCTCACCCACCGGCGTGGAGACCACCGGTCGCCCCCGGGCGAATGCTTCGAGGAGGAACATCGGCATCACCTCGGCGCGCGACGGCAGCACCGCGACACGGGCACCGTCGAGCAGGCGCTCGATCTCCTCGCGGGGCTGCGGGCCCAGCCACGTCACGCCGGCTCGCTCGGTCGGTGCAACGTCGCCGGGCGGCCCGGCGACGACGAGTCGCGCGGAGGGCATCGCACGTTGCACGCGATCCCAGGCGCGCAGGAGTACGTCCACTCCCTTGCGTTCACCGATCTCGCCCGCGAAGCACGCCACCGGAGGTTGGTCGCCGGCAGGGGTGACGTCGGCCGGAAGGTCGACCGGGTTCGGGATGACGACGACCTTGGTGCGCGGTGTCACCAGCCGCTCGACGACGCCGGCACTGCGGGGACCGAGCGCGACGATCGCGTCGGCGAGACGCAGCACGCGGCGCGTGAGGTGCGGGTGACGTTCGAGGAACGGCTCGAACTCCGCTCCGTGCAACGTGATGACGACCGGCAGTCCGAGCCCCTTCGCTTCGAGAGCGAGCGCGCCCTCGCGAACGAACGAGCCGCGCTCGGAGAGATGGAACTGCGCGACGGCGTCGTGACGTGTTCGCGGCATCTTGACCACGGCGCGTAGGAACAGTCGCGCGCTCCACAGTCGTTCGTCGCTGTCGCACGACGCGACGAAGTCCACTCGATAGGACGCGAGCGGGAGACGCGCGTAGGATGCGAGGACACTCGACATTCCGCCGGGTGCACCGATGGCTGGTCCGTATTGCCGGGCGATTTCGGTCATGGGGTGAATTGGCGGATTGTTGTACTGATCCGGTGGCGTGACTGCGGAGAAGCGTACCGAATCGGTTCTGCAACTGTTCACGGGCGGTCGCGCTCAGCGCGGTTCTGCTCAATACCCCGTCGATCACGGACGAAGACATGAGCATGAAGCACACTGCACGAGTTCTCGCCGCGTTGTTGTTCGTCTCGCTACTCGGTGTCGGGGTCGTCAAGACGTTGACCGCGAACGAGACCGCACCCGCAGGGGGAGCCACGCTGGCCCAACGCGACCTTGCGTGGTGGCCGTTCTCGGCGAGCTCTCCGTGGAACACGTCGATCGGGTCCGGCGCGGTGTTCTCCGACGACGGCGACGCGCGCACGAACGATCTACACCAGAACCCGGGCAACGTCAACGCCGGGTCATGGTCACATCCCGTCTACGTCGCGTCCGACGCCGACCCCCTGCGTCAGGTCCACACGCCCGACGGCACGGTGACGCTGCACATCCCGGCCAACGCGGCGCCCGACGCGGAAGCCGACGGCCACATGCACGTGATCACGCCGGACCACCACTACGTCGACGAGATGTACATCGCCCAACCGGACGGCTCCGGGGGCTTCTCCGCGGCCGCGCTGGTCCGCAACGACCTGACCGGTCCCGGCGTCGGTGCCGGCGGCACCCGAGCGTACGGGGGCAGCGCCATCGGGGGCCTCATCCGGACCTGGGAGCTCCAGCAGGGTTCGGTCCATCACGCCCTCGCCTTCGCGGCCTCGTCGGCGCAGATGCAGGCCGGGCCGGTCTGGCCGGCGACCGCGCAGGACGGCGACGGGGGGTCGAGCTATTCCGGCAGCTTGCCCATGGGAACGCTGGCGGCGATCCCCGGTTCGGTGGACGTCAATTCGCTCGGGCTGAGCCCGACCGGTCTCGCGATCGCCCATGCGCTCCAGGACTACGGCGCCTACCTGGTCGACCAGAGCAGCGCGTTCACCCTGTACGCCGAAGGTGCGGCCGAGGGCATGCCGCAGCTCGAGGACCTGCGCAACGACCTGCGTACGGTGCAGGGCCAGTTGCGGGCCGTGGTCAACAACGGCCCCAACTCCGTCGGCGGTGGTGGGACTCCGCGTGTCGCACCGGCGCCGGCGCCCGGCGCCGCGGCCCCGGCGGCGGCCCCGAGCGCGCCGGTGACGGCGTCGGTGGCGGGGTTCGGCGGTGTGTCCGCCTACGGAGCGGACGGCGGCGTGAAGTTCAACGCGCCGGTCGTCGGCATCGCGGCCACGCGTGACGGCTCCGGCTTCTGGCTGGCGGGAGCGGACGGCGGCGTCTTCGCCTACGGCAGCTCCAGATTCGCCGGTTCAGCCGTGGGCTCGGCGCTGCGCGCTCCGATCGTCGGCATCGCGGCAACGCCCTCGGGCAATGGCTACTGGCTCGCGGGAGCCGACGGCGGCGTGTTCTCGTACGGCGATGCGGTCTACTACGGCTCCATGGCCACCACCCGACTCGTCGCTCCGGTCGTCGGAATCGTCGCGTCACCGTCCGGCAAGGGATACCGCCTGGTCGCGGCCGACGGCGGTGTCTTCGCCTACGGCGACGTGAAGTTCCTCGGTGCACCGTCAACGCAGAAACTCGTTGCGCCCGTGACGGGGATGACCTCCACGCCGCTGGGTGGGGGCTACTGGCTGGTTGCGGCCGATGGCGGCGTGTTCGCCTACGGCGAAGCCAAGTACGGCGGTTCACCGAACGGGCTCCACCCCGCGTCCCCGATCCGTGGCATCAGTGCGACGGCGTCCGGCGATGGCTACTGGTTGCTCGGTGCCGATGGCGGCGTGTTCGCCTATGGCGACGCGGTGTTCCGCGGGGCGCTCGACGGCGTGCGAGCGCCGGCGCATGCGGTCGCGATCGCGTCGGCGCCAAGCGGCGGATACTGGATCGTCAGGAGCTAGGAGCGTTCCCGCGCGCCCCGGGCCGCGCTCGGAGCCCCGGTCAGGACTGCGCCCGGCGGCCCGGGGTGAGGTCTCGCGGCGCCGATTCGACGTTCTCGCCGATGGGGACCGGCTCGCGGACCACGCGATTGCGGCGGTCCAACAGCCACAAGAG
Source organism: Acidimicrobiia bacterium (assembly GCA_046331155.1). GTDB lineage: Bacteria > Actinomycetota > Acidimicrobiia > IMCC26256 > CAWATG01 > JAXLRK01. Next base: position 270,844 of record JAXLRK010000002.1, read on the forward strand.
TCCGACGCCGAGCAGACCGACGACGAGGAAGGTCGAGACCGCCCCGCGGGCAAGGGCGGGGAGTCGTGAGCTGCGAGTCGGAGCGTCGACCGAGATGAGCGCGCTGGATTCGGCAGCCGAGATTCGCTCCTGGGCGTCGGAGCGAGCCTGTTCCGCCGCGCTGACGTCCTGCTGCTTCGCCGCCTGCGCGTCCTTGAGCTGGTCGCGCTCGGCGCGGCTCGCGGCCAGCTGGGACAGCGTCTTGTTGACGCTGTCGAGCTGCGACTTCGCCGAGCCGTCGCCCTGGTCGGCCCGCCGCTTCAGGTCGACGACCTGCGCGCTCTCCTGGGCGTAGGCGGCGTCGAGGTCCACGTAGTCCGTTCGCGCCTCGAACGCGGCCATGTCGAGCGCGGCCTTGTCGTTCGCCTTCTTGGCGGCGGCGAGGTTCTGCTCGGCCCGGTCGAGCTGCTGCTGGGCGAGATAATGCAGCGCGTTCTGGGATGCCGCTCGCACCACGGCCCTGGTCGTGGCGTCCGACGAGCCCTTGTAGGTCACCTCGACGACCGCGCTCTGCGCAGCGCGGTTGCTCAGGATGTTCCCGAGCTCCGCTTGGGACACGCCGGTCTGCTTCGCCGTGGCCTCCATGACCGACGGTAGCGTCAACGCGGTCTCGAAGTCGTTGACGAACGGCTCGATGTCGAGCGAGGACTGCCCGGGTGGGAACATCTGTGAGACGAACACGATCGCCTTGCCCTCGTACGTCGACGGTCGGGCGAGGATGAAGAGGGAGGTGGCGGTGGCGGCGAGGAATCCGGCGAGCACCAGGGCGATGACGCGGCGCGGAGTCACGCGTATGAGGGGGGAAGTCTCCATGTACCGTCCTGCTGCTCCGGTGGACGCCTGCACCGTAGGGTGGCCGGCGTGATTCGCTGCGTGGGTTCGGGTGCCTGATCTTCCCCGGCGAGGGCGCCCGCCGATCTCGCACAGAGAGTACCATTCCCGGCGTTGCTGGTGAGGCGCCCCTGACAAGAACGGCGACATGGCCTCGGATCCCCCGAACAGCCGGCCGAGCCCCCCGGGCACCGCGGCCGCAGCCCTGCTCATGGTTGTTGGTGCAGCAGCCTTCGGGTTGTACGCGTCCACACGACCCCGGATCGCATTGCTGTCCTGGATGCTGGTCGGGCTCGTCGCGGGCGTCGCGCTGACCATCGTCGCCGCGCGGCACTTCTGGGCCTTCCTGCTCGTCCTCTTCGCCGTGCGAACGAGCCTCGATGCGTTCAAGGAGGGCGGCGGGAGCAGCGGCCTGCTCTCACCCACCGTGCTCGTCGGCGGGATGTTCCTCGTCGCCGCGACCAGCTGGTTGGTCCAGCAGCGGAGGCTCGGTCGGTTCGGGCCGGTGTCGCGCAGCGCGCGGGCGATGTTCGCCGTCAGCGCGGCGTGCTTCCTGAGCGTGATCGGGTCGAAGTTCCCCGTCACCTCGTTCCAGGCCTCGTTTCGCGTGCTGTCGAGCGCCGTCATGCTGTTGGTGCTCGAGCAGGCGTTCGCGCAACGGCCCGCCCGGGTCCGAGGCCTGATGATCGCGGTGGTCGTCTCGCTCGTCGTGCCGGCCTTGTTCGGCATCGTGCAGCTCGTGGGGAACCAGCAGGTGCAACCGGAGTACGGTCCGAAGCTCCCCGTCGGCCGCATCCTCGGGACGTTCGTCCATCCGAACGCCTTCGCGACCTATCTCGTCGTCCTGATACCGCTCACCATCGCCATGCTGCCGGTGTACCACGGCCGTCCGCGAACGGTGCTCCTCGGCGTCGCCGGCCTGTCGTGCGCGCTGTTGATGTTCACGTACGCACGTGGTGCATGGCTCGGCGCGATCATCGCGGTGATCGCGGTCGGCTTCCTCCAGGACCGCCGGATCGTGACCGGGTTGCTGTGCGCGCTGGTCGCGGTCGTGCTCTTCGTCCCGTCGGTGAGCGCACGCTTGAGCGACCTGGGGTCGTCCCAGAAGGCTAACGTCGACGACCCGAACTCGCTGTCATGGCGGATGAAGTACTGGGGCAGCGTGCTTCCGATGGCGGGCGAGAGTCCCGTGACGGGGATCGGCCTCCAGAACGTCGAGCTTCGGACGACGGCCGGCCTCCCACCCCACAACGTCTTCGTGCAGGCGTTCGTGGAGACCGGCGTGTTCGGGCTGTGCGCGTTGCTGGCGCTCGTCGGGTGCCTGATCGCCGATCTCCGGCGTGCCCTCCGCCGCGCGCGGCCGGGCTTCGACCGGTGCATCGTGGTGGCCGCGATCGGAGTGGGGATGGGACTCCTGGTCCAGACCGCGTCCGAGAACCTCCTCACCCAGGTGGTGTCGCACTGGTACTTCCTGTTCCCGATCGCGTACGCAACCGCGCTCGGCAACTCCCCCGACGCGTTCGTGGAGCGCGACGCGGACCGGCCTTTCGTGCTCGTCCGCTGACGCGCCGACCTGTCGACCGTTGACGCGTCGACCTCGCGGGCCGGTCAGTGGAGTCGGAACGGCGGCGGCGCCGCGACGCGGCGGGTCCGACGCGTGGACGCGTCGAGGAGGTGTGCCAAGTCGAGCCGGTCGGACTCGACCGCGATCGCGAGCCCGCGGGCGTCGAGCTCCCGGGCGAGCTGGCGTTGGTGGTCGTCGACGTTCTCTCCGTGCGCAAGGCTCCGCGGTACGAGCACCGGGCACTTTCCCGCTTCGAGCGCGGCGATCGCCGAGCCGACGCCCGCGTGCGCGACGACTACGTCGGCTCGCTCGATGGCTCGGTTCAGCTCCGCCCACTCGATCGGGTCGGCCGGCGAGACACCGAGGTCGCCGACGGGCGTGATGCCGGTCTGCCAGAGCACCTCGGCGTCGCCCGGCAGCACGTCGACCAGACGCTCCACCAGCCGCCGGAACGGGTACCGCCGAGACGTCCCGGTGGTGACGACGACGCGTCGCACCTGTGGGTCCCGTGGCACGGGTTCCACCTCGAAACCGTCGAGGACCGAGCCGGCGTAGTGCCAGTGGGCGTCCGCCCAGGATGGTGTCTGCGTGTAGCGCTGCACCCCTGGGATGCGGCGGGCTGCACGACCGGTGGTCGACGGACCGTCGAAGCGCGCCAGACTCTCGACATAGTGCGTCGGGATCCCGAGCGCGCGCGCCACCGGCATGAACGACAGCGCGATCGCAGCCCCGGTGGTGACGAGGCAGTCGACGCCCTCCTTCCGCAGGATGCGCGGCGCGGTGAGGAGGTTGCGGGCCACGTTGCGGTAGTCGCGCGGTGCGGTGTACCGCACGGCGATGAACCGTTCGCCTGCGAGCAGCCCGCGGCTCTGCTCGGAATCGAACGAGACCCAAACCTCACGATCGCCGGTGATGCCCTCGAGGCGGGGTCGGAGCGCGTGCAGCTCGGCGAGGTGTCCGCCGATCGACGCAACGAAGAGCGTGGTCACGGTTCGACGGCGTCGAGCGCGGGCGTCCGCAACGGATGGCGCGGCCCGAGGCGGTCCGCTACGTAGACGTACAGGAACAGGACGAGGTAGCTGCCTGAGGTCACGAACGCGGCCGCCATGATCCCGAACGCGCCGACCGTCGCGGCGAGGCCCACGACCGTGATCACCAGCGAAAGGATCATCGCGCGCGAGACCGTCGCCGGCCGCCCGTCGGCGAAGAGCTTCTGGATCACCACCGTGGAGAGGTCGGCGAACACCTGGCCCGGGAGCAACACGAGCAGCGGCCAGACCGCGTCGCGGAACGCCTCGCCGAAGAGCAGTGGTAGGACGATCGGTGACGCGATGGCGACGAGCGCGGCCACGAAGGAAGAGACGAGTGCCGTCACCCGCAGGGACCGTCGCAGTTGTTGGGCACCGGTGGCGGAATCCGCTTCCCCGTGTACCTGGCGGAACAGGACGAGACCGATGCCGACGGCGGCCGGGCCGCTCGCTCCCGCCGCGGTGGCGGCGACGGCATACAGACCGAGGTCCGACGGGCTCACGACGCCGACGAGCAGGAACTGGTCGAGACGGGAGATCAACACGCTCGACACCGACCCCAATGCGGTCCGGGCGCCGTACTGGAACTGGACCCGGAACGCGTCGCGCTCGAAGCCGCGACCCGGCCATGAGTTCGTCACGGTCAACACCACGACGAACCAGAGGAGATAGACGCCGAAGAACGCCGCCGCGACGGTGTCGAGCGTCAACCGGCCGATCGCGAACAGCACGATGGTGACGACCGTGTTGAGCACGAGCGGGAAGGAGCGGTAGACGTTGAACGCCACGAGCGTCCGCCGCGTCCGCAGGAGCTCCACCGCGGTCGACACGGGGATGAACACGATCATCGCGACGAGCAAGGCGCGGAACCATGCGATCGTGCGTGGGTCGTGGTTGTGGAGGTAGCGCGGGACGAGCGGCCAGGCGACGATCGCGACGACGCCTCCCGCGACGAATGCCCAGGCCCAGGCCGACATCATCAGCGACCGGTGGCTGTGACGGTTGGAGTAGTAGACCGACGCGACGGGGAAGCCGAACAGAAGCAGGTAGCCGATCGTCGTCGGCGGGAGGATGATGGCCTGGTAGTCGCCGCGGCCCGCCGTGTCGAGAGCCCGCGCGAGGAGCGGCCCGGTGATCGCGCTCAGCCCGAACACGACCATCCCGACGATCGTGGTCATGATCGCGTCGCGTCGGTCGCGTGACGCATCCGCGTCGAAGCCGAGCGCGGGAGGCCCGCCTACCTCGGCCGGCAGGATCCCGACGAGCCCGTCGTCGCGGTCGGCGGTCTGGTCGGCGAGCTCGCTCATGGCGCCCCGGGACACCGCAGCGGCCCGGCCGGTGCCGCCGCGCGCCGCGCGGGCTCCCAAGCGCGCGAAATGTAGCGGAGCGTGGCAATCACCCCAGTCACTCTAGTAGACTGTCGCCGTTCCAAGGGCTCCCGCCGCCCATGAGCGAGCCCGCTGAACAGGGAGGATGCCGCAGGATGTCGGATCGAAGACTGCCACGCAGGGCGCGAATTCCTGGTGGTGCTGACGAGCCGGCGCGGGCCGGCCGATGAACGTGCGGCTCCCGAACCGACGCGCGCCCGAGGCGGCGGGGTCGGAGCTGGCCGGCGCTCAGGGCCGGCATCCGGATCCGCTCGACCCGACCGCGGCGCCCGCGGACCGTTCCACCTGGACGGCATTGCGCGCGGAGGCCTTCGACAGTCCCGAGATGGGCGAGTTCCGTCGGGCGTTGCTCGTGCCCGGCCGGCCCGACGTTCGAAGCTCGGTCATCGACGATCTCAGCACCTACTACGGGTTCGAGCCCGAGGATTGTGTGCGGCGGTGCGTCGAATGGGAACGGTGGAGCGTGGAGGAGTGGAAGGCCACGCACCGCGAGGGCGCGGACGACTCGACCGAGTTCTACCGGTCGACCCGATCCTGGAGCTTCGACCTCCTCTGGTACGCGTACCTCCAGACCGAAGGGTTCGCGTATCCGGAGAGCATCGTCACGGCCCGCTTCCTGCGGTCACGCCGGCCCGGTGGCCGCCACCTCGATTTCGGATCCGGTACGGGGGTGACGGGTCTGCTGTTCGACGCGCTCGGCTACGAGACCGAGCTCGCCGACATCGCGTCGTCGATGCTCGAGTTCGCCCGCTACCGCTACGACCGGCGGGGCCGGACGGCCCGGTTCATCGATCTCAACGAGGACGAGCTCGAGTCCGACCGCTATGACGTGATCACCGCGCTCGACGTGCTCGCCCATGTGCCCGACATCGATCAGGCGGCGCAGACCCTGCACCGGGCGCTGCGCCCGGGCGGATGGTTGGTCGCGAACTTCGACGTGCGCGCGAGGGGTGAGGACGAGACGGCGTGGCATCTGTACCAGGACGATCTGCCGCTGCGCGCGGCGGTGCAGCGGGCCGGTTTCCGCCCACGCGCGTGCCTCGACGGAAAGTTCTGCTACGAGCGGGTGGAGCGCTCGGGTGCGGCGAAACGCCTGACGGGCGCGACCGACTGGCTCCTGCTCGAGAGCCCGTTGCGCCCGGCGCTGCGCCGGACGAAGCGGGCGGCGCGCCGACTGCTTCGGCCCTCGGGCCGCTCGTAGCGCGGTCGCCGTCGGCAGCTCCGGTTCAGTACCACTCTTCCCAGGAGTCGAAGACCCCGGCGAGCGCGGCGCGGAAGACGCGCGTGCTGTCGGTGCGGGTCACGAAGGTGCGCGGGATCGTTCCCGGTGGCCGTCGGAGCTCGGACTGCGCGTACACCGCGGAGTAGCCGACCTCGTGCGCCAGCCGGGTGGCGTCGGCCGGCCAATTGGCGGACTGGCCGACGGGGATCGCGAACTCGTCCACGGCCCGACCCGTCTGCTGCTCGATCCGGGCGCGGGAATCTGCGAGCTCGCGGGTGAGGTCCGCGGACGACAGGGTCGCGCAGTCCGGGTGGGAGACCGAGTGGCTGCCGATCGTCACGCCGATCTCGGCGAGCCGACGCACGTCGGCCCAGTCGAGGAATCGATCCGCCGGGAGGTAGGGGTGGCGGCCGTCGGCCCATTCGGTGACGACGAACACCGACCAGGGGATGCCGAGGTCGGCGAGGATCGGCGCCGCGGCCGTGAGGACGGTGTGCACCCCGTCGTCGAAGGTGATCGCCAGTGAGCGATCGTCGACGGCCCCGTCCGCGAGCTCACGGGCGGGGCGGAAGCGGTAGCCGAGCTCCAGCGCGTCGCGAAGGTGGTGTTCGAACCGCTCGGGCGCGATGTCGTTGACCCCCCATTCGGGAGTCCCCACCGAGTGGTAGCAGAGGATGCGCGACCGCCGCGGTCCGGGCCGACGGACGGCGGGGAGCAGGTGCCGTTCCGCGGCGAGGCGCAACGCGGCGAGGTGCTCCCGGCGAGGACGCCGCAGTCCCATCCGGCGGGCCACGCCGCGCAGCCGCGCGGCCGCGTCGGGGGTCGCCGGTCGCTCCAACGGTCCGTTCACGCGGCCCTCCTTCGCCGACGCCCGGCGGTGCGGGCGGCGACCGCACGCCCCGGTGCGTATCCTCGGGGACCGGTACCGCCCGAGCTCGTCTCCTGGGCGATACGTACTGGAGACGGCTATATGTCGAGAATCCTACTGATACTACGCACAGTGGCAAGACTCCCAACGAATGCCACTATACTCAGCGTCCACGGGTGGGGACGTGGCGGCGCAGACGGGGGCTGACCAGGGATGATCTTGATGCCGGCGCTCGGACGCGCAAGTCACGTTCGGCGCGAACCAGCCGACGCCGGGGTGGTCGACGGACCGCGGACGACCCTACCCTCGTGGCAGGCACGGGCAGGAGTGGGGGTTGCGTCGTCGTGAACGAGCTCGGCGTCGCCGTCGTCGGCGCGGGATATTGGGGGCCCAACCTCGTCCGGAACTTCCTCGGTTCACCGGACACCGAGCTCCGCTGGGTCTGCGACACACAGCCCGAGCGGGCGGAGAAGGCCCTGAAGGGCCACAACGGCGTGAAGATCGCGTCGTCGATCGACGAGGTCCTCGCGGATCCCGGGGTCGAAGCCGTCGCGATCGCCACACCCCCCGCGTCGCATCTCCCGCTCGGAGTCGCGTGCCTCGAGGCGGGCCGGCACGTGCTGATGGAGAAGCCGCTCGCGCAGACGGTCGCGGCGGGTGAGCAGCTCGTGCGCGCCGCCGAGCGCCACGACCGGGTGCTCATGTGCGACCACACGTTCTGTTTCACGCCTGCGGTGCGTGCCATCCACCGGATCATGCACGACGGGACGCTCGGTGAGCTCCACTACCTCGACTCCATTCGAGTCAACCTCGGGCTCGTCCAGTCGGAGGTGGACGTCTTCTGGGACCTCGCGCCCCACGATCTCTCCATTCTCGACTACATCCTCCCCGAGGGCGTCTATCCCGTGGAGGTGGCCGCCTACGGCGCGGACCCGATCGGCGCGGGCCAGTCATGCATCGGGTATCTCACGCTTCCGCTCAACACCGGTGCGATCGTCCACGTGTCGGTGAACTGGCTGAGCCCGAGCAAGATCCGTCAGATGATCATCGCCGGATCGAAGTCGATGGTCGTATGGGACGACATGAAGCCGTACCAGCGGGTGATGCTCGTCGACTGCGGCGTGGAGGTGGGCCCGCCCGCGGTCGACGACGAGAAGCGCAACCTGATGGTGTCCTACCGCATGGGCGACATGGTCGTGCCCGCGCTGCCCGAGACGGGGGAGGCGCTCCAGGGCGTGGTGCGCGAGCTCGTGTCGGCGATCCGCGAGCACCGCGCGCCCGTGACCGATGGTCGTTCGGGTCTCCGGATCCTCAAGATCCTCGAGGCGGCCGCGGTGAGCATCCGCGCCAACGGGGCGATGGTGCGGCTGGAGGGGTACCGGTGATGGAGGGGAAGCGGGTGTTGATCACCGGCGGCGCCGGGCTCGTCGGCTCCACGATCGCGGACCGCCTGTGCGACGAGGGTGTCGCCGAGATCAGGATTCTCGACAACTTCGACCGGGGCCGCATGGCCAACCTCGAGCAGGCCGTCGGCCGGGGCCCGGTCACCGTGTTCGAGGGCGACATCCGCGATCGTGAGACCGTCGACGCCGCGACGGCCGGATGCGACCTCGTCTTCCACGAGGCCGCGATCCGCATCACACAATGTGCCGAGGATCCCCGGCTCGCGCTCGAAGTGCTCGTCGACGGCACGTTCAACGTCGCGGACGCCGCGGTCCGGCACGGGATCGAGAAGGTGGTGTTCGCGTCGTCGGCGTCGGTCTACGGTCAGGCCGACGAGTTCCCCACGACCGAGGCGCACCACCCCTACAACAACCGGACGATCTACGGCGCGGCCAAGACGTTCAACGAGGGGCTGTTCCGCAGCTTCAACGAGATGTACGGCCTCCCGTACGTGGGGCTCCGGTACTTCAACGTGTACGGCCCCCGCATGGACATCCACGGCGTGTACACCGAGGTCTTGATCCGCTGGATGGAGCGCATCGCGGTTGGGCAGCCGCCGCTGATCCTCGGCGACGGTCGCCAGACGATGGACTTCGTCTACATCGACGACATCGTCGACGCGAACGTCCTGGCCATGAAGTCCTCGGCGAGCGACGTGGTCGCCAACGTCGCGAGTGGCGAGGAGACGAGTCTGCGCGAGCTCGCGAGCGCGTTGCTGCACGTCATGGGATCCGATCTCGAGCCCGAACACGGTCCCGAGCGGAAGGTCAACGCCGTTGCCCGGCGGCTGGCCGGCACCGAACGCGCCGAGGCGCTCTTGGGCTTTCGCGCGCGCGTCGGCCTCGAGGAAGGGCTGCGGAGCCTGGTCGCGTGGTGGCGGGCGGAGCAGGCGATGGGGCCGGCCGGAGCGGCGAGCGTTTCGCGGTGACAGGCGTGGTGGCGGGGGTCGCGCCGATCCCGATCATGAAGCCCTGGCTCGGCGAGGCCGAGCAGGCGGCCGCCGCCGAGGCCGTTGCGTCGGGCTGGGTCGCGCAGGGCCCGAGAGTCGGGGCGTTCGAGCACGCGATGGCAGAACTCGTCGGGGCGCAGCACGCCGTGGCGCTGTCGTCGTGCACCGCTGCGCTGCATCTCGCGCTGGTGGTGCTCGGCGTCGGGCCGGGCGACGACGTGGTCGTTCCGTCGCTGTCGTTCATCGCGACCGCCAACGCGGTTCGCTACGTCGGTGCGCGTCCCGTCTTCGCCGACGTCGACGAGCAGACGCAGAACCTGACCGTCGCGACGATCGAGTCGGCGCTGACCCCGGCGACCCGCGCGGTGATCCTCGTGCACCAGGCCGGTATGCCGGCTGACGTGGAGGAGGTGCACACGCTGTGCGACCCGCGCGGCGTCCACGTCGTCGAGGACGCGGCGTGCGCGATCGGCTCGACGATCGGTGGGGCGCTCGTCGGAACGGGCTCCGATCTCGTCGCCTTCTCGTTCCACCCGCGCAAGATCATCACCACGGGCGAAGGTGGGATGTTGATGACAGCGCGCGCGGACCTGGCCGAGCGGTTGGGCCGTCTTCGCGAGCACGGCATGAACGTGAGCGCGTCGAAGCGCCATGAGCTCGGCCGGCCGATGATCGAGCAGTACCTGGAGACCGGGTTCAACTACCGCATGACGGATATCCAGGCCGCGGTCGGCATCGTGCAGCTCGGCCGGCTCGGCGAGATCGTCGAGCGACGCCGCGAGTTGGCCGCACGCTATGTCGAAGGGCTGAGCGACCTGCCCGGCCTGGCCTTTCCGAGCGACCCACCGTTCGGCACCACCAACCACCAGTCGTTCTGGACCGTGCTCTCGAACGACGCCCCCGTGACCCGGGACGAGCTCATGGCGAAGCTCGGGGAGCGTCGGATCGCGAGCCGCCGCGGGATCATGGCCGCGCATCTCGAGCCGGCGTACGCGGGGCACGTCCACGGGGCGCTGCCGACCACCGAGTGGCTCACCGCCCATTCGATCATCCTCCCGATGTTCCACGAGATGACGGACGACGAGCACGCTCGCGTCGTGACCACGATCCGTGACGCGATGGGTGCTGCCCGATGACTGCTCCTCTGCCCGGCGAGGAGCCCCGGGTGACGGTGGTGATCGCCACGTACAACCGGGCGAAGTACCTGCCCGGCGCGATCGACAGCGTCCTGGAACAGGGCATCCCGGTCCGGATCCTCGTCTGCGACGACCACTCGAGCGACGACACGCCGGACGTGATCGCCCAGTACCACGATCCGTGCATCACGTACCGGCGCAACCCGCGCAACTACGGGTGGCTCGGGAACTGCAACCTCGGGCTGACCAGCGCGGACACCGAGTTCGCGCTGGTGCTCGGCGACGACGACACCATGGCGCCGGGTGCGCTCCACCGGGCGGTCGCCGCCCTCGACGCGCACCCGACGGCGGGGATGGTCCACGCGTCGATGAACCTGATGGACGAAGATGGGCGCATCCGAGTTGAGCGCGTCGACTGGACTCATGACCTTGTGGGCGACACCCTCGAATCCGGGCCCGACTTCATTCGCAAGACGATTCGTCACGGGTGCCGCGTGTGCTCGCCGACCGTGCTGATGCGTACGAAGGCGTTACCCGAGATCCCCTACGACCCGGCCGACCAACCGGCATCGGACGTCAGCCTGTGGCTGCGGATCGCGCTCGACTGGGATCTGTGCTTCCTCGACACGCCGGCCGTGAACTACCGGGTGCATTCGGGGAGCGACTCGGCCACGTGGTCGACGCCGACGTCGAGTGGTTACGTCGACAGCGCTCGGCTCATCGTGCGCATCTGGGCGATGAAGACGCGCTTCATCCGCAAGCACCGCGACCGGCTGCTGCACCCGGGCCGGCTCCGGTTCCTCGCCGACTGGATGATGGTGCGGCGGTTCGTGTCGCGCCTGCTAGGGCCGCGGGTCGTCGGATGGTACAAGACGCAGCAGGCGCGGCTCTCGCGGACCGGTCGCATCCGTACCGGCTCTCAGGCGGCATGACGGCCGACGTCGCCGCCGACCCCATCCCGCTCGTCGACCTGGGCTGGCAACAGCGCGCGGTGGCCCGGGAGGTTGCGGAGGGTTGGGAGCGCGTGCTCCGGTCGACCGCGTTCATCGACGGCCCGGACGTCACCTCGTTCGAGGAGGAGTTCGCCGCGTTCTGCGGCCGGCGCGAGTGCATCGGCGTCTCGAACGGCACGGACGCCATCGAGCTCATGCTCCGGGCCGCGAACGTCGGCGCGGGCGACGCCGTCGTCACGCCGGCCAACACGTTCGTCGCAACCGTGGAGGCGATCGTGCGCGCCGGAGCGCGACCGGTCCTGGTCGACTGCGAACCGGTGGGACTGCTCGTCGACCCGGCGCGGGTGCACGACGCCCTGGCTCGCGAGGTCCGTGCGGTGCTGCCGGTGCACCTGTACGGTCAGCTCGCCCCCATGGAGGAGCTCGCCGAAACGATCGGCGACGGCGGGGTCTTGCTCTTGGAGGACGCGGCCCAGGCTCAGGGAGCCAGTCGGTGTGGCGCCGGCATCGGCTCGGTCGGCCACGCGGCGGCCACCAGCTTCTACCCGGGCAAGAACCTCGGCGCCTACGGCGACGCGGGGGCGGTCGTCACCGACGACCCGGCACTGGCGGCCCGCCTCCGGGTGCTGCGCAACCACGGGAGCGCCGAGCGCTACCGCCACGACGTGCTCGGCTTCAACTGCCGACTCGACACGCTTCAGGCGGTGGTCCTGCGGGCCAAGCTGCGCCGCCTGAACGAGTGGAACGATCGGCGACGGGCCGCCGCCGCGTACTACGACGAGCTCCTGTCCGGTCTCGACGACGTCGTCCTTCCCGGCACCGCGCCCGGCAACACGCACGTTTGGCACCTCTACGTCGTGCGCGTACGTCACCGGGACGCGGTGCTCGCGGGCCTGCACGCCCGCGGCGTCGCGGCCGGTATCCACTATCCGGTCCCCGTGCACCTCCATGCGGCGTTCCGCGACCTCGGGAACGGCCCCGGCTCCTTTCCCGTCGCGGAGGCCGCGGCCGCGGAGATCCTGTCGTTGCCGATCTTCCCCGGCATCGATCGATCCCAGCAGGAGCGCGTGGTCGAGGCGCTGTACGCGTCGCTGGTGGGCGCGTGAACCGCGACCCGAGCGTGTTCGTCCATCCGCAGGGTCTCTGCGAGTCCGACGACGTCGGGCCCCGCACCAGGATCTGGGCGTTCGCGCACGTGATGCGCGGCGCGACGGTCGGTGCCGACTGCAACATCTGTGACGGCGCGTTCATCGAGGAGGGGGCGCGGCTCGGCAACAATGTGACGGTGAAGAACGGCGTGTTCGTATGGGACGCCGTCACGGTCGAGGACGACGTCTTCCTCGGCCCGGCGGCGACGTTCACGAACGATCTGAACCCGCGCTCGGCGATCAAGAAGGGTCGGGGCGGCTTCGTGCCCACGTACGTGCGTCGAGGTGCCACCATCGGTGCTAACGCGACGATCGTCTGTGGCACGACGATCGGTGCGCACGCGTTCGTCGGAGCGGGCGCCGTCGTCGTGAGCGATCTGGCGGCCCACGCCCTGGTCGTGGGCAACCCGGCGCGCCGGATCGGCTGGATGTGCGAGTGCGGGGAGCGCCTGCCCGACCACATGGCCTGCGAATGCGGACGCCGCTACCGGCTGGTCTCGGAGCCACTGGGCCTGGAGCCGCTCGATGGCGCTTGAGCCGGTCCGCCTCATCATCGTGTCGCGCCAGCGGGACATCAAACCGGTCGCCGGACCACGCCCCGGCCGGTTCCGTTGGCTCGCCGGCGTGAATCGCCTCGGTGCCCGTCTCGCAGCCCGCGTGGACCGTCAGATCGGCGGCGTCCAGGTCCACTGCGACCACGTGCGCGAGGTCTTCGAGCAGGCCGGCCACGAGGTGATCGTGGTCACGCCGTTCGATGCGCCGTGGCTCCTCCCGGTGTTGGGTGCAGGCACGACGCGCCTGCTGCGGCCGCTGGGACCGGGCGTGTACGAGCGGTGGCGGCGCATCTGGCACGCATGGCTCATCGGTCTCGAGCTCCGCCGGCAGAGCAGTCGGTTCCTGGCGCCGGGTCCACCGGTCGTGTTCTACGCGCAGTGCGCCCTCACGGCCGACGCAGCCCTCCGGTGGCGCCGGCCCGGAACGCGCGTGGCGCTCGGGATGCACTCGGCGGTCAACGAGGCCGACGAGCTCTGGGAGCGCGGGCTGTGCGAGCCGGGCTCGTTCCTCTACAGCTCGCTCGTCGACTTCGACCAGGAGATCATCCCTCGGGTCGACGGCATCGTCCTCGTCTCGAGGTGGCGCCAGGTCGAGCTCTACCGGACCCTGCCGATGACCCGGCGGATGCCGTGCGCGGTGTACCCGAACTTCCTGCCCGACGATTGGTCGTCGGACCCGGCCGACCGACCCCCACCGACCCGCGACCTGGTCAGTGTCGGCCGGTTGGTCGTCGAGAAGAACCACCGGTTCGTCCTCGATGTCCTGGCTGCGGCGGCCGAGCTCGGCTATCGCTACACGTTGACGGTCGTGGGCGACGGTCCCGAGCGGACCGCGCTCGAGGCCCACGCGCGGGAGCTGGGGATGGAGCGTCAGGTCGTGTTCGCGGGCGAGCGCCGCGACGTCGGTGCCCTGCTCGAGGCCCACCGGGTGTACGTGCATGCGTCGGTGATCGAGGCGTTCGGTATCGTGCTCATCGAAGCGATGGCGAAGGGCCTGCCGGTGGTGGCGGCGCCGGTGGGGGGGATTCCCGAGGTGTTCGACGACGGTGTCGAGGGTCGGTACGTCTCGCTGGACTCGGCCGGCGACGCGGCCAAGGTCCTCGTCGACCTGATGGGCGACGAGGATGCTCTGGAGCGGGCGAGCCGGGCTGCGTACGAGCGGTTCCGCGCTCAATTCGGTGCGTCGGTCGTGGGCCCGCAGATCGAGGCGTTCCTGACCAGCCTCGTCGCCGGGCATGCCTGAGCCGCTCCACGTGCTCGTCGTCCAGCGCCAACGTGACGTGCGCAGGCACGACGAGCTCGCGGGCCGGCCGTCGTCCGAACGTGGTCACTGGGGCGAGCGGCTCGCGGCCCGCATCGAGCGCGAGGTCGCCGGCCCGCAGATGCACGTCGAGTACGTACGCCGGTATCTGGAAGGGCGTGGCGACACCGTCGAGGTCCTGACCCCGTTCGACGTGCCGTGGGTCATGCCGGTAGCCGGTGCCACCTTTGGCAAGGTCGCGGGGCTCTTCGGCGCCGCGGCCCGGGAGGCATGGCGCCGGTGCTGGCACGTCGCGCTGCTCCGGCTGGCGCTGCACCGGTGGGACCGGCGTCGCGGGCCCGCGAACCGGCTCGTCGTGTACGCGCAGTGCCCGCTGGCGGCGTACGCGGCGCAACGGTCGGGGCCCGACGGCGCCGCGCTGGCTCTGGCGATCCACTGACCCGATGAGGACGAACCGGCGGCCCGGGCCGCTGCGACTGTCGGATCGGGGTGTTCATCGCTTCGAGGAGGCGGCGATCGCGGCCGCCGACGGCCTCGTGATCGTGTCACGGTGGATGGCCGAGGACCTCTGGCGCACCATGCCTGCGACCCGCGGCGTCCCCCACGAGGTCGTGCCGAACTTCCTACCCGACGACTGGGCCGCTACGGTCGCCTCGACGGGGCCGGAGCGCACGCTGCTGGCGATCGGTCGTTTGTCGTCGTGGAAGAACCAGGCGTACCTGCTCGACGTGCTCGACGCCGCCCGACGGCGGGGCCACTCGTACACCCTGTCACTCGCGGGCACAGGAGCCGACGAGGATGAGCTGCGCCGGCGTTGCCACGAGCTCGACCTCGACGCGCAGGTCGAGTTCTGCGGCGTCCGTCGCGACATCGTGTCCTTGTTGAAATCGCATCGCGCGCTGATCCACGTGTCGCGCGGCGAGTCGTTCGGGATCGTGGTCATCGAGGCCATGGCGGCCGGCCGGCCGATCTTCGCCGCGCCGACCGGTGCCATTCCCGAGACTCTGCGCGACGGCGTCGAGGGTTGGTACCTGCCGCTCGACGACGCCGACGCGGCGGCGGCGGTCCTCGTCGAGCGGCTGGAGGACGACGCCGCGCTCGCGAGCGCGGCCGAGGCGGGCCGCCGACGCTTCGAGTCGTGCTACCGAGCCGGGGTGGTGGGCGGACGGCTGCGCGCGTTCCTCGAGTCGCTGCTCGAGGACCATCAGTGAGGATCTGGCAGCTCGACGCGGTCGGCTCGCCCTCCTCGGTCGACGGTGTTGCCATGGTGTTGTGGTCGCTGGCGGTCGAACAGGCGCGGCTCGGCCACGAGGTCACCCTCTTCGTCCGGACGCCGCTCACGGAGGAAGGCCGTTCACTCGCAGCCGACGAGGGCTTTCGCGTGGTCGAGGCACCCCGTACCCGCCGAGGCGTGTCGACGCGCGTCGTGCGGGCCGAGCTGCGCGTGCAACAGCCCGACGTGGTGCACCTGCACGGCGGGTTCTACCCGACCTTCGCGGTGGCCGGCTTCCTGCTGCGCCGGAGGCGGATTCCGTACGTGTATTCGTCACACGGTGCTCTCGCGCCCTCGGTGTGGCTCCGCCGGGCGCGTCTGCGGGCGTGGTACCGGAAGAGCATCGAACGGCCGCTGGCGAAGGGTGCCGCGGCCCTGATCGCCGTATCCGACGCGGAGGCCGCCCAGATGCGCGCGCTCGTCCCGGGCTACGCGGGCGAGATCGCGGTGGTGCATCCGCCCGTCACGCCCGATGTGCTCACCGCGCCGGGTTGGGGCGGTCCCGGACGAGAGGCGCCGTTGCTCTTCCTCGGAAGGTACCAGCCGTTCCAGAAGGGGTTGGATCGTCTCGCCCAGCTGGCCCGAGCGGCGCCGGACCTCCGCTTCGAGTGCCACGGCGTGGCCGACGAGGACGATCGCGAGGCGATGGCGCAGGTGATCGATTCGGCGCCACCCAACATCACGTTCGGTGGCCCCCTGTACGCCGACGAGAAGCTGCGCTCGTTGGCGGGTGCCTCCATGATGATCACGCTGTCGAGGTCCGAGGGATTCCCGGTCTCCGTCGCGGAGGCCATGGCGCTCGGCGTCCCGTGTGCGATCGCCGAGTCCGTCGCCGGCTTCAGTGCGGACTTCACTGCCCGACGCCTCGGCCTGGTGCTCCCGGACGACCCGGAGACCGCGGCCGACTGTCTACGGTCTGCCCTCACGGACGCGCCGTCGTTGCGCGAGATGGCGGCACGGGCACGCGAGTACGCGATCGAAGGGTGCTCACCCCATCTCGTCGCCCGGCGCGTCGTCGCGGTGTACGAGGGTCTGGTGCGGTTCTGACCTACTGACCCGGCGTCGTTCGCGCGCCAGGATGCGGTCCCCGCGGCCGCCGCCGTTGGCAGTTCCTGCCACTGTGCGTGGCATTTTCCTCAAGAACCGACGCGTCGGGTGTCGATACTTCCTACATCGCAGGGCCTGGAGGCCCGCACCACGGCGACGTGGTCCGGTTCGCTCGCTGGATGCGAGTGGGGGAGGAGTCCGACGTGCGCACCCCTTGGTTCCACGCGTTCCGAAGCTCGATGCGTCACCGGCGGTTCTGGGCTGCGGCCCTCGCCCTCACCCTCGTCGGCGTCGCCTGCGCCGAGCTCCCGGCGGACAATGCGGTCACGGCGCTGGCCGTCCCCTCACCCTCGGTCCAGGCGGGTTCGGCGCCGGTGAACGAGTGGAAGGCGTCGTACTGGAACAGTCGGCGTGAGTCCGGGTCGCCTGTGCTCACGCGGACCGAGAGCACGATCGGGTTCAACACCTACGCGCCGATCGCGCCGGGGGTTCGTACGGACGGCTGGTCGGCGCGATACCTCGGGGCGTTCCCGTTCGAGGACGGTGCGTACACGTTCTCGGTGACGGCCGACGACGGCGTCGTCCTCTACGTGGACGCCAAGATGGTCATCTCGCAGTGGCGGAACCAGGCCGCTCGCCGGTATACGACTGCGGTCACGCTGACGAAGGGTCTGCACACCGTGCAGGTCGACTACTACGACGACACGAGCGCCGCCGTCCTCTCGTACGACGTGGCGCCGTCGTCGGTGGTGCCGGCGCCGTCGCCGGGCCCGACCACGACCGCGGCGCCGACCACGACGACCGCGGTGCGGACCACGACGACGACCGCGGCGGCTCCGGCTCCATCGCCGGCTCCGGCTCCGGCTCCGGCTCCGGTTCCGGGGACGCGGGATGCGGCGTTGTGGCCGTTCTCGGCGTCGGGTCCGTGGAACGTGCCGCGTGGTGAGGGCGCGACGTTCACGACCGACGCCCGTACGAGCGACGTCCGGTCGGGGGTCGGGTGGGTCAACGCGGGGTCGTGGTCGCAACCGGTGTACGTGGCGGCGGCTTCGGACCCGTTGCGGACGGTGTCGGGGCGGAATCAGACGTTGCGGTACCAGATCCCCGCGGGGGCGCGGCCGTCGCCCGACGATGACGCGGAGATGAACGTGATCTCGCCGGATCACCGGTGGGTGAACGAGATCTACGGTGCGGTCGGGCCCGACGGCGGTGGCAACTACAGCACGAGCTGGAACCTCTTGTCGCCGATCGACCTGCAAGGTCCGGGTGGTGGGGCCGACCTCGGGATCCGGGCTTCGGGCGTGCCGGCGATCGCGGGTCTGATCCGGACCTGGGAGTTGAACGGCGGCTCGATCAAGCACGCCATCGCGGTGTCGCTCTCCCAGTCGAAGATGCTCTACGGGCCCTACGTGTGGCCGGCGGTGCGTGACGACCCGTTCGGGAACCAGGGTGGGCACGTGCCGATGGGGACGTTCTTCGCCATCCCGTCGAACGTGAACGTGAACGCGCTGGGCTTGTCGGCGGGTGGGTTGATGCTGGCGAAGGCGTTGCAGGACTACGGCGGCTACGTGGTCGACACCGGTGGTGCGATGTACGCGGAGCAGTCCGCGGAGGGCAACGCCCGGTTGGCCGAGATGCGCGACGATCTCGGCCGGATCATGGCCCAGGTCCAGGTGGTCACCAACAACTCGTCGTCGAACCCGGGTGGGGGAGGCAGCCCCCGGGCGCCCTTCGCCCCCGCCTTCGGCTGACGGCCGGCCACTCGGCGCTTCCGCGGCCGGTCCGGTCCGACGCGCCCGGGGTTGCCTTCGGTCCGCGGTCTGACTAGGGTCGATGCCCGGCGGAGTGTCACGTCGCGTCGCGAGCGCGGCTCTTCACGTTGATCGTCGGGATCGAGCAACCGCTCACGTCGCCGGTCTCAGTATGGCTGCGCATCTTCGAGGGCGTGGCCGGATGGTTCGCTCCGCCTCCTGGCCCCGACATCCGACACGCGCCTGGCCGTCCCCTGAGCAACACGGAGCGCGGTGGCGAGTACCTCCCGAGGTCGTTACCCGCCGGTCACGCGTCGAAACCTGATTCGCTCGCTCGGACGCGAGCGGAGAGGAGGCGATCGTGGATTCCTCCCGGAAACCGCCGCACCACGGATTGGACAGCCGCCGCCGACCCTCGTGGTGGATGCTGGCGATGCTGGCGGTCTTCACCGCCACGGTCCTCGGCGGGACGCTGAAGGCGTCCCAACGCACGACGCCGACCGCCTCGGCGATGCTCGCCCCCGGCGCTCCGGTGAACGAGTGGAAGGCGTCGTACTGGAACAGTCGGCGTGAGCGCGGGTACCCGGTGCTCACGCGGACCGAGAGCACGATCGGGTTCGACACCACCGAGCCGGTCGCGCCGGGGGTTCGCTCGGACGGCTGGTCGGCGCGCTACCTCGGGGCGTTCCCGTTCGAGGACGGTGCGTACACGTTCTCGGTGACGGTCGACGCGGGCGTCGTCCTTCTCGTCGACGGGGCCGGCGTCATCTCGCAACGGCGTGCGGTCGGGCTTCAGGACTACTCGGTCGAGGTCCCGATGAGTCAGGGCGTGCACACCGTGCAGCTCGACTACTTCCACGATTCGGGCCAGGCCGTCCTCTCGTACGACGTGGCGCCGTCGTCGGTGGTGCCGGCGCCGTCGCGGGGTCCGACCACGACGACCGCGGCGCCGACCACGACGACCGCGGTGCGGACCACGACGACGACCGCGGCGGCTCCGGCTCCGGCTCCATCGCCGGCTCCGGCTCCGGCTCCGGCTCCGGGGACGCGGGATGCGGCGTTGTGGCCGTTCTCGGCGTCGGGTCCGTGGAACGTGCCGCGTGGTGAGGGCGCGACGTTCACGACCGACGCCCGTACGAGCGACGTCCGGTCGGGGGTCGGGTGGGTCAACGCGGGGTCGTGGTCGCAACCGGTGTACGTGGCGGCGGCTTCGGACCCGTTGCGGACGGTGTCGGGGCGGAATCAGACGTTGCGGTACCAGATCCCCGCGGGGGCGCGGCCGTCGCCCGACGATGACGCGGAGATGAACGTGATCTCGCCGGATCACCGGTGGGTGAACGAGATCTACGGTGCGGTCGGGCCCGACGGCGGTGGCAACTACAGCACGAGCTGGAACCTCTTGTCGCCGATCGACCTGCAAGGTCCGGGTGGTGGGGCCGACCTCGGGATCCGGGCTTCGGGCGTGCCGGCGATCGCGGGTCTGATCCGGACCTGGGAGTTGAACGGCGGCTCGATCAAGCACGCCATCGCGGTGTCGCTCTCCCAGTCGAAGATGCTCTACGGGCCCTACGTGTGGCCGGCGGTGCGTGACGACCCGTTCGGGAACCAGGGTGGGCACGTGCCGATGGGGACGTTCTTCGCCATCCCGTCGAACGTGAACGTGAACGCGCTGGGCTTGTCGGCGGGTGGGTTGATGCTGGCGAAGGCGTTGCAGGACTACGGCGGCTACGTGGTCGACACCGGTGGTGCGATGTACGCGGAGCAGTCCGCGGAGGGCAACGCCCGGTTGGCCGAGATGCGCGACGATCTCGGCCGGATCATGGCCCAGGTCCAGGTGGTCACCAACAACTCGTCGTCGAACCCGGGTGGGGGAGGCAGCCCCCGGGCGCCCTTCGCCCCCGCCTTCGGCTGACGGCCGGCCACTCGGCGCTTCCGCGGCCGGTCCGGTCCGACGCGCCCGCCGCATCGGCGAGCCCGGCGCGGGCCCGTCGGTACACTCACGTCGCGGTGCGCCGCGCCGTCCGAGCCGTCCGAGCCGAGGAACGCCTGCCCATGAGAGTCGCGATCGGTTCCGATCACGCCGGGTACCGGTTGAAGCAGCAGCTGGTCCAGGTGTTGAAGGACGCCGGCCACGACGTCGACGATCTCGGTACCCATTCCGAGGAACCGGTGGACTATCCGCCGATCTGCGCGGCGGTCGGTCGCGCGGTCGCTCGGGCTGCAGCAGACCGGGGCATCGTGCTGGGCGGTAGCGGGCAGGGCGAGCAGATCGCCGCGAACAAGGTGCGCGGCGTGCGGGCCGCGCTCTGCAACGACCTCTACACCGCGCGGTTCTCGCGCCTGCACAACGACGCCAACGTGCTGTCGATCGGCGCGCGCATCGTCGCCTCCGGGCTCGCCGAGGAGATCCTCGACGTGTGGCTGCGCACCGAGTTCGAGGGCGGGCGTCACGTGCGGCGCGTCGAGGAGATCGCCGAGATCGAGGAGGAGGAACGGCGATGACCGCACCGTTCGACGCGCTCACGCCGGTCGACCCGACCGTGGCCGACATCATCCGCCGCGAGGTGGAACGCCAGAACACGACGATCCAGCTCATCGCGAGCGAGAACTTCACCTCACCCGCGGTCATGGCCGCGCAGGGCTCCGTGCTCACGAACAAGTACTCCGAGGGGTATCCGGGCAAGCGGTACTACGGCGGGAACCTCGTGGTGGACGAGGCCGAGGACCTGGCCCGTGCCCGCGTCTGCGAGCTCTTCGGCGCGGACCACGCGAACGTGCAGCCTCACTCCGGGGCCAACGCCAACATGGCCGTGTACCTCGCGTTGCTCGACCCCGGTGACAAGGTCATGGGCATGCGGCTCGACCAGGGCGGGCACCTGACGCACGGCTCGCCCGTGAACGTGAGCGGGCGCCTCTACGACTTCGTCGCGTACGGCGTCGACGCGCAGACCGAGACGCTCGACTACGACGAGCTCCGCCGCGTCGCCGTGGCCGAACGGCCCAAGGCGATCATCGCCGGGGCGACCGCGTACCCGCGGGTCATCGACTTCGCCGCGTTCCGATCGATCGCCGACGAGATCGGCGCGCTGTTGATCGTGGACGCGGCGCACATCGCGGGGCTCATCGCGGGCGGTGCGCATCCGTCGCCCGTGCCGTTCGCGGACGTGATGACCTTCACGACCCACAAGACGCTGCGCGGTCCCCGCGCCGGTGCGATCGTGTGCCGCACCGAGTACGCGGCCGCGATCGACAAGGCCGTGTTCCCGGGTTTGCAGGGCGGGCCGCTGATGCACGTGATCGCGGCGAAGGCCGTGGCGTTCCACGAAGCGGCACAGCCCGGCTTCCGCGACTACGCGGCTTCGGTCGTGGCGAACGCTCGGGCACTCGCGGCCGGATTGGCAGCGGAAGGCTTTCGCATCGTCTCGGGCGGCTCCGACAACCACCTCATGCTCGTCGACCTCCGGCCGTTCGGCGTCACCGGCAAGATCGCCCAGGAGGCACTCGACCGGGCGGGCATCACGTGCAACAAGAACGCGATCCCGAACGACCCGGAGAAGCCCTTCGTCACGAGCGGCCTGCGCCTCGGAACGGCCGCCGTGACCACGGCCGGGATGCGCGAGGCCGAGATGGCCGAGATCGCGACGCTCATCGCGCGGGTGCTGCGCCACGTCGACGACGACACGGTCGCGCGAGAGGTGCGTGAGACGTCGGCCAAGCTCTGCTCCAAGTTCACGCCCTACCCCGACCTCGCACGAGCGTAGGGCCGCCGTGGTAGGACCAGCAGCTCGGGCGCGCGGCGAGCGCAGCGGCGGAGCTGCGCAGCGAGCTCGCCGGGGAGCGAACGACCGGGCACCAGGTATCCTGGCGGTCCAGTGAGCGACCGAGTGTGACCGAGCGCAGCGAGCTCGCCGGGAAGCGAGCGTCCGGACGGCCGGTACCGTGCCGCCCGGCGAGCGACCGAACGTGATCGGCTACAGCGTCGTCCTCGCGGTTGCCGCGCTGACGACGTTCGTGCTGGTGCCATTGGTGAAGCGGCTCGCCTGGCGCGTCGGCGCGGTCGCGTTCCCGAGCGATCGGACGGTGCACCCAAAGCCCACGCCCGTCCTCGGCGGTGTCGCCATGTTCGTGGGTTTCCTCGCCGCGATGGCCGTCGCTTCACGGATGACCCAGTTCAAGGAGATGTTCCACGGTTCGACCGAACCGCTCGGCGTGATGCTCGCGGCGGGGATCATGTTCGCAGTCGGCGTTCTCGACGACATCCGCGAGGTCTCACCGCCGGCGAAGGTCGCGGGACAGGTGTTGAGCGGCAGCGTGCTCTCGTTGCTCGGCGTCACGATGCTGTTCTTCAGGGTGCCGTTCGCGAGCAACGACACCATCGTGCTGTCGAACGACCTGGCACCGCTCGTGACGGTGCTCGGCGTGGTGCTGATGGCCAACGCGATCAACCTGATCGACGGCCTCGACGGCCTGGCTGCCGGCATCGTGATGATCGCCGGGTCGGCCCTGTTCCTCTATTCGGACCGGCTCTTCAAGCGCGGTTTCCTCGAAGGGTCGAACATCGCGCCGCTGGTGGCGATCATCGCGGTCGGGATCTGCGCGGGATTCCTCCCGCACAACTTCAACCCGGCGCGCATCTTCATGGGGGATTCGGGATCGATGCTGCTCGGCCTGCTCATGGCCGTCACGACGATCACGATCGGGGGCCGCGCCGACTACCAGTACAGCGGCCAGACGTACTTCTTCTTCGCGCCGTTGTTCATCCCGGTCGTGATCCTCGGCGTCCCGATCGTCGACACGTTGTTCTCGTTCTTCCGGCGAATGGCCAAACGCACCGCGTTCCACGTTGCGGACAAGGACCACCTGCATCACCGGCTCATGCGCCTCGGCCACGGGCCGCGGCGCACGGTCGTGATCCTCTGGCTGTGGACCGCGTTGCTCTCCGGTCTTGCGCTCCTGCCCACGTACACCAACGAGGGCAACGCGATGGTGCCGGTGGGGGTGCTCGCCCTGCTGGTGGTGCTGTACTCGTTCTTCCACCCCGGATTGCGCACCGCGCGTGAGCAGGCGGCCGAGGAGCAGCACCCCGCGGCGCCGGAGGGCAAGCTCGGCGAGACGGGCACCGACGACGTGATCGATCTCGAGAGCCGCCGGCGCGCCGGCTCCCCCCGCGCGTAACGCCGAACTGGCACGTGCCGCGGGCCCCTACGGGTACCGTCACGCAGGCCAGTTCGAACGAACCCCGAACTGGCACGTGCCGCGGGCCCCTACGGGTACCGTCACGCAGGCCAGTTCGGGGCCGGCGGAGAATCGGGGCTCCGGTTTGACCGTCGTCCAAGCGGTCCCCTAGATTGCGAAAGAATTCACAAGCGTTGCGCGAGATCTGCGCGCGGCGGGACTCCCGGGGGCGTGCGGGGCAGTGGAGCAGGAGAACACCTCGGCACGGCGGCTGCCCGCCTGGATGAGCGGCGACGGCGACGCCTTGGGCCAGGCAGTCTCGTTCGTGGTGGTCCCGCTGCTCTTCGGGCTGTTCGGCCGCTGGCTGGACCACGTGTTCGGCACCGTACCCTTCCTCATGCTCGGGTTCGGCGTGCTCGGGGTCGTCGGCATGTTCGTGGCCGTCTACTACCGCTACCAGGCTCGTATGGCCGAGCTGGACGAGGGGCAGCCGTGGGCTCGTCGGGCATGACCATGTACACGCCGGCAGCGGGCCCGGCGGTCGAAGGCGACATCGCCCGGGACCTGGCCAAGCGAGCCTTGCTGGTGGCTCCGGCCGTGGTCCTGGCGCTCGGGGTCGTCCGGGGGCCGAGCGGGGCGCTAGGCGTCGCCCTGGCATTCGCGTTCGTGGTGGCCAACTTCCTGCTCGCCGCCGCCCTGCTCACCTGGGCCGCCCGCATCTCGCTGACCGCGCTGACCGCGGCGGCGATGGGCGGGTTCTTCCTGCGTCTCGTGCTCATCACCGCCGCCGGGTATGGCGTCAAGCAGTGGAGCGCGGTCGACTTCCCGGTCTTCTGCATCACCTTGATCGCGGCCCATCTCGGCCTGCTCTTCTGGGAGATGCGCTACGTCAGCCTCACGCTCGCCGCTCCCGGCCTGAAGCCGCAGAAGGAGAAGGTGTGAACGTCATCGCCGCGCTGTTCCCGAACGGTATCGACGAGCTGTTCAACTGGAAGGGCATCGCGTTCGAGAACACGGCCTTCGAGCTCAACAAGACCGCGCTCCTGGCGTTGTTCTCGACCCTGATCTGCGTGTTCCTCTTCGTCTGGGGGATGCGCAGAAAGTCGCTCGTACCGACGGGGATGCAGAACGTCGCCGAGATGGGTTACGAGTTCGTCGAGACCCAGATCGCGCTGCCGACGATCGGCGACCACCACGGCGCGGCGAAGCGGTGGGCCCCGTTCCTCGGCGTCACCTTCTTCTTCATCTTCTTCATCAACATCTGGTCGACGTTCCCGGGTATCTACTTCCCGGCGACCTCGCGCATCGCGATCCCGATGTTCCTCGCCCTGGTCACCTGGCTCGTCTTCGTCGGCGCCGGCTTCAAGGCCCAGGGACCGCTCTACATGTGGAAGACCTGCAAGCCGTCGGGCGTGCCCGCCGCCTTGCTGCTGCTCGTGATCCCGATCGAGTTCGTCTCGAAGTTCCTCGTCCGACCCTTCTCGCTCACGGTCCGGCTCTTCGCCAACATGGTCGCCGGCCACGTGCTGCTGAGCGTCTTCGCGATCATGACGGCCGAGCTGCTCAAGCACAACAGCGGCGCCATCCAGCTCGTCTTCGCCCCGCTGCCCTTCGCGGCGCTCGTCGCGATGACCGGCTTCGAGCTCCTCGTCGCCCTGCTCCAGGCCTACATCTTCGCCATGCTCACCGGCGTCTACATCGGCGACTCGCTGAGCGTCGACCACTGACGTCCCCACCAACAGATCGACCCAACCCTGAAAGCCCTGAGAGCCCCGAACGCAAGGAGAACCCGGTGCACAACCTGATCACCCTGGCCGCGACCCAGGGAGACATCGAGCAAGGCCTCCGAGTCATGGGCTACGGCCTCGCGGCCATCGGCCCCGGCATCGGCATCGGCTATCTCGTCGGCCAGTCCGTGCAGGCCATGGCGCGCCAGCCGGAGATGGCCGGCCAGGTGCGGACGACGATGTTCCTCGGTATCGCGTTCACCGAGGCACTCGCCCTGATCGGTTTCGTGCTCAAGTTCATCTGATCGCGCGACCGCGCGGAAGGAGAGGACGCGCCATGCGCATCCGACGACTGTTGTGCGCCGGTCTGCTCGCCGTGACGCCGATCGTGGCGCTGTCGGTCACCGCGACCGAGGCTGCCGCGGCGACGCCGAGGGCCGTCAAGAGCGGCGAGCTCCGGGACTGCGTCGAGGAGGCACTGAAGAAGACCAAGGAAGCCGACCTCAAGACCGCGGTCGACGACTGCCACAAGGCGCCGTCCCTCATCGCGCCGGCCACGAGCGAGCTCTTCTGGGGCGCGATCGCGTGGGCGATCGTCGCCTTCATGCTCATGAAGTTCGGGTTCCCGGCGGTCAAGAAGACGCTCAAGGCCCGCGAGGACCGGATCCGGGACGACCTCGAAGCGGCGGAGCAGGCCAAGGCCCAGGCGGACACCGAGCTGGATCAGTACCGGGGCCAGCTCGCGGACGCCCGCAACGAGGCCAACCGCATCATCGCCGAGGCCCGCCAGTCCGCCGACGACGTGAAACGGGATCTGGTCAAGGCCGCCGAGGCCGAGGTGGCCGAGATGAAGGCCCGGTCCGCGGCCGACGTGCAGCGCCAGACGACGCAGGCGATGGCCGACCTCCAGGCCCGCGTCGGGCGGCTCTCGATCGACCTCGCCGAGAAGATCGTCGAGCGGAACCTCGACCACGACACGCAGATGGCGCTGGTCGAGAGCTACATCAACCAGGTCGGCAACAACTAGGGCCGGGGAGCAAACGATCCGATGACCAGCGAAGCCCGCGTCGAGGCGTACGCCCAGGCGCTGTTCGCCATCGCGAAGGCGGAGAGTTTCGTCGACGAGACCGCCGACGAGCTCTTCCGGTTCGCGCGCACGTTCGAGGGCAACGACGAGCTGCGCATGGCCCTCGCCAACCCGAGCATCCCGACCGAGCGTCGCGCTTCGGTGGTCGAGGAGCTGATCGGCCAGAAGTCGCTGATCCTCACCAAGGGGATCGCGTCGTTCCTCGTGACGATCAACCGGGCCAACGACCTGCCGGCGGTCGCGGACCGGTTCGTCGAGATCGCGGCGGCGGCGCGCCAGCACGAGCTGGCCGAGGTGCGCAGTGCGGTGGCCCTCTCGCCGGAGCAGGAGCAGCGCCTCGCCGAGGCGCTCTCGCGGGCGACGGGCAAGAACGTGGAAGTCAAGGTCGTCGTCGACGAGTCCGTGCTCGGCGGCGTCGTCGCTCGCATCGGCGACACCGTCATCGACGGCTCCGTGCGCAACCGTCTCGACCAGCTGAAGGAGCAGATCTGATGGCCGAGCTGACCATCAACGCCCAGGAGATCGCGGACGCGCTCGCGAAGCACATCGGCTCGTGGTCGCCGGAGACCTCGACGCAACGCGTGGGGCGCGTGCTCGAGGTCGCCGACGGGGTCGCGCGGGTCCAAGGACTCCCGGATGCCGCGGTGAACGAGATCCTCGAGTTCGAGGGAGGCGTGCTCGGACTGGCGCTGAACCTCGAGGAGGAGAGCATCGGGGGCGTGGTCCTCGGTCACGCGGACCAGATCGAGGAAGGCGATGCCGTCACCGCGACGGGCCGCATCCTCTCGGTGCCCGTCGGCGACGCGTTGCTCGGGCGGGTGGTGAACGCGCTCGGTATCCCCATCGACGGCAAGGGCGAGATCGCCGGCGCGCAGATGCGCCGCATGGAGGTGCAGGCGCCGGGTATCGTCGGCCGCAAGCCGGTGCACGAACCGCTCCAGACGGGGATCAAGGCCATCGACGCCATGACGCCCGTCGGCCGGGGCCAGCGCGAGCTCATCATCGGCGACCGCAAGACCGGCAAGACCACCGTCGCCATCGACACGATCCTGAACCAGAAGGGTCAGGGCGTGAAGTGCATCTACGTGGCGATCGGTCAGAAGGGCTCGACCGTCGCGCAGACGGTTGCCACGCTCGCCCAGCACCACGCGCTCGAGTACACCGTGGTCGTCAACGCGCCGGCGGCCGACGAGGCCGTGTTCAAGTATCTCGCGCCCTACGCCGGATGCGCGATGGGGCAGCACTGGATGGAGAACGGCGAGCATGCCCTCGTCGTGTACGACGACCTCTCGAAGCAGGCCGAGGCGTACCGGCAGCTCTCGTTGCTGCTCCGCCGCCCGCCGGGCCGCGAGGCCTACCCCGGTGACGTCTTCTACCTGCACAGCCGCCTGCTCGAGCGGGCGGCCAAGCTGTCCGACGAGCTCGGTGCCGGTTCGCTCACCGCGTTGCCGGTCATCGAGACGAAGGCGGGCGACGTCTCGGCGTACATCCCGACCAACGTGATCTCGATCACCGACGGCCAGATCTACCTCCAGGACGACCTGTTCAAGTCGGGTGTGCGCCCGGCCGTGGACGTGGGCATCTCGGTGTCCCGGGTGGGCGGCGCGGCGCAGATCAAGGCCATGAAGAGCGTGGCCGGCACGCTGAAGCTCGACCTCGCGCAGTTCCGAGAGCTCGAGGCGTTCGCCACGTTCGGGTCCGAGCTCGACGCGGTGTCCAAGGCGCAGCTCGAGCGGGGGTACCGCCTCGTGGAGCTGCTGAAGCAACCGCTGAACTCCCCGATGCCCGTCGAAGAGCAGGTCATCGCCATCTTCACGGGAACCGCCGGTATCCTCGACGATCTCGACGTGGGTGACGTCCGCCGGTTCGAGGACGAGCTGCTCGCGTACGTGCGGTCGCGGCGGGCCGACGTGCTCACCACCATCCGCAACACCGGCGCGCTGCCCGAGGGCGACGCGCTCGAGGGCGCGGTGAACGACTTCAAGGCCACGTTCCGGCGCGGCGACGATGATGCGACGGGCGACGCGGCCGGTGTGACGGCGACGACGGCCGAGCCGGTGGGCGCCGCCACGCTCCCCGAGACCCTCGAGACCGAGTGAACCCAGTCGTGACTCGTGAGGGCGCCGCGCGCTGCGAACGGAGCGACCGGAGGGAGCGAGTGAGCTCGCCGGGGAGCGAACGTGCCGTGGAGAAGATGCGGAGGCCTGGCCGGATGGCCGGGAGGCCGGAGCGGATTCGACCATCAGGCACAGGGCGACTGCATGCGCGGCGAGCGCAGCGCCGGTACGGCGCGGAGGGAGCTCGCCAGCGAGCGAACGTCCCGAGGAGAAGGAGCGGAGGCCTGGCCGGATGGCCGGGAGGCCGGAGCGGATTCGACCATCAGGCCCAGGGCTGCGCCGGGTACCCCGGCGCCGAGAGAGCGAGCGCATAGACATGGCCGGAGGTCAGGAGCGGATC
This sequence comes from Acidimicrobiia bacterium, assembly GCA_046331155.1. Classification (GTDB taxonomy): domain Bacteria; phylum Actinomycetota; class Acidimicrobiia; order IMCC26256; family CAWATG01; genus JAXLRK01. The sequence goes on from JAXLRK010000002.1 coordinate 299,745, forward strand.
CTTCGACGCCGGATCAAGAGCGTCCAGTCGACGAAGAAGATCACGCGCGCCATGGAGCTGATCGCGGCGAGCCGGATCGTGAAGGCGCAAGCGCGTGTCCACGCGGCCGTTCCCTATGCGGACAGCATCACCGACGTCATGCGCGATCTCGCCGCGGCGGGAGCCGGCCAGGACAACCCACTGTTCAACGCGCGCGAGGAGATCCGCACCGTCGCGTACGTGGTGGTGTCGGCCGATCGTGGGCTGTGCGGTGGCTACAACTCGGCCGTGATCCGTGCGACCGAGGCCGAGATGAAGCAGGACGCGTTGCAAGGGCGGGCCTTCCGGCTCGTGACCGTCGGCCGGAAGTCGGAAGGATACTTCCGGTACCGGAACTACACGATCGACGCCGCGTTCACCGGGTTCACGGACGCCCCCACCTACGACGACGCCCGCCGGATCGCGGCGTCGGTCACCGGCCCGTTCCTCGGCGGGGATCTCGATCTCGTCCGGCTCGTCTACACGCGGTTCAAGTCCGCCGGGTCCCAGGAGGTCGTCATCACGCCGCTGATGCCGCTCGATCGGGAGGAGTTCGAGGAAGGCAACGGCGGGTCCGACGAGGTGGGCGCGGCCTACGAGTTCGAGCCGTCGCCCGACGCGATTCTCGACGCGCTGCTGCCCCGCTACGTCGAAGCCCGCGTCTACGCCGCACTGCTCAACGCGGCGGCCTCGGAGCACGCGGCGCGCCAGCGGGCGATGAAGGCGGCCACCGACAACGCCGAGGACCTCATCAACAGCCTCACACGCGTCATGAACCGAGCCCGCCAGGACGCCATCACCACCGAGATCATGGAGATCGTGGGCGGCGCCGAGGCGTTGAAGGCCGCCAAGGGCTCGGAAGATGAGCTGCTCGAACCCCGCCCCCTCCAGACCGAACGAGATTTCTTCACGCCGCTGCCCATCAAGGGCTGAGGACGAGGACCAGGAGCACAGATGACAGCCACTGCCGAGACGAAGCTTCAGGACGGGCGCGTGGTCGCCATTGCCGGTCCGGTCGTCGACGTGGAATTCCCGCCCGACTCGTTGCCCGAGATCAACGCCGCGCTCGAGATGGACATCGAGCTCGAGGGACACACGATCACGGTGACGGCGGAGGTCGCACAGCAGATCGGCGACAGCCGCGTGCGGGTGATCTGCATGAAGCCCACCGACGGTCTGAAGCGCGGGACCCCCGTGCGCAATCTCGGCCGTGGCATCAGCGTCCCGGTCGGCGACGGCACCCTCGGGCACGTGTGGAACGTCATCGGCGAGCCGCTCGACACCCACGGCCAGGTTCCCGAAGGGATCGAGGACCACTGGCAGATCCACCGCGACGCACCGGCGTTCGACACCCTCGAGCCGAAGGCCCTCATGTTCGAGACGGGCATCAAGGTGATCGACCTGCTCGAGCCCTACGTGCAGGGCGGCAAGATCGGCCTCTTCGGCGGTGCCGGCGTGGGCAAGACCGTGTTGATCATGGAGATGATCAACCGGGTCGCCACGCAGCACGGTGGCGTTTCGGTCTTCGCGGGGGTCGGCGAGCGCACGCGTGAGGGCACCGACCTGTGGCTCGAGATGCAGGAGTCGGGCGTCATCGAGAAGGCGGCGCTCGTCTACGGCCAGATGGACGAGCCGCCGGGTGTCCGGATGCGCGTCGCGCTCTCGGCCCTCACCATGGCCGAGTACTTCCGCGACGTGAAGCACCAGGACGTGCTGCTCTTCGTCGACAACATCTTCCGGTTCGTGCAGGCGGGTTCCGAGGTGTCCACGCTGCTCGGACGGATGCCCTCGGCGGTGGGCTACCAGCCGACGTTGGCCGACGAGATGGGTGAGCTCCAGGAGCGAATCACGTCGACCCGGGGCCGGTCGATCACCTCGCTCCAGGCGGTGTACGTCCCGGCCGACGACTACACCGACCCGGCGCCCTTCACGACGTTCACGCACCTCGACGCAACCACCGAGCTCGCACGCCAGATCGCCGCGCTCGGCATCTATCCCGCCGTGGACCCGCTCGCGTCGACCTCGAACATCCTGGCACCCGAGATCGTGGGGGTGCGCCACTACTCGGTGGCCCGACGCGTGCAGGAGGTGCTCCAGCGCTACAAGGAGCTCCAGGACATCATCGCCATCCTCGGCCTCGACGAGCTCTCCGAGGAGGACCGCGTCACCGTGAGCCGGGCCCGCAAGGTGCAGCGTTTCCTGTCGCAGCCGTTCTTCGTGGGCGAGGTGTTCACGGGCATGAAGGGCATCAACGTCCCGGTCGACGAGACGGTGGAGTCTTTCGAGGCGCTCGTGAACGGTGATCTCGACGACGTGCCCGAGCAGGCGTTCTTCAACGTGGGCGGCGTCGAGTCCGTCCTCGCCAAGGCCAAGACCCTCGAAGTCTGATGGTCGCCCTCACTCGGGCGCAGGATACCTGCGCCCGGCCTCCGGCCCGTTCGGGACTCCGTGCTCGCTCGTCTTCGCTCGCTCGCCACCGGGTTTCATCAGGAAGTAGGTGAGACAACGTGCCCCTCCAGGTGCAGTTGGTGAGTCCGGAGCGCATCCTCTTCGAGGGTGAGGCCGACATGGTCGTGGCGCGGACGCTCAGCGGTGGCGACCTCGCGTTCCTGCCCGGTCACGAGCCGTTCCTCGGCGCGCTGCGCAACTGGCCGGTCAAGGTGGCGCTCGCCGGCGGGGGAGAGCAGCGGTTCGCGGTGCACGGCGGCTTCGCACAGGTCGATCACGACCGTGTCATCCTGCTCACCGACGTCGCCGAGCTCCCCGGTGACATCGACGTCGCCCGCGCGCGGGCCGCCAAGGATCGGGCCGAGGCCGCGCTGCGCGAGGATCCGCAGGACGCAGGCGCACAGGCCGCGCTGGAACGTGCCACCGTGCGGCTCGAGGTCGCGGCATCCCCCTGATCACGTTCGGTGGACCTCGATGAGCCGGCGCCGCCTCGGCGTGGTGTTGCTCGTCCCGGAACCAGTCCGTGCGCAGATCGACCCGATTCGCCGCGCGCTCGGCGACGCCCAGATGGAGCGTATCCCGACCCATCTGACCCTCGTGCCGCCGGTCAACGTACGCGAGGCCGATCTGGCGCAGGCGATCGAGATCGTCCGTGTCGCCGGTGCCGCCACCCGCCCGTTCGGGGTCGAGCTCGGTCCGGTCACGACCTTCCTGCCCGACTCGCCGGTGCTCCACCTGGCGGTCGGCGGCGACCTCGATGCGCTCCGCGAGCTGCGCGAGCGCGTCTTCGTCCCCCCGCTCGCACGGAAGCTCGCGCGGCCGTTCGTACCCCACGTGACGTTGCTCGACGACGGCGAGCCGGCGCGGATCGAGGCGGCGAGGCTCGCATTCGAGGACCTCCGGCTGAGCGCGGTCTTCGAAGCCGTCACCTTGCTCGAGGAGCAGGACCGCGTCTGGCGCCCGGTCACGGACGCACGGTTCGCGAAGCCGGCGATCGTGGGGCGGGGCTCCCTCGACCTCCGGCTCCGTCGCTCCGTCACGCCGGATCCCGAGGCACAGGCGTTCCTCGAACGCAACTGGCTCGCGCACGACGCGGCGCGGTTCGGTGGCTCGACCCGATGGGAACGCAACGGCTTCACGATCGTCGCCCAGCGCGAGGAAATCGTCGTCGGCGTGGCGACGGGTTGGACCGCGCTCGGCGTCGGCTACCTGACCGAGCTGCTCGTCGACCCGCGCTGCCGGGGCCAGGGGATCGGTTCGCACCTTCTCGCCGCCGTCGAGCAGCTGGCTCGCGAACAGGCCTGCCTCCGGCTCGCGCTGCGGACCGACCGCGGTTCGGACGCGCAGGGGTTCTACGAAGCGCGCGGCTGGCGGGTGGACGCGGTCGTCGCCGACTGGGTCGGCGGGTACGACTTCGTCGAGCTCCGTCGGGACGTACCGAGCTGAGGCTCAACTGCGTTCTTTCGATGGAATCCCCCAATAGTTCGGGGAAATCATCGAAAGAACAGGGGGATGGCTCTGGGCCCGCAGCCGGGTCAGTCGAACTTCAGGCTCGAGTAGCGCATCAGCTTCTGCCAACGGTGCGTGGCGTCCACCTTCCGGATCGTGCCGGACTTCGACCGCATGACGAGCGACTGGGTCGACGCGCCGTCACCCCAATACCGGACGCCTTTGAGCAGCTCGCCGTCGGTGATGCCGGTCGCGGCGAAGAACACGTCGTCGCCGGCGACGAGGTCGTCGGTCAGGAGGATGCGATCGAGGTCGTAGCCCGCGTCGAGCGCGGCGGTGCGCTCGGAATCGTTGCGGGGCCAGAGGCGGCCCTGAATCTCGCCGCCGAGTGCCTTCAGCGCGCACGCGGCGATGACGCCTTCCGGCGTGCCGCCGACGCCGAAGAGGATGTTGGCGCCGCTCTCGCGCCACGCGACCGAGATCGCGCCGGCGACGTCGCCGTCGGGGATCAACCGGATGCGCACGCCGGCCTCCCGGCATTCGCGGATGACGTCGGCGTGGCGGTCGCGGTCGAGGATCACCGCGGTGATGTCGTCGAGATCCTCGCCCAGCGCCTTCGCCACCGCCTGGAGGTTCGTCTTGACCGGGGCGTCGAGATCGACGACGCCGGTGGCCTCGGGCCCGACCGCGATCTTCTCCATGTACACGCACGGTCCCGGATCGAACATCGTGCCCCGTTCGGCGACCGCGATCACCGAGATGGCGTTGGGACGACCGAGCGAGGTCAACGTGGTGCCGTCGATCGGGTCCACCGCGATGTCGACGTGTGGGGGGTGGCCGTCGCCGATCTGCTCGCCGTTGAAGAGCATCGGCGCTTCGTCCTTCTCGCCCTCGCCGATGACGACGACACCGTCCATGGAGAGCGTGTTGAGGACGACGCGCATCGCGTCGACCGCGGCCCCGTCGGCGCCGTTCTTGTCGCCGCGGCCCATCCAGCGGCCGGCAGCCAGCGCGGCCGCCTCAGTGACCCGGACCAGCTCCATCGCCAGGTTGCGATCCGGTGCCTGCGCCTCTTCCATCGCCCCTCCCGTCGAAACTGCGACGACTGTAGTCGGGAGGACCGGATGCGGCCCGGGTCGGCGGGGGCGGCCGCCGACCCGGTGGGAAGCGCGCCGGCAGTCCGTCGCGACGCGTGCCGATCCCGCCGCCGCCCCGGTACGCGAACAACCGCTACGTGAACGAGGAGGCGCCGAAGCCACCCAACGACCCACTCAACGACCCACTCAACGACATGGAGCCCGGTCTCTCGGACGAGCCGCGGTGGCTGCGAGAGACGGGCCGAGAATCGGCTGTGCTCGGACCGGGGATCCTGCGTGTCGACGCCCACGACCGCACGGGCTCGTTGCTCGCCGTGGACGACATGATCTCGAGCAGGTCGCGCGCGCGATGGTGTAGCCCGCGTCGACCGTTACGAGCTGAACAACCTCATCGCCGACGCGCCGGGCACGAAGGCACACGCGGCGCTCGTCGCCCGGCGGCAACGCCGCCGCTCGTCACGAGCCCCCGCGGAACTCCGGGATGACGTGCTCGCCGAGGAGCTCGATCGAGCGCATGACCGACCGGTGCGGGATGTCGTAGGGGTTCAGCAGGCAGAACAGGGTGTCGCAGTCGGCGGCGTCGTACCGCGCGGCGACCTCGATGCAACGCTCCGGATCGCCCACGATGCACGAACCCGACGACTCGAGGTAGTCGAACGTGAGGAGCGAGAGGTCGAGGTCCTTCAGGATCTCCGCGTAGTCGTACGTGCCCAGGGGTCGGCCCTCGAGCCACGATGCCACCGTGCCGATGTGCCAGAGCGCCGTACGCACGTACCACTCGAACGCGTGGCGGGCTTCCTCGAAGGCCTGCTCCGTCGTGTCCGCGCAGTGGACCATCGTGAACGTTGCCGCCCGGTCGTTCACGACCTTCCCGACCGGCTCGGCGCGCGTCAGCGCGTCGCGGTAGAGCGTGATGCGCCCGGCGAGCTCCTCGGGCGGCACGCCGATCGTGAACGAGAGCAGCCCGAGCCCGAGCTCGCCGGCGATGACATGGCTCGGCGGGCTGCTCGACGCGGCCCACAGCGGCGGGTGTGGCTGCTGCAACGGCTTCGGATGCACGCGCCGGGGTGGCACCTGGTAGTACTTGCCGTCGTACGAGAACTCGTCCTCGGTCCACGCGCCCACGATGATCCGGAGCGCTTCTTCCCACATCGGCCGGGTGTCGTCCGGGTGCACGGCGAACCCCTCGAGCTCCGCGCGCGTCGACGAACGGCCGGTGCCGAACTCCACCCGGCCGTCGCTCACGAGGTCGAGCACCGCGCCGGCCTCCGCGGCCCTGACCGGGTGGTTGTACGGCTTCGGGAGCAGCTTCACGCCGAACCCGATCCGCAGGTCGGTCGTCTTGGCCGCGATGGCACCGTAGAGCGCGTCGGGCGCGGAGCAATGGGAGTACTCGTCGAGAAAGTGGTGCTCCACCGTCCAGAAGCTGCCGAACCCGGCCTGCTCGCCGAACACGGCCTGCTCGATCACGTTCCGGTAGGCCTCGTGCTCCTTCCCGGGCGTCCACGGCTTGGGCACCGGGATCTCGTAGAACATCGCGAAGTCCATGACCATGGTTCGCCTCGTCGGTGGAAAGTGGACAGACGGCGGCACTTCTAGCAAGGGTGTCCGTGAGGCGTCAAAGGAGCTCGTGATGCCCGGTCCGCTCAGCGGTTCGGCCGCCCTGGTCACGGGGCCGCGTCGGGAATCGGCGCGGCGTGCGCAAGCGCCTACGCGCCCCCGTCCGCGAGACTGCGCGACGTGATGGAAGCACGGCTGCTCGCGGTCGCCCGCGGGGTGAAGGGCTTCATGCCCGACGAAGAGGGCCTCGCCCTGCACGCTGCCGGAGTCACCGGCGGTGATCACGGGCCGCTGCTCGAGATCGGGACCTACTGCGGCAAGTCCGCGGTGTACCTGGGGGCCGCAGCCCGAGCGGCGGGGACGGTCCTCTTCACGCTGGACCACCACCGGGGTTCAGAGGAGAACCAGGCCGGCTGGGAGCACCACGACACCGAGGTGGTCGATCCGCGCACCGGCCGGATGGACACCCTGCCGTTCTTCCGGCGCACCATGGAGGACAGCGGCCTCGAGGACGTCGTCGTCGCGGTACTCGGCGCGTCGACGACCGTCGCCCGGCACTGGTCGACGCCGTTGGGCCTGCTGTTCGTCGACGGCGGGCACGCCGAGGACGTCGCGATGGCCGACTACGAGCACTGGGCGCAGTTCGTGGTCGCCGGTGGCGTGCTCGCGATCCACGACGTCTTCGAGGATCCCGCCGATGGAGGCCAGGCACCGTTCCGGGTGTGGGAGCGTGCGGTCGCGGAAGGGTTCACGCCCTACTCGACCACGGGTAGCCTGCGGGTGCTCCGGCGCCTTTGACGACGTCGAACCTCGACCCTCGGGAGGACGCGATGGGTTTCCTCGACAGCCTCAAGAAGACTGCGAGCTCGCTGAAGGACCAGGTCGAGCAGTCCGGCGTGGTCGACAAGCTCAAGGAGGCGGCGAGCGGTGCGGGGCAGAGCAGCTCGGGGACCTGGGTTCCGCCGGCGCCCCTGACCGAGAACCCCGCGCACACGCAGGTCGCGGAGGGCGGCGACCTCTCCGACGCGCTTCGCTGGATCGGCTACGAGGACGTCGCCGCGATCACAGGGTTCGGGGTCGCGCCCGGGCAGGCCGTCCAGGACGACCAGACGTGGGGCCTGGCGTTCGTGTCGTCCGACGGAACGCGCCGCGTCGAAGTCCGCTCCGTGGACGAGGATGTCATCGGCTCGGTCGGCGGCGACCCGCGGCAGTGGATCGGGGCCCGCACCGCTTCGGAACCCGGTCGGGTCGTGGAGGGTTTCGGCGACTACGCGTACGCCACGACGAATGCCGACGTGTCCACGTGCTACGCGTGGGTCGCCGACGCCTGCTTCACTGCTTCGATCGCCGGCGCCGGAGGCGACACGACCGCCGAGTGCGAACGATTGCTCCGCCACGTGTTCGCCTGGCCGGGCTGACCGAGGGGTCGTCCGGGCGCCACGCATCGGGGTCAGCGGTCGAGCGCGCCGCGGTGGAAGCGTTCGGCTTCGATCTCGGCTCCCGCGTCGAGCAGCTCGGCCGCGGTGAGGCCCGTCGGCAGTCCTTCGCCGCGGAACAGGCCCGCCGTCGGCCCCGTGCCACGGAGCGCGTTGGCGGCCAGGACCACCGCGGCGGAGTTCCACGTGGGCTGTTCGATCGGGTACAGCTCCCCGTCGAGGTGGAACGCGCCGTCGTCGAAGTTCGCGCCGGTCCAGTAGCCACCCCCGTCGGCCCGAAGGAACTGCACCCATTCGAAGAGGCGGAGCGCCTGGTCCGACGCACCGATCGCGTCGAGAGCCATGACGAACTCGCACGTCTCCGCGGCGGTGACCCACGGCCGGTCGGAGACGCAGCGGACGCCGCGACCGTCCACCACGAACGTCTCCCAGCCCGCGGCGACGCGCGCGTGGGCGGGCTCGCCCCGCAGGACGCCACCGAGGATCGGGTAGTACCAGTCCATCGCCCAGCGCGCCTTCTCGAGGAACCGTTCCGGCCGGTGCGCGATCGCCACCGCCAACTGGGGCAGTGACAGTTCCCAGTCGGGTCGTTCGTGGCCCAGGCGCTCGGCGATCGCGATCGCGCAGCGCACGCTGGCGTGGATGCTGGACGACCCGGTGAGCAGCGCACCGTCGGCAGGATTGTCGGCGCGCCACGCGATCTCGCCGGTCTCCGACTGGTGCGCGAGCGCGAAGTCGATGGCCTCCTCGACGACGGGCCAGAACCGCTTCAGGAACGTCGTGTCGCCGGTGGTCAGATAGTGGTGCCAGACGCCGTTGGCGACGTAGCACGTGACGTTCGTGTCGCGCGTCGGGTCCTTGACGTCGTCGCCCTGGTAGTACGCGAACCATCCGCCGTCCGGCCGCTGGTTGCGGGCCAGCCATTCGTACGCTCGCTCCGCGTCGTGGTGGCGGCCACCGAGATCGAGAGCCATGGCGGCCTCGACGAGGTTCCAGGGGTCGGTGTGCCCGCCGGGCGTCCAGGGGATGTTGCCGTCGGCGAGCTGCACCGAGGCGATCGCGTCCACCGTCTCGTGAAGCTCGTCTCGCGAGACGATTCCGGGAACGTCAGGCAGCATCAGCCCACCTTTTCGCAGTAGATGACCAGGCTCTTGCCGAGTACCGGGTCGAGCAGCCGTTCCGTCGCGGCCAGCCAGCGCGGTTGACGGACGATCTGCCAGGCGAGCAGGTCGTGGTACTTGCGCACCGCGAACGCGTCGGTGTTGTCGAGCCCGGCGACGCACTTGATCCACCAGTACGGGGAGTGGAGCGCGTGAGCGTGGTGCGAGCCGCGCAGGTAGAGCCCGGCGCGTTCGAGGCGGGTCTCGAGATCCGGTTGGCGCCAGATGCGCACGTGTCCGCCGGGGGTGTCGTGGTAGCGGTAGTTCAGCGCCCAGCTCACCCGCTCGGGCCATCGCGTCGGCACGGTGACCGCGATTCGGCCCCGGGGGCGCAGCACGCGCACGAGCTCGGCGATCGCGCCGTCGGCGTCCCAGATGTGCTCGAGCACCTCGGAGCACACGACGCGGTCGAACGAAGCATCGGGGAACGGGAGGCGCAACGCGTCGCCGTTGACCGTGCCGTACGGGAGATCCTCGGGGATCTCGCCGTCCTCCTCCATCGCGCCCATGACCGCGCGCACGTCCTTCAGCTCACCCTCGTCGTAGTCGAGCGCCACGACCGTGGCTCCGCGCTTCATCGCCGCGAACGCGTGGCGTCCCCCGCCACAGCCCATGTCGAGCACGCGCTCGCCCTCGCCGAGACCCAGGCGATCGAAGTCGACCGTGAGCATCAGGCCCGCGCCTTCGCGAACTCGCGTTCCTCGAGCAGGGCACGGTGCTGCTCGACCGTCCCGATCGCGGTGGTGCGCCAGGTGAAGCGGTTGAGGACCCGTTGCCGACCCGCGGCGCCGATCCGTTCGCGGAGCTCGCGGTGCCCGAGCGCGCGGGCGATCGCGCCGGCCAGCTCACCCGGGTCGCCGGGCGGGACGGTGAGCGCGGTCTCGTTGTCGGCCCCGACGACCTCGGGCAACGCGCCGCCCGTGGTGGCCACCAGCGGGACCCCGCAGCACATCGCCTCGATCGCGGGCAACGAGAACCCCTCGTAGAGCGACGGCACGACCGCGACCTCGGCCTCGGCGTACAACTCGACGATGCGCTCCTGCTCCACGCCGGAGACGAACTCCACGATCGGCCGGTCGCCGAGCACCGTGCTCGCGGTCCCGCCGAGCCCGAGCCGGTCGATGACCGCGGGCATCGCGCTCTTCTCCTTGAGGCGGCCGATCACCACCAGGTGGGAGTCGGGCCGCTCGGTGCGTACCTTGGCCAGCGCCTCGAGGAGCGGCGTGAGACCCTTCATCGGCACGTCGGCGCTCGCGGTCGTCATGAGCCGGCCGGGAACCCGCCCGATCCGAGGCAGCGGGCGGAAGATCTCGGGATCGACGCCGACGGGGACGATGTGCAGACGATCGGCGGCGACACCCATCTGGGCGACGATGTCGCGCTTGCTGGACTCCGAGACGGTGACGAGGCGTGGGATCCGGCGCGCCACCTTCATCTGCATGTTCAGGAAGCCGTACCAGCGCTGCAACGTGAACCTCCGCCAGGGCCCCGACGCGTGTGCGAGGTCGAGGTCGCGGTCGACCGTGATGGGGTGGTGCAGCGTGGCCACCACCGGCCAGCCGTCATCCATGAGCGCGAGCAGACCGGTGCCGAGGCACTGGTTGTCGTGGATGACGTCGAAGTCGTCGCGGCGGGCCGCCAACATCCTCCGGACCCGCAGCGAGAACGTGTACGGCTCGGGGAAGCCGGCGGCGCACATGATGGCGAATTCGCGCAGGTCGATGGAGTCCTGGACCTCGCACGGCCACGGGACGCGGAACGGATTGTCGCGTTGGTAGAGGTCGAGGCTCGGGACCCGCGTGAGCTGCGCCCGGTCGTCGAGCTCGGGGTAGGGCGGCCCCGCGAACACCTCGACGGTGTGACCCAGCGCGCTGAGCTCACGGGCGACGTAGCGCGTGTACACGCCCTGGCCCCCGCAGTGCGGATTGCCCCGGTAGATGAGCCAGGCAATGCGGAGAGGTGCTTCGGGCGCAGACATGGCGCACCAGCCTTGACGTTGGGGGGCTCATCGGGCAAATGCCGCTGGTGACGGCGGTAGCCTCCGCGTCGTGCCCACCCGCCCGACGATCCCGATGCTGGCCCGGTCGCGGATCGTCGCCGAGCCGGTGTGGGCCCCCAGGGACGGTATCGGTGCTGGTCAGGTGGCATGGATGCGTTCGGGCGGCGGCCCGGCCGCGCTGGTCGTCGCCCGGCCGACGACGGGCCGGGTCCCCCGGGTCGTGCCGGTCGGGGAGCCGCTCAGCGGGACCCGGAGCTACGGCGGCGGGGTCCTCGCCTGGGCGGACGGCCGTCGGGTGCTGGTGGTCGCGGCCGACGGCCGGCTGCTGGTCGTTCGCGTCGCCGGGGCCTCGACGCGTGCGCTCACCACCACCGACGACGGTCGGGCGGCCGCACCGGCCGTCGCTCCCGACGGCGCGACGGTCGCAGTCGTGCTGGATCGGGCCGACTCGTGCGACGTGTGGCTGGTGCCGTTGCGCGGTCGCGGCCGCCCGGTGCCGGTGTCGCACGGCGCGGACTATGCGTTCGACCCGGTGTGGTCGCCCGGCGGTCGGTACCTCGCCTGGCACGAGTGGGACTTCCCGAACATGCCGTGGGACGGCTCGCGCATCGTCGTCCACGACCGCGAGCGCGGCGTGACCCGGGTGGTGGCCGGCGGCGAGTCGACCGCGGTGGGCCAGCCCCGGTTCTCGCCCGACGGGTCCCGGCTCGCGTTCGTGAGCGACGCGGGCGGCTTCGCGAGCGTGTGGGTGTCGTCGGCGTCGGGCGCCCGGGCTCGACCGGTGCTCGACGAGCCGTTCGAGCACGCGGAACCGACCTGGGGTCCGGCCCAGCGCTCGTTCGCGTGGTCGCCGGACGGGCGAGAGATCGCCTTGTGCCGAAACGAGGACGGCTTCGGGCGGCTGGTCGTCGCCCGGCCGGCGCGCGGCGCGGCACGCGTCCTCGGTCGCGGCTGGCACCAAGGCCTGGACTGGGGTACCGACGGGATCGTGGCCGTGCGTTCGGGGGCGAGGACGCCGCCGCAGGTCGTGGTGGTGGATCCGTCCGACGGGGCCCGTCGCGTCGTCGACCGCCCCGCGGATCCACGCTTCGAGCGCGCCGCGCTCGTCGAACCCGAGCCGGTGCGCTGGCGCGGGAGCGCCGGCACGGTCCACGGGTTGCTGTGGCGCCCACCGCCGGCGACCGGGAGCGGCGCGCCGCCGATGCTCGTCTGGGTCCACGGCGGCCCGACGAGCCAGGCCGTGGCGGGATGGAACCCGCGGGTGCAGTATTTCGTGGCGCGTGGCTGGGCCGTGTTGCAACCCAACCCGCGTGGCTCGACGGGCTACGGCCGCGCCTACGCCCAGGCGCTCGGTCCGGGCTGGGGGGCACGCGACGTCGCCGACTGCGCGGCGGGGATCCGGGTTGCGGCGCGACGCGGTTGGTGCGACCCGCGCCGGGTCGCGGCGATCGGTGGGAGCGCGGGCGGGATGACCGTGTACCTGCTCGCCGCTCTGCACGGGGATCTGTTGCGCGCCGGCGTGTGCCTCTACGGGGTGACCGATCTCGTGGAGCTCGCCGCCACGACGCACCGGTTCGAGTCCAGGTATCTCGACCGGCTCGTCGGCGTGCTGCCGCGCGACGCGGCCCGGTACCGTCGGCAGTCGCCGATCGCACACGGGTCGCGGATCAGGGTGCCGATGCTCGTGCTCCAGGGAGCCGACGACCGGGCGGTGCCGAAGGCGCAGGCGGACGCGATGGTCGCCGTGATGCGCGACGCGGGCGCCGAAGTCGAGTATCGCGTCTACCGCGGCGAAGGGCACGGCTGGTCACGCCCGGGCACGACGCGCGACGAGCTCCGGCGGACCGTGGCGTTTCTTCGACGATGGGTGACGGCATGACTCTCGTGACCGAGTACGAGTACCAGGGCCCGAAACGCGGTGCCGACCGCGCCGTGCTGCTCGCGCACGGCGCGGGGTCCGATCTGCACGGCGCCGTCCTTATGGCCGTCGCCGATGCGCTTGCGGTCGCCAAGGTCCCGTCGCTGCGCTTCGACTACCCGTATCGGAGCGCGGGGCGGAAGGCACCGGACCGTCCGGCGGTGCTGGAACGGGCCACGCGTGAGGCCGTCGAGGAGCTGGGCCGGCGCACCCGGCTCCCGCCGGAGCGACTGGTTCTGGGCGGTCGCTCGATGGGCGGCCGCTACTGCTCCCTGGTCGCGGGCCACGCCGGAGACCCCGTCGCGGCGCTCGGGCTGCTCTTGCTGGGCTACCCGCTGCACGCCCCGGGCAAGCCGGACCGGCCCCGCTCGGAGCACTTCGGGCGGCTGGGTGTGCCAGTGCTCTTCGTGAGCGGGACTCGTGACGCGCTCGCCGATCGCAAAGGGCTCACCACCGCCGTCAGGCGCGTGAAGGGCCCGGTGACGCTCCACTGGCTCGACACGGCCGACCACGGCTTCCGACCGTTGAAGTCGAGTGGCCACACCCTCGAGGAGTACGTCCACGAGGTGGCGCGCGTGGCGGTGGCCTGGGTGCGCTCGCTCTCTGCGTGAGCCCGGGTGGCGGCATCGCGTGGGGCCGTCGGCCAGACTGTGCGCCATGCGTGTGGAACGGACGTTCGCCTTCGTGGACCTCTCGGGGTTCACCCGGTTCACCGATGCGCAGGGGGACGAGGAAGCGGTCCTCGTCCTGACCGCCTTCCGCGCTGCGGTGCGCGAGGTCGCGTCCGACCACGGCGTGCGGGTGGCCAAGTGGCTCGGCGACGGCGCGATGTTCGTGGCCACGGAGACCGCTCCGGTCATCGAGACCGTGCTCGAGCTCCAACGGCGTTTCGACGGCGCGGGCGTGTCGTTGCCGCTGCGGGCCGGTATCGCACGCGGCGAGGCGATCCTCTTCGAGGGCGACGACTACATCGGGAGCCCGGTCAACCTCGCGGCGCGCCTGTGCGACGAGGCCGGGCCCTTCGAGGTGCTCGCCGGCGCCGACGTGGGCGACTCCGTACCGGACGACGTGGTCGCGACGCCGGTGGGCGCGCGCGTGATCACCGGCTTCGGCCAGCCCGTCGAGCTCCTGAGCATCTCGCCGCGGTCCGCGTTCGCGGCCGAAGCGCTGCCATCCGACGCCGAGGCCCTGCCTCCGCCCGTGTGACCACGATGGTTGCCGGGCCGCCGCGCCGCGGGCCCTACGATCGCGTGCATGGACCGCTTCGTGGTGCGCCCGGGTTCCCCGCTGTCCGGTTCGGTGCACGTGTCGGGGGCGACGAAGAACTCGGGGCTCAAGCAGATGGCGGGCGCGCTGCTCGCGCCCGGTGTGACCACACTGCGGAACCTGCCGCCCGTCGCGGACCTCGACGTCATGATCGACGTGCTGCGTGCCGTCGGTGCCACGGTCGAATGGACCGGGTCCGACGAGCTGCGCATCGACGCGGGTGGTGTCCTGCACCCGGAGGCGCCCTACGAGTTGGTCACCCGGATGCGAGCCTCGATCAACGTGCTCGGTCCGCTGCTCGCCCGTTGTGGTGAAGCGCGGGTCGCCATGCCGGGTGGCGACGCCATCGGGAGCCGCAAGCTCGACATGCACGTTCGGGGTCTCGAGGCGATGGGAGCCGAGCTCCGGGTCGTGCACGGCTTCATCGAGGCTCGCTGCAACGCGCTCGCGGGCGCACGCGTCGTGCTCGAGTTCCCGAGCGTCGGGGCCACGGAGAACCTCCTGGCCGCAGCGGTGCTCGCCAAAGGCCAGACGATCATCGAGAACGCGGCGCGCGAGCCCGAGATCTCCGAGCTCGGTGCGTTCTTCAACCGCATGGGCGCACAGGTCTACGGCGCGGGCTCCTCGACGATCCAGATCGAAGGAGTCGACGAGTTGACTCCGGTGGAGAGCGAGATCATGGGCGACCGGGTCGAGGCCGGTACGCTCCTCATGGCCTGCGGGATCGCCGGGGGGGAGGTGATGCTCGACGGTGCACGCTTCGAGCACCTCGAGATGGTCGCCATGAAGCTCGGCGAGATGGGACTGCGCGTGTCGCCCACCCCGGACGGGGTGTGGGCCCGCTGCGACCAGCGGCTGCGTGCCGTTGACGTGGCCACGCTGCCCTACCCGGGCTTCGCCACCGACTTCATGCCGATGGCCGTCGCCGTGTTGACGATCGCGGACGGCACCTCCATCGTCACCGAGAACGTGTTCGACAACCGCTTCGGCTTCGTCGACGAGCTCGCCCGCATGGGGGCCGACGTCCGCAGCGAGGGCCGGCACTGCGTGGTGCGGGGCGTCGAGCGGCTCTCGGGCGCACCCGTGCGGGCCGGCGACGTGCGGGCCGGCGCGGCGCTCGTGATCGCCGGGCTCGGGGCGGAGGGCGAAACGGTGGTCTTCGGTCGCCGCCACGTAGATCGCGGCTACCCCGACCTGGCCGGCAAGCTCCGGGCGCTGGGTGCCGACGTCGAGGCCCTGGACTGAACCGTTGCTCACCCGCCCGCGTTCTTTCGATGAAATCCCCGGACTATTGGGGGAATCCATCGAAAGAACGATCGGGTGGGGTGGCACGGGAAGGGATGCGATACTGGAGGGGTTGGACCCTCCGGAGGTGACGGCCGATGGCCACCGACACGACCAGTGACACCAACAGCATGGAGGACGGGATCCTGGCGGCGATCGACGCCATCCGTCCCGCGCTGCAATCCGACGGCGGCGACATCGTCTTCAACTTCGTCGACGGCGACGGCGTCGTGCACGTGACCCTGGTCGGTGCCTGCGGGACCTGCCCGGTCTCGATGATGACCCTCAAGGCCGGGGTCGAGCGGATCATCATGGATCGCGTTCCGGGTGTCACCGAGGTCGTGGCCGACAACCAGGACGAGGCGTCCGCGTACTAGCGCGGCCACATCGTCACCGTGCCCATCGAACTCGCGACCGTGGTCGGGCGCGCGCTCGCCGGCGACCGTGGTGCCATCGCGAAGCTCATCTCGGCGATCGAGTCGGGCGGCGATACCGCGGCGGCGACCGTGGCCGCGGTGTACGCCGACACCGGCCGTGCGTACACGATCGGGATCACCGGTGCGCCGGGTGCGGGGAAGTCGACGCTCACGGACAAGCTGATCACCCGGATCCGGGATGCCGGCGAGGAGGTCGGCGTCCTCGCGATCGACCCGACGAGCCCGTTCACGGGCGGTGCGATCCTCGGCGACCGCGTCCGTATGCAGGATCACGCCACCGACCCCGGCGTCTACATCCGTTCGATGGCGACGCGCGGGCACCTCGGCGGGCTCTCGCTCGCAACCCGCCAAGCGGTCCGGGTCCTCGACGCGGCCGGCAAGCCCTGGATCATCGTCGAGACCGTCGGGGTGGGCCAGGTCGAGGTCGAGATCGCCGATGCCGCCGACACGACGGTGGTCGTGGTGACGCCGGGTTGGGGCGACGGCGTCCAGGCGAACAAAGCCGGTCTCATGGAGATCGCGGACGTGTTCGTGGTGAACAAGGCCGATCGCGACGGCACGGCCGAGACGGTCCGGGACCTCGAGGCCATGCTCGACCTCGCGGGCGAGCGGCCGTGGAGACCGCCGGTCGTCACGACCGTGGCGACGTCGGGCCGGGGCGTCGACGACGTGTTCGACGCGGTCGAGAGGCACCGACGACACGTCGAGACGACCGGCGAGTTGGAGCGCCGCCGAAGACACCGGCTGCGCGACGAGGTGCGCGTGATCGTGGCCGGCAAGCTCGACGAGCAGGCGGCCGCGCTCTGCCGGGGCGCCCGTTTCGAGAGCGTGCTGGAGCAGGTCGCGACGCGGGCCCTCGACCCGTACACCGCGGCGGCGGAGCTCGTGTCCGGCGCCGCGCCCGGGCGCCCCACTGCGGGCGAGCGCGGGGCGCGCCGGTAGCCTGAATCCCATGTCTGACTTCGTCTCGACCGAACGGGGTGCCGACGGCGTCGTGCAGCTGACCCTGCACCGCCCACCGTTGAACGCGCTCTCGAGGGCCCTGCTCACCGAGCTCGCCGACGTCGCGATCGGTCTCGCCGACGACGCCGCGGTCAAGGCCGTGGTCGTCACCGGAGCCGGGAAGGCGTTCGCGGCGGGTGCAGACATCGCGGAGTTCGACGACCAGGCCACGGCCCGCGAGATCGGACTCGTGTTCCGGAGGGCGTTCGACGCGATCGAGGCGATCCCGCGCCCGGTGATCGCCGCGATCCACGGTTACGCGCTCGGCGGGGGCCTGGAGCTGGCGATGGCCTGCGACCTGCGCATCGCGGCCGACACCGCCCGCGTCGGCCAGCCCGAGATCCTCCTGGGCATCATCCCGGGCGCGGGAGGCACGCAACGCCTGCCCCGCCTCGTCGGCCCCGCCCGCGCCAAGGAGCTGGTCTGGTCCGGGCGTCAGGTCCGGATGGACGAGGCCCTCAACATCGGCCTCGTCGACCGGGTCGTGCCGGCCGGAGAGCTCGCCTCCGCCGCGCACCACTGGGCGGGTTTCCTGGCCCGGGGCGCGGTCGTGGCCCAGGGGCTGGCCAAGCGTGCGATCGACCGCGGGCTCGACGGCTCGCTCTCCGACGGGCTCGACCTGGAGCTGCAGTGCTTCGCCGACGCGTTCGGGACGGAGGACGCGGCAGCCGGCGTGCAGAGCTTCCTGGAACACGGGCCGGGGAAGGCGACGTTCCGGGGCCGGTAGCGCTCCGGGCCCGTGGGCCTCAGGGCGTGGTGGTGCGCAGCGCGTTCGCCGCATGCTCCGGCGGCACGGTGTTCACGAAGATGCCCGTTCCGAGCTCGAACCCGGCCACGACGGTGAGGCGGGGCTGAACCTCCACGAACCAGTGGAAGAACCGGGCCGGTCCCGGCGGAGCAGAGTGCACGACGAGGTTGTACGGCACGTCGCCGGCGGCCGCGAGGAGGCGGGCCAACGCGTCGCGCACGGCCACGGCCACAACGCCGACCTCGACATCGGTCGCCTCGTCGAAGCGGGCGCGCGTGGACCGATGCGCCACGCGCATCTCGTAGGGCGAGCTCGCCGCGGGCGGGCACCAGGCGACGGCCGCGCCGGTCACGACCGTGAGGTCGGCGCGCATCGCACGGGCGAGCTCCGCGGTCACCAGGTCCTCGCCGCCGTCGGCGAAGCGCTCGATCCGGGCCCGGACGAGCGGCGGCACCACGTCGAGTGCGACGAGCTGCGCGTGGGGGTGTTCGATCGACGCGCCCGCGGCGCGGCCGTGGTTCACGATGGGCTGGACGAACGTCCGGCCGCCGGCCAGGTGGGTGCGCGTGCGGTCGCGCAGCACGGTCAGGGCCTCGGTAGCCTCGGCATCGTCGAGCTGTCCCCACGAACGCTGGTGCGACGGTGAGAGCACGATCACCTCGTGTGCACCCGTCGCGCCCTCGCCCGCGTGCTCACCGCCGACGGCGGGGTACAGGTTGGGGACCACTCGCACCCGCCAGCCGGGGGTGTCCGGCGCGCCGGTACCGGTGCGGTGGACCTCGGGCGGCGTCATGGCCTCGTGGCCCGGGCAGAACGGGCAGTTCTCGGGGGTCCCCGCGGCGGGGGTCGGGGTGGCGCCGAGCGTGTACGGCCGCGCGGCGCGATCGGCCGCGACGAGGACCCACCGCCCGCTCAGCGCGTCGACCCGCAGCTCCGGCATGCGAGCGCAGGCTACTGGCCTGGCCCACTCACGATTTGGCTAGCGGGACGACCGAATTTCGCGCCGCTCGCTAGCCAAAACGGGGGGGGGTGGGGGTGGGGGTGGGGCGTCAAGCGGCCCGACGGACCGGCCGATACCCTGGACCTATGCGGTTCGTCATCATCGGCGGCGGCCCGGCCGGGAACACCGCGGCCACCGTGGCGGCGTCCCTGGACGCCGAGGTCACGCTCGTCGAGCGCGAGATCGTCGGCGGGGAGGCGCACCTGTGGGACTGCATCCCGTCGAAGGCGATGATCGCGACCGGCGGGGAGCTGTCGGACCTCAGCCGCGCCCGGACGATGGGGCTCGACGCGCAGGGCCGGCTCGACGTACTGGCACTGCGCCAACGGGTCGCGTCGATCGAGGAACGGCTGCGGTCGTCGGTCACCGAGCTGCTCGAGTCGCAGGGCGTGCGGCTCATCCGGGGGAGCGCGACGGTCAAGGGGCCACACGAGATCGTGGTCGAGACGGCGGACGGGCTCGAGGAGGTCGCGGCCGACGCCATGCTCGTCGCGACCGGCTCGCGCCCCCGCATCCCCGACTGGGCGGCGGTCGACCACGAGCGGGTGCTCACGACCCGTGACGCATACCCGCCGAAGGAGATCCCCGAGCACCTCGTGGTCATCGGCTCGGGCGTCACGGGGGTCGAGTTCACGCACATGTTCAGCGCGCTCGGCTGCGAGGTCTCGCTCGTCGTGTCGCGTCAGCAGGTGCTCCCGCGCAAGGACCCCGAGGTCGCGGCGGTCCTCGAGGACGAGTTCCTCCGGCGGGGCGTGAAACTGCTGAAGGGCGCGCGCGCCGAGAGCATCCTGCGCCACGAGCGGGCGGTGACGGTCTCCTGTGACGACGGCCGGGTCGTCCAGGGTTCGCACGCGTTGCTGGCCATCGGATCGATCCCGAACACCGCCGGGCTCGGGCTCGGCGACGCCGGCGTCGAGGTCGACGACCACGGGTACGTCCCGATCAACCACCACTGCCAGTCCAACGTGCCGCACATCTACGCCGCCGGCGACGTCTCCGGGAAGCTGCCGCTCTCGTCGGTCGGCGCGATGCAGGGGCGCAAGATCGCCGAGCACGTCATGGGCCTGCACACGCTGGCGCACCGGCACCTCGATTACGACAAGGCCGCCTCGGCCATCTTCACCGAACCCGAGATCGCCGACGTCGGGCTCGCCGAAGCCGAGGCCTTCGCCGTCGGCCGCAAGATCCGCGTCACCAAGGTGCCGTTCTCGGCCAACGCCAAGGCGCTGATCTCGGGCGACCCCCGAGGCTTCGTGAAGATCGTCTCCGACCCGGCGACCGGCGTAGTGCTCGGAGGGTCGATCGTCGGCCGCAACGCGGCCGAGCTGATCAGCGTGCTGGCCCTGGCCGTCACCTGCCACCTCAAGGTGGGCGACATCGTCGACTCGCTGCTCGTTCACCCGTCGCTCGCCGAGTCGATCACCGACGCTGCGTCCTGATCGGCGGCGCAGTAGGTTCCTCGCCGCACACCGGATCGAGGAGCACGACGTGGACCAGGACACCAAGAAGAAGGCGCTGCGTTCGATCACGTACGGCCTCTACGTGGCGACGGCGGTGCAGGGCGAGCACTACGCGGCCGGAACGGTCAACTGGCTGTCGCAGGCGTCGTTCACGCCGCCGCTCGTGATGGCCGGGTTCAGGGTCGACAGCGGTCTGCGCGGCGTGGTCGAGGCGACCGGGGCGTTCGCGATCAACACGCTCGCCGCGCACCAGAAGGACGTCGCCCAGGCCTTCTTCAAGCCGGCCGAACTGGTCGACGGCAAGCTCAACGGCTACGAGTTCGAGCCCGGGCCCGAGACGGGAGCGCCGCTGTTCCTCGACCTGCCGTCGTGGTTCGAGGCCCGGGTGACCGACGTGGTCGAGCGGGGCGACCACTCGGTGTTCGTGGGCGAGGTCGTCGCGGTCGGCGTGCGATACCCCGAGGCGTTGCCGCTGGCCATGCGCGAGACCGGCTGGAGCTACGGGGGCTGAGCGCCGCTACTCCATCACGCGGAGGGTGGACGGCACGTCCATGCGGCGGAGCTTGCGGAGCGTGAACAGCGGCGCGACGGCGACGGCCACCACGCCGAGGGCGACCGCCGTGGCGAGCGTCGCGTTCGACACCGTCGCGTCGATCCCGAGGTCGGGCAGCACTTGGGGGATCTGCGTCTTCATCAGCCACTCGAGTACGCCGCGGCCGAGGGCGATGCCGAGCAAGGTACCGGCGGTGCCCGTGAGGACGCTCTCGGCGACGGTCATCGTCATCACCGATCGCACGGGCACGCCGAACGCGAACATCGTCGCCTGCTCGCGCATGCGCTCGTCGACGCTGATGCTCGTCGAGTTGAACGCGATGAGCAACGCGAGGAGCAGCACCGCGTACTCGACGACGTCGAGGATGCCCATGCGCTCCTGCAACGCCTTGCGGATCGTCCCGGTGTACGCGGAGATCGGCTGGGCCGACGCGACGCCGGGGAGGCCGAACAGCTCGCGTTTGACGCTGTTCTCCGAGACCCCGGGCTTCGGTTGGATCGCCACCACGTTGACGATCCCGTCGAGGTTCATCAGCGACGCGAACCGGCGATCCATGAAGGCGATCGGACGCGTGGGGAGACGGTCGATGCCGACGATCGGGACCTCGGTCGTGACGAGGCGGTAGCCGAGGCCCTCGCGGTACGGGTGGCGGAACGACACCGTGTCGCCGACCCGCACGTGGAGGTCTCCGGCCGCCTTCTCGGAGATCACCAGCGCGGGCCGGTCGCTGTGCAGCGTCCCGCTCCGGAGGCCGGGCGTCCACAGCGCGCCGTCGAAGTCGAACATGTCGAGCAGGACGTCGATGGACGTCGAGCCCTTCCGGATCCGTCCACCGATCGAGAGGCCGGGTTGGGACCGCTCGACGACGGGCACGTCGGCGATGTTGCGGACCCTGTCGTCGGTCGTCGACGAGAAGCGGTCGAGGGTGGCGGTGACGCGATGCGGACTGGCCCGGAGCAGCTCGTGCTCGGTCGAGTCGATCGTGGCGACGAACGAATCCACCATGCCGACCACGCTGACCATGACGGTGATGGCGGCGCTGATGCCCAGCAGCGTGAGCACGGTCCGGCGCGGTGCCCGGAAGACGTTGCGTACGGGCATCTGCACGAGGCTGTTGCCGGGAAGCCGGACGCGGGCGAGCAGCGGGGCGAGCCCGCTTCTGGTCGAGAGGAAGCCGGTACGGATCGCGTCGACCGGCGCCACGCGCACGGCGCGACGCACGGGGAGCAGCGTGGCCACGAACGGCAGCAGCAGCCCGAGTGCGGCGCCGCGGAGGAACACGTCGGCCTGGAACGGCGTGTACCACGTGGGCATCGGTTGGTACGAGGCGTAGAGCCCGGAGATCGCGCTCTGGACCATGTACCCGACGCCCAGGCCGAACACGACCCCGAAGAGCGCGACCTGGACACCCACGAGGACCGGGCGCACCGCGAGCGTCCGCGGCGGCACGCCAAGGGCCATACCGATCCCGATCTCGCGCCGTTGCGCCTCCACGATGCGCCCCGTGAGGTTGAACGCCGCGAACGCTGCGCCGAGCAGGATCAACAGCGCGAAGATCGTGAACATCTGTTGGTCGTTCTCGATGTCGTCGTACAGCGTCCGGTAGGAGCGCTCGTCGCGGCGGGTCATCGTCGTGAACCCGACGTCAGGGAGCGACCGCTTCATCGCCGCGCCGATCTCGCGGCGGACGGTCGCGACGTTCGCGCCCTTCCTGAACGTCACCACGGCGTCGTTGACCTGGTTCGGTCGGTCGAGGAGGCCTTGGGCGGTCCGGAGCGATGTGAACACGACCGCGAAGTTGGCCTCGGCCAGTAGGCCACCCTCCTCGCTCGTGATCATGAAGTACTCGGGGGAGAGGCCCTGGCCGACGTACTCGACGGGACCCTTGCTCACCCGGATCGTCCCCGAGTCGGGCAGGTGATAGTGCTTCGCGAAGTGCTCGTCGAGCACGACGACGCTCTTGCCGTCGTCGGTGGTTCGCAGTCCGCGGCCCTTCGTGGCGTGGACCGCGTTGACGTGCGGACCGGGGGCCGTGTCGACCCCCACGACGCGACCGGGGACGAGAATCGTCTCGCCGCCACGAGACGCGTCGACCTGCGTGGGCCCGATGAGCCGGGGTTCGACGGCCCTGATCATCCGCCGTTGCGGGATGGAACGGATCGTCTCTACCAGATCCGCGGGCCCGACGTAGTTGCCGCTCGAGAGCGCGATACGCAGGTCGTACATGTGGAGCTGGGCGTAGTTGCGATCGTAGGTGAGTCTGCGCCACGCCGACCCGCTCCCGAGACCCGAGTACACGCCGGATCCGAGGGCGATGATCATCGCGATCGCGGCTACCTGGAGCCAGCGGGCTCGCAGGTCGCGCCACGACCACCGGAGCCACAGCGTCATCTCGGCGCGCCCGTCACCAGTTCAGCGACCCGATGGCGGCGGCACCACCGGGCGGCGGCGCGTCGGACACGACCCGCCCGCTGCTGAGCTCGATGACCCGGTCGGCGACGCGCGAGATCTCACGGTTGTGCGTCACGATCACGACGGTCACGCCGGTGTGGGCCTGCGCGTGGAGCAGTTCGAGGATCTGGATCCCGGTGCGGAAGTCGAGCTCGCCGGTGGGCTCGTCGGCGAGGAGCACCGGGTTCCCGGTCGCGAGCGCACGCGCGATCGCCACCCGCTGCTGTTCTCCACCCGACAACTGGTGCGGGAAGTGGTGGAGGCGATCGCCCAGCCCGACCTGGTCGAGGACTTCGGCCGCGCGGCTCTTGCCGCCGGGGCGGCGTGACACGTCGACCGCGAACGTGACGTTCTCCAGTGCCGTCAAGCCGGGGAAGAGGTTGAAGGTCTGGAACACGAAGCTCACCGTGTCGCGCCGAAAGCGGAAGAGCTCGCCGCGTGTGGCTCGGGTGATGTCGCGTCCTGCGATCGAGATCGTGCCCTCGGTGGGCGTGTCGAGCGCGCCCATCATGTTGAGCAGGGTGGTCTTGCCGCTACCCGACGGACCGAGCACGACGAGGAACTCGCCGGTCTCGATCGAGACGTCGACGGCGTCGAGCGCCGTCACCGTGCCGCCTCCCACCTGATACCGCCGGGCGACGTGCTCGAGCTCGATCACCGCCATGGAGGACCTCCGGAAGGCCCGATCGAGTTCCGGTGCCTCGGGAGCAGCATCCCGCGCAACACGGTCACGGCGTCGCCGCCGAGGAAGACCCGGTCGCGGTCGAGTCGCATACGGACCGTTCCGGGGCGTGACGAGACCTGGAGGCCGACGAGCTCCGTCCGCCCGAGCTTCGCGGCCCAGTACGGCGCCAGCGCGCAGTGCGCCGAGCCGGTCACCGGGTCGTCGGCGATCCCGGCGCCAGGTGCCCAGTAGCGGGAGACGAAGTCGGCCGCCGTGCCCGCACCCGCCGCCGCCGTGACGATCACGCCGCGCGGGCCGAGGGCCCGCAGGGCCTCGAGAACGGGATCGAGGTCGCGGACCGCGTGCTCGTCGGCCAGCTCGGCGATGACGAAGTCGTCGTTGACGGCGACGTGGCGGGGTTGTGTTCGCAGGCCTTCGGCGAGGCCTGCGAGCGTGCTCGCCGGCGAGGCCGGCGAGGCCGGGAAGTCCAGCTCGATGGTGTCCGCCGCCCGGCGGGCGCGGAGGTCGCCGCGCCAACGCGTGACGAACGTGATCGTGGCGGTCGCGTCGGCCGCTCCGGTCTCGAACAGCACGTGCGCGCTCGCGAGCGTCGCGTGACCGCACAACTCGACCTCGACGATCGGCGTGAACCAGCGCAGCGACCACGCATCGCCGCGCGGCACGAGGAACGCGGTCTCCGAATGCTTCATCTCGGCCGCGACGGACTGCATCCACGCGTCGTCGGGGTGATCGCCGGCGTCGAGTACGCACACCGCGGCGGGATTGCCACGGAACGCCTCGGGCGTGAACGCGTCGACCACGTAGAGCTCGACCCCCTCCTCACCCGGCGTTCGCGTGGTCGACGGTTCCATCCGACGAGCGCGCGGGTCACTCGATGACGAGGAGCACGTCGCCGGTGCCGACGGTGTCGCCGGCCGCGACCCTGATCTCCTTCACCTGACCCGAGGTCTCGGCGTTGATGTGGTTCTCCATCTTCATCGCCTCGAGCACGAGCACGGCCTGGCCGGCATCGACCGCGTCGCCCACGGCGACGAGCAGCTTCACGATCGTGCCCTGCATCGGCGCGCTGATCGTGCCGCCCGTGCCACCGCCGCTCGACGCGGCTCTGGGCTTGGCCCGCTTGGGGGCGGCCGGCGCGAGGGGTGCCGCGCCGGCCGGCAGCTCGGGGAGCCAGAGCCGGACTGAGAAACGCTTGCCGTCCACCTCTACGGGCACGGTGCGCTCGAGGAGCGGTTGGTGCTCCTTGCCATCCGGCGGGGGAGCGGGTGCCGGGGCACTTGCGCTCTTGAACAGCGCGCCGTCGACCTCGTTCTCGACCCACTTCGTCGAGTGGGCGCCGGCGAGGAAATCGGGATGCGCGATCAGCACCTTGTGGGCCGGGATCGTGGTGTGGATCCCGTCGACCACGAACTCGTCGAGCGCGCGCAACATGCGCTTCGCGGCTCGCTCGCGGTCGGGTGCCCAGACGATGAGCTTGCCGACGAGGTTGTCGTAGTACTGCGACACGGTGTCGCCCTCGTCGTAGCCGCCGTCCCACCGCACCCCGGGACCGCTCGGCACGCGCAAGCGTGTGATCGTGCCCGGC
Organism: Acidimicrobiia bacterium; assembly: GCA_046331155.1. Lineage (GTDB taxonomy): Bacteria > Actinomycetota > Acidimicrobiia > IMCC26256 > CAWATG01 > JAXLRK01. Next base: position 325,301 of record JAXLRK010000002.1, read on the forward strand.
GACGGCAGGAAGCCCTTGGCCGGGTTCTCGGCGTTCACCCGGACCTCGATCGCGTGCCCGTGGTGGTCGATCTCGTCCTGGGTGAACGACAGCGGTTCGCCGGACGCGACACGGATCTGCTCGGCTACGAGGTCGCGTGAGGTCACGAGCTCGGTCACGCAGTGCTCGACCTGGAGACGGGTGTTCATCTCGAGGAACCAGAACTCGCCGTCCTGGTAGAGGCACTCGACCGTCCCGGCGCCGACGTACCCGCACGCCTTCGCCACCTTGACCGCAGCCTCGCCCATCGCGGTACGGGTCGCGTCGGACAGGCCGGCGGCCGGGCTCTCCTCGATCAGCTTCTGGTGGCGCCGCTGCGTGGAGCAGTCGCGTTCGCCGAGCCACACCGCGTTGCCGTGCGTGTCGCAGAACACCTGGATCTCGATGTGGCGGGGGCGGGTCAGGTACCGCTCCATGTAGGCCTCGGCCCGTCCGAAGTAGGCCTGGGCCTCGCGGGTGGCGGAATCGAACGACGCCTGTGCCTTCTCCGCGGACTCGACGACCTTCATGCCCTTGCCGCCACCGCCGTAGGCGGCCTTGATCGCGATCGGGTATCCGTGCTTCTCGCCGAACGCCAGGATCTCGCTCACGTCGGTGATCGGAGTCGTCGTGCCCGGAACCGACTCGACACCGGCGTTCGCCGCGGCGATGCGCGACGAGATCTTGTCGCCCATCACCTCGATGGCCTCGGGCGGGGGGCCGATCCACGTCGCCCCGGCCGCGGTCACGGCCCGGGCGAAGTCGGCGTTCTCGGCGAAGAACCCGTACCCCGGATGGACACCGTCGGCGCCCGACCGCTCGATCACGTGGAGGATGGCCTCGGTGTTGAGGTAGCTCTCGGCCGCGGTCTGCCCGCCGAGCGCGTACGCCTCGTCGGCGTAGCGCACGTGGAGCGCGTCGCGGTCGAGCTCGGAGTACACCGCAACGGTCGCGATGCCGAGCTCGCGGCAGGTGCGCATGACGCGCACGGCGATCTCGCCCCGGTTGGCGATCAGGATCTTGGACAGCACGCGTGCTCCCGTCGGTTCGTGGAACGGGCCATATCCTACGGGCGATGTCGGACGGACCTGCTAGCTGGAGCGTGCCGGATCTGGGCGACCGCCTCGACGGTACGGTCTTCGGCGACGTGCGGTGGTTCCCCGAGCTGGACTCCACCAACCGGTACCTGCTCGACGAGGCGCGTGCCGGTGCGGCAGAGGGCGTGGTCGCGGTTGCGGATCGACAGACCGCGGGGCGGGGTCGCCTCGGGCGTGCGTGGTCGGACGGCCCCGGCGCTTCGCTGCTCGTGTCGGTGTTGTTGCGGCCGTCGGTCGACGCAGCCCGGGTTCACGTGGTGACGATGGCGGCTGCGCTCGCGATGGCCGAAGCGGTGGGACGCTCGGCCGGATTCGAGCCGGGGATCAAGTGGCCCAACGACCTCGTCGTGGGGGACCGGAAGCTGGCGGGTGTGCTGGCCGAGGTCGAGGTGGCCGCAGGCGCGATCCGGGCGGTGGTCGTCGGCATCGGCGTGAACGTCGAGTGGGAGTCGTTCCCGCCGGAGCTGGCCGGGATCGCCACCGCGTGCAACCTCGAATCGGGCCGGCCGGTCGACCGTTCGGCCCTGCTGGTCGAGTACCTGGTCCGGCTCGACGGCCGCCTGCGGGATCTCGACGCGGCGGCGGCCGGCTACCGGCGCCGGCTCCGGACGCTCGGGCGGCGTGTTCGCGTGGAGCTACCCGGCGGCACGCTCACGGGGGTTGCCGTCGACGTCGACCACTTCGGCCGGCTGCTCGTGGAGACGGGGCCCGGCTGCATCGAGGAGGTCGCGGCCGGCGACGTGATCCACCTCCGCACCTAACCTCCCACCCGGCGCGTTCTTTCGATGAAATCCCCCAACAGTTCGGGGAATCCATCGAAAGAACGTGGTTGTCGGGGCGTCAGGGGTCGATGTCCCGAGCGACGAGGTCCTCGAACAGTTCGGCGATGCGTTGCGTGACCGGCCCCGGCGCGGCCGGGAGCTCGCGACCGTCGACGCGGGCGACCGGGTGGACCTCGCGGGTCGTCGACGTGAGGAACGCCTCGTCACACTCCGCGACGGCGCCCATGGGGAGGTCCTCCTCCTCGGCCGGGATGCCGTTCGCCGCGCACAGCTCGAGGATCAGCGCGCGGGTGACACCGAGGAGGCAGCCGGCCGACGCCGGGGGTGTGCGGGCCACGCCGTCACGGATCACGAAGACGTTGGAGCCGGTCGCCTCGCACAGGTTGCCGCTCGTGTTGGCGAAGAGCGCCTCACCCGCGCCGCGCTCGGTCGCGTACGCGAGCGCTCGGACATTGGCCGCATAGGAGATCGTCTTGAGCCCGGCGACGGCGCCCTGCTCGTTGCGGGTCCATGGCGCGATCACGACGTCGACGGTCGGCGCCCAGGCGCTGAACTGCGTCGCCGCGACGATGACGGTCGGCGCGTCGTCGCCACGCTCGGAGCCGAGCGGGGCCGGCCCACCCGTGATCGTGATGCGGAGGCGGGCGTCCACCAGGCCGTTGGCCGCGAGCACGGCGTCTGCCGCGGCCCGCAGCGTTGCCGGGTCGGGCACGGTGAGTCCGAGGCCCGACGCGGACGCGCGCAGGCGCGCGTCGTGGCGGGTCCAGGCGAACGGCGATCCGTGGTACACCCGCAGCGTCTCGAACACGCCGTCACCGACGAGCAGGCCGTGGTCGAACGGCGAGATTCGCACGTCGCCGGCGTCGCTCAACCTGCCGTTGCACCACACCTGAACGGCCGGGTTCACCGGGGGACTCCCGCGAACTGCGGCGCGGGCACGGCACCGGCCGCCGCGAGCAGCCGGGCGGCCTTCAGCTCGGTCTCCTGCCACTCGGCGACCGGGTCGCTGTCGGCCACGATCCCCGCGCCGACACCGAGCGACGTCCCCGCCGCGGTGGTGGTGAACGTACGGATGGCGACCGCGAGATCGCCGGTGTCCCGCGACGTGTCGAGCCATCCGATCGCGCCGCAGTAGACGCCTCGCCGGACGGGCTCGAGCTCCTCGATGATCTCCAGGACGCGCGGTTTGGGCGCGCCGGTGACGGACGCGGGCGGCATGGTGGCCCGCAACAGATCACCGAGCGTCGTGTTCGCGCGCCGGTGTCCGCGCACCGTGCTCACCAGGTGGTGGAGCCCGGGGTGAGCCTCGAGCGCGCACAACGACGGCACGTGGATCGAGCCAGGCTCGCACACGCGACCGAGGTCGTTGCGCGCGAGGTCGACGATCATGACGTTCTCGGCCCGGTCCTTGGCGCTCGCGCGCAGTGCCGCCGCATCGGCCGACGTGCCCTTGACGGGCCGCGTCTCGACGCCGCCGCCGCCACACCACCGTAGGAATCGTTCCGGCGACGCGGAGATCACGGCGACGCCGTCGAGCTTCAGCAGGGTCGCGTGGGGCGCCGGGTTGCGTTCGCCGAGCGAGGCGAACAGGGCGACGGGGTCGGCTCGTCGTGGCCACGAGAGGCGGCGGGTGAGGTTGACCTGGTAGCAGTCGCCGGCCCGGATGTGCTCGATGACCCGGGCGACCCGCGCCGTGTACGCATGGCGGTCGAGCGAGGAGGTGGGGGAGCCGAGCTCGACCGCGCCGGGCCCGACGGGAATCGGCGCGCCGGCCCGGGCGCCGCCGTCGAGCAGCCGCCGCAACCTCCGTGCGGCAGCTCCCCGGCCGACCACGCTCGCCGACCCTTCGACCAGGTCGAGCTCGGCGCGGGCATCGAACCGGGCGAGCAGCACGTCGGGCAGGCCGAGGTCGTCGGTGGCGAGCCCGGGCACGCGTTCGACGCTGCGCCCGAGGTCGAAGGCGAGGAATCCGGCCCACCAGCCGGGTGTGAGCGCGTCGAGCGCGTCGAACGAACCCGGGCCGGACACGCGAACCAGCTCCACCGGCTCGACGCCGACGCACGCGCGACTCCCGTCGCGCACCACGACGAAGTCGGGGAACGCGGACAGCCCCGAGACGAGCGGCGACAGGTCGGTACGCGGATCGCTCACGACGGCACGTTATCCCGACCTCTTACGATGGCGACCATGGAGACACAGCTCAGTCCTGAGCAGGAGGCGTTCCGCCGGGTGGTGCGCGAGTTCGCCGAGGCCGAGATCGCCCCGCACGCCGGCGAGTGGGACCGGGAGGAGCGGTTCCCGGTCGAGACGGTGCTCGAGATGGGGAAGCTCGGCCTCTTCGGCCTGCCGTTCCCCGAGGAGTACGGGGGCGGGGGTGCGGACTTCGTCACCTACTGCCTCGCCGTCGAGGAGTTGGCGCGGGTGGACTCGTCGATGGCCATCACGCTCGAGGCCGGGGTCAGTCTCGGAGCGGGCCCGTTCTTCCACGCGGGCACGGAGGCGCAGAAAGAGGAGTACCTCGTGCCGATGATCGAGGGAACCGCGCTCGGCGCCTTCGGGTTGACGGAGGCCGAGGCCGGGTCCGACGCGGGGAACACCCGGACCAGGGGCCGGCGCGACCGATCGACCGGAGAGTGGGTGGTCGACGGTCAGAAGACGTTCATCACGAACTCGGGGACGCCCATCACGAAGTGCGTCACCGTGACCGCGCGCACCGGCCCCGACGAGATCAGCGCCATCGTCGTGGACAGCGGCACCCCCGGCTTCGTCGTGCAGCCGCCGTACCGGAAGCTCGGGTGGCATGCCAGTGACACGCACGAGCTCGTGTTCGACGGTTGCCGCGTACCGGGCGACCATCTGCTCGGCGAACGCGGCGCCGGTCTCTCGACGTTCCTGAGGATCCTCGACGAGGGACGCATCGCGATCGCGGCGCTCGCAGTCGGTCTCGCACAGCGCTGTCTCGAGCTCTCGGTCGACTACGCGAAGTCGCGTCACGCCTTCGGTGGGCCGATCGGGCGGTACCAAGCGGTCGCTTTCAAGTGTGCCGACATGGCGGTCGCGGTCGAGAACGCGCGCAACCTCACGTACAAGGCCGCCGCGATGCGCGACCGCGGCGTCCCGATCCGGCGCGCGGCCGCGATGGCGAAGCTGTACGCGACGGAGATCGCCGTGACCGCGACCCGCGACGCGGTGCAGGTCCACGGCGGCTACGGCTTCATGGAGGAGTCGCTCGTCGCCCGCTTCTACCGCGACGCCAAGATCCTCGAGATCGGCGAGGGGACGAGCGAGATCCAACGCCTGGTGCTGGCCCGCGATCTCGGCCTTCCGGTCGAGGTGTGACCCCAGGCACACACGTCGCGGCGCGCCGAGGGAGGGCCGCCGCGACACGGGAACCGCCCGCCCGGCTGGTACGTTGACCCAGTCGTGAGTGCTTCGAGCTTCTTCATCCGCGCCTGGATGGTGCGCTTCGCCATCGCGCTGCTCGTGGCGACGGCCGTGACCATCACGGGGGTCGTGGTCGTGAACCTCGGGATCGATTCCGAGCTCGGGATGTTCAAGGAGCTCAAGCTCCACGTGGCGGAGGAGCCCCCCGAGGCGCACTCGGGCAATTTCTTGCTCATCGGCTCCGACATCCGTCCCAAGAACGAGAGCGCGGCCGATGCCGCGTCGTTCGGCGACGCGAACAGCCAGACCGGCCAGCGCTCCGACACGATCATGGTCGTCCACGTGGACCCCAGCGCGAAGCACATCCTGCTGGTGTCGTTCCCGCGGGACCTCCTCGTCGACATCCCCGGCGTCGGGCGTTCGAAGATCAACGCGGCGTACAACTACGGGCCGCAGAAGATCATCGACACCATCCAGTCCAACTTCAACGTGAGCGTCAACCACTACCTGGAGGTGGACTTCCGCAGCTTCCGGGGCATCGTCGACGCGCTCGGGGGCGTGACGATCTACTTCCCCGCGCCGGCGCGCGACACCGTGACCGGGCTCAACGTCTTCGTGCCGCCCGGAGGCGCCTGCCAGCGGCTCGACGGCGGGAGCGCCCTGGCGTTCGTGCGGTCCCGGCACTACGAGGAGCTCGTGAGCGGCAAGTGGCTCAGAGACCCGACGGCGGACATCGGCCGGATCAAGCGGCAGCAGGACTTCCTCCGCAAGATCAGCTCGGAGACCGCCCATCAGGCCGTCGGCAGCTTCACCAAGGCCAAGGACATCGCCGACAGGGCGTTGCAGACCGGCCTCACGAAGGACACCACGCTGACCCGTGGCGACGTCCTCGGCCTGATCGGGGCGTTCCTCCACATCGACCCGGCGGATCCCGCCCAGCTCGAGGCCCAGACGTTCCCGTGGCGGACCGGCCCGAACTACCGCGGGCAATCGGTCCTCTACCCGAACGAGGCCGAGGCGGCGCCGCTGCTGGCCCGGCTCCGTTCGTTCGGCGGCGCGTCGACCGCGACTTCGGCTTCGAAGGTGCTGCCCTCCTCCGTACAGGTCCGCGTGCTGAACGGGACGCGGCGGGGCGGCCTTGCCGGCATCACGATCGCCGCGCTCCAGCAGGCCGGGTTCAGCCCCGCGGGGATCGGCGACGCCAAGATCCCCGGCACCGCCACCGAGGTCCGCTACCGGACCGGCGCCGAGGAGCAGGCCCGGCTCGTGCAGAGCTATCTCGGCGGCGTGGGCACGCTGGTCGCCGACCCGACGATCACGTCCGCGGACGTGGTGGTCGTGCTGCGCGGCGATTTCCAGGCCGTCAGCGCCCCGGGCCTCTCGTCGACGACCGCGCCCGCGACCTCGGCGAAGCCGACGACCACCTCGGCCGGAGCGAAGGCCACGACCGCCCCCAAACCGCCCGGTTGCTGAGGACACCTCGCCGGGCCCGGTCCGGGCTGCTCACGGCGGGTGGTCGTCTCGTAGGATTTCCCCATGCGAATCCTCGTGACCGGTGGTGCCGGGTTCATCGGCTCCAACTACGTCCGCAACCGGGTCGAGCGGTACCCCGACGACCACGTCGTGGCCTTCGACCTGCTCACCTACGCGGGCAACCGTCCCAACCTGGCCGACGTGCAGGACCGGATCACGTTCGTGCAGGGTGACATCGGCGACACCGACCTCGTCGAACGGGTGCTGCGCGAGCACCGGATCGACGTCGTCGTCAACTTCGCCGCCGAGTCCCACAACAGTCTCGCGGTGCTCGATCCGGCCCGGTTCTTCCGTACCAACGTGCTCGGGACCCAGGGCCTCTGCGAGGCCGCGCGGCGGGTGGGTGTCGCGCGCTTCCATCACGTCTCGACCTGCGAGGTGTACGGCGACCTGCCCCTCGACGACGACGCCGCGATCTTCACGGAGGAATCCCCGTACCGGCCCCGCACGCCCTACAACGCGTCGAAGGCGGGTGGCGACCACGTCGTTCGCTGCTACCAGGAGACGTGGGGCCTGCCGGTCACGATCACCAACTGCGCGAACAACTTCGGGCCGTTCCAGTTCCCCGAGAAGGTGCTGCCGCTGTTCACGACGCTGGCGATCGACGACCTGCCGCTGCCGATGTACGAGTCGAGCGACAACCGTCGCGAGTGGATCCATGCCGTCGACCACTGCGACGCCATCGACCTGATCCTCGAGCGGGGCCGGACCGGCGAGACGTACCACGTCGGGACGGGCGTCGAGCTGTCGGTACGCCGGATCGCGGACCTGGTGCTGAGCGAGCTGGGCAAGCCCGGGTCGCTCGTCAAGGTCGTCCCCGACCGCCCCGGCCACGACCGGCGCTACCTGCTCGACTGGTCGAAGATCCGGGCCGAGCTCGGTTGGGAGCCCCGGATCGACGTGGAGGACGGCATCCGGGAGACCATCCGTTGGTACGCGGCGCACCGCGACTGGTGGGAACCACTGCGTGACCGGGCACCCGTCGTCGAGTCGGCATGGGTCGCGGGCGACCCGGCGCCCGGTCGGTAGGCAACCGGTGCGGATCCTCGTGACGGCCGCAGCCGGCCAGGTCGGGCGGGCGACCGTCGACCTGCTCGCGGGCTCTCACCACGACCTGCTGGCGCTGCCGCGCGCCGAGCTGGACCTCGCGGACCGCGAGCGCGTCGAGCAGGTGGTCGCCGTCTTCCGTCCCGACGCGGTGGTCAACTGCGCGGCGATGACGAACGTCGACGCGTGCGAGCTCGACCCGGTCGCGGCCTACGCTGCCAACGCGATGGGGGTACGGCACCTCGCGGTGGCATCCGAGCGCGTCGGTGCCCACCTCGTGCACGTCTCCACCGACTACGTCTTCGACGGCGAGGCCGGCCGTCCCTATCACGAGTGGGACGCCGTGAACCCCATCTCGGACTACGGCCGCTCCAAGCTCGGCGGCGAGCACGAGCTCGAGCGCCACGCCGGCTCGTGGGCCGTGGCCCGGACGTCGTGGGTGTTCGGCAACCGTGGCGGCGATTTCGTGTCGTGGGTGCTCGGCGCGTACGGGCGCGGCGAGCTCCGGGGGCTCGTCGACGACCAGACCGGCGGCCCCACCTACGCACCCGACCTGGCCGGCGTCCTCGTGCAGCTGGCCGTGGAGCGCCGCCAGGGCGTCTTCCACGTCGCCAACGCGGGGGAGTGCACGCGCCACGGCTTCGGTGTGGCGGCGCTCGGCGCGCGGGGCCGTGACGCGAGCGGGCTCGCGCGCCTCGCCACGAGCGACCTCCCGCGGCCGGCTCGGCGGCCGGTGTACTCGGTGCTCGACGGCCTCGGCTTGCGGCTGGCCGGCATCGGACCGCTACGAGACTGGCGTGAGGCACTCGCGCACTACCTGGAGGGATTCGATGAGTGAGGTGGCCGTCGTCGGCGCGGGTTACGTGGGGCTCACCACCGCGGCGTGCCTCGCCCACCTAGGGCACACCGTCCGGTGCGCCGACGTCGACGCCGACCGCGTCGCCCGCCTGGCGAAAGGGGAGGTCCCGATCCTCGAGGACGGACTCGACGAGCTCGTCCTCGACGGCCTCTCGGCCGGGCGCCTGTCGTTCGTCCTGGGTGCGGTCGAGGCCGTCCGCGCCGCCGAGTTCGTGTTCCTCTGCGTGCCGACACCCCAAGGCGACGACGGTGCGGCCGACCTGTCGTTCGTCGAGGCCGCGGTGCGCGAGATCGCCATCGCGCTGCGCCCCGGCTCCGTCGTCGTCAACAAGTCCACCGTGCCGGTGGGCTCGACCCGGCTGGTGCAACGCGTGCTGGCCGAGGCCGGTGCCTCGATCGAGGACATCTCCGTTGCCTCGAATCCGGAGTTCCTGCGCGAGGGCACGGCGATCCGGGATTTCCTCCAGCCCAGCCGGGTGGTCGTCGGTTGCGACGACCCTGCTGTGGCGGTCCGGGTCTCGGAGCTCTACCGGAACCTCCAGGCCCCGATGGTCACCACCGACCCGGCGTCGGCGGAGATGATCAAGTACGCGTCGAACGCGTTCCTCGCCACGAAGATCTCCTTCATCAACGCGATCGCCAACCTCTGCGAGGCGGTGGACGCGGACGTGCGCGAGGTGGTGCTCGGGATGGGATACGACTCCCGCATCGGGTCCGAGTTCCTGCATCCGGGTCCTGGCTACGGGGGCTCGTGCTTCCCGAAGGACACGGCCGCACTGCTGCACACGGCCCGCACCGCGGGCTACGACTTCGGCCTGCTCGAGGGCGTGATCGAGGTCAACCGCGAGCAACGATCGCGGCTCGTCGCCAAGGTCGAGACGGCAGCGGGCGGAAACGTGTCCGGCCGGACGATCGCCGTGTGGGGCCTGACGTTCAAGGCCAACACCGACGACGTCCGGGACTCCCCTTCGATCGCCATCATCGAACGGCTGCTCGAGCGGGGCGCGCACGTGCGGGCGCACGACCCCGTGGTGGGCGAGATCGTCGGCCGGCAGCTCGGCGAGATCGAGATCACCGCGGACCCGTTGGACGCGGTGCAGGACGCGCACGTGCTCGCCGTGCTGACCGAGTGGGACGTGTACCGCTGGCTCGACTTCGAGCGCGTGGCCGCGGCGATGGCCGAGGCCGCGGTCGTGGATGCCCGCAACCTGCTCGACCCCGCTGCGATGCGCCGGCTCGGCTTCCGCTACTTCGGGGTCGGGCGCTGATGCCGAGGGCGGTGGTCACCGGCGGCGCCGGCTTCCTGGGCTCGCATCTCTGCGACGCGTTGCTCGACCGCGACTGGGACGTCGTCGCCGTCGACAACCTGCTCACGGGCGTCGAGACCAACCTCGACGCGGCCCGGTGCCGGTCGAGATTCGAGCTCCTCGTCGCCGACGTGAGCGAGGGGCTCGACGTGGAGGGGCCGCTCGACGCCGTGCTGCACTTCGCCAGCGCGGCCAGCCCGCCCGAGTACCTCGCCCACCCGATCGAGACGATGCTGGTGGGTTCACTGGGCACGCACCACGCGCTCGAGCTCGCGCGGCGCACCGGCGCCCGCTTCCTGCTCGCGTCCACGAGCGAGATCTACGGCGACCCGCTGGTCCACCCGCAACCCGAGGACTACTGGGGCAACGTGAACTCGATCGGCCCGCGCAGCGTCTACGACGAAGCCAAGCGCTTCGCCGAGGCACTGACGATGGCCTATCACCGTACGCACGCCGTCGACACCGGGATCGTCCGCATCTTCAACACGTACGGGCCCCGCCTCCAGCCGGCCGACGGGCGTGTCGTGTCGAACTTCCTCGTGCAAGCCATGCGCGGTGAGCCATTGTCCATCTACGGCGACGGCACCCAGACCCGCTCCTTCTGTTTCGTCGACGACGAGGTCCGGGGGATCCTCGCCCTCCTCGACTCGGGCGAGTCGGAGCCGGTGAACATCGGCAACCCCGACGAGTTCACGGTCGGGGAGCTGGCGTCCATCGTGCTCGAGCTCACCGGTTCCAGGTCCCCGGTCGAACACCGGCCCCTGCCCGCCGACGACCCGGTCCGGCGCCGGCCCGACATCTCGCGGGCCATGGAGCGTCTCGGTTGGAAGCCCGAGGTCCCGCTGCGCGAGGGCCTCGCCCTGACGCACGAGTGGTATCGCGAGCGGCTCTCGTGACCGACCGCTGGGCAGCGGTCGTCGTGAACTACGACGCGGGCGACCACCTGGTCCCGTGTGTGCGCTCGTTGCTCGTCGACGATTCGTGCGGTGCCGCGCCCGGGGTGGTGGTCGTCGACAACGGCTCGACCGACGGGTCGTGCGAGGCGCTGGCGCGCGCCTGCCCGGACGTCGTGATCCTCCGACCCGGCACCAACCTCGGCTACGCGCGTGCCGCCAACCTCGGCATCGCCGCGACGGACGCACCGGTCGTCGCGGTGTGCAACCCGGACCTGGTCCTCGGGCCCGGCACCGCGGCCGCGATGCTCGCCCGCCTCGACGGCGCACCGCGTCTGGCCGCCGTCGGGCCGTCGATCACGAACCCCGACGGCTCGGTGTACCCGTCGGCCCGCCGGGTTCCGTCGGTGGGCGACGCGGTCGGCCACGGCCTGCTGGGCTTGGTCTGGCCCTCCAACCCGTTCACCCGTCGGTACCGCCAGCTCGACGCCGACTGGACCGAGGCCCGCGAGGTGGACTGGGTGTCGGGCGCGGCGATCTGGTTGCGCCGGGACGCGCTCGACGACGTCGGCGGCTGGGACGAGCGGTACTTCATGTACGTGGAGGACGTGGACCTCTGCTGGCGCCTCCGCCGGGCGGGCTGGTCGGTGCTCTACGAGCCGGCGGGGCACGTCCTGCACGTCCAGGGCGTCAGCACGGCCCGGCGCCCGGTACGGATGATCGTCGAACATCACCGGTCGCTCTACCGGTTCGCGAAACGGCGCTGGACGGGGTGGCGGCGCGTCCTGCTGCCCCCGGCGGCGGTCTACCTGGCCGTGCGCGCCGCACTCGCGATCCTGGTCCATTCGGTGCCGGGGCGCCGTAGGGCCGCCCGCGTCAACGGCTAACCTCGCGCCCCGTCATGGCCGAACCGAGCGTGAGAGCAGCACGGGCGTCGAGAGGGGCATCGGGAGGACGCCGCAGCGGCTCGCAGCTCCGGACCGGGGTCATCGTAGGGATCGTCGTGCCGGGGGTCCTCGGCGTCGCGCTCACGCACCGCGGCGACGTCGCCGATGCCGGTACCACGACCAGCTCCACGACGGCGGGATCGTGAAGGCGATCGTCCTCGTCGGCGGGGAGGGAACGCGGCTCAGGCCGCTCACCTACACGACTCCGAAGCCCCTGCTGCCGATCGCCAACCAAGCCTTCCTCGAGCGCCAGCTCACCTGGCTCGCCGGCCACGGTGTCGACGAGGTGGTGTTGTCGCTCGGCTATCTCCCAGACGCTTTCCGAACGCACTTCCCCACGTCGCGGTTCGGCGACGTCGTGCTCAGGTACCGCGTCGAGGACGAGCCGCTCGGGACGGCGGGAGGCATCCGCTACGCCGCCGAGGGCATCGACGAGCGGGTGGTGGTCTGCAACGGCGACGTGCTAACCGCGCTCGACCTCACGGCGATGCTGCGGTTCCACGAGGACCGGGATGCCCAAGCGACGATCGCGCTGACCCGGGTCGAGGACCCGTCGGCCTTCGGCGTCGTCCCGACCCGCCCCGACGGCGAGGTCGTCGCCTTCGTCGAGAAGCCGCCGCCGGGCACGGCCCCGACGAACTGGATCAACGCGGGGACCTACATCCTCGAACCCGCGGTGTTGCGCCGCATCCCGCCTCGCCTCACCGTGTCGATCGAGCGGGACACGTTCCCTCGGATGCTCGAGCAGCGCGGCCTGCTCTACGCCCTGCCCAGCGATGCGTACTGGCTCGACATCGGTACCCCCGACAAGTACCTGCAGGCCCATGCCGACGTCCTGGCCGGCCGTATCGGCCGTCCACCGGCGCCCGGCGCCGTCGAGGTGCGCGACGGCGTGTGGGTGCAGGGCGACGCCTCGATCGACGACGGAGCCGTGGTCGAGGCGCCGGTGCTGCTGGGGCCCGGCTCCCGGGTGGAGCACGGAGGGCGGGTCGCGTCGTCGGTGCTCGGCGCGGGTTGCGTGGTCGGCCCGGGTGCGCGCGTCGTCCGGTCGGTGCTGCTCGACGGCGCCCGAGTGGACGCAGCATCGGAGGTGATCGATTCGGTGCTGGGGGCGACGAGCGCGGTCGACGCGGGCGTCAGCGCCACCGACCACACCATCGTGGGTGCCGCCGCGGTCGTGGCGGCCGGTTCGAGGCTCTCGGGTGCCCGAATCCACCTCCCGGCGGGATGACGGCCCGCACGGCCGCTCCCCCGAACCGGAACGGACCGAGTCCAAGACCGACTTCCGCACCGACTTCCGGACCGGATCGGCGGATTCCCTCAGCGGCGTGCGGTCGCCTGCCGACAAGAGTGGGGTCGAAGGTTGGCCTGACGCGGCCGCCCGAGGTGAGACTGGCGAGATGAGGACACCGGCGAGATGAGGACACTGGTCACCGGGGGAGCGGGGTTCATCGGCTCCACGCTTGCCGACCGCCTGCTGGCGGAAGGCCACGAGGTCGACGTCGTCGACGATCTGACGACGGGCTCGCTGGCCAACCTGGCCGACGCCCGGTCCCAGCGGAGCCGGCGGTTCTCGTTCCACCGCCTCGACATCCGCTCGCCGGCGATCACGGACCTGATAGTGCACCGCAAGCCCGAGACCATCTTCCACCTCGCGGCGCAGGCCGACGTGCGCGTGTCGGTCGCTCGCCCGTCGTTCGACGCCGAGGTCAACATCATCGGCTCCCTCAACGTGTTCCAGGGCGCGCTGGCGGCCGGCACCCGCAAGGTCGTCTTCGCCAGCTCCGGTGGCACCATCTACGGCACGCCCGAGGACATCCCGGTGCGCGAGGGGCATCCGCAACGACCGGAGTCGCCGTACGGCGTCGCCAAGAAGGCGGTGGGCGACTACCTCCACTACTACCGGACCATCCACGGCCTCGAGTACACCGCGCTCGCGTTCGCCAACGTCTACGGCCCCAGGCAGGACCCGCACGGCGAAGCCGGCGTGGTCTCGATCTTCACCGGGAAGCTGCTCGCCAAGGAACGCCCGACGATCTTCGGCGACGGCGCGCAGACCCGCGACTTCGTGTACGTCGACGACGTCGTCGACGCCTGCGTCCGTTCGATGGAGAAAGGCGGGGGCCTCGTCATCAACATCGGCACCGGGGTCGAGACGAGTGTTCAGGAGCTCTTCGACGTGATGGCCAGGGCCGTCGGGTTCAAGGACCCGGCCCGTTACGCCCCGGCGCGACTCGGCGAGCTCCAACGCTCCGCGCTGGACCCCGGCCGCGCCGCGATCCACCTCGGATGGAAGCCGTTCACGTCGATCGAGGACGGTGCCCTCGCAACGATCGAGTACTTCCGGGCCCAGCTGAAGCCGGGCCGGCGCTGAACCGAGCGGCGAGCCGGGCGCCGACCGGATCCGAGGGGTCTCAGCCGAAGGTCCGCAGCGCGTCCAGGTCGACGGGCGGCCGGCCGGCCGAGCGGTAGTCGGGGTGGGCCCGCCCGAGCAGCACCATCGCGTGGGGGAGCCAGTCCTCGGGCAGCCCGAGCGCGTCGCGGGCGGCGTCGGGACAGAAGATCGGTGCGGCGACCCAGCAGGAGCCGAGCCCGTGGGCCGTTGCGGCGAGCAGGAGGTTCTGCACCGCGGCGCCGAGCGAGAGGAGGGCCGTGCCCCACTCGGCCTGCTGCCTCGGGGCGTCGGCGTACCGGTCGAGCCCGTCCCAGGTGAGGCAGCCGAGGACCGCGGCAGGCGCGCCGGTGATCCGGTCGTGTGACGCCGCGACGAGCGCGTCGACGCGGGCCGCGTCGACACCATCGCGGCGGAGGTCCGTGCGCCAGCGCCGGGCCATGCCGATCGCCAGCTCGTGCTTGGGTCGGTCGGTGTCGACGACGACGAAGCGCCATGGGCGCGAGTGGTGGGGTGCGGGCGCCAGGCACGCCGCCTCGACCAACGCGTCGAGGGTCGCGCGGTGCACGGGCTCGTCGGTGAACGACCGGATCGAGCGGCGCGACGCGATGAGCTGAGGCACGACGCCGCTCATGCTCACCGCTCCTGGCGCCTTCGGCGCCGGGCCGCTGGGCCACGTTCGCTGCTCGGCGGGATACCCGCCTCCCCACGCTCACTCATGGTTGCCGCTCCTGGCGCCTTCGGCGCCGGGCCGCTGGGCCACGTTCGCTGCTCGGCGGGATACCGCCTCCCCACGCTCGCTCACCGGAAGAGGTCCTCGGACGGGCGCCGGACGAGGTCGCGGGCCGAGCCTTCGGCGAACCAGCCCGGATCGAGCCCGCGCACGATCGCGGCCGGGACGCCCCGAGCCTTTCCCATGACGAGCTCGGCGGCGCCGGCGATCTCGTCGGCGATCGCGATCTCGGTGACGCGCAGCTCACGGCCGCCGGTGTCGCGGGTCCCCTTGAGGTCGACGACGGCCGCGATTCCGCTGGCGCCGATCGCCACGTCGGTCAGCCCGATGCGCCAGGCCCGACCGAACGTGTCCGACACGACGACGGCCGCCTCGACGCCGTGGCCCGCCCGGAGCGCGTCGCGGATCCGCCGCGCCGAGCGGTCCGGATCGACGGGAAGCAGCGCGGCAACGCCGTCGCCGACGTTCGAGACGTCGATCCCCGCGTTCGCGCAGACGAAGCCGTGACGGGTCTCGCTGATGACGAGCTCGTCGCGTCGGCGCACGATGCGCACCGACTCGCGCTCGATGAGGGCCCGCCTCGCCGCGGCGTCGTCGGGGTCGAGGGGGACCAGCCGGCCCTCGGCCTTCGAGACGATCTTCTGCGTCACCACCACACAGTCGCCGTTCTCGATCGGCGTCCCCTGCGCCGCCGCGGCGTGGTACACCGCCGTGGCGATCCCGTCGCCGGGCCGGATCTCGCCGACGCCCTCGACCGGGACGACCGTGAGCATCCGCACGTCGTCAGGCGGCCGACGCGGCATCGAGCGCGTGACGGGCGAGGACGGCAGCTACCCGTTCGTCGGTCATCACGGTGTTGCACACGACGGGTGTCACGCCGAGCGCGGCGATCTCGGGTGCGCGGGCGGCGTCGCGCTCGTCGATGACGAGCGATCGGCAGATGGACGCGTATTCGCGCGCCACGCCGACACACGAGACATCGATCCCCAGCGGGGCCATGAGCCGGTCGGCCGGGCCCTTGACCGGGGCGCCGCCGACGATCGGGCTGACGCCGACCACGACGTCGCGGCGACGTTCGAGGATCGCCCGGATCCCGGGGACGGCCAGGATCGGTGCCACCGAGATGACGGGATTCGAAGGGCAGATGACGATGGTGTCGGCCGACTGGAGCGCGTCGAGCACGCCCGGGCCCGGACGCGCGTCGGCGGCTCCTTCGAACCGGACCGCGACGACGGGGGGCTCGGCCCGGTCGCGGACGAACCATTCCTGCATGCTGAGCTCGAGCGGTGTGCCGTCACCGGCCCGGACGGTGATGCGGGTCGCGACCCGTTCGTCGCTCATCGGCAGGAGCCGGGTCTCGAGTCGCCACGCCCTCGTGATCTCGGCCGTAACCGCGCCGAGGGGGACGCCGGCGCGGAGCCGCTGGGTCCGGTACAGGTGGGTGGCGAGGTCGCGGTCGCCGAGGCGGAACCAGGTGTCGGCTCCGTAGCGGCCCAGCGCGTCGACCGCCGCGAACGTCTCGCCCGCCAGACCCCACCCCCGCTCCGCGTCGTGCGCGCCCGCGAGCGTGTACGTGACGCTGTCGAGGTCGGGCGAGACCCACAGACCATGGAACTCGTCGTCGTCGGCGGTGTTGACGACGACCGTCACGGCCGACGGTTCGACCACCTGCACGAGACCCCGGAGGAAGCGGGCGGCGCCGACCCCGCCCGCGAGTGCCGTCAACATGTGGGTCGAGGCTACCCGCCGGGGGTGAGCACCTCCTACGACGCGGTGGCGGCGAGCCGGCGGACGCGTTGCCGGCCGGCGTCCACCGCCCTGGTCACCTGCTGCGGCAGACCCTGGAGCGGGCCGGCGAGCGGCTCGACACGCGAGCGCACGTCGCCGACGAGTGGCTCGGCCCGCCCGGCGAGCTCCATGGCGGACGACCGGAGCTTCGTCGTCGCCTCCCGCGCCTGGGACTGGGCCATCGTCCCGGCTCGACGGGCCTGCTCTCGGGCCCGGTCCCGGGTCTGGCGAGCCTGCACCTGAGCCTTGGTCCCGGCGTGGCGGGCCTGACCGGCGAGCGCCCGGGCGTCGGGCCGCGGCATCTCGAACGCCACGCGGTCGAGCACGTCGTCGGCGAGGATCCGCAGCTTCGCCTGGGTCGCCTTCGCACGGTCCCCGGCGTGCTGCCAGCCGATGACCCCGACGCCCACGGCGATGTAGGCCGAGTCCTGGAGGGTCTTGCGGACGTCGAGTTCCATGATGGTGCTCCTTTTCGGGGGCCGCTCCGGCGGGAGCGCCGTGCGCGGCCCGCACGGATCGGTGCATGAAGAATACAGCGACCGATAAACAACAGCGAGCACCGGCGGGGCGGGATTCGCCTACCCGGCGCATCGGTGCAGGTCGCGGGCTATCTGGCGGACCGTCCGGGTCAGTCGGTTGGTATGCTCCCGCCGCCCCATGGAGACCGACGAAACCCCTGCTGGAGGGCCGACCGTCCTCGATTCGGCTCCCGCAGAGGAAGCCCCCGAGCTCGCGTCCGTGGCCCCGCCGGTCGTCGCGGTGGTCGCCACCCGGGACCCGAAGCCGGGGTTCGAGGCGACGCTGGCGACCCTCGGGGCGCAGGACTACCCCGAGCTGACGGTGCTCGTGGTGGACGCCGGCTCGGCACAGGACCCGACGGGCCGGGTGGCTGCCGTGCTGCCCCACGCATTCGTGCACCGCACCGAGCCCGCGGGGTTCGCCGCCGCCGCCAACGTGGCGCTGGACACCGTCGAGGGAGCGAGCTTCCTGCTGTTCTGCCACGACGACGTCGAGCTCGACCCGTCGTGCGTGCGGCTCCTCGTCGAGGAGGCCTTCCGGTCCAACGCCGCGGTGCTGGGGCCCAAGCTGGTTCCGGCCGACGATCCCCAGCGGCTGCTGTCCGTCGGGCTCGCGATCGACCGCTTCGGAGTGCCGTTCAGCGGCATCGAGCCCGGGGAGTTCGACCAGGAGCAGCACGACGGGGTCCGTGACGTGTTCTTCGTGCCGAGCGCCGCGTTGCTGGTGCGGGCCGACCTCTTCGCCGAGGTCGGGGGCTTCGACGTCGACGCGTTCCCGGGCGCGGAAGACCTGGATCTCTGCTGGCGCGCGCGCCTGGTCGGGGGTCGGGTCCTGGTCGTGCCCGACGCGCGGGCCGCGCATCGCGAGGCGACGGCCTCGGTGCCCCGCTCGCAGCGCATCGTGAACGCGGAGGTCGACCGCAACCGTGTGCGGACGGTCCTCAAGTCGTACTCGTTCGGCACCTTGCTGTGGCTCGTCCCCTTCGCCCTCGTCGTCGCGTCCGTCGAGTCGATCGCGCTGCTGCTCCTCGGCCGCCGGGCCCGGGCGCGCTCGGTCCTCGGCGCGTGGACCCACAATCTGACCCATCCGCGTCGGTGGCGCCGGGCGCGCCAGGCGGTCCAGCGGACGCGGACCGTGCACGACCGGGAGCTGTGGTACCTGCAGATCCACGGGAGCGCCCGCGCGGCCGCCTACTTCGCGCGACGGCTGCACACCGAGGACCGCTTCCACTCCCTGTCGGTCGCGGGCCGGGGGTTCGTCGGCACGACGGCTCGCAGCGCGCGCCGGCCCGCCGCGGTGGCCGCTCTGGTCCTGGCGTTCGTGTACCTGATCGGGTCGCGGCTGTTCATCGCCGACGGGGTTCCCGCGGTGGGATCGTTCCTGCGCTGGACGGGCGTGCAGGATGCCGCCGCGACCTTCGGTTCGGCGTGGCGGTACTCCCTCACGGGGCACGCGCTGCCCGCGACGCCGGCCTTCGTGATGCTGGGCGCGCTCGACGCGCTGTTCCTGGGGCACGCGTCGCTGGCCCAGACCGTGGTCGTGCTCGCCGCCGTCCCGGTGGGTGCGTTCGGAGTGTTCCGGCTGGCCCGCCCCGTGTCGGCTTCGGTCGTCCCCGCGGCGGTGGCGGGGGGTGCGTACGTCGTGGCGCCGGTGTCGCGCAACATGCTGGCCGGTGGCCGCCTGGGCCCGTTGATGCTGTTCGCAGTCCTGCCCTTTGCCGTGCGCGTGGTGTGGCGAGGTGCCGGTTGCGAGTTCGGGAGCGCCGATCTCGCCGGGCAACGGCTCCGCCTGCGCACGGTGGTCGGGCTGGCGGTGCTGATCGGGGTCGCGACCGCGGTCTTCCCGTCGGCGCCGCTCGTGGTCGCGGCTGTCGCACTGGCGGCGATCCTCTCGGTGCCGCTCGTCGGCGGAGCGCGTGCGGCGGCACGGTCCGTCGTGCTGGTGGGACTGGCGACGGCGATCGCCGCGGTCCTGTTGATCCCGTGGCCGCTGTCCCTGTTCGGCGACGGTCGGCGCAACGCGCTCGGGTGGGTCTTCCCGTCGCCGTGGAGCCTGGGCGACGTGCTGCGGTTCCACACCGGGCCCTCGGGCGCGGGCTGGGAGGGGCTGGCGCTGCTCGCGGCCGCCGGCCTCCCGTTGCTCGTCGCGACCGGCCCACGGTTCAGGTGGGCGGTGCGGGCCTGGTGCCTCGCGCTCGTGGGGTTCGCGGCCGTGTGGATCCCGGCCCACTTCTGGCCCGACGCGGGCGCGCCGGCCCCGGAAGCCGCGCTCGGGCTCGCGGCGCTCGGCGTGGCCCTCGCCGTCGGCATCGGCGTGGCCGTGTTCGCCGACGACCTCCGTCGGGTGCGCTTCGGCTGGCGGCAGGTCGCCGCGGTGGTCGCGGTGGGCGCGCTCGTGATGCCCGCGCTTGCGTTCGTGGTCGACGCCGGGAACGGCCGATGGCACGCGGCGACGAGGAGTGCCTCCACCCTCGAGTTCCTCCGGCCGCAGGCCGCGCAGGGTTCCTACCGGATGCTGTGGCTGGGCGACCCGCGTGCGCTGTCGGGCGACCCGGCGTTGCGCCCGAACGGCACCGGGTGGGCGCTGGCACGCAACGGGCCCGGCGACACTCGTGACCTCTGGCCGACGCCGGCGACCGGTGGGGACGACGTGGTCGCCGAGTCGATCGACCTGCTCACCTCCGCGCGCACGAACCGGTTCGGCCGCCTGGTCGCCCCGATGGGGGTCAGGTACGTCGCGGTTCCCGCCGCCGCGGCCACCACCCCGTCCGGCCCGGCCGCCACGGCGGCTCTCCGCCGTGCGTTGTCGGGTCAGCTCGATCTCGTTCCGTTGACGCTGGTGGATCCGCGCCTCACGGTGTACGAGAACCGCGCCTGGGCGCCGATCGCCGCGTCGGGTCCCGGTGGCGCCGCGGCGGCGGTGCCGGCCAATTCGGCGGATCCGAAGCGTGACGCCCTGCTGACCGACCTGTCCGCCTATGCCGCGGTCGACGTTCCGGGCACCACCCGCCGGCCGGTCCCGGCCGGTCCGGTGCTGTGGGGCGAGAACTTCTCGAGCAGTTGGGTCGCGACCTCGGCCGGGGCCCGCCTGGCCCACGAGCGCTCGTTCGGCTGGTCGAACGGATACCGTCTCCCGAGCCCGGGCCGGGTCACGCTCACCTACCGCGACCAGCACAGTCGGAATCTGGTGGTTGTGCTCGACGTCCTGCTGTGGTCCGTCCTCGCCGTCGCGCTGCTCGCCACCCGCCCCCGCGGCCACCGACCACGGGCCGGGCGGTCCGCCGGCGCCGACGAGCGCGCGTTCTGGGGCCGGTCGTGACGGCGGACCCGCGCCCGACCCGTGTGCGCGACCCGCGGCTCCGGGTCCTCGCGGTGTTTGCGGCAGTCCTGATCGTGGCGGGCGTGCTCGACCGCCGGGCATCGGACTCCTCCGTGGCACGGGCCGCCGAGGCGGGCGTGCTCGGGGCGGGCCCGATCGTCCCGGCCCGAGATGCGTTCTCGACCGCGTGGTACTGCGCGGAGGGCACGTCGAACCCCGGCGGCCGTGCCGACGAGACGATCGTCATCGGCAATCTCGGTACGCGAGCCGCCGACTCCCTCGTGACGGTCCTGCCCGGTGGGAACGCGCCGGCGGCGAGCAAGCGGGTCCCGCTCCCCGCACGTTCGCAGGTCCGCGTGGCGGTCTCGGAGATTGCGGCCGTCCCCGAGCCGGGCGTCATCGTCGAGGTGTTCGGCACGCAATCGCTGGTCGAGCACGTCGTGCGCTCCGGGGACGACATCGCTCTCGACGCCTGCGCTCGGCAACCCGCGGCCGGGTGGTACTTCGCGGGCGGTACGACCGTGAAGGGGTCGCAGGAGTGGTTGGCGCTCTTCAACCCACTCGAGTCGGACGCGACGGTCGACGTGACGGTCTTCACGGACAACGGACTCCAGCGTCCCGAGCAGCTCCAGGGTGTCGCGGTTCCTCGCCGGACGCGCGTGTCGCAGCCGATCCACGACCTCGTGCGCCGCGAGCAGGTGGTGGCGATGGCCGTCCGGGCCCGGACGGGCCGCGTGGTGGCGGAGACCTCGCAGTACTTCGACGGCACCGAGGAGCGTACGGATCCAGCGGACGTGAACCGTCGACTTCCGCCGAGGAACGGGATCGGGATGACGCTCGGCGCGCCCGCGCCGGCCGCCGAGTGGGACTTCCCCGTCTTCGAGCACCGCGGCGGGGTGTCCGCCGCCGTCGACGTCGCGAACCCGGCCGGCGTACCGGCCGAGGCGGAGATCCTGACGTTCCTCGACGGCGCCGCCACGCTCGCGCCCCAGACCGTCCAGATCCCCCCGCGTTCGGCCGTCCGAGTCGACCCGGGCGCGCGGGTCGCCGACGGCACCAACTACGCCGTGAGCGTGCGTTCCACCACCGACGTGGACGTCGTCGCCGGTTCCCTCACCTCGTGGACGTCACCCGACCCGAGTGCGGCGATCGAGACCTTGCTGGGCTCGACGAGGCATGCCACGGACTGGGCGTTCGCGCTCGGCCGGATCGACGACGCGCGCGCCTCCACCGTGACGGTCCTCGACGACGGGACGCGAGCGGTCTCGGTCTCGGTCGGGGTGGTGACCGGCGGAAAGGTCCGCTACCCGGCCGCGACGCGGTCGATCACGATCCCACCGGGACGGCGGGCGACGGTCGACAGCGCTGCGCTCGGCGCCACCACAGACTCGATGCTGGTCGTCCATTCGACCGGCCCCGTCGTCGCCGCGATCGACCTGCCCTTCGGGCGGGGCCGGACGGTTTCCGCCGGCGTGCCGTTCGCGCGCGGCGACGCCGGCGCCCGCCTCGGCGCGCCGCGGCTCGTCAGCCCGACGACCACCCGCCCGACGACCACCGGCCCGACCGCGGCGTCGTCCACGACCGCAGCGTCCACGACCGGGGTCTCCACGACTGCGGGGTCGTCCACGACCGCAGCGTCCACGGCCGGGGTCTCCACGACTGCGGCGTCGTCGAGCACCGGCCGGTAGCAGTGTTCGCACGGGTGGTGATCGCGGCGGCCCTGCTGGTGCTCGCAGCAGCCGTCGCCATCGTGCTCGAACGGCGACGGAACGTCGAACCGCCCACCCGGGACCAGTACCCGGTGCCGCGCCAGCTCGACCGCTCCGAGTTTCCGCGCCCCGACGCGCCGTGGCTGGTCGCCATCTTCTCGTCTACGTCGTGCGACTCGTGCGCCACGATGACGCCCAAGGTGAGGGCACTCGAGTCGAGTGACGTCGCGACCGCCGACGTCGAGTTCCACGAGCACCGCGACCTGCACGCGCGCTACGCCATCAGCGGCATCCCGACCACGGTGGTCGCCGACTCGGAGGGCGTGGTGCGCGCGGCGTGGGTCGGCGCGGCGTCGGCCACGGACCTGTGGGCCGCGGTCGCGGAGCTGCGCTACCCGGGGAGCTCGCCCGAGCCGGAGCTCGGGCGCGACCCACTGGACTGACCGCTCCCGTCGGTCGTCGGCCCGCTCCCGTCGGTCGTCGGCCCGGGGCCGTCGGCGTGCACGATCACCCGCGGGCCACCGCTCTTGTGCCCCATGGCCTCGTCGACGAGCCGGCCGACGGTTTGGCCGTCGAGCGTCTCCTGCTCCAGGAGCGCGTGGGCCACGGCGTCGAGGCCGGCCCGGTGCTCGGACAGCACCTTACGGCACCGTTGCTCCTCGTCGCGCAGGATCCGTTCGACCTCCTCGTCGATCACGCGCGCCGTCTCGTCGGAGTAGTCGCGGGTGTGGACGAGGTCCTCGCCGAGGAACACGGCCCCTTGCGAACCCCACGCCATCGGGCCGATGCGATCCGACATGCCCCACTCACGAACCATCTTGCGGGCGACCTCGGTGCCGCGCACGAGGTCGTTCTGCGCGCCGGTCGAGAGGTGACCGAACACGACCTCCTCCGCGATGCGACCGCCCAGCAGCACCACGAGGGAGTCACGGATGTACTCCTGCTTGTAGATGTGGCGCTCCTCGACCGGGAGCTGGTGGGTGACGCCGAGCGCGACGCCCGTCGGCAGGATCGTGACCTTGTGCACGGGGTCCGCGTGCTCCAGCACGTAGGCCGCGACCGCGTGCCCGCCCTCGTGGTAGGCGACGACCTCCTTCTCCTCCTCGGTGAGCGCCATCGAATCACGCTTGAGGCCCATGAGCACGCGGTCGCGTGCGTCGTCGAAGTCCTGCGCATGGATGGACTTCTCGCCGCGGCGCACGGCGAAGAGCGCGGCCTCGTTCACGAGGTTCGCGAGGTCGGCGCCGCTCATGCCCGGCGTGCCGCGCGCGAGCACCGACACGTCGACGTCGGGGTCGATCCTCTTGTCGCGGAAGTGCACCCGGAGGATGGCCAGGCGTTCCTCCTGCGTGGGGAGCGGGATGACGATCTGGCGGTCGAAGCGGCCGGGTCGCAGCAGGGCGGGGTCGAGGATGTCGGGCCGGTTGGTCGCCGCCATCATCACGATGCCTTCGGTGGCCTCGAAGCCGTCCATCTCGGCGAGCATCTGGTTGAGGGTCTGCTCACGCTCGTCGTGGCCGCCACCGACGCCCGCTCCGCGTTTGCGCCCGATGGAGTCGATCTCGTCGACGAAGATGATCGCGGGCGCCTGCTTGCGGGCGGTCTGGAACAGGTCGCGTACCCGCGCCGCTCCGACGCCGACGAACATCTCCATGAAGTCCGATCCGGTGACGGAGACGAACGGTACCCCGGCTTCGCCGGCCACGGCCCGGGCGATCAGCGTCTTGCCGGTGCCGGGTGGGCCGACGAGGAGCACGCCCTTGGGGATGCGGGCTCCGATCTCCTTGAACTTCGCCGGGTACTTGAGGAAGTCGACGACCTCGGTGATCTCCTCCTTCACCGCCTCGTACCCGGCGACGTCCGCGAAGGTGGTCTTGGGCTTCTCGGTCGAATAGACCTTGGCGCGGGAGCGTCCGATGTTCATGACCGCGCCCATCTGGCCCTGGGCGCGCCGGCTCATCCACACGAAGATGCCGATCACGAGCACCGAGATGAGCACGAACGGGAGCAGCTCGAGCAGCAGGTTCGTGGACTGCGACTTGTACTTGCGCTCGACGCCGTGGTCCTGCATCAGCTTGATGTCGGACTCGGGGATGGTGTCGCGCGGCCCCTGGGTGTCGAAGTCCGACTTGCCCGAGACGGTGTGCCCGGACGCGAAGGTGCCCTCGATCTTGCCCGAGGTCTGGTCGATGGTGACGCTCTTGACCTGGTCGTCGGAGACCCGCCGGATGAACTCGCTGTAGTCGATCGAGACGCGGCTGGTGTTGCCCGGCACCACGGTCATCAGCACGAACGCGCCCACGACCAGCCCGAGCACGAGCCAGATCGCCCAGCGCGGGAACGGCGACGGGGCCGGAGGGGGTGCTCCGGGTCGGGGGCCGCGACCCGGGGGCGGGTCGGGCGGGAGGCGGCTCATCGGTCGTGCAGGCTCCTGATCTGGCCGGGCCCGGTCGGGCGGCCGGACTCCATGGTAGGACTTGTGGCAACGCCGCCGGTCGTCACGAACTTCCCGACCCGCCTGGACGCAGCGGTGCCGCGCCCGATGACGGCCCCTCCGTTAGGGTGCCCGCCATGACGCCGGTTCGACAGCTCCACGGTGGACGCCTGTGCTCGCGCCCCGACTGTGCCCGCCCGGCGGCCGTGTGCCTGCGGTACGACTACGGCTCGGGCACGGTCTGGCTCGACCGCCTCGCCGCCGAGGCCGATCCCCACCACTACGACCTCTGTGAGTCGCATGCGGCCCGGCTCCGCGTCCCCTCGGGCTGGGAACTGGTCGACCGACGCGACTCGGTGGCCGCGGCCGGCTGATCCCACCCGCGCTCGTCCCACCGGCAAATCGGTAGCGGATCCGTTCGAGTGTGAAACGATCCGCCGCCGAACTCGGGCATCGGGGCGGCCGAAGCCGCCATCGCGGCCGATAGCCTGGTCGGTCCGTGTCCGATCCGCCGCCTCCGTTCGCCCCTCCGCCCGGGAAGTGGCGCCCCGTCGGGGCGCCGCGCCCGCCGATCCGGTGGGGCCTGCCCGACGTCCTGATCGTGTGGATCGTGGGGACGCTGGTCGGCGCGGTGGCGTCGGTGCCCTGGACGCGGGTCAGGTCCGACGGCTCGGTGAAGCTCACCGCGGCGGCGATCGTGGTGGCGCTCCTGGCCCAGGGCGCGGCGTGGGTGGTCGCGGCGGCGGTGGTCGCCCGCCGGAAGGGTCGGGGATCGCTCGGACGCGACTTCGGATGGGCGCTTCCCGGCCCCGGGGTCTGGGGTTGGTTCGCGGCCGGGCTCGGCCTGGCCTTCGCCGTCAACGCGATCGTGGTCGCGCCGCTCTCGCAGCTCGCCGGCGGCGAGGAGCAGGCCGTGGCCGACTCGCTCCGGCACGCGCACGGGCCGACGTTCTGGTGCTTCGCCCTGGGCGTCGTGGTGGTGGCGCCGGCGGCGGAGGAGTTGATCTTCCGGGGGATCCTGCTCCGGTCGCTCCAACGGCGGGCGCCGGTCGTGTGGGCGGTGTTCGGCTCGGGTCTCGTCTTCGGGCTCGCCCACGTGCTCGGCGACCCGTCCGTCGGATCGTTCGTGGCGCTCCCCGCGCTCGTCGGCCTCGGGGTGCTCAACGGCGTGCTCGCCGTCCGTAGCGGGGACCTCCGCCGCTCGATGCTCGTCCACGCGGGCTTCAACGGCGCGGCGGTGCTGGCCATCCTCGTTGGACGCCTCTGACCCTGCGATCAAAAGGTAGCGATTCGTAACGTATACGTTACGAATCGCTACCTTTTGGGAGGGCCAGAGGCGGACGGCGACCCGCGCTACCGGCCCTCTGACCTGCGGTTCCGCGGAAATCATCCTCCCGTCATCCCTGTTCGCGGCTCAAGAAATCGGCTCGGGTGGTCGTAAACCCGTCCGCAGCCAACGGGAGGTGCGGGAGCCAATGCACTGCGCAACGTGTGCGAAGTCCAACCTGGTGGAGATCCGGATGCGGATCGGCGACGCCGACGTGACGTTCCGTCGCTGCGGTCGCTGCGAGACCCAGGCCTGGGAGACCCACGACGGCACGGTGCCGCTGTCCCGGGTGCTCGAGCTCGCCCGCGTGCCCCGCTGACCGGTTCGCCCGATTTTCGGGCATACACTGCGAGATGGCCCGTTGGGCCGCTTGCCTGGCATGGACGCGATGATCACACTGCGTGATGTGGACACTACGGATGGTGCGTCGTCCTCCGGCCCCATCGGCCGGCGCCCCCTCCGCACGATCGCCCGCGCGGCGGTCGACGAGTCGCCCGACGTCAACGTCGTGGACGCCTTCGGGGGGCGACCGATCTAGGTCGGCCCGGTCTCGCGACCGAGGGCTCCGGCGTGACCGACGGAGCGATCCAGCGAGGGCCTGCGGGCCCTCGCTGCGCGTCCGGCGGCCCCACGGGGATGACGCCGGGCGCACGAAACCGGCTGGCATGCTGAGGCGATGACGACCGACGAGTCCACGACGCTGCTCGTCGCGCCCGTTCCCGGCGGCGTCGTCGGCGAGTCCGAGGGGTTCCTCGCGACGCTGCGCCGGGTCGACCGGTGGATGGGCATCGCGATCGTCGTCGCGTGTTGTGGCTTCGTGTTCTGGAAGCTGCACCCCGAGCTGTTGTTCCGTGACACCACGACCAACGGCGGCGACATGGGCGCCCACGTCTGGCTCCCCGCCTACCTGCGCGAGCACGTCCTCTCGAAGTGGCAGGTCGCCGGGTGGTCGCCCGATTGGTTCGCGGGGCTGGCGGTCGGCCAGTTCTACTTCCCGCTCCCGTCGGTTCTCGTGGTGTTGCTCGACGTCCTGCTGCCGTACAACGTGGCCTTCAAGATCGTCACCGCCATCGGGCCGATCATGCTCCCGGCCGCGGCCTTCGCGTTCGGGCGAGGGATCCGCGCGCCCCGCCCGGCACCGGTGTTCTTCGCGCTCGGGGCCCTCGGATTCCTGTTCTACAAGGGCGCGTCGGCCCCGACCGGCGCCGCCACCACCGTCACCGCCAACCAGCACATCATGGGCGGCAACCTGGCCAGCAACCTGGCCGGCGAGTACTCGTACTCCCTCGCGCTCGTGTTCGCACTGCTGTTCCTGGGTGCGTTCGCGGTTGCGATGAGGGATCGGCGGCGGCTCGCGACCGCGGCCGCGCTGTTCGCCGCGGTCGTCCTCAGCCACGTCGTCGTGGCGTTCTTCGCGCTGGCCGGCGCGCTGGTCATCTGGCTCGCGAACCGGCCGGTGCGGCGGCTCCGGATCGCGGTGCCGATCGGGGTGGTGGCCGCGCTGCTCACCGCGGTCTGGGTGGTGCCGCTCCTCGCCCGGTTCGGGTATTCGACCAGCCTCGACTACGCGAAGCTCACCGACTACTCGGCCTACCTCACGCCGTCGTCTCTCACGACGGTGCTCGTCCTCGCGGTCTTCGGCGTCGCCGCGGGCCTGGCCCTCCTGCGGCCGTCCACGCTGATCCTGGCCGTGCTCGCCGTCTCGTTCAACGTCTGGTTCCGGGTCTGGCCCGTGGGCCACATCTGGAACCTGCGGTTCCTGCCCTTCTGGTACCTGATGGTGTACCTGCTCGCCGCAGTCGGGCTCGCCGAGATGGTTCGGGTGCCCCGAGCGGTGGCGCGCTGGATCGTGTCGGGCTCGTTCGCCGCGCCCGACGCCGCGTCCGACGCCGCGCCCACGGGCGAGATGCCGGCGAGCCCCGCCGACGCGTCCGGCGACGTCGACGCCGATTCGGACGCCGACGCCGCGCGGCGCCGGCGGACCGAAGTTGTGATGGCCGGCGTCACGACCGTGCTCACGCTCGTGGTCGCGGTCGTCGGCCTCGTCGGGTTCCACCGCGACAACCGGAAGCACCACGGCTTCCTCGACTACTGGGCCCACTGGAACTACAGCGGCTACGAGGCCAAGCCGGCGTACCCCGAGTACCGGGCGGTCGTCGACACGATGCGCTCCCTCCCGCCGGGGCGCGCGCTGTGGGAGAAGGTCCTCGAGAACAACGTCGACACGATGAACGCGTACGGCGGCGACTACTCGCTGATGCTGCTGCCGTACTGGACGCACGGACGGATCGGTTCGATGGAGGGCCTGTACGCGGACGGCACCGCGACCTCGCCGTACCACTACCTCATGGACGCCCACCTGGCGAAGAACCCGGCCGAGCTCGTCGTCATCCCGGCCTCGTACGGCACCACCTACGCGACACCACTCGACCGGTTCGCGCACGGCGTCCGCCAGATGCAGGCGTTCGGCATCCGTTACTACATGGCGCAGTCGCCCGAGGCGAAGCAGCTCGCCGACACCAACCTCGACCTCCGGCTCGTCGCGGAGGTGCCCGATCTCGACGGCGCCGCGCCGCACGGCTGGAAGATCTACGAGGTGCGCGACGCGCCGATC
This sequence comes from Acidimicrobiia bacterium, assembly GCA_046331155.1. GTDB lineage: Bacteria > Actinomycetota > Acidimicrobiia > IMCC26256 > CAWATG01 > JAXLRK01. Next base: position 354,001 of record JAXLRK010000002.1, read on the forward strand.
GTGGCGCCGCTCACCCACGAGCCGGTCGTCGTGCGCGACGCGACCGGTCGTGCCGCGTGGACCAGGGCGGCCGACCGGTGGTGGGAGAGCGACGACGCCGCGCTCGAGCGGCCGTTCGCCGCCGCCGGCCCGCCCTCCTGGCGGCGGGTGGGCGCGAAGCAGGTCCCGACCGCGACGGCGCGATCGCTGCCGAAGAACCGGGTGCGCAACATCGTGCAGACCGACGACTCGATCTCGTTCGACGTCTCGCGCCCGGGCGTGCCGGTCGTCGTGCGCTCGTCCTACTACCCGAACTGGCACGTCGCCGGCGCCCGAGGGCCGTACCGCCTCTCCCCGAACCTGATGACGGTGGTGCCGACGGGCCACCACGTGGAGCTCCACTTCCGGACCACCGGGGCCGACTGGCTCGGCCTCCTGCTCTTCGCGTTCGGGCTCGTCGGGCTGGTGGGGCTCGCCGTGTGGCGTCCGGCCGAGCCGGCGCCCCGGCGCCGGACGGCACCCGAGGACGTGACCGGCGACGCGACCGAGGAGCTGGCCGAGGACCGGACCGGCGGCACCACCGACAGCCCCCCTGACCAGCAGGAACAGGTTCCGGGTACCCCGGCCGCTATACCATGACGCTCCCGCCTCCGGGCGGTGAGGAACGCGAGGCACCGAGGTGTCACCCGAGTCGACCCTGGACACGATCTTCAAGGCCTACGACGTCCGCGGGATCTATCCCGACGAGATCGACGAGGGTGTCGCGCGCAAGGTCGGCAACGCCTTCGTGCGGTTCACCGGGGCCGCGCGCGTCGTCGTGGGGCACGACATGCGGCCGTCGTCGGTCCCGCTGTCGAACGCGTTCGTCGAAGGGGTGACGCGGGCCGGCACCGACGTGATCGACGTGGGTCTCGCGTCCACCGACCTCGTCTACTTCGCCTCGGGCTCCCTCGACGCCCCGGCCGCCATGTTCACCGCGAGCCACAACCCGGCTCAGTACAACGGCATCAAGATGTGCCGTGCCGGTGCGGCGCCGATCGGGGCGGACAGCGGCTTGGCCCAGATCAAGGCAACCGTCGCGGGCGGTCTGCTCGAACGGTCCGAGGTCGCGGGCTCCGTCGAACGCCGTGACATGCTCGAGCCGTTCGCCGAGCACGTGCGTTCCTTCGTCGACGTCGCTAGCCTCCGCCCGTTGCGCGTCGTGGCCGACACTGCAAACGGCATGGGGGGCCTGGTCGTCCCGGCGGTGTTCGCCGCCCTGCCCGTCGAGCTGTCGATCCTCTTCCCCGAGCTCGACGGCACCTTCCCGAACCACCCGGCCGACCCCATCCAGGCCGAGAACCTGAAGGACCTCCAACGCGCCGTCGTCGACGCCCGGGCCGACGTCGGTCTCGCGTTCGACGGCGACGCCGATCGTGTGTTCCTCGTCGACGACCAGGCCCAGCCGCTGTCCGGCTCGCTCACCACGTCGATCGTCGCCAAAGGCATCCTCGACCGGCACCCGGGCGAGACGGTGGTCCACAACCTCATCTGTTCGAAGGCGGTGCCCGAGATCATCCGCGAGGCGAACGGCACGCCGATCCGCTCCCGGGTCGGCCATTCGTTCATCAAGCAGGTGATGGCCGAGACCGGGGCGATCTTCGGCGGCGAGCACTCGGGCCACTACTACTTCCGCGACAACTACCGGGCCGACTCCGGGCTCATCGCGGCCCTGGTCGTCCTGGAGCAGCTCTCGCGTCGCGACCAGCCGCTCTCGGAGCTCCGCCGGCCGTTCGAGCGATACGCCGCGTCCGGCGAGATCAACAGCCGGGTCGACGATCCGCATGCGGTCATCGAGCGGATCGCCGCGGCCTACCCGGCCGCCGAACAGGACCGGCTCGACGGGCTGACCGTGGACTTCGGCGACTGGTGGTTCAACCTCCGGCCGAGCAACACCGAGCCGCTGCTGCGCCTCAACCTGGAGGCCCCCGACGACGCGGCCTGCGCCGCGCGGACGGCCGAGGTCCTGGAGCTCATCCGCAGCGCGTGAGGCGCGCTCCCAACCGGCGAGAACGGAGACACCGTGGCGCTCGACCCCAGACTGTTGGAGATCCTGGCCTGCCCCGAGGACAAGGGCCCGCTGCTCTACTTCGAGGACGAGTCGTCGCTCTACAACCCGCGCCTCAAGCGGCGCTACGCGATCCGTGACGACATCCCGATCATGCTGATCGAGGAGGCCGAAACCGTGGACGACGCCGAGGACGCGCGGCTGCGCGCCAAGGCGGAGGCCGACGGCATCGCGCCGACGTTCGAGCAGTAGGCGACGATGACCACCGACTCCGTGGGGTTCCTCGACGCGGTACAGGGGCTCCCCGAGCAACTGGCCGCCGCGCACGAGGCCGCCGGCTCGCTCGACCCCGCAGGGTTCCCTGCGGCCGACGCGATCGACAACATCGTGGTCCTCGGCATGGGCGGTTCGGGGATCTCGGGCGACGTGCTGGCAGCCGTGGCCGACTGCTCGCTGCCCGTACCGGTGACGGTGCTGAAGCAGTACGAGGTGCCGAAGTTCGTCGGGCCGCGCACGCTGGCGTTCGCAACGTCGTACTCGGGGGGGACCGAGGAGACGCTGGCCATGGCTCGGGACGCGCTCGACGCCGGGGCCCACCTGATCTCGGTCTGTACCGGCGGGCCGCTCGCCGCGCTCGCGACCGAGCGCGGGGGGCTCCACCTGGCGTGCCCCGAGGGCTACATGCCGCGTGCGGCGCTCGGCGCGCTCGTCGCCCCCGTGTTCGTGACCTTGTTCCGCATGGGCATCCTGCCCGAGGCGCACGCGTGGTTGGTCAAGGCCGCGGAGCAGCTCGCGCGGCGGCGCAACCAGTGCCGGCCGACCGTGGAGGGCACCGCGAACCCGGCCCGCGAGCTCGCACGCCGGATCGACCGGACCATTCCGCTGATCTACGGAGGCGGCGCGCTCGGCGCGGTCGCGGCGTCGCGCTGGAAGGCCGACGTGAACGAGAACGCCAAGGCGCCCGCATTCTGGAACGCCTACCCCGAGCTCGACCACAACGAGATCTGCGGCTGGGGTCAGCACGGCGACGTCACCCGGCAGGTGATGACGCTCGTGGAGCTGCGGCACGGGTTCGAACACCCCCAGGTCGCGCGGCGCTTCGACATCACGCGCGAGCTCGTGTCGGAGGCCCTGCACGACGTGCTCGTCGTCGAGGCCGAAGGCGAGGGGCGCCTCGCACAGCTCCTCGACCTCATGTACGTGGGCGACTGGGTGAGCTGCTACCTCGCGCTCCAGAACGACGTCGATCCGGGGCCGATCGACACGATCATGCAGCTCAAGGAGGCGATCGCCGAGTGAGCGAGCGTAGGGAGGCGGGTATCCCGCCGAGCAGTGAGCGTGGCCTGCCGGCCCGGCGCCGCAGGCGCCAGGAGGCACAAGCCTGAGCGAGCGTAGGGAGGCGGGTATCCCGCCGAGCAGTGAGCGTGGCCTGCCGGCCCGGCGCCGCAGGCGCCAGGAGGCACAAGCCTGAGCGAGCGTGGGGAGGCGGGTATCCCGCCGAGCAGTGAGCGTGGCCTGCCGGCCCGGCGCCGCAGGCGCCAGGAGCCAAGACCGTAGCCCTGACGGCGGCCCCGCCGGCGCGGGCCGGTGGCGGTGCTACCATGAGGGGTCCGTCGGGCCTCCAGGGCTGTCATCCGGTGATCCGGGCCGACTCCAGTCAGACCAATCGCGCGTGCCGGTTCGGCGCGCCCGCGTCCGAAGGGAGTCCCATGACCAGCACCGCCACGCGCACGGCCGCCTCGGGGGAGTCGTTCGCCGACTTCAAGGTCGCCGACCTCTCGCTCGCCGACTTCGGTCGCAAGGAGATCGAGCTCGCCGAGCACGAGATGCCGGGTCTCATGGCCTTGCGGGAACGCTACGGCAGCTCGCAGCCGCTAGCCGGGGCGCGCATCACCGGGTCCCTGCACATGACGATCCAGACCGCGGTGCTCATCGAGACGCTGGTCGCCCTCGGGGCGCAGGTCCGCTGGGCGAGCTGCAACATCTTCTCGACGCAGGACCACGCGGCGGCTGCCATCGCGGCGGCCGGCATCCCGGTCTACGCGTGGAAGGGCGAGACGCTCGAGGAGTACTGGTGGTGCACCGAGCAGGTGCTGCGCTGGCCCGACGGTGGTGGCCCGAACATGATCCTCGACGACGGCGGCGACGCGACGTTGCTCGTGCACCGCGGCGTGGAGTTCGAGCGGGCGGGTGCCGTCCCCGACCCGTCGACGGCCGACTCGGCCGAGTACGCCGTGGTCCTGGCGTTGCTCGGCCGGCTCCTCGAAGAGGACAACACCCTCTGGCACGTCATCGCGGCCGGGATCCGCGGGGTGACGGAGGAGACGACCACCGGCGTCCACCGCCTCTACCAGATGATGGAGGGAGGGACGCTGCTGTTCCCGGCGATCAACGTGAACGACTCGGTCACGAAGTCGAAGTTCGACAACCTCTACGGCTGCCGTCACTCCCTGGTCGACGGCATCTGCCGCGCGACCGACGTGATGCTCGCCGGCAAGGTCGCGGTCGTGTGCGGCTACGGCGACGTCGGCAAGGGCTGCGCCCAGTCGCTGAAGGGCCAGGGTGCCCGCGTCGTGGTGACCGAGATCGATCCCATCTGCGCGCTCCAGGCCGCGATGGAGGGCTACCAGGTGACGACGCTCGACGACGTCGTGGCGAGCGCCGACCTGTTCGTCACCGCCACCGGCAACAAGAACATCGTCACGGCCGAGCACATGGCCCGGATGAAGCACAACGCGATCGTCGGCAACATCGGGCACTTCGACAACGAGATCGACATGGCCGGCCTCGCGGCGATCGACGGCGTCCGGCGGGTCAACGTCAAGCCCCAGGTCGACGAGTGGGTCTTCCCCGACGGTCACGCGGTGATCGTCCTTGCCGAGGGACGGCTGTTGAACCTCGGCTGCGCGACCGGCCACCCGAGCTTCGTGATGAGCAACAGCTTCACCAACCAGGTCATCGCCCAGGTCGAGCTGTACGGCCACACGGACTTCTACGAGAAGAAGGTGTACACGCTCCCGAAGCACCTCGACGAGGAGGTGGCGCGCCTGCACCTCGCCAAGCTCGGCGTGAAGCTCACCGAGCTCACCGAGGACCAGGCGGCCTATCTCGGGGTGCCGGTGCAGGGCCCGTACAAGCCCGACCACTACCGCTACTGACCCCAGACCCCCCCCGTTTTGGCTGGCGTCGAGACCGGATTTCGCGCCGCTCGCCAGCCAGAACGGGCAGAGGTGACGGTGTCGCACCCCGTGGGTACGGTGCGCGGGTGCTCGGCGAACTGCTCGACCTGGTGTTCCCGGCCCGGTGCGCGGGCTGCGGAGAGGTGGGCGCGGCCGTCTGCGACGGGTGCCGGTTGCGGCTCCGTCCGGCGCCGCCGCTCGGCGCGCCGGTGGGCGTCGACCGGCTCGTCGCGGCGTTCGAGTACGAGGGTGTCGCCCGGGAGCTGGTCGCCCGCGTCAAGTACCGCAACGAGCGGGCCGGGGTCGGGCTACTTGCCGATGCCGTCGTGCGTTCGCTCGGGCAGGCCGGGATCGGCCGGCCGACCGTCGTGACCTGGGTGCCCACGACGGCCGAACGACGCCGGTCGCGGGGCTTCGACCACGCGGCGCTGCTCGCCCGGGCAGTCGCCCGTGGCCTGCATGTGCCCGCGCGGGGGCTGCTGGTGCGCGTGGGCGGTCCGCCACAGACCGGGCGGCCGGCGGCGCAGCGCCGGGCCGGCCCGCAGTTCGCGGCCCGGTTGCCGGCGGGGGAGGGCACCGTGCTCCTGGTCGACGACGTGGTCACGACGGGCGCCACGCTCCGGGCCGCGGCGCGGGCGCTGCGGTCGGCGGGCGCGCCCGCGGTCGTCGCCGCGGTGGCCGCCCGGACGCCCTGACGCCCTGACGCCCGGACGCCCGGACGCCCTGACGCCCTGACGCCCGGAGGCTCGGAGCTGCCCGCCCGTCCCGCGGACTGTGCCTTCGGGCACGTGCGCCCGGTTTGCCTCAAGTCGCCCCATCTCCGGTCCGATCAGATGGGTACGGGGAGTGAGCTGCCTGGAGCCACACACCGAAAGGAACGTCCGATGAACGAGCAGCAGCGCAAGGACGCGGTGGCCGCCGCGAGCCTGGCGACCCGGGCCAGCCGGCGCGTCGACCTCGCCGTCTCGATCGAAGCCGTGCGCGCCCGCGTACGCAGCGGGAGCTACCACCCGTCGTCCGACGACGTGGCCGAGCATCTCTTGGCCTGGCTGTTCGGCGAGCGCGTCGACGACCACGGCCACGACGGGGGCTCCGCCGCTGCCTGAGCCTGAGCCTGAGCGAGCGTCGGGAGGCGGTATCCCGCCGAGCAGCGAGCGTGGCCTGCCGGCCCGGCGCCGGAGGCGCCAAGAGGCAGAGATTCGAGCGTCGGGAGGCGGGTATCCCGCCGAGCAGCGAGCGTGGCCTGCCGGCCCGGCGCCGGAGGCGCCAAGAGGCAGAGATTCGAGCGTCGGGAGGCGGTATCCCGCCGAGCAGCGAGCGTGGCCTGCCGGCCCGGCGCCGGAGGCGCCAAGAGGCAGAGATTCGAGCGTCGGACACCGACCGCCGCCTTCGTATACTCGCCCTGCGAGCAGGTTCGCACGCGGGTCCGCCGTCCGGAGGTAGGTGCATGGAGATCGTCGTTCGCGGCAAGAACGTCGAGGTTCCCGCGAGCCTGCGGGCCAGCGCGATGGAGAAGCTGGCCAAGGTCAACCGCTTCGCGCAGGACGCGTCGAGGATCGAGGTGGACTTCTCGGAGCTGCGCAACAAGCGCATTCCCGACAAGCAGCTCTGCGAGGTGACGGTGCACCTGAAGGGCGCGTTCGTGAAGGCGCACGCATCGTCGACCGACGCCCAGGCCGCCCTCGACCTCGTCGTCGACAAGGTCGAGCACCAGGTGAGCCGGCTGAAGGAGAAGCGGGTCGGGCGTAGCCATCCCCGCCGCAAAGGACTACAATCAGCCCTCCGATCGGACTATCCGAGCGAACCCGAACTCGACGAAGGTGACCAGGACCATGCGGCCCGGATCGTCAAGACCAAGCAGTTCGCGATCAAGCCGATGCAACCCGAGGAAGCCGCGCTCCACATGGACCTGCTCGGTCACGACTTCTTCTTCTTCACCAACGCCAGCACGGGTGCGGGGTCGGTCATCTACCGGCGCCACGACGGCCATTTCGGCCTCATCGAAGCGGGCGACTGACGCCGGCGAGCCGGTCCGGGCCCGGCGTCCGGCCGAGGCGGCGCGGCCGTGACCGAGCCCGGTGACCGCGGCCCGATCCGCGTGCTCATCGTCGACGACCACGCGCTCTTCCGCCGGGGCCTCGAGCTCGTCCTCGGCGGAGAGGCGGAGATCGACATCGTCGGCGAGGCCGCGGACGGGCTGGAGGCGGTGGCGAAGGCGGCGGAGCTGCGGCCCGACGTGATCCTCATGGACGTGCGGATGCCCAAGGCCACCGGCATCGAGGCCACCCGGGCGATCCGCGAGACCGATCCCGACGTGAAGATCCTGATGCTCACCGTCTCCGACGACGAGCAGGACCTGTACGAGTCGGTGCGGGCCGGCGCCAACGGCTATCTGCTGAAGGAGGTGTCGATCGAGGAGGTGGCCGATGCCGTCCGCGCCGTCGCTCGTGGGCACGGCCTGATCTCGCCGTCGATGGCATCCAAGCTGCTGAGCGAGTTCAACGCGCTGGCCGACCGGGCCGAGGACCGCCACCGGACCACCGGGCCGCGGCTCACCGACCGTGAGCTCGAGGTGCTGCGGCTCGTCGCCGACGGCATGAGCAACCGCGAGATCGCGGCGGAGCTGTTCATCGCCGAGAACACCGTGAAGAACCACGTCCGCAACATCCTCGAGAAGCTGCACCTGCACTCGCGGATGGAGGCCGTGGTCTACGCCATGCGCGAGAAGCTGCTCGAAGTCCGCTGAGCACCCGACCGGATTGGTGGCCCGGCCGGCCCGAGGGTCCGGGACGACCTCGGTACTATCTTCGGCCGATGGGACTCTTCCAGAAGGTCTTGCACGCGGGCGAGGGCCGCAAGCTCAAGCTCGTGCAGTCGGTGGTCCCGGAGATCGCGGCGTTCGAGGCCGCCATGCAGGCGAGATCCGACGCCGAGCTCCGGGCGCTGAGCGACTCGTTCCGTGACCGGGTGACGCAGACGCGCGAGGACAAGCAGGCCGACATGCTCGACGACCTGCTGCCGGAGGCGTTCGCCCTGGTGCGCGAAGCCGCGTCGCGTGTGCTCGGCCAGCGTCACTACGACGTGCAGCTAATGGGGGGCGCCGCGCTCCATTTCGGCTGGGTCGCGGAGATGAAGACCGGCGAGGGCAAGACGCTGGTCTCCACGCTGCCCGCCTACCTCAACGCGTTGGCCGGGCGGGGCGTGCACCTCGTCACGGTGAACGACTACCTCGCCAAGCGCGACGCCGAGTGGATGGGGCGGGTACACCGTTTCCTCGGGCTCGACGTCGGCCTCGTGATCCCCGACATCGAGGACTGGAACGCCAAGCGCGAGGCGTACGCGGCCGCCATCACCTACGGCACCAACAACGAGTTCGGGTTCGACTATCTGCGTGACAACATGGCCGGCAGTGCCGAGGAGCAGGTGCAGCGGAAGCACTACTTCGCGGTGGTCGACGAGGTCGACTCGATCCTCATCGACGAGGCCCGGACACCGCTGATCATCTCGGGCCGCTCCGACGACGCGCAGGACCTCTACTACAAGTTCGCCCGGGTCGTGAAGGGTCTCCAACGCGAGCGCGACTACGAGGTCGACGAGGCGAAGATGACGGTCGTCCCGACCGAGGACGGCATCGACCGGGTCGAATCGGCGCTGGGCGTCGACAGCCTGTACGACCACGTCAACCAGAACTTCGTGCACCAGCTCCAGGCCGCGTTGCGGGCCAAGGAGCTGTACAAGCGTGACGTCGACTACATCGTGCAGGCCGGCGAGGTGAAGATCGTCGACGAGTTCACCGGCCGCATCCTCGAAGGCCGCCGGTGGAGCGAGGGGCTGCACCAGGCGGTCGAGGCCAAGGAAGGCGTGCGGATCAAGGAGGAGAACCAGACCCTCGCGACGGTGACGCTCCAGAACTACTTCAAGCTCTACGAGAAGCTGGCCGGGATGACCGGTACGGCGCTCACCGAAGCCGGCGAGTTCGCGCACACCTACGACCTCCCCGTCGTGCCGATCCCGACGAACAAGCCGATGATCCGCCTCGACCAGTCGGACCTCATCTACAAGACCGAGGCGGCGAAGTTCCAGGCGGTGGCCGAAGACATCGCGACCCGCCACGAACAGGGCCAGCCGGTGCTCGTCGGCACCATCTCGGTCGAGAAGTCGGAGCTGCTCTCGCGGCTGCTCGACCAGCGCGGGATCCCGCACGAGGTGCTCAACGCGAAGCAGCACGAACGTGAGGCGAACATCATCACGCAGGCCGGCCAGCGCTACGCGGTCACGGTGGCCACGAACATGGCCGGTCGTGGCGTCGACATCCTGCTGGGCGGGAACCCCGAAGGGCTGGCCCGCCAGCAGCTCCTCGCCGACGGTGCCACGCCGGAGGAGTCGCCGGAGCAGTACGAGAAGGTGCTGACCGCGTTCAAGCAGGAGTGCCAGGCCGAAGGAGACCAGGTTCGCTCGCTCGGAGGCGTCTACGTGCTCGGCACCGAACGCCACGAGAGTCGTCGCATCGACAACCAGCTCCGAGGCCGGTCCGGCCGCCAGGGGGATCCCGGGGAGAGCCGCTTCTACCTCTCGCTGGACGACGAGCTCATGCGCCTCTTCGCGACCGGCGCCATGAACTGGGTGATGGGCAAGGCCTTCCCCGACGACGTGCCGCTCGAGGCGAAGATGGTCACGCGCTCGATCGAGAAGGCGCAGCGCACCGTCGAAGACCGCAACATGGAGATCCGCAAGGACGTCCTCAAGTACGACGAGGTGATGAACGAGCAGCGCAAGGTGATCTACCGGCGCCGCCAGCAGATCCTCGACGGCGAGGATCTCCGAGAGGAGTCGATCGGTTCGATCCGGGCCGCGCTCGCCCGCGCGGTGCAGACCTTCTGCCCGTCGGAGTTCCCCGAGGACTGGGACGTCGACGAGCTGCTCGTGCAGGTCGAGACCTACTACGACACGGGCATCACCAAGGACGCGCTCCTCGCCATGCGCGCGCCCGCCGAAGCCGAGGGGGCGTTCGTCGACGAGGCGCTGGCGCAGTACGAGACGAAGGAGACGCAGATCGGCGCCGAGGGCCTGCGCGAGATCGAGCGACGCGTGATGCTGTCGGTGATCGACCAGCACTGGCGGGAGCACCTCTACGAGATGGACTACCTGCGCGAGGGCATCAACCTGCGCGCCATGGGCCAGAAGGACCCGCTCGCCGAGTGGCAGCGCGAAGGCTTCGACATGTTCGAGGCCATGATGGGCCTCATCCAGAACGACTTCGTGCAGTACGTGTTCCACCTCGAGGTCGTGGCCGACGAGGAGCCCCGCCGGTCGGTCAGCAACCTGAGCTACAGCGCCGCCGAGGACCCCGTCCAGGGAGCGGGGGCACTCCAGGCCGCCTACTCCGCCGCGCCCGAGGATGTCGCGTTGATGGCGGGCGAGATCTCCCACGCCGGGCCCGACGATGCCGAGGACTTCGCGCAGCAGCCGGTCAGGGTCGAGAAGCTGCCTGGGCGCAACGAACCCTGCTACTGCGGCAGCGGCAAGAAGTTCAAGCTCTGCCACGGCCGCTGACCGCTCCGACCCGAGGCGTCCTGCTTGCGCGACTTCACCGATCCCATCGTCGAGCTCCAACGGCGCGTCGCCGACGCGCACGGCTACCTGCGCATCGCCGACGCGCGCGTGCGGCTCGAGGAGCTCGAGGCCGAGACGTCCCGGCCCGACCTCTGGGACGACCAGGACGCGGCGCGCCGCGTCACCACGGAGCTGGCGCGCGTCCGCGAGGACGTCGAGCTCGTGGACGGGCTCGACGCGCGTGTGGCCGACGTCGAGACGCTCGCCGAGCTCGCACGCGAGGAAGGCGACGAGTCGCAGGAACCCGAGATCGAGCGCGAGGTCGACGAGGTGTCCGCGCTGCTCGACACGCTCGAGCTGCGGGCGTTGTTCACGGGCGAGCACGACGAGCGCGACGCGATCTGCGAGGTGCATTCGGGCGCGGGGGGCACGGACGCGCAGGACTGGGCCGAGATGCTGCTCCGGATGTTCGTACGGTGGGCCGAGCGCCGCGGGTTCTCGGTGGAGATGGACGAGGTGCAGCCGGGCGACGAAGCCGGCATCACGTCGGCGACGTTCACCGTGAAGGGCCGGTACGCGTTCGGGATGCTGTCGGGCGAGAAGGGCGTGCATCGGCTGGTGCGCATCTCGCCGTTCGACTCGCAAGCGCGCCGGCACACCGCCTTCGCGTCGTTCGACGCCGTGCCGGCGCTCGACGAGGCCGAGGAACCGGAGATCGACGTCAACGATCTTCGTATCGACACCTACCGGTCGTCGGGCGCCGGCGGTCAGCACGTCAACGTGACGGACTCCGCGGTGCGGATCACGCACCTGCCGACGGGTGTGGTCGTTTCGTGCCAGAACGAGCGGTCGCAGCTGCAGAACCGGGCCCGGGCGATGCAGATCCTCGCGGCACGCCTCGCCGAGCGTCAGCGCGAGGAGCGCCGGCGCGAGCTCGAGGCCCTGTCGGGGAGCAAGATGGAGGTCGCCTGGGGCAGCCAGATCCGCTCGTACGTGCTGGCTCCGTACCAGCTCGTGAAGGACCTCCGCACCAACCACGAGACGGGCAACGTGCAGGCGGTGCTCGACGGCGACCTCGACCCGTTCGTGGAGGCGTTCCTCCAGTGGCGCCGACAGCACGACGGTGCCGGAGGCGCCTGAAGCGGGCCACGAAACTGCAGGTGATAGCGTGCGTGACCGGGAGCGGGCATTCTCGGCTGGTAGCTTCGAAGAACCCCATGATCCGCTTCGAGAACGTCACCAAGATCTACAAGGGCGACGTCGTCGCGCTCCGCGACGTCTCGCTGGACGTGCAGAAGGGCGAGTTCGTCTTCCTCGTGGGCCCGTCCGGTTCGGGCAAGTCGACGTTCCTCAAGCTGCTGCTCCGTGAGGAGACCGCCACCTCCGGGAAGATCGTCGTCGCCGGCCGCGACGTGTCGCGCCTGAGCAGCTGGAAGGTCCCGCAGCTCCGCCGCAACATCGGTTGCATCTTCCAGGACTTCAAGCTGTTCCCGAACAAGACGGTGTACGAGAACGTGGCCTTCGCCCCCGAGGTGATCGGCCGGCCGCGGAACGTCATCAAGACCCAGGTGCCGCAGATCCTCGACCTCGTCGGGCTCCACCACAAGGCCGACGCGTTTCCGAACGAGCTGTCGGGCGGCGAGCAGCAGCGGGTGTCCATCGCTCGCGCGTTCGTGAACCGGCCCCTGATCCTGCTGGCCGACGAGCCGACGGGCAACCTCGACCCGGCCACCACGGCGGGCATCATGAAGCTCCTCGACCGCATCAACCGGACGGGCACGACCGTCGTCATGGCCACGCACGACGAGGGCATCGTCGACGCCATGCGCCGCCGCGTGATCGAGCTCGACCACGGGTCGCTCGTGCGCGACCAGGCGCGGGGCGTCTACGGCGTGGGGACCTGAGGGAGGGCCGATGCTGCAACGCTTCGGATACTTCGCCGCCGAGACCTGGAAGTCGTTCGTCCGCAACTGGGCCATGTCCGTGGCCGGGATCGTCGTCATCGCGATCTCGCTCACCGGCCTGGGCGGGATGTACCTCGACTACCAACGGGTGCGGAACTCCAACTTGAAGTGGCGCGGCAACATCGGAGCCGAGATCTTCCTGCGCGTCGACGTCACCGACAACCAGAAGGCCGACGTCCGCGCCGCGCTCGACAAGGGCAAGGCCGGTGGCGGGCCCATCAAGAGCTACCGCTACCTCACCCACGAAGACGCGCTGAAGGAGTTCAAGCGGCTCTTCCGTGACGATCCGGACATCGCCAACAGCGTCACCGATGCAACCGTGCTGCCCGAGTCGTTCCGGCTGAAGTTCAAGGACGCGAAGCTCGCGGCGCCGGTGGCCCAGCAGTACCGGATCATGCCGGGTGTCGGCAGCGTGGCGCTTCCCGCCGACGAGATCAACCGCCGAATCGACCAGGCCAACAAGGTCGAGATCGCCCTGCTCGTGGTGTCGGCGCTGCTGGCACTGGTCGCCGGGATCCTCATCGTCAACACGATCCGGCTGGCGATCTTCGCCCGGCGGCGCGAGATCGAGGTGATGAAGCTCGTCGGCGCGTCCAACTGGTTCGTGCGGGTGCCGTTCATGGCCGAGGGCATGGTCCAGGGCTTCATCGGCGGCCTGCTCGCGTGCGGCGGCGTGATCCTCCTGCGTTACGGCTGGGACAACTGGTTCTACCAGGCCGGCTACTCGGTCTCCGCGATGAACATGTGGACCGCGGGGATCGGCGTGCTCCTGATCGGGTGCGGACTCGGGGTCGGTGCGTCGTACCTCGGTCTCTGGCGTCGCCTCGACGTCTGATCACTTCACAGCGAGGGTCGCGTCCAGCGAGAAATTGTTCTGTGGAGGGAATGTGACGCCTGGCGTCACCTGGATTACCCGGCGTACTCTCACAGCTCACGCGTAACGATGTAAACCGTACGAACATCGGCGATCCGCCTGTTACTGCTGTGGCCAGAGTGGTCGATGTTGCTTACGATGTTCCTGGTGCGACGCGCGATCGTTCTCGGCCTGTCGGCCGCCCTCGGCGTGGTGACCGCGGCGTGGCCCGTGGCGTGGGCGGCGCCGTCGACGGCCGGCGACGCGCAGGTGGCGGAGCTCGAGGCCAAGGTGGGGGAGGCCTCGCAGCGGGAGGCCGCGGCCTTGCAGGACCTGGCCACCGTGCGCGCCCGCCGGCGCGGGCTGGAAGCCACCGTGCGGGACCTCGACGGGAAGATCGCCGCGTCGTCGGCCCGGATGCAGCAGGCCCGCGCCGACGCCGATCGGATCGGGGGCGAGTACACGTCCCAGCAGGGGGTCGTCGCCGAGCTCGAGAAGCGGCTGGCGGAGTCTAAGGTCACCTACGACTCGGCGGTCGACACGATGTACCGGAGCGGGGGCGACCCATCGGTCGACTTCGCACGCGTCTTCGCCGACACGAGGGCGCTCGCCTCGGTCTCGCGCCAGCGCGCGTACCTCTCGGGCGCGGCCGGCGGCCGGCGCAAGGCGGTCCTGCGCTTCGAGCAGGAGCGCTCCGAGGCCGTCCACCGCCGCGACCTTCTCGAGGGTCAGCGTCGCGCGGCCCAGGCCGCCCGAGACGTCGCGGAACGTGAACAAGCCCAGCTCGCGCGCCTGCGTGCGCAACAAGACGGCGCGCGCCGCGACGCGGCGGCCGACGAGGCCGCGGAAGCGAAGATCGTCGCCGACCTCCAGGCGGAGAAGGACGACTACGTCCGCCAACTCCAGGCGCTGAAGGTCGTCTCCGACACCATCCAGAACGAGATGGCGCGCCGACAGGCGGGGCAGAAGTCGAGCGCGATGACGTTCGCGCGACCGGTCAGCGGAGCGATCGTCTCGGGGTTCGGCTATCGGGTGCATCCGATCTTCCACACCAGCCGGCTGCACGCGGGCATCGACCTGGAGGAGCCGGCGGGAGTGCCCATCCGTGCTGCGGCGGCGGGCGTGGTCGCGATCGCCGGCCCGCGCGGCGGCTACGGCAACGCCGTCGTCATCGACCACGGCAACCGCCTCGCGACCGTCTACGGCCATCAATCCCGTATCGCCGTGGCACCGGGTCAGCGGGTGAACGCGGGGCAGGTGATCGGCTACGTGGGCTCGACGGGCTGGGCGACGGGCCCGCACCTCCACTTCGAGGTGCGCGTCCTCGGCGTCCCCGTCGACCCGACGAAGTACCTCTGAAGCGGCGCGCTACTGAAGTGCTGGTGCCGGTCGCGGTGTTGGATGCGTCGACAGGAGCTGTTGAGTCCGCGCCTTGTACCCGCAGTGCGGTTCCGATCCTTGGTTCTCCCGAGCTCGAGATCGTGATCGGGATCGATGTGCCTTCAGTACCGGTCGCCTTCTTGGAGAAGACGCATTGCTTGGTGGTGCCGGTCGTGGAGGTGACGAGCGTCCAACCTGTTGGTGTCGTGACCGTGCTGGTCGAGGTGGTGACCGACGCGAGGAGCAGGTCGCCGGTGACGATCCCGGAGGGCAGGTTGAGCGTGAACGTGGTGCCTGACGGTGCTGCCGTCGAGATCACCGAGCAGGCAACGGTGGGGGCAACGAGTGCATCCCGATGATCCAATCGGGATGGCGGACGACGGCGGCGGCCTCCGAGCCGGTTCGGTCGGCGACCTGCATCACGCGCAGGTTGGCCCGTTGCTGGAGGGCGAACGACGCGGTGAACGAGATGCCGGCCACGATCGCGAGGAGGAGCGCGACCGCGTCCGCCATTGGTCGGTCTACGCCCCGGCCGTGATCTCGATGATGTCCGTCGGCAGCCGGCTGAGCTGATCGGGTTCGTCCGCGGTGACGAGGAACGTCTCCTCGTCGCCGATCATCACCCCGGCACTCGTGAAGCTGTAGAGCTCGATGTTGAACACCATGTCCTCGGCGATCCGCGTGGGGTCGCCGGCGAGGAGCCAGCGTTCCTCGACCTGGATGCCGAGACTGTGCCCGGCGTTGAGGAACATGGGCGTGACCCCGGCGGCCGCGTGCAGCTCCGTCGCGCGGGCGTGGACGTCGGCGAACGTCGCTCCGGGCCGCAATGCCTGCCCGACCTCGGCGACGATTCTGCACATCGCCGCGTGGAGCTCGCGCAGCTCCGAGGGCGGCGTGCCCGTGAAGGCGTACCGGCGATTATCGGAGACGTACCCGCGGTGGACGGCGCCGAGGTCCAACGTCACCAGATGGTCCGGTTCGAGCGTCTCGTCGAGCGCGACCTCGGGGTTGGCCGTGCCGAACGCGCACGTCACGTGGTCGATGCCGTCGGCACCGTTGGCGATGAGGCGTTCCTTGGCGGCGCGCAGCAGCGCGAGCCGGCTCATGCCCATGTGCATGAGCGGGACGAGATCCTGCACGCTGCGCTCCACGATCGCCGTGCTCTCCCGGATGCGGTCGATCTCGGCGTCCGTCTTGACCAGGCGCAGCTCGGCGAGCAGGTCGTCGGCGGCAACCAGCTCGACGCCGGGCAGGTGTGCCTCGAGCAGTCGCACGACCGAGAGCGGGCAGTCGGACTCGATGCCCACCCGCCGGGTGCCGGCGAGGTCGGCGTCGACCGCGTTGCCCAGCTCCTCGAAGGCCTGCTCGCGCGTGAAGAAGGGGCGCACGCGGTCGGCGCCGTAGGTGACGTCGAACGTCGCCACCCCCCAGCACGCCAGCGTCGTGGTTGCGTCGGCCGCGACCGTGGCGAAGGTCGGGAACTGGTTCTCGAGCGCGTGCATGATCGGGTTGCCGGCGCCGGCCGTCGTCGGGAACCCCGTCGTGTAGAAGACGTTGGCGGGCGACGCGAGCACGAGCCCGTCGAGGGCGCGGGCTCGCAGCCCGTCGGCGAGGCGGCTCGGCACGAGGCCGACGGTTGCGAACTGGGCTTCGGTCACGGTCCCTCCTCCACAGGTTCGGGCCGGTCGGACCCAACCGATCGCATCGCCGCTTCGGCCGCCCGCACGGCATGGAGCGCGTCGCGCGGGTCGACGGTCGGTGCCCGCCGCTCGCGCACGGCGTCGACGACGTCGCGCAGCTCGGCGAACATCGAGTTCCCCTTCCACAGGAACGGATCGAACGGCACCGACTCGACGACCTTCCCCTCGATGTCGTCGGAGCCGTGGTAGTACCGCACGACCGGATCGACTAGATGGTCCACGACGATCCCGCCGGTGCTGCCGTACACCTCGAGCCGTTCCGTCCAGGGGATCTCCGCCGTACACGTGACGTACACCTGGTACTCGGCGCCGTTGCGCAAACGGCCGAGGATCAGGGCGTTGTCCTCCATCTCGCCCTCGGGCACGACCTTCGACGCGAACGCGCGAGCGTCGAGCGCGCCGCCGAAGAGCCAGCGCAGGAGGTAGAAGCTGTGCACCGCCGAGTCGATGATCACGCCGCCCCACGGCGCCGTACCGTGCCAGGCCGCGGGATCACGGATGTGCTCGACCTCGCTGCCCGCGATCAGGGTGCGGACGGTCCACACGTCGCCGATCGTCCCGTCGCCCAGTAGCCGTTCGACCGCACGGTACGCGGGGACGAAGCGCGTGTTCTCTGCCACCGTGAACGTCACGCCGGCGCGCTCGGCCCGTTCGATCATCTCGCGACCCTGGTCCGAGGTGACCGCGATCGGCTTCTCGACGACCACGTGCTTGCCGGCGTCGATCGCCGCGAGGACGACGTCGTGGTGCAGGGGGTGCGGCACGATCACGTCGACGAGGTCGACGGCCGGGTCCGCGAGGAGATCCTCGTAGCGCGTGTAGGGCGTGCAGCCCCGATTGCCCGCTCGGAGCCGCACGGTCGCTTCGTCGGCGTCGCACATCGCCACGAGCCGGCACCGGTCCTCGATCTCCATGAACCCCATCTCGTGGAAGAACGAGATGTTCCCCATACCGATGATCCCGACGCCGAGACGATCGTCCGCCACCGGCCCCACCTCCGCCGTCAGGCCCGAGCACCCGGCGCGCGCCGACGCGCGGTGCTCACTTGGCCACCCATCCACAGTCGACCAGCAGGTCGGTGCCGGTCACGAACGACGCGCCGTCGCCGCTCAGGAAGAGCACCGCGGTGGCGATCTCCGACGGGTCGGCCCACCGCCCGAAGGCCTGCTCGGCGGCGCGCTCCTCGACCAGCTCGGGCACCGGGCGGCCCGTGCGCGCCGACTCCAGGTCGATGTCGCCCCGGAGCATCTTCGTGTCGACCGAGCCGGGGCTGATCGAGTTGACCCGGATTCCCCACGGCGCGACCTCCCATGCCAGCGCGCGGGTGAGGGCGAGGATGGCGCCCTTCGTCGCGCCGTAGACGGCGTGGTCGGTCTGACCGACGTGCCCCGAGACCGACGCCATGTTGACGATGACGCCGCGCCGCCGGCGCTTCATGACGGGCAATGTGTGTTTGCACGCGAGGAAGGTGCCGCCGAGGTTCACGTCGACGACGTGGCGGTACTCCTCCCAGCCGATCTCGTCGAGCGGCTTGACGAGCACGATCCCGGCGTTGTTCACGAGCACGTCCAGGGAGCCGAAGGTCCCCACCGCGGTCGCGACGACGGCCTCGACGTCGGCTTCGCGGCTCACGTCGCAGCGGTGGAACACGCACGAACCGCCGGTTGCCGCCAGCTCCTCGCCCAGCGCGGCGCCGTCGTCGAGCACGTCGGCGATCACGACCGAATAGCCGTTGGCGGCGAACAGCCGGGCGCAGGCCGCACCGATGCCCCGGCCGCCGCCCGTGACGAGGACGACCCGGCCGCTCACTGCTTTGCCTCTTGGCGCCTGTTGCGCCGGGCCGGCCGGCCACGCTCGCTGCTCGGCGGGATACCCGCCTCCCGACGCTCGCTCATGGTTGCCGGCGGATGCCGAGCATCTTGCGTGCCTCGTCGGGCGACGCGACGGGGCGGCCGACGACGGCGGCGAGCGCGGCCGCCTGCGCGACGAGCGCGTGCGTGGCGGCCGGCGTGCCGGTGCGGTCGAACGGCAGGTCCTCGGTGCCCACGCGGACGTGGTCGCCGGCGACGATGGCGGCCGCCACGACGTCGACCTGGTGCTCGCCCATGATGCTGACGGTGGCGACGCAATCGTCGGGGAGCAGGCGGCGCCGGTACCGGTACTCCTCCACGGTCGGGGGCGACCAGGTGCCGCCCGGCCAGCCGAAGAACATCGTCACCACGTGCGGCGGGTGGAGCAGGCCGCGGTCGATGAGGTACCGGAGGTTCCAGATCGAGCCCGCGTGCCACACCTCCCACTCCGGCACCACGTCGTACCGGTCGCACAACGCCGCGTACTCCTCCAGCTCCTCGCGCGGATGCAGCACCAGGCACTCGGTCTCGGCGAAGGCCTCGTCGTGGTGCGACAGGATGATGGACGCCATGTCGGCGCCGCCCTCGAACAGCCCGAGCCGTTCCGGGATCGGCAGGCTGGACATGCCGCACTGCACGACGAGGTCGCACTCGGCGCGCACCGCGTCGATGACCGGCGCCCACTGCCCCTCGGCGTGGGCGTGGAGCACGGCCGCACCGGCGTCGCGGCAGCGGCGCGCCTCGGCTGCGAACTCGTCGGGTGTGCGCGGGTAGGGGATCTCGGGGTGCAGCCAGCTGATGTTCGGCGTCGCCGTGATCACGAGCGGGTCCACGCGCCTCCCCCCTTGTGGGGCAGGAATCTACTTCGGCGGCTCCCGCCGCGGCGCTCGGACCTCGGGCGCGTCGCGCGGGAAAGGGCGGGCCGCCGCCCGGGCCCCTCCGCGCTACGTGTCTGCTGCGCTACTTGCCGGGCTGCGGAACGATGCGGAGATACGGCTTGACGGTCTTCCAGCCGTCGGGGAACTTCTCCTTGGCGGCCTCGTCGCTCACCGAGGCGGCGATGATGACGTCCTCGCCCTGTTCCCAGTTCACCGGCGTCGCCACGCTGTACTGCGCGGTGAGCTGGAGCGAGTCGATCACCCGCAGGACCTCGTCGACGTTGCGACCAGTCGTCTGCGGGTAGGTGATGATGCACTTGATCTTCTTGTCGGGCCCGACGAAGAACACCGAGCGGACGGTGACCTTCTCGTTCATCGCCGGGTGGATCATGTCGTAGAGCTCGGCGACCTTGCGGTCCGGGTCGGCGATGAGCGGGTAGTTCAGCGCCGCGCCCTGCGTCTCCTCGATGTCGGGGACCCAACCGCGGTGAGACTCGATCGGGTCGACGCTCAGACCGATGATCCGCACGTTGCGCTTGTCGAACTCTCCCTTGCGCTTCGCGAAGTCGCCGAGCTCGGTGGTGCAGACCGGCGTGAAGTCGGCGGGGTGCGAGAACAGGAGCCCCCAGCTGTCGCCGAGGTACTCGTGGAAGTCGATGGTGCCGTCGGTGGTCTCGGCGGTGAAGTTCGGGGCCTCGTCGCCCAGTCGGAGTGCCATGTGCGCGCCTTCTTTCGTCTGCTTCTTCTTCGTCGTCGTGGTGGCGGTCGTGGTCGGGTAGTGGCGGCGGTCGTCGTCGGGGAGCTGCCCGGTGGCGGTCCGTGCGCGGCCCAGGGTACCGACGGCCGCACCAAAAGTCGAGTGGTCGAGTCGGGAATTGGGCGACCGTACGGCGGGACCCTGCCAAGATCGGTCCATGGCGGCGAGCGGCGAGCACGACCCGACGTTGCGGGCGCGGTTGCGCGAGCTCGCGGTCGACGTCACGCCGCTGCGGGTGTCACGCGACTTCCGGCTGCTCTGGACCGGCGAACTGATCTCGGAGACCGGCTCGCAGATCACGCTCGTCGCCGTCTACATCCAGGTGTACCGGCTGACGGGATCAGTGGCGGCGGTAGGTGCGATCGGGATCGTGCAGCTCGTGCCGCTCGTCCTGTCCTCGCTGTTGCTCGGGCCGGTGATCGACCGTCACGACCGGCGGCGGCTGCTGATCCTCTCGCAGTGCGGGCAGGCGACGGCGTCCGCGGTCCTGCTTGCCGGTGCGATCGCGGGCGAACCACCGCTCGCACTCGTCTACTTCGGCGTCGCGTTGGTGGCCGCGGGCAGTGGCTTCGCACTGGCCAACCGCTCCGCGATGACCCCGAACCTCGTTGGAGCCGAGCAGCTCCCGGCCGCGATCGCGCTGAACCAGGCGATGTGGAACACGGCGTTCGTGGTCGGGCCGCTCGTCGGCGGCGTGTTGATCGACCGGGTGGGGCTCACCACCGCGTACGCCGTCGACCTCGCGACGTTCGTGGCGACGATCGTCGCGGGGGTCATGATGCGGCCGATGCCGCCATTACACGAGCACGAAGGCGACATCGAACGCCGCAGCGTCGTCGAAGGGTTCCGCTACCTGCGTGGGCGGCGCGTGCTCCAGGCCACGTTCGTCGTCGACCTGATCGCAATGGTGTTCGGCATGCCGCGGGCGTTGTTCCCGGCCATCGCCGCCGAACGGTTCCACGGCGGCGCCGGCCTCGTGGGGGTCCTGTTCTCCGCGGTGTCGCTCGGCGCCGTCGTCGGCGCGGTCACGACCGGTTGGGTCGGGCGGATCGAACGGCAGGGTCTCGCGGTGCTGATCGCGGTGGGGGTGTGGGGCCTCGCGATCACGGCGTTCGGGCTCTCGGGATCGGCGTTGCTGTTCGCGCTCGCCTGTCTCGGCGTGGCGGGCGCGGCCGACGTGGTGTCCGCCGTCTTCCGCAGCACCATCCTCCAACTCGGCGTCCCCGACGACCTCCGGGGCCGGATGTCGGCGGTCCACATCCTCGTGGTCACCGGCGGACCCCGGGTGGGGGACTTCGAGGCGGGCATGGTGGCGGCGCTTACATCGACCACGTTCTCGGTGGTCAGCGGCGGCCTCGCGTGTATCGCCGGCGTCCTCGTCCTCGCCGTCGCCGTCCCCGAGTTCACCCAATACACCCGCCGGCGTATCCGAGGGGCGATAATCGCCCCTCGGATACGCCACAGGGAGGGAGGCGCGGGTGTGCGGACGGTTCGTCTCGGTGTCGTCACCGGCGCTGGTGGCGGAACGGTTCCAGGTCGACGAGGTCGCGGTCGAGGCGCACGAGGCCGACTACAACGTCACGCCCCGCAGCGAGATCTACGTCGTCCGAGAGCACCCCGACCACGGTCGACAGCTCCGGCTCGTCCGGTGGGGTCTCGTGCCGTCGTGGGCCAAGGACGTCAAGATCGGCGACCGCATGATCAACGCCCGCGCCGAGTCGCTCGCCGACAAGCCGGCGTTCCGGTCCGCGTTGCAGAAGCGCCGGTGCATCATCCCGGCCGACGGCTTCTACGAGTGGAAGCGCACGGCCGGCCGGCGCAAGCAACCGATGTTCATCCACCGTCGCGACGGCGAGCCGCTCGCGTTCGCCGGGCTCTGGGCCGCGTGGAAGAATCCCGCCGATCCCGACGCCGACTGGCTGCGGACCTGCACGATCATCACGACGGAGGCGAACGCGGCCGTCGAGGAGATCCACGACCGGATGCCGCTCGTGCTGCCCGAATCGAATTGGCACCGGTGGCTCGATCCCGAGGTGCGCGACCTCGAGGTCGTCGCGGGCCTGCTCCGGCCCGACGCCGCCGAGGGCGCCGGGGTGTACGACGTCTACCCGGTCAGCGACGCGGTGAACCGCCCGGCGAACAACGGGCCCGAGTTGCTGGCCCGGGTGGAGGTGCCCGCCGACGAGTGACGGGCGGCGTCCGGGGCCGCCTACGATCACGGGCCGAGCCGTCGGCTCCACGCCGCCGAACGGAGGGGATCCTTGGACTTCGCCGCGTACCTCGATGCCCTGGACCGGGAGTCCGGGGCGTTTGCCCGGGCCGCGCGTGCCACGCCCCTCGACGCGGCGGTGCCGACGTGTCCCGAATGGTCGGTGGAGAACCTCGTCCGTCATCTCGGTCGGGTCCACCGGTGGGCGGCCCGCTGCGTGCGCGAGCGGGCCACCGACCGCGTGCGCAGCGGCGACCCCGGTCCCGAAGCGGTCCGGCTCCTCGACTGGTTCGACGAGGGCGCGGCCGAGCTCGCGGAGGTTCTCCGGGCCGCGGGTCCCGGTGCCGCGGTCTGGACGTGGGGACCGGGGGGCACGAGCGGCTGGTGGGCGCGGCGCCAGGCCCACGAGACCGCGATCCACCGGTTCGACGCCGAGTCGGCCGCGGGTGGCGGGGCGCCGATCGACTCGGAGCAGGCCGTCGACCTGGTCGACGAACTCCTCGACAACCTCGACGCGCTGCTCGGCTTCGGCTCCCGTTCCGCGCTCGGAGGTCGGGGCGAGACGCTCCATCTGCACTGCACCGACGCCGACGGGGAGTGGCTGCTGACGCTCGAGGGTGACGGCTTCGCGGTGGCCCGGACCCACGCCAAGGGCGACGTCGCGGCGCGCGGCACGGCGTCGGATCTCGCCCTGTTCGTGACGGGGCGGGTCGGCGCCGAGCGGCTCGAGATCTTCGGCGACGCCGCGCTGCTGGAGCGCTGGCAGGCGTTCGTCCGCTTCTGATGCTTGGCCGACTCGAGTCGGTTCCTCAGGTGGCCGACGGGTCCAGGGCGTTGCGGAGCACGTCGAGCACGTGCTCGCGCCGGCGGGCGAGCGCGTCGGCGGACAGCGGGTCCTCGCCGAGCAACGACGTGATCAACGGCGCGTCGGAGAGGTACGACAGGATGGCGCCGTACCCGGTGAGCAACAGCTGGGGGGCGTCGTAACGCCGCAACCGGCCCGCGTCCATCTCCCGTTCGAGGAACTGCACCCCGCGGTCGAAGGGGCCGCGCAGCGCCACGCCGAGCTCCTCGGACAGGATCGGCCCACCTTCCAGCGCCTCGCGGCGCGCCAGCCGCACGAAGTCGGGGTGCTCCTCGAAGAACTGGAACGCCGCCCGCAGGACGCGTTCGACCTGACCCCAACCCTCGCTGGATCCCGCGACCGCGTCCTCCACCAGACGGAACCAGTCCGCGAAGTTCGCGAGGAGCACGGCGCGGTAGAGCGCCTCTTTCGAAGGGAAGTGGTGCAGCAGGCTGGGCCGCTTGATACCCACCTCGTCCGCGATGTCGTTGAGGCTCGTCCCTGCGTAGCCGTGCTCGGAGAAGCGCCGCAACGCCACCTCGAGGATGTGCGCTTTGGTGCCCTGGGCTCCGAGCTCGACGTCTCCCATCCACCCGAGGCTACGTCCTCCGGGCGCGTCGGTCCGGCTTCACGGACGGGTCGTCCCGGGCCGCCCCGAGGTGCGACACGGAGCCGGGCGGTGTCAGCCGGCCGTGGGAGCGAGGGAACGCATGCCCGCCAGCGCGTCGTCGCCGGTCGCGAGGACCAGCGGTGCCGGGGTCGTGACTCCCCGGTCGACGTACTCGCGGATGCGGTCCCGGCACTCCTGTGGCGTGCCGTGCACGATGAGCTCGTCGACGAGCGAGTCGGGGATTGCCTCCGTCGCGGCGCGGCGGTCGCCCGCCTCCCACGCCTTCCACATCCCGTCGAGTGCGTCGGCGCGGCCCAGCCAACGGTGGAACTCGGCGTAGGCGGGCACGGTCAAGTAGGCCGCGATCGAGCGCTTGCCGACGAAGCGAACGAGGTCGAGGTCGGTCGACGGCAGCACGAAGATCCGCGCCACCACCTCCTTGCCGCCCACGTACGGCACGACCTTGGCGACGTCGGCAGCCGACAGCCAGTTGACGATCGCGCCGTCGCCGAGCGTCCCCCCGAGCCGCAACATCCCGGGCCGCAGCGCGCCGACGAGGATCGGCGGCATCTCGGAGACCGGGATGGCGAGCCGGAAGCCGCGTACGGAGAACGTCTCGTAGTCGTGGGTCACCTTCTCGCCGGAAAGCGAGTCGTGCAGGAACCGGATCGTGTCGCGTACTCGCTGGTACGGACGGTCGAACTCGATGCCGTTCCAGCCGTGCACGATCGTCTCCGACGAGGTCCCGATCCCGAGCGCGAACCGTCCGGGCGCGAGCTGCGCCATCGATGCGACGGTCTGGGCGAGTGTGGCGGCGCCGCGCGTGTACGCAGGTACGACCGCGGTGCCGAGACGCACGGACGGTGTCCAGATCGCGGCGCAGGCGAGCGGCGTGAACGCGTCGTGCCCACCGGCCTCAGCGCTCCAGAAGTCCGTGTATCCGAGGCGCTCCGCCTCTTCGAACCACGCCCGCTGTTCCGGGAGCGGCACGCCTTCGAAGGGAATCGTGATTCCGTACCGCTCGCTGATGGGTTGACCTTCGGTCATCAGTGGCCTCCTTCGATCGTCCCCTCGGCCGCACGCCGGACGTCGTCGCGCTCCGAGGCCCGGGCGCGCACGATCGTCGACTGGCTCGCGGTCGCGAGCAACGTGCCGTCCTCGGTCCAGAGGTGCACCATGCCGTGCCCGAAGCCGTCGCGCACGGCGTGCACGTGGATGTCCGCGAGCACCCACGACGAAGGAGGAGTGATCGGCCGCTGGTGCATGACGCGCAGCGTGTTGTCCAGGCTGTTCACCTCGTGGTCGACGCCGAGCAGCTGGATCACGCCGAACGGTACGTAGTCGCCGACGATGGCCAGCGCCGGTGCCGACAGCTCGAGGTCGCGGACGCGCACCCACAGCGAGCTACGACCGGTCGTCGAGTGGACCGGCAGCTCCTCCATCGGGCGCGCGTCGGCGAGCCGGATCTCGAGCCGGTCGTTGATCGTGCCGACCAGGTGCGGGAGCGGCGGCCGTCGCGGGCAAGCGTCGGGCTTCGGTACGTCGGGCGGTGCGGACCACGAACCTGCGAACGCGGTTTCCCGGCTTCCTAGTGCCGCCACGACGGTGAAGATCTCCTCACCGTCGACCGTCGCGACCACTCGCGCCTGCGACGACCGGTGCCCGCGCACGATCTCGGTCACGGCCAGGTCGACGACCGCGGGCGGGCGGGCGTACGAGAGGTACTGCACGGTCGACCACACGACCGGCCGACCCGTCGCCCGTTGCATCGCCTCGACGGCTGCCCCCGCGCCGGCCCCGCCGAAGAGCGCGCCGAGGCCGGAGCAGAGCTGCGGCACCACGGGCAGGCTCCAGTGGAGGTCGTCGCGGGCGCGGACGAGTCCGAAGAAGCCGAGGGCGTCCATGAGCCACCCATCGTAGGGCCGGCACCCTCCTCCCATTCTTTCGATGGAATCCCCGAATAATCGGGGGATCTCATCGAAAGAACGAGGTGTGAGGGGTCGGATGCTACTGCGCCGCGGCTTGTGCTGCTGCGGGAACGCCGTGCCGGCGGATGCGTTCGAACACCAGCACGCCCCCGATCGGACCGGTGAGGATGACGAGGGCTGCGTAGCCCCATGTCCACTGCATGTCGCGCGTGATCAACAGGACCATGGCACCGAACGCCATCGCGATCATGCCGTGCACGCTGCCGACCAGCTTCACCCCGACCGAGGAGCCGGCCAGCATGCAGGCCAGGAGCGACAGGTAGCTCACCGTCTCGATCGCCGCGACCCACATCAGGGCGCGGGCCTTGCGGTCGAGCTCGGTCGTGGGATCGTCGGCGAAGTCCGGCACACGAAGCAGGGTAGGGGCCGGTGCGCGGCCGCGGGGAACGGCGACGTCCTCAGGCGAGCCGTTCTGGCTAGCCACACGACCGAAAACACGACCGCCTGCTAGCCAGAACGTCAGTGTCACACTCGTCGGTCAGTGGACGGCGATCATGGCAAGGGCGGCGACCGCCAGGAGGAGACCGACCGTTCTCGCCCGGCCGAGCTGCTCGCGCAGGATGGCCCGGGCGAGCACCACGGTGCCGGCCGGGTAGAGCGCGGCGACGGGCGCGACGATCGAGAGCAGGTCGAGGCGGACCGCGGCGAGCAGGAGGGCGTTGGCCGTGACATCGAGCACGCCGGTGCCGGTGACGGTGCGGGCGTCGGCACGCCGGACCCACAACGGGCGTCCGCCGAGGAACAGCGCGACGGCGACGACCAGCACGGCGACGCTCCGGGCGACGACGAGAGGCCAGAGGCCCGAGTCGTGGCCCGTCTCCGAGAACGCGATGAACACCACACCGAACCCGAGCGCGGCCGCGGCCCCGAGTGCGAACTCGGTCCCCGGGGCCACGGTCACCGCCGGGTGCTCCGCGGCGGTGCCGGCGACGATCCCGATCGCGACGAGCGCGATGACGATGCCCACCAGGGCGACGGCACCGGGGCGTTCGCCGTGGAGCAGCCCCCACGCCACTTCGAGGAACGCGCTGCCGACGGCACTCAGAGGGGCGACGACGCTCATCCGGCCGACCGCGAGCCCGCGGTAGAGGCAACCGACGCCGATGACGCCCGCGATGCCTGCGAGCGCGCTCAGGGCCGCGTCGTGCGCGGTGAACGTGCCCCGCCCGACGACCAGCAGCAGGGGCACGGCGAGGACCAGGCCGGTGGTCTGGGAGACGATCACGGTCGCCCCGGCCGGCGACGACTTCGTGGCGAACCCGCCCAGGAAGTCCGCCGAACCGTACGATGCGGCCACGAGAAGACCGAGCAGTATCGCCACGGGTCGACGCTACCCGCGCCGCACCCGCGATCATTCTTTCGATGGAATTCCCGGATTATTGGGGGATTCCATCGAAAGAACGAAAGGGCGGGGGAGACGCGATGAGGTACGTGACCTTCCGGACGGCGGCCGGCACGCACGCCGGCCGCGTCGAGGGAGACGTCGTCGTGGAGCTCCCGTTCGACGACGTGGGTGCGATGCTCGGCGCCGCCGCCGGTGCTGCGCACGGCGAGGTCCCCGGGATGCACGACGGCGACGGCGGTGCACTACACGCGCTCGACGGTCTCGACCTCGCGCCCATCGTGCCGCGGCCCTCCAAGATCGTGTGCCTCGGGCTCAACTACCGCGCGCACATCGAGGAGACGCTGCGCGAGCTCCCCGCGCACCCGACGTTGTTCGCGAAGTTCGCCGAGGCGCTGATCGGCGCCCGCGACGACATCGAGCTGCCGGACGACGCGACCCAACCCGACTGGGAGGTCGAGCTGGCGTTCGTGATCGGCCGGCGGGTGCGGCACGCATCGCCCGCCGAGGCGCGGACCGCGATCGCCGGCTACACGATCTGCAACGACGTGACGATGCGTGACTGGCAGCGCCGAACGTTGCAGTGGCTCCAGGGCAAGACGTGGGAGCACAGCACCCCGGTGGGCCCCGTGCTGGTGACGCCCGACGAGGTCGACGACGCCGCGGACCTGGAGCTGCGGTGCGAGGTTGACGGCGAGGTGATGCAGCAGGCTCGCACGTCGGACATGGTGTTCCGCCCCGCGGACATCGTGGCGTACGTGTCCACGATCGTCACGCTGCAGCCGGGCGATCTCGTGTCGACGGGAACACCCGGCGGGATCGGCGAGGCGCGCACGCCGCCGGTGTTCCTGCGGGCGGGTCAGATGGTGCGCACGGTGATCGAAGGGATCGGCGAGCTTCGCAACCGCTGCGTCGCCGCCCCTGACCGACGTCTGCCCTCTTGAGCAACGCGCCGGTCCGCCCTACAGCTCGAGGACGGTGCGGATACCGCGGGCGACGCGCAGGTCGGCGAACGCCTCGTTGATCTCCGCGAGCGGGCGGCGCGTGGTCACCATCGCCTCGAGGTCGAGCCGCCCGGCCTGCCAGAGATCGACGAACCGGGGGATGTCGCGGAGCGAGTCGCAGCTGCCGAGCAAGCAGCCGACGAGTCGCTTGCCCGTCGCCGCGAACAGCGCGGCCGGCGCGATGGTGATCACGTCCTCGAGAGGCGGCGCGCCCACGCAGACCGTCGTTCCTCCTGACCGCGTCGCAGTGAGGCAGGTCTCGACGACGGTCCCACGACCGACCGTGTCGAACGCGTAGTCCACACCGACGTCGGTGAGCGACATGACGCGGGCGAGCAGGTCGTCCTCGGTCGGGTCGACGAGGTCCGTGGCACCGAAACGGATGGCAGCCTCGCGGCGGGTCGCGACCGGGTCGGAGACGATGACTCGGGCCGCGCCGGCCAGCCGCGCGCCCTGCACGGCGGCGAGCCCCACGCCGCCGAGCCCCACGACCAGCACGGTGGCCCCGGCCTCGACGTGCGCGGTGTTGACGACCGCGCCGATGCCGGTCTGCACCGCGCAGCCGATGACGCACGCGGTCTCGAGCGGCACGTCGGGTGGGATGCGGATCGCTCCGGTCTCCTGGGTGACGACGAGCTCGCCGAAGGCGCCGACACCGAGCCCGCGGAACACGAGCTCGCCGCCGCGGCTGAGCCGGGTGGTGCCGTCCGCGAAGGTGTTGGTCATGATGGCCTGCGCGTTGACGCAGAGGCTGTGCTCGTCACGGACGCACCAGTAGCACCGCCCGCACGGCGCCGCGGGCGTCAGCACGACATGGTCGCCCACCGCGAGCGAGGTGACACCGGGGCCGATGGACTCGACGACGCCGGCTGCCTCGTGGCCGAGCACGATCGGGAGCCCGGCGGGGAACGTACCGTCGACGACGCTGAGGTCCGAGTGGCATACGCCACAGTGCGTCACGCGGACCCGTACCTCTCCCACGTGCGGGTCATCGACGTCGATGTCGTCGACCACGGCCAGTGGCCGCCCGGGAGCTTCGAGCAACGCCGCGCGCATCGGTTGCCCCTCTCGTCGCGAGGATTCGGAGCAGGGTCCGAACGGTGCTGAACCCTACCGCCGGCGTGAGGGTCATCGGACCGTCGCGGCCACGGCCGCGCCCGACGGCGGCGGCGTCCCGTCCTCGCCCACCTCCCGGCGCGAAGATCTCGAGGAACTCTTCGGCGGTCGTCGCCGATCCGGGCCGGGAGGCTGCGAACGGGTGACACTCGAACCGGGTGCCGTCGTCGACGGCCGCTACGAGATCACGCGCCAGCTGTCGGCCGGGGCGACCAGTGAGACGTACCTCGCCACGGATCGCCGGCTGGGCCGCGACGTGGCGTTGCGCACGCTCCGCCCGGGGCTCGCGACGCTCGACGTCGTGGCCAAGTTCCGGCAGGCCGCGGGCGCGTTCGGGGCCGTCCGCGGCCCGGAGATCGTCACGGTCTACGACTACGGCGTCGACGGTGACGTCTGCTACGTGTCGACGGAGTACGTCGACGGCCACAGCGTCGCCCACGAGATCCGTTCCGGCGGTGCCTTCGCCCCGGAGCGCGCGGTGCAGACCGCCCTCGAAGTCGCGACCGCGTTGGACACCGTCCACCGCGCTGGGCTGATCCACGGCGGCCTGACACCCCGCTGCGTGCTCCTACCGGCGCGCGGTGGCGCGAAGGTCGCGGATTTCGGGACGAACGGGCCTGCGCTCGGCGCCGTCCAGCCCGGCACCGCGGCGGAGATCGCGATGTACCTGTCACCCGAGCAGTCCCGGGGCGACACGCCCGACGCGCGCAGCGACCTGTACGCGCTCGGCGTGTTGTTCTACGAGATGCTCACCGGCGCGTCGCCCTTCGCGGGTACGGATGTCCACGAGATCGCGCGCCGCCAGGTTGCCGAGCTGCCACCACCCCCGTCACGGCTTGCCGCACCGCTGCCGTTCGGGTGCGACGTCGTCGTCATGCGGTTGCTCGCGAAGCACCCGGAGGACCGCTATCACAGTGCCGACGAGGTCGCCGGCGATCTCCTGGGCCTGCGCGACACGATCCGTCCACCTCAGCCGTCGGGCCCGACGCGGCGCACGGAGCTGGTCGACCTGTCGGGCGGCGGCGACGCCACCATGGCGATGACCATGCCCCCGGGGCCGCCCCCGGCCACGCCCGCTCCGACCACCGCGCCGCCCACGACCGGGCGCGGCTGGCTGTGGGCCGCCGCCACGATCGTCATCGTGGCTCTGTTCGTGGGCGTGATCGTGCTCGCCCTGAAGAGCGGCGATTCCGGTTCGAAGCCGGAGCCCACGTCCACGACGGCGGGCGCCATACGGGTCCCGAACGTCGTCGGCAAGCTCGAGGTCGCGGCCACCGACCAGCTCCGGGCGCTGGGGTTCCAGGTCACGGTGACGAGCCAATCCAACGTCGTCGTCCCGGCCGGGCAGGTGTTCGACCAGTCGCCGAATGCGGGAGCGAAGGCCCAGAAGGACGACGTCGTGCTGCTGACGGTGAGCACCGGCGCGCCGACGACGACCACTGCCTCCACGACCACGACGGCCCCCACCACCACGGCGCCGATCACGACGACCGCGGCGCCGACCACGACGGCCACGGCACCGGCCACGACCACCGCCCCGACCACCACGACCACGGCCCCGACGACCTCCACCTGATCGTCCGGGCAGGCGCGTGGTGATCGGATCGATCTTCGAAGGATCGACGCGCGCGAGTGGTTCAGGCGTCGTCGAAGACGAGGATCTCGCCCGAGTAGCACGCGACCCATACGCGCTTCGCGGTCGGTTCGTAGGTGATGCCGATCGGATGGGCCGGGGTGGTGACGGTCTGGAGCACGCGCAGGTCGGCCGTGGCCAGCTTGGTGACCGTTCCGGATTCGTAGTTCACGACGTACAGCGCGCTCCCGTCCGGCGCGATCGCCATGCTCCTCGGCGCGCTCCCCGTGCGGACCTTCGCGACGACCGTGCCCGACGAGAGTTCGACCTTCGCCACGGTTCCCTCGCCGTTCAGCGTCGCGTAGAGGTACTGCCCTTGCGGGTCGAGCACGAGGTGGCGCGGCGCGTTGCCCACTCGCCGGATCCAGCTCACCGAGTCGTCGGCCAGCGAGATCCTGGCGAAGTCGTACGAACCCATGACCGCGACGTAGGCCGTCGTGGAGCCGATGTCGATCGCGATCCCTCGGGGGTACGCGCCGAGCTTGACGCGCGCGGTCTCGGTGTTCGTCGCGGTGTCGATGATGCTCAGGTCGTACGAGCACCAGTTGCTGGCGAGCGCGCGCCGACCGTCCGGCGACACCGCGACGTACTTCGGCACCGCGCCCACCGGTATCGCGTCGTCGATCACGAACGACGCGAGATCGATTCGGTACACGTAGCTGTGGTCGATGCCCGACGACGGCGAGCACACGTCGTCGCCAGGATGTGCAAAGCCCGGTCCGAACATCGAGTAGTTCGACACGTAGGCGGTCGCGTGGTCGGGGGAGAAGGCCGCCTCGACGGGACCGCCCTTCACCCGCCCGTCGAGCTCGGGCCGGCCCCGCGCGGCGAGGTTCACGGAATCGGGGATGGTGTGCACGAGGTTGCCGTCGGCGTCGTAGACGGTGATCGAGTGCCGGTACATCATGTTCTGGGCGAGCACGAGTCCGCCGCCCGACGCGGCGACGGACTTCGGCGAGATGTTCCCGGTGATCCTTCGCAGCAGGCGCAGCGGGTTCGCGGCCGACGGTGGAGCGGGTGCCGGAGCCGGAGCCGGTGCCGGCGCGGTCGACGCCGCGGGTACCGCCGTGGTGGAGGTCGACGACGCCCCGACGGGCGCGGTCGTGACGGCTTGCAGTCGCGTGCGCCGCGACGGGATCCGGCGCGGCGCGGACCCGCACGCGGCCAGGGCGGCACAGACCGCGGCGACCGACGCGGCGACCGACGCGGCGCGCGTACCGGGAGGCATCGCCCAATGCTGACACGGCGCCCGGGCCCGGCGGTGGACCGGCGAGCCGTCGTGACGCCGGCCGGACGGGCGCAGGCCGGCGACTGGTACCGTCCCGACGGTGACGGAGCCCGGCTACGACCCGAGGAACCATTACGACCGCGTCACCGATGCGTGGGGGTTGCTCCTCGGCGACGAGCTGCACTACGGCGTCTTCGCAACCGGCGACGAGCCGCTCGCACGGGCGACGCGTGCCCTCACCGACCGGATGGTCGAAGCGGCGCGCCTCGTTCCCGGAATCGAGGTGCTCGACGTCGGGTGCGGGACGGGCGCACCAGCCTGCGCGCTCGCTCGCGATCACGGTGCGCGCGTCACGGGCATCACCACGAGCGCCGTCGGTGTGAACGCGGCCGTGGAACGCGGCAAGGCCGAGGGCGTGAGCGACCTCGTCCGGTTCGAGGTCCGCGACGGCACCGACAACGGGTTCGGCGACGCGTCCTTCGACCGGGTCTGGGTCCTCGAGTCGTCGCACCTCATGCCCGCCCGGGAGCGGCTGGTCGCCGAGTGCGCGCGCGTGCTGCGGCCGGGCGGGTTCGTCGCGTTGTGCGACGTCGTGTTGCGCCGGCCGATGCCGTTCCGTGAGGTTCGGCGGTTGCGCGAGCCGCTCATGTTGTTGCGCCAGGTGTTCGGGGAGGCCCGGATGGAGCTCCTCGAGCGCTACGCGGAGCTCGCCCGGGAGCAGGGTCTGGAGATCGTCGAGGAGGCGGACCTCACCGCCGCCACCCGCCCGACGTTCGCCCGCTGGCGGGAGAACGCCGAGCGTCACCGGGACGAGGTGGTCGCGTCGCTCGGCGAACGCGATTGGGGCCGGTTCGTGGACTCTTGCGCCGTGCTGGAGGGGTTCTGGGACGACGGCACGCTCGGGTACGGGTTGTTGGCGGCCCGACGGGCCTGATCCGCCGTTCCGACGGGTGGGAGACGAGGCAGAGGCCGGGCCGGAGGCCGGGAGGCCGGAGCGGAGCTCGACCTGGGGAGGCGGTTCCGGTTCCATCCGACGGGTCGGCCTGCGTTGCACGGACCCGACGGCGATTGGTTTCATGTCCCACCACAGAGCGTGAACGCGCTGCGTCGTCGAGCGAGGAGTCCAGGGTGAGCAACCGCGAGGTGGTCCGGTCGGTGATCAGTCGGGTGCTGGAAGACAAGGGCCTGCCGTCCGACGTGTCCGACGACGCCGTCGACATCGGCGAGGGTGGCCTCGGGCTGGACTCCCTCGACATCGCGACGATCGCGGCCGAGCTCGAGGAGGAGCTCGACCTCGACCCCTTCGCCCACGGCGACGCGCGGATGGGGACCCTGGGCGAGTTCGTGGCGCTGTACGAAGCCGAGCCTCCCACGTGATCACGGGCGTTCTCGCCGCGACCGACCCGCATCGCCTGCTGCTCGTCTGCCGCGAGGACGACGCGTTCGCCTCGCTCTCCTACGGCACCGTGCGCGACCTGGTCGACGACCTGGTCACGGCGCACCCGGAGCTGCGCGGTGGCGGTGTGGCCCTGCGGGCGACCGCCGAGCGCACCACGGTGCTGTGGCTCCTCGCGCTCGACGTGCTGGCCGCGCGGGTGCACATCGTGCCGCCGACGATGCCGGACGAGACCGTGGAGGCGCTCGTGGCGGATCTCGGCCTGGACGCCGTGATCGACGGCGGCGCCGTACGGCCGACCGAGACGCACCACCGGAGCGGTGACCGTTCCGGCGGACGACCCGGCGGACGATCCGAGGTGGTCCTGTTCACCTCGGGCACGACCGGGGTGCCGAAGGGCGTCCTGCACACCTGGGAGTCGCTCGCGGGGCGCATCCACCGGAGCGGCGCCCTCGGCGCGGCGCGGTGGCTGCTCGCGTACCCGCTCTCGGCGTTCGCCGGACTCCAGGTGTTCCTGCACGCCCTCCTGAACGGCGGGAGCGTGGTGCTCGGCGGCGGCGAGCCGGCAGGTGCGGCGCAGGCGTTGAGGGCGGGCGTCACCCACGTGTCGTCCACGCCGACGTTCCTCCGGTTGCTGTTGATGCGCGACGAGATCGACGCCTTCGCACCCGAGCAGTTCACGCTCGGCGGCGAACCGGTGGACCAGCCGTTGCTCGATCGCGTCAAGGAGCGGTTCCCGGCTTCGCGCGTCACGCACATCTACGCGTCGAGCGAGATGGGCGCGTGCTTCTCGGTGCACGACGGTCGAGCCGGGTTCCCGGCGGAGCTCCTCGAGTCCGACGACGCGCCCGTGTGGCTGACCATCGTCGACGGCGAGCTGCACATCCGGTCGCCATACGCGATGGGAGGATACGTGGGTCTCGACGACCCCCGTGATCGAACCGGGCTCTATGCCACCGGCGACCTCGTCGAGCACGTCGGCGATCGTGTGCACTTCCTCGGCCGCCGCAACGAGAGCATCAACGTCGGCGGCCAGAAAGTGCACCCACGCGAGGTCGAGGAGATCCTGTTGGCGGAGCCGCGGGTTCGGGCCGTCCGGGTGTCGGGTGCGAGCAGCTCGGTGGCGGGCCAGATCGTCCGCGCCGACGTGGTCGCCGTGCCGGGTGCCGACGCCGCCGAGCTGCGCCGTGCGCTGCTCGACGAGTGCCGGCGCCGGCTCCAGCCCTACAAGGTGCCGCGAATCCTGAGGATCGTCGACGAGATCGAGCAGACCGACAGCGGCAAGCTCGTCCGGAGGTAGCGCGTGCAGGTCGTGATCGTGACCGGAGGAAGTCGAGGGCTGGGGCAGGCGATCGTCGCCCACCTGCTCGACCGGGGCGACGCCGTGAGCACGTGCAGCCGCAGCCGGACCGCGTTCGTGGACGAGATCGAGCGCGATCCGGCGCTTCGCGACCGGTTTCTCTTCGCCGAGCTCGACATCTCCGAGCCCGACACGGCGCGCGAGCTCGTACGCGCGACGGTGGCCCGGTTCGGCCGGCTCGACGCGCTCGTCAACAACGCCGGTATCGCCCGCGACGGCCTGCTCGCGACCCAGTCCATCGACGAGATCACCGAGCTGGTCGACGTCAACGTCACCGGCTCGCTCGTCTTCGCCCGCGCCTGCCTGCGCCCGATGCTGCGGGCGCGTGCCGGTCGGATCATCAACATCTCGTCCATCATCGGCCTGCGCGGATATCGCGGCCTGGCGGCGTACGGAGCGACGAAAGGCGCACTCGACGCCATGACCCGCGCGCTCGCCCGCGAGGTCGCCGGCGTCGGGATCACGGTCAACAGCATCGCACCGGGTTACCTCGAGACCGAGATGACGCACGGCCTCGACGCCGCGCAGATGGGCCAGATCGTCCGGCGCACGCCGATGGGCCGGCTGGGCCGGCCGGAAGACATCCTTCCCGCGGTCGACTTCCTGCTCTCGGACGGGTCGGCCTTCATGACGGGCCAGGTCCTCGTGCTCGACGGCGGTCTCACGGCCTGAGCCCTGCGCCCGCGGCCGAAACACGGCGTTCACACTTCGGAACCTCGGCCGAAACACTCCTGCCATACCGTCGACAGTCGAGCGCAACGGAGCGCTCACGTCCTGACGGTTTGCTTCCCAGGAGGTGGGCATGCCCACACAGCTCCTCATGTCGTTCCTCGCGCTCGCGCTCCTGCTTCCCGCCATGTGGCGGCGGCACCAGCGCCGTCTGGCGAGAGCATCGGGCGTCGCGGCGGCGCCACCGAATCGCAAGGCCACGCTGGCCGTGGTCGGCGTCTCGGCGCTGCTCGTGCTCGGAGTCATGGGCGGCGGCGCGTTCGCCTCCGATGGTGACCCGACGGGCGCGAAGACGCCGGACCCGACGTCGCAGGTCGTGCAACCCGCGGCGCACGCCACCAAAGCGGTGTCGGCGCTCACCGACACGGTCAACCACAACACCACGTCCATCAACATGGTGTGGCTCATGGTCGGCGGCGTGCTCGTCCTCTTCATGCAGGCCGGGTTCGCGCTCGTCGAGACCGGCTTCACCCGGGCCAAGAACGGCTCGCACACGATGATGATGAACCTCGTCATCTTCGCGTTGGGGGTGGTCGGGTGGTTCGTCTGCGGGTACGCGCTGATGTTCGGGTCGACCAGTGCGAGTGCGATCGGACTGACCGCGCTCGGCAACGGCGCACACGTCGGCGACTGGCAGTTCATCTCGCACTCGGGCTTCTTCCTCGCCGGCCGGGCGTACGACGTGTCCGTCCTCGGGTTCTTCTTCTTCCAGCTCGTCTTCATGGACGCGACCGCGACCATCCCGACGGGCGCGATGGCCGAACGCTGGAAGTTCACGTCGTTCTGCGTGTGGGGGCTGTTCGCCTCCGCGATCCTGTACCCGATCTACGGCAACTGGGTCTGGGGCGGCGGCTGGCTGTCGCAGCTCGGCGTGCTCGGTCCGAAGTGGGGCCACGGTGCGGTCGACTTCGCCGGCTCGGGCGTGGTGCACGCCATGGGCGGCGTGGCCGCCTTCTGGGGCGCCAGGACCCTCGGGGCCCGCATCGGCAAGTTCGACAGGGACGGCAAGCCCCGGGCCATCCCGGGCCACCACCTGCCCATGGCGTTCCTCGGCACGTTCGTCCTGCTCGTGGGGTGGATGGGCTTCAACGGCGCCTCGACGTTCGCGGGTACCGACCTCCGCATGACCGTGGTCATCGTGAACACGATCCTGGCCTCGGCGTTCGGCTGCCTCACCACGATGTTCATCATGTGGAAGGTGTACGGGAAGCCCGACCCGTCGATGACGTGCAACGGGCTGCTCGCCGGGCTCGTCGCCATCACCGCGCCGTGTGCGTTCGTGGCCCCGTGGGGCGCGATGTGCATCGGGATCGTTGCCGGCGGCATCGTCGTCGCGGCGGTGGTGTGGATGGACCACAAGGCCAAGGTCGACGACCCGGTCGGTGCCGTCGCCGTGCACGGCGCGAACGGCCTGTGGGGCATCATCGCCGTCGGTCTCTTCGCCGACGGCAAGTACGGCGACGGGCTCAACGGCGTGCCCGGCGGCGTGAAGGGCCTCTTCACGGGCGGCGGCGTCGACCAGTTGCTCGCCCAGATCACGAGCGCGATCGCCCTCGTGGTCTTCTGCTCGATCATGTGCTACGCGTTCTTCAAGATCATGGACAAGACGATGGGGATGCGGGTGAAGCCGGAGGAGGAGGTCGCCGGCCTCGACATGCCGCTGATGGGTGCGCTGGCGTACCCGGACTTCCTCGAGGCGCAGGGCTCGGTGTTCGTGCCGACCGACGACCTCATCGTCGGAACCGGTGGCAACGGCGGTGCAGCGAAGCTGCGTGAGGAGGTGGGAGCATGAAGCGGGTCCAGGCGGTGATCCGGCCCGACAAGCTCGACTCGGTGCAGCACCGGCTGGCCGAGCTCGGATTCGTGGGGCTCATGGTCTACGACGTCCGGGGCCACGGCTCGGAGGCCGAGAGCAGTGGCGAGTGGCGCGGTGTTTCCTACCGGATGAGCGTCAAGCACAAGTTGCTCGTCGACCTCCTCGTCGAGGACGACGAGGTCATGCCCGTCGTGGACGCCATCCGGGAACGGGCCGCGACCGGTTCACCGGGCGACGGCATCGTGTTCGTGCTCGAGGTCCCGGCCGTCTACCCGATCCGGCAGGAGGCGCCGGCGCAGCCCTGACGGGTGGACCTCCCACGCCATCGTCGGGGCCGGCCCCGGGCCGGCCCCGACGGGCGAGCTGCGGATCGTGGAGGCACGCACCGCGGACGCGCTGTTCGACTTCGAGCGCACGTTCGTGGACGGCTACCCGATCCCGGAGGGGCGGCGACGCTCGCCGACCCCGCGAAGCCGGCCGTGCTCATCGCGTCGGACTTCGGCCGCTCGGTGTACGAGCGGATGGGGTACGAGTCGCTCCTGCGCATGACGCTCTGGCTGCTGCCGCCGGCCTGACCCGTCCTGGTGCCCCAACGCGTTCTACCAGCGCGTCGCGGGTCTCTCAGCCCATCGGCATGACGATCGACTGGAGCTCCGTGTACGGCGCGATGCCTTCGGGCCCGAGCTCCCGGCCGATGCCCGAGGCCTTGAAGCCGCCGAACGGGCTCCGGAAGTCGACGATCACCTGGGTGTTGATCGCGAACACACCGGTGCGCACGCGGGCGCCGATCTCGGCGCCGTGCTGTGGGTCGCTCGTCCACGCCGAGCCGCAGAGGCCATAGTCGGAGTCGTTGGCGATGGCGACCGCTTCGTCCTCCGTCTCGTACGGAATGGCCGTGAGCACCGGGCCGAAGATCTCCTCGCGGGCGATCTTCATCTGGTTCGTCGCGTCGGCGAAGAGCGTCGGCTCGATGTACCAGCCCCGGTCGAGGTCCGCCGGCCGGCCGCCGCCGGTCACCACCCGCGCGCCCTCGTGCTTGCCGGACTCGAGGTACCCGAGGACGCGTTCCTGCTGCCGCTTGGCGACGAGCGGCCCGATCTGCGTGCTCTCGTCGAGCGGGTCGCCGACCTTCATCGCCCCGATCGCGCCTCCCAGCGCGTCGACGATCTCCGAGT
Source organism: Acidimicrobiia bacterium (assembly GCA_046331155.1). Classification (GTDB taxonomy): domain Bacteria; phylum Actinomycetota; class Acidimicrobiia; order IMCC26256; family CAWATG01; genus JAXLRK01. The sequence continues at coordinate 392,591 of JAXLRK010000002.1, forward strand.
AGCGCGAGCGGGGCACGAGGATACGGGTCTGGGCGCCGCACGCCTGCCCGTTGTTCAGGAGCCCGGAGCTGAGGAGCTCGTGGATCATCGCGTCGTCGAGCACGACGTCGTCGAGCACGATCGCGGCGGACTTGCCGCCGAGCTCCAGTGTGCAGCGTTTGAGGTCCGCGCCGCAGATGCTGCCGATGTGACGGCCGACGGCGCTGCTCCCGGTGAAGCTGACCTTGTCGACGCCCTTGTGACGCACGAGGTGCTCGCTCACCTCACGTCCGGCGGCGACCACGTTGATCACGCCGGGCGGGATCTCCGCCTGCTCGACGGCCTCGGCGAAGAGATACGCGTCGAGCGGCGTCTCGGGTGCGGCCTTGACCACGATCGAACAGCCGGCTGCGAGCGCGGGCGCGACCTTCAGCACGGTGACGAAGAGCGGGACGTTCCAGGGGACGATCCCGGCGGCGACACCGACGGGGGCCTTGCGGACTGTGACGGGCTGACCGAGGCCGCCCGTGCGGTGGTCCTCGAACTCGTAGTGGCGCGCGATGTCGGCGTACACGTCGAGCACCATGGTCGCCGAGAAGACCTGGCCCATGATCGACCAGGACTTCGGGCAGCCGTTCTGGGCCGAGATCGTGTCGGCGACGTGCTCGGCCCGAGCCTGGATCGCGAGGCTCAACCGGGCGATCGCGTCGGCGCGCTCCTCGGGCTTGGTGTGGGGCCACGGGCCGTTGTCGAACGCGTCGCGCGCCGCTTCGACGGCGCGGTCGATGTCGGCCTCGGCCGGGTCGGGAACCCGGCCGATGATCTCCTCGCTGTGAGGGGAGATCACGTCGATCGTGCCCTTGCCGACCGGCTCGACCCACTCGCCGCCGATGTAGAGCCTGTCGCGAACTTCCACTGGTTCCTCCTGGGTGCCGCACCGGTGCCGGGCGCCGAAACGGTAACGCGTTCTCGTCGGGCGGGTCGGTCCGTGACGGCGTTCGGGTCGCCGTCGCCGGTGTCGGCACCACCTAGGGTCGCGCCGGATGACGGACGAACCCCCCGACGCGACGGGCCCGGAGCTCGACGTGCCCCGGGCGGTGGGGGCCCCGCTCGAGACGGAGCGGGCATGGAGCTGGCGACGGATCGTGCTGCGGGTGGTCGCGCTCCTCGTGACCGCCGTGTCCTTCTACTACGTCGGCCCCCGGCTGCTCGACGTCTTCGCGACGTTCCCCCGGCTCTCGACCATCGGTCCACTCTGGCTCGCGGTGATCGTCGCGTGCGAGACCCTGAGCTTCGTCATGGTGTGGCTGATGCTCCGGATCGCGCTCCACACGAAGCGGTGGGCGCCGGTCGTCACCTCGCAACTCGCCGGGAACTCGTTCAGCTCGATCGTGCCCGGTGGCGCGGCCGCGGGCGCCGCGCTCCAGATGCGGATGCTCTCCCAGTCCGGCATCGACACCACCACGGCGGTCACCGGCATGACCGCGTTCACCCTGCTCCAGTTCGCGAGCCTCAGCGCGCTCCCGATCCTGTCCCTCCCCGCGGTGCTCGGCGGCACGGCGATCGCGGACGGCCTCGTCCAGGCGGTGATCGTCGGGACGATCGCGTTCTTCGTGATCATGGTCGTCGGGTTCGTGCTCGCGGCGTTCGACGCCCCGCTCACGGCCGTGGGTCGTGGGGTGCAGCGCGTCCTCAACGTCGTTCGCCGGCACCACGCGCCGTTGACGGATCTCCCCGAGCGGGTCGTGATCGAACGTAACCGGCTCCGGCGCACGTTGGGCAACCGGTGGTGGGAGGCGCTGCTGATCACCGTCGGGCGCGTCCTGTTCGACTACCTCGCGCTGCTCGCCGCGCTCGCGGCGGTGGGGGCGCGGCCCGCACCGTCGCTGGTGCTGCTCGCGTATGCATCGGCGGTCGTGTTGGCGATGATCCCGCTCTCACCCGGGGGTCTCGGGTTCGTCGAGGCCGGGCTGGCCGGCATGCTCACCCTCGCGGGCGTCGACGGTGCCCAGGCGGTGTTCGCCACCCTGGTGTACCGGTTGGCCCAGTTCTGGCTGCCCTTGTTCGCCGGGCCGGTGGCCTATCTCGTGTTCCGCCACCACCAGGCAACCGCACCCGCCGGGGACGGTCGAACGCCCGATTGAGCCCGCCACGTCGACGCGAACCGTTCGTCGGTGGACACATGTGCGACCATGGAAGACCGTCGTTCGTCCGAGGCCAGGCCGTACGTGGAGACCCACCCTTCCGTCACCAGCGCGACCCGTCCGACCCTGCGCTACCTGCCGGGTCTCGACGGCCTACGCGCGGTCTCGGTGCTCGCGGTCATGGCGTTCCACGCCGGTGTGACACGCGTCACCGGAGGGTTCCTCGGCGTCGAGGTCTTCTTCGTCATCAGCGGCTACCTGATCACCTCGCTGCTGCTCGCCGAACGCCGCCGGGCCGGGCGGGTGTCGCTGCGGAACTTCTGGATCAGGCGCGGCCGCCGCCTGCTCCCCGCGCTCTGGGTGATGCTCGCGGTGGTCGTCGCCTTCACGGTGCTGTTCCTGCCCGACGCCGTCGGTGCGCTCCGGCGCGACGTGGTCGGCGCCTTGACGTACACGAGCAACTGGGTGCAGATCTTCGGCCACGTCTCGTACTTCGAGCAGGCCGGTCGGCCGCCGCTGTTGCAGCACCTGTGGTCCCTGGCGATCGAGGAGCAGTTCTACCTGATCTGGCCGCCGGTCCTCCTCACCGCGTTGTTCTTCCTCGGTCGTGCCCGCACGGCGATGGTCGTGGCCTTCGTGACGGTGGGCGGCTGGCTCTGGGCGATGCTGCTCTACTCGCCCAGCACCAGTCGCGCGTACTACGGCACCGACACGCGCGCGGCCGGCCTGCTCGTGGGCGCGCTGCTGGCCTTCGTCTGGGTCCCCGGTCAGTTCCAGCGGCGGGCCGCGCGCAGCGCGCGGTACGTATTGAACTTCGTCGGAGCCGGCGCGTTGATCGTGCTGTTGTGGTCGTTCCACCGCGCGACGGGTTTCGACCCGGCCGACGCCTGGGTGTTCCGCGGCGGGCTCGTGGTCGTCGACGTGATGACGGTGCTGGTGATCGCGGCGATCGTCCACCCGGCGGCGGATCTCAACTTCCTGTTGGGCGCGGGGCCACTGCGATGGATCGGGCAGCGGTCGTACGGGCTCTACCTCTGGCACTGGCCGATCTTCCAGGTCACCCGACCCGGAGTCGACGTGCCCTTCGCATGGTTCCCGACCCTGGTGCTCCGACTCGTGCTGACGTTAGGCGCCGCCGAGCTCTCGTACCGCTACGTCGAGGTGCCCATACGGTCCGGCGCCGTCGGCCGGCTGGCCGCCAGGACGCGGAGTGGGGCGCACTCGCGCGAATGGAGAGCCGTGTGGCACGGACTCGGTGTCGCCGTGGGTGTCTGCGCCGTGGTCACCGTGCTGGCCCTCGGGCTCGCGGGGGCGACACCGAGGACCGAGCGCGTCTACGGGATCGCCGAGAGCGCCCATGGCCACGATCGCGGTGACCGCCCGGACGCTTCGATCGTCGCGTTGGCCCGACGGGTCGCGAGCTCGACGTCCGCGAGCACCACGACCGCGGTCACGACGACGTCGACGACCACGGCGGCACCGGCTGTCCCGGGCCCGGACACGACGGCAGGCACCCTCACGGCCGCGCCGGTGTCCGTTGCGGCGAGCCCTCCCGTCACGCCGCCGGCCACGGCGGCCCCACCGCCTCAGCCTCCGCCGACGACGGCACCCCCGCCGAAGACGGTCATGGGCATCGGCGACTCCGTCATGCTCGGCGCGCGCAGCGGCCTCGAAGGCGCGATCCCGGGGATGCTCGTCGACGCGAAGGTCAGCCGTCAGTTCGGCGACGCCCTCCAGGTGCTGACGTTCTACCGGGACGCCAACCTGCTCCCCGAGGCCCTCGTCGTGCACCTCGGGACCAACGGCGCGTTCACCGACGCACAGTTCGAGCAGATGATGCAGATCATCGGCAACCGGCCCGTCTGGTTCCTGAGCGTCCGCGAACCGCGAGCGTGGCAACAGCTCGTCAACGACCGACTGAAGGCGGGCGTCGGCCGCTGGCCCAACGCGCATCTCATCGACTGGTTCTGCTACGCGGGCTCGCACGGCGACTGGTTCGCGGCCGACGGCTTCCACGTCGGGGCCGCCGGTGCCCGTGCCTACGGCGACCTCGTGAAGAGCTTCGTGATCGGCCCCGCGCCGCTGCCGATCCCGGCCTGCTGACCGCCCCGGCGTCGCGGGCGTCCCGGGCCAGGCTTCCTGTCCCGGTCGGGCACACGCATGTGCGCGTCGAGCGCGACGGGGTCGCCGGGCTGGTCGGTGTAGTGGCCCAGGTGACGGAACGCGAGCGCCGGGAACAGCGTCTGTTGCGCGCGGGGGTGCAACGGCTCGGGCCGGACGATCAGGCGTGTCCCTTGAAGCCAGCGGGAGAGGTGTGTGGAATGCGAGGTCGGTACCTCGCACACTTCGGCGCCGCGTCGTTGGTCGCCGGCTTGCGGCACCGCTGGGTGCCACCGGTCGTCGTTGAGATGGACCTTCGAGATCGCCCCCGTGACCACGGGTGTTCTTGCGGGCCACGACCGCGAACCCGGCGTTGCAAGCGGCGGCCCCACACGAACCCACGGGTCGCTCCCGCGGAATCGGTGTGCACCATCACCGGCCGTGCCACTGTGCCGGGTCGTCGTCGGCGTGACGGCCGACGGCAACGTCGGCCGGGAGTTGCGCGATCGCGTCGTCGAGCACAGCGAGGTGATCAACAATCGAGTTCGCGGCCGCTTCCCCGGCCGCAACCGCGCGGCGACCGTGGCAGCCAGTACCTGTCGTACGAGTACCGGGACCTGGTCACCGATCTCGGTATGCGCAAGTCCGTCGGCCGTACCGGGGTCTGTTGGGACGTCAACGCGCTCGCCGAATCGGCGTGGTCGTCGCTCAAACGTGAGCTCGTGCACCGCTACGTGTTCCCGACTGGCCAGTGATCAACGAGCTGTACAAGCCCTCGCGTCGAGGGCCTGGTCGGCCACGATCTTCTTCAGACGCTGGTTCTCCTTGCACAGCTCCCGGAGCTCCTTGGCGTCGTCGGCCTTCATCCCGCCGTACTGGTTGCGCCAGCGGTGCCGGGTCGACTCGGTGATCTCGAGATGGCGGACCACCGCCTCGAGGTCCTGGCCCTGACCCAGAGCTTCTCGCCCTCGGCCAGCTTGCGGATGATCTGCTCGGGCGTGTGCCGGCGTCGCTTCATGGTTGTGCTGTCCTCCCTCCCCACATCGTGGGGCTCGGACTCGCACAACGGGTGGATCAGATCACGGGGACCCGGTCACGGTCTGGGCTTCCTCCGGTTTGACGGACATCCACCATCAGGGGCACAGCCCCGGGAAGGATGCCCATCATTAAGACCATGGAGCGGAAGGAGTCCCGCCCGCGCCGGTCGTTCACTCCGGAGTTCAAGGCTGAGATCGTCGAGCGCTGTCGTCGTGGTGACCGCAGCGTCGGCCAGGTGGCCAAGGACTTCGATCTGACCGAGACGGCAGTGCGGGCGTGGGTGCATCAAGCCGAGGCCGACGCCGGGGATCGACCGGGCGTGACGACCGAGGAGCGCGAGGAGCTCACGGAGTTGCGTCGGGAGAATCGCCGCTTGCGTGAGGACAACGAGACGCTCAGGCGAGCGACGGCTTTCTTCGCGAGGGAGATCCGATGAGCGTTGATCCGTTCATCGAGGCGGAGGAAGTCGCAGGCCGCAGCGTGAAGCGCGCGTGTCGCCTGCTCGAGGTCTCCCGTGCCGCTTTCTACGAGCGCCGCAAGGCAGAGTTGTCGACGCGGGCCCGATCCGACGCCGAGCTCACCACCAAGATCACCGCGATCCACACCGAGTCCTCGGGGACCTATGGGTCCCCGAGGATCCACGAAGCTCTCCGCAAGCAGGGCGTGAGGTGCGGGACGCGTCGGGTGCGCCGGTTGATGCGCCGAGCGGGCCTCGAGGGCCGTGCCAAGAAGCGGTGGCGCAAGACCACCGTGGTCGACCCGGCCGCCGAGGCGGCGCTCGATTTGATTCGCCGGCATTTCGGTACCGGGGTCGAGATCGACCGTTGCTACGTCGGCGACATCACCTACATCGCCACCTGGGAGGGGTGGGCGTACCTGGCGACCGTCATCGATCTGGCCTCGCGCAAGGTGGTCGGTTGGGCGTTGGCCGACCACATGCGCACCGAGCTCGTCGAAGACGCGCTCAAGATGGCGTTCGCGACACGTCAGCCAGCCAAGGGTGTCATCTTCCATTCCGACCGGGGATGTCAGTACACGAGCAAAGACTTCGGTGAGCTCGCCCGCCGCAACGGCGTCGTGCTGTCGATCGGACGTAAAGGCGAATGTTGGGACAACGCGGTCGCGGAATCGTTCTTCGCGACGATCAAACGCGAGCTCATCGACACCCGCGCATGGCCGACGCGTCGCGGTGACGGCGGCCGTGAGATCCTCGCCGTTGGCGGCCGGTAGCGGTCCCCAGGGACGGTCAGTGGTTTTCCCCGCGAGCGGTCGCGGTGTTCGCCGTGGACGGTCGCGGGTGTTCTCCGGCATCCACTTGTAGTTGGTCCTCCTCGGCTCGGCTCTGCAGCGACGAACTGTTGAGACGAGCTCGAGGAGGAACCTCCCTATGTTGCCGAAGGACAAGACGATGGAGATGTTGGAGTTCTACGACCTGACGGGGTCGTATCGGTGCGCGGCCGTGTTGGCTGGGGTTGATCATCAGACGGTGCGGGCTCGGGTCGCCGCTCGTGCGGCGGGGTTGGACCCCGCGACGCATGTCGGGCGGGCGAAGAAGACGGACGCATGCGCGGACAAGATCACCGAGTGGATCGACCGGTCGCAGGGCCGGATCCGGGCTGATCGGGTGCACGAGAAGCTGGTGGTGATGGGCTATGACGGTTCGGAGCGCACCACGCGGCGGGTCGTGGAGGCGTTGAAGGCGGAGTGGCGTCGCGAGACGGCTCGTTCCTACAAGCCGTGGATTCCCGAGCCGGGCCTGTGGTTGCAGTGGACTACGGCGATGGGCCGATGGTGGCCGGCCAGCGGGCGGTGTTGTTCTGCGCGTGGTTGGCGTGGTCGCGGATGCGGGTGGTGCTCGCATTGCGCGACAAGACGTTGCCGTCGGTGATCGCCGCGTTGGATGCCACGTTCCGTCGCTTGGGTGGGGCACCGACCTACGCGCGTTGACTGACAACGAGAAGACCGTGACTGAACGTCACATCGCTCGGGTCGCGGTGAGGAACCCGAAGATGGTGTCGGCCGCGGTCTACTACGGGGTCACGATCGCGACGTGTGTGCCGTATGACCCCGAGTCCAAGGTGGCGCCGAGGCGACGGTGCGCATCGCGAAAGCGGACCTGGTGCCCACCGACGCGAACCTGCGTAGTGGCTACGGCTCGTGGGCCGAGTTGGAAGCAGCGTGCGGCGCGTTCGCTGAACGAGTCAACCATCGCCGGCACGCGATCACGCGACGGGTGCCGGTCGAAGCGTTCGAGATGGAACGATCGTTGTTGCATCCGGTTCCCGCCGAGCCGTACACGATCGCGTTCGGTGAATCGCGGGCCGTGTCGTGGTCCCAGACGATCTCGTTTCGCGGCGCCCGCTACTCGGTCCCCTCGACGTGGCGGGACCTGCGCGTGGGTGCGCGTCTCGGGTGATGACGTGGTCGTCGTGGGCGACACCCCGACCGGGCCGGTCGAAGTTGCCCGACATCGCCTGGTCGGCCCCGGCGACGCGTCGATCAACGACGACCACTACCCGGATCACCCCTCCGGGCCTCTCAACCGTCAGCCCAAAGCCACAAACCCTCTGAAGCGGCGTTCTTGGCGCTCGGCCCGGGCGCGGCGAGTTGGCTCATCGAAGCCGCCGCGGTCGGGGCCCGCCAGATCGAGGACCGCATGGCCGAAGCTGTCGCCCTGGCCCGTCTCCTCGAGGTCGCCCGCGTCGACGAAGCGCTCGGGCTCGCCGCGATGGCGGGCCGGTTCGGGGCCGGGGACCTCAACTCGATCCTCGATGCCCGTCGCCAAGAACCGTTCCGGGTGACCGGCGAACACTCGCTGCAACCCGGCACCGCCGCGTGGGAACGGTTCGGGCTGAGCGCCATCGCCCAGGCCAGCATCGACGAGCTCAACACACTGTGTCGACGGCTGCGACTGCGTTACATCCGCGAGCAGGCCCCCGACGTGTTGGCCACCGCCAAAGCGCAGCGCTGGGATCCCACCGAGCTGCTCCGAGTGCTTCTCGTCGCCGAAGCCGAGGGCCGCGACCGTGCCACCATCGAACACAAACGCAAGAAGGCGAAGTTCCCGGCCGGCAAGACCTTCGACGCCTGGGACCCCACCCGATCGTCGATCTCCGACGCCGTCCAACAAGGGCTACGCACCCTCGAATGGATCGACCGTCACGAGAACGTCGTCGTGTGCGGCCCTCGGGCACCGGCAAATCGCACTTCTGCGAAGCGCTCGGCCACGCAGCGATCGAAACCGGCCACAGCGTCGCGTGGTTCTCCATCGAGGACCTCGGCGTACTCGTCCGCCGTCACCGCGTCGATGACACCATCGCCAAAGCGTTCACCCCGATCATGCGCGCTCAGCTGATCATCGTCGACGACATCGGACTGCTACCCATCGGCGCGGACGCCGCCGAAGGGCTCTACCGGCTCATCGACATCGCCTACGAACGCCGATCCGTGGCCGTGTCCTCCAACCTCCACCCCTCCGGCTTCGACCAGCTCATGGACCACACCATCGCCACCGCGCTCGTCGATCGGCTCATGCACCACGCCCACCCCGTCGTCACCGAAGGCGAATCCGTCCGCCTCAACGACGCCATCAACGGCAAGGGGGTGAAGCCCCTCGGCTCCCGCAACTGAACATCACAACGCCGGGGAACACCCTGACCGCCCCCGGGGAATCCTCATGGCCGTCCATGGGGAAACCCCGCGGCCGCCAACGGGGACATCCTGCTGACCATTGACACGCGGACTGCACCGCGCCGTGTTTGACTACATCGAAGGCTGGTACAACGTCCGTCGCCTGCACAGTTCCCTCGGCTACAACAGTCCCGCCGAATGGGAAGCCATCCACCGCGACACCAACCGTCGCGCGGCATGATCAACACAATCAACATGTCCGTCAAACCGGATCAAGCCCAGTCCGCGGTGCCTGACTGGGTGCCGAAAGCGTGCGTCGTGCTCGACACGTTCCAAAGACGATGACACGCGGGTGAGACACCCGGCCCGTCGTAGCCGTAGCCCCTCACACCATCCCTGCCCACGCTCACGCCCAGCCACCGAGGCTCACTTCGAACGTGGCCTGCCGGAATGTGGCACGAGTTCCGGCTGCATCAGGGACGTTTCGCGCGTGACGCTCAGCGCAACGAACGCGTTCAGCAGCGGCTGGGGTCTGACAGTCCGGACCTGGGCGCCCCGAACAAGGCTGATGTTCACCACGCTGCGGGACGCGAATCCGCCCCTCGCGTCCAGCGCGCATTCTGTTCCCTCTTCCAAGACAGTGACTCCACCCGTGATCGCGGTCCACAGCTCCAAACCACCGGGCCTGAAATACGGCCGCCATGGCATTTCCAGGTTGTGCTCGACCACGCGTGTGCCCGCCGCGCTGATCTCCGACCAGCTGCCGCATTTTCTTGCGGCGATTCGAAGATCCAGGTAGAGAGGCCCACCCGGATCGAGGGACACAAGCAGAACCGCTCCGAAATCATCACACCGATCGGCGGCGGCTACCACCCACCCGTTCGTCGAGAGGGAATCCGGCGTCTCTCGTGGACCGTGCTCGATCGCCGCCCACAGTTGATTAGTCGGCACACTCAACACAGATGCCACCTCGGAGCTTCAGAACCAGCGAGATTCTTGCATCATGCCGTGCAATCGGCCAAGAGTACTGTTGAGTTCACATACCAATGCCACCAGAGAAACGAGCCCCTATCCACGGTGTCTGGCGACCACGTTACGGAGGCATCCACCTGTAACCTGTCGCCTGGATATGCAAAGAAGCGGGTGTCGGCCCCGGGAACCGAGCTTCGCGGATGGTTTCTGGTGTCTGCGTGAGCAATCTGCGTCCGCTTCCTCCGGAGACTCTGGGTCCTCGAACCGCGAACACTGATGTCAGCGTGCGTCGCCCTTCTCACGTAGCTGGCATCGACAGTTGTATAGACGATGTACTGCCGAACGTATCGGCCGTTGATATATGTGTACCGCCCCGTACGCTCCATATCTAGTGATACATGGCCGGGGTGCCCGTGAAGGCCGTCGCAAGATTTTCGTCCGGATACGTCGCTCGCGTTGACCGGGTCGCCGTGGACGTACATGTAGTCGTTGGCACATCCGCCTTCGATCGGGTCGGCTTGGAGGAAGCGGCCGAGGTTGGGGTCGTAGAGGCGTACTCCCATTCTGATGAGGTTGTTGCCGGCTGCTTCGTTGAACCGTTGCTTGCTGCCGAGCCAGCCGAGCCGGGTGGTCGGGACGGTGAGGGCTCGGCCGTATTCGTCGGTGGCGGGGTTGGCGGTGTAGTTGGCGTTGGTGTCGGTGGTGCCGATGGTGTCGCCGTGGGCGTTGTTGATGGGCCAGCTGGCGGTTGTGCCGGTGTAGATGGCGTCGCCGAGGTAGGTCGTGATCGTGCCGCCGCCGTGCGGTCTGGTGTAGGCGGGACTGTCGCTGTTGTCGGCGTAGCCGTAGTCGGTGTCTTCGACGATGGTACTGGTGGTGGTGTTGGTGACTTTGCGTTCGAGGACGCGTCCTGAGGGTGCGAGCGTCTCGGCGATCGTGGTCGGGTAGGAGCCGGCGGCGGGCGCGGGCTTGATGGCGACGAGGATCGCCGACCAGGGTTTCGAAGCGCTCAACGTGAAGGTTTCGGTCCCGGTCGGGCCGGCGGTTGCTTGGGGTGCGGTCGCGACTGATGCCTGTCGGAGTTGGCCGCTGGTCTGTCCGTCGAGCGTCTCGGTGAACCCGGATGGTGGTGTCGCCGAGAGTGCCGCGGCGGTTGGGAGTGCGGCGCCTTCGAAGCCGACGAGCAGCTCGTTCGCGGTCGTGGTGGTGAGAGAGGTCGCGGGCGTGGTGCTGGTGCCGGTCGCCGTGTTGGACGCGTCGACCGGAGCTGTTGGGTCCGCGCCTTGCACCCGGATCGCGGTTCCGATCGTCTGTTCTCCCGAGCTCGAGATCGTGATCGGGATCGATGTGCCTTCAGTACCGGTCGCTTTCTTGGAGAAGACGTATTGCTTCGTGGTGCCCGAGGTGGAGGTGACGAGCGTCCAACCTGTTGGTGTCGTGACCGTGCTCGTCGAGGTCGTAACCGATGCGAGCAAGAGGTCGCCGGTGACGATGCCAGCGGGGAGGTTGAGGGTGAACGTCGTTCCTGACGGGGCGGCGGTGGAGATCACCGGGCCGGCAACGATGGGTGGGACGGTGTTGCAGGTCGAGGCTCCGTTGGTGGTGCCTTTGATCGCGACCATGGTGAGGGCCCAGTTCGCGCCGTCGGAGAGCGCGAAGGTCTTCGGACCGGTCGATCCGGCGGTGGTTTGGATGCCGGCGGAGACGGAGCCTTGGCGCCATTGGCCGACGGCGTTGCCGTCCTGGTATTTGGTGTAGCCGGCCGGGGCGGTTGCGGTGATGTCGGGCGTGTCCCACTTGGCGGCGCCTTCGAAGGCGACGACGAGGTCGTTCGGGGCGGTCGTGGTGAGCGAACCGGTTGGCGCGGCGTCGGAGTCGATTGTCGTTGCTGCGACGTCGACGGGCGACGCCGCCGTGTTCTGGAGCCGCACGACGGTACCGACGTACTGGTCGGCGTCGTCCGCGACGGCCACGTCGATCGCGTTGCCTTCGTTGCCGGTCGCGGTCTTGGAGAAGACGTACTGGACGGGTTCGGTGGTCGTCGACGCGGCGACCAGCGTCCAGCCCGACGGGATCGTGATCGTCGACCACTGCGACGTGACACCGGCAAGGAGCAGATCACCGGCCGTGATGCCGGTCGGCAGGTTGAGGGTGAACGTGCCGCCGCCCGGCTCCGCGGTCGACTGGGCGGAGCCGGCAACGGTCGGCGCGGTGACACCACCACCACCACCACCACCACCGCCGCCTGCGGTGCAGAGGGCGGGTTGGGTGATGGTGGTGGCATGGTCGTTCGCGTCGTAGCCGATCGTGATCGGCGAGCCGATCCCGGTGGGCGTGTAGCTGGTGAGGTTGCCGTGCGCGTCGTACCCGTACCCTGACCCGTAGGGCGAGGACTGCAGCCGGTCGGCGTTGTCGTACGTGTACGTCGCGGACGCACAGGACGTCGCGTCAGCGCACCGGTTGGTGTCGGCGTCGAACGCGTAGCTGCGGACGGTGGCGCCGTTCTCGGCCGTCGCGGTCAAGCGGCTGGCATTGTCATAGGTGTAGGCGCGGTTGCGTGCGGCGCCCGAGATGCTGGTGTTCTCGGTCGCGACTTTTCCGGCTTTCGTGTAGCCGTAGGCCCAGGGTGAGAGCTCCGGTCCACTGGCGGTCTTGTTGGACAGGTTCGTGAGCCGCCCGGTGTTCGGGTCGTAGGTGTCGGTCGTGATCACGCCGTTGGGCCGGCCGCTCGTCACCAAACGGCCGAGCGTGTCGTAGGAGTTGGTCGTCGTGCGCGCCGTACCCGAGAGGTACTCGGTCGAGGTGACCACGCGGCCGGCGGCGTCGTAGCTGGCGGCGGTCAGTTGGGTCTCGCTGCCACCCGAGAAGGTGCGGTAGGTGGCGGTGAGCCGGCCGGGCTGGTCGTAGGTCGATCGGGTGATGGTGCCTTGTTCGTCGGTGTACTTGAGCACCCGACCGAGCAGGTCCACCTCGGAGCGGGTGGTGCGCGCGGTGCCGGACGAGTCGGTGTAGTTGGTCACGACCACACCCGGCGTCGTGTAGTCGTTGGTGGTCGTCTTGGCCGACGAGTCCTTCGTCTGCGTGACGCGCCCGCGGGTGTCGTAGCTGATGCACGACCAGGTGTCGGTGTTGGTTCGGCTCGCGATGGGCCGGCCCCAGATGTCGTAGCGGGTCTCGTGCACGACCGGAGCCTTTGGGCCGGCACCGTCGGGATCAGCGTCGGTGGTGGTCTGCTTCAGACCTGCTTGGTTGACGGTGCTGCCGCCACCGCATTCGGCCGGTGGCGCGACGGCTTGCGTGTCACCGTAGTACGCGTCGGTGATCGTGGTCGCCGAGCCCTTCGGGAGCGTCTTGGTGGCGCGCCGGTAGTAGGTCTGTTCGTAGGTGGTCGTCGTGGTGAGGTTCAACCCCGACGAGTCGATGGTGGAGGTCTCCGCGAGGCCGCGTTCGGGGTGGGTGCCGTAGCCGGTGTTGGTGCGGTGGCCGTCGGCGTCGACCTGGGAGGTGACCAGGTCATAGCGCGGAGTGAGGTAGTTGCCGGGGATCAGCGTGTAGCTCCCCGCGCCGGGTGGCTTCCAGTTCAGGTAGAGGTTCGCGCCGCCGGTGTTCTCGTAGTAGTCGAGCCGGATCTTGTGCCAGGTGCCGGCGACGGTGTTGTTGAAGGCCGCGACGGGGTTGCGGACACCGGTGCCGTCGGTCCAGGCGTCGATGATCAGCTGGTCGTCGATCCAGAGCCGGGTGCCGTCGTCACTGGTGGTCGAGAAGTTGTAGCCGCCGGTGTTGGGCAGGAGGATGCTGCCGGTGAGCCGTGCACCCCAGTTGTCGCCGCTGGGTAGACCGGCCGGCGCGCCGGTGCCCCAGTCGTGGTCGACGGCACCGGACGGGTCTCCGATGCCGAGGCTGTGCAGGATCGGGACACCGGAGAGGTCTTTGTTGTTCCAGTACGCGGCGGCGAGGCCGGGGAGGCTTTCGTCGTAGCCGGTCGTCGCGTGCGCCACGTTGGGGGCGTAGCCGGCGTACGGCACGTTGGTCGCAGGGTCGAACCAGGCTTGCGGCGACGGGCCGTACGTGTCGGTGGCCCGGTCCTGTGCGTCGTAGATCGTGGTGGTCTTCAGGTTCGTACCGTCGCCGGCGGTCTTGTTGTTCGGGACGTTGACGGCCGCGTCGATCAGGTCTTTCGTCGGGTTCCAGCCGTTCACGGTCGACACCGCGGTCGCGTCTTGGTCGACGAGGGTCCGACCGCCGGTGTCGTAGGTGACCCGGCGCGCGTAGCCGTTGGGCTCGGCGAGCCCGGTGACGTCGACCTGCGTCGAGGAGGCGGCCGGATAGTTGTACGAGTAGACGTGCTGCGGTCGGTTTGCGCCACTGGTGGGTGCGGGGCCGGTGACGTTCGCGACACGCTGGGCGCCGTCGTAGACGATCACGGTCCGGGTGGTGTCGTCATCGGCGCGCAGCGCGGCGGCGATCTCATCGGCCGCGAGCGGATCGCGAAGCTTCGTGAGAAGGCCATTGGAGTAGGCGAAGTCGGTGACCTCACCGCCCGGGTCTTGGAGACGCGCGAGTTGACCCGACGAGTAGAACAGGCTCGTAGTGCTGCCGTCGGGATAGGTGACCTTGCACAGCATCCCGGTCGGCGCGTTCGCATCGAACCCGCCCGGGGAAGCCGGGCACGGGTACGGGTTCGTCGCATACGTGAGCGTGACGGTCTTGTTCGAGACCGGGTCGGTCATCGTGGTCATGCGCTGGCTCGGGCCGTCCCACGTGAACTGCGTTGCGGCCGGGTGCAGGTCGTCGGTCGTGGAGCGCGCCTCGGTGAGGTTCCCGTACACGTCGAAGCGATACCGGACGCCGTCGGTACCGACGACGTCGAGTTGGAAGATGTTCGCGATGTTCTTGTTGATGAACGCGTCGTCACCATCGAGTGACCGGTAGCCGGGGTTGACCGACGCCGGGTTGAGGTCGGTGTACGCGTACGAATGGCCGGCGCCGGTCGGGTCGAACAGGGTGATCCCCGCCGCCGCGTACGCGACCGACACGTAGGCCAGCCCGCCGGTCGGGCCGCCGACGAGCTGCCAGCCTTGCGGCAACGACGGCGCACCGACAGTCAGCCAGTTCGACGGCACGATCTGCGCCGACACTCCCGGGCCCCGAACCCACAATTCGAGGCGCGCGGAGCCGGTGAACTCGCTGTAGTCGATCTCGATCGGTATCGGCGTGTTCGCCGAGAAGCTCTGATTCGCGCTTAGACCGGTGACGTCGGGCAACAGCCGGTGGTCACGACCGTGGTGCCCGCAATACCGGTCTTGACGGTGACGTTGTCGTCGCCGGTCACGCCGAGCTGCCATGTCGACCCGGTCGTCGGGACCGTGACGAAGCCGCTCCACACCGCGTTGAAGTTGTCGGCCTGCACACCCGGCGACGGCGACCCCGACCCCCAGTTGAACGCGACCTGCGGATCGGTGCGCACCACGGCCGGCTGGGACTCCGAACCGTTCGAGTAGTAGCCACGCAGACCGAACACCTGCTGGGCCTGCGAGTTGTACGTGTACGACAGGCCCATCGAGCCGCCCACCGTGCCGACCGACGGCGAGCTCGTCGAAACGACCGCGTTGCCGTTCGCGAGATTCACCGTCGCGGGACCGACACCGTCGTTGGGGCTCACCGACTGGTCGCCGAGCCGCAGGTTCAACCGGAAGTTCGCGACCTGACTGCCGCACCTGATGTCGAGACCGTCCCAGGTGCAGACCTGCCAATAGTAGGTCGCGCCGTCGAGCAGCGAGCCTTGCGGGACCGTCCACGACGTGCCGGTCTGCCAACCCGAGTTCACGACCGAGCCCGTGTACGCGTCGGGGCCGGTCGCGGCCCGGAACCAATAGCGAACCGTGTCACCGTCCGCGTCGGCAACTGGCGTCGCCGTCAGCGTCGGTGTGGGCGACATCAAGATCGTCCCCGAGCCCGGTGTTGCCGGCTGGGAGATCGGCGGCGGCGTGTTGTACGTGACCTCGATGTAGGAGTCGCAGTAGTTGATCCCGCAGTTCTGCGTGTACGCCTCATCCGCCGCCATCCGCAGATACGCGGCCGCCGCGCCGGTGTCGAGCTCCACCCCATAAGAGCCCCAGCTGCCGTCAGCCCAATGCTGCACCCAGGTGCCGACGTCGAGCAGGAGCCACTGGTTCTGGCCCGGAACCGTGCCCAAGATGTTGTCGGACCGCACCGGCGGCGACGCGTTCCACGTGATCGACGCGTCAGACCACGCACCGTTGACCGGGTGCATGTTGAACGTGTGTGCATAGTTGGCGTCGTAGCTGTAGAAGAACCCCGCCCACGTCGCGCCGAGCACGTGCTTGCCCGCCAGCGACGACAGGTCGTACTGCAACCACGACTGGAGGTCACCGAAGATCGTGTGCCCGACCTTGTCGACGTACGCATTGTTGTCGATCTGGTTGTTGCCGTTGAAGTTGTTGTTCGGCTGCGCGTTCCACGTGAACGCGTCCCAATGCCCCGACTGGCGGCCCGCGATGAACGTCGGATCGATCGTCACCGGATACCGCCGCGCCGGGTCCTGCAGCCAGGCGAGATCCGGAGTCACAACCAAACCGGGCCCCGAAGGCGTGTCGGTCAACGTGATCGCGACCGGCTGCAACGGGTTCGTCGCCGGTGCCTGCTGCACCTCCGCGTCGCTGCGGTACTCCCACATCACACCCTGCGGCACGCTCGCCACCAACGCATCGGTAGCATCATGGAAGCCGATCGAACCGTCCGCCTCGACCCGAACGGCCACGCCCGACAACACCAACGGGAACACCCACGACACCGGCGCCAACGGCGCCTTCGCCAACGTGATCGTCTCCTTCACCCCGTCAGGGCGAACCTCGTAGCTCAGATCCGCGCCCCCAGCAGCCTTCGCGAACGACACCTGCGACTTCGACGCGGTCGCCTTCGTCGGCGTCGCACCCGCCAACGAGAACCCGACCGACCAGCCATCCTTTCCGACCGACACCAACGAACCCGACGCGTCGTCACCGACACTCACCGCCACCGGCGCCGCCCTCGGCACCCACCGGCCATTCGCACCCTTGCTGAGCGTCGTGTCGATCGCCTTCCACACACCCGACCCATCCTTGAAATTGTGCGGATTCGCGTACGACAACAACGTCTTCGAACCATCCGCGTTCACGAACGTGTCCGAACGCTCATCGCTCGCCACCAGCCGAGCCTTCACCTTGTCGAACACCGGCCGAGTCTTCGCCCGTTCCTACTCCCGATCGGTGTTGAACTTGTCGGTGTTGCCATCCACCGGCGGCGCACCCGAGAACTCATTACCCGACACCGTCAACTTCGTCTTCGGCGGCGCCGACGACACCAACGGCGGCAAGTCCTTCGCCGCACGCGCCGTCACAACAGGCACCAGACCAGACGACCCCGACGACACCGCGCTCGCCGGAACGACCTCGATCCCCAACAACGCAACAGCCAACCCGACGATCAGCAGCACCCGGCGAACGCTCATCGCAGACCCCCGCATCGACGAAGCGCAACTTCCCTACGAAGCGCTCATCGACCCCACGGCCGCGAGAACTTGAGAAGACCATGAGAGACGCGCCGAAGTTTGTCAGGGGTGCTGGTATACGAAACGGCACATCAACAACACCCGCAACTTCAGCCCCACGGCGATACGGACGCTGCGTCGTGAGGCGTTGAGGGCGCTCGCTGAAACTCCCCAGGGGGACTGCTGCACGATCGGGTGACAGGTTGGTGTGCGGAGTCAGGCCGCCTGAGTGGCGGGGGTGGTCATGATCGTTTCGGCTTCGAAAGGCGGGTCACAAGTTCCCCTCGGCCATGAACCCGGATCCTCCCGACGCCTCACCCGTGCGTGTGACCGAGAGGGCCGGCGAGCCGGCGATCGTCTGGAGCACGACGCAGTATCGCTCGGTGAGGCGCAGCAACGTGTCGAGCTGCTCGTCGGTCGCGTCGGCGTCGAGGTCGAAGCGAACCCGGATGGCACGGAAGCCCACCGGTGCGTCCTTCGCGACGGCCAGCGTGCCGCGGAAGTCGAGGTCGCCCTCGGCGTGGACGGTTCCGCCGCGCAGGTCGATCTCGAGCGACGTCGCGACCGAGCGCAGCGTCACGCCCGCGCACGCCGCGAGCGCTTCGAGGAGCATGTCGCCGGAGCACAGCGACGTCCCGTCCCCGCCACTGGCAGGGTGGAGCCCCGCCTCCGCGATGGCACGCCCGGTCGCGACGGAACAGGTGATGCCCTCGCCGAGGGTTCCGTCCGCACGCAAGGTCACGACCGCCGCGTCCGGGCTCTCCCGGTAGCGTTCCTTCAAGGGCTGCTACAGCGTGCGGAGCTCGGCTCGGTCCATGGCGGACTCCGGGGTCGATCGGTCTGAAACGCGAACGGGAAGGGCCGACGGGACGCTACCGCAACGGCTCCCCGGCTGACGCGGCCGAGCGGCGGGGTGTACCGTCGCGCTCATGGCCGGCATCGATCCCTTCGCCCCGGCGCAGCTCGGCCCGATCGAGTTGCGCAACCGCATCGTCAAGGCGGCTACGTACGAGGGCTGCACGCCCAAACGGGTGGTGACGCCCGAGCTGATCGATTTCCACCGCCGGTTCGCGGCGGGGGGCGTCGGGATGACCACGGTCGCGTTCTGCTCGGTCGACCGCCAGGGCACGACCGACGGTCACCAGATCGTGCTCGACGACCCGGCGGTGGTCGACGGCCTACGCGCGCTGACCGACGCCGTGCACGAGGAGGGCGCGTCGGTTGCCGCCCAGATCGGCCACGCCGGTTTCGTCGCGAACCCGATGGGGACCAAGGCGCCCGCGCTGGGGCCGTCGCGACGGCTCAGCCCGCTCGGGATGCGGTTCACCCAGGCCGCCACCACCGCCGACATCGCCCGCTTGACCCAGGAGTTCGGCGACGGTGCCGGGCGGCTGCGGGAGGCCGGGTTCGACGCGATCGAGATCCACCTGGGCCACGGCTACCTCCTCAGCTCGTTCCTGTCGCCAAAGCTGAACAAGCGGAAGGACGAGTTCGGTGGGACCCTCGAGAACCGGGCCCGTTTCCCGCGCCAGGTGGTCCGGGCGGTCCGCGACGCGGCCGGCCGCGGCATGGCGGTGACGGCGAAGGTCAACATGACCGACGGCGTGCGCGGCGGCTTCTGGCTCGACGAGAGCATCGAGTTCGCGCGCCTGCTCGAGGCCGACGGCCAGCTCGACGCGTTGACGCTCACCGGTGGCAGCTCCTTCGAGAACCCCATGTACTACTTCCGCGGCGAAGCGCCCGTCGCCGAGATGGCCGAGATCTTCCCGGGCTTGATGAAGACGGGTGTGAAGCTCGTGGGGGGATACTTCTTCAAGGAGTACCCGTTCGAGGAGGCGTACTTCCTGCCCTACGCGCGCCAGTTCCGAGCCGCACTCACGATGCCGCTGGTGTTGTTGGGCGGCATCAACCGGCTCGACACCATCACGAACGCACTCGACGAGGGCTTCCAGCTCGTGCAGATGGGGCGGGCGTTGCTCCGCGAACCCGAGCTGCTCCTGGCCATGCGCAAGGACCCGAGACGCGAGTCGCTGTGCATCCACTGCAACAAGTGCATGCCGACGATCTTCACCAGGACTCGTTGCGTCATCGCCTGAGCCAGGTCGACCCATGACCACGAACGCGCCGGCGCTTGCCGGCCTGACGTCGGCGGAGGCGGCGCGCAGGCTCGGCGCCGACGGTCCCAACGAGCTTCCCACCGCGAAGAAGCGCAATCTCGTCCAGCAGACCTGGGCCGTCGTGCGCGAGCCGATGCTGTTGCTGCTGCTCGGAGCCGGGACCGTCAACTTCCTGCTTGCCGAGCCCCTCGACGGGATGATCCTGATGTCGTTCGTGGTCGTCGTCATCACGATCTCGATCTACCAGGAGCACAAGACGGAGAACGCGCTCGTCGCGCTGCGCGACCTCTCTTCGCCTCGGGCGCTCGTGATCCGCGACGGCGTGCAGACTCGCATCGCCGGACGCGACGTCGTGCGCGGCGACGTCGTGCTCCTGGCCGAGGGTGACCGCGTGCCGGCGGACGCAGTGCTGCTGGACTGCGCGAACTTCACGGTGGACGAGTCGACGCTCACGGGCGAGTCCGTGCCGGTGCGCAAGGCCGCGGCACCGTCGGACTCGGCGATGGGGAGGCCCGGAGGTGACGGCACGCCGTGGGTCTTCTCGGGCACGTTGGTCGTGAACGGTCACGGGATCGCGCTGGTGAGGGACACCGGCGCGGGTACCGAGCTCGGTCGCATCGGAACCGCGCTGCGGTCCATCGAACCCGAACGCACACCACTGCAACACGAGGTGGACCGACTCGTCGGGATCATCGCGGTCGTCGGCATCGTCGCCGCCGGGGTGGTCGTCCTGGTGTTCCGAGCGACCCGCGGTCACTGGCTCGAGGGCATCCTCGCCGGCATCGCGACCGCGATGGCGATCCTGCCCGAGGAGTTCCCGGTCGTCCTCACGGTCTTCCTGGCACTCGGCGCCTGGCGCATGTCGCAACGCCACGTCCTCGCCCGGCGCTCCGCGGTGATCGAGACCCTCGGCTCGGCCACCGCCATCTGCGTCGACAAGACGGGAACCCTCACCCTCAACCGCATGACCGTGACCGCTCTCATGACCGACGGTTCGGAGCACGTCATCGAGGGCTCGCCGCTGCCCGAGGAGTTCCACGTGTTGGCCGAGTTCGCGGTCCTCGCATCGCCGATCGATCCGTTCGACCCGATGGATCGCGCGTTCAAGGAGCTCGGCGACCGGTACCTCGCGGACACCGAGCACCTGCACCGCGACTGGGAGCTCGTGCGCGAGTACCCGCTGTCCGAGGACTTGCTCGCGCTCTCGCACGTGTGGCGTTCGCCCGACGCCAACGACTACGTGATCGCGGCCAAGGGCGCTCCCGAGGCGATCGCGGATCTCTGCCATTTGGGTCCGGCGCAGCACGCCGCGATGCTCGAGCACGTGGAAGCTGCCACCGCGGGCGGGCAGCGCGTCCTCGCGGTTGCCCGGGCGCGGTTCGGCCGCGCGCAGGGCCTCCCCACCGAACAGCACGACTTCGAGTTCGAGCTCCTGGGCCTGGCGGGTCTGCACGACCCGGTGCGCCCGGGCGTGGCCGGCGCCGTCGCCGAGTGTGCGCGCGCCGGGATCCGGGTCGTGATGATCACCGGCGACTATCCGGGCACCGCGCTCGCGATTGCGCGCGACGTGGGCCTCGACCACGCCGCAGGCACGATCACCGGACCCGAGCTCGAGAACATGGGCGAGGCCGAGCTGGCCGAACGGATTCGGACGGTCAACGTGTTCGCCCGCATGGTCCCCGAGCAGAAGCTGGCGCTGATCCGGGCGCTCAAGGACAACGGTGAGGTCGTCGGCATGACCGGCGACGGCGTCAACGACGCCCCTGCGCTCCGGGCCGCTGACATCGGGATCGCGATGGGCGCGCGCGGAACCGACGTCGCGCGTGAATCGGCTGCGCTCGTGATCACCGACGACGACTTCGCCTCGATCGCCGGGGGCGTGCGTCAGGGTCGCGGCATCTTCGACAACCTGCGCAAGGCGTTGTCGTACACGATCGCGGTCCACGTCCCGATCCTGGGCATGTCGCTCGTTCCGGTGTTCGTGCGGGACTGGCCGTTGGTGCTCCATCCCGTGCAGATCGCGTTCCTCGAGCTGATCATCGACCCCGCGTGCTCGGTGGTCTTCGAGTCGGAGCAGATCGACCCGGAGATCATGGGGCAGCCGCCGCGGGGCCTGGACGAGCGGATGTTCGGCTCGCGGGTGCTCACGCTCGCGTCCTCCCAAGGGGTCTCCGCGTTCTTCGCCGCGCTCGCCGTCTACCTGTGGGCTGTGTTCGGCGACCGGCCCGACGATGTCGTGCGTTCCATCACCTTCACGACCCTGGTGGTCGGGAACCTCGCGCTCATCCTCGTGAACCGCTCCTGGCGGCTGTCGGTCCGGGAGACGTTCCGCGAACGGAGGAACCCCACGCTGAAATGGATCCTCGCCGGGGCGAGCGCGCTGCTCGTCGTCCTGATGACGGTGCCGTGGCTCCGCGAGGCGTTCCGTTTCGGAGCGATGGAACCGGTGGAGTGGTTCGTCGCGGTCGTGGCGGGGTTGGCCGGCGTGGTGTGGTTCGAGGCCTACAAGGTCCGTGCCCGGCGCGAGCCGGTGGTCGAGGCGGCGCCGCTGGTCCGGGTACCCGGTGGAGAGCACCCGGACCACGCGCGTCGACCGAGTTAGGGCATGACGCGGTCGAGGTCGATCTCGGTCTCCTGGGGCGGAGTGGGGAACCCACCCTCGATCCCTGCGGTCAGCTTCGGGAGGAGGGTCCCGTCACGGAACTTCTCCCAGCTCGCCTTCGACTCGTGGACGGCCATGATCGTCCAACCGCCCGGCGACGCGCCGGCCGCGTGGAAGATCTGCCCGTCGGGCAGCGAGCCGTCGGCCGGGTGCACGGCAGCGAGCGACGCCTCGTAGTTCTCCTTCGTGCCCCCGGGGAAGTGGTGGATGATTCCGAATGCCATGGCGGCTCTCCTTGATGGTGGCGGCTGTTGCGCGCGGAAGGCTAAGCGGGCGAGGTGCCGGCTGTCACGACCTCCCCGCCCAGCCTCCCCTGACCGTGCTGACGCGCTAGGACGCGATGTCGCGGCGACGGAACGCGACGAACCCGGCTGCACCGAGCGCGCCGGCGATCGCGGTCAGGATCACGACCGGCTCGGCCGTGAACGCGACACCGGGAAGCTTCGGCGTGTGGGTGAAGGGCGACAGGTCCATCACCCAGTGCCCGAGCTCCAGCAGCGGACCGATCTCGGCGAGGAACACGAACGCGCCGAGTGCGATCCAGCCGGCCGTCACGAAGCGGGGCGAGAGCCCGAACGCGAGCACGACGATGCCGACGAGCACCCACGCCGCGGGAAGCTGCACGACGGCCGCGGCGAGGATGCGCCAGAAGTCGTTCGCGTCGCCGGTCTGCGCGGCGTGCACGACCCCGGCGCCGGCACCGGCGAGCGCCATGAGCGCGAACGACCCGCCGATCGCCACTGCGACGTGGCCCAGCAGCCATCGGGTCCGCGGTACCGACGTCGCGAGCAACGGTTCGACGCGACCCTGGACCTCCTCGGAGCGGGCGCGCCCGACGGCCTGGATGCCGTAGGCGGCGGCGACGACGGCGGCGAATCCCAGTTCCGCCGCGAGGTAGGCGTCGGTGAGGGGCTTCTCCCCGCCGAGCTTCGTGATGAAGTCGCGGCTGCTCTCCGTGGTGAAGAAGTCCGCGACGCTCGACGCGAGACTGCCGAGGAGCGCGCCGGTGAGTGTGAACCCGACGGCCCAACCGACGAACAAGATGCGATGCAGGCGGCGGGTGAGGGCGAACGCGGTTCCGAACCGGCGGCCGGCGGCCGGTGGCCCGGGCCGCGTCGGCAGGATGCCGGTGCCGAGGTCACGTCGGGCGGCGATGGCGAACGCGCCCGCGGCGACGACGGCGGCGAACCCGAGGGTGACGAGCAGGACCCACCACCGGTTGCCTGCGTAGGGGCGGAACCGCTGGCCCCAGCCGATCGGCGACAACCAGCTCAGCCACCGCGGGCCGGTCTCGTCGGCCGCGTCCCCGATCGCCCGCAGGAGGTAGACGAACGCGAGGACGGCCGCCGACAACGACGTCGCGGCCCGGGCCGTCGTGGTCATCTGGGCGACGAGCGCGGCGATGGCTGCGAACGCGATCCCGACGCCGGCCCACGCGAGACCGAACGCGATCGATCCGTCGACCGGAAGCCCGCTCGCGGCCAGCACAACGGCGGTGAGCGCGGCGAGCACGAGATTCGCGAGCACGGCGACCGTAAGGGTCGCGGTCAGCGGCGCCCGGCGCCCGAGCGCGGTGGACCCGGCGAGCTCCATGCGTCCCGACTCCTCGTCGGCCCGGGTGTGGCGCACGACGAGCACGACGGCGAGCATCGCGACGAACACCGCGCCGAAGCCGCCCATCTTGATCATCGAGATCGCGCCGATCGACTTCGGGTCGTAGATCCGCCCGTACAGCGCGACGAGCGGCCGCGAGCCGTTGATCGTGGCCGCGGCGTGCAGGCGGGAGGTGAGCGTGGGGTAGAGGTCGACGGTCGCGAGCGCGGAGACAGCAGCCATGAACGCGAACACCGCGATCCACACGGCGAGGACGATCCGGTCGCGGCGCAACGCGAGCCGGACGAGCGCCCCGGTTCCGGCCGCGTCCTTCACGTCGTCCGCGGCGCCGCGTGGGTGCTCGCCGCGCGTGCCGACGGGCCGTAGAAGCGCAGGAACAGCTGCTCCAGGGTGGGCGGCCGGCTCGTGAGGTTGCGGACGCCCACCTGGCCGAGGAGCCGGAGGACGGCGTCGATCGATTCGGGGTCGACCTGGGCGCGCACGCTCGTGCCCTCGACGACCACGTCGTGCACGCCGTCGAGGGCGGCGAGCCCGGGCGGGACCGGACCGGCGAGCTCCGCGGTCACGAGCATGTGGGTCAGGTGACGCAGGTCGGCCAGCGCGCCGCTCTCGGCCGTCCGGCCCTCACGGATGATGGTGACGCGTTCGCAGACCGCCTCGACCTCGGACAGGATGTGGCTCGAGAGCAGCACGGTGCGGCCCCGCGCCCGGTCGTCGGCGAGGCACTCGCGGAACGCCTCCTCCATGAGCGGGTCGAGCCCGGCCGTCGGCTCGTCGAGCAGGAGTAGCTCCACGTCCGAAGCGAGCGCGGCGACGAGCGCCACCTTCTGGCGGTTCCCCTTCGAGTACGACCGGCCCTTCTTCGTGGGGTCGAGGTCGAAGCGTTCGAGGAGCTCGGCGCGGCGCGTCGGGTTCAGGCCGCCGCGCAGCCGACCCAGCAGGTCGATCGTCTCGCCGCCCGAGAGGCTCGGCCACAACGCGACGTCGCCGGGCACGTAGGCCAGACGGCGGTGCAGCTCGACGGCGTCACGCCACGGGTCACCCCCGAGGACGACCGCGGTGCCGCGGTCGGCGCGGACGAGCCCGAGGAGGATGCGCAGCGTGGTCGTCTTGCCGGCGCCGTTCGGTCCGAGGAACCCGTGGACCTCGCCTTCCTCGACGGTGAGGTCGAGCCCGTCGAGCGCGCGCGTCGGCCCGAAGGTCTTGACGAGCTCGTGCACCTCGATCGCCGCCGGCATCCCGACATCCTCGCGCCCGCGCTCCTCTCGTTTTGGCTAGTGAGCGGTCGCAGTTTCGGTCGTACAGCTAGCCAGAACAGGAGCTACTCAGGTGAACGTGACCAGTTGCCGGGCCACCTCGCCGCCCCGCAGCGCCGCGAACCCGTCGTTGATGCGGTCGAGGGGCATGGTGGCGCTGACGAGCTCGTCGAGCCGGAGCTTCCCGGCGAGGTACCACTCGACGTAGCGCGGCAGGTCGAGGCGGAACCGGTTCGAGCCCATGCTCGAGCCCTGGAGCCGCTTCTCGGTGAGGAACTCGAAGCCGTCGACCTCGATCTTCTCGCCGAACGGGATCATGCCGATGATCGTCGCGGTGCCGCCCTTGCGCAGCATGGCGAAGGCCTGCTCGGCGGTGGCCTTGAGCCCGATGGCCTCGAACGCGTGGTCGACACCGCCGTACGTGAGGTCACGAACGGCCGCGACCGCGTCGGTGCTCGACGCGTCGACGACGTTCGTCGCCCCGAGCGACCGCGCGAGCTCGAGCTTCGACGCGACCCGGTCGACCGCGATCACGGTCCCGGCGCCCACGATGCGCGCCGCCTGGATGGCGCTGAGGCCGATCCCGCCGCAGCCGACGACTGCGACCATCTCCCCGGGCCGGACGCCGGCGGTGTTGAGCACCGCACCCACCCCGGTGATGACGCCGCAGCCGAGGAGCGCCGCCTTGTCGAGCGGCATGTCGGGCCGGATCTTCACCACCATGTGCTCGTGTACGAGCAGCTGCTCGGCGAAGCTCGCCAGGTCGGCGAACTGGTGCAGGGACTCGTCGCCGCGCCGCAGCCGCGGGGGAGCGCCCGGCGCGCGGCCGAGCCCGTCACGGTTGCAGAGGTGCGGTCGCCCCGAGAGGCAGAACTCGCACGCACCGCAGAATCCGCTCGTGCACGTGATGACGTGGTCCCCCGGTTGCACGTACGACACCTCGGAGCCCACGGCTTCCACGACGCCGGCCGACTCGTGCCCGAGCACCACTGGCGTCGGGCACGGGTAGGTCGCCTCCATGAAGTGGAGATCGGAGTGGCACAGGCCGGCCGCGACCGTCCGGACGAGGACCTCGCGTGCCCCGACGGCGCCGATGGTCACCTCGTCGATCACCAGGTCACCCGGCGACGCCTCCAGGATCGCGGCTCGCATGGCGGGCGACGGTACCGGCTTGCTCGTCGACGGGCCAGCGTGGTCGCGCCGCTCGACGTCTCGGTCCTCCCATGCGGCGCTGCTCTCCGGCGTGAGGTTGCGGTGAGCGCAATTCGATGCCACACTGCTGGCGCCAATATCGGCGCCCGATGCATGCGCCCGATGTCGGCGCCCGATGCATGCGCCCGATGTCGGCACCCGATGTCGACACATGCTCCGGGACGCTCGCGGTGGTGCTCGCATGACAGGTTCGCAGACCGACACGACACGACGCCGTTACGACAACCGGTTGCGCCGCGAACGCGCCGAGCAGACACGCGAACGCGTGGTCGCCGCCGGCGCCGAGCTCGTCCACGAGGCCTCGGTCCGTGACTGGCGCGGCGTCACCATCCGCGCCGTCGCCGAAAGGGCGGGCGTGAACGAACGCACCGTCTACCGCCACTTCGCGAACGAGCGGGCGTTGCGCGGTGCGGTGATGAACCGGCTCGAGCAGGAGGCCGGCGTCGACTTCACCACGCTCCGACTCGACGGCGTGGCCGAAGCGGCCGCCCGGATGTTCCGCTACGTGTCGGCCTATCCGCTCGAGGGGCCTCGCACGCTCGACCCGGCGCTCGTCGACGTGAACCGTCGGCAGCACGACGCGCTGCGGGCCGCCGTGGCGGAACACGCCGAGCGGTGGCCGGCGACGGACCGCACGCTCGCCGCCGCGACACTCGACGTGCTGTGGGCACTTGCTTCCTACGAGCGCCTGATCAACGATTGGCAGCTGGACGGCGACGACGCGATCAACGCCATCACCTGGGCCATCGGGCTCGTCGAGGATGCCGTCCGCGACGGCCGGCGCCCGTCGCGATCCAAGGTCGGGCGACGACGTACCCAACGAAAGGACTGACACCCCCATGACAGCGACCATCCCCGCGGCACCGGTACGCCGGCCCGATCGGTTCTTCATCGGTGGTGAGTGGGTCGAGCCGTCTTCGGAGGCGACGATCGACGTGATCGACTCCGGCACCGAGGAGCTCTTCTTCAAGGTCGCCGAAGCGAAGGCGGAAGACATCTCGCGTGCGGTCGGCGCGGCGCGCACCGCGTTCGACGACGGACCCTGGCCGTCGCTCACGCACTCCGAGCGGGCCGAGTACCTCCGCGCCCTGGGCGCCGCGCTCCAACCGCGTGCCGACGCGCTCGCGCAGATCTGGCCCCGGGAATCGGGGACGATCCATGCGATCGCCCGGTTCGCGGCGAAGGTCATGGAGAAGGACTTCAACGCCTACGCGGCGCTGGCCGACACGTTCGCGTTCGAGGAGCCCGCGACGCCGTCGCTCGGCGGGTTCGGGCTGCTCGTTCGGGAACCGGTCGGGACCGTCGGCGCGATCGTCCCGTGGAACAGCCCGCACGGGCTCATTCCCCACAAGATCGGTCCCGCGCTCCTCGCGGGCTGCACCGTGGTGCTGAAGATGTCGCCGGAGGCACCGGGCTCGGGATACCTCGTGGCCGAGGCCGCCGAGGAGATCGGGCTGCCCCCCGGCGTGCTCAACGTCGTGACCGCGGACCGGGAGGTGTCCGAGTTGCTCGTGCGCGACGAGCGGATCGACAAGATCACCTTCACCGGCTCGACGGCCGCCGGGCGCAGGATCGGTGCGATCCTGGGCGAGCGGATCGCGCGGATGACGCTCGAGCTCGGCGGGAAGTCGGCCGCGGTGATCCTCGACGACGCCGACATCGCGAAGTCCGCCGCGACGCTGGCCAAGGCGGAGTGCACGATGACGGGGCAGGTGTGCTCGTCGCTGACGCGCATCGTCGTCACGCGGGCGCGTCACGACGAGATGGTCGAAGCGCTGGCCGAGAACTTCGGGCGCGTCCGCGTCGGCGATCCCTTCGACGCGAAGACCCAGATGGGTCCGCTCGCGGTCCGGCGGCAGCGGGACCGGGTCGAGGGGTACATCGCGAAGGGCGTCGAGGAGGGCGCGACGCTTGCCGCGGGCGGTCGCCGACCCGAGCACCTCGACCGCGGCTGGTTCATCGAGCCGACCGTGTTCGGGAACGTCGACAACTCGTCGACGATCGCGCAGGAGGAGATCTTCGGGCCCGTGCTGAGCGTGATCCCGGCGGCCGACGAACAGGATGCGGTCCGGATCGCGAACGACACGATCTACGGCCTGAACTCGGCGGTGTTCACGACGGATCCCGACCGCGCCTATGCGGTCGGCCGCCGCTTGCGCGCGGGAACCGTCGGCATGAACTCCTTCCGTACGGACTTCGGGATCGCGTTCGGCGGGTTCAAGCAGTCGGGAGTCGGCCGCGAGGGTGGTCGCGAGGGGCTCGTGCACTTCCTCGAGACGAAGACGATCATCCTCGACGAGCCGTCCGCCCCGTACCGCACGGCGGACGGCGAATCGCCGTCCGCGCAGGCGGGTTGAGATGACGACGCATGCCATCTACTCCTGCGACGACCACCTCGATCTCTCGGCCGTCCCGCCCACCGTGTGGGAATCGCGGCTGCCGCGCAACCTCGCCGAGCGCGGCCCGCGTGTCGTCGACGAGGGCAAGGGCCCCCAGTGGGTGTGCGAGGGCCGGGTGATCGGCCGGAGCGGCATGCCGAAGAACAAGGAGCTCGTGAAGAAGCTCAGCGCGATCGGGCGCGCCGGGATCGACGACGACGGCTACCGCGCCGGCACGCCGAAGCTGCGGCTCGAGGACTTGGACCGCGACGGCATCGCCGCGTCGGTCGTCTACGGGCCGCTGTCGCTCGGCTTCCCGATCACGGACGCGGCGCTGCAGGACGCGACCTACGCGGCGTGGAACGACTGGGCGG
The DNA here is from genome assembly GCA_046331155.1 of Acidimicrobiia bacterium. GTDB lineage: Bacteria > Actinomycetota > Acidimicrobiia > IMCC26256 > CAWATG01 > JAXLRK01. The sequence goes on from JAXLRK010000002.1 coordinate 421,616, forward strand.
CCGACGAGTTCAACTCGGTCGAACCCGACCGGCTGTGCGCGTTGGCCTTCCTGCCGTTCCACTCGCCCGAGGCCGCGGCCGGCGAGCTCGAACGGTGCGCGTCGCGCGGCCACCGTGGCGCGATCGTCGACGCGTTCCGCATCGACCTCGGCGACCCGGCGTGGGACCGGCTGTGGTCGACGGCCGAGGCGACCGGGCTGCCGATCAGCTTCCACATCAACGGCGGCATCTCGGAGAAGCTGAGCTACCAGGTCGGCAGGTGGCAATCGGCGGCGTTCGCCACGTTGTTGCCCATGCAGCTCGACGAGCCGCTCGCCACCATGGTGTTCTCGGGCGCGTTGGAGCGGCACCCCGGTCTCCGGCTGGTGCTGGCCGAGTCGGGGATCGGCTGGCTCCCGTACTTCCTCACCCGCATGGACGCCGAGTGGGAGGAACTCGGTCCCAAGCTCGACTACGCGTCGAAGGTGCCGCCGAGCGAGCTCGTGCGCCGGCAGGTGATCCTGACCTTCGAGCAGGAGTCGCGCGCCGACCAGTTCATCCCGCTCGTCGGCGCGGAGTCCTGCATGTGGGCGTCCGACTACCCGCACACGGACAGCACGTTCCCGAACTCCCGCCGGGCGATCGACGAGTCGCTCGGCACGCTGCCACCCGACGACGTGCGCAAGATCACGGCGACGAACTGCGCGCGGCTCTACCGCTTCCCGCTTAGAACCCGAGCAGATAGGTGAACGTCGTGCCTCGCCGGCCGGTGGCACCGCTGGACCGCGTCCTTCTCCTCAACGCAGCTTCAGCTGCGTCTTCGTCGTGCGTCCTTGCCAGCGGCACCCCCGACACGCCGATCCACCAACGCCACCTATCCGCTCGGATTCTTAGATGATCTCGGCTATCGACCACGTGTCGCTCCCGATGCGCGACACCGATGCGATGGTGTCGTTCTACCGTGCGCTCGGCTTCGAGGTCGACGAGCAGGAGCCCGTCGTCTGCGTACGGACCGGAGCGCAGATGATCAACTTCCACCGGCCCGAAGTGTGGCAACGCGAGGCGTTCACGCTTCGGGCGCCGGCCGCGGTACCGCCGTGCGGCGACCTGTGCTTCGCGTGGGAGGGCACCGTCGACGCGTTGCGGGCGCGGCTGGTGGAGGTCGGCGTCCCGATCGAGGAAGGCCCCGTCGAACGGGTCGGCGGTCGGCGCACGACCGGTTCGAGCGTCTACGTGCGCGATCCCGACGGCAACCTGCTGGAGTTCATCGTCTACGGAAGCGGAGCACCCGCATGACAACCGACATCGTGATCCGTGGTGGGACCGTCTACGACGGCTCGGGGGCCCCCGGCCGCGTGGCCGACGTCGCCATCGCCGACGGCGTGATCCGCGAGATCGGACGGGATCTGCGCGGCGAGCACGAGCTCGACGCCTCGGGCTGCGCGGTGACGCCCGGCTTCATCGACATCCACACCCACTACGACGCCCAGGTCTTCTGGGATCCGGCCCTTCGGCCGTCGTCGTACCACGGGGTCACCACCGTGGTCGCCGGCAACTGCGGTTTCACGATCGCGCCGACGCGTCCGGAGCACCACGAGACGATCGTGTACACGCTCGAGAACGTGGAGGACATGGATCCCGCGACGCTGATTGCCGGCGTGGTCTGGGAGTTCGAGACGTTCCCCGAGTATCTCGACGCCGTCCGGCGGCGCGGCACCGATCTCAACTTCACCGCGTACATCGGGCACTCCGCGCTCCGGCTGTACGTGATGGGCGACGCCGCGTACGAACGGGCCGCGACGGCGGAGGAGACCGAGCGGATGGCGCAGCTGGTGCGGGAGGGGATCGCCGCCGGTGCGGCGGGCTTCTCGACCAGCTTCTCGTACGCGCACCGCGGCGTCGACGGCAAGCCCGTGCCGAGCCGCTTCGCCGACCGGGCGGAGGTGGAGGCATTGTTCCTCGCCGCCGACGATGCCGGCCGTGGCGTCGTGCTCTTCACGCCGGGTGACCAGTGCAGCTACGAGGACGCCTATGAATGGGCGACGCGCATCGGCCGGCCGATCACGTACCCGCTCTTCGCGACGCCGAACAGCAGGCACCGCGAGACCGTCGACCTGCACGACCGCGGGCTCGCGGGCGGTGCCCGGGTGTGGCCGCAGGTGACCCCACGGCCGCTCACGATGCAGTTCACGATGGCCGACGCGTACAACCTCAACACCGGCCAGGTGTTCGGCGAGCTCCTCAAGGTGAGCCGTCCGGTGCGCCTGGCTGCGTACCGCGACGCCGAGTGGCGCGCCCTTGCAGCAGCCGACCTCGAGAAGTCCCAGATGAAGCCGCGGTGGGAGACGTTCGAGATCTCGGAGACGCAGAAGTTCCCCGAGCTCCAGGGCCGTCGGGTGAGCGACGTCGCGCGCGAACGCGGGGTCACGCCGCTCGACGTGATGTGCGAGCTTGCGCTCGCCGAGGATCTCGGGACCCGCTTCCGCGCCTATATCGCCAACGACGAGACCGATGCTGTGGGTGATCTGATCGGGCACGACCAGGTCGCGCTGGGCCTGTCCGACGCGGGTGCGCACGTCGACCAGCTCTGCGACGCGCCCCTGCCGACGGACCTGCTCGGCCGCTGGGTGCGCGACCTCGGCGTCATGCCCCTCGAACGTGCCGTGCACAAGCTCACGGGCGAGCCGGCCGACATGTTCGGCTTCGACCGGCGCGGCTACCTGCGCGAGGGCTACTGGGCCGACGTCTGCGTGTTCGACCCGGCGACGGTCGGCACCGGACCCACGCGTCGCGTGCGCGACTTTCCGGCCGGCGGCGAGCGCCTCACCGCCGAGGAGCCGAGCGGCGTGCGGCATGTCCTGGTGAACGGCGTGCCGATCCGTCGCGACGGCGCCCAGCTCGACGTGCGCGATGCCCGGCCCGGCACGCGCCCGGAGATCGTCTGATGGTAGGGACGGATCCGCGTCCGTCCACCGGCGCGCTCGCTCCGCCCGGCTCATGAGACCGACGGCGACGCAGCTCTTCGGCCCGGCCGGTACCCCGCGGGTCGTCATCGTCGGCGCCGGCTTCGGCGGCATCGCGGCCGGCGTGTACCTGCGGCGCGCCGGCATCGAGACGTTCTCGATCTACGAGTCGTCGCTCGGCATCGGCGGCACGTGGTGGGACAACACCTACCCGGGCGCCGAGGTCGACGTCGGCTCGCACCTGTACTGCTTCTCGTTCAAGCCGTACGACTGGACCCGCACCCACGCCCGCCAGCCCGAGCTGCAGAAGTACCTGGAGGAGGCGGTCGACGAGTTCGGGCTGCGGCCGCACCTCCGCCTCGGCACGACGGTGGAATCGGCCACCTGGCACGAGGATCGTCACGTTTGGGAGGTCCGGCTCGACGACGGCACGGTCGACGAGGGCCACGTGCTGGTCAGCGGCGCCGGCTTCCTCAACGTGCCCCGGTACCCAGACTGGCCGGGGCTCGACACGTTCCGCGGCCCGAAGTTCCACACGGCGCGTTGGGAGCACCACCACGACCTGACCGGCAAGACCGTCGCCGTGGTCGGGACCGGCTCGACGGCGACACAGGTGGTGCCCGCGATCCGACCGGCCGTTGGGAAGCTCTACGTGTTCCAGCGTGAACCCGGCTGGGTGCTTCCCAAGGGGGAGCGCGACCTCACGGACGAGGAACGCGCGACCTTCTCGACGCCCTGGCGCCGCCGGCTCGAGCGCCTACGGCTGAAATGGCTGCTCGAGAAGAACCTGTTCGGGGGCACCATCTGGCACCCGGGCACGAAGCGGCAACGCGAACGCGAGCAGGTTTGTCGCCGGTACATCGCGCGCCAGTTCGGGGACCGGCCCGACCTCGCGGCGGCGGTCACTCCGAGCTACCCGTACCCGGGGAAACGCCCGGTCTTCGCCAGCACGTTCTACCCCGCCTTGAAGAAGGACAACGTCGAGCTGATTCCGAGAGCGGTCGCGTCCGTCACCGAGACCGGCGTCGTCGACGCCGACGGCGTCGAGCGGCCCGTCGACGTGATCATCATGGCGACCGGGTTCCGGCCCGCCGACTACCTAGCGCGTCTCCCGGTGGTCGGTCGCGACGGGCGCACGCTCCAGGAGCACTGGGCCGGTGAGCCGCGCGCGTACCTGGGGATCACCGTGCCGGGCTTCCCGAACTTCTCCATGCTCTACGGGCCCGGCACCAACGGCGGCGAGATCGTCACCATGCTCGAAGCCCAGGCCAAGTACGCCGTACGGGCGATCAAGCGGATGATGCACGAGCGCGTCACCGCGATCGAGGTCCGGCCGAGCTTCGAGGCGCGCTGGTACCGCTGGCTCCAGTCCAGGATGGACGGCACGTCGTGGGTCGACACGAACAACTACTTCAAGTCCGAGACGGGCAAGATCGTCACGCAGTGGCCGTACGGCAACTGGGTCTACACCGTGTTGACCAGGCTCCTGGGCCGCGTCTCCGAGACCGCCCGCCGACGGGAAGTCGGGTAGCGCGATGGGTGCCGAGTCGATCCGCTTCGACGGCCAGGTGGCCATCGTCACCGGCGCCGGCCACGGGCTCGGCCGCGCCTACGCAACCGAGCTCGCGGCGCGAGGCGCCACGGTCGTGTGCAACGACTTCGCCGGCGACGCGGCGGCGGCCGCCGCGCTGGAGATCCGCGAGCTCGGCGGAAGCGCCGTCGCGGAACCGAGCTCGGTGGCGGACCCGGCGGGCGGGGCCGCGATCGTGGCGTCGGCCATCGAACGGTTCGGCCGCGTCGACGTCGTCGTCAACAACGCCGGGCAGCTCCGCAACGCGGCGTTCGAGGAGCTGACGGTCGAGCACTTCAGTGCGGTGCTCGCCACGCATCTCGCGGGCGCGTTCCACGTGACCCAGCCCGCGTTCCGGTACATGGAGTCCGCCGGGTACGGCCGGATCGTGTTCACGTCGTCGGCCGCCGTGTTCGGCAGCCCGTGGCAGGCGAACTACGCGGCGGCCAAGGCAGGCGTCATCGGGTTGTGCAACGTCGTGGCGCTGGAAGGAGCGTCGCACGGGATCGTCGCGAACGCGATCCTGCCGATGGCAGCGACGGGTATCGGGCGCGACGGGCCCCCGCAGTTCACGCCGGAGGACCTCGAGGCGACGATCAGGTCACTCGGGCCGCTGCTGCCCGGTATGACGGTCGAGAACGTCGCGCCGGTTGCCGTCTACCTCGCCAGCCGCGAGTGCCGGGTGACGGGGCGTGCCTTCTCCGTCGGTGCCCGCCACGTCGCCGAGGTGTTCCTCGGGCTGACGGATGGGTGGTACGCGACGGGGTCCGCGTTCACTCCCGAGACGGTCGCGTCGCAGCTCGACGCGATCTGCGACCGGTCGCACTTCACCGTGCCGGAGTCGATGAACGACGCCAACCGCTCGATCGCCGCGCAGGTGCAGCAGCACGTCCAACCGATCGGAGAAGGGGAGTCATGACACATCCGTTCAGCTACGAAGGTCGCCGTGCGGTCGTCACCGGCGGAGCACGAGGCGTCGGTGCGGCCCTGCTCGACGTGCTCGCCGAGCTCGATGTCGCGCACGTCACCGTGCTCGACCTCAATCCGCCGAACGGTCCGCACGACTCGTTCGTCGCCACCGACCTCTCCGACGAGCAGGCGGTGCGGGCGGCGATCGAGGCCGTCGGTGGCCCGGTCGACGTGCTGTTCAACAACGCCGGCGTTGCCGACACGCAGCCGCCGCACACCGTGGTCGCGGTGAACTACCTCGCGCTCCGCACTCTTTCCGAGGGGCTGCTCGATCGCATGCCGGAAGGTGGCGCGATCGTCAACACCGCGTCGACCGCGGGGAACCTGTGGCGCAAGCGGGCCGAGCCGATCGACGAGCTGCTCGCCCTCGACGATTCGTGGAAGCCGTCGCTCGAGTGGTTCGACGAGCATGCGGAGACGCTCGGGCAGGGCCCGTACAACTTCTCGAAGGAAGTCGTGGAGCGCTACACGATGCGCTCGTCGCGGCCGACATCGCGCCGGGGCGTGCGTACGAACGCCGTCTGCCCGGGCCCGATCGACACGCCGTTGCTCCCCGACTTCCGGGCGACCACCAGCGACAAGACCGTCGACTGGAACATCCGCGAGATGGCCGGCCGGCCGGTCTCACCGCGCGAGGTGGCGGCGTCGCTCGCGTTCCTCGGCTCGGCCGCGGCCGGCTCGGTCAACGGCGTCAACCTCGACATCGACGGCGGCTTCTTCGCCGCGCTCGCGACCGGGCAGGTGGACTACAGCGGCCGCGCCTGAGGCCGAGCGTCAGTCCTCGGGCAGCACCGGCTCGGGGAGTGGATGGCGGTAGAGCGCGGCCGCGTTCTCGCAGCACATGGCCCGGAGTTCGTCCGGCGGTATGTGACCCCACGCCTGCTCGATGACCGCTTGGGTGTCGGGCCACGTGGAGTCGCCGTGCGGGTAGTCGACCTCGACCATGATGTGGTCGACGCCGATGCGATGGCGCGTGTCGATCGTCGAGCGGTCCTCGAGCGTGCAGAACCAGAAGTTGCGCCGCACCACGTCTGACGGGCGTTCCCGCCAGCCGTCGGCGTACGGCGAGTGGTCGACGACGTAGTCCAGTCGGTCCAGCAGCATGGCGACCCATCCGATGCCACCCTCGCTCAGCGCGATCTTCAGTGCAGGGAACCGGAGCGGGTACTCGGACCACAGCCATTCTGCGCAGGCGGTGAGCGAGAGCTGCCCGAACAGCGTCGACGCCAACTGGCTCCGCGGCGCGCCCGGGGGCATGGCGTGCAGGCCGGAGCTGCCGACGTGCAGCGAGATCACCGTGTCGGTCTCCGCGCACGCCGTGATGATCGGGTCCCAGTGCTCGCGGTCCCAGAGCGACGGCAACCCGATCGCGTGCGGCCGCTCGGGGAACGTGACGGAGCGGAAGCCGCGTGCGGCGTTGCGGCGGATCTCGGCGGCGGCGAGCTGTGGGTCGGCGAGGTAGGTGATGCCGAGCGGTACGATGCGCGTGGGATACGGCTCGTACCACTCCTCGAACAGCCAGTCGTTCCACGCCTGGACGCACGCCAGACCGAGATCGCGATCGGCAACACCCGAGAAGACGCCGCCGCAGAACCCCGTGATCTGCGAAGGGAAGTTCACCGACGCCCATACGCCGTTCAGGTCCATGTCGCGTACGCGTGCGTCGACGTCGTAGCAGCCGGGCCTCATCTGGTCGAAGCGGAACGGCTCGAGCGTCACGGTCTCGGGGCGCCGGCCCGCCAACGCGTTCATGCCGACCTGCGTGTACCGCTCCCCTTCGAACTCCCAGACCTCGTGGCGGTTGCGCGTCTCGACGATGCGCGGCGCGCGGTCCTGCAACCCCGCGGGGAGCCGGCCCTCGAACGTGTGGGGCGGCTCGACGACGTGGTCGTCGACCGAGATGACCGTGTACCGCACCTCACGCTGATCAGGCTCCGGAAGGAACAAGTCGTCGCCCACGGTTCAGCTTCGCGGCGGCTGGGCGTGGTGTATGCCGACGAGTAGGAGCCAAGCTCCGGTTACGGAATAGGCGGCAAGCAGCACCATCGCGATCGCGGCGATGTACAAGCCCGTGGTGGCGCCGAGGGCCAGCACAATCGCCCCGACGACCTGCGTCCCGTACAAGGTGGTTCCGGCCACGGTTCGCATCAGGCTCATGGTTCGCTGGCTGCCGCCGCCGGTCCGGGCCCGGAGGTAGCCGTTCACGTACACCGCGCCCGCCGCGATCGCGACGACGAACCACTCCGTCCCGACGGCGACGTGGTTCTGGCCGCCCATGACCGCGAGTCCGCACACGACGAAGATGCCGGCGAAGTTCGTGAGCGTGCCGATCGAGCGATAGCGGTGGGTGGCATCACTCATGACCACGGCGAGGTTGAGCGAGAGCGCGACGAAGACCAAACCGGTCAGTGCTGCTGCGGCGCCTCCCACCAAGACGAAGAAGTCGTGCCATTGGTCAGGATGGAATGCGTCCGTAGCGAGCATGACCAGCAGAATGGCACAGAGGAGCCGAACGGACGTCCAGCTGCACCCGGTGACGAGCGAGAACGATCTTGGTGGAGGTGGCGGGAGTCGAACCCGCGTCTTCCGAGCTCGCAACGGGGCTTCTCCGAGCGCAGCCGGTGAAGAGATCTCGGGTCGGTGCTGCTCACCGGCGACCTGCGCCGACCCCAGCCTCACTTCTGTGTCCCGGCGGGCCGCGAGGCCGTTCCCGTCGGTGAGTCGCTCGAGATGACGCCCACGATCCGACCGAGCGACCGGGCCGGAATGGACGCGCTACCTATTCCTAGGCGGCGAGTGTGAGGTTGTCCTCAGCAATTATTTGTGTTGCCGGCTCTTTCGCGACGATCCGGCGACGTCGGCTCGCTTCACCCGTCTTGATCCTCAGAATCGAAGCCACGCACCCCCATGGTTGGTTGCTGTCGGTGTGGTGAACGGTTGGCGCCGCCACCGGATTCCCAGTCTACCGGCCGCGCGCTCCGGCCTCGGACGGCGCTCTTCCCGGCCGTTCAGGGGACTTTGCCAACTCTTGACGTTCGCCTGGATGGGCTCTGTCGCGCCGTTGCCGACAATGGAGCCATCGTATTTCGCGAGGGAGAGAGCCATGCAACGGAGAACGGCACTGGCAGCGGCGGCCGCGATCACCATGAGCGTCACGAGCGGCGTGGTGGCGATCGGCGCCAACACTGGACTGTTCGGTCTCTCGGGAGGCGCCACGCCCACGAAACGCCCCGCCGTGGTCCTCACGCAGTCCTCCGTCACGACCGGCGTGACCGGGACGGCGGTTGCGACCACCCAGGCCTACGAGGCCGCGGCGCACGAGCACGAGGGTGACGATGGTCACGAGGCGAAACACCAGGGCGAGCACGACAGCGAGCACGGGCACGACAGCGATCACGAGAGCGATCACGAGAGCGGACACGAACGCGAGTCTGAGCACGAGCGTGAGCACGAGCGTGAGCATGCGCCGGCGCAGGGGACCCGCCAAGATGACTGACGATCGCACATCGAGCACCGATGCCGAGGCGCGGATCCGGGCCTTGCAGGAACGGCGGGCCCGGGCGGCGGACCGCCGGGGAACTCCGGCCGATCGCAGGCCGCGCGGGCACGCGGCCGAGGGGAGCCGGGTGTTCGTAGCCGGGCTCAGCGTGGCGTCGTTCCTGACCATCGGCGCCGCGATCACCGTGGCGCAGCAGCGCGCCGCGTCGCTCGCGGCCGGGCAGCCGGCCGTCACGGTGCAGGCCGCGGGACCGCCGACGGCCGGACAACCGGCCGCGAAGGTCGCCCCCGCCGCGCCCGTTCCGGCCCAGCCGGCGCCGAAGCCGGTCACGGTCTCGAAGGGGAGCTGACCCGATGAGCTCGCAGGTCTGGTGGAACGCGGCGCGCGCGGGCGGGATCCTCGCCTGGGCCCTGGCGTCGCTGTCGGTCGTCTGGGGCCTCCAGCTCTCGACCCGGCTCGTGCGCAAGCCGCCGCCCGCATGGGTGCTCGACCTGCACCGCTTCCTGGGCGGGCTCGCGGTGCTGTTCACGGGCGTGCACCTCGGCGGTCTGTTCCTCGACACGCAGACCCACTTCGGGCCCGCGCAGCTGCTCGTGCCGTTCACCTCGAGCTTCCGTCCCGGGGCCGTCGCGCTCGGCATCGTCGCGATGTACCTGTTGGTCGCGGTCGAGCTGACCTCGCTGGTCGTGAAGCGCATGCCCCGACGGATCTGGCACGCGGTCCACCTCTCCGCCTTCGGGGTGTTCCTGCTGGGCACGGTCCACGGGCTGCTCGCCGGCACCGACGCGACGAACTCGCTGTTCCAGTGGGCGGTGGTCGCCGTGTCGGCCGTCGTGCTGTTCCTCACGCTCGTGCGCGTCCTCGCGCCGCGGCGTGGCGCGCCCGCCGCCCGCGAGAAGGCGACTCGCACCGCCCGCACCGCGTGACCTGACCGGCCGAGCCGGCGCGGGGCATCATCGTGGGGATGGCACACGAATCCCTCAAGGGCCGGCTGCTCCTCGCGGCGCCGACGCTGCTCGACCCGAACTTCTTCCGCACGGTCGTGCTGGTGCTCGAGCACAGTCGCGAGGGCGCGGTCGGCCTCGTGCTGAACCGCGCCACGGACGTGCAGGTCGTGGACACCGTCGCCGACTGGAGCCCGCTCGCGGCCGAGCCGGGAGTCGTGTTCGTCGGCGGGCCGGTGAGCCCCGACGGCGCGATCGGTCTCGCCCGGGCCCCGCAGCCCGAGGAGGTCGACGGCTGGTCCCCGATCCTCCCCGACCTCGGCACCGTCGACCTCGGGCGTGCTCCATCGGAGCTCGGTGTGGCGTTCGAGACCGTCCGCGTCTTCGTTGGTTACTCGGGTTGGGGTGAGGGACAGCTCGACGGCGAGCTCGAGGTCGGTGGCTGGCTCGTGCTCGACGCGGTACCCGACGACGTGTTCACCGCGTCGCCCGAAGACCTCTGGAAGCGCGTCCTCAAGCGCCAGGGTGGCACCACGGCCTGGCTCGCGAACTCGCCGGTCGAACCCTCGCTGAACTGATCCACCACCCCCCCCCAGAGCGCGTTCTTTCGATGGAATCCCCCAATAGTTCGGGGAAATCATCGAAAGAACGAAGGGAGTGGGCTGGTCAGTCGCGGTTGCGGGCCTTGAGGGAGCGCTCGACCTCGCGCTGGGCGTCGCGGGTCGCGAGGGTCTGGCGCTTGTCGTAGGCCCGCTTGCCCCGGGCGAGCGCGAGCTCCACCTTGGCCCGCCCGTCCTTGAAGTAGACGCGCAACGGGACGAGGGTGACCCCCTTCTCGCTCGTCGCGCGCGCGATCTCCTCGATCTCCTTGCGGTGCAGCAGCAGCTTGCGTTTGCGAACCGGTTCCAGGTCGCCGCGTGAGAACGCGTACGGGGAGACGTGCATGCCGTGGAGGTACACCTCGCCGTCCTCGACCCGGCCGTAGGCATCCTGGAGGTTGGCCCGGCCGTCACGGATCGACTTCACCTCGGCGCCGGCCAGCACGATGCCGCACTCCCACGAGTCGAGCACGTGGTAGTCGTGACGCGCCTTGCGGTTGGTGATGACGACCCTGTCGCCTCGCCCCTGGCCCGGCATGCCTGGCAATGTACCGGGCGGCGATACCGACCACTGCCGCCCGGCCCGGCGCGACGCAGCGCTTCGGTAGATTGCCCGCCATGCCAGCATCGGGCTCGATCCTCGGCCACGCAGTCCGTCGTGTGGAGGACCCGCGGATCCTGCTCGGGCAGGCCGAGTACTTCGACGATCTGAAGGTCCCGGGGTGCGCCCACGTCGCGTTCGTGCGCTCGACGATCGCGCACGCTCTGATCACCGGGATCGACACCAGCGCCGCGGCGGGGATGCCTGGCGTCCTCGGCGTCTACACCGCGGGAGATCTCGGGCTGGCGCCGCACCAGTCCTTCATGATGGTGCCGGCGACGATGTCCCGGCCGGTCCTTGCCGACGGGCGGGTCCGCTTCGTGGGCGACCTCGTGGTCGCGGTGCTGGCCGAGACGAGGGCGCAGGCGGTGGACGCGGCGGAACTCGTGATCGTCGACTACGACCCGCTCCCGGTGGTCGTGGATCCCGAGGCCGCGCTCGCGCCCGACGCGCCGCTGCTGTTCCCCGAGCACGGCACCAACCTCGCGGTGGACTTCCACTTCGGCGACGAACCGACCGTGTTCGACGAGGCCGAGGTCGTGGTGCAGGCCAAGTTCGTCAACCAACGGCTCGCGCCGGTCCCGATGGAGCCGAACGGTGTCGTGGTGGAGCCCAACGAGGCGGGCGACGGATTCACCGCCTGGATCCCGACGCAAGCCCCGTTCGGGGTGCGCGACTCGCTCGCCGGTGCGCTCGGCCTCGAGATGCACAAGCTGAGGGTGATCGCGCCCGCGGTCGGGGGCGGGTTCGGCGCGAAGACGCCGTGCTACCCCGAATGCATGGTGGCGGCGAAGCTCGCGCTGATGACCGGCCGACCGGTGAAGTGGACGGAGACCCGATCGGAGAACCTGCTCTCGATGGTGCACGGGCGGGCCCAGGTGCAACACGTCGAGCTCGGGGTGAAGCGAGACGGCACCATCACGGGCCTGCGCGCCAAGATCGTCGGCGACGGCGGTGCGTACCCGGGGGTCGGAGCGTTCCTCCCGTTCCTCACTCACTCCATGGCGCAGGGCGTCTACCGGATCCCCAAGATCCAGGTCGACGCGACGTCCGCGGCGACCAACACGACGCCGACGGGGGCCTACCGCGGCGCGGGGCGACCCGAAGCCACGCAGATGCTCGAACGGATCGTGGACATCGCGGCGACCGAGCTCGGTCTCGATCCCGTCGAGATGCGCCGTCGCAACCTGTTGCCCCCCGACGCGTTCCCACTCACCACCGTGACCGGTGCGAACTACGACGTGGGAGAGTACGAGCACGCGCTCGACGAGGCACTGCGCGTCGCCGGCTACGACGGGCTGCGCGCCGAACAGGCGCGCCGGCGCGCGGACGGCGACGCGAAGCAACTCGGCATCGGCGTGTCGGTGTACGTCGAGGTGACGGCCGGCGGGCTCTTCAAGGAGTTCGCGGGCGTCGAGGCCGAGCCGGACGGATCGGTCGTCGTGCAGGTCGGCACGTCGGCGCACGGCCAGGGGCACGAGACGAGCTTCGCGATGATCGTGACGGAACTGCTCGGCGTTCCCATGGAAGCCGTGAAGGTGGTGCAGTCCGACACCGCGCTCGTCTCGCGTGGTCTGGGCACGATGGGTTCGCGGTCGCTGCAGATCGCCGGTAGCGCCGTCCACCGGGCGACCGAGGCCGTGCTCGCACGGGCGAAGCAGCTCGCGGCGCACCTCCTGGAAGCCTCGGCGGAGGACATCGTGGTCCACGCCGGCGCCGGGCTCGGCGTCTCGGGTGTGCCCGCGTCGGCAATCGGCTGGGCCGAGCTCGCGCAGGCCGCGCGCGACGACACGCGCCGCCCCGCCGACATGGAGCCCGCGCTCGCCCACGCACTCGACTTCAGCCAGGGCGAAGCCACGTACCCGTTCGGCGCTCACGTCGCGGTCGTCGAGGTCGACACCGAGACCGGGCGGGTCGAGCTCCTCCGGCACGTGGCCGTCGACGACTGCGGCCGTATCCTCAACCCTTTGCTCGTCGCCGGGCAGCAGCACGGCGGGATCGCGCAGGGGGTCGCGCAGGCGCTGTTCGAGGCGGTGCGCTACGACGACGACGGCAACCCGCTGACCGCCACGCTGCTCGACTACGCGGTGCCGAGCGCGGCCGAGCTCCCGAGCTTCGAAGCGAGCAACACCGAGACACCGACGCCGCTCAACCCGCTCGGCGCCAAGGGGATCGGCGAATCGGGCACCATCGGTTCCACGCCCGCCGTGCACAACGCGGTGATCGACGCCCTGGCGCCATACGGCGTTCGGCACCTCGACATGCCGTTGACGCCCGAAAAGGTCTGGGCTGCGATCGTGGCCGCGTCGGATGCGGGCGCGGAGGAATCGTGACCTTCGCGACCCCCACGCTGCGCCTCACCGTCGACCAGTACGAACGCATCGTCGCCCATTGCTACGACGGTCTGCCCGACGAAGCGTGCGGAATGCTCGCCGGGCCGCTCGACGGACTCGAGTCGACCGGCCAGGTTCGGGAGATCTACCCGTGCCGCAACGCCGACGCGTCGGCGCGCACCTACACCGTCGACTCGCGTGATCTCATCCGGGCGATGCGCGACGCCCAGGGACGAGGCCTCGACCTCGTGGGCGTCTGGCACTCCCACACGCACACGGATGCCTACCCGTCGCCTACCGACGTGCGCACCGCCCTCGAGCCGGGCTGGATCTACGTGCTCGTGAGCTTCAAGCACGCCGAGCCGGTGCTCCGGGCGTACCGGATCCGCGACGGCGTCATCGCCGAGGTCCCCGTCGAGCTCGCCGAGTCCTGACCCCAAGACCTCGAACTGGACCGCACCGTGGGCCCCTACGGGTACCGCGACACGGGCCAGTTCGCCCAACCTCCGAACTGGACCGCACCGCGGGCCCCTACGGGTACCGCGACACGGGCCAGTTCGGGGATAGGGGGCGGCGGGAGGCGGGAATTCCGACGCCGGGAGTCGGACTTGTACACTTCGGCGAGTTTCCCCAGCCCGAGAGGTCCTGTCGTGTCGGTCGAAGTCCGTCTGCCCACGTTGCTGCGCACCCACACCGACGGCGCGGCGTCGATCACGGCCGACGGCGCAACGGTGGGAGAAGTGTTCAAAGAGCTCGTGACCGAGTACCCGGGCCTGGCGGGGCAGCTGGTCGACGACTCGGGCGTGCTCCACAAGTTCGTCAACGTCTACCGCAACGACGACGACATCCGGTACCTCGACCAGCTCGACACGAAGGTCGCCGACGGCGACGTGCTCTCCATCCTCCCCGCCGTCGCGGGCGGCTGAGCCGGCCCGGAGTCCGGGACCAGGCCCGTGGCGCGCCACGAATCCGTCCTCGGCGTCATCGGCGACACGCCGCTCGTGGGTGTGCACGCGCTGTCGCCGAACCCCGCGGTCAAGATCTACGCCAAGCTCGAGGGCCAGAACCCCGGCGGATCGTCGAAGGACCGCATCGCGCTGAAGATGATCGAGATGGCGGAGGCCGACGGCGTGCTGCAAGCCGGTGCGACGATCCTCGAGCCGTCGTCGGGCAACACGGGAATCGGGCTCGCGCTCGTCTCGAAGCTGCGCGGCTACCAGCTCGTCGTGGTGATGCCCGAGAACGTGTCGGTCGAGCGTCGGCAGCTCCTCGAGATCTTCGGTGCCGAGATGGTGCTGTCGCCCGCTTCCGAGGGCAGCAATGGCGCCATCCGCCTCGCCGAGAAGCTCGCGGTCGAGGATCCGTCGTTCGTGAAGCTGTTCCAGTACGGCAACCCGGCCAACCCGCTGGCGCACTACGAGGGCACCGGACCGGAGATCCTGCGCGACTGTCCCGAGGTCGACGCGTTCGTGGCCGGGCTCGGAACGAGCGGCACGTTGATGGGCGTGGGCCGGTATCTGAAGGAGCACAAGCCCGGCGTGCGCGTGATCGCGGTCGAGCCGCCGGCCGGTGAGCTCGTGCAGGGCCTGCGGTCGTTGGAGGAGGGCTTCGTGCCGCCGATCTTCGATCCCGCCATCCTCGACCGGAAGCTCATCGTACGGCCCCGCGAGTCGATCGTGTTCGTGCGCCGACTGCTGAACGAGTGCGGCGTGTTCGCGGGCATCTCGTCCGGCGCGGCGATCGCGGGCGCGGTGAAGACGGCCGCTCAGATGGAGTCGGGCACGGTCGTCACGCTGCTGCCCGACGCCGGCTGGAAGTACCTGTCGTCGGGCGCGTGGACCGACGATCTCGACGTCGTCGAGGAGCGCGCCAAGGTCATCAACTACTGGTGAGCGCACCGGTGGTCGATCCCGAGCTGCTCGCGCGCGCCGTCGAGCTCCTTCGAGACGGCGGGCTCGTCGCCTTCCCCACCGAAACGGTCTACGGCCTCGGCGCCGATGCGACCAACGCGAAGGCGATCGAGCGGCTGTTCGCCGTGAAAGGCCGCCCCGTCGACCATCCGGTCATCGTGCACGGCGCGGACCAGCGGGTGCTCGACGCGTGGGGTCGTGAGGTACCGGACGTCGCCCGCGGCCTCGCCCGTGAGTTCTGGCCCGGCCCGTTGACGATCGTGGTGCGACGGGCCCTGCACGTGATCGACGAGGTCACGGGGGGCCTCGACACCGTCGGCCTCCGCGTACCCGACCAATCGATCGCGCTGGCGCTGTTGCACGAGTTCGGCGGCGGCGTCGCCGCGCCTTCCGCGAATCGGTTCGGGCGGGTCAGCCCCACGACGGCGGCCGACGTGCGCTGCGACCTCGAAGGTGACGTCGACCTGGTCCTGGACGGCGGGCCGTGCGCGGTGGGCGTGGAATCCACGATCGTCGATTGCTCCACCGACCAGGTCGTGCTCCTGCGCCCCGGTGGTGTCCCGGTCGAGCGGATCCGAGCGATCGCCGGACGGGAGGTCCGGGAGCGCCGGGCGGGTGACCCGCGCGCGCCCGGCGGGCTCGCGTCGCACTATGCACCGCGGGCGCGCGTGGAGCTCGTGGGGCGCGGCGAGCTGGCGACGAGGGCCCGCGCGCTCGACGACGCGGGCGACGTGGTCGGCGTGCTGGCGCTCGGAGCCGTCCGGGAGCTTCCCGCCGGAGCGCGGGTGCTCGGGACGCCCGTCGACGTCGCGCAGTACGCGCGCGACCTCTACGCATGCCTGCGGGCCGCGGACGCGCAGGCACTCGACGTCGTGCTCGCGGTGCCGCCACCCGAAGAAGGTGTCGGGATCGCGGTGGTCGACCGCTTGCGGCGAGCGGCGGGCGGTGTCGTGGAGAGCGAACCGTGAGCGTAGGGGTGTTCGACTCCGGGCTGGGCGGCCTCACCGTGCTGCGCGCGCTGATCGACCTGCTGCCGCACGAGGACGTGCTCTACTTCGGCGACACCGGCCGGTTCCCGTACGGCTCCAAGGCGGCCGCCGAGCTGCGCGGGTATGCAATCCAGATCGCGGACCTCCTGGTCGAACGCGGCGCGTCGATGCTCGTCGTCGCGTGCAACAGCGCGGCCGCGGCCGCGCTCGACCTGCTCGGCGTGCGGTACCAGGTGCCGGTCGTCGGTGTCATCGAACCGGGACTGCGGTCGGCACTCGAGGCGACGACTTCGGGTCGCATCGGCGTGATCGGGACCGTGGGGACGATCTCGTCCGGCGCGTACCAACGGGTCGCGGCGAGGCTCGCGCCCGACATCGAGCTCACGTGCGCGGCATGCCCGGGATTCGTCGAGTTCGTCGAGGCGGGCGACGTCGACTCGGACCAGGTGCACGTGTTGGCCGAGCGGCTGCTGGCGCCGGTGCAGGCGGCCAAGGTCGACACGTTGGTGCTCGGTTGTACGCATTACCCGCTGTTGGCCCGGACGATCGGCGACGTGATGGGCCGCGACGTGGTCCTCGTGTCGAGCGCCGACGAGACGGCGTTCGCCGTGCGTACCATGCTGGCTGCCGACGACGATGCTCGGGCCCGCGCGGGCCGTATCGGGCGTCACGTCTTTCTGACCAGCGGGGACGTGGACACGTTTCGACGGCTGGGGACCCGGTTCCTCGGTCCGGAGGTGCAGACGGTGAGGGCGTGGCGATGGACCTGACGGTGCTCGGGTGCTCGGGGTCCTACGGCTCGGCCGCAGGCGGGGCGTGCAGCGGGTACCTCGTGCGCGGCGGTGGTACCACGATCTGGATGGACTGTGGCAACGGCTCGTTCGCCAACCTCCAGCACCACACGACGATCGACGACCTCGACGCGATCGTGATCACGCACGAGCACCCCGACCACTGCGTCGACATCTACGGACTGCACGTGCTGCTCCGATACGGGCTCGAACGCGACGGCATGCCGGTCTACGGACCCGAGGGCATCGAGACCCGGCTGGGCAGCCTCGTGGGCGACTGGGGCGGCACGTTCGACTGGAACGTGATCGGCGATGACGACCGCGTGACCGTCGGCGACCTCGCGCTGCGTTTCTCGCGCACGGAGCATCCCCCGCCGACCTATGCCGTCGAGGCGAGCGGCGACGGCAAGCGCCTGGTGTACACGTCCGACACCGGGCCGGGTTGGTCGGTCGGCGCGTTCGACCCCGGCGCCGACCTCGTGCTCTCCGAGGCCACCTACCAGCACGTCTCGAAGCCGGCGCCGCTGCACCTCTCCGCGCTCGAGGCCGGGACGGCGGCGCGTGAGGCCGGCGCCCGGCGCCTGATGATCACGCACCTCTGGCCCCGCCTCGACCCCGTGCTGTCGGTCGACGAGGCGTCCACGGCGTTCGGCGAGGCCGTCACCCTTGCCGCGCCCCACCTGGTCACGCGCGTCTGACCCGCACCTGGTCCATCGAGGCGTTGTCCACGGTGGGGAATCCCCCAGCAACACACGCCTCGCCGGGGATTGCCTGGCGAGCCCGTCGGAGCAAATGCTTGGACGTCCAAAGAAGTCCGCGAAACCGGTAGACTGACGGCGTGAGCGTGCACCCGGTCCGGTTCGTCACCGCGGCCAGCCTGTTCGACGGCCACGACGCGGCGATCAACATCATGCGGCGGCTCCTGCAACGGCAGGGGGCCGAGGTCGTCCACCTCGGCCACAACCGCTCGGTCGACGAGATCGTCACCGCTGCGGTCCAGGAGGACGTGCAGGGCGTGGCGATCAGCTCCTACCAGGGCGGACACCTCGAGTTCTTCGAGTACCTGGTGGACCTGCTCCGCGCCCGCGGCGCCGGGCACGTCAGGGTGTACGGCGGCGGGGGAGGGGTGATCGTTCCCGCGGAGGTCGAGCGCCTCGAGGCATACGGCGTCACCAAGATCTTCACGCCTGCCGACGGGCAACGGCTCGGGCTCGTCGGAATGATCGAGTCGATGGTCGAGGCGTGTGACGTCGACCTCGCCACGCCGCGCGAGGGCTGGCTCGGGATGTTGCCCGAAGGGGACCACGGGACCCTCGCCCGGGTGATCACCTGTCTCGAAGCCGGGCGTGTGAACGCCGAGGAACGCGACGCGCTGCGAGGGGCGGCCGCGGGCCGCGCCGTCCCGGTCCTCGGGATCACCGGTACCGGCGGTTCCGGGAAGTCGTCGCTCACCGACGAGCTGGTCAACCGCTTCCGGCTCGACCAGGAGGACAAGCTGCGCATCGCGGTCGTCGCGATCGACCCGACCCGGCGGCGGGGCGGCGGCGCGCTGCTCGGCGACCGGATCCGCATGAACGCGATCCACGCCCCGGGCATCTTCTTCCGGTCGCTGGCCACGCGCTCGTCCGCGCACGAGGTGCCCGACGCCGTGACGGACGTGATCGCGGCGTGCAAGGTCGCCGGCTTCGATCTCGTGATCGTCGAGACGCCGGGGATCGGGCAGGGCGACGCCGCGGTCGTGCCCTTCGTCGACCTGCCGGTCTACGTGATGACCCCCGAGTTCGGCGCGGCCTCGCAGCTCGAGAAGATCGACATGCTCGACTTCGCCGACGCGGTGGTCGTCAACAAGTTCGAGCGACGGGGCGCCGAGGACGCGCGGCGCGACGTGCGCCGGCAGCTCGCCCGCAATCGCGACCTCCCCTACCTGGAGTCCGATGACCTGCCGGTGTTCGGCACCGTCGCCTCGCGCTTCAACGACGACGGCGTGACCGCGCTCTACCAGTACCTCCGTGATCGCCTCGCCGCCCTCGGACTGCGGGTGAGCCCGGGCGTGCTCGCACCCGTCGACGCTCGCGCCTCCTCCCGCCTCGCATCGGTCGTCCCGGCGGACCGCGCCCGCTATCTCGCCGACGTCGCCGGCGTGGTGCGGTCGTACCACGAGGCCACGGAGCGCGAGATGGCCGCGGCCCGCAGGCGCCAGCAGCTCGCTGCCGCCGTCGACGCGCTGCGGGACGCGGGTGCCGCCGGCGGGCACGACGCGGGTGCCGCCGGCGGGCACGACGCGGGTGCCGCCGGCGGCCACGACGCGATCGCGGCCGTCGAGCACCTCCGCGACGCCACGCGCCTCGATGCCGAGTCCCGACGGCTGCTCGACGAGTGGCCGGCCACCGTCGAGTCGTACGCCGGCGACGAGCAGGTCGTGACTATCCGGGATCGAGAGCTGCGGACATCGCTCGTTCGCGAATCGCTCTCGGGCACGAAGCTCCCGAAGGTCGCGCTCCCCAGGTTCGAGGACCATGGCGAGCAGCTGCGCTGGTTGCGCGAGGAGAACGTCCCGGGCTGCTTCCCGTTCACGGCCGGCGTGTTCCCCTTCAAGCGGGAGCACGAGTCGCCCACCCGCATGTTCGCGGGCGAAGGCGGCCCACACCGCACCAACCGTCGGTTCCACCTCCTGGCCGAGGGCATGCCGGCCACGCGCCTGTCGACCGCGTTCGACTCGGTCACGCTGTACGGCTTCGATCCCGACGAGCGCCCCGACGTCTACGGCAAGGTCGGCAACTCGGGGGTGTCGATCGCGACGCTCGACGACATGCGCGCGCTCTACGCCGGGTTCGACCTGTGCGACCCGAGCACCTCGGTGTCGATGACGATCAACGGGCCCGCGCCGGCGATCCTCGCGATGTTCCTCAACGCCGCGGTCGACCAGCGGGTGGACGCGTTCGAGAGCGAACACGGCCGGCTGCCGTCGCGCGACGAGTTGCAGCAACTCCGCGCCGAGGTGTTCCGGCAGGTCCGTGGCACCGTCCAGGCCGACATCCTCAAGGAGGACCAGGGCCAGAACACCTGCATCTTCTCGACCGAGTTCGCGCTGTCGATGATGGCCGACATCCAGGAATGGTTCGTCGAGCACGAGATGCGCAACTTCTACTCGGTGTCGATTTCCGGCTACCACATCGCCGAGGCGGGCGCGAACCCCGTCACGCAGCTCGCCTTCACGCTCGCCAACGGCTTCACCTACGTCGAGGCGTATCTGGCCCGCGGGATGGACATCGACGACTTCGCACCCAACCTCTCGTTCTTCTTCAGCAACGGCATGGACCCCGAGTACACGGTGCTCGGTCGCGTCGCGCGCCGGATCTGGGCCGTCGCCATGCGCGACTGCTACGGCGCGGACGAACGATCCCAGAAGCTCAAGTACCACGTGCAGACCTCGGGCCGTTCGTTGCACGCGCAGGAGATGGCGTTCAACGACATCCGTACGACGCTCCAGGCCCTCACTGCGGTGTACGACAACTGCAACAGCCTGCACACGAATGCGTACGACGAGGCGGTGACCACGCCGACGGACGAGTCGGTGCGCCGGGCCCTCGCGATCCAGCAGATCATCCACGAGGAGTGGGGTCCGGCCACGAACGAGAACCCGCTTCAGGGCTCGTTCATCGTGGAGTGGCTCACCGACGCGGTCGAAGCCGCGGTGCTCGCCGAGTTCGACCGCATCTCGGAGCGGGGCGGCGTGCTCGGTGCGATGGAGACCGGGTACCAGCGGGGCCGGATCCAGGACGAGTCGATGCTCTACGAGAGCAGGAAGCACGACGGCACGCTGCCGATCGTCGGCGTCAACCGGTTCGTCGGACCCGAGAGCGACGAAGTGGCCGAAGTGGAGCTCGCCCGGTCGAGCGACGACGAGAAGCGCGACCAGCTCGACCGGCTCCACGACTTCCAGCGCCGCCACGCGGACGCGCGCCCGGTGATGCTCTACCGGCTGCGCGACGCGGCCATGGCCGGAGAGAACCTGTTCGCCGTGCTGATGGACGCGGTGCGCTGCTGCACGCTGGGCGAGATCACCCACACCCTGTTCGACGTCGGGGGCCGGTACCGCCGCAACGTCTGACCGGGCGTGCCCCACCACTCGCGTTCTTTCGATGGAATCCCCCAATAGTTCGGGGAGATCATCGAAAGAACGCTGGGGGTGGGGAGCGGAGGTCAGGCAAAGTCGCCCTCGGCGCGGCGCAGCTTGCGCAGGACTCGCACGAGATCGACCGCGTCGCGCGCCGACAGCCCGGTGACCTCGAACACACCCCGGTTCAACACGGCCGTGGCGTGTCGCGCGAGCTTGCGTCCGGGCGCCGTGATCTCGGCGAGCGTGGCACGCCGGTCGGTCGGATGGCGGGTCCGGCGGACGAGTCCCTGGCGCTCCAGGCGGTCGACCGTGTTGGTCACGCTGCTCGGGTGCACCTGGAGCCGTTCGCCCATCCGTCCGAGTGGCAACGCACCGGTGCGGCTGAAGACCAGCAGCATGAGGGCCTCGTAGCGGGCGAAGGTGAGGTCGAGCGGCTTGAGCAACTCGTCGACTCGGGCGAGGAAGATCTGCTGTGCCCGCATCACCGAGGTCACGGCCGCCATGCCGTCGGCAGCCGCCGTCCACCCGTGGCCGCGCCAGTGCCGACGCGCCTCCTCGATCGGGTCGAACGGCAACCTCCCGGTCATGGTCCAGACCCTACCGAGCGCCAGGGAGGGCGTATCCTTCGCGCCGCTTCCACCCGCCGACCGCCGAGGGACACCATGGGGATACGCAAGGACGGCCGTGAGCCCGATCAGCTGCGCGACGTGCGGTTCACGCGCGACTACACGGAGTTCGCGGCCGGCTCGGTGCTGGTGGAGATGGGTCGGACGCGGGTGTTGTGCACCGCGTCGGTGGAGGACCGGATCCCGCCGTGGCTGCGCGGCAAAGGCCAGGGCTGGGTCACCGGCGAGTACTCGATGCTGCCGGGCTCGACGGCCGAGCGGGTCAGCCGCGAGGCGGCCAAGGGCAAGCAGTCGGGTCGGACCCAGGAGATCCAGCGGCTGATCGGCCGGTCGCTGCGCGCGGTGACGGACCTGGCGATGCTCGGCGAGAACCAGATCACGGTGGACTGTGACGTGCTCCAGGCCGACGGCGGCACCCGCACGGCGTCCATCTGCGGTGGCTACCTCGCGCTCCACGACGCCTGTAGCCGTCTCGTCGCGGCCGGACGGCTCGGGGGGCACCCGCTCACCGACACCTGCGCCGCGATCTCGGTGGGTGTCGTCGACGCACTGCCGTGCCTCGACCTCGAGTACTCCGAGGACGTGCGCGCCGAGGTCGACATGAACGTGGTCATGACCGGCGCGGGCCGCTTCGTCGAGGTCCAGGGCACCGCCGAGGGCATCCCGTTCTCGCGCACCGAGCTCGACGAGCTGTTGCGCCTGGCCGAGCTCGGGATCTCGGAGATCTTCGAGCTCCAGCGCACGGTCGTCGCCGAGCCGCCCGCGCCGCGCCGGTGAAGCTGCCGGCGCCGGGCCGGTTCGTGCTCGCGACCGGCAACGTCGACAAGGCGCGCGAGATCAACGAGGTGCTGAGCGCGGCGCTCGACGAGCCGCTCGCGGCGTGGGCCGTCGAGGTGGACGACACCCTCGTCGGCTTCGTCGTCCAGGGAGCGACCGAGCCGTTCGAGCCGTTGCGCCTGGCCGCGGCGCCCGACGTCGAGGAGACCGGCGCGACGCTGGAGGAGAACGCCCGGATCAAGGCCGTCGGAGTCGGGACGGCGACCGGGCTCCCTGCCATCGCCGACGACACCGGCTTGCTCGTCGATGCGCTCGGCGGCGCGCCCGGCGTCCACTCGGCCCGGTACGCCGGCCCGGAAGGGATCGCCGCCGACAACGTCGCGAAGCTCCTCGACGCGCTGCGCGACGTGCCGGACGGCCGGCGGACCGCCCGCTTCGAGACGGTGATCCTGGTGAGATGGACCGGCGGTCGTGAGCTGGTTGCGCGTGGTGCCGTCGAAGGGACGATCGCCCGGGCGCCGAGCGGCGCGAACGGGTTCGGCTACGACCCGGTGTTCGTGCCGGCCGAGGGCGACGGCCGTTCCTTCGCCGAGATGACGGCCCAGGAGAAACACGCCCGCTCGCACCGGGGCCGCGCCGTTCGGATGCTCGCGGCCGCGTTGCGCGACGCTTGACGTACCGAAGGAGACGCTGATGCCGTTGCACCCCCAGGCCGAGGCCCTGCTCGGCGCCATGAACGAGCTCCCGCTGCGCATCGAGCCCGACACGACGGTCGGCGAGATCCGGTCCGCGATCAACGAGCTCCTCACCGCCGCCGAACCGACGGTCGACCTCGCCCACGTGGAGGACCGCATGATCCCGGGCCCGCACGGCGACATCCCGATCCGCGTCTACCGACCCGCGGTCGACCGCGACCTCCCGGTGCTCGTCTACTACCACGGCGGCGGCTGGGTGATCGGCAACGTCGACACGCACGACGGCGTCACCCGGGAGCTGGCGAACCGCGTCGGCTGCGTCGTCGTGTCGGTCGACTACCGGCTCGCGCCCGAGCACCCGTTCCCCGTTCCCGTCGACGACTGCTTCTTCGCGCTCGAGTGGGTGCACGCCCACGCGGCGGAGCTCGGCGCGGACCCCGAGCGCATCGCGGTCGGCGGCGACAGCGCCGGCGGCAACCTCACTGCCGTCGTGAGCCTGCTCGCGCGCGACGCGGGAGGTCCACCGCTGGTGTACCAGCTCATGATCTACCCGGTCACCGACTACGAGTTCGATAGCGAGTCGATGCGCGAGAATGCGGTCGGCTACTTCCTCGAGGTCGAGGGGATGCAGTGGTTCTACGACCACTACCTCGAGGGCGACGTCGAGCGTGCCGCGGACTGGCGGGTGTCGCCGATGCGCGCCGCCAACCTCAGAGGCCTGCCACCGGCGATGGTGATCACCGCGGAGTTCGATCCCCTGCGCGACCAGGGGGAGGCGTACGCCAACCGGCTACGCGAAGCCGGCAACTCCGTGGTGAGCACCCGGTACGGCGGCATGTTCCACGGCTTCTTCGGGATGCAGGCGTTCATGGAGCCCGCCGAGATCGCGCTCGACGAGGCGGTCGCCGGCCTCGGCCGCGCGTTCGGTCTCGACTGAGGTATCGGGCAGATGGCGGTCATCGACATCGCGGGCTTCGTGGCGGACCTGAAGGATCACGCCGTGGAACACGGGTTCCACGTGCACGACGAGCGTCACTTCGTGGAGAGCTACTCGCTGCGCCAGACGTGGGAGGTGGACCTGCACCCCGAGGAGGGCTGCGAGGGTCCGGTGGACCTGTACCTCGCGCTCGACATCGACCCCCGTGTGCTGCTCGGCTTCGAGGACGCGGTCGTCGGGCTCGCCGAGATGGAGGAGCCGCCCGACGAGTTCCACTTCCCGCTCAGCTTCACGTGGGCGTTGCCGCCGCTCGCGCACGGCCCCGACCTGCTGGTGCTCGCCACCGATCTGGCCGGGATCGGCGGGCCCGACCTCCCGCTCGAGGTCTCGGCGATCGACTCCATCCCGCTCGCCACGGACGCGCCCGAGCGGGCGCTCCGGGTGATCGCCCACGTGAGCGTGTCGCTGGTGCGGATCCGCAACGGCGAGGCCGTGACCTGTGAGCTGCTCGACCGCTGCCTCGCCGTCAGCCGGTACCTGCTCGGCGAGGCGGAGGACTGGATCGGCTGAACCACCGAAGCCCGGAGAACGGTCGGGGTGTGCGCCGTCCGGCGTGCCGGCTGCGCCACAATGACGGGATGCCGATGCGGACCGAGTGCAAGCACTACGAGAGCCGGACCTACCCCTCCGGCGAGGTCGTCCGGAAGTGCAAGCTCGACCTGGCGCCCGAGGCGCCGTGGCGATGCCCCGACGACTGCCCCTCGTTCGCGCTGCGCCTCATGGACGCCGGCTGGTCCTACGGGAGCCTGGCCAAGGGAGCAGAACCGCCGGAGCCCGAGCCCGAGGGCGAGGACGTGGCCGCGCTGCTCGACGCGGCGGAGGAGATCGTGAACTCGGCCGCGCCGTCCATCCTCGGCGAGTTCGCGGCCAAGGAGCGGCGTGGCCTGCTCGGCCGGCGAAAGGGAAAGAAGAAGCGCAGGTAGCGCGCCGGCGAGAGCGCCCCGGTGCGAGCGGGGGGAGTCGAACCCCCAAGCCCTTGCGGGCACCGGGACCTAAACCCGGCGCGTCTGCCAGTTCCGCCACGCTCGCCGCGGCTCCAGTGTCGCGCGGTGCGTGTCCAGGTGCGGCCCGCAACGGAAGGGCCTCGAACGACGGTGCCGGTGGTCGCGAGGAATCGGTCCTCCATCCGTGTCGACGGCCGTGTGCGGGGGTACGATCCCGGCGAGTGCCGGGATCCTCGGTCGAGATGGAGAGCGTCATGCACGGTCGGATCGGCGTGTTGTTCGTGGTGGTCGGCGTGGCCCTCGTGGCGTTCGCGTTGCCGGCGGCGGCCCAGACGGACCCGCTCTACCCGTCGCCCACTCCGCCCTCGGTCGTGGTCTCGCCCGAGCGCGTCGCGCAGCCGGCACCCGCCGCCCAGGCCGCCCCTGCGGTGCAGGCCGCGCCCGTGGCGCAGGTGAAGTCCGGTGGGCTGCCCGTCACCGGAGGCGACGTCCTCGGGTTGGCGGCGATCGGCGCCGTCGCGCTCGGCGCGGGCCTGGTGATGGTGCGCTTCCGGAGCGCTCGACGTTCGTCGCGCTGAGCGCGCCTCGTCGCTCGGGCGGAGCTCAGATCGCGGTCCAGCCACCGTCGACGCAGAGCACCTGCCCGGTCACGAAGCTCGACGCGTCGCCGGCGAGGAACAGCAGCGCGCCGTCGAGCTCGTGCTCCTCGCCGCCGCGACCCATCGGCGTCCGTGACCGCATCCACTGCATGCTCCGCTCGTCGGCGAACATCCTCTCGTCGGTCATCTCGGACCGGAACCACCCGGGGGCGAGCGCGTTGACGCGCACCCCCTTTCGGGCCCACTGCGCCGCCAACTCGCGTGTCAGGTTGATCAGGCCGCCTTTCGACGCGGCGTACCCGGCCTGAGGGATCTGACCCACACCCACGGTGCCGAGCACCGACGCGACGTTCACGATCGCTCCGCGTGTCGAGGCTGCGATCATGGCCCGCGCGGCGCGCTGTGCGAGCACGAAGGGAGCGACGAGGTTGACGTCGACCGTGGCCGTGAACTCGTCGATCGATTCGTCGAGGGCGGGCGCGATGTCGGTGATGCCGGCGTTGTTCACCAGCACGTCGACGCGCCCGTACCGGTCGACGACGCGGTCGACGACGCCGCTCACCTCTGCCATCGACGCCAGGTCGGTCGGGAGGACGAAGGGATCGGTCAGTTCCGATGCCAGGGCCTCGAGCCGCTCGCGGCGCCGCGCGACGAGCGCGACGCGTGCGCCGGCCGCGTCGAGCACGCGGGCGAAGCGGTGGCCGAGGCCCGAGCTCGCTCCCGTGACGATCGCCACGCGTCCATCGTGCCGGAACGGCGCCAGCGGGTCGATTCCCATGGCGGCGCAGTGTAGGAGTCGACGGCGTGCGACCCGGCGCCCGCCGCCGACCGCCGACGCCGTGACGACTTGTGGCTACTCGGGCAGGTGGCAGACGGCCTCGACGTTGTTGCCGTCCGGGTCACGCACGAAGGCCCCGTAGTAGTTCGGGTGGTACTCGGGCCGGAGCCGCGGCTCGTGGAGCACCTCGGCACCGCTCGCGACGGCGGCCTCGAAGAAGGCCCGGACCGTTGCCCGGTCGGGCGCGGCGAACGCGAGGTGGTTCTCACGGAACCCGCTGCCGGTCTCGACGGGGCCGATCCAGAAGTCGGGCTTGCCGCCGATCCCGTAGCCGATCGCGGGGCCGAACTCCATGATCCGTTGCGCGCCGAGCGTGCCGAGGACGGCGTCGTAGAAGGCCGCGCTCGCCGCCGCGTCGGCGCATTGGATCGAGACATGGTCCAGCATGCGAGCCTCCGAGTCACGCCACGGCCGTCGCGCCGAGGGTGTGAGGTCACGTACATCGGGCCGGCTCACGATGCCGGCCCGATGTAGGGGTACGCCCCCTGGGACTCGAACCCAGAACCCACAGATTAAGAGTCTGTTGCTCTAACCAATTGAGCTAGGGGCGCTCGGGCGGTCATCGTATCCGCGCCCGCCCGGCGGGTCCGGTTCGACGCTCCGGAGGGGTGGAGCCGGCCGGCCGGTAGACTGGGTCGTTCCCGAGGGACAGGCGCCCGTAGCTCAGCTGGAGAGAGCGGCAGACTTCTAATCTGCGGGTCGGGGGTTCGAATCCCTCCGGGCGCGCTCCGTGCACTGCGAGCCCACGACACGGCGACCGGCCGCAGGTGGTGTGAGGGTCCGCTCAGGACCGGCCCGGCGAGGAGCGGAAGGCGTCGATCGCGTCCTGGAGGTTGCCGTAGGCCCGTTCGTCGGGGAACTTGGCGCGCAGGCCGTACAGATCGAGCGTGTGGAGGAGCTGCGTGTCGGCGCGGGCGAGCGCGACGGTGATGTGCTTGGCCGCGAGGTAGTCGGCGAGCGCGCCGAGGCTCAGGCCCGCCGAGTAGTCGACGTCGTCGAGCGCGCCCGCGTCGAGGACCACCCAGCGGACCGGGTCGGGCGCGTTCTCCACGAGTGCTTCGACGTCGTCCACGAAGCGGTTGGCGTTGGCGTAGAAGAGCTCGGCGTCGTAGCGGAACACGATGAGGCCGGGTTCGCTCTGCTGCCCGGGTGCCGCGGTGGCGTAGGTCGGTTCCTCGTCGCCGGTCTCGCCCACCACGAACGCGGCCGGCTTGTACTGGCGCCGGACGATCTCGAGGATCGAGATGACGACGGCGAGGATGATGCCCTGCTCGACGCCGATCGCGAACACCGTGATCGCGGTGAGCCCGGCGATCACGAACTCGCTCGGGCGGCGGGCCAGGATACGCCGCAGCCCGGTGACGTCGACGAGGTTGACGCCGATCAGGAAGACGATGGCGGCGAGCACCGAGCTCGGCATGTTCTTCAGCACCGACGTGAAGAACACGGTGAACAGCAGCGCGATGCCCGCCATCGTGAGGTTGGCGACCTGGGTGCGCCCCTTCTGCTCGTCGAGGATCTCGGTCTTGGTCGGCGACCCGTTGACCACGAAGGTGCCCGTGAGGCCGGCCGCGAAGTTGGCGCCGGCGAGGCCCACGAGATCCCGGTTGATGTCGGCCTTGTCGCCGTGCTTCATGGCGAAGCTGCGTGACGTCGCCGCGCTCTGGGCGATGATCAGCACCACGCACGAGATCGCGATGCCGGTGACGGCCCCGATGTCGGACAGCGTCAACCCGCTCGGGAACCCGATCGGGGGGAAGCCCTTGGGGACCGAGCCGACGACCGCGACGCCGTGAGTGGACGCGTCGGTCAGGGTCGACACGACGATGAGCCCGACGACCGCGACGATGGCGCCCGGCACCCGCGGCAGGAAGCGCTCGAAGCCCAGGATGATCACGATCGTGGCGATCGCGAAGCCCAACGTCGCCCACTGGATGTCGCCCAGCGACGTGAGGAGGTGCCACTGCTGCTGGAACCAGGTGCCCGTCCCCTTGGCGACGCCGAGCATCTCCGGGAGCTGGCCGGTGAGGACCTGGATCCCCACGCCGGTGAGGAAGCCGATGAGCACCGAGGCGGAGAGGAAGTCGCCCAGGAAGCCGAGCTTCAACACCCGGGCCACGACGAGGAACACACCGCACATCAGCGCGGTGAGGCCCGCGTACGCGACCCATTCCGACGACCCGGGCGTCAGCCCGGCGATACCGATGGCACCGGCCGCGAACAGCGCGGCCGTGGCCGAGTCGGCGCCCACCACGAGAAGCTTCGACGAGCCGAGGAGGGCGAACAGGATCGTCGGGAAGATGATGGTGTACAGGCCCGTGACCAGCGGCATCTTCGCGATCGACGTGTAGCCCAGGACCTCGGGGATGGCCACCGCCGACAGCGTGGCGCCGGCGATCACGTCGGTGGCCAGCCGGCGCCGGTCGTAGTCCCGGAGCCAGGCGGGCAACGCGGATCTCAACTCGCTCATGGTCGTGTCTCTTGGTGCCTTCGGCGCCGGGCCGGCCCGCCACGCTCGCGGCTCGGCGGGGTACCCGCCTCCCGACGCTCGCTCATCGACCCTCCCCACGGTGCCGCGGTCTGCGCGCTCGACCGCGAGCCTCGCACATGGTCGGCACCGAACGGGGCCTCTCCGGCGGATCCGGCGCTAAGTTCTCTTCCGCGGGTTCGCGGTGCCCACCGCCGGACCCGCGGCCTGGTGGCCGTAGCTCAGTTGGTTAGAGCGCCAGGTTGTGGTCCTGGAAGTCGGGGGTTCGAATCCCCTCGGTCACCCCACGCGACAGCGGCGCAGGCTCCCGCCTGCGCCGCTGTCGTCTGTCGTTCGGGTGTTCGTCACTCGGCCATGATCATGCCGAGGGCGCCCTTGCCCACGTTCACGAACTTGTGCGTCACGATCGCGTACTTCCCGGGCTTGCGGACCTGGAACTCGACGTAGCCACCCTGGGCGGGCTGGAGGTCCATGGCCTGCGAGCCACCGCCTTCGGGGTTGTTGCGCCGGAGGATGTAGGCGCCTTCCTTGAAGACGGTGTCGAAGATCGTGCCGACGATGTGGAACGAGCTGTTCTCGCTCGGGCCCGCGTCGAGCACCCAGATGCGGATGCGGTCGCCGACCTTCACGTGCAGCGGGTTGAACGAGTACTGGGACGCGTACCCGTTGAACACGACCGCGTCGGGCGCGAACGCCTGCATCTTCGCGTAGTCGCTCGGCTGGTTCTTCGGGCCGAAGTAGAGCTCGCTCTGGACGAGGGCCCACTCGTGCTGCACCGGCGCGAGCGTCGGTGGGTCGATGACGACCGCGCCGTACATGCCGTTGCCGATGTGCTGGAGGGCCGGCGCGGTGCCGCAGTGGTACATCCAGATGCCGCTGTACTCGGCCTTGAAGCTGTAGGTGAGCGACTTCCCCGGCTGGATGGGCGCCATGTCGACGTCCATCGACGTCTGGCTGGCATGAAAGTCGATGTTGTGCGTCATCGTGGCGTCGTTGACGACGGTCACGTTGAAGGTGTCGCCGATCCGGCCGTGCAGGATCGGTCCGGGAACGGTGCCGTTGAACGTCCACATCCGCTGCTTCACGCCGGGCGCGACCTCGAGGACCTTGTCCTGGATGTGGAACGTGACGTCGTGCGTCGTGCCGGGCGCGACCGGGGCGAGCGACGGGTCGCGGGCCACGAAGTCCTTGGGAGGCGTGGCGCTCGGGTCGAGGGACTGGTCCTTCGAGTCGAATTGCGTCGAAGACGCCCCGGCCTTCGCCATGTGCATCGCGGCGGTGTGGCTCGCGGCGGCCTTACCGGTCACGTTGACCGTCATCGACATGCCGGCCGCCTTGTGCCCGGGGATGGTGCACCAGAGGGTGATCGGCGCGGTGACCTTGCCGAGCTCGAGGTCGGCCGAGGTGCCGGGCTTCAAGTCCTTCGTGCCGGGCGACTTGCCCTCTTCCTTGAGGTTGTGGGTGATGGCCCCGGCGTTCGTCACGTGCAGCGTGAGGTCGGTCCCCGACGCCACGGTGATCGTGCCGGGCTTGATCGAGAGGTCGGCGAGGGTCACGTCGACGGTCTTACCGGACGCGAGCGCCGCCGGGCTGGTCACGACGGCGGCGAGCGCCAGGAGCAACACGGCGACGAGAGCCGAGATCCCGATGCGCCGGGCGCTTCGGGGTCGTACGGGGGGATGGTGGGTCATGGCGGCTTCCTTCCTCCTCGGGTCGGTCGGTGGTCGACCGCTGGGCTTTCTCAGGCCGTTCCCGGTCACGACCTGCGTTTATCGGTACCTTAACTGAGGTACTCAACGTACAGTACATCGCGCTGGGTAGTAGTGTTGCGGGATGGAGATCGAGCTCAGCCGGACGGCCGACTACGGGGTCAGGGCGGCGATCGTCCTGGGCGACGGGCAGCGGCACAAGGCCCGTGAGCTCGCCAGCTCGGCGGGCATCCCGGCCGGGTTCGCCGCCCAGGTCCTGGGGCACCTCGTTCGCGCCGGGCTGGTCGCCTCCCAGGCCGGTCAGAGCGGCGGGTACTCGCTGACCCGCCCGGCCGACGACATCAGCCTCCTCGACGTCATCGAGGCGCTCGAAGGACCCATCCGCACCGTTCGCTGCGTGCTGCGGGATTCGGCGTGCGACGCCGGACATCCCTGCGCGGTGCACGGCACCTGGACGCGGGCCCAGGACGCGTTGCGCGGCTCCCTCCAACAGACCAGCCTCGCCGACCTCGTCGCGCGCGGGGCGGTCCTCGGGCGGTGAATCCGGATCAGGTCCCGAAGATCTGGCGAAGCAGTAGTGGAACGTTGACGAGCTGTTCGAACGGGACGTCGCTCGGACCCGGCACGAACGGGCCCGGATCGACGTAGTGCACCCCGCGCACTGCCGGTGTGAGCGTCCGGAACAGCTCGTAGTCCCATCCTTCGCGGGCTGCGATCCCGAAACGCACGACGACCAGGTCGAGGCTCGGCACGACGAAGATCGCCTGGTCGAGGAACCCGGAGAACTCCACCGTGTCGGCCGGCGCAGCCGGGAGCCGGCGCCCCGCGAACCAATGACGCCCGAACGAGGTCCAACCGCCGATGCCCGCGTTCGTGGGGGTGAGAAGGCCGTAGCCGCCGTTGGTGGGCGTGGGCTTGCCCATCTCGTCGATGTAGGCAGCATCGATCACCGGGTCGCCGTTCCACGCGCCGCGGTGCAGGACGAGCTCGCCGAGGCGGGCGGCCGCGATCGGCGTCATCAGTAGCCACGCGTACCCGTGCGTCGCGCCCTTGCCGTCTCGGGCCCAACTCCAGTCACGATGCGTGATGCCGATCGGGCCGAACAGCTCGGTGTCGGCGAACGCCTGGAGGTCCTCGTCGACCGCGCGCTGCACGACGATGCCGAGCAACGTCACGGTCGTCTGCGCATACTCGAAGTAGGTCCCGGGCTGGTGCGCGAACGGCAGCGACAGCGCGGTCTTCTCGGAGTCGTCGATCGACCCGAGGAGGTCGTTGGCCCAGGCAAACGTGAGGCCCGAGGTCTGCGTGAGCAGCTGCCGCACGGTGATCGCGCCGTGAGCGGCGTCGGCCTCGGGGAGGTATCGCCCGATCGGATCGTCGAGCCTCAGCCGGCCCATCGAGATCGCCTTGCCCACGAGCAGGGACACGACGGTCTTGGTCATGCTGAAGAACTGCTGGGGTTGGCGGGCGGTCACGTCGTCGAGCAACGTCCGGCCGACGAGGCAGTCGTGGCGGTAGATGCGGAAGCTCGTCGTGAGCTGCGGGGCGATCGCGTCGATGACCTTCCCGACGATCGTCGGGTCGACGCCCTCGTCCGCCGGGTTGGCCGCGGTGAAGTCGCCACCGGTCCCGGGCAGCGCGCAGCGAGGGCTCGGCCGGCCGTGAGACCCACCCTCGGCCCCGCCGCCGTGATCGCCGTGGTCTCCGTGGGCCCCGCCGACGTCACGCGCCGGCGGAGGTGGGGCGGCGACACACGCGCCGCCCAGCGCCACGACCATCACCACCCCGAACCCGCGTACCCAACCTCGCATCGCCGCCTCCTCCTCACGATCCCGAGCTCCAATGATACGCACATTGCACAGGAATCGCCCATAAACGGCGTATCCAGAGAATCGTCCAGCCCCGGGTCGGTCACCGGCGGTGGAAGGGAGGCTCGTCCGCCCTGCCCCGACCGACGGCGCGACGACGTCCTCGGGAGAAACGGTCAGGAGCGCCGGTCTTCGTGCCCTGGCGGCCGTCAACCAGCGCCCGACACCACGTCGGCCGCGGCACGGCCAGGTGCGTCCGGTCCCGAGGGCGGACGGGCTACCGGCGTCGGGCGGTCTTCTTGGTACTCGTCTTCTTGGTGCTGGTCTTCTTGGCGGCCGGCTTGCGTGCGGCGGTCGTCCTGGCGGCCGGCTTGCGTGCGGCGGTCGTCCTGGCGGCCGGCTTGCGTGCGGCGGTCGTCCTGGCGGCCGGCTTGCGTGCCGTGCTCTTGGCAGCCGGCTTGCGTGCCGTGCTCTTGGCAGCCGGCTTGCGTGCGGCGGTCTTCTCGGCGCTGGTCTTCTTGGCGGCCGGCTTGGTGCTGGTCTTCTTGGCGGCCGGCTTGCGTGCGGCGGCCCTCGTCGCGGTTCCTCGGGCACCGGTCGCACGCGCGGTCGGGGCGGCCGCGGCCCGGCTCGCGGCGTCGGCGGCGAACGCGGCGAGGGCGTCGCGCGCCGAGATCACACCGGAGTGCACGCCGTCCTCCACGATCGGCAGATGTCGCACCTCGGCGTCCAGCATCGTCCGGACGGCCTCGAAGAGCGAGTCGCCCGGGTGCACGGTGACGAGGTCCTCGGTCATGATCTCGTCGACGCGGGTGCCCTTGAGCGGCAGGCCCTCGGCCACCGCCCGGACGAGGTCCCGCTCGGAGACGAGGCCCTCGGCGTGGTGCGGCCCCCGGACGAGCGCGGCGCCGATGTTGTTCTCGGTCAGCAAGACCGCGAGCTGGCGCAGGTTCATGTCCGGCCGCGCGTAGACCGCCGGACCCTTGCTGAGCGAGTACACCCGTACCTGGTCTGCATCCATCGCGGCACCTTCCTCCTTGTTCCAGACGAGTGTAGGGAATGGTGCCGCGCGCCCGCGAGGTGGGCGTGACCGTGGGGCTCGATCGGTGCTCCAACGGGAGCGGGCGGATCGAGCACACGCAACCGTCCTCGCCGGCCGCGGACGCTCGGCAAGCTCACCCCCGTCGACCAGACACGGGGCAGACCCGCCGCGTTCTCCCGGCAGGCGGCTACTGGGGCGCGAGGGCGGCCTGCAGCGCCGAGAGCCGGTCGGCGTCGACGCGATACCAGGCCCACTTGCCGCGCCGCTCCCGATGAAGAAGCCCCGCGTCGACCAACTGGGCGAGATGGTGGGAGACCGTCGGTTGCGAGCGGTTGGACGGTGCGACGAGGTCGCACGCGCACACTTCACCGTCGGTCGCGCTCGCGACGAGGGAGAGCAGTCGGAGACGAACCGGGTCGGCAAGGGCCTTGAACGCCTCGGCGAGATCGTCGGCGTCGGCTTCGGCGAGTGGGGCTGCGGTCACGGGTGTGCAGCAGGCGCCGGTGCGCTTCGTCGCCACGTCTCCACCTCGTCCTCGACGAATCGATATATTGACAGTAGTCGATCTATTGTTTAGTATCGACGTCGGTCAATCTAACCGATCGTCGGAGGTCACCGTGTCCCGAGTACAGCTCGCCCTCAATGTCAGCGATGTCGATGCCGCGGTCGACTTCTACTCGAAGCTGTTCGCCACCCCGGCGGCGAAGCGCAAGCCTGGTTACGCCAACTTCGAGATCGCCGATCCGCCGCTCAAGCTCGTGCTCGTCGAGGCACCCGAAGGCGGCACGCTGAACCACCTCGGCGTGGAGGCGATGGATGCGACCGAGGTCACGACCGCCGAGGCTCGACTCTCGAGTGCCGGTCTCGAGACCACGGGGATCGACGACACGGTGTGTTGTTACGCGACGAAGACCGAGACGTGGGTGACCGACCCCGACGGCGCGAAGTGGGAGTGGTACGTCAAGACCGGCGACGCCGAACAGATGATGGGTGAGGTCGTGGGTGCTGCCGACACGTGCTGCGCTCCCGAGACCTCCGTGTCGCAACCGGTGGGTATCGGCGCGCCGGCTTCCGACGACTCGTGCTGCTGACCGGCCACACGAAGTGACGGTCACAGAGCCAGCCGCAACGTCGGCTTCGGTGGCCGCACGGCTCCCGCCCCTCGACCGCTACCTGCCGCTGTGGATCGGGCTCGCCATGGCCACCGGGCTGGTGCTTGGTCGGCTGATCGCCGACCTCGATCACTCATTGGAACGCGTGAAGGTCGACACGGTCTCGCTGCCGATCGCGATCGGGCTCCTGGCGATGATGTATCCCGTGCTGGCCAAGGTGCGGTATCGCCACATCGGTGACGAGCTCACGGATCGACGGGCGCTCGCGCTGTCGTTGGTGATGAACTGGCTCGTCGGACCGCTGCTGATGTTCACCCTTGCATGGATGTTCCTGGCCGACCTCCCGGAACTCCGCACGGGCTTGATCGTCGTCGGGCTCGCGCGTTGCATCGCGATGGTGCTCATCTGGAACGACCTCGCGTGCGGTAGCCGAGAGCTCGCCGCAGTTCTCGTCGCGATGAACTCGTTGTTCCAGATCGCGATGTACTCGGTGCTCGCCTGGTTCTATCTCTCCGTCCTTCCGAGTTGGCTCGGCCTCGACGCCGCGCAACTCGACGTCTCGCTCTGGGCGATCGCCAAGTCCGTGATCATCTTCCTCGGCATCCCGCTCGCCGCAGGCTTCCTCACCCGCACCATTCTCGAAGCCCGGCGCGGCACGGAGTGGTACGAGGACAGGTTCCTTCCCCGCATCGCGCCGGTCGCACTGTGGGGATTGCTGTTCACGATCGTCGTGCTCTTCGCGCTCCAGGGAAAGCAGATCACGAACCACCCCCTCGACGTCGCGCGCGTTGCGCTGCCGCTGCTCGCGTACTTCGCGCTCATGTGGACGGGTTCATTCGTGCTGGGTTACCGCTATCGGTTCCCATACGAGCGCAACGCGTCGATCGCATTCACCGCGGCAGGCAACAACTTCGAACTCGCGATCGCGGTGTCGATTGCCGTCTTCGGCGTCACCTCGGGCCAGGCGCTCGCCGGCACCATCGGGCCTCTGATCGAAGTCCCTGCGCTCGTCGCCCTCGTGTACGTGGCGCTCTGGGCGAAGCGACGTTTCTACCGCGACAACTCGCTCATCACGCCGACGTCAGGGTCGGCCTCTTCGGCGCGCGGTCCAGGTGTGCGAGAAGGCCGGCATCACGCCCCCTGACCTGCACCCTCGCAGTGGAGCGGGTGACGGGAATCGAACCCGCATAACCAGCTTGGAAGGTCGGCCGCTGCGCGGCCGACCTTCGCGTGTGCAGACATCGGTGCAGGTCAGCGTGGGTTCGGGTGTACCGCTCATGACCGCTCGGGACCGCTCGCGCCCGGTGCTTAGGGCACGCAGAGGGCACAACGGGGGCTCGGTGACGCCCGTCATGTGACGATCCACCCGAAGCGATCGTGAAAGTCCTCGAAGCACTCGGAGCAGATCCAGTGGCGCTCGTCGTCGTCGTTGACGTACCCCTCGCCCATCACCTCGTCGTCGACGTCTGCAGCGGCGAACTTCGCCCAGCAGAACT
The DNA here is from genome assembly GCA_046331155.1 of Acidimicrobiia bacterium. GTDB lineage: Bacteria > Actinomycetota > Acidimicrobiia > IMCC26256 > CAWATG01 > JAXLRK01. The sequence continues at coordinate 458,014 of JAXLRK010000002.1, forward strand.
CGCAATGGTCGTGGTCCCAATCCGGTCGTGGTCCGACGTAGGTGCTCCACCGGAGCCGTCTTCCACGTAGGTACGCCTCCTGGTTCGTAAGACGCCAGTCGTCATCTCCTGCGGGCACCGCGTGATTCTCCCTCTGCAGTGACATCGCGGCGAGCGTTCTGCCACTTGCGCTACGCGCAAGTGGCGAGTCTGTGTCTCGCGTTGGAGGCGGTTTCCGAGAGATCTTGACGCGTGTCGTCGGTCGGTCGCGCTTTTCCGCGGTGTGGCAGAGCTCTCGCGGTTGATCGACATGGATGCGCTCGCGGAGCGTCTCGGTGTCACCGAGCGTCATGTGCGACGGCTCGTCGCCGAGCGGCGGATCCCGTTCGTCAAGGTCGGCCGCTTCGTGCGCTTCGATCCGACCGACGTCGCGGCCTGGCTCGACTCGTGCCGCTTCACGCCGCGGTCACCGTCACACCCGCTCGGTACGCTGCTTGACGAGGAGCCGGTCCGCCCCGCGCGCGGCGCACGCTCCGGATCGCAGCGCCCCGGCGCCGCCTGAGCAGCCCTCCAGCGGGAGAGGAGCATGGGCCGGCGCCGCACCTTCAGGAACGTCCGCAAGCTGCCGTCAGGGCGCTACCAGGCGCGCTACCTCGACGCGTCCGGACATCGTCACAGGGCGCCGAGGACGTTCGCGACCGTCGCCGACGCGAACCGCTGGCTCTCGGCGACCGAGGCGGAGATCGCTCGTGGCGCGTGGGTCGACCCGCGCGCCGGAACGATCACCTTCTCCGAGTACGCCGACGGCTGGCTCGCGTCGCGCCCGGGGCTCCGCCCGCGCACGGTCGAGCTCTACCGGTCACTGCTCGACCGTCACCTGATCCCCGCACTCGGTGATCGCCAGCTCGGCAAGCTCACGGGGGCTGTCGTGCGGCACTGGTACGCAGCCCGGCTCCGTTCCGAGACTCCCGGCCGCGTCACGGTCGCCAAGTGCTACCGGCTACTGCGGGCCATCCTGAACACCGCGGTCGCCGACGAGCTGATCGTGCGCAACCCGTGCGCGATCAAAGGTGCCGGCGTAGAGCGCACTCCTGAACGCCCGGTCGCGACGATCGCGCGGGTCTGGGCGCTCGCGGATGCGGTCGAGCCGCGCTTCCGTGTGCTTGTTCTCACCGCGGGGTTCGCGGGTCTGCGCTTCGGCGAGCTTGCCGCGCTCACTCGTTGCCGCATCGACCTCGACGCCCGCACGATCTCCGTGGTCGAGAACCAGGTCGAGCTGTCGGGCGGGGCGCTCCTGATCGGTCCGCCGAAGTCGGACGCCGGCCGGCGCACCCTGGTGATCCCCGACGCGCTGGTGCCCGAGCTCGCCGCGCACCTCGACGTCTTCGTCGCGTCCGATGACGCCGCTCGGGTGTTCACCGGGGCGAAGGGTGCGCCGATCCGCCGCCACAACTGGTGGGCCAAGTGGTCAGCCGCGACCGAGGCGGTGGGCATGCTCGGCTTCCGCTTCCACGATTTGCGGCACACCTGCAACACGCTCACCGCGGCAACGGGGGCGAGCACGCGCGAGCTGATGCATCGCATGGGTCACTCCTCAGCAGCCGCCGCCCTCCGCTACCAGCACGCCACCCGCGACCGCGATGCCGTCATCGCCCGGGCCCTCGACGAGGTCATCGAAGCCGGGCGCGCTAGAGTGTCTAGCGAGATAGACGAATGACAGGGCGAGAGGTCCTGCGTCGGCCCCAGCGGCGAGGCTGCGAAGTCCTCCGCCAGCGCGGTTCGCACGTGATCGTCCGTTGTCCAGGAGGTTGCCAAACCGTGATCCCGATCCATCGAGGCGAGGACATCCCGATTGGGACGCTGCGCAGCATCGAGCGTGCGCTGGCGCCGTGTCTCGGAGAAGGATGGCTGCGATGACGAGGACGAAGAACTACGTAGCGGTGTACGAGCGCGATCCCGAGAGCGACGCGTGGCTCGTCAGCATCAAGGGCATCGACGGCTGCCACACCTACGGCCGCAGTCTCCGCCAGGCCGAGGACCGCATACGGGAGGCGCTCGCCCTCTGGCTCGACCGTGACCCTGACGGTCTCACGATCACGCCTCAGTGGCCTCCGGAGCTGGCCAGCGTCGCGAGCGAGGCAACACAAGCCCGGAGTGCGGCGTCAGACGCCGCCAGGCGGGCGACCACGACGATGGCGAAGGCTGCTCAGCGTCTCGACCACATGGGTCTCAGCCGCCGCGACGCCGCCGACATCCTCGGCATCTCCCACCAACGGGTGCAGCAGCTCCTCGTCTCGCGTCGCTCGTAGAGTTCGGTTGTGCCAATGCTGCTTTCGCCCGATGGTCGGCGTGTTCTCTCGCACGCGGGTTGGGCTGACGAGTACCGATGGCTCTGGAGCTATGACGTAGAGGCGGGCCGCGAGGAGCGCCTCCACGAGTTCACGAACGGATTCCGGATGCGGTCGAGTGCTGACGGCCGTCATCTCCTTATCGTCGAGAGCCTCGAGGATCAGTCGCACCGCTGCACAGTCCGCTCGGTTGATCGACCGCTCGACGTGCTCGCCACCGCGGTTCATCGTGAAGAGCGCTGGAGCTTTGACGGAGAAGCTGACTTGTTGTCGTCGGTACCGAGATACGTGCACGTATGGGCAAACGATCGCGATCAGCTGCTCCACATCGACCCGGATGACGCGCAGCTCGATCCACTCACTTGGTACAACGAGGGTTCGTACGACCTCGGCTACCAGGGATTGCTCGAGCCGTACGAAGTGCCAGGCTCAGAGCTGCTCGTCGTCTGTGTCCAGCGCGATTCGCATCCTGTGCTCTACGACCCCGCGACGCGGACGGTCAGGGATCGCCTGTCTCTCGCGGATCGAGGCGGGAACCCGTCGGTCCACTTCCGCACCGCGTCGCGTGAGGTCTGGATCGACGACTACGACACGCTCGTGCGACTCCGGACGGGAACGTGGGAAGTCCTCGACTCGGTTCGACTCCAGCACACGAGCGAAGAGCGGGTGCGACTCTTCATCGGGGGCTTCTGGTTTCCGCTCGACGAGCGAGTATGTGTGGTGGCTCGGCCGTTCAGCGGAGACGTGCTCCTCATCGATCCGACCTCCTTCGAGACGATTGGCTCCGTGCATCTCGGCGAACAACCGGTCGATGCCGTCTTGTGCGCAGACGGAACGCTCGTCGCGCGGGACTGGAAGAGTCGACGGGTGCTGCGCTCGCGATGGGACGGACCTCCCGCTCTCTAGGGCTCTCTAGGGCACGGGGAGGGCACGGGTGGCGCCCGCCGAGTCGGTGCAGACGGGAGCGAAGGCCGGCATCACGCCACCTGACCTGCCCGAACGGGTTGGAGCGGGTGACGGGAATCGAACCCGCATGACCAGCTTGGAAGGCTGGGACTCTGCCATTGAGCTACACCCGCGAGGTTGTCGAGGGTAGCGGCAGTGACGTCGGCGGAGTCGGGGCGGCGGGATTTGAACCCGCGACTTCTTGCTCCCAAAGCAAGCACGCTGCCGAACTGCGCCACGCCCCGTGAAGGGCCATGGTAGGCGCCCGGACCGGGTCGAGCCGCGCTCGCGCCGTCGCCGCTCCGTGTCATGGAGGCGACGCCACGCGTCACCTGAGTGACACAGAAGCCGGTGCCGTGGACCCGCGCCCGGGCCCGGCGGGCCCGAAGGTACGAGGGGCCGGAACCCGCGCCTGTACACTGCGTTCCCCCATGGCCGAGATCACGCGCAACGTCGAACCCGCCGACGACAACAAGGTCCGCCTGCACGTGACCGTGCCCGCCGACGAGTTCGAGACCGCGATCGACGCCGCGTTCCGCAAGCTCGCCCGGGAGGTCAAGATCCCCGGGTTCCGGCCGGGAAAGGCACCCCGCCGGTTGCTCGAGGCACGGTTCGGTCCCGAGGTGGCGCGGGAACAGGCCCTGAAGGACTCCGTCCCCGACTACTACATGAACGCGGTCCTGGCCGAGGGGCTCGACACCATCGCGGCGCCGGAGCTGAAGATCACCGCCGGCGAGGACGGAGGCGACGTCGAGTTCGACGCCGTGGTGGAGGTCCGGCCCGTCGTCACCCTCACCGGTTACGACGCCCTCCAGGTGCGCCTCGACGTCCCGCCGGTGGGAGACGAGCAGATCGACGCCCAGGTCGCCAACCTGCGGGAGCGCTTCGCCGATCTCGCCGAGTCCGACACGCCGCTGATCGACGGCGACTACGCCACCATCGACCTCTCCGGTTCCGTGAACGGCGAGGGCGTGCCCGAGCTCTCCGCCACCGACTTCCTCTACGAGGTGGGTGCGGAGATGATCGTGCCCGCACTCGACGTGGCGCTGCGCGGCAAGAAGCCGGGCGACATCCTCGAGTTCACCGACGTGTTGCCCGAACGTTTCGGCGACGCCGCCGGTCAGGAGGTCTCCTTCCGCGTGCTCGTGAAGGAGACGAAGCGCAAGGTGCTGCCCGAGGTCACCGACGACTGGGTGTCGGAGGTCAGCGAGTTCGACACGGTCGACGCACTCCGCGCCGACGTCCGCGCTCGAATGGAGCTCGTCGGCAAGGTTCAGGCGCAGATGGCCCTGCGCGACCGGGTCCTCGAGGAGCTCGCCGCCATGGTCGACGTCGACGCGCCCGAGACCCTCGTCGTCGAGGAGATGCAGCAACGCCTCCACGACTTCGCCCACCGCCTCGAGCAGCAGGGCGCGACGATCGCCCAGTACCTCGCGGCAACCGGCCAGGAACAGGACGCGTTCATCGGCGAGCTGCGCGCCGGCGCCACCCAGGGCGTGAAAGCCGATCTCGGATTGCGGGCGGTCGTGGCCCAGGAGGCCCTGGTGGCGACCGACGACGAGCTGGATGCCGAGGTCGAGCGGCTCGCCGAGCGACTGGACGCGAAGCCGGCCAAGGTCAGGAAGGATCTCGACCGGCGCGGCGTCCTTCAGGCGGTACGCTCTGACATCGTTCGGGGCAAGGCCCTGCAATTCCTGGTCGACCACGCGGCCGTGGTGGACCGGGACGGCAACCCCCTCGATCTGAGCCTACCGGCCGGTAACTCGGCCGGTGAGAGTGTGCAGGTCGGCGCCGAAGCGGCCGATGTAACCGAGACGACGACGGAGGAGCCCGAGGCGTGAACCAGCCGATCTACAACTACATGGTCCCCACGGTCATCGAGCAGACGAACCGGGGCGAGCGCGCGTTCGACATCTACTCGCGCCTGCTCAAGGAGCGCATCATCTTCCTCGGCACGCCGATCGACGACACGGTCTCCAACCTGATCATCGCCCAGCTCCTCCACCTGGAGAGCGAGGATCCCGACAAGGACATCTCGATCTACATCAACTCGCCGGGCGGCGAGATCACGGGGCTGTTCGCGATCTACGACACCATGCAGTACATCAAGCCCGACGTCTCCACGATCTGCGTCGGGCAGGCCGCGTCGGCCGCGGCGGTCCTGCTGGCGGCGGGGGAGAAGGACAAGCGCTACGTCCTCCCGCACGCGCGCATCCTCATCCACCAGCCTCACGGCGGCGCGCAGGGCCAGTCGGTCGACATCATGATCCAGGCCAAGGAGATCGAGCGCATGCGCACCACGCTCGACGAGCTCCTGTCGCATCACACGGGCCAGAGTGTCGAGAAGGTGGCGAAGGACACGGACCGTGACTTCATCATGAGCGCGACCGAGGCGAAGGACTACGGGATCGTCGACGAGGTGATCTCCAGCCGTGAGCTCGCCGCGCTGTCGGTGCCGGCGGGCGTAAGCTGAGCGAACTCGACCAGGGGGACTCGTCGTGGCCAAGTTCGGTGACGGTGGTGATCTGCTGAAGTGCTCGTTCTGCGGGAAGAGCCAGAAGCAGGTCAAGAAGCTGATCGCCGGCCCCGGCGTGTACATCTGCGACGAGTGCATCGACCTCTGCAACGAGATCATCGAGGAAGAGCTCTCGCAGACCAGCGAGGTCAAGTTCGACGAGCTTCCGAAGCCGCGTGAGATCTACGACTACGTCAACGACTACGTGATCGGCCAGGAGCAGGCCAAGAAGATCCTGTCCGTCGCGGTCTACAACCACTACAAGCGGGTGCAGGCCGGCGCGTACGGCGACCCCGACGTCGAGCTCCAGAAGAGCAACATCCTGCTCATCGGCCCGACCGGTTGTGGCAAGACGCTGCTCGCGCAGACGCTGGCGCGGATGCTCAAGGTGCCGTTCGCGATCGCGGACGCCACCGCCCTCACCGAGGCCGGCTACGTCGGCGAAGACGTCGAGAACATCCTCCTCAAGCTGATCCAGGCCGCCGACTACGACGTCAAGAAGGCGGAGACCGGCATCATCTACATCGACGAGATCGACAAGATCGCGCGCAAGGCCGAGAACCCGTCGATCACCCGCGACGTCTCGGGCGAGGGCGTGCAGCAGGCGCTGCTGAAGATCCTCGAGGGGACGACGGCATCGGTGCCGCCGCAAGGCGGGCGCAAGCACCCCCACCAGGAGTTCATCCAGATCGACACCACGAACATCCTGTTCATCTGCGGTGGTGCGTTCGCCGGCATCGACAAGATCATCGAGAGCCGCATCGGCAACCGCGGGGTCGGCTTCGGCGCCGACATCCGCCGGGCCGAGGAGAAGGACCTCGGCAACCTGCTCGGCGGCGTGCTCCCCGAGGATCTGTTGAAGTTCGGGTTGATCCCCGAGTTCGTCGGCCGGCTCCCCGTCATCAGCGCGGTGCACAACCTCGACAAGGACGCGCTCATCCGGATCCTCGTGGAGCCGAAGAACGCGCTCCTGAAGCAGTACCAGAAGTTCTTCCACTTCGACGACGTCGACCTCGAGTTCACCGACGACGCGCTCGACGCAGTCGGCGACGAAGCGCTCAAGCGGGGAACCGGCGCCCGCGGCCTCCGGGCGATCCTCGAGGAGGTGCTGCTCGAGGTGATGTACGACCTCCCCAGTCGAAGCGACGTCACGAAGTGCGTGATCGACCGCAGCGTGGTGCTCGACAAGGTGTCGCCGACGCTCATCGTCGAGGGCGAGAAGAGCCGCCGCAGCGCCTGACCCATACCAAATTCGTTCTTTCGATGGATTCCCCCGATAGTTCGGGGAAATCATCGAAAGAACGGTGGGGTTGAACGGTGGGATTGGGGAGCGGCTCAGCAGTGCGGGCCGTCGAGCGAGGGGCGGGCCATCGGCGGTGCCGGTGGCGTGGCCGGGTCCCAGGCGGGGGCCGCCCACTCGACGGGGGTCCCGAACTCCTCGGTCACCCAGAGGCTCCCGTCGGGCGCGCAGTACGCACCGATGCCGATGGACGTGAACCCGGGCTCGAGGACGTTGGCGCGGTGCTCGGGGGAGTTCATGAACCCGACGGCCCCGGCGTGGGCGGGCCCGGACCCGGCGAAGGTGCCCGACCCGTTGTATATGTTCTCGCCGAGCCGGGAGTAGCGGCCCGCGAAGCCGGGGGCGCCGATCAGCCCGGCCAGGTTCTGGTGCCGGAACCCGGCGCTCGGCATCGTCACGGCCCAGGTGTCGGCCGTGCCGGCGAGGCGGTTGTCCCAGGCCAGGGGATCGAGGCCTCGGGCCGCGCGCTCCGTGTTGATGCGGTCGAACAGGTCCCGCGCGATGGCGTTCGCGCCGTCGGGTGCGGGGCGCAGGACGTCGGTGTAGGAGCGGTGCTCGGGCGCGTACGTGAAGACTCCGCCGCCGGCGTTCACGGTCCAATACCCGGTCGTTCCGCTCGCCGCCGCCATGCCGGTGATCCAGCCCTGTGGTGCGCCGGCGCCGCTCTGGCTGTAGAGGGGTGCGCCGCCGAAGGCGAAGACGCCGCCGGTGACCGTCACCAGCCAGTAGCCCGGGCCGACGGGGTTCATGGTGATCCCCGCCACGGGCGCACCGAGATGGAGGCCACCGGCCGAACCGGCGAAGGCCCCGTCGCCGAAGGCGAAGATGCCGCCGTCGGCCGCCGCGAGCAGGTAGCCGGCACCACTGCGTGATGCCGCCATGCCGACGATCGGGCTGTTGAGGTGGAGGCTGCCCGTGCTGCCGTGGAAGACGGCGTCGCCGAAGGCGAAGATGCCGCCGTCGCGGGCGACGAGCCAGTAGCCCTCGCCGGTCCGCGTGGCCGCCATGCCGACGATCGGGCTGTTGAGGTGGAGGCTGCCCGTGCTGCCGTGGAAGACGGCGTCGCCGAAGGCGAAGATGCCGCCGTCGCGGGCGACGAGCCAGTAGCCGTCGCCGGTCGGCGTCGAGGCGATGCCGACGATCGGGCTGTTGAGGCCGATGCCTCCGGTCGAGCCGTGGTACTCCGCGTCGCCGAACGAGAAGATGCCTCCGTCACTGGCGGCCAGCCAGTAGCCGTCGCCGGTCGGCGTCGAGGCGATGCCGACGATGGGCTGGTTCAGGTGTGCGGCTCCCGTCGAGCCGAAGAAGCGGACGTCTCCGGCATGGGCCGGGGAAGACGTGGCCGCCATGGTGGCGACGGCGAGGCAGACCACCCCGATCGTTCGCCTGATCCTGCGGATTACCCCCACCACTCGCGCGCCCCCCGAGCCGCCTTCGGTTCGTACCGCTGCCAGAGGTTGTTCGGCCCGGCCCGCCCCCGAGTTGAGAGCAGTATGCGGTGTTCAGCCGAATCAGGGCAAGAGTCCGAGTACCAAATGGGCCGAACGGCCCACCCGGGGTGGGTCGGGAGCCGCCCCGTAGAATCCCGGCATGCCCGAGGCCCGCGAAGCGTCCGACTCGTTTCCCAAGAGCTACGCGCCGACCGATGCGGAAGGGCGCTGGTACCCCGTCTGGGAGGACTCGGGTGCCTTCCGGCCCGAGCTCCGGCCCGACGGCGAGCCGTTCTGCATCGTCATCCCGCCGCCGAACGTCACCGGCAGCCTGCACATGGGCCACGCCTTCGAGCACTCGCTCATCGACGCCACCATCCGCCGCAAACGCATGCAGGGGTTCGCAGCCCTTTGGCTCCCGGGCACGGACCACGCCGGCATCGCGACCCAGAACGTCGTCGAGCGCCTGCTGCGCGACGAAGGCGTCGACCGGCACCAGGTGGGACGGGAGGCGTTCGTCGAACGGGTCTGGGAGTGGAAGCGGCACTCGGGCGGCACGATCACGACGCAGATGCGGCGGCTGGGGTCGTCGTGCGACTGGACCCGCGAACGGTTCACCATGGACGACGGCCTCTCCCGCGCGGTGCGCGTGGTCTTCGTCCGGCTCTACACCGAGGGCCTCGTCTACCGGGCCAACCGCATCATCAACTGGTGCCCGCGCTGTCACACCGCGCTCTCGGACATCGAGGTCGAGCACGAGGAGGTCGACGGCGAGCTCGTCCACATCCGCTACCCGTTCGTCGAAGGCGACGGCTACGTGACGGTGGCGACGACGCGGGCCGAGACGATGCTGGGCGACACCGCGGTCGCGGTCAATCCGGCGGACCCGCGCTACGAGCACCTCGTCGGGCGCGCGTTGCGCCTGCCGTTGGTCGGCCGCGAGATCCCGCTCGTCGCCGACGAGGCGGTGGACGCGGAGTTCGGCACCGGCGCGGTCAAGGTCACGCCCGCCCACGACCCGAACGACTTCGAGATCGCGCAGCGGCACCACCTTCCGGCCATCGACATCTTCGACGAGAGCGCGGTGGTCAACCACGAAGGCGGCGCGTTCGAAGGCATGGATCGTTTCGCCGCGCGCGACGCGGTCAAGGCCGCGTTGGGTGAGGCGGGCCTGCTCGAGAAGGTCGAGCCCCACCGGCACTCGGTCGGCCACTGCTACCGGTGCCACACCGTGGTCGAGCCACGCCTGTCGCTCCAGTGGTTCGTGAAGGTCGAGCCGCTCGCCCGGCCCGCGATCGCCGCGGTGCGCGACGACCGTACGCAGTTCGTGCCCGAGCGCTGGGAGAAGACGTACTTCAACTGGATGGAGAACGTCCGCGACTGGTGCATCAGCCGTCAGATCTGGTGGGGTCATCGCATTCCCGCGTGGTACTGCGGCGACTGCGGACACGTGAACGTCTCGGTGGAGGACCCGACGGCGTGCGGCGCGTGTGGCTCGGCCGATCTCCGCCAGGACGACGACGTGCTCGATACGTGGTTCTCGAGCGCGCTGTGGCCCTTCAGCACGCTCGGCTGGCCGGATCACACCGGCGACCTCACGCGCTTCTACCCGAACTCGATGCTGCACACGGGGTTCGACATCATCTTCTTCTGGGTCGCGCGCATGATGCAGATGGGCCTCCACTTCATGGACGATGTGCCCTTCCGCGAAGTGGCGATCCACGGGCTCGTGCGCGACGCCGACGGACGCAAGATGTCGAAGTCGTACGGCAACGTGGTCGATCCCCTCGAGCTCATCGACCGGTTCGGTGCCGACGCGCTGCGCTTCGCGTTGACCCGGGCCGCGAGCCCCGGGCAGGACGTGCCCCTCGCAACCGAGTGGGTCGAAGGGGCGCGCAACTTCGTCAACAAGATCTGGAACTCGGCCCGCTTCGTGTCGATCAACCTCGACGGACGGCCGCTGTCGTCGCTCGAGGGCGATCTTCCGGATCCGGCGCTCCTTCGGGTCGCCGACCGGTGGATCCTGTCACGGCTGGCGCAGGTGATCGACGCGGTGGACCGTGGGTTCGACGCCTACGACTTCGCGAAGGGCGTCGGCGAGCTCCAGAAGTTCGTGTGGAGCGAGTTCTGCGACTGGTACATCGAGCTCGCCAAGCTCCCGTTGCAGGCGGGTGGCGATGCCCGCGAGCACACGCAACGCGTGCTGGCGACCGTGCTCGGGGCCGTCCTCAGGCTGCTGCACCCGGTCATCCCCTTCGTGACCGAGGAGCTCTGGTCCCGGTTGGGTGGCGCCGGTCTGCTCATCACGACCGAGTGGCCCACAGCACGCGACGAGTGGATCGATCAGCCCACCGACGCCGCGATCGCCGCGGTCACCGAGATCGTCTCCGCGATCCGCCGGTTCCGCTCGGAGCACTCCATCGCACCGTCGCGGCGTTTCGTGGCCTACATCGCGCCCGCCGACGGTGGGCAGGACTCGACGTTGCAGACCCTGCAGCCGGAGATCTGTGCGCTGGCGGGGCTCGAGCGGCTCGACCTCACGTCCGGTCGCCATGCCACCCAGGGCGAGCAGCGGCTCGTGGCGGCGGGTGCCGAGATCGTGATCCCGTTCGACGGCCTGATCGACGTCGCCGCGGCGCGCGCGCAGCTCGACCGCCAGATCGGGAAGCTGGAGGTCGAGCTCGAGAAGGTGCGAGCCAAGCTCGCCGATCCGTCCTTCACGGGCCGCGCTCCCCGCAACATCGTGGAGAAGCAGGAGGTGCGCGAAGGGGAGCTGAGCGACGCCGTCGGCGCCCTGATGGCCCAGCGCCGGATGTTCGGCGACGGATAGGTGACGGATCGGTGGCGGATCGGTGGCGGATCGGTGGCGGATCGGTGACGGATCGGTGACGGATCGGTGACGGAGCACCGTGCGACCATGCACATCGGCGACGCGTTGCAGTGGTTGGACGCGCACGTCAACCTCGAGGCCGGCGCGTCCGCGGAGCGCCGAGTCGCCGCGCCCACGCTCGACCGGATCGAGTCGCTGACGACGTTGCTCGGTTCCCCGCAACTCGAGTATCCGGCGGTGCACCTGACCGGCACGAACGGCAAGACCTCGGTGGCGCGGATGACCACCGAGCTCCTCCTTGCCGCCGGGCTCTCGGTCGGCTCGTACACGAGTCCCCACCTTCAGCGGGTCAACGAGCGGATGGCCTGGAACGGCTCGCCGATCGACGACGACTCTCTCGCCGGACTGCTCACGACCCTCGCGACCGTGGAGCAGCACGTCGCCGAACGGCCCAGCTTCTTCGAGCTGCTGACCGCGGCCGCGCTCGAGTGGTTCGCTGACGTCGCGGTCGACGTCGGGGTGGTCGAGGTAGGCCTCGGTGGACGGTGGGACGCGACCAACGTGGTGCGTGGCGACGTGGCCGTCGTCACCAACGTGAGCATCGACCACGTCGAGTACCTCGGCCCGACCCGGGAGCAGATCGCGGCCGAGAAGGCCGGGATCGTCAAGCCCGGCTCGATCCTCGTGCTCGGCGAGACCGACCCGGCGCTCGCCGCGCTGTTCGACGATCCGGACGCGGCACGGACCGTGCGGCGGGGTGTCGATTTCGGCGTGGGGAGCCAGCGACTCGCCATGGGTGGCCGGGTGGTCGACCTCTTCACGCCATCGGCGTCCTACACCGACGTGTTCCTCCCGCTACACGGCGCGCACCAGGCCGACAACGCCGCGATCGCCCTGGCCGCGGCCGAGGCGTTCGCGGGTGTGGCGCTGTCCCCCGAGCTCGTCGTGGAGGCGTTCGCCGCGGTGCGGTCGCCGGGACGGCTCGAGGTGGTCGGTCACCAGCCGCTCGTGCTCCTCGACGGTGCGCACAACGTGGCCGGGTGCCAGGCGCTGAGGCGGGCGCTCGCCGAGGAGTTCGCCGAGTCGCCCCGAACGCTCGTGATCGGGTTGTTGCGGGAGAAGGAGCCGCACGAGATGCTCGAAGCGGTCGACGTGGCGGCGGCCGAGCGCGTGATCTGCTGTCGACCGCCGAGCCCGCGCGCGCTCGATCCGGCCGAGGTCGCGGCCGCGGCGCGCGATCTCGGCGTGCCCTCCGATCGGGTGGATGTCGTCGACGCCGTGCCTGACGCCATCGCGCGCGCGCTCGCCGTCACGGCCGAGGACGGACAGATCGTGGTGACCGGCTCGCTGTACGTCGTGGGCGCGGCCCGCCAGGTGCTCGGCGCCTACTGACCCGACCGGACGGTGGCGTCAGCCGGCCTCGCAGACCTGGGGGAGCGTGCGGCCGAGGTCGTGACGCATCACGTCGTGCAACGTCGCGAGCAGCTCGTCGCGCGTCGACCGGTACGCGGGATCGTTGAACCGGTTCACGAGCTCGCCCGGGTCGTCTCGACGGTCGTAGAGCTCTCCATCGTCCTCGCGGACGAGGTCGCGGGTGACTCGCCACTCGGGCGTGGTGAGCGTCCGGAGCTGGAGGAAGTCGCGCACCATGTCGTCCTCCGTGAGCACGTGGTCCCGAGGCGGCCCGGTCAGCGGCCGGCCCTCCATCGTCTCGGGGATGGTGAGCCCGATCGCGGCGAGGAACGTCGGCGCGAGGTCGATCGTCCCGACCGGGGCGTCGACCCGTTGCCCGGCGTCGAACCCGGGGCCCCGCACGACGAGGGCCACGCGCACGAGCGCCTCGTAGTGGATCGGGCCCTTCAACATCATCTGATGGTCGCCGAGGTAGTCGCCGTGGTCGGAGCTGAACACCACGAGCGTGTCGTCGGCCAGGCCCCGGGCATCGAGCGCGTCGACCAGCCGGCCGAAGTTGTGGTCGAGCTGCGCGACCATTCCGTAGTAGGCGGCGAGGACCCCGAGCTGCTCATCGGTCGTGAGGCGCGTCCAGCCGGGGTTGGCCCACTCGAACGGCGAGCCTGCGAACCCACGGGTCCATGCTTCGTGCATCGGCGGCTTCGCCGCGAACTCGTCGGGGTGCGCGGTGGGCAACACCGCGCGCATGTCGTCGGGCGCGAACCGCGACGACCACGGCGCGGGTGGGTCGAACGGGTGGTGCGGGTCCGCGAAGCTCACCCAGGCGAAGAACGGCCGGTCCGTGTCGACGCGGGCGATCCAGTTGATCGCACGGTCCGCCGTCCACGTCGTCGGGTGGTCCCCCTCGTCGAGTTGGTTCGGCCACGTCTGGGTGTGGTCCCACCGCCTTCCTGCCGCCTCGGGCTGCATCTTCCGTAGCCGTTCGATGCCGCGCGCGCGCCCGTCCCGGAAGAGGTAGCGCGCGTAGTGCAGCCCGATCGGCGGAGGGCCGAAGCCCCAGTTCCACTGGCCGGCCGCGGGTGCGATCCGGATGTTGTGGGTGTCGAGGGTGAGCTCGACGTGGTCGAACCCGAAGTACGGCCCGAACCAGTCGTCGGGCACGAGCGCGGAGTCGGCCTCGGACTCGGGACTGCCGGTGGGGTAGTCGGGCCAGTAGGAGGCGAAGTGGGCCTTGCCGAAGAACGCCGTACGGAGACCGGCCCGGGCGAGCAAGGTCGCGACGGAGTCGTCCGCTGCTTCCGCGGGCAGGTCGATGCCGTTGCGGACGACGCCGTGGGTGCTGGGGTGTTGCCCGGTGAGGATCGAGGCTCGGGCCGGCTGGCAGAACGGGTTCTGCGTGCGGCACGTGGTGTAGGTGGTGCCCGCGGCTGCGAACGCGTCGAGGCGGGGCGTCGCGCCCATCGGGTCGCCGTACGCGCCGATCGTCGCGGCCTTGTGTTGGTCGGTGGTGACGAGCAGCACGTTCATCGGCGACCTCCCGAACCGATCCTCGCGCATCCGGGCCGATCGGCGAGGGCCGGTTGACCACCGCTACCCTCGCCGCCCGGCCCGCGCCCGCGGCGCCAGGCGCCAGGAGGCAAGAACATGAGCGAGCGTCGGGAGGCGGGTATCCCGCCGAGCAGTGAGCGTGGCCTGCCGGCCCGGCGCAGCAGGCGCCAGGAGGCAAGAACATGAGCGAACGCACCCTCGTCCTGTGCAAGCCCGACGCGGTCGAGCGTGGCCTGGTCGGAGAGATCATCGGTCGGATCGAGCGAAAGGGGCTCCGGATCACGGCCCTGGAGCTGCGCCGCATCGACACCGACACCGCCGGCCGGCACTATGCCGAGCACCAGACGAAGCCCTTCTTCGGCGAGTTGGTGTCGTTCATCACCCGCAGCCCACTCGTGGCGATGGTCGTCGAAGGCGGTCCCGACACATGGAAGACCGTCCGCACCCTCATGGGGGTCACCAACCCCCGGGAGGCCGCGCCGGGCACCATCCGCGGCGACCTGGCGCTCGAAACCGGCGAGAACCTGGTCCACGGCTCCGACGGCGCCGAGTCCGCCGAGCGCGAGATCGCGATCTTCTTCCCCCACCTGGCGAAGTAACCGAGGTCACACCCGAGCTCGAACTGGACCGTGCCAGTACGGGGAAATGACGGGCTGGTGCGGGCCAGTTCGCAAGGTCAGGGGCGAAGTAGCCGAGGGGCGGCTGGACCGAGCCGCCCGAGTCCCAATACCCTTGCCAGATTCGTCACGCCTCCGACCCGAGGCGGGAGGCTCACCGTGACCGAACCCTGGTATTCGTCCATCGTCGGCCGCGACATGGCGGTCGACCTGGGCACCGCCAACACGCTCGTCTACGTGCGTGGGCGCGGGATCGTGTTGAACGAGCCGTCGGTCGTGGCCATCAACAAGCGTGACGGGCGGCCGCTCGCCGTGGGCTCGGAGGCGAAACGGATGATCGGCCGTACACCCGGCCACATCCAGGCCATCCGACCGCTCAAGGACGGCGTGATCGCCGACTTCGACATCTGCGAGAAGATGCTGCGCTACTTCATCCAGCGGGTGCATCAGCGCCGCTGGGCGAAGCCCCGCATGGTGATCTGCGTCCCGTCCGGCATCACGGGCGTCGAACAGCGTGCCGTGCAGGAGGCCGCCGAGTACGCCGGCGCGCGCAAGCCGGCGTACATCATCGAGGAGCCGATGGCCGCCGCGATCGGCTCCGGGCTGCCGGTGCACGAGCCGACCGGCAACATGGTCGTCGATATCGGCGGCGGCACGACCGAGGTCGCGGTCATCTCGCTCGGTGGGATCGTGGCGAGCGAGTCGATCCGTATCGGCGGCGACGAGCTCGACGAGTCGATCATCAACTTCGTGAAGAAGGAGTACTCGCTCGCGCTCGGCGAGCGTACGGCCGAGGAGATCAAGGTCGCGCTCGGCAGCGCGTATCCGCTGGAAGAGGAGCTCTACGCCGAGATCCGCGGCCGCGACCTCGTCACCGGCCTGCCGAAGACGATCGTCGTGTCCACCGAGGAGATCCGCGAGTCGATCGAGGAACCGGTCTCGGCGATCGTCGACGCGGTGAAGGTCACGCTCGACAAGACGCCTCCCGAGCTGGCGGCCGACATCATGGAGAAGGGCATCGTCATCACCGGTGGCGGTGCGTTGTTGCACGGCCTGGACGCCCGCCTCAAGGCCGAGACGGGTATGCCCATTCTCGTCTCGCCGAACCCGCTGTTCTCCGTGGTGATCGGTTCGGGTCAGTGCCTCGAGGAGTTCGACGCGCTGAAGCAGGTGCTGATCTCGTCGCAGCAGCACTGACCGGGGCTGACGGGAGCCTGGTCGAGTCGTGGTCGTTTCTCGACGGACGAGCCGCGGTCGATCACTCGTCGTCCTGCTCGTCCTGACCGCGATCACGTTGATCACGCTCGACCAGCGCGGTACGGGTGTCATCGACCGGACGCGATCCTGGGCACGAGACGTCAAGGCGCCGATCGAGGACGCGGTGAACGGGGTGATCTCACCCGTGAGCGACTGGTTCGACGGGATCGCCAGGGCCGGGTCCCTCAAGCACGAGAACGCGCGTCTGCGCAAGGAGCTCTCCGACGCGAGGGGAGACGCGGCGCAGGCCCGGAACGCGATCCGCGAGAACAAGCGACTGACGGACCTGCTGCATCTCTCGTTCGCGGCCGACATCCCATCCGTTGCCGCCCGGGTGGTCGACGGGGCGCCGAGCAACTTCGAGAACACGATCGTGATCGACCGCGGGACGCAGTCCGGCGTCCGGGTCGGGATGCCGGTCGTCTCGGGCGACGGCCTGGTCGGGCGGGTGACCGAGGCGTCGAGGCAACGTGCGACCGTGCTCCAGTTGAACGACCGCCAGTTCGGCGTCGGGGCCCTGCTCCAGGACTCGGGGGAGATCGGCGTGGCCAACGGCGTTGCGGGTCGTTCGACGCTGTCGCTCGACTTCATCGGCGCGCGGGCGAAGGTGCGGAAGGGCGAGCTCGTGGTCACGTCGGGACGCGAAGGTGGCCGCTACCCCGCCGGCATCCCGATCGCGCGCGTGACCTCGGTGACGAAGCGGCCCGGCGACCTGCAGCAGAACATCGTCCTCACGCCCTTGGTCGACTTCGATCGCCTCGAGTTCGTCAAGGTGTTGCGCTGGCACCCAGGCGGCTGAGGCCGGTGGGGTACCGGCTGGCGAGGTCGTCGCGGTGATCCGCCGGATCCGCCTGCTCCTGCTGATCGTGACGACGGTGTTGTTGCAGACGTCGGTGTTCTCGAACCTGCGCATCGCCGGGGTCAGTCCCGACGTCGTGCTCCTCGCCGTCCTCGGCATCGCCTATCGCGCCGGCCCCGAGACGGGGGCCACGTTCGGATTCGTCGCCGGACTGACCCTCGACCTGTTCCTCCGCACTCCGTTCGGCCTGTCGGCGCTGGCGTTCTCGTTGACCGGGTACCTCCTAGGCGTCGTCCAGGCATCGATCCTGCGCACGAGCAAGTGGACGGTCCCGCTGGTCGGGTTCGTGGGCGGCCTCGTGGGCAACCTCCTGTTCCGGGGCATCAACGCCCTGTTGGGTGGGGAGGCGTTCCTGAACGCCCATTCGCTCAGGGTGGTCCTGATCGCGTCCGCATACGACGCCCTGCTCGCGGTTCCGGTGTTCCTCTTCGCCTGGTGGGCGGTTGGCGAGACCCCGACTGCCCGGAGGGGGGCCCTGTGAGGCAGAGTGGACACCCGTGACGGTCGAGAACGATCGCTTGCGGGCCAGCATCATCGGTGTGATCGTCGTGGCCCTGTTCGGCGCGCTGCTGGCGCGCCTCTGGTACCTCCAGGTCGCGTCCGGTACCACCTACGCGGTCGCCGCCGAGCGCAACAGCGTGCGTCTGGTGCCCACCACCGCGCTGCGCGGGGAGATCCTCGACCGGCAGGGCCGGCCCCTGGTCGTCAACCGGATCGCCGACGTCATCACGGTCGAGCGCCCCATCACCCCGAAGGACCGAGCGGCGCTCGCTCCGGTGGTGCGCCGCCTCGCCAAGGTCCTCGGCCGGAGCCCGGCCGACATCGAGCAGAAGCTCGACGACAAGCGCCTGTCGGTGTACGCACCGGTGCCGGTCGCGGTCGACGTGCCGATCGACGCGGTCACGTACGTGTCGGAGCACGCCGACGAGTTCCCGCACGTCAAGGCCCGGGCCGTTCCGATCCGCGCGTACCCGAACGGCCAACTCGCCGCGCACCTCCTCGGCTATGTGGGCGAGATCGGCGACAAGGAGCTCGAGGCCCACTCCAAGGACGGCTACCAACCCGGCGACCAGATCGGCAAGGACGGGGTTGAACGGGCGTTCGAAGCGGACCTTCGCGGCAAGCCCGGCATCGACAAGCTCGAAGTGGATCCCTCCGGCCGGGTGCTCGGGACACTGGGGTCCGAAGCAGCGCAGCCGGGCCACGACGTGCGGCTCACGCTCGACCTCGACGTCCAGAAGAGCGCCGAAGAAGCGTTGCGGCAGGGCCTGGAGGCCGCGCGCGGCCGGTTCGACAAGCGGACCCAGAAGCACTATCTAGCGCCGGCCGGAGCAGCCGTGGTCATCGACGCTCGCGACGGCTCGGTGGTCGCGATGGCGTCGAACCCGACGTTCGACCCGGCCGCCTTCGTCAACGGCATCAGCACCGACGAGTGGAAGTTCCTCAACGACAAGAACAACCACTTCCCGCTGGCCAACCGGGTCTCCCAGGGTCAGTACGCACCAGGATCCACGTTCAAGCTCGTCACCGCGCTCGCGGCGATGAAGGACGGGCTGGTCTCGTCGGGGACCTCGATCACGGACAAAGGCAGCCTGACCTACGCCGGACAGACGTTCCGCAACGCGGGCAACGAGGTCAACGGACGGGTCAACCTGCCTCGCGCGATCACCGTGTCGAGCGACGTGTACTTCTACAGCATCGGGCGCGACTACTGGCGCAAGGGCAACTTCGCGAAGACGAACGCTCCCCACGATCCCGCGGCGAACGGCATTCAGGCGGAGGCACACCAGTTCGGGTTCGGCGCACCTACGGGGATCTCGTTGGCCGGCGAGGCCGTCGGCCGCATCCCGGACGAGGCGTGGAAGAAGAAGTTCAACGAGACGAACCCGGACCCCCGATCGCGCCAGGAGAACTCCGTCTGGTTCCCCGGCGACAACATCCAGCTCGCAGTCGGCCAGGGCGACCTGCTGGTGACACCGCTCCAACTCGCGATGGCCTACAGCGCCTTCGCCAACGGCGGCACGCTGTACACGCCGCGGCTCGCGGACCGCGTCACCGGGACCGACGGCGCGACCGTGCGAACCGTCGCCCCGGTGAAGCACGCCGACGTACCGATCGACCCGGGCGCGCGCGCGGCGCTCCTCTCGGGGCTCCGCGGCGTGGTCACCGACAAGCGGGGGACGGCCGCCGCCGCGTTCACGGGCTTCCCGTTCTCACAGGTGCCGCTGTGGGGCAAGACGGGAACCGCCGAGGTCGCCAACCGACAGGACACGTCGCTGTTCGTGGCCTCGCCGACGATCCAGGGCGTGCCGTACGTGGTCGCCGTCGTCGTGGAGGAAGCGGGCCGGGGTGCCGAGGTCGCAGCCCCGATCGCCCGTCGCATCATCGAGAGCCTGGCCGGCATCGCGCCCACCCCGGTGGTCGTGGCCTCGACACCCAACCAGGGGAACTGATGAGTGAGCGTCGGGAGGCGGGTATCCCGCCGAGCAGCGAGCGTGGCCCAGCGGCCCGGCGCCGTAGGCGCCAGGAGCGGCAAGCATGAGCAGCGTCGTCCTGTCGGACCGCAGGGCGCGGGTGCAGACGAGCCCGCTCCGCCACCTCGACCTGGCGCTGCTCGGCGCCGCGTTCGGGGCGACGGCCATCGGGCAGCTGATGATCTACTCGTCGACGCAGGCCCGGACCAAGGCGGCGCACGTCTCGGCGCTCTACTTCGTCGAGCGCCAGCTCGTCGCCACGTTGCTCGGCCTGTTCGTGATGGCCGCGGTCATGGCGATCGACTACCGCAAGATCCGCGACCACGCGATCCTCGTGTACCTGGCCACGGTCTCGGCACTGCTCGTCGTGCTGTCGCCGTTCGGCTCTAACGCCAAGGGCGCACAGTCGTGGATCCAGCTCCCGGGCGGATTTCAGTTCCAGCCGTCGGAGCTCGCCAAGCTCGGCCTGATCATCGGTCTCGCGGGCTACCTCGCGCAGCATCGCGACGGGCTCGACGCCCGACGCGTGCTCACGGCCGTCGGCATCGCGGGCGTGCCCATGGCCCTCGTCATGCTGCAGCCCGACCTCGGGACGACGCTCGTGATGGGCGTGGTCGTCCTCGCGATGCTGACCATCGCGGGGGCGCGGCCGCTCCACCTGCTCGTCATCGTGCTCGTGTGCGTGACCTGCGCCGTCCTCGTGGTGCAGCGCGGCATCCTGAAGCAGTACCAGGTGGACCGCCTGACGGCGTTCCTCGACCAGAGCTCGGACTCCAGCCGTGCCACCTACAACCTCAACCAGTCGAAGACCGCCATCGGCAACGGCGGCCTGTTCGGCCGGGGTTACCGGCACGGGACACAGACCAACCTCGCCTTCGTCCCCGAGCAGCACACGGACTTCATCTTCACCGCGCTCGGCGAGGAGCTCGGGTTCGTGGGTGGCGCCACGCTGCTCGCGCTCTTCGCGATCGTGGTGTGGCGCACGTGGCGAACGGCGCTCGTGAGCCCCGACTTCTTCGGCACGATCGTCTGCATCGGCGTGCTGGCATTCTTCGTGTTCCAGGTCTTCGAGAACATGGGCATGACGATGGGGATCATGCCGATCACGGGCATCCCGCTCCCGTTCATGAGCTACGGGGGCTCGGCGATCATCACCGAGTTCGCCTGCCTGGGCCTCGTAGCCAACGTGTCGATGCGCCGCTTCACGTGACGTGACCGGGCTCAAAAGGTAGCGATCCGTAACGAATTCGTTACGGATCGCTACCTTTTGGACCGGTGACCGTCCGGGCGCGCGCAGAGTGGTGGGCCGGGGACCGTGACCACGCACTAGCATGGAAGCGATGTCCAGCCTCTGGCCGCGGGTCGAACCGCTCCTGGCCAGGGTCGAGAAGCCCGCCCGCTACATCGGGATGGAGCGGGGCAGCCGGCGGCCGGAGCACCGGCCCGACCGGGTGGCCTGGCTCCTCGTCTACCCCGACACCTACGAGGTCGGGCTGCCCAACCAGGGGCTCCAGATCCTCTACGAGATCCTCAACGAACGGGACGACTCCGTCGCGGAGCGTTCCTACGCGCCGTGGGTCGACCTCGAGAGCGAGATGCGGCGCGCCCGGGTCCCCCTGTTCTCGGTCGACACGCACCGCTCGGCGGCCGAGTTCGACGTCCTCGGGTTCAACCTCAGCGCCGAGCTCGTCTACACGAACGTCCTGAACTGCATCGACCTCGCCGGGGTCCCGGTCCGGGCGGCCGACCGCGGCCCCGAGCACCCGCTCGTCGTCGCCGGCGGCCACTGCTCCTACAACCCCGAGCCGATGGCCGACTTCGCCGACGTGTTCGTCCTCGGCGACGGCGAGGAGGTGGCGGGCGAGATCAGCGACGTCGTCGCCGGGTGGAAGCGAGCGCGGCCGGTCGGGGTGAGTGGCCGGGCGTCCAGGGAAGGGCTGCTGCGCGAGCTGGCGTCGATCACCGGGGTGTACGTGCCGTCGATGTACGACGTGGAGTACGACGGTGCCGCCCTCGCGGCGGTGGTGCCGCGCTACCCGGACGTGCCCGACCGGGTCGAGAAGCGCACGGTCGCCGATCTCGCCGAGTGGCCGTACCCGAAGCAGCCGCTCGTCCCGGTCATGGAGGTCGTGCACGACCGGCTGAACGTCGAGATCTTCCGCGGGTGCACCCGAGGCTGCCGGTTCTGCCAGGCGGGGATGATCACGCGGCCCGTGAGGGAGCGCCCCGCGGAGCAGGTCCGCACCATGGTGGAACGCGGGCTGCGCCGCACCGGCTACGACGAGGTGGCGCTCACCTCGCTCTCCAGCGCCGACTTCTCCGGGATCGACGGCCTGGTGGCAGGCCTCGTCGACGAACAGACGGGTACGGGCTCGGTGAGCCTTTCCCTGCCGTCCCTGCGTGTCGATGCCTTCACCGTGGGGTTGGCGGCCGAGATCCAGAAGGTCCGCCGGACCGGGCTCACCTTCGCGCCCGAAGCCGGTACCTGGCGCATGCGCCAGGTGATCAACAAGCTCGTGCGCGAGGACGAGCTCTACTCGGCGGTGGAGAGCGCCTACTCGCAGGGTTGGCGGCGGGTGAAGCTGTACTTCCTCACCGGTCTGCCCACCGAGATGGACGAGGACACCCTCGGCATCGCGGAGCTCGCGCGCAACGTCGTCGAGATCGGTCGCCGGTATACGAAGGCCGCGAGCGCCACCGCGTCGGTCGGTGGCTTCGTTCCGAAGGCGCACACGCCGTTCCAGTGGTTCGGGCAGAACGGCGTCGACGAGCTTCAGCGCAAGGTCGGCCTCATCCGGGACGCGTTGCGTGGCACGAAGGCCCAGGTGCGCTGGCACGACGCGGAAGCTTCGTTCGCCGAGGGGCTGGTGAGCCGGGGCGACCGCCGGATCGGACGCGTGATCGAGCGTGTGTGGCGCGAGGGCGGCACGTTCCAGGAGTGGAGCGAGCGGTTCCGGCTCGACCGCTGGCTCGACGCCATGGCGGCCGAGGGGCTCGATCCCGGCTGGTACGTGACCCGGCACCGGAGCGAGGACGAGATCCTCCCGTGGGACCACGTGAGCGCCGGCCTGCACCGGGACTTTCTGTGGCAGGAATGGCAGGAAGCGCTCCGTGCCCACGGGCTCCCCGACTGCCGGTGGACCCCGTGCTACGACTGTGGGGTGTGCACCGACTACGCCCTGGAACACGTCGTCGCCTCTCCGGTCGCGCCGGCCGGCGGCAGCCAGGGCACGGGGCAGGACCTGACGGTCGGCGGCGAGGTCCCGGTTCGGTTCCTCGGGAGCAAGCCCGCCCGGGTCGGTGTCGCATGAGAGGAACCACGGGCTTTCCGATCCGGCTCCGTTTCGCCAAACGGGGCAAGATCCGCTTCATCTCCCACCGCGACGTGGCGCGGGCCTTCGAGCGGGCGTTCCGCATCGAGGCGCTCCCGCTCGCGTTCACGCTGGGTTTCTCCCCCCGGCCGAAGGTGAGCTTCGGGCTCGCGCTGTCGGTCGGGAACGAGAGTGTCGCCGAGTATCTCGACGTCGAGCTCGCCCACGAGGTGCCGCTCGTCGGGATGTCGGCTGCGTTGTCCGCGGCGCTCCCCGAAGGGCTCGACGTCACCGGCGTTGCCCGGCTGGCCGATCGCGCACCTGCACTCCAGGAGGCGATCACCGCGGTCGAATACCTCATCGAGATCGTGGCCGCCGCCGGCGGCCCGGTCCCGACGGGTCCCGTCGTCGCGGCGGCGATCGATGCCGCGATGACGTCGCCCGAGCTCGAGACGACGAAGATCCGCAAGGGTCGTGCCGTCGTCGAGGACATCCGTCCCGTGCTGCGCCGCCTCGCGATCGTCGAACCGACCGAACGCGGCGTGCTCGCCGAGCTCGAGCTCGCAACACATCCGAGCAGTGCCCGGCCCCGGGAGGTCGTCGCCGTCCTCGGCGAAGCCTTCGGGGAAGGACGGGTCCTGCGAACCCATCAATGGATCGAACGCGACGGCGCGCGGTTGGAGCCGCTCGACGCCGACTCGCCTTCGATCACGCCGCACGTTGCGGCTTCGCTCGCGCCGGAGGTGCGGGCGTCATGAGAGAAGGACGCAATGCCACAAGACTTCACGCCGGAGGTCCCCACGGCCTCCGACCGATCGGGGCTGCCCGAGCAGCCGTCGCCGGGTCGCCCCGCCGGAACCTCGGGCGCGGCCACGTCGGGTCCGGCTACGTCGGGTCCGGCTACGTCGGGTCCGGCTACGTCGGGTCCGGCTACGTCGGGTCCGGCTACGTCGGGTCCGGCTACGTCGGGTCCGGCTACGCCGGGTCCCGCTGACGACGTCGTCCGTGACGTCCCCGCCGGCGCGGGGACCGGGGCGGGCACCGGCGGCGAAGGGTCCGGGGCGGCCAAGCGTCGGCGTCGGGGCTCCCGAGGGGGCCGCAACCGCAAGAAGCCGGGAGCCGCGGCCGGAAGCTCGTCCGACGGCGCGGCCGGCGCCACGCCGCGGGGGACGGCGCGAAGCGATGGCGGCTCCGCCCGGGCTCCACGGGCCCAGGGCTGGAACGACCCTGCGGCCGACCGGGGGATGACCAACGAAGACCTCGCGGCCACGGCGTTCGAAGACGCGGAGATCGTCCAGCAGCCCCGGCCGATCACGCCCGCGAGGCCGAAGATCGGCGACACTCGGCCTGCACCGGTGGTTGCGCCGGTGCCGGAGGCGGGCGGCAACGGCGCGAGCGGTGGCGGAAGCGGTGGTGGCGGCGGCTCGGGCACCGGGACGAAGCGTCGTCGCCGCGGTGGGCGCGGCCGCGGCGGCAAGGGCGGCAGCGCGGGCACCGTGTCGCGGGCCGAGGCCGTGCGGGCCGACCTCGGGGTCGGCGAGGACGAGGGCCTCGTGCTCGAGGAGCTCGACGACCGGACGCTCGCGCTCCGGCGGGGCCGCACCCGCAAGGGCAAGCCCGCGGGTCGGTACCAGATGGTCGTGCACACGCGTCCCGGCAGCGCGACGCAGATCGCCGTGCTCGAGGGCCGCAACCTCGTGGAGCACTACGTGAGCTGGCCCGAGGACGATGCCACGTCGATCGACGGGAACATCTACCTCGGCCGGGTACAGAACGTGCTGCCGGGCATGGAGGCTGCGTTCATCGACATCGCGACGCCGAAGAACGGCGTGCTGTACCGCGGCGACGTCGCCTTCGACCCCGCCGACGTCGAGGAGAGCCAGCCGCGAATCGAACGCCTGTTGAAGAACGGGCAGATGATCATGGTGCAGGTCACGAAGAACCCGATCGGGGCGAAGGGGGCCCGGCTCACCCAGGAGGTCAGCCTCGCCGGGCGCTTCGTCGTGATGGTGCCGGGCCAGCCCGACACCTACGGCATCTCGAAGCGCCTGCCCGACGACGAGCGCAAACGGCTGCGGAGGATCCTCGAGGGTCTGCGCCCGCCCGACGCGGGCCTGATCGTACGCACGGCGGCCGAGGGCGCGGCGGCAGAGGAGCTCGAACGCGACCTCAAGCGGCTCAGCGCGCAGTGGCAGCAGATCTCGGACCTCGCCGCCAAGACCAAGCAGGCGCGGTTGCTCTACCAGGAGCCGCAACTCGTCGTGCGGGTGATCCGCGAGGAGTTCACCAAGGAGTACCGGAGCGTCGTCATCGACGACCGGGCGCTCTACGAGGAGATCAAGGGTTACGTCGACGCCATCGCGCCGGAGCTCTCCGAACGGATCGAGTACTACGACGCCGAGGCCGAACACCTGCCGATCTTCGAGCGGTTCCACGTGCACGAGCAGCTGCACAAGGCGCTCGACCGGAAGGTGTGGCTGCCCTCGGGAGGCTCGTTGATCATCGAGCGCACCGAGGCGTTGACCGTGATCGACGTCAACACGGGCAAGAACGTCGGCAAGTCGAACCTCGAGGAGACGGTGTTCCAGAACAACCTCGAGGCGGCCGACGAGATCGCGCGGCAACTGCGCCTGCGCGACATCGGCGGCATCATCGTGATCGACTTCATCGACATGGAGATCAAGCAGAACCGGGACGCGGTGATGAAGGCGTTCCGGGACGCGCTCGCTCGCGACAAGACACGTACCCAGGTGTTCGACATCTCCGAGCTCGGGCTGGTGGAGATGACCCGCAAGCGCATTTCGGAAGGTCTCGTGGAGGCGTTCTCGGAGACGTGCCCGACCTGCACGGGCCGAGGCTTCGTGCTCGACGAGACCCTGCTGGGTTAGGAGCGTGGCGACGATGAGGCGAGTCGGCTCGATGGGCGTGACGGTCGCGATGGTCACGGCGGCCGCAATGGTCACGGCGGCCGCATGGGTCGCGCCGACCGCGGCGGCCACAGGGCCGCGCTCGAAAAGCCGGACATGCAAGGCCGTCAAGGTGACTCGCCCCGAGACCTCGGGTGAGCGGCGCGCGTTCGACCGGTCGGGTGACACCACCGTCACGTCGTTCGACGGGACGAAGCTCGTCGTCCACTTCTTCCCCGTACCGAACTTGGCGAAGGGGCATCGGGCCCCGACGGTCATGATGGGTCCCGGCTGGGGCGCCGGCGGGGACACGAACCCCGAGGGCGACGACTTCACCGCGGCCGGCGGCATCAGCATCCACACGTTGAACCGCGCCGGTTACAACGTGCTGACCTGGGACCCGCGGGGGTTCGGCAAGTCGTCGGGCACGATCGAGGTCGACCACCCCGACTACGAGGGTCGCGACGCGCAGGTGATCGTCGACTGGCTCGCCGCGCAGCCGGAGGCGCAGCTGGACGCGAAAGGCGATCCGCGTCTCGGGATGGCAGGCGGCTCGTACGGCGGCGCGATCCAGCTCATCCTCGCCGCCCGCGACTGCCGCGTCGACGCGATCACGCCGACGATCGCGTGGCACTCCCTGGTGACGAGCCTCGACAAGGCCGACATCGTGAAATACGGCTGGGCGTCGCTCCTCTACAGGGGGGCGGCCGGCCACCAGCTCGACTCCCACGTCGAGAGCGGGTTCACGGCCGGTCGCACGAACGCGCCGTTGCCGCAGGCCGACCGCGACTGGTTCGCCGCACACGGCCCGGGCGACGAGCTCATCGGCCGGATCACGATCCCGACGTTGATCGTCCAGGGCACCGTCGACACCCTGTTCACGCTCGACGAAGGCATCTCGAACTACAAGGTGTTGCGGTCCAAGGGTGTGCCCGTGTCGATGCTCTGGTTCTGCGGTGGCCACGGCATCTGCCTCACGAAGGCGGGAGACGAGACCCGGGTGGCGAAGGCCGTGCTCGCGTGGCTCGCCCGCTACGTGCAGCACAAGTCGTCGACGAAGGTAGGCCCGCGCTTCGACACCGTCGACCAGAACGGGAAGCGGTACACCGCGGCCGACTACCCGGCACCGAGCGACGGTTCGGTGACGGCCGACGGGGCAGGCACGCTCCAGCTCGTCGACGGTGGCGGTGCGGGCCCGGCGCAGGTACCCGCCGGCTCGGGTGGCGCACTGGCCGGTATCGCCGCGTCGATCACGCCGAGCCCGGCCCCGAACGCGGTGGACGTGCCGATCACCTTCGACCGCAAGGCAGTCGTCGTCGGCGCGCCGAAGCTGACGCTGTCATATCGCGGCACGGCCGGTGCGGGCGACGCGCCGACGCGCGTGTTCGCACAGCTCGTCGACGAGAAGACCGGCGTCGTGCTCGGAACGCAGATCACGCCCGTCGACGTCACCCTCGACGGAGCGGCGCACGAGACGACGGTGCCACTCGAAGCGGTGGTGTTCACCGGCGACCCGAGCTCCAAGGTCAAACTCCAGCTCGTGGCCACGACGACTGCCTACGCCAAGCCGCGTCTCGGCGGCCAGGTGCAGTTCGACCGGATCCACGTCGAGCTGCCCGTGGGCAAGGTCACGCCGGCCCGCTGAGCCCCGTCGCGTTCTTTCGATGGAATCCCCCAACAATCCGGGGAATCCATCGAAAGAATGAACAAGAGGTCAGCTCGGGACCGGCGCGCGGCGGGCTTGGGCGACGATGATCGCGGCGTCCGGGCGGAGCATGAAGCCGTTGCCGACGGTCCGTCGCGCCGATCGGGTCACCTTGGCGACGTAGTCGGCGTGCGTCGGATAGAGCTGCTGGAGGGTCGCGGCGTCGAACGGCGTCACGCTCCCGAACAGCGAGCAGATCACGCTCCTGGACTTGTCCATCTCGCCGGACAACGTCGAGATGGGCGCGTCGACGGATGGCGTCCGGACGCCACCGACCGCGTTGCCGTGCTCGTCTCGCTCGATCGCGCTGCCGTCCGCTTTCAGGGTGATGGCGTCGGCCTGCGTGGGCTTGGTGCCCTTGGTGACCCAGCCGTCCATGGCCGCGAAGGCGGCGCGCACGACCTGGGCCTGCTGCCCGTTGTTGATGCTGCCGCATTGTTGGGTGAAGTCCGGTACGGTGTCGACCTTGTCCCACGACCGGCCCGACGTCTCGCCGTAGTCGAGCGTGGACTGGTCGGCGTGCGCGGTTCCCGCCATCTCCCAGGTCCGGAGCCGATCGGTGTCGGCCTGGCGGGACTTGACGAAACCGAGGCCGAAGAGGTCGGTCTCGGTCTCGAGCTGCATCACGGGCGCGGTCAGGTCGTCGCGGATGTGCGCGACGGCAGGGGGCGCGGGAGCGCCGGTGGCGAGCGATGCCGCGCTGTTGCCGCGGCTGTGGATCACGAACCCGTCGAAGGCGTGCGACACCGGCTGGATCGCGTTCGCATACGTGACCATCCGGGCCGCGGACTGCGACTCGCCGGCGGCGACGAGGCGCCGCGGCTTGAGCGCACCGAGCGGCTTGACGCCCTTCGTGGCGCGAACGGCGGCCGCGGCCTGCGAGAAGACGTCGTACGAGTAGTCGTCGCCGGGATGGGTGAGCGACCCGTAGCGCGTCGGGTCCCACTTGGTGAGGGAAGTCGGGTTGTAGCCGGGGATCGGCAGCTTCGCTCCCGCGCCGCCCACGACGCCGAGCGCCTGGGCCGACACGGCGACGTACGCGTCGCCGTGGGCCAGCATCTCGGGGTACGCGAACCCGAAGTCCGGGTCGGCGTCGCGCCCGGCCGTCTCGTTCATCCATTCGAGCACCACGATGCCGCTGAACCGCTTCGGGTTGCGTGGCGCGCGCACGATGATCCGGGTCTTGTACGGCGCGGTGGTGGTGGGCTGCACGCCCCAGCGGCCGTCCTCGGTCCACGTGCCGTCGGGCCGGTAGGCCGTCGCGGTGCCGGACAGGAAGTACTCGCGCTCGGTGTAGCGGTACTTCTTCTTGAGGGACGGCGTCATCGCGTTCGCCAGCACCCCGGGTGATCCGCCCGTGACCGGGCCGGTTACGGTCGGCACGGCCGCCGACGCTTGCGCCCGGGCGCCCGCCGACGCCGCCGCGTGCGCCGCGGTTCCGACGCCCGTGTCGACGACAACCGCGAGCGCGGCGATCACGACGATCCGGTTCGTCCGCATCTTTCCCCCCTTGGCGTATCTCAGGGGCGAATATCGCACCCCCGATACGCCAAGGAGACTACGCGGTGAGCGGGGGGCCGTCGAAGGTGTCGACCCGGGCGAACTCCTCGACCGGCTTCCGGGTGAGCCTCGTCGGGAACTTCTCGGGAACGCCCATTGCCACCATCGCCGCGACGGCAGTGTCGGCCGGTAGCCGGAGCAGTTCTCGGGCGACAGGTTCCTGACGGCACAGGAACGTGGTCATCACGCCGCCGAGCCCTTCGGCGCGGGCGGACAGCAGGAGGTTCTGGACGAAGGGGTAGACGGACGCGCCGCCGACGACGCTCTGGCGGTCGAGCCCGGCGTCGAGGACGGCCAGGCTCGGCAGGTGGGCGCCGATCACTAGCAGCGCGGGGGCGCGGTCGAGCGCGTCGAGGAACGGGCTCGGGCGGGGTGTGGCGCGGGCCGCGGCGAGGTCGACGTCGGGCATCCGCGGTCGGCCGTCGGGTCCGGGCGCGAACGGAACGAACCCCGCCTTCACGCAGGCCGCGTACTCGCGCCAGCCGAGGTCGGCGAGCTCGCGGATCCGGACCTTGAGCCCGGGGTCTTCGACCACGAGCACGGTCCACGGCTGGCGGTTGCCTCCGCTCGGCGCGAACCGGGCCCGGTCGAGCACCCGAACGAGCGTGGCCCGCTCGACGGGAGCGTCCGTGAACGCCCGGACCGCCCCGGTCGTCCGCATCGCCAGGTCCAGCTCCATGCCCGCAAAAGGTAGCGATCTCGAACGGATTCGTGACCGGTCGCTCCGTCCGGTGGGGTGGCCGGGCCCCGGAGATGCCCAGGCCACGGTGATCCGGTAGCATTGCGGTCTTCCAGCGAGCGGCCCGAAGGGTTCCACGCGCCATGTACGCAGTCATCAAGAGCGGCGGGAAGCAGTACCGCGTCGAGGAGGGCCAGACCCTCGAGGTCGAGCGCGTCGAGGGCACGGAGCTCAGCCTCTCGCCGGTGATGCTCGTCGACGGCGACACCGTGCTCGCCACGCCCGAGCAGCTCGGCGCGTCCACGGTGTCGGCCCGGGTGGTCGGCGAGGCCAAGGGCCCGAAGATCACCGGCTTCACCTACAAGAACAAGAGCAACCAGCGGAAGCGCTGGGGCCACCGCCAGAAGTACTCCGTGATCGAGATCACGGGGATCAGCAAGGGCAAGGGCTGATGTCGAAGAAGAAGGGCGCGGCTTCCTCGCGCAACGGTCGGGACTCCGCCGCGCAGCGGCTGGGCGTCAAGGTCTACAGCGGCACCGATGTCTCGGCGGGCACGATCATCGTTCGCCAGCGCGGCACGCAGTTCCACCCCGGGCTGAACGTGGGTCGTGGTGGCGACGACACGCTGTTCGCCACCACGAACGGCACCGTCAAGTTCGGTTTCCGCAGGGGCCGCAAGCTCGTCGACGTCGTCCCCGGCGAGTAGCGCGAGCGCGACCCCGGCGCGGGTCGCGAATCCGACGGCCACCCGCGCCGAGACTCCGTAGCCTGGTCCCGTGGCGCAGTCCCAGTTCGTCGACGAGGTGCAGGTCAACCTCCGCGGTGGTGACGGTGGCGCGGGTTGCATCTCGTTCCGCCGCGAGGCGCACGTCCCGAAGGGCGGCCCCGACGGCGGCGACGGCGGCAAGGGGGGCGGCGTCTACGTGCGGGCCGACCGCAACGTGGCATCGCTGCTCGCGTACCGCGACCACCCCCACCGTCGCGCGACCTCCGGCGTTCACGGTCAGGGCAACAAGCGCCACGGCGCGAACGGCACCGATCTCGTGGTCACCGTTCCGGAGGGCACCATCGTCAAGGACCGTGACGGCGCCGTCCTCGCCGACCTCGTCCACCACGGCGACACCTTTCTCGCCGCGCGCGGTGGCCGCGGTGGCCGAGGCAACGCCCGCTTCCTCTCGAACGCGCGTCGCGCGCCGAGCTTCGCCGAACAGGGCGAGTACGGCGACGAGCACTG
The DNA here is from genome assembly GCA_046331155.1 of Acidimicrobiia bacterium. Taxonomy (GTDB): domain Bacteria; phylum Actinomycetota; class Acidimicrobiia; order IMCC26256; family CAWATG01; genus JAXLRK01. The sequence continues at coordinate 488,924 of JAXLRK010000002.1, forward strand.
GCTGCGGTTCGAGCTGAAGCTGATGGCCGACGTCGCGCTCGTCGGCTTCCCGAACGCCGGCAAGTCCACGCTGATCGCCGCGGTGAGCGCGGCCCGGCCGAAGATCGCGAACTACCCCTTCACCACGCTCGAGCCCAACCTCGGCGTCGTCCGCTTCCACGAGCACGAGTTCGTGATGGCCGACATCCCGGGGCTCATCGAGGGTGCGGCCGACGGCAAAGGCCTCGGTCACCAGTTCCTCCGCCACATCGAACGCGCCCGCGTGCTCGTGATCCTCCTCGACCTGGCGAGCATGGAGGGCCGTTCACCGGCGGAACAGGAGCGGGTGCTGCTCGACGAGCTCGGCCGCTACGAACCCGAGCTCATCGATCGCCCACGCGTCGTGGTCGGCAACAAATCCGACGCCGCGACCGCCACGTTCGACGGTCTGCGCATCTCGGCCGCCACCCATCAGGGCCTCGACGTCCTGCTCGGGCGCCTGGCCCAGCTCGTCGAGGAGGCCCGCAGGGCCGAGCCCGAGGAGGAGGCCTTCGTCGTCCTGCGACCCGAGGAGCAGGGGTTCTCGGTGCGCCGCGAGGACGACGGCGCATTTCGGGTGACCGGCCGATCGGCCGAGCGGGTCGTCGCCATGGCCGACCTCACCAACGTCGAGGCCATCGCCTACGTCCAGGACCGGCTCCGGCGAATGGGGGTGGAACGCGCGCTCGCGCGCGCCGGCGCGCGCGAAGGTGACGTGGTGCGCATCGGTCCGGTCGAGCTGGAGTACCAGGAGGGCCTCGGGTGAAGGCGGTCGTCAAGGTCGGGACGTCGTCGATCACGCGGGAATCGGGCGAGCTCGACGACATCGCGCTCGCGAAGCTCTGTGCGGACGTCGCCGAGGCGCGCGGCCAGGGCCACGAGCTCGTGCTCGTCTGCTCGGGGGCGATCGCGGCGGGCCTGCCGGCGTTGGGCCTGAGCCAACGACCGACGGACCTGGGGACGTTGCAGGCGATCGCCGCGGTGGGCCAGCCGCGGTTGATGGAGCGCATGAGCGCGTTGCTCGCCGAGCACGGGGTCGTGGCCGGTCAGGTGCTGCTCACGCCGCACGACTTCGCGCAACGTTCCCAGTACCTGCACGCCCGCGAGACACTCGGACGGCTGTTCGACCTCGGCGTCGTGCCGGTCGTGAACGAGAACGACACCGTCGCGGACGACGAGATCCGCTACGGCGACAACGACCGGCTGGCCGCGCTCGTGGCGCACCTATTGAGCGCGGACCTCTTGTTGCTGCTCACCGACACTCCGGGATTGTTCACCGCGGACCCGCGACTCGACTCCGATGCGTCGCTGATCGACGAGATCGTCGAGGTCGACGAGGCGCTCGAGTCGGTCGCCGGCGCGGCAGGTACGGAGCGGGGGAGCGGCGGCATGGCGAGCAAGCTCGCGGCCGCGAAGATCGCCGCCTGGTCGGGAGTCCGCGCGGTGATCGCGGGGGCGGACACCGACGGCGTGATCGCGGGCGCGATCGAGGGGCGGCCGGTCGGCACCGCGATCCGGCCCCGGGCCCAGCGCCTGGCGAGCCGGAAGCTGTGGATCGCGTTCGCCCAGGGATCGGCAGGTCGCATCGTGGTCGACGACGGCGCGCGCCGCGCGCTCGTCGAGGGCGGCCGCTCGTTGCTCCCGGCCGGTGTACGGGGGATCGTGGGCTCCTTCGAGGCGGACGACGCGGTCGAGATCGTGGGAGAGGACGGCGTGCCGTTCGCCAAGGGGCTGGTCGCCTTCTCCGCGGCCGGTCTGCGGGCGGTGGCGGGCGCCCGGACCTCCGACCTTCCCGACGGGTCCCCTCACGAGGTCGTCCACCGCGACGATCTCGTCGTTCTCCCCTGAACCGTGGATTTCTGGCATTCGGGTCTTGCCACGATACGGTGCCTTCGGTCACACTACGTCACGTCGCCTGTTCTCGTCGCCGGCCAATCGGGGGGAGGGTCCGACTCCGATCGGGCTCTGAGGGGCCGGCGAAGAGCGGGAGCGAGCAGTGAGGCCGAGCGGGATGCGCACCTCGAGTGCAGCGTCGGCTCGGCCCCACTGCGCTCCCGGAGGCCTCTTGGTTGCGTGCGGTTGCGAACTGGTCCGCGCCAGCCCGTCAATTTCACGTACTGGTGCTGGCCAGTTCGACGCCGTTGCGAACCGGTCCGTGTCGCGGTACCCGTAGGGGCCCACCGTGCCAGCCAGTTCGGTGCCGTTGGGGTCAGGCGGCGAGGGCGGCCTTGGCCGTGGCCGGGTCGACGTCGCCGTACGCGAGCAGCTCGCGCCCCGCGACGAGGGCGATGCCGTCGTCCCAGCCGTCGTCTCCGAACGCGCGCCGCGTGTACTGGACGGCGACGAGCGCGTCGCGCGGGTCGGCACCGGCCAGCTCGAGCAACAGCGCGGCCGACATCGTCCGCGCCAGCAACGACGTCAGCCGGGCCGCCGCGGCCTCCGAGCGCGAAACGTCGACCGACGGGATGGCGTCGATGCGACGCCCCAGCTCCACCCGCGCCTCACGGACCCGCTGGATGCTCGACGCCGTGAGCGACGAGCCGCCCACCTCCGCCGCGTCGAGCGCGCCGTCGATGCGAGCGAACGCCGCCTCGTGTGCGGACTCGCGCCGGATCGCTCGTAGCACGTCGAGCTGGCAGATCTCCTCGCTGCCCTCCCAGATCGGGTGGCACTGCGCATCGCGAAGCTGCCGGGTGAGGAACCAGTCCTCGCAGTAGCCGTTGCCGCCGTGGATCTCGACCGCAAAGCTCGCGGCCTCGACGCCGAGCCGGCACAGCCGGACCTTGGCCGCCGGCACGAGGATCCTCCGGAGCAGGGCCGCATCCTCGTGGCGGGCGGCCGAAGCGCACGCGAAGCCGAGCGCGAACGCGGCTTCGAGCTTCACGAGCATGTCGACGAGCCGTACGCGCATGAGCGGCAGGTCGACCAGCATCTGTCCCTTGGCGCTGCGGTGGTGCGCCCAGACCAACGCCTCGAGCATGGAGCGTCGGGAGATGCCCAGACCCATCATCGCCACGCCGAAGCGGGAATCGTTGACCATCTCCATCATGCGGTTGAGGCCGCCGGCGTCGGAGTCGCTGATCTCGCCGCCCGCCGTTCGCGGCCGAAGCGCGTACCCGAGCGCGCCGTGGAGCTCGACCTCGCCCGTCGGCACGCTCCGCGTCCCGAGCTTCGGCTTGAGGCGACGTGCCGTGTAGTGGTTGCGCGAGCCGTCGTCGAGGTAGCGCGGCACGAGGTAGAGCCCCAGTCCTCGCGGCCCTTCGACCGCGCCGACGGGGCGGGCGAGCGTGACGATGGCGTCGCCGTCGAGGTTGGAGCAGAACCACTTCTCGCCGTCGATGAGCACGCGGCCGTCGCCGATGTCGCGCGCCACGCAGTGCACGGTCGCTCCGAGGTCGGAGCCGCCGTCGCGTTCGGTGAGGAACATCGAGCCGTCCGTGCCGGACTCGAAGTCCGTCGACCGCAGGCCGGCCAGCAGTTGATCGGCGAGGTCCGGTGGTGCGTAGCGCTCGACGAGATCGGCGACGCCGGCGGTCATCCCGAGCGAGCAGACGAGCCCGGTGTCGGCCTCCGACAGGAGATAGCGCGACGCCGCGAGCACCACTCCCGGGACGTTGCGTCCCCGTGCCTTCGCGTCGTCCGCGAAGTACGACACGAAGCCGCAGTCCCACAGCGCACGCTTGGAGTCGAGGGTGGCAGGGTGGTGAGCGATCTCGCCGAGCTCCCCGGCCCACCGGTCGTAGCGCACGAGCTGCGGGGGGTTGGCGTCGATGACCTCGGCGTTGCGGGCGATCCGATCGCCGACCAACCCGCCGAGATCGTGGAGCTTCTTGTCGGCCCACTCGAGATCGTCGGCCGGACAGGAACGGCGGATCTCGTCGCGCAGGAGGGGGTCGAGGTCGTACCAGTTCTCGCCCACGGCGCTGTCGATGGAGGCGTAGTCGATGGTGCGATCGGCCATGGCGAGGTCTCCTTGCGGTCGTCTCGCGGCGAGTCTAAGGACCAAGTCCGGGCGGCGTTTCGGGAGGCACGAAGTAAGCTGGCCGCTCATGGCCCCCGAAACCGTTCCGCAGGGCTCGCGAACCGAACAACTCGGGCGGCGTGCGAAGGCGGCGTCGCGGATGCTTGCCACCGCGTCCACGGCCGACAAGGATGCCGCGCTGCTCACCGCGGCCGATCTCCTGCTGGAGCGGTCGCCCGATCTCGTTGCGGCGAACGCGCTCGACCTCGAGGCCGCCGAGGCAGACGGGATGGAGGCCGGTCCGCTCGACCGGCTCCGGCTCACCGAAGCGCGCCTGCAAGGTATGGCCGACGGGCTGCGCACGGTCGCCGGGCTGCCGGATCCCGTGGGGGAGGTGCTCGACGGGTGGCGGCGCCCGAACGGGTTGCAGATCGAACGGGTCCGCGTGCCGCTCGGGGTGATCGCGATCATCTACGAGAACCGGCCGAACGTCACGAGCGATGCCGCCGGGTTGTGCGTGAAGGCCGGGAACGCGGCGCTGCTCCGCGGCTCGGGCACCGCGCTGCGATCGAACGTCGCCATCGCGGCGATCCTGCGCGAGGCGATGGCCAAGGCCGGCCTGCCCGAGGACTCGGTGATCCTGGTCGACGACCCGTCGTACGAGACCGCGGCCGAGGTGATGCGGCTCACCGAGTACGTCGACTGCCTCATCCCGCGTGGTGGGCCGGCACTCATCCGGTCGATCCGCGACAACGCGACGGTTCCGGTCGTGATCGACGGCGACGGCAACTGCCACGTCTACGTCGACGCGACCGCTGACCTCGACGAGGCGCTCTCCATCGTGGTCAACGCGAAGACCCAGCGTTCGAGCGTGTGCAACGCGGCGGAGTCGTTGATCGTGCACGCGGATGTGGCCGACGCGTTCATCCCACGGGTGTGCGAGGTGCTCGCGGCGAAGGGTGTGGAACTGGTCGGCGACGCCGAAGCGCGCCGGCGCTTCGCGTCGATGGGGGAGGCAACGGACGGCGACTTCGGTCGCGAGTACCTCGACCTCAAGATGAGCGTCGCGGTGGCGCCGTCGCTGGATGCGGCCATCGTGCACGTCAATCGCTACGGCACCGGCCACACCGAGGCGATCCTCACGACCGATCTCGATGCGGCTCGCCGCTTCACTCGGGAGGTCGACGCCGCGGCCGTGATCGTCAACGCGTCGACACGCTTCACCGACGGCGAGGAGTTCGGCTTCGGCGCCGAGATCGGGATCTCGACCCAGAAGCTCCACGCGCGTGGCCCGATGGGCCTGCGCGAGCTGACCACGTACAAGTACGTCGTGTGGGGCGACGGCCAGGTGCGCGACTGAACCGCGCCTCCCGACGAAAGGGGCCTGATGGCCGAGCGATTCGAGTCCGTGTCGGATGTCGTCGAACGCCTCCGCGCGGTCGACTACCTCGCCGACGCGAACATCGCGGGAGCGGTCTTCCTCGCCGACCGGCTCGAGAAGCCGGTGCTGGTGGAGGGCCCGGCCGGTGTGGGCAAGACCGAGCTCGCCAAGGCCATCGCACAGGTCGCCGGCGCCCGGCTGATCCGCCTCCAGTGCTACGAGGGCCTCGACGAGGCCAAGGCGCTCTACGAGTGGAACTACAAGAAGCAGCTCCTGCGCATCCAGGCGGACCGTGAGCACGAGACCGACTGGGCCACCGTCGAATCCGACATCTTCTCGGAACCGTTCCTGCTGACCCGGCCGTTGCTCGAGGCGATCCGCTCCACCGAGCCGATCGTGCTGCTCATCGACGAGGTCGACCGCGTCGAGATCGAGACCGAGGCGCTGCTGCTCGAGGTCCTCTCGGACTTCCAGGTCTCGATTCCGGAGCTGGGCACGATCGCGGGATCCCAGCGTCCGATCGTGATCCTCACCTCGAACAACACCCGTGAGCTCTCCGAGGCGTTGAAGCGGCGATGCCTGTTCCTCCACATCGATTATCCCGAGCTCGAGCGGGAGAAGGAGATCGTGCGGGTGCGCGTGCCCGAGATCGACGACGAGCTTGCCGAGCAGGTCGCGCGCGTCGTGCGCTCCATCCGTCAGCTCGACCTCAAGAAGGCCCCGTCGATTTCGGAGACGATCGACTGGGCGCGCACGCTCCTCTTCCTCGGCAAGCACGAGCTCGACACCGAGACCATCGGCGAGACGCTCAACGTGCTGTTGAAGTACAACGCCGACATCGCCAAGGCGCGCAAGGAGCTCGTCGCCGACAGTGCACCGGCCGCAGCCGGACTGCGGAAGTCGTAGACGCGATGCCACGGGCCAGCGCGCAGCAGATGGCCGACATCGTGAACATCGCACGGCGGTTCAACCCGGAGAAGGGCGAGCCGCCCGACCACGACTCGATGCTCGACGTCCTCCAGGGTTTCGTGCACGAGCTGCGCGCCGCCGGGCTGCCCGTCTCGATGACCGAGAACCTCGACGCCATGCGAGCGATCGAGCACGTGTCGATGGCCGACCGCGACGAGTTCAGGGTCGCGCTCGGCTCGACGCTGGTGAAGCATGCGCAACACCGGCGGGCGTTCGAGACCGTGTTCGACGTCTACTTCTCTCTCTTCAGCGCCGGGATCGGCGGCGATACCGGTGAAGCGGACCTCGCCGAGCTCCTCGCGCAAGCGCAACAGGAGGCGGCCGAGGGCGGCGGTGCTCTGTCGGACGTCTCGGCCGGAGAGCTCGCGCAGATGCTCATGCAGGCATTGCAGTCGATGGACCGGGAGGCCCTGCGCCGGCTCGCGAGCTCGGCGGTGTCGCGCTACGCGGGGATGGAGGCCGGGCGGCCTGTAGGCGGTACCTACTACCTCTACCGCACCCTGCGTCAGCTCGACATGGACGCGCTGCTCGAACGGATGATGGGCATGGCCGGTGCGGGCGGCGGCAGCGGTGAGGGCGGTCAGCTGGGCGACCGGCTGCTGCGCGAGGAGTTGCAGGACCGGGTGCGGCAGTTCAGGGAGATCGTCGAGGCCGAGATCCGGCGCCGGCTCGTCGCGGATCGCGGCGTGGAGGCGATGGCGCGCACCCTGCGCAAACCGTTGCCCGAGGACGTCGACTTCATGCACGCGTCGCGCGAGGAGATGCTCGCGCTCCAGCGCGCGATCTACCCGTTGACGCGTGCGCTGGCGGCGCGGCTCGCACAACGGCGCAAGCGCAGGAACCGAGGCAATCTCGACTTCCGCGCCACCGTGCGCCACTCGCTCTCGTACGGCGGCGTACCGGCCGAGCCGAAGTTCAAGCACCCGAAACCCTCGAAGCCCGAGATCATGGTGGTCGCCGACGTCTCGGGCTCGGTGGCGAGCTTCGCTCGGTTCACCTTGCAGTTCGTGTACGCGATGGCGAGCCAGTTCTCCAAGGTGCGGTCCTGGGTTTTCATCGACGGGGTCGACGAGGTGACCCGGTTCTTCCAGGAGTCCGAGGACATCGGCGAGGCGATCCACCGCGTGAACACGGAGGCCGACGTGGTGTGGGTCGACGGCCACAGCGACTACGGCCATGCGTTCGAGGTCTTCCACGACCGCCACCTAGACGAGATCACCACGAAGACCTCGGTGATCATCCTCGGCGACGCGCGCAACAACTACCACGCGTCGCAGGCCTGGGTGCTCGACGAGATCCGGAACCGGGCGCGTCACGTCTACTGGCTCGATCCGGAGCCGCGCGGCTACTGGGACACCGGCGACTCGATCGTCTCCGAGTACGGCCGCTACTGCGACGGCGTGTTCGAGTGCCGGAACCTGCGGCAGCTCGAGCAGTTCGTCTCCACGACCGTCACGTCGTAGGCGGGGCGCGTCACGCCTCGCGCGCTGAGGCTGGTGCGCAGCTTGGCCCGGTTGGGGCCCGGGTGTGGTTGGTGTTGTGTGCTGGGTGGTGCTGGGTGTAGCTTCCGGGCCGCGGGGTTGGGAGGCCCCCGTCCGGGTCTGGTACGGCCCGGGCGCGCGACGGATCTGCGGCAGGCGTTGACACGTCGTGACCCGGCTCGGGCCGGGTCGGTGCTTGGGGGTGCTTCGATGAAGAAGACGCTGGTGCGGGTGGCGATGTTGATCGGCGCGGTTACCGCGCTCCTCGCGGCGGGCGGCGCCGGGCTCCACTTCAAGTAGGTCGTCTCGGCCGGCGGGTGGGCTGCCGGTTCCGGGACTCTCCTAACTTTTCGTAGATTCTGCTCAAGTCGGGCGTTCGGCGCCCCGATGACTCCGGGAAATCCCCGTGGAGGGGTGTCCCGGAGGTGCTGCATGGAAGCAGTCCGTCGTCGGTGTGTGGGTCTGAGCCCGGCCGAGTGGTATTTCGTGCTCCTGGGCGCCTCCGCCGTGGGAGCGGCGGGCTGGTTGGCGTCGAGCAGTGCTGCTCCGCCGATCGGGCCGTTGGTGTTGTTCTGCGTGCTGAACGCGGCCGCGGTGCACTTCCATGCCGACGCGGACGACAGCGCATCGGTGGGTGCGTCGGCGCAGGGTGTGGTGGTGGCGGCGGCCGTGTTCGTGTTCCGTTCGTCGTCGCCGTTGCTGGCGCCGTTGCTGGTGGGGATGAGCGCGGCGTGCTGGCGGCTGCCAAGGTCGCGGCGGCACTGGTTCACCGCGGTCGCCAACCTCGGCGCGGATGGGTTTCCCGCACTTGCGGCGGCGGCAGCGTTGCATGCGTTGCCGCCGGCCCTGGTGCCCTCCGCGGTGGGGCTGGCAGTGGCGTGTGTGCCGGTCGCGTTGGCGTACACGGTGGTGAACAGCTCGATCATGACGGTCGGGCTCGCGTTGCAGCAGCGGGTCAGGTTGCGCGAAGCGTCGCAGGTCGTCGCCGGCGCCTCGGTCCTGAGCGGCTTCGTGCCGTTCGTGTTCGGTGGGTTCGTGGGGGTGTTGGCGGGCCGGTTCGGGTTGGTGCCGGTGGTGGGGTTGGCGTCGGTGTGTCTGGTGATGGTCCAGGCGGTGTTCGTGTCGTTGCGCCGGGCGGTCGAGTCGGAACGCGCGGTGCTGGCGGGTCTGGTCAACGCGGTGGAGGCGAAGGACCCGTACACGGCGGGGCATTCGTTGCGGGTGCAACGCTACGCGCGCCTGATGGGGTCGCGGCTCGGGTTTCGGGGCCGGCGTCTGGCCCGTTTGGAGCAGTTCGCGTTGATGCACGACATCGGCAAGTTGGCGGTGCCGAATCACGTGTTGCGCAAGCCCGGCAAGCTCGACGCTGACGAGGTCGAGCTCATGCGCCGCCACGAGTCGTGTGGGGCGGCGATCATGGAGCGGGTCCCGTTCCTGGCGCAGGGGGCGGGGATCGTCTCGGGTGCCGGCAAGCGTGACGGGCTCGACGGGGCCGTGTCGGCGGCGCATGTGGTGCACGCGGCGGACGCGTTCGACGCGATGACCTCGACCCGTTCGTACCGCAAGGCCCGCTCCCAGGCCGAAGCGCACGTCGAGATGTGCACCAAGACGGGCCAGGACTTCCACGGCGATTGCGTCGAAGCGTTGTTCGGCGAGCTCGACGCGCGTGGTGAGGTGCACGGCGCGGGTTCGGATGATCCGGAGATCCTGTTCGAGGTCGAGCCACCCGAACGCGAGTTGGGTGAGACGCTCGACGACCAGTTCGCGCACCAGTCCCGTCCGGTCGAGGCCGCCGCCGGCATCCATGCGGAACCTCCGACTTCGGTCTCGGCCGGCGGGACGCGCGTATCGCGACGGTTCTCTTGGTCGGGCAAGAGGCGTGGCCGGTTGGCGGCGGCGGGGTGCATGCTCGCAGCGGCCGCGGCGGTCACGGGTGCGGCATGGTTGGTGCCGGCGACGTTCGTCGTGTTCGTCGGGTTGGGTGAGCTGGTCGGCTTGCGGCCGGTGCACGGCCATGCCCGTCGCCTCTCACTGATCGCGTCGTTGACTGCGTTGGCCGGGTTGCCGTTGGCGACCGCAGCGGTCGTGATCGGCACGGGCGTTCTGTCCGGCGAAGCTCTCGACACACCCGGGCCGTGGACCGACCGGGGCCTGCGCCTGGCCCGCCGCCTCGGCGTCGCCGCCGCGACCGTGGGTGTGTTCGCCCGTATGAGTGCGCTGGTCTCGGCGTCGGGCACGGCCGCAAGGCTGATCGTCCTGCTCGCCGCGAGCCTCGCCGGCTTGGTGACACGCCGGGTCGTGGTCGGCGAGCTGCGCACCACCCCGGCCGGCTGGTTGGCGGACTGCTCGTTGCTGGCGACGGCGCCACTGGTCGCGCTGGGTACGGGCGGTACCGCCCACACGGCCGGTTTCGGCCTCGGCGCCGCGGGCGCGATGTTGGTGCCGATCCTGTTGTTGGTGCAGGGCTACGAACGAACCCGCGCCGCGCACGAGAACCTGCACGCCTGGGTCCGCGCCGTCGCGGTCGCGCCCGAGCACGCCGGCCTCGTCGTCCCCGGCCACGCCCAACGCGTCGCCGGCTACGCCGACGCCATCGCCGCCAAGGCCGGCCTCGACGCCGAGACACGCGAGCTCCTCGCGGCGGCCGCGTGGATGGAGCGCGTGGGCGAGTGCTGCCTCGACGAGAGCTACGTCACCGGCGAGCCGCACCGCCGCGACGAGATCATCGACGCGTCCGCTGCGATGCTCAAAGCCTCCGAGCAGTTCTACCCGGCCGGCCAGATCCTCTGGGCGTCCTCACAAGAACCCGAGCTCGCCACCGACACGCCCATCGACATCGCCGGACAGATCCTGCGGGTCGCGATCGCGTTCGAAGACGCCACCCACGGCCGGATCGAACGCGACGAGATCCCACAGTTGATCGCCGTGCTCCGCACCAGCACGCATCACCCGATCGTCAACGCGTTCGCGAACGCGCTCCAGGCGATCGTCGCGCCCGGCACGACCCGCTCGACCTGGGAACCCGTACGCACCCACGCCCTCCTCACCTGCGGCTGCGCCGCCGCCGTCGACGACTACACCATCCCCGGCGACCCCCATCCTTGCACCACCCACGGCGAACAGAGCGTCGACGTCCTCGCCGCCAGCCTCGCCCGCGACAACGCCGCCGACCCCATCGACCTGTTCGCCGCCACCGCCCGGCTCCTGCACGCCAGCACCGACTACCACGTCGCCCGCGGCGTCCAACGCGAACTGATCGTGCGCGTCTTCGGCCACGACCTCCAAGCGGCCGCGCCCGTCGCCGCCGCCGGCTACCAACTCGGACGATGCTGGGAGAACAACATCGCCGAATGGGCCCGCGAAACCGGCGCCAGTCCCCACGACACCGGAACGCTCCTCTGCGCCGCCGGTACCACCGGCGCCGACGCCTACCAAGCCATCCGCGACACCTACACCGACACCGAGCTCGCCCTCCGCCACCACCCCGTCACCCGCCAACTGGTGTGACTCCACGCAACCCGCCCGTTCTGGCTGGCCGCCGGTCGCATTTCCGGTCGTGGAGCTAGCCAGAACGGCCCGTGAGGGCGGGAGGCGATCCGTCGAGCAGTGACCAGGCCCGGTCCGCGATGCGTGAGAGCGCGAGGAGCTGGTAGCGCTCGCGGGTGCGGAACGGGTGTCCGCCGCGCCCGAGCAGGAGCGTGGCGCGGTGGTCGGCGAGCATGGCGATCGCGAGGTCTTCGGGACCCGACGAGCCGTTGGCGACCATCGGCGACGCCGTCGCGCCGCGCGCGAGGGCCTCGAGGGTCTCGACACCCGGCGTGGCGTCGCCCACGACGACGGCACCGTCGACGTCGTCGCCGACGAGCGCAGCCCATTCGGCGAGGAACTCGCGCCGCGTGTGGTCGGCAAGGATCTGATGGAGCTCCGCGACCGATGACGCCCGGCACAACTGCTCCGCGGAGCCCAGCGCGTCGAGCCGCGGGTCGGGGAAGGTGCCGACCCGCCGCACCTCCTCCACGGACGCGCCGTCGACCTCCTCGATCTCCCTGACGAGCGCGTCGATCAGCGCGCCGTCTGGAAGGTTCACCGCGAACTCGTCGACCGCGATGTTCTCTCCCCGTTCCAGCACGTCGACGCCGACGATGTCGCCGCGTACCGCACCGATCCGGGAGGCGACCTGTCCGAGCGCGCCCGGCCGGTCGGGGAGCCAGACGCGGACGAGTACGTGTGCCGGGCCACCCTGCGCCGAGTCGTTCTCCATGCATACGAGCGTACGAGGCCCCGGCGTCGGGCGGATGACGCGACGATGAACGGCGTGTCACGGGCCCTAGAATCTGGGCTGTGACCAGCGCTCCTCGTGAGCGTCTCGGGATCTTCGGCGGTACGTTCGACCCCGTTCACGTGGGGCACGTCGTCGCTGCCGTCGAGGTCCGGGCCGCGCTCCAACTCGATCAGGTGCTCCTCGTCGTCGCGGGCGATCCGTGGCAGAAGCGTGGTGAGGTGGTGGCGTCCGCCGCCGACCGGCTCGCCGTGGTCCGGGCCGCGGTCGAAGGCGTCGACGGGATCGCGGCGTCGGACCTCGAGGTGCAGCGGACCGGTGCGACCTACACGATCGACACCGTCCAAGAGCTCCGCTCGCCGTCGCGTGAGCTGTTCCTCGTCGTCGGCGCCGACGTCGCGCCGCGGCTCGACACCTGGCGGGACGCCGGAACTCTGCGGCAGCTCGTGACGCTCGCGATCGTCACCCGGGAGGGCGATGTCGGAGACGCGCCGGAGGGTTGGACCTGCTGCCGGATCACGATCCCGAGGCTCGACGTCTCGTCCACCGATCTCCGGGAGCGCCTCGCTCGCGGTCGCCCGATCGACGGCCTGGTGCCACCGGGCGCGGTCCGCATCATCCGTGAACGTCGCCTTTACACTCCGAACCGATGAGCCGATCCCGCGCCGGCGCCACCCTCGACGCTCCCGACGACACCTCGCGTGACGTCGCCGTCGGCGAACGGGTCGACGACGTCGATCACCTCGACCAGGAGCACATCTCCAAGCGGCGACTGCGGCGCCGGCAGCGCCGGCGGCAGTGGCGGGCGTTGCTCCTGGCGGTGGTGCTCGTGGCCGCGCTGTCCGTCGGTGGCCCGGCACTCCGGCGCCACCTGTCGGACGAGTCGACGCCCGCGAAACGGGCCACGGCGCCGGCGCAGCCGGCGGTCGTGAAGCAGCCGCCGGCGAAGACGACTCTCGTCGTGCACGTGGGGCCCGACGGCCGCGCCGACCTGGCGATGGTGACCGGGACGGACCGGCACGGCACGACGCCGACGCTGCTGCTGATGCCGACCGGATCGCAGGTCCAGACGCCGTCGCTCGGCCTCCAGACGATCGCCGACCTGCCGCGTCTCGGGGACGCGGCGTTGACCACGACGACGGTCGAGAACCTGTTGGGGATCGGGATCGGCAAGACGATCGTGCTGAACGATCTGTCGCTCCTCGCGGCGGCGACGCCGGCCGGCTCGCTGCCCGTGACGTTCGCGCAGCCGATCCACGTCCAGGACGGCGCCGGGGTGTTCGCGTATCCAGCCGGGCAACAGCAGCTGGCCCCGACCGACGTCGCGCGGTTGGTCGGCAGGCTCGAGACGAGCGACGAGCTGGGCCACCTGAAGAACCTCCAGACGGTGTTCGCGTCCTGGTTCGCCGCATTGCACGATGCCGGCGTGCGCGACCGGACGGCAGCGGCCGTCCCCGGATTCGACCGCGTCGTCGACGTGGTCAGGGCAGACCCGAAGGTCCTGACGCTGCCGGTGCAGGCCGCGGCGACGGGAGGCGGGTCCGAGCTCTTCCGGGTGGACCGCGCCGAGCTCTCCGACATCATGACGACCAACTTCGCCGACGCGCTGCTCGCCGGCGGGAACCGGCCTCGCGTCCAGCTGCTCAACGGTACGGGCGCGGTGGGCCTGGCCCAGGAGATCGCGGGGTGCATCGTGCCGGCCGGGTTCCGGGTCTCGCTGACCGACAACGTCCGGGGCTTCGGGGTCAAGACGTCGGCGGTGATCGCCCAGGAGGCGGCCGACCTGCCCGCGGCCCGGCGCCTCGCCAAGCTGCTGCACATCGGCCCCGCCCGCCGGGCGTCGAAGGCGAGCGGTCTCGTCGACGTTGCGGTCGTGGTTGGGGCAGACTTCCACGGTTGCACCCCCGCCTCAGGAGGCTGATCCACGGAACCCCGACAGCTCGCTGCGCTCGCCGCCGGCGCGGCGGCCGACAAGAAGGGCATCGACACGGTCGTGCTCGACGTCGGCGACATCATCTCGATCACCGACTACTTCGTGATCACGAGCGGTTCCAACCCCCGGCAGGTGAAGACGATCGCCGAGGAGATCGAAGCTGTGCTCGAGGAGCGGGCGAGCGCGGGCCCGCGGGCGATCGAGGGTCTGGCCGACGCGTCCTGGGTCCTGCTCGACTACGGCGTCATCGTCGTGCACGTCTTCCTCGACGAGACGCGCGCGTTCTACGACCTCGATCGGCTGTGGTCGGACGCGGGTCGGGTGGACTGGGCCGCCCTCGGCACCGCCGCGTCCTGAGAAACGGTCCTACCGCGACGCGTCCGCCTCGACCCACGGGCGCATCGGGATGCCCCGTGCCGCAAGGCCGTCCTTCAACTCGCGCACTCCGAGGTTCCGGTCGAATCGCGGTGAGTAGAGGATCGAGCTGATGATCGCCGCCGACGCTCCGCCGTGCGTGTACCCGTCGGCGATGTGGTCGACCGTCCCCGCTCCGCCCGACGCGATCACCGGAACGTTCACCGCGTCGGCGACGGCTCGCGTGATGTCGAGGTCGTAGCCCGACGCGGTGCCGTCCTGGTCGATGCTGTTCACGACGATCTCGCCCGCGCCGAGCGCTTCGCCTCGCTGCACCCACTCGATCGCGTCGAGGCCGGTGGGCGTACGCGCCCCGTCGACGAATACCTCGTAGCCGCTCGGCAGCCCGTCTCGTACGCCGACCCGCTTCACCTGCGTGGAGAGCACGATGCACTGCCGGCCGAACGCCTCCGCGCCCTCGCGGATGATCCCGGGGTTGCGGACGGCCATGGAGTCGACGCTGATCTTCTCCGCGCCGGCCTTCAGGACCTCGAACATGTCGTCGAGGCTGCCGATCCCCCCGCCGACGGTGAAGGGTACGAAGACCTCGTGCGCTACGGCGCGCACCGTGTCGAGATCGATCTTGCGCCGCTGCGCGCTGGCGGTGATGTCGTAGAAGACGATCTCGTCGATCTGGTCGTCGTAGAGCCGACGCGCCAGGGTGACGGCGTCCTCGACGTCGATGTTGTCCTGGAACTGCTGGGCCTTCGTGACGCGGCCCGCGATCACGTCGAAGCACGCGATGAGCCGTCTGGTGAGCATTAGCGCGGCTCCCAAACGGCGAAACGTTCGAGGATCTGCAGGCCGAGCGGCCCGCTCTTCTCGGCGTGGAACTGCGTCGCCGCGAGGTTGTCGCGGGCCACGACGGAGCAGAACTCACCTGCGTACTCCGTGACGCCGAGCACGTCCGCGTCGTCGGTGGGCACGCAGTGGAAGGAGTTCACGAAGTAGAAGTGGCCGTTGGCGGGCAGATCGCCGGTGAGCGGGTGCGGGCGCGTGAACCGGACGGCATTCCAGCCGATCTGGGGGACGCGCACGGACTCGGGGAAGCGCACGACGCGGCCGGGGATCCAACCCAGGCAGTCGGTGTCGCCTTCCTCGCTGTGCTCGAACAGCACCTGGAGCCCGATGCAGATCCCGAGGAACGGCACGCCGTCCGCGTGCACCCGGCGGGTCAGCGGTTCGACGAGGCCGGACTCGGCGAGCGAGTCGATCGTCGCCCGGGCCGCGCCGACACCGGGCAGGATGATCCGTTCGGCGGACCCGACCGCGTCCGGGTCTCCGGTGAGGAGCGCCGGCAGGCCGAGCTTCTCGAGTGCGTACGACACGCTCGGCCCGTTGCCCGCCCGGTAGTCGACGACGGTGATCATGGGCGGCCGACCCTACTCGGGGGAGAGCAGGGCGGAACGGTCGAACGCGGTGACGTCGGCGACGCCGGTGAGCGACATCGCGACCTCGAGCTCCGACCGGAGCACCGACAGAATCCGGGCGACGGCGTCCTCGCCACCCGCGGCGACGGCCCACGCCCAGGGCCGGCCGATCAGCACGGCCCGGGCCCCGAGGGCCAGCATCTTGGCCACGTCCAGGCCGCTGCGGACCCCGCCGTCGACGAGCACTTCGATCGAATCGCCGACGGCGTCGACGATCGCCGGGAGGGCAGTTGCAGTCGACGGGGTGTCGTCGAGCTGGCGGCCACCGTGGTTCGACACGATGACGCCGTCGACGCCTCGCTCGGCCGCCTCACGCGCGTCGTCGACGTCGAGCACGCCTTTCAGCACGAGCTTGCCGTGCCAGTGGTCGCGCACCCAGCCGAGGTCGTCCCACGTGACACTGGGGTCGAACTGTTCGTCGACCCAGCTCTTGAAGGCTTCGGGGCTGCGCGCGCCGGGGACTGCGGCTTCGAGGTTCCCGAACGTGTGGGGCTTGCCACCGACGGCGACGTCGCGCAACCAGTGCGGGTGGGACGCGAAGTCCGCCACGCGCACGAGCTTCTTCGTGAGGGGCAGGTTCGGGACCATGCCGTTGCGGACATCGCGGTAGCGCGCGCCGACGACCGCCAGGTCGACGGTCAGCACCAAGACCGGGCAACCGGCGGCTTCGGCGCGCGCCATGAGGCCTTCGGCGTAGCCGCGGTCGCGCATCACGTAGAGCTGGTACCAGAACGGCTGGTCGGTCGCCGAGTGGACCTCGTCGATGCCCGCGATCGACACCGTCGACTCGCAGAACGCGATACCTCGGCGCTCGGCGGCGCGCGCGGCCTGGATCTCGGCGCGGCGGGCGAACATGCCCGCGAGGCCGACGGGGGCTAGGACCACCGGCATCGCCAGCGTCTGGTCGAGCACCGTCGTTGCGAGCCGGAGCTCGGAGACGTCGCGCAGCACGCGTTGGCGGAGCCGCAACGCGGCCAGGTCGTCGACGTTGGCCTGCATCGTCGATTCCTCGTACGCGCCGCCGTCGATGTAATCGAAGAGCTGGCGGGGCAGCCGCCGGCGCGCGAGCTCGCGGTAGTCGCGGACCGACGCCGGAACCAGTGTGAAGGAGCGGTCCGAACGGAACACGGGCCTATCCGACCGCAGCCTTCAGGCGCCTGGCTCCGGCCGCCAGCACCGCATCGCGCTCGGTCACGAGATCGCCGCTCAACGTCTGGAACTCGAACAGCGCCAGGGCCCGGCCCTTGCGAATCGTGACGAAGCTGAACGCGACGTTCTGGATCCCGTTGCCGTTCGGCACTTTCACCAGCACGTCGTAGCCGGACCGTTGGTCGCCGAGTTTCGGCAGCGTGGACGGTTCGACGGTCAAGGACACGCCGGAGGCCGCGCTCCCCAGGCTCTGCCGGAGACTCTTCTCCAGGAAGCGCTCGAGGCACTGCCCGGTCCCGGGGTCGGCGAACGCGTCGGCCAGCTTCTTCGCCGAGCCCGCCTTCTTCGTCAAACCAACCGCCTCGGCGACCTTCTCGTTGCCCGTCGCATCGGCGAACGTGACGTTCGCACGACCCGTCCGCGCCCTGCGCACCTCGTTCTTCACCTTGTCGTAGCGCCGGCACTCGGCACCCGTGCCCAGGCTCGTGTTGTCGTCGCGGTTGTCGACCGATCGATGGGACAGGTTGGCCGGCACGTCGGTGGCCCTGATCAGGGCCGTCTTGGCCGTGGCGGTCTCGGGGCTCGGGGCTCCCGACGCCGGCCCGCCGCCGAGGGCCGCCAACGCGATTGCGGCCAGGGCGATCGGAAGGATGCGCAGGTTCAACGGGCCTCCAACGATTTGGGCGACTGACCCGACCCAGGGTACGCCTCCGCGGTTAGTCTGCTTGTTGAACTCACGCGGCTCGAAGCGAGGTCGGGACCATGACGGACGGGACGACGGCGGCAACCTCGTCGGCGCAGGCAACGGGGATGCCCGCTGCCGCCACGCAGTGGCACCGGAGCGCGTGCATCCTCTGTTCGATCAACTGCGGCATCGAGGTGCGCCTCGACGGCCGCCGGTTCGAACGCATCCGTGGGGACAAGGCCCACCCGGGATCGCGCGGGTACACGTGCGAGAAGACCCTGCGGCTCGATCACTACCAGAACTTCGAGGGCCGCCTCACGTCGCCCTTGCGCCGCCGCGCCGACGGCACGTTCGAGCCGGTCGACTGGGACACCGCCATCGCCGACGTCGCGGCACGGTTGGCCGAGGTCCGCGACGAGCACGGTGGCGCGTCGATCCTTGCCTACGGCGGCGGCGGGCAGGGGAACCATCTCGGGGGTGGGTTCGGCAAGGCGCTGCAGGGCGCGCTGGGCGTCGGGTACTCCTCGAACGCGCTGGCCCAGGAGAAGACCGGCGAGTTCTGGGTGGACGGCCGGCTCTTCGGCCGGCCGCGCTGCCACACGACGGGCGACTACGAAAGGGCGGAGGTACTGGTGTTCGTCGGGAAGAACCCGTGGCAGTCCCACGGGTTCCCCCGGGCCCGGCCGATCCTCAAGGCGGTCAAGGCCGATCCGGACCGGGCCGTGATCGTGATCGACCCCCGTCGCAGCGAGACCACGGAGATGGCCGACGTCCACCTCCGGGTGCGCCCCGGCACCGACGCCTGGTGCCTGTCCGCGCTCCTCGCTGTGCTCGTGTCCGAGGGTTTGGTCGACGAACGGTTCGTCGCCGAGCACACGCGGGGCTTCGACGAGCTCGTCGAGCATCTCGCCCGGATCGACGTCGGTGCCGCCTGCCGGGTCGCCGGAGTGGACGAGGCGCTGGTCCGTTCGGCGGCCCGCCGGATCGCCGGGGCCGAGAGTGTCTCGATCTTCGAGGACCTCGGCATCCAACAGGCTCCGCACTCCACGCTCAACTCCTATCTCGAGAAGCTGATCTACCTCTTGACGGGGAACTTCGCGAAGCGTGGCGCGATGAACTTGCACTCCTCGTTCGCGAGCCTCGTCGCCGGATCGTCGCCCGGAGGCGCGCCGCGCGTCACGCCGGTGACCGGCGAGCGGATCATCACGGGTCTGATCCCCTGCACGGCGATCCCCGACGAGATCCTCACCGATCACCCGGACCGGTTCCGAGCGATGATCGTGGAGAGCGCGAACCCCGCGCATTCGCTGCCCGACTCGCAACGCATGCGCGAAGCGCTCGAAGCCCTCGACTTCCTCCTGGTGATCGACGTCGCCTTCACGGAGACGGCCCGCCTCGCCCACTACGTGCTCCCCGCGGCCTCGCAGTTCGAGAAGTGGGAGATGACCTTCTTCAACCTCGAGTTCCCCGAGAACGTGGTCCAGCTCCGCCGGCCGCTGCTCGAGCCGCTCGAGGGCACGTTGCCCGAACCGGAGATCCACCGGCGGCTGCTCCGAGCGCTCGGTGCGTACACCGACGCCGACCTCGAACCGTTGCGCGACGCGGCGAGACGGGGCCGGGCCAAGTTCGCCGCCGCGTTCCTCACGGCGATCGCCGATCAACCCAAGCTCGCGCGTGTCGTGTCCGTCGTGCTCGCCGAGACGCTCGGCCCGACGCTGGGTGCGGGGAACGAGGCGGCGGCCGCGGTCTGGGGCCTCGCCCAGCGCTGCGCGATGACCCAACCGGACTCGGTGCGGCGCGCCGGGTACGCGGACGGCGACGCGCTGTTCGACGCGATGCTCGGCGGTGAGGGGATCGTCTTCACCCTCGACGACTACGACGAGACCTGGAACCGCATGGCCACCGACGAGCGCCGCGTCCGGCTCGTCGTTCCCGAGCTGCTCGAGGAGCTCTCCTCGCTCCCGGCCGCGGCGGCCGAGCTCGCGGCGCGCCGGGCGGAGTTCCCGTTCGTGCTGTCCGCCGGCGAGCGCCGGTCGTCGACGGCGAACACGATCTTCCGGGACCCGACCTGGCGGAAGACCGACGAGCACGGCGCGCTGCGCATGAACCCGACGGACGTCGAGCGCCTCGGCCTCGTCGAGGGCGCACGGGTGCGCGTGGTCACCAAGCGGGGGAGTGCCGAGGCCGTCGTGGCGCCCACCGACTCGATGCTCGCCGGCCATGTCTCCCTGCCCAACGGCATGGGACTGCGCAGCACCGATGCGTGGGGCGCGCCGGGCCCGGGCGTTGCTCCCAACGAGCTGACGTCCACCGACGATCGGGACTGGCTCGCCGGCACGCCCTGGCACAAGCACGTGCCGGCCAAGGTGGAGGTCATTGCGCGATGAGCGTCGAACGGACCGGCCTGGATCGCGAGGCGGCGTTCGATGCGGACCGGGAGACCTGAGGTGCGCCGGACCCGGTTCGACGAGTCGGTGTGCCCGATCGCCCGGACCACCGATCTCGTCGGCGACTGGTGGACACCGCTGGTCATGCGGGAGGCCTGCTCCGGGGTCCGGCGCTTCGAGGTCTTCCGGGAACACCTCGGGATCCCGCGGGCGAGCCTGGCCGCCCGGCTCGATCGTCTCGTCGAGGAGGGCCTGCTGCGCCGGGCGCCGTACCAGGAACGCCCTCTCCGCGAGGAGTACCGGCTGACCCGCAAGGGTGCCGAGTTCTACGCGGTCCTCGCGGCGATGTTCCGTTGGGGGCGGGACTGGATGTTCGAGGAAGGCCAGGAGCCGGGAGCCGTCCCCGAGCTGATGATCGTCGACGTGGAGACCGGCGACGAGATCCGCCCGCTGGTCGTCGACGAGCGGACCGGTGCACCCGTCGACGTCCGCCGCACCCGACTCCGGATCCGCTCGCGACCGCAGTCCTGATCTCGCGGCTCCGCGCCGCGAGATCAGGTCGCGGTCGCGTCGTTGCGAATCAGAGGGCGGGTTCGAGAACGGCGTCGATGCTCGCCGCGCCGCTGTCGGGCACGTACGGCTGTCTCCAGCACTCGATCGCGAACGAGATGGTCACGAGCGAGCAGTAGAGCCACATGAGGTTCTTCGCGTCCTCGGGCATGTCGTCGTCGTACGGAACCTGCTTCAGGTACGCGGCGGCGTCCTCGAAGTGCTCGAAGGCCGCGTCGTAGAAGTCCTGGAGCTCGTCCATCGTCGACGCGAGACGCTTGGCGAAGCGTTCCGGTTCGGTCGGCAGGATCCACTCGCCGAACCGGGCCAGGTCGGCGAACTGCGGGGGCAGCGAGTACGTCGGGTCGGTCATGGTCGTCGTCCTCTCGTCAGTCGCCGCGTGGCTGCGCGTGCTCGTCGACCATCCTCTGCACGACCGTGTGCAGGTGGCGCAAGAGGATCTCCTGGTCGCACAGCGGGAAGTCCTTCACCGGCGTGCGCGACTCGTACATCATCTGGGTCGCCTCGAGCGTGTTGCCGTCCTGGAGGCCGTACTCCTTGAACGTCTGCACCGCGAGCGCTTGCCCTAACCGTTCGTACGCATTCTTCGGCGGGGCGAAGTAGCAGGTGCCTTCGAAGACGTGGGTGTTGTACGACGTCGGCCAGTAGTGGTACGTGAGCACCCAGTTCGTCTTCCAGATCAGGAGCATCCAGTTCGGGAAGAACAGGAACGAGTCGAGGCCCCACGCCTTGTGTTGGGCTGGATTGAGCGACTCGGGGAGCTCTTTCAGGCCGATGTAGGGGGCGTCCCACGGTCCGAACAGGCCGCTGCGCAGCACCCGCTCGATCGGCTTGACCATGGCGAGGTCCTTCGGCGGGGACATGCCACCCCACGACGACACCTGGGCATGAGGCCCGTCGATGTCGTACGCGAGCGCTTCGTAGCCGTACTCGTTCAGCTTGTTCGCCTCGTCCGACACTGCCTGGCGGACGTGCAGCACAGGTGCGTGGTAGAACTCGGTGAACGCGTCGATGAAGAGCTTCCAGTTGCTCCCGACCTCGGCGCGGTACTGGTGCACTTGCGTCAGCTCGTGGAACGGGTAGCCCTCGAGGTTCTTGCCGATCCGGCCCATGTAGTCGTGCAACGAGGTGGTGTTGCTCGGGTCGAGGTTGACGAAGATCCAACCTTCCCACGTGTCGCATTGGACCGACGCCAGCGGGTAGTCGGCCTTGTCCAGGCCGAAGAACTCGTCCTCTTGTTGCACGAACGTCAACTCGCCCGCGAGGTCGAAGCGCCAGCCGTGGTACTTGCAGGTGAAGTTGCGGCAGACGCCCTTCGTGTCTTCGCGGGGGTAGTCCTGCCACACGAGCTTGTTGCCGCGGTGGCGGCAGATGTTGTGGAACGCGCGGATCTGGTCGTCCATCCCCCGGACCACGACGACCGCGGTCCCGGCCGCGTCGATCGTCTTGGTGAAGTAGCTGCCTTTCCTCGGCAGCTGCTCGAGGCGACCGAGGTTCAACCAGCACCGCTCGAAGACGGCGGCACGCTCCTGTTCGTAGAACTCGGGCGATGTCGAGTCCCGGTAGTCGATGGGTTCGGTCCCGAGCCCGAAGTGCTCCGTCCAGCTGCCCTCTCGGGGCTTGGCGAAGTGCGGCATGTTGGCCCTCCAGCGTCGCTCTCCGCCGATGATAGCAAGACTCTGCCGAATCGAGAAGCTGATTTCCGGCTCACGGGAACGGCGTCCCATCCAGCCGAGGCCGAGCGGGAGCCGGTTCAACGATTATGTAATACGATAACGAGGTGTGGAGTTCCACCAGTCGGCCACCAGGCACGGCGTCGATCGATCGGCGATCTTGCATGCGATCGAGCACGTCGTCGTCGTGGTCGACTCGAGCCCGACGCTGATCCGGCGCGGGTGCTGGGGATCGGGCCGGACGCCGCCGGCAACTTGCTCGAGATCATCTGGCTCGACCTCGCGGACGACAGGCAGCTCGTGATCCACGCGATGAGGCTGCGGCCGGTGTTCCACGACCTGCTCCCGGGAGGGAAGGATTCCTGATGACCAACCGGAAGACGTATCGCACGAAGTCCGGGCGGATGCTGTCGGACGAGGATGTCGACGCGATCGCCGAGGAGGTCGAACACAAGGACTACGACGTCGACACGCTGAAGGCACGGCGCCGCGGTCGACCGCTGATCGGCGCCGGGCCGGCCGACGTGGTGCCGGTTCGGATCGATCCTGCTCTGCGGGCGGCGATCGCTGCGCGCGCGGAGGCAGACCAAACGACGGTGAGCGAGATCATTCGCGAAGCCCTGCGTCGGTTCCTCGACGTCGCGTGATCCGGCGATTGGGGTGATCGTGCCGACTTCGGCGAGAACCTGTACGACCAACGGATCGCACAGTTCGACGACCCGGTGTGAGCGAAGCGTCGTCGAATCGACAACGGCCGTGGAGCTGATGGTGTGGCGGTTCAGGCAGAGGACAGGCCGTGATGCTGATGGCATGTCCTCACAGGCTCGCCAACGGCTCGAGTAACGACGATTTGGTGGAGCTGATGGGACTCGAACCCACGACTTCCACCATGCCATGGTGGCGCTCTACCAGCTGAGCTACAGCCCCGAGGGGCCCTCAAGGTATCAGTTCCGTCGGGACAATCCGCGTCCGCCGGGACCGCGCGGCGGGCACCGGTGCCGCCGGCACGATCCGGTGCCCGAGGATCGGCCAGGCCCTCACTACGCTCGAAGGCGTGAGCGAACGTTGGGAGGCGGGTATCCCGCCGAGCAGTGAGCGGGGCCGGCCGGCCCGGCGCCGGCGGCGCCAGGAGGCAAGACGTTGACCGAGACGCCGACCGACACCCCGACCCCCGCCGGACCGCCGCCGTTCCGCTACACCGCCGCCCTGGCCAACGAGATCGAGGCCAGGTGGCAGGACCGCTGGGAGCAAGAGCACACGTTCTGGGCCCCGAACCCGACCGGGGACCTGGCCGACGGGTTCGACCCGGCCCGCGAGAAGCTCTACGTGCTCGACATGTTCCCGTACCCGTCGGGCGCCGGCCTGCACGTCGGCCACCCGCTGGGCTACATCGGCACCGACGTCTACGCCCGCTTCATGCGGATGAACGGGCGCAACGTCCTCCACGCCATGGGCTACGACGCGTTCGGCCTCCCGGCCGAGCAGTACGCGGTGCAGACGGGCCAGCATCCGCGCGTCACGACCGAGGCGAACGTCGCCAACATGCGGCGCCAGCTCCGGGCGCTCGGCCTCGGCCACGATTCCCGGCGGGGAATCGCCACGACCGACGTCGACTACTACCGCTGGACACAGTGGATCTTCCTCCAGATCTTCGACAGCTGGTACGACACCGACGCGGACCGCGCCCGCCCGATCGGCGATCTGGTCGCACAGTTCGAGGCGGGGGAGCGCTCGCTCGACGACGACCGCGCGTGGGCCGCGCTCACCCCGGCCGAACGGAGCGTGCTCGTCGACTCGTACCGGCTCGCCTACCTCGACGAAGCGCCCGTCAACTGGTGCCCCGGGCTCGGCACCGTGCTCGCCAACGAGGAGGTCACCGCCGACGGTCGGAGTGAGCGCGGCAACTTCCCCGTGTACAAGCGACCGCTCCGGCAGTGGATGCTGCGCATCACCGCGTACGCGGACCGGCTCCTACGTGATCTGGACCTGCTCGACTGGCCCGACTCCATCAAGCTGATGCAGCGCAACTGGATGGGGCGCAGCACGGGCGCGTCGGTGCGCTTCCCGGTCGATGGCCACGACGGCGTGGCCATCGAGGTGTTCACCACCCGCCCCGACACGTTGTTCGGCGCCACGTACATGGTGCTCGCGCCCGAGCACGAGCTCGTCGACGTCATCGTGCCGAACGAGTGGCCGAGCATGGTGAGCAACCCGTGGGTCGCCAGCCCGTGGCGCGGGTTGTGGGGCGCGGAGGTGTCGCCACCGGACGCGGTCGCCGCGTACCGTGAGTTCGCCGCCCAGAAGTCCGAGCTCGAACGCCAGAGCGAGGGCAAGGAGAAGACCGGCGTTTTCACCGGCGCGTTCGCCATCAACCCCACCAACAACGCGCGGATCCCGATCTTCGTCGCGGACTACGTCCTCATGGGCTACGGCACCGGAGCGATCATGGCGGTCCCGGCGCACGACCAGCGCGACTTCGAGTTCGCCCGCGAGTTCGAGCTGCCGATCGTGGGCGTCGTCCGGCCGGGTGGCGACTGGTTCACGGATCACGCGCTCGGCACGGGCGTAGCCGCCGACGAGTGGCCCGAGGCGTTCACCGGCGACGGCGTGGGGATGGACTCGTCCAACGAGGGCGTCTCGCTCGACGGCCTCTCGGTGGCCGAGGCCAAGGCCGCGATCAACGAATGGCTGGCGTCCACCGGTGCTGGCGAACCGACCGTCACCTACAAGCTGCGCGACTGGCTGTTCAGCCGGCAGCGCTACTGGGGCGAGCCGTTCCCGATCGTCTACGGCGAGGACGGTGCACCGCGTGCGCTGCCCGAGTCGATGCTGCCCGTCGAGCTCCCCGAGATCACGGACTTCGAGCCGAAGACCTCCGACGACCCCGACGCGCTGCCCGAGCCGCCGCTGGGCCGGGCGACGGAATGGGCCACGGTGGAGCTCGACCTGGGCGACGGGCCGGAGACCTACCGCCGCGAGCTCAACACCATGCCCCAGTGGGCGGGCTCTTGCTGGTACTACCTCCGCTACCTCGACCCGACCAACGCGGACGCGCTCGTGGCGCCCGAGGTGGAGCGGTACTGGTCCGGCGGCACGCGTTGCGACGGCACCCCCTCGCACGGTTGCGTCGACTTGTACGTCGGCGGCGTCGAGCACGCGGTGCTGCACCTGCTCTACGCGCGGTTCTGGCACAAGGTGCTGTTCGACCTCGGGCACGTGTCGACGCCGGAGCCGTTCCAGCGGCTGTTCAACCAGGGCTACATCCAGGCCTTTGCGTACACCGACGACCGCGGTGCATACGTCGAGGCCTCCGAGGTCGAGGAGCGCAACGGCCATTGGATCCACCTCGGTGCGCCTGTCAACCGGGAGTACGGGAAGATGGGCAAGAGCCTGAAGAACGTCGTGACGCCCGACGACATGTACCGCGACTACGGGGCCGACACGTTGCGCCTGTACGAGATGTACATGGGCCCGCTCGACGCGAGCCGGCCCTGGAGCACCACCGACGTGATCGGGGTCCACCGCTTCCTCCAGCGGCTCTGGCGCAACGTTGTCGACGAGGAGACGGGCGCGTTGCACGTCGACGACGCGCCGGCGGATGCCGGCACCCGCCGCGCGCTCCACAAGACGATCGACGCGGTGCGCGCCGACATGGCCGAGCTCGGGTACAACACCGCGATCGCCCGGCTCATCGAGCTCAACAACCTCTTGACCAAGACCGTCAACGAGCGGGGGAGCGCGCCACGCGAGGTCGTCGAGTCGTTGACGCTCATGCTGGCACCGCTCGCACCGCATGTCGCCGAGGAGCTGTGGCAGCGGCTCGGCCACGCCGCGTCGCTCGCGTACGAGCCGTTTCCCGTCGCCGACCCGGTGCTGCTGGTCGAGGATCAGGTAGAGATCCCGGTCCAGGTCAACGGCAAGGTCCGGTCCCGGATCACGGTGGCGGCCGACGCCGACGAAGGGGCGGCCCGCGCCGCGGCCGAAGCCGATCCCAAGGTCGTGGCCGCGCTCGCCGGGTGCGCGATCCGCAAGGTGATTCACGTCCCGGGCCGTATGCTCAACTACGTCGTCGGCTGACTCCCTGGAACGGATCGCAGATGTCGCAGCAACCGGAGCTCTTCGTGGCGCGGCGGGTGCTCTCGCTCTTCCTTGCCTACTTCGTGATGGTCCTGGGGTTCTGGGGCGTCGTCGCGGGCGGCGGACTCGTCTACTTGTCTTCGTCGCCATGGCGTTGGTGCTCGGGTTGCTGGCGCCGTGGAAGGTCTCGGTGCGGTCCGACGAGCTCGTGCTGTCGTTCGCGTTCCGGCGTCCTGTCGTGCTCTCGAAGGCCGATGCCACGGTGTGGGTGATGCGCGGGCGGCGCGCGATCGCATTCGTCGGCGAACGGCCGCGCGCCGGACGGTACTTCCAGTTGCCCGTCTCCCCGGCGCGCAGCAACTTCGTCGGCGTGCTGGAGACCAACGGCTTCCGCGTCATAACCGATCTGCCGCGCGCGTGACGTGAGATGGGCGCGGCTCGGGCCGTCGGAGCTCGAACGGCACGCGCACGTCCCGCTCGTCGACCGTGAGCGGGCGCGCATCGTCGTGGTGCCGATCCTGACGCCGGGGGTCGTCGCGATGACGCTCGGCCGGTGGATGCTCGTCCGGCGTGGGCACGAGCACGACCGGACCCTGTTCGCACACGAGCTCGTGCACGTCCGCCAGTGGCGCGAGCTCGGCGCGGTCCGATTCCTGGCGGGGTATCTCGGCTCGTACCTCCGCTCGCGTGCGCGGGGCCTGCGGCACTGGGAGGCCTACCGGGCCATCCCGTTCGAGGTCGAGGCGCGCACCCTGGCCGGCTGGTGATCCCCGTGGCGTATCTGAGGGACGCATAGCGCCCCGCAGATACGCCACGGGGCGGCCTCGGGCGGTGGCCCGGCTGCGGAGATAGTGTGGGCGTGCAGCTTCGACGCAGACCTTCCCCGTTCCCGCTTCCTCCGATCGCGCCTGTTCGGAGGAAGACGCATGGAACCGGTGGTACCCGCACCCGAGCCCGGTCCCGGGCCGGCCCTCGTCCCCCGCCCGCCCCCCGGTGGTCGCGTCGCCGAGGCGTGGCGCGCCCGTTGGGGCTCGCTGACGCGGGATTCGAGGGTCGTCGTCGGTGGGTTGGTGATCGCGGCCGCGGTCGCGTTCGTGGTGTCGTACCGGGCCGCGTCGGCGGGCGGGCCCGCCGCGCCGGCGGCCCGCGCCGGAAGCGCAGCACGGCCGTCGCGTGCGCGCCCGTCGCCGACCGACGCGACCACGCCGGCCGTGGGCGGAGCCGCCGGCTCGCGTACGTCGTCGTCGCCGACCGCCGCGCCGCGCTCGAACAGCTCGCGCGTCGTGGTGCACGTCGCCGGCGCGGTCGTCCACCCGGGTGTGGTGGAACTGCCGGCGGGCGGGCGGGTCGTGGATGCCGTGGACGCGGCGGGTGGCGCGCAACCGGATGCCGACCTCGACCGGGTCAACCTGGCCGCGCGCCTGGTCGACGGGCAGCAGATCCTGATCGGCCGGCGCGGCGAGGTCGCCGCGGCCGCCGGCCCGTCCGGGGCCGGCGCGCCGGGCGCCACCGGCCCGGGTAACGCCGGCCCGGGCAACGCCGCCTCGGGGACCGCGGGCGGGCCGGCCGGGCCGCTGAACCTCAACACGGCAACCGTCGAGCAGCTCGACGCGCTCCCGGGGATCGGACCGTCGCTCGCCCGGGCGATCGTGGACGAACGCAACCGCCGCGGCGGGTTCCGGTCGGTCAACGAGCTCCGGAGCGTCCGCGGGATCGGCGACCGGCGATTCGCGGATCTCCGTCCGCTCGTGAGCGTCTGACGGATGGCCGCGACGCGAGGCGGTGGAGTGGACCGCGCGACCCATGCTCGCGCTCACGAGCCGGTGGTCGCGCTCCTTGCGGTGACCGCCGGCATCGTTACCGGCGAGCGGGTCGGAGCCGGCCCCGCGACCGCGATGGTCGCGGCCGCCCCCGCGCTGATCGCCGTCGCGCTCCGCGCCCGATCGGTCGTGCGACCGCTCGCCTTGTTCCTGGCCTTCGGCGCGATCGGTGTCGCGTGCACCCAGCGCGCGCTCGACGGCCTCGATCACTCCCCGCTCGCGGCGCTGGTCGCTCGGCGGGCCGACGTCACCATGTGGGGAACGCTGACCGACGATCCCTCGGGAACCTACGGGGCGCGGGCGCTCGTCCGGGTCGACCGTGTCGCGACGCGGTCTGCCGTCGTCGGAGGGGGAGGTCGGACGGTCGTGCTCGTCGCCGCCGGGCGAGCGGCAGGCGAGCTCCGGGTTCTCGAAGCCGGGGACCGGGTCGAGGTTCGCGGCGCGCTCTCGCCGTTGCGGGCGCGTGAAGCCGACCTGCGGTGGCGTCACGCGGTCGCCCGATGCTCGCTCGACGCGCTCGTGTCGTTCGACGGACCGCGAGCGGGCATCCTTCGCGTCGCCGCCGCGCTGCGGCGGTGGGTGCTGCGTGGCAACGCACACCTACCCGCCAGGGAACGGGGCCTGCTCGCGGCGTTCCTCCTCGGCGACACCCGCGAGATGCCGCGCGCGCTCGTCGACGACTTCCGCGCCGCCGGGTTGAGCCACCTGCTGGTCGTGTCGGGGGCCAACGTCGCCTTCGTGCTGGCACTGGTGGCGCCGGTGCTCCGGCGGTCGCCCCTTGTCGTTCGCTTCCTGGGCGCCGGCGTCGTGCTCGGCCTGTTCGGCGCCATGACCCGGTGGGAACCCTCGGTCCTTCGCGCGATCGTGATGGCCGCGCTCGCGTCCGCGGGCGCGTTGCTGGGCCGTCCGCAACGCGGGGTCCGTCTCGTGGTCGTCGCAGTGACCGCGCTCCTCCTCGCCGATCCGTTCCTGTTGCATTCGGTGGGCTTCCGGCTCTCGGTGGGCGCCACGCTCGGGATCGCGCTGTTCGCGCCGTGGTGCAGCGAACGGCTGCGCGGCCCTCGATGGTTCCGCGACGCGCTGGGTGTCACGATCGCCGCGCAGCTCGGCGTGGCGCCGGTGCTCATACCCGTGTTCGGGTCGATGCCTCTGGTCACGTTGCCCGCGAACCTCGTCGCCGTCCCGGTGGCCGGACCGCTGACGGTGCTCGGGCTCGTCTCGGGCCTGGTGAGCGTGCTCCTCGGCGGGTCGGCGCCGGCCGTCGCGGCCACGCTCCGGCTCCCGGTCGTGCTGCTCGCCCGGTTCGTGGAGACGGTCGCGCGCGTCGCGGCCCAGGTGCCGGTGGCGGTCGACGGTCCGATGGCCTGGCGGTTCATGGCCGGCGGCTGCATCCTCGCCGCGGCCGGCCGGATGCGTAGGCTGCGCGGCCAGGGAGGACGGGCATGACCATCGGGTACTACGTGCGGGGCGACGACGTCGTGCTGCGCGGCGAGGTGCTGACGCAGGTACTCGACGGCATCGTCTCGCACGCGGATCGTGCCCTCGCGGTCGAAGACTTCACGGTGCCGGGAAGGTCGGGGACGGCCGACGGCGAAGGCGGCGGTGCCGAGGCCCGCGACGCCGTGGTGGGCGCGGCAGTGGTGGCTGCACAGAGCCCACCGTTCATGACGCCGTGTCGCGTCGTCGTCGTGCGCGACGTCGGCAACCTGACGACGGCCGATGCCGAACCGTTCGTCCGGTACCTCGCCGACCCGCTCGACACGACGATCGTGGTGTTCGTGGCCGGGGGCGGTCGGGTGCCGGCCAACCTCGCCAAGGCCTGGAAGGGTGTCGTCGAGGAGGTCGGCCCGCAGAGCGAGAAGACCGTCGACGTCCTCGTGGATCACGCCAAGGCGGCGGGCCTCGCGTTCACGGCCGATGCCCGACAACTGGTCGTCGATCACCTCGGCGAGGACGCAGGGCGGGTGCCGCAGCTCGTGGACCTGTTGCGGAGCGCGTTCGGAGAGGGGGCGAAGCTCGCGGCCGACGACGTCGAGCCCTATCTCGGCGAGGCCGGCGCGATCCCCGTCTACCAGCTCACGAACGCCATCGAGGCGGGCGACGTGCCCGGCGCGCTGGAGGTTCTCCATCGCCTGCTCCACGTGACCGGACCGCAGGGCAAGCCGATGCACCCGCTCCAGGTGCTCGGCCTGTTGCACAACCAGTACCGCCGGCTGCTCGCCCTCGACGACCCTGCGATCCGCACCGAGGAGGACGCGGTTCGCGCGCTCGGCGGCAAGGTCAAGCCCTACCCGGCGCGCAAGGCGCTGGAGCAGGCCCGCGTGCTCGGTACCGAGCGGCTCCGGCAGGCCTTCGACGCGCTGGCGCGCGCCGACGTCGAGCTCAAGGGCGCGACCGCGATGCCCGAGGACGCGGTCGTCGACGTGCTGGTGGCGCGCCTGACCGGGCTCGCGCGGCGGGCCAAGGGGCGGGGCCCCTCGCGCCGGTCAGGAGCCGGCCGGGGTCCGGTTGGCCGCCTTCATCAGGCGTGACGTGCGCCGGGCGGCCTGGTTCTTGTGGATGACGCCCTTGCGGCCCGCCTTGGCGAGCCGGCGCTGGGCCAGGCGCAGCGAGTCGGTGCCGTCGCCGGCGACGAGCTCGGCGCGAGCCGTCTTCACCCGCGTCTTCAACTCGGAGCGCACGCCCTTGTTGCGCAGGCGGCGCTTCTCGTTGGTGAGGTTTCGCTTCTTCTGGCTCTTGATGTTGGCCATGCGCGCACAGACTCCGAAGAACGTCCCGGGAACCCGGTTAGGGTAGCAGGACCGCCCGAACCCGTCACAACCCCGCCTCCGAACCCCTGTGATCCCCCTCGACCATCTCCGGAACCTCTCGATCATCGCCCACATCGACCACGGGAAGTCGACGCTCGCCGACCGGCTGCTCGAGCTGTGCGGCGCGGTCGACCCCCGGGAGATGCGGGCCCAGTACCTCGACTCGATGGACCTCGAGCGCGAGCGCGGGATCACGATCAAGGCCCAGAACGTGCGGGTCGACTGGCGCGACCACGTCGTGCAGCTCATCGACACGCCGGGCCATGTCGACTTCGGCTACGAGGTGTCGCGCAGCCTCGCTGCGTGCGAGGGCGCGGTCCTGCTCGTCGACGCCAGCCAGGGCATCGAGGCGCAGACGCTGGCGAACTGCTATCTCGCGCTCGAGCACAACCTGGAGATCGTCGCCGCGCTCAACAAGATCGATCTGCCGGCCGCCGAACCCGATCGCGTCGCGGGCGAGATCGAGCGGGTGCTCGGGATCCCGGCCGACGAGATCCTGCGCATCTCGGCGAAGACGGGCGAGGGCGTGCCCGAACTGCTCGACGCCGTCGTCGCGCGCATCCCGCCGCCGGCGGGCGATCCCGACGCCGCGCTCCAGGCGCTCATCTTCGACTCGTACTACGACCCGTACCGGGGCGTGATCAGCGCGGTGCGCGTGTTCAACGGGACACTGGTGTCGGGCGCGCGGTTGCGATTCCTCCAGGCGGGCGCCGTGCACGACGCCGAGGAGATCGGCGTTCGGCTCCCGGCGCCGACGCCGGTCGCGAGCCTCGGGCCGGGCGAGGTGGGGTACCTCATCGCAGGGATCAAGGACGTGGGGGAGGCGCGCGTCGGCGAGACCGTCACCACCCACACGCGCCCGGGCGAGATCCTCGAGGGGTACCGGGACCCGAAGCCCATGGTGTTCTGCGGCCTCTATCCGGTCGACGGCGACGAGTACGCGAACCTCCGCGAGGCGCTCGAGAAGCTTCGGTTGAACGACTCGTCGTTCACCTACGAGCCCGAGACGTCGGGCGCACTGGGGTTCGGTTTCCGCTGCGGCTTCCTCGGCCTGTTGCACATGGAGATCGTGCGAGAGCGCCTCGAGCGCGAGTACAACCTCGCGCTCGTCGCCACCGCACCCAACGTCGAGTACCTCGCCAACCTGGTCGAGGGCGGCACCGAGGTGGTCGACAACCCCTCGTCGTTCCCCGTCGGCTCGCACGTCGAGTCGATCGAGGAGCCGTACGTCACGATCACGATGCTGACGCCGACGGAGTACGTGGGTGCGCTCATGGAGCTGGCGCAGCAGCGCCGTGGCGAGATGACGAAGATGGAGTACCTGTCCGAGGAGCGCGTCGAGTTGGTCTACGCGATGCCGCTCGGCGAGATCGTGATGGACTTCTTCGACCAGATGAAGTCGCGCACGCGCGGGTACGCGAGCCTCGACTACGAACCGGCCGGCTACCGGAAGTCGAAGCTGGTGAAGGTCGACGTGCTGCTCAACTCGGTGCCGGTCGACGCGTTCTCCACGATCGTGCACCAGGACAAGGCGTACGACTACGGCCGCAAGATGACCGACAAGCTGCGCGA
This sequence comes from Acidimicrobiia bacterium, assembly GCA_046331155.1. Taxonomy (GTDB): domain Bacteria; phylum Actinomycetota; class Acidimicrobiia; order IMCC26256; family CAWATG01; genus JAXLRK01. Next base: position 521,533 of record JAXLRK010000002.1, read on the forward strand.
GCTCATCCCGCGCCAGCTCTTCGACGTACCGATCCAGGCGGCGATCGGGGGCCGGATCATCGCCCGCGAGACGGTCAAGGCCCGTCGCAAGGACGTGATCGCAAAGTGCTACGGCGGTGACATCAGCCGCAAGCGAAAGCTCCTCGAGAAGCAGAAGGAGGGCAAGAAGAAGATGAAGAACATCGGGCGCGTGGAAGTGCCCCAGGAAGCCTTCGTCGCCGCCCTCAAGCTCGACGAATGACGAGCGTCGCAATCAGCGGCCGTTGTCGCAGGCGTCGACGGTCATGAAGGCACGTCCCGACCGGGGCAGCGTCGCCACCGCCGTCACCTCGCCCTCGAGGGTCCGCACACCGGTCGTCAGCACCGTCGCGGCCCCTGCCTTCGAGCGTCGTTCCTCGTAGCGCTCGGCGTCCTCGTCGTCGGGCTCCGCCTTGGACCAGAGCTGCCGCTCGTAGCGGCGGAACACCGTTCGGGGGTCTTCACCGAGTCGTACGATCGCTCGGAACCCGTAGTGGCACCCTCCGAGCGGCGGAGCGACCATCTCGCTGCCGCGCTCCACCTTGACGTCGTACCACGAATCCGGGGCCATCGAGTCGCCCGGGGCGGGGATCGCGCTGCGGAAGCGCGTCGATGATCCCGGGCGCGGGACGGGGGGAACCACGATCCTCTTCGAGGACAGCGTGTGGAAGCCCGTCGAGACCGACGGCGGTCGCTCGGTACTCGACCACGTCACCGTGTCCAGTCGGGCGACCGACTCGAAGCGGTGCGGACGTGTCAGGTCGTCGGAGAAGTCGGCCATGTCGGCCGGCAGCCCGCCTCGGTGGACGTCGATGAACACGGCTCGGCCCTTGCCGAACCGCGCCGCGCTCCGGCAGAGGAGGCCGTAGGTACGCGGTGTGCCGGCGAGTCGGCCCGGCTCCTTCGACGTCCATGCGGGGACGCGGCCGTCGATCCCGATCTCGATGTGCTTGGCCCTTGTGCGTGGACCGGTCTCGAACTGCACGTCGTACCGGCACGCCTCGCGCGCCGGGGCCAACCCGTGGGCGCCGCGCCGTCGGGCCTGGGCCGAGAGCGCCTCGAAGACCGCGACCGGGTCGCCGTCGACGGCCAAGGTCGCGGTCTTCGCCGGCGCGAGAGTCGGGGTTCCCAGGAGCAGCGCACCCTTCGGGACGGTGAACCCGTCGAAGAGGTTCGTACCGGCACGCTTGGTCGCGGACTCGAGCACGGGCATGACGTGGTCCGGAGCGCGCGCGCCGGTCGCGTTGCCGGTCTGCCAACCCGCGGCGGCGCCGAGCACGATCGTGACCGCGACCGGCCCTCGCCAGCTCTTCGTGGATCTCACGCTGGGTGTCCTCGGCGGCGTCGAAGGCCGCCTTGAGAATCAGACCTCCCTGGGCAGGCCGAGCACCCGCTCGCCGAGGATGTTGCGCTGGACCTCGGAGGTCCCGCCGCCGATCGTGAGTGCGGGCGAGAAGAGGAAGCCGAGCGGCCAGATCGGGTCGTTCGAGCCGAGCGGCCCGCGGTCGGCGAGCATCCCGTGCGCTCCGGCGAGCTCGACCGCCATCGCGAAGACGTGCTGGCCGTGCCGGTCGGCCAGCGCCTTGCGGATCGACGCCTCCGGCCCGGGCTCGAGCCCGAGCACCTGCGCCGCGACGGTGCGCAGCCGGATGAGGCGCAGCACCTCCGACTCCACGTACAGGCGCACGAGGCGCTGTCGCGTCACCGGGTCCTGCGTGCCGCCGCGCTCCCGGACGATCTCGAGGAGGTCGTTGGCGGTCGGGCCCGAGCCCCACAGCGCCCCTTCGTCCGACAGCCCCACCCGCTCGTTGGCCAAGGTGACCCTGGCGAGGCGCCAGCCGTCGTGTTCGGTGCCGACGAGGCACTCCGCGGGGACTCGGACGTCGTCGAGGAACACCTCGTTGAAGTCCGCCATCCCGTACATCTGCTTGATGGGTCGCACGGTGATCCCGGGTGTCTCCATGTCGAGCACGAAGTACGAGATGCCCCGGTGCTGCTCCGCGGTCGGGTCCGTGCGGGCGAGCAGGATGCCGTACTTGGCTTCGTGCGCGAACGTGTTCCAGATCTTCCGACCGTTCACGACGTACTCGTCGCCGTCGCGGACGGCGCGCGTCGAGAGCGCGGCCAGGTCGCTCCCGGCGTCGGGTTCACTGAAGAGCTGGCACCAGCGCTCCGAGCCGTCGAGAATGCCGGGGAAGTAGCGCGCCCGCTGCTCGGGAGTTCCCGCGACCAGCAACGTGGGCCCGGCCCAGCCGATGCCGATGGGATCGACGGGTCGCGGCGCACCGGCCGCGCGCAGCTCCTGGTCGATGACGAGCTGTTCGAGCGACGACGCGTCGAGTCCCCACGGACGCGGCCAGTGCGGTGCGGCGTAGCCGTGCTCGGCCAGCACGCGAAACCAGTCCGCGGGGGCCATCGTCGCGGGGTCGTGCGCGTCGAGGAACGAACGCACCGCGTCACGGCACTCCTGTGCCTCGGGGGGAAGCTCGAAGTCCATTCCCGCAGAGTAACGGCCGCACCCCCTCCCCGTTCTGGCTGGCGCCGAGACCGAATTTCGCGCCGCTCACCAGCCAAATCGGGAGGCGGCGGACCGAAGCGCGCGCAGCGTGTGGGACGATTGCACCATGCCGTTCGGCGTGTACGTCCACATCCCGTTCTGCGCGCGGCGGTGTGACTACTGCGACTTCGCGACCTGGACCGACCGCTCGTATCTCGTCGAGCGGTACGTCGACGCGTGCGTGGCTGACCTCGGGCGGTGGAACGACTGCGGCGTGCCCGCGGCGACGAGCGTGTTCTTCGGGGGCGGTACGCCGTCGCTGCTGGAACCGCGCCAACTTCTCCGCATCCTCGGAGCGATCGAGACGGCGGACGGCGCCGAGGTAACGGTCGAGTGCAATCCCGATTCGGTCGATCAGGCGAAGCTCGCGGCGCTGCACGGGGGCGGCGTCAACCGCGTCTCGTTCGGCGTGCAGTCGATGGTCCCGCACGTCCTTGCCGCGCTCGGCCGCACCCACGATCCCCACAATGTCGAGCGAGCGATGGCCGCGGCGCGCTCTGCCGGGTTCAGCCGGGTCAACGTGGACCTCGTCTACGGTGCCGAGGGCGAGTCGCTCGGCGACTGGCAGACCACGCTCGATCGGGCGCTCGGGCTCAGGCCCACCCACGTGAGCGCGTACGCGCTCACGATCGAAGCGGGGACGCCGTTGGCGCGGCGGGTGGACTCCGGCGAGGTGGTGCCGCCCGACGACGACGAGCAGGCCGACAAGTACCTGGCGCTCGACGACGCGATGGTGGCTGCGGGTCTGGAGTGGTACGAGATCTCGAACTGGGCCCACCCCGGCGACGAGTGCCGGCACAACCTCCTCTACTGGCACGGGGGTGAGTACCTCGGCGTCGGGTGCGCCGCGCACGGCCACACCGGCGGGCGGCGGTGGTGGACCGTCCGCAGCCCGGACCGTTACGTGGAGGCGATCGAGGCGGGCTGCTCGCCCGTCGCGGGCGGCGAGGAGCTCGGCTTCGCCCAACGGGCCGACGAGGCGCTCGCGTTGGCGCTGCGCACCCGGTTCGGTGCCGAGGTACCCGCGACCGCGCGTGTCGAGGCCGACGAGCTCGTGTCCGAAGGCCTGCTGGCCCCACGGGGCGGGCGGGTCGTCCTGACACGGCGCGGTCGTCTGCTGGCCAGCGACGTGACGGTCCGGGTGCTCGCGGCGGGCCTCCCGGCTGGCACTCGGTAGACTCGAGTGCCAATGGACATCCACGAGCGCCGTGCCGCGGTGCTACGGGCCATCGTCGAGGAATACGTCGTGACCGCCCAGCCCGTCGGCTCCCAGACCATCGCGTGCTCGCGCGGCCTGGGCGTGTCGAGCGCGACGGTTCGCAACGACATGACCGTCCTCGAACGTGAGGGGTACCTCGCCCAGCCGCACACGTCCGCGGGTCGCGTCCCGACCGATCGGGGCTACCGCTACTACGTCGACCACTTCGGGGAGCCGGGCTCGCTCGCGCCCTCCCAGCGCAGGGCGGTGCTCGACTTCTTCACCAGCGCCCACCACGCGCTCGAAGACCTGCTCCACGAGACTAGCCGGCTGCTCGCCGGCATCACGCGTCATGCGGCCGTCGTCATGGGCCCGCACCCTGACATCGTCGACGTTCGGAGCCTGCAGCTCGTGAGGCTCCATCCGACGATGGTCGTCGCCGTCGCGGTGCTCTCCAACGGCGCCGTCGAGACGGCGAACCTGCACCTCGAAGTCGAGATGTCCGAGGCGGACCTCGACGCCGCGGCCAGTGCACTGAGCAACAGCCTCGTCGGCGCCGACCTCGCGAGATTGCCGGCCGTGCCGTCGACCGGCAGCGGTGATGCCGACCGTCTCGTCGGCCTCGTGCGTGACACGTTCGCGTCCCGCGCCGCGTCCTCGGTGCCCGACGCGTTGTACGTGGGAGGCGCCAGTCGACTCGCGTCGGAGTCGGCCGCGTTCCCCACGTCGGCGACCGCGCTCCGACTCCTCGAGATGCTCGAGCACCAGGTCGTCGTCGTGTCGCTCGTGCGCAAGCTGCTCGACGACGGCGTGACCGTGTCGATCGGTGCGGAGAACGAGGTGGAGGAGCTGCGCGACTGCTCGCTGATCATCGCTCCCTACACGATCGAAGGGGAAGCCGCAGGCACCGTCGGTGTGCTGGGCCCGACCCGGATGGATTACCGCCAGGCACTCGCGGCCGTCGCGGCCGTGTCGCTCCAGCTCGGCCGCGCCCTGTCGTGACCCGTCGGATGAGTCGCTGATGCCCGCCGACTACTACGAGCTGCTCGGGGTCGACCACCACGCGACCGACGACGAGATCAAGAAGGCCTACCGCCGGCTGGCGCGCCAGTACCACCCGGACACCAATCCGGACCCGGATGCCGAGGCCAGGTTCAAGGAGATCTCCGTCGCCTACGAGACCCTCCGCGACCCCGAGAAGCGCCGCCGGTACGACATGTTCGGTCCCGAGGGCGGCCCGACGGCTGCCGAGGGGTTCGGCATCGGCGATCTGTTCGACGCGTTCTTCGGAGGCGACCCCTTCGGCGGTCGGCGCGGGCCGGCCGGTCCCGCCCCGGGGCCGGACGCCGAGACGCGCCTCGACCTCACCCTCGAGGAAGCGGCGTTCGGCGTGACGAAGACCGTGTCGGTGCGGATGCCCGTCCCTTGCGATCGATGCGACGGGTCGGGATGCGAGCCGGGCACCCACCCGTCCACGTGCGACGTCTGCGGCGGTTCGGGGGAAGTGAGGCAGGTGCGGCGGACGATCCTCGGGCAGATGGTCACGGCGTCGCCGTGCACCGCCTGCGGCGCGACGGGCCGGCGGATCCTCAACCGGTGCGGGCAGTGTCACGGCGACGGGCGCGTGCAGGCGATGCCGTCGGTCGAGGTCGAGGTGCCCGCGGGCATCGACGACGGTCAGCGGCTGCGGCTCGGCGGTCGCGGGCCGGCGGCGGCGCGCGGCGGCCAACCGGGCGACCTCTACGTGAGCATCTCGGTCGCAACCCATCCCACGCTGCGCCGTCAGGGCAACGACCTGGTCCACGTGCGTCGCGTGACGATGACGCAGGCCGCGCTCGGGGCGCAGCTCGTCGTGCCGACGTTGGAGGGCGACGAGGAGCTGGAGCTGCCGCCGGGCACGCAGCCAGGACGCGAGTTCCGGCTGCGGGGCCGGGGCGTACCGGCGCTGCGCGGGCGCGGGCGCGGCGACGTGATCGTCCGCATAGACGTGGAGATTCCCGGCCACTTGAGCAAGGAAGAGGCGGAGCTGCTGCGGAGCCTCGCCGCGCTGCGAGGGGAAGACGTCGCCGCGAACGAGGCCGGCTTCTTCAAACGCGTGCGCTCGGCGTTCCAATGAGAACCCGAGCGGACAGGTGAACGTCGTGCCTCGCCGGCCGGTGGCACCGCTCACTGCGTCCTCCTCCTCGACGCAGCTCTGGCTGCGCCTTCGTCGTGCGTCCTTGCCAGCGGCACCCCCGACACGCCGATCCACCAACGCCACCTGTCCGCTCGGGTTCTGAGGTGACTCTCGAGTTCGCGGCGGCGAGCACCGCCACCGCGCACGTGTTCGTCGACGAGCTCTCCGAAACGGTCGAGGTGACCGGTGACGACGGCCATCACCTCGCGCGCGTGCGCAGGGTCGCTGCGGGCGCGACGCTGACCGCGGCCGACGGCTCCGGTGCATGGCGCAGTTACCGGGTCGTGGCCGTGTCACGCTCCGGTCTCCGACTCGTTGCGTGCGCCGGGCGGTTGCTCGAACCGGAGCTGACGCCGCGGTTGTCCGTCGCGTTCGCGCTGACGAAGCGCGACAAGCCGGAACTGGTGGTGCAGAAGCTCACGGAGCTGGGAGTCGACGTCATCCTCCCGGTGACCACGCGGCGTACCGTCCTGCGATGGGACCCGGCTCGGGCGGAAGCGGCGGGTGATCGGTTGGCTCGCGTCGCTCGCGGCGCGGCGATGCAGTGCCGGCGGGCCCGCGTGCCCCGAATCGGCGCCGTCGCGGGCCTTTCGGAGCTGGCGGGGCGAAGCGACCTGGTCGTGGCGGATCGGGCGGGTGAGCAGGCCGGGGACCTCGTCGCGGAGGGCTGCACCTCGTGGTGCCTGGTCGTCGGGCCCGAGGGAGGTCTCGACGCCGAGGAGTTGGCGATGCTCGACGCCGCGCCGAGGTTGGCCGTCGGTCCGTACGTGCTGCGGGCGGAGACCGCGGCGATCGCCGGGGCCGCGGCACTGGCCGGATGTCGTAGTCCCCGTCAATAGTCCGCGGATAGTCCGACTCAGGTGGGTTCGGCACCTTCTGGGGTGCGAAAAGTGACCGCGCGTGTTCGCTTTGCTACGCTCGTCGAGGGCTAGACCCGGGGGCTTGGGGGCAATCCGGGGGCTTGGGGGCGAGGTGACGATCAGTGGCACGAGGGTAGGCGAGCGGCTGCGGGCGATTCGCCGGCAGAAGGGCTTGTCGCTGCACGACGTGGAGGCCCGCTCGGACCTCGAGTTCAAGGCTTCGGTGCTCGGCGCGTACGAGCGCGGAGAGCGCGCGATCTCGGTGCCGCGGCTGTTGCGGTTGGCGGAGATCTACGAGGTCCCGCCCGACCAGCTTCTGCCACGCGAGACCGATCTCGAGATCAACCTCACCGAGGGTGGCGGGGAGGTACTCGAAGAAGGTGGGTTCACGATCGATCTCGTGCGGCTCCACGGTCTCGACGAACCCGAGGCATCGGTGCTGTCGCGCTACGTGGCGACGATCCAGCTCCAGCGTCAGGACTTCAACGGACGCATGCTCACCATCCGCCGGGACGATCTTCGGGTGCTCGCGGCCGTGCTCGGTCGCACGGCGGAGGAGCTGGGTTCGCGGTTGTCGCAGCTCGGGCTGCGCGCCGGCGCCTGAACGCGCCCTGCGTGCACCCTTCCGGCGGCGCGGCGAGCGCGCCGCGGCACCGAAACGGACCGCTACGCTGATCACGACGTGACGACGCCGGCGCCGACCCAGCTGAAGATCCTCGTGCCTGGCAACCACTTGATGGTCGGCCTGCTCGGCCAGCGCGACGAGTTCCTGCGCCTCGTCGAGAACGCGTTCCCCGTGTCGGTCCACGTGCGCGGCAACGAGATCACCATCACCGGCCCCGAGGTCGACGCCGACCGCGTCGGGCGGCTCTTCGAGGAGATGGTCGTGCTCCTCGAACAGGGGCACACGCTCGACTCCGAGGGCATCGGGCGCAGCATCGACATGTTGAAGGCCGACCAACTGCCCACGGAGGTGTTGGCCACCGAGGTGCTGCGAGGCCGCAAACCGGTCCGACCCAAGACGGCGGGGCAGAAGCGGTACGTCGACGCGGTGCGGCACCACACCGTCACGTTCGGGATCGGTCCGGCGGGCACGGGCAAGAGCTACCTGGCCGTGGCGCTCGCCGTGCAGGCCCTCCAGGCCAAGGAGATCAACCGGATCATCCTCACCCGTCCCGCGGTCGAGGCCGGCGAACGGCTCGGCTTCCTGCCCGGCGACATGCTCGCCAAGGTGGACCCGTACCTGCGGCCGCTCTACGACGCGCTCTACGACATGCTCGAGCCCGAAGTGGTCTCGCGGCTGATGGAGCGGGGCACGATCGAGGTCGCGCCGCTCGCGTACATGCGCGGTCGCACGCTCAACGACTCGTTCATCATCCTCGACGAGGCGCAGAACACGACGCCCGAACAGATGAAGATGTTCCTGACCCGACTGGGCTTCGGCTCCAAGATCGTCGTCACCGGCGACGTGACGCAGATCGACCTGGCCGAAGGGCGCGGTCGATCAGGACTCCTCGCGGTGCGCGACATCCTGCGGGACGTGGACGATCTCGCGTTCGTCGAGCTCGGTTCCGTCGACGTGGTGCGTCACCGCATCGTCCAGGACATCGTCGACGCGTACTGCCGCCACGAAGACGGACCGGCGCCCGAGCGAGGGCGAGAATCGTGAGTCTGCGACGCGACGGTTCGCGCGGCGAGCGAACGGATTCGAGCGAGAGGAGACAAAGCGGAGCCCTGGCCGGATGGCCGGGAGGGCGGAGCGGAGTCGACCATCGAGACGGAGTCCCGAGCGGGCCGGAGGCCGGGCGCAGGTACCCTGCGCCCGAGCGAGGGCGACAATGGAGATAGAAGTCTTCGGGGCGGACGAGCAGCAGGCGGTAGCGGTCGACGTGTTGAAGTGGGTCCGCCTGGCGCGCCTCGTGCTCGCGGAGGAGCGGGTCCCGGGCGAGGCGGAGCTCTCCGTGATCTTCGTCGACGAACAGTCGATCACGGACCTCAACGAGCGGTTCCTCGGCCACGAGGGCCCCACCGACGTGCTCGCGTTCCCGATGGACGACGACCTCGTCCTGGGCGGGCGGCAACCCGACCAGGGTGGGCGGGGCCCCGGCGCGCCTTCGGAGCCGGTGGACCCCCCGACCGTCATCGGCGATGTCGTCATCTGCCCGGCGGTCGCGCAGCGGCAGGCGGCCGCGCACCGGGTCGCGCTCGACGACGAGCTGGCACTGCTCGTCGTGCACGGCGTCCTCCATCTCCTCGAGTACGACCACACCGAGGAGGAGGAAACGCAGCGCATGAAGCGACGCGAACAGGAGCTGCTCGATCTGTTCCGGAAGCGCGAGATCGGGCGGAGCTGATCGGGCATGGACCGGAACAACTGGCTTCTCGCCGCGACCATCTTCGTGCTGTTCCTCGTTTCCGGGGTGATGGCGATGGCCGAGACCGCGTTCACGCGGATGAGCCGCATCAAAGCCCTCGCGCTCGCGGAGGAGGGACGCAGGGGAGCCGAGCGGATGGCCCGGATGTTGGAGCATCCGGAGCGGACCCTCAACTCGGTGTTGTTGGTGCTTCTCGTGTGCCAGCTCACGTCGGCGACGCTCGTGGGCGTGCTCTTCGGCGAGCTGTTCGGTCCCCTGGGCGTGTTCCTCGGGACCGTCGCCGAGGTGTTGATCTTCTTCGTGCTCGCCGAGGTCGCGCCGAAGACCTTCGCGATCCAGCGAACCGAGGCCGCAGCCATGTTCATGAGCCCGTTGCTCTGGTTCGTGACGACGTTTCCCCCGCTGCGCGTCCTCTCCCGTTCGCTGATCGGACTCGCCAACGTCGTGCTGCCCGGGAAGGGCCTGAAACGCGGTCCCTTCGTGAGCGAGGAGGAGATCCGCACGATGGCCGACGTCGCAGCGGAGGAGGACGCGATCGAGGTCGAGGAACGCCGGCTCATCCATTCGATCTTCGAGTTCGGCGACACGGTCGTGCGCGAGGTGATGCTCCCGCGGCCCGACATGGTCGCGGTTCCTGCCGACGACACGATCGACGACGCGATCAAGCAGGCGATCGACCGGGGATTCTCCCGACTGCCGGCCTACGAGGAGTCGACGGACAACATCGTCGGGCTCCTCTACCTGAAGGACCTCGTGCGGCGAGCAGCCGACGGCCAGGGCGACCGATCCGTGCGCGACGCGCTCCGGCCCGCGGTGTTCGTACCCGAGCAGAAGCGCGTCGCGGAGCTGTTGCGCGAGATGCAGACGCAGCAGTTCCACATGGCGGTCGTCGTCGACGAGTACGGCGGTACGGCCGGGCTCGTCACGCTCGAGGACCTGCTCGAGGAGATCGTCGGCGAGATCGCGGACGAGTACGACCGGGAGGAGCCGCGGGTCGAGCGGCTCGCGGGTGGGGTCCTGCGCGTGCCCGGCCGGACCCACATCGACGAGGTGAGCGAGGCGCTCGGCCTCGAGCTGCCCGACACCGAGTGGGACACGGTTGGCGGGTTGGTGTTCAACCTGCTCGGGCACGTACCCGTCGAGGGCGAGACCGTCTGCTTCCAGGGCCTCGAGTTCCGCACGGAACGGGTGCAGGGCCAGCGGGTCCTGTCGGTGTGCATCCGCCCGGTCGAGCGCAACGGCGACGGCACCGGGACACCGGCGGGCGCGCCGACCGAGCGAGCGTGAGCGAGCGTGGGGAGGCGGGGTCCCGCCGAGTAGCGAGCGTGGCCGGCCGGCCCGGCGCCGCAGGCGCCCAGAGGCAAGAGCGTGACCACGTGCACCGCTCGGGTTTCGTCACGCTCGTCGGTCGACCCAACGTGGGCAAGTCGACGCTGCTCAACCGGCTGGTCGGTTCGAAGGTGTCGATCGTCTCGAACCGCCCGCAGACCACACGCACCGAGATCCGCGGGGTGCTGACCCGGCCCGGTTCCCAGGTCGTGTTCCTCGACACGCCGGGGATCCACAAGCCGCGGACCCAACTCGGGGAGCGCACGAACGCCCGTGCCCTGGCCACGCTCGCGGAGGTGGACGTCGTCGTGATGGTCGTCGAGGCCGACGCCCCCATCGGCCGGGGGGACGAGTTCGTCGCCCGGCTCGTCCACCGGGTCGAGACGCCGAGCATCCTCGTGGTCAACAAGGTGGACCGCACCGGCCGGGCCGGCGTGGCGGAACGGCTTGCCACGGCCGAGGCCAGGCTCGGGGAGTTCGCGGCGTACGTCCCCATCTCGGCGCGAACCGGTGATGGTGTCGACGCGCTGCTCGCCGAGATCGACGCCCGCCTGCCGGACGGCCCGCGCTACTACCCCGAGGGGGTGGTCACCGACCAGCCCGAGACCGTCCTGGCCGCCGAGATGGTCCGCGAGCAGCTTCTGCGCGTCGCGCGTGACGAGCTGCCCCACTCGATCTCGGTCCGGGCCGAGGAGCTCGAGGCCGCCGACGGACGAGTGGCCGGGGACGAGACGCCGCTGCGTCTGCGGGCCGTCGTCGCCGTCGAACGCGAGTCGCAGAAGGGGATGGTGATCGGGAAGCAGGGCGCGGTGCTGAAGGAGGCCGGCACGAACGCCCGTCTCGCGCTCGAGGCGCTGCTCGGGCGGCGCGTCTACCTCGAGACCACGGTGACCGTCGAACGTGATTGGCAGCGCCGCTCCCACATGCTGGATCGCTTCGGATATTGAGCAGTCGAGGAGTTGCGGTTCGCGTTGCGGCCGGGATTAGAGTGCGCCGAGGGCGGCCGGGCCGTGTGACGCCGCACCGGCCACGGGGCCATTGATGGGGCCATCGATGGGGCCAGTGATGGTGCCATCGGTGGGGCAGCGACGGGGAAGGGGAGCATGACGGAACGCGAGACGCGCCGGAGGCGCCGGCGCCGCGCCTCGATCTCCACCGTCGGCCTGGCGTTGCTGCTCACCGCGTGCGGTCCCGACAACAGCCAGAACACGCTCCGGCCCGCCGGGCGGTCGGCGCAGAAGATCCTCGACCTGTTCACCTGGCCGTTCTGGGTCGGCGTCGTCATCGGTGTCCTCGTGATCGGCGCGACGATCTTCGCGGCCATCCGGTTCCGCGCGCGCCCGGGCAACGAGAACCCCAGGCAGATCCACGGCAGCACGCCGCTCGAGATCGGGTGGACGATCGTGCCGCTGCTGATCCTCGTCGTGCTCGCGGTGCCGACGGTCGCCACGATCTGGGACCTCGCCAAGGAGCCCAAGGGCGACGTCCTCAACATCAGGGTCGTCGGCAAGCAGTGGTGGTGGGAGTTCCAGTACCCCAAGCAGAAGATCGTCACCGCCGACGAGTTCCACATCCCGGCCGGCCGCAAGGTGCGCCTGCAGCTCACCGCGTGCGACCCCTCGCTCGGCAGCGGTCCCGGCCTGTGCAACGTGATCCACAGCTTCTGGATCCCGGCGCTCGCGGGCAAGCAGGACGTCGTCCCCGGCCGCACGCAGTGGCTCGCGATCCAGGCGTTCCGCGATCAGGCGGGCAAGACCTTCCTCGGCCAGTGCGCCGAGTACTGCGGCCTGTCGCACGCCCGGATGCGCCTGCGGGTCCACGTCGACTCGCCGATCGTCTTCGACGACTGGGTCGCGTCCCAGCAGCAGAGCCCGCCGGCACTGGCCGACTCGGAGAGCCGGGGTGCGAAGTTGCTCGGGACGTACGGCTGCGTGACCTGCCACTCGGTCGACGATCCGTCGAAGGACTCCTACGGCCCCAACCTCGCGCACCTCGCGAGCCGCGAGAACTTCGCCAGCGATGCGTACGTGCTGAACAAGGAAAACCTCGTGAACTGGATCCTCGACGCGCCGTCGATGGTGCCCATGGAGACGAAGGGCTGCCCGCGCGCGCAGAAGCCCGGGTGCGTCGGCATGCCGTCGTTCACGAAGAACCTGGCGCCCGGCGACAAGCCGATGCCGAAGGCGGACGCCGAAGCCATCGCCGACTACCTCCTGAAGCAGCGATGACGTCGGCCCTGCCCGTGCTCCTCGACCACGCGCTCCACACCGAGGGAGTCATCCGATGACGACCGTCGCCGTTCCCGGCCAGGTCCGTGCGACCGGCATCCTTCGCCGCCCCAAGGCGAACCGCGGCTTCTGGAGCTGGTTCACGACCATCGACCACAAGAAGATCGCGATCATGTACGGCGTCACGGCGCTGCTCTTCTTCGTGATCGCCGGCATCGAGGCGCTGTTCATCCGGCTCCAACTCCTCTCGCCGAACGGCACCATCCTCACCGCGACCCGTTACAACGAGTTCTTCACCATGCACGGCACGACGATGGTGTTCCTCGTCGGCATGCCGATGGCGGTCGCGTTCGGCAACTACCTGGTTCCCTTGATGATCGGAGCGCGCGACGTCGCGTTCCCGCGCCTCAACGCCTTCGGGTACTGGGTGGTCCTCTTCGGGGGGCTGTTCCTGTACTCGAGCTTCGTGCTCGGCGGTGCGCCCAACGGGGGATGGTTCGGCTACACGCCGCTCACGAGCACGCCGATGAGCGGCGGGTTCCTGCCCGGCCGCGGCCCGGACTTCTGGGCCGTCGGGCTCGTGCTGCTGGGCATCGGGTCGACGACGTCCGCGATCAACTTCATCGTGACGATCCTCAACCTGCGAGCGCCCGGCATGACGCTCATGCGCATGCCGGTGTTCGTGTGGATGATGCTCGTCGTCGCGTTCCTCACGCTGTTCGCGATTCCCCCGGTCACCGCCGCGCTCATCATGGTCTTCTTCGACCGCAACTTCATGACGAACTTCTTCGTCGGCGGCAAGGGCGGCGATCCACTCCTGTACCAGCACCTGTTCTGGATCTTCGGCCACCCCGAGGTGTACATCCTCATCCTGCCGGGCATGGGCATCGTCTCGGAGATCCTGCCGGTCTTCTCGCGCAAGCCGTTGTTCGGCTACACGGTCGTGATCTTCTCGGGCATCGCCATCGGGTTCATGGGCTGGGGCGTGTGGGCCCACCACATGTTTGCGACCGGCCTCGGTCCGGTGGCGCTCACGGCCTTCGGACTGTCGACGATGCTCATCGCGGTCCCGACCGGCGTGAAGATCTTCAACTGGCTCGGCACCGTGTGGGGCGGTTCGCTGCGCCTCCAGACGCCGATGCTGTTCGCGCTGGGATTCATCGCGATGTTCACGATCGGTGGTCTCTCGGGCGTCACCCACGCGATCGTCCCGGCCGACACGCAACAGACGGACACGTACTACATCGTCGCGCACTTCCACTACGTGCTCTTCGGTGGCCTGATCTTCGCGATCCTCGGCGGCATCCACTACTGGTTCCCGAAGATGTACGGCCGCTTCATGAACGACAAGCTCGGCAAGATCAGCTTCTGGACCCTACTGGTCGGCTTCAACCTCACGTTCTTCCCGATGCACATGCTCGGGCTCTGGGGCCAGCCGCGCCGTACCTACTACTACCCGAAGGGTTACGGCTGGGACACGATGAACCGGCTCGCCACCATCGGCAGCTTCATCATCGCGTTCGCGGTGTTGCTCTTCGTCGTGAACCTCCTCACGAGCCGCTACCGCGGCGTGCCCGCACCCGACGACCCGTGGGACGCCCGCACGATCGAGTGGACGACGGCGTCGCCGCCCCCCGAGTACAACTTCGAGGAGATCCCGGTCATCCACGCGCGCGACGACTTCTGGCACCGCAAGTACACCGAGGACGAGCAGGGCCGGTTGGTGCGTATCCCGAGTGGCGGCGCGGTCGACGCGCCGGGCGGGGGCGGTGTGGCGACGGTGGTCGACGGGGGCGGCGACGACACGACCACTCACGGCGACGGGCACGGCGACGGGCACGGGATCCACATGCCCTCGCCGTCGTTCTTCCCGTTCGTGGTCGCACTCGGGCTGCCGATCCTCGGCTACGCCGCGGTGTTCAAGAACCCGTGGCTGGCGCCCCTCGGGATCGTCGTCCTCTTGTTCGGCGTCTACGCGTGGGCCCTCGAGCCCGCGTCGGAGTGAGGGACACCGTGGACCAGGCAACCGTCACCAGCGCGCCCGACGACCACGGGGCCTCCACGACCGTCCTCACCGGCCCCAAGCTGGGGATGTGGATGTTCCTGGCGTCCGACTGCCTCTTCTTCGGCGCGTTCATCTCCGCGTACCTCCTCTACCACGGGCGTCCGCAGTCAGGACCCAAGCCCCAGGACGTGTACAACATCCCGTTCACGTCGGTGACCACGTTCATCCTGCTGATGAGCTCGCTGACGATGGTGCTGGCGCTCGCCGCGATCCAACGCGGCGACTACCGCCGTTTGCGCATCTGGATCATGGCCACGGCACTGTTCGGCGCCACGTTCATCGCCGGACAGATCTACGAGTTCACCGACTTCTACCGCCAGGGGCTCTCGCTCAGCACCAACCTCTTCGGGTCCAGCTTCTTCGTGCTCACGGGCTTGCACGGCATGCACGTGACCGTCGGCATCATCTGGCTGCTCACCCTCTGGGGCATGGCGATGCAGGGCCGCCTCACGAGCAACGACTCCGAGCGCATCGAGGTCGCCGGCCTCTATTGGCACTTCGTCGACATCGTCTGGGTCGTCATCTTCACCGTTGTGTACCTGGTTCCGAAATGAGGTCGTGATGACCGACGTCGAAACTGTCGAACCGGCCGCGGTGGAAGCGGTGGAGCCTGCGGCCGGGCACGAGTTGCCGATGCTGCCGGGAGAGCTCCGACCCCACCCGCAGCCGTCGGCCTACGTCATCGTGGCCGCGATCCTGGCCGTGGTCACCTCGTTCGAGGTCGCGATCTCGTACACCGACATGCCCGACGGTCTGATGATCGCGCTCCTGCTCACGATGGCCGCGATCAAGTTCGGGATGATCGCATCCTGGTTCATGCACCTCCGCACCGACGCCCCCATCTTCCGGCGCTTCTTCGTGCTGGGGGTCGTGGCCGCGATCGTCCTGTTCTCGATCGCCACGATCTCGTTGCACATCTTCACGCCGAAGTGATCGTGGTCGGCGCGTCGGCGCCCGCTCGGTTCCCGAGCTTCCACGTCCACACCGACGTGATGCTCGTGCTCGGCGCCATGATCCTCGGATACTTCGTGCTCCTTCGCCGGGTCGGCCCGCGGTCGGTGGCGCCGGGTGCGGAGCCGGCGACACGCTTCCAGGTCGCGTGCTTCTCGATCGGGATGTCGGCGCTCTATCTCGCGTCGAGCTGGCCGATCCACGACATCGCGGAGCGGTCCCTCTACAGCGTCCACATGACCCAGCACGTCGTGTACTCCCTGGTTGCCGCGCCGCTGCTGCTGCTCGGCACGCCCGGCTGGATGCTGCGTACGATCCTTCGCCCCCGCGGTCTCTTCGTGACCGTTCGATTCCTGTCCCGGTTCCTGCCGGCACTGATCCTGTTCAACCTGGTACTCGTCCTCACCCACTGGCCCGCGGTGGTGAACGCGACGATCGAGCAGCATGCAGTGCACTTCATCGCTCACGTCGTGCTCATGGTGTCGTCGCTGATCGTGTGGATGCCGGTCCTGAGCCCGCTGCCCGAGATCCCGCGGCTGACGCCGATCGGGCGGATGGTCTTCCTCTTCAGCCAGTCGATCGTGCCGACGGTTCCGGCGTCGTTCCTCACGTTCGGCAGGACGCCGCTCTACTCGGCGTACACGAAGTTCCCGCACCTCTGGGGAGCGACGACGATCCAGGACCAGTTGATCGCCGGACTGATCATGAAGATCGCGGCGGGTCTCCTGCTGTGGGCGGTCATCGCAGTGGTGTGGTTCCGCTGGTCGGCCCGGGAGGAGCGGGTGGACCGGGTGGATTGGCGGAAGCTCGACCGGACACTCGACCAGATGAGGGTGACGAACTCATGAGCACGACCGAACTGGACCAGCGCGAGGACAACGAGCCGGCGACCGCCCGGGCCGCCGAACCGGCCCGCCGGGTCTCACCGGCCCTCAACGACCGCGTGCTCACGCCGCTCCTGCTCCCGATCGGTGCCATCCTCTTCTTCGCCGCGTTCGTGATCAGCCTGTCGCGGATCTTCCTCTCGGGCACCGGCCGGCCGGCACTGGTCGTGGCCATGGCCATGACGGCCATCATCCTCGTCGGCGCGGCCGTCATGTCCGCGGCCAAGGGGAGCCGTGCCCAGACCGCCGGCCTGACCCTGCTCGGGCTCGTGGCGATCGTCATGCTCGGCGGGTTGCTCACCCTGGGTGCGAGCCAGGAGAAGAAGAAGGAGGCGACGGGGTTCGTGCCGCCGACCGGACCGGCCGTCGCGACGACCGCCATCCAGTCGGGCCCGACGCTCACGTTCACCCCGAACACCGTGGACACCAAGCCGGGCGTCAACCAGTTCGACCTCACGTCGACGCCCGGCCACACCTTCCAGATCCACCAGATCCCCGGCTTCAAGATCGACATGGCCAAGGCCGGGAAGTACACCGGCAAGGTCGAGCTCAAGGCCGGGACGTACAACTTCTTCTGCGGCATCCCGGGACACGAGGCGGCCGGGATGAAGGGCGTCATCACCGTCGCGAGTTGACCGGGAGCGTGTCGTTGCGAGCCTTCGCGTGCGGTGTGGCACTGGTTGCGTGCGTCGCGTGCGGCGGTGGGGGCGCGTCGTACCAGGAGCCGGCGGGGCCCCCCGTGGCGACGTTGTCCCTCCGTTCGGGCAACCTGTACTTCAAGCCGTCGAAGCTCACGGCGCCCGCGGGCGTGGTGAAGATCTCCGTGAAGAACGAGAGCGGTACGCACACGCTCGACATCCACGAGGTCAAGGGCTTCGAGATCGACCTGAGTGGCAGCGGCGGTTCGAAGAAGGTGCGGCTCGGCGCCGGGAAGACCTACCACTTCTACTGCAACATCCCCGGTCACGAGGCGGCCGGGATGAAGGGCACCATCACCGTTCGGTAGGTTGCGCCCCGTGGCGCGCTCCGTCGATCCGAACCGGGTACCGGCCCACGTGGCCATCGTCATGGACGGCAACGGCCGGTGGGCACAACGGCGGGGCCTGAAGCGCACCGAGGGACACGCGGCGGGAGAAGCGGCCCTCTTCGACACCGTGCACGGTGCCCTCGACCTCGGCATCGACTGGCTGACCGTCTACGCGTTCTCCACCGAGAACTGGCGCCGCCCGCTCGACGAGGTGCGGTTCCTCATGAACTTCAACGAGCGGTTGCTGCTACGGCGCCGCGACGAGCTCGACGACCTCGGTGTGCGCGTCCGGTTCATCGGGCGTCGCGGCGGGCGCGTCCCCGGGCGGCTGCGCAAGCAGATCCAGGAGGCCGAGGCGCTGACCCGTCGCAACCGGCGCATGACGCTGACGTTCGCCTTCAACTACGGCGGACGGGCCGAGTTGGTGGATGCCGTCCGGGGGATCGCCGCGGAGGTCGCGGCGGGCCGGTTGGCTCCGGCGAAGGTCGACGAGAAGGCGATCGCGCGGCATCTCTACGCACCGGACATGCCCGACCCCGACCTCCTGATCCGGACATCCGGGGAGTACCGCATCTCGAACTACCTGCTCTGGGAGTCGGCGTACTCGGAGTTCGTGTTCACCGACGTGCTCTGGCCGGATTTCCGGCGGGAGCACCTGGCCGACGCCGTAGCGGAGTTCCAACGCCGCAATCGCCGCTTCGGAGCGGTCGGGGATTCGTAGAATCGGGGGCGTGAGCCTGTACCGCGACCAGGGCGTCGTGCTGCGCACGATCAAGCTCGGCGAGGCCGACCGGATCGTCACGATCTTCACGCAGGTCCACGGGAAGATCCGGGCCGTTGCCAAGGGTGTGCGCAAGACGAGCAGCCGGTTCGGCGCCCGGCTCGAGCCCACCAGCCACGTCGCACTCCAGTGCTACCAGGGACGCGAGCTGGACGTCGTCACGCAGGTGGAGACGATCGACGCCTTCCGGCCGCTTCGCGAGCACTACGGGTCGCTCACGCATGCCATCCCGATGCTCGAGGCCGTCGACCAGGTGGCGCAGGACCGTGAGCGCAACGTGGCGCTGTACCGGATGCTGGTGGGCGCGTTGCGCACGCTCGTCGAGCAGCCGACGCCGCTGGTCACCGCCGGCTTCTTCTGGAAGCTCTTGAGTCTCGAGGGCTTCCATCCGATGCTCGACAGCTGCTCGCGCTGCGGTGCGGGCCCGCCGTTCGTCGCGTTCGACCTCGCCGAGGGTGGGGTGCTGTGTGGGTCGTGCGGGCGTTTCGGCGGGGTGCGACTCTCGGCCGACGGCCTCGAGCTCCTCGTGCAGATCCTCGGTGGTGAGCTGCGCCGGGCGCTGGCGGCTCAGCCCGGACCGGCGACCTCGGAGGTGGAGCGGCTAGGCGTGCTGTCGCTCGAGTACCACCTCGAGCGTCGCCTTCGGAGCACCGCGCTCCTGTAACTGCCTCGCCTTCCCCCGAACTGGCCTGTGTGGCGGTACCCGTAGGGGCCCGCGGTGCTGACCAGTTCGGAGTTTGATCGAACTGGCCGGTGTGGGCCCGTCGTTTTGCCGTACTGGCACTGGCCAGTTCGAGGGGGTCGGGGAGTCCGGGGGGCGAGAAGGCAGGCCGGTAGCATGCCGGGCCATGGCCAAACCGGACACGATGGAGAAGATCGTCAACCTCGCCAAGCGGCGGGGGTTGGTGTTCCCGTCGAGCGACATCTACGGCGGGTTCCGCTCCACGTGGGACTACGGGCCGCTCGGCGTGCTGCTCAAGCGCAACGTGAAGGACGCCTGGTGGCGTTCGATGGTCCAGATGCGCTCCGACGTCGTGGGGCTCGACGCCGCGATCCTCATGGCGCCGAAGGTCTGGGAGGCGAGTGGGCACGTCGCCACGTTCACCGACCCGCTGGTCGACTGCCGCAACTGCAAGGAGCGGTTCCGGGCCGACCAACTTCCGAGCTCGGGGGCCTGCCCGAACTGCGGGGCCAAGGGCTCGTTCACGGAGGCCCGGCACTTCAACCTCATGTTCAAGACCTTCGTCGGCCCGGTGGAGGACGACGCGTCGGTCGCCTACCTACGGCCCGAGACGGCGCAGGGGATCTTCGTCAACTTCCTGAACGTGCAGACGACGTCGCGCAAGAAGCCGCCGTTCGGCATCGCGCAGATCGGCAAGTCGTTCCGCAACGAGATCACTCCCGGGAACTTCATCTTCCGCACCCGTGAGTTCGAGCAGATGGAGATGGAGTACTTCGTGCCTCCCGAGGAGGGCCCGAGGTGGTTCGAGTACTGGTGCCAGGAACGGTTCCGCTGGTACGTGGACCTCGGGATCCCCGAGGAGAAGCTGCGCTTGCGCCCGCACGATCCCGACGAGCTCTCGCACTACTCGGCCGGCACCGCCGACGTCGAGTTCGACTACCCGTGGGGCTGGGGCGAGCTCGAGGGCATCGCCAACCGCACCGACTACGACCTCACGCAGCACGCCGAGTTCTCCGGGCAGGATCTCACCTACTTCGACCAGGAGAACGACCGCCGATACGTCCCGCACGTGATCGAGCCGGCCGCCGGTGCCGATCGCACGACGCTCGCGTTCCTGCTCGCGGCCTACGCCGAGGAGGAGGTCAAGGGCGAGAAGCGCACCCTGTTGCGCCTCGATCCCCGGCTCGCCCCGATCAAGGTCGCGGTGCTGCCGCTGTCGAAGAACGAGCGGTTGTCGCCCGTCGCGCGTGAGGTGGAGGACGCGCTGCGTCCCCACTTCATGATGGATTACGACGAAGCGGGTTCGATCGGGCGCCGGTATCGCCGCCACGACGAGGTCGGGACGCCGTTCTGCGTCACCGTCGACTTCGACACGATCGACGACGGCGCCGTGACGGTCCGCGACCGCGACACGATGGACCAGGAACGCATTCCGCTCGACCGACTCGTGGCATACCTGCGCGACCGCCTGCCGATCTGACGTGTGAGAGACGAGCGGATCGATGCCGGACTCGCTCCTGATCTACTTCTTCCGCCGGTTCGGTGCGCGTGTGATCGACATCGTCGCCGTCGCCGCCATCAGCTTGGGCGTGGCGACCGTGTTCGGGATCACGACCTTGGACAAGGACAGCGCTCCGACTCTCGGAGCCGCGTTCGTGCAGTTGGTGATCGGCGTCGCCTACGAGATCCCGGCGACGGCGGTGTGGGGCCAGACACTGGGCAAGCGCGCCACGAACCTGCGGGTCGTGAGGGTGGAGGACAACTGGGTGCCCGGGTGGGGTCGGGCGTCGCTCCGGTATTCCGTGTACATCGCGATCGTGCTGCTGTCGAACCTCCTCGGGCTCCTCGGGTCGCTGGTCGGGCTCTGGGCGCTGTTGCTCTTCCTGTTCGACTCCCGCAGGCAGAACGTGCCTGACAAGGCCGCGCGCACCCTGGTGGTCAGGGCGGTGCCGGCATCGGGCGACGTCGTCGACTGACGGACACCGGCAGGCAGCCGAGCCGGCGCGCCGATCGTTGCGCCGCCGCCCGGCATTCCGGCCGCTGACCGGGCCAGTCGGTAGGCTCTCCAACGATCCCCGATCGTGCCGGAGGGCCGCTGCATGAAGTACGTCTACGCCTTCGAGGAGGGCTCCAAGGAGCAGAAGTACCTGCTCGGAGGCAAGGGGGCGAACCTCGCCGAGATGACCAACCTCGGCCTGCCGGTCCCACCGGGGTTCACGATCACGACCGAGGCCTGCAACGCCTACATGGACCGTGACGAGCAGCTGCCCGAGGGCCTGCTCGACGAGGTGGACGCCGCGCTGGCCGCGCTCGAGGGGAAGATGGGGAAGCGCCTCGGCGACGGCGGCGACCCACTGCTGGTCTCGGTGCGCTCCGGCGCGCCGTTCTCGATGCCGGGGATGATGGACACCGTCCTCAACCTCGGGCTCAACGACGCCTCGGTCCGGGGCCTGGCGAAGCAGACCGGCAACGAGCGCTTCGCCTACGACTCCTACCGGCGTTTCGTGCAGATGTTCGGCAAGATCGTCCTCGACGTGAAGGCCGAGCGGTTCGAGGAGGCGCTCGAGGATCTCGTGACGGACGCCGAGGTGCGCAACGAGACCGAGCTGTCGCCCGAGCAGCTCCGAGGGCTCGTCGGCGCGTTCAAGGGCATCGTCAAGGCCGACGCGGGTGTCGACTTCCCGAACGAGCCCAAGGAGCAGCTCCGCTACGCGATCGAGGCGGTCTTCAAGAGCTGGAACGGCCGTCGGGCGCGCGACTACCGCAAGCTGGAAGGCATCGCCGACAACCTGGGCACCGCCGTGAACGTCCAGACGATGGTGTTCGGCAACAAGGGCGACGACTCGGGCACCGGCGTCGCGTTCACGCGCAACCCGTCGACCGGCGAGAACGCGCCCTACGGAGACTTCCTCGCCAACGCGCAGGGCGAAGACGTAGTCGCCGGCATCCGGATCACCGAGCCACTCGACCAGATGGGAACGCACTTCCCCGAGTGCTACGGACAGCTGCTCGAGGTGATGAACACGCTCGGCCTGCACTACCGCGACATGTGCGACATCGAGTTCACGATCGAGCAGGGCCGGCTGTTCATCCTCCAGACGCGCGTCGGCAAACGGACCGCGGCCGCCGCGCTGCGGATGGCCGTCGAGATGGAGGCCGAGGGGCTCGTCACGAAGCAGGAGGCGGTGCTGCGGATCCAGCCGTCGCAGCTCGACCAGCTGCTCCACCCGCAGTTCGATCCGAAGGCCACGTACAAGGTGATCGCGACGGGGCTCAACGCATCGCCCGGCGCGGCGGTCGGCAAGGTCTACTTCACGGCCGACGATGCCGAAGCCGCGGGCAACCGGGGGGAGCGGGTGATCCTCGTTCGCCCCGAGACGTCGCCCGACGACCTGCACGGCATGATCGCCGCCGAGGGGATCCTCACGTCGCGCGGTGGGCTCGTGTCACACGCGGCGGTAGTCGCGCGGGGCATGGGCAAACCCGCGATCTGCGGCGCCGACGGCGTGCACATCGACCTGACCACCAAGACGTTCAGCTGCGACCGCGACGTCATCCGCGGCGGTGTCGAGACCACGATCACGATCACGATCCACGAGGGTGCCGTGATCTCTATCAACGGCACGACGGGCGAAGTCGTCGAGGGCGAGGTTCCGGTCATCACGCCCGAGCCCACAGGTCCGTTCGGCGTGCTGCTCGGCTGGGCCGACGGGTTCCGCACGCTGGCGGTGCGCACGAACGCGGATCTCCCCGAGGACGCCGAGAAGGCCCGCGAGTTCGGTGCCGAGGGCATCGGTCTCTGCCGCACGGAGCACATGTTCCTGGGCGACCGGCTTCCGATCGTGCAGCGCATGATCCTCGCCGACACCGACGAGGAGGAGGCAGCCGCGCTCGAAGCGCTGCTCGCCCAACAGAAGACGGACTTCGTCGGGATCCTCGAGGCGATGGACGGCCTCCCGGTGACGGTGCGGCTGCTCGACCCTCCGTTGCACGAGTTCCTGCCCAACCACCTCGAGGTGCTCGCCGACCAGGTCGCCGCGGGGATCAAGGGCGTCGGCGATCCGCGGGCCGACAAGTTGATGGTCGCCCTGCGGCGCTGGGAAGAGGCCAACCCCATGCTCGGGACGCGCGGGTGCCGGCTCGGCATCCTGAAGCCGGGTCTCTACCGGATGCAGGTGCGCGCGCTGATCGAGGCCGCGGTCGAGCGCAAGCAGGCCGGCGGCGATCCGCGGGTGGAGATCATGATCCCGCTGACCGTGACGCGTAGCGAGATGGCGCTGCTCGACGGCTGGGTGCGCGAAGAAGCCGAGCGTGTCTTCTCGGCGAAGGGTGCGCGGGTCGACTACCTCGTCGGCACGATGGTCGAGACGCCGCGTGCGGCGTTGACGGCCGGCGAGATCGCGGAGATCGCCGAGTTCTTCTCGTTCGGCACCAACGACCTGACGCAGATGACGTTCGGGTTCTCGCGCGACGACGTCGAGGGCCGCATGATGCCGGTCTACCTCGAGGAGAAGCTCCTCGACGTGAGCCCGTTCGAGCAACTCGACCGCAACGGCGTGGGCAAGCTCGTCCGCATGGCGTGCGAAGACGGGCGCGCGACGCGTCCCGGCATCAAGCTCGGCATCTGCGGAGAGCACGGCGGGGACCCGAAGTCGGTCGAGTTCTGCCACGAGGTCGGCCTCGACTACGTGTCCTGCTCGCCGTACCGCGTCCCGCTCGCCCGGCTGGCCGCCGCCCATTCCGCGCTCGGCGCGGGCGGGCCCGCGTCGACGGCCTGAGTCGGCGATGCCGCGCTCGAGCACCGAGGAGGTGGCCGCGTACCTCGCGGCGGCGTTCCCGGGCGTCGAGGAGTTCCTGGTCGTCGAGGAGGTGGGGGAGCGATCGGCGCGCGTCCGGTCCAAGTTCACCGGACGCGGGCTCCGTCCCGGCGGCACGATCTCGGGCCCGACGCTCATGACGCTGGCCGACACCGCGATGTGGGTCGCCCTGCTCGGCGAGGTCGGTATCGAGGGCGTGACCGTCACCACCCACCTGAGCATCGACTTCCTGCGCCGACCGGCTCCCCGCGACGTGATCGCGGTCACGGAGCTCCTGAAGGTCGGACGCCGGCTCGCGACCGGCGTGGTGACGATGTACTCCGACGCCGATCCGGAGCCGGTGGCGACCGCGACCGTCAGCTACACGGTGCCCCACCCGTCAGGTAGCTGAGGATCGTAGGGTGCCGTTCGTCGCCCTGATCGTGCACAACGTCCGGACCCGCACGTTCCGCGCGGCGATCACCGCGGCCGCGGTGGCCATCGGCATCACCGCGGTCGTGACGCTCGGGGTGCTCACGTACAGCCTGCGGGAGACCGCGGTGTCGATCCTGCGGACGGGCAAGGCCGACTTCAGCGTGGCGCAGAAGGGTGTCTCCGACGTCCTCTACAGCGCGATCGACGAGGCCGACGTGGCGCGGATACGCGCCATGCCCGGCGTCGAGAGCGCGATCGGTGCGCTGGTGGCCACCGCGAGGATCGACGCCGATCATCCCTTCTTCATCGAGATCGGCTTGCCGCGCGAGCAGCTCTCGGAGTTCGGTGTGAAGGTGGTCGCCGGCCGTGCCTTCGACCCGACGGCAGCCGACGAGATGATGCTCGGTTACCGAGCGGCGCGTGACTTCGGCGTCCACGTCGGCGACACGTTCAAGATCGAGGAACGTCGGTTCAAGGTGGTGGGGTTGTACTCGACGGGTGTGGTGTTCGGGGACCTCGGTGGCATGTTCTCGCTCCCGACCCTGCAGGAGTGGCACCGCAAGCCCGGGGTGGTGACGCTTGCGTTCGTGCGCGCCAAGCCGGGCACGAAGGTACCGGCCCTGCGCAAGCGCATCGAAGCCGACCACCCGCAGCTCGCGACCGTCCGCAGCGAGACCGAGTACGGACGGGTAGATCGCAACCTCATCCTCATCTCGGCCGCGAACGTCGGTGGCTCGCTGCTGGCGCTGTTCATCGGGGCGACGGGCGTGATGAACACGTCGCTCCTGTCGTTCTACGAACGCATCCGCGAGTTCGGGGTACTGCGGGCGATCGGTTGGTCGCGGCGGCGTGTGCTCGCCCTCGTGCTCGGCGAGGCGTTCCTGGTCGCGTTCGTGGGCGCGGTGGTGGGCATCGGCATCGGCTTCCTCGCCGTGCGCGCCCTGACCCGCGTGCCGGATCTCGTGGGCGTGTTCAAACCCGCCTACAACTCGTGGATCTTCACCCGGGCGTTGCTGTTCGCATCGGGCATGGCGCTTCTCGGCGCGTTGTACCCGGCGTACAAGGCGGCGCGGCTCGTACCGTTGGAGGCGTTGCGCCGTGAGTAGCTCCGTGGGCGACTCCGCGAGAAGCGCGTCGGGTGGCTCGGACCGTCCGACGATGATCGTCGTCGACGACGTGGTCAAGCACTACGGCCGGGAGTCCACGGCGCTCGACGGCATCTCGTTCGAGGTCGGGATGGGGGAGTTCGTGGGCGTCTCCGGACCGTCGGGGAGCGGCAAGTCGACCTTGCTGCATCTGCTGGCCGCGCTCGACGCCCCGAGCTCGGGGCGCATCGTGGTCGAGGGCCGCGACCTGTCGACTCGCCGAGGGATCGACAAGTACCGGCGGTTGGAAGTGGGTCTCGTGTTCCAGCTCCACAACCTGCTCCCGCACCTGAGCGCGCGCCAGAACGTCGAGATGGCCATGTTCGGTACCGGCCGTCATGAGCGGGAGCGCCGCCGGGCCGCCGACGAGCTCCTCGGCGCCGTGGGAATGGCCGATCTCGTGTCGAGCCGGCCGCCGGAGCTCTCGGGCGGGGAGCGCCAGCGCGTCGCCTTGGCCCGGGCACTGGCGAACGACCCGCGGGTCGTGCTCGCCGACGAGCCGACCGGCAGCCTCGATCCTGCGATGACCGAGGTGGTCGTGGAGCTCCTGCGCCGACGGTGCGAGACCGATGGCGTCACGGTGCTGGCCGTCACGCACGACGAGCGGGTGTTGCGGGCCGTCGACCGGGTGATCCACGTCGTCGCCGGCCGGGTCGTGGGGTAGGCAATTTCGATCAACCCCCGAACTGGTCTGTGTGGCGGTACCCGTAGGGGCCCGCGGTGCTGACCAGTTCGAGAGGTGGGCCGCGTTCACTCGCATCATGACTGTCACACCCCGCTGGTACCGTCCGGGGCATGGAACCACAGCTGATCGTCAGCGATGTGGGTGCCGACGGTGTGGGTCTCGACGCTGTCGACAGCCCGGAGGTCGTCGTCAGGCAGGCCCACGCCGGGGCCGACGCGTTCGTGGGCGGCGGCGTCGTGACGCGCGAGGAGCGCGAGGCCGAGCTCGACGCGACGCTGGCCCGCGGCGCCACCCGACCCCTCGGAGCGGGCCGGCGGACCGTCGCCGAGGCGCCCGACCCGTACCGCCTGTGCTTCGAACGGGACCTCGACCGGGTCAAGCACTCCCGGCCGTGGCGGCGCCTGGCGGGGAAGTGCCAGGTGTTCATCGCCCCGGAAGACGACCACCTGCGCACCCGCCTCACCCACGCGGTCGAGGTCGCCCAGGTGGCGACGGGCATCGCCCGGGCCGCCAACCTGTGCCTGCCGCTCGTCGAGGCGATCGCCCTCGCCCACGACTGCGGCCACGGACCGGCCGGGCACGCCTCCGAGGAGGCGTTCTCGCCCTTCCTCCCCGCGACCGGTTACGACCACGCCGTGTACGGCGCCGACGTCACCCTGGCCCCCTTGAACCTGTGCCTCGAAACCCTCGACGGCGTCCGCAACCACTCGTGGCGCCGCCCGGCGCCCGCGACGCCCGAAGGAGAGGTCGTGGCCTGGGCCGATCGGATCGCCTACGTGTGCCACGACTTCGAGGACGCCGTACGTGCCGGCATCCTCACGCCCGCCGACCTGCCGCCCGCGGTGCGAGACGTCGTGGGCACACGTCGGTCCGAGCAGATCGGCGCGTTCGTGCTCGCCGTGTTCGAGGCGATCGAGCGCACCGGCCGGGTCGGCATGACCGAGCCCGCGGCGAGCGCGCTGGCCGCGTTCCGGGCGTTCAACTTCGAGCGGATCTACCTCCGGCCCGCGTCCGTTAAACAGGCCGACAAGGTGATCCACCTGCTGCGAGGGCTCGTCGAGCACTTCGCGGACGCTCCCATGCGCATCCCCGGGATCGCGGCCGGCGCCACGCCCGCGTGCCGGGCCGGCACGCCCGAAGCGGCCGCGGAGTCGGTGCGTTACGTCAGCGGGATGACCGACCGTTTCGCACTCGGCCTCGGTGTCGAGCTGCTCGGGTGGCGCCCCGAAGACCTGCCCCGGGGCGTGTGACGGCCGCCACCGCAACCACGCCGGGCGCGCCGCCGATCTGGCTGGTGAGCGGCGCGAATTCCGGTCTGGACGCTAGCCAAATCGAGGGGGAGCGGGTCGCAGTGCCGCGCCGGAGCACGGCCCGGCCCGGACATCTACCCTGACCCCGATGGGGATTCTCGACGACGACGTCGCCCGGGTCCGCGAAGCCACCGATCTCGTCGCGCTGGCGAGCGAGCACCTCGCGCTCAAACGCGTGGGCCGCAGGTACATGGGCCTGTGCCCGTTCCACTCCGAGAAGTCGCCGTCGTTCTCGATCAACCCCGAGCTCGGGCTCTATTACTGCTTCGGCTGCCAGGCGCGCGGCGACGCCATCACGTTCCTGCGTCAGGTCGAGCACCTCGACTTCGTGGAGGCGGTCGAACGGCTCGCCGGCCGCGCCGGCATCACGCTCCACTACGACGACGCGAACGTCCCGAAGGACCGCCGGCGCAACGCTCGTCTGTCGGAGGCCGTCGGTGCGGCGATCGACGTCTACCACCGGCTCCTCCTCGAGTCGCCCGACGCGGGACGGTCGCGCCGGTACCTGCGCAGCCGCGGGTTCGACGGCGACGTCGCCCGCCAGTTCAAGCTCGGTTGGGCTCCAGAAGGGTTCGACACGTTGAGCCGCGAGTTCCAGCGGCGCGAGTTCTCACGCGCCGACCTCGTCGACGCCGGCCTGTCGTTCGTGAACCGGGCCAACAAGCTGCAGGACCAGTTCCGCGGCCGGCTGATGTTCCCGATCTACGACGGCCGTGGGGACCCGGTCGGCTTCGGGGGCCGGTCGCTGGGCGATCAGGGCCCGAAGTACAAGAACTCGCCGGAGACGCCGATCTACCAGAAGAGCCGCCTCCTCTACGGCCTCAACTGGGCGAAGGCCGAGATCGTCGCCCGCGGCGAGGTCGTGCTCTGCGAGGGCTACACCGACGTGATCGCGTTCTTCCTCGCCGGTGCGCCCAACGCCGTCGCCACCTGCGGCACGGCGCTGGCCGACGACCACTTCCAGATCCTGAAGAACCTGGCCCGCAGGATCACGCTCGCGTACGACGCCGACAGCGCCGGGCAGGCCGCGGCCGAGCGTGCCTACCAGTGGGAGGAACGCTACGAGGTCCAGTTCCAGGTGGCGGACCTGCCGCCGGGACGCGACCCGGCCGACGTGTGGAGGGACGATCCGGAGGCGCTGCTCCTGGCCCTGAAGCACGCGGCGCCGTTCCTCCAGTTCCGGCTCGAACGCCGGCTCGGCTCGGCCGACCTCGGCTCGCTCGAGGGCCGGGCCCGGGCCGCCGAGCACTGCGCGGCGATCATCGCTCAACATCCGAGCGAGCTCGTCCGAGACCAGTACGTGATGATGCTCGCCGACCGCCTCGACATCGACGCCGACCCGATCCGGTCGGCCGTGGCCCGTCGCGCCGGTGGGTCCGGCGCCGACCGGGAACCGGTGGTGGTCCGCGCCCGCAGCGCGGAGGCCGTGACCGATTCCTCGCGCGCCGTGGACCCCCGCGAGCTGGATGCGCTCCGCTGGGCGATCCACGAACCCGAGCTGGTGACGAGCTGGCTCGACCGGGCGTTGTTCGCCGATCCGGTCGCACGCTCGGCGTTCGACGCGCTCGTGGGGGCGGACACGTTCCACGAAGCACTCGCGGCGAGCGATGGCGCGGTGCGAGGGTTGCTGGAGCGGCTCGCCGTCGAGGAACCGATCCCGGACAACGAACCGGACACGCTCGAGGCGAGGCTCGTCGTCAACACGGTGGAGCCCGCGGCCCGGCGCGTGCTGCACGCCATGCAGCGCGGCGCGGACGAGCGGATCAGCGACGTTTCGCGTCTGCTCGACGCGGTCGCGAGTGCCCGCGCGAACGGCCATTGGGACGACGCGAAGGACGCCGCACTGGAGTTGATAGCCTGGGTGACTCAGCGCGAGTCCGAACCCGATGAGGAACGTGGTGGAACCTTCACCCGAAGCATCTCCGAGTAGCGACGAAGCGTCTTCGAACAGCGCCGACGCCGCGACCGTCCGGTCGTCGGGTTTCGACGTCGAGCAGTTGCTCGCGCGCGTCAAGGAGCGTGGCTTCGTCACGACGGGCGAGGTGTTCGCGGCGCTCCCCGATCTCGAACCCGAGACCGCGGAGCTCGCCGCGATCTACGAGGCGATCCGATCGAAGGGGATCGAGGTCGTCGACGAGATCGTCGAGGAGCTCCAGCGAGAGGACCAGCGCCGCGCCGGCGCCGGCCCGTCGTCCACGGCGGACGCGGGCGTGCACCGGCGTCACTCGAGCGAAGCGATCGGCACGCGTATCGGGCGCCCGGGTTCGGTCGCGCCCCGACGCCCCGAGGAGCCCACCGGCGAGGCGCCGGTGCGGATGGGCGGACGGATCGCGGGCGGCACCGCGCCCGTCGCACGCACCGATCGCCCCGGTGAGTTCGGCAGCTTCGATCCGGTACGGATGTACCTCAAGGAGATCGGGAAGGTGCCGCTGCTCAGCGCCGAGCAGGAGGTGACGCTGGCGAAGCGCATCGAGGCCGGGCTGCACGCGACCGCGCACATCGAGGAACGGGCGATGCTCTCGGAGGGGGAGCGGGCCAGTCTCGAAGCCGTCGCAGCCGACGGTGCGCTCGCCAAGAAGCAGCTCGTCGAGGCGAACCTCCGGCTGGTCGTGTCGATCGCGAAGCGGTACGTGGGGCGGGGCATGGCCCTCCTCGACCTGATCCAGGAGGGCAACCTCGGGCTGATCCGCGCCGTCGAGAAGTTCGACTACACCAAGGGCTTCAAGTTCTCGACCTACGCGACATGGTGGATCCGCCAGGCGATCACCCGTGCCATCGCCGACCAGGCGCGCACGATCCGGATCCCCGTGCACATGGTCGAGACGATGAACAAGGTGCTGCGGATCCAGCGCCAGATGTTGCAGGAGCTCGGGCGCGAGCCGACGGTCGACGAAGTCGCGGCGAAGGTCGAGCTCACCCCCGATCGTGTGCGCGAGATCCAGCGCATCGCGCAGGAGCCGGTGTCGCTCGAGACGCCCGTCGGCGAGGAGGACGACTCGTCGCTCGGCGACTTCGTCGAAGACCCGCAGGCGATCGCGCCGGCGACGGCGGCGGCACGAGCGTTGCTCACCGAAGCGATAGAGGAAGCGCTCGACGAGCTCAACGACCGGGAGCGCGCGGTCGTGCGGCTGCGCTTCGGCCTCGACGACGGGCAGGTGCGCACGCTCGAAGAGGTCGGCAAGGAGTTCGGTGTCACGCGTGAGCGCATCCGCCAGATCGAGTCGAAGACGCTGGCCAAGCTGCGCCACCCGACGCGCTCGCAACGCCTGCGCGATTATCTCGAAGAGCCGTAGCGCCGGGTGGAGCCCGGCGCGCGCGGCGTGGGCCGTCAGGCGGCCGAGCCCTCCCAGGGGGCGACGGGCTCGCGGGTGAGGTCGAGATCCGGTTGCTCGGTCTCGGCGCGGAGACGCTCGACGGCGAGCTCCACGGCGGCCTGGAGCTTCTCGAAGAGGCGGGTGTCGCGCAGCGCCTCGAGCCGGCGCTGGATCTCCTCGTAGCGTTCGCGACCGGCCTTCGACCCGAGGTAGTAGCCCGCGGCGAACCCCAACACGAGACCGATCCGGAAGCGCATACGACTATTCATACCGCATCCGGGTGCACGAGGCATGCCCATCGTGGCCGAGGGAACAGACGTTCGGTGGAATCTCGACATGCCGGGGAAGGTCGCGCGGCTCGGAGCAGGCCCGGCGACGCGCTCGAGGACGCACCGAGACGTCATGGGCGTCGTGCGGGCACTGCTATCGTCGGAAGCCATTCCGGGGTAGCTCAACCGGCAGAGCGCTCGGCTGTTAACCGAATTGTTGTGGGTTCGAGTCCCACCCCCGGAGCCAGACCTCGCAGCCCCGGCGCGCCGTGACGGGCACCCGGGGCCGAGTTGTGCCGTGCTCGGGCAGCCCACGATCCCCTTGAACGCGCTGGGGACCACCCGACCGGTATCGTCCACCAGGTGACAAGCATCGAGGGGGCCCGCCCGGCGACGAGCCGGTACCGAGTCCGCAATGCCCGGGCGGCGGTCGCGCTGGTTGCGATCCTCGCGGTGACGGTGATCGGATGTTCGAGCGGATCCCGTGCCGGAGCCGGCAGTGGAACGGGGCGCCGAGGGAGCGGAGGGCCGACGGCGAAGCACGTCGCGGTGCCGTCGCGCGGTTGCAGCTCCCGCCGACCGGTCGCGGCGGGTGCCACGGACATGACGCTGGTCTCGGGCGGGCAGCAGCGCGTCTACCAGCTCGTCGTGCCCCCGGGCTACGACGGGACGAGCCCCTACGCGCTCGTGTTCTTCCTGCACTCGCTCACCGTCGACTACCGCATCGTGCCGAGCATGTCCGGGATCGCGGACATGACGCCGAAGTACCGCTTCATCGGCGTGTCGCCGTCCGGCCTCCGCAACGGCAACGTGCCGTACTGGAACGCTGCGCCTGTCGCCGACAACTACGACGTCACCTTTCTGACCGACCTGCTCGACCACCTCGAGGCCACGCTCTGCATCAATACCAAACGCGTGTTCTCCGTCGGCATGTCCAACGGCGCGCAGCTGTCGTCGCTCCTGGCGTGCCGGCTCCCCGACCGGATCGCCGCGATCGCTCCGATCGCCGGCGTCGAGTTCAACGAACCGTGCCCCGGGGCGCCGGTCCCGATCATCGCCTTCCACGGCGTCGAGGACCCGATCGTTCCGTACGCGGGCGGAGGCCTGAACTCGGTGACCATCGCCAACCAGAACTTCTACAAGGGAGCGCTGCCGGCGAACGTCGCGAAGCCGACCGGTGTCGACGAGTCGATGCGGCGATGGGCGCACCACAACGGCTGCGATCCCGACTACGTCGAGACGCGGCTCTCGCCCGAGGTCCGCAAACGCACCTGGAGGCACTGCCGAGCCGCAACCGTGATCTATCTGGTCGACAACGGCGGGCACACCTGGCCCGGGAAGCCCCAGCCCGCCTTCGAGAAGACCTTCGGGCACGGCACCACCGACATCGACGCCACCAGCCTGCTGTTCTCGTTCTTCTTCGATCACCGGACCTGAAGCCGATGAGGTACGACCCGCGCCGACGCCTCCGACGTAGCGTGGTGGCGGGTGTCCTCGCCCTCGCGCTCGGGGCCTGCGGATCGTCGACGCGGTCCGCCACCCGCAGGCCCCGGCCGCCCCGACGCGCCGTTGCCACGCCGTCGGCCGGCTGCCGGGCGTCGTCGGGCGCGACACGCACCGACTCGCCGACGGACGCAGCCCGCACCGTCACCGTCGACGGCGCGACCCGCACCTTCGTTCTGGCCTCGCCCCGCACGCGGGCCCCCGCTCCGATGTTGGTCCTGCTGCACGGCCTCGGATCCAACGCCGCGGACGTCGACCGTGTCACCGACCTGCCTCGCCGCGGGACCGCCGCCGGGTTCATCGTCGTGACACCGGACGCCGTCGGGAGCCCGGCGGTCTGGCGTGTCGGCCCGCAGGGCCCCGATGCGGCCTTCATCGACGCGCTCATCGCCCACATCGAGGCCACCCGCTGCGTCGACCTGGCCCGGATCGGCATCGTCGGGTTCTCGGTCGGAGCGGTCTTCGCGACGTCGTACGCGTGTGCTCGTGAGGATCGCGTGGCCGCGGTCGTCGCCGCGACCGTCGAGGCGCCCGGAGGCTGTACGAGGCCGATGCCCATCCTCGCGTTCCACGGGACCGCGGATCCCGTCCTGCCGTACGACCCACCGGGCGGGAAGGGGCCGATGGGCTTCGCCGGGGCCGAGGCGAACATGGCGTCGTGGGCGACGACGTCGCGATGCGCGTCGACGCCGACGGTCACCGTGCTCGACCCGGGGGCGACGTCGCGGCGATGGCCGGACTGCCACGAGGGCAGCGAAGTAATCCTGTACGAGATCATCGGCGGCGGCCACGCATGGCCGACCTCGAAGCAGGCGGGCGACCCACTCGGCAGCGGGACGATCAGCGCGACGAATCGCACGCTCGCGTTTCTCGCCCGGCATTCGTTGCGCGCCACCTCGTAGGGACCGCCCACCCCCGGAGGGCTCGGCCCGAACGCCCGGTCCGGCACTGCGGGAAGGACTTGCGGTAAGAATCGATGGGCGCGGCGGATCGGCCGCGGCGTGCGCAGTCTCCCTCGCCGTCGCGAACGGGTCGCCCGGACAACCAGCCCGATTGACAATCCCTTGCTCATCGAGCGCCGTACGGGCGGGGTCGCTCGCCACCAGCGGCGGGAAGCGGCCATCGAGCAGGGGAAACACCGGGGCCGTAGCTCAGTGGTCAGAGCAGGGGACTCATAATCCCTCGGTCGAAGGTTCGATCCCTTCCGGCCCCACCGCATCACGTGGGGAATCGCTCTGCGGCCACCCGCAGAGGGTTTGCCCCCGAGGGAGCCGAACGCCCGCTCCCCGCGCCGGGAACCGACCGGCGCCGCGCCTCGGGTGAGCGGGCCTCCCGGCTCGGAGGGCCCGACGGACTCCCTCGGACGGGCGCACCGAGGCCCGGCCGGCCGGTGCGGGCGACGTCCCGGCGCAGCGGCCGATCCCGCTGCGCGGCCTCGGCGCGTTCGCGGATCGCTCGGACGAGGCCCGGGAAGACGAACCGGTGGAAGGGGAGCACCGCGTACCAGTAGAGGTAGCCGGGCAGGCCCCGAGGCTCGTAGAAGGCGGTCTGCTCGACCCGTGCGCCGCGCTCGTCGGGGAGGACCTCGAACTGGAGCCACGCGGTGCCGGGCAGCTTCATCTCGGCGTGCAGGCGCAGCAGGTGGGGTGGCTCGAGGGCTTCGACCCGCCAGAAGTCCAGCGGTTCGCCGACGGTGAGCTCACGCGGGTGCCGCCGTCCCCGTCGCATGCCGATGCCGCCGACGGCGCGGTCCATCAGGCCGCGCAACTGCCACAACGCGTTGCCGGCCGGCCATCCCTCGTCGCCGCCGAGCGAACAGATCACCTCGAACACCCGCTCGGGGCGTGTCGGCACCACGGCGTGATGGCGCTCGAACAACATGCCCTCGTGCACGGCCAGCTGCCGGCCTCCGGGATCGTCCCGGCTGAGGCTCGCGAGGCTGGACGCCCACGTGGTCTCCACGTCGTCGCTCGCCATGCGCGTGAGCGCCAACTCCAGTGATCGGGCGTAGCCCAGCGGTCGGACCGCGAACTCCCGCAGCGCCCGGTCGTCGTGCACCACGACCTCGGTCCGGAGGCTCTCCAGGAGCGGTTGCGCGATCGCGTACGGGACCGGCGTGAACAGGTCGACGAACCGTCCGCTCCACTCGGAGTTGGCGATCGGGACGGGCACGATGAGCCGGTGCAGTCCGCGGACCTTCGCGTACTCGAGCACCATCTCCCGATAGGTCAACACGTCCGGCCCGCCGATCTCGTACACGCCGCGGGCGTGGGGCGTCTCGAGCGCTTCGACGAGGTACTCGAGCACCGCGCGCACGCCGATCGGCTGGCAGCGCGTGTCCACCCATCGCGGCGTGATCATGACGGGCATGCGTTCCGTGAGGGTCCGGATGATCTCGAAGCTGGCGGAGCCCGAACCCACGATGACCGCGGCCCGGAACTCGACGACCGGCACGCCGTGCGACGCGAGCTCGCGGCCCACCTCCTGGCGCGAGCGCAGATGCTTGCTCGTGAGCGCCTCGGCGTCGCCCAACCCACCGAGGTAGACGATCCGTCGCACGCCCGCCCGCCTCGCGGCGTCCCCGAAGCTCGCGGCGATGGCGCGGTCGCGCTCGCGGAAGGCCTCCCCGCCGGTCATCGAGTGCACGAGGTAGTACGCGGTGTCGATTCCCTCCAACGCTCGCCGGGCGGCGTCGGGGTCGGCCAGGTCGCCCTCGACGATCTCGACGCCGTCCCACGAACGGCCGGCGAGGCGGGCCGGGTTCCGCGCCACGCATCGGACCCGGTGCCCCCGGTACAGCAGGCGTGGCACCAGTCGGCCCCCCACGTACCCGGTCGCGCCGGTCACCAGGACGGAAGCTCCATCGCGCTCCGCGGTCACGGTGCGCCCCTCTCGTCCCCGCCGCAGGTCGCGGCGGCAGGCATCACATCCGATCGTGACGGTCGAACGGCGGCCCGCCCAGGGTCGTTGGGCCCTACCATCGCCGACGATCCGCGGCCGGGTGGGTTCAGATCCTGGCGATGTCCCGGATCGCGGCTCGCGGTGCGCGGCGCTCCCGGCGCGGGCCCGCGTGCTCCAGGAGGCGGACGACCCGGCCGCGATGGCCACGGTACGGCTCGAGGAGCTCGAGCATCCGCGCGTCGTCGCCGAGGCGCTCACCGGTCAGCGCGTACGCGACGACGTGGGGGAGGTGGAAGTCGCCCACGCTCACCGTGTCGGGATCGCCGAGGGCGACGGCGGTGACCTCGGCGGCCGTCCACGGCCCGACGCCGTCGAGGTGCTCCAGGATCCGCCGCGCCTCGACCGGATCGCCGTCCGCCAGGCGTTCGAGCCGGGCCGCCCGCGCACAGACGAGCGCGATCGCGGACGCCCGGCGCCGTTCGATGCCGCAGCGGTGGTACTCCCAGGACGGCAACCGCGCGAGCGTCGACGGCGAAGGAGGCAGGAGCATGTCGGCGCGCGGCCCGGGAGCCGGCTCTCCGAATCGCCGCACCAGCCGTGCGTACGCCCGGTGGGCCTCGTTGCCGGTGACCTTCTGCTCGAGGATCGTCGGTACCAACGCCTCGACGACCGCGCGGCTGCGACAGAACCGCAGCCCCGGCAGCCGGCGGTGCGCGTCGAGCACGATCGCGTCGTGGGCGACGAACCCCGAGTCGTCGTCGGAGCACCCGAGCAGGTCGGGCGCGTGGTCGAGCAGCCAGCGGGCGCCCTCACCCCACGCCGAGACCAGCACCGAGTCGCGCGTCGGCGCGTACCGGGCCGTGGCCGGGCCGGCGGGCGTACGCGTCGCCCTCCAGACGCCGTCGGTCCCGAAGCGGATGCAGGGATCGACCGGCCCGCGCGCGAGCACGCCGAGCGTCAGGCCCAGGTCGACGGGGTGGGGCAGCGGGATCAGGAGCTCGGCCACGGTGCCATCCTGCCCGCGTCACGACGTCGGGGGCGGGTTCTGGCGAACCGGCCGGTCCCGAGCGGTAGCGTCGTCGACCGGTGGGGCGGATCGAGCGGGGAGCGGGAACGTGGCGCGGACCGAGCCGGGCGAGTTCAGGGCCGGCGAGCTGGTCGTGCGCGTGTTCGCGGACGACGATGCACTGGCCGCCGCCGCGGCTGCCGACGCGGCGAACGCGATCCGTGGTGCCGTCGACGCGCGCGGGAAGGCGTCGGTCATGTTCGCCTCCGGGGACTCGCAACTGGAGTTCCTCGAGACGCTCGCGGCCATCGCCGGCGTGCCGTGGGAATCCGTCACCGCGTTCCACCTCGACGAGTACCTGGGGATCCGGCGCGATCACCCGGCGAGCTTCCGGCGCTACATGCGCGAGCACGTCGTCGGCCCCCTGCGCCCCGGTACCTTCCACGAGTTGGAGGGCGACGCGCCCGACGCGGAGGCGGAAGCGCGGCGTTACGGCGAGCTGCTCCGGCGGCACCCGCTCGACCTGTGCTGTGTCGGCTTCGGCGAGAACGGTCACCTCGCGTTCAACGATCCCGAGACGGCGGATCTCGACGACCCGGTCGACGTGAAGGTGGTGGACCTCGACGAGATGTCACGCGCGCAACAGGTGCACGAAGGACACTTCGCGACGCTGGAGGCCGTCCCGTCACGTGCGATCACGGCGACGCTCCCGGTGATCCGGCGCGCCCGCCGGATCCTCGCGATCGTGCCCGAGCTGCGCAAGGCGGTGCCCGTGCGCGACGCGCTCGAAGGTCCCGTCACGACCGCGTGCCCGGCATCGGTCCTGCGCACCCTGGCCCACGCGACGCTCTATCTGGACCGGGAGTCGGCGTCCCTGCTCGCGCCGTGACGAGCGACCGCGGGCGCGATCCGTTCGAGGTCGTCGCCCTGCCGAGCTGGGTGCAGTTGCGGCGCCGGCTGCCGCGACTCCTCGTGGGGATCGTGCTGCTGGGGATGGGCATCGGTCTCATCGTGCGGGCGCGATTGGGCGTGTCGCCCTGGGACGTCTTCCACCAGGGGATCGCGTCCAGGCTGGGGTGGAGTCTCGGCGCCGTGATCACCGCGGTCGGCGTCGTCGTGCTCCTGGCGTGGATACCACTGCGCCAGCGCATGGGCATCGGGACCATCGTCAACACGCTCGTCGTGGGTCTCGTCGCGAACGCGACGCTGCGCGCGATCGGTACGCAGCAGACCGAGACCTGGCGGTGGGTGCTGCTGCTCGCAGGGACGCTCGTGATCAGCCTCGGTACCGCCCTGTACATCGGCGCCGGTCTCGGCCCCGGCCCGCGTGACGGTCTGATGACTGCGATCGCGGCTCGCGGCGTGCCGTTGTGGGTCGTCCGGACCGTGCTCGAGTTGACCGTGCTGCTCGCCGGCTGGGCGTTGGGAGGGAACGTCGGCGTCGGAACGGTGCTCTTCGCGTTCGCGGTCGGCCCGCTCGCCCACGTGTTCTTCGCGTGGATCCCACCACCGGGTCCGACGATCGATCTCGGGCCGGGCGTGGCGGGCGACTAGGACGCGTCGCCGGCCGGGGCCCCGGTCGACTACGAGGACGCTTCCCCGGCCGACCGGCGTGGCCCGCGGGCGGCGGCCTCGAATGCGGTACGCCATCCCGACGCGGTGATGCCGAGCTGTCGGAGGCGCTTGTCGGCGTCGGCACGCGTGTCGGCGGCGTCGTCGGTCTGGAGGGCGGTGAGTCCGGCCGCCAGGGCGAGCCGCGCGACGGCCTGGTCGAGGACGGAGTCGGTCGAGTCCGCGGCCGCGACCGCACCCGTCAGCTCGGAGCGGGCGTGGAGCTCGTCGCCGCGCTGCGCGTGGGCGAGTCCGATCCCGTAGTCGACGAGCAGGAGGTCGAGGTAGCTTCCCGTGGCGAGGCGGCGCGTGGACGCCGCGATCTCCAGCACCTGGGCCGTCTCGCCGACGGCCGCGTACGCGAGGCACGACGGTCCCGCGACTGCGGCGCGCCAGGAGTCCTGGGTGGCCCGATCATGGGCCGCGTCGAGGATCTCGACGGCTTCCTCCGCCCGGCCGGTCTGGAGCAGGGCCAGGCCGAACGCGGTGCGGCGCTCGATGAAGCCGCCCATGCCCTCGGAGCGCTCGTATGCGAGCCGGGCGTGGCGCAGCGCGGCTTCGGCGTCGCCGAGGTGCGACGCCATGGCGGACGCGTTCAGGTCGGGCACCAGGATCATGCCGCTGTCGCCCAACCGCGCGCTCAGCTCCCGCAGCCGCGGCTCGTGGGCGTACGCGCCGCCGACGTCCCCGAGCGCGAGGAGCCCGCGCATCAACGGGAAGCTCGCCTGCATCCCGCCCCAGGCGTCCTCGATCTCCCCGAAGTGCGCGTCGGCGCGCCGTGCGAGCTCGACCGCACTCTTGGTGCGTCCCGTCCACATCGCGACGACCGCGAGGAGTACGAGTCCCATGCCCTCGGCCCAGACGCTGCCGGTCTGCTGGGCCTCCCGCAGGGACGGGACCATGAGCTCCTCGGCCTCCCGGAGCCGTCCCTGCTGGAGCCGGACCCAGGCCAGCAGCCCCTGCGCCCAGTGGAGGCCGCCGTAGTCGTCGATCGAACGGAACGCGCGAATCGACTCGTCGGCCCGACGGTCGGCCGCGTCGGAATCGCCCCGCAGGAACGCCACCCAGGCGAGGTTCTGCAGCGCCCACGCCTCGCCTCGCGCGTCGCGCGTCGTCCGGAAGCTCGACAGCGCCTGTTCGACGAGCGCCTCGGCTGTGTCGAGATCCCCCTCGAAGATCTTCGACAGGCCCCAGGCGCGCAGCGCGCCCGCGGTCCCGGCCTCGTCGCCCGTCGCGCGCCACCGGGCGACCGCGCGCTCGAACGCCTCGTTCGCCGCCGCGACGTTCCCGGCCCGCCGTTCGACGTCGCCGAGAACGGTCTCGGCCTCGGCCGCGATCGCCTCCACGTGGGCGTCCGACAGGTTGTCGAACACCGCCGTGACGTCACGACGTGCGGAATCGAGGTCGTGCAGGTTGGCCGCGGCCCGGGCCCGGCCGAGACGCAACGCGGACTGCTGCGGTCCGTCGCCCACGATGTTCAACGCGCGGTCGTGCAGCCGATGGCTCCGGCGCCACGATTCGGAGCGTTCCGCGTGTTCGGCCGCCTCGACCACGACGGCGGCCGCCCGGGTCGACAGGTCCGGAGGCAGGCCGTCGATCCCGCCGAGCTCGCCGGCGAGCTCGGCCGCGGTCACCAGGTGGTTCGCGATCCGCTCCGCGTCGGCCTCGACGCTCGCCGGCCGGCGTTGCAGCCAGATCCCGACCCGGGCGTGACGCCGGGCCCGCTCGGCCTTCGTGAGCGTTGCGTAGGCCACCCCGGCGATGGCCTCGGAGGTGAAGGCGAACTCGCCGTCGTCGAGTTGGAGGAAGTTCCGATCGGCGAGCCGCTCGAGTGCCGGTTGCAGATCGTCGATCGGTTCCCGTGAGGCGGCCGCGATCTCGGCCGTGGTCCCACGCAGGCCGACGACGGACGCGAGCTCGAGGACGCTTCGGTCGGGTTCGGCGACCGCGTCGAGACGGGCCGCGACCACTCCGCGGAGCGTGGTGGGCAGCGAGTGGAGCCGTTCGATCTTGGCCGTCCGGGTCGGACGGGTTGCGTCCGGTCCGGGCTCGCGGAGCAACGAGACGAGCTCTTCGACGAAGAGCGGATTCCCTCCACTGCGGTCGTACAGGGTCGCGGCGAGCACGTCGTCGATGTCGTCGCCGAACAGGAGGGAGGCGAGCTCCCGTGTCGCGACCGCGTCCAGCGGATCGAGCGTGATCCGGACGCTGTTGGCCGGGGAGGCCTCGACCCGTTCGTCGATCTCGGGACGCGCGCTCATCAACACGACGAACGGCGTCGTGCGCAGTCGGACGAGGAGCCGTTCGATGGTGTCGAACACGAGGTCGTCGGCCCAGTGGACGTCGCCGACCACGAAGACCAGCGGGGCAGACGACGCGTGGGTCTCGAACAACGCGGCGAGAGAACGGAACGCGTCGTCCCGTGCCCGCGACGCGTCGAGGTCGTCCGTCGCGTCGAGCGCGCCGAGGACGTGGGCGAGGCCGTGCACGAGGCGTACCCGTTCCGCGACGGAGTCGGACGCGCGCACCGCTTCCAGGTGTTGGCTCAGCTTCGCCTCGATCGCGTCGCGGGAGTCTCCGACCGTGATCCCGACGAGGTCACGCACGGCCTCGGTGAACGGGCCCCAGGGGTTGATCTCGCCGTAGGCGACGCACTGCCCGCCGACGATCGTCGCGCCGTGTTCGCGCCGGGCCACACCGGCTGCGGCGATGCCGAGGCGACGTTTGCCGATGCCCGCGTCTCCGAGTACGAGGAGCTGCTGCGAACGGCGACGTCTGATGGCAGTGGCGATCACCTCACTGAGCAGCGCGAGCTCGGACGTCCGCCCGACCAAGGGCACGCGGGACCGGATGCGGCGTCGACCGGGCCGGCCGCGGACGCGTCGCGCCGCCCACACCGCGACCGGCTCGTCGCGC
The DNA here is from genome assembly GCA_046331155.1 of Acidimicrobiia bacterium. GTDB lineage: Bacteria > Actinomycetota > Acidimicrobiia > IMCC26256 > CAWATG01 > JAXLRK01. The sequence goes on from JAXLRK010000002.1 coordinate 562,555, forward strand.
CCTTTCACGCTGACCGGGCCGATCGGCTCGTACTCGATGGCGCCGTCGGTTGCCCTATGGGTGGCGTCCCCGACGAGGACCTGGCCGGGGTGGGCGAGGGCCTGGAGCCGGCTCGCGGTGTTCACGACGTCGCCCATGGCGGTGTAGTCGCCCCCGGCCCGCAACGCCCCGGTCAACACCTCGCCGGTGTTGACCCCGACCCGCATGTCGAGCGCCGCGGTGTGCTCGGCCCGGAGATCGGCAAGCGTCTCCTGCATGGCCAGCGCGGCGCGCGCCGCCCGCTCCGCGTCGTCCTCGTGGGCTATCGGAGCCCCGAACAGGGCGACGAGGGCGTCGCCGACGATCTTGTCCACCCGGCCCCCGAAGCGCTCGACGTCCGCCGCCAGCCGCTCGAAGCACGTGTCCACGAGCGCCTTGACGTGCTCGGGGTCGGCGGCCTCCGAGAACGTCGTGAACCCGACCAGGTCCGCGAACACCACCGTGACCACCCGGCGTTCGTCGGGGCGGCCGGCCAGCGCGTGGCCGCACGCCGGGCAGAACCGTGCGCCGGGCGGCGCCGGCGCACCACAGGCTGGGCACCGCATACGGCCCCAGGATACGAGTCGGGAGCCCGGAGCGAGAGGCCGTTCAGGTGGCGGGGGAGCCGTCCGATAAGGCATGCAACGAAGGCGAGCCGCGATGACCGACGAGCACCAGGCCGACGAGACCACCGAGCTACCAGGGCTGGCACCGGGCTCCACCGCGGCCTCGGCCGTTGAGGCGTCCACCGACCTCGTGTTCGTGGCGGACGCCGACTGGGTGATCCAACGGGCGAACGCCGCCGCCCGGGCGTTCGCCGGCGTCCGTGCACCCGGTACCCGGCGGCTCGAGGACCTCTTCACGCCGACGGGACGCACGATCCTCGAACACGTTGTGCTCCCGGCCGTCGACCGCCACGGCGTCTGGCGGGGGGAGAGCGCGTTGCTGGGTACGACCGGCACCGCGATGCCCGTCGTGCACACGTTGCACGTCGAGCGCGACGCGGGGGGCGAGCCGAACGGTTACGTCCTGGTCTGCCGGGATCTCAGCGAGCAGGTCGCCCTCGGCGAGCGCCTCGCCGCCCAGGCGATGAAGGACCCGATGACAGGACTCGCGACGCGGGAGCTCTTCCTCGAGCGCGTGCAGCTCGCCATCGATCGCGTCGGCGACGATCCGTCGTCCATCGGGGTCGTCTACCTAGATCTCGACAACTTCAAGTACGTCAACGACAGCTTGGGTCACGCCGCCGGCGATCGCCTCCTCGCGCTCGTCGCGCGTCGGCTGGAGGCGCTCCTCCGCGAAGCCGACCTCGTCGGCCGCTTCGGCGGCGACGAGTTCCTCGTGCTCTGCGAGCACCTCGGCGACGTGCAGAACGCTCTCGACGTGGCCCGGCGCATCGTGGCGGCGGTGAGCCTGCCGTTCGCGGTCGACGACGACGACGAGGTGTACGTGTCGGCGAGCGCGGGCCTGGCCATCCCCACGAGCCCCGACGACCGTCCGGAGGACCTCCTGCGCGACGCGAGCGTCGCGATGTACCACGCCAAGGACCTCGGGAAGGCTCGCATCGAGCTGTTCGAACCTCCGTTGCGGGTGCGGTCGCTCGAACGGATGCAGATGGACCGTGACCTGCGGCGGGGCCTCAACGACTGGCACTTCCGGTTGCACTACCAGCCGATCGTCGGGCTCGGGGTGGGAACGCTCGTGGGCTTCGAGGCGCTGCTGCGGTGGGAACGTGAAGAGGGTTCGCTCCTCGAGCCCGAGGTGTTCATGCCCGTTGCCGAGGAGACCGGGGTCATCGTGCCCATCGGGGCGTGGGCGCTCGGCGAGGCGTGCCGGCAGCTGGCCCGCTGGAACGAGATCCCCGACCGGCCCGACGTCAGCATGGCCGTCAACCTCTCCGGTCGCGAGCTCATGGTGCCGGACCTCCCGCAGCGGGTTGCGCGCGCGATCGAGGAAGCCGCGATCGATCCGTCGAGCCTCTCCTTCGAGATCCAGGAATCCGCGCTGCTGGCCGACTTCGACACCATGCGCATCGCAATCACCCGCCTGCACGACCTCGGAGTTCACCTGAGCATCGACGACTTCGGCACCGGGTGTTCGTCGCTCGGCTACCTCAAGCGCCTCCCTCTCGACGCGGTCAAGATCGATCGCAGCTTCGTCGGCGGGCTGGACCGGGACGGCGACGACGACGCCATCGTGACGGCGGTCGTGGGCATGGCCCAGGCGTTGGGGCTCGGGGTCATCGCGGAAGGGGTCGAGACGACCGAACAGCTCCGTCGGCTCGAGGAGCTCGGCTGCGACGCGGCGCAGGGCTACTACTTCGCACTCCCGCAGCCGGCCGGCGTGGTCACCGCCCTGCTCCGCCGCCCGCTCCAGTGGCGGCCGCACGGGCAGCGCCGTCTCGCCGGCTGACCGGACCGGTCGCCCCGGCCCCTCGCCGGAAATCGCAGGCGCCGCCTTCGCCCGTTGTGCTTACCTCGTGGGCGCCATGCACCTCCTCCGGGATCGTCGGTTCGCGCTCCTCGTCGCCGGTCAAGCCGTCAACGGCATCGGCAGCTGGTGCGCGCTCGTCGCCATGTGGGGATACGCGACCTACCGGTTCGAAGCCGGACCCGGTCAGGTTGCGCTCATCGGGCTCGCGTGGGCCCTTCCCGCGGCGCTGCTCGGGCCGATCGCGGGCGTCCCTGTCGACCGGTTCGGGCCCAAGCGCGTGCTCGTGCTCGCCGATCTCGCAGCCGCAGGGGTTGCGATCGCCATGGCCTTCGTCGGGACGTTCCCGTCGTTCGTGGTCCTCGGTCTCCTGCACGGTGCGACGAAGGCCTTCGCGTCGCCTGCCTTCCGTGCGTTGCCTCCGCGCCTCGTCGACGACGCCGACCTTCCGGAGGCGAACGCATTGTTGAGCTCGGCGATGCAGTCTTCCATCGCGTTCGGGCCGCTCCTCGCCGCGATCAGCATCCAGGCCTACGGGTTCCGAACCGCGTTCGTGATCGACGCGGTCACCTACGTCATCGGTGTCGCGGCGGTGCTCCCGCTGCGCACCGGGTCCGTCAGCCGTACCACGCGAGATCGGCGCTCGAGTCCGTCGATGAGCGAGGAGGTTCGTGAGGGAATCGCGGTCGTCCGTTCGTGTCCGCAACTGCTCACACTGCTCGCCCTGTCCACGTCGGTGTACCTGGCCTGGGGCGGGTACGCCGTCGTCGAACCGGTGTACGTGCGCGACGTGCTGCACCGCTCGGCCGGCACGTTCGCGCTGCTCCAGATGACGTTCGGATGTTGCCTGCTCGTCGCCGGAGTCGCCGTCGCGGCATGGGGCCGCGGGTTGGCGCGCCTGTCCGCGCTGGCGATGATCGCGGTCTGCACCGGTCTCGCGGCGGGCCTGTACATCGGGACGCCGTACGTCGTGGTCGCGTTCGTCGGCATCGGTGGCTGGGGCGTGTTGACGGGCCTGTTCGTCGCGCCGTCGGCCACGGTCCTGCACCGGATGGCGCCGGTGGAGGCGCACGGCCGGGTCCTCGCGCTCGACTCCGCGCTGCAGTCCTGGTCTCACGTCGTCGCGCTCGGCGTGATCGGCCTTCTGGCGGCCGCGGTGGGCGTGCAGGTGGCCGGTCTGGTCGCGGCGTTCGCGCCCTGCGTCGGAGGGCTGATCGTGCTCGCGCGCGTCCGCGGCGACACCCGCGATGAGACCGACGCGGCGTTTGCCGCGTGACGACCACGGCCTCGCGCTGCCGTCGGCGGTGACGGCTACGGTGCGGTGCCTTCGGTGGTGCCCCGTTGCTCAGCCGTCGAGCTCGTCCCGCCAGGCACGGAGGAGCTCCCACGGGTAGATCCCCGTCCCGTGCCCGTCGTTCCAACGGATCGACAGGCCCCACGCACCGACGAGCTCGGCGTCGACGACCGCGAGCGGTCGGGGTGACGACGCTGTGGGCCACACCGGCCGCCCCGTCTCGCGTAGGCCGCGGCACTCGGCGCAGGGGCAGTTCGCCCGGAGCTCGGCCAGCTCGAACGTGTGCACCATGCGGTCGGGCCAGGTCAGCGTGAGCCCTTGCTCGCGATCGATCTCGACGCCAACCGGCTCCGTGCGCACGGGCACAGTCTGGCCCATCACCGCCCCGGGGCGTCGCACCGGCCGGGCCTGTGAGGACCGACCCGGCCGGGCCGGCGCGTTCGGGCCGGCGCGTTGCCCGCGAGGGCCGGTGTCGCCGACAATGGGCTCGTGGCGCGGCTATCCGACGACGAGATCGCGGCCGGCCTGGCCGGGCTCCCGGGCTGGAGCCGGCGGGGCGACGAGATCGAGAAGCACTTCGAGCGGGCGACGTTCCCGGACGCGATCACGTTCGTGACGCGAGTGGGGTTCCTGGCCGAGCGTGCCGACCACCACCCCGACCTCGACCTCCGGTGGCGGACCGTCCGGGTCGGGCTCGGCACCCACAGCGAGGGTGGAATCACCGGACGAGATCTCTCCCTGGCCGCCGAGATCGAACGAGTGGCATCGACGGCCGGCGAGCGAGTGGACTGAGCTCGTGCCTTTCTTCGCCGTCCTCGTCGTGATCTTCGCGATCGTCGTGTTCATGGTGGTGGTCATCACGAAGGAGCCCGGCCCGACGCCGACCGACGTCGCGCTCGGCTACGAGTACGCGTGGGACCGCTTGGACTTCGCCGCGCTGTGGACGCTCTCGGGACGCGAGTTGCGCGACGGCCTCTCGAAGGATCGCTACGTCGCGGCGAAGCGTGCGGCGTACCAGGGCCAGCCGGGCCTGCACCGGCTGGTGGGGGAGGTGCGCGTCGAGCGCGCCGCCGTCGACGGCGACCTGGCCGAGATCGTGACCGGGCTCACGCTGCGCGACGGCTCGCAGGTGTCCAACCTCGTGCGTCTGGCTCAGCGCGACGGCACGTGGTTCGTGGTCGGCTACTCGCTGCGGTCCGCGGGCGGTGCCGGGCCCGCGGGTGGTGCCGGGCCCGCGGGCGGTGCCGGGCCCGCGGGCGGTGCCGGGCCCGCGGGCGGTGCCGGGCCCGCGGGTGACGCCACGGCCGAAACGGCCGGCCCGGCGACGTCCTGATCGGCCGAGGCGGTGCCCGCGGTCGCCGGTGTGCTGCTGACCGGTGGTCGCAGCACGCGACTCGGCACCGACAAGGCCACCCTCGCGGTGGGCGGCGAGACGCTCGGCCGCCGGGCGGCGCGGGTGCTGACGACGGTGTGCGACCCGGTGCTCGAGGTCGGTCCCGGAGTGAGCGGGCTGCCGTCGAGCCTCGAGGAGCCCGCGGGCGCCGGCCCGCTGGCCGCGCTGTGTGCGGGTCTCGACGCACTCGACGCGCTCGGCACGCTCGACGGGTTCGACGCCGGCGACGGAGGGAGCACGGGCACAGGGACCTCCCGCAACGGGCTCGTGTTGCTCGCATGCGACCTTCCCTTCGTCGAGGAGCCGTTGCTCCGGCTCCTGATCGAGCGCTCGCCGGCGCGTTCGGTCGTTCCGGTACGCGCCGGCGTCCCCCAATGGACCTGTGCGCGATACGCACCGGACGCGCTCGCCGCCGCCCGGGCTGCTCGACGAGAGGGCTGCGCCTCGCTGCGCGACGCGATGCGGGCGACCGCCGTCGAGCTCGTGGCCGAACCCGAGTGGCAACGGATCGCACCCCCTCACGCGCTCGACGACGTCGACACGCCCGCCGACCTCGCCCGCTTCTTGCGCCGGATCGGCGGAGGGGGTGGCGGGTAGCCTGCCCCCGATGCAACCGGAGGACCTGCTCGAGCTCTTCGCCGAGACCACCCGGGTCGTGCGGGCCGCGGTTGCCGGGGTCGACACGTCGCAACGTCGGGCCCGCACCGACGTTCCGGGTCAGTACGCCATCGATCTCGTCGCCGACGCCGCCGCGCTCGAGGTGCTGCACTCCGTTCCGGTCGCGGTGGTCAGCGAGGAGTCGGGGCGAACCGGTGACGCCGACGCGCCCGTCACGGTGGTCGTCGATCCGATCGACGGGTCCACCAACTGTTCCCGCGGCCTGCCGTACTGGGCGATCTCGCTCTGCGCGGTCGACGCGGACGGCGCACTGGCGGCGACCGTCGTCAACCAGGCCACGATGGTGGCCACCACCGCCGTCCGAGGGCGCGGCGCCTGGCGCGACGGTGCCCCGATCAGCGCGTCGCAGGTGGAGCGGATCGAGGACTCCGTCGTGCTGCTCGAGGCATGGCCGGTTCGCAAGCTCCGCTGGAAGCAGTTCCGCGCGCTCGGTTCCGCCGCGCTCGGGTTGTGCGACGTCGCCGCGGGTGTCGTCGACGGCTACGTCGACGCGAACGGCCTGCACAAGCCGTGGGACTATCTCGGCGGACTGCTGGCGTGCCGGGAGGCGGGCGCGGCGATCACCGACCTCGGCGGGCGGCCGCTGGACGTCGTCGACCCCGCGGAACGTCGACAGATCCTTGCCGCCGGGACCGGGCCCCTGCTGGCGTGCCTGCGAGAAGCGGTGGAGGGGTGACCGCGGGCTTCGATCTCGACGCGTTGCTCGACGCGGCCCTCGACGCGGCCCACGCGGGCGGCGAGGTCGTCGGGTCGCAGTTCGGATCGGCCGGCAACGCGCGCGAGAAGGCGCCGGGTGACTGGGTGAGCGACGTCGACACCACGAGCGAGCGAGCGATCCAGAGCGTGCTCGCCCGTCACGCGGCGGGGATCGCGTTCTTCGGAGAAGAGACCGGTGGCGCGCGTGAGGAGGTCGGCTGGCTCGTCGACCCTCTCGACGGCACGGCGAACTTCCTGCACGGGTTCCCGGCCGTCGGCGTGTCGGTGGCGCTCGTGGTCCGGGGCGAACCAGTCGTCGGCGTCGTGCACGCGCCGCTGCTCGGGCTCACCTTCGCGGCCCGGCACGGCGGTGGGGCGACCTGCAACGCCGCCCCGATCCGGGTGAGCGCGCGCCCGATCGCCTCGGCGATCTGCGCGACCGGCTTCCCGTTCCGCGCCAAGCAGACCCGCCTCGCCACCTACCTGCCCGTCATGGAGGCGGCGCTGCGGACGTTCGAGGACCTCCGCCGCGCCGGCGCCGCGAGCCTCGACCTCGCGTGGACCGCGGCGGGTGTGTTCGACGGCTACTTCGAGCAGGTGCTCGGGCCGTGGGACGTGGCGGCGGGCGCGCTGCTCGTGCGCGAGGCGGGCGGGGTGGTATCGGACTGGAGCGGCCACGCCACGGACTGGCTCGAGTCGGGCGACATCGTGGTGGGTTCGCCGGCGGTCCACACGCGCATCCTCGAGCTGATTGCCGCCGCCGGTTGACGGCGTCCCCGAGCAACGCCACGATCCGTGGGATCGACGCGTCCGCGGTCGCGTCCGTCGCGCGGTACGCGGTCGAACCGACCAGCCGCCGCCGGTCGACGGCCCCCCCGAGCAACGCCACGATCCGTGGGATCGACGCGTCCGCGGTCGCGTCCGTCGCGCGGTACGCGGTCGACGCGCCCGCTCGACGCGCCGTCGCTCGGTGCGGACGAGCATTCGCGAACCCGCGTGGCTCGACGACCCGCAGCGAGCCACGAGCGAAGCATCGAAGCGATCGCGCCCTCGCGACTCCCGAGGCAACGAAGGCACCGGTCTCCAACAGCACACCCTCCCACGGACGGTCGGTCTCTTCCCGCCGACGAGCGCTGCGACGAGGGTACCGCCGGGCTGTGACACCCTCGTCGCCGAGACTCAGGTACTGAGGGTGCCGAACGCGGTGACCGGCTTCGCCTCCGTGCGCGTGCGGGCGACGTCGGGGCCGAGCGCGGTGTAGACCGCGTCGGTGATCTCGAAGAGGCGCTGCTCGTTCGAGAAGTAGTCCGCGAGACCGTTGGTGACGAGGGAGACGACGAGTCCGACCTCGGGGTCGGCGAACGCCCGTGACGACGCCATGCCACCGTGACCGAACGCGCGTCGGCCGGTGCCGCCGGTGAACGCGACCTGCACACCGAGGCCCCACGGCAGACTCCGACCGAAGAGCGCGTCGTTCATGCCGTACCGGTGCACGGCACCCATCAGCTCGACCGTCCCCACCTCGAGCAGGGGTGCCCCGAAGCCGAGGAGCGACTCGTAGAAGCGTCCGAGCTCCCGGGCCGGCCCCCGTGCCCCGCCACCCGGCTCGACCTTCGCGATGTGCCACGGCTCGTTGTGGATCTCGTCGACCCGGTAGGCGGCCATGCGGAGGCTGCCGTCACGGTCGAGCACGGGCATCGTGTGTCCGCGCCAGTGCACGGGCACCAGGCGGTCGGCGAGCTGCGCCTGCTCGGCCGGGCTCACGCCGAGCCGGCAGTTCGCGAGACCCAGCGGGTCGAAGATCTCCTCGCGCAGGTACCGATCGATCGGGCGCCCGTCCACGGCCTCCACGACTGCACCGAGCACCTTCCATCCGCTCGTGGGGTGGTAGGCGGCCGCCGTGCCGGGTTCCCATTCGACGGGATGCGCGGCGATCCGTGCGATGGCCTCGGCGTACGAGATGTCGCGGTCGAAGAGCTCGGCACGCCCCGACATGGTGAACCCACCGGTGTGCACGAGCACCTGGCGGAGGGTGCAGCGCTCCTTGCCGGCGCCCCACCCCTCGACGTACTCGGCGACCGGATCGTCCAGGCCGAGCAGCCCGCGTTCCCAGAGCCGGAGGATCGCGGTCGTCGTCAGGGGCTTGCCCGACGAGTACCAGGACATGAGGTCGTCGGTCAGCAGCGGGCGTTCGCCGTCCGAGGTGCCGACGGCGGCGTCGAGCAGGACCTCGCCCGCGACCGACACGTAGCACTGTGCGCCCTCGTGCCAGCCGTCCGCCTGCTCACGTCGGAGCAGCTCCACCACGGTGCCGAGATCCGGATTGGACACGCCGGGAATCTAGGGGACCGCGAGCGGCCGAGGCACGCTCCTGCTGGTCAGGGGGCATCCGGAAAAATGATTTGACGGCGGGGAACAGGGATGCTTGCCTGAGCGTTCGTCGTCAAGTAGCGCCGTCCCGAAACGGCCAGACCGAAGGAAGCGACCCATGTCCGCAGGAACGGCGCACCTCAGCCCGGCGAACGCCGCGGCCGGCGCACGCCGCTGCGTGACCGCGTCGGCGTACGGCAAGCCGACGATGGGAACCGGCTGGTCGGTCACGCCGTTCCTCGGCATCGACGCCCACCAGCCCGAGCCCCGACGGCTCCGAGCTCCTTCGCCGTAGACCACCTACGGAAGCGAGACTCACCAGGCCGTCGGGGCGACCCGGCGGCCTTTCTTGTTGTTCCGCTCTGCCCGAGTGCCCGATCCCGTCAGACCCGACCCGGTCAACGAAACAGCCCGCCGAACCGTCGAACCAGAGAACAACAGGGAGCAGGCGATGTTCGCCATCGAGTACCAGACCGAGGACCAGACCTGGAGGCACCAGGCCCGATGTAGCACGGTCGCCGGGCCGATGCTCGAGTTGTTCTTCTCCGAGCAGCTCGACGACATCGCGCGGGCGAAGGCCTTCTGCCAGGAGTGCGCCGTCAAGGACGCGTGCCTCGCGGCGGCGCTCGCCCGTCGTGAGCCGTGGGGCGTCTGGGGCGGCGAGCTCTTCGCCAACGGCAAGGTCCTCGCCAACAAGCGCAAGCGCGGGCGGCCGCCGAAGGTGCGCCCCGTCGAGATACCCGTCGTCGAGGCCGAGCCCCGGAGCGCGTGACCGCGTGATCGCCGCGACGGCGGACCGGGGTGACGCCCGGGCGCTTCCCCCCGAGCGCCTGCCGCGAGCCCCGGTCCGCCGGCGGTCAAGGACACGGGGCCCGGACGCCTTCCCCTGAGCGTCCGGGCCCCGGTAAGCACTGCCGGCGCGTGCCAGGAACGCGGTGTCCCCCCGTTTTGGCTAGTCACCGGTCCCCATTTCGGTCGTGTCGCCAGCCAAATGGCGGGGAGCAACTGGCGGGGAGGGCGGGCGGTACCGTGGCGGCGTGAGTGCGTTCGTGCGGGAGCCGTTGCTGGTGTCGGCGTGCCTGCTCGGCATCTGCTGCAACCACCGCGGCGCGAGCTCGCCGCGAGCGGCGGTGGGCGAGCTGCGCGCCGACTTCCGGCTGATCCCCGTGTGCCCCGAGGTCGCCGGGGGCCTGCCCGTGCCCCGGCCGGAAGCCGAGCTCCAGCCCGACGGGCGGGTGCTCACCGTCGACGGTGGCGACGTGACCGACGCCTACGAACGTGGCGCCGCGTCCGCGGTCGCGCTCGCCGCACGGCTCGGGGCAACCAGAGCCGTGTTGAAAGCGCGCAGCCCCTCTTGCGGAACGGAGCAGGTCTACGACGGCACGTTCTCCTCCACGTTGGTCGCGGGCGCGGGTCGGACGGCCGACGCGTTGCGCGCCGCCGGTCTCGCGGTCCGCTCCGAGGAGACACTCGGCGATTGGATCCCCAGCCGGCAGACGCCGAAGGCATCAGGGAAGGCAGGAGCGTGAGCCGATCCGAGCCCTCACCGTTCCATCCGGACCTGCGCCGTCCGGCGGCGGTCCTGTCCGTTCGCGGCGTCGGGCCCCGCATGCTCGAACTCCGGCGGCGCCTCGACGACGCGTTGCAGGTGGCGCTCCGGCGCGAGCGCAGGCCGGGGCCCGTCGAGGCCGAGTCGCTCGGCGCGGTCTCCGTCCGCGTGCATCGTCCGCCGGAGGGCACGCCCACCCCGTTCCGAGCTCTGCTCTGGATGCACGGCGGCGGCTACGTCGTGGGGAGCGCGGCAGACGACGACGAGCTTTGCCGGATCGTGGCCGCTGATCTCGGCGTGCTCGTCGCCGCGGTCGAGTATCGCCTCGCCCCGGCGCACCCGTTCCCCGTCCCGCTCGAGGACTGTTACGACGCGCTGGTCTGGCTGGCGTCGCACCGCGACGTCGACGAGCACCGCATCGCGGTCGGGGGCGCCAGCGCGGGTGGCGGGCTCGCAACCGCGTTGGCACTCCTGGCCCGGGATCGGGGCGACGTCACTCCCGTGTTCCAGTTGCTGTCCTACCCGATGATCGACGACCGCACGGTGCTTAGGAACGACCTCGACGAGCGCCACTTCCGTCTTTGGAACTCGGAGAACAACCGCTTCGGCTGGCAGTCCTACCTGGGAATGGCTCCCGGCACTGCCGCCGTGCCCCCACTTGCTGCGCCCGCCCGGTGCGCGGACCTCGCGGCGCTGCCGCCCGCCTGGATCGGCGTCGGCACGATCGACCTCTTCTACGACGAGGACCTCGCCTACGCCAACCAGCTCCGGGAGGCCGGCGTGCCATGCACCGTCGAAACCGTCGACGGCGCGTTCCACGGTTTCGACGGCGCCTGCCCGAGGGCGCCGGTCACGCGACGATTCCGAGCGTCCCAGATCCGCGCGCTCGCCGGGGCTCTTGGCGGCGCGGCCGGGCTGTCGTGAGGGGCAGCTGCCACTGGTCGACGGGTGGAATCAGCGGACGAAGCCGATAGCCGAGGCCGGGCGCTGACGGGGAAGGTCCAGGATGGCTGCCGCTTCGTCGGGAGTGGCCACGGGCCGGCCGACCGATCGGCAGAGTGCGACCGCTTCGGCGACGAGCTCGGCGTTGGTGGGCGTTCGGTCACCGCCGAAGAACTCGAGCCCGAGATGCAGGTGGCCGCCCCGCCGCAGAGCCGGTTCGGCGACCGCGCTGTTCACGACGTCCCCGCCCACCGCCGAGACCGCCCACGGGACGTCGCAACCGTCCAGCAGCTCGAGGTAGGCGTCGAGGGCGCGTACGGTCGGGGGCAAGCCGAACGGTGCCCCGAGGTAACCGCGCTCGGTCGAGAAGTAGAGCTTGATCATCGACCCCCGAGGCAGCCGACCGGCTCGCCACCACGTCAGGGCGGCCCGAAGGAAGCCGGGCTCGTAGATCGCGAGGTTCGGTCCGAGCTCGTGGTCACGGCAGATGTCGAAGGCTCGGGCAATGGCGTCGAACGAGTTGGCGTAGACGAAACCGCCCTGCGGGATGCCGCTGGCGTCGGCACCGCCGAGGTTCACCGAGCCGGGATCGACGATGCCGACCCGCAGACCGGCCGCCGCCAACGGGATCAGGTGCTCGTAACTGATCGTGGTCCCGAAGTGGACGGTGGGGTAGAGCAGGGCATCGGGGCGGGCTGCGAGCACCGGGCGCCAACCTTCGAGGTAGCGCCCCGCGGCTTCGGCCTCACCGATGCCGTAACGGTCGATGTGATTGTGGACGATGGCCGCGCCGGCCTCGAAGCAGGCGAGCGCGTCGGTGGCGATCTCGGCGGGCCCGGTGGGCACGTTCGGGTTGGTCGCCTTCGACGTGGTGCCGTTGATCGCGCACTCGATGATGACCGGAGCGACGCGACCTGACTGCCCCTCACCACCCGTCACGGAGCAGACTCCTCGCCGATTGCCGCTACCCTCGCACACTAGCCCTGAGCTGTGACAGGCGGGTCGGGCGAGAAGTCCAGGGCGTTTAGCTCAGCTGGAAGAGCGCCTCCCTTACAAGGAGGAGGTCGGCGGTTCGAGACCGTCAACGCCCACCACCACACTCGCCTGCGGCAGCGGCGCGTGCGACCGTCGGCGTCGGAATGGGCCGCGTGCGGATCCGTGGCCGCGGTCAGCCGTTCGTGAACGCGTCGGGAGTCGCCTGGAAGTCGGCGCGGTGCGCGGGGCAGAGCTCGCGGGCGGCCGCGGCGGTGACCATCGAGTAGGCGTTGAAGTCGGCGGAACCGGGGAGCTGGTTCCCGCCCAGGTCGGCCACCACCGCGTCGGAGCGCATGCCGCGATCGAGGTCGCCGCACGCCCGCCGGCCGAGCGAGAGGAGTGTCGTGTCGTCTCGGGTGGCCAGGGTGCCGGCGACCGGGCTGTGGACGATCGTGAGATACGCGGCCTGGTTCGAAGCGTTGGCGTCGCCACCTCCACCGCCGCACGCGCCGAGCATCGCGGTGGACGCGACGACAGCCACGGCCAGGATGGCCGCGGCCACCAGAGAACTCCGTTCGACGGGCACGGTCGTATTGTCGGCAGATCGGGGCCGTGATGTTGAGTGGCTCACGGGCGGAGGCGCCGAGCTGGCAGCATGACCATTCGCAAAGACGATCGACGAAGGCCGCGGCCGGCCCGGCCGTGATCACGAAGGGATCACCGAGGAGATGCGTGCCGCGCGTTGTGTCGAGTACGGGCCGCCGGAGTCGGTGGTCATCGAGACGGTGCCCGATCCCGTCGCGCAGCCGGGCCAGGTCGTCGTGGACGTGCGCTACGCCGCCGTCAACTTCCCCGATGTGTTGCTCGTCGCCAACCGGTATCAGGTGCCCGTACCGCTGCCGTTCACGCCGGGTAGCGAGTTCGCGGGTGTGGTCCGCGCGGTCGGCGACGGAGTCGTAGGAGTCGCGGCCGGCGACCACGTCTTCGGCTCGACGATGATGGGCGCGTTCGCCGAGCAGGTGGTCGTGCCGGCGCCAACGCTGACGCGGGTGCCCGACGGCGTCGACCTTCGCAGCGCGGCCGCGTTCGGCGTGGCCCATTCGACGGCCTATCACGCGTTGCGCAGCGTTGCCGAAGTGCAGCCGGGCGAGTGGGTGCTCGTGCTGGGCGCAGCCGGGGGTGTGGGTCTCGCGGCGGTCGAGCTGGCGACGGCGCTGGGGGCACGCGTCGTGGCCGCCGCGGGCGGCGTCGAGAAGCTCGAGCTGTGCGTGCGCCAGGGTGCGGTGGCGACGGTCGACTACTCCTGCGAGGACTTGAAGAATCGCGTCAAGGAGATCACCGGCGGCGGCGCGGGCGTCGTGATCGACCCCGTCGGCGGCGCGTACTCGGAAGCGGCGTTGCGGGCGACGAGGTTCGGGAGCCGGTTCGTCGTCGTCGGGTTCGCGTCGGGGGAGATCCCGCGAATCCCGCTCAACCTCGTGCTCTTGAAAGGGACGATCGTGCGCGGGTTCGAGATGCGAACCTTCTTCGAGCACGAACCGGAGCGTGCCCAGCGTGATGCAGCCGAGCTCCTTGCGTTGCTGGCGGCGGGCAAGGTGCGCCCGTTCGTGAGTACCGTCCATCCGCTGGCCGAGACGCCACGCGCGCTGCGCTCGATGCTCGACCGGACCGCGATGGGCAAGGTGCTCATCGACGTGGGCAACTGACGGCGAGGTGATCCGGGCGGTTCAGCCGAGCAACGACTCCAGCAGGCCCACGCTGTCGAGGTGTGTGCACGCAGCGGTGGCGCGGCGCGTCCCGCCGAGGCCGACTTCGATCGGCTGCCACTTCGAGCCCACGCCGGCGGTCGCCGTGGCTGCGACCCACGAGTACACCGCGTGCAGCCGGTACTGCTCCCACGCGTCCTCGGGATCGAGCGCCACGCCGGCCACGGCCAGCAGCTCGCAGTAGCGGTCGACGAGACCCCGCTCGATCGCCTCGCGAACGTCCGGGGGGATGGAGTTGCAGAGCGTGTAGGCGACGTCGCGCATCCCGGGCGCGCGACAGATGACGGCCCAGTCGAGGAACCCGGTCCGGTCATCGTCCGCCGGGTCGACGAAGAGGTTGCCGAGATGCGAGTCGCCGTGGACGAGCGTGCCGGGGCCCTCGCGCCAGAGTGCGACGATGTCCTCGGTGCGCGCCAGGTAGATGGCGGCGATGCGATGGAACGACCCGTCCATCTCGCTGCCGAGCGACTCGACCGCACGCTCGATGAAGGTGCGCCCGCCGTCTCCGCCCCGGGCGCCCAGCGCGGCGAGCCACTCGAGGTCGCTTCCCTCGGCGAAGCGCCCCGAATCCCAGTACGGCGCGTGCAGCGCGGCGAGCTGCTCGACGATGTCACGCGCCCGGCCCGCGATGTCGGGATCCGCGGGCGCCGGGAACCGGCAGCCGCGCGCCACGAGGTCCTCGAGCACCATGACGTAGTCGTGCCCGTCGGTGGCTGCGAACCACACGCCGGGCACGCGTACCGGCACCTCAGTCGCGAGGTCGCGATAGAAGCGGGCTTCGGTCACGCCCATGCCCGTCAGGTCGACGAAGACGCGCTGCTGCTCGTCGAACGGAGGAAGCTTGACGAAGACGGTCGCCGGCACACCCCGTTCGCCGCGCAGCGCGACGCGGGCGCGCCCGGTGGTGCCCGTGCTGCGGTCGACCACCGTCGCCTCGGTCACTTCGCGCCCGAGCGCCTGCGAGAACCACTGCGGGCCGAGGTCGTCGACCTCGGCCGGGTAGCCGGGGACGGGAGTATCGGGTTCGACGGCGATTCTGGGAGACTAGCCCGATGGACGCGACACCGGCCCAGCTCCTGGACTTCCAGATGCACCGGCAGGACATCCCGTACCTGCTCGCGCGCTGGGCCGACCGCCGGCCCGATCACCCGGCGCTGATCTGGGACCCGCCGGCCGGAGCCGCCCGGGCCTGGACCTACCGCGAGCTGCTCGTCGACGTGCATCGCCTCGCGGCCGGGCTGTCGCGGCGTGGCATCGCACGCGGCGACAAGGTGCTGATCCACGCGGACAACTGCCCGGAGATGGTGCTCACGTGGTTGGCGTGCGCGATGGTCGGCGCGGTCGGCGTGACGACGAACACGAAGTCGGTCCGCGACGAGCTCGCGTACTTCGCGAGCAAGGCGAACTGCATCGCGGCCGTCACCCAACCGCGCTACGCCGAGATGGTCGCCGACGCGGCACCGGTCTTGCAGTGGATCGCGGTGACCGACGACGACAGTGGAGAGATGGCCGAGGTTTCGGTCGACCGCTCGGATCGGTTCGACCGGTTCGACGCGCTGCTCGCTACCGACCCTGCCGCATGGGAGGGACGGCCGATCGAGCCGATGCTGCCGTTCTGCATCATGTTCACGTCGGGGACGACCAGCCGCCCCAAGGCCGTCGTCCACACCCACGCGAACGCGATCTGGGCGAGCCGCACGGGACCGCGCAACATCGACCTCGGTCCGGACGACCGCTATCTGATCTACCTGCCGTTCTTCCACGTCAACGCCCAGAGCTGGTCGTTCTTCGCCGTTCTGGGGGTCGGCGCGACGGCCGTGCTGCTGCCGAAGTGGTCGACCAGCCGGTTCTGGGAGGCGGTGACGCGGCACGGCATCACGCACATCTCGCTCCTCCCGTTCGCCTTCCCGGCGCTCCAGAGCCCGGACCGGCCCGCTGACCATACGCTGCGGGTGGGCGTGTTCGGCCTGGTGTTCGAACAGCTCGCGAGCATGCTCGGCATCGCGGTGTACGCGGCGTTCGGGATGACCGAGACGGTCACCCACTCGATCGTCGGGAAGCCGACCGAGCGGCTTCCCGATCGGTCGATGGGCCACGTCGCGCCCGGCTACGAGATCGCGGTGGTCGACAAGGCGACCGGCAAGCTGTGCGCGGCCGGCGAGACGGGCGAACTCTGGCTGCGGGGCACGCGTGGGATCCAGCTCTTCCTCGAGTACTTCGACAACCCGGAGGCGAACGACGCCGCGTTCGAGGACGGCTGGTTCAAGACCGGCGACATGGTGCGGATGGGCTCGGGCGGCAGCGTCTACTACCAGGAGCGCGACAAGGACCTGCTGAAGGTCGGAGGCGAGAACGTGTCTGCACGCGAGGTCGAGGAGCGGATCGCCGCGGTGCGCGGCGTCGCGCAGGTCGCGGTCGTGGGCCGGCAGCACGAGTTCCTCGACCAGGTGGCCGTGGCGTTCGTCGTCACCACGCCGGACGCACCCGACCCGGCGACGCTCGAGGCCGAGGTCGTCGCGGCGTGCACGGAACACCTCGCCGCGTTCAAGGTGCCGCGCGCTGTCTACGTCGTGGACGCGCTCCCGCTCGGCACGCTCGACAAGGTGCTCAAGAACCGGCTGCGCGAGATGGCCGACGCCATGCCGCCGGTGCGCTAACTCGCGCGGCGTACGCCTCGCAGCAGCGCTTCGTTCGGCTTCTCGGGCAGTTCGGTGAGCGGTCGGGCGATCTCGCCGACGGTCGGGCCGAACTCGTCGGCGAGCGGCTGGAGCTCGGGGAGGTCGAAGCCGAAGAGCTTCGCAGCATTGGTCGCCAGGACCTGCTGGAGGTCGCCCGGATCCCAGTCGCAGAAGAGCTGACGCAGGTGCTCACGCGTGTACGGGGCCGTGCCCTCGTTGTGCGGGTAGTCGCTGCCCCACATCATGCGGTCGATACCGAGCTTCTGCATCGCCGTGACGTCGGCCGGCATGGGTTGTGACACGCCGACGTAGCAGCTCTGCGCGAAGTACTCGCTCGCCAGGCGCACCAGCTTGTGTTCGTCGGAGTACCGCAGCTCACCGGTGCGACCCGTCTTGCGGATCTGCTTGATGATCGCGTCCATGTGCTTGAGCATGGGCGGGATCCACGCGCAGCCCTGCTCGGTCATCACGAACTTCAGGTTCGGGAACCGCTCGAAGACACCCGACAACAGGAACTGCACGAACGGCCGCTGCGAGTAGAAGAGCGCTTCCATGACGTAGAGCAGGTTCGCCACCGGGTACTTGCCGTAGTCGGGGAGGCCGGTGCCACCGTGGGCGTGGACGGGGATCTCCAACTCCTCGCAGGTACGCCAGATCGGGTCGTGCACGGGGTCGTACAGGGGCGGCAGGTAGTCGACGTCGGGCGGCAGCGCGGCGATCAGCGCGCCGCCGCGCAGGCCGTGCTCCTTGATGAAGTGCAGGTCCCGGATCGCCTCGTCGCGATCGTTGAGGAAGATCTGCCCGATACCTGCCCGTTCGGTGGCGTAGTCGGCGCACCAGTCGGCGAGCCAGCGGTTGTGGGCGCGGATGCCCGCGAGCCGGTGCTCGAACTCATCAGGTTTCGGCGGACGCGCGAAGAGGACGAAGCTCGGGAAGAACGGGGGCACGGTGTTGGGGAACACGACCTCGCCGACCTGACCGTCGGCGTGCAGGTCGCCGCGGCGGCGCTCGTTGTCCCAGTTCCGCACCCGCCCGCCTTCCTGGAGGTCGCGGAACGGGTTCTTGTACTTGGCGCGCCAGGCGTCGAAGTCGTCGAGGTACTTCGCGTCGAGATACTTGCGGTACGTCTCGTGGCTCGCGCCGGCGTGGCAGTCGGCCGAGATGATCGTGTAGTGGTCGTCGATCGCCGGTCCCATGGCCCAACCTCCGGGGGAGCGGTATGCCCGCGACGCCATTGTGTCCGAACGGTTGAGGTCCACGTGAAGTCGGGGTACCTTGCCGGGATGGCCGGCGCCGGGACGACCTCGTGAGCAGTCGGCATCGGGAGAGGCGGCGGCCGGCGGCCCCGCTGCTGCTCGTGGCGTTGCTCGCGGTGTTGCTCGTGGCGTTGCTCGCGGCGGCGTGTGGCAACGCGAAGAGCGACAAGTCGTCGGGGACGTCGACGACCACCGGCTCCGTCGCCACGAAGGTCGACGCGGCGGACCTCCGGGTGCACCACTCGGTCGACGAGACGGGGGTGACCGACGGCGAGATCCGCGTGAGCGTGATCGCGGCGATCACCAACCCGCTCGGCATCGACTTCGGCGCGTTCGGCAACGGCATCAAGGCCTACCTAGACATGGTCAACTCCGGCGGCGGCCTCTACGGGCGGCAGTTGAAGGTCGCCGCGGTGCACGACGACCAACTCTCCAACAACACCAACGCGGTGGAGGCCGCGCTCGCGCAGGACAACGCGTTCTCCGTGTTCGTCGCGACGTCGCTGTTCACGGGCGCGTCGGTGCTGGCGGCGCAGAAGGTGCCGACGTTCGGCTGGAACGTCAACACCGAGTGGACGGGTCACGACACGTTCTTCCCGAACTGGCCCGCGTACTGCTTCTCGTGCGCGGCACCCTTCGCCCCGTACCTCGCGCAGCAGACCCACGCCCGACGGATCGGCATCGTGGCCTACTCGGTCCCGCAGGCGGCCGACTGCGCGAACTGGAACGAGGTCTCGCTGGAGAAGTGGCCGACCGGGAAGATCGTCTTCTCGGACAAGAGCATCCCGTTCGGCGTCGCCGACGTGTCGGCGCAGGTCGCGCAGCTGAGGGACAGGCACGTGCAGCTCCTGTTGACCTGCATGGATGCCAACGGCGCCTTCACGTTCGCCAAGGAGATGCAGAAGGACGGCGTGAACATCCCGATGCTGGTGCCGAACTCCTACGATCACGCGTTCATGAAGGCGAACGGGAAGTACTTCGAGGGTTCCTACGTCTCGGTGCAGGTCACGCCGCTCGAGACGCGGCCCCAGCCGGCCGAGATGAACAAGATGCTCTCCTGGGTCGCCAAGACGAAGCAGCCCGTGACGGAGCTCACCATGCAGGGCTGGATCGCCGCGAACCAGTTCGTCACCGGCGTGAAGCTCGCGGGGCCGGACTTCAACCGGGCCAAGGTGGTCGCGGCGTTGAACGCGCAGACCCACTTCACCGCCAACGGCATGGTGCGCCCGCTCGACTGGACGCGCGACCACATCAGCGCCAAGGACCGGCCGAACGACACCGTCGGGCTCGACTGCCTGGTCATCCTGAAGGTGCACGACAACGCGTTCGTGTCGTCCTTCGGCGCGCCGGCGGACAAGCCGTGGCCGTGTTGGACGGTGGCGTCCGAGGGGCGGGGGAGCTCGGCCCCGGTGCCCCTGCCCGCACCGACGTACTCCTCGTTCGTTCCCACCTCCGGCTGAACAGGAGATCCGAAGATGACCGATCCCGCGCGCGCACCGCTCCCGTACGACTCCCTGCCACCGGTTCCCGCCCTGGCCATCACCAGCGACGACATCGAGGACGGGAAGTTGCTGCCCGACGCGCAGGTCGCCGACGCCATGGGCTGCACGGGCGACAACCTGTCGCCGCACCTTCGGTGGTCCGGCGCCCCGGCGGGGACGCAGTCGTTCGCGGTCACCTGCTTCGACCCGGACGCACCGACCGGGAGTGGCTTCTGGCACTGGGTGCTCTTCGACGTGCCAGCGACGGTCACCGAGCTCCCACGCGGTGCCGGCAGCGGCGACATGGCCGGGCTCCCCGCTGGTGCGATCCACGCCCGCAACGACACCGGCGCCCCCGGGTACTTCGGCGCCGCACCGCCGCCCGGCCACGGCGACCACCGCTACGTCTTCGCCGTCCACGCCGTCGGCCTGCCGAAGCTCGGCCTCGACTCGAGCGCGTCGCCCGCCTACGTCGGCTTCACGTTGACGTTCAACACGCTGGCGCGCGGCGTGATCGTCGCGACCTACGGGCGCTGACGCCGCGCGAGAGACCGCAGTCCCTCGCGCGGCGCCGGCGCGCGGTCATCCGGCGGTGGCGATTCCCGTGATCGGGTAGGCCGGCGGGTTGTTGGCGAGGCTGCCCAGGAACGGCTGGTCGGAGAAGTCGAACACCCCGCCGTCGGACGCGGCCATCAGGTAGCCGTTGCCGTAGCGGACCATGCCGACCACCGGCCGGTTGAGCTTCGTCGAGCCCATCGAGCCGCGGAAGGTCGCGTTGCCGAAGGCGAAGATCCCGCCGTCGCCGGCCACGAGCCAGTAGCCCTTGTTGTCCGCCGTCGGGACGAGCGCCTGCACCGGTGAGTTCAGTGGCTTGCCGCCCATCGACCCGCGGAACACCGCGTCGCCGAAGGCGAAGATGCCGCCGTCCGATGCGACCATGTAGTAGCCCTTGCCCGAGGGCGTGGCGATGGAGCCGAGCACCGGGCCGTTGAGGTGCGTGGCCGACATGTCGCCGTACGAGCCCGCGTCGCCGAAGCGCAGGACGCGGCCCCGGGTCGTGAAGATCCAGTAGCCGTGTCCGGACGGCGTCGCCGACAGGCTCGAGACGAGCTCGCCGGGGTCGAACGCGTCGCGATCCGCGTTGCCGAGCCAGCCGGCGTCGCCGAACGCGTAGACCCGCCCGAGGTTGTCGACGATCCAGTAGCCGTGCCCCGACGGCGTGGGCTCGAGGTGCACCGCGGCGACGCCGAAGGCCCGCGCCGCCCCGAGGTAGGCGCCCGCGCCTCCGAGGTACCTCGCGGCACCGAACGCGTACACGCTCCCGTCGCGCCCGACCATCCAGTAGCCCGAGGTCGTCCCGGTGCCACCACCGCCGCCGCCGCCACCACCAGCGGTGGTCGTCGTGGTCGAACCCGGGACCGTCCAGCCGTGGACCTTGCCGGCCATGCTGGCCGCGTAGAGCCATCCGTTGCTGATCGTCGGCGGCCCGACGAACCAGCCCTCGAACCCGGCGGCCGGGCCGTCGGGCGTGAAGTGGGTGAGCAGCGCGCCGTCGGAGGCACGCCGGACCTGGAGGTCGGCACCCGCGGGGACCACGACCACGCCGGGCGCGGCGGCGGGCGCGCCGAGCACGGGGACGCCGGTGCAGACCCGCCAGCGCATGGAACCGTCGGCCGGGTTCACCGCGACGAGGGAACCGCCGGTGGCGCAGCCGGGGAAGTTGAAGGGCGTGCCACCCGCCAGGTAGACGTTGGTGCCGTCGGACGCGGCCGGGGCGACGGAGCCGTCGCCTTCCTCGGGACCGGCGCCGCCCACCGCGACGTGGTACGACCACAGCGGCCCACCCGAGAGGGCGGCGGACCGGTCGAACACGTAGTAGTAGCCGTTCTTGTTCATGACACCGACGAGGTCCTTGCCGCCGCCGCTGAAGAGCATGGGCGTGGACCCGAAGTCGGAGTCGTCGGCGTCGGTGACGGGCGCCTTCCAGGCGCTCTCGACCGCCAGCGTGGTGGCGTCAAGCCGAAGGAGCGAGTTGTTGTACGGCTGCGGATGCGTCGCCGCGCAGGTCGGGTCGGCCTCGCCGGTGGCGACGTACACCTTCCCGTTCGCGTCGTCGACCGCCGGGGTGCCCCAGATGTCGCTGCCGTTGCAGAAGTTGGGGCCGGTGGCCGGGAGGTGGACCGTGGTCGCCAGGGTGCCGGTGGCCGCGTCGAGCCGGAGCACCCGGCCGTCGGTCCACGACGGGCAGCTTCCGTGGGCGGCGACGGCCACGTAGACCTGCGGCGAGCCGGTGGTCGACGACAGCGTGGCGGAGGCCCAGAGCGTGTCGTAGCCCTGGGGGTTGCTCGCGCCGTTCGCCGCCAGCGGCGCGGTCCCGATCTTCGTCGCCCAGGCCTTGCTCCCGTCCGAGGCGTTGAGCGCGTAGAAGTAGACGCCGTTGCCGGCGCCCTCGTCCATGTTGCCACCGCCGGGCACGAAGACGAGCTGGTGGCCACCCACGGTGGCGACCGACGCGGCGCCGACGACGCCGAGGCTCGGGGGCTCGCAGATCTCCAGGGGCCCCGTGTACACGGTCGTCTTGCCCACGTACCGGCTCCAGAGCTCCGCGCCCGTGGTCGCGTTGGTCGCGTGCACGTAGCCGTCGAAGTCGCCCCAGTAGGCGACGCCGTTCGCGACGACCGGCTGCACCGAGATGGACGACGTCCCGTGAGAGGACGCACTCCAGCGCGCCTCGAGCGACGCCGCGCTCGACGGCGTGATCGCGGTCTCCGAGCCGCTGTAATTGGTGCGGGTGCTGCCGCCCAGGTACTCGGGTACGTCGCCGGTGGCGGCGAACGCCGGCGGTGCCGATGGGGTGGTGAGCCAGGCCAGGCCACCGAGCCCCAACGCCAACGCGCCCACCAGGATCAGAAGACGGCGTGCCATCCCGTGGCCTCCCCGAGTGCCGTTCGCCGGGCCGGACTGCGCCGGCGAGTTGGCACGATGGTAGGGACTCCCGTCGCCGCCGTTCACATCCGGCCCGCGCCGATTCGCGAAGATCGTGGGCGGCACGCCGGCGGCCCGGTCGGGGACCGCCCGTCGAGAGGAGGCGTTTCATGGGGATGCTCGACGGGGCACGGGCGATCGTGACGGGCGGGGCGTCGGGGATCGGGCGGGCGACCTGCCGCCGGATGGTGGCCGAAGGGGCGGCGGTCGCGGTGTTCGACCGCGACGCGGCGGGCGCGCGGGCCGTGGCCGCCGAGATCGGCGGGCACGCGTTCGTGGTCGACGTCGCCGACGCGGCCGCGATGGCCGCCACGGTGACCACGGCCGTCGACCGGCTCGGCGGCTGCTCGATCCTGTTCAACAACGCGGGGATCGGCGACTCGTCCACGCTGCACGAGTACACGTTGGAACGTTGGCGCGAGATCGTCGACGTCAACCTGCACGGCGTCTACCACGGCATCCGGGCCGTCGCACCGGTGATGCTGGCCGGCGGGGGCGGCAGCATCGTCAACACGTCGTCGATCAGCGGCACGCGTCCCGCCGGCGGGGAAGGCCCGTACTCGGCGGCCAAGGCCGCGGTCGCCGCGCTCACCGCCACGGCCGCGCTCGAGTACGCGCCGACGATCCGGGTCAACGCCATCGCGCCGGGGATGATCCGGACCGCATTGACCGAGCCGATCGTGCAGTACCTGCCCGCGGTCGTCGACGAGCTCACCGAGAAGATCCCGCTCGGCCGGTGGGGCGTGCCCGAGGACGTGGCCGACGTCGTGGTGTTCCTCTGCTCGGAGCAGGCCCGGTACGTGACCGGCCAGAACCTCGTGATCGACGGCGGCCTCACGCTGCACGGCTCGGGCGTCGACGTGCTGTACCGGCACCTGACCGCGCTGAGCGGGCTCGAACCGTGACGGTTGCCGCGACGGGGGTTCAGCTGTAGGCGAACTTGTCGGGCAGCGCGTTCAACAGGAGCCCGAGCCCGATGGCGACGACGGCCAGCACGATCACCCACCGGCCGCGCCGCTCGCCGCGCAGGTACGAACCCAGGCCGGCGAGTGCCGCGAGCGGTCCGAGCACGAGCGGCGCGACCCAGATCGCCATCGCCGCGAGCACGATGCCCGCGATCGCGAGCCCCTGACCACGCCGCAGCCCGAGCGTGGGCGCGGCCGGTTCGGCCACCGGGTCAGCCACCGGCGCGGCTCGCGTTCATGGCGGTCACCGGGTGGGCCACGAAGAACGACTGGGCACCCAGCGCGGGCCCGTAGAACGGCGCGTCGCCGAACGAGAACAGTCCGGCGTCCGCGGCCACGAACCAGTAGCCCTTGCCGGTCGGCGTGGCGGACATCCCGATGATCGGGCGGTTGAGGTGGATC
The DNA here is from genome assembly GCA_046331155.1 of Acidimicrobiia bacterium. Lineage (GTDB taxonomy): Bacteria > Actinomycetota > Acidimicrobiia > IMCC26256 > CAWATG01 > JAXLRK01. The sequence continues at coordinate 586,433 of JAXLRK010000002.1, forward strand.
GCGCCGGTCGACCCGTAGAACGGCGCCTCGCCGAAGGAGAACACGCCGCCGTCGGTCGCGACCATCCAGTAGCCCCGGCCCGATGGGGTGTGGTCCATCGCGACGATCGGCTTGTTGAGCTTGATCCCCCCGGCCGATCCGTAGAACTTGGCGTCGCCGAAGGCGAAGATGCCGCCGTCGGAGGCCACGAGCCAGTACCCCTCGCCCGACGGGCTCGCGGTCATCCCGACGATCGGCTGGTTCAGTCGGATGCCGCCGGTGGAGCCGTAGAACTTGGCGTCGCCGAACGAGAAGATGCCGCCGTCGGAGGCGACGAGCCAGTAGCCCTTGCCCGACGCCGTCGACGCCATGCCGATGATCGGCCGGTTCAACGTGAGGTTGCCGGTGGACCCGCGGAACGCGGCGTCGCCGAACGCGAAGATGCCGCCGTCGGAGGCGACGAGCCAGTAGCCCTTCATGGTGGGCGTGGGCTCGATCCCGATCACGAACGCGTTGGGGAGCCTGGTCAGGCCGCCGAAGTTCTTCGCCTCTCCGAACGAGGCGACCTTCCCGTCCGCGGTCACGAACCAGTACCCGTTGGGCGCCGCCTCGATGACCTCGCCGTTGATGTCGAGCAGGTTCGGGACGACCGGGCCGGCCTCGGCCGACGGGGGCCCGGTGCCGACGTCGTTGCGCGCCCGGACCGTGAACGAGTAGGCGTTGCCGTTGTGCAGGCCGGGGATCGTGATACCGGTCGTCGACCCGTCGACGGTGACGCTCTTGTCGCCGGGCGTGTAGGTGACGAGGTAGGCGGTGATCGCGCTGCCGCCGTTGCCGGGCGCGGACCACGACACGATCGCGCTCGAGTCGCGCGCCTTGGCGACCATGTCGCCCGGCGCGCCGGGGACCGTCGCGGGGACGAACGTGGCCGACAGCGCCGACGGGGCACCCGCGCCGGCCGCGTTGTGCGCCGTGACGGTGCAGGTGTAGGTGGCACCGTTCGTGAGGCCCGCCACGTTGATCGGCGACACGGTCCCGGTCTGGCTGCCGGTGGCACCGCCGGTGGTCGACGGGCAGCTCGCGCTGTAGCTGGTCACGGGCGAGAAACCGGGATCCGTGGGCGCCGAGAAGGCGACGGTGACCGACCGGTCGTGCCGGGTGACGCCGGTGATCGTCGGCGTCCCGGGCAGGTCGGCGCGCGGGATGACGGCACTCGACGGCCCCGACGCGGGGCTCGTCAGGCCGTTCACCGTCGCGGTGACGCTGCACTGGTACGTCCTGCCGTTGGTGAGGCCGGTCACGGTGATCGGCGACGCGCTCCCACCGAGGGTCCCGGGGTTGCCGCCGTCGGACGACGAGCACGAGGCCGTGTAGGTCGCGGGCGGGCTGGAGGCGATGGGCGTGAAGGCGACGCCGATCTGCCCGTTCCCCGCAACCGGGGTGCCGATCGTCGGGGCCGGCGGCGCGACGGTGACCGAGTTCGAGGGACCGGAGGTCGCGCTGCCCGTCCCGTTGCTCGCCGTCACCGTGCAGGTGTAGGAGAACGCCGGCGTGAGGCCGGGCACCGAGATCGGCGAGCCGCCCGAGCCGGTGCCGGTTGCTCCGGGCGCGGCGGTCGTGCAGCTGGCGCTGTAGCTCACGGTCGCGCCGCCGTCGTCGGCCGACGGCGTGTACGGCACGCTCGCGGTCGTGCCGCCCAGCGTCACGGTGCCGATGGTGGGCGCGCTCGGCGCGGTGGTCGCGATTGTGAAGCTGTTGGACGGGGCCGACGCCGCGGTCTGGCCGTTGGCGTTGTGGGCGGTGACGGTGCAGGTGTACGTCCGACCCCGGCTGAGGCCGGTCACCGCGATCGGCGAAGCTCCGCTGCCACTGCCCGTCGCGCCACCGGTGGACGAGCAGGCCGCCGTGTACGTGAGCGGCGGCGCGCCGCCGTCGTCGACCGACCCGGTGTACGGGACGCTCGCGGTGGTGCCGTTGGCGGTCACCTGGCCGACGGTCGGGGCGCTCGGGGCGACCGTCGGCACGGTGAAGGTGTTCGACGCGACCGACTCCGACGTGCCGTTGGCGTCGCTGGCGGTGACCTTGCAGCTGTAGGTCTTGCCGCGTGTGAGCCCGGTCACCGTGATCGGCGACGGGGCGCTGGCGCTCGCGGGCGCGCCTGCGTCGGTCGACGTGCAGTTCGCCGTGTAGGTCGTCGCACCCGGGAGGTCGCCGGGATCCGGCGTGAACGACACCGAGACCGAGGTGCCCGACGGGGTCGCCACGACGTTGGTCGGGGCGAGGGCGGCGCCGGCGGTGCCGATGCTCGAGACGATGAAGAGAGAAGCGGTCGCGATCGCGACGCCGAGTGCTGCCAGCTTGGGGAACCGGCGGATCCGTGCGGGGAGGATGTCCATGGATTCTGGGTCGTCCGTGTGAGTTGTCAGGGGGGGGCGCCGATCCGCGCCCCTCGGCCGAGGATACCCCTTCGGCTCCTGTCCGAAAAGTACGAGATATTACGAATATGGTACTCGCCGGGAGTGTGCGCCGGGAGTGGGCGCCGGGCCCACGCGTTCGGCGCCAAGCAAAGCCGGTCCGGCGCCCGAGCCTCCTATCCGGCGCCCGATCCTCTCATCCGGTGCCCGCGTGGCCGGTTCCGGTCCGGCCGGGACCCGTGGCGCGCACGGCTGCCGTGAACACGGCGGCGGCGCCGAGGAGGGCCAGGCCCGCCAGGATGATCATGGGCACGTTCGTGCTGGTCGTCACGTGGGTGGTCGCCGGAGCCGGCTCGGATGCCGGCGCGGCGGTGGTCGCGGCCACGGTGGTCGTGGTGGTGCCGCCGGCCAGGAAGGGAGGCAGCGGCACCGTGGACGTGGTGCCGGCCGTCGTGGTGGTGGGCGCCGCGGTGGTCTGCGGTGCGGCCGTCGTCGCGACGCGGGGCCGGGTCGTGCGCGGCGGCGCGGCCGTGTGCGGGATCGTCGGGAACGTCTGCGGCGGCGCGGTCGCCGGTGGGGCCGTCGGGGGCGGGGCCGTGGTCGCGGTCTGGCTGCAGTCGTACTTGATGGAGCCGTCCGGGTTGGTCGTGATCACGCAGTCGGCGCGCGCCGAGCCTGCGGTCAACGTCAGCAACGCGTAGCCCGCGAGCGCGGCCAGCAGCATCGCCTGCCCACCGCGGCGAAGGGTCGTGCGCCCGTCCGAACCGAGAAGATGCATCTGGGTGGTGCCTCCGCCGGCGAGGATACCGGCCCCTCGAGGCCGGTCGCCCCTCGGGTCTCCCGGGCCACGCGCCCTTCGGGTCCGTGCCGCCCGGGCCACCCGGCGCCCGGCTCACGCTCCGCCCGGGGGGGCCAGCGAGGCCCGCACCCGCGCGACGAGGCGTGGCACGTCGGCCACGGAGTGCTCGAACGGGTCGCCCCGGCGGGCGAACACGAGGGTGACGCGCCCGACGGTCCGTCCGGTCGCGGTCGTGAGCGCGAGCGCGTAGGCGCCGGCCTGGACCTCGTACCGGTCGATCGCCGCAGCCCGCCGGGCCGCGTCCTCGACGGCGTCGGTCTTGTAGTCGACGATCTCGAGGCCGTCGGGACCGTCGACGAGGAGGTCGATGTAGCCGTCGACCACGGTGCCGTCGACGCTCGCCGCGACGGGAACCTCGCGCCAGTACCGCGCCGCCGTCGCCCGCCGGACCGCGCCGCCGGCGAGCACGCTCTCCACCAGTCTCGTGATCTCCGGCGCGTGCTCGGCGACCCCTTCGGCCAGCGCCTGGGCGCGGCAGAGCTCCGCGAGCCCGGTGCGGTGCGCGAGGTCGACCGTCTGGAGCACGCCGTGCACCGCGCGGCCGACCGCGGTACCGGCCCGGCCCCGACGCCACGGGACCGACCCGTCGACGGACCGGTCGGCGCCCGCGTCGACGCCGCGGCCCGCCCCTCGCGGCCCGGCCCGTTCACCCGCGATCCGCGCCGCGAGCGCGGTCGCGGAGACCGTGGGTGTGCAACCCGCGGTCACGACCTCGGCGTGACGCGTGATCCACGCGGCCCGCGCCGCGAGCTCCGCTCGGCCGTTCGACGGCGCCGCCCGTTCGACGGTCGCCCTCGGTTTGCCGGGCCAGGGTTCCAACCGGGTCCACAGCTCGGGCGCGGAATCCGCGGCCGAACCGAGGAGCTCGGCCGCGCAGCCGCTCCGGGCGGGGCGGTGCAGGCTCACGATCAAGTGGTCGCGCGCGCGGGTGGCCGCGACGTAGAGCACGCGGATCGACTCCTGCGTATCGGCGTCGTTCTCGCGCCGCCGCCGCTGCTCGTAGCCGGCCGTCTCGAAGCCCGAGTCCTTCAGCCCGATCCGCGCTTCGAGATGGCCGCCGTCGTCGACGTAGGTACGCGCGCCGCGAGCTCGTGGGGCCGCGTTCAGGCCGGCGAGGATCACGATCGGGAACTCCAGACCCTTGGCGCCGTGCACGGTGAGGATCCGCACGGCGTGGTCGTCGGGCTCGGGTAGCACGCGTTCGACGAGACGCGCGCCCTCGTCGCGCTGGCGTTGCATCCACGCGACGAATCCGCGCAGCGTCGCGCCGGGTGCGGACGAGTACGAGTGGGCCGCGTCGGCGACGATCCGGTAGCGGCGCCAGCGGTCCCGTGGCCGGGTCGACGCCGTCGCGATCTCGAGCAGCCGCCGGCCCCGGATCACGTCGTCGACCGTCTCGGCCACCGTCTGCCACATCCGCGCCTCGTGGAGGGCCCGGAGCGCGAGCTGGGCGCGCGCGACCGGGTGGTCGGCGAGCGGAGCAGGCGGATCGGCGCGGTAGTCGAACCCGCGGCCGCCGAACCGCCACTCGGCGAGCTCGTGGTCGCTGCACGCGAAGGCGGAGCTGCGCAGTGCGCCGACGACGGCGAGCTGATCGGTCGGGTCGTCGATCGCCTCGAGCACGGCGAGCACGGTGCGGACCTCGTCGGTGGCGAACACCATCGACTGGCTCTCGATCCGCATCGGGATTCCGTGCCGTTCGAGCGCGTCCTCGAGATACGAGAGCCCGGTGCGGGTCGGCAGCAGGACTGCGATGTCGTCGAGCTCGGCCGCGCGGACCGCGGCGGGATCGGTGGCCGTCGGCGCCGCCACGGTCCAGCCTTCGACCCGGATCCGGTCGATCACTCCGGCGATCTCGCCGGCCTCGATCCGGCGGATCTCCGCCAGCGGGCGGGTGTCGTCGGGGCTGCCGAGGAACCCAACGGCCGGCCGGGTGTCGGCGGCGCGGATGGCGTGCAGCCGCTCGTACGGGGCTTGCAGCTCGCCGCCGTCGCCCATGAGGCCGGCGAAGCAGTGGTCGACCCACGCGAGGATCCCGGGCCGGGACCGGAAGTTGGCGGCGAGCCGCCGGTGCTCGGCGGCCAGCGTCCGGTGCACCTGCCGGTAGAGCGCGATGTCGGCCCGGCGGAACCGGTAGATGGACTGCTTCGGGTCGCCGACGATGAACAGGCGGCCGTCGGGGACCGGCAGGGCGTCCCACGCCTGCCCCTCGACGTCGGCGCGGTCGGTGGCGATCAGCGCCGCGATCTCGATCTGGAGGGGGTCGGTGTCCTGGAACTCGTCGAGGAGCAGGGTGCGGTAACGGTGATGGAGCGTCGTGCGGACCGTCGAGCTCTCGCGGAGGAGGTTGCGGGCCAGGGTCAGCAGGTCGTGGAACTCGAGGCGGCCCGCCTGCCGGCGCTCGCGCGCCGAGCGGAGCGTGAACTCCACCAGGGCGTCGAGGAGGTAGTGCACGGCTGCCCGCTTCGCGTCCCCCACCGTTGCGTCCAGGGCCTGCTGCGCGTCGTCGAGCAGCGCCGCGATCTCGGCCTTGCCGCCCGCGGGCCAGTTCGCCTGACGCCCGGCGTTTCCCGACCGGATCCTCGGCGCGTCGGCGAGCGCGACGAGTCGGTCGAGCTCGTCACCGGCGGACGCCAGCTCCCCCGCCCAGCAGCCGAGTCGCCGGAGGTGCCGGCACAAGGTGTCGGCGGGATCGAGGCATGCATCGGCGCGTGCGGTCGCGGCGTCGAGTGCGACGAGCAGGGGCCCGACCGTCAGCTCGCCGACGGCCGGCCACCGGGTCGGTTCCGCGAGGCGGTCCCAGTGGTCGTGCAACGACCGCGCGACCGCTTCCAGGTGGCGACGCGTGAGGTCGAACGCGAACGCGACGAGTAGGGGCCGCTGTGCCGCCGGCCGTTCGAACAGCTCGTCGACGAAGGCCTGCCACCGCTCGTCGAACGCGGCCGACGCCTCGATGTCGTCCACCACCTCGAAGCCCGGAGGCAAACCGGCGTCGAGCGCGAACTCCGAGAGGACGTGTTGCGCGAACGCGTGCAGCGTGGTGACGGAGGCGTCGTCGATCTCCCGTAGCGCTTCGGCGGCGCGGTCGCGCTGCGCTGCCGCCGGGTACTCGATGGAGCGGCCCGATGCCACGAGCTCGAGCGCCTCGCGGACGCGCTCGAGCAGCTCGGCGGCGGCGGCTTCGGTGAAGGTGATGGCTGCGATCTCGTCGAGCCGCGCGTGGCCGGTGGCGACGATGTGCACGACGCGCCCGACGAGACCGGTCGTCTTGCCGGTACCGGCGCCGGCCTCCACGAGGTAGCTGCGGTCGAGGTCCTCGACGATGTGCCGGCGGGCGTCCTCGTCGACGGTCGGTGCGGTCACGGTGCCCGGCCCTCGTCGGGTTCGGCGAGCTCGACAAAGGGTGCGAGCGCCGGGTCGTCGCGGAGGTGCGACCAGCTCCGGTCGCGGTCGGTCGGGCAGACCCGGTCGAACGCGCACCGGCGGCAGTTGGCGTACGTGTCGTTCTGCTCCACGCCGGGGCGCGCGGGGAACCTCCCGGCCGCGATGCCGTCCGTCAGCGTGTCGAGGGTGGGGGTCAGCGCCTCGAGCGCGTCGTCGAGCGGGTAGCCCACGACGGCCTTCGAAGCGTCCTCCGTCGTGAACCAGTAGCCGACGTCGACGGGGAGGTCGCCGCCCCAGGCGCGGCGCGCGGCCAAGCCGTAGATCGCGAGCTGGAGCCGCGTGCCTCCCACCAGCCGGTCGTCGGCGCCCACCGGGAAGCGCGCCTTCCGGCCGGTCTTGTAGTCCCAGACCGCGAGGCGCGAGCCGTCGGGCGAGCGGTCGACGCGGTCGATGCGTCCCCGGAACACGATGGTCCGGCCGGGCGCGACCGTGACCTCGAGCGCCGGGAGCTCCTCGTCGGGCCCGAAGGTCACCTCGACGGCCGCGGGCACCACGCCGAGCTCGGCTCGGACGCGTTCGTCGGTCCGCAGCGTCTGGTCGAGCTCGCGCGCGAGCCGTCGGCGCTGGAGCTCCGCGACGAGGGGCCGGCCCGCGAACCCACCGGCGACGGCGTCGTCGAACCGCCGGCCGGCGATCTCGCGCAGGCGGGCGCGATCCTCGGCCGACCAGCGCCGGCCCGGAGCGAGGCGGGGCGAGGACGCGACGAACTCGTGGAGGATGTCGTGGACCAGGGAACCGCGCGTCAACGGTGCGAGCGCGTCCGCGTCCTCGGGGAGCTCCAGCGCCTCGACGTGCAGGACGCTCTGGAGGAAGTACTGGAACGGGCAGGTCGCGTACCGCTCGAGGGCGGTGGCCGACAGCGGCCGGTCGAGTGCGAGCGCGAGCTCCGGCAAGGCGCCGACCAGCCCCAGGTAGGGCGTCATCCGGCGGCGCGACCGCTGGCGTGCCGCCGCCATCCCGGCGCGGACGACGGGTTCCGACTCCAACAGCGGATGGGTGTCGACGCGGCCCGTGCGTGCCCACTGGTTCAGTGCCCTGAGATCGCGTTCCTGGAGCGAGCCGGGCTCGGTCGTCTCCATGAGCGCGGCTTCGAACGACTCGACGCGCACCAGCCACGCATCGTCGGGATTCCCGAGCCGGGCGGCCGGGCGCCGCTCGCCCGCGAGCGCGGTCACGGTCTCGAGCACCCACGGCGACGGGCGCTGTTCGCGCCGGCCGCGGACGTCGACGCGCGCGAACGTGAGCACGCGCTCGCGCCCCGCGGCGAGCGCGTCGAGATAGCGCCTTCGTTCCGCGGCGCGCTGATCGCGGCGCGGCGCCAGACCGGTACCGGTCCGCAGCGCGTCGGGCAGCAGCGGGTCGTCGGGCGTGCGTCCGGGGAACCGGCCCTCGACCATGCCGACGACGAAGACGGTGTCGAAGTCGGTACCGGCCAGGTCGCCGACCCGGCCCACGAAGACACCGTCGCCGAACCGACCGTGGCTCGGCAGCGCGGCCGCGAGCTCGTCGCGCAGGGTGTCGATCAGGGCATCGAGCGACGCGGGGGCACCGAGCCCGTCGAGCGCGGTCAGGTTCGAGATGCACTCGAGGACCGTGACGTGCGCGTCGAGCTCGTCGTCGGGCCAGCCGGCGTGCGTGCTCTCACCCCCGAGATAGCGTGTGCAGAGGCGGCTAAGCCACGCCGACCACGCCTCCCATCGGCCGGACCGCGGGGGGTCGAGGTCCGATGCGAGGCCGGTCATGAAGCGGGTCAGCCCGTCGAGATGTTCGACGTCCGCGCGCAGCGCGGCGAGGTGGCCCTCGCCCGCGTCGGCCCTGACCGCGTCGTCGAGCCGGGTGACGCGCTCGCCGCGGAACCGCTCGAGGCGGATGGACCACTGGTCGAGCCCGGCGATCACGGCCGCGCGGCGCGCGAGCGACTCCCATCGAGCGGCCGGCGCCGGTAGCGCACGGTTCGGGTCGCGCACGGGAGCACATGCGAGCCACGCGGTGACGTCGACGCGGCGGAGCTGGCCGCGCGCGAGCTCGAGGATCTGATCGACGAAGCGACCGGTCACGGTGTCGGCGAGCCGGCGCGACGTCGTGCCGCTCCACTGGATGCCCGCACCGTCGAGTTGTTCGTGGAGCAGCGTCGCGTACGGCTCGACGTCGCGGTAGGCGACCGCCATGCGGTGCCACGGCGTCCCGTCGTGCGCGCGGGCGAGCATCTCGCGTACGACGGCGCGCACTTCGTCGTCGGGCTCGGGCGCGTCGATCACCCGGTGAGCGGTGAGCGGGTGGCGGCGCGGTGCGGAAGCGACGGGTTGTCCCAGCGCGCCGGTGAAGTGGTCGACCAACGCGCGCGCGGGAGCGTCGGCGAGATCGTCGCCGGTGAGGGCGAGGATCGCGTGTCCGGAGCTCGCGTGCAGCAGCGCGTCGAGCAGTTCGACCTCGATCGCGTCGAGCGCGGCCGGTGTGTGGACGACGACGGTTCCCAACTCGCTCGCCGCGCCCGGGTCGTGTCGCAGGCGCGCGGTCGCGTGCCGGAACAAGTCGTCGGTGGTGTAGTAGGCGCGGGTGCGGGCATCGACGTCGTCGAGGACGCGCACGAGCTCCGCGCCGCGCCGGTACCGTGTCGCCAGCCTCCGGCGCGCCGCGGCCGGGAGCCGCGCGAGCTCGGCGAGCGCGCGCGCCAGGTACACCTCGCCGCGGCGATTTCCGGCGAGGGCGCCGAGCGTGGTCGGTGCCTGCGCGAGGGCGGCGCGGATCGCCCCGCGCTCGAGCAGCGGCGTGCGCGGGCTGAGGTGCGAGGACGCGACGGCCGGCCCGCCGAGCAGCTCGGCGAGCCGGGGGAGCGGCGCGAAGCGGACGTTCACGAGCCCCGGCCGGCCCGCAGCGCTCGCGAGGTGGCGCCGGAGAGCCAGCCCCGCGTACGGGCCCTCGACGACGACCGTCACCGGGTGCAGCGGGTCGTGGCCCTGGGCGCGGTCCAGCGCGCACGCGAGCGCGTGGCGGGCGGAGGGACCGCTCTCGACGATCTCCCAGGTGGGCGACTCGGCGGTCACGGGCGGCACGTCGGGTATCGGCGGTCGGGCATCGGCCGAGCGTACCGACGGCCTGCGACACCCTCGACGGTTGAGCGCGCTGCACGCGTAGGCGAGGTCGGGGTGACGGGGAGATCGGGCGAAGGTGTGCCATCCTGGCCTCCTCTGCGAACGTTCGGACGCCGGCTCTGGCGGTTCCTGCTCGTCGCCGTGATCGGCGGCGCCTTGATCGGGATGTGCCTCGCGGCGCTGGTCCCGGGCTTTCGCGTGCTCGCGTCGAGCCAGACGTTCAGCGGGAAGGTCGAGCTCGATCCCCTGCCGCAACGTACGACGGTCTACGCCGCCGACGGCAAGACGGTCATCGGCCAGCTCGGCCTCGAGGACCGCTCGGTCGCGAGCCTCGACGAGATCCCCAAGGTGACCGTCAACGCGATCGTCGCCATGGAGGACAAGACGTTCTGGGACAACCCCGGGGTCGACTTCGAGGGCACCGCACGGGCGCTGCTGTCGAACCTCAGCTCGGGCGGCGTGGTGCAGGGTGGCTCCACCATCACGCAGCAGCTCGTCAAGAACCGCATCCTCACGCCCAAGCGCGACCTCCAGCGCAAGTTGCGCGAGATGATCCTCGCGGTGCGACTCAACAACCAGTACAGCAAGCAGCAGATCCTGCGGGAGTACCTGAACACGGTGTACTTCGGCGAAGGCTCGTACGGCATCAAGTCGGCGGCCGAACGGTTCTTCCAGAAGGACGTCTCGCAGCTCACGCTGCCGGAGTCCGCGCTGCTCGCCGCGGTGGTCTCGAGCCCCACCTACTACGACCCGTTCGTGTACCCGGACCACGCGAAGCAGCGACGGACGATCGTGCTGCGCCGGATGGTCGAGCAGAAGTACATCACGCAGGCCGAGGCCGACGCCGCCGACGCGGTGCCGCTGCCGACCGTGAAACCGGCCTCGGGCGGCCTGCGGCCCGAGAACTACTTCGTGCAGGAGGTGCAGGACCGGCTGCTCGGTGACGACCGGCTCGGCGCCACACCCCAGGAGCGCTACACGAAGGTCCTGCGTGGCGGCCTGAAGGTCTACACGACCTACGACGCGAGGATGTACTTCCTCGCCCAGACGGCGGTGAACCAGATCCTGCCGAAGCAGCCGCCGTTCACCGCCGCGCTCGCTTCGATGGACCCGCAGAACGGCGAGGTGAAGGCGATCGTCGGCGGCCCTGGGCTCAACGAGTTCAAGTACAACCTCGTTACGCATCCACCCGGTCGGCAGCCCGGGTCCACGTACAAGGTCATCACGCTCGCGACCGCGATCGAGAACGGCTACTCGCTCAACGACATGGTCGACGGCAGCTCGCCCTGCACGGTGAGCGCCCCGGGCTTCGGCACCTACCCGAACGCGCGCAACGCCGAACCGGGCGGGGGCGTGATGACGCTGCGGGCCGCCCTCGTGGGCTCGGTCAACTGCGCGTTCGTGCGCCTCAACGCCGCGGTCGGGCCCGACAAGGTGGCGCGGATGGCCGTGCGGCTCGGGATCCGCAACGAGCCACCCCACTACCTCAGCATCACGCTGGGGACGGTCGAGGCCACTCCGCTCGAGATGGCCACGGTGATGTCGACGCTCGCCGACGACGGCGTGCGCCATGACCCGATCTTCATCCGCAAGGTCGTCGGGCCCACGGGCGAGTTGCTGTTCGACAACAAGTCGCAGGGGCAGCGGGTCATCGATCCGCAGGTGGCCCGGACGGTCATCGACGCCATGAAGGGCGTGATCACGGGGGGCACGGGCACCGGTGCGCGCCTCCCCGACGGTCGGGTGGCAGCCGGCAAGACGGGCACCACCGACCAGGAGACCGACGCCTGGTTCGACGGGTTCACGCCCCAGCTCGTGACCGTCGTGTGGATGGGCGACCCGGCGAAGAAGACGCCGATGAAGCGGGTCGGCGGCCGCACGGTCTTCGGTGGCACCTACCCCGCGTCGATCTGGCGGGCCTTCATGTCGGGTGCGTTGAGCGGGCAGCCGAATCTGGACTTCTTCCCACCCGACCGCAGCAAGTGGCCGTCGCCGCGCGGCGTCCTCCCGGGCAAGGGGCGGGGCGCGCTGGCGCTGCCCCCGCCGACCACGACGACGCTCCCCCCGGGCCTCGACACGTCGACGACGGCGCCCGGCACGACGACCAGCACGACGGCGCCCGGCACGACGACCACGACGGCGCCCACGACCACCGCACCGCCGACCACCGCACCGCCGACGACCGCACCGCCGACGACCGCGGCGACGCTGCCGGCACCCTGACGCCACGCCGGTAGGCTCCGCCCGATGAGCGAGCGTGGGGAGGCGGGTGTCCCGCCGAGCAGTGAGCGTGGCCCAGCGGCCCGGCGCCGCAGGCGCCAGGAGCGGAAACCGTGAGCGAGCGTGGGGAGGCGGGTGTCCCGCCGAGCAGTGAGCGTGGCCCGGCGGCCCGGCGCCGCAGGCGCCAGGAGCGGAGACCGTGAGCGAGCTCGAGGCGCTGCTGGTGGTGCAGCAGCACGACACCGCGATCGACCGCCTGCGGCACCGCGCGGCCACCCTGCCGGAACGGGCCGAGCGCGACGCGCGCGTGGCGGTTCTGGCGTCGATCGACCGGCGGCTCGCGGACGCGCAGGCCCGCCGCGACGTGGTCGCCCGTGAGGTGCAGCGGCTCGACGACGAGGGGTCGTCGCTCGAAGCGAGAGCCGTCGCCGTCGAGCGGCGCATGTACTCGGGGGAGGTGAGCTCGCCGAAGGAGCTCCAGGCGATGCAGCACGACGTCGAATCGCTCCGCCGGCACCGCGACGAGATCGACGACCGCGAGCTCGGGGTCATGTCGGAACGTGAAGTGCTCGACGGCGAGGTCGGGGCGATCGAAGCGGAGCGGGCGCAGGTGGCGGGCGACGTCGAGCGCCTGCAGGCCGCGATCGCCGAACAGGTCGCCACGATCGACGTCGAGCTCGCGGTCGAGCAGTCCGCACGCGACGAGCATGCGTCGTCGGTCGGCGCCGCGCTCCTCGAGCAGTACGAGTCCTGCCGGCGTCAGGCGCGCGGCGTCGGCGTCGCCAAGCTCGTCGGCAACACCTGCCAGGGTTGCCACCTGACGATCCCGGCGACCGAGGTGGATCGGATGCGCCATCAACCGCCGGGTTCGCCCGCGCTCTGCGACAACTGCGGCTGCATCCTGGTGCTCTCGTGATGCGGGAGCGCGTGGTGGTGTACTGCGACGGGGGGTCGCGCGGGAACCCAGGTCCCGCCGCGATCGGCGCGGTGGTGCTCGACCCGTCCACCGACCAGCCCACCACCCTGGCGCGGGTCAGCGAGGCCATCGGCGTCGCCACGAACAACGTGGCCGAGTACCGCGCCGTGATCGCCGGGCTCGAGGCCGCGAGGGAGCACCCGAGCCGCGTTCTCGAGCTCCGGGCGGACTCGCAGCTCGTGGTCCGCCAGCTCGAGGGCCGCTACCGGGTGAAGCACCCCGACCTGCAGCCACTCCACCGGCGCTGCCGTGAGCTGCTCGCGGCATATGACCGGGTCAAGCTCGTGCACGTGGCTCGCGAGCTGAACGCCGAAGCCGACGCCCTGGTGAACGCCGCCCTCGACAATCCCTGATCCGGCCGTGTTCCTCTGGTATCTAGGGTGTTCCGTGTTGATCGTGTGGAACGTCTTCCAGAGCTCGGGCATCGACTACCGCCTGGTGGCGATCGGTTCGCTTCTTCCGCTCCTGGTCGATTTGCCCGTCGGGCACCCGGCCGTCGGGCACACCCTCGTGGCCAGCGTCGTGCTGCTGGCCGTGGTCATGGTGGGCACGATCGGGCGCTCCCGGCTGCTGCGCCGGCGGTTGCTGTGCCTACCGATCGGGAGCCTGTGCGGCCTGGTTCTCTCGGGGGCGTGGACGAACAGCGACGTCTTCTGGTGGCCGCTCGGAGGTTCCTCCTTTGCTCCGGGCCGTCTGGTGCCGATGTGGGGTGTGGTGGTGCTGATGGAGATCGTGGGGCTGGTCGCTTGCTGGTGGATCGTCGGGCGATTCGGCTTGTATGAAGGCGAAGCCTTCCGCGAGTTCCTCCGCTCCGGTCGACTGAAGGTGGCAGAGCAGTGAGGCCTTTGATCGTGTTCGTCCGTCACGGCGAGACCGACGCCAATCGGGCCGGCGTGCTCGTGGGGCGCGCGGACTTCGGTCTCACCGCCGGAGGGCGGCAGGCGAGCCGCGCCGTCGGGCGATCGCTGGCGAAGGTCGGTGCCGCGGCGTTGCTGTCGAGCCCGTTGCGGCGTTCGGTCGACTCCGCGGTCGTGATCGGCAAGGCGTGCATGCTCGACCCCGAGATCGACGAGCGTCTCGTCGAGATGGACTACGGCGAGTGGGACGGTCGTCGGCCGCGCGACGTCGCCGATGCAGACTGGGAGAGGTGGCGGGCCAATGTCGACTTCCGGCCGCCCGGAGGAGAGAGCTTGCGCGAGGTCCACGAGCGAGTGAGCTCGTTCTGCGAGGAGATGCTCGACCAGCGGTCGCAGGGCACGGTCATCGCCGTGAGCCATGTCACGCCGATCAAGTGCGCGATCGCGTGGGCACTCAACGCCGGTCCCGAGATGACGTGGCGTATGCACCTGTCGCTGTCGTCGATCTCGCGGGTCTACGAACGCGACGGGTCGCCGTTCGTCGTGAGCTTCAACGAGACGGTGCAGCTCCAGAGCTGACGGTCTGCGCCCGTGCCTCGTGCGCGTGGTCCCCGTGGTCGCGTGCGCGTCGGCGTGTCATTCGAATGCGCGTCGGCGTGTCATTCGAACGAGCTCGGGCACGGCTGGAGCGTGACGTCGGGTGGCAGCGGCTCGAGGATGCGGGTGTCGAGTCCGTCGTGCACCGGGATCACGCCGAGGACCGGCGCCCGGCGTTGCAGGTGCACGAGCATGGTGCGCTCGAGCACCCCGGGCGTCGGAGGCCACCGGTTGAGCACGAAGCCGAGGACGTGCAGCGAGCGGCTCCGGGCGGCTTCGAGGGTGAGCGCGGCGTCGTTAAGCGCGCCGGGGGCCGGACGGGTCACGATCAGGAGCTCGCCGCCCAGCCGGATCGCGTAGTCGGCCATCGTCAGCGAATCGGAGAGCGGGGTCAGCAGCCCGCCGGTGCTCTCGACGTAGAGGACGTCGCAGCCGCTCGCCTGGAGCCGGGCCCGGTCGACCAGCCAGTCGACGCTGACATGGGCACGCGATTCCTCGGCCGCGATCGCGGGGTCGAGCCGGCCCGAGAACCGCTGGCCCTCGAGGGCCGGGATCTGGGCCGCGGAGCCGACCCAGTCGGCATCGCCGGTGGCGCCCGGCTCGACGCCGGTCTGGACGGCCTTGAAGTACGAGGCGCGGTAGCGCGACTGGGCGTCGAGGCGCGCCAGCGCCGCGCACGCGACCGTCTTGCCGACGCCCGGGCCGGTTCCCGTGACGAAACGGATCATCGGCGGGTCTCCACGCTCCTCGTCATTCGGCTTGCTCGGCGCGCACCGGGACGGACGGGCGACGGGCCGGGAGCGCGTGGGCGCCCGCGGCGTCGAGTACGAAGCGCCCTTCGCCCGGACCTTCCGCGATCGGCATCCCGAGCGCTTCGAGGAGCGCACGATCCTCCTCGGCGGACCGCCCCGTCGTCGTGAGGTAGTTGCCGACGATCAGACCGTTGGCTCCGGCCAGCAGGCCCATGCCGTGGAGCTCGCCGAGCACCTTCTCGCGACCGCCGGCGAGGCGCAGCCAGGTGCCGGGCAACACGAGCCGGAACAAGGCGATGGCCTGGATGGCCTCGCTTGCCGAGAGCGTGGTCCGCTCGGCGAGCGGCGTGCCCGGGCGCGGGTCGAGGAGGTTGATCGGGACCTCGCACGGGGCGAGCTCGGCGAGCTCGAAGGCGAAGTCGACGCGCTGATCGAGGGACTCTCCGAGCCCGAGGATGCCGCCGCAGCACAGCTCCATCCCCGACTCGACGGCCAGACGGGCCGTGGCGACCCGGTCCTCCCACGTATGCGTGGTGCAGATCGTCGGGAACAGTTCGCGGCACGTCTCCAGGTTGTGGTTGTAACGCCGGACACCCGCGTCGGCGAGGCGCCCGGCCTGTTCGGGCGTGAGGAGCCCCAGCGAGCAGGCGACCGCGAGGCCGGTCTCGCGCCGCACGAGTCCGACGGCGTCGATCACCTTGCGCAGCAGCCGTTCCTCCGGCCCGCGCACGGCGACGACGATGCAGAACTGCGTGGCGCCCGCGACGCAGGTGGCGCGTGCAGCTTCGAGCACCTCGTCGAGGTCGAGGAACGGGTAGACGTCGACGTCGGTCTTGAACAGCGCGGACTGCGAGCAGAACCCGCAATCCTCGGAGCACGCGCCGGACTTCGCGTTGACGAGGCTCTCGAGCGCGACCTCGGGGCCGCAGTACTCGAGGCGTACCCGGTGGGCGAGCGAGACGAGCGCCGGGAGCTCGTCGAGCGGAAGCGCGGCGACGGCCCGCACCTCGTCGCGGGTGAGCGGGCGACGCTCGTCGAGGAGCGCCCGTTCGGCTGCGGCGACTGGCATGGGGTCCTCCGGAGGTCGACGGTCGGCCGGGTGGGCGCCCAGCGTAGAGCCCACCACGTTCTTTCGATGGAATCCCCCAACTATTCGGGGAATCCATCGAAAGAATGATGGGGGAGCGGCGGCGCGCCGCCGTTCTGGCGTGACGACGGCTTGTCGGCGCAAGCCACCGGGGACGGCGGGCAAGCCGTTCGAACGTCGGGTTGTCCCGGATTCTGGTCAAGGTCGCCGCTCGGGCCGTCGACACAACGTCGTACGAGGCCCCACCACGGGGGTGGGTCGCGCGCGGAGGCCGCTGGACGGGATGAGCAAGCTCGGAGCCAAGATCATCGGGGTCGGGACGATGCTCGGCCTGGCAGCGAGCGCGCTGCTCACGGTCAGTGTCGCCACGCCGGCGCCGGTCGCAGTGGCGGACCCGGTGTGCCCGGGCTCGAAGGGCTGCGTGTCGACGGTGGCCGGCACCGGCGCCCAGAGCGGGCCCACCGGCGACGGCGGCCCGGCGACCGACGCCCGGTTCGTGTTGCCGATCGACCTCGTGCGCGTCGGCGACGACCTCTTCGTGGCGGACACCCAGGACATGCGCGTCCGCCGGATCAACGTCAAGACCGGGATCATCACGACGTTCGCCGGAACCGGGACCCACGGCTCGACCGGCGACGGCGGTCCGGCGACCGCGGCCGAGCTCGAGCAGCCGACCGGCCTGGCGTGGGACCCGGTCAACCCGTCGCTCCCCGCCGACCGGCAGCTCGGCAAGGGGGCGATCCTCGTGTCCGGGCTCGACGGGAGGATCCGGGCGGTCGACCTCGTCTCCAACATCATCACGACGGTCGCGGGGACGGGGACCTCCGGCTTCTCGGGCGACGGCGGCCCGGCGACCGCGGCGCAGCTCGGCATGATCGTCGCCGGCATCGCGGTCAAGACCGACAAGGTCAAGGGCACGATGCCGGACAACACGATCGTGTTCGCGGACCCGATGAACTTCCGCATCCGGCAGATCGACGCCGCCGACCACTTCACCGGCGGCGACCACGATCCCACCCACCTCTACCACGTCATCACGACGGTCGTCGGCGCCGGCGTGCAGCCGGCGCCGGGCAACGGGTCGTCCCCCGACGGCACCCCGGCGCTGTCGGCCGAGATGGTCTTCCCGGCCCGCGTCGTCCTCCGACCGAGCGACGGCGCGATCGTCTACTCGGACACCTGCGACCGGAACGCCGCGCTGCTCCCGTTCTTCGGCGATGTCACCACCGCGGTGTCGCACTGCGACGGGCGCATCCGGGTCGTCAACGGCGACGGGACGCTGGGAACCATCGCCGGCAAGGCGCCCACCGGCGGCAACTTCTTCCTCTGCCAGCCCGGCCTCGACTTCCAGGCGCCGAACGACGGCCTCAACTCGAAGGAGACCGCGGACCCTGCCGCGACCACGGGCTGCGGCGACGGCGGTCCCGCCACCCAGGCGTCGATCCGGCAGGCGGCCGCGCTGCGCTACGACGCGGCCGGCAGGCTCTTCGTGGGCGAGGTGGGGGGGACGTTCTTCGACTTCTTCGCGAACCTCTTCGCGCAGGACCGGGGACTCGTGGGCGTTCCGCAGCTCAAGCCCACGATCCGCTGCGTCGGCTGCACGGGTCCGGGGATCATCTCGACGTACGCGGGCACGACGAGCGGGTTCTCGGGCGATGGCGGCCCGGCGACGAACGCCCAGTTCCTCTTCCCGGGTGCGATCGCGCCCGACGACGGCACGCACGTGTTCGTGGCCGACTTCTGGAACGGCCGGATCCGTCGGATCGAGGGTCCGAAGCCGGATCTGCGGGTGTCGTTGTCGACGGATGGTGCGTTGACGGCGGGTGGTACGGGTGTGGTGCACGTGACGGTGCAGAACGCGTCGACGGACCCCGAGGCGTATCTGACGGGTCCGGTGTCGGCGACGGTGACGTTGCCGGACGGGTTGTCGTTCGCGTCGGCGTCGGTGGTGCCGCCGGCGGGGATGCGGCCGCTGGGGGGTGTGGCGTCGTGGTCGTGTGATGGTGCGGGGCGGTCGGCGGTGTGTACGACGCCGGACAACATGGCGCCGCAGGAGAGCTCGACGTTCGACGTCACGGTGAACGTCGCGTCGGACGCGCCCGAGAACGTGACGGTGAACGCGAACGGTTCGTCGGACTCCGACGTCGCGGATCCGGGCGCGCAGATCGCAGTGTTGGGGATCTCGGTGCGCCGGTCGGTGTCGAGCACGGGGTACGTGTTGGCGGGCGCGGATGGTGGGACGTTCGCGTTCGGTACTGCGAGCTTCCCGGGTGCGGTGGCCGTGACCGGGAACCGCGTGGTCGGTGGTGCGCCCGCGGGGGCGCACGGTTCGTGGTTGGGTGCCGCGGACGGTTCGGTGTTCACGACGGGTGATGCGCAGTTCCACGGGTCGCTCGCGGGAACGCGGTTGAACTCGCCGGTGGTGGGGATGGCCGGCAACGGCACGACGGGCTACTGGTTGGTCGCCGCGGATGGTGGGGTGTTCGCGGAGGGTTCGGCGAGGTTCTACGGGTCGCTGGGCGACCTGACGCTGAACCGGCCGATCGTGGGGATGACCGCGACACCGTCGGGCAAGGGCTACTGGCTCGTCGCGAGCGACGGTGGCGTGTTCGCGGAGGGCGACGCCAGGTTCTACGGCAGCCTTGGGGCCACCCAGTTGAGCTCGCCGATCGTGGGGATGCGCGCGACCGGCTCGGGCAAGGGCTACTGGCTCGTCGCCGCCGACGGTGGCGTGTTCGCGTACGGCGATGCGGTCTTCGCGGGCAGCCACGGTGACTCGAAGCTGAACTCGCCGATCGTCGCGATCGTTCCCGCAAGCGCCGGGTACTGGCTAGTCGCCGCCGACGGCGGCGTGTTCGCCTACGGCAACGCGACGTTCGCCGGCAGCCTCGCCGCCACCAAGCTCAACGCCCCCATCGTCGCCGCCTGGTAAGCAGAGGAGTCTCGAAGGAATGCGTATCCGGACCGTCACGAAGTGGATCGTCGGCCTGGCCGTGGCCGGGGTGATCGGCGCGGGAACGGCACCCCTCGCCTCCGCCAGCCCTGGCGACG
This sequence comes from Acidimicrobiia bacterium, assembly GCA_046331155.1. Lineage (GTDB taxonomy): Bacteria > Actinomycetota > Acidimicrobiia > IMCC26256 > CAWATG01 > JAXLRK01. The sequence continues at coordinate 605,761 of JAXLRK010000002.1, forward strand.
TCACGACCGTCACGGGTGGCGGCTTCGACGGCGCATCGCTCGCGCGCAGCGCGTACGGGCTGGCCCGAGCCGGAGACGCGTTGTTCGTCGGGATGATGAACGGTGTCATCGTGAAGCGCTCGATCTCGACCGGCCGGCAGGAGATCTATGCCGGTGTGCCCGGGACCGCGCAGGCCACGCTCTCCGGTGACGGCGGGCCCGCGACGGACGCCCACATTGGTGCGCCTGCCGTGCTCGCCGCCGACGCCAGCGCCAACGTGTACTTCCTCGAGAGCAACACGTGCCGGCTGCGAAGGGTCGACCACGCCACGCACGTGATCACGACGGTCGCCGGTACCACGTCCTGCGGCGACCCGAGCGATGGCGTCGCCGCGACGTCGTCGCAGCTCCAGTTCCTGCCCGGTGAGTTCGCGGCCGCTCCGAACGGCGACGTCTACATCGGCGGCGACAGCGCGGTCCGCAAGATCGACCACGACACCGGCATCATCAACACGATCGCGGGTGCGCCCGATACCGGCGGCTACGTCGACGGGGCGTCCGGCGCGGCCCGGTTCGACTACGTCACGTCGCTCACGATCGACCCGTCCGGGCGCATCTTCGTCGTCGACGATCCCAACAACGCGATTCGCTGCATCGGCTGTGACGGTGCGCACCCGACGTACGTGACCACGGTCGCCGGTGGCGGCGCGACCGGCGGTGTCGAGAGCGACACCGGCCCGCACACGGTGGCGCTCGGGCGCGGGTACTACGGCAGCACGGGCGGTGTCGCCGTGAGCGAGGCCCGCTTCGACCTCAACTGGGGCTCCGTGCTCGGCGCGGCGCCGAACGGCTCGATCTACGTCGGCGACCACGGCAACGGAAGCCCCGGCAACGAGCGGGTCCGGGTGTTGAGCGCCGACCGCCAGACGGTCACCGACGTGATGGGCACCGGGACCGATGGCAGTGCCGGTGACGGGGGCGTCGCGACCGACGCGCAGGTCGGCGCGGTCCGGGCGTTCGCGTTCACCGATGCCGGCGGCGTGTACCTCACGCCGCAGATCTCGGGCGGCGACCTCTCCCTGCGCTTCCTCGACACCGCGAACCCCGTGCACGTGCACAACGCGGACGAGACGGGCCGGACCGGTGACGGCGGGCTCGCTACGGAGGCGTACGTCTCGCGCCCGCTCGACCTCGTACGCGCCGGGACCGGTCTCTACATGGCCGAACAGGATCCGGCGCGAGTCCGCAAGATCGACCTGAAGACCGGGATCATCACGACCTTCGCCGGCACCGGGGTGCAGGGCTCCACGGGTGACGGCGGCCCGGCAACGAGCGCGACGCTTGTCGCGCCGACGGCGCTCGCCTACGACCGGACGGGTGGGGGAGCGATCTTCGTCTCGGGTATGGATGCTCGCATCCGGCGGATCGACCTGCAGACGAACATCATCACGACCTTCGCGGGGACGGGAACGCCCGGCTACTCGGGCGACAACGGCTCCGCGCTCGCGGCGCAGCTGTCCGGCGGGGTGACCGGGATGGTCGCCAAGAGCGACGGCACGCTGGTGATCGCGGATGGTGGGAACCACGTGGTCCGTGCCGTCTCGCCGTCGCGGATCATCTCGACGATCGCGGGAGATGGCGTGGAGGGGCACTCGCCGGACGGCACGATCGCGACGAGCGCGCACCTGGTTTCCCCGGCTCGGGTGGCGGTCGACCCGCGGGACGGCGCGGTGGTCTTCGCCGACATGTGCGACGTGCAGGCCGTCGTGACGCCGATCACCCACGGGGACTGGCCGGCAATCCAGTCGATCTGCGACCAACGGGTCCGCAAGATCGACAACTCGAGCGAGATCGGTCGGCTCGTGACGATCGCCGGTCGGCAGGGGATGTCGTGCGAGCCCGACATCTCCGTCCTCATCCACACGTTGGAGTCGACCTTCCACTTCACCGCGGATCCGTCGCTGTTCGAGACGGATCCGTTGCACGACGACGCGGTACACCCGTGCGGTGACGGGCTGGCTGCGACGCAGGCGTCGCTGCGGTCGCCATCTGCGTTGCGGTTCGACGCGGCGGGAAACCTGTTCATCGGCGAGCTGGGCGGCTCGTTCCTCGATTTCATGATGGCGCAATGGGGTCAAGTCGATCTGTCCGAGCTCCAGCCGAGCATCCGCAGGGTGGATCACCGGACGGGGTTGATCTCGACGATCGCGGATGCGCCCGGACTGGGTGGTGGGTTCTCGGGCGATGGCGGGCCCGCGACGAACGCGCGGTTCTTCGCCCCGATGGCCATCGCATCGGACCAGGGCACGCACTTGTTCGTGGCGGACGCGTTCAACAACCGGTTGCGTCGGATCGAGGGTCCGAAGCCGGATCTGCGGGTGTCGTTGTCGACGGATGGTGCGTTGACGGCGGGTGGTACGGGTGTGGTGCACGTGACGGTGCAGAACGCGGCGGCGGCGGATTCGGAGGCGTATCTGACGGGTCCGGTGTCGGCGACGGTGACGTTGCCGGACGGGTTGTCGTTCGCGTCGGCGTCGGTGGTGCCGCCGGCGGGGATGCGGCCGCTGGGGGGTGTGGCGTCGTGGTCGTGTGATGGTGCGGGGCGGTCGGCGGTGTGTACGACGCCGGACAACATGGCGCCGCAGGAGAGCTCGACGTTCGACGTCACGGTGAACGTCGCGTCGGACGCGCCCGAGAACGTGACGGTGAACGCGAACGGTTCGTCGGACTCCGACGTCGCGGATCCGGGCGCGCAGATCGCAGTGTTGGGGATCTCGGTGCGCCGGTCGGTGTCGAGCACGGGGTACGTGTTGGCGGGCGCGGATGGTGGGACGTTCGCGCTCGGTACTGCGAGCTTCCCGGGTGCGGTGGCCGTGACCGGGAACCGCGTGGTCGGTGGTGCGCCGCGGGGCGCACGGTTCGTGGTTGGGTGCCGCGGACGGTTCGGTGTTCACGACGGGTGATGCGCAGTTCCACGGGTCGCTCGCGGGAACGCGGTTGAACTCGCCGGTGGTGGGGATGGCCGGCAACGGCACGACGGGCTACTGGTTGGTCGCCGCGGATGGTGGGGTGTTCGCGGAGGGTTCGGCGAGGTTCTACGGGTCGCTGGGCGACCTGACGCTGAACCGGCCGATCGTGGGGATGACCGCGACACCGTCGGGCAAGGGCTACTGGCTCGTCGCGAGCGACGGTGGCGTGTTCGCGGAGGGCGACGCCAGGTTCTACGGCAGCCTTGGGGCCACCCAGTTGAGCTCGCCGATCGTGGGGATGCGCGCGACCGGCTCGGGCAAGGGCTACTGGCTCGTCGCCGCCGACGGTGGCGTGTTCGCGTACGGCGATGCGGTCTTCGCGGGCAGCCACGGTGACTCGAAGCTGAACTCGCCGATCGTCGCGATCGTTCCCGCAAGCGCCGGGTACTGGCTAGTCGCCGCCGACGGCGGCGTGTTCGCCTACGGCAACGCGACGTTCGCCGGCAGCCTCGCCGCCACCAAGCTCAACGCCCCCATCGTCGCCGCCTGGTAGATCCCTACGACGTTCGAACGCTTGACACGCGAATGCGCGGTCGGGCTCGAGGGATCGGGCAACACCTTCCTGCCCGCCGGCGACCGGGACCCGGGCGACGCGTTCCGCGCCTGGCGCGACTTCTCGCAACGGGTCGAGACCTTCCCGACCGGGTGGATCGTCGACTCCGGCTGTGTCACCGACCTGCCCAAGGTCACCGCTCGGGCCGTCGACACAACGGTCCGACCGGTCGTGAAGGATGGGCGCGGCAGCTCCCGACGCTCGTCCCGGCTTCGCCCGACGCCCCGGCCGGCCCCGCGAACCGAGCGGCGCGGGATTCAGCCCGGAGGACCGCGGCCCCGAGCTTGCCCGGATCGTCGTCGACCTGGTCGGCACGGAACCATGGTGCCGACGGGTCCGTCGACCTAGAGTGCCGTTCGTCGAAGCGCCGGCTGCCGACGGTCTCGGGCTCGGCGCATCGAGGGAGGGGGAGCACCGTGATCGACGCCGCCACCGCCACGCCGGAAGTAGCCGGGCCGCCGCCGGGCCACGGCCCGCCGCCGATGGACTTCCAGATCGTCCCGCTCAAGGGCCTGCCGATCGTGGCGGCCGTGGTCGTGTTCGTGGTCTACGCCATCTCGTCGGACTCGCGGTGGGCGCTGACGTTCTCCCACGTCGCCGGCGGCGGGCTGTGGACTTCGATCGACCTGTTCGTCGGGCTCGTCGTCGGCCCCATCCTCGGCCGATTGTCGCTCCCGGCCCGCGCCGAGTTCACCGCGAAGTTCATGCCGAAGATGGTGCTGATCATGCCGACGGTCGTCTTCATGACGCTGGCGGCCGGGTTCCAGCTCGCCCTCGACCTGGGCAACCTGTACTCCGGCAACGTGAACCATGGCTGGCTGGTCGTGTCGATGGTGGTCGTGGGCGTCATGGCCGTGATCGCTCTCGGCATTCTCGAACCGGCCAACGTCGCCGTGCTGTTCGAGATGAAGAAGCCCCAGCCGGACGGCGAGGTGATCGGCAAGTTGATGCAGCGATTCGTCTACACGGCCGGGATCACGGGCCTGATGCAGATCGCGACGCTGTTCATCATGACCCGGGTGGCGTCCCGGTGAGCGCGGTGTTGCCGCCGCCGGTCCGGCCGTTCGAGCGCAAGCTGCCGCCGGTCGTCGGGCTCTCGATGGTCGCGCTCGCCCTCGCGGTGATCGGTGGCATCGTCATCTCGGCGCGGATAGGGGAGAAGATGTCGCTCGTCTTACCGATCGCGCTCGCCGTCGCGGCGGGCGTCCTCGAGCTTGCCGCGATCGTGATCATGGCCCGCATCCGGCCGTTCGCGTGGGACCGGTTCCTCCTCGTCGGCAAGTGGGCGCTGCTCGCCTACGTCATCCAGGCCGGGATCATCGAGTACGCGTTCGTCCGCAACCACACGCCCGGTGGCACGGTCGCCGTCCTCACGTTCCTGCTGGTGATCTTCGCGACGAGTGTCCCGCTCATGATCGCTTTCACCGTCGCCCGCTACCAGGCGGTTGCGCAACGTTGAATCCATCCGGCGACGCGGCGGTGATCGTAGCGAGACGACGGGTCGCGCTGGTGGGCGCGCTGATGATTGCGATGCCGAGTGCGTTCGCGGCGTCGGCGATCGCCGCACCGGCGGTCTCCGGCGCGGCCGGCTCGGCGCCGGTGGCGAGCACGACCATGACGATGGTCGACACCTCCCGCTCCACGGCGGCATGGGGCGGAAAGCCGGAAGCGCCGTCGCGAACCCTGGTGACGACCATCTGGTATCCCAACCCGAGTTCCCGATCACGTCGCCCGGGCAAGGGCGCGTACCCACTCGTCGTCTTCTCCCACGGGCTCGGCGCCAACCCCGAGCTCTACCGGCCGCTGCTGGCAGCTTGGGCGGCGGCGGGCTATGTGGTCGCCGCCCCGCAGTTCCCGCTGTCGAGCAGCGCGACACCGGGCGGTGCCGACGCGGGAGACGTCGAGAACCAGCCCGGCGACGTGAGCTTCGTCATCGACCGCGTGCTCTCGGCGTCGGCTGCACCGAGCGGGCCGCTGTCGGGGCTCGTCGACGCCAAGAAGATCGGGGTCGCCGGTCATTCCAACGGTGCCATAACCACGCTGGGCGTGGTGGCCAACACCTGCTGCCGTGACCCTCGGGTCAAGGCAGCCATCGAGATGGCGGGCGCCACCGAGGGCATGGGCCGCGGTCGCTACGACTTTGCGAAGGCGCCGCCGCTCTTCGTCGTCCACGACGTCCACGACGGGCTCGTCCCGTACGCCGGAGCCATTGCGATCTACAACCGAGCGCGAGGACCGAAGGCGCTGCTCTCCATCGACTGGGACAGTCCTTCGGACGCGACCGGGGTGGTCGCGCACGGAGCCGCCGCCGCCATGGTCGGGCCGACGACGGGGGCGGTCGTCACGTCGACGACGGACTTCTTCGACGCGATCCTCAAGCACGAGCGCCGGGCGGCGCGGGCAGTCTCGGCCGACGGGCGGTCGTCGCACTCGAAGGTGTACACCGCGTGGACTCGCGGATCACGGGCCAAGCTGCCCGTCCCCAAGCCGGCCGAGGTTCACCTCCAGGCCACGGTCACTCCCGACCGGGGCCTCCACGACGGCGATGCGGTGACCGTCCAGTGGAGCGGCTATTCGGCCGGCAAGGTGGTCAACATCCTCGAGTGCTCCCACGTGGACCTCACCTCCGGCGGCTCGTCGGGTTGCAGCTTCGACCACGCGGCCCTGCTGCACCCCGATCCCACCGGGTCGGGCTCGGTGGTCATCCACGTCGGCACCGGCGCCATCGGAAACGGGATCTGCGATGCGGCACACAGCTGCTCCATCATCGTGAACAACGCGAGCCTCACCGACCCGGCCGACACCAAGGTGCTTCCCATCTCCTTCGCGCCGTGACGAGGGGGCGTCAGGCGACTGCGGCGGCGAACTCGGCGAACAGGTCGCCGGGGAGGCGGTGGTGGAGCCGCCAGGTGAACGCGATCGGGCGCTCTCCCTCGTGGGATACGTAGGTGGCCGGGCCGAGGCACCAGAAGGCACGGTCAGCGGTGCTGAGTCGAGCGAAGAGCACGACGTTGGTCCCCTGTTCGCACTGGTTGATGTAGCGATGCCCCGTCTCACTTGCGAGCGACGTCACGGACTGGCTCTCCCAGTGGATCAACTCCGGGCTGATGGCGTAGTCGCGATAGCGCGTGGTCGGGGAGAAGGAGCCTCCTGTCTTGTCGAGCGTGAAGGCGAAGAGATCGCTCCGGCTCTTCTCGTCCCACCAGACGCCGGACTGCCAGTTCGCCGGCTTCACGCCGGTCCCAGAATCGAACGCCGCCAGGATCTCAGTGCGGGTGTAACGCGCGTGGACTGCGAGCGGCACGTTGTCGATGTCGAGGGGACTGTGCAGGTGGTCGATGCGCTCCGGAAGGATGTCGAGCAGTTCGACCAGCTCGTGGCGTACCTGTGGGTGCTCCCAGAGCTGGGCGAGGCCCTCCGCGAGCGACGCGGAACCCTTGAGGGTGGTGAGCGAACCGGTCAGCATCCGCGCGAAGCGACGATCACGGTCACTGAGCGTGCCCGGATCGGGAGCGTCGGCCAGGTCGACGAGTGACCGGTACGCGTCGAGCCGGTCGCGGTCGTCGATGTGCAGGAGTCGTCCGATGGCGCGGAGCATCGCGACCTCGTCGGGACCGGCGGCGTGGGTGGGGAGGTCGACGGCGCGCCGAAGGTCGCTCCAGCTGTGCTTGTTCGCGTAGACGTCCTCGAAGTCGAGACCAGTCTCTCCGAGATACGTCGCAAGCGTGACATCCCCGAGCGAGCGCAGTTCCTCGCACTTCGCCTTCCACTCCGACGGAATGGCCTGGCGGATGCTGCGCAGGACGATGTCGCTCGCGACGGGATCGAGCTCCATGTGGCACCCGGCCGGCAGGAACGGGAAGCCGGTCTTGACCTGATGCTCGACCTCGCGCCGACTCCCGCCGAGGAGGGCTCGGAGCCGCCGGTCGAACCGGAACTCGCGTCGGTGGTTCCCGACGAAGTCGAGCACCGTGCAGAGCGCCTTGTGCTCGGCCCGCCGCAAGCCGCGACCGAGCTGTTGCAGGAACAGTGTCGGGCTCTCCGTCGGTCGGAGGAGCAACAACGTGTCGACGGACGGCACGTCCACACCTTCGTTGAACAGGTCGACCGTGAAGACGACGTTGACGGTCCCGGACTCGAGATCTTGCAGCGCCCCCGTCCGCTGCTCCTTCGGGCTGTCGCCCCAGACCGCCATGGCCGGGATCCCCGCCGCGGTGAACTGTTCGGCCATGAACCGCGCGTGGTCGATGGTCACGCAGAACCCGAGGGCCTTCATCGCTTGCGGGCCCCCGGTCTTGCGGAGTACCTGCTCGATGACCCTTCGCGCCCAGGCGTGGTCGGCAGTGAACACGTTCGTCAGGGCGCTCGGGTCGTATCCTGCGCCGCGCTTCCACGGCACTTCCCTCAAGTCGGTTCCATCGTGTACGCCGAAGTACGAGAACGGGACCAGGAGCTGTTGGTCGATCGCGTCCCACAGCCGGAGCTCGGCCGCGATCCGCCCGTCGAAGTGACGCAGCACGTCGAGGCCGTCGGACCGTTCGGGCGTCGCGGTCATCCCGAGCAGCTCGCGAGGCGCCACGTGCTCCAGGAGTGCCCGGTAAGAGGGCGCCGCGGCGTGATGGAACTCGTCGACGATCACGACGTCGAAGTACTGCGGATCGAACGATTCGAGTCTGGCATGGTGCAGGCTCTGGATCGACGCGAACACGTGCTGAAAGCGCGACGGGCGCTTCCCGCCGTGCCAGAGCTCCCCAAAGGTCGCGTCGCGCAGTGCGTGGGCGAAGGTCGCCCGGCTCTGGGTGAGGATCTCCGCTCGATGCGCCACGAAGAGGAGCCGGTCGCGCGGCATGCGGCCCCGAAGTCTCGCGAAGTCGACGGCAGCCATCACGGTCTTCCCCGTGCCGGTCGCGGCGACGAGCAGGTTCCGATGACTGCCGAGCGTGCGCGCCAGCTCGATCTGCTCCAAGAGCCGCTCCTGGAAGGGGAACAGGACCACCTCGACCGGGCTCAGGGCGACGGTGGGCCGGGAATCCATCGCGGCAGTCCGGTCGCGGAACTCCTCGTGTTTGAAATCGACGAAGTCCCCACTCTCCCAGTACGACTCGAAGATTGCGCTCATCTTCCCCACCACGTCGGGATTCCGCACACCCGAGACGCGTACGTTCCATTCGAGCCCGGTGACCATCGCCGAGTGCGTGAGGTTCGACGAACCGATGTATGCGGTGGAGTAGCCGGTCCGCCGGTGGAACACCCAGGCCTTCGCATGCAGTCGGGTCGAAGCGGTGTCGTAGGAGACCTTGATCTCGGCTCCAAGTGCCGCCAGTGCATCGAGCGCGCGCAATTCCGTGCTGTTGGTGTAGGTCGTTGTTATGACGCGGAGCCGTTTCCCTTCGCGACGGTGACGGCGCAGGGCATCGAGCATCGGGCGGATCCCGCTCCACCGGACGAACGCCATCACCACCTCGATCGCGTCCGAGGAATGGACCTCGGCCCGGAGCTCGTGCCCGACCGCCGGTTCGCCAGGCGAGTTCGTCAGGAGGGTCGTGTCGAGGAGCGGTGTCAACGGACGCTCGAACGCTCCGGGTGAGCCGTCGGGCTTCCTCGGCCGGATTGCAGCGAGCACACGGGCCGGATCGACCAGAACGTCGGCGTCGCGGTCGACGGCGTCGCTTCCCCGAGCGAGGAGATCGATCAGTCGATTGACGATGCCCGCGCCGACGGCGGCGCGATCCGGTTCGGGCAGCGCTTCGATGACGCGGGTGACGATCGCCGCGAGGTGCCTCGGGAGGCGATCGGAGGCCTCGACGTTGGCGAGCTCGTGCTGTTCGGGCGCGAGCGTGGCCTCGCTGAGAGCAGCCAGGTCCCGCTCGAGCGCGCGGGTCAGCAACGCCTCGTAGAGCCCGGGCTCGAGTTCGTGCGCGGCCACGGAGCGCGAGTCTGGCTCATACTGTGGGCGACGCGGCGGAAGCTGGGGGAGTGCGATGACGGAGCTCGGAGAGCTGCAACGCCGGATGGAGGTGACTTTCGGGGAGCGTGATCGCGCGCGAGGCGTCCCCGCGACGGTCGCGTGGCTGGCCGAGGAAGTCGGCGAGCTGGCCAGGGCCGTCCGCAAGGGCAGCCGGGAGGAGCAGATCCATGAGCTCGGTGACACGCTCGCCTGGCTCGCTTCATTGGCCAACCAGCTCGGCCTCTCGCTCGAGGACGCCGTCGATCGCTACCGTGCCGCCTGCCCCCGGTGCGGTGCAGCGCCGTGCGCGTGCGCGCCGTGAAGGCGGTCGTCAGGGGAGCGGGGATGAATGCGGGTCAGCGCGGGCGGCCGACGGCGCGTCGCGCGATGGCGCGTGCCCATCGGTAGTCCGGCTTGCCGGCCGGTGACCGGACGACCTCGTCGACGACCAGCATGTCGCCCGGCACCTTGTAGTGCGCCAGCTCCGCGCGGCAGTGGGCCTCCAGATCGGCGAGGTCCGGTGTCGCACCGTTGCGCGGCTGCACGATCGCGACGACCCGTTCACCCCACTGCTCGTCGGGCGTGCCGACCACGATTGCGTCCGCGACGTCCGGGTGGCCCTTGAGGACGGCCTCGACCTCCTCGGGGTAGACCTTCTCGCCGCCGGTGTTGATCGAGACGGATCCGCGACCCAGGAGCGCGACCGTTCCGTCCGCCTCTACCGTGGCCATGTCGCCCGGCAACGCCCAGCGGACTCCGTCGACGTCGACGAACGCGGCTGCGGTCTTGGCCTCGTCCTTGTAGTAACCCAACGGCAGGTGGCCGCGGCGGGCCAGGTGCCCGACCACGCCCGACCCGGGTTCGACCGCCCGGCCGTCGTCGTCGAGCACGGTCGTGAGCGTGTCGACCCGGAACCGCGACCCGTCGACGGACCCTCCCGCGGTCACCATGCCGGCACCGAGGACGCCGGTCTCGGACGAGCCGAAGCCGTCCACCACGATGACGTGCGGGAGCAGCTCCGTGAGGCGGGTCTTGACGGTGGGCGACAGCATGGCGCCGCCCGAGCCGATCACGAACAGCGACGACACGTCGTAGGGCTCGCCGGCTTCCGTTGCAGCCGTCAGCGCGTCCGCGAGCGGCCGGCCCATCGCGTCGCCCACGATCGTCAGGCTGTTCACGCGCTCGTCGGCGACCATGCGCCACACCGCGTCGGCGTCGAAGTGTCCCGAGTCCGCGAACACGACCTTGCCGCCACCGAACAGGGTGGTGAGCGCTCCCCACTGCGCGGACACGTGCATGAGCGGAGGCGTCTGAAGTGCGACGAGCCCGATCTCGGAGACGCGCGCGGCCAGTTCGTCGGGGCGGGTGATGGCGTGTTCGGGCGCCATCGGTGCGCCGCCGCCGATGGCGGCGAAGAAGACGTCCTCGTGGCGCCACAGCACGCCCTTCGGCATGCCCGTCGTGCCGCCCGTGTACGCGATGTAGTGATCGTCGCTGCTGCGGTCGCCCACCGCCGGCCGGTCGGCGGCCGCGGCGTCGAGCGCGTCCTCGTAGGCGATCGAGCCCGGCGCCACGTCCTCGCCGACGCCGTCCTCCACGACGACGGTGTGCCGCAGCTCCCCGAGACCGTGGGCGGCCGACGCGACGCGCGGCCCGAACCGGCGGTGGTAGACGAGGGCTACGAGGTCGGCGTCGTCGAACAGGTATGCGAGCTCACGCTCGACGTAGCGGTAGTTCACGTTGATCGGTACGGCGCGTGCCTTGAAGCAGCCGAGCATGGCTTCGAGGTACTCCGTGCCGTTCATCAGCTGGAGCCCGACGTGCGCGCCGGGCCCGATTCCGGCCGCGAGCAGGTGGTTGGCGAAGCGGTTGGCGCGCTCGTCGAGCTGCGCGAAGGTCAGTCGGCGTGCGGGCGTGACGACCGCTTCACGGTCCGCGGCGACGTCGACGACGAGCTCGAAGAGGTCCGCAAGGCTGAAGGTCGGCATCCCGGGTCACCGCACGTCCGTTGCGATGCCCCGACTGCGAAGCGCGGCCTCGACGAAGCCTCGCGTCTTGCGTGCGAACACCGCGCCGATGTGCGAGGCGTGGAGCCACAGCGTCTCGGGCTCTTCCCAGTGCTCCCAGAGCGCGACGGCCTGTTCGGGCATCGCCATGCGGTCCGCGATCGCCGCGTACATCACGCGGCCCGATCTCGGGGTCAGCGGGGGGAAGGTGAGCGGGCACACGAGCCGGTTGATCCGCTCCGTGCTCGGGTCCTCGAGTACCTGCAACAAGGCCTGTTCCTGCTCCTCGAAGCCCACGCTGTGGCTCCGCACGAGCGCGACGACGTCGACGAGCGGAGTCCCGGCGATGACGCAGTCGAGATCGGGTTCGAGACCGGCGAGCAGCGCCGCGGAGTAGCTTCCGAGCGAGATCCCGTGGACGGCGATAGCCGTCGCGTGCTGCGCCCGTGCCCACGCGACCGCAGCTCGCGCGTCGGACATCGCCTGCGCGAACCCGTAGAGGTTCACGAGCAGGTCGGGGCCGGGGAACCGGTCGTCGGACGCGGCACGCGAGCGCGGCCCGTGACGGGGGAGCACGAGGTTCAGGACGTTCACGCCGAGCCGGCGGTGCGCACGAACGCTCCCCATCCAGAGGAGGTCGAACGGCTCGCCGGCACCGGCACCGTGGATTGCGACGACCCACGGCCGTGGACCCTCGTGGCGGAGCAGGTACGCGTGCGCGACGTGGTTGGCGCTGTCCGCGTGCCACCGGTCGGCGCGCGGCATGCCTTCGGGCGGCTCGAACGCGCTCGGGAACGACAGGTGCTCGAACCGCAGGCGTGGGCGGCGACGCTCGGTCAGCCGGTGCTCCGAGACGGGCCGGGGCTCCGGGTACATCCGCGCCGGATCGGCCTCGACGCCGGCGCGCGAGAGCACGTCGAGGGCGGCGAGCTGTTCCTCGATGACCGCGTCGGCGTCGAGCGTCCGGGTCGCCGGGGCACCGCGGAGCCGACCGATGCTCACGAACAGGTCGTCGAGCGACGCCTGGACCAGCGGCCAGGAACGCCAGGTCAGCGGCGGGACGGGGCTGCCGGGCTCGGGGCGACGGGCCCGGTGCGCGAAGCGCACGGTGCGCGGCACGACCTGGAGGAGCTGCAGCCAGTCCCCCGGGCTGGTCCCCCCGCTGGGAGCGGGCGGCTCGAGGTGGGCACCGGCCTCGGCCTCGACCGTCACGACCACCTCCCCCTGGTGCGCGGCGAGCGCGCGGATACACCCTTCTAGCACCGGGGACGGGGCATCGCCGCGGCGCGAGTGCCGCGCGCGACGGGACGTTGTGCCCTTGTGATCCGGTCACGGAGGTGATTCGCTCGTGCGCAACAGCCCGCACACCGGGGGGGACCATGAGTGTGCGAAGCGGCATCGCCACGGTGGAGCGCGTGCGCGAGCTCGGCGCGACCGAGTTCCTGATGGACGCCATGGAGCAGCGGGGTGGCATCCATCTCGTCCGGATGATCGACTTCGACGGGCCCGTCGACGTAGAGGTGCTCGAGACCGCGTTCGGGCAACTGGTCGCGCGCCGGCCGCTGCTCCACGTCCGCATCGACCGGGCCGGCCAAGGGCGGCCCGTGTTCGTGCGCGACGACAGCGTCAGTCCGCCGTTCTCGGTCGTCGAGCGACGTGACCCGAGCGACTGGGTGCGCGAGTTCGACGAGGAGCTGAACACGCCGATCAGCCTCGACGGCGACGCGCCGGTCCGCGTCCGGGTTCTCGCCTCCGACGACCCGGGCGGGGAGATCATCGTCACGGCCGCCCACTCCGTGTGCGACGGCCGGTCGTTGTTCGTGTTCTGTCGCGATCTCCTCGACGAGTACGAGGCGCTGATGGCCGGCGGGGGCACGTCGTGCGCTCCGGTCGGGACGATCCCGCCGCCGCTCGAGGCCCTGTTGCCGGAGTGGCTGTCCGGGGAGCGCCTCGAGGCGATGATCGAGGACTTCCTGGTGTGCGCGACGGAGACGGCGGCCGAGCCGATCGTGCTCTTCCCGCTGCGCCCGCACGATGCCGGGCCGGCGCCGGCTTCTCACGTGCTCACGTACAGCATCCCGCCGGCCGAGACCGCCGCGCTCCGCCACGCGGCCCGTGGGCACGGCACGTCGGTCACCGGTGCGGTCGCGGCCGCCGAGGCCCAGGCGCTGGCCGAACTGAGCCGGCCCACCTCCGACCAGTGGGTGGTCCCGGCGGTGACGATCGACATCCGTCCCCACCTGCGCGAGCCGGTCCCGCTCGCCGACCTGGGCGCCTACCCCGGCAACGCCTTCGGTCGGCACAAGGAGGTGGGCTCGATGGACACGTGGGTGCTGGCTCGCGACGTGACGACGCAGGTCACGGCGAAGCTGGAGCGTGGGCATCACCTCGTGATGGCCGTGCTCGGCGAACGGTTCGCCGATCAGTTCGTGACCGTGGACAGGCCGATCGGCTCGTACTCCCTGGCCAACCTCGGATCCCAGGACCTGCCGGTCGAGGGGTCAGTGCTCCGACCGCGCTGCATCCGGGGCGGCGCGCCGCTGAACGTCTCGAGGTTCCCCGGCGTCTACTCCCAGGCGGTCACCACCGCGGGGACGCTGTGGTTGACACTGGTCCACGTGGAACCGATGCTGACGGGCGAGGTCGCGCGCGCGTACGGCGAATCGGTCGTCGACCGACTCCTGTCACTTGCCCGGCGGTCCGATTGACGAAACGAGAAGGAGGCATTCGTGCAGCAGTTGTCGGGAGCGGACTCGCTGTTCCTCGCCATCGAGAGCAGGGTCACGCCGATGAACGTCGGCGGGCTCGTCACGCTCGACACCACCGAGGCGCGCGACTTCGGCTTCGAGCAGGTGCGTGACCTCTTCCTCCGGCGGTTGGGACGCGTCCCGAAGTACACGTGGAGGCTCGAGGAGGTTCCGTTCAAGCTCGATCGGCCGTTCTGGACGGAGGGCGATCTCGACATCGACGAGCACGTCGGTCGCATCGAAGTGGATCCTCCCGCCGGGCCCCGCGAGGTCGCGGCCGCCGTACGCCAAGTGATCTCGTACCGGCTCGACCGCGACAGGCCGTTGTGGAAGCTGTGGTACCTCGACGGTCTCGCCGACGGCACGGCCGCCGTCTACACGACGTACCACCACTGCCTGATGGACGGCGCGTCGGGCGCGACTCTCGGCCACGTGATGCTGGACCTCGAACCCGATCCGGCGCTCGACGGCCCCGACGAGCTTGCCGCGCCGGCAGGGCCCGGCGGGCGTGAATCGTCGGGGCTCGAGCACGTGCTCGGCGGCGGGATGCACCTGCTGACGACGCCGGTGAAGGCGGCGAGGTTCGCGGGCGGGCTGGCGCGTCGGGCCGCCGACCTGACGCCGGGGGTGCTCCGGAACGGCGTACCGAAAGCCGTTCGGTCGCGAGCGCCGCGCACGTCCTTCAACCGTGCCGTGGGCGAGGACCGGGCGATGGCGTTCTCCTCGATCTCGCTGGGCGACGTGAAGGCCGTGCGGAGGAAGCTCGACGTCACGGTCAACGACGTCCTCGTCGCGCTCTGCAGCGCCGCGCTCGAGCGCTATCTGCGCGAGATCGGCGAACGCGTACCCGGGCGGCCGTTCGCGATCTCGGTCCCGATCTCGATGCGCGCGCCCGACGACGTCGAGCTCACCAACCGCGTCGCGAGCCTGATGGTCTCGGTGCCGACCGGGGTCGATCCGATCGAGCGCGTGCAAGCCGTGTCGGGTGAGACCACTCGGGGCAAGGAGATCGCCCGGCGGTACAGGACGCGGCTGCCGTCGGTCGGGGAGCTGATCCCGCCGTTCGCGTGGTCTTTCGGGGTGCGTGCGGTGAAGCCGTTCTTCCCGTTGGTGCCGGTGATCACGAACACGATCGTCTCGACGATCCAGGGTGCGCCGTTCCCGCTCTACGTCGCCGGAGCCCGCGTCACCGGCACGTTCCCCACGAGCATGGTCCTGATGAACATGGGAGTGAACTTCACGTCGGTGAGCAGCGACGGCCATGTCGACGTCGGCGTGACCGTCGACTCGAACCTCGTCCCGGACCCGTGGCTCGTTGCCGACGCGATCCCCGCCGAGCTCGAGGTGCTGATGCACGCCGCCGGGCTCGGCGACCCGGAACGGATCCCGCTGCTCGGCATCGCCTGAGCTTCCGGCCCGGTCGTGCCGGGTGGCGCGTCCGGCCGGTCATGGCACCCCTGCCGGTTGGCAATGTCCCACCCGGCGGGGAAACTGAGGGCAGGTGGAGCGTCCTTCGCGAGAGGGCGCGGGCAGGGAGGCAGGTCGATGGGCGGAACACGCGGAGCAAGGTTCGCAAGTCGATTCCTGACCGCTGGTGCCGCGGCCGCGGTCGGATTGGCTGGACTCGTCGCCGCCGCGCCGCCGGCGGCGGCCGCGGTCACCTGCGGCATGACCGTCACGACCAACCTTGTGCTCGACGCCGACCTGCAGTGTCCCGGTGACGGGCTCCTCATCGGGGCCGACGGGATCACCATCGACCTGAACGGCCACACGATCCAGGGTCCGGGGTCTTCCGTTCCCGGCTCCGGAATCGTCGCTCGAGACCGTCAGGCCTTCGTGTGGAACGGCACGATCCAAGGGTTCGCCACGGGTATCCGCAACCAGGGAAGCACCACGCATCACGGCGTCGCCGTATCGATGATCAGTTTCAACAACAACGGCACCGGCGTCTACAACCTCCACGTCGGACCTCTCTTCGTCTCCGAGAGCTCGTTCAGCGGTAATGGCACCGCGATCTACTGCGCGGAGGCAGGGGGCAAGGATCTGTATCAAGCGAGCACCTTCACGAATAACCACATGGGGGTCGGCTTCGGCAAGTGCGGCGCCGACGTCAGCGCCAATCGATTCACCGGCAACGGCACCGCGATCGACGGTGTGTATGCCATAGGGTCGAACATCACCGGCAACGACATCGCCACGAGCACGGTGGCCGGCATCGCACTGCGCGGAATCAGCAGGCTGAACTCGATCCAGCGGAACTCGATTCACGACAACCGCGTCGGCATCGCGGCGGAGTCGTATGATCGGCGTGCCGGCTTCTCACAGAACACGATCGCCGGGAACACGCTCCTGCGCAACGCGGCAGCCGGCCTGTGCATCGTCGGGACCCAGAGCGCGCCCGACAATGTCGTGTCGGAGAACTTCGTTTCGGCGAATGGGTCCCAACCCGGCTTCTGCAGCACGTACAACCCGTCTGCGGTGGTGAACGACGGGATCTACGTCAACGTTGGCCTCGCGCCGGGGACCACGCTTCGCAAGAACGCCGTGACGAGCAACGCGGACTACGGCATCGAGGGTCTCGTCGGTACGATCGACGGGGGCGGAAACATCGGGATCGGGAACGGGAACCCGGCGCAGTGCCTTGGCGTTTCGTGTCCTTCGCCGAAGCCGCCGGGCCCACCGACGAATGTGCGGGCGTTCGCCGGGAACGCGAGCGGGCAGGTGACGTGGTCTCCACCGGCGAGTGAAGGCGCGTCGGTCACGGGGTACACCGTGACGGTGTCACCGGGCGGAGCGACCCAGGACGTTCCGGCCACGGCGCGCAGCGCGACGTTCGACGCGCTGATCAATGGGACGTCGTACACGTTCACGGTGGTGGCGCACAACACGGTGGGCAACAGCTCTCCGGTCGCGTCGAACACGGTGACGCCGGCGGCGGTACCGGGACCACCGACGAACGTGGTCGCCTCCGCGGGTGATCACAGCGCGACGGTTTCGTGGCTCCCGCCGAGCAATGACGGTGGTTCTTCGGTCGATGGGTACGCGGTCACGCTGAGTCCGGGTGGTCAGAGCGTCAATGTGGGGGCCGGGGAACGGTCCGCGTCGTTCACCGGGTTGACCAACGACGTGCTCTACACGCTCTCGGTGCAGGCCCACAACGCGACCGGGTTCGGGATCCCGGGAGAGTCGAACCTGGTGATCCCCGCGGCCCCGATTCCGGACCTGCCCGAGCCGCCGGTGGTGGAGGTCAAGCCGGAGGTCGCGGTCAGGTCGGGGTATTGGATGTTGGACGCGGCGGGGCATGTGTACAGCTTCGGTGATGCTCGGTATTTCGGTGGCGCGGCGAACGCGATGGGGCCGGCGGTGTTCGGTGTCGCGGCGGTGCATCTAGAGCCGACGCCGTCGGGTGGCGGCTATTGGATCGTCGACACGCTCGGGCGGGTCTACGCGTTCGGCGACGCGGGCTGGTACGGCAACGCGGACCGGGCCCAGGTCGCGGCGGGTGAGCTCGTCTCGAGCCTGTCGGCCACACCGTCGGGCCACGGCTACTGGATCTTCACGAGCCGCGGCCGGGTGATCCCCTGCGGCGACGCGCAGGCGTTCGGTGACGTCGCGGCGATGCATCTGAACGGGCCGGTGCTCGGTTCGATCGCGACGCCGTCGGGCCGGGGCTATTACATGGTCGCGTCCGACGGCGGGATCTTCGCGTTCGGTGACGCGGCGTTCCGCGGGTCGATGGGCGGCACCCGGCTCAACGCGCCGGTCCAGTCGCTCGTGCCCACGGCGAGCGGGAACGGTTACTGGCTGGTGGCGTCCGATGGTGGGATCTTCGCGTTCGGCGACGCAGTGTTCCGCGGGTCGATGGGATCCACGCATCTCAACGCCCCGGTCGTCGGCATGGTCCGTTACGGCAACGGGTATCTCATGGTCGGTGCCGACGGCGGCATCTTCAGCTTCTCCGACCAGCCCTTCAGGGGCAGCCTCGGCAACAACCCGCCCGCCAACCGCATCACCAGCGTCGCCACACTCGCCGGATAGGTACGGCGCGCTTCACAGGTCACGAAACGGTAGTGGTGGTGAGCCGGCCTGTACGCCGGATTCTGTTCCGCCGACCGTCGCCGGCCGGCGGAGGCGGCCATCCATCTCGGCCGGCAGTTGCCTGCCGGCTCCAGCGGTCTACCCGGGAGCATCGAGCGGGCCGCTCGCTCCCTGTCTGACCTTGCTCCGGGTGGGGTTTACCGAGCCGCCCGGGTCGCCCCGGGCGCTGGTGCGCTCTTACCGCACCGTTGCACCCTTGCCTGTGCCGGGCGAGCCCGGCCATCGGCGGTCTGCTCTCTGTGGCACTGTCCTGCGGGTCGCCCCGACTGGGTGTTACCCAGCACCCTGCCCTGTGGAGTCCGGACGTTCCTCGGACGGGTCGACGCCCGCACGCGGCCGCCCGGCCGACTCACCACCGGGGACCATTGTCGCGCGGCCGGCGCCGGGCGTTCGGCGGGTGGACGGGCGGGATCAGCGGTTCGCGGCCCGTCGGCCGCCGAGGTAGCCGCCCAGCATGCCGAAGGCCGCGCCGGCCAGCAGGTGGAAGAAGATCTGCCCGGGCGTGAAGACGTGGCGGGAGCAGTGGGCGACGTCGCCGCGGATCGCGTAGATGAACAGCCGGACCGGGATCCACAACACGAACGCCCCCAGGCCGGCCAGCGCCCCGTTGCTCAGGGCACCTCCCGGGGCGGCCGTGCCGGCGAGCCACCCGGCCACCACGTAGGCGCCGAAGATGCCCAGGGCGAGCAGGCCGATCCAGGGGCTGTCCGCCCCGCACGGGTCGTCGAGCACCCGCTCGAGGACGGCGCCGACGACGGTGATGGGGATGATGACCACCAACCCGATCGTCGACCCGCGCGCGATCGCCCGCGGGTCGAGCATCGGCCCCGATTCCGGAGCGCCCTCGCCGTCCACGGCCGCGATTGTGCCCGATGGCCAACGGTTGCGTTGATTTCGCGCGCATGGGAGCGGAATTCAACGCAACAGTTGCGTCTACGCCAACCCTGAGGTGTCAGTCGTTGTCGGCCATGGCGTCGCCGTGGATCAGATCCTCGTTGGGAGTACGGAACGCGTCGCGAACGAGGCCCCGCACGGCTCGACGCTGGTGGGCGATGGTCACGGCGGCCAGGATCAGGTACAGGATCCCCATCCCGATGCGCTCCCATTCGCGCGCGTGTTCGGGCAGCACGGCGCCCACCACGAACTGGGCGAAGAACAGGGCGCCGAGCGACAGCGCCTCCCGCACGCTGATCTCCCGGTTCGAGAGCACGGCGACGGCGAACGCCGACTGCGCCGCGGTGAGGAAGAGCTCCTCGCGCTGGAGGGCGTCCAGCGGGAGGCCGTGGAGGGATGACGACGAGATCGCGAACACGATCGGTAGCGACCCGACGAGCAGCGTCCACTGGTTGACCTTCGACGACACGAGCGCGCCCAGGCCCGACTCCACGTTGAGTCGCCACGCGAACAGGCCCGCGACCAACAGCTCCGGTGCCTCGGACGCGATCGGCGCGAGCCACTGCACGAGCAGGAACTTCGAGATGCCGAACTCCTCGCCGGTCTTCACCAACGCCTCGGCGAACGGCTCGGCGGCGAGGAGGATCACCCCGGCCGCGAACGCGAGGACCACCGCCAGCGCGATTCGCCGTCGCCGCTGCGGCATGGCACCGAACAACTCGGCCGGCCCTACGAGGTCGGGTTCCTCCGCGGGCGCGCCGCTGATGCGCACCATGTAGGCGACGAACAGCGAGACCAGGACCGCCGCGTCGAACAACGTCAACGTTTGCTTCAGCGGCAACGTCAGGGAGTAGATCGTGGCGACGGCGAGGAAGCCGATCTCGATCGCATGCGACCGTCCGAGCCGGGCGCCCGTGTCGAGCTCGCCGGTGTAGCCGCGTCGCGCGGCCAGGCGCTTCATCCGCCACGCCGCGATGAGCACCACCATCGACCAGCCCACACCGATGAGCAGCCGGTTGCCACCGGTCATGTTGGCCAGGGCGAGCGGCGCGTACTGCTCGGGGTCCTTGCCGGCCTTCCAGGCGAAGACGAAGTCGACCGCGTACTCGGGGAGCACGGCGATGAGCGCCACGAGGGCGAGCGACACGCCCCGGGACACGTCGAGCTGGACCGCTTCGGCGGCCCAGGCCAGGAGGAACGCGGCGCCGACGACGGCGACGCCGAAGAGGATGGCGGCGACCCATTCGACCGGATGCGTGCCCGTCACCCGGAGCAGCAGAGCCGGGAGGGTCAGCCCCGTGGCCATGGCGAAGGCGGCCACCTGGCGTGGCCGGCGCGACGCGGCCGCTCGGTTCGGGCCCGGGGGGGCGGGCACGGGCGCCGGCCGGGGCGCCGGCTGGGATGGCGGGGTCACCGCCGCATCCTAGGGTCCGTCCCCCGGGCGGACGGGACGACCACGGACCGTGAAACGTCTCAGGAGAAGGGCGTGTGCGGCCGATGGAGAGGCGTTGGACCGTCGCCGACAAGGGGGAGGCTCGGGACACATGCGTACGACCAATCTGCCCTGGCGTCAACTGGCCCGCTGTCGAGGCGTCGACCCGGAGATCTTCTACCCGATCACCGACGAGGACGCCGACGAGGCCAAGGAGATCTGCTCGATCTGCCCGGTGCGCGAGACGTGTCTCGAGCACGCGCTGTTGCACCGAGAGAAGCACGGCGTGTGGGGCGGCCTGACCGAGCGCGAACGGCGCCGGATCCTGCGTCGTCGCCGCCGCACGGCGTAGCGCGGGTCGCGTCCGACCCCTCGACACCAGCCCGCCCGGTTCTGTGTCATCGAGGTGACGCGACGCGTCACCTCTGCTCCTCAGAACGGGGAATCAGGGCGGTGGCGCGGCGGTGCCAACGGTCGTCGACGTCCCCGATCCGCCGGGCGCCGAACTCGTCGATCCCGCGTCCGTGGTCGACGTCGGCGGACCGGTGGTCGTGGAGGTGGCGGCATCTGCGTCGACCGTGATGGACCGGGCCGGCGAGCGCAGCTTCTGACCCGACAACGACGTGTCGAACACCGCCACGTCGACGGAGTAGCCGCCGGGCGCGAGCCCGGACTTCGCGAGCTGCGGCACGAGCTCCGTCAACGGCTTCGTGACCCGCACGACCTGACCGGGCGCGAGGGTCACCGGACCGTCGAGCCCGAGGCATCTCGGCAGCGGGTACCCCGTGACCTTCCCGGACGCCGTGGTGAACGAGAGCTCGGTCCGGCACGTCGCCCACGGCGTGAACGTGAACGAGCTCGCGCCGGCGTTGCGGATCGCCAGGGTGACCGCCGGTCCGTCGGACCACCGGAACCGGGCGGGCTGGACGGCCAGGGTCAGCTGCACCGAGGAGAACGGAACGGGCGGTGTCGTGCCCGGCATCAGCGCCGCGCTCGGCGCCGAGGTCGTCGCGGCCGGGGTGGCCGGGCCTCCGCCACCGCGGCGCCCGGTCGTGGGTGGGGGCGTGGTGGTCGGGCCCGATGGCCCGGTGGTGGACGACGCCGGGGCTGTGGTCGCCGTGTCGACCTTGCGCGACGACGGCCCGCGGCGCGCCACCGCCAGACCCACCATTCCGGCCACCACGATCGCCGCGCCCGCGACGCCGGCGACCCGCGCCCGTCGCACGCGGCGGATGCGTGCCGCGCGGGCGTGGACCGACGAGAGCATGAGCTCGTCGGCAGCGGGGGGAAGCGGGTCGTCGAGATCGTCGAACATTCAGGGCTCCGTGCGATCGCCGAGCTCGGCGCGCAATGCCGCGAGTCCGCGCGAGGCGTGTGTCTTGACCGAGCCGGCCGAACAGCCCAGCGCGGCCGCGACCTCGGCCTCGGGGAGGTCGGCGACGTAGCGCAGCAGCACGACCTCCCGCTGACGCTTGGACAGCTTCGCGAGCGCACGATGGAGGTCGAGGCGGTCGCCTACCGGGTGCTCGGCCCGGAAGGCGTCGTGCACCAGATCGCGCGGGTCCAACTTGTCGCGCCGTTGCTGCTTGCGCCACTGCCCGATCGCGAGGTTCGTCGCCACGCGGACCACCCACGCGACCGTGTACGACTGCCCGCCCACCGAACGCCAGCGGTCGAGCGCGCGGGCGCACGCCTCCTGGGCCACGTCGGCCGCGGCCTCGCGGTTCCCGAGCAGCCGGTAGCCGGCCCGGTAGGCGGCGGCGTGCAACTCGGGGAACGCGTCGTCGAAGTCGACGTACACGGGTGCGGTCGCCGACGGTGCCGCGCGCGGACGAACCGCGGGCATCCTCACGATCCGCGGCCGGACGGCCGTAGCCACGACCGCCACACTCGAGACACTCGTCACGTCCCTTCGACGCGCCGGGAGGCCCGCGCGTTGACGCCCGACGGTACTGTCCGAAATGCGCCGTCGGGTGGACCAGGCCGGTAGTCTGCGGGCCCGTGGACTTCGCGCTGTCGCCCGAGATGCAGGCGTTGCGGGCGTCGGTGGGCAAGCTGGCCCGCGAACGGGTACGCCCGCGGGCGCGGGAGATCGACCGCACCGAGGAATACCCGCAGGATCTCTTCGACCTGTTCGCCGAGGCGGGTCTCACCGGGCTGTGCATACCCGAGGATCTCGGTGGGAGCGGCGCCGGGATCCTGGGGCTCACGATCGCGATCGAAGAAGTGGCCAAGTACTCCAACGCGGCGGCGCTGATGCTGCTGCTCACCCGGTTGCCGACGGGGCCGGTCCTGATCGCGGGAAGCCGGGAACAGCAGGACCGGTACGTCCGCCCGATCGCGCAGGGCTCCCGGCGCGCCGCGTTCGGGCTCTCGGAACCCCAGGCCGGCAGCGACGTGATGGGCATGCGCACCCGGGCGCGCCCCGACGGCGGGGACTGGATCGTCAGTGGCACGAAGTGCTGGATGTCGGGCGTGCGGCAGGCCGACTGGTACTGCGTCTTCGCCAAGACGGGCCCGCCCGACTCGCGGGCCCACGACAGCGTGAGCGCGTTCATCGTCGAGCGAGGCTGGCCGGGCGTCGACGTCGGACGCGTCGACAAGAAGATGGGCGTGAAGGGCGTGGACACCGGCGAGCTGGTGCTCTACGACGTACGGGTACCGGCCGAGAACGTGATCGGCGAGATCGGCGGCTTCCGGCTGGCCATGCTCGGCCTGAACTCGATGCGGCCGATCGTGGCCGCGCGGGGCATCGGCCTCGCCGAGGGCGCGCTGATGTACGCGGTGGACTACGTGCGGCAACGGGCCGCGTTCGGCAAGACGATCGCCGACTTCCAGGGCACGCAGTGGAAGATCGCGCGCCTCGCGTCGGAGATCGAAGCCGCCCGGCTGCTCACCTACCGCGCCGCCTGGATGGCCGACCGCGGGCAGTTCGCCAAGGAATCGGTGCCCTACCTGTCGATGGCGAAGTACTACGCGACCGAGCTCGCGGTGCGCGTGTCGAACGAGGCGGTACAGATGCTCGGCGCCGCCGGATACATGGAGGACCACCCCACCGAGCTGTACTACCGGGACGCCAAGCAGCTGACGATCGTGGAGGGCACCAGCGAGGTGCAGCTCGGGCTCATCGCCCGCGGCGTGCTCGAGCACGACCTGTGGTGGGACGAGGAACGATGAGCGCCGACGCAACGCTGTGGCCCGACGTGATCGGCGCGCTGATGCGCGGCGAGAGCGCACCCTCGGAGTCGATCGACCGCGTCATGGCGAAGCTGCTCGAGGGCGAGGCGACCGACGCCCAGATCGCGGGTTTCGCGGTGGCGTTGCGGGCCAAGGGCGAGACCTCCGAGGAGCTGGCCGTCATGGTCCGCGCGATGTTGCGGCACGCGCAGCGCGTCCAGGTGGACGCGCCGGAGGCGTTGATCGACACGTGCGGCACCGGTGGAGACCGTGCTGGCACGATCAACGTGTCCACGCTGGCGGCGTTGATCGCGGCGGGCGCCGGCGCGCGTGTCGCCAAGCACGGCAACCGCGCCGCGTCGTCGTTGTGCGGGTCGGCCGACGTGCTCGAGACGCTGGGCGTGATCATCGACCTCGGACCGGCAGGGGTGGCGCGCTGCATCGAGGAGACGGGCATCGGGTTCTGCTTCGCGCCGACGTTCCATCCGGGCCTGCGCTTCGCGGCGCCGACCCGCCGGGAGCTCGGCGTGCGGACGACCTTCAACTTCCTCGGCCCGCTGGCCAACCCGGCCGGCGTGCGCCACCAGGCCATGGGCGTCTCCGACCCGTCGATGGCCGAGCGCATGATCGGCACGTTGCGCGAGCTCGGAGCCGAGCACGCCCTCGTCTTCTACGGCCACGACGGGCTCGACGAGCTGACGCTCACCACGACCTCGACGGCGTTCGAGCTGCGGGGCGGCGCCATCACGACGTTCGAGGTCGACCCGGCCGCGCTCGGGCTGCGCGTCGTCGACCTGGGTGATCTGGCGGGTGGCGACGCCGCTACGAACGCCCGGGTGGTCCGCGAGGTCCTCGCGGGTGCGCCGGGCCCGGCCCGGGAGGTCGCGTTGCTCAACGCCGCCGCCGCGCTTATCGTCGCCGATCTCGCGGCCGATCTTCCGGAGGGGATCGAGCGGGGTGCCGCGGCGATCGACAGCGGTGCCGCGGCTCGGGTGCTCGAGTCGTTCGTGCACGTGAGTACGGACGCTCGGACGAGGGAAGGCAGCTGATGGCGAAGGCGTTGCAGTGCCCGCAGTGCGGCACGAAGCATCGCATCGACACGCTGGGAACGTTGGGTGCGACGATCCGCTGCGACCGGTGCGGGCAGACGTTGCGCGTGCCGGAAGCGTTCCGCGCCGTCGACAGCACCGTGCCGCAGGCAGCCCCGGCCGAGCCGAACGTGACCGGCGACCGGACCCAGCTCGACCTCGAGAACTCGATCCTCATGGCGGCCGTGCGCGCCGAGAGCGGCCAGCAGCCGGCGGTGCCCGCCGCGGCCGCCGCCTACCAGGCGAACGGCCCGGTGCCCGCGGCGGCTCCGGCCGCGGCCCGCACGGCGGTCCCCGCGGTTCCGGCCACCGTGCGCCGCCGGCGGTTCCTCGAGCGTCCGGCCGGCCCGCGGACGATCTTCGACTCGATCGCGCTGCGCTTCGCGGTCTGGGTGGCGTGCCTCGCGGTCGCCGGGTACGTGTGCGCGAGGATCGGGAACGCCCTCGGCTACCTCAACAAGGACCAGGGGCTCCAGATCGTCAACGGCGACTCGATCTTCAACCGCTACGGACGGCTGGCCGGGCTCGTGCTCGTCTGGTCCCTGCTCGCGGCGACGCTGGTCCAGTTGGTGCTCGAGGGTGGCCGCTGGTGGCTGGGGCGGCGCGACGCCTCGGGACGCGAGACGTAGCCGGAGCCCGGGAGCGCCGGCAATCGGGACGCGAGCACCCCGTCGACCCGGACCAGCCGGATGCGTCCGGCGTGCTTCCGCAACCAGCGCGCGACCACCAGGAGCTCCTCGGCCGACCCGGGGCCGTCGGTCGTGCCGGCCTCCTCCCCGGCCGACCCGGGGCCGGCACCGAGCAGCAACCGACCGGAGCGCAGCCGCACCGGCCCGTCGGGGCCGACGAGCTCGACGTCTTGCGCCGCGGCGACCTGTTCGAGCAGGCGCTGCCGTTCGAGCGCCCGGGTGAGCACGTCGAGCCGGTCGCGGGCGAGGGCCGCCTCCTCGAAGCGTTCGTCGCACGCGAGCGCGAGCATGCGCGCCTCGAGCGGTCCGAGCAGCGGCGCAGGGTCGCCTCGCAACGCGCCTGCAACCCGCTCGACCACCGCGGCGTAGGCAGACGGACTCGCCGCGCCCGAGCACGGACAAAGGGCGACCCCGAGCTGCGCGGGGACGCACGGCCCGTCGGCGGGGCACCCGCCCAGCCGGGAGATCCGCTTCGTGCAGCGGCGCAACGGGGCGGCCGACTCGATGGCCTCCTTCACGGCGTGGGCTGTCGCCGACGAGGCCAACGGGCCGAGGTGGATCGAACCGTCGGGACGCGCGACCCGGGTGACGACGAGCCTCGGGAACGGCTCGCCCAGCGTGAGCTTCACGTACGCGGCCTTGCGTCCGGCGTGCTTCGACCGTCGATTGAAGCGGGGGGCGTACTCGTGGATCAGGCGGAGCTCGCGGATCTCGGCTTCGAGCGGGTCGCGGCACACCAGGTGGTCGATCGAGGCGGTCTCGCGCAGGAGCTGGGGAACCTTGCGGCGATCGTCGCTGCCGAAGTACGAGCGCACGCGGGCGCGGAGGTTCGTGGCCTTGCCGACGTAGAGCACGCGACCGTTGCGGTCGCGGAACAGGTAGACGCCCGGCGCGCGGGGGATCGACGCGGTGAGCCGCAGCTTCGACACCGAAGGATGGGCGCGGATGGTGGGCAGCTCGACGAGGTCGTCCAGGCCGAGCACGCCGAGAGTGCCGGCGCGTTCCAGCAATGCGTGCAGGAGCTCCGCGGTGGCGCGCGCGTCGTCGAGCGCGCGGTGGCTCGGCTGCACGCTCGTGCGGACATGGCGCGCGAGCGTGGCCAGCTTGAGGTTGGGCACCTCGTCGCGGACGAGACGGCGCGCCAGGCCGATCGTGTCGACGCGCGTGTGCGCGAGCGGCGGGTAGCCGTGGGCCGCGAGCGCGGCGTCGAGGAACGAGACGTCGAAGCGGACATTGTGACCGACGATCACCGCACCGCCGAGGAACTCGAGCAACGGCGGCAACACCTCGCCGATTGCCGGCGCGGGCAGGACCATCGCCTCGGTGATCCCGGTGAGGACCGTGATCATGGGCGGGATGGGCACGCCCGGGTTCACGAGGGTCTGGAACGTGCCGAGACACTCGCCGGCCCGGTACCTCACCGCCCCGACCTCGGTGATGGCGCAGGTCGCGGGCGACCCGCCCGTCGTCTCGAGGTCGATCACGGCGAACGTCACGTCGCACAGCGGGGTACCCAGCTCGTCGAACGACCGTTGCACGAGGGCGAGTGTACCGAACAGGTGTTCGATCCGGTAGGATCATCGTCGATGACGACCCGGTACCGCTGCGCGGGGTGCGGCAACCTGACCCGTTTCGACGTGGTCTCGACGGCGCGCACCCGCGCCTTCCATCACTTCAGCGTGGGCGGCGAGCTCGAGATCGAGGACGTCGAGGTGCTCGAGGAGCACGTCGAGCAGGTGACGTGCCGGTGGTGCGGCGCCGGGGGCGACCGGATCGAGACGCTCGAGGACGCCGCAGTCGATTCGTAGCCGCGCCCGCGCGAGCGGGGCGGATCAGGCGCCGAGGAGCTGGACGATCAGCTTGCGGGTGCGCGGCCGGTCGTCGAAGTCGATGCAGACGATCTTCTGCCACACGCCGAGCAGCAGCTCCGCGGTGCGGAACGGCACGGTGACCGACGGGCCGATGAGCGCGGCCTTCGCGTGGCTGTGGCCGTTGGTGTCGGCGTTGCGCTCGTTGTGCTCCCAGCGGTCGTCCTGGGGCGCGACGGTGTCGAGGATGCGGTTGAGGTCCGCGTTGCAGCCCGGCTCGAACTCGATGGTGGTCATCCCGCACGTGCTGTGCGCGACGAAGACCGTGCAGAGCCCGTCGCGCAGACCGGCGTTGTCGATGGCCTTCTGCGCGTAAGGTGTGACGTCGAGGATGTCGCCGTCGCCTTGCGTGTCGAGCGTGATCTCCTCGTAGCGTGACTGCATCCCTGAGAGTCTACGAGGTGCCCTGTTGAACGGGCACACCAGCCCCATCCGGAGGACTGCGTGACGGACGTGACCCTTGTCGAGGCCCAGCCGACCGCCGGTGGGCTGCCGCGCCTGCCCGAGCAGCTCCTGGCCCCGCTCCTCGACGTGGCGGGGGAGGTGCTCCGGGGGATGGCGGCGTCCGACGTACCGCCCGCACTGCGCCCCGTCGCCGGTTTCGACCGCCGCGGGATGGCCCGGACGGCGGCCCGCCAGCAGCTCGCGGGCGCACTGGAGGCCGACGAGTCCTTCCTGCGCCCGGTCGCCGCGGCGTTCCTCGCCCGCTCGGAGGTCCGGGCCGCACTCGACGGCTGGAGCGCGGCGGAGGCGCTGCGCCGGGTAGACGAGGCGGTCGAACGATCGGACCTTCCGCTGCTCGCGTCAGCGTTGTACGCCGGCCGTCCCGGCGGGTGGGTCTTCGGGCTGGGCGTCGTCTGCGCACTCCACGACCGTTCCCGCCGCGAGCAGGAGGCCGCGGACGACGTCAAGGCGATGCAGACGCAGGTGACCTCGCTCGACGAGGCCCGTCGGCGGGTGCAGGCGGCCCTGGAGGACGCGACCGCCGACGTCGTGCGCCTCGAAGAGGAGCTCCGCGAGGAACGCCGGAACCGGCGCGCCCGCGAGGAGCAGGCTGCACGCGAGGCGGACAGCTCCCGGTTGCGCGCGGCGGACCTCGAGGCCGAGGTGGCGCAGGAGCGGGCGGCGATCGAGGTGGCCGAACGGCGGGCCGAGCGCGAAGCGCAGCGTGCACGCGACGCGGACGCGGAGCTGCGCAAGATCCGCACCCGGCTCGCCGAGACCGAGGACGCGCTGGCGGCGAAGGCCGCGGCCCTGGAGAAGGCCGCCGCCCCGGGTACGGGACTGCGGTACGGCGACCTCCAGGCGCTGGCCGACGCAGCCGAGCTGGCCCGACGGTTGGCGCAGGGGCTGAGCGGCGTCGTCGAACAGGCGCGCAAGGTCGCGCCGGTCGAGGCCCGGGTCGACGGACCCCAACGGTCCGAGATCACGGACGGCAAGCCGCGCGTGGAGCTCGCCGAGGCCGAGCGGGCCGAGTCGGTGGGCACGGCGCGCCGGCGCCGTCAGGCGCCGGTGGTGCCGCCCGGGATGGTCGCCGACAGCGCCCGGGCGCTCGACGCCATGCTGCGCGCCCCGGCGACCGTCTTCTACGTGGACGGGTACAACGTGTCGAAGCGGGCGTGGGGAAGCGACCGGCCCGCCGACCAGCGCGAGCGCCTGACGACCGCACTGGCTGCGTTGCACGCGCGCACGGGGTGCGATGTGACCGTCGTGTTCGACGGCGCCGACGTCGGTGTCGCCCCGGTCGCCCGACGGCCCGGGGTGCGCGTGGTGTTCTCGCCCGAGGACACCGAGGCCGACTCGGTCATCGTCGGGGAGATCGCGGCGCTGCCGCCGCGCCTGCGCGTCGTGGTCGCGTCGTCGGACGGCTGGGTGCGTGAGCACGCCGAGGAGGAGGGTGCGGTCGTGGTCTCGGCCTCGACGCTCCTGGCCGCCCTGCGCGCCTGACCTCGCGTTCTTTCGATGAGATCCCCGAACTATTGGGGGATTCCATCGAAAGAATGATGGGGGGGTGGATGTCGTACCCCGTCGGCATACTCCGAGTCGTTGCGGGCGAGGAGGAGAGCGACGGTGCGAATCGATTGCGGAGAGTGCGTGATGGAGCACACCGAGGCGTGCGAGGACTGCGTCGTGAGCTTCATCGTGAACCGGGAACCGGGCGACGCCGTGGTGATCGACGCGGCCGAGCAGCGGGCGCTGCGGTTGCTCGTGGACGTGGGGCTCGTGCCCCGGCTCAGGCACCGAGGCCGGCCTGTTCTGGCTGGCGAGCGGTCGGGAAATCGCGCCGCTGGCCAGCCAAAACGGTGAGGTCGGGGACCGTCAGTCGCCCACCTCGGCGCGCAGGGCACCGGCTGTGCACCGCTCCTTCGGGCGGTGGGCGAACGGGTCGTAGCGGTAGATCCGCATCGCGTTCTCGTGGGTGACCTTGGCGACCTCGACGTCGGTCAGGCCCTCGAGCTGCTTGGCGAGCGCCTCCGGGGCGTGCGGCCAGCTCGAGTCCGAGTGCGGGTAGTCGCACTCCCAGGTCATCGAATCGATCCCGACGCGGTCGCGTTGCTCGATCCCGGCCCGATCGCTGATGAAGCAGAACGAGAAGTGGTCCCGCGCGACCTGCGACGGGAGTTGGTCGCCGAAGTCCTGCCCGGTCCAGTACCGGTGCTGCTGGTACACGTAGTCGACCCGTTCCAGCCAGTACGGCAGCCAGCCCGTGCCCCCTTCGCTCAACGCGAACTGGAGGTCGGGGAACTTGCGCAGGACGGGCGACCACAGGAGGTCCGTCGCCGCGTTCATGGTGTTGAGCGGCGTCAGCGTGATCATGATGTCGATCGGCGCGTCGGGCGCCAGCTCGAGCACGGTCGAGCTCGATCCGATGTGGAGCGCGATCACGGTGCCCTCGTCCTGGCAGGCCGCGAAGAAGGGGTCCCAGTGGTCGCCGAAGATCGTCGGCCAGCCGAGCTTCGCCGGGTTCTCAGAGAACGTCACCGCGTGGCAGCCCTTCTTGGCGACGCGGCGGACCTCGTCGGCCATGAGCTGCGGGTCCCAGATCGGCGGGATCGACAACGGGATGAAGCGGCCGGGGTAGCTGCCGCACCACTCGTCGATGTGCCAGTCGTTGTACGCGCGCAGCAGGTGGATCGACGTGTCGAGGTCCTTGGACTTCGAGAAGAGCTGCCCGCAGAACTGGACGAAGCTCGGGAAGCACATCGAGCCGAGCATCCCGTTGCGGTTCATGTCCTTCACGCGTTCGTGGATGTCGTAACAGCCGGCCCGCATGTCGGACCACTTCGTCGGTTCGACGTTGTACTCCTCGGGCGGGCGGCCGGCGACGGCGTTGAGCCCGATGTTCGGGATGACGTTGCCCTCGAACGTCCAGACGTCGATGTTCTGGTCGTCGAGGTGGACGTTCTTGGGCGCCGCGTCCTTCCACTTGTCCGGGAGGTGGTCGTCGAAGAGGTTCGGGGGCTCGACCACGTGATCGTCGACGCTCACGAGGATCAGGTCTTCGGGCTGCATGGCCGCACCTCCTGGGTTCTCTTCCTGCGATGTTCGATGCTGAAGGATGGAGCGTCAACCCCAGACGACGGGGAGGGCGGTCGGCGCGCGGAAGGTCATGCCCGTGATCGCCGGTGGCTCGGCGTCCGGATCGAGACGGAGGTCGGGCAGCCGGTCGAAGAGTCGCTCGAGCACGACCCGTGTCTCCATGCGGGCCAGGTGCATCCCGAGGCACATGTGCGGCCCGAACGCGAACGCCATGTGTTGGCGCGGCGGGCGGAAGATGTCGAACTCGTCGGGCCGGTCCCAGTAGCGCTCGTCGCGGTTGGCCGAGCCCATGTTCACGACGATGGATGCGCCCTTGGTGATCGGTATCCCGCACACCTCGGTCTCGCGCGTGGCGGTCCGCATGATCGTGAGGAGCGGCGGCTCCCAGCGCACGCCTTCCTCGATCGCCTGCGGGAACAGCGATCGATCGTTGCGCAGCGCGTCGAGCTGCGCGGGGTGGGTCAGCAATCCGAACAGCAGGTTGCTCGACGACCGGTAGGTCGTCTCGGCGCCGGCCGGGAGCAGCAGCCTGAGGAAGGCGAAGATCTCCTCGTCCGTCAGGTGCGTGCCCTCCTGTTCGGCCTGCGCGAGGACGCTGATCACGTCGTCGGTCGGCCGTCGGCGCCGTTCGGCGAGGATCCCGGCGAAGTAGTCGCGCAGCGACTGTGAGGCAGCGATACCCCGGTCCCACTCCCAGCTGACGCTGATGAGCTCGACGGCCCAGCGGTGGAACTGCGGTAGGTCTTCGCGCGGGAGCCCGAGCATGCGGGCGATGACGTTCACGGGGAACGGAAACGTCAGCTCGCGCACCAGCTCCGCGTGTCCGCGATCGACGAACGCGTCGATGTGTTCGTCGACGATCGGCACCACCGCCTCGCGTTCCCATGTTTCCATCGCCTTGCGGGTGAAGGCCTTCTGCACGAGTGCCCGGTACGTGTGGTGCTCCGGCTCGTCCATCTCGAGGATCGTGTGGCCCATGACCATGCCCATGATGTCCGCGTATCCCGACGACGAGAACGTCTCGCCGTCGCGCAGCACCTGCTGCACGGCATCGAAGCTGAACGCGGTGTAGACGTCGGGGATCTGGTCGAGCCGCGGCGGCGCGCTGCCCACGTCGCCATCGGGGTCGAGGCCCGCCAGCGCGCGGACGTCCTCCTTCAACACCGGATGGTCGGGGCGCACCAGGGCGAACATCGGGTACGGGTTCTCGATCACCCCGACGCCCACGCTGCGGTTGAACGTCTCGAACGGGTCGTACTCCTCGACCTCCGGATCGAGGCCGGCGTCAGGCTCAGAGCTCATGGTCTCCGCTCCTGGCGCCTGCGGCGCCGGGCCGCTGGGCCACGCTCGCTGCTCGGCGGGATACCCGCCTCCCGACGCTCGCTCATGGTCTCCGCTCCTGGCGCCGGCGGCGGGGGGCCGCTGGGCCACGCTCGCTGCTCGGCGGGATACCCGCCTCCCGACGCTCGCTCATGGTCTCCGCTCCCGGCGCCTGCGGCGCCGGGCCGCTGGGCCACGCTCGCTGCTCGGCGGGATACCCGCCTCCCGACGCTCGCTCATGGTCTCCGCTCCTGGCGCCGGCGGCGCCGGGCCGCTGGGCCACGCTCGCTGCTCGGCGGGATACCCGCCTCCCGACGCTCGCTCATGGTCTCCGCTCTGGCGCCTGCGGCGCCGGGCCGCTGGGCCACGCTCGCTGCTCGGCGGGATACCCGCCTCCCGACGCTCGCTCATGGTCTCCGCTCCTGGCGCCTGCGGCGCCGGGCCGCTGGGCCACGCTCGCTGCTCGGCGGGATACCCGCCTCCCGACGCTCGCTCATGGTCTCGTCCCTCCGGCGGCGGTCACTGACGGCAACGTCAGGAAACGGTACACCGCCCGGAAGGGGTCGGTCGACGGTGGGGTCGGTCGACGGTGCGCGGGAGACGGTGCGCGGGAGACGGTGCGCGGGAGACGGTGCGCGGGAGACAGTGCGCGGGAGACGGTGCGCGGGAGATTGGGCAACGGTGCGCGGGCGGCCGTCGATCGGCCATGATGAGCACGCGAGCAAAGGAGCGACGATGGACGGTGCAAATGCCGGGCTGCTGATCCTGCGGGTCGCCGTCGGGCTCACGATGGTGGCCCACGGCTACAACCACGTCTTCGGAGGCGGCAGGATCGCCGGGACCGGCCGGTGGTTCGAGAGCCTGGGCATGAAGCCCGGATGGCTGCACGCCTGGCTCGCCAGCATCACCGAGCTGGCGGCCGGCACGATGCTGGCGATCGGCCTGCTGACCCCGTTCGCCGCCGGCGCCTGCGCCGGCGTGATGTTCGTGGCGTGGATCACGAACCACCTGAGGAACGGGTTCTTCATCTTCCGGCCCGGAGAGGGTTGGGAGTACGTGATGAACCTGGCGATGGCCTCGCTCGCGTTGGGTGCACTCGGCGCCGGGGAGTGGTCCGTCGACGACCGGATCAACTGGATCGGCGAGCACGTCGTCGGCCTCGACGGGCTCTGGATCGCGCTCGTCGTCGGCGCCGGGGGCGCGGCCACGCTGCTCGCCTTCTTCTGGCGTCCACCGAAGCCTCAGCCCGCCACCGGCTGACCCGGCCGCCGTTCGGGTGGATGCGTTGCCGGGCCGTGTACGCCGCGGACGTTCAACGCCTCGGCGCTGACGGGCCGGCGGCGATGAGCTCGGCCACCAGCAGGGGCAGCACCTCCTGCCAGGCGCCGACGATGCCGGCGTCGGCGACCTCGAAGATCGGTGCCTGCGGGTCCGGGTTGACGGCGAGGACGGTCCCGGCTCCGCGCAGGCCCACGGTGTGGTTGAACTTGCCGCTCGCGCCGATCGAGACGAACAGTCGCGGCGCGAGGCTGCGTCCGGTGATGCCGATCTGCCGGGCCCGGGGGAGCCACCCCCTGTCGGTCACCTTGCGGGTCGCGCCGAGCTCGGCGCCGAGCACCTCGAGCAGGGGCTGCAACGACTCGTACTCGCCCGGGTCGACGCCCTGACCGATACCGACGATCGCGGTGGCATCGGCGAGCACGTCGAGATCGTCGTCGCGCGCCCGGGCAAGCACGTGCACGCGCGACCGGACGTGTCGTTCGATCTCGGTCACGGGCGCGGGGACCGGCATCGGTCGGGGTGTGAGCCGGGGGAGCATGCCGGCCCGCACGGTCACGATCTGGGTCGGCGACGACGCGGTGATCGCGGCCACGAGCTGGCCGCCGAAGGCGGGCTTCCACGCGACGAGCCGGTCGCCGACGACCTCGAGCGCGACGGCGTCGCCGGTGAGCCCGGCGCCCAGCCGGGCCGCGAGCCGAGACCCGACCTCACGACCCCAAGCCGTGCTCGGGGAGAGCACGGCCCAGGGCGCCTGCGACTCGCACCACGCGGCGGCCGTCGCCGCGACGTCCTCCTCGACGTGCAGGCCGTTGGCGAACAGGATCACGTCGGCCCCCCAGGGCCCGAGGTCGACGAGGTCGAGATCGTCGACCACGAGCGCGGCGACGCGCGCACGCCGGTTCGCGCCGACGACCGCGGCCGCGCCGAGCAGCTCGCGGGCGAGGTGCCGGCGCTCGGGTTCGACGAGCACGAGGACGTCGAGGGGCCCCTCGGCCCTCGGCTCGGGGACCGTCGATACGGCGCCGCGGCCATCGGGGACCTCGGCGCGGCCGCCCGAGAGGGCGCCGCGTCCCCGCAGCACCTCGATCGCTCGGTGCACCTGTTCGCCGAGCGGCGCGTCCGGCCACTGCAACCGCGCCCGGTCGACGGAGTGCAGCCGGGTGGCGCCGACGGTCGTCGGCGAGCCGGCCTGGCCCCAGGGTCCGTCCCCGAGCGACGCGGCGTCGAGAACGCGGATCCGGCCCGCGGGCACCGCGGCCCGCGCGTCGGGATCCATCTTGCAGGGGTCGCACAGCCGCTCGGCCGTCGAGAGCACGGCCGGAAGGGGAACGTCGGCCTGCAACCAGCCGTCGTCGTGCTCGGCGCGCACGTGCGCGACGCGGTCGTCGATCGCGAGGTGGCGCACGCCGGTGGCGAACGGGAGGTCGAGCAGCTCGGCGAGCTCCGGCCCGACCTGTCCGGTGTCGGCGTCCACCGAGTTGCGGCCGCAGAGCACGAGGTCGAAGGGTCCCTCCCGTGTCAACGCGGCCGCGAGTGCACGCGCCGTGGCGAGCGTGTCGGACCCGGCGAACGCGGGGTCGGTGACGAGCACGCCGTCGCTCGCGCCCCAAGCGATCGCCTCGCGCAGCACTTCTTCGGCCGAGGGCGGACCGAGTGTGATCACGGTGCACGTCCCGCCGCTCGAGCGCGCGAGCTCCACGCCCTTGGCGACCGCCCGCCGGCAGTACGGGTTCATCTCGAGGTCGATTCCCTCGCGGCGCAGCCGCCCGTCCGGTCCGAGCTCCATCTCCTCGAACTCCGGGATCTGCTTCACCAGCGCGGCGATTCTCAATGGTCGAGCTCCGCTTCGTCCTCCCGGCCGTCCGGCCAGGGCTCCGCTTCGTCTCCTGGCCTCGATTGTCGCCCTCACTCGGCGGCGGGATACCCGCTTGTCTGATGGTCGAGCTCCGCTTCGCCCTCCCGGCCGTCCGGCCAGGGCTCCGCTTCGTCTCCTGGCCTCGATTGTCGCCCTCACTCGGCGGCGGGATACCCGCTTGTCTGATGGTCGAGCTCCGCTTCGCCCTCCCGGCCGTCCGGCCAGGGCTCCGCTTCGTCTCCCCGCGGGCTCGGGAGTGTACCGGGGTGCCCTCGCTACGCTGTCGGGCATGCCCGTCCGGGAAGCGGTGATCGTCGACACGGTGCGCAGCGCCATCGGCAAGCGCAAGGGCGCGTTGGCCGGATGGCACCCCACGGACCTCCTCGGTCACACCCTGCGGGAGCTGTTCGCCCGCCATCCGTCGCTCGACCCGGCGTCGATCGACGACGTGGTCGGGGGCTGCGTCACGCAGTCGGGCGAGCAGGGATGCAACGTGACGCGCAACGCGTGGGTTGCGGCCGGGCTGCCGTGGCACGTCCCCGCGACCAGCGTCGACCGGCAGTGCGGCTCGTCGCAGCAGGCGATGCACTTCGTCGCCCAGGGCGTGATCGCCGGTGCCTACGATCTGGCCGTCGCCTGCGGCGTCGAGTCGATGACCCGGGCGCCGATGTCGAGCAACGCCCGTGGTGGCACCGGCCCCTTCTCGCCGGACTTCATGGCGAACACGAACCACACCCTCGGGATCCAGTTCTGGGTCGCCCAGGTGCTCGCCGACAAGTTCGGGATCACCCGCGACGAGATGGACGAGTTCTCCCTCGAGAGCCACCGCCGAGCTGCCGCGAACACCGACAACGGTCACTTCGCGCGGGAGATCGTCCCCGTCCCGATCAGGGACGAGCGCGGCGAGCTCACCGGCGAGTGGCTCTCGGCCGACGAGGGCATCCGGCGCGCCGGCACCATGGAGAGCCTCGGCGCGCTCCCGCCCGCCTGGGAGTCGGACGCACAACCGGCTCCCCAGATCACCGCGGGAAACGCCTCGCAGATGTCGGACGGCGCGGCGGCGATGCTGATCGCCGACCGTGCCACCGCCGAACGCCTCGGCCTCCCGGTCCGCGCCCGGTTCGTGCACTTCGCCGTCCTCGCCGACGACCCGGTCCTCGTGCTCTCGGCCCCGAACCCGGTGACGCGCCGCCTCCTCGAGCGCAGCGGGATGACGATCGATCAGTTCGACGCCATGGAGTGCAACGAGGCGTTCGCCGCCGTCGCCTTGATGTGGGCCAGGGAGTTCGGGCCCGACCCCGAGCAGTTCAACCCCCGCGGCGGGGCGATCGCCCTCGGGCACCCGCTCGGCGCCAGCGGCGTACGCATCATGACCACGCTGCTGAACCACCTCGAGGCCACCGGGGGGCGCTACGGCTTCCAGACCATGTGCGAGGGCGGCGGGCAGGCCAACGCCACGGTCGTCGAGCGTCTCGCCTGAGAACCCGAGCGGGTTCTGCGCCCGTCCACCGCCCGTGACGGCCCAGTTCGCGAGGCGTGTTGGGATCGCGCCGTGCGAGCCTGACAGACTGTGGGCGCTTGGCCGACGACCTGACGACCGCAACGCTGCCGATCCCGCCGACCGTCCGGGTCCGTGCGCGCCCGAGCGTCGTGCACCTCGCACTCGGCCTCTACGCCGTCGCGATCGTCGTGGCCCTCTTCGTCCTCGGGGTGCCGACCGGGCGGCAGATGGTCTTCGCCTGGGTCTTCGTGGGCCTGCTGGCGGCCAGTGCGGCGAGCCCGAAGCAGGGTGTCAAGGACGTGATCCGGGACTGGCTCCCTCTGTTCGTCGTCCTCGCCACCTACGACGAGCTCCGCGGCGTCGCCGCGCACACCGGCATCCAGCCGCACGTCTTCGCGATGCTCGACTTCGACCACTTCATCGCGTTCGGTCACACGCCGACGGTCTGGTTGCAGCAGCACTTCTTCGACGCCCAGCACCTCCGGTGGTGGGACTACGTGCTGTGCACGGTCTACATCTCGCACTTCATCGCGCCGATCGCCATCGCCGGCGTGCTGTGGGTGCGGAACCGCGTGCAGTACCGCAGGTACGCGGTGCGCATCGTCGCGTTGAGCTACGCCGCGTTCTTGACGTACGTGGTGTTCCCCGCGGTGCCGCCGTGGATGGCGAGCCAGCAGGGGCACATCGCGGCGACGGTCCGAACGCAGAAGTTCGTCTGGAGCGAGCTCGGGGTGAAGTCGGCGACGGTGGTCGTGAACGGTGGCAGCAACCTCGTGAACGACGTCGCCGCGGTGCCGTCGCTGCACGCCGCGTTTCCCGCACTGATCTGCCTGTTCTTCTGGCCGATGGTGGGGCGGCGTACCCGCGTGTTCCTGGTGGCGTACGTCCTCGCGATGGGCCTCGCGCTCGTGTACGGTGCCGAGCACTGGGTCTTCGACATCCTGCTCGGGTGGATCTACGCGGCGGCGGTGATGGCGGTCGCGGCGTGGGTCGCGAAACGGCGGGCGCGCAAGCTCTCGACGGTGATCGACCTCACGGTCGACACCGGACCTGACGAACCTGACGGCGCCACGACCGTGGCGTTCGAAACGGCGGGTTCGCACCCGGCCGGACTCTCGTCGGACTGAGCGCGATCGTGCGTCGCGGGTCGCGGACCGGCGGGCCCGCAAGCGGGACCTTCCGACCGACCTGACGGTGGCCGAGCGCGACGACGGCCTCGACGACGATCAGGGCGGGCCGAAGAGCTCCATCGCCGCGGCGAGCTGATCGCAGTAGTGCTCCAGCGAGCGGTGCGCGAACCGGAGGTTCAGCATGGTGGCCCCGGCGGCCGTGAGCTCGTGGACTACCCGCCGCGAGCCGTCCGGGTCGGCGACGGGATCGATCGGTGGCACCGGTTGGAGGCCGATCTCGAGGGAGGTCTCACGCGCCGCCCAGGCCTCGGAGTCCCGCGCGCGCCGAAGGGCGGCATCGACCTCGTTCGGTGCGAGCCGGAACGGCGTCCACGCGTCGGCGAGCTCGACCGCGCGCCGCAGCGAGCGCTCGGTCTGGCCGCCGACCCAGATCGGCACGCGCGCCTGCGAGGCGGTCGGGGAGACGACCATCCCGCCGAACGCATAGTGCGAACCGTCGTAGCGCGGCTCCCGAACGCCGAACGACGCACGGAGCGCCCGCAACGCGTCGTCGCCGCGCGCGCCACGCCCCTCGAACGGCATGCCGAGCACCTCGAACTCCTCGCGCAACGACCCCACGCCGACGCCGAGTATCAAACGGCCGCCGGTCACGCGGTCGAGCGTCCCGTATCGCTTGGCGATGTCGAGTGGGTGGTGGTAGCCGAGGACGAGCACGAACGTCGCGAACCTGATGGTGGTCGTGACGGCGGCGAGGTAGCCGAACGTCGCCAACGGATCCCAGTAGGTCGCGCCGCGGACCGGCGCGGCCGCCGCCGGCACGGCGACGTGTTCCGAGCACGTCAGGTGGTGATAGCCGAGCCGTTCGGCGGTCCGTGCGATCGTCACGACGTCGTCGAAGGTGGCGTCGCGCTCCCATGCGGCGTGGGCGCGCGGGTTGAGCGTGAGCACCGGCGTGACGATGCCCAGTTTCACCCCAGGCCGTCCGCTACTTCTTGGGCAGCAACGCGCGGTCGGCGAGGATGTTCTTCTGCACCTCGGTCGCGCCGGCACCGATCGTCGTGTAGCGCTGGAAGCTGTACAGGCGCGTCCAGGTGCCGCCGTCGATCGCGTCGGGCCCGCCCTTCGCGAGCAGCCCGGCGGGGCCCAGCATGTCGACGGCGAGCTCGGCGAGGGTCTGCGCCAGGTGGCTCCACTGGAGTTTGGCCAGCGGTACCTCGGGCCAGTTCTTCTGGCCTTTCATGATCTTGGTGAGCGCCCGGTAGTTGAGCAACTTCGTGAACTCGATGTCGGTCGCCGCTCGCGCGATGCGG
Source organism: Acidimicrobiia bacterium (assembly GCA_046331155.1). Classification (GTDB taxonomy): domain Bacteria; phylum Actinomycetota; class Acidimicrobiia; order IMCC26256; family CAWATG01; genus JAXLRK01. The sequence continues at coordinate 645,205 of JAXLRK010000002.1, forward strand.
GTGCGGATCTCGGGATCCTCGAGCGCGGCGGGGTTCGTGGCCTTCGCCGCCGAGATCATCGCCCGGAGGTCGGCGGCCATCGTGATGGCGAGCCCCGCGGTGCCCACACGTTCGTGGCCGAGCGTGCCCATCGCCACCTTCCATCCTGCGCCCTCGTCGCCCAGCCGGCAGTCCATCGGAATCCGCGCGTCGGTGAAGAACACCTCGTTGAACATCTCGTCGCCGACGATGTCGCGGATCGGACGGCACTCGATGCCCCGCGTCTCCATGTCGATGATGAACGCCGTGATGCCCTCGTGTTTCGCGCCGCGTTCGATCGCGGTCGGGTCGGTCCGCAACAGGAACAGGCCCCACTTCGCGAGATGCGCCGTGGAGATCCAGATCTTCTGGCCGTTCACGACGTACTCGTTGCCGTCGCGGATCGCGGTGGTGCGCAGGTTGGCGAGATCCGAGCCGGCCTGCGGCTCGGTGAAGCCCTGGCACCAGTGCTCCTCCGCGCTGAGGATGCCGGGGAGCCACCGTTGCTTCTGCTCCTCGGTGCCCCAGCGGATGATCATCGGGCCGATCTGCCAGAGGCCGTTCGCGTTGTAGATGCCCGGCGCGCGCGTGCGGGCCATCTCCTCGGAATAGATGACGTTCTGCACCGGCGTCGCCTCACGCCCGCCCCACTCCTTCGGCCAGTTGATCGCGGCCCACCGGCCCTCGTGCAGGCGGCGCTGCCAGTCCTTGCGGCGCTCCTGGGTGCGGGCGATGCCGCCGCCCGTGCCTCCCTGGCGGCCGCCGCCGGGGTCCTCGTCGCCGCCCCAGTCGGCGAGGAACCTCGGGAGGTTCTCGGCGAGCCACGCCCGTAGCTCGTCGCGAAAGGCTTCGTCCTCGGGCGTGTAGGCGAAATCCATGGCGGCGGAGGATACCTCCGGTCCCGAGGCCCTGACTACCATGCGAGCCGGCGCGCGACGGCCGGAGGCCGGGAGGGCGAAGCGAAAGCTCGACCATCGAAGCAGGAGACGAAGCGGAGCCCTGGCCGGAGGCCGGGAGGGCGAAGCGAGAGCTCGACCATCGAAGCAGGAGACGAAGCGGAGCCCTGGCCGGAGGCCGGGAGGGCGAAGCGAGAGCTCGACCATCGAAGCAGGAGCAGCATGGACTTCCACTTCAGCGACGAGCAGGACGCGCTGCGCGATTCGGTGCGGGCGTTCCTCGCGCAGGAGACACCGAATCGTTACGTGCGGGAGATGGCCGACGACGAACGCGGTTTCACCGACGGCGTCTGGTCCAAGATCGTCGGGCTCGGCTGGACCGGTCTCCTCGTGCCCGAGCAGCACGGCGGCCTCGGGCTCGGGCTCGTGGACATGGACGTCGTGATGGAGGAGATGGGGAAGCTCCCGCTTCCGGGCCCGTTCTTCTCGTCCGCGGTGTTCGCCACGCTGGCGGCACGGCGACTCGGCGCCGACGAACTGCTCGGGCCGCTCGCCGCAGGGACGTTGCGCGGGACGGTCGCGCTCGAGGAGCTCGGGCACGGCGATCCGGTCGACCGCGTGCGTACCCGGGCGCGTCGCAAGGGTCCCGACTGGGTGCTCACCGGCCGGAAGCCACTCGTGCTCGACGGGCACACCGCGGACTGGGCGATCGTCGCGGCCCGCACGGAGGAGGGGCTCGGATCGTTCCTGCTCGAGGCACCGCAGGCGGAGGCGGTCCCGACGATGGACCCGACCCGCAAGGCAGCGCGCCTCGCGCTCGAGGAGCGCCGCGCCGTCCCGATCGGACCGATCGGCGACCACACGACGATCTGGCGACGGGTGGTGGACGACGCCGCGGTGATGCTCGCGGCCGAGCTCGTCGGCGCGTCGGAGGCCGCGCTCGACCTCGCGAAGGAGTACGCGCAGGTCCGGGTGCAGTTCGACCGGCCCATCGCCAAGTTCCAGGCCATCCGCCACAAGGCCGTCGACATGCTGCACCGCCTCGAGCTCGCCCGGGTCGGCACCCACTACGCGGCGTGGACCTCGGACGCCGAGGACGATCAGCGTGAGAAGGCCGCCTCGATGGCGAAGGGGTTCGTGGGCGAGGCGGCCGTGTTCATCTCGGGGGAGGACATCCAGGTGCACGGCGGCGTGGGCTTCACCTGGGGCTGCGACGCGCACTTCTACTACAAGCGCGCCAAGATGAACGACGCCATGCTCGGCTATCAAGGCTGGCAGCGCGACCGGCTGGCCGGCCTGCTGCTCGACGCGGGGTAGTCGTTCTCCGGGCGGATTCCGACGTGAGAGGTCGATTCCTGCCCGGAGCACGGGAAGGTGATCAGGGCGTCGGCCGCCGTTCCACCTCGTCGAGTGTCAGGTCGACGTCCACGGCTCCGCGGGTGTCGTGCGCGGTGCGTTCGGGTGTGCCGCGGGCGGTGCGTTCGGCCTCCGCCCGAATCGCGAACAGGGCCCGTCGCATCACGAACCCGGCGAACGGGCCGACGAATCGCCAGTACCGTGCGAACTTCGCGCGCGCGTCGTCGTCGGTGGTCGCGGTGCGAGTCTCGTACAGCAGCAGCGTGCGCGTCGAGCCGTACGGGCGCAGCGACAGGTCGACGACCGTCTTCGCGTAGCCCGGCTCGTCGAACGCGGCGAACTCCTCGGGTGTCATACGTCGCAAGCCGAAGTCACGTTGCCAGAACCGCCCCACGAGACCGGCAACGAGCTCGACCTCGCGTTCCTCGCCGAGCTTGATCCATTCCTCGCCGGACTCGACCAGGTCGCCGAACCGCACCGGAGCCCACCTGTCGGGCCGATGCTGACGGCGCAGCACCGCGAGGGCGCGTTGTGGGACCAGTCGCGCGTTGACGAGGACGCGGACGAACGGGTCGCGCGCGATGTCGGTGGTCCGGATCGCGCGCCACGTGTCTTCGATCGACGCGGTGACGGTGACGGTGTACACCTCGCTCACGTCGTAGTCCGGGAGGTGCCGGTCGACCAGCATCGGCATGGTGCGCTCCTCTGCGACGGGGTCCACAAGCGTGCGCGCGTTCGTAGCGCCTCCGCAAGGGCCAAATGACATCCGCCGGCGCCGGTCGGTAGGGTCGACGGCATGGAGCGAGCTTCTTCGCTGTCGGATGCGGTGGCCGAGCACGTGCAGGCCGGTGACACGCTGCACTTGGTCGTCGGTCACACACGATGGAGTGCGGTGGCGCGTGAGGTCGTCCGTCAGTGGTGGGATCGCGACCCGCAGTTCACGCTGGTGATGTTGAGCCTGTCGAGCCTCGGCGCGCTGTTCTTCCGCGGCGGTCTGGTGCGCAAGGTGATCACCGGTTACTCGGGCGACACGTTCCCGAACTTCACGCCGAACCCGATCTTCGCCGACGCGTACCGCAGCAGCCGTGTGAACGTCGAGCACTGGTCCTTCCTCGCGTACTCGCAACGCCTCGAGGCCGCGGCGCGCGGGCTTCCCGCGGTGACCACCCGGTCCATCGCCCGGTCCTCGATGGAACGCAACGACGCGTTCGTCGCCGTCGACACTCCGTTCGGCCGGGTGGGCCTGCTCGCACCGCTCGTCCCCGACGTCGCGCTCCTGCACGCCCCGGTGGCCGACCGGCTCGGCAACGTCGCGGTGCACCCGCCGCTGCTCGAGGGCATGTGGGGAGCGCTGGCCGCGCGTCGGGGCGCGATCGTGTCCGTCGAGCGGGTGGTCGACGACCTGCGAGCCTGGTCGCACCTCGTGCGCATCCCCGCGCACCGCGTCCTCGCGGTGTGCGAGGCACCGATGGGCGCGCACCCCGGTGGCCTGTACGCCGGCGAGCTGCCCGTCGACGGCTACGGCGAGGACTACGAGTTCTGGGTGGAGGCCCGCGCGGCGACCCGACGCGAGGACTACGACGAGTGGATCCGTCGCTGGGTGCTCGAGGTCGGGTCGCAGGAGGAGTACGTGGCCCGGCTCGGAGGCGAGCGGATCGCGGCACTCCGCGCCAAGGCCGACCCCGAGTCGTGGCGGGCCGACGCCGTCGCGCACCCTCTCGACCGCGAGACCGCGCCGAACCGGTGGGAGGTCGCGGCCGTGTACGGGGCGCGCTACCTGGCCGACCGCGTGGTGTCGCTCGGTGCCGACGCGGTGCTCGCCGGCGCCGGCGTCGCGAACCTCTCGGCCTGGTTGGGAGTGGAGCTCGCACGGGACGAGGGGTCGCACGTGCAGCTCACCGCCGAGATCGGGCTGTGGGGCTACGAGCCCGTGCCCGCCGATCCGTTCGTGCTCAACCACCGGAACTTCCCGAGTGCGACGATGCTCGGCGACGCGTCGATGGTGCTCGGTGCGCTCGTCGGCGGGGCCGGGACGACCACGGTCGCGTGCCTGGGCGGTGCGCAGGTGGACCGGCACGGCAACGTCAACTCGACTCTGATCCCGGGCGGGCCGTTCCTCGTCGGCTCGGGTGGGGGTAACGACGTGGCGAGCGTGTGCGCCGAGGCCGTCGTCGTGGCCACGTTGAGCCCGGAACGCACCCCGCCCGCCTGCGGCTACGTGACGTCGCCCGGCCACCGGGTCCGCGCCCTCGTGACCGACCTGGGCGTCCTCGAGAAGCTCGACGACCTCGACGGCGGCGAGCTGGTGCTCACCGCCGTGCCGCCCGGCGCGGGTTCGGTCGACCAGCGCGTCGACGCAGCCCGCTCGGCCTGCGGTTGGGACCTCCGGGTGGCTCCCCGGATCCGGGAGCTCCCGGACCCGGACTTCGACCACGTCGTCGCCCTGCGCAACTGGGACCGGCGCGGCTGGTTCCTCCGGGCCCGCTGAGACGAAGGGCCGTCGCGACCTTCGTACCTTCGCGGTCTCGGGCACCCGGAACGTCTAGGGTTTCGCGAGCCGGTCGGGGGCCGGGGGACCAGCGAGGGTGCATGGCGCGGGTCGCGCTCGAAGGGGTCACGAAGCACTTCGGCAAGACCGTCGCGGTCGAAGACGTCACGCTCGACGTCCACGATCAAGAGTTCCTCGTGCTGCTGGGCCCGTCCGGCTGCGGCAAGAGCACCGTGCTACGGATGATCGCCGGCCTCGAGGAGCCGACGAGCGGCCGCATCTTCATCGGCGACCGCGACGTGACCGACCTCGAGCCGAAGGCCCGGGACATCGCGATGGTGTTCCAGAGCTACGCGCTGTACCCGCACATGACGGTGCGCCGGAATATCGAGTTCCCGCTGCGATCGCGGGGGGAGCCCCGCGAGGCGCGCGACCAGGCCGTGCAGACCGCGGCCCACGCGCTCGGGTTGGAGGACCTGCTGGAGCGGCGACCGGCGCAGCTCTCGGGCGGCCAACGCCAGCGCGTCGCGCTGGCCCGGGCGATCGTGCGCCGGCCGCAGGTCTTCCTCATGGACGAGCCCCTCTCGAACCTCGACGCGAAGCTGCGCGTGCAGACCCGGGCCGAGCTCATCGAGCTCCAGCGCCGCCTCGCGGGGACGGTGATCTACGTCACGCACGACCAGGTGGAGGCCATGACGATGGGCCACCGCATCGCGATCATCGCCGACGGCCGGCTCCAGCAGGTCGACCCGCCCCAGGCCGTGTACGAGCGGCCGGCCAACCTGTTCGTGGCCCGGTTCATCGGCAACCCGCCGATGAACACCGTGGAGGGACGCATCGGAAACGACGGCGGCCCCGTCCTCGACGCGGCCGGGACGCGCATCCCGCTGCCGGACGCGCTCGCGGCGGCGGGCGCGGGCCGCGACGGGGTCGTGCTCGGCGTCCGGCCCGAGCACCTCGGGCTCGCGGCCGACGGTCCGGTACCCGCGACGGTGACCGTGATCGAGTCGCTCGGGCACGAACGCCACCTCGTGTGCCGGTTGGCCGACGGCCAGATGGTGATCGTGCGCCAGGAGTCCGAGGAGCCGGCACCGGCTTCCGGTTCGACGGTCCACCTCGCCGCCGACGAGCACCGGCTGCACCTCTTCGACGCGACGACCGGGGCCCGGCTCGGATGAGCGACGTCGCCGCGACCGCCGACCGCGAGGCGAGTCTCGAGGCGGTCAGGCAGTCGCTCGGGACGCGCTTGCGGTCCGGGGGCGGCCGCATGCGGAGCCGCAAGGCGCGCGAGGCCTGGCTCGGTTTCTTCTTCGTGCTGCCCGCCCTCACCGTGTTCGCGGTCTTCATCTTCTACCCGTTCGTGCGGAACTTCTGGTTGGGCTTCCACAAGAGCAACCCGTTCACCGGCGCGTCGCGCTGGGTCGGGTGGTCGCAGTGGGTCGACAAGCTCCAGCTCGACTCGGTGCCGTCGTCGATCGCCGCCGCGATCCCGTGGGCCGTCGGCTTCACCGCGATCGCGCTCGGCATCCGGGTCTGGCGCAGGCGGCACGCCGCCACGCGCTTCGCCCGCTCCGACGTTCGTTTCGCCGTGACGACGGGCCTCACGTTGCTGGCGCTGGTGTCGTTGTGGGAGTACAGCTACCAGTGGAACGACCCGAAGGACTTCACCCACGCGCTGCACGTCACCTTCCTCCTGACGTTGTACGCGATGCCCGCCGCGATCCTCGGCGGGCTCCTGCTGGCCGTGCTGCTCCACGAACGGCTGCGCGGGGTGCCGATCTTCCGGCTCTCGTACTCGATCCCGATCGTCGCCGGGCCCGGCGTCGCGGGCGTGATGTTCGTGAAGTTCTTCAACCCCGAGGTCGGGCTGCTGCCGTGGCTGCTCGACAAGCACGACGGGCTCGTCCACCTCATGGACCTCTCGCAGTCGCCGCTCGAGAACCCGAAGCTTGCGCTGCCGGCCGTCGCGCTCGTGATGGTCTGGATGAACATCGGCCTGGCGTTCATCATCATGTCGGCCGGCCTCCAGGGCGTCCCCGACCACCTCTACGAGGCCGCGAAGGTCGACGGCGCCGGCGCGTGGTCACGGTTCTGGAGGGTCACGGTGCCGATGATGTCGCCGACGCTGTTCTTCGCCACGGTGATGGGCACGATCATCGTGATGGTGCAGAGCTTCGGCGTGATCGAGGTGTTGACGCAGGGCGGGCCGCACCCCTACGAGACGACCACGACGGTGCCGGTCCTGATCGTCCACCTGGTGAACAGCTCGAACCCGAACCTGAACCTGGCCGGCATCTACTCGGTGGGGCTGTTCCTCGTCACGATGGGCCTCACCCTGTTCCAGGTGCGCGTGTTGGAGCGGTGGGTGACGTATGAGCGCTGACGCGAGCGCAGTCGCCGTGCCGAGCGCGGCGGAGGTCACCGTCCCGGCACCCCCACGCCGGCGGCACGGGCGCCGAGCCCTGCGTTATGCCGCGATCGTCGGCCTGGCGTTGATCATCGTCTTCCCGCTGTACCTCACGGTGGTGAGCTCGTTGCTGCCGTTCCAGGACTTCGGGGCCCGCCCCCCGAAGTTCTTCCCGACCGATCCGCAGTGGAGCGCGTACTCGACCGCGTGGCAGCGCGGGAGCATGAGCACCTACATGCGGAACAGCTTCATCGTGACGGCCGGCATGGTCACGCTCGAGGTGCTCACGGCGATCCTCGCCGGCTACGCGTTCTCGTTCCTGCGGTTCCCGATGCGGGGCTTCGTGTTCGTGGTCTTCCTCGCCACGCTCATGATCCCCTTCGAGGTGACGATCGCCACCAACCGCGACACCGTCACGTCGTTGGGCTGGTACAGCACCTTCCCCGGGCTCATCATCCCCTTCGCCGCCGGCGGATTCGGTGCGTTCATGCTCCGCCAGGCCTTCCTCCAGCTCCCGCGGGAGCTGGCCGATGCGGCTGCCCTCGACGGCTACGGGCACTGGCGGTTCCTGTGGCGGGTGGCCGTACCGCTCGTCCGGCCGTCGATCGCGGCCCTGGCCACCTTCTCCTTCCTGGGAGCCTGGCAGCAGTTCACCTGGCCGTTCCTCATCACGAAGCCGGCGCGCCGGACCGTGCAGATCGGTGTGGCACAGTTGGCCAACACCACACCCAAGGATCTCAATGTCGTCTTCGCCGGGCTCGTCATCGCGATCGTGCCGCTGGTGATCATGTTGTTGTTCTTCCAGAAGCAGCTCGTCCGGGGCCTCACCGCCGGTGCGGTCAAGGGGTGAGCGTCACAAGGAGCACGTGATGCGCAGGATGAAGCGTGCGGCGCCGGCCGTTGTCGCGATGCTCGTCGCGGCCGGGGCGGCGGCCCCCGCGGCGGGCGCGGCGTCCAGGCCGTCGCTGCCCAAGTGCCCGATCGGTGCGATCGCCAAGCTCCCGGCAGCCAAGAAGCCGGTGCAGATCACGATGTGGAACGCGCAACGCAACGTCGCACCCTTGCGCCAACTCGCGGACCAGTTCAACGGCTCGCAGAGCGACGTGAAGGTCAACGTCGTCGACCTCCCGAACTACGACGTTGCGTTGCAGAAGTTCCTGTCGGGTCTGAGCACCGGCGACCTGCCCGACGTGGCGATGATGCAGGAGATCGACCTCCAGAAGGCGATCGACACCGCGGCGATGCTGCCCGCGCAGAGCTGTGCCAACGCCGAGAAGTACTCGTTCCGGGACCACGTCAAGCGCATCGTGGACTACTTCACGGTCGGCGGCGTGCTCTGGCCCATGCCCTTCAACACGTCGACCCCGCTCTTCTACTACGACAAGCACGACTTCGAGACCGCCGGTCTCGATCCGACCAAGCCGCCGGTGACGCTCGACGACCTCGAAGCCGACGCCAAGAAGCTCAAGGCGGCGGGGATCGCCACGCCGTTCGTGTTCAAGGTCGACGGGTGGTACCTCGAGCACTGGTTCGCCAAGGCCGGCGTTCTCTACGCCAACAACCGGAACGGCCGGAGGAGCCGGGCGACCAGCGTCCTGTTCGACAACCGGGTCGGGCGCTCCATCTTCCGGTTCCTCCAGCGCATGCAGCGCCAGGGGCTGGCCAAGGGCGTCGACCACAACTCCTGGGACAACCTCTTCGCCATCGGGAACGGCAACGCGTCGATGACGATCGACACCTCGGCCGCCCTCGGCACCATCCAGCAGGTGCTCGGCAGCGGCGGCGGCAGCGACAAGCAGCTCCAGTTCGGCGTGGGCCGGATGCCGTCGCCACGCGGGCCGGGCAGCGTCGTGGTCGGCGGGGGTTCGATCTACCTCGTGCGCAAGGGCCGGTCGGCCGCCCAGCAGGAGGGCGCGTGGCGGTGGGCGAAGTTCCTGAACGAAGCCAAGTCCCAGGCCGCGTGGAGCGCCGCCACGGGGTACCTGCCGGTCCGGCGTTCGGCGGTGCAGATGCCCGAGGTGCAGGCGGCGTGGGCGAAGTCGCCCGGCTACCGGATCGCCTACGAGCAGCTCCTCGCCGGTGCCAACACCGACGCGACGGCCGGACCCGTCGTCGGGCCCTACACCGAGGTGCGCGACGCGGTGAACGGCCAGATGGCCGAGATCCTCGACAAGGGCAAGGCCCCGACCACCGCCCTGACCGACGCGGCGGCCAAGGCGAACTCGATCATCGCCGAGTACAACGACCGGCTCGGCCAGTGACGGCCGCCGGGAGCAGGAGGAAGCCCATGCGGCCGCGACTCGTGCGCATCTCGACGGTCATCGCAATCGGCGCCCTCGTCGCCGGCGCAGGTGCCCTCCCCGCGGCGGGTGCACCCGCGGCGCGGCCCGTCGAGAAGGTGAACCCCAAGGACTGCCCGCTGTCGAAGCTGGCCAAGGCGACCAAGCCCGTCGACATCACGTTCTGGGAGGTGCAGCAGGCCAAGAACCAGGACTCGCTCGAGGCGCTCGCCAACCAGTTCAACCAGTCGCAGTCGAAGGTGCGCGTGAACCTCGTGCAGATCCCGTCGTACGACCCGGACGAGATCCAGAAGTACCTCTCGGGCCTCAAGACCGGCGACCTCCCCGACGTCGCGCAGTTCGAGGAGACCACGGTGCAGAAGCTCGTGGACTCGGGAGGAACGATCCCCGTCGACGCGTGCATCAGGGCCGACCGGTACAGCCTCAGGGACTTCCTGCCCCGCGGCCTCGCCTACTACCGGACGAACGGCATCCAGCGCTCGATCCCGTGGAGCGTGTCGAACCCGGTGCTCATCTACAACCAGAAGGCGTTCGACAAGGCCGGGATCACGAAGCCGCCGGCCACGTTCACGGAGATGGAGGCGGTCTCGAAGAAGCTCGTCGACGCCAAGATCGTCGAGCACGGCGTGGCGCTCCCCATCCATGCGTACTTCAACGAGTTCTTCTACGCCAAGGGCGGCCGGGTCTACGTCAACAACCGCAACGGGCGGGCCGCGCGCGCGACGAGGGCGAACCTCGACAACAGCTTCGGGCGCCAGCTCTGGGCGTGGTGGAAGCACATGGTCGACACCGGGCTGATGCTCAACACCGGCCCGAACGAGACCGGCGCCGACCACCTCTTCGCCCTGCGCGACAACCACGCCGCCATGACGATCGAGGCCACGACCGTGCTCGGGCCGGTCCTCGACGCGATCCAGAGCGGCCAGGCCGAGAACCTGTCGCTCGCGGTCGCCCCGCTCCCCGGCTTCAGGAGGCCGGGCGGTGGCGTGCCGGTGGGCGACGGGTCGCTGTGGATCGTCAAGCACGGTGACCCGGTGCGGCGCGCCGCGGCGTGGCAGTGGATCAAGTTCCTCAACCGGCCGGAGAACATCGCCACGTTCTCGATCGAGACGGGCGCCATCCCGATGCGCAAGTCGGCCGTCGCGTTGCCGGCGCTCCAGCAGTTCTGGCAACAGCACCCCGAGTTCCGGGTCGGCTACGACCAGCTGGTCAGCGGCCCGTTGACCAGCGCGACCGTCGGTTCGCTGATCGGCGACTACCAGGGCGTGCGCGAGGCGGTGCGCAGCAACATCAACGCGATGCTGACGGGCGGCGTGGCACCGGCGACCGCGTTGCGCCGGGCACAACAGCAGGCCGACAGGGCCATCGCGGACTACAACGACCGCCTCGGGATCTGACCGCCGTGCGGCGCGGTGCGATCGCGTCCTTGACGCTCACGCTGGCACTCGGGGTGACACTGGCGCTCGGGGCGACGGCGGCCGTCGCGTCGGCCGCACGAGCGTCCAAGCTGCCACGGTGTCCTATCGGCGCGCTGAAGACCGCGAAGAAGCCGGTCGAGATCGTCATGTGGCACCAGCTCACCGGCGGCAACGACGCCGTGCTCCAGTCGATCGCGGACCGGTTCAACGCATCGCAACACGACGTGCACGTCACGCTCGTGCAGTTTCCCGACACCGCGTTCGTCAAGTTCATCTCCGGTCTGAAGACGGGCGACCTCCCCGACGTCATCGCGATCGAGGAGACGACGATCCAACCGATGATCGACACCGGCGCGACGCTGCCCGTGCAATCCTGCGTCGACGCGAGCAGGTACTCGCTTAAGGACTTCATCCCGCGACCGATCGCGGCGTACACGACGCAGGGGGTGTTGCGGTCCATGCCGTTCAACGTCTCGGGCGCCGTGCTCTACTACAGCAAGACGATGTTCCAGAAGGCCGGTCTCGATCCGAACCGGCCGCCGCGGTCGCTCGCCGACGTCGAGGCGTACTCGAAGAAGATCGTCGCGGCGGGTGTCGCTCCTCACGGCATCGCCATGCATCGCGAGCCCTTCTACAACGAGTTCTTCTACGCCAAGTCCGGCCAGACGTACGTGAACAACGGCAACGGGCGCAAGAGTCGGGCCACGAAGGCGACGCTCTCCAACGCGACGGGACGCAAGATCTGGTCGTGGTGGAAGCGCATGACGGATTCCGGCCTGGCGCTCGACACCGGTACCGCACCCACCAACTTCGACCACCTCTTCGCGGTCGCCAACGGCAAGGCGGCGATGACGATCACCGGGTCCGCGGCGACCGGCCCCATCTTCGCCGCGTTGAACGCCGGTCAGTATCCGGCCGTCGTCCCGGGCGTGGGGCCGATGCCGGGGCTCGACCCGAGGGGAGGGGTGGAGGTCGGCGAAGGTTCGCTGTGGATGTCGAACCGGTCGAGCGCGGCGAAGCAGGCCGCGGCGTGGAGGTGGATCCAGTACCTCGTGTCGACTCCGACCCTCGTCGACCTCGACGCCCGCACCGGGTACACGCCGATCCGTCGCTCGGTGGTGAACGACCCGCGCATCCAGGCGTTGTGGAAGGAGCATCCCGAGTACCGGGTGCCCTACGACCAGCTGGTGAACGGCCCTACCAACGCCGCCACGAGCGGAGCGGTGATCGGCCCGTTCCCGGAGGTGCGGACCGCGGTGCAGGAGGGTCTCACCGAGATGATCGACGGCCACAAGAGCGCGGCGACGGCGCTGGCCGACACGCAGAAGAAGGTCGACTCGCTCATCGCCGACTACAACTCGCGCGTCGCGGGCTGACCCACTGCCCCTCGCCTCCCTCGCGTTCTTTCGATGGAATCCCCCAATAGTTCGGGGAAAGCATCGAAAGAATGATCATGACGATGATGCGGGCGGGTCAGCGGGCGAGGATCACGACCGAGGCGTTGGCGCCCCGGCCGACCGTGTGCCCGAGCGCGACGCGTGCACCGTCGACCTGACGCTCACCGCACTCGCCCCGGAGCTGGCGGGTCAGCTCGACGACCTGGCCGAGTGCGGACGCGCCGAGTGGCTCGCCCTTGGAGAGCAGCCCGCCGCTCGGGTTCACGGGGAGCGGTCCGCCGAGCGCGGTGTGGCCGCGCTCGACCCACTCCGGCTGTTGCCCCGCTGCACACAACCCGAGCTCCTCGTACGACACGAGCTCGCGGGCCGCGTCGGTGTCCTGGCACTCCACCACGTCGAGATCGCCCGACCCGACCCCGGCCTCCTCGTACGCCGCCTCCGCGGCAAGCGCGCTCGGCGGCGTGATGGCGTCGTCGGCGAGACCGGCGAGCGGGGTCGCCTCGCCGAGCACCGAGCCGGGCAGGTGCGAGCGCAGGACGGCGGCGCGCACGGTCACGCGACCGGAGCGCCCGTCGCCCCGGCGCAGCACAACCGCGGCCGCGCCCTCGTTCGGCGAGCAGAGCATGTGGAGGTGGAGCGGTTCGCACACGACACGCGAACCCAGCACGGTGTCGACGGTCGTCTCGCTGCGGAACATGGCGTCGGGGTTGTGCACGCCGTGCCGTCGGTTCTTCACGACGACCGCGGCGAGATGCTCCTTCGAGATTCCCGTCTCGCGCATCAGCCGCTGCGCCCGCAGCGCGAAGTACGCGGGTGTCGCGGCGAGGCCGGCGGCTTCGCGCCACGGCTCGAAGAACGACGAGCGGATGATGCCCTTCGGCATCTTCTCCATACCGAAGACGAGCACGGTGTCGTACTGGCCGCTGCGGATCGACGCCGCGCCGAGCATCAGCGCGGCGCCACCGCTCGCGCAGCCGGCCTCCACGTCGACGATCGGCATGCCGGTCATCCCGAGCGCGCCGAGCACCTTGTGCGCGGCCGCGACCCCGGCATACGCCTGGCCGCAGAAGGCGGCTTGGAACCCGCCGCGTTCGATGCCGGCCTCGCGCAACGCCTCTCGCACCGCAGCAACGCCCAGGTCGGTGACCGTTCGGTCCTCGAAGCGGCCGAAGGGATGCAAGCCGACGCCGGCGATCTCGACGGTGGTCACGGCATGGCTTCCGATCCCGCTCCCGCCGCGTCTCCGGGGCCGGCTCCGGGCGCGAAGGCGTACGGTGCGTCGGCGCCGAGCACGAGGTGCACGGTCTGGCCGAACGTGAGCTTCGAGGGGTCGGGCTCCGTGATGCGGGTGATGATGCGGAGCCCGACGGGCAGTTCGACGACGCCGAAGCCGAACGGAACCTCGCCCTCGTAGCCTGGTGGCGGTGCGGTCACGGCCGTCCAGCCCCACAGCGTGCCCGTCACCGGGAGCGCGACCCGCTCGATGCCGCCGGGCGCCGCGCAGTAGGGGCAGGTCTCGAGGACGGGGAAGTGGTGGCGACCACATTCGGAGCACCGCCCGCCGACCAGGGCGCCGTTCTCCACCAGCTCGGGCATCAGATCACCCCCAGCGCGGTGAGCGCGTCGAGCTCGGTGTCGTCGAGACCGAGCTCGCCCAGCACGGCTCGGGTGTGTTCGCCCAGGCGCGGCGCGCCGGTGGGCGCCTCGACCGGCTCGCCCACGAAGCGCGGGAACGGGGCCTGTTGGCGGACGGGCCCGACGACCGGGTCGTCGACGGTGACGAGGTCGCCGCGGGCCGCGAAGTGCGGGTCGGCGAACATGTCGACCGCGGTGTACGCGGTGGCGACCGGTACGTCGTGGGCGACGCACGCAGCCTCGACCTCGACCGCGGGCCGGGCCGCCGTCCACTCGGCGACGATGCCGTTGATCTCGTCGTTGTGCGCGGCGCGGTCGGCGAGCTTCGCGAACCGCGGCTCGTCGAGGAGCTCGGTGCGGCCCATCGCCCGGCACAGCCGGGAGAAGTTGGCGTCGGAACCCGCGACGATGCAGACGAACTTGCCGTCGGCCGTCGGGTAGTTGTCGAGCGGTGCCGAGTTGGCGAGCCGGTTGCCTTCGCGGCTCCGCACGATCCCGAGCTTGTCGTACCCCGCGAGCGTCCACTCGAGGACACGCAGGACGGCTCCGTACAGCGCGGCGTCGATCACCGCTCCGGACCCGCCGCGCACGTCACGCGCGTAGAGCGCGGCCGCGGCCGCCTGCGCCGCGAACACGCCCGTGAGGTAGTCGGAGATCGTGACGCCCACGCGCACGGGCGGGCGGTCGGGATAACCGGTGAGGTGCAGCAGCCCGCCGTAGCCGATGCCGACGCGGTCCAGGCCGGGCCGCTGCGAGTTCGGCCCGTCCTGGCCGAAGCTGCTGATGCGCACCGTGACGAGGCGGGGGTCGAGGTCCGTCGGTGCGACGTTCCACTTCTCGAGCGTGCCGGGGCGGAAGTTCTCGACGACCACGTCGGCGGTGGCGGCCAGGCGGCGGAACACGTCCTGTCCCTCGGGCCGGCGGAGGTCGAGCGACACGCTCTTGCGCCCGCGGCCCTCGACGGCCCAGAACATCGAGTAGCCGGGGCCGCCGTCACCCGAGTCCGCGAACGGGCCGATCTCGCGCATGAAATCACCCGTCCCGGGCTGCTCGATCTTGATCACCTCGGCGCCCTGCTCGCCGAGCAGTCCCGCACAGAACGGCGCCGCGATGCGCGTGCCGAGGTCGATCACTCGGATGCCGGCGAGCGGACGACTCACCCGGCGTGACCCCGCTCCTGCTCGGCCTTCACCGCGTCCATCCCGCCGCGCGTGCGCTCGTCCATGGCCCCGAGCGCGGTGGCGGTGTTGCTCACGAACTGGTGGACCATGAAGTGGTACCGCCACGACGCGCGCTGGCCCTGGAGGTCGACCATGTGGTTGATCGAATCCTTGACCGCCTGGGCCGTGACCGGCGGGACGAGCGCCACCTTGTCGGCCATCTCGCGCGCCGCGCCGGCCAGCTCGGCGGCCGGCACGACCTGGTTCACGAGCCCGTAGCGCGCCGCGTCCTCGGCGTCGAAGGTCTCGGCGCAGAGCAGGAACTCCTTGGCCTTGCGCGGCCCGAGCTCCCACGGCTCGACGAGCAGCTCGACGCCGGCGCCGCTCATGCGCAGCACGGGGTTGGAGAACCGGGCGTCGTCGGCGGCGACGATGAGGTCGCACATGCAGGCGAGCATGAGGCCGGCCGCCGAGCACACGCCGTGGACCGCGGCGATGGTGGGCTTGCGGAAGTCGCGGATCCTGACGCACCGGTCGAAGTACATGACCTGCTCGTGGCGGAGCTTGCCCTCCGCGGTGTCGCGCATCGAGGCCCACCCGTCCTCGCCGGCGAAGAGCTCCTTCAAGTCGTGACCGGCCGAGAAGTGCTTCCCGTCGGCGGCGAGGATCACGACGCGCGCCGCGTCGTCGGCCTCGGCAAGGTCGAACGCGGCGTCGAGCTCGTCGAGCATGGTGGAGCTCTGGGCGTTCGCCTGGTCGGGACGCGCCAGCGTGATCGTGGCCACGGCGCCGTCGACCTCGTAGCGGATCGCGCTGAACTCCATGCCGCCTCCTGAGCGCCACGAATGTAGTGCCCGCGCCCGGGTGGGCGTTCGCCGGGCCCGTTCCGGCGTCTGGTGTGCGGCGGGCCGGGGGCTACTGGCCCGGGAAGTAGTCCTTGAACAGCCAGACGAGGTCGCGCTCGCCGGTCACCCAGAGCCGGAGGTCGCGCGGACCGATCCGGCCGGTGACGAACAGGAGCATCGACGAGTCGTCGGCGTTGACGTTGCAGAGCTTGATCGCGCGGTGCTCGCCGAACTGCCAGCCGTCGCCTGCCGACCAGATCGCCGTCGTCGTGCTGGGCGCCGCGAGCCGATAGCCGATCGGTTGCCCCGGCGGCCGCGCCACCCCCTGGAACACGAGGCCGGCGAGGATCCCGGGGACGGCCTGGGCCGCGATCGCCGCGGACGCGTCGGGGAGGGCCTGCTCCGCTCCCAACGCGTGGAGCACGTCGTTGCGAGCGAGGGCGACGGCGAGCACGGTCCCGAGCAGCGCGGAATCGTACGGGCCGGGGTCGTCGGGGCCGGAGCCCGCCCCTTCGAGGGCGGCGACCATGGCGTCGTACGCCGTGCGCAGGTCCGCGAGCGCACGGTCGGCGGTGGCGGCGGGGGTGCCGTGCGGCGCGTCGACGTGGAGGTGGGCGGTGAGCTCGACGTCGAAGCGGCGAAGGCGTTCGGTGCCGAGGTTGACCGCGTCGAGGACCGTGCTCCGCTCGACCCGGGTGAGCCGGGACCAGTCGGACGGGTCGAGACCCTCCGCCAGCTCGACGAGCGCGGCCGACTCCTCGAGGAGGCCGGTTCGCAGGCCGGCGGCCGTCGTCAGGTCGGTGGAACGCATCACTCCTCCGCGCCGGAAGCTCCTCAGACTACGGTATCCGGGCGACCGGGTACAATCCGGCGCATCACGGCCCCGCGGGCGAGGGTTTCTCGGACGGCCGGACGGTGTTACCGGGGCAACCCGAGGACGCGCTCGCCGATGACGTTGCGCTGGATCTCGTTGGCGCCCGCCCAGATCGACGCCGCCTGGTAGTAGAGCCACGACCGTTGCCACACGCCGTCGCCCGGGTTCTGATCGGCGCCGTGCCAGAGCGGCGCGGCCGGGCCGAGCACCGCCATCACGGTGTCGTGCAGCCGCTTGCTCATCTCGCTCCAGTAGAGCTTCAGCAGGCTGCCCTCGGGCCCCGGCGCCTTCCCCTTCGCCAGGCGCGACAGGGTCCGCCAGTTCAGGAGCTGGAACAGCCGCACGTCCACGTAGGCCTGGGCGAGTCGAGGACCGAGGCGCACGTCGTCGTACGCTCCCGAGTCGAGCGCGAGGCGCAGCAGCTCCTCCACGAGCTGCACGTGGATCACGAGCTGGCGCGGGTTCACACCGCGCTCGTGGGTGAGCGTCGAGTTCGCGATCCTCCAGCCCGCGTTCGGCGCGCCGATCACCTGCTCGTCGGGCACGAACACGTCGGCGAGGAACACTTCGTTGAACTCCGTCTCGTCGGTGATCTGGCGCAAGGGCCGGACCTCGACGCCGGGGTGGTTCATGTCGACCACGAGGTAGGAGATGCCGTCCTGCTTGCGCACCGTCGGGTCGGTGCGGGCCAGGCACACGCCCCAGTCGGCGAACTGCGCGTAGCTCGTCCACACCTTCTGTCCGTTCACGACCCAGCCCCCGTCGACCCGCTCGGCCCGGGTACGCAGCGACGCGAGGTCGCTGCCGGCCTCCGGTTCGCTGAACAGTTGGCACCAGAGCTCGGCGGCGGAGAGGATCTTCGGGAGCCACCGCTGCTTCTGCTCGGGCGTGCCGTGGGCGAGCAACGTCGGGCCGACGAGGTTGATGCCGATGCGACCGACGAGCTCCGGCGCACGAGCCCGGGCCAGCTCCTCGATCACGATGAAGTGCTCGAGCGGGCCCGCGCCACGCCCGCCGTACTCCTCCGGCCAGGCGACCCCGACCCATCGCCCCCCGGCCAGCTCCGCCTGCCAGTTGCGCCCGAAGACCACTTCGTCGGCGAGGTCGTCGAATCGGGGCGGGAGACCGCGCCCGTACTCCCAGGGGAGGTGCTCGTGCAGCCAGGCGCGCACGTCGTCGCGCAGCCGGGCCTCGTCGTCGGACGCCGTCAGGTCCACGACTGCGGGTCAGCCGCGCTGCTCGATCGGCACGTACTCACGCTTGGTCGGGCCGGTGTAGATCTGGCGGGGCCGGCCGATCTTGGTCTTCGGGCTCTCCATCATCTCCTTCCAGTGCGCGATCCAACCGGGCAGGCGACCGATCGCGAACAGGACCGGGAACATGTTGGTCGGGAACCCCATGGCGCGATAGATGAGCCCGGAGTAGAAGTCGACGTTCGGGTAGAGCTTGCGCTCGACGAAGTACTCGTCGCGCAGCGCCACCTCCTCGAGGTCGAGCGCGAGGTCGAGGAGATCGTCTCGTTGCGCGAGCTCGGCGATCACCTCGTCGGCCGCGGCCTTGATGATCCGGGCCCGGGGGTCGTAGTTCTTGTAGACGCGGTGGCCGAATCCCGAGAGCCGGAACGACGAGTCCGGGTCCTTGGCCATGCGCACGTACTTGTCGACGTCGCCGCCGTCGTCGCGGATCTTCTCCAGCATCTCGACGACGGCCTGGTTGGCACCGCCGTGCAGCGGGCCCCACAAGGCGTTGATACCCGCGGCGATGGACGCGTACAGGTTGGCGTCGCTCGACCCGACGAGTCGCACCGTCGACGTCGAGCAGTTCTGCTCGTGGTCGGCGTGCAGGATCAGCAGCAGCTTCAGCGCATGGACGACCTTCGGGCTCGCGTGGTAGGGCTCCGACGGGACCGCGAACATCATCGTGAGGAAGTTCTCGATGAGGTCGAGGCTGTTGTTCGGATAGAGGAACGGCTGGCCGATCGACTTCTTGTAGGAGTACGCGGCGATGGTCGGCAGCTTCGCCATCAAGCGGATGATCGAAGCGTGCACCTGATCCGCGTCGTGCGGGTCCTCGCTGTCCTGGTAGAAGGTCGACAGCGCGCTCACGACCGACGACAGCGTCCCCATCGGGTGTGCGTCCTTCGGCAGCGCGTCGAAGAAGCGCTTCGCGTCCTCGTGAAGCAGCGTGTGCTTGCGGATGGCGAAGCGGAACTCGTCGAGCTGCGCCTTCGTGGGGAGCTCGCCCCAGATCAGGAGGTACGAGGTCTCGAGGAACGAGCCGTGCTCCGCCATCTCCTCGATCGGGATGCCGCGGTAGCGCAGGATCCCCGCGTCGCCGTCGATGTAGGTGATCGACGATTCGGTGGCCGCGGTGTTGACGAACCCGTAGTCGAGGGTGACGAGCCCCGTACGGTCGCGCAGCTTGGCGATGTCCATCCCGAGCTCGTCCTCGGTGCCTCGGACGACCGGGAGCTCGATCTCCTGCTCGCCGTGGCGCAGGACTGCGGGCGCCTCGCTCATGATTGCTCCTGGTGTCGGGGGCGGTTCGTGCTCGCGGTGGCTCGTGTCGTGGGCCCGCCGCCGAATCTAGTGCCGGGCGAGTCTGCGGTAGGGCCCCGGGACTAATCTCCGCCGCCGTGGACTTCGAGCTCTCCGACGACCAGCTGGCCCTGCGGGACGGTGCCCGTGACCTGCTCGACGGTCTCGCCGCGCCCGAGCGCGTCCGCGCCGTGTTCGAGCGCGACTCCGGGTTCGACCGCGAACTGTGGTCGGCGATGGTCGAGCAGGGATGGCTCGGCGTGGAGCTCCCCGAATCCGACGGCGGTCTCGGGATGGGTGCCGTCGAGCTCGCCGTCATGGTCGAGGAGATCGGCCGGCACGCGGCGCCGGTGCCCTTGCTCCCGAGCGTGCTCGCACTCGGTGCGCTGAGAGACCGGGCCGGAGTCGCGGGCCTGCTCGACGGGTCGTCGATCGGGTGCGTGGCGTGGAGCCGTGACGCCACCGCCGTGCGGGCCAGTGCGGCGGGGCCGGACTGGACGCTCACCGGTCGGGCGGATCCCGCACCGTTCGCGCCCAGCGCCGACGTCGCGGTGGTCGTCGCGGACGACGGCGAAGGGCCGGCGCTGTTCGCCGTCGACCTCGCGGCCACCGGCCGGCCGGCTCGGGAGCCGGCGATGGACCGGACCCGTGAGCTCGGCTGGCTGGTGTTCGACGCGACTCCGGCGGAGCGGGTCGGCGACCACGACGCGGCGCAAGTGCTGCTGGACCGCGGCGCGGTGTTCACCGCGGCCGAGATGCTCGGCGGTGCCGGGCGGGCGCTCGACCTCGCCGTGCAGTACGCGAAGGACCGGGTGCAGTTCGACAAGCCGATCGGCAGCTTCCAGGCGATCAAGCACCGGTGCGCCGACATGCTCGTCGACGTGGAGGGCATGCGCTCGACGGTCTACTGGGCGGCGTGGAGCATCGGCGCGGGCACGGCCGACGCGTCGGTTGCGGCGTCCACCGCGAAGATCTGGTGCTCCGACGCGTCGAAGCGGGTGATGGCCTCCGCGTTGCAGGTGCACGGTGGGATCGGCTTCACGTGGGAACACGACCTGCACTTCTTCCTCAAGCGCGCCCAGCTCGACCAGCTCGGCTTCGGCGACGCGGCGTACCACCGCCAACGCCTGGCAAGCTTGCTGCGGCCGCGCGTCGCGGCGGGCGAGAGCGTCATCTAGTGCGCAGTCGTTGCCGGGCAGGGCTCATGGGACACCCGTGCCGTTCGACCTAGCCGCGGCCGTCGAACGAGGTGACGCGGAAGAGCTGCTGCGCGTCGTCGACGAGCTGTGCGGGCGGCACGCATGGGCCGCATTGGTGCGCCTGCGGGACCAGTGCTGCGCCGCGGTGGAGCGGGGGAAGCAGCTCTGGCCCATCGCGCACCACATCGAGTACCGGCTCGCCCTCGAAGCACCGGGGGAGTGGGCCGGGCCGGTCCTCGTCGACGGCGCGGGTACCTTCACGCTGGGTCCCCTGTCGGAGGTCGCCGCCTCCACGCACACCTGGGCCGAGCTGGCGCCGTACCTCACTGCCGGACCGGTCGCGTCGCTGACGGCGCACGAGCGAGTGGTCCGCGGGGAGGACCTCGCGGACGTCGAGCTGCACCCGGCGGTGCTCGACCTGCCGACGGCGCTCCAGGAATGGGAGCCCGCCTACCCGCGGGCGACCTACCGGCCGCACACCGCGGAGTTCCCGGCGCCCGCACTGCCGGCGCTCGAGGCGGTCGACATCCCGTCGCCCGTCGAGGTGATCGACGACGGCGCCGCCTGCCGTGCCCTCACCGACCTCGTGGCCGCGTGGACCCACACGTCCGACGGGCGGGCCGAGGCCGTCGCCGTGCGCGGCCCCGCGCTCGCCGCGGTCGGTGCCCTGGGCGCCCGGCGTGCCCGGGCGGCCGAGGTTCCCGGGCCGCTCGCGCTCGCGCACCTCGCGTGGGCGGCGGCGAGCGGCGGCGCGTACGGCCGGCGGCGCGGCATGGCGACCGCCCGCTTCGACGTGTGGCTCGCGGTGGGCGAGATGGCGCGGGTGTCGCAGTGGCCCCTGCCGTCCTCGGCACTGGGAGCGGCCGTCGGACGCTTCGACTGGTGGGTGTGGGACGCCGGCGAACCGACGACCGGCTGGGCGTTGCGCGTCGCGGCGTCCGACCCGAAGCAGGGGATCGCCTGGGCCTTGACGGCGTCGGACGCGCGCTGACGCCCCGTTCTGTGTCACTCGGGCGACGCGTCGCGTCACCTCAGTGACACAGAACCGGGTGGACACGGGACGGCGCGACGGAACCACGACGTCGGACGCGCGGTGGCAGCAGTCAGCCCGTCGGTGGACGGTCGGATCCGCCCGGCCACGCATCGGCCAGGCGCACGACGGTCAGGGTGGCGCCGTCGGGGAGCTCGAGCATCGCGACACCGAGGTAGTGGACCCGGGCGTCGAGGATGTTGGCCCGATGCCCGGGCGAGGCCATGAACAGCGCGTTGATCGCACCCGCGTCCAGCCCGCGCGTGTAGGCCAGGTTCTCGTTCACGACCCGGACCGACGGCGAGGTGAACGCGAAGAGGTTGCAGGCGTGACCCCAGCGGCCCTGGGCGGCTTCGACCGCGGCGTACGCGGCGGCGACGTCGGAGAGTTGCGAGTCGTACGTGAGCGGGGGCAGGTGCGATGCCCCGCGGTCGAAGTTGTGCGTCGCGTACAGGGCGCCTTCGGCGGCGCCGTTGCGCCGGCCGGCACCCGACGCCGTGAAGCTGCCGCCGGTCGTGCAGGTGGCGGCGGGAGCCGCGCTCGGTACCGCGTCGCAGCCGGTCGCGATCAGCGTGGCGACGGCCAGGACCGGAAGCAGCGCCCGTACGACTCGGCCCGGATCGTGCTTCCGTCCCCCCACTGGACCTCCCGCGCCGGCCGGTACGTCGGCGGCCGGACGCGTCGAATCACGACCTGACTCGAATGTCGCCGCCCGCTGGTCCACCACGCTACCCAAGCGGTCCGCGCCGACCGGGGTTCGGGAGCTCAGGTGCTGGTCAGCGCCCGGATCCTGAGCGCGGCCCGGTCCGGTTTGCCTGATGCGAGCAGTGGGAGCGCCTCGAGCACCACGACGCGCTCGGGGGTCTTGAACCGGGTCACCCCGCGGGTCGTGAACCACTCGCGGCAGCGTTCGAGGTCGAAGCCGCCGGCCCCGACCACGAACGCGCACACGCGCTCGCCGAGGCGCTCGTCCGGGTAGCCGACGACGACGGCTTGGCGGACGTCCGGGTGGGCCTCGAGCACGCCTTCCACCTCCGCCGCCGAGATGTTCTCGCCGCCGCGGATGATCGTGTCGGTGAGGCGCCCGACGATCGTGAGCCATCCGTCGCCGTCGATGGTCGCCCGGTCCCCGGTCCGGAACCAGCCGCGGTCGAGGGCGGCCCGCGTCTGCGCGGGATCGGCGTACCCGGCGAAGAGCTCCGGTCCGCGCACGAGCAGCTCCTCGTCGCGGCCGAGCCGGAGCTGGGCGCCGCCGACGGCTCGGCCGTCGGTCTCGGCGGCTCGTTCCGCAGGGTCGTCGGCGGTCGACGTGGCGACGGTGGGTGCCTCGGTCGACCCGTAGGAGCGCTTCACGCGCGCGCCGAGCGCGTCCGACGCCTGCCGGACGAAGGCCGGCGTGACACCGGCCCCGCCGCTCGACACGAGCCGGAGGGGCCGGACGTGCTCGGGCGTGAAGCGCGGCGAGCCCATGAGCCCGAGGAAGAACGTCGGCGGGCCGACCATGAACGAGACGCGCTCGCGTGCGATGACGTCGAGCGCGCGCTCCGGGTCCCAGCGTTCCATCAGCACCGTCGTGAACGGCTGCGCGCCGGGAACGGCGATCCCGTTGAGCAGGCCGGAGATGTGGGCGAGTGGCGCGGGCATGAGCACGACGTCGCCGCGATGCAGGCCGTGCACGCCGTTCATGAGACGGGCCTTGTACGCCAACCCGCGGTGGGTGTGCAGCACGGCTTTCGGTGCGCCGCTCGACCCCGAGGTGAACAGCACCGCCGCGAGGTCGGCCGGACGCGCGACGCCGGCCGCGGCCGGCAGCCCTGCGAACAACGTGTCGAAGCGTGACGCCACGCCGCGGACGTCGTCGCGGGCCAGCGCGACACGCGGCTCGAGCGTCCGCAGCATGCGCTCGACCTCGGCCGCGCCGGCCTGGTGGTGGATCGGTGCCGCGACCGCACCGAGGCGCCAGCACGCGCGGGTGAGCAGCAGGGCCTCGTGGCCGTTCGGGAGCTGCCAGGCGACCACGTCGCGCCGGCGCACGCCGAGCGCGCGCAGACCCCCGGCCAGCGCGGCCACCCGGTGCTCGAGCTCGATCCCGGTCAGGCGGACACCGGCCGCCTCGTCGACGACGAGTACGTCGTTCGTCGCCCGGGCCCGGGAATGGAGCAGCGCGTCGAGCGTCGGCCCGTCCCAGGACCCACCGGGCTCGGCGTACGCGCGCGCTCCCGGATGGCGGTACGTCGAACGGAACCGGCTCACCCGATCCGGGGGTGACGCCAGCCCGGGCTGGTCGTCGTCGCGCCGCGCAGCACCTGCGAGCCGATGAAGTTGCGCTGGATCTCGATGGTGCCCGCACCGATGCACAACCCGCGGATGTCCCGGTAGGCCCGCTCCACCGGATACTCGCGAGAGAACCCGTACCCCCCGAGGAGCTGGATCGCCTCGTCGCACACGAACTTGGCCGCGAGGTTGGCGGCGGACTTCGCCATCGCCGTCTCCAGCGCCGGCGGGGTGCCGTGGGGGCCGGCGAGGTGCACCGCCCGCTTCAGGAGCAGCCGGGCCGCGTCGAGCTGGGTGGCCATGTCGGCGATCTTCCACTGGAGGCCCTGGAGCTCGGCCAGCGGACGCCCGCCGATGGTCCGCTCGTTCATGTAGCCCGTCGCGTACTCGAGTGCACCCGACGCAGCACCGATGCACATGGCGGCGTTGCCGCACCGTTCGTGGTTGATGTGGGAGATGAGGGTCTTGAAGGACTCGCTGTCGGACGGGTCGCCGGGCAGGAGCACGTCGTCGGCGGCGACGTAGACGTCGTCGAACGCGAGCTCCGCTTCGCTCGTGCCGCGTAGCCCCATCTTCACGTGGGTGCCCGCCATGGTGACGCCCTCGGACTCGAGGTCGACGACGACCGCGCCGATGCCTCGTGCTCCCTCGCTGCCCGGGAACCGGCACCACACGAGGCACGCGCGCGCCTTGTGCCCGCCGGTCACGTAGTTCTTGTAGGCGTTGAGCCGGTAGCCGCCGCCGTCGGGGGTCAGGCGGGCGCGCATGTGAGTGACCGCGGAGCCCGCCTCGGTCTCGCTGATGCCGATCGAGAACAGCGCCTCGCCCGACGCGGCCATCGGGAGCCACTTCTCCCGCAACGCGTCGCTGCCGAGGTGCTCGATCGCGCGCGGGGGACCGTTGAAGATCAGCTGGGCGAGGATCGCGCTCGAAACGTCGGCGCGGGCGAGCTCCTCCAGCACGATCGCCGCCTCGATGTCGCCCAGGCCCATGCCGCCGTACCGTTCGCCGATCGTGATGCCGAACAGGTCGGCCTTGCGGATGGCGTCCCACGAGCCCTGCGGGAACTCCTCGGTCTCGTCCCAGTGCCGCGCCATCGGCGCGAGCTCACGGTCGGCGACGTCGCGGGCGAGGGCGCGCAGCGCCTGCTGGTCGTCCGTCTCGGCGAACGGGTCGGTTCCGGAACTCCTGGCCGCATTCATGCAGGGACAGGCTAGTGGGCGCTCCGGACGGGGTGGCCAGACGCGTTCGGTACCGTGACGGTCCCATGCGACGGTTCCCGGTCCTCGACGCGTTCCGCGAAGCGCGGTTCCGGCGCGTGTGGGCCGCGGGGTTCGTGTCGCAGCTCGGCGACTGGATGCAGATCTTCGGGCGGGCCGCCCTCGCCTACGAGCTGACGGGCCGGGCCGAGTCCGTCGGCCTGGTGTACTTCGCCTCGTATCTGCCGCAGCTGCTGTTCAGCGTGTGGGGCGGCGTGCTGGCCGACCGGTTCAGCCGCCGCCACCTCCTGGTCGGCACGCAGGTCGCCGAGGCGGCCGGCGCTGCGCTGTTCGGCGTGCTCGTGGCCACGGGGAGCGCGTCCGTCGCCAACGTCACCGTCGTGTCGTTCTTCCTCGGCATCGCCTTCATGCTGTCCATCCCCGCCGGCAGTGCGCTGCTCCCGTCGGTCGTCTCGCGCGACTCGCTGTCGAGCGCGATCTCGGTCGGCAACGCCACGAACTCCCTGGCGCGCGTGTTCGGGCCGCTGCTCGCGGCCGGAATCATCTCGTGGTTCGGGCTCGCGTGGGTCTTCTGGGTCAACGCGGTGTCGTTCCTGTTCGTCATCGTGGCCTGGGCGACCGTCGAGCTGCCGGAGCAACCCGAGATCGAGGAGGAGGGGAACATGGACGCGCTCCGGCGGGCCGTCCGGTACGTGCGCGAGACGCCGGTGGTCGCGGTGCCGATCGGCGCGACGGCGTTCCTGATGTTCGTGGGCGTCGTGTACCAGCCGTTCGCCATCGTCTACGCGACGCGCGTCCTGTCGGACGGGAGCACGAGCCTCGGCCGGACTTACTACAGCTGGCTGCAGGCCGCGATCGGAACCGGAGCGGCGATCGGCGTGTTCGCGTCGGCGAACGTCGGACGTCGGTACCCTGCCCCCACGTTCGCGCTGACCGCCATCGGCTTCTCGCTCGCGCTCACGCTGCTCGGTCAGGTCGAGTCGTTCGGCGTCGCCATGGCGGTGATCCTCGTGGCGGGCGGGTTCCACTTCGCCAACATGGCACTCGGCGTCAGCCTCGTGCAGCACGAGGTGCCCGAGGTGTTGCGTGGTCGGGTGATGTCGATCCACATGCTCGGTCTCGTCGGCGTCATCCCGCTCACCGCGCTGATCGGGGGGCGGCTCGTCGACCACTTCGGCATCCGAGCGACGTTCACCGCCGCGGGCCTCTCGTGCCTGGCCTTCTCGCTGCTGCTCCTGCGCTGGAGGCGGCACATCCGCCTGCGTGAGGGCGAGCCGGGCACGCTCGAAACGCGTGCGGCCGTGGCGCTCCTCGTCGAGGAGGAAGGGTGAGCCGCCGAGTGCGTCGGGCGTTGATCGTGCAGCAGGAGGCGTCCGAGGGCCCGTTCGCGGTCGGGGCCGCATTGCAGGCCGCGGGCTTCGAGCTCGACGTGCGCCACCCCTACGCGGGCGACCCGCTGCCCGCCGATACCGGGAGCCACGACGCCCTCGTGATCCTCGGCGGCCCCATGGCCGCGTACTCCGACGACCGGTTCGCGTGGCGCGGCGACGAGCTGCGCGTCGTCGCCGCCGCCGTCGCCGCGGGCACGCCGACGCTCGGCATCTGCCTGGGAGCACAGATCCTCGCCCACGCGTGCGGGGGGCGCGCGGTCCGCGGCCCGCAGCTCGAGATCGGTTGGCTGCCGGTCCGTCTCACCGGCGCGGCTGGTCGCGATTCGCTGTTCACGGGTTTGCCCGAGGAATGGACGGTGTTGCAGTGGCACGGCGACACGGTGGAGCTCCCACCGGGCGCCGAGCTGCTCGCGTCGAACGACCGGTACCCGCACCAGGCCTTCCGGCTCGGCCCGCATGCCTGGGGCGTGCAGTTCCACATCGAGGTCGACCAGCTCGCCGTGCCGCGCTTCTGCGAGGGCAGCAGCGAACAGGCCGACGCGGCGGCCGACGGCGGCGTGGCGCGGATCCTCGCCGACGCGCCGGCGGTCCTGGCGGCCCTGGCGCCCACGCGCGACGAGTTCCTACGCCGGTTCGCGGCCCGTGCCGTCGAGACGTCCGTGGTACGGCCGGTGTGACCGGCCCCCGGCTCGGGTTCTCAGTGGGTGCAGTCGCGGAAGTACGTGATGATCCCGTTCACGTTGGCGAGGTGCAGGTCCACACGGGATCCGGTGCCCTGGTTCACGGTCTGGACCGTGGCGGTGATCACGTTCGGCACGTCGGCGCCCTGCTTGCCCGTCACCCACGAGTACATGCCGATGCGCGCGATGTCGATCAGGAGATACGACGCGGTCGGGTCGTGCACGCCCTGCACGGACGCGCGGCAACGGTCGGAGCCGAACCGTTTGACGACCTCGGGATGGAGGTGGTCGAAGAGGAACTGCGTGTCGTTGGTGCGCACCGCCGCCGCGAACTTGGCGAGGAAGTCGGTGACCTGACCGCGCAGGACCTGGTTGTCGGGCGCCGTGGCGGGTGGCCGCGTGGACGTCGTCCCCGGGCTCGTCGTGGTCGGGCCCGTCGTGGTCGGGCTCGTCGTGGTCGGGCTCGTCGTGGTCGCGCTGCTCGTCGGCGTGGTGGTGGAGCCCGTGCTCGTGGCCGTTGCCGTGGTCGACCCCGCCGCCCGCACGGTCGTGGACGACGCGCGACGGGCCGTGGTCGTCGTGGTCGCGGTCGTCGTGACCACCGGGTCGTACGTCGCGGCCCAGACCGCGGTGGCGATCACCGCGAGCACGCAGACGACGAGCGCCACGACGAGGGCGCGTTCCCGTGAAGTCACGCGTCGAGCTTAGGTGGCGAACGGGTTGCCGAACATCGCGAGCCACTGCTCGAGCGACGAGTACCGGAACACGTAGTTGTGCGCGCGAGTTGCACCCATCGTCGCGGACGGTTCGGGCGCGTAGAGGTGCCCCGGGAACAACGTCGCGGAATCGGGGATCTTCGCGAGTCGTTGGGTGATGCTCTCGTAGAGCGCGACCGGGTCGCCACCGGGAAGATCGGTGCGTCCGCATCCCTCGAGGAACAACGTGTCGCCGGCGACCAGCCGGTCGTCGAGGAAGAAGCACTGACTGCCCGGGGTGTGACCGGGTGTGTGGATCAGGTTCACCCGGATCGCGCCGACCTCGACCGTGTCGCCGCTCGCGTGCTCGACGAGGTCCGACGCCGACACGCCGGTCCACTGGCGCACCATCGTGGACTCGTCGCGGTGCACGTGCACGCGCGCCTCGACGCCGTCCATGGAGAGCAGCTCCCGGATCCCCTGGATCGTGTGGCCCATGAGGTCCCCGCCGACGTGGTCGGGGTGCCAGTGGGTCGCCAGCACGCCCGAGACCCGGAGGCCGTCGGCGGCCAGGATCTCGACGAGCTCGCCGACGCCGTACGCGGGGTCCACGACGACGGCGTCGCCGGACTCGCGGTCCCCGATGAGGTACACGAAGTTCACCAGCTGCCGGGCGATGAAGTCGTCGCGGGCGAAGTCGCGTCCGGCGAGGAGCTGGCGGAAGTAGAGCCGGTCCATTGCCGGCAGCGTACTTCCCGGGTTCCCCGTGACGGCGGCGCGGGATCACCGTACGCTTTCGCGCATGACGGCATCTCGGCTCGCCTACCGGACGTGCCCACTCTGCGAGGCGACGTGCGGTCTCGAGCTCCACCTCGCCGACGACGATTCCATCACGCTCGTCCGCGGCGACCGCGACGACGTGTCGAGCCACGGATTCCTCTGCCCGAAGGGCACGGCGATCAAGGCGCTCGAGGCGGATACCGACCGGTTGCGCGCGCCCCAGGTCCGTGATCGCGCGACGGGGGAGTGGCGGGACGCCTCGTGGGACGAGGCGTTCGCTCTGATCGAGGAGCGGCTCACGGCGATCATCGAACGCGACGGTCGCAACGCGGTCGGTGTCTACGTGGGAAACCCGAACGCGCACAACCTCGGCGCGCTCGTGTACCTGCGTGCGCTGATCCAGTCGCTCGCGACGACGAACGTCTTCACGGCCAGCACGATCGACCAGATGCCCAAGCACGTCTCGTCCGGGTTGATGTTCGGCGCGCCGCTCTCGATCCCCGTGCCCGACGTCGACCGCACCCAGTTCCTCGTGATGGTGGGCGCCAACCCCTTCGAGTCGAACGGCAGCCTCATGACCGCGCCGGACTTCCCCGGCCGGATCGCGGCCCTGCGGGCGCGGGACGGCCGGTTCGTCGTGGTGGACCCGCGACGTACGAAGACCGCGGAGGCCGCCGACGAGCACCACCCGATCCGGCCGGGAACGGATGCGTGGTTCCTGTTCGGGATCGTCCACACGCTGTTCGACGAGGGCCTCGCGCACCTCGGATCGGTCGAGGGGTACGTCGAGGGCGTCGGGGAGGTCGAGCGACTGGCCAAGGACTTCCCGCCGGAGGTGGTGGCGGGGGTGTGCGGGATCGACGCCACGGCCATCCGCGAGCTGGCCCGAGCGCTCGCGCGGGAGGAGCGTTCGGTCGTCTACGGGCGGATCGGCACCACGTTGAGCCGCTACGGGACCCTGGCGAGTTGGTTGGTCGACGTCGTGAACGTGCTCGTGGGGAGCCTGGACCGCCCGGGCGGCGCGATGTTCACCACACCAGCGGCAGGCGGCACCGCGTTCGAACCGGACGGCGCCGCGGGAGGGCGAGGGTTCCGCGTCGGGCGTCGGCACAGCCGGGTTCGTGGCCTCCCCGAGGCGATGGGAGAGCTCCCCGTCGCCTGCCTCGTCGAGGAGATCACGACACCGGGCGACGGGCAGATCCGCGCGTTCGTGACGGTCGCCGGCAACCCGGTGCTCTCGTCGCCCGACGGTCGTGCACTCGACGCGGCGCTCGCGTCGCTCGAGTTCATGGTGAGCGTCGACGTGTACCGCAACGAGACGACCCGTCACGCGGATGTGATCCTGCCGGTACCCGGGGTGCTCGGGCGTTCGCACTACGACCTCGCGCTCTACCACCTCTCCGTCCGCAACGTCGCCAACTACTCGCCGGTGCTCGTCGCACCGACGGACGGCGGGCCGTACGAGTGGGAGATCCTCCTGCGGCTGGCCGGCATCGCGAGCGGCGTCGGCGCGTCGGCCGATCTCACGATGCTCGACGACTTCGTGATCTCGACGCTCGTCCAGCACACCGTCGCCGCCGAGCGCTCGGCAGTCGCGGGTCTCGATCCGGCCGAGATCGTGGCGATGCTGGGCGACCGGCGCGGTCCCGAGCGCGTGCTCGACTTCATGCTCCGGGTCGGGCCCTACGGTGAGGGCTTCGGAGCGAAACCCGACGGGCTGACGCTCGCGGTGCTCGAGGCCAACCCGCACGGTCTCGACCTCGGCCCGCTCCAACCGCGGATCCCGGGGATCCTGCGCACGGCATCGGGCATGGTCGAGCTGGCCCCCGAGTGGATCGTGGCCGACGTCGACCGGCTACGAGCCGACCTCGACGCGTACGAGGTCGAGCCGTTCGTGCTCATCGGCCGGCGCGACCTGCGGTCGAACAACTCCTGGATGCACAACCTGCCGGTGCTCGTGAAGGGCGAGGAGCGGTGCACGCTGCACGTGCATCCCGACGACGCGGAGCGGGTCGGGCTGGTGGACGACGGCCGGGCACGGGTCGAGAACCACGTCGGCGCGGTGGAGCTGCCCGTCGAGGTCACCGACCGGATCCGCCCGGGGGTCGTGAGCATCCCGCACGGGTGGGGGCACGGAGCGGAGGGGATGTCGACGAGTGTCGCCGGGGCCCGTCCGGGGGTGAACGTCAACGTTCTGACCGACCGCGCGGTGGTGGACCCGCTGTCGGGGACCGCGAGCCTCAACGGCACGCCGGTGCGCGTGCTCCCTGCGTGACGGTTCCGGTCAGTGGGTGCTCTCGCGGCCGAGCGTGCCCATCATGTCGATCCAGCCGTCGAGGTCGCTCTGCTTCCACGCGACCATGCCGGCCAGGTCCGCAGGGACGTAGAACTCGAACCCGGGAGCCTCGAGCGCGTCGCAGATGCCCACCGCGCACTCCTCGGGCGTGATGAACTGCCCGCCGGGCAGGCCGGGCAGCTCGCCGGCCCTGCGTTCCCAGATCTCCGTCGCGATCGCGCCCGGTTGGATGAGCTTCACCTCGAGCGGCGTGTCGTAGAGGTCGATGGCGGCGACTTCGCTCCACCCGCTCAGCGCGAACTTCGACGCGCAGTAGACCGACTCGTGGGCGATGCCGAACCGCCCGCCGCCGCTCGCGACGCTGGCGACCGTGCCCGAGCCGCGTTCGAGCATCCGGCGGATGACGACGAGCGCCATCCGCACGGGTGTCGCGAAGTTGGTGGCCATCACGGCGTGGATGTCGGCAGGCGTGTGATCCCAGAGCAGCTTGCGCTTGCCCATTCCCGCGTTGTTGACGAGGCAGTCGAGATGCCCGAAGGCGTCCCACGCGTCGTCGACGAGTTGCTCCCCGGCGGTGGGGTCCGAGAGGTCGACCGACCACATCCGCGACTCGGGCGCGTGTTCACGGCAGGTCGCGAGCACCGCCTCGAGGCGTTCGGCTCGTCGCGCGGTGATGCCGACCGTGGCACCGCGGCGCGCGAGCTCCGGTGCGAGTGCGGCACCGATACCCGACGACGCGCCGGTGACGAGGACCGTCGCCCCAGCGATCTTCACGGGGCGGACCGTACCATCAGCCGCGCGCCGGCAGAGACGGTTGCACTCCGGGGGCGGGCTCCACGCCGACCACGGGATCGTCGGCGCGCACGACGTGCCGGATCTCCTCGGCGACCCACGTGGGCTTGCCGAACGTCCACCGGTGGAACTCCTCGGCGGGAAGCATCACCTCGAGCTCGGACGCCGCCCAGAACCCGATCGTGCGGTAGGCGAAACGGTGTTCGTAGAGGTCGCCACGCGCGTCGAGCAGCGGTGTGCGCCCGAACCCGACGCCGACCGCGATCGAGCCCTTCGTCTGGGTGACCGCGATGCGGTCGAGTCGCGGTGGCTGCGGGGGCGCGACCGTCCAGTCGACGTCGTACGTCCGGCCCGCACTCGACGCGAGATCGAGCACCTTCGTCGCGTAGAACCCGGGGGCCTGGACATAGGCGACCACGACGGGATTCGCGCCCGGGTTCCGCACGTGGAGACGCAGGCGCAGCGTGGACCCGCGTACGGTCGTGATCCGTACGAGGGTCTCGGTGGGGTGGAGGAGATCGTCCCCGGGACGCAGCCTGCGCACGACCCGGTACGGGTCCTGGTCCGGGCGTCGATCGATCAGCTCGAGGTCGTCGATCCCCCGATCGAGCGCGTACGTCGTGGGCGCGCCGTCGTTGAACATCGTGGGGTGAGGGTCGCCGAGGCGGTCCTGGGGAAGGAACACCAGGGTCGACCTGGTCGGTCGTGTGATGGTCCGCACCTGCTGCTCGACGCGGTCGACGGTCTGTGCGGCTTCCGACGTGCGCTCGGCGACCGGGAGCACGCCCCACAAGGTGAGCGCGGTGAGCGCGATCGCGGGGCCGACCGGGCCCATTCGCAGCCTTCTCGTGGCCCACACGAGCCCGTCGGCGGCCAGCACCGTGAGGGGAGCCAGCAGCGCGAACCAGTAGATCGGCCCGAGCCATCGATGCAGCCCGAAGACGCCGGTCGCGTTGTACGTGCCCCACCAGAAGAAGTAGCCGACCGGCACGACGAGCAGCATGCCGAGCAGCAGTCGAGCGTCGGCTCGCCGGCGGTGGACGACGAATCCGATCGCGGCGAGCGCCAACGCGGCGGCGCCACCGAAGACCATGGTCGCCAGTGAGCGGGCGTTGGCGAGAACGGTCCACGCGGCGTCGGCGGGTGTGAACACGAGTTTCGGGTGCGTGCCGAACGTCGTGCGGCGACCGAACCCGAACCTGTCGAACGGGCTCGTGATCCCGAAGGGGAAGCGCAGCGGGTTCCCCATGAGGTGCCAGTTGATCACGCCCGTCACCACGAGCACCGGGGCGGCGCCGAGCGCGGCGAACGAAACGACGCGCAGCAGGGCGCGCGGTTCGCGACGAAGCCGGAGCAAGGCGTAGGCCGCGACGGGGATCCCGGCGAGGATGGCGTCGAACGGTCGGTGCAGGAGCGCGAGGCCGATCACGAATCCGGCGAGCGCGGCGACGACGCGCGATCGGGTCCGCAGGGCCCGGAGCGCGAGCGTCGCGAAGCCGAGACCGAGGCAGAGCGAGAACGGATACGCGAGGTAGGTGCCCGAGAGGAGCACGACGAAGGGGGAGCAGGCGAAGACCGCGGCGGCGAGCACGGCGTGGGAGCGGGGCCGCCCGAGCTCCCGGGCGAACAGGAAGACGACGAGCACCGTGAGCGCCGCCGTCACGCCGAGCGCGGCGCGCATCGTCCCGAAGAGCACTTGCGA
The DNA here is from genome assembly GCA_046331155.1 of Acidimicrobiia bacterium. Taxonomy (GTDB): domain Bacteria; phylum Actinomycetota; class Acidimicrobiia; order IMCC26256; family CAWATG01; genus JAXLRK01. The sequence goes on from JAXLRK010000002.1 coordinate 678,595, forward strand.
GGCGGCGAGTAGGACGGGCCAGAGCGGCTGGTACTTTAAGACGACCTTCCCGTTGCGTACCCCGGACATGTTGGGCTCGAAGAAGCGGGCGTCGCGTGCGGGCAGCGTCAGGTGACCGTGCAGGATCACGTGGGCCTGCTCGACGTACGCGACCTCGTCGCGGTCCTCCGAGAACCGGGGGTAGGCGACCTTCGACACCGTGATCGCCGCGATCGCGGCCGAGGCGATCAGCACCACCAGCCCGACACGGGCGAAGGCCGCCGGGCCCACCGAACGCCGCCCGCGCCCCGAGGGTTGCGACTCCCCGCCGGGACCACTCGAATCCATCCGATTCCCCCTGACGGGCATCAAGGGTACGGCATTGGCGGAGCCTTTGCGCCGGCATCACGATCCCCTGATCTCGGGGGCCGATGCTCCCGGTGTCAGTCCCCCAGCACGAGGAGCAATCCCATGAAGATCACCCGGTGTACCGCCACGATCGTCACGGCCGGCCTGCTCGTCACCGGTGTCGGCGCCGGTGCGGCGGCCGCCGCGTCGGACCCGTCGAAGCCGGCGAACCCCTCCCAGCCAGGCCCTGGCGCCGGAGCCGTCGGGCGGGCCAAGCCGAAGTTCGACTGCTCGAAGCTCGATCAGCTCAAGGCGCTCGAGGGCCGAGCGAAGAAGAACATCCAGGACCGCATCTCGATCCTGACCGACGCGAAGGCGCTCGCGGGCTCGGGTCCACGCGCCGACCGCATCCAGCGGCGGATCGACCGGCTGAACGGGCAGATCTCGAAGCTCGACGCCCGTCTGGCGAAGGCGACGCAGCACTGCCGGTCCGGTGACTCGTCGGGCGGTTCGTCGACGAGCTCGGGCGCGACCTCCTCGTAGGCCACCTCGCGTCGGGGCCGGTCCACGACCGGTCGCAAGCCCGTCCCGCCGCCCGTCCCGGGTTCGCCGCCGGGTTGCCGTCGAAAAGAGAACCTGTTTCACTTTGACGATGGCGACCGTCGGCGGCGAGTCCCCCCGGGCCCAGGGGGGACCGGGCTTCGAGGACTGCGACGGGGCGCTGGCCAGGAACCAGGCCGCCCGCCGTCGGCGGGTGCTCGACGCCACCCTCGCGCTGGCCGCCGAGGGTGGGTTCGAGGCCGTGCAGATGCGCGACGTCGCCACCGCGGCCAACGTGGCGCTCGGCACGGTGTACCGCTACTTCTCCTCGAAGGAACGGCTGCTGCTCGAGGCCAACGTCGAGCAGATCGAGGAGCTGGGCCGACGACTGCGGCGCCGGCCCCCGGCCGGTGCGACGGCGGCCGACCGCGTGATCGACGTGCTGACCCGGGCCGACGCCGCGCTGCAACGCCGTCCGGAGGTCACCGGCGCCATGGTCCGCGCGCTCGGGACGGCCCGCCCCGAGGAAGCCGACGAGGTCCGCAGGATCACGGCGGCCATGACCGCCATCATCACCGGCGCGATGCACGAGCCGATGCACGAGGGGCAGCCGTCCGAACACGACCTGGTCGTCTCGCGGGTGCTGTCGCAGGTGTGGTTCTCGGCGCTGATCGGCCACGTGGGCGGCGTGGACTCCGCCGACCAGGTGGTCGCCGACCTGACTGCCGCCGCCCGCCTGCTCCTCCACGAGGAGACCTGAGCCGCGACGCTCGCCGCCTTGTCCGACCGAGCGAGAACGTGTTCTACTTCTGCGATGCCCAGCTACAACTTCGCCGACATGTTCGAGCTCGTCGTCGACGCCGTCCCGGAGCGGACGGCCCTCGTGGTCGGCGACACCGTCCGGCACTCGTACGCGCAGCTCGAGGAGCGGACGAACCGTCTCGCGCACCACCTGGCCGGCGCGGGGATCGGGCCGGGCGACCACGTAGGCATCTACGCGTACAACGGTGTGGAGTGGGTCGAGGGCATGTTCGCGCTCTACAAGATCCGGGCCGTGCCGGTGAACATCAACTACCGGTACGTGGAGCACGAGCTCGAGTACCTGTTCTCGAACGCCGACCTGGCCGGACTGATCTTCCAGCGGGAGTTCGCGCCCCGGGTCGCCGCGGTGCACAAGGCGCTCCCGAAGTTGCGGCACCTGGTGATGTCCGAGGACGGCAGCGGTGCCCCGGTCACCGGCCTCGACGCCGCGGACTACGAGCAGGCCATCGCCGCCGGTTCGCCGGTGCGCGACTTCGGCCCGCGCAGCAGCGACGACATCCACATGATCTACACCGGTGGGACCACCGGCATGCCCAAGGGCGTGATGTGGCGGCAGGAGGACATCTTCTTCGCGCTCTGTGGCGGCATCGACGCGTACACCAGCGCACGCGTCACGAGCCCCGAGGAGCTGTCGCGGCGGGTGACCGATGGGAAGGGTCCGCTCGTCGCCCTGGCGACGCCACCGCTCATGCACGGTGCCGGCCAGATGACGGTGATCCGGTCGCTCATCGCGGGCGACACGGTCGTGATGACGCCCCGCTTCGACCCGGAGGACACCTGGCGGCTGGTCGAGCGCGAGCGGGCCAACCTCGTGATGATCACCGGCGACGCCATGGGCCGCCCACTCGCGGACGCGCTCGAGTCGATGCACGACTCGCTCGACCTCTCGTGCCTGCTGTCGCTCAGCAGCAGCGCGGCGATCTTCTCGCCGGTGGTGAAGCAGCAGTTCATGCGGCTCCTGCCCAACGCCGTCATCGTCGACTCGATCGGCGCCACCGAGACGGGGATGAACGGCATCAAGATCGCGGACCGCAACGAGCCGATCGACTCGGCGCCCGGCGGAACGCCCACGGTGCAGGCCGCGGCCGACACGATCGTGGTCGACGACGACTTCCGGCCGGTCGAACCGGGCTCGGACGTCGTCGGCCGGGTCGCCCGCACCGGCAACATCCCGCTCGGGTACTACAACGACCCGGAGAAGACGGCCGAGGTCTTCCTCGAGCACGGCGGCAGGCGGTACGCCATCGCGGGCGACTTCGCGACCGTCGAAGCCGACGGTTCGATCCACCTCCTCGGCCGGGGATCGGTGTCGATCAACACCGGTGGCGAGAAGGTGTACCCCGAGGAGGTCGAGGGCGTGCTCAAGATGCACCCCGAAGTCTTCGACGCCCTCGTCGTCGGCGTGCCCGACGATCGTTGGGGTCAGCGGGTCACCGCGGTCGTGCAGCCGCGCGGCGACGCGCAGCCTACGGCCGACGCGCTCGCCGAGCACTGCCGGCCACTCGTCGCCGGCTACAAGATCCCCCGGCAGGTGTTCCTCGTGGACGAGATCGTCCGGGCGCCGAGCGGCAAGCCCGACTACCCGTGGGCCCAGCGCTACGCCCGCGACAGAGCGTGAGCGCCCGAGGCGTATCTGAGGGGCGCATAGCGCCCCTCAGATACGCCTCGTGGGGACGGCGAGGGCACGGCCGAGGTCGAGGAGCTGGCGGGTTGCCGATCCGAGCGTGAGCTCGTGCTGCTTCGACCAGGTGAAGTAGCGGTTCAACGGGTAGTCGACGTCGACACCGATGCCGCCGTGCAGGTGCTGGGCGGCGTGGGCGACGCGCTGGCCACCGTCCGCGGCCCAGAACTTGGCGATGGCGATCTCCTCGGCCGCGGGCAGCCCGGCCGACAACCGCCACGCCGCCTGCCGCGCGGTGAGGCGGATCGCCTCGGTGTCGATGAACGCGTCGGCGGCGCGCTGTGACACGGCCTGGAACGACGCGACCGGGTGGCCGAACTGCTCGCGTCCCGACGTGTACTCGGCCGTCATCTCCAGCGCCCGCTCGCTGACGCCGACCTGGGTGGAGCAGATCCCCGCGACCGCGCGCGCGACGACCCACTCGACCATGGCCGCGCCAGGAGTGGCGCCGTCGCCGAGACGTTCGCCCACCGCGCCGTCGAACACCAGGTGCGACTGCGGCTCGCCCGCCGTCGTCGTCACCCGGTCGAGCGTGACGCCGGGTGAGTGCGGGTCGACGAGGAACAGCTCGACACCCTCCGGACCGGTCGCGGGCACGAGCATGCGGTCGGCGAGGTGCGCGGCAGGCACGAAGTGCTTCTCGCCGTGAAGCCGGTGTGTGGCACCGCCGGTACCGCCCGTGCTGCCGGTGCCGCCCGTGCCGCCCGTGCCGCCGGTGCCGCCCGTCGCGTCGGGGACCGCTGTGGTCGTCGGGGCCGTGGGGCGGTCGTTGGCGAGCTCCTGCAGTGCGGCGGTGAAGATCACGCTCCCGTCGACGAGGCCCGGCAGCCAGGCCGAGCGCTGCGCGGCCGTGCCGAACGTCGCGACCGGCAGGGCTCCCGTGACGACGCCGGCGAGGTAGGGGACGGGCGCGACCGTGCGGCCGATCTCCTCGAGCACGATCGAGACCTCGAGGAAACCGAGGCCGCCGCCACCGTACGCCTCCGGCACGGCGATGCCGAGCAGCCCGGCGTCCGCCAGCGCGCGCCACGCCCGCCGGTCGATCCCGTCGCCCGCCGCGGCCGCCCGGAGGCGGTCCTGGGTGATCTCGGTCTCGAGGATCCGCCGTGCCAGCGCGCGCAGCGATTCCTGGTCCTCGGAGTAGGAGAAGTCCATCCCCCGGTTTCTAACCGAGGGCTGCCGCCCGTGTCGATCCATCGCGGCGGAGCAGGTCCTCGAAGGCTCCCCCGCGCTTGTGGGCCGCCTCGATCGCGAGCGGCGGGAGCGCGTGCGAGAAGTGGAAGCCGGCGGCCGTGTCGCATCCGAGCTCCCGGAGCCGCTCGACCTGACTCGCGCGTTCGACGCCCTCGGCCGCGATTCGCATCCCGAGCGCCTGGCCCATCGTGATGACGGCCTGGATGATCGCGGCGTCCGGGCCCGGCTGGTCTACGCCGGCGACGAACGACTGGTCGAGCTTGAGCACGTCGACGGGGAACCGCTTGAGGTAGGTGAGGGCCGAGTACCCCGTACCGAAGTCGTCGATCGCGATCTGGACGCCGAGCTCGCGCAGGCTGTGCAACGTCGCCGCCGTCGACGCTTCGTCGAGCAGTGCGGCCCGCTCGGTGATCTCGATGCGGAGGCGGCGCGGGTCCAGCCCGGCGGACGCGATCACAGTCGTGATGTCGTGCACGGCACCGGCCTGGTGGAGGAACCGGGGTGAGAGGTTGACGCTGACGATCGGGAGGCTCCCCGAGCTGTCCCGCCACCGGCTCGCGTGGGCGACCGCGGCCCGCACCACGTAGCGGTCGACGGCGACGATGAGGTTGGTCTCCTCGGCGATGCCGACGAACGACTCCGGGAGCAGCAAGCCGTGCTGCGGGTGCTGCCAGCGGATCAGGGCCTCGAAGCTCGAGACGCGTCCCGTCGCCAGTTCGACGTCGGGCTGGAAGTGCACGGCCAGCTCGCCGTTCTCGACCGCTCGCCACAGCTCCGCTTCGAGGTCGAGCCGTTCGACCACCCGCGGGCCGCTGTAGGCGTCGAACACCTGCCAGGTCGCGCGCCCGTGCTCCTTCGCCATGTACATCGCCAGGTCGGCTTCGCGCAGCAGGTCCCCCGCAGTCTCGTCGCCGGTGGTCGCCACGGCGATGCCGATGCTGACGGTGAGGAAGAGCTCCCGGTCCAACAGCATCACCGGTGCATGGAGCTGTTGCAGGATGCGCTCGGCGATCGGTGCCGCGTCCTCGATGCTGCGGACGTCGGCGAGGAGCACCGTGAACTCGTCGCCGCCGAAACGGGCGACGAGGTCCCCCGGGCGCACACAGCCGCGCAGTCGCTGCGCGAACTCCACGAGGAGACGGTCGCCGACGTCGTGGCCGAGGCTGTCGTTGATGAGCTTGAACCGGTCGACGTCGATGAACAGCACGGCAATGGGTTCGCTGCCGTCGGCGACGCCTTCGATCGCGAGCTCGAGGCACTCGAGGAACTGCACGCGATTCGGCAACATCGTCAACATGTCGTGGTACGCCTGGTAGCTCAGGCGCTCCTGGCTGCCTCGGAGCTCGTCTTCCGCCAGTTCGCGATGGCGCGTCGTCATGCTCATCGCTTCGACCACGAAGATCACGCCGAGCGCGGCCAGGGCCGCGATGCCGTGCACCAGCGGGGTCGGGACGAGCGAGTCGACGACGCCGCGCTCGATCAGCGTCTGTCCCACGGCGATCCCGGCGACCGCGCACACGATCGACGGGAGCGTTGCCCGCGAACCGGACTTCCCGATGTTCTCGGCCGCGCCGAACACGTACCCGAGGGCGAGCGTCGGGCCCCAGCCGACGTAGTAGAGCACGAAGGTGATCGCGATCATCTCGACCGCGATTCGGCACCACATCCCGGTGTCGTTCGAGTGCGCCGGCCACGCGCTGTGGGCCACGCCCACGACGAGCGTCGTGCCGACGATCGCCGCGGCCAGCGCCCACCACGGCCGCGGTGCCGTCAGGTCGAGATGTCGGAGCAGCGCGAACGCCGGCGTGAGGACGGCGACCGCCGCCACGGCCGCCCCGATCCAGTACCCGCTCTGGAGGCGCGCGTAGAGGTACGAGCGGCGTTGTCCGGGCGGCAGCGTTCGTGCCATGCCGCTTGATCGGCACGGAACGGGACCAACCTGACACCCAGTGTCACTCGTCCCGGCCCGGGGTACCCTCGCCCGGGTGGATCTCGAGGAGTTCCAGGTCAGGGGCTTGTACGACCCCGGCGTGCCGGGCGCGGCGGTACGGCGCGAGCTGCTCGAGTTGCTCGTGGCGCGGGGTGCGACCGTGGACGAGCTCGTGGCTGCCGACGCCGACGGCCGGCTCCCGCTCGTCGCGACCGACCTCGAGCTGCGCCAGGAGCCTGCCCGGTACACGCTGGCCGAGTTCGCCGACCGGATGCGCATGCCCGTCGCGCTCGTCGAGCGGGTGTGGTCCGCGGCCGGGCTCCCCGAACTCGATGCCCGCACGACCTTCTTCCGCGAGCGCGATGTCGCGACGTTCGAGGCGTTCCGGGCGGGCGCCTCGCTGCTCGGCGTCGACGTGACCGTGCAGTTCACGCGGGTCCTCGGTTCCTCGATGGCGAGGATCGCCGACGCCGCGGTGGCCGCGTTCGTGGTGAACGTCGAGGCGAAGCTCGCCGAGCGCGGTGCCACCGAGCTCGACCTGGCGCGAGCGAGCATCGCGGGCATCCAGTCGTTGCGGGGGCTGCCCGCGGCGATGGAGGTGCTCTTCGAGGCCCATGTCGCCGACGCGCTGTTGCGGGAGCAGCTCAGCCGCTCGCCGGCGTCGCAACTCGAGACGGCGCACCTCGCCATCGGCTTCGTGGACCTCGTGGGCTACACGGCGATGTCGCAGCAGCTCTCGAACGCCGAGCTGTCGAGCGCGGTCACCGACTTCGAGGAGATCGCCGCCGACGCGGTGACGGCTCGGCAGGGCCGGGTCGTCAAGCTGATCGGCGACGAGGTGATGTTCGTGGTGCACGACGCGGTCGGCGCGTGCGAGGCGGCGCTGGCCATCGTGGACGCGGTCGAGGCCCATGTCGTGCTGGACACGGCACGCGCCGGGCTCGCCTTCGGCGACCTGGTCCGCGGCGGAGGCGATTACTACGGACCGCTGGTCAACGCGGCCGCGCGCGCCGCGAAGGTTGCCCACCGCGGCACCGTGCTCGGCACGGTGGAGGTCCGTGACGCGGTTGCACAGCACGGCGACGGGCTGCACACCTCGGGGATCGGCGCCCGGCGGTTGCGGGGCTTCGACCAACCCGTCCGGCTCTACAAGATCTCGAGAACCGACATCGCCCGAACCGGCCGATGACGACGGTCCGCCGCGAGATGCGGGACGCGCTCGAGTGCCTGGCCGCCGTCGACGCCGAGATGCGCCGCATGATCGAGACGTCCGCACCGTGCGACCTCGGGCGCGGGCGCCGGCGGACCGACCACTTCGCGGGTCTCGCGCGTGCGATCATCTTCCAGCAGCTCGCGGGCAACGCGGCCACCGCCATCGCGACCCGGTTCGGCGCGCTGTTCGACGACGGTCCCACCCCCGAAGGCGTGGCCGCCCTCCCCGTGGAGGCGCTGCGCGGCGTGGGCCTGTCGGGGAGCAAGGCCGCGACGATCGCGGATCTCGCCGCCCGGGTCCTCGACGGGTCCGTGGAGCTCGGCCGGGTCGCCCGGCTCCCCGACGACGAAGTCGTGCGTGAGCTCACGCTCGTGCGCGGCATCGGGCCCTGGACCGCGCACATGTTCCTCATGTTCCAGCTCGGCCGGCTCGACGTCTGGCCGGTCGGCGACTACGGCGTGCGCAAGGGCTACGCGTTGCTCTACCGGCACGACGAGCTACCCGCGCCTCGTGAGCTCGACGGGCTCGGGGCGCGGTTCCGCCCGTTCCGGTCCGTCGCCGCGTGGTACTGCTGGCGCGCCGTCGAGACGGCCGTCCCCGGTTAGAACCCGCTCGGGTTCCTGGCGATCGCCTCGGTTGTCCGACCGTCAGGCGATCGCGCCGGCGCGCCGGAGGGATTCGACGCGGCCCGGGTCGACGCCCCAATCGCGCAGCACTTCGCCGGTGTCGGCACCGGCTGCCACGGGCGCGCGCGAAACCTCGCCCGGCGTGCGGCTGAAGCGCGGTACGGGCGCGGGCTGGGGCGCACCGCCGACCTCGACGAATGTGTCCCGGGCGACGTTGTGCGGGTGCTGCCGCGCTTCGTGCATGGTGAGCACCGGCGCGAAGCACACCTCGTGACCGCGCATGACCTCGATCCACTCGGCGCGCGTCCTCGAACCGAAGATGGCGGCGAGGCGCTCCCTGAGCGTGGGCCACTGCTCACGGTCCATCTGGCCGGCCGGGTCGACGTCGTCGAGCCCGAGGACGCGGAGCAGCTCGGCGTAGAACTTCGGTTCGTACGCGGCGACGGACACCCATTCGTGGTCCGAGGTCTCGTAGACGTTGTAGAAGTGGGCGCCTCCGTCGAGGATGTTGGTGCCACGCGGGCCCCAGGCGCCGAGCGCGTCGAGGCCGACGAAGATGCTCATGAGCGACGCCGCACCGTCGACCATCGCCGCGTCGACGACCTGCCCGGTGCCGGACCGCTCGCGCTCGAGTAGCGCGGCGAGGACGCCGAACGCCAGGAGCAGGCCGCCGCCCCCGAAGTCGCCGATCAGGTTGATCGGGAACACGGGTGGCCCGCCGGCGGTGCCGATGTGGGCGAGGACACCGGCGAGCGCGATGTAGTTGAGGTCGTGGCCGACGTCGGGTGCGAGCGGCCCGGACTGGCCCCACCCGGTCATGCGGCCGTACACCAGCCTCGGGTTCCGACCGCGGCAGGGCTGCGGGCCGACCCCGAGCCGTTCGGCGACGCCGGGGCGGAAGCCTTCGAGGAGCACGTCGGCCCGTTCGCAGAGATCCAGCACGAGCCCGGCCGCGTCCGGGTGCTTGAGGTCGATCCCCGCCGAGCGGCGGCCGCGGTCGAGCACCGAGTACGGCGAGACGAAGCCGGCCACGTTGCTGCCGATCGCGACGTCGGACGCGCGGTCGAGACGCAGGACGTCGGCCCCGAGGTCGGAGAGCACCATGCCCGCGTACTGGACCGGGCCGATGTTCGGGAGCTCGATGACCGAGATTCCGGTGAGGGGTCCCATGCGGCCATTCAACCACCGACGGTCCGGTGTGCCCGCGGGCTGCGAGTCGAGCGTGGGCGGGGCAGTCGGTCAGCGGGTGAGCGCGACGAGCGGGAACCAGGAGCTCCCGGCGGCCGAACCGTGGAACGTCGCGTCGCCGAAGTTGAAGATGCCGCCGTCGGCCGCGACGAACTGGTACCCGTTGCCGGTCGGTGTGGCCGCCATGCCGACGATCGGTTGGTTGAGGTGGATGGCGCCGGTGGAGCCGAAGAACGTGGCGTCGCCGAAGGCGAAGATGCCGCCGTCGGATGCGACGAGCCAGTAGCCGTTGCCGGTTGGGGTCGGGGCCATGGCGACGATGGGTTGGTTGAGGTGGATGGCGCCGGTCGAGCCGAAGAACTTCGCGTCGCCGAAGCTGAAGATGCCGCCGTCGGATGCGACCAGCCACACACCGCTGCCCGAGACCGTGGCCGACGCGCCGACGACGGGCAGACGCAGCGTGAGCCCGGCGGCCGACCCGAACGCCTTCGCGGTGCCGTAGTTGAAGATCCGGCCGTTGGTGCTCACGATCCAGTAGCCGTCGGTGTTGGCGGCGGTGACACCGGTCGGCGCAGCCGCGCTGCCGTAGGTGCGGATCGTACCGGTCGGTCCCGACGCCGGGCCCGCCCCGGCCGCGTTCGTGGCCCGCACCGTGAACGTGTATGCCGTCGATCCCCGCAGCCCGGTCAGGGTCGCGCTCGTCGCCGCACCCGACACCGACACCGACGTCCCGTCGGACGCGGCGACGGTGTAGGAGCTGATCGACGCGCCGCCGTCGGACGACGGCGGAATCCACGACACCGTGGCCGCCCGCAGCCCGGGCGTGGCGGTCGCGCCCGACGGCGCGCCCGGCGTGGCGGCGTCCATCGCCTCCTTGATCCGGATCCGCGAGAACGTCGCTCCGTTGCGCCGGTCGGTGACCCGGACTCCGGTGCCCTGGAGGCGGGCGAGGAGCTCGCCGACCGACGCGCCGGGGAACCGCTGGCGCAGCACCGCGAACGCGCCGGCGACGTGCGGCGTCGCCATGGAGGTGCCCCAGTCCTCCTCGTACCCGTGCGCGTCCGCGACCCCGTCGCCGTTGAGGTCGATCGGTACCGACGACGTGATGCCCGTGCCCGCGGCGGGGGAACAGGGGAGGCCGCAGGTGCCGCCCGGAGCGAGCAGCGACAGGAACGGCGCCGAGTCGGAGTACCCGGCGACCTGGTCGCCGGGCGAATTCGGCGCACCGCTCCCCGTCGCCCCGACGCTGATCGCGGACGAGATGCACGCCGGGCTGCTCAGGCTGTTCGTCGTGCCGTCGTTGCCCGACGCCACCACGGTCGCGATGCCCTTGGCGCGCAGCGCGTCGATCGCGGCCTTCATCGCGGCTCCGTCGATGTCGCAGGCGGCCTGGCTCGCGAACGAACCGCCGCCGAGGCTGAGGTTCACGGCCGCGACACCGCCGGAGTGCGCGCTCACGTACTGGAGCGCGGCGACGATGTCCTCCGTGCTCGCGCCGATGCACGGCGTGTTCGTCACGCCGCCGCAGATCGTCGGCTCCGTGATGTAGGAGAAGACGCGGATCGCCATGATCGACGCGTGGGGGGCCACGCCGTTCGGCGCCGCGACCGGGCCCCCCGCGCCGGCCGCGATGCCGGAGACGTGGGTGCCGTGCGCGCAGCCCTCGACCCTCAGGTCGCAGTACCGTCCGGCGCCGGCACCCGTCTGCGTCGCCCGCCCGTTGGGGCAGTCGCCGACCGACGGGTCCGGAACCTCTCCGGACGCGAAGCACGCCTCGTCGACCACCCGGCCGTTCAGGAAGGGATGGGCGGCGTCGACGCCGCTGTCGACCACCGCGATCGTGGTCCCGGTGCCGTTGTACCCGACGGCCGCGGCCTGGTCGGCCTCGACCGTCGGCACGCTGTGAGCGAGGATCGGGCGGTAGACGCGGTCGGGGCCGACGCTCTCGACGAGCGGCGACCGGCGGAGGCGTTGCAGCGTGTCGGGGGTCGCCTGCATGGCCACGACGCCGAGGTCGTCGAAGCGGCGGGTGATGGTCGCGTCGGTGGACGCCGCGTCGCGGGCGACCGAGGTGGCCGCGGACACGCGGGCCGGCGCGGACGCGGCCGGGCGGAGCTTGACGAGCACGCGCACCGAACCGTGCGCCTTCGCGTCACGCTCGAGGCCCGTGAAGTCGCCGGTCGGGCTCGCAGCGCCGTCGGCTGGTGGCGTCGAAGCGGTCGGGTCGGGCCGGGCGGCGCGCGGCGTGGTGGCGGCGGCGCTCCCGACGAAGCCGGGTACCCAGACGGCGGCCGCGGCGGCCACGGCGGCGAAGATCCTTCTCATGCTCCGGACGTCCTCCATGACGACCCGCGACGACTTCGCCGCACCGAGAAGATCGGCAGCGGCAGTCGGGCCTTGAGGTCATGGGGATCCGCCCGATGCGCGGATCGGTGCTCAGGGATCGGCCGACGGGGCCGATGGGGAGAAGACGGCCCGGCGCCGCCCGCGGGCGGCGATCGGGCTCGGCGGGCTCAGAGCTTGAACACTCGCGCCGCGTTGGCGCGGAGGAACTGCGGCCACACGTGGTCGCGGAACGGGACGTCGGGCAGCTCGGAGAAGATCCGGTCGAGGCTCAGGCCCATCGGGAAGTACCCCGCGTACAGCACCTTGTCGGCCCCGCGCGTGTTGGCGTAGTGGACGATGTCGCTCGGGTAGTACTTCGGCGCGAACGCGCTAGTCGAGTAGTAGAGGTTCGGCCACTTCAACATGAGCTTGACCGCGAGTTCGGTCCACGGCTCGCAACCGTGGCGGGTGACGAACTTGAGCTCGGGGAAGTACCAGCACACCTCGTCGATCAACGCGACGTCCTGCACTGCGAACGGCACCCGCGGCCCGGGCACGCCCGCGCAGACGCAGATCGGGATGTCGAGCTCCACGCACTTGGCGTAGATGGGATAGAACTTCTTGTCGTTGATCGGCACCTGCGGGTACATCCCGGCCGGGAACGCGGTCGCGGCTTTCACGCCGAGCTCCTGCACCGCGGCCTCGAGCTCGCGGACCGAGTCCATGCCACGGTTGGGGTCGACCTCGAAGCTCCCGAAGAGGCGGTCGGGGTGTTCCTCGATCGCCCGGCGCGACCGATCGTCCTTGAAGCTCGTGCCGATCATGCCCATGGCGATGCCGTGCGCATCCATTTGCTGGAGCACGAAGGCGACCGGGTCGTCGACCTCCTCGATCTTCGGGACGCCCTTGAACATGTACTGCGCCGGGAACTCGAAGTCCTCCTTGCTCTCCTTGTCGCGCAGCTGCCGGCGTAGGAACTCGTACCACTTCTTCGGGTCGCCGGTCGGGATCCCGATCATGAGGTCGATCACGCCAATGTCGGTCGGCATCGTCATGGCCCGAACCTACCTCGCCCCGCCTCCCGGCGTCGGGAAACCGTCAAAAGGCTGATATACTCCAAAACGGGACGGTCAACTTGCGGCTCTGCGACGGAGGGGTGTGGCGATGAGGGTTCCTGGTGCAGGCGGAATCGGGTCCCGGGCGCGGGGTGGGGGAACGCGCCGGACCTGGGCCACCCTGGGCGTCGCGCCGTTGCTGCTCCTCGCGGTGGTGCCCGGCGGCTGCGGGGGCGGCGGGGACAAGGCCGTGAAGGTGCACGCGACGGAGTTCAGCCTGAAGCCCGACCGCTCCTCGGTGGGCTCGGGGAACGTGAAGTTCGCCGTTGACAACGACGGTGGTCTCGAGCACGAGTTCGTCGTCGTGCGTGCCGCCGACGTGTCGTCGTTGCCGACCAAGGCGGACGGGTCCGTCGACGAGAGCAGGATCCCGGAGTCGGACAAGGTCGGGGAGATCCCGGGCGTACCGCCGGACAAGACGAAGTCGGCCACGTTCCGCGTGGAGAAGGGCAGCTACGTGGCCTTCTGCAACATCACCAACGGGAAGGGCGCCGGCGCGGTCAACCACTTCAAGAACGGGATGCACACGACGTTCACGGTGAAGTAGCCGGCGGGCGCCCGGCGTGCCGCCCCAGCCGGCGCGCTACGGTGCGCCCGTGAGCGACGCCTGGCCGCCGGCCGTCGAGCTCGACGACGTCTCGGGCCGGGTCGCGATCGTCGGGATCGGGGAGACGGAGTACACGAAGGCGTCCGGCCGGGCGGCGCGTGACATCGGGGCCGAGGCCGCCGAACGGGCGATCGCCGACGCCGGGCTGGCGCCGTCGGACGTCGACGGCCTGACGTACTCGGGCGCCTTCGCGGACTTCGACGTCGCCGCCTTCCACAAGCACTTCGGCACGAGCCACCACGTGTGGTCGTCGCCGTGGGGCGGGGGGATGACCTGGGCGGGGACCGCGCCCCACCACGCGGCAAGAGCGATCGAGCGCGGCGACGCCCGCCACGTGCTCAACGTGTTCCCGGTCGCCTGGGCCACCCAACGGGCGTCGATGACGGGCGGGCCGGGCGAGGTTCACGCGTCGGAGAGCTTCAAGGCGAACCTCGAGGTGCCGTTCGGCTGGTTCCCGCAGCCCGTGTACTTCGCCACGATCATGCGACGGCACATGATCGACTTCGGCACCACCGAGGAGCAGTTCGGCGCGATCGCGGTGGCCGCGCGCCACCACGCGAACCTGGAGCCGTCGGCGATCATGCACGGCCGGCCGATGTCGCTCGACGACTACCTCGCGTCGCCGATGCTGGCAGACCCGCTCCGGTTGTTCGACAGCTGCCTCATCTCCGACGGCGGCGGCGCCTACGTGACGACATCCATCGAACGGGCGCGCGACCTCCCGCACCCGCCCGCGGTGGTCGCGGGGGTGGGGGAGGCGTGGTCGCCCACCGGCACCCACTGGAGCCAGCAGCCCGACTTCACCGCCACGCCGCAAGTACGCGCCGCGCCCGCCGGGTTCGCGATGGCGGGGTTGGAACCGGCCGACGTCGACGTGCTCGCGCTGTACGACCCGTTCACGGTCGTCGCGTTGATGCAGCTCGAGGACATGGGGTTCTGCGCGAAGGGCGAGGGCGGGCCGTTCGTGGAGGGTGAGACCCTGCACCACGACCGCGGCGTGCTGCCGCTCAACCCGCACGGAGGGCTCCTGTCGCACGCCTACGTGCTCGGGATCGCGCACGTGATCGAACTGGTGAAGCAGCTGCGGGGCACGGCTTCGGCTCAGGTGCGGGGCGCGGAGGTTGCGGTGTACGGCGGCTACACCGGCGTGAACGCGTCGACGCTCGTGCTGACGAGGGCCTGAGCGTGACGATCCGTCGCGCCGACTTCCCGCTGCCCGACACGACCGATCCGGTACTGGCACCGTTCTTCGAGGCCGCGGTTCGCGGCGAGCTCGTGATCCCCCGCTGTGGCACCTGCGGCGCGTGGTGCTGGTACCCCCGCGAGCGGTGCCGCGAGTGCGAAGCCGACGCGTTCGCCTGGGCTCCCGTGCGCGGCACGGGCTCGTTGTTCTCCTGGGCCGTCGTGCGCCGGCCGTTCCTCCCCGCGTTCGCCGACCAGGTGCCGTTCACCGCCGGGCTGGTCGCGATCGACGAAGACCCGTCGGTACGGCTCGTCACCACCGTCGTCGACGCCGACCCGGCCGAGCTCGTCGCCGGGCAACGGATGCAGGTGACGTTCCGGGCGCTCTCGTTCACGACCGTGCCTGACCGCCGCGTGGCCGTGCCGATGTTCCGTCCCGCGGGTCCGATCGCGTGAGGGGAGCGCCGCCGTGATCCTCGACGGGCTGCGCGTGGTCGACACGAGCCGCGGGCTGGCCGGCGCATACTGCGCCAAGCTGCTGACCGACCTGGGTGCCGACGTGGTGTACCCCGAGAGCGACGACGCGCTGCGACGGAAGAGACCGGAGCTGTACGCGTACCTCCGGACCTCGCAACGGTGTGCCGCCGGAGCGGCGACCGCGGCCCTGTTCGGGACCGCCGACGTGGTGATCCGCCAAGGCTCCGCTTCGCCGCGGCCCACCGGCCCGCTGGTGACCGTGGACGTCTCGTCGTTCGGCGCCGGTGGACCCGATTCGGGCGACCAGCTGCCCGAGCCGGTGTTGCAGGCCCGCTGCGGTGCGCTGTCGGTCCACGGGCACATGGGCCGCACGCCGCTGACCGTCGGCGGCGAGCTCGGCGAGTACGCCACCGGCGCGTTCGCGGCGCTCGGCGCGGTCACCGCCTGGCGGCGAACGCAACGTACGGGTGTCCCCGAGATCGTCGACGTCTCCATGCTCGAGGCGATGCAGCTCACGCTCACCTCGGTGCCCACGTTGATGGCTCGCTTCCCGGGCGGCCGGACGGGCTCGTTCCGTTTCGTGATGATCCCCGGCAACGAACGTTGTGCGGACGGCAACTACGCCGGCATCACGACGCTCACGAAGCAGCAGTGGCGATCGTTGTTGCACGTCGCCGGCCGCGACGATCTCGCCGGCGACGAACAGCTCGAGACCATGCTCGGCCGGTTCGTGCGCGCCCGCGAGGTGCGGGAGATGCTCGAGTCGTTCACGTCACGCCACCCCGCCGCCGAGGTCGTCGAGCGCTGTGCGGCCGAGCGGGTGCCCGCCGCGCTGGTCGGCAACGGCGAACTGCTGCCGGCGTTCGACCAGCTCGCCGAGCGCGACGTGTTCGTGGCGCAACCGGGTGAGTCCTGGATCCGCCCCCGGGCGCCGTTCCGCTTCTCCCGCGTCGACGACCGCGTGCTGCACCCGGCGCCGGTCGGGCCGGCCGCCGACGTCGAATGGTCCGGTGATCCACGCCCCCGGCGGCGCGGTGCAGCAGGCGAGCGGCCGCTCGCCGGGACGTTCGTCGTGGACTTCACGGCGTTCTGGTCCGGCCCGTTCGCGACGGCGTGGCTCGCGGCGATGGGCGCCGAGGTGGTGAAGGTGGAGTCGATCCGCCGCCCGGACGGGTTGCGGTTCAGCGCCGCGATGCGCCCCGGCGTCGACCCGCGCTGGTACGAGATGTCGGCCCTGCACCACGCGGCGAACCTGAACAAGGTCGGGATCACGCTCGACCTCGGCGACCCGCGGGGCCTCGATCTCGTGAAGCGGCTCGTCGCGCGAGCCGACGTCGTCGCCGAGAACTTCACGCCCCGGGTGCTCGAAGGCTTCGGCCTCGGCTACGACGAGGTCGCCGCGATCAGGCCCGACGTCGTGATGCTGCGCATCCCGGCGTTCGGGCTGACCGGGCCCTGGCGCGACCGGCCCGGGTTCGCGCAGACGATGGAGCAGTTGAGCGGGATGGCGTGGGTCACCGGCTACGACGACGGGCCCCCGATCATCCCGGGCGGGGTCGTCGACCCCATGGTGGGCGTGCATGCGGCACTGGCCGTGATGGCGGCGCTGGAGCACCGCGACCACACCGGTGAGGGCCAGTTGGTCGAGGTGCCGATGATCGAGGTCGCGGCGGCGGTGACCGCCGAGCAGGTGATCGAACACTCCGCCCATGGGCGGATCATGGGGCGCCGCGGCGAGCACGGCGTGTACCGCTGCGACGGCGACGACGAATGGCTCGCGGTCGACGCGGCCTCCGACCCGATGGCGGCCGAGGAGCGCGCCGCGTGGTGCCGCGAGCGTGCGGCCGGCGACGCCGCCGCGTCGTTGCGGACCGAGGGGGTCGCGGCCGCGGCGATGGTCCCCGCCTACCTCGCGCTCGACGACCCGCAGCTGGTTGCCCGCGGGTTCTTCGAGCCTCTCGAGCACCCGGTCGTCGGCCGACAGGACTACCCGGGCTTCCCGATGCGGCTGTCGGGCGGGCCGCAGCGCTACTGGACCTCGGCCGCGCCGACGCTCGGCCAACACACCGACGCCGTGCTGCGCGAGCACCTCGGCCTGGACGACGAAGAGCTCGCGAGGCTGGCGGCCGACGGCGTCACCGGGACCGAGCCCGTCGCCTGGTGAGCCCGTCGCCCGGTGAGCCCGGCCCTACTTGCGGGCGCGCTCGAGGGCGTCCTTGGGGAGCCGGTCGGGCTTCGGCGGCATCGCGGCGCGCACCCGTCTCGCGACGCGTCCCTCGTCGAGCACCCGCACGGGGACCGGTTTCAGGTCCCGGGTGATGTGCAGCCAGCTCATGATCCTCAGCACGTAGTAGGTGGGGTCGTACTCCCACCAGTAGAACCCGTTGCGGGCCGACGCCTGGAAGTGGTGGTGGTTGTTGTGCCAGCCCTCGCCGCCGGTCCACAGCGCGATGAGCCACGAGTTGCGGCTGGTGTCCGTCGTGTCGAAGCGGCGGCGGCCGAACACGTGGGTGAGCGAGTTCACCGAGAACGTGCCGTGCCAGAGCAGCACGGTGGACCCGAAGAACCCGACGACGAGCCCGGGCCACCCTGCCACGAGGAAGGAGACGATCCCGAGCGTCCACGGCGGGACCCAGTCGTGCTTGTTGAGCCAGACCAGCTCGGGGTACTTCGCGAAGTCCTTGATCTGGTCGTAGTGCGTCTCGTTGTACTTGTCGCACACGATCCAGCCCATGTGGCTCCACCAGAACCCCTTCTTGGGGGAGTGGATGTCGAGCTCGGTGTCCGAGTAGCGGTGGTGGTGGCGGTGGTACGAGGCCCACCACAGCGCGCCCTTCTGGGCCGACGTCCCGCCGGCGAAGGCCATGAGGAACTGGGGCACGCGACTCATCTTGTAGGCCCGGTGCGCGAAGTAGCGGTGGTAGCCGGCGGTGATGGCGAACATCCGCCCGAAGTAGAGCACGACGCCGAGGAGGACCGCCTTCAGCGTGATCCCCGTGAAGACGGCCAGGAGCGGGACGCACTGGGCCAGGAAGAAGAAGGTCGACGACCGCCAGTTGATGCGTTCGTCGGGGGCGCGCTGGTACTCGTGCTGCATGGTTCCTCGCCGGTTCGGGGGTGCTTCCGGAGGCGGGCGGCGCCCGACACGCAGCCTACCGACCTGTCGGTAGGGAAGGGCGAATCGGAGCCGCGGCTACCGTTCGGTCTCGGAGGTGGTGGTGGGGCAGCGGGCAGCGGTCGTGGGGATCGGGGAGACGGACTACGTCCGGGGCTCGCCACACCTCCCCGTCGAGCTCATGTTCCGGGCGGCCCGGGCCGCGATCTCCGACGCCGGCCTGATGCCGGCCGACGTCGACGGCCTGATCCCCCCACCCGGCTACACGTCGGCCGAGGAGCTAGCCGCCAACCTCGGGATCGCCAACCTGGCGTTCTCCTCGACGTCCCACATGGGCGGCGCCAGCCCGGCCGCCGCGGTCGGTCACGCGGCGATGGCGGTGCGCACGGGGGCGGCCCGGCACGTGGTCGTCGTCGTGGGCTGGAACGGCTACTCGGCCTTCCGGCCGCGCCCCGGGATTCCGGTGCCCAAGCGTGGGCTGGACGCCGCCGCGGTCGCCGACACCGTGTTCGACTTCTACCTGCCGTACGGCGCCCGGTCCGCCGCGCAGTACTACGCCTGGTTCGCGACCCGCCACCAGCAGCTCTACGGCACGCTCGCGACCGACACCGGTGCAGTCGCGCTGGCGTGCCGGCGCCACGCGCAGCTCAACGAACGTGCCCTCATGCGCGGGCGCGAGCTGACGATGACCGAGTACCTCGAATCGCCGTGGGTGAGCGAGCCGTTCCGGAAGCTCGACTGCTGCCTCGAGACGGACTGCGCCGCCGCGGTGGTCGTGAGCACGACGGAACGCGCGCGCGATCTGGCCCGGACACCGGTCGAGATCCTCGGCGCGGCGGAGGGCCACCCGTACCCGGCCGACGACATCCCGAACCGGCCCGATCTCCTCCACTTCGGGTTGACGGACGCGGCGCCGCGCGCGTTCGGGCAGGCCGGGCTCGCGCCGCACGAGATGGACTTCCTCCAGGTCTACGACTGTTTCACCTACGTGGTGCTGTTGCAGCTCGAGGCGCTCGGGCTGTGCGCGCGGGGCGAGAGCGGCGCGTTCGTACGCGACGGTCGCATCGAGCTCGGCGGCGACTTTCCCCTGAACACCCACGGCGGCCTGCTGTCGCAGGGTCACATGTGGGGCATGAACCACGTCGTCGAGGCGACGCGCCAACTCCGCCACGACGCGGGAGCCGCGCAAGTCGACGCAGCCGAGGTCGGGCTGGTCACGGGATGGGGCGACTTCGGCGACGGCAGCCTGCTGGTGCTCGGGCGGGCTCGGTGACATGAGCACCGATCGACCACCCCGCCTGCTGCCCGCGCCGACCGGGCTCAGCGCCGAGTTCTACGCCCACGCGGCGCGGGGCGAGCTGCGGTTCCAGCGCTGCGACGCGTGCGGCGGGTGGCGTCATCCACCCCGGTTCCTCTGCCCGTCGTGCGGCTCGGACCGCTTCACGTGGGCGCTTTCGACGGGACGCGGGCGGATCTTCTCGTGGACGATCACGCACCGGGCCGTCGACCCGGCGTTCGACGTTCCCTACGCCGTGGTGATCGTCGAGTTGGAGGAGGGCGTGCGGGTGGTCGCCAACGTCCACGAGATGCCGTTGGGCGACCTGCGGCTCGACCTGCCCGTCGTCGCCCGGCTCGACCGCGTGAACGAACACGTCGCGTTGTTGAGCTTCGGAACGGCCTGAAGGACCTGAAGGAGGAGAGCGTTCATGTTCGAGTGGAGCGAAGAGCACCTGATGATCCGCGACATGGTGCGTAGGTTCGTGGAGGAGGAGGTCCGCCCCCATCGCGACGAGCTCGAGTTCGGCGACCTGCCGCCCTACGACATCCTGCGCAGGCTGTACGCGACGTTCGGCATGGCCGACATGCAGCGGTCGCGGTTCGAGAATCGCATGGCCCGGCTCGAAGCGGGGGAGAACGGCGGATCGGCCGACGCCAACGGTGAGGGCGGCGGCGCGATGTTCATGATCCCGATCATCGAGCTGTGCCGCTGCTCGCCGGGCATGGTGACCGCCCTGGGCGTGAGCGTGGGGCTGACCGCGGCGGCGATCATGAGCAAGGGCACCGCCGAACAGCAACGGCGCTGGGCACTCGACCTCCTGACGCTCGACAAGATCGGAGCGTGGGCGATCACGGAGCCGAACTCCGGCTCGGACGCGTTCGGCAGCATGCAGTCCACCGCGCGGCGCGACGGCGACGAATACGTGCTCAACGGTTCGAAGACGTTCATCACCAACGGCCCGCACGCCGACACGATCGTGTTCATCTGCAAGCTTGACGAAGGCAACGCGCCGGCGGACCGCAAAGTGCTGCACTTCGTGCTCGACCGCGGGATGCCGGGGCTCGAGCAGACCAAGCCGTTGCGCAAGATGGGCATGCACTCGTCGCCCACGGGGATGCTCTTCCTCACCGACCTCCGGGTCGGGAAGGACCGGTTGCTGGGCACCGGCGAGGACGCCGCCAGTGGCGGTCGGGACGCGGCGAAGGCGTCGTTCACTATGGAGCGCACGGGGGTGGCGGCCATGGCGCTCGGCATCATCGAGCGGTGCCTCGAGCTGTCGGTGCAGTACGCAAGGGATCGGGTGCAGTTCGGGAAGCCGATCGGGGAGTACCAGCTCATCCAGCTCAAGCTGGCGAAGATGGAGGTGGCGCGGCTCAACGTGCAGAACCTCGTGTTCCGCACCATCGAGATGGCCGACGCCGGCCGCGCCATGAACCTCGCCGAGGCCTCGGCGTGCAAGCTCTACTCGGCGCAGACCGCGATGGCAGTCGCGCTCGAGGCCGTCCAGATCTACGGGGGCAACGGCTACATGGCCGAGTACGAGGTCGAGCAGCTCTGCCGGGACGCGAAGGTGCTCCAGATCTACGCCGGGACCGACGAGATCCAGACCTCGCAGATCGCCCGGAGCCTGCTCGCCGGCTGACCATGCCGATCGAGCCGCCGCCCACCGACTGGGAGCTTCCTGATCCCCGCCTGGCCGACGAGCACGGCGTCGTCGGGCTCGGCGCGGACCTCGAACCCGGCACGATCCTGGCCGGGTACCGACAGGGCCTGTTCCCGATGCGGATCGCCCGCGGCGGCCCGGTTGCGTGGTGGTCGCCCGATCCCCGTGCGGTGCTGCCGCTCGACGCCCTGCGGGTCAGCACGTCGCTGCGCCGCTCCTGCCGTCGCTTCGAGATCCGGGTCGACACCGCCTTCTCCGACGTGATCCGCGCCTGCGCCGACCCGGCGCGGCCCGACGGGTGGATCGACGCCACCTTCGTCGTCGCCTACGAGACGCTGCACCGCCTCGGGTGGGCCCACAGCGTCGAGACCTGGTGCGACGGGCAGCTCGTCGGGGGCCTGTACGGCGTCGCCATCGGCGGGCTCTTCGCGGGGGAGTCGATGTTCCACCGCGCGAGCGACGCGTCCAAGGTCGCGTTGGTGGCCCTCGTGGAGCGGCTCCTGGCTGCGGGAGCGTCGCTACTCGACGTGCAGTGGATCACCGAGCACCTGCGGTCGCTGGGTGCGATCGAGATCTCGCGTGAGCGGTACCTCGCGCTGCTCGAGGAAGCGATCGACCTCCCCGTCGACGCCTTCGCGTGACCGCGGATCAAGCCCACTCTCCGAGGCAATAATGCACCGCGATACGCCTGATCGACCGGGGAGCGGAGCCGCATGGTGGAGCTGACGGCGCAGGAGGCACGAGTGCTCGGGTGCCTGGTCGAGAAGGAACGGACCGTTCCCGACTCGTACCCGCTGACCGCGAACTCGCTCGTCGCCGCGTGCAACCAGTCGACGAATCGTGACCCGGTCGTCTGAGCAACCCCTCCCGTTCTGGCTAGCCTGCGGTCGCATTTCCGGTCGTGGGGCTAGCCAGAACGTGAAGGTCGACCGCCCCAGTGGTCCCATCGAGGAGGATCAATGGCGGTCCTGGAGGTCTTCGCCGACGTCGCCTGCCCGTTCACGCACGTCGGGCTCCGCCGGTTCGTGGCGGCACGCGCCGAACGCGGGCTCGGCGAGATCCGGCTGCGGGTCCGTGCGTGGCCGCTCGAGGTCGTCAACGGCGTACCGCTCGCGCGCGAGCTCGTGGCCCACGAGGTCGCCGACATCCACGCCCAGGTGGCACCCGATCTGTTCGGCGGCTTCGACCCGGGGGTGTTCCCTGCCACGTCGATCCCCGCGTTCGGCCTCGCCGCCGCGGCGTACGACCGCGACCTCGCCACGGGGGAAGCGGTGAGCCTCGCCCTGCGCGACGCCCTGTTCGAGGAGGGCCGGGACGTCACCGACCCGGCGGTGCTCGGCGAGCTCGGGCGGCGCCACGGGATCGACCCGTTGCCGCCGGACGAAGCCCGGGAACGGGTCCGGGCCGACCATCGGGAAGGCGTCGAACGCGGCGTGATCGGTTCGCCGTTCTTCTTCGTCGGCCGGCAGGGGCGGTTCTGCCCCACGTTGCGGATCTCGAAGGAAG
This sequence comes from Acidimicrobiia bacterium, assembly GCA_046331155.1. Taxonomy (GTDB): domain Bacteria; phylum Actinomycetota; class Acidimicrobiia; order IMCC26256; family CAWATG01; genus JAXLRK01. The sequence goes on from JAXLRK010000002.1 coordinate 701,385, forward strand.
GCGACCACTACCGGGTCGAGTGGGATCGCGACGCGTTCGAGGACCTCTTCGCGGAGTTGCGGCGGATCGTCGGCCGGGAGGGTGCCGATCTACCATCCGGCCCATGAAGCTCGGGTGCATGATCGGGTACTGGGGTGCGGGCATGCCGGCCGGCACGCCGGAGTTGATCGCCGAGGCGGAGCGCCTCGGGTACGACTCCGTGTGGACCGCCGAGGCATACGGATCCGACGCGTTGACGCCGCTCGCGTGGTGGGGTTCGCAGACGACGCGCATCCAGCTCGGCACCTCTATCTGCCAGATGTCGGCGCGCACGCCGACCGCGATGGCGATGGCCGCGTTGACGATGGACCACCTGTCGGGCGGCCGGTTCATCCTCGGGCTCGGCGCCTCGGGCCCGCAGGTGGTGGAGGGTTGGTACGGCCAGACGTACGCCAAGCCGTTGCAGCGGACGCGCGAATACGTCGAGATCATCCGCGAGATCCTGAAGCGCGAGAAGCCGCTCACGTACGACGGCACGCAGTACCACCTGCCGTTCCCCGGCGGTACCGGCCTCGGCAAGCCGGTGAAGTCGATCACGCACCCGTTGCGCGCCGACCTGCCGATCTACCTCGCGGCGGAGGGCCCCAAGAACGTGGCGCTCACCGCCGAAGTCGCCGACGGGTGGCTGGCGATCTACTTCTCGCCGACGGTCGACGACTTCTACCGCGGGGCTCTGGCCGAAGGCTTCGCCCGCGCTGGGGCGCGACGCAGCTTCGACGACTTCGAGGTCGCGGCGACGGTACCGGTGATCTTCCACGACGACGTCGAGGAGGCGGCCGACTTCCTGCGACCGGTCCTGGCCCTGTACATCGGCGGCATGGGTGCACGGGAGGTCAACTTCCACGCCAACGTCTACGCGCGGATGGGCTACGAGAAGGAGGTCGCGGAGATCCAGGACCTCTACCTCGCGGGGAAGAAGGACGAGGCCATGGCGCGGGTGCCGCAGAGCCTCATCGAGGAGACCTCGCTCATCGGGCCGAAGGAGAAGATCCGCGACGACCTCGCCCGGTGGGAGGAGTCCGTCGTCACCACGATCCTCCTCTACGGCGACGCCGAGACGCTGCGCACCATGGCCGAGATCGCGGCGTAACCGTCAGGCGCGGGGCGGGTCCGTCGCCGGGCCGTCGACCATCACCTCCTCCTCTTCGGTGAGGATCCACAGCGTCTTGTCGAAGTCGAGCAGGTACTGCTCGTCGGGGCCGACCTCCGCCTGGTACTCGGGGTCGAAGACCATGGCGTAGAAGTCGTCGGCCGAGCGGAACCACTGGCTGACGGCGCCGTCGTACTCGGGCTCGCCGTGCCCGTAGTCGGAGGGCAGCCGGTGGTTCTGTTCGTACCGCAGCACGTAGCGCTGCGCGGCGGAGTTCTTCCTGACGAGCTCGGCATGGTGCGTGCGCCAGTGCTGATGGAACTCCTCGCGGCTGAGCGCGGGGTTCCGTTTCACGAAGCACATCAACTTGATCACGCTCGCCTCCCCATTGCCGGCCCGTGCCGGGTGGCCCGTCCCCGCCGGTGCTTGCCCGCCGCGGTGACCGCCTGCCACTGTGTCAGATCCCAACCGCCGACGCCCGGAGGCCGTCATGCTGCTCGCCGACAAGGTCGCGATGATCACCGGCGTGGGGCCCGGGGTCGGCCGGGCCACGGCACTCGCGCTGGCGCGTGAAGGCGCCAAGGTCGCGCTAGTGGCCCGGACCTCCGAACGGCTCGAGCAGGTCGCGGCCGAAGTTCGCGGAGCCGGGGGCGAGGCGCTCTCGTGCCCGGCGAGCGTGACGGACGCCGATGAGTGCAAAGGCGCCGTCGACGCCACCGTCGACGCGTTCGGCGGCATCGACGTCCTCGTGAACAGCGCGTTCCGGGCCCACTACGACGACTTCGAGCACGCCGACCTCGTGAAGTGGCGCAAGACGTACGAGGTCAACGTCTTCGGACCGTTGCAGCTCACGCAGTACGTGGTCCCGTCGATGAAGGCCCGCGGGGGCGGATCGATCGTGTTCGTGAACTCGATGAGTGCGCGCAAGATCCGCCCGTTCGAAGGCGCCTATTCCACGTCGAAGGGCGCGTTGCTCGTCGCAGTGCAGGCCCTCGCGAAGGAGCTCGGCCCGGCGAACATCCGGGTGAACACCGTCGCGCCCGGCTGGATCTGGGGCCCGAACGTCGAGATCTTCGTCGACATGGAGAGCCGAGGACGCGGCGTCCCGCCGGAGCAGGTGATCGAGGAGATCAAGGCCCGGATCCCGCTCGGCTTCATCCCCCCTTCCGAAGACGTCGCCAGCGCCATCCTCTTCTTCGCGTCCGACCTGGCCCGCAGTGTCACCGGTCAGGAGCTCGACGTGAACGGCGGCGAGTACTTCCACTGACGAGGCCACGCGCGCGACGCCGCTCGCGACGGTCGGCGCGCCGCAGCTACGCGCTGTCGCCCGGCGTGCCGGCCTGTCGCTCGCCGGGCGCGCTGATCCGGTCGGCCCCGGGCGCGTCGATCTTGATCTCGCGTGCGGGCGGCGTGGTCTTCGCCGGGCCCGAGCTCGCCTGGGGCCGCGCCGACGGGGCCGACCTGGCCGACGTGGCCGGCGGCACCGCGGGCGGGCCCGTCGGCCTCGTGAACCCGCCCAGCATCCCCGCGCCGAGGACGATCCCGGCGGCCGGGGTGAGCACCCGCCGGCGGAGGATGATCCGGCGGAGGCGCATGGCCTCCTCGCCGGTCACCCCCATGAGCTCGACGAGACGGGCTTCGACCGCCGACGGCTTGTTGCCCAGGACGTCGGCCAGTGAGCTCAGGTCGTCGTCGCGCAACGGGATGGGATCCGTTGGTCTTGCGCCGCGCAACTCGTAGAGGACCGAGAGGTACTTGGCGAGGATGTCGTCGGGCGTCGGGTCCGTGGTGGCGAGCGCCTCGACGCGATGGCCGACGCGCATCTCCCGCTGATCGAGGTCGATGACGACGCCGCGCCGTGCCGGCGCGAGCGCCTCCACCGTGACGCCGTACAGCTCGGCGAGGGTTTCGAGGTGCTCGTCGGCCACGCGCTCCTCGCCGCGTTCCCAGGCCTGGACCGTCGCCCGCGGGACGCCGATCCGGTGGGCCGCGGCACGCACGGAGAGCCCGGCCCGAGAGCGGGCCGCTCGCACCAGGGCGCCGACGCGCCGGGACGGGATCATCGACGGGTCGCGTTCCGAGCAATCATGACAAATGTCCCATCGGCACGATTCGGCAGATTCCTGAGGAAGAATCCGCGTTCTCGACCGATTGCTCCAGCTTCCGGCCGGGAGGTGGAGCCGCAGCCCTACTTGTTGGGAACCGGGGCTGCGGTGCAGGCCTTGCCGCCGCAGACGTCGGTGACCGAACCGCCGCCCCGGAGGAAGTCCGACTTCTGCTGCCGGGCGGTGGGCGAGCTCCGAGGGTCGGAGTGCGGGTCGTGTCCCGGCCCGGGCGCAACGTTGGCGAGCGGCGGCGCGGGGGCACCGGAGTCCCAAGACACGAGGGCGGAGCCGTCGAACGGCAGGGACGGCACCTTGTCGATGCCCCAGTGCGGCACCTTGTCGGGGCTGCGCCCGGCGGCGAGGGCCGGTTCGACGATCTCCACGCCGGCCGTGCGGGCCTCGACCTCCGCGGCGACGTTCGCGACCTGGAAGTCGCCGAACGCGAGGTGCATGAGCACCGTGTGCTTCGGAGTGTTCGGCAGCGGGTGGTCCGTGAGGTGGGCCGCGTAGCCGTCGGCCTCACCGCGGTCCCAGAGCATCTGCGTGAGGTTGAGCGCGAGCGTGCGGTCGTACTCGTTCGGGTACGCCGGGTCCATGATCGCCTTGTAGGTGGCGAAGTCGGTGCTGCGATTGAGCAGGATGCTGTAGTTCATGCCGGGCACCCCGAGCACGGCGCGCGTCCAGTCCTGCGCGACCGCGGTGGCCGCGCCGCCCATGATCCCGCCCTGGCTGTTGCCGTCGTAGAAGAGGTTCTTGCGGTCGACGACCGGGAGCCCGTCGGGGCCTTTGAACGCGGCGTTCGTCACCAGCCCCTGCTCGTGGATCATGAGGCGGCCGAGGAACAGCGCGTCGAGGATGCCCTGCTGCATGCGGTCCGGCATCGTCGGGAAGTTCGAGAAGTCCTGGAGGGACTTGATCGCGTTCGGCACGTCGGGCTCGGACATGCCGAGCCAATCGGTGGCGCAGAACACGAAGTCGTGTTCGTTGGCCATGGCTCCGACGTTGGCGGCGTCCACCTCGTCGGCGGTGCCGAGCAGCCCATGCCCGTAGACGCTCGGGCGGGCCGCGACCGTCTTGCCCGCGGCGTCGACCGCGGCCCGCGGCACGATGCAGACGAACGGCGCCGGGTAGGTCTTGCCAGTCTGGTGGGGAAGGCCGTTGCTGTCGTTCTCGAGGTGCGTACCCGGGCCGCCGTCGCCGCTCAGGTACAGGGGGACGTCGAAGGTGCCGGTGACCTTGCGCAGTAGCTGCGGCGTGGGGTTCTCCTCCACCTTGGTGACCGTGAACTTCGGTGCGTTCGGGCCCAGCGTCTTGAAGGCGTCGTCGCGCATGCGGAGGATGCGTTCGGAGAGGTTGCGCCGGCTCGCCACGGTGAAGTCCCAGGCGAGGTTGAGGTCCTTGCGATCGACGCCGGCCTGCTCGAGGTCCGCGAACGCCTGCTCCATGTGGTCGCGGCGGGCTTCGACGTCGGGGAGCCCGGTGTCGAGCCGGTCGCGGAAGGCCCGGAAGGCCGGCTGCGCCTCGATGGTGCTGCCGTTGGCGTCCTTCAGGTTGCGCAGCGCGACCACGTAGCGCGTGCCCTCGGACAGATTGCGCGCCGGCCGGATGATCAGCATCCGGTCGGCCGGTTGGGTGATCGTGGAGTCGAGCTCGGCGAAGTACGGCACCGGCTCGTGGGTCTTCGTGTTCAGCACGACGATCGGCGCGTTCGGGCCGAGCGACGAGCCGATGTCGGTGATCGGAGCGATGCCGCTCTTGGCGAGGTCGAGACCGGCAACGTAGGTGCGGATCTGAGAACCGGGGCTGAAGCCGTCGTTGCGGTTCCATTCCGTGGGGTCGACGTGCACGCCGTCCTTGTTCGCCGGCATGGACTCGCGAACGAAGTTCACGCGCAGCTTCGTGTCGGTCGTGGTGTCGTGGCCGGTGAAGAAGTCGTTCGGGAAGGGGAGCATGCAGTGCTTGAGGTCGAGCACGTCGCAACGCTTCGGGTCGGTTCCGCCGAGCGCGAGGGTGATCTTGCCGGTGAGCTTCGGCGACGTGGAGGCGGTGGTCGTCGACCGGCCCCCGGACGTCCGGCTCGACTTCGACGAGCTGCTGCCGCACGCGCTCGCCGCCAGCGCGAGCGACAGGGACACGAACACGGCGAGGGTCGCGGGGATGAGGTGGCGCCTGGTCGTCTGCACGGACGGGAGCGTAGCGAGGTGCCGGCGGTGAGCACGTCGATCGCCGCCCGGCGGGGCCGCTAGCGTCGGGCGTCATGGCCGTGTACGCACTCGGGGACCGCGTCCCGACGATCGATCCCGACGCCTACGTGCACCCGGACGCGACCGTGATCGGCGCGGTCCGTATCGGGCCGGGAAGCACCGTATGGCCGCAGGCCGTGCTGCGGGGCGACTACGGGACGATCACGGTCGGTGCCCGCACCTCGATCCAGGACGGCACCGTCATCCACGCCACGGCTGCGCTCCCGACCTGGATCGGCGACGACTGCGTGATCGGCCACCTCGTCCACATGGAGTGCTGCACCATCGAGTCCGGCGCGCTCATCGGGTCGAACTCGGTGGTGCTGCACCGGGCCGTCGTCCGCACGGGCGCGTTGGTGGGCGCGTCGGCCCTGGTGCCGAACCGGATGGAGGTGCCGTCGGGCGCGATGGCGCTCGGCGTGCCGGCTACCTTGCGCCTCGACGCCGTTCCGCCCGAGACGATCCGCGAGAACGCTGAGAACTACGTGTTGAACGGCCGCCGTTACCGCACCGACCTCCGCCGGCTCGACTGAGGCGCCCAACTGTTGCGTTGATTTCTGCTCGTAGGGCGCGCGTTTCAACGCAACAGTGCTCACGCGGCCGCATCGAGGGCCCGGCGGACCATGTCGCAGAGCGCTCGGCCTCCGTCCCGCAGGTCGTTCACGGTGACGTGCAGGAGCGTCCAGCCCGCCGCGGTGAGCGCGTTGCGCCGGGCGAGGTCCTGCACGAACTTCCCGCGGCCTCCGTGGTGGAGGTAGCTGTCGTACTCGATGCCGAGTCGCGCCTCGGGGTAGGCGACGTCCAAACGGAAGGCGCGCCCGTCCACCTGGACCTCGTGCTGGACGTGCGGTGTCGGGAGGTCGCCACGCTCGAGGGCGCGAACGAGGCGGCTCTCCATCGGGCTCTCCGTGGCCGGGTCGGACCGGCGCGTCGCAAGGAGCCCGAGCAGGGTTCGTGCACCGCGGCGACCGGCCACGCCCGTCTCCTCGAGGCAGGTCGCGATGGTCTGGATCGACGCCAATCCTCGACGCAGAGCCTCGTCGACGGCCGATTCGAGGACCGAGCGGTGAAGGACGGCAGCCGAGTCGACCAGCGTCCGCTCGACGGTGGTGACAGGGATGACCCCGATGGTCGTGAGGTGGTGGCCAGGCAGGCGAATCGTCTCGTGGGCACCGACGGACTGGTGCTGGGAGCGGTGCCAGCGTTCGGCGATCACCTCGCAGCGACCTTTGCTCCCGCCAGGGAGCTCCGAGAGGGCGAGAGCCGACCGGTGGGAGGCTGCCGCCCTCGACGGGGCGGACCAGCAGGCCGCGAGTAGCGAACCTTCCCAGGAAGGAGGGGTGCCGGCGACCCGGTAGACGCCCCTGAGCACGATCTCCCAGGTTCCGTCGGCCAGCCGGCGGCGGAGTTGGCCGCTTGTGATGCCGAGCTCGTCGAGCTCCACCGACCTGAAGAGGCCGTAGTGGGAGCGCGCGAAACGCGCGAGCTGTACTGGTGGTGTCGGTGTGCTTCGCATGACGACAGCAGAGCACGACCCTGTGACAGCCTCGAGGCGTCGACTGTTGCGTTGAATTCTGCTCACTACGCGCGGAATTCAACGCAACAGTTGTCCATGCGGCCGGACGACTCAGGGTCCGGAGCGGTAGAGGTCGGGTTCGAGGTAGATCGCACCGACCGCGGGGACGGCGGCGCGGATCCGGGCCTCGACGGCGTCGATCTCGGCTGCCAGCTCCGGGAGCGTCGCCGACGAGAACTCGAGCTTCGCGGCGACGAGGATCTGGTCGGGGCCGACGTGCATCGTCCGGAGGTGGATGACACGCCGCACCTCGTGCCCGTCCGACATCGCGGCACGGATGGCGTCGTCGTCGGCCCGGGTGGCGGACTCGCCGATCAGGAGGCTCTTCATCTCCACCGCGAGCACCATCGCGATCACGCCGAGCAGACCGCCGATCGCGATGCTGCCGAGGGCATCCCATCGCGAGTTGCCGGTGACGGTCGCCAGCAGCACGCCGCCGATCGCGAACACGAGTCCCGTCAGGGCGCCGACGTCCTCGAGCAGCACGACGGGGAGCTCCGGGCTCTTGGTCGCCCGCACGAAATGCCACCACGACCGGCCGGGACCGCGCGACGGCGTGGCCTCGCGCACGGCCGTACGGAGCGAGAAGCCCTCGAGCACCACCGCCACGGCCAGGACGAGCAGCGCGACCGCCGGCGACTCGAGCTCGTGGGGGTGCAACAGCTTGTCGATGCCCTCGAAGAGGGCGAAGAGCGACCCGAGCGAGAACAGCATCAGCGCGACCACGAACGCCCAGAAGTACCGCTCGGAACCGAAGCCGAACGGGTGCGCGACCGTCGGGGCCCGGCGGGCGCGCCGGCCACCGAGGAAGAGCAGGCCCTGGTTGCCGGTGTCGGCCAGCGAGTGGATCGACTCCGCGAGCATCGACGCCGCGCCGGTGATCGCGAAGGCCGCCAGCTTCGCGATCGCGATGCCGAGGTTGGCGAGGAACGCGGCGACGATCGCCCGCTTGCCGCCCTCGTGCACGCGCCGGCTCCTCAGGCCCCCGGGATCCGGCCGAAGTCGGGTGGCCGCTTCTCGAGGAACGCGGTGACGGCCTCGACGTTGGCCGGCGCGCCGGTGAGCGCGGGGAACTCGGCCTGCTCTCTCGCGTGACCGGCGGCCACGCGCTCGGCGCGGGCCGCGAGCATCAGGCGCTTCGTGGCTACGAGCGACGGGATGGGGAACTCGGCGATCTCGTGTGCGACGCGCAACGCCTCGGCGACCAGGTCGTCTGCATCGACGCAGCTCCACGCGATGCCCAGTTCTACGGCGCGCGCCCCTTCGATCCACTCCGACGTGAAGAGCGCGTACGCCGCCCGCTGCCATCCGATCGCCTCGGGCAGCAGCACGCTGGCCGACGCCTCCGGACACAGACCCAACGCGGTGAACGGCGCGCGCAGCCGGGCCCGTGGGTTCACGAGCACGAGGTCGCAGTGCAGCAACATGGTGAAGCCGATGCCCACCGCGGCACCGTTGACCGCGGCGAGCAGGGGCTTCGGGTACGTGGCGACGGTCTCGTAGAACTCGTCGAACGCGCGGGCGAGCTCCTGGCCGCCGAGCTCCACGTCGGCCATGGCGGCGAGGTCGACGCCGGCTGAGAACGCAGTGCCGTTCCCGGTGATCACGACGGCCGCGCACGCGTCGGATTCCGCGGCCTCGACCAGCGCCACGCGCGTCTCGTCGTACAACGCGGTGTTGAACGCGTTGCGGGCGTCGGGACGGTCGAGGGTGAGCAGGCACACGCGTTCGTGTCGGTCGGTGCGCAGCATCCGGGGAGTGTTGCAGACGCGGGAGTCGGTGGGTCGGGTGCGGTCGCGGTCCGCCACGTGTCGGCGGCAGGGGACCCAACCGCGGTGGGAGGCGGGCGACGGGAGGGAGTTGGTCGCCTTGTTACCGACGGGTAATCTGGCGGTCCCCTGACGCCGGAGGAGCCCCGATGCCCGAAGCCGTGATCGTGTCGACCGCCCGCAGCCCGATCGGACGGGCGTTCAAGGGCTCCCTCGTCGAGATGCGGCCCGACGACCTGGCCGCGCAGATGGTGACCGCCGCGCTCGACAAGGTGCCCGGGCTCGACCGGGCGCAGATCGACGACCTCATGCTCGGCTGCGGCCTCCCGGGTGGGGAGCAGGGCTTCAACATGGGTCGGGTCGTGGCGATCCTCGCCGGCCTCGACGACGTGCCCGGCTGCACGATCACCCGCTACTGCTCGTCGTCGCTCCAGACGATCCGCATGGCCGCGCACGCGATCAAGGCGGGCGAGGGCGACGTGTTCGTGGCGGCGGGCGTCGAGACCGTCAGCCGGTTCGGCAAGGGCAGCTCCGACCACTGCCCGGACACCCAGAACCCGAGGTTCCAGAACGCGCAGCTCCGCTCGCTCGCGCGCATGAACGGGGGCCAGGGCCCGTGGGCGCCACCCGAGGGGCTGCCCGACATCTACATCGCCATGGGCGAGACCGCCGAGAACGTGGCCGAGGTCGAGAAGGTCACGCGCGAGGAGATGGACGAGTACGCGTTCCGGTCGCAGCAGCGCACCGGCGCCGCGATCGAGCGCGGGTTCTACGAGCGCGAGATCGTTCCGGTCACGCTGCCCGACGGCGCGGTCGTGTCGACCGACGACGGTCCGCGCCCGGACACCACGCTGGAGAAGCTGGCGTCGTTGAAGCCCGCGTTCCGGCCCGACGGGCTCATCACCGCGGGGAACGCGTGCCCGTTGAACGACGGCGCGGCTGCGGTCGTCGTGATGAGCGACACGAAGGCGCGTGATCTCGGCGTCACGCCATTGGCGCGCGTCGTCAGCAGTGGCGTGACCGGGCTCAACCCCGAGATCATGGGACTCGGGCCGATCGAGGCGTCACGCCAGGCGCTGGCGCGCGCGGGCATGACGATCGACGACGTCGACCTCGTCGAGATCAACGAGGCGTTCGCGGCGCAGGTACTGCCCTCGGCCAAGGCGCTCGGCATCCCGATGGAGAAGCTCAACGTGAACGGCGGAGCGATCGCGCTCGGCCACCCGTTCGGCATGACCGGCGCGCGCATCATGACGACGTTGCTCAACGGCCTCGAGGACGCCGGCAAGACGATCGGCCTCGAGACGATGTGCGTCGGCGGAGGTCAGGGCATGGCGATGATCGTCGAACGCCTGAGCTGACCGTGCTGTCGCAGCGCACCTGAGCGCGGGTACTTCGCATCTCGGATGCGCCACGGTCAGGTGCGCCACCGGGCGGGTCGGTCAGAGGCCTGAGCCCACGCGACGGACGTCCCAGACCGACGCGGTGGGGACGAGGACCGGGTCCTCGTCGGCCCGGACGCGCAGGCGCAGGACCGTCGATCGCCGCTCGGGACCCTCGTACACGCCGGTGACGCCGCGGTACGGGTCGCCGTCGGCCGACGTGTACCGCACGGTGACGGCGTGCCCGCGGGTCAGCCGCAGCCGTTCGTCCCACCCGTACCGCAGGCGGCCGTCGGGTCCCCGACGTGGGGGCCGGGCCACGTGCACCTTGTGCTCGCGGTACGAAGCGGCCAGCGCGGCCGCCCGCTCGTCGCCCAGGAACTCGCTCACCGCGTCGAGCAGGACGCGGGCGAACGTGCGGCCATGGGGCGGCAGGTCGCTGTGGGCCGCGAGCGCCCAGTGCGTGAGCTCGTGCAGCACGACCGCCTTCGTGCGGTAGCGGCGCGGCAGGGTGATCGACGGCCGCCCCGGGTCCTCGCGGTAGAAGGCCTGGCGCGCACCGTTGCCGGGTCGCAGCCGCGGGACGTTGCCGAGCGTCCGGTCGGGGAAGCGCTGCGCCCACCACAGCGTGCCGACCACGCGGTCGACGTAGCGCTCACACGCGGGCAGCCCGGGCAACGGGCTCGACGGCAACGGCGTCTCGGCGAGGTACACGCGCCGCCGTTGCGCGTCGCGCGGGGTGCGGGAGGCTGCCACCGCGCGTTGATAGCACGCGGACCTAGGACGACCGCGGCAGGTGCTGCCGGAGCTCGAGGGCCCCCGCCCACATGTCACCACGTGCCTCGACGCGCGCCAGCACGTCGGCCGTCTCGAACCCCAGCGCGCTCGGGTCGTCGCGAGCGGTGGCGTCCTCGACTTCCTCCCAGGTCACCGGCGTCGACACGGTCGGGCGCGGGAGCGCGCGCATCGAATAGGGCGCGACGGTGGTCTTGTTGCGGTCGTTCTGGCTCCAGTCGACGAACACCCTGCCCCGCCGGCGCTCCTTCGCCATCTCGACGACGACCGAGTCCGGATCGCGCTGCGCGAGCAGCCGGCCCGTAGCGAGCGCGAAGCCCTTGGTGTCGTCGTCGGTGACGGGGGTGTGCAACGGCACGAAGAGGTGGAGGCCCTTGCCGCCCGACGTCTTGACGTACGCCTCGAGGTCCAGCCGACCGAGGAGCTCGCGCAGCTCGAGCGCGACCCGGCAGCAGGCGCGCACGTCGGCCGGGGGCCCGGGATCGAGGTCGAAGACGACGCCGAGCGGCCGGTCCGGGTCGTCGACCCGGGCCTGGAGCGTGTGCAGCTCGAGGGCGGCGAGGTTGGCCAGCCAGACCAGGCCGGCGGGCTCGTCGACGAGGCAGTTGTCCTGCTCGCCGCCGGTGCGGATCCAGTCCGGTCGGTGGGGCGGGCACCGCTTCTCGAAGAAGCGCTCGCCCGCCACGCCGTCGGGGCACCGGACGAGGGTGAGGGCGCGGCCGGCGAGGTGGGGGAGCATGACCGGGGCGATGCGGGCCGCGTAGTCGATGACGGCGGCTTTGGTGAACCCGGTCTCCGGGTAGAGGACCTTGTCGAGGTTCGTGAGCACGAGCCGGCGGCCGCCGACGTCGACGGCGGTCACCGAGGATCCCGGATCCCGGGCATCATGGACGGCGCGCTCACGACCTGCGAACCTAGTGGCCCGGCCCCGCGCCGGCCGCCGCCGGAGGTACACCGTTGCCGAGCACCATCTGGAGTGGTTCGATCAGCTTCGGGCTGGTCACGGTCCCCGTGCGCCTCACGCCGGCCACGCGATCGCGCGACGTGAGCTTCAACCAGCTCGAGGAGGGCACCGGTGCGCGCATCCGCTACCGGCGCGTCTCGGAAGCCACCGGCGAGGAAGTACCTGCCGAACGCATCGTGAAGGGCTACGAGATCGCCAAGGGCCGGTACGTGATCGTCGACCGGGCCGAGCTCGACGCCATGGCCCCGAAGTCCACCCGCGCGATCGACATCGAGGACTTCGTCGACCTCGATCAGATCGACCCGATCTACTTCGAGTCGCCGTACTACGTGCTGCCCGACAAGAACGCCGCCAAGCCGTACCGCCTCCTCGTGGAGACCATGAAGCAGATGCGCAAGGTGGCGATCGGCCGGGTGGTGATCCGGTCCAAGGAGCACCTCGTCGCGATCCGCCCGCTCGACGGGTTGCTGTGCGTCGAGACCATGCGCTACGCGGACGAGGTGATCTCGCGCGACGAGCTCGGCCCCGTCGCCCAGGACGTCGACGTGAGCGAGAAGGAGCTCGCGATGGCCCGGCAGCTCATCGAGAGCCTCGCCGGCGAGTTCGACGCGTCGAGGTACCACGACGAGTACCGCGAGCAGCTCCTCGAGCTCATCGAGCGCAAGGCCGCCGGCGAGGAGATCGTGGCCCGGCCGGCCGCAGAGGCGCCGGCCAAGGTGCTCGACCTGATGGCCGCGCTCGAAGCGAGCCTGCAACGGGTCGCGGGTGAGGGCGGCAGCGGGGACGGGGCGCCCGCACCGAAGGCGGCCGCGCGGGGAGCCGCCCCGAAGGCGGCCGCGAAGAAGGCAACCACCGCCGCGAAGACGTCGGGCGCGAAGCCGCCGGCCGCCGCGGCGAAGCGGACGGACGGCAAGGCGGAGCCGGTCAAGAGGGGTCCGCGCTCGAAGCGAACTGCCTGACGGGCGCGCGGGACTGGCCCTGATCGCGTCGGTGCCGTCCGGGCCACGCCGCGGTACGGGTGTGCCGCGCCGGGCCGAAGTTCCCTACGACGCCCGGCGGATCCGGGCCGGTCGGGCGATCGGGAAGGTCACGACCGGGGCGATCGTGGCGCGGTGATCCTCGGCCAGCCAGCCGCAGGTCGCGCAGACCTCGGCGTCGTCGACGGCGGCGAAGGCCTCGCACGCCTCCCACCGCACCAGCGGGATCTCGGACTCCATCGCCTGGGGGGCCGACTCGTGGTCCATGATGCACCTTTCGCGAATGACACGCGTGTAATTCATCGTATCGGGCCGCGTCGGCGACCCAGTGGCATTGGACCATGGGGGTGTGACAGTCCACCGGCGCGCTCCGCTTCCGAGTCATCCAGGTGACGCCACGCGTCACATCTCCTCCACAGAACGCCGTCAGGCGGGTCAGATGGTGGTGACGACGCCGGGGTGGCCCTGCACGTACTGGACGGCGAAGTCGAGCTGGGTCTGCGTGTCGGCGTGGATCTCGAAGAGCGCGTCGCCCGACTCGATCCGAGCGCCGACGCCCGCGTGCAGGAGCACGCCCGAGGACGGGTTCACCGGCGCGCCGGCGTGCTTCGCGACCCGTGCGAGCTGCCAGCAGTCGATCTCGGCGATGGTCCCGGAAGACGACGCCGTGACGACGTGCCGGAGCCGGGCCGGGCGGGGGAGATCACGCGGGCCCTGGAGCTCGACGATGCGTTCGAACGCGGCGCGGGCCCGGCCGTCGTCGAGGATCTCGGCCGCGAGCCCGCGGCCGACACCGGCGCGGGCCCGGCCGACGAGCTCGAGCAGCCGACCGGCCAGGCCGATCGACTTCTCGCGCAGGTCGACCGGCGCGTCGGGTTCGCCGCGCAGCACCTCGAGCACGTCGAGCGCCTCGAGCCGGGGCCCGATGCCGCGTCCGATCGGTCCGAGCGCGTCGGTGGTGACGATCTCGAGCTCGAGCCCGATGGCGTCGGCGACGAAGGTGAACAGCTCGCCGAGCAGCGCGGCCTCGCCCGTCGACTTCACCTTCGCGGAACGGCCCACCGGGATGTCGACGAGCACGTGCGTCGCGCCGGCGCTCTTCTGCTTGGCGAGGATCGAGGCGACCATCTGCGGTTCGGTGTCGACCTCCATCGGCCGCTCGACGGTGATGAGGATGTCGTCGGCGGGGGCGAGCGCGAGCGCCCCACCCCAGGCGATGCAGCCGCCCGCCTCGCGCACGACGTGGTGGAGGCGCTCGGGCGGCAGCGTCACCTCGGCGAGGGTCTCCATCGTGTCCGCGGTCCCGGCGGAGCTGGTGATGGCACGGCTCGACGTCTTCGGGATCGTCACCCCGGCTGCCGCGAGGATCGGTACGACGATCATGGTCGTGCGGTTCCCGGGCACGCCGCCGATGCAGTGCTTGCCCGCGACCGGGCCGGGGCCGAAGTCGAGCTGTTCGCCGGATTCGATCATGGCGCGGGTGAGCCCGACGATCTCGTCGCGGTCGAGGGAGCGCAGCGCGCACGCCAGCACGAACATCGACAGCTCGATCTTCGAGTACGAGCGGCGGACGACGTCGTCGAGGATGGCGCGGAACGAGTGCTCGTCGAGGCGCTTCCCGCGCAACTTGCCGCGCACGAGGTCCACGCTCGGCGGCGCCGGGGCGATCGTCGCGTCGACCAGCGAGCCCTCCGGCAGGGCGAGGTCACGGAACGCGTCCTCCGAGAGGCCGATCTCGTCGAACGTCACGACGCCGTCGCGGCAGAAGTTGAGGATGCCGTTGATCTCGCGGGTGTCGCCGTCCGGTGCCTGCCCGACGATCCGCACGCGATCCAACGGGTTGAAGCCGAGGGCACCGTCGCGCACGGCGTCCTCGTGGATGAACACGATGTGTTCGAAGAGCGAGTCCACGTAGGGGCGGCGCAGGGTGAACATCAGTCCACCCGTACGATCTCGAGGTGGCGCGGGACGGCCGCGTTCCAGCCGAGCTCGTCGACGATCGCGTCGCGCAGCGCCTCGGAGGCGGACTGCTCGCCGTGGACGACGAACACGGCCTCCGGCTCGCGCGGCGCGGTGCGCAACCAAGCCAGCAGCTCGCCACGGTCGGCGTGCACGGAGAAGCCGGGGATGTCGACGATCTCCGCCCGCACGGGAACGTACCGGCCGAGCATCTTCACGTTGCGCGCGCCTTCCGACAGGAGGCGGCCGCGGGTTCCTTCGGCCTGGAACCCGACGAGCACGACGGTGTTGCGCGAGTCCGTGAGGCGGTGGGCGAGGTGGTGCAGCACGCGTCCTCCGGTCGCCATGCCCGAGGCGGAGATGATCACCGAGGGGTAGCGCTGCTCGTTGAGGGCCTTCGACCCGGCCACGTCGCGCACCTCGTGGAGCTGCCCGGCGTCGAACGGGTCGTCGCCCGCCGCGACGTCGGCGCGGACTTCGGGCGCGCCCGACGCGATCGCGTCCCGGTACTTCGCCAGGGCGGCGAGCGCCATCGGGCTGTCGACGTACACGGGGAGGTCCGGCACCCGGCCCTCGCGCACCAGCTTCGTGAGGTGGAACAGGATCACCTCGGTCCGGTCGACCGCGAACGCGGGGATCACGACCGTGCCACCACGCTTGGCCGTGCGCACGATCGCGTCGGCGAACCTCGCGACGACGTCACCGTCGTCGTGCTCGCGACTCCCGTAGGTCGACTCGATCACCACGATGTCGGTGTCGGCCAGCGGGGCCGGCGGCTGGAGGATCGGGTGGTGGGCCCGGCCGAGGTCGCCGCTGAACGTGACGGTGCGCCCGCCGTCGAGCGTGAGCGCGACCGTCGACGAGCCGAGGATGTGCCCGGCGTTGCGCAGCGTCGCGGTGACGCCACCTGCGAGCTCGACCGGCTGGTCGCCGGCGTGGTCCCGGAACCGCTCGAGGGACCGCAACGCGTCCGCCTCGGTGTAGAGGGGCAACGCCGGCCGGTGCTTCGAGAAGCCGGCCCGGTTCGCGAACTCGGCGTCCTCCTCCTGGAGATGGCCCGCGTCGGGCAACACGATCTCCGCCAGCGCGCGGGTGCCCGGGCTCGAGACCACGTGACCCGAGAAACCGTCGCGGACGATGGCCGGGACGTAGCCCGTGTGGTCGACGTGGGCGTGCGACAGCACCACGGCGTCGATCGCGCCGGGGTCGACGGGGAACCGGTCCCAGTTGCGGGCCCGCAGCGCCTTGAGCCCCTGGAACAGGCCGCAGTCGACGAGCACCCGCGCGTCCGCGGTCTCGACCAGGAAGCGGCTGCCGGTGACGGTGCCGGTGGCGCCGAGGAACCGCAGGATCGGGGGGAGCGGACGGCCGCGCATCGCCAGAGGTTACGCGGCGGCCTCGACGCTGCTGCCGTTTCGCCACGTGCGCAGCACGAGGAACCGTCCCTTGAGCGCGGCCCGGTCCCAGCGACCGAAACCCATCGTCGTCCCGCGGTAACCGCTCGTGGCCGGCAGCTGCTTCACGCGCTCGAGCCCCTCGTGGAGACCGGCCCGGGTCGGCTCGGGGGCTCGGACGATCGCCTCGCCCACCAGCCGTCCGAGGTCGTAGGCGGCACAACCGAGCGGCCCGGCCGCGACCTTCGGTGCGAGCGCGCGCAGCGCCGATCGGGTCTCGTTGTCGTCGGCCAGCGTGTCGACGTACTCCCAACCGGCCCAGCCGTCGCGCCAGTCGCGTCGCGCGTAGCCGAACATCAGGGCCGAGTTGGCGAGCACGGGCACCGCCCAGGATTCGGCCTCGAGCGCCAACGCCACCGCGCGGGCCGCGACCCCGAGCCCGAGGTACACCAGTCCGTGCGGCTCCCGGTCGCGGGAGTCGCGGAGCCTCGCGCCCAGGTCCTCGGCGAGCGGGTCGACGGCCCGCGCGTCGACGACGTCGACACCTTCCGTCCGGGTGGCGCGTACGAACCAGTCGTGGTAACCGCGGCCGACGATCGAGTCGTCGTACCAGACCGCGACGCGTCCCAGGCCGCGGGCGCGGGCCCGGGCGGCGAGGATGGCGGGCTCCTCCTCGAGCGACCCCACCTGGTAGTGGAACATCCAGTCGCCGCGCGTGAGCTCACCACCCGTGTAGTTGACGCACGGGAGTCGCAGGTCGTCGACCACCGGCGACACCTCGACGCCGTTGTCGCTGATCGAGGGGCCGAGCACGACGACCGCTCCCGCGCGCTCGAGCTCGCGGAGCCCGGTGACGACGTCGTGCGCCGATCCGGCCGGGAGCCCTCGCGTCTCGCACGTGACGACGTCGACGGGCACGTCGCGCGCCGGGGTCTGCCCGAGACCCAGGCGCACCGCCGACTCGAAGCTCGCGCCTCCGTCCGGCTGCGGGTAGTCGAAGAGGAGCCCGATCCGGTACGGCGGCGGCACGCCCGGATCTTCGCGCGATGCCCGTGCGGCGTCCGGTGTCGTCAGCCCATCCCGGTGATCGGCCGGTTGAGGCGAATGGCGCCGGTGGAGCCGTGGAACACCGCGTCGCCGAAGGAGAAGATCCCGCCGTCGCTCGCCACCAGCCAGTACCCACGGCCCGACGGCGTCGTCTGCATGCCGACCACGGGCCGGTTGAGTCGCATGGCGCCGGTCGATCCGTGGAACACCGCGTCGCCGAAGGAGAAGATCCCGCCGTCGGAGGCGACGAGGTCGTAGCCGTGCCCGGATCCCGTCGGGGCCATCCCGACGATGGGTCGGTTGAGGCGAATGGCGCCGGTGGAGCCGTGGAACGCCGCGTCGCCGAAGGAGAAGATCCCGCCATCGGTCGCGAGCAGCCAGTACCCGTTGCCGCTCGGGGTCGCGGCGATCCCGACGACCGGCTTCGCGAGGGGCTTCCCGGCGAGGGACCCACGGTTGGCGGCGCTGCCGAACGCGAACACCGAGCCGTCCGCGGCCGCGAGCCAGTACCCCTGCCCGCTCGGGGTCGCCGCGATCCCCACGATCGGCGCGCCCGCGGCCCCGGCTCGTCCGCCGAGCGGTCGGGCATCGCCGAACGCGTACACGCTGCCGTCGCTCCCGGCCATCCAGTACCCGTCGCCGCTCGGTGTCGCGGCCATGCCGACGATCGGCGCGCCCGCCCGGCCCGCCGCGGATCCGAAGAAGCGCGTCGACCCGAACGAGAAGATCCCGCCGTCGGAGGCCACGAGCCGATAGCCGTCCGCCGCCCGGCCGGCGGTCGCGGCGTCGACCACGGGCCCGGCGGGTCGTGGTTGGGTCGCCGGATCGGCGTGGTAGCGAGCAGTGATCGTCATCGGCTGCGTCACGACGACCACGCGCGTGGCCGGGCCGCCGTCGGACCACCCGTCGAAGTGGTAGGTGACACCGCCGAGCTGTGACGTGAGCGGCGCGGAGATCGTCGCGGTGTGCCCGACGATCATCGCCTGCGTGAACGGGCCGGTGCCGTTTCCGTCCGCGGTGACGGGCAGGCCCGGTGGGTCCGTCGCGACGGTGACGGTGGCGGTGCGGGGCTGGAGCACGACGCTCGCCGTGCCGGGCAGGCCGCCCGAGTCGGTCGTCTCGAGGACGAGCTCGAGGTACGACCCGGTTTCGTGGTCGGGCGCGAGGAACGTGCCGCTCGCGGCGCCGTCGAGGTGCGCCTCGGTGTGGATGTGGCATCCCTCGCCGCCGTGACAGTGGTGGAGCAGCAGCGTCCAATGGAGCGCGGAGGCCGGCAGGGTGCCGTCTTGCTGGTCCGTCGCGCCGCCCGAGAAGTCGATCGGGTCTCCGACCTTCCAGTTCCACGGTGCCGCGGGTGACGTGATGGTCACCTTCGGCGCGCTGTTGCCCGCGTGGATCACCGTCGTCGCGGTGGTCGTGTTGCCCGCGGTGTCGGTGACCCGCAGGCCCACCGTCACGTCCTCGGTTGCCGAGTACGTGTGGCTGGGGGCGACGACGTTGCCGGTCTCGTAGGTCCCGTCGCCGTCGAGGTCCCAGGCGTACGTAAGCGGGTCGTGCTCCGGATCGGTCGACGTGGAGCCGCTGAAGTGCACGGTGAGCGGCGTGGCGCCGCTGGTCGCGTCGGCGGTGATCCGCGCGGTCGGCGCGGCGTTCGCGGCTCCCGAGTAGGCGATGCGATGGATGGCGCCGAGGTCGGTGCGCGGTGGGCTGACGCTCATGTCGACGCCGATGTCGACGTAGTAGAGGTCGCCACCCGGGCCGATCTCGAGGTCGACGGGCGTCCCGACGTTGGTCTCGAAGGTCTCGACCCTCGTCGGGTCCGGCAGACCGTTGGCGCCCGGCAGCATGGCCCAGAGGCAGTTGCGGACGTAGTCGCCGAAGAACAGCGCGCCCCGGTACTTCGCCGGGTACGAGGTGCCGGTGTAGAACGAGATCGCGCTCACGGCCGCGCCGTTGCCGCCCACCGGGCAGGTGTCGGGCCCGCTGTTGGCGGCGGCGAGGTCGTGGCGGTACGCGTAGACGGGGCTCGCCACCGCCCCGGCACCCTGGCCGTACAGCGAGGTGCACGCGTAGAGCTGGCCGGCCATCGGGTCCGCGTTGCGCGGGGCGCCTTCGTAGCACGGCCACCCGAAGTTCCCCACCGAACCGGTCGGGTTCGCGATCCGATCGATCTCCTCCCACGTGCCGTTGCCGACGTCGCCGATCCAGAGGTCGTTGGTGCCGGGCCGGATCGTGAAGCGGTAGGGGTTGCGGAAGCCGAAGCCCACGATGCGGCGCAGGTTGGCCACGCTCGCCGGGTTCGTGCTGTCGGCCGGCGCCGCCTGGCCGGTGCTCGTCCTCGCGCCGTTCGGGTTGCCGGGTGCAGCGTCACCGGTGTCGGGGTCGACACGGACCACGGTGCCGGAGAGCAGGATGGGCCCGGCCGGCCGCCGGACGGACTGGGCGCGCAGGGACCCGCCCTGCGCGTCGGCCCGGAACAGCATCGACGTGCCCCGCCCGGCCGGTGGGTCGTTGCAGGGGTTGGGTGGCGTCCGCCCGTCGAGGGCGCCGATGATCGGCAGCTGCCCGTAGTCGAGGCTGCCCCAGTACGCGCCCTCCCCGGCGCTGAGGTACAGGTAGCCGTCGGCGCCGAAGTTGATGGCACCCATCGAGTGGCTGTCGTACTGCTGGCACCAGTCCGTGATCAGGTGTTCCTCGGGCCCGGCGACGTTGCCCGGCCCGACGAGGAACCGTGACAGGCGGCCCTCCGCGGTGCAGCCGTCGTGGTCGTCGCAGCCCCAGGTCGGCCACGTCGGTGCCGGCTTGGAGCCGAAGGGGTCGTGGTTGTACGTGTAGGAGACGTAGAGGTACGGCTTGGTCGGGAAGTTGGGGTCGAGGGCGAGGCCGAGGAGTCCCCGGTCCCGGGAGCGCATGACCTCGGCGCTGATGTCGAGCACGGTGGTCGGGGTCGGATCGGTGAGGGAGTCGAACTCCTTGACCACCCCGGTCTGCTCGGCCACGAACACGCGTCCGTCGGGCGCGAAGCGCACCGCGATCGGCAGGTCGAGGGTGCCGGGTGCGGCCGCCCCGCCGATCATCACGGTGTCGGAGAACTTCGGGTCGGCGAACGCCGGGATCGCGGCGTGCGCCGCCGGTACCACGACGGCCGCGGAGGCCGTGCCGAGCGCCAACGTCGCGACCAGCGCGCCGATCGCGTGCCGCGACCGGCCGGACTTCCTGTTCACGCCCCCACTGCCTCCTGCCACCCACCGAACCGGCGCCCGATCGGTCACTCAGAGTGGCAGAACCTGTCCGGAATGTCAAAAATGCGAGGGCTGTTCCGTCGGCGGGAACGTGGGAGTCGACGCTCAGCGCATCATGCCGACGATGGGTTGGGCGAGGTGGATGGCGCCGGTCGATCCCTGGAACTTGGCGTCGCCGAAGGCGAAGATGCCGCCGTCGCTCGCGACGAGCCAGTAGCCGTTGCCGGTGGGGGTGGCGGTCATGCCGACGATGGGTCGGGCGAGGTGGATGGCTCCGGTCGATCCCTGGAACTTGGCGTCGCCGAAGGCGAAGATGCCGCCGTCGCTCGCGACGAGCCAGTAGCCGTTGCCGGTGGGGGTGGCGGTCATGCCGACGATGGGTCGGGCGAGGTGGATGGCTCCGGTGGAGCCGGCGAACTTGGCGTCGCCGAAGGCGAAGATGCCGCCGTCGCTCGCGACGAGCCAGTAGCCGTTGCCGGTGGGGGTGGCGGTCATGCCGACGATGGGTTGGGCGAGGTGGATGGCTCCGGTGGAGCCGGCGAACTTGGCGTCGCCGAAGGCGAAGATGCCGCCGTCGCTCGCGACGAGCCAGTAGCCGTTGCCGGTGGGGGTGGCGGTCATGCCGACGATGGGTTGGGCGAGGTGGATGGCTCCGGTGGAGCCGGCGAACTTGGCGTCGCCGAAGGCGAAGATGCCGCCGTCGCTCGCGACGAGCCAGTAGCCGTCCGCCGACGGCGTCGCCGTGCCGCCCACGATGGGCTGAGCGAGGTGGATCGCGCCGGTGGAGCCGTGGAACGACGCCCCTCCGAAGGCGAAGATGCCGCCGTCCCGGGCGACCAGCCGGTACGCGGCGTTGCTGAGCTCGGAGGGCGCGACTCCCAGGTGAGGCTGGTTCGGGATGATCGTGCGCGTCACGGTGGAGCTCAGGCCGTCGCCATCGGTGGCCGTCAGGACGATCTCGAGCTTGAACGTCGCGGAGCCGTGATCGGGTGCGGTGAAGGACCACGCCGCGCCGGTTGCGGGTGCGACCACGTCGAAGTGGCGGTGGCAGCTCGCACCCTCGCAGTGGAAGATGTTCACGTGCCAATGGAGTGAGCTGCCACCGAGGGGCACGCCGCGCGAGTCGGTCGCGGTTCCCGTGACCGCGATGGTCTGGTGCGGCTGCCAGACCAGGTCCGTCGTCGGGGTGAGGATCTGCGCGGCCGGCCCACCGGCGGTGACCGGCAGCGGCGCCGAGATGCCGAGGCCTCCGTTGTCGGTGACGGTCAGCCTCGCCGTGTAGCGGCCGCCCGTCGCGTAGGTGTGCTGGGGCGCGACCCCGGTCCCCGACCAGCCGTCGCCGAAGTCCCACGCGTAGCTGATGATCTGGCCGTCGGTGTCGTGCGACGTCGAGGCGTCGAAGCGCACGGTGAGCGGGTTCCCGGGGTCGTTGGAGAAGGTGGCGTTCGCGACCGGTGGGTTGTTGGACGCCGACACGTAGCGGATGCGCCGGAGCTCACCGGGCCCGGGCACCGCGATCTGGCCGTCCGCGCCACGCGCGCCCGTGATGATGTTGGTGTAGAAGAGGTCACCGCCGAACTGCGGGACGGATTGGAGGTCGACGGGCGCGGTCGCGCTCTCCGTGAACGTCGTGATCGCGCCGGCGTTCGGCGTGCCGCCGGCGCCCGCCGGGGCGAACCAGATGCAGCCGCGGCTGTAGTCGGCGAAGAACATGCCTCCGTTGTAGGAGGCCGGCCAGTTGGAGCCGCTGTTCTGGTAGAACGCGGTGCCCGTGACCGACGCGTTGAAGAAGGCGCCCGAGGTCGCGAGCGCGCAGGCGTTGGAGGCCGAGCCGCTGTGCTGGTATGCGAACCACGGCGCCCGCGCGGTACCCGTCGAGTAGAGCGCGGTGCAGGTCGAGGCGGTCTGGAAGACGCTCGACGGCATCTTGTCGTAGCCCTCGTAGCACGGCCAGCCCAGGTTCTGCGTGGGGGAGGCCAGCGGGTTGATCTGGTCGATCTCCTCCTCCATGTCGCCGCCGACGTCGCCGGACCAGATCTCGGAAGTGCCCGGCTTGAACGTCCAGCGGTAGTGGTTCCGGAGGCCGTAGGCGACGATCAGGTTCTTGGGGAACGAGAGCCCGGCGTTCGGGTTGTCGGTCGGGACGGTGCCGTCCTTGTTGATGCGGATGATGGTCCCGTCGAGGGCCCAGTAGCTGGACGCGTTCGTCGCGGCGCTCGACCGGAAGGACTGCGAACGCAGGGAACCCTGGTAGCCGGACGGTCCGCCGCACGGATTCCCCGCGTACTGCCCGACGTCGGGCTGCGTGCCGCCATACTCGGCGCCGGCGCCTTCGCCGCCGCCCGCATAGAGCTTGCCGTCGGGACCGAACGCCACGGTGCCGATCGAGTGGGTGTTGTACTGGATGCACCAGTTCGTGACGAGGACCAGCTCGGAGCCCGGGACGACGCTCGTGGTCCCGTCGGCGGCGGTCTGCACCGTGAGGCGCGAGAGTCGGCCGAGGGCCGTGCAACCATCGCCCGGCGGGGTGCCCCCCGGGCAGTTCGCGCCGCCGAAGTGGTTCACGTCGTACGTGTAGAGCACGTAGATGTACGACTGCGTGTTGGCCGCCGTCGTGAGGTCCGGATCCAGCGCGATGCCGAGCAGCCCGCGATCCCACCACGAGTGCACCTCGGCGGACATGTCGTAGACGGTCGGGTTGGCGTCGTCGATGTTCTTGAAGATCTTGATCCGTCCGGTCTTCTCCAGGACGAAGACGTGACCGTCGGGCGCGAAGCGGAAGCCCGTGGGCTGGTCGAGGCCGGTGATGACGGCCGAGTCCGAGAAACCCGAGGGGACGCCGGCGGCCGCCGAGGCGCCCGGCTCCGACAGGACCGGGACGATCAGCGCCGCCATCAGGGCCACGACCACTCCGAGCGCGGGGCGCAGGCGCGCGATACTCCGGTCCACCACGAAACGTCCTCCCTGAGCAGTTGGTGCGCCCACCGGCGGGCCCCAGGCTGGCTTCCGGCGGTCGTGGCGTCAAGTGTAATCTGCTGAAACCTGTCGATACCCTGCCAGGAGCAGAGAATTGCCAGATAACGCTGGTATCGGTGGATGGTTCCGGGCTCGGGCCGGGTCGCTCGTGGAGGCGGGGTGGGAGCGGACGGCGCGGCTGGCCACGATCGGGCCGCGCCACACGCGAGCCCGGGGGTTCGGGGCCTTCGGTGCGGGCAGCGCCATCTGCTTCCCGGTCGCGGCGCTCTTCGGCGAGCAGTACGTCCACATCGGGGAGCGGACGATCATCGGCCCGTACAGCTCCCTGTCGGCCGGGGTCGCGCCGGGCCACGTACCGCTCCGCGACCCGGTGGTGACGATCGGCGACCGGACCGTGATCGGCAAGGGCAGCGGGATCGTGGGGCACGTGCAGGTCGACATCGGCGACGACGTCTGGACCGGCCACCACGTCTACATCACCGACGCCAACCACGGCTACGAGGACCTCACGACCCCCATCGGTCTCCAGTTCGCCGCCCCGAAGCCCACCTCCGTCGGCAACGGTTCCTGGCTCGGCCACGGTGCGATCGTCCTCGCCGGGGCGACGATCGGCGAGCACGTCGTGATCGGCGCCGGCGCGGTCGTCACCGGCGAGATCCCGGACCGGTCGGTCGCGGTGGGGAACCCGGCGCGTGTGATCCGGCGGTACGTCGACGGCGACGGGTGGGTCCGCGTGTGAGACGAAGCGGAGGCCTGGACGGAGGCCGGGAGGCCGGAGCGGAGCTCGACCATCGAGGCAGGATCGACGGCACCTGGGAACCGGCCTTCGGCAAGGTCGTCGAGTACTTCGCGCAGCAGCTCGACGAGAGCGGCCGTGGCGGCGCGAGCCTGTGCGTGTACCACCACGGGCGCCCGGTCGTCGACGTGTGGGGTGGGGTGCTGCGCGAAGGCGGCGACGCGTGGCGCGCCGACACGTTGTGCCTCGCGTACTCGACGACGAAGCTCGTCACCTCGACCGCCCTGCACCGCTGCGTCGACCTCGGCCTCGTCGACTACGACGACCCGGTCGCCCGTCACTGGCCGGAGTTCGCCGGCGGCGGCAAGCAGGCCGTGACCGTGCGCCAGGTCCTGTGCCACGAGGCCGGTCTGCACGCACTCCGGAAGTGGGTCGAGGGCGTGTCGACACTCGCCGACTGGGCCGCGACGATCCGGGCCCTCGAACGGATGGAACCCGAGTTCGCGCCGGGTTCGGAGTCCGCGTACCAGGCGGTCACGTTCGGCCACCTCGTCGGGGAGCTCGTGCAGCGGGTGTCCGGCTCGACGTTCGCGCAGTTCGTGTGGCGCGAGATCGCGGAACCGCTGGGCCTCGACGGCTGCTTCGTCGGCCTCCCGGCCGAGCAGCGCGGCCGGCTCGCGGCGATCGTCGACCTGCCGGCCGCGGAGACCGAAGGGAAGCCGGCGCGGCGCCTCGTCCCGGCCGAGCTCGACGTCGACCCCGAGACGCCCGCCAGGCTCCTGGCCCCGCGCGGGTTCGACGCCTGGGTGCGCACGCCCGACGCGCTCGACTCGCCGATCCCTGCCGCCAACGGCACGTTCACCGCGCGTTCGATCGCCCGGCTCATGGCCGCGCTCGCCGCCGGTGGGTCGCTCGACGGCGTCCAGGTGCTGACCGCCGGGACCCTGGCGCGTGCCACCCGCATCCAGAGCGAACGCGCCGACCTCGTCACCGGGTTCCCGATGCTGTGGCGCCTCGGCTACCACGTCACGTACACGACCGCGGGTGGGATCCTCCCGCACGCGTTCGGCCACAACGGGTTCGGCGGGTCGGGCGCGTGGGCCGACCCGGAACGGGAGCTCGCGGTCTGCTTCATCCCCAGTGCGCTCGGGACGGGTCTCGCGCTCGACATGCGGTTGTTGAGGCTGGGCGGCCGGGCGGTGCGGGCCGTGGATGCGATCGGCACACCGCCGTCAGGCCGTCTCCCAGACGAGCAGCTCGGTGCCCGGTTCGCCGGCCACGAAGGTGGTCGTGCCGGCGTCGGTGAGACGGGCGGCATCGCCGGCCGTCAGCGCATGCCCGTCCAGGGCGCCGGCGCCCGTGGCTACGAAGGCGTGGACGTGGGGCGCGTCGGGAAGCGCGAGGGCCGCGCCGGGTTCGGGGCGGGCGACCCAGAGTGCGGCGTCGCGCTGGTGGATCGTGACCGCGCCGTCGTGACCTCGACCCGACGCCACCGGGACGAGGGAGCCCGCGTCGAGCGACGCGCCCACCTCGCGTTGCTCGTACCCGGGCTCGATGTCGCGGGCGTCCGGCAGCACCCACATCTGGATCAGGCGGACCGGCACCGACCGGCTCGGGTTCATCTCGGAGTGCGTGACGCCGCGGCCCGCGCTCATCCGCTGGGCGAGACCGGGGTAGACGACGCCGTGGCCGCCCGAGCTGTCGCGGTGCTCCAGCTCGCCGTCGAGCACCCAGGTGACGATCTCCATGTCGCGGTGGGGGTGGGTGCCGAACCCGGTCCAAGGTTGCACGACGTCGTCGTTGAGGACCACGAGCAGACCGTGGTGGGTGTTGGCGGGGTCGTAGTGGTGCCCGAAGCTGAAGCAGTGCCACGAGTCGAGCCAGTCGATCCGCGTGTGGAACCGTTCGTTCGCGCGGCGGACGTCGATCGTCATCGAGCCCCTCCCGGTCGATCGGCGGTGGCGCCGTGGATCACAGGTCGCGGGTCGGGGGCGCCCACCGTGGCGGCCGCTTCTCCGAGTACGCGGCCGGGCCCTCGAGGCAGTCGGGGTGGCGCCAGAAGTCGGTCACCACGATCGCGCCGCGGGTCAGCGCGTCGGAGAGCGGCAGGTCGAGGCTGTCCCACAACGCCCGCTTGCTCACCATCATCGCGGACGGGGAGTTCTCGGCGACCAGCTCCGCGAGCCGCTGGGCTTCGTCCCAGAGCGCCTCGGGCGGGTCGACGATCTGCGAGATCAGGCCGAGCTGGAGCGCGCGTTCGGCGTCGAGCCGCTCGTGGCGGCCCATCAGCATCATGCGCGAGACCGCGGCGAAGGGCATGCGGGGAAGGAGACCGATCGTCTCGAACGCTGCGACCTGCCCCACCGAGACGTGCGGGTCGAGGAACGTCGCGTTGCTGCTCGCGATCACGATGTCGGCATCGGCGACGAAGTGGAGCCCGCCGCCCGCGCAGACGCCGTTGACCGCGCAGATCACGGGCTTCCACACCTCGCAGTGGTAGCTCGTCAGGTCCATGTTGTTCTCGCGCAGCCGCTTCGAGTGCCGAACCATGCTCTTGGGGTCCGCCGCCAGCTCCTTCAGGTCGACGCCGGTGCAGAACCCGTCGCCCATCGCGGAGTTCACGATCACGCGTACGTCGTCGTCGGCGTCGAGCTCGGCCCAGGCCTGCGGGAGCTCGTGCATGAAGTTGACGCCCATCGCGTTGTAGCTCTCGGGCCGGTTGAAGATCAACCACCCGACCGACCCGCGTCGCTCGACGATCAGGTCTTGGTACCCGCTCATGACGAAAGGAGGCGCGCGGCGCGGTCGCGCAGCTCGTACTTGAGGACCTTGCCGGTCGCGTTGAGGGGGAGCTCGTCGACGAACACGACGTGGCGCGGGGCCTTGTAGTTCGCCATCTCGGACCGGGCCCAGGCGACGACATCCTGTTCGGTGACCGTCGAGCCGGGCCGCAGGACCACGAACGCCATGCCGACCTCGCCCATCCGCTCGTCGGGCACCCCGACGACCGCGACCTGCGCGATGTCCTCGTTGCGCAACAGCAGGTTCTCGATCTCCGCGGGGTAGGCGTTGAACCCGCCGACGATGAACATGTCCTTCGTTCGGTCGGTGATGCGCAGGTAGCCCCGGTCGTCCATGACACCGACGTCGCCGGTGTGCAGCCACCCGTCGGCGTCGACGGTGGCCGCGGTCTCGGACGGGTCGTCGTAGTAGCCCTGCATCACGTTGTACCCGCGCACGACGACCTCGCCGGGCTCGCCGCGCGGGAGCTCCTTGCCCTGAGCGTCGACCACGAGCACCTCGACACCCGGGATGGCGCGGCCCGAGGTCGTCGCGATCGTCTCGGGGTCGTCGTCGTAGCGGCACATCGTGGCGATGCCGCACGACTCGGTGAGCCCGTACCCGGTGATGATCGTCTCGAACGCCAGCTCCTTGCGCATGCGCACGACGAGCTCGACGGGGATCACCGCCGCGCCGGTGACGGCGAGGCGGAGGCTCGACAGGTCGTACTTGTCGCGGTCAGGGTGGTTGAGGATCGTCTGGTACAGCGTCGGGGGCCCCGGCAACATGGAGATCCGGTCGCGCGGGATCCGCTCGAGCACCGCCTGGGCGTCGAACACGGCGTGCGGGAAGACGGTCGCGCCCATCATGAGCGCGGCGAGGAACCCGGCCTTGTAGCCGAACGCGTGGAAGAACGGGTTGACGACGAGATAGTGGTCGCCTTCGCGCAGCCCCACGACCTCGCTCCAGTCGCGGAACGAACGCAGGGTCGCGGCGTGGGTCTGCATCACGCCCTTGGGGTTCCCAGTCGTTCCCGAGGTGAAGAGGAGGTCCGCGAGGTCGGTCGGCCGGACCGCGAGCGCCCGAGACTCGGCGTCGTCGCTCGACGTCGCGTCGGCGCGGCGCAGGAACTCCGGCCACGACACCGTTCCCTCGGGCGCGTCGCCGCGCAGCACGACGATCGTGTCGAGGGCGGGGAGCTCGGCGGCGACGTCGACGGAGCCGCGCAGCAGCGCGACGTAGTCCGTGTCGAGGAATCCCGTGACGGTGACGAGCGCGCGGGCGCCCGACTTGCCGAGGATGTAGGCCGCCTCCCGGCCCTTGAAGCGCGTGTTGAGCGGCACCAGGACCGCGCCGGCGGACTGCAACCCGAGCGCGGCCACGATCCACTCCCAGCAATTGGGAGCCCAGATCGCCACGCGGTCGCCCGGTTCGATCCCCGTCGTCATGAACGCGCGCGCCGCTTCGTGCACGGCCGCGGCCAACTGTGGGAACGTCAGGGTCACCGACGCGTCCACGTCTACGATCGCCTGCCGTGTCGGGAACCGTTCAGCCGAGCTGCGCACGAGCCGGGGGGTCGTGCCCCACTCCAGGTCGCCGCGCGGCCCGGAGGGGTTCGTGGTCTCCGTCGTCATCGTGGTCCTCGCTCGCCGGATACGGGGCGTCAGGGTAATGCCCCGGCATCGTGGGCGTCATCGGCCCAGTCGTCGGCGCGGCGACCGGTGACCGCACATCTCGAGGTCGAGACGCGGGGACCCGCGCGCTGGCTCCGCCTCAACCGGCCCGACAAGCGCAACGCGATGACACGCGCGATGGCCGGCGTGTTGCGCGAGCAGCTTGCCGCCTGCGCTGAGGACCCCGCCGTCGCCGTGCTGGTGATCACGGGGACCGGCGCGTCGTTCTCGGCGGGGGCCGACGTCAAGGAGGTGCTCGAGGGTCCCGACGCGACCATCCGCGAGCGGCGGAGCACGCCGCTGTGGCCCGTCGACGAGATCGCGTCGTTCCCGAAACCCTTTCTCTGCGCGTTGAACGGCGCCGCGGTCGGCGGTGGAGCGACCCTGGCGATGGCGACCGACCTCCGGGTCGCCGCGTCGTCGGCGAGCCTGCGGTTCGACCTCGGCCGGCACGGCCTCACACCGGAGTTCGGCTCGTCGTTCCTGCTGTGGCGCCAGGTCGGGTACTCGCGTGCGCTCGACCTCATGCTGTCGGGCCGGACCGTGGACGCCACCGAGGCCTTCGCCATGGGACTGGTGACGCGGGTCGTCGAGGACGCCGCGGTCGAGGCGGAGACTCAGGCGCTCGCCGAGCAGCTCGCCGCGTTGCCGGTCGACGCGGCAGCGAGGACGAAGCAGGTCTTGCGCGCCGGCCTCGAGGCCTCGTGGGACGAGGCGCGGAGGAACGAGCTGCGCGCCCTGGCCGAGTACGCGCGCCGGCGTCCGTCATGACGTTCACGTCGCTCGCCGAGCTGCTCGAGCACGACGGCGCACCCGACCCGCTCGTCTGGTGCGAAGGCGCCTGGTCCACGCGTGCCGACGTCCGCACGCAGGCCCGTGCCGTTGCCGGCACGTTGGGGGAGATCGGGGTCCGGGCCGGGGAGATCGTGGTGTCGCTCCGTTCGAGCTTGCCGGCCGCGGTCGCGGCGATGTTCGGCGTGTGGGGGGCGGGCGCGGCGCTGGCGCCGTTGAACCCCCGCCTCACCGCGACCGAGCTGGCCGCCGCGCTGGCGTTGCTGCGGCCCCGGGCCGTCGTCGCGGACCCGACGCTGGACCCCGCGCACCGGGCGGCCGTCAGGTCGGCCGGGTGCGCGCTGGTCGTCGACGGCGCGGTCCGCGCTCGTCTCGCGCCCGCGAGCGCTGACCCGACCGGGCCCGTGGCGCTCGACCCGGTGCAACTCGATCCGGGCATCGCGCTCGTGCTCACCACGTCGGGGACGACCGGCCCGCCCAAGCCGGTGATGCTTCGTCACGCCTCCGTCCTCGGCGGGCTCGACGCGGTGCTCGGCACGATCGGCGGCGGGTCCCGATCGTCCACGCCACCCCGGGCCCCCCGTCCGAACCTCGTCACCTTCGCGCTGAACTTCTGGTCGGGCATCTACAGCGTGTGCTTCGCGCTGCGCGTCGGCGCGCCGATCGTGTTGCTCCCGCGCTTCGACGCGCGCGACCTGGCCCGGCTGGTACGGGAGTTCGACATCACGTCGTGTGTACTCGCGCCGGCGATGCTCGCCGCGCTGCTCGACGCGAGCGACCTGACGGATCTCGCGCCACTGAAGCTCGTGCGCAACGGCACGGCGCCGCTCTCGCCCGTGCTCGCCCGGCGCTTCCACGAGCGCTTCGGGATCCCGGTGCTGAACGGGTACGGACAGACCGAGCTGGGCGGCGAGGTCGTCGGCTGGAGCGCCGGCGACGTGCGCGACTTCGGCGACCGCAAGCTCGGCGCCGTGGGCCGGCCGCATCCGAACGTCGAGGTGCGGATCGTCGGCGACGACGGCGCGGCCGTCCCGGCCGGGGAGGTCGGCGAGATCTGCGTGCGGACCCGCTCGGCGATGGCGGGCTACCTCGACGGGTCGGGCGACACGACCCGCTTCACCGACGACGGGCTGCTCCGCACCGGCGACCTCGGCCGGTTCGACGACGACGGGTTCCTCTGGCTCGAGGGCCGCCGGACCGACGTCATCAACCGCAGCGGGCTCAAGGTGTTCCCCGGCGAGGTTGAGGAGGCGTTGCGCGCCCATCCGGACGTGGCCGACGTCGCCGTGGCCGGAGTGCCCGACGACCGGGTGGGCGAGGTGCCGTGGGCGTTCGTGGTCGGCCGGAACCCGTCGCCCGCCGACGGGCTGGCGCGGCCGCCCACCGAGGCCCTGGCGCAAGAGCTCGACGCGTTCGCGCGCGAGCGCCTGGTCGCGTACAAGGTGCCGGCGCGGTTCGTGTTCGTCGACGTGCTGCCCCGCAACGACATCGGCAAGGTGCTGCGCCACGAGTTGCAGGCGATGGCGACGGCGTGACAGCCGATCGGAACACCGGGCCGACCGGCTTCGCATTGCGGACACGGCCGACAGGCCACGGCGTGCGGGGGGCGATCGTCGCGGCGTTCGCGCTCGTCGCCACGCTCGTCGTGACCCTGGTCGCCACGATGCCGCCCGAGGGGGCCGCCGCCGAGCCCGGCGGCCTGCTGAGCCCGGGCCGCGAGTACCACGACGACTTCCCGGACCCGCAGGTGCTCGCGGTCGGCGGTACGTACTTCGCGTACTCGACGACGTCGGGCGGCCTGCACGTCCCGATGCTGCGGTCGCTCGACCTCCGCTCGTGGTACGTCGTGGGCGACGCGCTCCCGACGTTGCCGGGCTGGGCGGCCGACCATGACATCTGGTCACCGGCGGTCGTCCCGATCGCCGGCCGGTACGCGCTGTACTACGCCGCGCCGGTCGCGGGCACCGAACAGCAGTGCATCTCGGTGGCGTTCGCTTCCGCGCCGCAGGGACCGTTCGTGGACACGTCGAGCGCGCCGCTCGTGTGCTCGGCCGACCATCCGGTCAGCATCGACCCCGATCCCTTCGTGGACCCGAACGGCAGCGTGTGGCTGCTCTGGAAGACAGAACCGCACGGCTCGGGCGACCGCACGTGGATCAGGGTGCAGCAGATGTCTGCCGACGGCACGCAGATGCAGGGCGCGCCGACCGCGCTCCTCGCGCCCGGCCAGGCCTGGGAAGGCTCCAACGTCGAAGCACCGGCGATGTTGTCGGTGAACGGCGCGTACCTCCTGATGTACTCGGCCAACGCGTACTACTCGTCGAAGTACACCACTGGTTACGCGCTGTGCCTCACGGTGACGGGCCCGTGCCTCAAGGCCAAGCTGCCGTTGCTCCAGAGCACGGACTGGATGCGGGGCCCGGGAGGCGCGTCGTTCTTCGAAGACGCCGGCGGGCACCTGAACGTCGCGTACCACTACTGGACCGCACCTGCCGTCGGGTACCCCGCGGGTCGCCGCCGTCTGCGCATCACGGAGGTCGCCCCCAGTCCGTTCGGGCTCCTGCCCGGCGCGACGCCGACCGACCTGCCGTCCTTCAAGTGGGCCACGTCGGTCGCGCCGAGCCCGACGGGTGACGGATACCTCGTCGCCTGGAGCAACGGTGGGGTCGACTCCGCGGGCGACGCCGGGTTCGCCGGCTCCGTCGGCGGCCTCCGGCTCGCCTCGCCGATCGTGGGGGTCGCGCCGACGCCCGCGGGCGATGGCTACTGGACCGTCGCGGCCGACGGTGGCGTGTTCGCGTTCGGCGGCGCGCCGTTCCTCGGCTCACTGGGCGACCTGCACGTGCGGGGCTCGGCGATCGCGATCGCGTCGACGCGCTCGGGGCGGGGGTATTGGCTGGTGACGGCCGACGGAGGGATCTACACGTTCGGGGACGCCCGGTTCTTCGGCTCGGCGGCCGGAGCGCGCTTGAACCGGCCGATCGTCGCGATGGCGGCGACGCCGTCGGGGAACGGCTACTGGCTCGTTGCCGCGGACGGCGGTGTGTTCACGTTCGGCGACGCCGCGTACTTCGGCTCGACGGGCGATCTCCGGCTCAATCGACCGATCGTCGCGATGGCTGCCACGCGTTCGGGCCGCGGCTACCGCTTCGTCGCCGACGACGGCGGGGTCTTCGCATTCGGCGACGCGCCCTACGACGGGTCGATGGGCGGCACGCACCTCAACGCCCCGATCACGGCGGTCGCCGAGCGGCCGTCGGGTGACGGCTACTGGCTGCTCGGCAGCGACGGCGGCGTGTTCGCGTTCGGTGGCGCGTCGTACCACCACGTCGTTCGCTGAGAACCCGCGGGCCGCCACGGTCAGGCGCGGTGGCCGGGCAGGATCTCGTGCGCGAGTCGCGGCTCCTCCGTCGGGACCGCGACCGGGGCGAGGTGGGGCTCGGGCGCGACGGCGGACGGCACCTCGAGCGCGGTCCGGCTTCGGCGGACCGCCCGCCGTTGCGAGTGCACGCTCAGAGCTACCAGCAGCGTGCCGAGCGCGACGAGGACCAGGGCTCGGCTGACCAGTACGACGGTGATGTCGCCGCCGACCGACCCGGCGATGTCGCCGACGTCGTCGTCGAGCCGGGGCAGGACGACGTGCGGCACCACGTAGAAGACGAACAACTCGAAGAGACCGATCCCCAGCAGCCAGCGTCCGATCTTGCCGACCGCCCAGGCGGGGTGTGAGTGCGTCGCGAGCCCGGTCGCCAGGAGTGCGAGCGCGACGAGCCCGCCGAGCCGCGCGATCGTCTTGTCGTCTTCCTTCAACCACCGGAGGTCGGGGAGCGCGTCGGTCGGGAACGACACCTGGATGCTCGCGTTCTGACTCACCTGGTCGGCGAGGGAAGCGTCGACCGTTCGCAGCGCGTCGCGGATCGCGGGAGACGTCTGCGCGGTGTCGAGCGCGACGGCCTGGTCGGGGTCGTAGAACAGGCGGCGGTGGTAGGCCCGCAGCGCGTCGGTGAAGGCCCGCTGGAACCGCGGGTCGTGGAGCGCGAAGCCCGCGGCGCGGTCGATCGCGGCCGCGTTCTCGGGGGAGTCGCCCAGGGTTCCGGCCAGGGCGGCGTGGATGTTCTCGGCGAGGCCGTGCCGGACCGGCGCGGACTCCAGCACGCTCTTGGCGGTCGAGGCCACGCGATCCGTGTTCAGCACGGTGAGCTCGAGGCAGAACGCGCTGTAGGCCACCCCGCCGACCAGCATGCCCAGTCCCAGCAGGAAACCCGTCGACTGGCGGCGCATACCCGGATATCGGCATCCGGCCTCGGGCGCTGAAGCGGGCCCGCCGCCCCGAGTCGTTGCCACGCGGGCGGTCGAGATGCGAAGCTGCGCGTCTCGGCACCGGGGGGATGCGGATGAGGGGTATTCGCCGGTTCGCGACGCTCGCGGTCGCGTGGTTGGTGTTGCTGGCGCCGGCGTGTGGTCGCGACGACGCGAAGACCGCTCCGAGCCCGACGTCGGCGGGTTCGGGGTCCACGGCGACGGCGGGGGCGGCGAGTGGCCTCGGCGCCGGTGATTTCGGCAGCCTGAAGAAGGTGTGTGGCCCGAGGCCGTCGGGGATGCGGCTCGGGGCGACCGACACCGGGGTGACGGCGGGTTCGATCCAGGTGTCGACGTTCGCGGATCCGGGGTTCTCGGGGCGGCCGGGGTTGGATCAGGAGTTCTTCGACACCGCGACGGCGTTCACGAAGTGGTGCAACTCGTTGGGTGGGATCAACGGCCGGAAGATCGACGTGAGGTTGCGTGACTCGAAGCTCTCGGAGTTCCAGCAGCGGGTCATCGAGGCGTGCAGCGACGGGGACTTCATGATGGTGGGCGGCGGTTCGGTGTTCGACGACACCGGCCAGGCCGAACGCCTAGCCTGCGGGCTGCCGACGATCGCGGGCTACGTCGTGACGCCCACGGCGGCCGGCGCCGATCTCACCGTGCAGCCGATCCCGAACCGGAACGACGAGAACTCCGCCGGCGAGTTCGTCTACCTGCGCAAGCGCTACCCGGAGGCCGCCGGCGCGGTCGGCGTGCTCACCGCCACCCTCGCGACCACGCAGATGCAGGCGCGGAGGTATCAGGAGGTGCTCGACGCCAAGGAGTTCACGACCGTGTACCACGGCACGTACAACGCGTTGGGCGAGGCGACGTGGCGGCCGTTCGCGGAGGCGATGAAGACGGCGGGCGTGAAAGGCCTGGTCTGGGTCGGCGAGCCGGTGAACCTGGCCAAGCTGCTCCAGGCCGTGTCCGACATCGGCTACCGGTTCACGTGGGTGCGGGCCGACGTGAACCACTACGACCCTCTGTTGATCGCCGAGGGAGGAGCGGCAGTCGACGGAACATACGTGCCGAGCCTCGTCCACCCGTTCTTCGACCCGGCCCTCGCGGCGAAGAACCCGGCGACGCGCGACTACCGCGCCCTGATGGCGCGCTACAACCCGTCGGGCAAGATCGCCTATCTCGGCGTCCAAGGCCTGTCGTCGTGGCTGCTCTTCGCCGACGCGGTGAAGGCCTGTGGTGCCCGGGTCACCCGGGACTGCGTGTACGCCAAGGCGAAGGACCACGGCGACTGGACGGGCGGCGGCCTCCAGGCGCCCGCGAACGTGCGCGAGAACGCCACGATCGAGTGCAACGCCGTCCTCGAGGTCCGGGCCGGCAAGTTCGTGCTCACCGACATCGGCGCCAACCAGGGGATCTACCGGTGCGCACCCGAGAACGTCGTGAATCTCGCGGGCGACTACGGCACGGGTGCCAGGTGCCCGAACCCCGCCTACGCCACCGACCCGAAACCGTCGAACTGCGCCAAGTCCTGACCGGGCCCGGCCCGGCCCGGGTTTCCGGGCATTGCTCGCATATGCTCAGACATGGTATTGAAGGGCGACGCCCATTCGTGGTTGGCTGCGTGCGATCATCACGTCCGAGGTCGTGGGTCCGAGGTCGTGGCGGTCGTCCGAACGAGGGGGGATACCGTGCGTCGAGCACCGGTGTGGTCGATTGTCGTCCTGACGGCGGTGGTGGCCGCGGGTTGTGGCCGGAGCGGCTCGAAGAGCGCGCCGAACACCACGGCCGGCGGGGGGACCTCGACGACCGCGGCGGCCGAGAGCGGCCTGGCG
The DNA here is from genome assembly GCA_046331155.1 of Acidimicrobiia bacterium. Taxonomy (GTDB): domain Bacteria; phylum Actinomycetota; class Acidimicrobiia; order IMCC26256; family CAWATG01; genus JAXLRK01. The sequence continues at coordinate 737,065 of JAXLRK010000002.1, forward strand.
GCCGGCAACTTCGGCAGCCTGAAGAAGGTGTGCGGCCCGAAGCCGGCCGGGATGACGCTCAAGGCGACCGGCACCGGCGTCACGGCGGACTCGATCCAGGTCTCGACCAGCGCGGATCCGGGGTTCTCGGGGCGGCCCGGCCTGAACCAGGAGCTCTTCGACACCGCGACGGCGTTCACGAACTGGTGCAACTCGTTGGGTGGGATCAACGGCCGCAAGATCGACCTGAAGCTGCGTGACGCCAAGCTGACGGAGTTCCAGCAGCGGATGATCGAGGCCTGCAACGAGGGCGACTTCATGCTGGTCGGCGCAGGCAACGTGCTCGACGACACCGGTCAGAAGGACCGCCTGAAGTGCGGCCTCCCCGGCATCGTCGGCTACTTCGTCTCGGCGAACGCCGAGGCTTCCGACCTCGGCATCGAGCCGATTCCGAACCCGTCGACCGCCCAGCCGGTGGGGGACCTCAACTACCTGTTCAAGAAGTTCCCCGACTCGAAGAAGGCCGTCGGCGTCCTCACCGGCAACCTCGCCACCACCGAGCTGCAGTCGAAGAAGAACGAGGAGGCGTTCAAGGCGCTCGGCGCCAACCTGGTCTACAGCGGCGTCTACAACGCGGTCGGCGAACCCACGTGGCGCCCGTTCGCCGAAGCGATCAAGAGCAAGGGAGTCAAGGGGCTGTCGTACGTCGGCGAGCCGGCGAACCTCCCGAAGCTGATGCAGGCGCTCGCCGACATCGGCTACCGGCTCGACTGGGTCCGCTCCGACGCCAACCTCTACGACCCCCTCGTGCTCACGGCGGGGGGTGCGACCGACGGCCTCTACGTGCGGGGCGCGATCCACCCGTTCCTCGACCCGGCCCTCGCGAAGAAGAACCCGGCCACTCAGGACTACCTCGACCTGATGGATCGGTACAACAAGGGGGGCAAGACCGCCTACCTCGGCGTGCAGTCGCTGTCGGCCTGGCTGCTGTTCGCCCAGGCGGTCAAGGAGTGCGGGGCCGACGTCACCCGCGACTGCGTGTACGCGAAGGCTCTCGTGCCCACCGACTGGACGGGCGGCGGGCTGCACGCGCCGGCGAACGTGAAGGAGAAGAAGCAGGTCGACTGCTTCGTGCTCTACCAGGTGAAGAACGGCAAGTTCACCATGCCCGACATCTCGCCCAACAACGGGATCTACAACTGCGGCCCCGACAACCTCGTGCCCCTGAAGGGCGACTACGGCACCGGCGAGAAGTGTCCGAACCCCGCCTACGCCACCGACCCGAAACCGTCGAACTGCGCCAACAAGTAGAGCGGCCGTGGACACGTTCCTGTCGTTCCTGATCACGGGGCTGGCCACGGCGGCGATCTACGCGATCGGTGCCAGCGGCCTGGTGCTCACGTACACGACGACGGGCGTGTTCAACTTCGCGCACGGCGCCATCGGCATGATGGCCGCCTTCCTCTACTGGCAGCTCCGCTTCGACTGGGGCTGGCCGGCGCCGATCGCGCTGGTGTTCGTGCTGCTGATCGCCGCGCCGCTGTTCGGGGCCGGGCTCGAGGCGGGGCTCATGCGGCGGCTCCAGGGTTCCAACGACGCGACGAAGCTCGTCGTGGGAGTCGGCCTGCTCGCAGCACTCATCGGCGTCGCCAACTGGGTGTGGCCCCAGAGCACGCTGATCCCCGGGCTCCAGGCCCACCCCGACGTGAAGATGTTCAACAACTACACCTTCTCGGTGTTCGGGACCCTCGTCACCTACGCCGAGGCGATCGAGATGGGTTGCGCGATCCTGGTCGCGTTCGGGCTGTGGGCGCTCCTGTACCGGACCCGGCCCGGGATCGCGATGCGGGCCTCGGTCGACGACCGTGCGCTGGCGTCGCTCAACGGGGCCCGCCCGGACCGCTCGGCGATGCTCGCCTGGGCGATCGGGTGCTCGCTGGCCGCGGTCAGCGGGGTCTTCTTCGTCGGCTCGATCGCCCTCGACGCGGGCGCGCTGTCGTTGCTGGTCGTCAACGTCTACGCGGCGGCGATGATCGGACGGCTCCGGAGCCTGCCGCTCACCTTCCTCGGCGCGCTCGTGCTCGGGCTCGTGGACTCGTACCTCAAGGTGTACTCGCCGGGCTGGGTCAACAGCGACTATCTCGGCAGCCCCTTCATCTCCGCGGTCCCCGTGATCGTGCTCTTCGGCGTGCTGCTCGTGTTGCCGCAGGCTCGGCTCCGGGCGCACGGAACGATGCGCACCCGCGAGTTCTTCCCGATGCCGTCGTGGCGCGGCGCGCTGTTCTTCGCCGCGTCCGTGATGGGCCTCGCGATCGCCGTCGTCGGCCTGCTGACCACCTCGGACAAGGTCACGGTGACGAAGGTCCTCGCGCTGGGGATCATCGGGCTGTCGTTCGTCCCGCTCGTCGGGTTCGCCGGCCAGGTCTCGCTGTGCCAGCTCACCTTCGCCGGCATCGGTGCAGTGACGATGGCGCACCTCGGCCACGGCGGCAACCCGATCGGACTGGTGGTCGCCGTGCTGATCGCCGCCACAGTCGGCGCGCTGATCGCCCTGCCGACGCTCCGGCTCGGCGGCATCTACCTCGCGCTGGCCACCGCGGCGTTCGCGGTCGCCATGGACCTCTGGATCTGGGCCCTCCCGGAGTTCAGCTTCTTCGGCCACGACTTCGCCGTCTACGGGAACGGGTCCCTCGGCGTCGACCGGCTGAAGCTGTTCGGCGTCTCCTTCGCCGGCGAGACGGCCCAGCTGCTGCTGTTCGCGGCGGTCTTCTCGCTGCTCGCCCTGTTCGTCGTGTGGCTGCGCCGCGGGCCGTTCGGCCGCCGGCTCCTCGCCATGAAGGACTCCGAGGCCGCGTGCGCGACCGTCGGCATGAACCTGCGCGGCACCAAGCTGCTGGTGTTCGCGATCTCGGCGGGCATGGCGGGCCTCGGCGGCGCGCTCTACGGCGGCCTGCTGGGGTCGATCCAGAACCGGAACCTGTTCGACTTCGTCAGCGGGCTCCCGGTGTTCATGATGGTCGTGGTCGGCGGCGTCGGGGCGGTCGGCGGGGCGCTGTTCGCCGGTGTCACGCTCGGCGCGTTCACGATCATCCCGTCGATCTTCGCGTCGATCGAGGAGTTCCTCACGAACGTGTTCGGCGTCCTGCCCGGGGCCCTCGGCATCACGATGGGCCGCAATCCCAACGGCGTGGTGCACGAGTTCCGGGACCGGTTCGTGGCGCTGTGGCGTTCGACGGCGCTGCTCGCCGCCCTCGTCGCCGTGGAGGTCGGGTTGCGCGTCCTGGCCGGATTCGGCGCGCTGCCGCACTTCAACGGCTTCACCTCGAGCTGGTGCTGGGTCGCGCTCTCGATCGTGGCGCTGTTCGTGTTCGCCAACGTCGCCGAGGTCCGTGAGGAACGGGCCCGTCAGGCGGCGGCGACCGCGGAGGACCTGGAGGAGGTCCCGTTCGAGTGGGTCGGCATCGAGACGCCGTTCACGCCCGAATACGTGCGGGCGCTCGACCGTCAGCTCGCGCTCGCCGAGGTGGTGCCCGGTGGATGACGGCCCGGGCCACGACGTGCTCCTCGACGTACGCGGGATCACCGTCCGCTTCGGCGGGAACGTGGCGCTCGACGAGGTGCGCCTCGAAGTCGCCGGCGGACGGGTCACGGGCCTGATCGGACCGAACGGGGCCGGCAAGACCACGTTGTTCAACGCGATCACCGGGCTGCTCACGCCGTCGGCCGGTTCCATGACGTTGTCGGGGCGGGACCTCGGCCGGCTGCCCCCGTACAAGCGGGCCCGCCTCGGCCTCGCTCGCACGTTCCAGCGGCTGGAGCTGTTCACGCTCCTGAGCGTGCGCGAGAACGTGCTCGTCGCGGCGGACCTCCGCGCCCGCTTCGGCCACGACGGCGTCGACCCCCGCAAGGACGTGGACCGGATCATCGAGCGGGTGGGGCTGGGTGGGCTGGCCGACGAGCGCGTCGACGCACTGCCGACGGGGCAGGCCCGGCTCGTCGAGATCGCCCGGGCGCTGGCGACGAACCCGAGGGTCCTGCTGCTCGACGAACCGGCATCGGGCCTCGACGACGAGGAGACCGACGACCTCGGGCGGCTCCTGCGCGAGCTCGCGGGTGAGGGCATGGCGGTGCTGCTGGTCGAGCACGACGTCCCGTTGGTGATGGCGGTGTGCGATCGGATCTACGTGCTCGACTTCGGTGCCGTCATCGCGGAGGGTGATCCGGAATCGATCCGCACCAATCCGAAGGTGCTGGCGGCCTACCTCGGCGATTCCGCCGGTGGAGCCGCGCGATGACGACGGCGATGACGACGGCGACGGCGACCGAGGCGCTCGTGGAGCTCCGCGACGTGCGCGCCGCGTACGGGCAGATCGAGGTGCTGCACGGTGTGGACCTCGCCATCCCCGCCGGGACGGTCATGGCGTTGCTCGGAGCCAACGGTGCGGGCAAGTCCACCACGTTGCGTGTCGTCGCCGGCCTGCATCCGCCGACGTCGGGCGAGCTGCGTCTCGCCGGCCGCCGGGTCAACGGTGCCCACCCGGAGGAGCTGGCTCGACGCGGCCTGTGCCTCATCCCCGAGGGCAAGGGCATCTTCCCGAACCTGACGGTGCGCGAGAACCTCCGGATGGCCACCTACGCCCGGGTGACGCTGGGAGCGATCGAAGAGGTCGCGTACGCGCGCTTCCCCCGCCTGGCGGAACGCCGGAATCAGCTCGCGGGCACGCTGTCGGGCGGTGAGCAGCAGATGCTGGCCATGGCGCGCGGGCTGGCCACGAACCCCGCCGTGCTCCTGCTCGACGAGCTGTCGATGGGCCTCGCGCCGATCATCGTGGAGGAGCTGTACGCCATCGTGGCGCAGGTCGCCCACGAGGGCGTGTCGATCCTCGTCGTCGAGCAGTTCGCGCAGACGGTGTTGGGCGTGGCCGACTACGCGGCCATCATGGTGCACGGCAAGGTCGGGATGGTCGGAAGGCCCGAGGACCTTCACGAAGCGTTGGGAGCCGCCTACCTGGGCGGGGGACAGAAGCATGGGGTCGTATGAGCACGAGCGCGGAGCGGGTAGAACGGTTCAAGTCCGAGGTCGCAGGCATGGGGATCAGGGATCCCGCCCTGGCCCGCGACCGCATGCTGCTGCGCATCGGCGTCGCCGGCATGATCATCGGTGTCCTCGTGACGATCGGTGCCTACGTCGCCGACCGGGGGATCTCCAGCTCGAGCGCCACGGCCGGGCTCGAGCAGGGCGACTACCAGATCATGGCCGTGATCGGGCTGGCCGTCGCGGTCGTGGGCGCGGCGTTGTTCCTCCGCTACTCGATCGCCCAGTTCCTCCGGTTCTGGCTCGCCCGACTCATCTACGAACAGCAGGCCGCGACCGACCGGACGGTCGAGGCGCTCGCGCGTGCCGTGGAGCCGAAGGACGCGCCGACGGCGTGACGCCGACCCCCTTCGTTTTGGCTAGCCACGCGACCCGATTTCGGTCGTCTCACCAGCCAGAACGTCGCTCTTCCTCGGCGTCGAGGTCGGGGAGGGGCTCGCCGCGGTCGAAGTAGGCGTCGCGCAGCTCGAAGGCCCGCTTGGTGCCGACCTTCGAGCGGATCTTCACGAAGTTGTACTCGTCGGCCCGGAAGCTCAGGTTGGTGCCGAACGCGTGGGCGACGATCTCGGTGACGTCGGCCTGGGCCATCCCGGGTGTCTCCTGCACCAGGCGGAACATCTCCTTGGCGATGGCGATGCCGTCGGCCGGCATGCGGGCCACCATCGCGGCCAGCGCCTCGGCCTCCTCCGCCACCCGCCCGCGGGGCACGAACCGCGTGAACGCGCCCCGTTCGGCCAGCTCGGCGGCGTCGGCGACGCGTCCGGTGAGCAGCAGGTCCTTCGCCACCACCGGGCCGAGCCGGTAGAAGAAGAGGTGCAGGTTGCCGAGCACGGGCCCGAGGAACCGGGCCGCGGGCATGCCCACCTGCGTACCGTGGCCCACGACGGTGAGGTCACAGGACAGCAGGAACTCGAGCCCGCCGCCGAGTGCGTGGCCCTCGACCTGGGCGACGAGCACCTTGTTGTGCTTGTAGAGGTCGTGGTACACGGCCTGCGCGTACCGGTCGTAGGTCAGGCGACGCCGTTGGGTGGGGCGGCGCGGCTTCTCGCCGGGTGGTGGCGGTGGTGCGCCGTACCACGAGTAGGCCACGCTCATGTCCTGGCCCGACGTGAAGGTGTTGCCCGCACCGCGCAGGATCACGACCTTGATCTCGTCGTCGCGGGCGGCGTCGTCGAGCGCCTCGCCCATGAGGTCGTACATCTCGTCGATCAAGGCGTTCAGCTTGTCGGGGCGGTTGAACGTGACTCGCGCGATGTGGGTGGCGGGGTCCTTCTCGTAGAGCACGACGGGCTCGGCCATGGGGCGGGAGAGTACCGGTAACCTGACCCGTCGGTCATGACGAGGGAGCGGCTGTGGCGGGCGGGGTACCGGAGGACTTGGCGAACGTCGAAGCCGAACTGCTCGCGCCGGGCGGCCTGTTCGAGACGGCGGAGGAGGACGTACTCGGCGAGCGCATGACCGTCTTCAAGAACCGGCTGCACTCCCTGCGCGAGATCGTGGCCGCCTCGGTGGGGCACGGCGACCGCGACTACCTCGTGTTCACCGACGGCGTGAGCGAGCGGCGGTTCACGTTCGCGGGCCATGAGCGCCTCGTCGCGTCGGCCGCGGCGGCGATGCGGGAGCGCTTCGGCATCGGGCCGGGGGATCGCGTGGCGATCCTGGGTGCGAACTCGCCGGAGTGGATCGTCGCCTTCTGGGCCGCCACCTCGCTCGGGGCGATCGCCGTCGGCCTGAACGGGTGGTGGACGGGTCCCGAGATCCGGTACGGCCTCGACGACTGCGAGCCCGCGCTGCTCGTGGCCGACGAAGCGCGGCTCGCCCGTCTCGGCGGCGCCGATCCGGGCGTGCCCACCGTCGTGATGGAGCGCGACACCGAAGCCCTCTGGCACCACGACCCCGACGCGGCGCTGCCCGACGTTCCGATCGCCGAGGACGACCCCGCGCTCATGCTCTACACCAGCGGTACGACGGGCCGCCCGAAGGGTGCGGTGCACTCGCATCGCAACGTGATCGCGTTGCTCGGCCTCAACTTCTTCCACGGCCTGCGCATGATGATGGTCGATCCACCGCGGGCCGACGAGCCGCCGAACTGCCAGCTCATGACGAGTCCGCTGTTCCATGTCTCGGGTCTGCACAACGGCGCGGTCGCGTTCCTGCTGGGCGGCGTGAAGTCCGTGTGGCTCCCGGGCCGCTTCGACCCGGCCGTCGCGCTCGCGGTCATCGACCGCGAGCAGGTGACCGGATGGTCGTTCACCGAGACGCTGCTGCACCGGCTCCTGCACCATCCCGACGTCGCGAAGTACGACCTCTCGTCGGTGCGGCAGTGCGGCGGTGGCGGCTCGCCGATCTCGGCGGCGTTGCAGCGACGCGCCCGGGAGGTCTTCCCGAGGGCGCGGGCCTCGCTCGCAGTGGGCTACGGGCTCACCGAGTCGTCGGCGCTCGCGTCCATCAACGTGGGCGAGGAGCTGGAACGGTTCCCGACGTCCGCGGGTCGGCCGCTGCCGACGATCGAGCTCGAGGTCCGGGGGCCGGAAGGGACGGCACTGCCCGACGGCGAGGAGGGCGAGGTCTGTGTACGCGGGCCGGTCGTGATGCTCGAGTACTGGCGTCGGCCCGAGGACACCGCGACGGTGATCGGGCCGCACCGCTGGTTGCACACGGGCGACGTGGGCTGCTTGGAGGACGGACGGATCTTCCTGTCGTCGCGCCAGCGTGACCTGATCCTGCGCGGCGGCGAGAACGTGTACCCGGTGGAGATCGAGCACCGGTTGGCCGAGCACCCCGGGGTCGCCGAGGTCGCGGTCGTGGGTGTCGAGGATCCGGAGTTCGGCCAGGCCGTCAAGGCGGTGGTGGTGCCGCGGGCCGGTGCGGTGCTCGAGCCCGACGGCCTCGCGGCGTGGGTCGGTTCGCACCTGGCGTACTTCAAGGTGCCGAGCGTCTGGGAGATCCGGGCCGAGCCGCTGCCCCGCAACGCCGCCGGCAAGGTGCTCAAGGCCGTGCTCGTGGGCGACGAGCCGTCGGCGTTCGTCGAGGAGTAGCCGAGGAGCAGGGGAGCCGCCCGATGCCACCGGACCTCGCGACGCTCGTCGCTCCGGACCACACCGCGCTCGTGCTCCAGGAGGTGCAGAACGGCGTGGTGGGGGAGCCCTCCGCGCTCCCCGCGCTTGCGGCCGCCGCCGCGGCGGTCGACCTCGTCGGCCACTGCGCGGCGCTGGCCCGCGCCGCCCGGGCGCGGGGAATCCCGGTGATCCACTGCACGGCGGAGACCCGCGCCGACGGGTTCGGCGCCAACCGGAACGCCCGGCTCTTCCTCGGCGTGAGGAAGTCGGCCGTGCCGCTCACCCCCGGCAGCACCGCCGTGCAACCTCCCGAGGAGATCGGCGTCGAGCCGTCCGACCTCGTGCTGGCGCGCTACCACGGCCTCGGTCCGATGACGGACACGCAGCTCGACAGCGTGCTCCGCAACCTGGGTGTGACGACGATCGTCGGCGTCGGCGTCTCGGTGAACGTCGGCATGACGAACTTCGCCTTCGACGCCGTCAACCGTGGGTACCAGATGGTGATGCCGCGCGACGCGGTCGCGGGCGTGCCGCGCGAGTACGCCGAGGCGGTGGTCGAGCACACGCTCGTCCTCGTCGCGACGCTCACGACGACGGCCGAAGTGCTGGCCGCGTGGGGTTTCCGCGAGAACGCGTGAATTCCACCTCCGGGTCGCGTAGGGTGTGGCGCCGGGAACCCGCGCCCTTCCCGCCGGGGGCGCACGGAAGAACCTCCCAGCACGGCCAACGCCCCTCCACGCTGCCCGCCCCTCCAAGCTGCCCAAGGAGTGTTCCATGCCGCGATTCCTTCGACGTCCCTCCTTCCTTGCGTTGCTCGTCGCCACCTTCGGCCTGAGCGCGTTCGTCACGGCGCCCGGTGCATCGGGTGTCGCCACGACGAGCGAGCTCACGACGAGCCTCGCCAGCCGCGGTACGGGAACCGATCCGCTCAACGACGCGACCGGTGCCGACAACGCATCGTCCGCCTCCGCGAACGGGCGCTACGTCGTCTTCTCGACGAAGGCGTCCAACGCCGCCAAGGACTACGTCCACGACGCGGGCAACACCGGCACCGACGTCTTCGTGCGTGACGGCGTGGCGAACACGACGACGCTGGTGAGCGCGAAGGACGGCAGCACGACCGCCGGCGCGAACGCGTCGTCCTCCAACGCCGTCATCAGTGCGGACGGCCGTTGGGTGGCGTTCGTCTCGAGCGCCACCAACCTCGTCGCGGGTCAGGTCGCGAACGCGAACCCGCAGGTCTTCCTGCGCGACCTGAAGACCGGGACCACGACCTACGCCAGCGCCAAGACCGGCAGCACCACGACCGGTGGCGACGCCGCCGCGACCGGTCCCTCGATCTCGGCCGACGGCTCGAAGATCGCGTTCACCTCCGCCGCCACCGACGTCGCCGCGTCCTTCGTCGTCGGCAACGCCGGCAAGACCAACGTGTTCGTGCGTGACCGCGCCGCCGGCACCAACGCGCTGGCGAGCCCGAGCCGGACCGACAAGAACAAGGGCGGCGACGACTCCTCGACCTCTTCCGCCGGTTCGGTGGGGGCGGACGGCCGGACGGTGGCGTTCTCGTCGCTCGCGACCGACCTCGTCGCGGACTTCGTCGACAACAACGGCGGCATCGGCGCCGACGTCTACGCCCGCGATCTCGTGGCCGGCACGACCGCGCTGACCAGTGGCAAGGGCGGATCGCCGTCCGCGTCGTCGAACGGCTCGTCGACCGCACCGGCCGCGAGCTCCGACGGTCGCGCCATCGCGTTCCAGTCCACCGGCACCGACCTCATCGGCAGCTTCGTCGACGGCAACGGCGGCACCGGCGCCGACGTCTTCCTGCGCGACACCGAGGCGCAGACGACCACGCTCGTGAGCCACAAGGCCGGAAGCGCGCTGGCCGGTTCGAACCAGGAGAGCACCTCGGCGTCGATCTCCGGCGACGGTCGGCTCGTGGCGTTCCGGTCCGCCAACAACTCCGACCTCGGGGCGGACGGGACGCCGAGCGCCTTCGACGAGGTCTACGTGCGCAACGTGAACCTCGACACGATCGTCCGGGCGTCGGTGACGAGCGCCGGCGCGGCCGCCAACGGGGCTTCGTACGCTCCCGCGTTGGCACTCGACGGGCACAGCGTCGTCTACGCGACGGGTGCCGCGAACCTGGCGAGCCCGGCCACGACAACGCCGCAGGTCGTGAAGACCCAGCTGATCAACCCCGGCTACTGGCTGGACGCGAGCGACGGCGGGATCTTCGCCTTCGGGCCCGAAGGGGTGACGCCGCCGTTCTACGGCTCCACCGGCGCGATGAAGCTCAACCAGCCCATGGTCGGCATGGCACCCTACGCCGACGGCCTGGGTTACTGGCTCGTCGCGCGTGACGGCGGCATCTTCAGCTTCCCGGCGCCGGGGCACACCAACCTGTTCTTCGGCTCGACGGGTGCGATCCACCTCAACCAGCCGATCGTGGGGATGGCGGCGTTCCCGAACGGGAAGGGCTACTGGCTGGTCGCGTCCGACGGTGGGATCTTCACCTTCGGCGACACGGACTTCTACAAGGGCAAGCAGCTGCCGTTCTTCGGCTCGACCGGCGCCATCAAGTTGAACAAGCCGATCGTGGGGATGGCGGCGTTCCCGAACGGGAAGGGCTACTGGCTGGTCGCGTCCGACGGTGGGATCTTCACCTTCGGCGACACGGACTTCTACAAGGGCCGGCAGCTGCCGTTCTTCGGATCCACGGGTGCGATCACGTTGAACAAGCCGATCGTGGGCTTGGCGGCGTTCCCGAACGGCCGGGGCTACTGGCTGGTCGCGTCCGACGGTGGGATCTTCACCTTCGGCGACGCGAGCTACTACACGGCCTCGTTCCCGCTGCCGTTCTACGGCTCGACTGGCGCGGTCCACCTGAACCAGCCGATCGTCGGGATGGCGTCGACGCCGACGGGCATGGGCTACTGGCTCGTGGCGTCCGACGGTGGGATCTTCGCCTTCGGCGACGCGCCCTTCTTCGGCTCCACCGGCGCGATCCACCTGAACCAGCCGATCGTGGGGATGGCCGCGCGGTAGTCGCCGACGCGGGCACAGCGAAGAAGCGGGGCCGGTCGGGAGACCGGCCCCGCTCGCGCGTGCGCGTCGCCCCCGACGTTCGAACGGGTCGCGTCGCATACGGGTGTCAGGCGTTCAAACGTCGGGCGGGTCGGTGCGATCCGACGACCCGTCAGGTCCAACCTCGCGCCGTCCGGGCCGGCCGACCTCGGGACGGCCGACGTCGGCCGCCGGCCGCGAGTCCGAGAGGCCGCCATGCCTGAGATCCCGAAGATCGTCTCGGTCGACGACCACGTCCTGCCGCCGATGTCCGGCAGGACCGGTTGCCCGATAAGTTCAAGGGAGTCGGGCCGCGTCTCGTGCGCAAGAAGGTGAGTTCGATGAACTTCGTCGGCGGCGGACGCCCCGCGCACATGGACAAGGGCTGGTACGTCGAGCCCACGCTCATCGCGGGATGCCGGGCCGGCATGAAGGTGGTGCAGGAGGAGATCTTCGGTCCGGTCGTCGTCGTGCTGCCGTTCGACGACGACGAAGCGATCGCCCTCGCCGACGACACGTTGTTCGGCCTCTACGGCTACGTGTTCACCGCCGACACCGGCGACGGCATGCGTGCGGCGCGGCAGCGGCGCGCCGGCAACGTCGGCATCAACACCGTGCAGCGCAACCACGAGGCGCCGTTCGGCGGCACGAAGTACAGCAGGGTCGGCCGGGACGGCGGCTTCTTCTACGTCGCCATCTGCGACCACGTCGCCATCCCCCGGGCGTACGCGCCGGCGATGTCGACCACGTGGTTCAACCCGATCGCGACGCTCGGCTACGTCGCGGCGCAGACGTCGCGGGTGCGCCTGATGACGAACATCTCGGTCGCGCCGTACCGGCACCCGCTCGACACCGCGAAGGCCTTCGCCACGCTCGACGCGCTCTCCGGTGGCCGGGTGATCCTCGGCGTCGGCGCCGGCCACGTGCAGGGCGAGTTCCAGGCGCTCGGCGTGCCGTTCGACCGGCGGGGCAAGCTGCTCGACGACGCGATCGACACGGTGCGGGCGGCCTGGCTCGACGAGTTCGTCGACGACATGGGCCAACGCCCGCGTCCCGTACAGCAGCCCCGGCCGCCCATCTGGGTCGGCGGCTCTGCCAAGCCCGCGTTGCGGCGCGTCGCCGAACGCGGTGACGGTTGGATCCCGCAGGGCACACCCCGCAAGCACATGCCGGAGCAGCTGGCGACGATCCGGGCGCGGCGCGACGAGGCGCGCCCCGGTGCGGCGCTCGACCTCGGGGTGGTCACGGAGCTCTGCTACGTGGGCGAGCCGGCCTGGGAGACGCCGCACGTCATCGCGGGTTCGCCCGAGCGCATCGCCGAGTCGCTGAACGAATACGGCGCCATGGGCGTGTCGCATCTCCAGGTCCGGTTCCCGTCGCGGTCGTGCACCGAGCTCTGCGACCAGATCGCCGCGTTCGGCGCCGAGGTCGGACCGTTGCTCACCCGGTGATTCCGGTCGCGGCGTCGAACGGTGGGAGCTCCACGACCTCGCCCGGGTAGATGAGGTTCGGGTTTCCGGACCGCAGCGTCGTGCGGTTGCGCGCGACGACCTCGACCCAGTAGCGGGCGACCCGGTGGTCGTCCGCGCCGGCGGGCACGACTTCGGCGGCGCGGCGCGCGGCGATCGTCCACAGGCTCTCGCCCGGATCGACGACGTGACGGCGCGTCCCGCCGTCGGCGCGAGGCGAGGCGCTGTCGTGCGTGCCCGGGCCGGTCGCCGGCGCGGTCGTGGTCACGGTCGTGGTCACGGTCGTGGTCACGGGGGCCCTGGTGGTCGCAGACGGCGCGGCCCGGGTGACGGGCGCGCGGGCGTCGCGCACCGGGACCGTCGTGGTCGGCACCTTGGTCGGCGCGCTGGGCGTGGCGCTGGGCGTGGCGGTTGGCGCGGTGGTCGCCACCGGTGCGCGGACGACCGGCGGGGGAGGTCCCGGCGCCCGCACGATCGGTGCGCCGGCGACGGTGAAGGAGCTGCTCGCGATCGCGCCGACGGCCACGAGCCGTTCGAAACCGTGCCGAAGCCGCACCGGCGTCGACCGCACGGCCAGGCGTCGGAGCCCCGAATGCCCGGTTGAGGCAGCCGCGCCGTGCAGCACGGTCAGCAGCGTCAACCATCCGAGCGCGAGCAGAGCCCCGGCGCGGAGGGCGACGGCCACCACGTCCTCCGCGGGCGCGGCGAGCAACCACTCGACCGGTCGCCGGGTGGGGAAGGCGAAGCCGCCGACCGATCCCGACCGCACGACGAGGGAGATTGCCGCGACCTCGGCGACGAGGACCGCGGTGACGCGAAGGAGCCGTCCGTGGCGCACGCCCGGAGCCTACGCCCGCTTACTGCACGACACAATGCGAAAAACTGAAAAATCTTGGGTGATCTACTAGCAAGAGTGTCTCAGAGTGTGTAATCTCGTGTCTGCCCGTCCGGGAGGGGCGGGACTCGCCAGGGAGCGTCAGGCCTCCGACACTCGGCCCCGGCCTCCGGACGCGAGCGATTCGCCTACGGAAGGGAGCCGATCATGGCCGGATGGGTCGGAGGAGACCTGGAGCAGCTCCAGGTCCTCGAGAGCACGTTCACGCGCGACGCCCAGAGCGTCGCCGAGCTCCAGCACCGCATCACGAGCACGTTGGGGAGCACGGTGTGGCAGGGCGCCGCATCGGACCGGTTCCGGCAGGAGTGGCAAGGGTCGTTCGTCCCGTCGCTGAACCGCCTGACCGAGGCGCTCACCGAGAACGCGTCGTACGTGCGGTTGAAGAAGGAGCAGAACGACCAGGTCAACAACCTGTAGCCAACCTCCAGCCGGTCGGGAGGGCGCGTCGAGCGCCCTCCCGCGGTCTTCCTCGAGGACGCCATGGCGACTGCCTCCGATCTCCACCGCGCCGCGCTGGCGCTACGTCACACGAGCCGCGCGCTCGACACCGCGTTCGATCGCAGCCGCCGGCTGCTCTCGCGCGACACGTGGCGCGGCCGGGCCGCCGATCGCGCCCGCGACGAGATCGAGTTGCTGCGCGCGGCGGTGCACACCGTCGCCCGTTCGCTCGACGCGACCGCAGCTCAGCTCGAACGCGAGGCGGCCGCGGCGAGCGCGGCCGTCACGAGTACCCCGGGCGACGCGACCGGTGCGGCCCGATGACCTCGGTGCGCGACAGGGCCACGGAGGCCGACGAGCTGTCGGCCGGGACGATCGTCGGGTCCTACCGCGTCGCGCGGGCGATCGGTCGTGGGGCGGACGGGGTGGTGTACCGAGCCGTCGACTCCCGTTCGGGGCACACGGTGGCCCTGAAGGTCCTGCGCGACGGCAAGAGGATCCCGGACACGGGCGCGACGTGGGTGGCGGCTCGCCCTCGGGCCGAAGGACCGGTGCGTCATCCCTGCGTGGTCCCGGTGCTGGAGGTCTCGGATGATCCGGCGCCGCGATTCGCGGTCATGCCGTGGGTCGACGGCCGCGACCTCCGATGGCTGCTCGAGCGCGAACCGGTCCTCCCCGTACCGCTCGTCGCCAAGCTCCTGCGCGAGGTCGCCGCAGGCCTCGACGCGCTGCACGCGGCGGGCATGGTGCACGGCGACGTCAAGCCGTCGAACATCCTCGTCGGCCGCCTCGATCCCACGGAACCGGTGCGGGCGATGCTGACCGATGCGGGTGGAGGCGTCACGCCGGGGTACGCGGCGCCGGAGGTGTTGTGCGGCGACCCGGTCGACGGCCGCAGCGACGTCTACGCGCTCGGCGTGGTGTTGTACGAGTGCCTGGCCGGGACGCTCCCGGTCGAGCCGTTCGTCGATCGCGACGGCGTGGTCGCGCTCACCCCGCTGCACGCCACCCCACCCGCCCTGTCGACGCGCCGGCCCGACCTCCCGCGCGCACTCGATGCCGTGCTCGCGTGCGCCATGGCCCCGCGGCCCGACGGCCGGTACTCGACGTGCGGCGAGCTCGTGGCGGCGGCCCGGCCCCATCTGCGACGCGGGGAGCAGCCCACCGTGCCGGCGCCGATGCCCGCGGCGACCGAGCCGCCGTCGAAGCCCGGCACGGCCGAGCCGCCGTCGAAGCCCGGGGATGTGAGCGCCCGCGCGAGACCGGCGCGGCTCCGACTGTTCGCCGGCCTCGTGATCGTCCTCCTGTTGGCGGCGGCGCTCGTCGCGGTGTCGGCGGGGTCGAGCGGTGACCATGGCTCCGCCCGGCCCATGCCCTCCTCCGCGGGTGCGCATCGCGCCGTCGCCGGGCTGCTCGCCGCCGTACCGCGGAGCCTGCGCGACCGGTGTCACCCGTCGCGTGGGCACCTGCCCGGCGCGCGGGCCGAAGTCGCGTGCCGGACGGCCGACGGCGTGGTGTCCGTCGTGTACGGGCGGTACGCGGACGAGCGGCAGCTACTGGCCGCGTTCCGGTCCCGCGGGCGCGAGCCACGGCTGTCCGACCCCACCGGCGGCGTGGCGGGTGCCGGCCCCACCGGCGCCGCGACCGCTACCGGCGAGGCCGCGGTTGCGGCCTGCGCCGACGGCGGGCCCGAGGAGCGGACCTGGCGGCCGACCGCGGCCGACCATCGGCCCGCCGGCTGGTTCCGCTGCTCGGTGCCGGGTGGTCACGCGCTCCTCACCTGGACCACCACGCACGGCCGGGTCCTCGCCGAAGCCGAACGACCCGACGCCGACCTGCGCGCGTTGTACGCGTGGTGGCAGCGGGTCCCGGGGCCGCTCGACCAGGAGCGGGTGTCATGACCGAGCGCGACCTCGTCCTCGCACCCACCGACGCCCCGGCCCGCGACGTCACCCTCGACTTCGAGGCGGGCTGCCGGGTCGAGGAGCTGGCGGACATGGCCGCCCGCCTCGTCGGCCGGGAGGCCGACGAGGCGTCGCCGGCGCTCTGGCACGCGCGAAGCGAGCGATGGCTCGACCCCGCGTCGCCGGTGTCCGCCCTCGGCCTGCGTCGCGGCGACGTCGTGCTCGTCGCCGATCGGCGCAGGCCCCGGACGGCGGCCGCAGCTCGTGACCACGGACGGTACGAGCTCGCCGTCGTCTCGGGGCCCGACTGCGGCCGTACGTTCCCGCTCACGTCGGGGGAGCACGTGATCGGACGCTCGGCCCGGGCGTCGATCGTGCTCTCGGACCCTGCGGTCTCGCGCCGGCACTGCATGCTCGCCGTGGACGCCCGCTCGGTCCGGCTCACCGCGGCGTGGGGTCCGGTCCGGGTCGAGGACCGGGCCGCAGCGCCGTCCGACGCGGTGGTGTGCGGTGAGCTGATGAGGATCGGCGCGACCGGTCTGCTCGTGCGGGTCGCCGGCGGATCATCGCGCGACCGCCCGGTCGAAGAGGGTGGGCGCATCCGGTTCAACCGGCCGCCGCGTCCCATGCTGTCGAAGCCGGTGCGGCGCGTCGAGTTGCCCGCCCCACCGAGCCCGCCCCGTCGGCCCCGGCTCTCGGTTGCGGCCGCCGCGGCACCGTTGCTCATGGGCGCCTTGTTCTTTGCACTCACCCGGAGCCCGTTCATGCTGCTGTTCATGACGTTGTCGCCCGTCGTCGCGGTCGGTACGTTCCTCGAGGATCGCCGCCGCGGGCGGTCGGGCCACCGTCGCGAGGTCGGCGGATTCCGTGTCGCGGTCGAGCGGGCAGCCGTTGTCGCCGAAGGACTGCGGCGCGAGGAGCGCGACGCCCGTCGCGCGCAGTTCCCCGACCCCGCCGCGCTCGTGGCGCGCGTGCTGCGGCACGCGCCGGATCTCTGGTCGCGGCGGGGAACCGACGCCGACTTCCTCGTGCTGCGAGTCGGCTGGCATCGAGCCGCGTCCGCCGTGGAGCTCGTGTTCGCGCCGGGCGGCGACGACGCATTGCGGGAGGAAGCAAGGCGACGTCTCGTGGGCGCGGGCGACCCGCCGCTCGTCCCCGCGGTCGTGGATCTCGCGCCGGCGGGGAGCATCGGGCTGGCGGGTCCGCCGCCGCTGGTCCACGCGCTCGCCGGGTGGCTGGTGACGCAGGTCGCGGCCGAGCACAGCCCGCGCGACGTCGAGCTGGTCGTCGCGGTGGACCTCGCCGCGCTGGAACGGTGGGACTGGGCGAAGTGGCTGCCGCACGTCGCGGTCGGAACGACCGGGGCACCGCGACTCGCGCTGGGCAGCTCGGCGGCCGCCGGTCTGCTCGGCCGGCTCGACGACCTCGTCGCCCGGCGCGCCGCGGAGGCCCGGTCGCTCGGCGGGGTCGACGCCATGCCGGCACGCGTCGTTGCCGTGCTCGACGAGGAAGCCGAGCTCGACCTCAGCGCCGTCTCGCGCGTCCTCTCCGGAGGCCCCGCGGTCGGGGTCCACGCGATCTGGCTGGGACGCGACCCGCGAGATCTCCCCGGCGAGTGCGGCACGAGCGTCGTGCTCGGCGACGACGGCACCGCGATCGTACGGCGGCACCGGCAAAGGTGCGAGGAGTCGATTGCGATGTCCGATCGTCTCGACCCATCGAACCGGCCGGAGCTCGCCGTCGAGGCCGCTGACCACCTCGCCGTGGGTCTCGAGCGTCGCGTCGCGCTCGCGCTCGCTCCGCTCGTGGACGCGACGGCGCCGGGTGTCGGAGCAGTGCCGCGCGCCGTCGCGCTGCTCGACGTGCTCGGCCTCCCGGGCCTGACCGCGTCCGCGGTTCTCGAACGCTGGCGAACCGAGCGGCCCGGTCTCGTTGCCATCGTCGGCGTCGGCGTCGACGGCAAGCTCTCCACCGACCTCGTGATCGACGGGCCGCACGCGCTCGTCGCGGGCACCACCGGATCGGGGAAGAGTGAGCTGCTGCGCGCCGTGGTGGCGTCGCTCGCGGTTACGTACCCGCCCGAGCGCTGCACGTTCCTCCTGATCGACTACAAGGGCGGCGCGGCGTTCGGCGAGTGTGTGCGGCTCCCACACTGCGTCGGGCTCGTGACCGATCTCGACGACCACCTCGCGGCGCGGGTGCTGACGTCCCTGCGCGCGGAGGTCCGCCGTCGCGAACAGGTACTGCGCGCCGCGGGTGTCGCCGAGCTCGCCGAGCTTGCGGCGCGCGACCCGGACGCACCGCCGCGTCTCGTCATCGTGGTGGACGAGTTCGCCGCGCTCGCGCGCGAGGTTCCCGACTTCGTGGACGGCGTGGTCGACATCGCGCAGCGCGGCCGCAGCCTCGGTTTGCATCTCGTCCTCGCGACGCAACGGCCGAGCGGTGTCGTGGGCGGGCACATCCGCGCCAACATGAACCTACGGATCGCACTGCGGGTGCAGAACCCGGCCGACAGCATCGACGTCGTGGACGTCGACGACGCAGCCCGGATCCCTCGGTTCCTTCCCGGGCGCGCGTTCGTGCGGACCGGTCACGCCGACCTCGCCGAGGTCCAGTGTGCCTACGCGGGTGGCGTTCGTGCGGCCGCGCCGCCCCTGACCGCGCCGTCCCCGGCCGCGCCGTCCGGCCACGCCATCCGGTGCCGCGAGCTGGTGTTCGGAGGCGATCTCGATCGTGACGGCGACGACGCCGTTGCGCCCCAACCCGGGCCGACCGATCTCGGGCTCCTGGTCGACGCGGCGGTGGCCGCCCACGCGGCCCGCGACGGCCGCCCGGTGCGGCGGCCGTGGCTCCCGCCCCTTCCCCGTGTCGTGACCCTGCGAGAGTGCACGCCGGAGTGCACGGAGGACCCAGGGTCACGGGATCCGGCGCGCCGCGTCGCCATCGGGCTGCTCGACGAGCCCGCGCGGCAACGCCGTCACCCCTTCTCGGTCGACTTCGAGATCGACGGCAGCCTGCTCGTCTTCGGGACCGGCCGATCGGGCAAGACGACGGCATTGCGGGCCGTGGCCGCGGCGTGCGCCGCGGGAGCCGGTCCCGAAGACGTCCATCTCTACGCGCTCGACTTCGGCGGCCACGGACTCGCAGCGCTCGAGGCACTGCCCCAGTGCGGCGCCGTCATCGCGGGCGAGGACACGGAGCGAGTCGCAATGCTGCTCGAGCGGCTCGAGGTGTTGGCGCGTGATCGCGCTGCGCTCCTGGCCCGCCTCGGCGTCGCGACCGTGGGGGAGTGTCTGGCCCGCGGGCTGGAGCCCGTCGCGAGGGTGGTGGTGCTGCTCGACGGCTACCCGGGCTTCATCGCGGCCTTCGAGCGCGTCGACTTCGGCGAATGGCTGGAACGCGTGCATCGGCTGGCTACCGGCGGCCGGCCGGTGGGCATCCACTTCGTCATCACCGCCGACCGGCGAGGGAGTGTGCCGGCAGCGCTGCTCGGCGGCATCACCACGCGCGTCGTGCTCCGGCAGGCCGACCGCGACGACGCCGTCGCACTGGGCGTACCGCCCGGGCTCGCAGCATCGCTCGACCGGCCGCCGGGACGAGGGGTGGTACGCGAGCACGAGGTGCAGCTCGCACTCCCCGACGGTGGGGAAGGCAGTCGTGAGGTGCGTTCCGACGGCAGCCGGCTCGGACGTCTCCCACGATCCGCCCTGTCACAATCCGTCCTGGTCGAGGGAGCGCGGCGGGCGCCCGGTGTCGAAGCGTTGCCCGACCGCGTCCGGCGCGTGGCGCTCCCGCCACCAACCACCGCGGTGCGGCCGAGCCTGGGCGCGGGCGAGTGCCGCGGTCGCGATCGCGGCGGCGTGGCCGTGGACCTCGCCAACGGTCCGTTCCTCGTCTCCGGCCCACCCGGCAGCGGGCGGACCGCGGCGCTCCATGCACTGGCCGTGTCGGCCGCGAGCGCGGGGGACGGCGACGTCTGGCTGCTCGAGCCACGCGCGTCGGCGGGGTCCGCGCCCGACCCGCGCGTGCGGTGGGCGGTGGGCGTCGATCCGTGCCTGACCGCGTTGCAGGCGTTGTGTGCGCCGCCGCCGGACGCGGCCGCCACGCGCCCGCAGGTCGTGCTCGTCGACGACCTCGGCGACTTGTTGGACCTACCCGCGGCGACGCTGCTCGAGGAGCTGGCGCGCCGCGGCCCCGCGTGCGGCGTGTACCTCGTCGCCGCGGTGGATGCCTTTGCGTTGACGCGCACGTTCGCCGGCTGCCTCTCGGAGATCCGTCGCCGGCGGCACGGGTTGTTGTTGCAGCCGGATCTGGAGACCGACGGCGACGCGTTCGGCGTCCGCCTGCGCGCTCGGCCGGGTCAGCGGTTCCCGCCCGGGCGTGGGTTCGTCGTGGCGCGAGGATCGCTGACCCTCGTGCAAGTCGCAGGGGAGTGAGATGGCATCGACCGTCGTCGGCATCGAGCCCGCGGGAGTAGGCGAGGAGTCGCGCGAGCTCGCGCGGGCGGCCGGGGAGCTACGCCGGCTGCACCACGACGCCGCCGCCGTGTTGCGCGCCGTCGATCGCGTGGAACCCGGTCTCGGGGTGCTCGTCGAGTGCTCGCGACGCGCCGATCGGCTCTCGGCCGAGCTCGACCGCAGGCTGACGCTCGTCGAGTGGTTCGAGCGGGAGCTGGCCCAGCCGGCTCCGTGGTGGTTGCCCGGTTGCGTGGCCGGGCTGCTGGTGGGCAACGCCACGGTCTGCACCGCGGTGATCGACCCGGCGTGGTTGCAGGAGCTACAGCGTTGGATCGACGACCAGCTGATCCCGCTGTGGAAGGGCGACGACGACACGTTCCCGATCCTCGGTTGGCTGTCGTCCTCCTACACGCTGGCCCGGCACCTCGGGATGGATCCCCTTGCGCCGTTCACGAGTCTCGTGGGCGGGCCGGCCGGCGGGCTGATCGACCCGCTGATCTCGGGGACCGGCTCGGGTTGGATGGCCGACGTGAGCCCGGTGCTGAGCGGCGCCGGCGCGGCGCTCGACGTGGTGTGGTTGGTGCGCCGCGGCAACCCGCTGACGGGGGTGCTCGAGGACCCGACGGGATACGTCGAGCACGCTTCGGGCGCGGTGTTCAAGGGCGGCGTCGCGCTGCTCTCCCGGGAGCCCGCGGCCGCGGCGGAGCTCCCGTTCGACGCGGTGGTCGCGGTCGCGGGAGGGATCTACCTCGGCGCCGAGGTCTGGGACCACCGCGACGGGATCGAGCAGGTCTTCGACGGGGCCGGGCAGTGGGTCGGCGTCCGGGCCGCGCAGGCGAAGGATCTCGGTGTGAAGGTGGCCGACGGCGTGAAGGATCTCGGGAGCCGGGCCGCGAGTGGGCTCGACGACCTCGTTTCGTCGGGTGTGGACACCGTGCGCGACTGGGTGCCCGGCCTGTGACGGGCACGCCGGCGTACGAGCGGGTGGCGACGGTCGAACGCGTGGCGATCGCGGGCCTGGCCGCGGAGCTCGCGGCCACTGACGGTCGCGAGCCGGCGAACTTGCGGGACGCCATCCTGGCCGTGGTGCACCGGCCGCAGCTGCGGATCGTCATCGAGCAGCCCGGCATCGACGGGGCCCGGTTCACGTACCTCTTCGCCACGCCGTCGTTCGGCGTGCTCGGGCGGCTCGTCGGAGAGCAGTTCGAGCTCGAGGCCTGCGAGCCGGCGCTGCTCCCGCTCGAGCTCGCTCGGGCCGTCGGGCTGCGCCCCACCGACGGTGGCCGGCGGGCACCGGTGGCGGTAGCGGCGGACGGGCTCGAATCGCTCCTGCACGCCTGGTTCCCGGACGGGTGGCGCCCGTGGCGCGCGGACGCCGCCTGGGCGGACGCGGCCGGAACCATCCATCCGGCCACCCTGGTCGTCGTCGACGGCGGCACCCGCGGGTACACGCTGGTCGAGAGCGAGGCCGGCGCGACCGACGACGAGCCGGGCGACGGGTCGACCCGGCTCACGCCGATCGGCTCCGGCGATCTCTGGCGCCGTCTCCTGGGCTGCTTCCCGTACGGCTCCGCTGCCGGTCCCGGCCTCGGAGCCCGCGCGAGGCCCGGTCGCGGGAGAGAAGCAGCGCCGCGACCGCGGCGAGGCGGATGAGCGACGGATGAGCGCGGTACGCATCCTCGACCTCCTGGCAAGGTCCGGACGCGGCCCGGCCGTCCGGAGTCGTCGTCAAGGCGAGATCGGTGGCGGGGCCGGTCTCGCCGCGTACCCTGACGACCATGCCGGTGCCCCGCCTCGTCCTGGTCCGCCACGGCCATCCCGCGGCCGGCTACCTCGAGGACCTCGACCCGCCGCTCGACGACGAGGGCCACGCCCAGGCCGAACGGATGGCCGAGGAGCTCTCGGCCTCCGGGTCCCGGGCCCTGGTGACCTCGCCGCGGCGCCGGGCCGCCGAGACCGCGGCCGCGCTGGAGGCGGCGTGGGGCCGCCGGGCGCTGGTCGAGGCTCGGGTAGCCGAGATCCCCGCGCCCACCGACGACCTCGTGGACCGCGGCGCATGGCTGCGCTCGGTGATGCGCTCGACGTGGTCGGCGGTGGGGGACCCGGCCCTGCACGCATGGCGCGACGGCGTCCGCGCCGCGCTGGGTGAGCTGGCCGAGGACACCGTGGTCGTGACCCACTACCTGGTGCTCAACGCGGCGGTCGGCTTGGCGACGGCGGACGACCGGGTGGTGCTGTTCCGGCCCGACCACTGCTCCCGCACCGTGCTCGACGTGACGCCCTCGGGGCTCGCGCTCGTGGAGTTCGGCGCGCAGCGCGAGACACGCGTCGTGTGACGCGATTGCCGGGCCGGTCGCCGTGGTCCGGGCTCCTGTCGCGGGCCGCGGTACGAACGCGAGGTGGGGAACCGTCGGGGTAGCGGGGCGCGGTGGTAGCTTGCGGCCCGACATCGACAGCACAAGGAGTGGTCGCCCATGCTCGCCGCCGCGCTGGACATCTTCTCGAAGGCCGGGTTCGCCTACCTGTCGCGCTGGTTGCACGTCGTGGTGGGTATCACCTGGATCGGCCTGCTCTACTACTTCAACTTCGTGCAGGTTCCGGCGTTCGCCGAGATGGAGGCCGCGGCCCGCAACAACGCGATCGACAAGCTCGCGTCGCGGGCGTTGTGGTGGTTCCGATGGGCGGCGGCGGCGACGTTCGCGACCGGTGTGCTGATCCTGTACTTCCAGAAGAACCTCGACGACATGGACTACTTCAAGACCGGTCCCGGGATCGCGATCACCACCGGCATGCTGCTCGCGATCACGATGTTCTTCAACGTGTGGCTCGTCATCTGGCCGAACCAGAAGGTCGTGATCGCCAACGCGCGGAACGTCCAGGCCGGTGGCGAGGCCGACTCCACCGCGGCCGGGAAGGGCCGGAAGGCCCTGCTCGCGTCGCGGATGAACGCGATCTTCTCGTTGCCGATGCTGGTGTTCATGGTCGGAACGTCGCACTTCCCGATCAGCAGCAGCGGCGTCGACGTCGACAAGCGCTGGCTCTACTGGATCATCGTCATCGTGATCTGGGCCGTGCTCGAAGCGAACGCGCTGGGGTACATCGGGGGCACCGCGCCCGGATCGACGAACGCGATGTACGACACGCATCAGAACGCGTTGATCGCCGGCTTCGTCCTGGCCGGCATCTTCGTGCTCCTGTACTCGTTCGTCCTCGCCGCGTAGCGCGTCGTTCTCGCCCGCCGACCGGAGGCCGATCGCGTCAGAGGCCGATCGCGTCCGCGACGCGGGCGCGGTGCTCGGCCGCGGTACCGAACAACGCCGCGTTCGCCTTGGCGCGGCGAACGAAGAGGTGCATGTCGTGCTCCCACGTGTACCCGATGCCGGCGTGGATCTGGATGCCCTCGGTGGCGAGGAGGCGCTGGGCGTCACCGGCCGCGGCCTTGGCCATCGACGTGGCGAGCGAGCGACGCGGGTCGTCCTCGGCGATGGTGAGCGCGGCGAAGTAACCCGTGGCCCGAGCGCGCTCGAGCGCGACGAGCATGTCGGCGAACTTGTGCTTGATCGCTTGGAACGATCCGATCGGCACGCCGAACTGCTCGCGATGCATGGCGTAGTCGAGCGTGACGTCGAAGATCGTCTGGCACGTTCCGACGGTCTCGAGGGCCAGCGCCACCGTTGCCTCCTCGACGGCGCGCCGCACGGCAGCCGCGGCGCTCCGGCCCGTTCCGCCGAGCACCCGGTCCGCGTCGACGCGCACGCCGTCGAGGTGCACCGTCCCCACGGGCCGGGTGGCGTCGAAGGTGCGGAGGACCTCGACGCGCGCCCGGCCGGCCGGCACGACGACCGCCGTGACGCCGTCGTCGCCCGAAGTGCCGGGCCTGCGGCCGACGACGACGAGCTCGGTCGCGGTGGGTGCATCGAGCACGAAGTGCTTCGTGCCGCGTACGACGACCGTCCCGCGGTCCGTCTCGCCGTCCGCCTCGATGGTCGTCTCGACGTCGCCCGGGTCGGTGCTGCCCGCGGCCTCCGCGAGCGCGAGCCCCCCGGTCAGGTCGCCGTTCGCGACGGGGCCGAGCCACCGGGCGCGCTGCTCGGCCGTGCCCGCCTCGCGCACGACCGGTGCGAACTGGGTCACGGTCGCCACGTACGGGCCGGGGGCGATCGCCCGGCCGAGCTCTTCGAGCACGACCGCGGTCTCCACTGCTCCGAACCCCAGGCCGCCGTGCTCCTCGGGTACCGCGAGCCCGGGCCAGCCGAGGTCCACCATGTGTCGCCAGAGGGAGTCGGGCCCCGAACGGCCCTCGGCGATCTCGCGCACGAATCCCCGGGTGCACTCCCCGTCGAGCACGGTCCGGACCGCGTCTCGTAGCGCGTCCTGCTCGGGGGTGAAGTCGAGCTGCATGGGGGAGGTGCCCTTCCCGCGGCCGCGAGGCCACGTGCTGTCGGTACCTGACGGGGCCGTCAGGATAGTGCTAGCGCGAGGCGTCGGGTACGGATCGGGAGACGAGACCGGCCAGGGCGCGGCGGTCGACCTTCTCCCCCGCGGTGAGCGGCAGCGAGTCGGTGAGCCGGATGTCCTCGGGAAGCTTGTGGGCCGCGAGGCGGCCGCGTCCGAAGTCCCGCAGCGCGGCGAGGGTCGGTGTCTCGGTCCCGGGCCGGGCGACCACGACCGCTACGCCGATCTCGCCCATCACCGCATCGGGTCGGGGTACGACGGCGACGGCGGCCACGGCCGGATGCTCGGAGAGGACGCCCTCCACCTCGACGGGATAGACGTTGTAGCCGCCCCGGACGTACATCTCCTTGCTGCGCCCGACCAGGCGGAGCCGGCCCCGATCGTCGAGCCGGCCGAGGTCGCCGGTGCGGACGAACCCGTCCGCCGTGAACACGGCCCGGGTGGCCTGGGGATCGCGCCAGTACTCGCGCATCACGGCCGGCGACCGGAGGCACACCGTACCGACCTCGCCGTCGGCGACCGGCCGGTCGTCGGGGTCGAGGAGCGCGAGCTCGACGCCCGCCTGCGGCCGGCCGACGCTCACGACGGCGTCCTCCTCGGGGTCGTCGAACGCGGTTCCGCACCCGATCCCGGCTTCGGTGCACGAGTAGCGGGTCGCCAGCGCGGCGCGGAACCGCTCGCGGGCTTCGCGCGCCAGATCCGGGGTGATCGGGCCCCCGCCGACGACGAGGAACCGCACGCACGACAGGTCGAACGCGTCGAAGTCGGGCGCGCGCAGCATCAGCGCGAGCTGGGTGGGGACGCCGGTGACCGTGGTCATGGCGTGCGCGGCGACGAGCTCGAGCGCGCCGCCGGCCGACCAGCGCCGCATGATGAACGTCGTGCCGCCGCGGCGGAGGTTCCCGGGCAGTTTGGTCATGAAGCCCAGGTGGGCGAACGACGTGCCGTTGAGGGATCGTCCTCCGGTGCCCCAGACCTCGCCCACGTCGGTCGCGGTGATGAAGTCGAGCTGGCGGTTCGTGTAGAGCGCTCCTTTCGGCGCCCCGGTCGTCCCCGACGTGAAGACGATCGCGACGGCGCGGTCCGGGTCCACCGGCAGGCGGGGCGGCGCGGCGGCCACGACCCGCAGGGACGAGAGGACGTCGTGGGGCCCGGTCGCGGGATCGACCACGCAGACCCCGGTCCCCGTCGGATCATCGGTGGCGAGCTCGGGTGTCGCGACCACGAGCGTGGGTGCGGCCCGCTCGAGGACGGTCGCTCGCTCCGGCGCCGTGAGCCGGTCGTTGACCCCGGCGGTGATCGCGCCCAGCTTGGCCGCGGCGGCGTAGGCGACGGCGTACTCCACGCCGGGCGGCAGCACCAGGGCCACGACCGATCCCTCGCGCACGCCGCGACGCGCGAGCCCGGCGGCTGCCTCGTCGCTGGCGCGGTCGAGCTCGCGGTAGGAGAGCGGCCAGCCGCCGGGCGTGACGTAGGCGGTAGCATCGCCGAAGCGGCGGGCGGCCTCGGAGACGGTTTCCGGCAACATCGGCGCCGAATGTACCGGCTGCGCCGGGCAGAGGACCTCGGCATCGGCCGCGGTGCACCGGAGGGCGGGGAGTGGCGCAACAGCGGAGCGGTCGTAGCGTGCCATCGGGCACGCCCGCGAGCCGACGCGAGCTGCGGGCACAGGGCGAACGAACGATGGCGAAGCTGTCCGACGCCGGTATGCGCGTCTTTCGCGAGCGCGGGTACCACGCGGCGCGCGTCGACGACATCGTGCGAGCCGCGCGCATCTCGCACGGCTCGTTCTATCTCTACTTCGCGAACAAGGAGGACCTGCTCCGCGCCCTCGCCATCGAATGCGCCGATGAGATGCGCCGGCTCGCGGACGAGCTGCCGCCCGTCACCGGCGACGCGGACGGTCGGGCCGCGCTGCGTTCGTTCCTCGCACGATTCCTCGCGACATACCGCAAGTACGGTCCAGTCATGCGGGCCTGGATGGAGGGGCAGGTGACCGACGCCAAGGTCAACCGCCTCGGCGTCCGCGCCTTCACCGAGATCGGCAACGCGCTCGGGCGGCGTATGCGCGAGCAGGACGATTCCGTGAGCGAGGCCGCCGCGGTGGCCGCGTGCATGGCGTTGCTCGAGCGCGTCAGCTACTTCCTGACGTCGCGCGGTACCGAGGCCGACGACGATGCACTCCTCGACACCCTGACCACGATCGTCCACCGCGCCTTCTTCGCCGGCGCACCGGCGTGACGTGACCGGCGGGTTCATGGTGGTTCGATGATGTAGCCGTCGGGCCCGCGGACGAGGTGTCCGTGGTGTTCGTGGACTTGGGTGTGATGCCGTCTGCACAGGAGCACCAGGTTGTCGAGGTTGGTGTTGCCGCCGTCGGCCCAGTGGACGATGTGGTGGGCGTCGCACCAGTGGTGGGGTCGGTCGCAGCCGGCGATGGCGCAGCCGCCGTCGCGGTTGACGAGGGCGCGGCGGAGTTTGGGGGAGATGACGCGGGATCGGCGCCCGGTCTCGATGTGGCCGAGGTCGATGGGTTCGACGTGGTCGCGGTGGATGCCGAGGCGGTTGAGGATGGCGTCGCAGGCGAGTCGGCGGATGGTGCTGGGCCGGACGGGTCCGATGTGGTCGAGGTCGTGGCGGTACGCGGTGAGGTCGCCTGGCGCTTCGTCGGGTTGGAGGCCGGCGAGGGTGGTGAGGTCGACGACCACGTCGAGGTGGGCAGTGGTGGTGGCGCCGCGGGCGAGGGCGACGAGCGCGTCGGCGCGGCGGGCGCTGGCCGAGCGAGGGTCGCCGCGACTGGGTGGTGTTTCGAGCGCGGCGAGGGCGGCGAGGACGGCGGCGCCGCCTTCGGGGTCGAGGTGTCCGGCGAGGCGGACGGAGCCGTTGAGGGTGGTGGCGAGGTCGAGCCAGGATTCGGGGGGTTCGTTGCGGGTGTCGGTCTGGTCGTCGGCGTAGGCGGCCCAGCGGCGCGCGACGGTCTCGAAGCTGGTGGTGTCGACGGATTCGGCGGCGTCGACGAGGGTGTCGACGTGGTCGGCGAAGAGTTTCTTTCGGTGGTGTTGCACGCGGGCGAGGGTGCGGACGTGGTCGGTGCGGATCCGGCCGGCCGCCAGTGATGACCCGATCGGTTGGTGGTCCCGGCACAGCTGCGCCGAGCGGACGAGGCGGGTCGCGTCGCCGCGTAAGAGCTCGCCTCTGTGCACGAGCCAGGCGACCGGGCTGAGGGCGCCGTCGCCTTCCCACGACCGGTCGGCCAGGCACTCGCCGAGCGTGCCGAGGAGCTCGGCTTCGAGTTGCTCGCGGGCCGCGACCAACTCGATCACCCGCCGCGCCGTCGGCGGCGGATTTCCTGGCTGGGGTGCTTGACCGTCCGTGGTATCGAACATATGTTCGTATCATACGACGGGGGTGTGACAGCCAAGCAGTGGAGCGACAGACTTCGCCGAGCCCGGCGCTGCGGGTGACGGGTACGCGACCAAGGGCGAATGCGATGCAGGCACGGTGGCGGTGGCCGGCAGTGGTAGTGGTCGGAGCGACCGCCGTGTCGGGCGCCGGCTGGTCGGCGACTGCAACTGCGGCGAGACGTTCGATCGCACGGGGAGCAGAGGCCACAGGGACCACGCAAGCCACGACAACCTCACGGGCCACACGGGTCACGACAACCTCATCGGTCACTAAAGCAACATCGACAACACCGGTCACTCCGATCGCGAGCTCGGGGCCGCAGCCCCCTGTCGTGTTCGACGGCGCGCCGGCCGCCGCCCGCCCGGTGCGGGGCGTGCCCGAACCGCCGGCCCATCCGTTCATGGCGCCCGTCGGGCGCAGCAACATCCACAACGACGCCTGGATGACCGACGCCTACCTCACGCCCGGCCCCCTCGGCCGGTCGCCGCGCACGGACAGCGTGTCGCTCGGCGCGTTGTGCGGCACCATCACGTTCGACCGGGCCGGCCGGCTCGAGACCACCTGTACCGGCACGGCGACGCCCCGACTCCTGCTGCTCGGCCCGAAGACGCTCGGCGTGCTCGCGTCGATGGACCTGCCGCGCCGGGAGACGTCGGCCTCGGGCGCGAACCCGTTCCAGGACTTCACCGGCGGCGGCTACTTCTACCTCGACCACCGCGACCGGGCTGTGATCCCGACGACGACCCGGCACGTCTTCGTCGTCGCGCAGCGTAGGAACCCCGACGGGTCGATCTCCTTCGTGGTCGCGCGCGACTACGACCTCGGCACGGTGCTCGGAACCGAACGGATCAGCTCGGTGCTCCCGGACTGGACGGGCCGGTACTGGTTCGTGAGCAAGGCGAAGGGGATGATCGGCACGGTCGACCGGTCGAGCGGCACCGTGAGAACGATCACGCTCGGCGAGGAGGTCGAGAACTCGTTCGCCGTCGGCGAGGACGGTGGCGTGTTCGTCGTGTCCGACCGGGCCATGTACCGCTTCGATCCCGACCGGCGGGGCGGGCCCCGGGTCACGTGGCGCGCGCCGTACCGCAACTCCGGGATCGCGAAGCCGGGCCAGGTCGATGCGGGCTCGGGCACGACCCCGACGCTCATGGGCGGTGGGCTCGTCGCGATCACGGACAACGCCGATCCGATGAACGTCGTCGTCTACCGAAGGGCGAAGCGAGTTGCCAAGGGCCGACGGCGCGTCGTGTGCGAGCAGCCGGTGTTCGGCAAGGGCGCCGGCGACACCGAGAACTCGCCGATCGCGCTCGGACGGTCGTTGCTCGTAGAGAACAACTACGGCTACGTGGGGCCGACGGCCACCAGTGGAGGCGCGACGACCACTCCCGGCTTCGCCCGCGTCGACGTGGATCCGCGCCGCGATCGCTGCCGCCTCGTGTGGACGAACACCACCGACGCGGGACCGAGCGTCGTCTCGAAGGCGTCGGCCGCGACCGGTCTGCTCTACACGTACACGAAGCCGACGACTCCGGGCGGTGTGGACGCGTGGTACTGGACCGCGCTCGACGTGCGCACCGGACGCCGCGTCTGGCGGCAGCTGGCCGGCACCGGCTTCGCGTACAACAACAACTACGCGGGCCTCGTGCTCGGGCCTCGAGGTATCGCGTATCTCGGGGTGTTCGGCGGGATCATCACGATGCGAGACGCCGCGGGCGGCGCTTCTGGCACTCCGGCGGACGATCGGCCATGATCTGGCCCGTGGGAGTTTGGACGCCAGGGATGGCGACCGGGGCGGAGACGGGTTACGCGACGTTGAGCACGGTGGACTGGGCACTGCTCGGCCTCGCGGTGGCGGTCAACATCGGGCTCATCGTTGCGCTCGTGCTCGTGCCGCGGCGGGCGACGAACCGGCTGCGACGCGCCCTGCGCAACACCGACCCCACGGTCCGCCGTGAGGCGTTGGCCCAGGTCTCGTCGGTCTCCTTGAGGCCGTACGTCAAGCAGTTGGTCTACCTGCACGAGACCGAGCGCGACGGGTCCGTGCGCGCCGAGCTCGCGGCGACGCTGTTGCGCAGCGACGCCACCTGGTCACGCGACAAGCGCCTCCGCGACCTCGCCCGCTGGGCCGCGGCGGAGAAGCACCCCGGGGTGCGCGCGGCCGAGGCGGCGCATGCGGCGCCCGAGGTCGCGCCGGGTCCGCCGGTGGAGCCGGTCCGGGCCTCGAGGAACGGTGCCGCGCGGCCCGTGGTCCCGGGCGCCGGTCCGGAAGCCGCGGAGGAGACGGTCGCGGCGGAGACGGTCGCGGCGGAGACGGTCGCGGCGGAGACGGTCGCGGCCGAGACGGTCGCGGCCGAGACGGGCGCGGCCGAGACGGTCGCGGAGGAGACGGTCGCGGAGGAGACGGTCGCCACGGGGGAGCGCGAGACCAGCGAACCGGTCGCCACGGGGGAGGTGGCGCCCGCACCCTCCGGGCCGGTCACCGCGCTCGGCAGCGAGTTGATTGAGCGCCGCCCGGTGGCGCCGCTGCCCGTCCTCCCGTACCCGCGAGGTGCCGGGGCCGCCGCTCGCACGGCCGGCGGCCGTCCACCGGGCGACGAGGAGCAGACCCCGGCGCGCCCGATCAAGCCGTTCGGCCGGGTCGGGTACCCGCGCCCGCTGTCCGAGGCCGGTGCCGGATCGGGCGACGTGGCACCGCGGGGACTCGCGGGGCACGTCCCGACGCCGTCGCGGCCCGAGCCCGAACGTCCGGTGCCGGCGGGCGCCGGCGCCGGCGGGCCCGCCGTCGCGCTCTTCGGCCGGATCGGCGGCGGGCGGCCGGTGGCACGCGGCCGCGCGGCCGGGACCCGGCCCGACACCGAGGCGATTGCGGGCGGCGTCAGCCGGTGGCGCTGAGCCCGATGGGGCACGATACGCCGGTACCCCCCAGACCGCAGTAGCCGTTCGGGTTCTTGGCCAGGTACTGCTGGTGGTAGTCCTCGGCGTAGTAGAACGCGGGCGCGTCCAGGATCTCGGTCGTGATGTCGCCGTAGCCGGCCGCGGTGAGCATCCGCTGGTACTCGTCGCGCGTGCGCAGGGCTACGGCGCGCTGCGCGTCCGAGAACGTGTAGACGCCCGACCGGTACTGCGTGCCGACGTCGTTGCCCTGCCGCATGCCCTGCGTCGGGTCGTGGGCCTCCCAGAACACCTTGAGGAGCTGCTCGTAGCTCACGACCGTCGGGTCGAACACCACGAGCACGACCTCGGCGTGGCCGGTGCGCCCCGAGCACACCTCCTCGTAGGTGGCGTTGGGCGTGAGCCCGGCCGCGTACCCGACCGCGGTCGTGAAGACCCCGGGGGTCTGCCAGAACCTGCGTTCCGCACCCCAGAAGCAACCGAGACCGAACAGGGCCGTCTCGAGCCCGTCGGGGAACGGCGGCTGCAACGGCGTGCCGTGCACGAAGTGCGCCGCGGGCACGGGCGCCTCGTCGGTGCGTCCCGGCAGGGCGTCGGCGGCACCGGGCAGCTGCGTCTTCCGGTTCGACGGGTACTTCGACGAGAACATCGTGCTCCTCGGATCGCTCGGCGGTCGGCACGGGCAACCCCGCCGGGTTGCCGGGTGTTCCCGGATCGGTGTTCCGGGTCAGCGCGTCGAGCGGCGGGATCGCTTCAACAGGACCACGAAGGCCGACGACTCCACGCCCAACCCGTGGCGTGCGGCCGTGGCGGGGGCGATGCCGACCGCCTCCCACCCGTCGGTGCCGAGGCGGTCGAGCGCCCGGACCGACGCTTCGGGATCGTGGTCGTGATCCGTGTGGACGAGCTCGAGCCGGTACTCCCAACGGGTCATGAGCCGAGGGTAGGCGCGGGTGTCCGGGGCCCCGCGCCGGCCGCAATGCGTTCGCCCCGATGGTCCCCGATGCGGCACCATCGGGGGATGCCCCGCCCACTGCGCGCCCAACTGCTGCCCGACGCCGAGCTGCACGAGCTGCTCGGCGCCACCTTGCAGCGCGTCAACAAGGCGTCGAACGCAGCGCTGGTGGCCGCGGTCGACCACGGCGCGAAACAACCCGCGGAGATCCGGGCGTTCGTCAAGGACGAGGTGGAGCGGGTCGGGCTCCCGGCAACGTTCGTCACGCCGGCCGTCGACCGGGTCGCCAGGCTGGCGGCCACGGTGACCGGGCGCAAGCAGCGGTTCTCCGGCTTCCAGTCCCTCGTGCTGCCGGCGAGTGCCGTGAAGTGGCCGGGGACCGACCGGGTCGTGCTGCCGACGGCGGCCGGCAAGCGCACGGTGCGGGTCCGGGTGGATCCGACCCGCGGCGGGCTGCGGCCGCCCCTCGAGGGCCGGGCGGTGGCGCTGGTGTTCCGCAACGGCGAGTTCGAGCTCGTCGCCGTCGAGGAACCCGGCAGCGCCTGAGCCTGAGCCCGTGGGGCCCCGGTGCGCGAGCCGAGCACCGCGGGCTCGCGGCCCGCGGAGATGGAGCGGAGGCCTGGCCGGACGGCCGGGAGGCCGGAGCGGAACTCGACCATCGAACGCGGAGATGGAGCGGAGGCCTGGCCGGACGGCCGGGAGGCCGGAGCGGAACTCGACCATCGAACGGGGCCATCGCCTAACCTGGACTGCCCCCGAAACCGGAGCCGTCGTTGCACGAAGAGCCCCAAACGCCGCACGTCGCCGCGAGCGGGCGTCACCCCGAGCTCGCAGCCGAGCAGTGCCACGTCGACGAGGCGTATGCCCGCCTCGACGCCATGCGCCGGTCGGCGGCGTCGGTTGCCGAGGCGTACGCCGAGGTTCGGCGCGGCGGCACGCACCAGGCCCGGCTCGAACGCGATGTCGCGTTCAACCACACGCAGCGGCGGCTCGCCGCGCTGGAGATCGGCGACCTCCCGCTCGTGTTCGGGCGACTCGACTTCGTGGCGGCCGAGCGCTGCTACGTCGGACGGCTCGGGGTCGACACCGAGGACCACACGCCGCTCGTCGTCGACTGGCGCGCGCCCATCGCCGAGCCCTTCTACCGCGCCACCGCGGTCCGGCCGATGGGCGTGGCCCGCCGCCGCCACTTCCAGACCCGCGGCAGGGAGCTGCTCGGCCTCGACGACGAGGTGTTCGACCAGGAGGCGACCGAGGCCGCCGGGCTGGAGCTCGTCGGCGAAGGCGCGTTGCTCGCCGCGCTCGAGCGCGAGCGCACGGGGCGGATGCACGACATCGTCGCGACGATCCAATCCGAACAGGACGAAGCCATCCGGGCCGACCTCCCCGGCGTGCTCGTGGTGACCGGCGGCCCGGGCACGGGGAAGACCGCGGTCGCGCTGCACCGCGCCGCGTACCTCCTCTACACGTTCCGCAAGCAGCTCGGCTCGCGTGGCGTGCTGTTCGTCGGCCCGAACTCGATGTTCCTTCGCTACATCGACGAGGTGCTCCCGGCGCTGGGCGAGGAGAACGCGCACCTCGCCACGTTGCGAGGGCTCAAGCCGCAGGTCCCGGTGACCGGGTCGGAGCCCGATGCCGTGGCGCGGCTCAAGGGCGACGCCCGCATGGCGACGTTCGTCGCCAACGCGCTGCGCGACCGCGAGCGCATGTTGCCGCGCGAGATCGTCGTGGTGCTCGACGGGCACCGGCTGGAGATCTCGCGGCGCGAGTCGCGTGAGATCGTCGAGCGGGTACGGCGCAAGCGCGGCACGCACAACGAGCGGCGCCCCGTCGTGGTGCGCATGGTGGTCGACCGGATGATCGCGCGGTACAAGCGCGCGTTGGTGCGGGCGTACCGGCGGTCGCAGCCGGACCGTCCCGTCGAGCCGGGTGCCGACGGCGAGACGCTCGCGTTCGACGGCCTCTCGGCCACCGACGAGTTCGGCGAGACCGTGGCCGAGCTCCCGATCGCGGCCGCGCTCGCCCGGGGCCGGCACGTCCCCGAGGACTGGGAGCAGGAGCTGGGGCGCCGTCTCCGTCGCACCCCGGGCGTCCGCGAGGCGCTCGAGCGGATGTGGCCGATCCTCACCGGCGCCGAGCTCGTGCACGACGTGCTCTCGTACCCGGCGCTCATCCGCTCCGCGGCGCGCGGCGCGTTCTCCGACGCCGAGGTGCGCGCGCTGCACCGTCCCCGATCGGCGAGCGTGCGCGAGGTGGCGTGGACCGAGGCCGACCTCCCGCTCATCGACGAGGCCGACGCGCTGCTCGGCCATCCGCTGTCGGCGCGGCCGCGCCGGCGCCGCGCGCTCCGCCGGGCCGACCGCGCCGTGCTCGACACGGCCGGCCGGGTCGTCGACGAGCTCGGCCTCCACGGGCACACGTCGGCCGCGGACCTCGTCGAGCGCTTCCACGGCTCGAACGGCGAAGCCGAGCTGGACCTCGAGCCGCGGACGTACGGGCACGTGCTCGTCGACGAGGCGCAGGACCTCTCGGCGATGCAGTGGCGCGTGCTGGCGCGCCGATGCCCGTCGGGGTCGATGACCCTGGTCGGCGACTTCGGGCAGGCGAGCCGGCCGGGGGCGCTCTCGAGCTGGGACGAGGTGCTGCGCCAACTCCCGGCGCGCGTGGCGCCGACGACCATCACGCTCTCGGTCAACTACCGGACGCCGGCCGAGATCATGGACGTCGCCCACCGGGTGCTCGCGGTGGCGGCGCCGGGCGTCGAGCCGGCACGCGCCGTCCGCCACACCGGCGTCGCGCCCGGTTTCGTCGTGGCCGCGCCCGCCGGCCTGGTCGACGAGGTGGCGCGCCGTGTGCGCGCAGCTAGGGCCGGGCGCGGCACCGTCGCGGTCATCGCGCCCGACGCGATGCACGACGCGCTGGTGGTCGCGCTCGCGGACCTGGGCGCGGCGGCCGACACCCCCGACGCGCTCGACGCGCCGGTCACCGTGCTCGACGCGCTCGACGCCAAGGGCCTCGAGTTCGACCACGTCGTCGTGGTGGAGCCCGCCGAGCTCGTCGCGCCGGACCGTTCCGGCTTCCGGATGCTCTACGTCACGTTGACGCGCGCGACGCAGACCCTGGTCGTCTTGCACGCGGGGCCGCTGCCCGAAGCCCTCGAACCGCGCTGACGCGCTACGTTGCCCGCGTGGGCCGCCGCGCGACCGTTGCCGACCTTCTCCGGGCCTGTGCCGTCGCGCTCGTGTGCGGGCTCACCGGGTTCGGGTACTGCGCCGTCGCGCCGGTCGGCGCGGCGCGCGCCGCGCCCGTCGCACCGGCCACCGAGCCCGTTCCACCGGCGCCGACCGTGCAGTTCGTGGATCGCCTCGGGTGCCGCGTCGAACCCGGTGCGCAGCCGGTTGTGGCGGCACCCTGTCCTGTGTTGGCACACCCGGTCGTCGGGTTCGCGGCGACGCCGAGCGGTGCCGGCACCTGGGCCGCGGCGTCGGACGGCGGAGTGTTCACGGCAGGCGACGCGCGGTTCTTCGGGTCCACGGGCGCGATGCGGTTGAACGAGCCGGTCGTGGGGATGGCGGCGACGCCCGGCGGTGGTGGGTACTGGTTGGTGGCGTCGGACGGCGGAGTGTTCGCGTTCGGCGACGCGCGGTTCTTCGGGTCGACGGGCGCGATGAGGTTGAACGAGCCGGTGGTGGGGATGGCGGCGACGCCCGGCGGTGGTGGGTACTGGTTGGTGGCGTCGGACGGCGGCGTGTTCGCGTTCGGCGACGCCCGGTTCTCCGGATCCGGGGCCGGGATGGTGCGCACCGGCGTGGCCGTGAACCTGGCGCCGACACCGGGCGGCGCGGGCTACTGGCTGGCGACGTCGGCTGGAGCGGTGCTGACGTTCGGCGACGCCCGGTTCTTCGGAGCGCTGCCGTCGCGCGACGGCACCGCGGCGGTCGCGGGCCTGCTCCCGTCGCCGTCGGGCGGCGGGTACACGTTGTTCGACTACGCGGGCGGCAGCACCTCGTTCGGCGACGCGCCCACGATCCCGGCCGCTCCGGCCCGCACCGTGCCCGTGGTCGGTCTCGCGTCCGGCCGGACGGCCGTGGCCGGGGGCGGTGCGTACGAGCTGCTGGGCCCGGCCGCGGCCACCGGGAGGCGACCGGTCACGAAGCCCGCGGGGGCTACGGTCGCGCTCACCTTCGACGACGGTCCCGATCCCACCTGGACGCCCGCGGTCCTCGACGTGCTCGACACCTACGGCGCGCGCGCGACGTTCTTCGCCGTCGGGTCCGAGGTTCGCAAGTATCCCGAGCTCGCGCGCGAGATCGTGCGCCGCGGGCACGCGATCGCGAACCACTCGTGGTCGCACGCACGCCTGCCGCTGCTCGACGACGCGGGGATCCGCCGTGAGCTCGCGAGCACCAACGACGCGATCGAGGTCGCGACCGGGCGGCGGCCGTCGTGCATGCGGCCGCCCTACGGCGCCACCGACGCGCGGATCGTGGCCGGTGCGCAACGCCTGGCGCTGGAGCAGATCCTCTGGAACGGTGACCCCGAGGACTACACCAGGCCCGGCGCCGCGGTCATCGCGCGGCGGGTCGTCGCGGCCGCCCGTGCGGGCCGGATCCTGCTGCTGCACGACGGTGGTGGGAACCGGTCCCAGACCGTCGCCGCGCTGCCCGCCGTCATCAACGGAATCCGCGCGAAGGGCCTCGGCTTCTCGATGGTCTGCGGCTGACCCCCCGCGTTCTTTCGATGGAATCCCCGAATAGTTGGGGGAAATCATCGAAAGAATGATGGGTCTGGGGCGGGTAGCCTCGGCGGCCATGACCGCCACGCAAGAGTCGTCCGCCGACCTCACCGCCGCCGACGTCTCCTGGGACCTCGAACCGCTCGTCGACGGCCACGGCGAGGCGGGAGTCGACGCGTTCCTCGACGACGCCGACGCCAAGGCCCGGTCCGTCGCCGACCGCCGGGACACGATCGCGGCGCTCGACTCCGCCGGCCTCGCCGCGCTGATGCACGAGCTCGCCGCGATCGAGGAGCTGCTCGAGCGGGCGTCCTCCTACGCGGGACTCCGGTACTCGGTGGACACGGCCGATCCCGCGCTCGGTGCCCTCGTGCAGCGGGTCGAGGAACGCGGGACCGCGATCAAGACCCAGCTCATCTTCTTCGAGCTCGAATGGGCGGCGCTCGACGACGACCACGTCGCCGCGGTGCTCGCCGATCCGGCCCTCGACTTCTGCCGGCACTTCCTCGAGTCGGCGCGCCGCTACCGGCCCCACCTGTTGAGCGAGCCAGAAGAGGTCGTCCTCTCCGAGAAGGCCGTGACGGGCCGCAGCGCCTGGGCCCGGTTGTTCAACGAGCTCGACGCCGCGATCCGCGTCGACCTCGACGGCCGCGACGCCAGCCTCGAGGAGGGCCTCTCGCTGCTCCAGTCGCCCGACCGCGACGTGCGACGGCGCGCGGCCGAGGCCGTGACCGAGGGACTGGCGCCCGGCATCCGCACCCGCGCCTATGTCTTCAACACGCTGCTCGCCGACAAGGCCACCGACGATCGGTTGCGCCACTTCCCGCACTGGCTCGCGAGCATGAACCTCGAGAACGAGGCGTCCGACGCGTCGGTGCAGGCGCTCGTCGACGCGGTCCGGGCGCGCTACGACCTCCCACAGCGCTGGTACGCGCTGAAGGCGAAGCTCCTCGGTGTCGACCGCCTCGCCGACTACGACCGGATGGCGGCCGTCACCTCCGACGAGACGGAGTTCGGCTGGGCCGCGGCGCGTGATCTGGTGCTCGACGCGTACGGCTCGTTCTCGCCCGAGCTGGCGGGGATCGCGCAGCGGTTCTTCGAGGAGTCGTGGATCGACGCGCCGGTGCGGCCGGGCAAACGCGGCGGCGCGTTCTGCGCGTACACCTGCCCGTCGCTCCATCCGTACGTGCTGTTGAACTGGACGTCGCGCCGGCGCGACGTGCTGACGCTCGCGCACGAGCTGGGCCACGGCCTCCACGCGTACCTCGCGCGCGGCCAGGGCGTCTTCCACCAGTCGACGCCGCTCACGTTGGCGGAGACCGCGTCGGTGTTCGGCGAGACGGTGACGTTCGGGCGCCTGTTGGGGCAGTCGGCCGATCCGGCCGAGCGCCTGGCGCTGCTGGCGGCCAACCTCGAGGACCAGATCGCGACCGTGTTCCGCCAGACCGCGATGAACCGGTTCGAGGACCTCGTGCACACCGAGCGGCGCGAGCTCGGCGAGCTCAGCGTCGAACGGTTCGGCGACCTCTGGACCGAGAGCCAGTCCGAGATGCTCGGCGACGCGGTGGAGCTCACCGACGGCTACCGCGGCTGGTGGTCCTACATCCCGCATTTCATCGGCAAGCCGGGCTACGTGTACGCGTACGCGTACGGCCAACTGCTCGCCCTCTCCGTGTACCGGCAGTTCGAGCAACACGGCGCGGCCTTCGTGCCGCAGTACCTGGAGATGCTCGCGAGCGGCGGGTCGCGTGAGCCCGAGGCGCTGGGCCGGATCGTCGGGGTCGACCTCGCCGACCCGTCGTTCTGGGACGGCGGCCTGGCCATCATCGACGCCCGCCTGGCCGACGCCGAGGCCGCCGCGGTCGCCAGCGGCCGCGTCACCGGCGGCGGCTGAGCCGCCCGTCGCGATGCTCGGGCCCGACGCTGCGCTGCTCGCGGGCAAGGTGGTCGCCATCCGCGGCGCGGGTGGCGACGCGTCCGGTCGGGTGTGCGACGTTCGCGATCGCACCGGATCTCACCGAGTCGTTGCAGGTGCCGTACTCCCGCTGGGTGCCCGAGGACCAGCGGCACCTCGTCCCGACGTGGGTGCCGGTCGGCCGCTTCGGGACGCCCGACGACATCACCGGCGTGGCGCTGTTCCTGGCGTCGGACCTCTCGGCCTTCGTGACGGGTACCACCGTGCACGCGGACGGCGGCAGCCTCGCGGCTGGAGGCTGGTTCCGGACCGATCGCGGCGGGTGGACGAACCGGCCCCTCCGCCCGTGACGCGCGTCTCGCGCGGCCGCCGTGACGCGCGCCGCGCGCGGCCGCCCGCGAAGCCACGCGGTCAGAGTCCGGCGCCGTCGGCCATGTCCTTGAAGGTCCGGAGCTCACGGGGGATGTCGGGGCCCATCGGGGCGTAGAGGATCTCGGTCACGCCGGACTCGGCGGTGGCGCGCAGGCGGTCGCGCAGGTCGGCGGCCGGCGCGGTCCACGTGAGCTGTTGCACGAGGTCGCCGGTGACGTACGGCCGGTCGTTGTCGTTGACCTCGACGAAGTGGCCCTCGTGCACGACGAGATGGCGGGTGGCCTCGGGCTCGGTCTCGATCTGCTCGCGCCACTCGGCGCCGCCCGGGAGCCCCTCGACCATCGCGGGGTCGGCCTCGTACATCCCGTGGAACGCCACGCTCGCGGCGGGGCCGGCCGCCGCCAGCACCCGGGCCGAGCCGGCCGGCTCGCCGTCGTCGAGCACGGTGCCGAAGGCGAGCAGCGCACACCAGTCGAACCCCGGGATGCCGCCGAAGATCGACATCACGCCGTCGCCGTACTTCTCGGCGACCGCGATGCCCATCGGCCCGTTCGCCGCGATCACGATCGGCGTTCGGATGGGCCGGGCCGGCACGAAGCCGCTGGGATGGATCATCTGCACCATCGCGCCGTCGATCTCGACGCGCTCGCCGCGCAGGAGCGCGCGAAGCCGGCGTACGTAGTCGTCCACGTCGGCCCATCTCATCGGGCGCTGGCCGAGGACCATGCGCCCGGTGAAGCCGGTGCCGAGCGCGATCGCGACGCGGCCGGGCGCGATCGACTCCAGCGTGCCGATCGCCGACGCGGTCACGAGCGGGTGGCGGAGCGACGGGATCAGCACCGCGGTGCCGAGCCCGATGCGCTCGGTGCGTTGCGCGGCGAGCGCGAGGTGCATCCAGACGTCGCCGTAGAGGGCGGGGGAGTCGTAGAGCCAAGCCCGGTGGTAACCGAGCCGCTCGGCCTCGGCAACGTGGTCGGCGGTCGACGGGCCGGGTGGGAATCCGCAGGAGATCAGCACGGACGGGAACGCTACCGGCCCCCGCCGGAGTCCCCAAGAGGTAGCGACTTCGTTCGTATACGAACTGAATCGCTACCTCTTGAGCTGGAGCCGGGCGAGCTCGCGGGGGAGCTGGGCCAGGCCCATCGGCCCGAGGTCCAGGGCTGCCATGTGGAACGCCTTGAGGTCGAACGACGCACCCGCGCGCGCCCGGGCTTCCTCGCGCGTCGCGAGCCACACGCGCTCGCCGACCTTGTAGCTGATCGCCTGACCGGGCCAGCCTAGATACCGGTCGACCTCGCTGGCCATGAAGTCCGCGGGCATGTGGCTGCGCGCGATCACGAACGGGAGTGCGAGCTCCGGCGTCCAGCGCTCACCCGGGTGGTAGTGCTCGGACTCGGGGATCGGCAGCTCGAGGTGCATGCCGATGTCGACGATCACGCGCACGGCCCGCATGGCCTGGGCTCGCAACATCCCGAGCTCGTAGTCGGGGTTCTCGAGGTAGCCCAGCTCGCCCATGAGTCGTTCCGCGTAGAGTGCCCAGCCCTCGATGTAGCCCGAGCAGTGCGCCAGGTGGCGCTGGAAGCGCGTGAGCCGGTCGCGCAGGTACGTCGTGTGCGCGATCTGGAGGTGATGCCCCGGGACGCCCTCGTGGTACGCGGTCGACACCTCGCCCCACAGGGGGAACCTGGTGCGACCGAGCGTCGGGTACCACGTGCGCCCCGGCCGGGTGAAGTCCTCCGACGGTGGTGTGTAGTACATCGCGGCGGCGCCGCCGGGCGGCGCGATCATCGCCTCGCACCGGTGCAGCGGCTCGGCGATGTCGAAGTGCGTGCCGTCGAGCTCGGCGATCGTGCGGTCCGTGAGCTCCTGCAACCAGTTGCGGAACGCGTCGACGCCGCTGATCGCGCGGCGCGGGTCCGTCTCGAGGTGCTCGATGACCGCGGCCAGCGGCTCGCCGGGGAGGATGCGGTCGGCGACCTTGCGCATCGCGTGTTCGATCCGGTGCAGCTCATCCCAACCCCACTCGTAGGTCTCGACCAGGTCGAGGTGGGTGCCGGTGAAGACGCGGGCGAACAGTGCGTAGCGTTCGGCGCCCACGGCGTCGCGTTCGGGGGCCTTGGGCGCGTAGTCCTCGCGGAGGTAGCGGGCGAGCGCCGCGTACGCGGCGGTGGCGCGCCGGGCGCGTTCCTCGAGGTGGTCGCGCAGCAACCGGCTCGGGATGCCGGCGGCGTCGAACGCGTCGACGAGCGTGAGGAAGTAGGGCGGTACCCCCTCGCGCAGGCCTCCCCACGTCTCGGCCTGCTTCGCGCACTCGACGGCCTGACGGCGCGAGGCCATCACGCCATGAGCGGTACCCGCCTCGAGCGAGGCTTCGAAGCCGGCGAGTCCCGGGGGCACCACGCCGAGCCGGGCGACGACGAGCTCCCAGTCGTGCTCGGTCTCCTTCTGCATGACGTCGAACGTGGCGCGGACCTCCGAGACCGGGCTGCCGATGATCCGCAGCTCGCGGAGCCGCTCGCCGGCCGCGGTGAGCTCCAGCGCGAGCTCGATGCGTTCGATCATGACGTCGACCGCGGTGCGGTCGCGGGGGTCGGCGGTCGACGCGCCGGCGAGCTCCCGCAGCGTCGTGCGGTCGTGCTCGGCGCGCTCCTTGATCCCGTCGGGCGAGTAGTCGGTCATGGCGCCGTCGTGGCCGGTGACTCCGAGGGCCGTGGCCTCGATCGGGTCGAGCGCGGCCCAGCGCTCCACGTAGCGGTCGGAGATCTCGTGCACGGTGGCCACGCGGCGGCTCCTGTCGCCGATCGAATCGGGTGGGACGGCTCAGTCTCACACAGGTGCGCGCACCCGCGCCGTCTGCCAGGATGCGGGGGTGACGCGGTTCTCGGGTGCGCACGTGGTGGTCACGGGTGGTTCCAGCGGCATCGGGCTCGAGACCGCCCGGTTGGCGGCCGGTCGCGGGGCAGCGGTGTCGCTGGTTGCGCGCGACCCCGGTCGGTTGGAGGCCGCGGCGGCGTCGATCGCGGCGAGCGCCCCGGGCGCGGCGATCGGAACCGCGTCCATCGACGTGACCGATTCCGCGGCGGTCCGCGCCGGCTTCGCGGCGCTGGCGCGCGAGCGTGGGCCCGCCGACGTGCTCGTCACCGCGGCCGGGCTCGCCCACCCCGGCTACTTCGAGCAGCTCGACGACGCGGTGTTCCGAGACCAGATGGAGGTCGACTACTTCGGCACGCTGCACGCGATCCGGGCCGTCGTGCCGTCGATGCTCGAGCGACGCCGTGGCCATCTCGTGCTCGTCTCGTCCACCGCGGGGCTCGTGGGGGTGTTCGGCTACTCCGCCTACATACCGACGAAGTACGCGGTGCGCGGGCTCGCGGAGACCCTGCGGCGGGAGCTCAAGCCGCGCGGGATCGTGGTGTCGTGCGTGTACCCACCCGACACCGACACGCCCGGGTTCGCGGCGGAGAACGAGATCAAGCCCGCCGAGACCACGGCGATCTCGGCCGCGATCGCGCCGCGCCCGGCGGCCGACGTCGCCACCGCCATCGTGCGCGGGGTCGAGCGCGACCGACGCGTGATCACCGTGGACGTGCAGACCGCCCTGCTGGCGCGCGCGGGCGGGCTGCTGGAACCGCTCGTGCACCGGTCGATGGACCGAACCGTCCGCAAAGTTCAGGGACGGGGCCGTTCGGGCCAAGGCGGTTCGGGGTAGCCCACGCGGAAGGCGTCGCGCGAAGCTGGAGTGAACCGCGATTCACGTCCCGCACCATGTCACGGACGGAGGGAAGCCGATGCCGGGGATCACCGCGTACGGCGGCTACGTGCCCTATCACCGGCTCGACCGGGCGACGATCGCCGGTGCTCTCGGCAGCCCGGCGGGTCCGGGCAGCCGGGCCGTGGCGTCGTTCGACGAGGACACGACCACGATGGGCGTCGAGGCGGCGCGCGTCGCGATGCAGCACGCGACGGCGAGCCCGGAGGCCCTGTACTTCGCGACCGCGGATCCCGCGTACCTCGACAAGACGAACGCCACCGCGATCCACGCCGCCCTCGGGCTCCCTCCGGGCACGCTCGCCGTCGACATGGGCGGCGCGGTCCGCTCGGGGTTCGGGGCGTTGCGGGCGGCGATGGACGCCACGACTCCCGCGCTCGCTGTCCTCTCCGACT
Organism: Acidimicrobiia bacterium; assembly: GCA_046331155.1. Lineage (GTDB taxonomy): Bacteria > Actinomycetota > Acidimicrobiia > IMCC26256 > CAWATG01 > JAXLRK01. The sequence continues at coordinate 780,323 of JAXLRK010000002.1, forward strand.
TGCGCACCGGGCTCGCCGGCAGCGGCGACGAGGCGAACGGCGGAGACGGCGCGGCCGCGTTCCTGTTCGGGGGCGACGCGCCGGTGCTGGCCGAGGTGGTGGGGCACGCGTCGGCCACCGCCGAGTTCCTGGACCGGTGGCGGGTGCCCGGCGACCCGTTCTCGCGCGTCTGGGAGGAACGGTTCGGCGAGCAGGCGTACGTGCGGGCCTCGCTCGACGCCTGGCACGCGGCGTTGAAGGCCGCGGGTGTGGCTGCCGACGCGGTCGACCACGCCGCCGTCGTGGGAGTGCATCCGCGTGCCGCCCGCACCGTGGCCCGCTCGCTCGGCGCTCGGCCGGACGCGCTCGTCGACGACCTGTCCGCATCGATCGGCAACGCGGGGACGGCTCAGCTCGGGTTGGTGCTGGCCGACCTGCTCGACCGGGCCGAGCCGGACCGGCTCGTCGCCGTCGTGCTCCTCGCCGACGGTGCGTCGGTGCTGCTGGTGCGTACGACGGCCGCGCTGGCGGCGGCGCGGTCCGACCCGAGCGTCGCCGAGCAGGTGGGCGCCGGTTCGGGCGGCCTCTCGTACGAGACGTTCCTCACGTGGCGGGGCATGCTCCGGCGGGAGCCGCCGCGCCGGCCCGACCCGGAAGTCCCGGCCGCGCCGCCGTCGTCCCGGCACGAGGGCTGGAAGTTCGGGTTCGAGGCGAGCCGGTGCGAGGAGTGCGGGCACCGGAGCCTGCCGCCGAGCCGCGTGTGCGCCCACTGCGAGACGGTCGACCGGATGCAACCCGAGCGCCTGGCCGACGTCCCGGCGACGGTTGCGACGTTCACGGTGGACCGGCTCACGTTCACGCCGAGCCCGCCGCTCGTGGCCGCGGTCGTGGACTTCGACGGCGGTGGTCGGTTCCGCTGCGAGGTGACCGATGTCGATCCCGAGCACCTCGCGATCGGGACGCGCGTCGCCATGACGTTCCGCCGCGTGTCGACGGGCGCGAACGGCGTGCACAACTACTTCTGGAAGGCGCGACCGGTGCGGCGCGCGGGCGAGGGAGAGACGGCCTAGTGGCTTCCAACGGGATACGTGACCGCGTCGCCGTCGTCGGGATGGGCTGCACCAACTTCGGCGAGCACTGGGACCGGGGCGTCGAGGACCTGCTCGTCGACGCGGCCACGGCCGCGCTCGACTCGGCCGGGGTGCAGAAGAACGACGTCGACGCGTTCTGGCTCGGCACCATGGCGTCGGGGATCTCCGGGCTGACGCTGTCACGCCCGCTGCGGATCCAGTACAAGCCTGTGTCGCGCCTCGAGAACATGTGCGCGACGGGCTCCGACGCGTTCCGCAACGCCTGCTACGCGGTGGCGTCCGGCGCGTTCGACGTCGTGATGGCCATCGGCGTGGAGAAGCTCAAGGACGGTGGCTTCTCCGGGCTGACGATCACCCCACCTCCGTCGGACGGCACCACCGCCGACCTGAGCGCCCCCGCGCTGTTCAGCCTGCTGGCGCCGGCGTACGCGGAGAAGTACGGCGTGGACGCCGACGAGCTCAAGGAGACGTTCACGCGCATCGCGTGGAAGAACCACCGGAACGGCGCGTTGAACCCCCGGGCCCAGTTCCGCAAGGAGGTCCCGAAGGAGACGATCGCCTGCTCGCCGATCATGGCCGGCAACCTCGGCGTCTTCGACTGCTCCGGCGTGTCCGACGGGTCGGCGGCGGCGATCGTCGTGCGGGCCGAGGACGCGTACCGGTACACCGACCGACCGGTCTTCGTGAAGGGCATGTCGATGGTCGCCGGCCCGGCCGAAGGCGTCGTCGAGACGACCTACGACTACACCACGTTCCCCGAGGTCGTCGCGGCGGCCACGGACGCGTACGCGCAGGCGGGCGTCGCCGACCCACGCGCCGAGCTCGCCATGGCCGAGGTGCACGACTGCTTCACGCCCACCGAGCTCGTGCTCATGGAGGACCTCGGGTTCGCCGAACGCGGGACGGCCTGGAAGGAAGTGCTCGCCGGCACCTTCGACCTCGACGGCGAGCTGCCGGTCAACCCCGACGGCGGCCTCAAGGCGTTCGGCCATCCCATCGGCGCCTCGGGGCTCCGCATGCTCTTCGAGTGCTGGTTGCAGTTGCGGGGCGAGGCCGGGGAACGCCAGATCGGGTCGATCGCGAACGGCAAGAAGCTCGCGTTGACTCACAACCTCGGCGGCGCGCCGGGCGAGTGCGTGTCGTACGTGAGCGTGGTGGGCTCGGAGCCGAGCGCGTAGAACCCGAGCGGATAGGTGAACGTCGTGCCTCGCCGGCCGGTGGCACCGCTGGACTGCGTCCTCATCCTCGACGCAGCTTCGGCTGCGCCGTCGTCGTGCGTCCTTGCCGGCGGCACCCCCGACACGCCGATCCACCAACGCGACCTATCCGCTCGGGTTCTTGGGCCGCGCCTGGCCCCGCGAGGCGGTCAACCGGGCAGCGCCCCCTGCCGGGCGAGGAACTCGCCGGTGAACTGGTCGAGCAGCGTCCCGGCCGACGCGACCGAGGGCCGGCCCACGAGCAGCTTCGGTGCGGACTCGGCGAGGCCGGGCACGGTCCAGCGCCCGTCGGCGCTGATCACGTCGCCGAGCCGCCAACCCTCGAACAGGCCCACCTCGTTGCCCGCCACGTGGAAGACGCCGCCGTTGAACGGGCAGTCGGTGGTGCCGAGGTACGCGACGAGCGGCGAGATGTTCGCCGGGTTCCACACGTCGAACTTCGAGGCGTCCTCGGGCTCGTGGACGACCGCTTCCATTCCGGGCGTCTGGAGCGTGAGCCGCGTCCGGGCCAGCGGGGCGATGCAGTTCGTACGCACGCCGTAGTTGGCCAGCTCCATCGCGCACACGATCGTGAACGCGGCGATGCCCGCCTTGGCCGAGGCGTAGTTCGTCTGGCCGAAGTTCCCGAGCAGGCCGGCGCCCGACGACGTGTTGACGATCGCCGCCTTGACCTCCTTGCCGGCCTTCTTCTGCTCGCGCCAGTAGGCGGCGGCGAAACGGGTCGGGCAGAAGTGGCCCTTGAGGTGGACGTTCATGATCGAGTCCCACTCCTGCTCGGTCATGTTCACGAGCACGCGGTCCCGCAGGATGCCGGCGTTGTTCACGAGCACGTGGAGATCGCCGAACGTCTCGATCGCGGTGTTGACCAGGCGCTGCGCGCCCTCCCAGTCGGAGACGCTGTCGACGTTGGCGACCGCCTCGCCGCCCATCTCGTGGATCTCGTCGACGACGATCTGCGCCGGGGCGCGGTCCTCGCCGGTGCCGTCGATATTGCCGCCCAGGTCGTTGACCACGACCTTCGCACCCTCGCTCGCGAAGAGGTGCGCGTGCTCACGGCCGATGCCGCGTCCCGCGCCGGTGATGATGACGACGCGTCCGTCCAACGAACCCATCTCGTGACTCCTTTGTCGTGCCGGCTTGTCGTGCCGGCTTGTCGTGCCGGTGTCGGTCCGGGGGCCGGGTGGCCTCAGTGCACGCCGCGATCTTGGTCGCGCCAGTACGGCGCACGCAGATCGCGCTTGAGGATCTTCCCCGACGGGTTGCGCGGCAGCACGTCGGCCCAGTCGACGCTGGTCGGGCACTTGTACGCGGCGAGGCGCTCACGGGCGAACGCGATCAGGTCCGATTCGGTCATGGCGGACCCCGCCCGGCGGACGACGACCGCTTTCACCGTCTCGCCCCAGCGCTCGTCGGGCACGCCGATCACGGCGACGTCGGCCACGTCTGGATGCTCCATGAGGACGTGCTCCACCTCGGCGGGGTAGACGTTCTCCCCGCCGGTGATGACCATGTCCTTCACGCGGTCGGAGATGAAGAGGTAGCCGTGGGCGTCCAGGTACCCGGCGTCGCCGGAGCGGAACCAGCCGTCGGCGTCGACGGCACGCGCCGTCTCCTCGGGTTGGTGCCAGTACCCGACCATCACCTGGGCCGAGCGGATCCAGACCTCGCCGACGGTCTCCGGCGCTCGTTCCGCACCGGTTGCAGGATCGGCGATGCGGAGCTCGACACCCGGCATCGCGACGCCGGCGGCGCGGAGGCGTTCGGGGTGCGGGCCGTCGGGGTCGTGATCGGCGGCGGGCAGCATCACCACCGCGCCGGTGGTCTCCGTGAGCCCATAGGCCTGCGTGAACTCACAGCCGAAGCGCTCGATCACCCGGGCGAGCAGCTCACGCGAGATCGGCGACGCGCCGTACACGACGGCTCGCAGGCTCGAGAAGTCGGTGTCCTCCACGCCGGGAGTCGCGAGCAGGAGCTGCATGACGGCGGGAACGAAGAGCGTGTGCGTGACGCGGTAGCGGGGGATGGCGTCGAGGATGAGGCCGAGGTCGACGTCGCGGTGCAGCACGTTGTGCGCGCCGTTGAACAGTCCGACCAGCCCCCAGCCCGCCCCGGCGACGTGGAACACGGGCATCACCACGAGGCTCACCGAGTCCGGTCCGAAACCGAGCTCGTCCGAGAAGTAGGGCGCGAGGGCGAAGAGGTTGCGGTGGGGGAGCATCGCGCCCTTCGGGAGGCCGGTCGTGCCCGACGTGTACACCTGCATCGCGACGTCGTCGACGGAGGTCGGCACCATGGGATCGGTGGGGCGCTGCCGGGCGCCCCACGCATCGAACGACTCGTGGTCGGGCCGTTCGGGGTCGGGCCGTTCGGGGTCGCCGATAGCGAGGACCTTCTCGACGTCGGATGCGTCGCGGAGGATCTCGGGCAGCATGGGCGTGAACTCGGACCCGACGACGAGGACACGTGCGGTCGCGTCGCGGATCACGAAGGCCATCTCGCGTGGCGCGAGGCGCCAGTTGACGGCGACGGTCACGATGCCGGCCTTCGCGGCCCCGAGCAGCAGTTCGAAGTAGGCGGGCCCGTTCTTGTCGAGGAACGCGATCCGGTCGCCGGGACGGATTCCGATGTCGAGGAGGCCGCTCGCGACGCGGCTGGCACGCGCGTCGAGCTCGGCGTAGGTGATCGTCACGCCTTCGTACGTGATCGCGGGGCGGTCGGGGCCCTCCGCCGCTCGCGCCCGGATCATGTCGCCGAGGGTCGAGGTCATGGGCGTCATGGGGTGCTGCGCTCCGCCATCGGCGGCCGGTGCCCGATCCAGGGTCGCGCCGCCTCTATCTGCGCGGAGGCACGGACGAGGGTCGCCTCGCCGGCCGGGCGGCCGACGAGCTGCACGCCGACTGGTAGGCCGTCGCCGTCGAAGCCGAAGGGGATAGAGACGGCGGGCTGACCGGTGACGTTCCACATGGCGGTGAACGGCGTGAGCGCGAAGAGCTCGGGGACCTTGGTGAGGAAGTCGTCGGCGAGCGCGAGGGTGCCGACCGGCGGCGGGGGCTGCGCGACCGTGGGCGTGAGGAGCAGGTCGACGTCGTCGAAGAACGCCACGACGCGCCGGGCGGCGGCCTCGACGTCGCGCATCGCGGTGATGTAGGTGGTGGCGGTGACCGTCCGTCCCATCTCGATCATGGTTCGGTTCCATGGCGCGATCGTGTCGAGCGGTGGGTAACGGTCGGCGCGCGCCGCGTGATGGGCCGCGAAGATCAGCGACATCCGGGCCAGGAGGTCGGGGTCGAACGCCGGCGGGTCGGCCGCTTCGACGTCGTGGCCGAGCTCCTCGAGGAGCGCGGCGGCGGTTTCGCAGGCCTGCCGATGGGCGGGCGCGATCGCGGACGCGTCGACGCCCGGATGGGGGTGCCAGGCGACGCGGAGGCGGCCGGGCTCGCGGGCGGCCTCCTCGGCGAACGGGCGGACGGGCGGGGGAGCGAAGTAGGTGTCACCGGGCGCGTAGCCGGCCATGACGTCGAGCAGTGCCGCGGCGTCGGCCACGGTGCGGCCGAGCGGGCCGTTGATGCCGAAGTGCTGCATGGAGCGCGGAGCGTCCGAGACGCGGCCCCGCGTGGGCTTGATGCCGAACGTCCCACACCACGCTGACGGATTTCGGATCGAACCGCCGCCGTCCGAGCCCTGCGAGACGGGGCAGAGGCCCGCGGCGAGTGCCGCCGCCGCGCCGCCCGACGAACCCCCGCAGCTCCGGCTCGGGTCCCACGGGTTCCTCCCCGGTGGGTACGCGAGCGTCTCGCTGACGTTGAGGGGGCCGAACTCGGGCGTGTTCGTCTTGCCGAGGATCACGAACCCGGCGCGCCGGATGCGGGCCACCACCTCGTCGTCGTGTTCGGGCACCCGGTCGGCCCACCCCGCGGTCCCCGCGGTGGTGCGGATGCCGGCGGTGTCGTTCAGGTCCTTGACCGAGATCGGCACGCCGTGGAACGGCGCGTCGGTGCCGTCGCCGCGCCGCGTTTGTTCCGCGCGAACGGCGGCGTCGCGAGCGAACTCCGACGCGACCGTGAGATACGCGCCGAGGGCCGGGTTCAGCCGGTCGATGCGTTCTAGGTACAGCTCGACGAGCTCAACCGGCGACACCTCGCCGTCCCGCACCATCCGGGCCTGCTCGAGGGCGGGGGCGAACGCGAGATCGTCGGTCTCGCCCACGGCACCTCCGGTGGATCGGACGCTTGACAGTACGTGAATGAAGGTTAACGTTCGGATGTCGGCGGGCCAATGGGAGGACCGCCCGGCATGGCGGGCGGTCCGCGAGGCCGCCCCGGCGTGAGGGAGGACCGGCATGCGGCGTCGTCAGCAGTGGTTGGTCGCGGTGGTCGCGGTGGTCGCACTTGCCGCGGCGGCCTGTGGGAGCAGCAGCAAGAAGGGCAGCGAGAAGACGACCACCAGCAAGGCGGCCGCGACGACGACCGCGAAGCTGACAGGCACGCCGATCGAGCTCATGGTGATCTACGAGAAGTCGGCCGGGGTGGCGCAACCCGATCAGGCCAAGGGCGCCATCGCGGCGGGCAAGGAGATCAACGCGAACGGCGGGATCGACGGGCACCCGGTCGAGGTGAGCGAGTGCGACACCAAGAACGACCCCAACACCGCGGCGGCGTGTGGGCGGCAGGCGGTGAGCGACAAGGTGGCCGCGGTGGTCGGGCAGTTCTCGGTGCACTCGGGTGAGTTCCTCCCACTGCTCGCGCAGAACAAGATCGCGTCGATCGGGCTCAACCCGGCCACGGCGGCCGACTTCACGTCGGCTGCCTCGTTCCCGATCACCGGCGGTGCGCCGGCGACGTTCGGCACCCTGCCCGTTGCGCTGGCCGAGCTCGGCGCGACGAAGATCGCGCTGGCCCGGGTCGACCTCGCGGCCGCGGCCGCGCTGGCCGGCTTCTCGAACAAGGCGCTCGCACGCCTGAATCTGAAGCTGGTCCACGACGTGGCCGTGCCCCAGGGGGCGCCCGACATGTCGAGCTACGTCGCCGCCGCGCTCGAGGGTGGGACCGACGCCGTCGTCATCGGCATGTCCGGCCAGGACTCGATCAACTTCGCGCAGGCGCTGCGGCAGGCGAATCCCGACGTGAAGATCGCCCTCATCTCCACCGAGACGGCCAAGACGGTCAAGGCCCTGGGCGACGGCGCGAATGGCATCGTGCAGGCGAACACACTCGTCACCGGGACGCAGGCCGCCAAGGACGCCGAGAAGGCGATGAACGCAGCCGGGTTCGGAGACATCGACGTCGGCCTGTCGTACCAGGCGGTCCAGGTGTTCGAGAAGGTCGCCGAGGGCATGCCGGACATCACGGCCGCCGCGGTGTTCGACAAGCTGCCGACGGTGGAGAACCTCGACATCGGCACGCTGCCGTTGCTCCAGTTCAAGACGCCGTCGGCCGTCGGGATCCCGCGGATCTTCAACGACTGCGAGAGCGCGGTCCAGTTGCAGGTGAAGTCGGGCAAGGTGACCACCAAGCCGGTGGGCAGCGGCAAGCTCGTCGACCCGTACACCGGCAAGGAGTGCGCGATCGGCACCGGCGGCTGATGGTCCGAGTCGACGTGGTGTGCACGGACGAGGAGCGGGTCGGTTCACGGGTCGACGAGCTCCTCGCCGGGCACCCGCCGGCGTCGGCGGAACCCGAGTCGTTCCTTGCGGCGCAGTTCGACCTCGGCCTCGCCTGGGTGCAGTTCCCCGAAGGCCACGGCGGCCTCGGGGTCGACCCGGCCCTGCAAGATCTCGTGGACCGGCGCCTCGACGAGGCCGGCTCGCCGAGCAACACGCTGCGGAACTTCATGGGCGTCGGCATGGCCGGCCCCACGATCGTCGCCTTCGGGACCGAGGAACAGCGGGCGCGCTGGTTGCGGCCGCTGTTCACGTGCGAGGACATCTGGTGCCAGCTGTTCAGCGAGCCCGGCGCCGGGTCGGACGTGGCGTCGCTCGCGACCCGGGCCGTGCGCGACGGCGACGAATGGGTGGTGAACGGCCAGAAGGTGTGGACGACGCTGGCCCACGTCGCGCGCTGGGGCCTGTTGCTCGCGCGCAGTGATCCCGACGTCCCCAAGCACCGGGGGCTCACGTACTTCGTCGTCGACATGCACGCACCGGGCGTCGACGTGCGGCCGTTGCGTCAGATGACGGGCGAGGCCGAGTTCAACGAGGTCTACTTCACTGACGTGCGGATCCCCGACGCCTACCGGATCGGCGCGGCCGGCGACGGGTGGAAGGTCGCGACGGCGACGCTGATGAACGAACGGGTCGCGCTCGGCGGGCTCGCGCGCGAGGCGCGCGGCGCGGGCGTGATCCGCCACGCGGTCCGGCTCTGGCAGGCCCGGCCGTCACACGACCCGGTACTGCGCGACCAGCTCGCGCAGCTCTGGATCGAGGCCGAGGTCCTCCGGCTCACGATGCTGCGGGCGCCGGCCCGGCGGGAACAGGGGACGCCCGGGCCCGAGGGCTCCATCGGCAAGCTGGCCATGGGCGAGCTCCAGCAGCGACTGTTCTCCTTCTGCATGACGCTGCTCGGCCCGCAGGCCATGCTGATCTCCGACTACGAGATGACACGCCCGACCGTGATGGGCGAGAGCGCGCTGGGTGGCGACGAGGCGGTCGACATCCAGAAGGCGTTCCTCACGACGCGAGGGACGACCATTGGGGGCGGGACAACCGAGATCGGGCGCAACGTCCTCGGTGAGCGGTTGCTGGGCCTGCCGCGCGAACCTGCGGTCGACCGCGACCTGCCGTGGAGCCAGGTACCGCGGAACTGACGGACCGGCTGCCGGGAGGATCGATGGGGTACAACACGAGTGAGCGTGGGGAGGCGGGTATCCCGCCGAGTAGCGAGCGTGGCCCAGCGGCCCGGCGCCGTAGGCGCCAAGAGCGGCAAGACCGGAGTGAGCGTGGGGAGGCGGGTATCCCGCCGAGTAGCGAGCGTGGCCCAGCGGCCCGGCGCCGTAGGCGCCAAGAGCGGTGAACGCGCTGTCGCTCGACGTCGCCGACGGCGTTGCGACCATCACGTTGCGACGGCCGGACGCTGCCAACGCGATCGATCTGACCATGGCGACGGAGCTGCTCGACGCCGCGCTCGCGCTCGACGGTGACGCCTCGGTGCGAGCGGTCCTGCTGCGGGGCGAGGGCCGGATGTTCTGCGCCGGTGGCGACGTCCGGTCGTTCGCCGCCGCGGGCGACGGGGTGCCGGAGCTGTTGCGCCGGATCACGACGCCGCTGCACGCGGCCATCTCGCGTCTCGTCCGCCTGGACGCGCCCCTGATCGCGGCGGTGCAGGGGAGCGCGGCGGGGGCGGGCCTGGGGCTCGCGTGCGCGGCCGACCTCGTTGTCGCGGCGGAGTCGGCAAAGTTCGTCGTCGCCTACACCGGCATCGGCGTGACCCCGGACGCGTCGACGAGCTACTTCCTGCCGCGGCTGGTCGGGCGGCGGCGAGCCGTCGAGCTCACGCTCACGAACCGCGTGCTGCGCGCGCCGGAAGCCCTCGGGTGGGGCCTGGTGACGCGCGTCGTGCCCGACGCCCAGCTCGAAGAGGAGTCGCGGGGACTTGCCGCGTCGATCGCGGCCGGGCCGACGCGGGCGTTCGGCGCGGCGTCGGAGCTGTTGCGACGCTCGTGGACCTCGACGCTCGAGACGCAGATGGAGCACGAGAGCTTGGCGTTGCGCGACATCGCGCGCACTGCCGACGCGCGCGAGGGCCTGGCCGCGTTCGTCGAGAAGCGCCCGGCCCGGTTCGCGGGCTGTTGACCGGCGGCCGCGTCGCCGGCCATGCGTTCTGGCTGGCAGGCCGTCGCAAAAATCGCGCTGCTCACCAGCCAAAACGGAAATCGGGGCGGCCGACTCGATCAGGTCGTCAGCACGGTGCACGCGCCGAGGCCCGGTGCGCCGTACACCTGGGTGAACCCGACGCGCGGCGGGTTCGGCACCTGTCGCTCACCCGCGGCGCCGCGGAGTTGCAGCACGATCTCGTGGACCTGGCGCATCCCGGAAGCCCCGATGGGTTCGCCGTTGGCGAGCAGACCACCGTCGGTGTTGACCGGCATCGACCCGCCGATCTCGGTCACGCCGTCGCGCAGCAGCGCCTCCTGCTCGCCGTCCTCGCAGAGCCCACACTCGGCCATGTGCATGATCTCCGCCCCGGACTCGCTGTCCTGCAGTTGCACGACGTCGAGGTCGGCCGGTGCGATGCCCGCCGACTCGAAACAGGCGCGGGCCGCGTCGACGGTCGGGCTCGGGCTCTGCTCGATCGGCAGGTACGGGCTGAACACCTCGAACGAGCCGAACCGGCGGGTCCGGACCGTGACCGCGCGTAGGTACACGGGACGGTCGGTGTAGCGCCGGGCCTGGTCGGCACGGCACAGCACCACCGCGACCGCCCCCTCGCTCGGCGAGCACAACATGTACTGGGTCAACGGCCAGTTCAGCAGGCGCGCGCCGAGGATCTCGTCCTCGGTGAGTGGTGTGCGCCGCCATGCGTTCGGGTTGCGTGACCCGTTGCGGAACGCCTTGGCGGCGACCCGCGCCAGCGTCTCCATCGAGATCCCGTGGTCGTGCATGTAGCGGTTGATCTTCTGGGCGAAGAACTGGGTCGTGACGAACAGGCCGACCTCGCCGTACCAGGACGGGAGGCCGTGCACGCCGGGGTCGGCCGCGAACGCGCCGCGGCCGTGCTTGTCGAACCCGATCGCCACGCCGAGGTCGAACGCCCCCGATTCGATGGTGCCGGCGGCCATGGCGAGCGCGCTCCCCGCGGTCGCGCAGCCGTTCTGCACGTTCACGAACTGGAGCCCGGTCAGGCCGAGCCGGCTCACGAGCGCGTCGGGATTGCTCTCGGAGCTGCCGGGGAGCGTGTAGTCGAGGCTTCCCCCGAACGCGAACTGCGCGTCGCGCCATTCGATGCCGGCGTCGCGGAGGGCCCGCCGGGTCGCGATCGCGCCCATGTCGAGCCCCGAGACGCCCGGGTGACGGCCGAAGGGATGGATCCCGATGCCGACGATCGCGACGTTCACCGGTTGTAGTGTAAACGACGGTTCACGATCCCGCTCGGGAGCAGCACCGCCATGGACGAGGACCTCGCGTTCGCCCCGGTCGAGACCCAGGCCGGGCTGGTGCGTGCCGGCGACGTGTCACCGACCGAGCTCGTCGAGCTCTACCTGGAGCGCATCGACCGCCACGACCCGGCGCTCGGCGCCTACTTCACCGTCGCCGCGGAGCAAGCGCGCGCCGCGGCACGTGACGCGGAGGATCGCCTCGGTTCGGGCGCAGATCTGCCGCCGTACCTCGGCGTTCCGATCGCGGTCAAGGACCTCACGGACACCGCGGGCATCCGCACCACCTATGGGACACGCGCGTGGAGGGACCGCGTTCCCGACCGCGACACCGAGGTCGTACACCGGATCAAGGAGGCCGGGTTCGTGATCCTCGGCAAGACGAGCACCCCCGAGTTCGGTGCGGCGCCCGTCACGGAGCCGCCCGGCTTCCCGCCGGGCCGCAACCCGTGGGATCCGTCGCGGACACCCGGTGGGTCCTCGGGCGGGGCGGCGGCCGCGGCCGCCGCCGCCCTGTGCGCGGTGTCGCACGGCAGCGACGCGGGTGGTTCGATCCGAATCCCCTCGGCGTTGTGCGGCTGCGTAGGGATCAAGCCCACCCGCGGTCGCGTGTCGACGGCGCCGCTCAGCCCGGAGCTGCTCGTCGTGGAGGGATCGATCGGCCGCAGCGTGGCCGACGCCGCCGCGCTGCTCGACGCGATGGAGGGCTACGCCACCGGCGACCCCTACTGGGTGGTTTCACCGGAGCGCCCGTTCGTGGAGGAGGTCGCGCACCCGCCCGGCGGCCTGCGGATCGCCTGGACGGCCGAGCCGTTCCTCGACGGCGTGGAGGTCGCGTCCGCGAACCGCGATGTCGCGCGCGACGCGGCCGACCTGCTGGCCGATCTCGGGCACGCGGTCGTGGAGGGCCGGCCCGCGTGGAGCGCGGCGAGCGCGACGAGGGAGATGGCGATCGTGGGCGCGGCGCTGTCTGCCCGCGCGGACCTCCCGCCCGACGACGAGCTCGACCCGGTCAACCGCTTCATGCTCGAGGCCGGGCGCATGCTCTCGGCCGCGCAGTACCTCACGATGATCGAGCAGCTCGGCGCCGAGGCGCGCGAGGCGGTGCGGTTCTTCGACGCCGTCGACGTCCTCGTGACCCCCACGGTGCCGATCCCCGCGCCCCCGGTCGGCGAGTACACGACGCTCGCCGAGATGGAAGATCTCCGCAGCTACCTCATGGAGTCCGTGCTGGGCGGCACGATGCCGCGCTTCGGCTGGCTGGCCGCGTTCACCGCCCCGTGGAACGTGACCGGCCAACCGGCCGTGTCGGTCCCGCTGGCCGTTGACGCCGACGGCCTCCCGGTCGGGGTCCAGCTCGTCGGGCGGGCCGGCGCCGAAGCCACGCTGGTCCGGCTGGCCGGTCAGCTCGAACGTGAACGTCCCTGGGCCGCCCGCCGGCCGCCACCGGGACGCGGCGCGCCGTCGGCGACCGGGTAGCGCCCGAGGCGTCAGGCGTCAGGCGTCAGGCTCGCGCGGCAGGCCGAGGACGCGTTCGCCGATGATCGTGCGCTGGATCTCGTCCGTGCCGCCGGCGAGGTGGTTCGCCGGGGCGTAGAGGAACGCGGTGAGCCAGCGGCCCGGCACGGGCTCGTCGTCGCCCGCGAGCTGGCCGTGCGGGCCGAGCGCGCGCAGCGCTGCTGCCGCGAGCAGGGTCGAGAGCTGCGCCCAGGCGAGTTTCACGACCGATCCCTCCGGGCCGGGCACGCCGCCGTGGGCGATCCGTGACATGCTGCGGGCGTTCGTGAGGACGAGCAGCCGGGCCGTGGTGTAGACGCGAGCGAGGTCCTGGCGCAGGAGCGGATCGGCCGACGCCCCGCGGCCGTCGACCGTCCACGATCGGGCCAGGGCCAGCAACGGCTCCGGCGCCATCTGCTGGGCGAGCGCGCCGACCGAGTACCGCTCGTTCGCCAGGGTCGTGAGCGCCACGCGCCAGCCGTCGTGCAGTGCTCCGACGAGCTGATCGGGCGGGACGGCCGTCCCGTCGAAGAACACCTCGTTGAAGGTCGTGCCGCCGGTGAGCTGGCGCAGCGGGCGCAAGGTCACACCGGGCTGGTGCATGTCGACGACGAAGCAGCTGATGCCACGGTGCTTGGGTGCGTCGGGGTCGCTGCGCGCGATGACGAGGCCCCAGCGCGCGTGCTGCGCGCCGCTCGTCCAGATCTTCTGTCCCGCGAGTCGCCAGCCGCCCGTCTCCGGGTCCGGCGTCGCGAGGGTCCGGAGCGACGCGACGTCGGAGCCCGCGTCCGGTTCGCTCCACAGCTGGCACCAGACCTCGGAGCCGTCGAGCATCGCCGGCAGCCAGCGTCGCTTCTGTGCTTCGGTCCCGTGCGTGAGCAGGGTGGGGCCGATCATTCCGAGCCCGATCGTGTACAGCCCTTGCGGTACGTCGTAGACGGCCAGCTCCTCGGCGTGGATCCAGGCCTGCACGGGCGTCGCGTCGCGGCCGCCCCACGCGCGCGGCCATGTGATCGCGGCCCATCCGCCCGCGGCCAGGGTGTGTTGCCAGACCTTGGATCGGTTCACCCAGCCCGGGTCGTCCTCGGCCGACACGATCGTGCCGAAGCTCGCCAGCCGTTGCTCGGGCGTCTTGGGGGTCGCGTGCTCCTCGAGCCACGCACGCAGCTCGGCGCGGAACGCCGCGTCCTCGGGTGCGTCCTCGAAGTGGAGCACGACGCGCCTCAGCGCGGGGCGGCGGCGCGCGCCGCGAGTTCGCGGTACGGCACCCCCCGGTCGACCGACGGCTCGCGGGGGAGTCCGAGCACCTGCTCGCCGATGACGTTCTTGAGGATCTCGTCGGTGCCGCCTCCGATGCGCAACGCGGGCGCCATGAGCAAGGACGATTGCCAGGACGGGTCGGAGCTGATGCCGGCGGGACCGAGCAGCTCGAGACCGAGTTCGGCGGCTCGCGTGAGTTGCCGCGCGATCGCGAGCTTGAGGACGGTCGCTTCCGGGCCCGGCAGCCCGCCCTTGGAGATCGCGGTCAGGACGCGCAGCCCGATGTAGCGCAGGATCGCGGCGTCGGTGTGGCAGGCCGCGAGCTGCTGACGGACGCGCGGGTCGCGCGCCGCGACGGACCCGGCCGGGCCGGCGCGAGCGAGCGCCACGAGTGCAGGCGTCGGGTCGTCGCTGCCGAGCATGCTGCCCACCGAGGCGCGTTCACTCAGCAGCGTCGTGGTCGCGACGCGCCAGCCGTCGTTCACGTCGCCGACGACGTTGCCGACCGGAACCCGCACGTCGTCGAAGAACACCTCGTTGAAGTGGGCGCCGCCCGTCATCTGGCGCAAGGGGCGGATGGTCACCCCGGGGCTCGCGAGGTCGACGAGCATCCAGGTGATGCCGCGGTTCTTCGGCGCCTCGGGATCGGTGCGGGCCAGGAACATCCCCCACTGCGAGTAGTGCGCACCCGACGACCAGACCTTCTGGCCGTTCAGCACGAAGTGGTCGCCGTCGAGCACGGCGCGGCTGGAGATCATCGCCAGATCCGAGCCGGCGCCGGGCTCGGAGAAGAGCTGGCACCAGATCTCGTCGCCGCGCAGGAGCGGCGGGAGCCAGCGCTCCCGCTGCTCCTCGGTGCCGTGCACGAGCAGGGTGGGCCCGCCCATGCCGATCCCGACGGCGAACAGGTGCCCGTGGGTTGCGAAGCGCGACTCCTCCTGCCCGAAGATGACCTGCTGCATCGGTGTGCCGCCGCGGCCGCCGTACCGGGTCGGCCACGTGATGCCCGCCCAGCCCGCGTCGGCCTTGCGGGCCTGCCACTCGTGGGCCTCGCGGATCGCCTCCTCGGTCGTTCCCTCGAGACCGAGCAGGTCCAGTATCCCGCCGACGTGCGCGGCGCGGCGGCGGGGCGCGTTCGCTTCCAGCCACTCGCGACACTCGGCGCGGAACGCCGCTTCCTCGGGGGTGTCGCCGAAGTCCATCGGCCGCTCCTGTGACGGGTGGAGGGCGGGAATGTCGCGGGGGAGGCGAGGATGTGAACGGCCGTTAGCCTACCGAGGCGGTCGTGCCGGCCGCACGAGCCCGCCGGCGGGCGCGCCACCCGACCACGAGGAACGCCGCCAGGCCGGCGAGGCACACCCAGCCGACCCAGTCGCCGAGGTGGACGTACGGCGAGTCGTGGGGGCCGAGGGGCACCTTGGCCACGAGGGTCGCCTGGAGGTGACCGTCGTAGTCGGTCGCGACGGCGAGGACGCGCCCGTACGGGTCGATGATCGCCGAGTCGAACCGGCTGTCGGCCTTGACCATCGAGACCCGGTTCTCGATCGCGCGGTACACGAGGTGTGTGTAGTGGATCTTCGAGAGCGTGGGGACGTCGCTCGACGGCGTGGCGACGATCTGCGCGCCACGCCGGGCCATGTGACGCGCGGTGTCGGTGAAGTCGAGGTCGTAGCAGATGATCGTGGCGATCTTCCCGAGCGGGGTCGAGTACACGGGGAAGGTGCCGCCCGTGTCGCTGTAGTCGCCGGCGAACGTCCCGGGATGTTCCTTCCCGTACCGGCCGAGGAAGCGGCCGTCGGGTGTCAGCAACGTCGCCTCGTTGAGATGGCCGCGCGACGTCTTCAGGCCGTAGCCGATCACGAGGTGGGCCCCGGTCGATCTCGCCAGCGCGGCGAGCTCGGCGGTGTGGCGCCGTTGGGGCTCGAAGTTCAGCCCGACCTCGCGCCAGACCACGAGCCGCGCGCCACGCGCCGCCGCGGTCTGTGTCTGGGCGACGTCGTGCGCGAGCTCCTCGGTCTTGTCGTGCACCTTGCCCGGCTGCACCGCGGCGACGGTCACGGTGGCGCGCGGGCTGCGGATCATGGCGGCGCTGAGGACTCCCCACGCCGTCACGGCGACTGCCACCGCGATCGCCGCGGTTCGCGCCGCGGCCACGCGCACCGCGGGGCCGGGCGCGGTCGTCCCCCGGCGCCGGTCGACGATCGCGATCGCCAGCGCGGCGAGCGCCCAGTTGGAGAGGACGATCAGGAGCTCCAGGCCGTAGATCGAGAACACGGCCAGCGGCTGGAGGAAGCCGGGGTGCTGCCACATCGCGTAGGCGGGGTTCGCGAACGTGCCGCCCATCGTCGCGTTGCCCGACGCCCGCGCGAAGTCGAGAGCGACCCACGCGACCGGGGTAGAGATCGCGATCCAGCGGTAGGCGGTCTGGCGGTGGAAGCGGGCGGTGCGCCAGGCGAGCGCCCAGACCACGAGCGCCATGTAGAGGGGCAGGAGCTGGAACACGAACGCTACGTGACCCTGGGCGAGCCCGACCGAGAACTGGCCCGCGAGATACGCGCCGACCCCGACGCCGAAGCCGAGCCCGGACCACCGCTCCGGGAGGACACGGTGCTGAGCGACGATCACGGGGACGAAGCCGAACCAGATCAGAGGCCACGCGGTGAACGGCGGCATCGCGAGGGTCCACAGCCCGGCGCCGAGCAAGGCCAGTCCGAGGCCGGCGAGTACGCGACCGCGCGGGTGTGCGGGCTCGGGGGGAACCGAGTCGGACCGCTGCGCGGGCGCGGCCGCCGTCTGCACTCCACGAATGCTAACGACGCTTCACATCGTTGGACAGTCACGGCGCGGACCGGTCCTTGCGGGTCGAAGTGAACGCACGGTAACTTTCCCGCGGTGGGCTGGGTGCGCTTCGCGGTGCTCGGTCTCGGTGCCGGTGCGGTGTACGCACTCGCGGCGCAGGGGATCGTGCTGGTCTACCGGGGCTCCGGCGTCCTGAACTTCGCCCACGGCGCGATCGGCATGGTCGGCGCGTTCGTCTTCTACAACCAGCGCGAGGGTGGCACGCCGACCTGGCTCGCCTGGGTGATGGCCCTCGGGCTCGGCGCCGCGATCGGCGTGGCCTTCCATCTCGGGGTCATGCGGCCGATGCGCCGCGCGCCCGCGCTCGCCCGGCTCATCGCGACGCTCGGGTTGCTCACGGTGCTGCTCGGGTTCGGCGAGGCCAGGTGGGGCGAGACGCCGAAGCTCGTGCAGAAGCTCCTGCCCACCGCGGACACCGTGACGTTCTGGGACGACGTCGTGCTCGGGAAGGACCGGCTCGTCATCCTGCTGATCGGCGCGGCCCTCACCACCGTGCTGATGGCCGTGTACCGATTCACGCGCTTCGGTCTGGCAACGACCGCGGTCGCCGAGAACCGGCAGGCGACCGCCGCCCAGGGGATCTCGCCCGACGTGGTGGCTTCGGTCAACTGGGCGGCGGGCGGCATGCTCGCCGTGCTGGCCGGCATCCTCATCGTCAACATCACGAGCCTCAAGGTGTTCGACCTGACCTTGCTCGTCGTCCCTGCGCTCGCGGCCGCGCTCGTCGGCGGATTCCGGTCGTTCCCGCTCACGTTCCTGGGCGGGTTGCTCATCGGGGTGCTCGAGTCGGAGGTCGCGTACCTCCAGGTGCGGCTCGGCCCGTCGGTGACGTTGAGCGGGCTCGCCCGGTCGGTGCCGTTCGTCGTCATCATCGTGGTGCTCGTCGTGCGGGGCCGGGCCCTGCCGCTGCGGGGGGAGGCATCGGAGCACCCACCCGAGGTGGGCACGGGCCGGATCCGCCCGCGGCTCGTCGTCCCGGCCGCGCTGGTGGTGCTGGGGAGCACGTGGTTGATCTCGACGCAGCTCGTCGACGCGTTCACGACCACTTGCGCGATCGCGATCGTGCTGCTCTCGCTCGTCGTCGTAACCGGCTACACCGGGCAGCTCTCGCTCGCCCAGTTCGCGCTCGCCGGCATGGGCGCCTGGATCGCCGCCAAGCTCGTCGCCGACCACGCGATGCCGTTCGAGCTGGCGATGCTCCTCGGCGTGCTCGGCGCGATCCCCGTCGGCGTGATCGTGGGTCTCCCCGCGCTGCGAACGCGGGGCGTGAACCTGGCCGTCGTCACGCTGGGCCTCGCGCTGGTCATCGAGTCGATGATCCTCAACAACGCCCAGCTCACCGGCGGCGTCACGGGAACCGTCGTGGGGGCACCGCGATTCTTCGGCGTCGACTTCGACACGTTCGAGCACCCCGAGCGCTACGCCGCGCTGTCGTTCGTGCTGCTGGTGCTGGTGGCGGTGGCGGTGGCGAACCTGCGGCGTGGCCGGGCCGGCCGCCGGCTCATCGCGGTGCGGACGAACGAACGCGCTGCGGCGTCGCTCGGCATCAGCGTGTTCGGGGCCAAGCTCTACGCGTTCGGCCTCGCCGCGGGCATCGCCGCCGTCGGCGGGATCCTGCTCGGCTTCCACCGGCCCAACGTGACGTTCTGGCCCACCTTCTCGATCTTCCAGTCGATCTTTATGGTGGTGTACGCCGTGATCGGTGGGATCGGGTTCGTGCTCGGCCCGGTCATCGGCGCGGCGTTGGCGCCGCACGCCTTCGTCCCGACGTGGGCGAGCAGCGTGTTCGGGACCGACGAGACCGTGCAGATCACCTTGGGCCTCGCGCTGCTCGTCCTGCTCGTCGTCCGTCCCGACGGCCTGGCGAGCGTCGTGGCACAACTCGCGCACCGGGTGCGTGGCGGGGCGCGCCGTCCCGCTCCCTCCGACGAGGACGAGCACGAGGATCCCGGGCGGGTGCACCCGAGCACCCTGACGGTGCGGAACCTGCGGGTCCGCTTCGGCGGCGTGGTCGCGCTCGACGACGTGTCGCTCGACGTCCGGCCCGGGCAGGTCGTCGGCCTCATCGGCCCGAATGGTGCCGGCAAGACCACGCTCATCGACGCGGTGACCGGGTTCACGCCGATCGTCGGCGGTGTGGTGGGGCTCGATGGCACGAGCCTCGAGGGATGGTCTCCCCGCCGGCGCGCGCTCGCCGGCATCGGCCGCTCGTTCCAGAGCCTCGAGCTGTTCGACACCATGACGGTCCGCGACAACCTCGTCACCGCCTGCGAAACGCGGAACTCGCTCGCGTATCTGACGGACCTGGTGCGCCCGGGCCGGCGCCGCCTGCGCGCGCGAGCGACGGCCGCGGTGCGTGAGTTCGGGCTCGAGGCCGACCTCGAGCGTCGCGTCGACGAGCTGCCGTACGGCCGTCGCCGGCTGGTCGCGATCGCGCGGGCCATCGCCGCCGATCCCTCGGTGCTGTTGCTCGACGAGCCCGCGGCCGGGCTCGACGAGAGCGAGACGGCCGAGCTCGGCGCCCTCGTGCGCCGGGTGGCCGACGAATGGGGACTGGCGGTGCTGTTGGTGGAGCACGACGTCTCCCTCGTGCTCTCGACCTGCGACCGGGTCACCGTGCTGCACTTCGGGCAGCGGATCGCGGAGGGGACGCCCGCCCAGGTCCGCGACGACCCGGTGGTCGTCGCCGCGTACCTCGGGATCCCGAAGGACGCGGCGCGCGAGCCCGTGCACGCGACCGCGACCCGGCCGCCGCCGCGGACCGTGCCCGACGAGGCCCTGATCGCGGCGCGGGACCTGTCGGCCGGGTACGGCGCGCTCGCCGCCGTACGCGGCGTCGACCTGGAGGTCCGGTCGGGGGAGGTCGTCGCGCTGCTCGGCCCGAACGGCGCGGGCAAGACCACGACGCTCCTCGCCCTCGCCGGCGAGCTCACGCCGCTGGGCGGCGAGGTGGTCTGGCGGGGCTCGTCGCGGACCGCGCCGCTGCACGCACGGGCGCGCCAGGGGCTGGCCTTCGTGCCGGGCGAGCGCGGGGTCTTCGCCGGTCTCACGACCATCGGGAACCTCCGCCTCGGTCGGGGCACCGTCGAGGATGCGTGCGGCTACTTCCCCGAGCTCGAGCTGCTGCTGCACCGGCGCGCCGGGCTGCTCTCGGGCGGAGAGCAGCAGATGCTCACGCTCGCGCGGGCGCTGGCCGCGAAGCCGGGGCTCCTGCTGGCCGACGAGTTGTCCCTCGGGCTCGCGCCGCTAGCGGTGCGCCGGATCCTCGGGGCCGTGCGCGACGCGGCGGACACCGGGGTCGGCGTGCTGCTGGTCGAGCAGCACGCTCGCGACGCGCTCGAGATCTCGGACCGGGCGTACGTGTTGCACAACGGCCGGATCGAGTTCGCCGGCGACGCCGAGGAGCTGCGGAGTGATCCCGCCGCGCTGCGCGCCGCCTACCTCACCGGGTCGACCTGACGCCGGGCGGCGCCGGGTCCCGACGGGTCGGCGGGCCCGCGAACGCCTGCGCGAGGTTCATCCACTCGGCGGCAGCGCGCCCGTCGATGCGCAGGGCCGTGTCGGCGACGTTGCGCCGTTGGGTCACGACGAGACAGAAGTCAACTGACGAACCGGTGATGCGGTCCGTCGCGTCCACGGGTCCCCACGCCCAGACCGTGCCGTCGGGAGCGTCGAGCTCGACGCGGACGTGGGCGTCGGGAACCGCGAGGCCGCGGTTGGCGTAGGAGAACGCGCGGGTTCGGACTCCGAGCGACGCGACGTGGAGCAGGCGGTCCGTGGGCACCGGCTCCACGCCGAGCGCGTCGGCGACGTCGCGACCATGGGCCCAGGTCTCCATGAGACGCGCGGTCAGGAACGACCGTGGGCTCATCGGCGTGACCATCCACGCGATGCGCGTCGCCGGGTCGTGGCGCAGCACGGTCTCGATCGTGTGGGCGCGACTCGCCCGCCACCAGGCGAGCAGCTCCGACGGGGCCATCGACGCGACGCGCGCGTCGATCTCGCGCTGGTACGCGCCGAGGTCGTCCAGCGCGCGCGCCAGCTCCACGGAGAACGCAGCTTCGTCCGATGCCGCGAGCGCGGCGAGGTCCTCGGCGTACGCGAGGTGCCCGATCTGGTCGCGGATCGCCCATCCGGGCGCGGGTGTCGCGAGCCCCCAGCGGTCGTCGGGCAAGTCCGCGACCAGCTCGTCGAGCGCGGCCTCCTCGGCCAGGAGGTCGTCGGCGAGTGCCCGCAACGTGGCATCGGGTTCGGGCATGGGTTCATCCTTGCTGGGACGCGGTGCGGGCGCCACGACCGCCTTGGGCAGCCGCGCGACGAGCTCGGCGAGCGCCTCCTCGGTGCCCCGGGCGATCGACTCGACGTCGTCGACGCGCGCCGGACAGGCGAGAAAGCCGAAATCCACCGCGTCGACGTAGCTGGCGACCGTCACGTTCAGCCCGCTGCCCTCGAACAGCGGGCCGAACGGATAGAGGCGCCGGATGCGCGCGCCGGCCGAGTAGAGCGGAACCGGTGGACCGGGGACGTCGGACACGATCAGGCTGAAGACCGGGGGCATGAGCTCGGCGAGGTGCAGGTCGGTGTAGAGCCGGGTGGCGACGCGCACGACGAACAGCGGCATCACCCCGAAGAGCTGAGTGAGCAACTCGTCGCCCAACGCCGCTTCGAGGTCCTTGCCGCTGTCGGTCGCCCGGTGGATGGTCCGCAGACGCTCCACCGGGTCCGCGAGGTCGGTCGCCATGGCCGCGCCCATCAACATCATGTGGTTGCCGGCGACGGTCTTGATGCCGGTGCCGGCGTGGGTCGCCACGGGGAGCTGGGCGACGAGGGGCTTGGTGGGGTGCTCGCCGTGCGCGGAGAGGTACCCGCGCAACGCGCTCGCGAGCATGGCCAGCACGACGTCGTTGACGGTGACGTCGAAGGCGTTCTTGACCGCCTTGACCTCGGCGAGCGGCACGGAGCAGTACGCGGCGCTGCGTTCGGGCGTGACCGAGCCGTTGAGCGAGGTCCTCGGCGCCTGGAAGGGCAGTGTCGCCGACGCCCAGTCGGGCGACAGCCGGAACCGAGCGAGCCCGAGGGCGCTGCGCGTCAGGGTCGGGGCCAGGCGGACGATCCGCCACGGCAACGTCCCCACCGACACCAGGCCCTCGCCGGCGAGACGCAGCCGGGAGGGAGCGGGCGTGCCCCGGACTGTTCGCGGCGGCGGAAGGTCCGGGTCCGGTTCGAGGTCGCAGAGGTGCTCCAGCACCCGCATGCCGGTGAAGCCGCCGGCGGCGGCGTGGTGCACCTTGAACAGGACCGCGACCTCGTCGTCGGGCATTCCGTCCAGGAACCAGGCTTCCCACAGGGGACGGCGGTGATCAAGGGGCTTGGCGAGCAGCGACGCCACGGTGCGCGCGACCGCCCGGGCGTCGCCGGGCGCCCGAACCCTGCGCGCACGCACGTGATGATCGAGATCGACGGCCGCGTCGTCCTCCCACACCGGGCGGTCCAGTGCGAACGGGACCGGCACCGTTCGACGGCGGAGCGCGGGCAGGTACGGGAGCCGTGACTCGACGAACGCCCGGTAGCGCGCCGCGTCGAGCGCGTCCCCGTCGAACACCATCAGTGCGCCGACATGCATCGGCCACGCGCGCTGCTCGCCCATGAGGAACATGCCGTCGAGGGGCGGCAACCGGTTCATGACCCCGCGCGACGGTTCGTCAACCGGTTCATGATGCGGTCGCCACAGCGAATCAAGGGGCGAGGCCGGCGCTCGACGTCGCCGGCTCGGTGGACACGAGGCCCGAGTGGGCGAGCGCCGAGTGGACGAACCGCCCGATCGGCGCCGACGCGAACGCGCCGGTGTGACCACCCGGGTACCACGCCGTCGATGGCCACTCCCAGTGCGCGGCGAGCCGCTGCACCTGCCGGCGCGGGTGCACGAGACGATCGCCGATCCCTCCGTAGATGAACCGGCGGTCGGCGGGCACGAGCGGCGGGAAGTTCAGCGGCGAGACGAGCCCGAGTATCCGGTGCGACGCGGTCATGAGACGCACGTACTCGTCGTGGTACAGGGCCCGCTCGGGCAGGTGGCCGCCGAAGAGCTCGGAGAGGTCGACGACGGGGATGCCGGCGATGACGCACGCCAGGTCCGGCTCGAGTCCGGCCGTGATGGCGGCGGTGTGGCCGCCGAGCGACAGGCCCTGGAGCCCGATCGGCGCGTCGGTACGCGCGCGGATCCACGCGAGCACGCGCCGTACGTCCCAGACCGCCTGGCTCACGCCGTGCAGCGTGTCGAGGGGGTCGACCGTGACCGGGAAGTCCTGGCCCGGGAAGCGCCGGGCGCTGCGTGGCCCGTGCAAGGGGAGCACCACGACGGCCACGTTCAGCGCGAGGCGGTCGTGGAGCCAACGGGCGCGGAAGGCCGAGAGGTCGAGCCGGGGCCGACCCATCAGGGCACCGTGCACGCACACGATCCACGGCCGGGTGTCGTCGTGGCGCAACACCCAGGCGTGCGCGGTCGCGTTGGCCTCGTACCCGAGCCAGCGGGCCCGGCCCGGGTCGTCGCGGTGGGGGGCGTACCCGCTGGTGAACGTGAGGTGTTCGTACCGGGTCCGGCCCGCACTCGCCGGGCTGAGAGTCGCGTCGTCCGGAGGTGGGGGCGGGCGGTGGAGACGGGCTGGCGAGTCGAACCAGCCGTGACGCTCGAACCGTTCGACGGCGAGCAACGCGTCGTCGAGGCTCCGGCTGACCTCGGCTTCGGGGCGCGGCGGGTGCACGGCTCGGAAGACGCCGGTCAGCATCTCGTCGAGGAACGCGCCCGCCAGGAGCGTGAACCCTTCACGACGGGTCGCGACGCGCTCGGTGAGTGGGTCGACGGTCGGCCGTCGAAGCGTCCGCGTCGCGAAGGCGAGCGACCGGGGCAGAGGGCGCACCAACTCCGACCACCGGTCGAGCGCGTCCCCCGTTCGCCGCAGTACGTCCGCCGGCACCCGCCGTGACGCGTCACCGAGGCAGTTCGCAACCATGCCTGCCGGCCTCCTGCCACCGGATGCCACTGGAATGGTCCGAGGCTATCCGCCCCGGCCTACCCGGAGATCGGGCCTCACCACCGGACGTGAACTTGAGTTAACCTCGCCGCGGTCGTCCGGTCAACGACTCCGGGACTCGCGGAGGTGTACGGCGATGATGGATCGTGAGCTCGTCCTCCCGCACACCCTGGCGCGCCGCGCGGCCGCGGACTCCGGCCGGATGTGCCTCCAGGACGTCGACGGTCGTGCGCTGACCTACGGTGAGACGCACGACACGGTGCTGACGTGGGCCGACGCCCTCCGGCGGGCCGGTGTTCGCGAGGGCGAGACCGTCGCGACGATGTTCTCCAACCGGTTCGAGTCGTTCTTCGCCTGGCTCGGCTGCTCCTGGCTTCGGGCCATGGAAGTACCGATCAACACCATGCTCCGTGGGCGCATGCTCGAGTACCTGCTCGTCGACTCCGAGGCGCGGGTGCTCGTGTTCGCGCAGGAGTTCCTTCCCCAGCTCGCCGAGGTGGCCGGCTCGCTCGCCGCGGCCGAGCTCGTCATCGTGCCCGACCTCGACGGCGAGCCTCCGGCGCTGCCCGTGCGGGTGCTGGGCGGTGACGAGTTCTTCGCCGGCGCGTCGCCCGCCCGAGATCTCGAGGGCCCGGCCCACTACGACATCTGCAACATCATCTACACCTCCGGGACCACCGGCCCGGCGAAGGGCGTGCTCGTGCCGTGGGCCGAGCTCTACCAGTTCGTGGCGTCGGTGCCCGACGACAGCCTCACCGAGGACGGCGCGTACTACACCGCGCTACCGACGTTCCACGTCGGCGGGAAGATCTCGCTGTACCTCGTCGCGCTCCGAAACGCTCGCGTGGTGCTGCGCGAGAAGTTCAGCCCCACCGAGTTCTGGAACGACATCCGCCAGTTCGAGTGCACCAGCACCGGCCTCGTCGGCGTGATGGCGCAGTTCCTCATGGCGATGCCACCCGCTCCCGACGACGCCGACAACCCGCTCCGGCGGATCCAGACGGGCCCGTTGTTCCCCGAGGTCGACGACTTCGAACGGCGGTTCGGCCTCGAGGTGTTCACCGGGTACGGCATGACCGAGATCGGTGCACCGATGTTCGGCGACCGGGCCGGCCGAACCGACTGGCGAAGTTGTGGTCGTCGCCGCGAGGGCTACGACCTGCGCGTCGTCGACGAGCACGACGAGGAGGTGCCCGACGGCGAGGTCGGCGAGCTCGTCGTGCGTTCGCACCGGCCGTGGGAGCTCAACGCCGGCTACTTCCGCAACCCCGAGGCGACCGCCCGTGCGTGGCGCAACGGTTGGTTCCACACCGGCGACGGGTTTCGCCGCGACGCGGCGGGCAACTACTTCTTCGTGGACCGCCTCAAGGACGCGATGCGCAAGAAGGGCGAGAACGTGTCGTCGCTCGAGGTCGAGGGCTACGTGCGTGAGCACCCCGGCGTGCTGGAGGTCGCCGCCGTTGCCGCCCCCTCCGAGTTCGGCGCGGGAGAAGACGAGATCAAGGTGGTGGTCGTGGCCCGCCCCGACGCCGACCTCGACCCGGAGACGCTCCTGGAGTTCCTCGAGCCGCGCATGCCCCGGTTCATGTTCCCGCGGTTCGTCGAGATGGTCGGGGAGCTGCCGAAGACCGAGACCCAGCGCGTCCGCAAGGTCGAGCTGCGCGACCAGGCGATCAACCCGAAGACCTGGGATCACGAGCGGCGCGCGTACCGCTCGTGACCCACCCATCCCCGAGGTTCAGGTGCCGGAGGCTCAAGTGAAGGACTACGAGACGATCCTCGTCCAGGTGGACCGCGGCGTCGCCACCGTCACGCTCAACCGCCCCGAGCGGATGAACGCGATCAACTTCCGCATGGACTTCGAGTTCCGGGACGCCATGTGGGCCCTCGACCGGGACGAAGGCGTCCGCGCGATCGTGCTGACCGGCGCCGGCCGGGCGTTCTGCTCGGGCTTCGACATGGAAGCGGGAGCAGAGACCTTCGGCGCCGACACGCACGCGCAGCACGACCAGGAGCTCGGCGTCACGTCCGACACGATCGCGCACCACTACGCGTACTGGGACATGGTCACCCCGGTGATCGCGGCGATCAACGGTTCCGCGGTCGGCGTCGGTCTCACACTCCCGTTGATGTTCGACATCCGGTTCGTGGCCGAGGACGCAAAGCTCGGCTTCGTGTTCGTCCGCCGGGGCGTGCTGCCCGAAGCAAACTCCACCTGGCTCCTTCCCCGCATCATCGGGCTCGAGCTCGCGCTCGACCTGCTGCTCTCCGGCCGGATGTTCAGCGGCCGCGAAGCGGTCGAGATGGGTCTAGCGTCACGCGCGCTGCCGCGCGACGAAGTTCTCCCCGCGGCGCTCGACTACGCGCACGACCTCGTCGTGAACGCCGCGCCGGCGTCGGTCGCGATCACCAAACGGCTCGTCTACCGGTTCCTCCAGGAGACGGATCGCGCCGCGGCGATGGGCGAGGAGACCAAGCTCACGTGGTGGACCGGGGAGCAGCCCGACGCGATCGAGGGTGTGATGTCGTTCCTCGAGAAGCGCCCGCCGGCCTGGTCGGGTACGAAGCACCCGGACCTGCCCGACGATCTCACGATCTGACGGCTCAGGATCTGACGGCTCGGGATCTGACGGCCGGGCGACGCGCGCGCGCCCGAGCGCCGTTCCTCGACGGCGGGTTCTCGCCGAGCAGTGCGGCCAGGGTCATCGAGGAGAGCAGGTCGTGCAGGCGATCGCGCCCGATCGAGGTCTCCCGGTTGGCGACGGACTGCATCAACGCGCTCGCAGCATGGACGCACATGCGGGTCTCGCTCTCGCTCAGGTCGGGCCGGAGCGGCCGTAGCACGCCCACCCATTCGTCGACCATCAGGCGGTGCAGCCGGTCGATCCGCGACCTCGCCCGCACCGGGAGGTTGCGCCGTTCCTGCCAGTAGATCGCGGTGAGCGCGCGGTCGTCGATGCACGCGTCCACACTGAAGTGCACCAGCCGGCGCAGCGCGTCGTCGGGCGAGGAGGCGTCGGCAAGGGCCTGTTCGACCGCGTCCTGGAGGTGTTGCACCGAACGCTCGATCACGGCGACGAGCAGAGCATGCTTGCCCGCGAAGTGCCGGTACACGGCGGGACCGGTGATGCCCACCGCCGCGCCGATCTCGTCGATACCGGTCTCGCTGAACCCCTGCTCGGAGAAGAGCTCGGTGGCCGTGTCGAGGATCAT
The DNA here is from genome assembly GCA_046331155.1 of Acidimicrobiia bacterium. GTDB lineage: Bacteria > Actinomycetota > Acidimicrobiia > IMCC26256 > CAWATG01 > JAXLRK01. The sequence goes on from JAXLRK010000002.1 coordinate 807,557, forward strand.
CTCACGGCGGGTCCGCCGGGCCGTCCCACGCGGTCCTCTGGTTCGGCTCGACTGCGGCACGGGCTTCCTCGCTGCCGGCTTCCTCGCTGCGGTGCAGCTGCCTCGAGCATAGCCGCCGCCCGTCTCGCGGGTGAGCGCCGGTTCACCCGGGAAACGCCGCCGTCGCGTACCGTTCGGTGGCGGCCCCTGATCGGAGAGGTTGCGGCCGAAGGGCGGGGCGTGCCGGGGGAGGTCGAGATGGTCGCCGATGCAGGGCGCGACGGATTCCGGGTCGAGACGGACAGCCTCGGGCCGGTCGAGGTCCCGGTGGCGCGGTACTGGGGCGCGCAGACCCAGCGCTCGCTCGAGCACTTCGCGATCGGGCGCGAGCAGATGCCGATCGAGATCGTGCACGCGCTGGCGTTGGTCAAGCGGGCCGCGGCGTTGGTCAACCGCGGACTGGGCGTGCTGCCCGTGGACGTCGCCGACTTCGTGATCCGGGCTGCCGACGACGTGCTCTCGGGCGAGCTCGACGACGAGTTCCCGCTCTCCGTCTGGCAGACGGGCAGCGGCACGCAGACGAACATGAACGTCAACGAGGTGATCGCGGGCCGCGCGAACGAGCTGGCGAACGGCACCCGGGGGGGCCGGGAACCCGTCCACCCGAACGACCACGTGAACCGGGGCCAGTCCAGCAACGACGCGTTCCCGACCGCCGTCAACCTGGCGGTCGTGGAACAGCTCACGCGTTCGCTGGTGCCGGCGGTCCGGCGGCTACGCGACGCGCTCGACGCGCGGGCCCGCGAGTGGTCCGACATCGTCAAGGTCGGCCGGACCCACCTCCAGGACGCGGTGCCGTTGACGCTCGGCCAGGAGTTCGGCGGCTACGTGGCGCAGCTCGACGCCGGCCGGGTCCGGCTCGAGCAGGCGACGGTCGGTGTCGCGCAGCTCGCGATCGGCGGCACCGCCGTGGGGACGGGCGTCAACACGCACCCGGAGTTCGGCGCTCGCGTCGCCGCGCTGCTCTCCGAGATGACGCACCTCCCGCTGACGGTGGCCCCCAACGCGTTCGCCGCGCTCGCAGCCCACGCCGAGCTCGTGTACGCGAGCGGCGCGCTGCGGACGCTCGCCACCGACCTGCTCAAGATCGCCGACGACGTGCGGTGGTTGGGCTCGGGCCCCCGGGCCGGGCTCGGCGAGCTGCGGCTCCCGGCGAACGAGCCGGGTTCCTCGATCATGCCCGGCAAGGTCAACCCGACGCAGTGCGAGGCGATGATCATGGTCTGCCTCCAGGTGCTCGGCAACGACGTGGTGGTCGCGATGGCGGGTTCGGCGGGCAAGTTCGAGCTCAACGTGTGTCGGCCCGTCATGGCGCGCAACGTGCTCGAGAGCGTGCGGTTGCTCGCCGACGCGTGCGACGGGTTCCGCATCTGGTGCGTCGACGGCCTGGAACCGGACCGGGCGCGCATCGCGCGGTTCGTCGAGGAGTCCTTGATGTCGGTGACCGCGCTCACGCCCTCGATCGGCTACGACGCCGCGGCCGCGATCGCCAAGCGTGCGTACGAGGACGGCACCACCTTGCGCGAAGCCGCGCTCGCGTCGGGCGTGAGCGCGGAGCTCTTCGACACCGTGGTCCGGCCCGAGACGATGACGGGCCCCGGCTGAACGATCAGCCGGCCACGGCGTCGAGCATGGCCGCGGCCAGGTGGCGCTGCTTCTTGCCGCTCGGCGTCTTGGGCAGCGCGTCGGGTTCCACGAGGAGCACGCCGTCGGGGGCGAGCGCGAACTCCGACGCGAGCCTCGCCCGGATGGCCTCCTCGACGCCGGCCCGACCGGCGGCGTCCACGGTCACCTCGGCCACTACCCCGACCCGACCGGAGGCTCGCCCAACGGCCGCGCTGCCACCGGGGCGGACGCCGGGCACGTGTTCGACGGTGTCCTCGAGGTCGCGGGCGAAGTACTTCCTGCCCGCGACGATCAGGAGGTCGTCGCGGCGGCCGAGCACGAACAGCTGACCGTCGGCGACGAACCCGAGGTCCCGGGTCGCGAACGGGCGCGACGCGGCGACCGGTCCGTCCTCGGTGAGGTACTCCTCGAAGAGCGACCCGCTGTCGACCGTGATCGCCCCACCGTCGTCGATGCCGACCGTCGTGCGGTGCAACGGCGGGCCGGAGCCGACGAGCGCGGTCTCGCGGCCGAGCGACGGATCGACGTCGAACCGGGCGAGTTCGGCCGCCACGTCGCGCCGGTCGAGGTGGAGGGGAACGGCATCGGGCGGCGTGAGGGTCACGGCCAGCGTCGCCTCGGCCATCCCATACGCGGGACACAGCGCGGCGGGCCGCAGTCCCACCCCCGAGAACGTCTCGGTGAAGGTCCGTAGCGTCGAGCTGCGGATCGGCTCGGCGCCGGTGATGAGACAGCGGAGCGCCGACAGGTCGCCGGGCGGCTCGCGTCGGGCGAAGCGCGTTGCGAGCCGCAGGGCGAAGTCGGGCGCGGCAGTGATCGTCGTACCCGTGTCGGCGCACAGGCGCAGCCACGAGCCCGGCCGGGCCACGAAGTGCTCGGGCTTCATGAGGTGGAGCGTGCCGCGACCGACGGCGGCCGCGGCCGCCGCCGACGTGAGGACCATGCCGACGAGCCCCATGTCGTGCGACAGCGGCAACCACGACGCCGAGACGTCACCCGGGCCGGGGTCGATGCGCTCGAGGATCGCGGCGACGTTCTCGCCCACCCGGTCGAGCGAGAGCCGGACGGCCTTGGGCGTGCCCGTCGTGCCCGACGTGAACTGGAGCAGCTCGGCCCCCTCGCGTTCGGACCCGCGTCCGCGCGTCGCCATCGACTCGTACGGCGAGGCGTCGACGCCGATGAGCCCGAGCAAGGTGGTGTACTCCGCCTCCGCGTACAGCTCGGTGGCCCCGGCGACGGCCATGAGCCGGTGGAGCTGCGCCGCGTACGCTCCGTAGTCCGCGCCCGCCGCGGGGATGGGCAGGGAGGCGACTCGCAACCCCGCCTGCCAGGCGCCGTAGAGCGCCTCGAGGCAGCTGCGCGAGGCCGTGAGGAGCATCGCCACGGCCGCGCCCGCCGGGTAGCGCTCGCAGAGGAAGTCACGGGTGGACTCGGCGCCGCGCAGCACGTCGCCGAGCGAGACCGTCTCGAGCCGTTCGCCGGCGAAGCTCACTGTGCAGCCAACGCCGGCGCCGCGGTCGATCAACTCGAGCATGGAGGTCATGGGCGAGGTCCTTGGCGTGAGCGGAAACCGCGGCGCGACTACCGATTTCGACTAGATTCTACGGAATGTCAGAGCTCGGGGCGAGGGGAAACGGTTGAGCGCGCCGGTCGTCGAGGCCGAGGGCCTCCACAAGGCCTACGGGGAGGTGCGCGCCCTCGACGGCCTCGACCTCACCGTGGACGCGGGCTCGGTGCACGCGCTGCTCGGCCCGAACGGGGCCGGCAAGACCACCATGGTCCGAATCCTCTCGACGCTCCTGCGGCCCGACGCCGGTGCCGCCCGGGTCGGCGGGCACGACGTCGTGGCCGACGCCCACCGCGTGCGTTCGCTGATCGGGCTGACGGGGCAGTTCGCGTCGGTGGACGACGAGCTCACCGGGTTCGAGAACCTCCAGCTGGTCGGGCGGCTCCTCGGCTGGCGCGACCCGGTCGCGAACCGGCGCGCCGACGAGCTCCTGGACGCGTTCGAGTTGCGCGAGCTCGCCGACCTCCGAGTGAAGCACTACTCGGGCGGGCTCCGCCGGCGCCTCGACCTCGCGGCCGGGCTCGTCGGCCGCCCCCGGGTGCTCTTCCTCGACGAGCCGACGGCGGGACTCGACCTCCCGAGCCGGATCCGCCTGTGGTCCATGCTGCGGGGCTTCGTTGCCGACGGGATGACGGTGTTGCTGACGACGCAGGACCTCGAGGAGGCCGACGAGGCCGCCGACGCGGTCGCCGTGATCGACCGCGGCCGCGTGATCGCCGGTGGCACGACCGACGAGCTCAAGGCGGGCCTGGCGCAGCGCACCTTGCACGTGACGCTCGAGGATCCCCGCGACCTCGAGCCGGCGGCGGCCGCGCTCGCGCCCCTCGGCGCGATCGTGCGCGACGAGCGGGCGCAGCGGGTGTCGCTGACCATCGGGCCCGATCCGGAGAGCGCGGCCCGCGCGCTCGGCGTCCTCGCTTCGGCCGGGATCCCGCTTCTCGAGGTCGCGCTCGTCCGGCCGTCCCTGTCCGAGGTGTTCCTCGCCCTGACGGATGCGAGTCGTGCTCGCGAGGCGTCGGGGCGGTGAACGCCCACGCCGGTTTCCGCGACGCGCTGGTACACGCGCGGGCCTTGTTCCGGCGCAACGTGCTGCGCATGGCACGCAACCAGAGCCTCCTGTTCTTCACGATCACGCAGCCCGCGATGTTCGTCGTCCTGTTCTACGCGGTCTTCAGCAACGTCGTGAAGGTTCCGAGAGTCGTCTACGTCGACTTCTTCGTTCCCGGTGTCGCCGCGCAGTCCGTGACGTTCATGTGCGGGGGGACGGCGGTGGGTCTCGCCGAGGACAAGCAGCGCGGGGTGATGGACCGCTTCCGCTCGATGCCGGTTGCGCGGTCCTCCGTGCTCCTCGGGCGCATCGGTGCCGACGCGGTCCGGATGCTCGTGACCGCGGTGATCGTGTTCGCGGTCGGCACGCTCGTCGGCTTCCGGTTCCACTCGAACCTGTTCGGAGTGGTGGCGGTGTTCGTGATCCTCGTGCTCTGGGGCGTGGCCCTCAGCATCATGGCAGCCAACATCGGGCTCCTGGCGCCGAACGCCGAGACGGCGCAGGCCGGCCTGTACTCGTGGCTGTACCCGGCGACGTTCTTCTCGAGCGCCTTCGTCCCCGCCGCCGCGATGACGGGCTGGGCCCAGGTCATCGCGCGCAACAACCCGCTCACCTTCCTGATCAACGGAGTCCGCGCGGTGGCGAACGGCAAGCCGGCGGGCGTGCCGCTGACCAAGGCTGCCATCGCCTCGCTCGTGTTGGTGATCGTGTTCACGCCGCTCGCGGTCTGGCAGTTCAACCGTCGCCTGACCCGCTGAGCGGTCCGGGATCCGTCGGATCCTCGAACACGCGGTCGAGCGCCTCGCCGACCGTTTCGGCGCCGACGAGCGCCTCGATCGGAAGCTGCGTCCCCAGACGGTCCTCGAGCGCGATGACCAGTTCGATGACGTCGAGGCTCGTCGCCATGAGGTCTTCCCGGAACCGGCTGGACTCCCGGATGTTCTCCGCGGGAACGTGGAGGATCGTGGCGGCCGCCTCGCGGAACCACGCGAACGCCACTGCCCGCTCGGTCGTCATGCGAGCGCGCTCGCGTTACGCCGGTCGGCGTGTCGATCCGCGCGCCCGTCCGCGTGCAGCGCACGGGAGAACACGCGCCACCGGCGGGTGGGCGGGCCGCACCACCGCTGCGCCAGCTTGAGCATGGGGATGTTGCTCGCCGCGACCCATGAGATCTCGACCGTCTCGAGATCTGGGAACGAGGCGCGTACCTCGTCGAGCATCGGCATCACCAGGAGGCTCGCGCCGAGCATCTGGTACTCGGGCGCGAAGCCGCCGGCACCGCCGCGGATCGTCCGCGCGCGGCGGAGGCGGGCCGGCAGGTCGGCGGGCCACACGAACGCCGGGTCGCGCGCTTCGAGCATCACCTCGTTCAGGTCCGCCTGCCACACCGCGCAGCCGATCGCCCGGCCCGTGCCCCGGTCGAGCACGAACAACGCGTCGTGCCCGAACGCGCCGCTCGCGATCGCGCCGGCGAACGCGTCGACCTCGGGCGCGGTCAGCGGCCAGTACAAGGGCAGGTGACCCCAGGGCGTGGTGGGCCGGGTCGAGAAGAACGCGTGCAGCGCCGTGCGGAGCTCCTCGCCGGCAAGGCGCCCGATCGCGAAGTCCAGCCGCGCCTGCAACCGGCTCGCGATCGTCTGCTCGCGCTCGGTCACGACCAGCGGCGCGTGCGCGTCGACCGTGAACCCCAGCAGGTCCTCGTAGGGCACCCAGCCGGCGCCGCGCCAGAGCCGCTCGTACCAGGGTGGGTTGTACGACGTGTCGACCGCCGGCGGCCGCTCGAACCCCTCGACGAGCAACCCGCACGGTTCGATGGTCGCGAACGACGACGGGCCGAGCGCGCGCTCGCAGCCCTGTTCGCGCAGCCACCGGTCCGCGGCGTCGAACAACGCGGTCGCGGTGGCCTGGTCGTCGTCGCACTCGAAGAAGCCGACCCAGCCCGTGCGGGACCGGTGGAACGCGTCGAACACTGCGTCGGTCGCGGCGCCCACTCGCCCTACGACCCGGCCGTCCCGCTCGGCGACGTACAGTGCCCGCTGCTCGCGCGCCGAGGGCGTGGTGAGGCGGTGATGCTGCACGGGCAGGAACGGCGGGACCCAGGAAGGGTTGCCCGCGTACGAGCGGAAAGGCAACTCGAGGAACGCGGTCAGATCGTCGGCCTCGACCCGATCGACGGCGAGCGTCAAGGGGCGGCCCTGTGCAGTCCGAGGACGATCGTGCCCGCGACGAACTCGGCTCCGGGACGCAGGCCGAGGTCGGCGCCGAGCTCGTCGGGATCGAAGCCCGAGTACGGGCATGCGCTCCAGCCCATGGCCGACGCGACGAGCGCCACGTTCGCCTGGACGTTGCCCACGTCCTGTTGCAGGAGCCGGTACGCCATGTCACCGTACTTCCAGCGCGAGCGTGCCAGCCGGCCCAGGAGCAGGAGCACGACCGGCGCCTCGAGGACCCACGCCTGCTGTCCGCACGCCCGCATCAGCAGCATCGCCGGTTCCGCGATCGGCAGTGACACGAGCGCGTGGGCGCGCACGTCGTAGCGATGGACACCGCGGGCGAGGCCGTCCACCGCGCGGGCCGCCACGAGGATCTCCACCGACTCGATCCCGCCCGCCGACATGACGGTCCGCAACGGCAGGTCGTGGATGCCGTAGGTCGCAGTCGTCCGCCGGCGGCCGACGGCGTAACAGATCAGCGGAACCAGCCCGCCGCGCGGGACCGGGCGGTCGTCGTGGTCGCGGACCGTCGCGCGCCTGTCGAGCGCGTCCCACACCGAGCGCTCGCCGGGTCGCGGGTGTGCGAGCGGCACGACCGGCCCCGGTCGCGACGGGCCGAGGATCTCGTGCTGGTCGGCACGAGTTGGGTTCGGCATCGGCCTCGTGGGGTCGAAACGCATCTGGTCGTGGCTCAGGAAGACCGGATCGAGGCCGGTGTCGCGCTGCCGGTGGCGGGAGCGCGCCAGGACGGTGGCGAGCGTCCGCTGGTCGTCCGGGCCGAGCGTCGCGAGCTGCTCGACGAGTTCCGGGACGAGGCGTGGCCACGCGACCGGAGCCGGCGCGTCGGGGGCATCCGGAACGGGTGAAACGGGCGGACGGGGCGCGGCGGCGTCGGCGGGTTGCACTTCAGGCCTCCGGTTCGAGCAGGACGACGGCCGCGCGCTCCACGCCGTCCGCGAGCAGCACGCGGTTCACGGCCCGGTCCACGAAGTCGTGATGAACGCGCCACGCGAAGCGGAGGTCGGCGGCGCTGGTGGCGAGGTGCGACACGAGGATTCCCGCGTCGACGAGGGCGCGTCGGTATCCGCGTGGGCCCACGAGGCTCATGTACCGCCACGGGCACAGGACGATCGCGACCAACCGCGTGGAGCGGGGCGGCTCGACGGTCGACGCGGCCAGCTCCTCGAGATGCTCGGGGAACACGGCCGCCTCGCGTACCAGCACGGGCCGGGTGGCCGCCACCCGCCACAGCTGCGAGCCGTCGAGCCAGCAGATGTCGGCGCCGAAGAGCGCGGCTCGTACCGACGGAACGTCGTGCACCGACGCGAGGCACGCGGCCACTGGGTCGCCCAGGTCGGTGCACAGCTCGCGCCACGCGTCCGGCTCGGTGCCCGCAGTGGGACCGAAGCTCGTGGCGAGATAGGTCTCTCGCACCTGCTCGATCTCCGCGGGCGGCGCGATCTCGCCCAGGCGGAACGCGTCGAGCGCGGCGTTCACGTGATACAGCTCGGCGACGTGCGGCGGGCCGGGCAACAGCCGGCGGCGCACGTCCTGTTCGGGATTCCACCGCAGCTCGATTGCGGACTCGGGCTCGACGGTCGGGTACTCCAGCGCCGGCGGAAGCGCTTCGTCGATCGTCATGGGAACGGCAACTCGTCGTGGCGGAGCTCGTGGAACTCGGTGATGGTCTCCTGCAAACCGAGGTCGCGCCGTATGGTGCGGTACCTCGGGTGGCCGAGCAGCCGGAACGGGGGCACGTTCAACGGTGTGAGCTCCGGGATCACGACCTTCGTGACCGACAGGTGGTGCCGGCCCGTGAGGTAGTCGTCCGGGAGCATGTCCACCACGATCGGGTCGATGCCGCGCCGTTCGAGCGCGCCCAACGCGCGCTCGAACTCGTCGGCCGTGTCCTCGGCCGGCGCGGGCTCGAGGTCGGTCGTCTCGGTGGGCACGAGGTCGTCGCGGACACGTTCGTAGAACTCGGGATAGCCGTAGAGGTTGATGCGGTCGGCGACGTTCCCGAGCGCCTCGGCGGCTTTGATCGACTGCGCCGCGATCCGCTGCGACATCTCACTGGCCGCCCAGTCGGGTACGAGGCGGGCGAGCGACTGCGGGTGCTCGGTCTGGAAGAGCTCCACGATTGCTCCGGCGAAGGCCCGGGCCGGGTCGACCGACGCTGCCGTACCGCAGCTGAACGCGAGCTCGGATCGACCCCGTACGAAACGGTGCGCGCTCACGACGGCGAAGTCCGGGAGGTCGGTCTCGTGGCGGACGACGACGGTGTCGGGAGCGATCCGCCGCACCGTCTCGGCGAGCCGCCCGGCCCGGCCCGGGAAGCGGATCGATTCGAGCGGGACACGCCGCCCGGGCAACCGTGCGTGCCACGACAGATTCAACGTGTCGCGCTCGACGAGCTCGTTCACGCCGTTGAGGACCGCGGCCTCGAACGTCGAACCGCACGCGAGGCCACCGGAGGTGGCCGGGCTGACGACCGTCTCGCCCGGCAGCACGAAGTGGAACAGACAGACCTGCTGGCTCGGCACGAAGGTCTTGATCCCCGAGCGGACGTGCCGGGCCGGCATCCACGCGATCGGCGTGTCGGGCGTCAGGTGCGGGTAAGGCAGCGGCTCGGCGTGCTGTTCGGGAGCGAAGGGCACGAGCAGCTCGAGCGGCGGTAGGGGATCGTGGCTCTCGGCCAGCTCGCAGTAGCTCGCCAGGCGCAGGTCCTCGCGGCGGGCGAGCCACGTCAGCAGCGCGAAGAAGCGCTCGGCGAACTCGCCGAGCGCCGAGAAGACGGCCTCGGTCGCGGACAGGCCCTTGCCGCCGGACTGGATCTGCTGCCGCAGCTTTGTCTGGAGCCCGTGCCGGCCGGCCGCGAACTCGACGTACCGGTCGAGGTCGAACGGTGCCGTGATGCCCTGGAGCCCTGGGAGCTGTCCGCCCAGCGCGGGATAGAGGTCGACCTCGCGGACGGCGCCGAAGGGCGAGTACAGGGCGAGCAGGTCGGATGCACCTGCGAGGTCGGCGAGGGTCGGCCGTGGCGCGAACCGGGGGTCGCCCACGTTGTAGGTCGCAACCTTCATGCTTGCCGCTCCTGGCGCCTGCGGCGCCGGGCCGCCGGGCCACGCTCGCTGCTCGGCGGGATACCCGCCTCCCGACGCTCGTTCATGCGAAGACGTGGCGGGTCGGCGTGTCCGAGCACCGTGGGCAGCGGGGGAGGCGCAGGACGTCGGTCGTGTCGATGCTCATGCGCTCGAAGTCGAACGTCATGAACCGTCCGAGCAGCGGTGGAGAAGCGCCGGCGAGCATCGGTACCAGTGCCGCGACGGCCCACGCGGCGGCGACGCCGCGGTATGGCGAGAAGGTCGGAGCGGCGCGGCCGTCGGCCGCATCGCGGAACACGAGGTACTCCGCCAGGTTGACGATGCCGGCTTCGAGCTGCGCCTCCACCTCCGCGTAACAGGGCGTCACGTGGGGGACGAACCACGGGCCGACGACCGCGTGGGAGCCGTCGCAGTAGGCGAGCAGCCACGGGCGGCCGGTCTCGATGGCGGCCTCGTTGACCGCGTGGAACGTCGAGGGGGAGAACGAGTCGGTGGCGACCACGGCTGTGCCCGCGGCCGCGAGCGCAGCGCGCGCCACCGCGGGGTCTCGGAAGTCGGTGTCGCCTCCGTCCACCGTTGGGCGACCGACCACCGGGAGACCGGCCGCGGCGAGCTCCTCGTGTACGCGCGCCGCGGTCGAGCCCTCGCCGAGCACCGTCACGGCCGCGGCCTCCGACAGTGTGGCCCCGGCGTATTGCACCGCTGCGAACGCGTCGATCGGTGCCGCGTCCTCCGGGAGCAGGATCCCCTGCGCGAACAGGGTGTCGACGAGCCCGGCGACATCCCCCTCCCGACCGGGGGCGACGGCCGCGGCGAGCTCGTCGACCGAGTGGGGCGCCGCGAGGGCCTCCAGAGCGGGCGCGAGGAAGCCGCAGTGCTGCTCGTCGTAGAGGACCGTCGAGAACTGCGAGCGCGTGCCGTGACGGACGAGCACCTCGTCGGCGCTGCACGCCACGAAACGCAACCAGGGGTTGCGCTGGACGCGTGCCTTCCTGATCACCTCGGTCATGTGATGCCTCGGAGCCTTGTGAATCGGATGTGCGCCGCAAAGCGTACAAAACTCCACGGGTTCTGACCAGGGCCCGCTACTCCGAGGGTTCCGGAATCCCCGGTCTGTTCGGGGCAACCCGCTCGATCCCTCGGAACTCGGCGTAGGCCTGAATAGGGTACGAGCCGCGGCAACCGAACTATTGCCGGAAGTCGGACGCTGTGGCAAGCTCTGCACCCGACGGCTGGCGGGGTACCCGGTGTGGGCCCTTTGGCCGTGGTAGCCACGCAGAAGGAGGCGAGATGGCACTGCGCCAGACGAGCGCGAGCGAGAGCCGGTTCCTGCGCAAGGTACCGGCACCCGGTCGATGCTGCTGCAGCTGCGGCGGGTCCCCGTCGTGTTGTGACTGCACTCCCCGGCCCTGCTAGGGCCGGCGGTCCACTGACCTGAGCGACGGTGGGTCGGGCGGCGGGAGACCGCACCCGACCCACCGTTTCGCGCGTGGGCGGCGCACTACGTTGGGGGCATGGGCCCCCAGTTCATCGTCACCATGCGCGACCTGCGCCGGTTCTACCCGCCCGACCGCGAGGTCCTGCGCGGCATCAACATCTCGATGTACCCGGGCGCCAAGATCGGCGTCCTCGGGTCGAACGGCTCGGGCAAGTCGTCGCTCCTGCGCATCCTGGCCGGTGAGGACGACGGCTACCAGGGCGACGTGCGGGTCACCCCCGGGTTCAGCGTCGGGCACCTCGCCCAGGAGCCGGCCCTCGACCCGGCCAAGGACGTGCTCGGCAACGTCACCGACGGCCTCGGCGAGCTCGCGGCCCTGCTCACCCGGTTCAACGAGGTCTGCGAGGCGATGGCGGATCCCGACGCGGACTTCGACAAGCTCCTCGCCGAGCAGGGCGAGCTCCAGGACCGGATCGACGCGGCCAACGGCTGGGACCTGGAGCGCACGCTCGAGATCGCCATGGACGCGCTGCGCTGCCCGCCGGGAGACGCCGACGTGGCCACGCTCTCGGGTGGTGAGCGGCGCCGGGTGGCCCTCTGCCGCCTGTTGCTCTCGAAACCCGATCTCCTGCTGCTCGACGAGCCGACGAACCACCTCGACGCGGAGTCGGTGGCCTGGCTCGAACGCCACCTCCAGGACTACGTGGGGACCGTCGTCGCCGTCACGCACGACCGGTACTTCCTCGACAACGTCGCGGGCTGGATCCTCGAGCTCGACCGTGGGTACGGCATCCCGTGGGAGGGCAACTACTCGAGCTGGCTCGAGCAGAAGGAGCAGCGGCTCGCCCGGGAGGAGAAGGCCGACAAGGCGCGGCAGCGGACGCTCGAACGTGAGTTGGAGTGGATCCGCATGTCGCCGCGGGCGCGGCAGGCCAAGGGCAAGGCCCGGATCAACGCGTACGAAGCGCTGGTGGCCGAGGCCGAGGCCGCCGAACAGCGCGCCGACAAGCTGCTCATGGCGATCCCGTGCAACACCCGGCTCGGCGACCTGGTGATCGAAGCGGAGGGGCTCGCCAAGGGTTACGGCGACCGGCTGTTGATCGACGACCTCTCGTTCTCGCTCCCGCGTGGCGGCATCGTCGGCGTCATCGGGCCGAACGGCGCGGGCAAGACGACGTTGTTCCGGATGATCACCGGGCAGGAGGAGCCCGACGGCGGCTCGCTCAAGGTCGGCCCGACCGTGGAGCTCGCCTACGTCGACCAGTCGCGCGACACGCTCGACGCGAACGCGACGGTGTACGAGGAGATCACGGGCGGCGTCGACAACCTGAAGGTCGGCCGGCGGGAGATCCACGGCCGTGCCTACGTCGCCGGCTTCAACTTCACCGGATCGGATCAGCAGAAGAAGGTGGGAGACCTCTCGGGCGGCGAACGCAACCGCGTGCACCTGGCCAAGGTGCTCAAGCACGGCGGCAACGTGCTGCTGCTCGACGAGCCGACCAACGATCTCGACGTCGACACCCTGCGCGCGCTCGAGGACGCGCTGCTCGAGTACCCCGGGTGTGCGGTGGTCATCAGCCACGATCGCTGGTTCCTCGACCGCATCGCCACACACGTGCTCGCGTTCGAGGGCGACTCGGAGGTGCGCTGGTTCGAAGGCAACTTCTCCGACTACGAGGCCGACCGCCGCAAACGGCTCGGCGCCGAGGCCGACCAGCCGCACCGCATCAAGTACAAGCCTCTGACGCGTGGTTGACACGATCGAGCTCGTCCCCACGGCGATGGTCGCCGGGGGCGACGGGATCGCGCGGGATGCCGACGGCCGCGTGGTGTTCGTCGCCGGCGCATTGCCGGGCGAGCGGGTGCGGGCCCGGTTGCGCCACGCGAAGCGCGATTACGCCCGGGCCACGACGATCGACGTCCTGGAACCGTCGCCGTGGCGGGCGGAGCCCCCGTGTCCGTTCGTGGCGCGCGGCTGCGGCGGTTGCGGCTGGCAGCACGTCACGCCCGAAGGCCAGCGCGCACTGAAGCGCGACATCGTCCGTGACGCCCTGCGCCGGATCGCCAAGCTCGACGGAGCACACGCGCACGAGGTGGTGCGCGAGGTCGTAGCCCTGCCGGACACCGGCTACCGCACGAGCGCGCGCGTCGCGATCGACAGGGGCCGGGCCGGGTTCCGGCGCGCGAACCGCCATGACGTCGTGAACGTGGACGCTTGTCTCGTTGCTCATCCGCTGCTCGAGGCGCTGTTCCGTGAGGGCCGCTTCGGCCGCGCTCGGGAGGTCGAGCTCCGGGTCGGCGCGCGGACCGGTGACCGTAACGCCCTGTGCGATCCGTCGGCGGACGGCGTCGAGCTCCCCGACGACGTCGTCGTGATCGGGACGGACGACCTCGCCGCGGGTCGGGAGGCGGCGATCGAGGAGGTGGCCGCCGGGCGGCGCTGGCGGATCTCGGCCCCGAGCTTCTTCCAGGTCCGGCCCGACGGCGCCGACACGCTGGCGGACCTCGTGACGGCCGCGGCCGGGGCACCGGCGACGGTCGCCGACCTGTATTCGGGTGTGGGGCTGTTCGCGGGCGTTCTCGCCGCGCGCGGGGCGCGGGTCGTCGCCGTCGAGGGCGATCCGAGCGCGGCCGCCGACGCCCGGCACAACCTGGCCGGGCTCCGCGCCGAGGTCGTCGCGGCCGACGTCCACGACTGGCGACCGGCCGGGCGATTCGACGTGGTCGTGGCCGACCCGAGCCGGCACGGCCTCGGCTCGCGGGGGGTCGAGACGGTCCTCGCCGGTGCTCCGGAGCGGATCGTCCTCGTGAGCTGCGACGCGGCCGCGCTGGGTCGCGACGCCGGGCTCCTCGCGGCGTCGGGATTCGAGGTCGAGGAGGTCGTCCCCGTGGACCTCTTCCCGCAGACCGCGCACGTCGAGACGGTCGGCTGCTTCCGCCGGGCTCGCCCACCGCGATCGGGAATGTCCCGCCGGTCCGGCGGGTTGGGAGGTACGCCTGTAATGAAGTAATCGACCGATCGATCCGTGATCGAGGAGCCGCCGCCATGGCCGACGTCCACACCGACCGTCCCTCGGGCCGCACGGTCCTGCCGCTCCTGCCGTTGACCAGCGGTGTCGTGCTGCCCGACACCACCGTGACGCTCGTGCTCGAGTCGGAGGAAGCCCGGGCCGCGGCGCGCGCCGCGCTCGACGCGGACCGGCTGCTCCTGCTCGTGCCCCGGATCGACGGCGTCTACGCCAGGGTCGGGACCGTGGCGCGCCTCGAGGATTCCGGCGAGCTCCCGAACGGCGCCCAGGCCGTGATCCTGCGCGGGTTGCACCGAGCGGCGCTCGGGGCCGGGGTGGCGGGCGGAAGCCCCGGATTGTGGATCGAGGCCCGGCCGCTCGAGGACGCGGCCAGTGCGCGCGCCGGCGACCTGGCCCGCGAGCTGCGGTCGGTCGCGACGGTGCTGGCGGAGCGTCGCCGATCGCGCCGCCTCCCCGAGATCCTGCGGGCCGCCGGCGATGCCAGCGCGCTCGCCGACGGCTTCGTCGCGTGGAGCGACGTGCCCACCGAGCGCAAGGTCGAGTTGCTGGAGACCACGGGTGTCGAGGCGCGCACGGAGCTCGCGCTGGAGTGGGCGCGTGAGCTGCTCGGCCAGGCCGAGCTCGACGAGCGCATCCGCACCGAGGTCGACGCCGGGATGGAGGCGCGCCAGCGCGAGTTCCTGTTGCGCCGGCAGCTCGCGGCGATCCGCAAGGAGCTCGGCGAGGGTGAAGGCGAGCTCGTCGAGCAGTACCGCGAGCGGGTTGCCGCGCTCGCGCTTCCCGCCGACACCCGTGCGGCGGTCGAGCGCGAGCTCGACCGCTTCGAGCGCACGAACGAGCAGAGCCCCGAGCACGGATGGATCCGCACCTGGCTCGACACCGTGCTCGAGCTCCCGTGGGGTACGTACTCCGACGACGAGCTCGACGTGGCTCGTGCCCGCGAGGTCCTCGACGCGGACCACACCGGGCTCGACGACGTGAAGGACCGCGTCGTCGAGTACCTCGCCGTCCGAAAGCTCCGCCAAGAGCGCGCCGCCCCGTCCGCAGCGGCGCGTGAATCGGAGCTGACAGGCGGAGGCGAGCGAGCGAGCACCGCGGAGCCGAGCGACCGCGGGCCGGGTATCCCGCCCCGCAGCGAGCGGAGCAATCGTGGAGAGCCGAGCGACCGCGGGCCGGGTATCCCGGCCCGCAGCGAGCGGAGCAATCGAGATCGTGACGGCTCGGTGATCCTCGCGCTGGTCGGACCGCCGGGCGTCGGCAAGACCAGCCTCGGCGAGTCGATCGCGCGCGCGATGGGTCGGACGTTCGTGCGCGTGGCGCTCGGTGGGGTACGCGACGAGGCCGAGATCCGCGGGCACCGGCGCACGTACGTCGGGGCGCTGCCGGGCCGGATCGTGCGCGCCATCAAGGACGCGGGCACGATGAATCCCGTCGTGCTCCTCGACGAGGTCGACAAACTCGGGGCCGACTGGCGCGGCGATCCCTCCTCGGCGCTGCTCGAGGTGCTCGACCCGGCGCAGAACCACACCTTCCGGGACCACTACCTCGAGGTGGAGCTCGATCTCTCGAACGTGCTCTTCCTCGCGACCGCGAACGTCGCGGACACCATTCCCGCACCGCTGCTCGACCGGCTCGAGGTCGTGCGCCTCGACGGCTACACCGAGGACGAGAAGGTCGCCATCGCTCGCGACCACCTGCTCGTGCGCCAGCGCGAGCGGAACGGCCTCGAACCGGGCGAGGTCCACGTCTCCGACGCGGCGTTGCGTCGGGTCGTGGAGGACTACACGCGCGAGGCGGGCGTGCGGAACCTCGAGCGGGAGCTCGGGCGGATGCTGCGCAAGGTCGCGGCGAAGATCGCGGCGGGCAATTCGGAGATGCCCGTCACCCTCGACGCCGACGACGTTCGCGTGCTGCTCGGGCGACCGCGCTTCTTCCGGGAGACCGTGGACCGGCTCGGGGTCCCGGGGGTCGCGACCGGGCTGGCCGTCACCGGCACGGGCGGCGACATCCTCTTCGTGGAGGCCGGTGTGATGGACGGCGACGCCGGGCTCACGCTGACCGGCCAGCTCGGCGACGTGATGAAGGAATCCGCGCAGCTGGCGTTGTCGTACGTGCGCTCGCACGCGCCCGAGCTCGGAGTCGACGACTCGTTCGCGGGGAAGCGGATCCACCTCCACGTTCCCGCGGGGGCGATCCCGAAGGACGGCCCGTCGGCCGGTGTCACGATGACGACCGCACTGGTGTCGTTGCTGAGTGGCCGGGCCGTGCGGCCCGAGGTGGGCATGACGGGAGAGGTGACGCTCCAGGGCCGCGTGCTGCCCATCGGCGGCCTGAAGCAGAAGGTGCTCGCCGCCGAGCGTGCCGGCCTCACGACCGTGGTCCTGCCCGCGCGCAACGAGCCGGATCTCGACGAGGTCCCGGAAGCGGTGCGGGCCCGGATGACGTTCCATGCCGTCGAAGACGTCCGCGACGTCCTCGCGCTCGCGCTCGAGCCGGCCGGGCGCGCGACACCCGACGCCGCCTGAGGGCGACGGGCGGCGGGCGAAGGCCCGCGATCTCGGCTACAACATGGCGTCATGACGACAAAGCGCGCGCTCGGGAACGGACTCGTCGGGACGATCGTGGCGGTGGCCGCGGTGGCGTTCGCGGTGCCGGCGGGGGCCGGGGGACCGGCGGTCCGCACGGGGCCGAGAGGCGACGCGTTCTACGCCGGGAAGGCCAAGGCCGGGGCCAGGAACGGCGACGTGATCTGGGTCCGGTCGGTGGCCGCACCGGCCGGCGCGCGGGCGTGGAAGGTCCTCTACAAGTCCCAGGCGGTGAGCGGGAAGCCCGTGGCCGTCTCCGGCATCGTCGTGGCCCCGAAGAAGAAGGCACCCAAGGGCGGGTTCCCCGTCGTCACCTGGGCGCACGGCACGAGCGGTCTCGCCGACCCGTGCGCCCCGTCCAAGGAGGCGTCGGCCGCGGCCCGCATCCCGTGGGTTGACCAATACCTGAAGGCCGGTTACGCGGTGGCGGCGACCGACTACGAAGGCCTCGGGACGCCGGGCCTGCACCCGTACCTCGTCGGCGCCAGCGAGGGCCGGGGCGTCCTCGACGCCGCGCGCGCGGCGCGGCGGATCCCGGACGCCCACGCCGGCAACCGGGTCGTGATCTTCGGGCACTCGCAGGGTGGCCACGCCGCTCTGTTCGCGGGCCAGATCGCGCCGACCTACGCACCCGACCTGAAGGTGGTGGGCACCGCGGCGGCGGCGCCGGCCGCGGAGCTCAAGCTGCTCCTCGGCGTGGCCGCGAGCGTCGACAGCTTCCTCGGCTACGTGACGATGGGGGCGCGCGGCTTCGGGGCCGCGTACCCGGAGGCGCAGCAGGCGCTGGCGACCGTCATGACGCCGAAGGGGCTGAAGGACTCCGACGTGGTGGAGACCAAGTGCTCGGACGACGTCAACGCGGCGATGAAGCAGCCGCCCGACCAGCTCATCGCGAAGAACCCGCTCGACGTCCCGCCGTTCCCGAAGCTCATCGACGAGAACACGCCCGGGAACGTGAAGACCCGGTCGCCGATGCTCGTGGTGCAGGGAACCAAGGATCCGCTCGTCATCCCCGGTACGACGGACTCGTTCGTCCAGCGCGCGTGCGGCGCCGGCGACGTGCTCGTGTATCGCAAGTACCCGGGCGCGGACCACGGCCGGGTGATGATCGACTCGCAGCGGGACGTGCTGGCGTGGATGCACGACCGGTTCGCGGGGACGGGGGCGGGCCCGGCCCCCGCCGCCGGACCCGACGTGAGCAGCTGCAACCTCCAGCCCTGAACCGGTCGTGCCCGGGTTCCTGCGGGTCGACGCGGCGTGTCGGATCCCGCTCGACGAGCTCGAGTGGCGGTACACCGCGTCGGGCGGTCCCGGCGGCCAGCACGCCAACACTTCGAACACCCGCGTCGAGGTGCGCTTCGACGTCGCCGCGTCGCGGTCGTTGACCCCGAGCCAACGGCGCCGGCTCCTCGACCGCGCCGGGCGGGTGGTGCGGGCGGTCGGGGGCGAGCAGCGTTCACAGGCGCGCAACCGGGAGGTGGCCCTGGATCGCCTGCGCGCGAAGCTGCACGACGCCCTCCGGGTGCGCCGCCCCCGCCGGCCGACCGCCCCCCGCCCTGCCGCCGTCGAACGGCGCCTGGAGGCGAAGCGCCGGGTCGCCGAGCGCAAGCGCGAGCGACGCCGCCGGGCCGACGAGGACTGACCCGGCGCGTCCGGATCGGCGAACTGGCACGTGTGGTGGGCCCCTACGGGTACCGCGGTGCGTACCAGTTCGGTGTTCTTCTCGACCTCTGTGTCAGGATGCCGCGGTGCATCCCGCGGTCGCGGTCCCGCTGTTCGTTCTCGGCCTGGCGCTGGTGGCAGTCATCCTCGACTCGGCGATCAGGACGTTCGTCCTCCCGAGGGGCGTCGCGGTGGCGTTCACGCGCCTGGTGTTCGTCGCCATACGGTGGCCGTTCCTGGCCCGGGCGCGGCGGGCCCGTACCTACGAGGCGGGCGACGGCGTCATGGCGATGTACGTGCCGATCGCGTTGCTCGTGCTGCCCGCGACGTGGGTCGCCACCGTGGCATTGGGGTACACCGCGATGTTCCGGGCGCTGGGGGCGCCGGGCTGGCGGGCGTCGTTCGAGGCCAGCGGCTCGGCGCTGTTCACGCTCGGCTTCGTGCACCCCGGCGACCTCCCGAAGCAGGTGCTCACGTTCTCGGAGGCCGCGATCGGGCTCGGGCTCCTCGCGCTCCTCATCTCCTACCTGCCCACGATCTACGGCGCGTTCTCGCGCCGAGAGGTGCCGGTGGCCGAGCTCTCGGTGCTCGCGGGCAGCCCGCCGAGCGCGGCGCAGCTGCTGATCCGGGCGCACCGCTCCGGGTTGCTCGGGCACATGGACGAGCTCTGGCGCACGTGGGGGAGCTGGTTCGCCGAGCTGGGCGAGACCCACACGTCGCTGGCGTCGCTGGTGTTCCTGCGCTCGCCCGCGCCCGACCGGTCGTGGGTCACCGCGACCGGGTGCGTGCTCGATTCGGCGGCGCTCGCCCAGTCGACGCTGGATGTCCCGTGGTCGGCCCACGCCGGCCTGTGCATCCGCGGTGGCTTCCTCGCCCTGCGCGACATCGCCGACTTCTTCGCCGTCGACCACGACCCGGATCCGCCGCCGGACGGGCCGATCTCGATCACCCGCGACGAGTTCGACTCGTTGTGCGACGAGCTGCGCGACAACGGGGTTCCGATGCGGGCAGACCGGGACCAGTGCTGGAAGGACTTCGCGGGCTGGAGGGTGAACTACGACCAGACCCTGCTCGCGCTGGCCGGTGTCACCGTGGCCCCGTACGCGCCGTGGTCGTCGGATCGGTCCCCTCGGTACCGCCGCCCGCCGATTCGGGGGAGGCGCCGCCCGAGGCGTTGACGCGGCTGTAGATCCAGGCCAGGAACCGGTCCACGCCGTTGACGACGTTGCCCGTCCGCACCGAGTGGAAGACCTCGAACGCGTGCGACGCTCCCGGGATCTCCGCGTACACCACCGGTTCGCGCGAGTGCTTGCGGAGCTCGGCCGCGAACTTGCGGGCCTGCTCAACGGGGACCAGGTTGTCGTTCGTGCCGTGCACGACGAAGAACGGCGGCGCGTGCTCGTCGACGTACGAGAGCGGCGACGCCTGCCAGAACGCGTCGGGGTCCTCGTCGGGCGTCGTCTTCAGCACCCAGCGGGCGAACCCGTCGCCGATGCGCTTGCCGATCCGGCCCGCCTGCGCGCTGCGGAAGACGTCGGCCATCTCGTAGACGCCGTAGAACGGCACCGCCGCGGTCACCGACGTGTCGGCACTCTCGAAGCCGGGCTGGAACTGCGGGTCGTTCTGGGTGAGCGCGACCAACGCGGTCAGGTGGCCACCGGCGGAGCCACCGGTGACCACCACGAGGTCGGGGTCGCCGCCGTACTCCTCGATGTGCTCGCGGATCCAGGCCAGCGCCGCCTTGCAGTCGACGAGGTGGTCGGGCCACGTTGCGCGCGGGCTGAGGCGGTAGTTCGCCGCGACGCACACCCAGCCCTCCGCGGCGAGGTGCAGCATCAACGGCAGGCCTTGTTGCGACTTGTCGCCGATGACCCAGCCGCCGCCGTGGATCTGGAACAGCACGGGTGCCTTGGTGACGCCTGTCTTCGGGCGGAGGACGTCGAGGAGGTGACGTGAGCCCGCACCCTCCGCGTATCGCAGGTCGCGGATCCGTTCGACGCGGTGGTCGCGCAGTAGCAACGGGAAGACGAGCTGCCGCCTGACGACCCGCGTGGCGAGCTTCTGCGCGCGACCGGCGGCGATCTCGTCGCGGTAGCGGTCGCCGAGGCCGTCGCGTAGTGCGTGCTCGACGACCGACCGGGAACGCAGCGAGACCGCGATGAGGAAGAGCAACCCGGCCCACGACACGAGCGTGATGACGAGGCCGAGTATTCCGGGCCACGTCTCGAGTGCACCCAGCCGGATGAAGACGACGGTGGCGACGAACTGCCACGCCAGGTGGAAATACGCGAGCTCGGCGGTGATCCAGCCGGCCATGAAGCTGAGCACGAGCATCTGCCACCGGCGGGTGGGGAAGAGCGCGTTGAACGTGAACCAGGCACCGACCAGGCTCACCCCGAGGAACAGCCAACCCACGAACAGCATTGTGCCGCGTCCCGGCCGGGGGCGGCGAGGCGGCCCGGAGCCGATCGGGGACGCAACGGCGCGGCGGCGATCCGGGGGGCGCAGCCCTTCCCTGTACCCTGGGGGAGTCCAGCCGCCCGCGACCGCGAACCGCCCCGAACGCGAACGAGGAGTCCGCCGTGCAGCGATTGACGGGTCTCGACGCCGCATTCCTCTCGCTCGAGACGCCGACCAACCACATGCACGTGCTGGGCGTGGCGGTCCTAGACCCGTCGACGGCGCCGGACGGCTTCTCGTTCGCGTCGTTCAAGGAGCGGGTCGCGCAGCGCCTGTCGCAGATCCCGCCGTTCCGCCGTCGCCTGGTCAACGTGCCGTTCGGGCTCTACCACCCACTGTGGGTGGAGGACCCGACGTTCGACCTCGACTACCACCTCCGTCGCGTCGGCCTGCCCGCGCCGGGTGGTCCGGCCGAGTTGGTGGAGCTCGCCGGCGACATCGCGGGTCGCCCGCTCGACCGCAGCCGTCCGCTGTGGGAGATGTGGTACGCGGAGGGGATGGAGCACGGCCACGTCGCGGTCGTCGCCAAGATCCACCACTGCGCGATGGACGGCGCCGGTGCCGTCGAGCTCATGGCGAACCTCTTCGACCTCGAGCCGGACCCCGGACCGGATCCGGCGCCGTTGGAGGCGTGGCGCCCCGAACAGGTGCCGACCGACCTCGAGACGACCATCGGGGCGATGGTGTCGATGGCCACGCACCCGATCCGCATGGCGAAGGCCGCCGGCAAGATCGCCCGTTCGGCGACCCGCGTGACCCGCCGGATCCGTTCCGAACGGGTGCACGGCGGTGTGCCGTTCTCGGCTCCGCGGGTCTCGTTCAACGGCTCGTTGACCGCGCACCGCCGGGTCGCGTTCTCGTCGGTCCCTCTCGACGACGTCAAGCTGGTGAAGAACGCGTTCGACGTCACGGTGAACGACGTCGTCCTCGCGGTCTGCACCGGGGCGTTGCGCCGCTACCTCGACGACGGCGGCGAGCTGCCCGACAAGCCCCTCGTCGCCACGATCCCGGTGACGGTACGGACCGAGGACCAGCAGGGCACGATGGGCAACCGGCTGTCCGCGATGTTCACGGAGCTCCCGACGCACGTCGCCGACCCGGCCGAGCAGCTCCTCGCCGCGCGCGACGTGATGATCGGCGCGAAGCAGATCCACGACGCGGTCGACGACTCCGCGCTCCAGGACCTCAGCGAACTGGTGACGCCGGCGTTCTTCATGCCCGTGGCGCGCTTCTACACGCAGTCGAAGCTGGCCGACCGGCACCCGCCGATCCACAACGTCGTCGTGTCGAACGTGCCCGGTCCGCGGTTCCCGATCTACGTGGCCGGGGCCAAGCTCATGGCGATCAACCCGCTGGGCCCGGTGGCCGACGGGTGCGGGCTCAACGTGACGGTGATGAGCTACCTCGACTCGGTGAGCTTCGGGCTTATCGGTTGCCGCGAGCTCATCCCCGCGCTCGGCGACATCGCGGGCGCGGTACCGGACGCGCTCGCCGACCTCGTGAAGGCCGCGTCGACGCGCTGACACCTCGAGGGCCGACGGGCGCGTCAGGGCTTGTGGGCGTACGTGACCGTCACCACGTTCGGGTTCCACCGGTCGGCGGTGCGGTCGTCGAGCCCGACGGGCTTCTTGTCGAGGTGGAACGCGGCGCGGAGCTGCGCGGTCACGTAGTGGTCGACGACCGGGAAGCCACTGCGCGCCGGGAGCCTGCCCGCCTCGCAGCCGTCCGTCGCCAGCGGCCTCAGGCTGGCCGGGATCTGGATTCCGAGGCTGTCGGCGATCGCGATGACCCCGCCCTTGCCCGCGCCGATGAGACAGATGTCGGTCATCGCGAGATGGCCGGCGTTGCCGAGGACCACGAGCCGCTTGGGTGCGGGCGCGGCGTCGAACGTGGGTTGCACTTCGGTGAGCGGCACGATCGTGTCGGCCGCGCCGGTGACGAACATCGACGGCTTCTTCGGGAGACCCGACACCGTCTGGCCCGTGTCGGAGCCCGAGCCGGCGCCCGCCGAGAGGGCGACGTACGTGACGACGTCGGGCTGCGCGCCGAACGCGATCGACGCGAACCCACCGGCCGAGTGACCCGTGACCGCGATCTTGCCCTTGCGGACCTCGCCGTGGAGCCGGCTGCCCTTCCGGGCGTTCTCGGCCCGGAGGAGGTCGACGGTGGCCCGTAGCACCTCGGCGTCGGTCTTCTTGTTCGCGGGCACCTCGCCGAGCACCGAGGCGAGCCCGCGTTCCAGGTGATCGGGCGCCGCGACGACGAAGCCCCACGACGCCAGGTGCTCGGTGAGGAACGTGGACTGGTCGCGGAACGACGCGTACCCGTGGCTGAAGAGCACGAGCGGGAACGGGCCCTTCCTGCTGGCGCGGACGTCGCGGTAGGAGCTCGTCTCGTACGGCGCGGTCTCGACCGGGACCTTGTCGCGGATCGCCGCGGGCAGCCAGTCGCGGAGGTTGTAGACGTCGTGCCGCTTCCCGCGCTGCGAGCCCCTGTCGGCCGGGTACCACACCTCGACCTTCCGGTCGCCGAGATCGAGCGTCGTCACGCCCGGCACGTACGGGCCGGCCTTCGCGTACTTCGCCGCGGTCGGGGCGCCGGCCGCGGCCGAGCGGGTGGACGCCGTCGCGGCTGCCGGCGCCAGCAGGGCCGATACGAGCAGCACCGTGATCGCGCCGAGCCGGGCAACGGAGATGGGGCGACGCATCACGGGAGCTCCTCGAACAGGTTCGTCTCACGGAGCTCGCTGGGAGCGCCGTGCCGGATGAACCACTCGTAGCCGAACGCCTCACGGAACGCCTCGATGGGCATGGCGAGGAAGAACATCTCCTCGGTGATCTGGCTCCCGTGCGCGGCCATGGCGGCACGCTTGCGGTCGACGAAGTCGCGCACGTCGACGGTCGTGGTGATCAGGTGCTCGTGCACTCCCATCTGGAGGTCGTGCACGTCGGGCATGGTCGCGCCCTCGGGGAGGTCGAAGTCGCGCATCGCCTGGGCGAGTCGCATGACGTGATCGCGGTTCAGCGTCGTCTCGTAGACGCGCGGGGTGCCGGCGAGCTGCGCGGCGCGAACGCCGACCCGGTGCACCTGCACGTGGTCGGGATGCCCGTACACCCCGTGCGAGTCGTACACGGTGAGCACGTCGGCGGATTCCTCGCGCAGGATCTCCGCGAGCCGGGCCGCGGCCTCGTCCACGGGCGCCGACCAGAACGAGCCGGGCGCGTCGTTGGTGGGCTCGCCGAGCATTCCCGAGTCGTGGTAACCGAGGAACTCGACGCGAGATACCCCGAGGATGTCGGCCGACGCGTACGTCTCGGCGACGCGGCGCTGCCAGAGCGCCTCGCCGTCCGCGAGAACCCCCTCGGCCACCTCGCCGAGCTCGCCGCGGGTGGCGACCACGAGCACCACACGATGGCCGTCGGCCGCGGCCCGGGCCATCACCCCGCCGGTCGCGATCGCCTCGTCGTCGGGGTGCGCGTGGAAGGCGACGAGCGTGTAGGGCATGCCGAGAGCATCGCGCGGATCGTCGGGAAGTGCGTCGCGACGACCGCGGCGTGGGGCCGTCAGGCGGCGCTCGCCTTCAGGGCGTTCACCGCCACCACGCCCTCTCGCCGGGCCGTGCGGAGATCCTCGCGGCCCTGCCGGAGCGCCTCGTGCGCCGCCTGGAGGCTGGTGCGGTTCGCCGGGTAGCCCGAGGCCGTGAGACCGATCACCGAATCGGCCACGCCGGAGACGTGTTGGCGTGCGGAGCTCGTCGCCGCCCGCATCGAAGCGAGCGCGGCGGCCGCGGCAGTCGTGTCCTTTCCCGCGAGCGCGGTGATGCGGGAGTCGATCTTCGCGGCCACGGCCTCGAGCTTCGCCACCGCCGCGAGCTCCTCGTCGGCCGCGAGCACCTCGCCGACCCTCGGCTCGACCAGCGCGTAAACGCGGTAGGCGTCGACGATCGACTGCATCTCGGACCGCAGCGCGACCGGGTTCGATTCGGCGTCGATCGTGGTCCGCAGCGCGGCGAGACCGTCGTACGCCGGCCCGAGCTGGCCGAGCAGCGTGGAACGATGCGCCGCGGTCACCGCGCGCGAGGTGTTCACCTT
Organism: Acidimicrobiia bacterium; assembly: GCA_046331155.1. GTDB lineage: Bacteria > Actinomycetota > Acidimicrobiia > IMCC26256 > CAWATG01 > JAXLRK01. The sequence continues at coordinate 832,419 of JAXLRK010000002.1, forward strand.
CGTCTGCAACGCGCCGAGCTTCTGGAGGCGCCGGTCGATCGCTTCGTCGGCGCGCTGCTTGGCCTGGGCGATCAAGGCCCCGCGCGGTGCCCCGGCGGTGGTCCTCGCGCCGGGTGCCGATCCGGTCTGAGCGTCTGCCGGCGCGGCGACCATCACGAGGACCGTGCCGCCGGCGAGCAGGCCGATCCCGAGGGTCGCGAGGGTCGTGGCGATGGTTCGCGCCGCACGCATCTCAGGTTCCCTCCTGCCGGGCGATGCCGTTCTGGATGGTGTTCAGGTCGGTGTCGAGCGACGACAGGTCCTGGTCGAGGCCGGCGAGGTCGGCGTCGAGTGCGGTCGTCGACGCGCCGTCCGAGCTCGGGGTCGCCAGACCGGGAGCCGTCGGCGCGGCCGGGGTCGACGGGGTCGACGGGCTGGAGGCGGCAGTGGTCGCAGTCGTGGCCGTCGTTGCAGTCGTTGAAGTCGTGGAGGCCGTCGCCGGGTGTGCCGACGACGCGGAACGTCCGCCGGATCCGCACCCTCCGAGCGCGGCGAGCACGGCCGAACCCGCCACTCCGGCGAGCACACGGACGGCGCGGGGGCGTGCGGTCATGCGTCGAGTATCGGCGCGGGACGTGACCGCCTGACGATCCGATTGTGAACGGGATGTCAGGCGTCGTAGAGGTCTCGGCCCGACCCGCGGCCCGTTCTGGGAGGGGATGCGCCACAATGAACCTCGACAGAACGGCTACAGCTTTCTAGTCTGCTCCACCTGACACGCTGGTCAGGGAACCGGAGTCGAGTGATCGGGGGGTCACCGGATGCGACACACGATCGGGCGTCGCGGGGCGGTGTGGGTGCTGGCCGGGGCGCTGGCCGTGGACCTGTTCGGCGGGAGCGTCGCCGAGGCCCGGCCCACCAAGCCGTCGTACCCCGCCGTCGACCAGCCGGGGGTCACCCCGACCGAGATCAAGGTCGGGGGGGTCGTCTCCAAGACCAACCCCTTGAACGGCCCCTACGCCTCCGCCTTCGACGGGGTGCAGGCGTACTTCGACATGGTCAACTCCCAGGGCGGGGTCTACGGCCGGAAGCTGAAGCTCGTCGCGAAGCGCGACGACCAGGTCGCCAACAACCTGCGCGAGACGCAGGGCCTACTCGACCAGGACAAGGTGTTCGCGGTGCTGCCGGTGGCCACGATCTACTCGTTCAGCGGGTCGCGCCCGCTGGCCGAGCAGAAGGTCCCGACGTTCGGTTGGGAGATCAACGACGAGTGGATCCCGGCGCCGAACCTCTTCGGCATCAACGGGTACAACTGCTCCACCTGTGTCACGCCGCGGGCGTCGGGGGTGGCCGCGCTCGCCAAGAAGAAGACGGTGGGGATCCTCGCCTACGCGGTGCCGAACTCCGCCGACTGCGCGAACACGATCAAGAAGTCGTACGAGAAGTACGGCGGGCCGAAGGTCGGCTACATCTCGACCAGCCTGTCGTTCGGCACGACCGACTTCTCGGCCGAGGTCAAGAAGATGAAGGACGCCAAGGTCGACCTCGTCAACCACTGCCTCGACGAGAACGCCGCGCTCCAACTCGCCAAGGAGATGAAGAAGCAGGGGCTCAACGCGATCCAGTACCTCCCGAACGCCTACGACCAGCAGTTCGTACGGGCGAACGCGCCGTTCTTCGCCGGGTCGCTCGTGCACGCCGGCTTCGCGCCGTTCGAGACGAAGCCGCAGCCGACGGGCCTGAAGCTCTTCAACAAGTGGATGAAGAAGGCCCGCTACGAGCGCAACGAGTCGGCCATCACCGGTTGGATGAGCGCGTACCTGTTCGTCACCGGGCTCAAGGCCGCCGGTGCCGACTTCACCCGCCAGAAGGTGACCGACGCGCTCAACCAGCCCAAGTTCGCGAACGACACGATCCAGGGGCTCCAGTACGGCTCGCAAACGATCAACCACACGAAGGTCTCGGACATCACGTGCGACGCGATCGTCAAGGTGGCGCCCGACGGGTCGTTCGTGCCGTGGAACACGAAACCGGGCAAGCCCTTCCTGTGCTGGCCGGATCACCCGGCGACGGCCCCGAAGACCTTCACCCGCCGTTGAGCCGATGAAGGCCCGGCGAGGAGCCATCGACTGAACCCGACGGGAGCACCGGACGCGTGACCGACTTCATCGACCTCGTGGTCCTGGGCATCCCCTACGGCTGCGTCTTCGCGCTGGTCGGGATCGGGCTCGTGCTCGCGTACAAGACGTCGGGCGTGTTCAATCTCGCGTTCGGCGCGCAGGCCTTCCTGTCCGCGGCCGTCTACTACGACGTCCACGTCCGCCACGACTGGCCGATCGTCCCGGCGACGGTGCTGGCCGTCGCGGTGGTGTCGCCGCTGGTCGGGCTGATCCTCGACCGGGCGCTCTTCCGGTACCTGCGCACCGCGCCGGCCCTGGCGCGGCTGGTCACGTCGCTCGGGTTGCTCGTGGCCCTGCCGTGGATCGTGCTGAACTGGTTGGGGCCGGGCAAGCACTACGGCATCACCGGCATCTGGTCGAGCGACTGGACGTACGGCCTGTGGGGCAAGTCGACCACCAGCGACGTCTCCTACTACCACTTCAACCTCTTCGGCAGCCACGTCATCGACGGCACCCAGGCCGCCATCCTCGTGTCGACGGCGCTGTCCGTCGTCGTCCTGACCGCACTGTTCCGCTGGTCCGCGATCGGGCTCCGGATGCGGGCGGTGGTCGAGAGCCCGCGCCTCTCGGAGCTCGCCGGCGTCAGCTCGGATCGCGTCAGCCAGTTCGGCTGGGCGCTCTCGAGCGCGTTCGCGGGCCTCGCCGGCGTGCTGATCGCGCCGCATTACGCCACGCTGGACTTCCAGGGCTTCACGACGCTGCTCATCGCCGCCATCGCGGCTGCCGCCTTCGGCGGCTTGCGGAGCATCCCGATGACGCTCCTCGGCGGGATCCTGCTGGGCGTCACCCAGGAGCTGTTGCGCGGGTACTTGCCGCAGACCAGCGTGCTCGCACGCAACCTCGAGCCGTCGTTGCCGTTCCTCGCCCTCTTCCTGCTGTTGCTCTTCCTGCCGAGCCTGCGGCGGGGCCGGGACCTCGCGGACCCGATGGCCGGGGTGGACCCGCCACCGCCGGCCCTCGCGGCGGCCGAGCGCGGCTACGGGTTCACCGTGATGACCCGGGTACTCGGCATCGTGGTCGTCGGGACAGTCGTCGTGCTCGCGCTCACGAGGTTCGACGCGTACTGGCTCGACCTGTTCACCCAAGGCATGGTGTACAGCACCATCTTCCTCTCGATCACCGTCATCACCGGCATGGCCGGACAGGTCTCGCTGTCGCAGGCCGCGTTCGCCGGCATCGGCGCGTTCGGCACGGCGCAGCTCGCGACCCAGCTCGGTCTGCCGGTCATGCTCGCGATCCTGATCGGCGCGATGATCGCGGCCGCGGTCGGGGGCCTCCTGGCGGTCCCGTGCCTGCGCCTCGGCGGGATCTACCTCGCGCTCGGAACCCTCGCGTTCGCGTTGATGTTCGAGAACGTCATCGTGCCGCTCAAGTGGGTGGGCGGCAACGTGCCGCCGCTCCAGGTCGACCGACCGTCGATCGGGCCGCTCGACCTCTCCGGCGACCGCGCGTTCCTCCTCTTCTGCATGGTGGTGTTCGCCGTCGTCGCGGTGTTCGTGATCCTGGTGCGGCGCGGCACGACGGGTAGCTATCTCGCCGCGCTGCGGGGCAGCGAGGTCGCGTCGGAGTCGATCGGCATCAACCCGTCGCGGGCCAAGGTCACGGCCTTCGTCCTCTCCGCCGGTATCGCCGGCCTCGGGGGCGGGCTGTACGCGTCGTACAGCCATCAGGCGCAGTCGGCGGACTACTCGTTCTTCTACGGCCTGTTCTGGGTCGTGGTGGTCGTGACGCTCGGCGCCCGCACGGTGGAGGGCGCGATCAACGCCGGCCTGGGGCTCGTGCTGTTCCCCGAGCTGCTGAAGTTCCTCGGCTTCGCGCCGAGCTGGGAGTTCGTGTTCTTCGGGCTCGGTGCCGTCACCTACGCCAGGCATCCCGAGGGCATCCTCGAGTCGCAGAAGCGGGCGTCGATGGCGTTCTTCCAGCGCCGGGTGGACCGGCTGTCGCGCCGGCGCCGGGCGAGAGGCAGCTCGGACGCGTTGCCCGAAGACGGGGTGCCGGCACCGGAACCCGCGGGGGCCGAGCCGTGAGCGAGCGTCGGGAGGCGGGTATCCCGCCGAGCAGCGCGCGTGGCCCAGCGGGCCCGGCGCCGCAGGCGCCAGGAGCGGCAAGACCGAGCCTGCTCGTTGCCGGCGGCATCACCAAGCGGTTCGCGGGCATCTCCGCGCTCGACCGCGTGTCGCTCGACGTGGACCCGGGGGAGTTCGTCGGCCTCATCGGCCCGAACGGCGCGGGCAAGACGACGTTGTTCAACTGCCTCCTCGGGATCGTCCGGCCCGACGACGGGAGGGTCCGCTTCGCCGGACGCGACATCACCGGTCTCCCCACCTACTGGCGCGCCCGGCTGGGGTTCGGGCGTACGTTCCAGCGCGTCGAGGTGTTCTCGGGCATGACGGTGCGGGAACACCTCCTGGTAGCGGAGCGGGCCCGGCGCGGCGACGGCGCGCTGTGGAAGGACCTCTTGAACCGGGGCCGCCCGAACGCCGACGAGCTCGCCCGCGCGGCCGCGACGCTCGAGCTCCTCGGCCTCACCGACCGGGGCGACCGCCCGATCGAGTCCCTGAGCCTCGGTGCGGTGCGGCTGGTCGAGCTGGGCCGCGCGCTGATGACCGGGCCGAAGCTCCTGCTGCTCGACGAGCCGTCGTCGGGCCTGGACCGGGCCGAGACCGTGGACCTCGCGGCGACGCTGCGGAAGGTGCAGCAGGAGCACGGCACGGCGATCCTGCTCGTCGAGCACGACGTCGAGATGGTGCAGAGCCTGGCCACCCGGTTGTTCGTGCTCGACTTCGGTACCTTGATCGCGTCGGGGCCGACGACCGACGTCCTGGGCGACGCCGCCGTGCGGCGCGCCTATCTGGGGGTGAGCTGATGATCCGCGCCGTGACATCCGTCGCCCCGCTCTTCGAGCTCCGCAACGTCGACGCCGGTTACGGCCCGTTCCGTTCGTTGTTCGACGTCTCGTTCTCCATCCGGGACCGCGCCGTGGTCGCGCTGCTCGGGTCGAACGGTGCCGGAAAGACGACGGTGGCGCGGGTGTGCACGGGCCTCGTACGCCCGACGGCAGGCCACATGCTCTTCGACGGCGTCGACGTCACCGGGCGGCGGGCGTTCCGGATCGCCCGCCTCGGTGTGATCCACGCGCCGGAGGGCCGCTCGGTGTTCGCGTCGCTCACCGTCGAGGAGAACCTGGCGCTCACGTTCCGCCGCGAGTTCGGGCGCAAGGGCGTCCAGCCGGCGCTCGACCGCGCCTACGAGCTGTTCCCCCGGATGGGGGAGCGGCGCAAGCAGTTGGCGGGCACGCTGTCGGGTGGCGAGCAGCGGATGCTCTCGCTGGCGCGGGTGCTGGTGAAGCCGCCGCGGCTGCTCATCGTCGACGAGCTCTCGCTGGGTCTCGCCCCGATCGTCGTCGACGAGGTCTACCGGACCCTGAGGACGATCCGCGAGACCGGCACCGCGCTGCTCATCGTCGAGCAGCACGTCGGCCATGCGCTGGCGATCGCGGACGACGTCGTGGTGCTGACGAAGGGCGCCGTGTCGTTCCAGGGGCCGGTCTCCGAGGTCGGCGACCTCGACGCCCACCTGATGCCGGGCTCGAACGACCACTGACTCCGGCGGAGCGGTCAGCCGGTGACGAAGCCGGTTTGCACGACGTGGGTGAGCATGTCGAGCATCTCGTCGCGGGAGATGGGCACCTGGCGGGTGACCACGTAGTAGTTGCAGCGCTCGATCATCGCGACGGCGGCGAGCGCGGCGACGTCGGGGTCGATCCCCGCCGGCGCCACCGCGCGGAGCCGGTCGGCGAAGGCCCGCGAGAAGTTGGTCAGGACGTCGTCGCCCAGGCGGCCGAACTCGGAGTCGCCGATCTCGGTCTCCGTCCAGGCTCGAATCACCGGGCCGTAGTGCTCGTAGAGATCGGCGAACGCGTCCAGCCACGCGCGAAGCTCGGCCGCTCCCTCGGGGCCCGGTTCGAGCGGGGGCAGACGGTCGGCGATCTCCTGCATCGCCTGGGTGACGTCGAGGACCAGCGCGCGGAAGAGGTCCTCCTTGTTGGCGAAGTAGAGGTAGAAGGTCCCGTGGGAGGTCCGGGCCACCTTCACGATGTCGTCGACACGCGCCGCGTGGTAGCCGCGGCGGGCGAAGACCTCGATCCCGGCATCGAGCAGCTTGCGCAACGTACGGCGGCCGCGCGCCCGCAGCTCGCGCCCCTGGGCCGGCGTGCCGGCGATCGGCGTCGATGCGTCGAGCGCGCCGGCGCCGTTCCCTGATGCGGGTGGACGGCCGGCCCGGCGAGGCCGGGCGACGCCTTCGGGCGGCGTGTTCGACCGCGGCATCCGGGAGAGGCTAGAACTCTCCGACGTCCGTGTCACCTTTCTCCGAGCCCCTCCCGGGCCGGCGGGAGGAGGCGGACCGAGGTCCGGACCAGGGGGAATCCAGGGGGATGCCAGTGTTGCTCGAGGGAAGAACGGCAGTGGTCACGGGCTCGGGGCGCGGGATCGGCCGCGAGCTCGCTTTGTGCCTGGCCCGGGAGGGAGCGAAGGTCGTCGTCAACGACGTCGGCGTCGGCCTCGACGGGCGAGGCACCGAGGAGGACCCGGCCGCGCAGGTGTGCAAGGAGATCGAGGCGTCGGGTGGGCACGCCGTGCCCAACTACGACTCGGTCTCGGACTTCGCCGGGGCCGAGCGCATCATCGGTACGGCCGTCGACGCGTTCGGCGGCATCGACATCCTCGTGAACAACGCCGGCATCGTCCGCGACCGCACCCTGGTCAAGATGTCCGAGGAGGACTTCGACGCCGTGATCGCGGTCCACCTCAAGGGCAGCTTCAACTGCACGCGCCACGCCGCGCCGATCATGAAGGACGCGGGCTACGGGCGGATCGTCAACATCACGTCGTCCGCCGGCCTGCGGGGGAACTTCGGTCAGACGAACTACGGCGCGGCGAAGGCCGGACTGATGGGCATGACGTTCGTCTGGGCGCTCGAGCTGGGCCGGTACGGCATCACGGTGAACGCGCTCGCGCCCTCGGGAGCGACGCGCATGACCGCGTCGCTCTTCGAGCGCAGCGGTGAGCAGGCTCCGCCCGACCAGAACCCCGCGCTGAACGCACCGATCGTCGCGTTCCTGGCCTCGGAGCAGGCGGGCCACGTGAACGGTCAGATCCTGGGGCGCACCGAGTACTCGTACACGCTGTTCCAACACCCGAAACAGATCGCGTGGATGTGGCGGGACGGCGGGTGGAGCCCCGAGCAGGTCGCGCACTCGTTCGACGAGACGCTCGGCCAGCACCTCCAGCACGTCGGCATGGTCATGCCCCGCGGGATGGAGTACGACAAGTAGGCACCGTGCGGGTCCTGTGCCTCTTCGGACCGCAGGTGGCCGAGACGATCGCGGCCGCGGTGCCCGCGGTCGAGGTCGTGGCCGTCGACGCCCGGTCTCCGGGCGACCTGCCGGACACGGTGCACGGCGACGTGCTGTTCGGCTGGAGCGACAGCCCGGCCTTCCCCGAGCTGGCCGGCCGGGTGCCGTGGATCCACCTCCCCGGCACCGGTGTCGACGGGCTGCCGCCCGACCTGTTCGAGGGCCGGACGGTCACCTGCTCGCGCGGCCTGAGCGCGATCCCGATCGCCGAGTTCGTGGTGGGCGCGATCCTGGCGTTCGAGAAGCGGTTCCCGCAGGTCTGGCTGTCGGAGCCGCCGGAGCGCTGGAACTTCGCCGAGGTCGGCGAGCTCGCCGGGCGCACGGTCGGCCTCGTGGGCATCGGCGGGATCGGCACGGCGATCGCCGGCCGGCTGGCGCCCTTCGGCGTGAGCCTCCGGGCGGTGCGACGCAACCCCGCGCGCGGCGGCGTCGACGGGGTCGAGCTGGCCGCCGGGCCGGCGGAGCTGGTGGCGTCGGCCGACCACCTCGTGCTCGCGGCTCCGGCGACGGATCGTACCCGACACCTCGTGGACGCGGAGCTGCTCGCGCACGTCAAGCCGGGAATGCACCTCGTGAACGTGGCGCGGGGCGCGCTCGTCGACCACGACGCGTTGCGGGTGGCGCTCGGCGACGGCCGGATCGCCTGCGCCACGCTCGACACCGTCGACCCCGAGCCGCTCCCGGCCGGCCATTGGCTCTACGCCCACCCGCGGGTCCGGTTGAGCGCCCACGTGTCGTGGGGATCGCCCCGCGCCGTCGACCGGATCGTCGAGCAGTTCGTCGCCAACCTGCGCCGCCGACTCGCGGGCGAGCAGCTCGCGGGCGTCGTCGACGCGGCCGAAGGTTACTGACCGCTCTTCTTCTTCCTCCGTCTTCCTCCGTCTTCCTCCGTTTTGGCTAGCGAGGAGACCGGATTTCGGTCTCCTCGCTAGCCAAAACGGGTGGGGTAGTGGCCGGAGGCGACTTGCCGTCGGGGCCTCGCTCGATGCAGGCGACGCTGCCTGCGACAGCGGAAACCGCTGCCGAACGCGCTCACCGACGGGTGATGCGGACATTGTCGGCATTTCCCCGCGCGGAACTTGAGCTTGCTCCGCTGGCGGTCAGGCGGGGAGTCCGAGCAGCGCGCGGGGGTTCGTGCACGCCATCCGGCGGATGGTCGATTCGTCGAGGCCTTCGTCGAGCAGTGCCTCGGCGAACAGCGACAGTCCCCGCGCGGGCCGGGCGTTCGCCTTCTGCCCGTAGGCCGTGGCGAGCGTGACGTGCTCCGGCCCGACGGCACGGATGCAGGCGGCGATCTGCTCGGGCGATCGGGTCGCGAGGGTCCCGACGCACGTCAGCGCGGCGAGCTCGATCGTCGCCCCGAGACCGGCCAGGTCCACGCACTGCTCGATGGTGAGGTTGGGCCCCACGAGCTCCTCCATCGCGTGCGTCACCACGAGCTTGCCCTTGCGTGCGAACGTCTTGGCCACGGCGTAGTGCTCGTACGCGGAGATGTGCCCGGTGGCGAGGATCGCGTCGTACTGCGCGACGAGGGCCATCACCTCGTTCGTCTGGTACAGGAGCTGGCCGCTCTCGGGATCGCAGGTGGGGATGCCGGGGCCCGGGATCCCCAGCTTGGCCGCGGCGCCGCTCTGGTAGTCCTGCAAGCTCGACACCGTCGGCAGCCAAACGATCTTCGCACCGAGCCGGAGGGCCGCCTCCACCGCGGCGGGGTTGATGCCACCGACCTCGCGTTCGCAGCAGATGCCGCCGTAGACATCGATGCCGGGCACGACGTCGTCGACCGCCGACGCCAGCACGGCGGTCGGGCAGTCGTGGGACTTGAGCACGATGGCGGCGTGGTCGGCGATCAGCGCGTCGCGCGCGGCTTCGATCGCGCTGACCGACCGCTCACGGTGGGCGTCCGGGCCGAAGTAGCAGTGCAGATCGGCGGCGCCGGCGAGGTCGATGCGTCCGACCGACGTGAGATCCAACAACTCGAGTGTCATCGTACCCGCGGAGCCGTCGTACACGAAGCGCCGCTGCTCGTCGGCCTATCCCTCGTCGGCCTATCCCTCATCGGTCCACCCCCAGGGCGTTCCCTCAGACGATGAGTCTCCTCACGGTACGTCGGCGGCAGCCGGGATCGGTGGATCCCCTGCCCGGCCGCACGGGGGAGAGCAGGCGACCCGGCCCCTCCGCGCGCCGCGAAGTAGAGTTGACACTCGTGTCAGGGAACGAACCGGCGTCCGGGGCCTCCCTCGCGCGCCGCGAGGTCCCGGCGCCCGGCGAAGCACCCATGCCCGCGCCGAACGCGGCGGCCCTGTTGCGGCGCAACGCCACCGACCCCACCCTCCGCGACCGGCCGGCGGTTCGGTTCGGCGACCGGGTCTGGACCCACGCCGAGTACGTCCGCGAGTCGTGCCGGTGGGCGAACCTGTTCCTCGCGCACCGACCGCCCGACCGCCAACCCGACCGCCAACCCGACCGCCAACCCGACCGAGCGTCCGACCGGCCGTTGCACGTGGCCGTGCTGCTCGACAACACGCCCGACTACCTGTTCGCGCTGGGCGGCGCTGCACTGTCGGGCTCGGCGATCGTCGGGCTGAACCACACCCGCCGCGGCGAGCACCTGCTGCGCGACGTCGTGCACACGCACTCGGGCCTGCTCGTCACCGAGCCGCGCCACCTGCCGCTGCTCGAGCCGATCGCCGCCGACCTCGCGGGCATCCCGCTCGTCGTGTCCGACCGGTACCCCGAGGCCGGCGATCCGGCGGTGGGGTTCGGGTCGTCGCTCGACGCCGCGCTGGCGGGCGTCGCCGACGACGACCCCGGCCTCGAACCCGATGCCGACGCGATCTGGGCGCTCATCTTCACCTCCGGCACGTCGGACGCGCCCAAGGCGGTCGTCTGCACGCAGCGCCGGCTCCTCGTCACCGGCACGCGCATGGGGATAATCATGGATGTCGGGCCCGACGACGTCGGGTACATCTGCATGCCGCTGTTCCACTCGAACGCGTTGATGGTCGGATGGGCCCCGTCGGTCGTGCACGGCGCGTCCGTCGGTCTGGCGCGCAAGTTCAGCGCGTCGCGTTGGCTCGGCGACGTGCGCCGCTACGGCGCCACCTACTTCAACTACACCGGAAAGCCCCTCGCGTACCTGCTCTCCACGCCCGAACTGCCCGACGACGCCGAGAACCCGTTGCGGGTGTCGTTCGGCAACGAGGGTGCGCCCGAGATCGTCGAGGAGTTCTCGCGGCGATTCGGCGTCGACGTGATCGACGCCTACGGTGCCACCGAAGGCGGCGTCGCGGTCAACCGCGCGGTCGAGGAACGGGTGGGCGCGCTCGGTCAGGCCGGTCCCGCGGTGCAGGTCGTCGACGAGCAGGGACAGGAACTGCCACCCGCGCGCTTCGACGCCGACGGGCGCCTCGTCAACGCCGACGAGTGCGTCGGCGAGATCGTCAACACGGCCGGCGTCGGACCGTTCGAGGGCTACTACAACAACCCCGAGGCGAACGAGAAGACGACCCGCTTCGGCTGGTACTGGACCGGCGACCTCGGGTACATGGACCGCGACCGCTACCTGTACTTCGCGGGCCGCAACGCCGACTGGATCCGCGTCGACGGCGAGAACTTCCCGGCCGGTCCGATCGAGACCGCGCTGGCCCGCCATCCCGACGTCGTGCTCGCCGTCGCGTACGGTGTGCCCGACGACCAGGCCGGCGACCAGGTCATGGCGGGCCTCGTCCTCCGCGAGGGAACGGCGTTCGACCCGGTCGGATTCGCGGCGTGGCTCGACGGGCGCGACGACGTCGGGCCGAAATGGAGACCGCGCTACGTACGTGTCCTCCACGACCCGCCCACGACCGGGACGAACAAGATCGTGAAGCGGGCGCTCGTACACCAGAAGTTCCGGATCGACCGGGTCGGCGGCGACCCGATCTTCGTGCGGGGCCGGGGCGAGGCCGCGTACCGTGCGTTCGGTCCAGACGACGAGCGGGCGTTGCGCGAGTCGTTCGTCCACCACCAGCGCGACCGGTTCTGGGACCTCTAGTAGTGCTGTGACCGGAAACGTGTGCGCCCTCTCACGCCGGCCAGGAACGCCGCTTGCTGCGTCCTCCTCCTCGACGCAGCTACGGCTGCGCCTTCGTCGTCGCTCCTTGCCATCGACGCCCCTGACTCGCCGTGAACCGGGCGAACGTTCCCGGATACAGCACTCGCCGTGGACCTGAGCTTCACGCCCGAGGAGACCGCGTTCGCGCAGGAGGTGCGGGCGTGGTTGGTCGCGAACCTCGAGCTGCCGCCGAGGTTCACGACGCTCGACGACGAGATCGTGTGGGGCCGCGAGTGGCAGGCGAAGCTCGCCGCGGGCCGCTGGGTGGGGATCCACTGGCCCGCCCGGTACGGAGGGCGGGGCGCGTCGCCCGTGCAGGTGGCCATCTTCAACATGGAGTACGCCCGCTCTCGTGCCCTCCAGCCGGTGAACCGGGTGGGGATCAACCTGGCCGGGCCCACCCTGCTCGCTCACGGCACCGACGAGCAGAAGGCGCGCTGGCTCCCGACGATCCTCGACGCGCGGGAGATCTGGTGCCAGCTCTTCAGCGAACCGGAGGCCGGCTCGGACCTGGCCGGCCTCTCGACGCGCGCGACGCCGGTCGAGGGCGGTTGGGTGCTCAACGGCCAGAAGGTGTGGACGAGCTACGCGCAGTACGCACGGTGGGGGATCTGCCTGGCCCGCACCGACCCCGACGTGCCGAAGCACCGCGGCATCTCGTACCTGGTCGTCGACATGGAGTCGCCCGGCATCGAGATCCGGCCGCTCGTGCAGATCACGGGTGAGGCCGAGTTCAACGAGGTGTTCTTCGACGACGTGTTCGTGCCCTCGACGCACCTCGTCGGCGGGTTGAACCAGGGCTGGGCGGTCGCCAACACGACGCTGGCGCACGAGCGCGGCACCGCGTTCCCGTTCAAGGAGCAGGTGGTCCACGAGGTGTTCCTCGACCGGCTCTACGCCCTCGCCGACGAGCAGGGAGTGCTCGACGACCCCGAGGTCGCGGACGCGCTCGCCCAGTCGTTCGTCGAGCTGCGGGTGCTGCGGTTGCACAACTGGCGGACGTTGAGCCGGCTGTCGAACGGCATCGAGCCGGGCCCGGAGTCGAGCGTGGTGAAGCTCGCGTGGTCCGACATGTCGCAGCACCTGGCCGAGACCGCGCTCGCGATCACGGGGAGCGCGGCCCCGCTCTACCTCGGTGCGCGCCACAACCCGGATGGCGGCGCGTGGCAACGGCAGTGGCTGTGGAGCAAGGCGGCGTCGATCGCCGGCGGCACGTCGGAGGTCCAGCGCACGATCATCGGCGACCGCATCCTGGGCCTGCCCCGGTAGGGCGGTGGTCCGTCGGTAGGATCGTCGGCATGCCCGCCGCCGCCCCCGCGATCCGGGCCGAGCACCTCACCAAGCGCTACGGGGACGTCGTCGCGCTCGACGGCGTGTCCTTCGACGTGCCCACGGGCTCGGTCGTCGGCCTGCTCGGCCCCAACGGGGCCGGCAAGACAACGGCGGTGAACGTCCTCACCACGTTGTTGAAACCGGACGGCGGCACCGGGACCGTGCTCGGCATGGACGTGGTGACCCGCGGATGGGAGGTCCGGGCCTCGATCGGCCTCGCGGGGCAGTTCGCCGCGGTGGACGAGAAGCTCACCGGTCGCGAGAACCTCCGCCTCGTCGGGCGCCTCACCCACCTGCCGGCAGCCGTGATCGCGCGCCGGAGCGACGAGCTGCTCCAACGGTTCCAGCTCACGGACGCGGCCGACCGGACGGTGCAGACGTACTCGGGTGGCATGCGACGCCGGCTGGACCTCGCCGCCGCGCTCGTGCACCGGCCGCCCGTCCTCTTCCTCGACGAGCCGACCACGGGTCTCGACCCCCAGAGCCGGATCGAGCTCTGGGCGATCATCGAGGAGCTCGTGGGCGGCGGGACGACGCTGCTGCTCACGACGCAGTATCTCGAGGAGGCCGACCGCCTCGCCGATCGCATCGTGGTGGTGGACCACGGGAGGGTGATCGCCGAGGGCACCGCGGCGGAGCTCAAGAACCGCCTCGGCTCGACGGTGATCGAAGTCGGGTTCCGCGACACGGACAGCGCGGCGCGCACGGGTGAGCTGCTCCGGGGGCTCGGTTCGCCGATCGCGAGTGGCACGCTCGTGTCGTTGACGGTGGAGGACGGGTCCCGGTCCATGATCGACGCGGTGCGCGCCATCGACGCGGCCGGGCTCGAGCCCGCCACGTTCTCGTTGCGGGAACCGACGCTCGACGACGTGTTCCTGACGCTCACCGGGCACGCGAGCCGGCCGGAGCTGCCGGCGGAGAGTCGACGCCGCCGCCGAGCCCGCCGGGCTCGAGCCGACGAACGACCGGATCCCGGCGAAGGGTCGGCGCCATGACCGCGCCCGCGGACCTGTCGACGCCGCCCGACCCGGTGCTGTCGGCCCGCCCTCGTGGGATCGCGGTCAGGGACGCGCTCACGATGACGTGGCGCAACCTGCTGAACCTCGTGCGGACGCCCCAGGTGGTCGTGTTCGCCACGATTCAGCCGTTGATCTTCGTCCTGATGTTCCGGTACGTCTTCGGTGGTGCAATCCGGCCCACGAGCGACTTCAAGTACCCGTACGTCGACTACCTCATGCCGGGCGTGTTCGCGCAGACGGTCGTCTTCGGCGCGATGACGACGGGCGTCGGGCTCGCCGAGGACCTGAAGAAGGGCCTCATCGGGCGGTTCCGGTCGCTGCCGATGGCTCCGTCGGCCGTGCTCGTCGGCCGGACGTTGGCCGACCTCGTGCGCAACGTCTTCACGATCACGCTGATGGTCGGCGTGGGCTTCCTCATCGGGTTCCGCGTCCACACGAACGCCTGGGCGTTCTTCGCCGGCGTCGGGCTGATGCTGCTGTTCGCGTACTCGCTGTCGTGGGTCTTCGCGCTCGTGGGTCTGTACACCCGGGACGCCGAGGCGGCCCAGGCCGCGTCGTTTCCGATCATCGCACCGCTCGTGTTCGCGTCGGCCGCGTTCGTCCCGGTCGCGTTCATGGCCGGCTGGCTGCAACCGTTCGCGAGGAACCAACCCGTGTCGCAGGTCATCTCCGGAGTGCGGGCCCTGCTGGCGGGCGGTCCGACGTCGGGGCCGGTGCTCCACTCGCTGGCGTGGATCACCGGGATCACGCTGGTGTTCGCGACGCTGTCGATCCGGAAGTACCGGGCAGCCGTCACGTAGCACCAGGCGGAGGGGCAAGGACGGGCCACGGCCACGGCGATATCGTCGAATTGCACCATTCGGGTGATCACCGGGCCGGTCTCACCGCACCGGCGCGGGCTGGTACGGTGGGCTCCGAAATCCAGGGGGTGTGTCACTCGGGCTCGCCTTCGTCACTACCGAACAAAGGAAAGCAAGACATTGGCAACAGGCACCGTGAAGTGGTTCAACGCAGAGAAGGGCTATGGCTTCATCTCTCGTGAGGACGGCCCGGACGTGTTCGTCCACTTCTCCGCCATCCAAGGGACGGGCTACCGCTCGCTCGAGGAGGGACAGAAGGTCGAGTTCGACGTGGCCCCGGGACGCAAGGGGGAGGAAGCCCAGAACGTCCACGCGGTCTGAGTCGCACGGCACCAGCGAGAAGACGGATCGAGGCCGGCGTGGATGCCGGCCTCGATCCGCGTCCGGGAACGGATCGTCGCTCCCACGGCACCCGGCAACGTTGCGCTCCTAGAGGACCCGGCGGATGATCCGCTCCTTGTTCTTGGTGTAGGGCGGGTAGGGGATCGACGGGTCGACGCGGGTCGACTTCGTCAGGATCGACTTGGCGTGGCTGAACGTCTCGAAGCTCGCCCGCCCGTGGTACGCGCCCATCCCGCTCGGGCCCACGCCGCCGAAGGGCAGGCCGAGCGTGCCGACGTGCAGCACCGTGCCGTTGACGCACATCCCGCCGGAGCTCGTCGAGTCCACGACCCGATCCTGCACCGCGCGGTCCTCGGCGAACACGTAGAGGGCGAGCGGCTTGTCGCGGCCGTTCACGACGTCGATCGCGGCGTCGAGGTCGGCGACCGGGATGATCGGCAGGATCGGCCCGAAGATCTCCTCCTGCATCACCGCGGCGTCGAGGGCGACGTCGGTGAGCACGGTCGGCGCGATGTAGCGCGTGGCGGCGTCGGTCTTGCCGCCGATGGCGGCCGTGCCGCCGGCGAGCAGCGCCTCGAGCCGGGCGAAGTGCCGGTCGTTGACGATCCGGGCGTAGTCGGTGCTGCTCTGCGGGTCCTCGCCGTAGAACCGGTCGAGCGCGGTGCGGATGGCGTCCACGAGCCGGTGTTCGATCGACTGGTCCACCAGCACGTAGTCGGGGGCCACACAGGTCTGGCCGGCGTTGAGGAACTTGCCCCAGGCGATCCGGCGCGCCGCCACGTCGATCTTGGCGCTCTTGTCGACGATGCACGGGCTCTTGCCGCCCAGCTCGAGCGTGACCGGCGTCAGGTGCTTGGCGGCGGCCTCCATGACGACGCGACCCACGGTGCCGTTGCCGGTGTAGAGGATGTGGTCCCAACGCTCGGCGAGCAGCGCCTGGGTCTCGGGTACGGCGCCTTCCACGACCGCGACGCACTCGGGGTCGAGGTACTGCGGCACGAGGCGGGCGAGGGTGGTCGACGTCGCCGGGGCCAGCTCCGACGGCTTGAGCACGACGCAGTTGCCGGCCGCGATCGCACCGACGAGTGGGGTCAGGATCAACTGCACCGGGTAGTTCCACGGCCCGATGATCAGCACGACGCCGAGCGGCTCGCGCCGGACGTGCGCGCTCCCGGGCTGTTGGGCGAGCGGGATGCCGATGCGCTCGGGCTTCATCCAGCCGTCGAGGTGCTTGAGCGCGAAGTCGAGCTCGGCGCGCGTGAAGGCGACGTCGGCGGCCCAGCCCTCGATCGGCGGCTTGCCGAGGTCCTCGTGCAGCGCGTCGAGCAGCTCCGCTTCCCGGTCGATCAACAGCTTGCGGAGCTGCTCGAGCTGGTCGCGTCGCCAGGCGGCGGGGCGGGTGCGGCCCGATTCGAAGCTGGCGCGCATCCGGGCGACCAGCTCTGACGCGGCGGTGGCGGGGGTGCTCGTGACGGCCATGTTCAACCTCGCTCGTCCTCGGAGGAACCGTGGGGGATCGACGCCACCACGGTAGGCGACGGGCCGGGTGCCTGTCGTCGCGGCCGGTCGTGACGGCTCGGCCGACTTCCTCGGGAACGTGTACCCGGTCGTCTCGCTCGCGGAGCAGCTCGGGCTCGACGTGTCGTACACGCGGAAGAAGCTCACGCGCCGACAGGTCTTGGGGACCGACCGCGTCTCTTGTCCTCGCGGCGGGCCGGCACGACACCGAGGCGCGCAACGCTGTGTCGAGGGAGGCACCCATCGGTCGGTGTCTGGTCGTCGCCGACTCCGAAGGGATACGGGGGCGTGGAAGAGGGCGGCTCCGCCCGCCGCGGATCGGTCACCGGGCCGTCTCGGAGCTCGGCGACCACGTCGAGGTCACGGTGGCCGTCGGCAAGTCGGGGATCCGGCGCACCCTCGGGATCCCCGCCACCGGTATCTTCTACACCAGCGCGTCCGGCCACCACGCCGTGGTCCACAACGGCTCATGACGACAAGCGCTCGCCGGCGAACGGGTGTGGCCGTCGACAACAGGAGAAGCATCCATGACCGACAAGTCCGTCTTCACCGAGAGCGAGTGGCACGCACTGACCGACGCGCCCCTGCTCATCACGGCCGCGCTCTTCTTCGCCGGGGAGCACGGCCCGATCTCGATGATGAAGGAGGCGAGCGCGAGCGCCCGCTCCATCTCGAAACCCGGTGAACGCGGCGTCGCGAACGAGCTCATCGGCCAGATCGTCGCCGAGGCGAACACGAAGGAGACGCGCGCCGAGATGCGAGAGCACCGCGGCCCAACCCCTCAGGCCGCGATCGAGAGCGTGTTGCACGACCTCGAGCCCGCCGCGGCCGCGCTCGGGAAGCTTCCGGCCGACGAGGCCGCAGAGGTCAGAGCGTGGTTCCTCGCCATCGCCGACGCGGTCGCGCAGTCGGCCAAGACGGTGAACGCCGACGAGCAGGCCACGATCGGAAAGCTCGCCGCGCTCTTCGGCGTCACCGACGGTTCCGGCAGCTGACCTCGACGTCCGGAGACCTGGGATGCAACGACGCTGGGCCCTGCTCGCGGTGACGATCGCGCTGACCGCGTCGGCGTGCGGCGGCAGCTCGGCCGCCAAGGGCGCCGGCGCGCGGCAGAAGCCGCTCGCGATCGCGGGCAAGGGATTCACGCAACTGGCTCCGAACCCGATCGGGGTCTCCCAGATCACCTACGCGGTCGTGGTCGAGAACCCGAACACGCGCAACGCGGTGGTAGCCAACCTCACCGTGACCTTCCTCGACGCCGCGGGAACCGTCGTACAGACCGACGCACCCAAGCTCGCGTTCGTCCTCGCGGGACAACAGGCTGCCTACGGCGCCACGGTCAAAGGCCACGGCGCGGTGAAGATGAACGTCGAGGTCGCGGTCGACGGATGGACACGCCTCGAGCCTGCCGGCGCCCTGACCGTCTCCGACGTGAGCATGCAGCCGCCGCGCACCGGATCGGGTTTCCGGGTCGTCGGCAAGGTGGCATCGACCTACAAGTCGGAGATGAAGCTGCCGCTCGCGGCGTCGGTGATCCGCAACGACGGCGGAGCGATCGTTGGCGGCAGCCACACGCTCATCCCCGCGATTCCTGCCGGCGGCTCCACGGCCTTCGAGATCCCGAGTCTCGACGCCATCCCGGGCGCGACGGCCGCCGACGTCCTCATCACCCTGAACCCACCCACGTCGAGCGAGGGCTAGCTAGCCGCGCGGACCGTGCGTCTGAGCCTGGATCCACCGATGTCGTGTTGTGAGGGTGTCGGTGGAGGCGTGTGGGAGTGGCGCCGGCGCGGGTGGCGCTGGAGGGGGGCTTCGGGGCGTGTGTCGCCAAGGGTGATGGTGTTAGGTGGGTTGTCAGCGCCGGGGTGGTCGTCTGCGGTGGCGCCGGCCCGCGGTGTGACGCTCAGACGGGCACGGGTGGTAGGGCGCGCAACGTGTCGAGGGTCGCGAGGAACCGTTGCGCCCACGGCCATCGGGCCGGGAACCGCAGGGTCAGTTGTCCGCTGCGGTTGACGAGGCGGGCGGGCACAGCGATGAGTCGGGTCCGGAACGTCTTCGCGACGACGAGTTCGTTCGGGGTGTGTTCGCCGAGGATGCGGGTCCAACGGATGAGGTTGTGGGCGAGGACTGCGCATTGCAGCCAGGCGCTGTTCGCTGAGAACGACCCGGATGGTAAGTGGGCGAGCGGGCCGGCTTTGAGGTCGCGGATCGAGAGTTCGACCACCGCATGGGCACGGTGTTGCTCGTCGAGGGCCCATGCGGAGCCGGCAAGGTTGGTGACGAACGCGTGGTAACGCCACGTGGCGAACAGTTCGCCTTGGGGTCCGTGGTGGTTGCGGACCCGACGGACGATCAGTCGTCGGCCCCGGTAGACGCACTCGGCGAGGTGGGCTTCGCCGTCGGGATACGCGATCTGCTGCCATGCCCGCTCGTCGATCGCGTCGATCGCAGCCCGGACCGGAGCCCGAAGCTGGATCGTGACCGTGAACCCGACCCCGGCACGGGAGAGCCGGTCCAACAACTTGTGCTGGTAGAAGCCCGAATCGGCCCGCAGGACCGTTGCCCGGTCCCCGCCCGCACGAGTCAGGCGGGCGAGGAGCTCGTCGACGAAGCGGACGATCCCCCGGGCCGTGTTCGCCCGGCCGGTGCGGAGCCGGGCGTGGAGGACCTCACCGGTGTCGGCCCGGGTCGCGAGCAGCGGGTGGTAGCCCAACACGCGCGTGTACCCGTAGGCGGCACCTTCCTTCGCAGAGCCGTGCACCTCACAGATCGTGGAGTCCACATCCACGATCAACGTCGCCGCCGGGCCCGCCCCGAGATGCCAGGCGCGTTCGAGGGCCCGGCCGGCCACCGCTTCGAGCTGACGGACATGCCCGAACGTGAACGACCGTAAGAACGTCCCGACCGTCGAGGGTGCCATCACCCGATGACCCAACACGCCGCTCGTCGCGCCGGCCCGGAGCCGGTTCGTGTCGTCGATGCAGTCCGCGCCCGCGATCATCGCGTGGACCAACGTCAAGACCTTGCGGCCCGGGCGGGCACCCCCGACCCGGCCCACCAGCCGGACCGTCGCGTCGATCAACCGCTCCAGACCTAGACGAGCTACGACCGTCGCGACCAACACCAGACCCGCGTCGGCGACAAGAGACTCATCATCGAAGGTCACCGCAAGACGATCCAGCGAGCGCGATACTCCCGTCACGGAAAGTGCCTCCTGGTGCAGTGGGTCTGACGACTTCTAACACCGTCATCGTCCCTGCTCAGGAGGCACTCTTCGCGGATACGCGACCCTCAGCTCACACCACGACCGGTGGATCCAGGCTGAGTCGAACGACAGCGCCCTACGATGCCAAGGCTCGACCGCGCGTCGTGCCACTCGAGGGCGACCGCGACGGGGTCGGCGGGCGGGTTGTGCATGAGGCCGCGCGGCGCGGCCGCGCGCATCGTGATCGACATGCCGCGTCCGAGCGACGGATTCGTGCACGCCCATCGCGCGGGGCGCTTCAGCCGTCATCGTCGGCGACGCGCACCGGGTGCTCCCGTGCGCGGCGGGCGAGGTCGGCCGGCACCGCGGCTCCGGGCTTGGCCGTGCGCCAGAGGATCACCTCGAGCATCGGGCCGGCGCGGTCGACGCCCCGGAGGTTCAGCTTCGCGGTGGCCGCCTTCAACGCGGCCGCCTCGGGCCCGAGGTACTGGTCGCCCGTCTCCTCGATGAACGGGGCGTCGGGCGCCGGGTCGTACGGCGCGAGGTCCGACGCGGTGAGGCGCGCCGGGTCGTCGACGTTCTGGAACACGTCGTAGAGCGGGAGTGCGAACTGCTCGTAGGCCGACATCGGCGGGAGCCCGAGGACGAGGTCGATGGTCCGCACGACGCTGACGAGGTCGGAGTGCGCGTGGCTGACGTAGCCGCCCACCGTCGGGCGGTGCGTCGCCGAGCCGCCGGTGCCCGCGTCGGCCGTGTGCTTCGCCCACGGGCTGATCACGAGGAGGACGTTGCGGTGCCCGTCGACGTGGTCGGCGCCGTCGACGCTGTCGTCCTCCACGACGAAGATCGCGGTGTCCTTCCAGTAGTCCGAGTGCGAGATGGCCGACACCAGCGTGCCGAGCGCCGCGTCGTTCTGGGCGACCTCGGCGCGCGGCGATGCGCCACCGGGCCTCAACCCGGTCGTGTGGTCCTCGGGGAGCGTGAGGTACGAGAAGTTCGGCAACGTCTTCGCGGGGTCGGTGTGGTGTCCCTGTGCGTCGAGGCCGACGTCGTCGAGGAACCACGTGAGCCGCTTGCGGTCGTCGCGCGACAGGTCGTTGATGCCGTCGAGGAACTTGGAGTCGAAGTACGGCGTGTTCAGGAGATTGGTGCACTCGTGGGGCTCGCGGCCCGGAGTGCCGATCCCGAACGTCCCCGAGGGCGCGAGGATCCCGAGGAACTCGCCGTAGTCGCGGAACGTGAACGCGCCGTTGGTCGCCTTCGACTTCGTCAACGCGCTCTCGAGGATGGTGCACCCGCGGGTCTGGGCCGCCGGGACCACGAAGTCGTACGGGATCCCGCGGTCCGAGTAGTTCTGGAGCCAGTTCTTCTCGGTGTAGTCGCTGACGTTCGCGCCCGCGGTCCACCAGTGCCCCTGGATGCTGGCCTCGCCGTCGGAGAAGAAGCGGTCCGACGTGGCGAAGGACTGTTGCAGCTTGTGCGCGTTGGGCGTGGCGGACGCGAGGAGCTCGAACGACGGGTCGGCGTCGACGTCGTTGCGGGACTTGCCGAGGTCGCCGAAGACCTGGTCGAACGTGCGGTTCTCGCGTACCACGTAGATCACGTGCTTGATCGGCGAGGGATCGCCGACCCGCGCCGGGACCGGGTTGTGGGCGGACCGTCGGAGGTCACGGGTGACGTACCGGATGTCGGTCCGTACGTCGGCCGAGAGCTTCCCGAGCCGCGAGCCCGTGGGGACGGCGAACCGGGAGACGAACCCGGGCATGTTGACGTCGACCGACACGAAGGACCGGTCGATGCCCTGGGGTCCACCGCGGGTCGGAGCGGGGATCACGCCGTTCTTCGGGTACCGGCTGCCGAAACCCTTCGCCGACGACACCAGGACGTCGCCCGAGCGCGGCTCCACCGCCACGCCGTCGGGGTACCAACCCGTCGGGACGAACCCCTCGACCGCCCAGCGGCCATTCGCCCGGCGCAGGACCGCGACCGCGTCGTCACCCGACAACGTGACGAACGCGCGGCGACCGTCGCGGGCGAACGCGACCGCGGTGGGGCTCGAACCCCACGTCTCGCCCGCCACGGCGTGGATCGGTATCCGCCTCACCCTGCGGTCGGTGGTGCGTACCACGGCGACGGTGTCGTCGTTGGCGTTGGCGACGAGGACCTCGCGGCCACCGGGCGCGACCGCCACGCCCTCGGGGTGGTCGCCCACCTTCACGGTGCCGTTCGCCGTCCAGGTACCGTCGGCCTGGTGGTCGAGCACGTGCAGCAACCCGGTGCCCAGCGCGGTGACGTACGCGTGCTTGCCGGCGGGATCGACGGCGACCGAGTCGAGGTACGAGCCGAAGACGGGCGCGGGATGGTCGAGCGGGAGCGTGGACGTGGCGGTCATCGTCGCGGTGTCGATCGCGGTGACGTCGTTGTCGTACTGCTTGAGCACGAGGAGCTGCTTGCCGTCGGGGGTGACGGCGAGACCTTTGGTGAAGCCGTGCACCTCGCCGAGGATCGACCCGAAGATCGGGATCTTGGGCGTACCGGTGGCGGTGGTCGCGCTCGGCAGCGTCAACGTGCGCGGCGGCGTCTCCAGCCGGGCGTCACGTACGGCGAAGTCGTACACGGAGTCGTTGCCGCCTCCGGTCGCGTACAGGTGCGTGCCGTCGGGCGAGAACGCGAGGCTGGGGCCGAAGAAGTTCGACTGCGGGTCGGCGAGGTCGCGCCGGGTGGGCACCGCGGTCACGTCGGCGACCTTTCGACGCCGCAGGTCGATCACCGAGAGCGACTGGTCGGGAACCGCGGTGGCCGGATCGCCGACCAGGGGCGCGGGGACGTAGCCGCACCGGTTGGCCTTCGGCGGCTGGTCGCATTGGCTGCCGAAGCCCCCGGCGAGCCCGGTGCCGCGGCCGTTGTTCGCGGTGACCGCGAGGCGTCCGTCGGGCGAGACGGCGACACCGGTGGGGAAGAGGCCGGTGTCGAAGCGCGTGCCGTACGGGCGCACGAGCCGGCCGTTCGGGAGCACGACGGGTTGCGAGCCGGTCGCGCCCGCCGTCGAGCTCGTCGTGCTTGGCGTCGGCTTCGTCGACGCCACCGTCGAGATGGCTCCGGCGCCCGTCGAGCCCGTGCCGACGGCCGTCGCGGCCGCGGCCAGCGTGGCGACGAGTGCACCGAGTCGTCGGGCGCCGGGCCGTGCCGCGCTGCGCTCGACCACCACGACCCTCCCCCGACGACGCCTGGGCTCCGGCCGCAGGCTAGCCCTCGTCGCGGCCGAACGAGCCGCGGCCGCGGCTCATGTGGCGCGGATCTCGAAGTTCCCGTGCTCGTCGAGGGCGGCGCGCGAGCCGGGTGGCACGACGATCACGGTGAACGGCTCCTGGACGAGCGCCGGGCCTTCGATCGTGACGCCGGCCGCCAGCCCGATGCCATCGATCACCGGCGTGTCGACGAACCCGGAACCGAAGTACGCGGCGCGCGTCCCGAGTGTGGCCGCCGCGGCGTCCTCGTCGCCGAGGTCGGCGAGGTGGTCGGGTTTCGGCGTGCGGCCGCGCGAGATGACGCGCACGCCGCGGACGACCGGCTGCTGGTTCCGGAAGCAGAAGCCGCGGTCGCGTTCGTGGAGGTCGTGGAACCGCTCGGCGAGATCGAGGAGGCCCGCCTCGTTCAGGGACGCGCCTTCGGGCACCGGGACGCTCATGTCGAAGTTCTGGCCCGGGTAGCACATCTGCACCATGAGCTCGGTCTCCACCTCGGCGTGCGTGAGGCCGGTCGGTTCGAGCTCCTTGGCGCTCTCGTCGAGCAGCTCCGACATCAACGTGTGGAGACGGCCCAGGTCCACCTGCGAGAGAGGCGTGACGTAGGAGCGCACCAGGTCGACGACGTAGTCGGCGACGAGCACGCCGAGGGCCGAGAACGCGGGCGCGGTCTTGGGCACCAGGATCCGTTCGATGCCGAGCTCGGCCGCGATCGCCCACGCGTGCACCGGGCCGTTGCCGCCGTACGCGATGAGCGACAGTTCGCGCGGGTCGGCGCCGTGCGACGCCAGCACCCGCCGCGTCGCGTTCGCCATGTTGGCGTTGACGATCCGCTCGATGCCCCAGGCCGCCTCGGTCACGCTGATGCCGAGCGGCCCGGCGATGTCACGCTCGATCGCGGCCCGTGAGCCTTCGACATCGAGCGCCATGCGGCCGCCGGCGAACCCGTCGACGGGCAGGTAGCCGAGCACGGCGTCGGCGTCGGTGACGGTCGGGCGGGTGCCGCCGCGCCCGTAGCACACCGGACCGGGCTGCGAACCGGCCGACTCCGGGCCGACGAGCAGTGCGCCCTGGCGGACGCGGGCGATCGAGCCGCCGCCCGCCCCGACGCTCTGGACGTCGACCATGGGCAGGCCGATGTAGTAGCGGTAGCGCCAGTTCCAGTCGGTCTTGATCTCCGGCTGGCCGTGGCGGACGAGGCAGAGGTCGAAGCTGGTCCCGCCCATGTCGACCGCCACGAAGTCGTCGATCCCGTCGACGTGGGCGGCGAGCGTGGCGCCCATGACGCCGCCCGTCGGCCCCGAGGCGAGCAGCGACACCGCGCGCCGGGCGACGTAGTCGGGCGGCATCACGCCACCGGTCGACTGCATGATCAGCAGTGGCCCGGCATAGCCGGCCCCGCGCAGCTCGCTCTGGAGCGTGCCGATGTACTTCGCGATCCTCGGCGCGACGTACGCGTTCACCAACGTGGTCGAGACCCGCTCGAACTCCGGGCCCCGTGGCATCACCTCGTGGGAGAGCGAGACGTGCGACACCTCGGGGTACTCCTCGCGGACGATCTCGGCGGCGCGCCGTTCGTGGTCCGGGTTGACGAAGCTGAACAGGAACATGACCGCGATCGAGTCGCACCCGAGCTGGCGGAGCCGGCGCACCCCGCGGCGCACGGCGTCCTCGTCGAGGGCCTTCACGACGTGGCCCTCGTAGTCGAGCCGCTCCGGGATCGGGATGCGGGCCCGTCGTCGGGCGATCGGGGCCGGCGCGGGATAGGTCGGGTCCCAGATCTCCTCCTTGTGGACCCGGCGCATCTCGATCTCGTCGCGGTGCCCCTCGGTGACGAGCAGCCCGGTGGTGGCGCCGTTCATCTCGATCATCGTGTTGTCGGCCGTGGTCGTGCCGTGCACGAGGATGTCGAGGCCGGCCGCGAAGTCGCGCAGGGTCGTGCCGAACTGCTCGGCCAGCTGCGCCAGGCCGTTCATCACGCCGATCGACTGGTCCTCGACCGTGGTCGGGGTCTTGTCGAGCACGACGTGCCCCTCGGGCGTGACGCAGATGAGGTCCGTGAACGTCCCCCCGACATCGACCCCCACGCGGTATCCGCTCATTGTTCGCTCCTACGCGATCCGCGGAGTTCGGCCGTTGCGGCCTGGTCGACGGCGAGGGTGAGGTCCTCGAGCGAGCCGGCGAGGACGACGCCGTAGTCGCGGGTCGCACCCTCGATGCTCACGTACTCGTCGAGCACGTCGTCGAGCACGGCCTGCGGATCGCGGTCGAGCGGATCGCCCCAGCCGCCACCGCCGCCGTAGTCGTACATGATGCGCTCGCCCGCCGCGATCGGCACCCAGTCGGCGGTGTGCCGCACGGTGAACGGATCATCCGAGCCGTACCGGATCACCATCTTGTTCGGCTCGCCCGGCCGGCCTCCGCAGATCCCCGGCATCGGGTACTTCATGCCGACCACGTACGTGTAGACCTTGGCGTCGACACGGACTTCCTTCTCGTAGTGGCTGCCGCACAGGCCGCGCCACTGGCCGGGGCCACCGCTGTCGGTGCGGTAGTCGCGGCTCCACTGGACGTGCGGGTAGAGGCTCTCGTTGATCTCGGCCGTGGCCTTCCACAGGTTGCCGAAGCTGGCGTTCTGGGCGCCCCACGCGTCCATGCCCCTCGCCGCGTTGCACCAGCCCGCGTACACCTCGGCGGAGTGGTCGGTGAACGGCTCGCCGGTGTGCGGGTCCACGCCGACGATGATGGTCGGGATGCCGGTCTTGTAGGTCTGCGGCACCGCCCGTTCCGGCAGGACGTCCTGCATGGCGACGGCGATGACCTCGCCGACGTCGGCTCCGGGATGGTGCGTACCTGCGCTGACCGGCCTCCCCGGCGTCGGGTTCAGCACGCAGCCCGGCGGCACCACGAGCTCGATCCGGTCGAAGAAACCCTCGTTCTTCGGGATCTCCGGGTCCATCATCGAGGCGATCTGGCCGACGGTGTAGCCGCGGGTGTTGCCGAAGGTGGACCAGGCCTGGAGCTCCTGGCGCATGTCGGTGCCGGTGTAGTCGATCGTCAGGCGCTCGCCGTCGACCGTGATCTTCACGTGCAGGTGCACGTCGGGGTGGCCGAGCGGGTCGTGGTCGACGTAGGCGTCGGCTTCGTAGACGCCGTCGGGCCAGGCCCCGACCTCCTCCCGGAACCGCTTCGCGGCGTAGTCGATCATGAAGTCGACCGACTCCTCGACCGTCGCCGCGCCGTACCGGTCGAGCAGGTCGCCGAGGCGCCCGGCGGCGAGCTGCGCGGCGCCGATCTGTGCCCGCAGGTCGCCGATGTAGCTCGGGATGCGGTTGTTGGCCTGGAGCGCGTACAGCACGTCGCGCCGCTCCACGCCGCGGTCGATGACCTTCACGACCGGCCAGCGCACGCCCTCGCCCCAGACGTCGTCGGCCGTCACGTTGTAGCCGCCCGGCACGCCGCCCCCGGTGTCGCCGTGGTGGCACTGGATGCTGGCGATGAGCACCATGCGCCGGGTGCCGGGGCGGGCGGGGTCGTCGGCGAAGACGGGTGCGAAGACGTTGTAGTCGGGGAGGTGGCCGCCGCCGTGGTACGGGTCGTTGGCCACGAACACGTCGCCCTCGCGGAACTCGTCGGCGCCGAGGAAGTCGAGCGCGAACCGCACCGGTAGCGTCGACGTGAGCATGAACTGCGGGATCCCCACCGACAGCGCCGCGAGCCGGCCCTGCGCGTCCAGGATCGTGGCGTTGCGTTCGTTGCTCTGGTTGAGGATCGGCGTGGTGGCCGTGCGCGAGACGTAGACCGCCATCTCGAAGCAGATGGTCTCCATCGCGCCACGGATGACCTCGGCGGTCACGAGGTCGACGGTCGGCTGCTCCCGCAGGCGCCCGCGCGAGCCCGCCAACTGCATCAGATCGACTTGCATGCTGTTCCCTCCGGGCCCGTTCCGAGGCGAGGTCAAACCTGACGCCGGTGTCATCATCATAAACCCTCGGTGCCACCCCCGTCCCGGGCTCGTGAGCGAACGGCCTGGATCGCGGGGCCGGCCGCGCCTAGGTTGCCCGCCGGACTCGCACGGGTCGAGCTCGCACGGGTCGGGCTCGCACGGTCGGGCTCGCACGGTCGGGCTCGCACGGGTCGGGGGGACCATGGGGGGGATGCGACGCGCTGCCGCGCTCGCCGCCGCGATGGTGGTGCTGCTCACGACGGGCGCCGTCGCCGCGGCCGGCACGCGCCGGCCCGGGGCCCGCGGATCCGGGATCACCCGCTGCGACTGGCCCATGTGGGGCCGGACGCCGCAGCGGACCTTCGCCGCCGTTTGCGCGGGCGGGATCTCGCCGGCGACCGTGGCCAAGCTGCACGAGTCGTGGTTCTTCAACACCAACGACGTGGTGACGGCGACCCCGGCCGTCGTCGGTGGCGTCGCCTACGTCGGCGACTGGTCGGGGAGGTTCTACGCCGTCGACGTGAGGTCCGGGAAGCCGCGCTGGACGTTCCGGGCCCGCACCGCGCCGTTGACCTACGCGGGGCAGATCGTCAGCTCGGCGGCCGTGGCCGATGCCGGCGGTACCCGGACCGTCTACTTCGGCGCGGCGAAGACCTTGTACGCGCTCCGGGCCCGGGACGGCGCGCTGCGGTGGCGGCACCGGTTCGGGACCGCCGCCGCCTCCGACCCGACCGAGATCGAGTCGTCGCCCGTCGTCGTGGGCAACACCGTGGTCGTCGGATGGGACGTGCACAACAGCGACCAGGGGCAACCGGCGGGCGTGATGGCCCTCGACGCCGCGACCGGTGCCCTCCGGTGGCGTCAGGTCACGGCCCCCACCACCGGCGCCGGCGCGACCGGGCCGGGGTGCGGTGACGTGTGGTCGTCGCCGAGTGTGGACACCGAGCGCGAACTGGTCTTCGTGGGCACCGGCAACTGCGTCACGTCGCCCCTTGGCTGGGGGACGGCCTCGGAGGCGCTCCTCGCCCTCGACCTCCGTACCGGCACCCGGCGCTGGAGCTACCAGCCCCACTCGGCCGGCCGTGACGACCTGGACTTCGCGGGCGCACCAAACCTGTTCCGCGCCGCGGGGCGCGACCTCGTCGGGCTCGGCAACAAGGACGCCAACTACTACGCCGTCGACCGTGACACCGGCGCGCTGGTGTGGAAGGCGCGCGCCACCGACCCGGGCATCAGCCACCCCGGGGGCAACTACTCGACGGGCGGGTTCATCGGCCCGACCGCGGTGGCGGGCGGGACCGTCGTAGGCGGCACCGCAGTCGGCGGTTCCCCGTATCTGCACGCGTTCGACACGGCGACCGGCGCGACGCGATGGCAACAACCCATCGCCGGGCCGACGTACGGGGCCACCACGGCGACGAACGGCGTCGTGTTCAGTGGTGGGACGGACTTCACGCTGCGCGCCTACGCCCTCGAGAGCGGGAAGGTGCTCTGGGAGCAGCCGATGAAGGGCGTGGTTGCAGGCGGCGTCGCGGTCGTGGGTGACGACGTGATCGCGGTGGCGGGGATCCGTGAGCCGGGTCTGAACCAGCGCTCGAAGACGAGCGGCGTGTACCGGTTCAGCCTGTCGGGGCCGCGGCGTGCGACGACGTCGACGAAGGTGCCCGCGACCACGACCACCGCGGCCGCGGCGACGACGGAGCCGCCGCGCACCGCGCAACGGTGCCTCGGGACGCCGTGCTCGATGAACTTCGATCTCAAGAAGCCGCCCGCGGGCCGATCGCCGAGCGCGACGCTCGTGGTGGACGAGTCGCCCTTCTCGCTCTCGGTGACCGCGAAGGACCTCGGGCCGCCGATCGACTGGCTCCGCCCCGGGAGCGCCGCCGCACAGGCCGGCGCGACCCGCTACGGCGTGTTCCTGTCCGAAAGCGACGACAACCCGACCGGTGGCCTGATCTGCATCCTCGACGCGTCGTTGCAGTGCCAAGGGTCGAAGATCCCGCGGCCCGGCGCGACCTACAACCGGGTGACGATCGTCGCCGTGAAGGACGTGAACACGCTTCCCACATTGAGTGACGGCTACGACCGTCTCGTGTCCACGGTGGCGTTCAAGCCGCCGCTCGCCCCGAAAGCCGCTCCCTGAGGAGGCCCGCCATGCCCGTCCGCCGACACCGGTCCGCCGCAATACCGATCGTCGTCGCCGTCGCCGTGCTCCTGAGCACGACCGGCGGTGCGAGCGCCAAGTCGTCACCGCCGCCGACCGCGCCCACGATCGTCTTCAGCGGCGAGAACAACAACCTCAACGCCTACAGTCCGACCCCGCCGTTCGTGAAGCAGCGCGTGATGACCACGCACGACTACGACCCGAAGGGCCTCGACATCAACGCGCAGATCTGCGTGTGGCGCGGGCCCAAGGGCCGCACGCGACTGATCGCCGGTGAGGACACCGGCCAGCCCAACCCGCCGCAGGGTTGGGGGATCTTCGACCTGCGCGGCACGCGCATCGGCAACCTGTCGATCCGCGAGGTCGGCAAGCTAACGCCGACCTACCAGGGCAGCCTCGACAACGCCGAGAACTACGGCTGCGGGCACTTGAAGGACGGGCGGCTCCTCACCACCGACGTCGGCGACCAGGCCACGGGCCCGCCCAACGGGCAGCTCATCGTGTGGTTCCCGCCCTTCGAGTCGCGCACCGTCCGGTACTGCAAGCTCGACGTGGCGATCGGTACCGCGCAGTCCATCCACGTGGACGACGAGGACCGCATCTACGTGGCGTCGGCGCGAGGAGACCGCGCCGGCGTACTGCGTTACACGGGGCCGTTCCCCACGGGCGACGACGCCGCGCACGGTTGCGGGAAGAAGGACGCGACCGCCGCGCCGCTCGCCGACCAGGTGAACGTCGAGACGTTCATCAAGGCCGGGGACCACGACCTGGCGACGCCTGCCGGGATCGCCGTCGGCAAGGACAAGCACTTCTTCGTGAGCAGCGTGTTCACCGGTGTCATCAACGAGTACGACGCGGACGGGGCCTACGTGCGCACCGTGCTCCGGCCACCGGCGGGGGAGCAGTTGGGCGCGCACTCGTACTCGACCGGAACGCCGCTCGGGATCGGCATCGGCCCCGACGGATCGCTCTACTACGCCGACATCGGCGTCGTCGTCGAGCCCGGGAAGCTCCCCGGACCGGGCGACAGCAACGGCACCGTGCGGCGGATCGCGTTCGTCCACGGCCGGCCGCAGGCGCCCCGGCTCGTGGACACCGGTCTGGGCTTCCCCGACGGCATCGGCGTCTGGGTCCCACCGCGCTGACGGGGGCCCCGGCCGGCACTGGGGTCGTCGTCGTACCCCCGTCGTATGATACGAACATATGTTCGAGGTCACGGATGGTCACGCATCGCAACCAGGAAGTCTGCCGCCGACGGCGCGGCGGGTCGTCGACCTGCTCGCGGCCCGCGAGAAGCTCGAAGCCGAGTTGCTCGGCGCGCTCGGCGAGTGTCTGGGGGCTCGGGCCTGGGAAGGCGACGGTGCCCTGAGCCCGGTCGCCTGGCTCGTGCACCGCGGTGAACTGCTCCGTGGTGACGCGGCGCAGCTCGTCCGCGCGGCGCGACTGTGCCGGGAACACGAACCGATCGGTTCCTCACTCGCCACCCGACGGATCCGCACCGACCACGTCCACACGCTTGCCCGCGTGCAACGCCACCGAAAGAAGCTCTTCGCCGACCACGTCGACACGCTCGTCGACGCCGCCGAATCCGTCGACACCACCGCGTTCGACACCGTGGCGCGCCGCTGGGCCGCCTACGCGGACGACCAGATCGAGAGCCGCAAGGAACCCCCCGAATCGTGGCTCGACGTCGCCACGACCTTCAACGGCTCCGTGCGTCTCGCCGGACTGTTGGACCCCGAAGGCGGCGCCACCCTCCTCGCCGCACTTGCCGCGCTCGAACCCCCGCCAAGTCGCGACGAGCGCCGCCCGGCCAGCGCGCGGCGAGCCGACGCGCTCGTCGCGCTCGCCCGCGGCGCCAACACCGCTGCCCACATCGACGTCCGTGTCGACCTCGCCACCCTCGCCGGCCTCCAACCCGACAATGCGCCAGGCGATCTCACGACGCGGTTCCACGACCTCGACGGCATCGGCCCCGTCCGGCCCAGCACCATCCGGCGCCTCGCCTGCGAGGCCATCCTCGCCCGCCTCGGCGTCGACGGTGAATCCATCGACCTCGGCCGGCGGTCCCGCGTCATCTCCCCCAAGCTCCGCCGCGCCCTCATCGCCCGCGACGGCGGCTGCTCCATCACCGGCTGCGACCGACCCCACCAATGGTGCGACGCCCACCACATCATCCACTGGGCCGACGGCGGAAACACCGACCTCGAGAACACCGTCCTCTTGTGCAGACGGCACCACACGCAAGTCCACGAACACCACGGCCGACTCGTCCGCGGCCCCGACGGCTACATCATCGAACCACCATGAGCCCGCCGCCGACTCCGACTGCACGCTCCGATCAACCCGGCGCGACCGCGATCACACGCGAGCGCGTTCTCGGGGACAGGTGGCGATCGCGGCGTCCTCGAGCGCGAGCATCGCCTGTCGACCGGTCGCGTTCGGGTGCGCGTCGCCGGGCGCGTCGAAGTAGCGGGCTTGCCAGGCCGCGTCCCAGTCCACGACGTGTGGGAACAGCGCCGGGTTGTTGCGGAGGTGGTCGTTGATGGCCTGGGCTGCCGGCGGAAGCGCGTGCGTGTTCAAGTTCACGAAGACGACGCACGTCGAGGCCGGGAACTGCTTCGCGATGGCGTCGTAGCGCGCGACGACCTGTGCGAGGCTCTGCACACCTCCTGCGACATACCCTGCGTTCATGCCACCGAGGTTGACGACCTCGATCCTGGGTGCGAGAGCGGCCTGCGAGAGCGAGCTCCGGGGCCATGAGGAAGGTGCTCGCCATCGGAAAGGCGAAGATGCCGACGTCGTACTTCGCCCCGTAGTGCGCGTTGATCTCGGCGACGGCCTGTTGTGTGATCGAGTCGCCATTGGACTGGAGGGTGGTCGCACCGGTGTTCCCCAACGGCTGCGCGGTGGAGCAGCCGGACACGCTCACCAGCGAGCAGGCGACGATCGAGATCAGGGCGGCGAGGAGCCGGTTCGCTTCGTGTTCCACCGAGTCGTGACCGAGCCTCATCGGCCGTGAACACACGTCGGGTCGAGGGCTCGGCAGGAACCCGGCAAATCGGATGCCGGTCAACCCTGGTCCTCGATCGTCCGTTACTGGGAGGAACACGAACGGGGAGACGTGAGATGACAGCGACCGAAGCGCACGCGCCGGATCCGTGGATCGTCCGGACGGTCGGATGGCGGGCACGCCGGCGGCCGCAGCCGCTCCTCGGCACGTCGCTGGCCGGGATGGGTGGCTTGTTGCTCTCGCTGGGCATCGTGGTGCTCGGCGCGAAGCAGGCCGCCGACAACGACGGCGTGGGGTGGCCGGGTGCCGTGCTCAGCGTCGTCCTGCTCGCGGCCGGGCTCGCCGTGCTCCGCTACACGCCCAACCCGGTGCGCAGCGCCGGGACCACCATGGCGGTCGTCGCGGTCCCGGCCTTCTGGGTGTTCGTGCTGCTGGTGAAGGAGAACAGCACGCCCGGCGACGGCGACACGGTCGCGCTGCTCGGCGCGATCTCGCTCGGTGTCCTGTACCTCGTCGGACCGGCCCGTGGTCGCGCCGTGTTGTTGGCGGTCGCCCTGGTGCTCCTCTGGAGCTTCGTGGCCGGCAAGACGGGGAACTCGGGCACCATCGGCACGTTCCGATCCGAGTCGTCGCGGTTCGCGCAGGACAGCAGCACGTACTACAGCCCGGTGGCACCGTCGTACCTCGGTCCTGCATTGGTGTCGCTGGTCTTCGGCGCCGGCTTCCTCGGCGCGCTCGTCGGCCTCGACCGCAAGCGGCTCTCGGGCGTCGCCACCGCGTTCGTCGTGCCCGGGCTGCTCGCCACGACCACGGGCGTGGTGCTGCTCGGCCAGGAGTGGGGTGTCGTGTTCGGCACCCTCTTCGGATTGGCCGTGGGTGTCGGCGTGGCCTTGATCGGGAGTCGCTCGCAGCGCCGCGCGACGGCCTGGTCGGGTGCGGTCGGAGCACTGGTCGCCGTCGTGACGCTCGTCGCGTACTTCACCCGCAACGAATCGGGGCCCGAAGCGTTCGCGGCCGCGTGCATCGCGGCGGGGATCGCGCTCACCGCAGCGGCCCTGCTCCTGCAGATGGCGTTCGCCGAACCCGACGAGGACGACGCGGGTACCGTGCCACCGGCCGGACCGCCCCTCCTCGACCCGCCGGCGCCGCCGCCTCCGGCTCCTTCGACACCGGCCGTCGGTCCGTAGGCCGTCGCCGGCCGTCGGTCCGTAAGGCGTCGCCGGCCGTTGGTCCGTACCACGACCGTCGTCGCAGGTGCCCTGGTAGCTTGACGTGCGCGCCGGGCGTCGGCCGCCGGTGCGCGACGGTGACCGCCGGAGGCCCGGAGGCTTGGGCGCCCGGAGGCATGGGGGACGTCGTGGTCGATCTCGTGATCCGGGGTGGCACGGTCGTCGACGGGACCGGCGCCCCCGCCCGCCGGGCCGACGTCGCGGTCGACGGTGATCGCATCGTCGCGGTCGGCGACGCGGTCGCCGAGCTGGGCCGGGCGCGCCGGACGGTCGACGCCGAAGGACGCGTCGTCACCCCCGGTTGGGTCGACGTCCACACGCACTACGACGGGCAGGCGACGTGGGACGCGGACCTCGCGCCGTCGTCGGTCAACGGTGTCACCTCGGTGGTCATGGGCAACTGCGGTGTGGGGTTTGCCCCCGCCCGGCCCGACCGTCACGACTGGCTGATCGGCCTCCTCGAAGGGGTCGAGGACATCCCGGGGACCGCGCTCGCCGAGGGGATGACCTGGGGTTGGGAGAGCTTCGGCGAGTATCTCGACGCGCTCGACGCGATGCGGTGGACGGTCGACGTCGGCACCCAGGTGCCGCACGCCGCGTTGCGGACGTACGTGATGGGCGAGCGGGGCGCGGACCACGAGGCGGTCGCCGAGCCCGACGACATCGCGGCGATGGCCAGGCTGACCGGGCGCGCGGTCGAAGCCGGCGCCCTGGGCGTCACGACCTCGCGGACGCGGGTGCATCGCACGAGCTCGGGCCGGAACCTCGGCACCCTGCGGGCGTCGACCGAGGAGCTACTCGGGATCACGGGTGCGCTCCGCCAGGCCGGAACCGGAGTCGTCCAGCTCATCTCCGACGTCTACCAGTCGCCCGACGACGAGCTCGTCGCGACCGAGACCGAGCTCCTGCGCCGCCTCGCGCTCGAGGTCGGCCGGCCTCTGAGCTTCAGCGTCCAGCAGTCCGACGAGACCCCGGACCGCTTCCGCGAGCTGCTCGCGCACATCGCCGAATGGAACGCCTTCGGCGCCCACGTCCGCGCGCAGGTCGCGGTGCGGCCGATCGGCGTGCTGCTCGGGCTGACCGTGACGGCCTGCCCGCTGGCGCGGTGCCCGACCTACCGCGAGCTCCGGCCGCGGCCGCTCGGCGAACGGGTGGCCCGGCTGCGGGAACCGGGTGTGCGCGCTCGCATCCTCGAAGAGCACGCCGCGAGGGAGTACGACGACTACCGCCGGTTGGTCCACGCCGGGTTCGATCGCTGGTACGCGCTCACCGACCCGCCCGACTACGAGCCCCGACCCGAGAACAGCATCGGGGCGTCGGCCCGGTCGCGGGGAACGGACCCGCGCGCGGTGATGTACGACACCCTGCTCGAGGACGAGGGCCGGCGGCTCCTGTATCTCCCGCTGATGAACTACGCGCGCGGGAACCTCGAAGACCTGCGGGAGATGCTCACCTCGCCGCACGCGATGTTCGGCCTCTCCGACGCCGGCGCGCACTGCAACGCGATCTCGGACGGGTCGTTCCCGACCACCGCGGTCACCCACTGGACGCGGGACCGCACGCGCGGCGAGGGTCTGAGCATCGAGTACGTCGTTCACCAGCAGACCCGGCGCACCGCGGAACACGTCGGCTGGTTCGACCGTGGCGTCGTCGCCCCCGGGTACCTCGCCGACGTCAACGTGATCGACCACGACGCCCTCACGCTCCACCCTCCCGAGCTCGTGGCGGACCTTCCGGCGGGCGGCACCCGGTTGCTGCAGGGCGCGTCGGGATACGACCTGACCGTGAAGCGCGGCGTCGTGATCGCCGAGGGCGGCGTGCTGACCGGGGCGCACCCCGGCCGGCTCCAGCGCGGCGCACTCTCGAACCGTTCTGGCTAGCCCCACGACCGAAATTGCGACCGCCTGCTAGCCAGAACGGGGTTGTTGGGCGAATCCCGCCGAGCGGACAGTGCTACTCCGCCGGCATCTCGTTCATGCGCATGACGTAGAACATCGCGCCCTGGTCGTCGTGCACGAGCGCGAAGCGGCCGACGGGGATGTCCATCGGTGGCATCACGACCGATCCGCCGAGCTCGCCCACCTTGGCGATCGCGGCGTCGCAGTCGTCGACGGCGAAGTAGACGAGCCACGCCGGCGGCACCGCGGCCGGGACCATCGGGGGCATGGCCATCATCCCGGCCAGTGTCCGGCCGTCGAGCGCGAACTCGGTGTAGGCCATGCCGCCCGCGTCGCTCGTCTTCGCGGTCCAGCCGAAGAGCTGCGTGTAGAACGACTCGGCTGCCTTCGTGTCGCGGGTCTGGAGCTCGGACCAGCAGAACGTGCCGGGTTCGTTGACGAGGTCCGCGCCGTTGTGCGCCCGGGGCTCCCAGCAGGCGAGCGCGGCGCCGGTCGGGTCCATGAAGAGCACCATGCGGCCGGCGTCCATGACGTCCATCGGCGGCAGCATCACCGTACCGCCGAGCTCGGCGACGCGCGCGGCCGTCTTGTCGACGTTCTCGACGGTGACGAACGTGCCCCAGAGACACGGCATGCCACCGGCGGCCATCTCGTCGCTCAGCCAGCCCATACCGGCGATGTCCTGGCCGTCGCGCTGGGCGAGCGAGTAGACGCGGCTGCCGCCGTCGTCGAACTGGTCGGCGAACTCCCAGCCGAACAACGCGGTGTAGAAGGCCTGGGCCTTGTCGACGTCGCGGACGGTCACTTGGACCCAGGACGGCGTCCCGGGTGCCCATACACGTGTGCCCATGGTTGTCTCCTCCGAGGCGGCGGTCGACCCGGAAGGTAGTCGCGTCGGCCGCCGCGTGGTAGGGCGATCAGGCGAAGAGCAGCGCCGCGAGGCGGTCGTGGTGCCGGTCGGAGGTGCCCATCCAGTACTCCGACGTGAACGCCCGGCGCATGTACAGGTGCAGGTCGTGCTCCCAGGTGTACCCGATGCCGCCGTGGACCTGGATCGCGTCCTTGGCGGCGCGCGTCGCCGCCGCGCCCGCGGCGGCCTTCGCCACGTGCGCGGCGCGGTGCCGTTCGGGAACGACGGCGTCGATGCACATCGCCGCGTACTGCACGGCGGCGCGGGCCCGCTCCACGGTCAACGACACGTCGGCGAGCTTGTGCTGGACGGCCTGGAACGAGCCGATGGGCACGTCGAACTGCACGCGCTCCTTCGCGTAGGCCAACGCCATCTCCAGGAGCCGGCGCGCCGTGCCGACCATCTCGGCGGCCAGCAGTACGGTGGCCCGCTCGACGACGCCGGTGACGACGGCCGGGTCCACGGGAAGGGGAGTGGCGGGCAGCCCGCGCGCGTCGACCTCGAAGAAGCGTCTCGTCGTGTCGAGGGTTGCGACCGGGCGGAGTGGCGCCCCCGCCACCACGCACACGCCGTCCGTCGACACCACGGCGATCCGCTCGGCGAGGTCCGCGTCGGGTACGAAGGCCTTGACCGCCTCGTCGTTGGCGATCCATTCGCCGTCGCAGCGCGCGAGTGCCACCGTGCCGGTCAGCTCGCCGTCGACCACCGCGGCGTGAAGATCGGCGTCGACCGACCGCACCAGCGGCGCGAACAGGGCGGTGGTGGCGAAGAACGCCCCGGGGGCGGCGACGGCGCCGAGCTCCTCGAGGAACAGCGCCAGGTCGGTCGTGTCCGCGTCGCCGAGCGCCGCGTACTCGCGGAGCCGATCGTCTAGGCGCGTCGCCACGGCGCGGTCGTCCATGTGGTCGCGCAGCACGGCGGCCGGCACGTGGTCGGAGGCCAGCCTGCGTGCGGTGTCACGCAGGAGCGATTGCTCGGGGCTCAGCGAGAAGTCCACGCCGGCTCAACCCCTCGGCAACCCGAGCACGCGGGTGGCGATGATGTTGCGCTGGATCTCCGACGCG
Organism: Acidimicrobiia bacterium; assembly: GCA_046331155.1. Lineage (GTDB taxonomy): Bacteria > Actinomycetota > Acidimicrobiia > IMCC26256 > CAWATG01 > JAXLRK01. The sequence goes on from JAXLRK010000002.1 coordinate 869,835, forward strand.
CCGCCGGCGATGGTGCCGGCGAACGTCACGAGGAATCCGCGCGGCCAGCGGCCGTCCTCCGCGCCGAGCTCCGGTTCGGTGACCGCGCCGTAGGCCTCCTGGAGCTTCATGCCGAGCTCGAAGCACGTCTTGCCGAGCTCCGAGCTCGCGAGCTTGAGGTACGAGTGCTCGGGCGCGGCCCGGCCCTGGGCGAAGCTCGCGAAGCCCTGGTAGCCGAGCGCCCGCAGGCCGGCGACCTGCTCGTAGAGGGTGGCGATCTCCCGGCGCACGACGGGGTCGGTGTCGCGCCCGCAGGCGCGTGCCAGGGCGATCAGCGCGTCGACGGTGTGCTCGAGCCGAGCCACGCCTTCCACCCAGAGGCCCGCCCGCTCGTGCGCGAGCGAACCCTGGGTGAGGGCCCAGCCGCCGTTCATCTCGCCGACGAGGTTCTCGCGCGGCACGACGACGTCGGTGAAGAACACCTCGGCGAACTCGGCGGCGCCGTTGATGTGGCGGAGCGGGCGCACCTCGATGCCGGGTGTGTCCATGTCGACGATGAGCAGGCTGATCCCGCGGTGCTTCGGCACGTTCCGGTCGGTGCGCACGTAGCAGCAGCACTTCTCGGCCGCCATCGCGTAGCTCGTCCACACCTTCTGGCCGTTGACCACGAAGTGATCGTCGTACACGTCGGCGCGCGTCGACAGCGCGGCCAGGTCGGAGCCCGCGTTCGGTTCGCTCATGCCGATGCACCACACGGTGTCGCCGCGGATCGCCGCCGGGACCAGCTCGCGCTGGGCCGGGGTGCCGTAGTCGAGGAGGGTGGGCGCGACGATCGCGTAGCCCGGGAAGTGCAGCGATCGCGGCATGCCCCGCGACGCAAGCTCCTCGAGGTAGAGGAGCGTCTGGACGGGGGTGCAGTTCCGCCCGCCGAGCTCCGGCGGGTACGACGGGATCATCCAGCCGTGGTCGAACAGCGTCGCCTGCCACTGCCGTGACCACTCCGGGATCACTCCCTCGTCGGGCGAGCTGGTGTAGTCGCGGCCGAACGCCTCGGGTGGCGCATGCTCGTCGACGAAGGCGCGCAGCTCGTCGCGGAACGCCTCGTCCTCGGGCGACCAGTGCAGGCGCACGTCAGTGGCCGGTGAACCGCGGGTCGCGCTTCTCCTTGAACGCGGCCATGCCCTCGACGAGGTCGCCGGACGTCGTCGCGAGCGACTGGAACGCGCCTTCGAGGTCGAGCGAGTGCGCGAGGTCGGTCTCGAACGAAGCGTTGAGGAGGCGCTTCGACAGGCCGAGCGAACGCGTCGGACCGGCCGCGAGCCTGGCGGCGAGCCTCGTGGCCTCGATCTCGAGCTCGTCGGCACCGCCCACGCACTGGTACGCAAGGCCCACCGCGACCGCTTCCGCGCCACGAATCCCTTCGCCGAGCATGACCATCGCCTTGGCGCGCGGGAGGCCGACGAGCCGCGGCAGGAGGTACGCGCCCCCCGCGTCGACGACGAGCCCCCAGCGGGCGAACGACCAGAGGAACCGGGTCTGTTCGTGCACGAGCACGAAGTCGCACGCCAGCGCGAGATGGGCGCCCGGACCGACGGCCACGCCGTTGACCGCGGCGACCGTCGGCTTGTCGAGCTCCCACAGTTCGCGGATCAGCGCCTGCACGCCGACGCGCAGTGCCTCCTGGGTCGATCGGTTGTCGAAGTCGCCACCCCCGGCCTGCGCGACCGTCGACGCCGACAGGTCCATGCCTGCGCAGAACGCGTCGCCCGTGCCCGAGATCAGCAGCGCCCGCACGCGGTCGTCGGCCCGGGCGGCGCGCGCCGCGGCCACCAGGGTGTCGCGCATGCCGATCGTGAGCGCGTTCCTCGCCTCCGGGCGGTCGAGGGTGATGCGGCACACGTGGTCGGCGCCGGTCTCCACGCGGACGGTCACGGCGTCACCGGTTGGTCGTGAGGATGTTCACGACCGAGACTCCCGAGCCGCGACCGCCGACGTTGTGTTGCAATGCGTAGCCGTTGCGGATCTCGACCTGGCGTTCCTCCGCGGCGCCGCGGAGCTGCCACCAGCACTCGGTGATCTGGGCCACGCCGGTGGCACCGATCGGGTGACCTTTGGCGAGCAGCCCGCCCGAGGTGTTGATCGGGATCCGGCCGGTGAGCGTCGTCTCGCCCTCGAGGGACGCGACACCACCCTTGCCCTTCTCGACGAAGCCCAGGTCCTCGACGTCGAGGATCTCGGTGATGGTGAAGCAGTCGTGGACCTCGGCGCAGTCGACCTGGCCGGGCTCGATGCCCGCCATCGCGTAGGCGCGCTGCGCGGCCATGGTCGTGGCCTTCAGGCCGGTGAACGACGACTTCTCGTGCAGGTACGGGTGGTCCGTGGCCACGCCGAACCCGGCGACGAACACCGGGTGGTCGGTGAACTCGTGGGCGCGCTCGGCGTTGACGAGGATCGTCGCCGCGGCGCCGTCGGTCTGCGGGCAGCAGTCGAGCAGGTGCAGCGGCGAGCAGACGGGCGGCGACTTCAGCACGTCGTCGATCGTGATCTCGTTCCGGAAGTGGGCGTACGGGTCGCGCGCCCCGTTGTAGTGGTTCTTCACCGCGACCGACGCCAGCATCTCCCGGGTCGTGCCGAACTCGTGCATGTGGCGCGTCGCGAAGGGGGCGAACAACACGGGCGCGGTCTCGCCTCGCGTGTAGATCGGATGGCCGGCCGCGGCGCGCGAGAGCAGCCCCTCCTCGGTGGACTTGTCGCGCATCTTCTCCACGCCGATGACGAGCACCACGTCGTACACGCCGCTCGCCACGGCCATCGCGCCGACCCGGAACGCGTCGCTGCCCGAAGGGCAGGCGTTCTCGATCCGGGTGCACGCCACGCCGGGGATCCCGATGGCCGTCGGGATCGTGTTCCCGCCGATGCCCTCCTGGCCCCAGAGCGTGCCGCGCTGGGTCGCCACGAACGCCGCTTCGATCTGCGAACGGTCGAGGCCCTTGTCGACCGCGGCGACCGCGGCGTCGAACGCGCCGGACGCCATCTGCTCGTAGCTCTGCTCGAAGAGCTCGCCGAACCTGATGAGCGCCGCGCCCACGACGGCGACCCGGTTCCACGCCATCGCCGTATCCTCCTCCTCGTCCTACTCGGTCCTACTCGCCGGCCGGGAGGGGCCGGGCCTTGTAGCCGTACACCGGGACCGCGCGCTCGTACGCGTACCGCCGGAGCGTCAGCTCGACCTCGGTGCCGATGGCAAGCTCGGGTGCCGGGCCGATCACCTGCAACATGACCCGGGCACCGTCGTCGAGGTCGATGACCGCGATCGGCAGCGGGGCCACGAACGGTGCGGGCATCGTCTGGTTCACGACGAACGTGTGGACCACGCCGTGACGGGCCAAGCCGACGAGCTCGAACTTCGCCGCCCCGCACGCGATGCAGACCGGGTGGATCGAAGGCGGCGTGTTGACCGTGCCGCACTCGACGCAGCGGGCGCCGAGGAGCTCGAGCATCTCGTGCGCGCCGCGCACGAACATCGCGCTCTCGGGCGGCACGCCCATCGCGACCGTCTCGCCCGCCGGCACGAGCTGGCCGCGCGCCCGGAGCGCCTCCGTGTAGGAGACGTCACGCCCGGCGGCGAGGAGCGGGGCGAGGCCCGTCGCGCCGGGCACCGGCGCGTCGACCGTCACCACGACCGCGGTCGCGCGCCCGCCGCCGTAGCCGACGACGGCGACGGATCCGGCGGCGTCGAAGGACGGCAGCGCGCCGAGCAGGGCCGCGGCCGCGCCGGTGTCGCCCAACGACCCGTACACGGCAGCCGACGCGGGGCCCGGCGCGCCGAGCTGCTTCGCGACCGCCGCGGCGAGGCGGCCGTCGGGGTCGGGAAGGGACCACTGCCCGATCTCGAACGGCGCGAGGTGCCGGCCCACGTCGAGCAGGACCGGGAGGAAGATCTCCTCGCGGAACAGGCGGGCGTCGTAGAGGTCGCGGGTGGCGGCGTCCGTTTGCCCCCGGTAACGGTCGAGCAGCGGCGCGGTGCGGGTGACCCGGACGCCGAGCGAGGCGCTGCCGCCCTCGGCGGCCAGGACGACCGCCGCCGCGCCGGCCCCGGCGCGGCCCTCGTATCCACTGCCCGTTCCCGGGAGCGGGGCGTCCGACACGACCACCAGCGCCCGGCGGGCCGAGCCGGCGAGGACGGCGTCGGCCGCCACGAGCAGGGCCTCCGGGCCGGCGTGGGCGGAGCCGGCGAGGAGGGCGCCGCCGGAGTTGGCGCCGAGGCCCAGGGCGGCCGCGAGCACCGCGTGCGACGGGCCGTCGGCGAACGGCGGCGTGGAGGTGCCCCACCACAGGCCGTCGATCGTGTCGGGCCCGCACCCCGCCGCCGTCATGGCCCGCGTGCCGGCCTCGGCGGCGAGGGTCAGCGAGTCCTCGTCGGGCCCGCAGACCGCGACGCGGCCCCGGCCACCGCCGCGACCCCAGGCCTCGGCGACGGCCGCAGCCGGGAGGCGCAGATCGGGCGCGGCCGCGCCCACCGAGACGATCCGAACCGGGGTGCTCACGGAACCTGACTCTAGCGTCAGGCTCGCCGCCGCCGCCGAGGCCGGATCGCCCGCCACCGGGATTGCCACTTCACGCGGGCGGCCGGGCTGCCGATAGCTGGCATATGGTCGAGAAGGGTCGACTCGTGCGGCCGCTGCTCCGGGCGGAGGTACCCGTCGTCGTCGGCGTGGTCGCGGCGGGCCACGCCCTCGACCTGGTGGCGTGCCCGGTCTGGGTGTTCGCCCTCCTCCTCGTGCTCGCCTCGCTGGCCGACGCGGTCGTCGACGTCGTGTTCCCGCGCCACGGGTCCGACGCGCAGCGCTGGATCGGGATCGGGCTGAGCCTGGCGGCGACGACCGCGGTCATGTACAGCACCGGCTGGGGCCCGACGTTGGTCATCGGGTACGCGGTCGCCGTCAACGACAACGTGCGCCAGGACGGGACGAGGGCGTACTGGCCGACGGCAGTGGCCGCGACGGCCTGCATGGTCGTCGCCCAGGGTGCGGTGCAGCTCGGCATCGCCCCGAGCTTCATCCCGACCCCGGAGGTCCACGGCCTGGCCGTGCTGGCCATGGTCGCGCTGCTCATCGTGACGCGGGTCCTCTACCGGTCGGCGTCCGAGAAGGAGGTGCTCGAGGGCGAGCTCCGCACTCGCCAGGCCCATTTCGAGAAGCTCGTCGCGAACACGTCCGACATCATCCTCGTCTTCCAGGCCGACGGTTCGATCGACTACGCGAGCCCGGCCCTCGAGCGGGTGCTCGGGTACCAGCACGGGGGGATGCGGCTCGGGCCCGACCAGATCCATCCCGACGACCTCGCGCGGGCGACGGCCTTCTTCGCGGCGGTGCGGGAACGCCCCGACCGGGTGAGCTGGCTCGAGATCCGGATCCGCGACGTCCACGGCGACTGGCACTGGTTCGAGGTGGGCGTCACCAACCTCCTCGGCGACCCGACCTTCCGGGCGATGATCGCGGTGCTGCACGACGTCACCGAGCGCAAGCTGTTCGAGGAGCAGCTCGAGTACCAGGCGTTCCACGACTCACTCACGCGGCTGCCGAACCGCCTCGCGTTCTTCCAGCGGCTCGAGGACGGCCTGTCGTCGACGGCCCGCCACCACTCGAAGCTGGCGGTCCTGTTCCTGGACCTCGACCGCTTCAAGCTCGTCAACGACAGCCTCGGCCACGAGGCCGGCGACCGGTTGCTCGTCGAGATCGCGGAGCGGGTGCGGCGCGCGGTTCGCCCGACGGATCTCGTCGCCCGTCTGGGTGGCGACGAGTTCACGGTCCTGCTCGACGAGATCCACCATCCCGCCGACGCGGCGCGGGTCGCCGAGCGGATCCTGGCCGCGTTGCACGACCCGATCCGCATCGCCTCGCACGAGCTCGTCGTGACCGCGAGCGTCGGCATCGCGGTGTCCGACGGGTCCCACGAGCCGAACGAGGTCGTGCGCCAGGCCGACCTCGCGATGTACGTGGCCAAGGAGAAGGGCCGTTCGCGCTGGGAGATCTTCGACGTGGACCACGCGCCCGAGATCGTCGAGCGCCTCGAGCTCGAAGGCGAGCTCTGGCGGGCGATCGATCAGGGTGAGCTGGAGGTCCACTTCCAGCCCGAGATCGCGCTCGACGGGGGCGACGTGGTGGCGTTCGAAGCCCTGGTCCGCTGGCGTCACCCGGAACGGGGGCTCCTGTACCCGCCGGCCTTCGTGCCTTTCGCCGAGGAGACGAGCCTCATCGTGGCGATCGACGGCCACGTGCTCAGGGAGTCCTGCCGCCACGCGCGCGCATGGCAGGCGTCGCGTCCGGGCCACGAGCCCGTGACCGTGAGCGTCAACCTCTCGCCGCGGTTCGTGCGGCAGCTCGACGTCATCGAGGAGGTCGCGTCGATCATCCGTGACACGGGCGTCGACCCGCGCTGCGTACAGGTCGAGATCACGGAACGGCTCGCGCTGAATCACGACGAGCGCACCATCCAGACGTTGGCGACGCTGCGCGCCCTCGGGCTACGGGTCGCCCTCGACGACTTCGGTACCGGCTACTCGTCGCTGTCGTACCTGAAGCAGTTCCCGGTCGACGTGCTCAAGCTGGACCGCAGCTTCGTCGAGTCGATGGACACGATCGACACCGATGCCGCCATCGTCCAGGCGATCGTCACGATGGGTCACGCGCTCGGGATGCGGATCACCGCGGAGGGCGTGGAGCGGGCCGAGCAGGCCGTGCGCCTGCGCGCGCTGGGCTGCGACAGCGCGCAGGGGTTCCATTGGGCGCCCGCCCTGCCGCCCGAGGAGGCCGAGCGCTACCTGCAGGAGAACGCGGGGCTCGAGACGGCGGACCCGCAGGTCATCCCCTTGCGCCGCCGTTCGCGCGGCGCGTAGGCGTTCCCGAACCGACGGCCCGCCGGAGCCCTGTCCGCCGGCGCGCTCAGCCGGTCGTCTCCTGCAACGTCGAGACGCCGGGGACCTGGGCGTCGGTGCGGAGCCGGGCCAGCTCGGACGTCCGGCCCTTGAGGTAGGCGTCGAGGAAGTCGAGCGTGGCGCCGTCGACGACGAGCGTTGCCGGCTGCTGGTCGAGGCCGAGGAACGGGGGCGAGTGCCCCCCGCCGAGGATGGTCACGAAGTACTTGGGTGCGGAGGCCTTCGCGTAGGCGTCGACGCTGCCCTGATACGGGACCGTCTCGTCGGCGTCGCCGTGCAGGAGCAGCAGCGGCGCGTGGTGGGTCCGGAAGAACTCCGACGTGCCGAGGACCGCGACGCCCGACATGGGGATCGCGGCCTTGATGCGGGCGTCGGCGCAGCACTCGCTGTAGGAGAGCCCGAACGTGGTCACCGCGCCGAGCGAGTGGCCGGCGGCGCCGATGCGGTTCGGGTCGACGATCCCGCCGAGCCCTCCGTCGGCGGCGTCGAGCGCGAGGACGCGGTCGATCACGAAGCTCGCGTCGGCCGGTTGGTGCTGCACGTCTCGGATCGTGGACCCGCCCGGCGACTGCGTGTTCGAAAGCGGGTAGTCGGGCGCGGCGACCACGTAACCCGCCCGCACCCACTGGCGCAGCAAACCCTCGTAGAAGAGCGCGCGGGCGCCGACGCCGTGGCTGAAGAGGACGAGCGGATAGGGCGCGCCGCGGCGGTCGACCGGAGCGCCGGCGGCCGCCGGTTCCGAGGGGTCGCCGGTCGCCGGGTAGTAGATCGTGGTGCTGAGCGTGCGCGACGGCGCACCGGGGTACGTGCCGTTGCGCGGTGTGGCGCGGGTCGTGTCGACGAACGTCTCCGTGCGCTTGCCGACGGCGTACCCGGCCGGCGCGGGTGTCGTCGTGGTCGTCGCGTGTGCACGCGCGGCTGTGGTGGTGGTCCGCGTTTCGGAGCGCTTCGCAGTGGCGGTGTGCTTCGCCGTGCCGGAGCTGCATCCGGCCGCGACGGCCAGCGTCACCGCCAGGGTCAGTGCCGCCGCTCCCGTCAGCCGCCGCTTCCCATGCCCAACATGCGCTCGCGGGTCACCGAGCGCGTCGCCCGGGCGAGGGTCAGGATGGCGACGATCCACGCGGCACCGCCGATCGTGAACGCCGTCGCGTGGGTCTTGAACAACGACCCGCTGCTGATCCCGTAGGCGATCAGGATCAACGGCAGCGTGATCAGCGACGACGCCTGTTGCGCGGCGGCCGCGCTCGAGACGCGCGCCGAGATCACGAGGATGAGCGCGACGGCGAGCGCGATGAACGGCGGCACGACCCACAGCACCAGTATCCACCAGTTCGTCGTCGGGAAGAACCAGTGGCCGACTCCCGGCCCCACGAGCAGGTTCACGAGCACCGAGTAGGTGGTGAAGCCGACGAGGGCGGTCACGTAGCCGGGGATGAGGCTGGCGATGAGCTTGCCGGTGTAGATCTCCCGCTCGGTGGCGGGGGAGTGGGCGAGGAACTCGCCGCTGCCGCGCTCGCGCTCGCCGATGATGGTGTTGGCGCCGACGGCGGCGGAGACGGTCAGCGGGATGATGACGCCGATGGGGGCGAAGAGGTAGACCGCCGCCGCGTACGACGCCTGGGTCGCCGGCGACTTGTGGGCGACCGTCCGGCGCAGCGACTTCGGGATGGTGCCGACGACCTGCGACAGCTTGTGCACGACCTCGACGCTCCCGATGTGCGTCAACGCGAACAACAGGATCGTGGGCAGGACCACGAAGAACATCCCGGCGAGGATGGCCATCGGGATGTAGAAGTCGCGGCTCCGGCGGAGCTGGAGCAGGTCGGTCCGGGCGATCGTCCAGGCGCGCGACCGCTCGCCCGGCTCACCCGAGCCGAGCACGAGCGACGAGACCGCGAACACGATCGCACCGACCGCGGCTGCGCACACGACGACCGAGATCCAGGTCATCGGCCGGGTCCTCGAGTGGTTCCCCGCACCGCGAAGTAGAGCTCTTCGAGGCTCGGGCGCCGCGGCTCCACCCGCGTGAGCCGCACGCCCCGCGCCACCAGGGCGTCGACGAGCTCGGGGACGTGGCTGGGCGCGGCGAGCTCGACCATCGCGGTGCCGTTGCGCGCGTAGGAGCTCACGAACGGGAGGTGCGCCACCTCGTCGAGCTGGTCGCGGTCCTCGGCGTCGAGCACGACCGTGGTCGCGGGCCAGAAGCGGGTCGTGAGCTCGTCGGGCGTGCCGTGCACGAGCACCGTGCCGCGGTCCATGACGACGACCTGGTCGGCGAGTCCCTCGGCCTCGAGGAGCAGGTGCGTGCACATCACCACGGTGCGGCCCTGCGCGGCCATCTCGTCGATGAGGTGGAGCACGGCGCGCGCCGACTCCGGGTCGAGGCCGGCGGTCGGTTCGTCGAGCAGCAGGAGGTCCGGGTCGTGCAGCACCGCTCGTGCCAGCGCCAGGCGGGCCCGCATGCCGGTCGAGTAGCCGCCGACGCGCTGGTCGAGCGCGTCCCGAATCCCGAAGCGTGCGCTCGCCTCCTCGATGCGCGGGCCGATCTGCCGGCGCGCCACGTCGAACAGCTCCGCCGCGTACTGGAGGTTGTCCCAGCCGGTGAGGCGCTCGTAGAGCGCGGGCCGGGCGGGCACGACGCCGCAGCGTCGGCGGAGCTCGGTGCCGTCGACGGCCGGGTCGAGGCCGAGCACGCGGACCGTGCCGCGCTCGGGTACGAGCGCGCCGGTGATGACGCGCACCGCCGTGGTCTTGCCCGCGCCGTTCGGGCCGAGCAGCACCGTGACCGTGCCGGGCGGCACCACGACGCTCAGGTCGTCGAGCGCGACGGTCGTCCCGAACGAGCGCCGGATCCCGGCGAGCTCGACCGCGGGCGTGACGCCGGCCGCGGCCGCGTCGACGATTCCCGACGCGGTCGCGGGCCCGGATCCCGGAGCGGAGTCCGCGGCGGGTCCGGGCGCGTCGGGAGCAGCCTCGATTCGCATCCCTACGTTCTCGGCACGTTCGGGCCCGCGGGTAACCTCTGCCTTCGCCCATTTGGGCGTGCGGCGGCGTGGCCGAGTGGTTGAGGCAAGGGCCTGCAAAGCCCTGTACCCGGGTTCGATTCCCGGCGCCGCCTCGGAAGGGCCCAGGTCAGATGGGCCGGTCGAGCGTCGCCAGCTGCTCGAGCGCGACCTGGGCTCGGGCGGCCAGCGCGGGCATTCCGAGCTGCTCGCACGTTCCGCGAGCCGCGTCGAGGAGCAGGTGCGCCCGGTCGACGTCGCCGGCGTGGTTCCGGGCGGCGAGCACGTTGGCGAGCTCGATCCGGGTGGTTGCGAGCCACGGCGGAGTGCCCATGCGCTCGTGCCGGGTGAGCGCCTGATCCGCGTGACGTTCGAAATCGTCCCAGCGTTCGAGGGTTGCAGCGAGCAGCATGAGGAAGTGGTGCGTCGACCCGAACGCATCGGCCGGCAGCCCCACGGGCACGACGAAGTCCTCGTAGGGTACGAGCTCGTCGTACAGCACCGCAGCGCGTTGCTTGTCGTCGATCAGGTGGCACACGAGGGAGAGGATTGCATCGGCGACCATCCAGTTCCCGTCGCGCGGGAGTGGAGCGGAGCTGTCGGCGAGGAGGACCTCGAGCTGCTGGCGAGCCTCGTCCTTGCGGCCGAGCTCGCGGTAGATGTAGGCGAGGCCGGACCGCCAGGCGGGGACGAGCGGGTACTCGTCGACGAGCGCCTGGACCAACGGGACGAGGTCCTCTATCCCGCCCCGAAGCCGCCGAAGGGCGATCTGCGTGACGCCGTACATCTGCAGGGCGCTGTCGATCTCGGCTTGCTCGCCCACCGCGAGCGCCTGATCCGCGAGCTGCTCGGCCTCGTCGAGGCGGCCCCGGAAGAGCGCCAGGCACGCCTGGTGTACCAGTGCCCCCCAACGAAGCTCGGGAAGGCGCAGCTCGTCGGCGAGCGCCATCTCCCGAGCACCCTCCTCGATCGCGTGTTGGACGTCGCCCAGCTCGAAGAGGTCGGTGAACAGCCAGCCGCGGGCGGCGACCTCGAGCAGCCGGTCGCCCGACGCCTCCGCGAGCGCGAGCATCTCCCGGGCCTGTGGCTCACGTTCGGTTGCCGTACCGGGCGCGAACATGCCCCAGTGCGCGGCGGTCAGGACGTACGCGAGGGTCGGTGGGTCGTCGAGGTGCCGGGCCATCGCGATCGCCTCGTCGGTGAGCGCGCGCCGGCGGTCCGTCGAGCCCGGGAGGAAATAGAGCTCGGCGGCGGTCCGTGCGGTCACCATCGCGCGCAGCCGCAGCTCATCGGGTGGCAACGCCCCCACCGCCTCCTCGAGGAGGGCGATGAGGCGCTCGTCGACGAGGCCGGCCGAGGCCCACGCGCGCATGCCGCCGCTGATGATCGCGGCCTCGGCGAGCAGGTCGGGGCGACCGATCTCGCGCGCGAGCGCGACGGCCAGCGCGAGGTGTTCGCGGGCGCGCCCGCGGTCGCCGGCCATCCACGACGCCCGACCGAGCTCGACGAGGAGCTCGGCACGGGATGCGCGGTCGGCGGCGCTGTCGGGGTCGAGGGTCTCGAGCGCACGCTCGTAGTCGTTGGCCGCTTCTTCGTACGCCAGACGCTCCAGCGCGCGCCCCGCGGCGCGGCGCCCGTACTCGACGGCGTTGCGGGTCTCGCCGAGCGCGGCCGCTTCGGCGAAGTGGTACGCGAGCTCGTCGAGGTGCGTCTCGACGTCGATCTCCTCGAGCGCCTCGCCGATGCGGCGATGCAGACGGAGCCGCCGGGTCGTCGGAATCTCCTCGTAGAGCGTCGACCGCACGAGCGCATGCACGAATCCCCAGCGCCCGCGACGCGCGTCGCTGCTCGTGATCAGCCGCGCGACCTCACCTTCCTCCAGCGCGTCGAGTACCGACTCGACGTCGGTTCCGGCCGCGACGCTCAACACATCCGTGTCGAAGTCCCGGCCGATGACAGCGGCGACGGCCAGCACGTCATTCGTCGCCGGGCCGAGGCGTGCGAGACGCCGGCCGATGACCTCACGAACGCCTTCGGGGATCCCGAGCTCCGTGGTGCCGGCCCGCACCCAACGGCCGTCGCGTTCTACGATCGCGCCGGTCTCGACGAGATGGCGCAACACCTGACCCATGAAGAAGGGATTGCCCTCGGTCTCGTCGTGGAGCAACCGCGCGAGCTGCACGGCCTCGTCGTCGAGCGCGTACCCGGCCGCGGCCGTGACGAACTGCTCGACCTCGTCGACGCCGAGTCCGTGGAGCGCGAGCCGTTCCACGCCGGCCTCCCGGCGCAGATCGGCCAGCATCTCGGCGAGCGGGTGGGTACGGCTCAAGTCGGTGTCGCGGTAGGTCCCGATCAGCATCAGCGGGCCCGACCACTCGGCCCGCGTGAGGTGGCGCAGCAGCAACAGGGTCGCCTTGGCCGCCCAATGGAGGTCGTCGAGCACGATCACGACGGGCGCCGTCGCGGCAAGGTTCGCCAGGAACGACGTGACCGCGTCGAACAGCCGGTAGCGCTCGGTCTCGGGGTCGGCGTTGAGCCCGTCGGGCAGGTGCGGCAACCGCTCGGCCAGCTGCGGGACGAGACGCGCGAGGTCGCCACCGAACGGTGCGACGTGCTCGGCCAGCGCGTCGGCCGGGCACCAGGCGACGTACGGCCGGAACGCTTCGACGAAGGGTTGGTACGGGACGCCGAGGTCCTCGTCGCAACGGCCGTACAGGACGATCGCTCCTCCACCGTGCGCGCCGCGCGCGAGCTCCCCGGCGAGACGCGTCTTGCCGACGCCCGGCTCGCCCGAGACGAGCGCCACGCGTCGCGTGCCGGTCTCGGCGTTCTTCCAGGCGACGGCAAGGCGCTCACGTTCGGCCGCGCGGCCGATGAAGTGCACCTGACCTTCGACGCCGAGCGCGCTCGGCAGCGCGAGACCGGCGTCGGCCGCCGCATCCCACGCGACTCCCGATGCGTTGACCGGATCGTTCAGGCCCTTCAACGTGAGGGCGCCGAGCGGACTGAACCGGTGGCCGCCCCGCGAGCCGGCGAGCAGGCGGACGACGTCGCTCACGAGGATCTGGCCCGCGTCGGCCGCGCCGCAGAGCCGGCTGGCCTCGATGACCGGCGTGCCGAAGCAGTCATCGTTCTCCCACGCAACATCCCCGGCACTCGCCCCGACCCGAACCTGGATCGGCACCCGAGCTCGACGCGAGAACCGGTCGACTGCTCGCTGGATCGCAATGGCCGCGCTCACGGCTTCCGCGGCGGCGCCGAACACGAGCATGAACCCGTCGCCGAGCGCCTTGACCTCGGTACCGCCGTGCTCGGCGGTTGCGACGCGCACCAGCCGGTCGTGCTCGCGGCGCATCTCGTCGGCGGCGTCGTCACCGAGTAGCTGCGCGAGCGCTGTCGACCCGACGAGGTCGGTGAACACCACCGTGACCGTGCCGGCGCGTGTGCCTCCGGAGGCGACCATCACACGACATCGTACGGGCGTCGTCGGCAGGCCGTGCCGAACGGCCTCTCGCGGTGCTCACGCGCTGATCTTGCGGGGTCTGCCGATCCCCGGCAAGCATCTCGGGCGTGAAGGTCGGGATCGCGCTGCCGTCGATGGTGTCCGGCTTGGGCCGTGACGTGCTGCTCTCGTGGATGCGGGGCGCGGACGAGGGTCCGTTCTCGGTCCTCGGGGTCGGGGAGCGGATCGGCTACCCGAACCTCGAGATGACGACGACGCTGGCCGCGGCGGCGGCCGTCACGGAACGCATCGGCATCGAGGCCACGGCGAGCGTGACGCCGATGCACCCGGCGGTGCTGGTGGCCAAGCAGGCGGCCACCATCGACGTGCTCTCGGGCGGCCGGTTCACGCTGGCGGTGTGCGTCGGCGGCCGCGACGAGGACTACCGCTTGCTCCAGGCACCGTTCGAGCGGCGTCACGCCCGGCTCGACGAGCAGGTCGACGTGATCCGCCGCGTCTGGCGCGGCGAGGCCCCGTACGAGGGCACCTCGGCCGTCGGCCCGGTGCCGGTGCAGCCGGGCGGGCCGCGCATCCTGTCCGCCTCGATGGGCCCCAAGTCCATGGCGCGCAGCGCCGGTTGGGCCGACGGCGTGGCGGGCTTCGACCTCGCCGGCGACCCGCAGTCGATCATGGTGTCCCTGCGCGCCTACGAGAAGGCGTGGGCGGACGCCGGCCGGCCGGGGCGTCCGTACCTCCAGACGTCGTGCTGGTTCGGCCTCACCGACGACGCGCCGGAGCGGGTGCCCGAATACGCGTACCGGTATCTGCGCATCTTCGGCGAGGAGGTCGCGCGGGCGATGGCCGCGATGTGTACCGCCACGTCGTTCGCCGCGGTCGGCGAGCTCGTCGACACGCTGGCCGGCGAGGGGTGCGACGAGCTGATCCTCGTCGCGACGACCGCCGATCTCGCCGACCTCGAGCTCGCCGCCGAGCTCGTGTCGTCGCGGTAGCGGCCGCCCGGCCCGGTGACGACGCCCGACGGCCCCAGGCACGGCAAACCCGGCAACCCTGGGAACGGCAATCCCGGGAACCAGGAAGAGCCCGGCTTCGCGGCACACCCGGACCTCGCGGCCGCGGGCGCGGCGATGCGGGCCGAGTGGCGCGAGGACGAGGAGCTCTACGCGGCCGAGGCGCTGGCGCAGTGGCAGCACGGGCGGCGGCTGGCCGACGTGTTCACCGAGCTCATGCACCGCGGCGACACCGTGGCGATCACGCTCGCCCACTGGACCTTCACCGGCGTCGTCGTCGGTACCGGCGACGACCTGGTGACGCTGCGCACCGGCGCCGGTCGCGTCGACGTGCACACCGCGCTCCCGGCGCGCGTTGCCGGGGACCGCCACGCGCTCGTGCCCGCGCCGGTCGTCGTACGCGTCGTCGAACGCGCGACCGCGGGCGGGATCCGGCAACCCGAACGGCTGACGTTCCGCGCCCGGCTGCACGAGCTGGTGACCGACCGGGCCCCGCTCGCGCTCGGTTGTGCGTCGACCGCCGACGAGCTCCGCGGCCTGGTCACAGTTGGCCGCGACCACGTGCACGTCCGCGGCGACGACGGCGCCGAGACGTATCTCCCGCTCGCGTGGGTGAGCTGGGTGCGGCGGCTCGCGCCGTAGCTGTGGTGGGCGTTCGTCCGTGGGCACCGCATCGGCATCGCAGCCTTCAGCCGGCGCGAGCCTGCGTCACTCGTCGACGTTCACGAGCTCCGTGCGCTCTACGCACCAGTTCAACCACCACGCCGTCTCGACGTCCCAATGGACCGTTCCGGCACGGTACCCGTCGAGCCGGAAACGCAGGCCCTGGGTCGCGACGGCGGCGCTCAACGTCACGTGCACGATGTCGTAGTCGTCACGGATCTGCCACCAGTCCGGGTTCAGCGCCCCCGCGGACTCCCGCGGGTAGCGCCTGACGACCTCGATCCACTTTTGTGCCCCGTCGATCTCGAGGACGCGGGCGGACTGATTGGGCAGCACGTGCCACGTATACCAGGGGCGCTGGTGCAGACCCTGCATGTCGCCCATGTACGAGCGCCACATACCCGTCGAGCCGGGCCAGCCAGTCGACGTGTGCAACCCGAGCCGTTCGAACCCCGTCTTCGCGCCTTGGCCGAGCGGGCGTGGCCAACGAGCCTCGGCGATCGAGGAAACGAACGCCTGCTCCCTCGGTACCGCATCGCCCGGCAGGACCCGCGACGGGGTGCCACTGCTGATCCAATACTGGCGCTCGCGATCCAACGGACCGCGCACCACCGAAGGGATGGCGCGCTCGAGGGCGGCCATGCAGGGCGATGCGCGAACGAGGGCATCCGCCGCGGCGGGTTCGAGGTCGACGTCCACGTCGATCGGCCTGCTTACGAGGGCCCAGGTGACGGTCCTCAGATTCGACTCCGTGCGGGTTGCCGCCCCGGCAGTATCCGAGACCGGCCCGAACTGCGCCTCGATCGCTTCGAGCCGCTCGCGCAACGCGTCGGGCGAGTCTCCTAGCAACCGAAGATCGCCGGATCGGACTTCAGGGTGGCGCCCGACGGCGGGTAGCCCCATGGCCAGAACCAAACGATGTCGATCGTCCCGTACCAGTAGCCGCAGCTCACCGCGCTCGCCGCGTTCCCTTGAACGCGTAGCGGGTCCGTCAGGACCGGGCTCTGCGCCATGAGGTGGACGCCTGAGGAGTCGACCTTGTAAACGCTGATCTTGATCCAGATGGAGACGATTGGCGATGAACACCAGGAGCGCCCGACTTGGTTGACAGTGCCGGGCTGGTGGACAGAGCCGTGGATGTAGTCGATCTGACCGGTGCAAGTGATCGACAACGCGCGACTCCCGGCCGGCGCCGGTAGCGGGACGGTGATCTGCACATTGGGACCAGACGACGAACCCGAGGAAGTTCCAGCGGGCGTGGCCTGGGCCAGAGAGCTCGGCATGATGATGAGCGCGATGGCTACGACGAGCGCTGCCCCAATAGGACGGCCGCGACCGCCTTCGGTCTCTCGCATCTGGAACTCCGCGACAGTGTACCGAGGTACGTTCCGCATCAACCTCTCAGGATGTGATGAAGGTGCCTATCACCCTGCGAGACGCGAGGTCAACCGCGGCATTCGAGAACCGACACGCTTCGCTGTTGTCGCATTGCGCGACCGACGTGTGCCCGTACAATCGGCCGCGGGCCGAGCCGACGCCCGTCTTCGCGCTCTGACCGAGCGGGCGTGGCCAACGAGCCTCGGCGAGGATCGAACGCCTGCACCTCACCGCCCCGGCAGGACTCGCGATGGACTACCGGCGCGCGGTCGCCTCTACTTTACCGGCGCCTTCTTCGCCGCGACCTTGGCGACCTTCTTCGTCGCAACCTCGCTCGAACGGACGCCCTTCTTGCTCGGACTCCGCTTGGTCGGCCCGAACGTCTCATGGGCCGACTGGCGCGACACACCGAGCGCGTGCCCGATCAACGCCCAGGAGAAGCCGGCGAGCCGTGCCTTCTGCACGGCATCGTTGATCTCTCGGCGAGCAGGGGCCTCAGCGGCGACGGCCTGCTCAATCTGACGCAACGGTTCGCTGTTCACGCGTCGAGCGTTGCTCGGCGACCGGTTCTCGAGCTGGATGGCGAGAGGTTCGAGTTCTGCAGTCGTGTTCATGGGTGTCCCTCCTCTCCGAGGCCGGCACGGTCAGGACCGATGAACAGCGGGACATCATCGGAGTTTTCGTCGGGCTACCCTGACAATTACGCAGTGTCAAGCTGTCCTGACAACCGGGCGGTCCTGCTGCTGATCCGGTACTGGCGCGCGTGGTCGGTGGGGCTCGAGATGCCGATCATCTGTCCGATTGCTGATCCAAACGTCCTCGGCGCGGTCGCGCTACTCGGTCGCGTCGAGCGAGGGGGAGCGGTCGAAGCCGGGTTGGGCGGACAGCCACTCGAGCAGCTCGTCGCGCAGGAACCGCATCTCCCGACCGCCGGGGAACCGGTGGCACGGGATCCTTCCCTCGCGCACCATCCGGCGGAGGTACTCGACGTGCACCTGGAGGAGCTCTGCCGCGAGCGCCGTGGTGAGCACCGGAGGGAAGTCGTTCGACCAGCTGGGCGCCGGGGTCGGCTCCGAACGCGGGGTGCTCATGCCGCCACGGTAGCGCAACCCGTGACCATGTGGAAGGCAGCGGGACAGTGTGGAGCATCCTGGAGCATCGTGAGATGGGTTTGAGCCTCCAATTGCAGGCCGCTGACCAGGGCTTTCGTCGGTTTTCACCCGAATCGCTTGACGCGGAGAGCGTCCTGTAGGGACCATGTTGGCCACTCAGGGTTGCGGCACGGCATGAGGCCGGCCGGCAACGGGCGGGCAAGAGCAGGGAAGCGAAACGGTGAGGAACCTCGCGGGGGAGGAGGCGGCCGCGCCGGCGACAGGCGGTCAGGCCGCGGAAGTCGTCGGCGGGCACGGCGGGCCCGGGGGGCTGCGGCGGCGCAGCCTGGCGTCGCGCCTTTCGGCCGGTCACCTGGTGATGATCGTGGCGGGCCTGCTCGGCGCCTTGCTGTCGCTCGCGGCGTTGCGGGCGAGCGATCACCGGGTGGAGGTCGCGGTGGCCGCGCACGAGATGCCCGCGGGTTCGACCTTCGACTCGAACGACGTCCGCTGGGTCCGGGTGGCGGCCGACGGCGACGTGACGCGCGCGCTCGTCCGCCGCGACGACGTGACGGCGCTGCGCGGCACCATCGCGACGTCACGCGTGCGCGCCGGTGAGCTGCTGAGCCGGCACGCGCTTGTACGCGCCGCGGCACCGCACCGCGCGCGATCGCTGGGGATCCCCGTCACCCCGGAGCACGCGGTCGGAGGGGACGTGCAGGTAGGTGACCGCGTCGACGTCCTCAGCACCGATGGTGAGAGTGCCGGGCTCGTGGTCGCGAACCTCGAGGTGCGCGACGTCAAGCGGCAGAGCTCCACGCTGGGCGGCGGCGACGACAAGCTCACCGTCGTCGTCGCGGTGAGCGCGGCGCAGGCGGACGCACTGGCGCCGGTGCTCGGCTCCGACAAGTTCGTCCTGGCCCTGTCGACCGGCGCCGAGCCCGCCGAGGTGCCCACGGCGGCGGTGGGCGACACCGGGCGCGGCAGTGTCGGGAGGCCGGGAGGGTGACGCATGCCTGATCCGGAGATCGCGCTCGTGTTCTCGCCCGAGGAGTGGGTCGAGGAGCTGCACCGCTACTGCGTCGACCACGGAGGGGCCAGGGTCCGCCTCGTCGTGATGGAACCCGGTCTGGCGCTCGACGAGGAGTTCCAGACGCTGGTGGTGAGCCACCGGTGGCCCGCGTTGACGCGGCCGTTCGTACGTGCGCTCCAGCAACGCCGGCGCACGATCCTGGGCGTCTACGACCCGCACGAACCAGCGGGTGCCGCGCACCTGACCGACCTCGGTGTCGACCGGGTCATCTCGGCGGATGCCGCGATGCCGGCGTTCGTCGACGCCTTGCGTGCGCTGGCTCCCCGTGCCGCGATGACCGTGGTCCCGAAGGTCTCCGACCTCGAAGCGGTCGTGGGCGGACCCGGCGTCGCCGCCGCGGACTGGCGGCGCGGTCGGGTCGTGGCGGTCGGCGGGCCGTCCGGTGCGGGCGCCACCGAGCTCGCGATCCAGCTCGCGGCGGCCGCGAGCGCGGTGAGTCGCGGCGCGGTGCTCGCCGATGCCGACGAGCTCGCGCCCGCGCTGGCACCGCGTCTCGGGCTTCCGATCGAGCCCAATCTCCGAACCGCCGTCGATGGGGTGGAGTACGGGATGGGGTCGATCCACGACTCGCTGCATCGGCACCCGGCCGGGTTCGACGTGCTCACCGGGCTGCCGAACGTCGCCGCGTGGGCGCAGGTGCGCCCCGGCGAGGTGATCGACGTGTTCGAGGTTCTCCGCGCCCGGTTCGACGTCGTCGTGGCGAACGTCGGGCACTGCGTCGAGGACCTCCGCGTGGGGACCGGCGGCCGGTTCGGCGTGACGCGGGCCGTGCTCGCGGACGCCGACGTGGTGGTCGGCGTCGGCGCCGGGACGCCGGTGGGCGTCGTGCGCCTCCTGCAGTGGGTCGCCGACGTGCGGGCGTTCGCCGGCGAGCGGGCGCTGCACCTCGTCGTGAACCGGGCGCCGGCCGAACCGTTCAAGCGCGGCGAGATCCACGACGAGATCCGGCGCACCTGCCCGAGCGAGCCGGTCGCGTTCGTGCCCACGGATCGACGACTCGAGTCGGCTGCGTGGGAGGCGACGCCGGCCCGGCCGGGTCCCTTCACGCGAGCAGTCGGGAGATTGGCCGCCGAGATCCTCCCCACCGGTGCACCGGCCGCCCGAGCGGCCCGTGCCCAGCGCCGGCCCCAGCCGCTGGCGGCCGTACCCGGCGAGACCATCGCATGACCACGCGCATCGACGCCTACGACACGATCCGGCGCGACGTGCTGGCGCGGCTCGAGCGCCGCCGCCTGAGGCCGGAGGCCGATCTCGACGAGGTCCGCGCCGAGGTGCACCGCGCGGTGGACGACTACCAGCGCCGGGCGCATCTCGGCGACGAGGTTCCGCTGCGCGACCCGCCGTCCATGGTCGAACGCGTGCTGCGCTCCGTCACCGACCTGGGACCGCTCACCGACCTCGTCGCACGCCGAGACGTCGAGGAGATCTTCATCGAAGGTCCTCGCGTGTCCTACCTCGACGGGTCGGGTCGCCTGCGCGGGCTCGCCACCCCGACGAGCGAGGAGGAGAACCGCCAGATCGTCGACCGGCTGCTCGCCACGACCGAGCGTCAGCTCAACACGAAGAATCCGATGGTCCAGGCACGCGTGCTCCAGGGGAGCGCGCGGCTCACCGCCGCGATCCCACCGGTCGGCGACCAGCTCTCGGCCACGTTGCGGCGCTACACGGTGCGCAACGTCTCGCTCGACGACCTGGCCCGCCGAGGCTCGATGTCGGCGGAGGCGTCCGGGTTCCTCTGGGCGCTGATGCAGTTCCGCAGCCGGGTCGCGGTGTCGGGCGAACCCGGTGCCGGGAAGACGACCATGGCCGGCGCGCTGCTGGCGGCCGCGCCGGCGGGCCATTGCGTGCGAAGCTGCGAGGAGATCCGGGAGCTCTCGGTCCCCGTTACCCACGGCTCGTACTACGAGGTGCGTCCGCCTGCGATCGACGGGACCGGTGAGATCAGCCTGCGTGACCTGGTGAAGTTCGTCCTGGCCATGAGACCAGATCGCATCGTCGTCGGCGAGGTGCGCGGGGCCGAGGCGTTCGAGCTGAGCCGCGCGGTAAACGCCGGGTGCGGCTTCCTGTGCACGGTCCACGCCAACAGTGCGCCCGACGCGCTCAACGCACTGGTCAACGCAGCCCTCATGGCCGGCGAGAACGTCACCGAACGTGTCGTCCGCAAGGTGTTCTCCGAGTCGCTCGACGTCGTCGTGCACCTCGACCGCGACGACGTCCCCCGCGGCGAGACGGGCGAGGGCATCCGCCGCCAGGTCATGGAGATCACCGCCGTGATGCCCGCGATGGGCGACGACTTCACCGTCGAGCCGATCTTCGTACGTTCGAGGCTCGGGCGGCCGCTCGAATGGACGGGCGCGCTCCCCGGCCGGCTCGAGGAGCGCGTGGACCGCGTGCTCCCCGACGGAGTTTCGCTGCGGCAGATCCTCGGGTCGAAGCGGGCCGCCGGATGAAGCTGCTCGCCGCGCTCTGCTTCGGTGTCTTCGCGTTCTTCGCCGTGGGTTTCGTCACGGGACGCGCGCCGCGGCTCGTGGTACCTCGGCGAAAGCGACCCGACGTCACCGCGAAGCAGCGGTGGCTGCACCAGGCCGGCGTGGCACTCACACCCCACCAGTTCCTTCTCGGGTCCGTCATGGTGGGAATGGTCACGTTCCTCGCCGTCGCCGCGCTCTCCGGCACGCCGATGGTGGCGCTCGTCCCGGCCATCGGCGTCGGCGCGCTCCCGCGCGCGTACTTCTCCCGGCGGCGGGCGGCCCGGCTGCGAGTGGTGCAGGAGGCCTGGCCGGACGGGTTGCGCGACGTGCTGGCCTCGGTCTCGGCCGGTCGTTCGGTGAGCCAGGCGGTCGTCGCGCTCGCGGCGACGGGGCCCGAACCGCTTCGCGAGGCGTTTGCGCGCTACCCGTTGCTCGCCCGGATGCTCGGCACGGTCCCTGCCCTCGAGGTCGTCAAGGAGGAGCTCGGCGACCCGACCAGCGACCGGGTGATCGAAGTTCTGGTCCTCGCGCACGAGCGGGGCGGCCAGATCGTGGCGTCGATCCTCGAGGACCTGGTGCAGGCGACCACGAAGGACCTCAAGCTGCGCGAGGAGATCGCGTCCGAGGGCCTCGAGATGAAGATCAACTCGCGCGCGGTGCTCGTCATGCCATGGCTCGTGCTCTTCGCGCTGACCATGTCGACGCCGGCGTTCCGCGAGTTCTACAGCTCGGCGCTCGGCGGCGTGGTCGTGCTGATCGGCGGGTGTCTCAGCCTCTTCGGGTTGTGGTTCCTCCAGCGGTTGAACCGGCCGGCGGGTGAAGAGCGCGTCTTTGCGTCCGCACGCGCGGAGGCCGCGGTATCGTGACCGGCCTCCCGCTCCTCGTCGCCGCCTTCGTCGGTCTCGCGTGCGCAGGCGTCGCGGCGACGTTCCTGCGGCCGACGGCACGGCTGGCGCCGCGGGTCCGCCCGTACACCATCGTGGCGCGCACGAGCCTCGGCCGGAGCGCGGACGTCCTGGCGGTCGCGACACCGTCGTCGTCGGTGGACGGCAACACCCTGACCACCCTGTTCGGCCCGCCGCTGCTCGCGCTGGCCAAGCGATTCGGCCGGTTGGTCGAGAGCCGGAGCGACGAGCATCTCGCCCTGCGCCTCCGCCATGCCGGCCACCTCACGACCACGCCCGACGAGTACCGGCTGCGCCAGCTCGGGCAGGCCACGGCGTTCGCGGCGCTCGGCGGCGTGGTCGGCGCCGTCGTGCTGCATTCCGGCGCGCCGGCGCTCCTGCTCGGTGTTTGCGGCGCGGTCGTGGGCGCGACGCGATGGAAGGGGAAGATCGACGCCGCGATCGTCGAGCGTCGCGAGCGGATCCGCTCGGAGCTCTACACGGTGAACCAGCTCCTCGCGCTGCACCTCCGTACCGGCGCCGGCCCGGTGCAGGCGACGCAGCGGATCGCCGACCGCGGGAGGGGTGCCGTGGTCGAGGAGCTCTCCGAAGTTCTCGTGTGGATCCGCAGCGGCATGGCCGAGAGCGACGCGTTCCGCCGCGCCGCGGAGCTCACGCCGGAACCGAGCGCGGCGAGGACCTATCGCCTGTTCGCCACGGGTGCCGAGCGGGGTGTGGACCTCGCGGCCGCGCTGCTCCAGCTGAGCGAGGACATCCGCGACGCGCGGCGCGAGGACCTTCGCAAGTCGGCGACGAAGCGGCGGGCCGCGATGCTCGTCCCCACCATCGCGATCCTCGCACCCATCATGATCTTGTTCATCGCGGCACCGATCCCCTCGATCGTGTTCGGGATGCGATGAACGAGTACCGGCAAGCGGGCGACGCACGATGCGGCGCCCGTCGAGAGGGCAGGGAGGCCCCGTGAACCAGATGCTGCTGGACCTGTTGGTCCGGTTCCAGAACGCGCTGCACGACCATGCTCGGGCGGACGACGGGATGACCACCGCCGAACTGCTCGGCAATGCCGCGCTGGCGATCGGCGTGCTCGTCGTCCTCTGGGCCGGTCTCAAGGCGATGGGCACCGACATCATCGCCTGGATCGGCGATCAGGTGAAGCGGTAGCACGGTTCCCTCGGCGCGCCGGTGGACGGGAACGTTCCCGACGGCGGGATGACCACGATCGAGTACCTGACGGCGACCGCGCTGTCCCTGCTCGCGCTGGTGATCCTCGTCAACGTCGTCCTGATCTTCTACGCGCGCGGGGTCGTGCGCTCCGCGCTCGACGAGGGCGTGCGGGCCGGGACGCCCTCGCGACTCTCGCGTGGAGAGGCCGTCGCCGCGTGCGATCGCAAGGTCCACGAGGTGCTCGGCGGCCTGCTGTCCGGCCCGCTCGGCTCCGACGTCCACGTCACGTGCGCGATCGATGCGGACGGTTACGTGCGGGCGAGCGCCGACGCCCGGTTCGACCCGTGGATCCCGGGCACGATGCCGGTGTGGACGTTCCATCCGCGCGCGTCGGCGAAGCAGGACGACTGACATGCGGCGGCGGCCCGAGGCCGGCCGACGTGCGGTCCGCGGTGACCCGGCACGCGACGATCGGGGGTTCGTCGCGCTCGAGCTCGTCCTCGGCGTGGGCCTGCTGCTGTTCCCCGTGCTGATGCTCGTGGTGTCGCTCCCGACCTGGTCCGAGCGCCAGACCCTGGCCCGGACCGCCGCCACGGAGGCGGCGCGGGCGTGGGCCCGGGCCGGCGACGACCTGAGCGGCGCCGCCGACGCGCACCGGGTCGTGGGCGAGATCGCGCGCAACTACGACGTCGACCCCGCCGCGTTGCGCGTGGCGTTCGCCGGATCGGTACGCGTGCGTGGCGGCGAGGTGCAGGTCACGGTCACGATCGACATGCCCGTTCGGGCGGTCCCGGGCATCGGGAGCCTCGGCGGGTGGTCGTGGTCCGCGAGCCACACCGAGCCCGTCGACCGGTATCGGAGCTACGGGTGAGCGCGCGTTTCGCGCGTTCGGCGCGTTCGGCACGGCTCCGGAGCCGCGACGAGCACGGCTGGATGACGCTGTGGTTCCTCGGGCTCTGCGTCATCCTGCTCTTCGTGGGCGGGTTGAGCCTCGATCTCTGGCGCGCGTTCTCCGAACGACGTTCGCTCGCCGCGGCCGCCGACGCCGGCGCGCGGGCAGGCGCGTCGATGATCGCCGAGGGCCCGTACCGGGAGCGCGGGGTGCTCGTGCTCGACCCGTCGTCGGCCGAACGCGAGGCGTGCCGGAGCGTGCTGGCGCAGACCGACCGCCGCTCGATCGAAACCTGTCGCGCGACCGCCGACACCGACCACGTCGAGGTGGTGGTGACGGGCCACCTCGACCTCACGCTCGTGAAGGTGCTCCGGCCCGACGACCCGATCGAGCTGCGGGTCTCCGCCCAGGCGGCCCCGCACCACTGAAGCGTCCGCGATCCCGGTTTCCGATGCGCCCGGCCGGCCACCAGAGCTGGTCGGTGTACCTGTCCGTGCCGGGCGAGGTGGCGAGGTAGGGCGAGGCGAACAGCACCTTCGCCTGGCCGCCGGCGTCGAGCGCGGCCGCGTCGTCGCGTAGAGGGTCCCGGACCTCTTCCGCGGCCCGGCCCGCCAGGGCCCGCTGGTCGATCTTCGTCATCGAGCGTCATCGTCGAGGTGACCGGCAGCTCGTCGACGATCACCGCGCTATCGGGTGCTCTGTGGGCGGCGAGCCGTTCCCTGCACCAGGCCCGCAGCGCTTGCTGCTCGAGCGCGGCGGCCTCGGGCACGGCCCGGACTCCAGGCACTCGCGGCCGTGCGATCCGCCGGCCGTTCGACGGTGTCGGCAGGCACCGGCATCGGTCCCGAGCGCGACAGTGGCGCGCGCTGAAAGTGGCACGCACGCGTCCGTCGGCGCGTCCTGGTCGCGCTGCGTGAGGTGTGTCGGTTCGGGGCACGGGTTGGTGCACGACCCTCGCTCGCGTGGAGGCAACGGACGGCATCCGCAAGATGACTGTCCGACCCCCTCGGTAGGCTGACGAGCACAGTTCGTCAGCCGGCGGCGACGGTCGACCCTCCGTACCCGTGAGTCCGGGCCCGTGGGTCCGTACCCGTGAGTCGGGGCCCGTGAGTCGGGGCCCGTGAGTCGGGGCCCGTGGTCGGTGTGCCGGTCGCCGCGGTCCATCAGGACCCGGCAGGTGTTGCCGCGACCGGTTGAACCCGGTCAGGACGCGGTAGGCACAGGAGAGCAGGGGTGGCACAGGTCGCGGTATGCACACGGGAGCAGGGGTGAGCAGGACGGCGACCAGGAACGCGTGTCGCGACGCAGCGTGGTGTCGACGCGTTTGCGGACGCGTCCACACCACGGTACGTGACCCGCAGGGCGGGCGGCGTCGCTCCGGACGACCGCTCGCAGCGCAGCATCCTGACACGCAGGGTGGCGCGGGCGCGCCGCCGGACGCGTGGAAACCACGCAGAGTGGGAGTTCGGCTGCCGCTCGTCGGGCCGGACGGAATCGGCTTGTGTGGTCGTAACGTCGCGAATACGTTCGGGGAGGTCCGGGGGCGGATCGCCAGGGAGGGCAGGTGGCCACACGGGGGGCGGGGTACGCGCGTTCGGCCGATCTCCGCATCGCGACGATCGCGGTCGGCGTCATGGCCGCGGACCTCATGGTCAAGTGGTGGGCGACGACGGTGGCCGTCGACGGCGACCACGGCCACATCGTGCACACCACCAACTACGGGTTGGCGTTCGGCGTGGCGAACCCGCCGTTCGTCGCGACCGTGGCGTTGGTCGCCGCCGTCACCGGGCTGGTCGCCGCGCTCACGTGGCGTTGCGTGCGGATCGGGGATCTCGAGCCGTGGGCGGCGGGGGCGCTCATCGGTGGCGCGGTGGGCAATCTGGTCGATCGATTGCTGTCGGGCGGCGTGCACGACTTCCTGCGGGTCGGACGGCTCGCGATGAACGTCGCCGACGTGATGATCCTCGTCGGATTCGTGGGCATCGCGATGGCGGCAGCTCGGGCGCGGGCCGCGCGGCGGTGCGCGGCGCACTGAGGCCGGGGTAGATTCGGCCGGCGCGACAGCCGTCGTCGCAGCCCGGCGCACAGGAGAAACCCATGTCCCGCTTCACCGATCGAGTCGCGCTCGTCACCGGCGGCGGCTCGGGGCTCGGTCGGGCGACGTCGATGCGGCTCGCGTCCGAGGGCGCCAAGGTCGCGGTGCTCGACGTCCTGGCCGAGCCGGCCGAGAAGGTCGCGGTGGAGATCGGCGAGACCGGTGGCGTGGCACGCGCGTACCAGGTCGATGTCGGCGACCCGGCGTCGGTCAAGGCCGCGGTAGATGCCGCGGCAGCCGACCTCGGACGGCCGCAGATCCTCGTCAACTGCGCGGGGATCGGCAGCTTCGCGCACAGCCACGAGCTTGCATTCGAGGATTGGCAGCGCATCATCGGCGTGAACCTCACCGGCACCTTCCTCATGTGCCAGGCCGCCCTGCCGTACATGCTCGACGGCGGCGGCTCGATCGTGAACATCGGGTCGAACGCCGGCCTCATGGGCCAGTCCTACTCGGCCGCCTACTGCGCGTCGAAGGGCGGCGTCGTCAACCTCACGCGGGCGCTGTCGGTGGAGTACGTCAAGCAGGGCGTGCTCGTGAACTGTGTCGCGCCCGGCGGGATCCGCACGCCGCTGGTGCAGGCCTTTCAGCCGCCCGACGACGCGGACTGGAAGGCGTTCGAGCGGATCATCTCCCCGCTCGGCGTGTCGGAACCAGAGGAGATCGCCGCGCTGATCGCGTTCATCGTGTCGGACGAGGGCCGCTACATGTCGGGCAGCATCGTGTCGATCGACGGCGGCTTGACGGCTTGACGGTCTGACAACCTGGCAGGCAGGCGCGCGCGGCGACGGTCGCCGCGCGCGAAAGGGAAGTGCATGAACATCACGGACGCCCGGAGCCTCTGGGAGCTGATCGAACGCCGGGCCGCGGCCACGCCCGACGCGCTCATGGCCGTCGACGAGGACGGCCGCACCATGACCTTCTCCGAGTACCGCGACGCGTCGGAGCGCGTGGCCGCCGGGCTCGCGGCCCTCGGCGTCGGCGAAGGCGCCGCGGTGTCGTGGCAGCTGCCGACCTGGCTCGAGTCGATGGCGCTCGTCGGCGCGCTCGCCCGCCTCGGCGCGGTGCAGAACCCGATCCTGCCGATCTACCGGGAGCGTGAGGTCCGGTTCGCGGTCAAGCAGACGGGCGCCGAGCTGCTGATCGTCCCACCGGTCTGGCGCGGGTTCGACTACGAGGGCATGGCCCGCGCCATCGCGGCCGAGCTGTCCGGTCTCGACGTGCTCGTGGCCGATCACAAGCTCCCCGAAGGCGATGCCGCGACGCTGCCCGCAATGCCGACCCCGCCCGACGACGCCGCCGCGCTCCCCGTGCGCTGGATCTTCTACTCCTCGGGCACGACCGCGGACCCGAAGGGCGCCCAGCACACGGACCTCACGGTGATGCCGTCGGCCATGGCGATGGTCGACCGCTACGAGATCACGCCCGACGATCGGACCGCGCTGGTCTTCCCGTTCACGCACATCGGCGGCGCGGGCTGGTTGATGGCGACGCTCGTCACCGGGTGCTGCGACATCGTCGTGGAGGCCTTCGACCCGGCGACGACCATCCCGGTGCTCGCACGCGAGGGGGTGACGCTCGCGGGAGCGGGGACGCCGTTCCACATGGCGTACCTCGTGGCGCAGCGGGCCAACCCGGCCGGGAAGCTCTTCCCGGTGGTCCGCGCCTTCCCCGGCGGCGGCGCGGCGAAGCCCCCGCAGCTGCACCACGACGTGAAGGCCGAGCTCGGCGGCGTCGGCGTCGTGTCGGGCTACGGGCTCACCGAGTGCCCGATCCTCTCGATGTCGGGAATCCACGATCCCGACGAGAAGCTCGCCACCACCGAGGGCCGCACGACCGCGGGCGTCACGGTCAAGGTCGTGAAGCTCGACGGCACGCTCGCGGCGCCCGGTGAGGAGGGCGAGATCCGGGTCAAGGGGCCGCAGCTGTTCCGCGGCTACCTCGACGCGTCGCTGAACGACGCCGCGTTCGACGAAGACGGATTCTTCCGCACCGGCGACCTCGGCACGCAGGACGCCGAGGGCTACATCGCCATCACCGGGCGGCTGAAGGACGTCATCATACGCAAGGGCGAGAACATCAGCGCGAAGGAGGTCGAGGACCTGCTCTTCACGCACCCGAACGTGGCGGACGCCGCGGTGATCGGCCTGCCCGACCCGGCGAGCGGCGAGCGGGCCTGCGCGGTCGTCGTACCCGAGGACGCGTCGAGCCCGCCGACGCTGCCGGAGCTCTTCGAGTTCCTCGAGGGCGCCGGGCTCATGGTGCAGAAGATCCCCGAGCAGCTCGCACTCGTCGACGTGCTCCCGCGCAATCCGACCGGCAAGGTGCTCAAGCACGACCTGCGCGCCAAGTACTCGAACTCGTAGGTGGTCATGGCTCGCGTCGACGTCTCCGTACTGGTCTCCGGCGTCCCCCGGCTCTTCGGCGACGACCTCGGGGCGATCGTCGACCTGGCGCGGATGGCCGACGACGCCGGGATCGACCAGCTCGTTCTGCCCGATCACGTGATCATGGGGCCGCGCACCGACCGGTATCCGTTCGGCACCTTCCCGTACCCGCCGGAGGCGCCGTGGCCCGAGCCGCTCACGACGCTCGCGGCGATGGCGGCCGCGACGACGCGCGTGCGGCTCGGTACGGGCATCCTCATCGTGCCGTTGCGCCCGGCGGTGCTGCTCGCCAAGACGGCCGCGACCCTCGACGTGCTGTCGAGGGGCCGGCTCGACCTCGGCGTCGGCACCGGCTGGCAGCGCGAGGAGTTCGAGGCCGAGGGCCTCGACTACTCGGCTCGGGTACGGACGATGGACGACACGCTGCGGGCGTGCCGCGCGCTGTGGACGCAGCCCGGGCCGGTTCACTTCGAGTCGCCGACGCTGTCGTTCCGCGACGTGTGGTGCGAGCCGCGGCCGGTGCAGCCGGGCGGCGTCCCGCTCTGGTTCGGCGGCAGTGCCGTGCCGGCGACGGCCCGGCGGATCGCGGAGCTCGGCGCGGGTTGGCTGCCCATCGGCGTGATGCCCGAGGACGAGCTCGGCGCCGCGATCGAGCTGCTGCGCGGCGCATTGCGCGACGCCGGGCGCGACCCCTCCGAGCTCGGCGTGCGGTCCGGCCTGCCCGTGGTCACCGGCGCGGACAAGCGCGTCGACTTCGACGCCACGTGGGCGCCGGTTCCCGCGTTGGCGTCGTTGGGTGTGACCGCGGTCTCGATCCCGCTCGGCCGGTTCCTGCGCACCCGCGCCGACGTCGAGCCGTTCTTCCGCGATCTCGCCGCGGCCGCGGGCGCGGCCTGAGGCACGCGGTGCGGCACCCGATCGACGGCGCGCGGCGGCGCGTGCGCGAGTGGCGTTCGCCCGAGCACGCCCACGTGCTCTCGAACCGGCGGTTCGTGCGGCTCGCCTACAACGTCATCCTCGGGCGGGAACCCGACCCCGCCGGGCTCGAGCACTACGTACGGGCGCTGCGAAGCCACGAGCTCACCCGAGGGGACGTCGCCGAGGAGATGCGCCGAGGGATGGAGCTGCGGTTCCAGCGGCCGATGGCGGACGCGCTCACCTCGCTCCACCACAGCCGGTGCGACTGGGTGCGCTCGCTTCCGCGGGCGCGCCGCATCCTCGACCTCGGGGGCGCCGACCAGGGCGACCCCCGCGGCGCGCTCCTCGGCCTCGGCTACCCGTACCGCTTCGAGCGTCTCGTGATCGTCGACCTCCCCCACGAGGACCGCCACGAGCTCTACGCCGGGAGCCCGAGGCTCGAGCGATTCGAGTCGCCGCAGGGCCCGATCGAGTACCGGTACCACTCGATGACGGACTTCTCGGGCTTCGAGCCGGGGGAGTTCGACCTCGTGTTCAGCGGCCAGACGATCGAGCACGTACGCGAGGACGAGGCCGACGGCGTGCTCGCGGGCGCGTTCGAGGTCCTCGAACCGGGTGGATACCTGTGCCTCGACACCCCGAACGGCCCGGCGTGTCGCCGGCAGCAGGCCGAGTTCGTCAATCCCGACCACAAGGTCGAGTACGGCCACGCCGAGCTGTCGGCCAAGCTCCGCGGCGCCGGCTTCGAGATCCTCGAGGCCCGCGGCCTCAACCACCTCGGCTGGATCCTCGAGGGCGACTGGAACTACGCCGAGCTGGCCCGGAACACCGGCGTCTACTGGGAGATCGAGGAGTGCTACGTGCTCGCCTACGTCTGCCGGAAGCCCGGGCCGGGGCCGGCCGCGAGCCCGGGCGGAGCCCGCGCCGATACGGCCCCGGCCGCGTCGTAGTCTGGCGGTCCGACCACCGGGCTCCGCCGAGCCCCGGACCACGAACGGGAGCGATGCGGAACATGCACCGGCGAGGCCTCGCGAGCGTTGCCGTGCTGTTGGCGTCGGTATCGGCGGTCGTCGCGGTGCCCGCCGCGCCCGCGGACGCGTCCGCAGGCACGGCAGGCCACGCGTCCGCGGGCGCGACTGCAGGCACGGCAGGCCACGCGTCCGCGGACGCGTCCGCAGGCGCGGTGCCCGCCGCGTCCGCGGGCGCGACTGCAGGCACGGCAGGCCACGCGTCCGCGGGCGCGACCGCTGGCACGGCAGGCCACGCGTCCGCGGGCGCGCCGGGGGAGCGGTTGCACGCGGGGTCGACGATTCACTGGCGTCGCTGCGGTTCTCTGGAATGCGCCTGGCTGACCGTGCCGCTCGACTACTCGAAGCCGGACGGCGCCACGATCAAGTTGGCGCTCAACCGGCGCCGGGCGTCCTCCGGAAAGCCCGTGACCACACTGCTCGTCAACCCGGGCGGCCCGGGCGGTTCGGGGCTGGAGCTGGTGGAGAACGCGTCATTGCAGTTCCCTCGGCGCCTGCTCCAGACGTTCGACATCGTGGGCTGGGACCCGCGGGGCACGGGGAAGAGCGCGCCCGTACGCTGCACGCCGAAGCTCGATCCCGTCTTCCACCTCGACTACTCGCCGGACACGCCCGCCGAGGTCGACGCGCTCGCGGCCAGGACGAAGCAGCTCGTGGCCTCGTGCGTCAAGAACAGCGGCAAGCTGTTGCCGCACGTGTCCTCGCTCAACACCGCGCAGGACATGGACCGCATCCGGGCCGCGCTCGGCGAGGACGAGCTGACCTACCTCGGCTACTCCTACGGGACGTTGCTCGGCGCGCTCTACGCCGAGAAGTTCCCGACCCGAGTCCGGGCGCTCGTGCTCGACGGCGCGGTGGACCCGTCGCTCACGGTGGAGCAGATGAACGCCGAGCAGTCGGCGGGGTTGGAGACGGCGCTGCAACGCTTCTTCGAGCACTGCGCGGGCGACCGGTCGTGCGCCTTCTCCAACGGCGGGCATCCGGATCGCGCGTTCGACGCCGTCGCGCGCCGGGTGGATCGCCGTCCCATCGCGGCGGGAGGCGGCCGGACGCTCGGGCCCGGCGAGTTCGACATCGGCGTGGTCACGCCGCTCTACGAGGGTGTCGAGGGCTGGGACGCGCTGGCCCCCGCGCTCGCGGCCGCGCAGCGCGGGGACGGGCGCAGCCTGATGATGTTCTCGGACGCGTACACGGGGCGGAAGAACAGCGGGCGGTACGACAACTCGCAGCCGGCCTACTGGGCCATCAGCTGCCTCGACTCGCCGAGCCCGCGAGGCGCGGCGGCGTTCGAAGCGCTCGCCGCCCGGGTCGCCGCCAAGGCGCCGCACTTCGGCGCGTCGACGGCCAACCTCGGCCTCGCGTGCGCGTTCTGGCCGTACCCGGCGGTCATGCAGCCGGGCCCGATCCACGCGCCGGGTGCGCCGCCGATCCTCGTCGTCGGGACTCTCGACGACCCCATCACGCCGGTGGCGGGGGCGCGCTCGCTCGCGTCGCAGCTCGAGTCGGGTCACCTGCTGTTGACCGAGGGCGAGGGGCACTCCGCCTTCGGTCGGCTCAACTCGTGCGTCGACAACCACGTGATCGACTACCTCGCCACCCTGAAGCTCCCGCCCGAGGGCACCGTCTGCCACTGACCTCTCGGGGGTTGGCGCCGGGCCTGCTCCCGGGTCACCCGAGCGGGGACGCGCTCCTACACTGCCGGGCCGATGGACCTCCGCTACTCCGACTCCGACGAGGCGTTCCGCGCCCGGCTGCGGGACTGGCTCGCGGCCGAGCTGCCGAAGCTCCCGAACGCGCCGCACCGCGAGGACTGGCCGGCCCGCCGCGCGTACGACACCGACTGGCAGCGCCGCCTGTTCGACGCCGGCTACGCGGGGCTCAACTGGCCGAAGGAGTACGGGGGGCAGGGCGCGTCGCCCACCGAGCAGCTCATCTTCCTCGAGGAGACGACGCGCGCCAGGGCCCCGTACGTCGGCGTGAACTTCGTGGGGCAGATGCATGCCGGGCCGACGCTCATCGCCGAGGGCACCGACGAGCAGAAGCGCGAGCACCTGCCGAAGATCCTGCGGGGCGACGAGGTGTGGTGCCAGGGCTTCTCGGAGCCGTCGGCGGGATCGGACCTCGCGTCGCTGCGCACGCGAGCAGTGCGTGACGGCGATCACTACGTCGTGACGGGCCGGAAGATCTGGTGCTCGTTCGCGCAGGTCGGCGACATCGGCGAGCTGCTCGTGCGCACCGACCCCGACGCACCGAAGCACAAGGGCATCACGTGGCTCATGCTGCCGATGCACCTGCCCGGCATCGAGATCCGGCCGCTCAAGACCGCGCTCGGGTCGTCCGAGTTCGCGGAGGTCTTCCTCGACGAGGTGCGGGTGCCGGTCGCGTGCCGCGTGGGGGCGGAGAACGACGGCTGGCGCGTCACCAACGTCACCCTGTCGTTCGAGCGCGGCACCGCGTTCGTCGGCGAGATGGTCGACGCCATGCGGCTCGTCGAGGACCTCTCGCCCTACGCCACCGACCCGGCCCATCGCCGCGAGCTCGGCCACCTCGCCGCGGAGCTCGACGCGCTGTGGGCGCTCACGAAGCGCAACATCACGCAGGCCGGCGCGACGGGCGCAACGGGACGTGGCGCGATGGGACGTGGCGCGATGGGACGTGGCGCGATGATGATCAAGCTGCCGTACACGGAGCTGCGCCAGCGCCTCGGGGAGCTCTCGCTGCGCGTCCTCGACCGGGCGAGCCTGAGTATCGAGGACTTCGCCGGCCTGCACAACGGCGTGTTCGTCGAGGAACGGCTCCGCACCCTCGCGCTGACGATCGCGGCGGGAACGTCGCAGATCCAGCGCAACATCATCGGTGAGCGCGTCCTCGGCCTCCCGAAGGAGCCGAAGTAGATGCGACCGGTCTCGATTGCTCCGCTCGCTGCGGGCCGGGATACCCCGCGACCGCTCGACTCCGCGGTGTTCGCTCGGCTCCGCTCGCTCACCTGTGGGTGCCATATGTACTTTGACCTGACCGACGACCAGATCGCGCTGCGAGACGGGATCCGGGCGCTGCTCGAGGGACGGTTCGGGATCGAGCGCGTCCGCGGGGGCTTCGACCGCTCGATGTGGGCGGAGCTCGGCGAGGCCGGCGTCTTCTCACTGTGTGTCGACGGGTTCACCTGGGCCGACGCGGCGATCGTCTTCGAGGAGCTGGGGCGGGCGCTCGTGCCCGGGCCACTCGTCGGCACGTTCCTCGCCGACCCGTTGATCGAGGGCACCGGCCGCGGCGCGCGCGTCATCGGCGGCATCGAACGTCCCACCGAGGGCGAGCCGATCGTCGTCGAGCACCTCGACGCACTCGACGCGCTGGTCGTCGTGAATCCGACGCACGTCGCGCTCGTGGACCCGTCGGTGCTGCGGGCGCACGCCAGCGAGTGGCCGCTCGACCCGCTCACGCCCGTCGCGATCGTCGACGAGCTGCCGGCCGGCGTGCGACTCGCCGACGCCGACGTCATCGGGCAGTGGCAGCGTTCGGGCGCGTTGCTCACCGCCGCGCTCGAGGTCGGTCTCTCCGCGTTCACCGGCGAGCTCGCGGTCGCCTACTCGAAGGAGCGCCTGCAGTTCGACCGTCCGATCGGGTCGTTCCAGGCGGTGAAGCACATTCTCGCCGACACCGCCGTGCGCACCGAGCTGGCCCGCGTCGCGGTCCACTCGGCCGCCGTGCACCTCGACGACCCCGAGATCGGCGACGTCGACCGTGCCGTCAGCGTCGCGAAGTTGCTTGCGGGCGAGGCCGCGATCCAGAACGGCACGGCGTCGACCCAGGTGCACGGCGGCATGGGCTTCACCTGGGAGGTCGACGTGCACCTCGCGCTCAAGCGCGCGTGGGTCCACGAGACCCACTTCGGCGGTGTCGACCACCACGCCGACGCGGTCGCGGCCACGCTTCCCACGTAGCCGGGACCGCCGTGTCCCACCGTTCTCCGGGTCGTACCGGCCGTGTCGTCGTGTTGTCCCGCGGCCCGGGGGGCGGGCCGACGACCGGCGCCGTGGTGCTCGCCTGCGTCACCCGGCGAGCTCGGCGATCGCCCCCTCGATCGCCTCGACGGTGAGCTCGACGTCGTCGTCGCTGTGGGCGGTCGACACGAAGAACTTCTCGTGGGCCTTCACCACGCCCCGGTCGAGGAGCGCCTGCGCGAATCGAAGCCCGGCCATGGCGTCGGCGGCACGCGCCGAGCGGAAGTCGATCACGTCGCGGTTGGTGAACCACGCCTCGAACGCCGGCGGCTCGCCGGTCACGCGCACCGGCACCCCGACCCTCTCGCAGGCATCCTGCAAGGCGGACATGAGACGCCGACCGCGGGCGAAGAGCCGCTCGTACACGCCCGGCAGCCGGAGCTGCTCCAGCACGGCCAGCCCGACCGCGCACGACACGGGGTTGCCGCTGAAGGTGCCGGTCATCGCCACGTAGCCCCCGGTGAGCCGCCGGACCCCTTCGGCGTGGCGCATGAGCTCCTCGCTCCCGCACACCACTCCCAGGGGATGGCCGGCCGACAGGCTCTTGCCCAGCGCGCACAGGTCGGGAACCACGCCGTAGTGCTCCTGGGCCCCTCCGTAGGCGAGTCGGAAGCCGGTCACGACCTCGTCGAAGACCAGCGGGATACCGAGGTGGGCGGTCACGTCACGCACGCCCTGCAGGAACCCGGGCGCGGGCGTGATGGTGCGCTGCAGCGGCTCCACGATGACGGCGGCCAGCTCCTCGGCGTGCTGGTCGACGATGGCCGCGGTGGTCTCGAGGTCGTTGAACGGAGCGATCAGCACCTCGCCGCGTACCGAGTCGGGGATGCCCTCGGAGTTGGGCACCGGGGTGGGGAAGGGCGCGGGCTCGTCGGTCCACTGGTTGCTCATCGACACGGCGTCGCCCTGGCCGTGGTAGCCGCCCTCGAACTTGAGGATGGCCGAGCGCCGCCGGTGGGCGCGCGCCAGGCGCAAGGCGAAGAAGGTGGCGTCGGAGCCGGTGCTGCAGAACGCAACGCGCTCTGCGCACGGCACCGCTTGCACGAGCTCCTCGGCCAGCAGTATCGAGGCCTCGTTGGGAAGCAGGAAGCTGCTGCCGCGGCCGACCTGCTTCCGGACCGTAGCCACCACCGCGGGGTGGGCGTGGCCCAGCAGCATGGGCCCGGACCCGAGCAGGTAGTCGAGGTACTCGTTCCCGCTCATGTCGACGATGCGCGACCCGCGACCCTCACGGATGACCATCGCGGAGTCCGGTGACATCGTCGGTGTGAGCGCGCAGGCGGGGAGGAGCGCGGCGGCCCGTTCGACGAGGTGCTGCTCCTCGGGGGTGCGGGGAGCCCGGCGGCGGTCGTCCATCTCCCGACCTCAGAGGCCGAAGCGCTGGAGGTAGGCGCCGAAGCGGTCGCGGATCTCGGCCTCGCTCACGCCGGTGCGCTCCGCGTCGTAGACGTGCCGGCCGTGCTTGCCCTGGGGGTGCTCGGCCTGCCAGGCCGCCAGCCGGCGCTCGGCCTCCTCGCTCAGCTCGTGGTCGACGCGTCGACCGATGCGACGTACCGATCCGATGGGGTCGGCCATGAAGTCGTCGAAGTAGACGTCGACGAACCGACCCTCGTCACCGTGGGCGTCCCGGGCGGCCATCCCGGCCTCCGCGGCGTGGGCCCAGCTCTCGACGAGCTCTCGAGCCAGCGCGGGCACGTCGACGGCGTTCTCGTGGAGGGCACGGATCTTGGAGACGAAGCTCGTGTAGGAGGCGATCACCGCGCACGGGTCGCGATGGGTCTGAACGATGCAGGCGTCGGGGTAGACCGCGAGCAGCGAGGGGAGCTGGCGGAGGTGCACGGGGTACTTGAGCAGCCAGCGGCGCTCGGGGTCGGTGGAACCGATGAGCTGCACGAGGCGGCGGTGGAGCCGGTAGGCCTCGAGGTGGCGGGTCTCGTGGTACCAGCGGGCGTAGGTGGGCAGGGTGGCCGCCACCTCGAAGCGGTCGTCGACGAAGCTCTGCTCCAACAGATGCCGGCACTCCTCGGGCCAGTCGGCGCGCATCTCGTGCACCGCCATCAGGTCCGGGGCGTTGTCGTAGAGGAACGCCAGCTCCGCGGCCGAGGCCCGAAAGCCCGTGCTGTCCTCCCACTCCTGCCGGGGCGGGCGAGGCTGCGGGTGGGCGGCCAGCCAGTAGGGCAGGGCCTGCAGGCCGGGGTCCTGGCCCATCAGGTAGTGCAGGGCCGTGCTGCCGGTGCGGACCAGGCCGGTGATGACGATGGGGCGACGGATCTCGACCGCCCCGACCTCGGGCCGGTCGTCCAGCCACCGCTGGGAGCGCAGCCGGTTCGCCAGCGTGTTCACGAGCTGGCCCCGGAAGATCATCCGGCCCGTCTCGCTCAGGTCCGCGTCGCGATCCAGCGACTCGAGCAGCACCCCGAGCGCCCCGTGGTAGGTCGGGTCGCCGAAGTCCTCGAGGCCTGTCGCCCGACTGGCCTCCTCGTGCAGGGCCTCCTCCGATCCGGCGAAGCGCTCGGCCGGCGATGCATCCATGTCGCCCATCATGGCATCCGCCCGGAGGGAGGCGAGCGTGAACCGGAGCCTCGGGAAGTTCCGCTCAGCTACCGACCTCCGGGTCGACGGCTTCGTAGATGTGCTCGATCACGCGTCCGAGCCGGAGGTACTTGTGTGCGACCTCGTCGGTGTGGCCGGTGTAGCGGATGCCGACCGCGAGGTCGAGGGACGAGTCGGCGAACGCGAAGGCAGTCCCGTACCCGCTGTGCCCGAACGCGTGGTCCACGCGATGGTCCGGGACGCCGAGGGAGGAGAACCCGTGGTTGAACCCATACGAGTACACGAGCGTGACGTCGTCGGGGAGATTGGTGGGCCGCGGCAACGGCGCCCGGATCTCCTCGATCGCCTGCCGCGAGACGCCGGCGACGACGCGGCGTTCCGCGAGCACGTCGAGGAACAGGCGGTACATCGCGACGAGCCCACGAGCCGTGGCGTAGCCACCGAAGCCCGGGTTCCAGTCGGTGGCGAAGAGCCTGCTGCGCTCGAGCAGGTACGGGGTGCGGGGATCGGAGTCCATCCACGCGTTCACGCCGATCCGGTGCTGGAGGCGGTCGTAGCGCTCGTCGTCGAAGCGCACGAACAGATCGTCGCCGGCACCGGCCGGCCCCACGATCAGTTCGTCGAGGACCTCGTGGTACGCCCGACCCGTCACGGCTTCGATGATCTCGCCGAGGACCACGCCGCCGGCGGCCTCGGAGTAGCCGAACTCGTCACCGGGCACGAAGCCCGGCGCGAGCGGGGACAACCGAACGATCGCCCGTCGCTTCTCGGGCGGGAACACCGTGAGGAAGTCGCCGCCGAGGTCGTGGACGCCGGCCCGGTGCGCGAGCAGCGTCCAGACGGGAAGGGCGGCCACCTCGGCGTGCATCGGTGCGTCGAGGAGGTCGGCGACGGTGTCCTCGTAGCGCATCGCGCCCTGTTCGACGAGCGATGCTATCGTGATCGCGATCGCCGGCTTCACGAGCGCGCACCGGACCATGCCGATACGGTCGGCGGCCATCGGGTTCCCCTCGCCGTCGATGCCCGCCGCGTGCTCGAACACGGGGACGCCGCCCTGCTCGGCGAACACCTGCACGCCGTGGTAGAGCGACGCGACCTCCGCCTGCTCGTCGAGCCATCGCCGGAGGTCCGTGAGCGCGTCGGTGGCCGATCCGGTGGCCGTCATGCGATCGCCTCGGCAATGCGGGCGCGCAAGCCGCTCGTGCGCAGGAAGTACGACCACGCGGCGAGCTCCGGGGCGGCCGACGTCATGTGGCGGCGGATCGCGGCATGGGTCGTCGGGAACTCGAAGAGGCCGGCGACGTACTGGAGGTCGGCGATGGACCCGTTGACGGAGCCGCCTTCGTCGAAGATCGCGTAGAGCGACGCCTCGCCCACGCGGTAGCGGAGGAACACGTCGAAGGGGAGGATCACGTCGAGGTCGACGCGATCGGGGGCGTCGAAGCGGAACGCGTGGACCTGGCCGTCGCGCAGGTAGGCCGTGGCGTGAACAGCTCCGCACGGACCGTCGGTGAGCTCGAGCCCGACCGCGAGGTCGAGGCGCTCCGTGCGGGTAAGACCGGTGAACGCGTCGTAGGAGGTGAGGTCGCAGGGGGGGAGTGGGGTGCGGGCCCCTCGATCGTCGACCACGGTGACCTGCTCTGCGTCGAGGTCGTCCCACCAGGTTCCATCGACGTCGAGGGACCACCGCCTGCGCCCGGCGACCGGCGCCGATCCCCACGACACGAGCCGGCCGTCGACGACGTCGAGCACGTCGACGGAGCCACCACCCGAGCGGATCGTGGCGGTCACCGTGACCGGTTCCGGCGACGCCAGGCCGCTCGCGACGAGGTCCGCGCGCAGCGCCTCGACCGGCGATCGCAGTCCTGCGGGCGACATGGCGCTCAGAGGCTCAGCAGCAGCGGGCGGTTGCCGTCGCCGGTGCTCACCAGCTCACGATGAATGGGGGGGCGCTGTAACAGAACACGCACTCCTTGGGGGGATAAGCGAACGGGACGTTGAAGAACGGTTGGCAATACGGAGGCATCACCTGTTGCAGCCGGGTCTGGGGTCGCATTCCGGCCCGGGAGGCCGTTCTGGCTGCGGCCCGGGCGGCGGAGACCTCGGCCCGGTGCGCGACCCGCTGTTGGGTCGCGGCCACCGCGGCCGGTCCGCCGGTGGCGACGGGGATCGCGACCGCGAGCACTCCGGTCGCGACCTGCTTCTTGGTCGGTGTCATCGTGGCCTCCCCCTGGTGTTGCTGACGGTTGGCCGGTTCCCGACCTGGGCCGGGACGCCGTGCCGCAAGCTACCGCAAGCTCCGACAACACGGAAGGACCAATCGCAACTGGCCTGTATGTCCACCGTCTGCGCGTGGTCGTGGTGCCGATGCGCGAAGCCGGACGAGGGGCCCTGTGCTCAGAAGCTCGCGAGGACGGGGAGGGTGATGCCGGTGTTGTGGAGGTTGCCGATGCAGACGGCGCACTGCTTCGGGGGGTTGGACATCGGGAGAGTGAGGTACGGCACGCAAAGGTTGAAACCCCCCTGTTGCAGCCGGGCCTGGGGTCGCATCCCCGGCCGGGAGGCCGTCCGGGCGGCGGCTCGGGCGGCGGAGACCTCGGCCCGGTGCGCGACCCGCTGTTGGGTCGCGGCCACCGCGGCCGGTCCGCCGGTGGCGACGGGGATCGTGACCGCGAGCACTCCGGTCGCGAGCTGCTTCTTGGTCGGTGTCATCGTGGCCCCTCCTGGCGTGGGTGACAGCCGGGCGTTCCCCCGGCCCCGACTTGGGCCGGAACGCTGCATCGCAAGCTACCGCGAGGTCGGACAACACGGAAGAACCATTCGCAACTAACGCGCGTGTCCACCGCCCGCGCGTGACCATGGTGCAGAGGCGCCACGCGGACGGCGGTCGGACGCGCTCGACGTGCTTGCGGCTCACGAGCGGCGTGCGGTCCCGCCGCCGACGCGCGCGCTCAGAGGTTCAGCGGCAGCGGGCCGTCGCCGTCGCCGTCGGGACGCTCACCAGCTCAGGAAGACGGGGAACTCGAAGGGAAAGGTGACGCCGCCGACGGTGTTGGCGAAGCAGAAGCCGCACTCCTTGGGCGGGTTGGCGACCGGGAGACTGAGATACGGGACGCACACAAGGCCAGGGCCCTGTTCCAGCCGGGCCTGGGGGCGCATCCCCGGCCGGGAGGCCGTCCGGGCGGCCGCTCGGGCCGCGGAGACCTCGGCCCGGTGAGCGGCGGACTGCTGGGTCGCGGCCGCCACGGCCGGTCCGCCGGTGGCGACGGGGATCGCGACCGCGAGCACCCCGGTCGCGACCTGCTTCTTGGTGGGTCTCATCGTG
Organism: Acidimicrobiia bacterium; assembly: GCA_046331155.1. Lineage (GTDB taxonomy): Bacteria > Actinomycetota > Acidimicrobiia > IMCC26256 > CAWATG01 > JAXLRK01. Next base: position 910,186 of record JAXLRK010000002.1, read on the forward strand.
GCCTCCCGAGATCAGAAGCTCCAGAGGAACGGGATGTTGTTGTTGCCGAGGCAGACGTCGCACTCGTTGGGGTGAGTGGCGAGCGGCAACTTGAGGTACGCCACGCACGGAGGGACCTGTTGCAGCCGGGCCTGGGGGCGCATCTCCGGCCGGGAGGCCGTCCGGGCGGCGGCTCGGGCGGCGGAGACCCCGGCCCGGTGCGCGACCCGCTGTTGGGTCGCGGCCACCGCGGCCGGTCCGCCGGTGGCGACGGGGATCGCGACCGCGAGCACCCCGGTCGCGACCTGCTTCTTGGTCGGTGTCATCGTGGCACCTCCTGGCGTAGGTGACAGCCGGGCGTTCCCCCGGGCCCCGATGTGGGCCGGAACGCTGCGTCGCAAGCTACCGCGAGATCGGACAACACGGAAGAACCATTCGCAACTAACGCGCGTGTCCACCGCCCGCGCGTGATCACGGTGCAGAGACGCCACGCGGGTGCAGAGACGCCACGCGGACGAGAGGCCTGATGCTCAGAAGCTCAGGATGGGCGAGTATCCGGGTTCGGTGGGGCAGAAGGCGCACTCGCTGGGGTGGCCGGCGAGCGGGATCTTGAAGAACGGCACGCACACCGTCGGCAGCGGTATCGGTTGCTGGCGCAGCCGGGCCTGGGGGCGCAGCCCCGCCCGGGAGGCCGCCCGGGCGGCGGCTCGGGCGGCGGAGACCTCGGCCCGGTGTGCGACCCTCGGTTGGGTCGCGGCCACCGCGGCCGGTCCGCCGGTGGCGACGGGGATCGTGACCGCGAGCACCCCGGTCGCGACCTGCTTCCTGGTCGGTGTCATCGTGGCACCTCCTGGCGTGGGTGACAGCCGGGCGTTCCCCGGCTCCGATGTGGGCCGGGACGCTGCGTCGCAAGCTACCGCGAGGTCGGACAACACGGAAGAACCATTCGCAACTAACTCGCGTGTCCACTGCCCGCGCGTGATCACGGTGCAGAGGCGCCACACGGACGAGAGGCCTACGCTGGCGTCAGTGTCCGATCACCTGCTCGCCGAAGGCCCGACCGACGGCGTCGCCCGGCTGACGCTGCGCAACCCGTCGAAGAAGAACGCCCTGTCGATCGAACTGCGCGACGCGCTCGCCGACGCCCTCGACGCGTTCGCGGCCGACGAGGCCGTGAAGGTCGTGACCGTCACCGGCACAGGCGACACCTTCAGCGCGGGCTTCGATCTCCGCGAGTTCGAGCGGGCGTTCGGGGACGAGGCGTTCGCGGCGCGGCTGTGGGCCTCGAGCGACCGCTATCACCGGACGTGCATCGAGTTCCCGCTGCCGCTCGTCGCGGCGGTCAACGGGCCCGCCGTCGCGGGCGGCTTCGACCTCGCGGTCATGTGCGACCTGAGGGTGGCGTCCGACACCGCGAGGTTCTCGCACCCGGAGCTCGCCTTCGGCGACGTCGTGTACGGGCCGCTGCACGACCTGGTCGGCGGCGCGGTGGCCCGCGACCTGTGCCTGACCGGACGGGTCATCGACGCCACCGAGGCGTTGCGCGTCGGAGTGGTGAACCGGGTCGTACCCGCGGCCGAGCTGCCGGCGGCCGCGGCCGAGGTTGCGGCCGCGATCGCGCGGGCACCCCGCGACGTGCTGCTCCGGACCAAGGCCAAGGTGCTCGCCCGGGCCCGGCTCGTGGTCGGCGGCACGCTCGAGCTCTGACGGCCCGCGACGAAGGGCCGCTACGCTCACCCGCCCATGACCACACGGGAGCCGACGCCGAGGGAACAGACCACGGTCCTGGCGGCGCTCGCCGAGCGCCTGCGCACCGACCCCGACGGGCCCTACCTCGACTTCGAGGGCGACGCGTACTCGGCGCGCCGGATGGACGAGGTCAGCACGAAGCTCGCGCACGTGTTCGCCGGGTTCGGGGTGCAGCGCGGCGACCGGGTGGCGAGCCTGCTCGAGAACCGGGCCGAGCAGGTGATCACGTTCTTCGCCGCGGTAAAGCTCGGTGCGATCGCCGTGCCGGTCAACACCGCGTACAAGGGCGAGTTCCTCCGTCACCAGCTCGCGGACTCGGGCTCGGTCGCCGTCGTGGTCCAGCAGGACTTCGCGGACCGCATCACCGAGGTCGCGGGCGCCGAGCTCGCGGAGCTGCGGTCCTGCATCGTCGTCGACGGCCCCGACGACGCCGTGCAGGGCGTCGCGTCGCACGGTTGGGACGACGTGCTGGCCGGCGCGTCCACGAGCGGGCTCCCCGACGCAGGCGTCGGGCCGTCGGACCTGGCGTGCTTCATCTACACGGCCGGGACCACCGGCCCGTCGAAGGGGTGCATGCTGCCGCACCACTACGTCGTCAGCCTGGCCGACCAGATCGCGCGCGCCTGGGGCCGCACGGCCGACGACGTCGTGCTCACCCCGTTGCCGCTGTTCCACTTCAACGCCATCTCGGTGTGCGTCGTCGGCACGCTGCTCGCGGGCGGCCACGCGAGCATCGCCCGGAAGTTCTCCGTCTCGCGGTTCTGGCCGGAGGTGAAGCGCACCGGCGCCACCATGCTGTCGATGCTCGGCTCGCTGGCCATCCTGATCGCGAACGCCGAGGACCACCCGGACCAGGCCGGGCACCGGCTCCGGCTGTGCGCGGCCGCACCGATGCCGCCCGACGTCGACGCCGTCTGGCGCGAGCGGTTCGGCTGCGCGACGTTCAGCGGCGGGTACGGGCTCACCGAGGCGTCGCTGATCTCGATGCTGCCCGCCGGCGAGACGAACAAGGTCGGTGCGGCGGGCAAGCCGAACGACCACGAGTTCGACGTGCTGCTCGTCGACGAGCACGACCTGCCGGTGCCGGTGGGGGAGATCGGGGAGATCGTCTGCCGGCCGAAGGGGCCGAACCTCATGTTCGCGGGCTACTGGCGCCGGCCCGAGGCGACCCTCGACGTGACCCGCAACCTCTGGTTCCACACCGGGGACCTCGGCCGCCTCGACGGCGACGGGTTCCTCTACTTCGTCGACCGCAAGAAGGACTACCTGCGCCGCCGGGGCGAGAACATCTCGAGCTTCGAGATGGAGAAGACGTTCTACGGGCATCCCGCGATCAAGGACGTGGCCGTGCACTCGGTGCCGAGCGACATCGGCGAGGACGACGTGAAGGTCACCGCGGTGCTGCAACCGGACGCGACGCTCACCGAGGAGGAGTTGTGCCGGTGGGCGGTCGAGCGGGTGCCGTACTTCGCCGTGCCGCGCTACGTCGAGTTCCGGGCCGACCTCCCGCGCAATCCCGTCGGTCGCGTGCTGAAGTACCAGCTGCGCGACGAAGGCGTGACCGGCGCCACCTGGGACCGCGAGGCGTCCGGGTTCACGTTCGACCGTCGCTGACCGACCCGCGCGGGAGCGTCGCGGATCAGTGCCTTTCCGGGGGGCGGGCGGGTCAGCGGGCGGGGCGGCGCCGGCGACGGATCCGGAACACGGCCCCACCGGCACCGGCGGCGGCGAGGGCCGCGCCGGCGCCGGTCCACAGGAGGACACCGCCGCCGCCGGACCCGGGCCCGCCGGTCGATCCGCCGGTGGCCCGGGCGCGGCCGGTGGCCGCGAGGCGGTCGCCGCCGACGCCGACGAACGGTCGGAGCCCGGCCGGGAGTTGGGCGGCGATCCCTTCGGGGCTGGGCGCGGGGGCGGCGGTCAGGTTCGACGACGGGTGGAGCTTGCGCAGCGGGCTGTCCTTCGGGACGCCGAGCTTGTCGAGCTGCGCGTTGATCCGGGCGTTGAGCACCGCGGCGGCGGCGCTCGACGTGCTCGGCGCCGGGGCACTGCCGGGGCCGGCCGCCGCGGTCGTCGTGGCGGTCGTGCCGGGCCCGGAGGCGGTCGTCGTCGTGGCGGTCGTGGTCGTGGTGGCCGTCGTGGTGGTGGTGGTGGTGCCGGTGGTCGTCGTGGTCGCGTTGCAGGTGGGGTCGTGCGGGTTGCCGGGGCCGGCCTGCATGGTGATCTCGAGCGACGGGCCCGTGTAGCACCCGGTGGTGTAGGTGAAGCCGCCGTGGCCGTCGGACGCGATCGTGATGCCGTCGGCGTGGTCGCGTTGCGGCGAGATGACGGGCGACTGGTGTTCGTCCACCACCAACGGGTGGTCGTTCCACCACTCGTAGGTCTCGCCGCCGCCCGGGAAGATCCCGATGGCGTAGACGGTGCCGTTCGGGACGCCGTGCACGACGGCGTCGCCGTTCTCGTCCGTGATCACGATCGCGTCGAACGCGGACTGGTTGTAGTGCGCTTCGGTGGCGAGGTACAGGTAGCCCATGGTCGGGTTGCCGGCCGCGTCGCGCAGGTGGACGGTGAAGGTGGCGCCGGGGCGGGGCAGGAGCGCAACGTCGAGGCCGGAGAGTTCGGTGGTCGTTCGCGTGTCGACCGGGATCGCGACGGCGCCGAGCGCGGCCGGGTCGCCGTCGAAGTACGCCGGGGCCGGGATCCCGCCGTAGAAGGTCGGCTGGTGGGCCGGGTCGAAGTTCTCGCCGCAGTATATGTAGTCGGCGTCGGCCGCGAGCACGTACACGGTGCCGGAGGCGACGCCGGCGAGCGTGTAGCGGCCGTCGGCGTCGGCCATCGCGCCGCCCCACGACCGGTGCTGCCCGTCGGCGCCCCACACCACGACGACGCAGGCGTTCGGGACCGGTTCGCCGGTCTGCGAGTCGGTGATCGTGCCCGAGAGCGTGGCCCGGTGCCGCAGGGTCGCGGAGATGCCGGTGACCGTGGCGTCGGTGCCGACGACGACCGGGTCGCCGGTCTCGTCCGACGGCCGCCCGTCCCAGACCTGTGGGTCCCAGGTGGCGCCGGGTTCGATGCCGTTGGACGTGTCGCCGAACCGGACGTGGTGGGTGCCGGCCGGGACCTTCAGGTCGTAGGTGCCGTCCTCGGCGGTCGTGGCCGAGTAGGCGCCGTCGGCGGTCTGCACCCGGAGTCCGGCGACCGGTTCGCCGTCGCCGGTGACGGTCCCGGTGACGTGCGACCACGGCGAGAGGGCGAGGTCGCCGGCGCCGGTCGGGTCGGGTCCTTCGACGACGGTGACGTCGGTCGACAGGTCCGCGAAGGTCCGGCTCCACGAGGTCGTCACGTGGACGTTGCCGGGCGTGAGTCCGGGAATCGAGAACGTGCCGTCGCCCTGCGACCACGCGGTGTAGGTGCCCCAGCCGTCGTTCGCGGCCACGAGCACGCCGCCCACCGGGTTGCCGTCGCGGTCGACGAGCCGGCCGGTGAGCGTGCCCTTGCGGTGCACGGTGACGTCGCCGACGTCGGTGGTCTCGCCGTCGTGCACCACGATGTGCTCGACGGTCGCGTCGGTGTAGTCGTTCCTCCCGTTGCCCCAGACCGAGACGTTGACCCAATCGGTCGGGACCGAGGCGAACGTGAACCGCCCCTCGTCATCGGTCGAACTCCCCCCTGCGGACGAGGTGTTGCCGTCCTGGTTCTCGTAGCGAATCTGCAGGTCCATCCCGGCCACGGGATTGCCGTGGCCGTCGACGATCCGGCCGGTGATGACGGCGTACTCGCCGAGCACGACGTCGCCCACGTCGACGGTCCCGTCGACGGGGACGTACGCGAGGGTCACGGACCGGGTCGGGTGCCCGTCCATGCTGACCTCGAGCGGGTGGTTGAGCCCGGGCGGGACCTCGGCGAGGCGGAACGTGCCGTCGGCACCCGAGGTCGTCTCCGGCTTCTGCGTCCAGTTGTCCCAGACCTGAAGCGTCGCTCCGGCGACCGGGTTGCCGGCGCGGTCGACGACCCGTCCGATGACGTGGCCCCACCGCTCCAGGGTCACGTTGACGGCTCGGTCCTCGCCCGGGTCCAGGGAGATGGACTGGCCGGGGTCGTCGGAGGAGTACTCGTAGCCGGAGTGGTCGTTCTTGTACTGCTCGGGGCTGAACCCGTCGGGCGGGTTGGTGAACATCGGCCTGCCGTCCCAGTTGGGTGGAATGCCGTCGAGGCGGTAGTCGCCGTGCGAGTCGGTGACCGCATGGAAGTAGTCCCAGTCGACGTGCACGCCCACCGCGGGGTCGCCGTCGCTGGTGGTGACCCGCCCGTGGATCGACGCGCCGCCAGTGTCGAGCGTCACGGTGACATTGGTCAGCCCGCCGTTGTACGCCCAGGCCCAGGTCCGGTTGGTGACGTAGGTCGCCTTGCTCGCGACGACGGTCAGGTTGCGGTCTACGGGCAGGCCGGTGATCCGGTAGCGGCCGTCGTCGCCGGTGGTCGCGGAGCCGACCTCGGCGCCGCCCTCGCTGCTGTCGAGGGCGGTGACGGTCGCGCCCGCCACCGGGGAGCCGTCGCTCGTGACGGTGCCGTAGAACGTGGCGGTGCCTTCGGGTGCGGCGTCGGCGAGCGTGATCGTACCGACGCTAGTCGGGTCGGGACCGTCGGTGATCGTGACGGGCGACAGGTTCGCGCCCGCGTGGGTCGCGTCACCGGCGACGTGCAGCGTGTGCGAGTTCATCGGGTCGAGGCCGGTCACCGTGAACGTGCCATCCGCCCCGGTAGTCGTGTCGCTCCCGCCGTCCGCGGTGACCGTGAGCCCCGCGACCGGCGCACCCAGCGAGTCCACCACCGTCCCGCTGATCCCGCCCAGGTTGTGCATCGTGACGTTGCCGATGTCCGTCGGGTCGGGACCGTCACCGATCGTGACGTCTTGGCTGGAGTCGCGGTGGTCGGCGTCACCGTGGACGTACAGGCTGTGCCGAATGGTGGGGTCGAGGCCGGAGAACGTGAACGTGCCGTCGGACGCGGTCGTGGTCTCGTGGTACCGGTACCCCCAGTCCACGCTGACGGTGAGACCGGCGATCGGCGCATCTTGGGAGTCGACGGCGGTGCCGGTGAGCCCGCCCTTGCGGTGCATGGTGACGTTGCCGACGTTCGTCGAGTCGGGACCGTCCGCGACCGTGATGTCGCCCATGTGGTCGTCCGCGTAGTCGGCGCCACCGGCGAAGTCCAGCCGGTTCCCACCTCCCGGCCACCAGTTGGAGAAGGTGAAGGTGCCGTCGGGCGCGGTCGTCGTCTCACGCTCGGTGTAACGGTCGCAGCAACCCGACACGGTGAGGCCGGCGATCGGCGCGCCCTGCGTGTCGACGACGGTCCCGGTGATCTTGCCCTTGGTGCGCATCGTGACGTTGCCGATACTCGTAGGGCCGGGACCGTCGTTGATCGTGATGCCGGACTGGTCGTAGTCGAGGTGGTCGGCGCCGCCCCAGACGTGCAGCGTGTGCGTCGTCGTGGGGTCGAGGCCGGAGAACGTGAACGTGCCGTCGGACGGGGTGGTACTCGGCATGCCCCAGTCCACGCTGATTTCGAGCCCGGCGATCGGCGCGCCCTGCGTGTCGACGACGGTGCCGGTGAGCCCGCCCCTGGGGTGCACCGTGAGGGTGCCGGCGTCGAGGGTGTCGTGGCGCGGGACGGTGACGTCGAAATGCGCGAGATCGTAGTTCCCGTCACTCACCCCGAGCGTCGCCGGGCCCGTCCTGGTCGTGAGCGTGAATGCTCCGTCCGCGGCGGTCGTAACGGTCCCGCCACTCGTTGTTGTGACGTACAGGTCTCCCACGGCTTGCCCGTTGCCGTTCATCAGGTGGCCGGTGACGTTGCCCGTGGTTGCGAGCGCGTAGTCGATGACGCGGTCTTCGCCGTTTCCCAGGGTGACGTACCGCTGCCCGACCTCCCGGTACTCCTCGCCCCAGTACCCGGGGGGTGGCCCGTCGAAGAACAGCTGGTATTGCCCAGGGGCCACGGTGAAGGTGTAGTGACCGGCGTTGTCGGTGCTGGTGCCGTAGACGGGGCCCGCCACGGCGTGGACACTGACCCGCACGCCGGCGGCGGGGGCGCCGGTGTCGGCGAGGGTGATGGTTCCGCTGATGGTGGCGGTGCCGGGGGTGGCGGCGAACGCGGCGGTGGGGGTCATGGTGCCGAGCAGCGCCAGGACGGCGGCGATGTTGACGACCCGCAACGCGGGTCGGGTCGGGCTCGCGGGTTCGGGCCGGCGGTGGAGCTCGGCGGGGAGGAGGACGAGGTCGCCGGCGGTGCCTGCGGCGATGCGTGCGGCGCGTGCGGGGTGGGTGATGCGGCAGAACACGATGATGGCGTCGCGGTCGACGCCGTCGCCGAACGCGAACCCGACGCGCCAGGAGCCGTCGGGCAGTTTCGTGGTGTTGGTGACCTCGCCGTAGACGGGTAGCGGTTGCGTACGGTCGTGGAGGGTGGGCAGCGCGAGGGAGAACCCGATCGGGTCGCCGATCTCGGGGACGTCGGAGAGCGCGTCGGGCGGGAAGAGCACGCCGACGCCGCTGGTGGAGATGTCGAGGACGTGCGCTTGGGGGAGGCGGGCCTCGAAGCGCACGTCGACGTCGAGCGGGACGCGCCGCGCCGCGCGTGACCGGCGCGTGCGCGTGGCGAGTTGGAGCACCGCGACCATCTGGGCGATCGTGACCGCGGCGGCGCCGAGCACGAGCACACGGTCGAGCTCGCTGGAGAACCGGGGCAGACCCAGGTCGAACAGGCCGCTGGCGAATCGCGCGACGACGGCCGCGTCGAGGATCGACATCGCCGCCACGAGCAGGCGCAGATCGGCGAGCGTCTTCCAGCCGACGTGCCCGACCACCTTGGCGCGACGCCGGTGTCGGGGGGCCGCGCCGAAGACCCGTAGCGCGGCGACGGTGTCCACGCCCATCGAGCGCAGGCTCGTCCGCGTCCAGTCGACCGGGCGCAACGACCCGCGCGCACCGAGGAGGACCGCGACGGCCGTGAACGCGTGGGCCGGGAACCACAGCAGCATCGCGTCCTGCCACGATGCCCGAACCGGTGCAGCACCGATCGTCACCGCGACCGTGAGCGCGGCGAGGAAACCCAACCGGTGCAAGCCGATGGCGTAACGGCCGATCGACGCCAGCCCGGCCACACGGGCCCGCAGCGATGCCCCGCGATTCCGCAGTGGGCTGTCGGCCGTGCGCAGCGCCCGCCACGCGCCCGTGGCCCGCGCCCGACGGTCCGCGAGCTGCGCGTCGAGCGTGACCGGCGCCGCCGTCTCGATCACGAACTCGTCACAGAACCGTGTCGTGTATCCCGCCCGGTGCAGGCGCAGGACCGTTCGGATCTCGCACGACCCGTCACCCGTCGCGAAGCCACCGACCGCGTCCAACGCCGCGGTCGAGAACAGCGCACCCGAACCCAACCACGGTGCCACGCCACGCGAACCGAGCGCCGCGCCCGTCACGTTGTCGAACTGGACGGCGCGCTTCGGATTCCGCAGCCCGACGAGCGCGTCCGCGTTGGCGCGTTCCAGGCGAGCCTGGACCATCGCGGTGCGATCCTCGACCGCGGCGCCGAGGCGCTCGAGCACGTCGGGCATGACCACGTCACCCGCGTGCACCACCAACAAGTGCGGCGTGTCGAGCTCGGCTCGCACCCGTTCGAGGACCTCGCCGACGTCGACCGTGTCGACCACCGTGTACTCCGCGTCGAGCCGCGCGGCCAGCGCGAACAGCTCGGCGGACTCCTCACGCAGCACCAACAGCGTGCGGTGCTCGGACCGCACCTCCCGGGCGCCCAACAAGCTCGCGTGCACGGCGTCGGTCTCGGTGCCCGCGCCCAGGACCACGATCGTCGCCGCACCCATCGGCGCGGCGCGCGACCCGGTGCGCGGACGGCCGTCCTCGCGTCCCGGCCAGAGCTGGAACAGCAACAGCCCGCAGAGCGCGAACCCGACGGCCTCGACCACGAGCGCGGGCACGCCGAACCACAAGGGGACGCCCGACAGCGACCATCCGACGCGCCACACGAGCGACACCGCCACCGTCGCCACCACGACGCCGATGCTCAGCCGGGTCAGGAGCTGCGGGAACCGGGAATGCCGGCCGTCCTTGCCTGCCATCCGTGGCACCTTTCGAGAGCTCGCCTCATCTATCGGTCCGGATTGACCCGACTTGAGAGGGCGTTCTCCGGCGCCTCGCGGCGGTCAGGGGGCGGGCGGGTCAGCGGGCGGGGCGGCGCCGGCGACGGACCCGGAACACGGCTCCGCCGGCACCGGCGGCGGCGAGGGCCGCGCCGGCGCCGGTCCACAGGAGGGCACCGCCGCCGGACCCGGATCCGGGCCCGCCGGTCGAGCCGCCGGTGGCCCGGGCGTGGCCGGTGGGCGCGAGGCGGTCGCCGCCGACGCCGACGAACGGTCGGAGCCCGGCCGGGAGTTGGGCGGCGATCCCTTCGGGGCTGGGCGCGGGGGCGGTGGTGAGGTTCGACGACGGGTGGAGCTTGCGCAGCGGGCTGTCCTTCGGGACGCCGAGCTTGTCGAGCTGGGCGTTCAACTGGGCATTCAGCACCGCGGCGGCGTCGCTCGACGTGCTCGGCGCCGGGGCACTGCCGGGGCCGGACGCCGCGGTCGTTGTGGTGGTCGTGCCGGGCCCGGAGGCGGTCGTCGTCGTGGCGGTCGTGGTGGTGGTGGCCGTCGTGGTGGTGGTGCCGGTGGTCGTGGTGGTCGGGTTGCACGCCAGGTCGTGCGGGTTGCCGGGGCCGGCCTGCATGGTGATCTCGAGCGACGGGCCCGTGTAGCACCCGGTGGTGTAGGTGAAGCCGCCGTGGCCGTCGGACGTGATCGTGA